>NZ_CP020121.1:1390000-3547915 GCF_002056725.1 Comamonas kerstersii | reverse complement strand
GGCGGCAGGGTTGGCACCCTGAAAGACCAGCAGACCGATGGGGCAGCCAGGCCAGGGGGGAGACAGGGCGCAGCAGGCCAATGATGGGGGTTGCACATGCGCGAGAGAAACGCAAAGCGCCCAATCACAAAGCCCAGCGGAATGCCGACCAGTGCCGCCAGACCAAAGCCCATGGCCACACGCTGCAGTGAAGACAGCACATTCCAGCCGATGCCTGGTCATTAGGGCCATTGCGGGTAGAACGGATCACTGAAACACCGTGATGGCCTGCTGCCAGGTCGCCAGTGGGGTAGGGATGGCTCCGTCGGTGGAGCTGGAAATCAGCGACCACATGCCAATCAGCAGCACAAAACCCAGCAAAGGCGGAAAAGCTGCGCTGGCGAGTTTGCGAGCCGTCTGTGCCACAGGGGCTTTTGCATGTGTTGCGCTGGCCGCAGTAGCAGGGGCAGCAGCGCTTGCGCTGTGATCCAGCGTGGGCGTAGATGGGGTGGCGCTGCTCGCAGGCGGTGCGCTTGATGCAGCAGGCGCTGGGGTGTGGAAAACGGCACTGACCATGGAAGTGCTCCTTAAACCTTGATGGCAAAGCTGTCGGCGTACTGGGCGGGATTGCTGCCGTCCCAGACCTTGCCGTCAATGAGTTTGCTGCTGCGCATGACGTTCTTGGGCACGGCAATGTTCAGCTGTGAGGCCGCCTGCTTGTACAGATCAATCTGGTTGATCTGCTGGGCCACGGCAAGATAGTCAGGGTGCTCCTTGAGCAAGCCCCAGCGCTTGTGCTGGGTGAGGAACCACATGCCATCCGACAGATAGGGGAAGTTCACGCTGCCATCGTTGAAGAACTTCATGTGGTTGGCGTCGTCCCAGGTCTTGCCCAGGCCGTTCTGGTAGCGACCCAGAATGCGCTGGTTGATGGCGTCTACGTTGGTGTTGACGTAGGACTTGTCGGCAATGGTTTCGGCCATCTTGACCTTGTTCTGCAGGCTGGCGTCAATCCACTGGCTGGCTTCGAGAATCGCCATCATCACGGCGCGCGCGGTGTTGGGGTTCTGTTTGACGAAGTCGGCCGTGGTGCCCAGCACCTTTTCTGGGTGGTCCTGCCAGATGTCCTGAGAGGTCACTGCGGTGATGCCAATCTTGTCCATGATGGCGCGGTGGTTCCAGGGTTCGCCCACGCAGAAGCCATCCATGTTGCCCACGCGCATATTGGCCACCATCTGTGGAGGCGGGACGGTGATGACCTTCGCATCTTTGAACGGGTTGATGCCTGCGCTGGCCAGCCAGTAGTACAGCCACATGGCGTGTGTGCCGGTGGGGAAGGTCTGGGCAAAGGTGTAATCGCGCTTTTCCTTGGCCATGAGCTGGGCCAGGCTGGCGGCATCCACAGCACCTTTGTCTGCCAGTTTCTTGGAGAGGCTGATGGCCTGGCCATTGTTGTTGAGCGTCATCAGAACGGCCATGTCCTTTTTCGCGCCGCCAACGCCCAGCTGCAGGCCATAGACCAGACCATAGAGCACATGGGCCATGTCCAGATCGCCATTGCTGAGTTTGTCGCGCACACCGGCCCAGCTGGCTTCCTTGGTGGGAATGATCTTGACGCCGTATTTCTGGTCAAAGCCCAGCACGGAGGCCATGACGACGCTGGCGCAGTCTGTCAGCGGAATGAATCCGATCTTGACTTCCTTTTTTTCAGGGGCGTCAGATCCTGCTGCCCAGGCACCATGGTGGCCCAGCTGTGTGTAGAGCAGGGCGCCAGCAGCCATGCTGGACGATTGGCTCAGAAAGCGGCGGCGGGAGGGATTGGTCGCAGTTTGCGCAATGGGGTTGGCAGAGGGGTGTTGTGCCATGGTACTGCTCCTTCGAGGCTGAACTAAGAACGCATAAGAGGTAGAAAACAAACGGCGTCCCGATCCGGCCTGCCAGAGCAGGGGATGGGACGCCGTTGTCCTTGATGTACTGTCTCCAGACCGCCGTTGGCCGGGATTCGTTGCATCTGTATGCACGAAGCGTGCCAGTTTATGTTTCGCGCAGATTCAGCAGTTCAGCCATCGACAGTACAGACTGGGCGACGTCCACAATGCGGCGGTTCTGTGTCATCGCAGTCTGGCGAAGCAGCTTGTGGGCCTGGCTCTCGCTGAGGTTTTGCTGCGTCATCAGCATGCCCTTGGCGCGTTCCACGACTTTGCGCTCATTCAGGGCCTGCCGGACAGCTTCCAGCTCAGTGCGCATGGTCTGCAGGCGTTGTGACTGTTCCTGAACGACCTGTAGCACGGAGGCTTTGAACTGGGTTGTGAGCTGTGCATCCCATGAGTGCCTGGAGGCTTGGGCAAAGAATTCAGGCCATACATCTTCCGTGCTCGGCTGTGTGAGCTGGGCTGGCTGCTTCAGCGCTTGCTGCGCACTGTGCAGGTGGGCCGTACATTCCTGAACCAGCGTTTGAGCCAGTTTCGATTCAATCTGGTGCATGCCATCCATGACGTGGGTGCATGCTTCAAACCACACTTCGCTGAGATCACGTGGCAGTGGCGCGCTGGCTATGGCTGTACAGCCAATCCGTCTGAGACGTTCAATGGTGATCTGGTCAGGGCCCATGACGACGAGCTGATTCCACTCAAGGATCAGATCGGCAGGCGCGCATTCCGCGAACACCTGAAAGCAGCGTTCCTGCGACTCAATCAAATGCAGCCAGTGCTGCTGGCGCTCGCTGTCGCTGCGCCCAGCGCTAAAGGCTGCTGCGCCGGTGGCACGCTCCTGACCTGCCAGCTCCTTGCCCTGCATGAAGTGGAACATGGCCACCAGCAGGCGAGAGATGCTGGGGTAAGTGGCGCTGTCTGCGGCTTCAAACACGACCGCCAGCAAGCCTGCAATCAGGCGTGCATAGGCTTGTGTCGAGTCGTTGACGCTCAGGCGCTGCTGCGTGACGTGCTGGCGCAGCGCAGGCAGCGCCTCAATGCCTTGCAATACATAGGCAATATCGCTGCACAGGCGAGCACCTTGCCCACCCGAAAGACTGGAGACATCGAGCGTATGCAGCATGTCGCGCACGGTGGCAATGGCCTGATCGCTGGATATACGCTGCGCCTGCAAGGATTGCGCAGCACGACTGCCTTGGCTGGCCAGCCAGATGCTGGACAGGCCTCTTTCCTTTTGCAGGGCATGGATCAGTTCGGCAAGTGTCCGAACAAAGCTGCTGGTGCGCAGCAGCTGTTGCAGTTCATTGATTTCACACTGGCGTGCAGCGGTCAGAAAGTGCAGAGCAGTATCCATGGCGGGGCTTGGGAATGGTGATTCCCCGCTGTGGTGCAATTTTTATGCCGTAGAGCACCAGACAGGCGCTCAGACCGTGAGCGCAGCGGCTTGCTGGGTGGGCTGACCCGCGCTGCCCAATGATGCTGGTATGCGTTGCAGTGACTCTGTAGGTTGCGCTGCTTCATGCTGCACCTTGAAACGCTGCACCAGTGCACGCAGATGCTCCGACTGGGCGCGCAGGCTGTGGGCAGCCGCGGCGCTTTCTTCGACCAGGGCGGCGTTTTGCTGTGTCATCTGGTCGAGTGAGCCCACGGCTTCATTGACCTGCGCTACGCCGTCACGCTGTTCAGCCGCATGGTGGTTGATGTTTTCCATGACCTGGGTGACATGCTGGATGGCCTGTACCACTTCGGTCATGGTGCTGCCTGCGTCCTGCGCCAGCTGTGCACCATCGGCAATGCGGTCTACGGAGGCCTGAATCAGCGCCTTGATTTCCTTGGCGGCCTGTGCACTGCGCTGAGCCAGGGAGCGCACTTCGGCAGCGACCACGGCAAAGCCACGGCCCTGATCGCCTGCACGCGCAGCCTCTACGGCAGCGTTCAGCGCCAGGATGTTGGTTTGGAAGGCAATGCCGTCGATCACGCCGATGATGTCGGCAATCTTCTGGCTGCGCTGGTGGATGTCGGTCATAGTCTGGACCACGTCATGCACGACGGTGCCGCCATGCTGGGCTACGCCGCAGGCCTGCTGTGCCATCTCTGCCGCCTGCTGGGCGCTGTGGGCAGTGTCCTGCAGGGTCTGGGTCAGCTGCACCATGGCAGCTGCGGCCTGCTGCAGGTGGCTGGAGGTGATTTCAGTGCGCTGTGAAAGGTCCTGGTTGCCCGAGGCGATTTCATCGCTGGCCAGGTGAATGGCTTCACTGCTGTGGCGCACGTCTTCGATCATGCGCGACAGAGACTGCCTCATGTGCTGCAGCGACTGCAGCAGCTGACCGAATTCGTCACGCCGTGTGCTCTGGTGCGTGATGTTCAGATCACCACTGGCAATCTGTTCGGCCATCTGGTTGGCCTGCTGCAGCGAGCGGCGGATGCTGTTGATCAGCAGATAGGCACCCACGGCAATGCCCAGCAGCAGAAACACCATGTTGATGGCAGCGGCACGCACTACGCCCTGGCGTGCGGCGCCCATGTCAGAGCGCATCTGCGCCAGCTGCTCGGCCTGCTGACTCACAAACTGCTGCAGTGCCTGGATGTAGGCCTGTGCGGCCTGGTCATAGCGCTGACGCAGATCCTGCAGCTGCAGGCTGTGCCCCTGCGCTTTCAGTTGCAGCGCCTGTGCACCCAGGCTTTGCAGCTGCTGGCGCTGCTGGGCCAGCAGCTGCACCGTGGCCTGCTGCTCAGCGTCGAGGCTGGTGGTGGTGAGCTGCTGAATCAGCGTCTGCAGCGTGGACTGGGTCTGTGCCATCTGAGCTTCAAAGCGACGGGCATCCTCGGCGCTGCCGCTGGCCAGTGCAGCCTGTGTGCGCACGGTGTTGACCTGGGCCAGTGCGCTCCACTGTGCGGCCTGATCCAGTCGTTGTGACAGCAGGCTGTCCTGCTGGTTGAACTTTTGCTGGTGGCTGGCGGAGTTATAGCCTGCATGGCCCACGATGATGATGGCCCCCAGAACGATGCAGACTACGCTGAGCCAGAGTTTTTTTGTCACGCTGATGTGTTTCATGCGGCGGTTCACCATGACCTTCCAATGCGGCGCTGGTCGAGCGGACCAGCCAGGCGCTTTTCAAAAACGAACGATCGTGCGAAACCCTAGTTGAAACCAAACGTAAGTAAAAGCGTATTGGTGCATACGTGTATTGAGGGTTAGTCCGAGGCTGATTGAGCGTGTTTTTTGCGCTTTGACAAGTTGTTGGATCAAGCTTTGTTGAAGCTGCAGACAGGGGCTGGAATCGCAAGAAGATGTATTGATAATGGTGAGGTTTTGTCCTACACCTCTTGCTTTGAACGACCCATGCATTTGCGCTTTTGTGTTCCACGGCATCTGTGCCTGAAAACCGCATTGATTGCCGCGTTGTCGCTGGTTGCACCATGGTCCATGGCTGGCAGCAACTCCAAGCAACCTATCACCCAGGCAGCGCTGCAGGCGCGTTTGCAGGAGGCCCAGGGCAACCCGGAACTGGGTCAGCGGCTGTACAGCCTCGGCAAGAAAGTCGCAGCAGTGTGTGCCAACTGCCACGGACCACAGAAAAGCCGCGAGTTTCTGGAAGTGCCTTATCTGGAGGGGCAGAACCCGGCGTATCTGGTGGAACAGATTCGCCAGTTCTCGCAGGGTGAGCGCAAGAACGCTTTCATGGAAGGTATTCTCAAGGCCATGAACCGCGATGAGATGGTGGGCATGGTGCTGTTCTACGAGAAGGAAAAACTGCCTGTGCGTCAGCCTGCAGACCAGGAACTGTACGCCCGAGGCAAGGCTTACTATGGGCGCATCTGCATCAACTGCCACGCTGCCGACGGTCATGGCAATGAGCGCCTGCCGCGCATTGCTGGCCAGCATTACGGTTATGTGGACATGACGCTCAAGCGCTACCGCGATGGCAGCACCGTGCGCTCTGACCCGAACATGGCATTCGTGACCAAGGCCATGACGGACCAGGACATTGCAGCGGTGGCCACCTATCTTGAAACCATGCCCTAGGGTGGTGTTCGCGGCGTTGACTGCGAGCTTGCGTATGTCACGAGCCCCTGCAAGGCCCAGGCCTGCAGGGGTTTGTTGTCTGCAGCCTTCGCCCATGGGCTGCGCAGGCGCATACTTGGCGGCTTATTGTGTGGACTTCCGGACTTTTTTCACATCATGACCTTGGCAGCTGCGCCCATTGGTGTTTTTGACAGCGGTATTGGTGGCCTGAGCGTGCTGCAGGCGCTGCGCCATGAATTACCGCAGGAGCACTTTGTCTATCTGGCAGACAGCGGCCATGCGCCCTATGGCGAGCGTGGCGATGCCTTTGTGCAGGCGCGCACGCATGCGATTGCCCACCATCTGCGTGCCCGGCATGGCATCAAGGCGCTGGTGATTGCCTGCAATACGGCCACGGCTGCGGCGGTGGAGTCGCTGCGTGCGGCCCTGCCGGATCTGCCCATGATCGGGGTGGAGCCCGCGATCAAGCCCGCATCCCTTTCCAGCCAGACGCACCATGTGGGGGTGATGGCAACACGGGGCACGGTGGAAAGCCGCCGCTTTCACAAGCTGCTGCACGAGCATGGGCAGCACACGCAGTTTCATGCACAGGCCTGCGATGGCCTGGCACGAGCGATTGAGCTGAGTACGCAGGCCGAAGATGGCGCTATGGAAGTACAAGCGCTTTGCGCCCGCTATATCAGCGCTTTAGGCCAATTTGGCTTGAAGACTGGAGAGATGGACACGCTGGTGCTGGGCTGCACCCACTATGTGTTTGCCAAGCCACAGCTGCGCGCCCTGGTGGGGCCGGATGTGCAGCTGATTGATACCGGCGCAGCCGTTGCACGCCAGACGCGCCGCCTGCTGAACAAGGCGCAGACGCTGCGTGCAGAGCCTGCAGACCGTGACCCGGCGGCGCTGGCTGGGGCGCAGCAGATACAGCTTATGACCACCGGGCAGCTCAGTGCGCTGCAGGCCGCTGCTGCGCGTTGGCTGGATGTGCCTGCCAGCCGCTGCGTGCAAGTGCAGGTAGATTCAAAACCCATAGCTGCCAGCGCTTGATAGATAAGCGCTAGCGGATATTTTTGCTTGAAATTTAATGGGGCTGGACGCCGGGCAGAAATTCAATGCCGGTGCGCTTGACCAGCTCGGCATAGCTGATGGGCTTGCTCACACGTGCATCGTCGCGGTTGGGCTGCCAGTGTGCCCAGGCGCGGTTGGTGCTGGCGTCATAGACCAGCTTGTACAGATAGCTGGGCACAGCCACCTTGTTGTCGCCCACAGTGCTGGGCTTCTGGTCAAACACGGGGCCGGTGATGATGTAGACATCGCCCTTGGCGCGGCTGGCGTAGCTGCGCGTGTCTTTTTCAATGCGTGCCCAGGGGCCGCTGTTCTGCTTCATGGACTGGGGCACCATATTGGCCAGCGAAAAGCTCTGTGCCATGGCCTGTGCGGTGGGCATGTCTGCAGCAGGTGCCATGTGGCCACGTGAGTAACCGGAGTTCCTGTAGTCGCTCAGTTCTGCACGCTCGGCACGAGGCAGACGGGCGTCTGCAAAGAACTTGTTGGTGCGCTTTTCGTCCGCATCGGCTACCAGTGCGCGGTTCATGCGCTGCGCCACATACATGGGCGTGCGTGTATTGCCGTTGTGCATGATGGCAAAGGCGTCATAGCACAGGTCACGCAGTTTGGACTGGGTATGGATGATAGGCGGCTGGCCGGCGGCAAAGAACTGGCGGCAGCTCTTGAAGCTGTCACTGGTTGCAGCGCGTGCTGCGGGTGTGGCGGGGGTACTGGCCTGAGAGCTCGAACTGTTGCCCAAGCAGGCGCTGAGCAGGGTGATGCCCAAAAGGGCACCCAAGGCAGCACGTGCACTGCGTGCTGAAAACTTCTGAGAAATCACGGCAAATCCCTTGCAGCCTATGCGGCTGTTGTTCACAAATCAATAGCAAGGGATTGGAGCAGGTTTTGACAAAAGGTTCCGATGAATGGTTTTTGGGCCTTGTCTGGACAGCGGCTCAATTGCCGTCCCAGCTGGCGCTCCAGCGATCGCCCCAGTCCTGGCGTACGCGCTCGATGCTGCGCCGGTCGCGTTTGGTAGGGCGGCCAGTGTGCTGGGTGGCAATGCTGGCGGCTGGCTCAGGGGCCAGGCGGCGCTGCTCGGCCAGGCGTGCACGCTCGGCCATGCTCTCCTGCGTTTCGGCGTACAGCTGCTGAGCCACGGGGGCTGGGCCGCGCATATTGCTCAGGCCCAGTACCTTGACGGTCTTGGGTACATCACCCTGACGCAGGGCAATGGTGTCGCCTACACGGATTTCACGCGAAGCCTTGGCTGCCATGGCGTTCACGGTCACGCGGTTCTTGCTGATTTGTTCAACCGCAAGACTGCGCGTCTTGTAAAAGCGTGCAGCCCACAGCCACTTGTCCAGGCGCATGGAAGAAATTTCACTCATGGCCGTGATTTTCCCGGATGTAGCAACTTCTGCTGCGAAGGAATATGCATGCTGCTGCGGGTTTTTACTGTCTGCAGCCCTACCGATGAACGGGAAGATGCGGCAGCCTGCCCTTGATCCTGCGCAGAATGACCAACGGTCACAGGTGGCAGCCTGTGTCCTGTCTGCCGCAGTGACGCAATCACAGGAAAGCATGCGATGACGGAACAGAACATCAAGCAAGACAACGAGACAGCCATGGAAAGACAGACATGCCATGCCTGGCAGATGGGCGCGGGGGGCGCTATTGTGCTGGCCGCACTGGCGCTGGCATGGGGGGCATGGCGGATTCCTGCGCAGACGGCGCAAAACGATGGTGGTGCAGCTTTGCTGCCCACGCTGTGCGCTGCAGCATTGCTGTTGTGTGGCGGCTGGCTGGTGTGGGACGCAAGGCATGGGGGCTGGCGCAACATGGCGGCGTCTGCCGGGCAGGGGCAGCTGCAGATCACACCCTGGGTGTGGGTGAGCGCAGGCATGTTGCTGGGTGCACTGCTGATACGCCACAGCGGTTTTGTGCTGGCGGCAGCGCTTTGCTACGTGCTGGCTCTGCAGGGGCTGCGCCGCGCAGCACAGCCTGATCTGCCCTTGCGCGGCAGGCGCGTGCTGACCGATGTACTGGTGGGGCTGGTGCTGGCGGCGCTGGTGTATGTGCTGTTTGTACGGGTGCTGGGCGTGAGCCTGCCAGCGGGGTGGCTGCCATGGATGTGATGCAGGCATTGTGGCAGGGGCTGGTGCTGGCCTGTACCGTGCAGAACTTGGCATGGGCACTGGCAGGCTGTGTGCTGGGCACGGTGATGGGCGTGCTGCCGGGCTTTGGTGCGTCGGCAGCCATGGCGCTGCTGCTGCCCATGACGTTTCATGTGGATGTGACCCAGGCCTTCATCTTCTTTATTGCTGTGGCCTGTGGCGGCATGTATGGCGGCTCGACCACCTCCATTCTTTTTAACGCTCCGGGCGAGACAGCCAGCATGGTCACAGCCATGGAGGGCAAGCGCATGGCGCTCAATGGCCGTGCCGGGGTGGCGCTGGCTACGGCGGCGGTGGGTTCGCTGGTTGCGGGCACACTGGCGGCCTTGTTTGTGGTCTGGGCCGCGCCCTGGGTGGCAGGTATTGCGAGCAAGCTGGGGCCTGCAGAGATCTTCATGCTCATGGTGATGGCACTGGGTGCGGTGAGCGCCGCCATCGGCAAGAGCACGCTGCGTGGAGTGACGGCGCTGTGCGCAGGCATTGCGCTGGCCTGCATCGGCCATGAAACCGTGGGCGGCACGGAGCGGCTCACAGGCGGGCTGCCGCTGCTGTACGACGGCATTGACATGGTGCTGGTAGCTGTTGGCCTGCTGGTCGTGGCCGAGGTGCTGCATGCAGCCATGTTTGAAGGGCGTGTGCGCTACACGCTCAACACCGTAGGGCGTGTACGCATGTCGCGCGAGGACTGGAAGCGCTCCTGGCGGCCCTGGCTGCGCGGTACGGCCATTGGCCTGCCGTTTGGCTGTGTACCGCTGGGCGGCGTGGATATGCCCACGTATGTGAGCTATGCCTCGGAGCGCTATATGGCCTCCGAGCCGCGCCGCAGGGAGTTTGGGCGTGAGGGTGCGATTGAAGGCGTGGCCGGGCCGGAAGCTGCGAACAATGCCACGGTGACGGCGGCCTTGATTCCGCTGCTGGTCATGGGCATTCCCACCAGCAATGCCACGGCTGTGATGCTGGGTGCCTTTCAGAACTACGGCATGCAGCCTGGGCCGCAGTGGTTCAGCAATGGCTACTGGCTGGTGTGGGTGCTGATGGGCTCGCTGTTTATCAGCAACCTCATGCTGTGGGTGCTGAACATGCCGCTGGTGCGCATGTGGACGCCGCTGCTGCGCATTCCCCGCCCACACCTGCATGCGGCCATGCTGGTGCTGGCGACAGCCGGGGTCTATGGCATGCGCCAGAGTGTGGGCGATCTGTGCCTGCTGTATGGCCTGGGGCTGCTGGGCGTGGTCATGCGACGCTTTGACTTTCCTGTCACCCCGCTGGTAATTGGCGTGGCACTGGGGCCACTGGCCGAGGTGCAGCTGCGCCAGGCGCTGGCTGTGGGCCATGGCAGCTGGGCCATCTTTGTGCAGCGCCCCCTGGCTCTGGCGTTGCTGATCGCGGTGGTAGCTTTGATTGCCGCGCCAGCACTGCTCAAAGGCTGGGCCAGACGCCGCATGGCGCAGGCGCGCGGTCAGAAGCGGAATGTGTAGCGCAGCTTGCGTTCAGATCCCAAGAAAAACAAAAGGCCCTGGCATTGCGCCAGGGCCTTTTGCTTAGGGTGAGCCGCTGGTGTGCGGAGCAGCGCTTATTCGATCAGCATGGGCTCCTGCTGGCTGGATGCCAGTGCATGGCTGCGAGGTGCAGCCTGTGCAGCAGCTGCGGGAGCCAGTCGGGGAGCCTGCAGCTGGCTTTCACTGCCGGTCTTGAAAGTGGCTACCAGGCGGTTCAGCTCGGCAGCCTGATAGCTCAGGCTGTTGGCGGCGGCAGCGCTTTCTTCCACCAGTGCGGCGTTTTGCTGGGTGACCTGGTCGAGCTGGGCAATCGCATCGCTGACCTGGCCGGTACCCTGGCTTTGCTCCTGGCTGGCGTTGCTGATTTCCTGAATCAGGGCGGCCACGCTCTGGACCTGCTGCACCACGTCGCCAATGGTCTTGCCCGTGGCTTCGACCAGGGTCGTGCCTTCGTTGACCTGGCTGACGCTTTGCTGGATCAGCAGCTTGATTTCCTTGGCTGCCTCGGCACTGCGACCTGCCAGAGCACGCACTTCGCCAGCGACCACGGCAAAGCCGCGGCCCTGCTCACCCGCACGTGCGGCTTCCACCGCAGCATTGAGCGCCAGGATGTTGGTCTGGAAGGCAATGCCATCAATCACGCCGATGATGTCGGCAATCTTGCGCGAGCTGGCAGAAATGGTTTCCATGGTCTGTGTGACCTGCTCCATGGCCTCGCCGCCCTGGCTGGCAGTGTGTGCAGCATTGCGGGCCAGGGTGGTGGCCTGCTGGGCGTTGTCGGTGTTGCGACGCACGGTAGAAGCCAGCTCTTCCATGCTGGCCGCAGTCTGCTGCAGGTTGCTGGCCTGCTCTTCGGTGCGCTGCGACAGGTCGTTGTTACCGGTCGAGATCTGGGTGGCCCCGGTGGCAATGGACTCGCTGCTTTCGCGGATGCGGCCGACAATGCTCAGCAGGTTGTTGTTCATGCCCTTGAGCGCCAGCATCAGGCGGCCCAGCTCGTCCTTGGAGGTGACTTCAATGTGCGAGCGCAGATCGCCCTGTGCCACGGTCTCGGCCACCTGCACGGCGCTGTCCAGGTTGCGGGTGATGGTGCGGATGATGAGGCTGGCGCTGATGAGGGTCAGTACCAGCAAGATAGCAACGGTCACTGCTGCCAGCATCATGGTACGGGTGCTGGCGGCCTGTGCTTCTTCATAGGCCTGCAGCGCCAGCTGCTCCTGCATGGCAGACAGCTGCTGCAGACTCGCGGCGAGCGGGCTCACGCTGGGGAAAAGCCGGTATTCGATGAAGGAACCCAGACCTTCGTGGTCATCGCGCTCAAAGAGGCGCAGCACATCATCAATGCGCGGAGAAATGGCTTCCAGCAAGGTGTTGACACGGTCAGCCAGCGCTTTTTCCTCAGCAGTGAGTTGGGTCTGCATATAGGCGTTCCAGGCAGCCTGCGCGTCATTGCGCGCCTGTGTCAGCGTGTCCTTGCCGGATTCAGCCAGGATTTGCTGGTTGTAGACCTTGTTCGTGGTTTCCACCAGCTTGATGCCGTAGGCATCGGCAATCAGCTTGAGCTGCTGCATGGGCATCACGCGGTTGTTATAGATGCTGGCCATGCGCTGGTTGGCGCTGTTGAGTTCCAGCATCAGCGTGATGGAGGTGGCCAGTGTCAGCACCAGTAACGAGGCCACCAGCAGCCATAGCTTGGCCCGGATACTGAGGTTTTTTATCGTTTGCATCTCTTCCTTTTTTCCTGCTTGCTCCAGAACGACGGGCTGTGCTCCTAGCACAGTCGGATGGTCGAAGCTGAATCACCAAATGAAATCGACACAAATTGTGGCAGATTGTTACTTTTTGGACGAGACTGAATGGCAGGGCCTCTTGCATGCTGATGAATGCCTGTGCGCGTAATTTGCCAACAAGTGGTGGCACACGGAGGCAATTGGTGGGTAAAAGCGCCGATATGCATCGCGTACTGCGAAGTGAACATTTCCCAATTGCGTTTTGAGGTGGGCCCATGCCCTGCACGCTGGACACAAAAAAGCCCCTGGGGTGACCAGGGGCTGTGTAGTGCGAGGAGGGGCTCAGTCCGGCATGGAGCAATGGCCGCCCTGGACTGCCACGCCCGAGCCTGCGGCGATCAGCGGCGCTTCAAAGCGCAGATCGACGGGCTTGGAGGTGTGAAAGTCCCAGGCCAGAAAGGCCAGCAAAATCACCCAGAACGCGGTGCGCAGTACGACAGTTTGTTTCATGGCTGTGCGTCCTTTCCTTTACAGACCAAAGTGGCGGCGAATGCGCAGACCAAAGATGGTGCCTGCGAAGGCCAGTGGCACCCAGATCCAGCCGTGGATGGAACCCGTGGAAATGCCCGAGAACATGGCGCCCACATTGCAGCCAAAGGCCAGGCGCGAGCTGTAGCCCAGCACCAGGCCGGCGATCAGCACAACGATCCACTGCTTGCCGGTCAGGGCCTTGCCGCAGTCTGGTGAGGAAGCGCTGACCCACAGGGCACCCGCCAGAATGCCGATATTGGTGATGCTGGTTACATCCAGCAGCACGGTCTCATGCAGGCGTGCGGCATTGCCGGGCTGGCTCCAGAACCAGTTGGTGGACAGATCCATCAGGCCAGTGGTGTTGGCAATTTTTGCGGCCCACAGACCAAAGCCATAGACCACGCCCCAGGGCTGGCCGGCAATCACCAGGTTCAACGTGGCAAAGATGGCCAGCAGCACAGCGCCCACGATCCACTTGCGCACGAACATGGGCTTGGGCTGGCGGCCTGCCTTCAGGTGGTAGCGCTTGCAGTAAAAGCTGATGCCTGCGGCCACCAGCGCCAGACCGGCCAGCGTGGCGGCAAGGGCCACATCCCAGCCCCATTCAGACACCAGGCCTACGGGCTGAGTGCGGCCGAGATCGAGCCACCAGCCCAGATGCACGCTGCCCAGAAAGCTGCCAATGGCAAACACGGGCAGCACGGCGGCGTTCATGGGAATGCCCAGACCGGCCTTGTACAGCGTGCCGCTGCCGCAGCCGTCGGCAATCTGCATGCACAGGCCGAAGATAAAGGCGCCCACAATCAGGCTCACGCTGGGTGGGCCAAGGGCGGCGGTCAGTTCAGGAAAGTAGCCCAGCAGCGGCATGGCCATGCAAGCCGCCAGCGCCAGCAACAGCAGCTGGCCAAAGACGCCGGAGGGGTCTTTGTCTTCCACCAGCATGCGCCAGCCCGTGGTAAAGCCAAAGCGGCGGCTGGCCAGCACGCCACCCAGACCGATGCCAACGGCAAACAGCGCGGCCTGGCGCACGGAGACTGACCACAGCAGCCAGCCAAAGAACAAGGCCATCAGAATGGCCAAAGGTAATCGCTTCATGGGAAGGCAACCTCTCTTATTGATACTAAATCAGGAGCGGCTAGCGCTTGAAATATCTAGGTTTCCAATAGATTTCTATGTGAAACCCAATAAATACAAGCGCTGACAGCTCTCTTTTTTTGTTGTTAGTTGAACTTGCGTTCCCACCATTGCTTGGTAGCGCGCATCAGCTGCTCACCGCGGCCTGGCATGTTCTGCATGGCAGGAAAGTCCGGCTGCTGCGTCCAGTCCACCATGGAGCCAGCGTACAGCTTCACATTGGGAATGCCTGCCACTTCGCTCAGGCCAAACCAGTCGGTCGCGGCCCAGTGGCCGGTGTTGCAGAAGGCCACGGCATTCTGGCCTTCAGGCACATGGATCCTGGCGGCAATTTCCTGGGCCTTGTCTGCATCAACAAAGCGGCTGGTCTTGGGCTCGAACCACTGGTTGAAATCCAGCTGCACCGCGCCGGGCAGGGTGCCTGCGAGCTTGGCGGCAGGCGCCTGTGTCTTGCCCTGGTAGAAAGCATCAGGGCGCGAGTCCACCAGCACGGCGTTGCTCAGCTTGAGGCTCTGGGAAATTTCTTCACGGGTCGACAGCCAGCTGGCGTCAAACGTGGGCGCATAGGTGCTGGGCGCGACCTGGATGGCGACGTTGGAGTAAGGCAGCTTGGCAGCTTCCCACTCCTTGAGGCCGCCGTTGAGGATGGACAGCTCCTTCAGTCCCAGCGACTTGAGCGTCCAGTACACGCGCGCCATGGCGCCAAAGTCGGTGGTGTCCTTGCCATGCGAAACGACGACGGCATGGGTCTCAGGCGTCAGGCCCAGGGACTGCACCAGCGCGACCAGCTTGTCATGGTCAGGCAGCTCACCGGGATTGGTGGCAGGGCCGCGCCATTTGCCATACGGGGCATTCACGGCTCCCGGAATATGGTTGGCCGCAAAGTCCTTCGGCGGGCGAATGTCAATGACGCGCACCTGTGGCTGGTCCAGCAGGGCAGAAAGCTCGGTGGGCGACAGCAGCGGCGGGGCGGCAAATGCCCAGCCACTGATGCCCCATGTCAGAGCGATGGCAATAAGAGGTCGGTGTTTCATGAAAGGCAGCCGTTCAAACGCAGTTGCAAGCCACAGCGTGGCCAATGCCATATTGTCCGACGCTGCAAATATGGCTGCAAAAAAGAAAAAATTCTTGCGATATGCCTTGGGGTTATGAAGGGGCGGGTGCCTGCATCTGCATCAGATGGTCCACCAGCGCCCGTGCGACGGGCGGCAGGCCTTCATAGGAGCGCATGCACAGCACCAGCTGGCGGTGTGCCCATGGCTCATCGAGAGTGATGGCTTCAATGGCTAGCGTCTGCCGGTACAGCGCTGCACTCTGGCGGGGCAGCACACCCACGCCAAGCCCCGCCGCCACCATGAGGCACAGGGCGTCATAGCTGGTCACCTGGATGCGCAGTTTCAGCGGCATGTCCAGCTGCGCAGCGCTGCGTGTGAGCTGTGCATTGATGGCGCTGCCCGTGTGTGCGCCCACAAAGTCATAGGCCAGCGCCTGGCGCATGCTGACGCTGCGGTGCGCGGTCAGCGGGTGGCCTTTGGGGGCAATCAGGATCAGCTCGTCCTGCCGGTAGGGGGCAAAGTGCAGTTCGCAGCCATAGCTGCCGGGGTTGAGGATGCCAAAGTCTGCGGCGTTCTGGGCGACGGCCAGCGCGATCTCCGAGCTGACTTTTTCCTGCAGATGCACCTGCACATCCGGGTGCTGGCTCAGAAAGCTTTGCAGCTGCTCTGGCAGAAACTGCGTGATGGCCGAGATGTTGGCCACCATGCGCACATGGCCGCGCATGCCGCTGCCGTATTCGCGCATCTGGCGTGCAATGCCGTCGATCTCGCCCAGCACACTGCGCGCCAGATCCAGCAGGGTATAGGCCGCAGCCGTGGGTGTGATGCCGCGATTGCTGCGCTCGAACAGGCGCACCTGCAGCTGGACTTCCAGCTCCGACAGGCGGCGGCTGGCGGCGGAGGTGGCAATGTGTTCGCGTGCGGCCGCACGGGCAATGGCTTGTTCTTCCATCACGGCCACAAACAGCCGCAGTGAGACAGGGTCGAGTCGCATGCCAGGATTTTGCTTTGCTGTAATGGCAATGCAGGTGGTTTTGGCTCAATCTTTACCAAGGGTAATTACTAATTTTTGCAATTGCTTTGCCGAAATGCGATGGCTGTATCGCAATTGAGCGTTATGCAGTTGCGCTGCGCTTTTGCATCATCCCCTTCACGCCGGGCAGTCAGGGCCTGGCATGGAAAAGAGAAAGCAATGCAAGAGAAGATTTCGCAAAGTCTGCAGCCCGGCGCACTGGCCGGTGTACGGGTCGTAGAGATGGGGCAGCTGATTGCCGGCCCCTTTGCAGGCAAGACCCTGGGCGAGTTTGGCGCTGAGGTCATCAAGATTGAAACGCCGGAAACAGGCGACCCGCTGCGCAACTGGCGCATGATCAAGGATGGCACCTCCGTGTGGTGGCAGGTGCAGTCGCGCAATAAGAAATCCGTGGCGCTGGACTTGCGCCAGCCTCAGGGGCAGGATGTGGCCAAGGCCCTGCTCAAAGAGGCCGATGTGCTGATCGAGAATTTCCGCCCCGGCACGCTGGAAGGCTGGGGCATGTCGCCCGAGGAACTGCAAGCCCTCAACCCCGGGCTGGTGATTCTGCGCATTTCTGGCTATGGCCAGACGGGCCCCTACCGTGATCTGCCAGGCTTTGGCGTGGTGGGCGAGGCCATGGGCGGCCTGCGCCA
Source organism: Comamonas kerstersii (assembly GCF_002056725.1). NCBI lineage: Bacteria > Pseudomonadati > Pseudomonadota > Betaproteobacteria > Burkholderiales > Comamonadaceae > Comamonas > Comamonas kerstersii. The sequence continues at coordinate 3,531,143 of NZ_CP020121.1, read as the reverse complement.
CCTGACCGGCGAGCCGGGCCGTGTGCCTGTGCGCGTGGGGGTGTCCATTGGCGATACGCTGGCTGCCCTGCACGGCACGATTGGCGTGCTGCTGGCGCTGTACCACCGCAAGGTCCATGGTGGCAAAGGCCAGGTGATTGATGTGGCGCTGCATGAAGCCGTGTTCAACATCATGGAAAGCCTGATTCCCGAGTACAGCGCCTTTGGCGCAGTACGTGAAGCTGCAGGCAGTGCATTGCCGGGTATTGCGCCTTCGAATGCCTACCCCTGCCAGGACGGCTGGGTGCTGGTGGCTGGCAATGGCGACAGCATCTTCAAGCGCCTGATGCAGACCATTGGCCGTGAAGACCTGGGCAATGCCCCTGATCTGGCCAACAACGCTGGCCGTGTGGCGCGCGTGCAGGAAATTGATGAGGCCATCGCGGCCTGGACACGCACGCGCAGCATTCAGGAGGTGCTGGACCAGCTCTCAGCCGCACGCGTGCCCGCTGGCCGTGTCTATACCGCCAAGGACATCTACGAAGACCCGCACTACCGTGCGCGCGACATGATCCTGCAGCAGGAAACACGCGATGGCTATACGGTGGATGTGCCTGGCATCGTGCCCAAGCTGTCTGAGACACCGGGCAGCATCCGCTCCAGCGCCCCAGGGCTGGGTGACGATACCGACGCCGTGCTGGCAGGCATGGGCCTGAGCACCGAGCAGATTGCGCAGTTGCGTGCACAGGGGGTGATTCAGTGAGCAGCAATGTCTGGCACGGCGCAGGTCGCCGTATCTATATCCAGGAAGTCGGCCCGCGTGACGGGTTGCAGATGGAAAAGGTCTTTGTGCCGACCCCGCAGAAGATTGCTTTCATCAACGCACTGTCTGCGACCGGTATGGCCAAGGTGGAAGTGACGGCCTTTGTGTCGCCCACGGCTATTCCTGCACTGGCGGATGCGCAGGAAGTCATGCAGGGGATTGCCCGCACAGCAGGCGTGGTCATGACCTGCCTGGTGCCCAACGTCAAAGGCGCAGAGCGCGCCATTGCCAGTGGTGCGGATGAGCTGAATCTGGTCATGTCCGTGAGCGAGACGCACAACCTGTGCAATCTGCGCATGCTGCGTGAGCACTCGTTTGCAGGCCTGCGCGACATCATCACTACGGCCCAGCAGGGCCAGGTGGCGGTGAACGTATCACTGTCGTGCAGCTTTGGCTGTCCCATGGAAGGCGATGTGCCGCAGGATGAGGTGCTGGGCTGGGTGGCACGCTTTGCCGCGCTGGGCGTGCAGGGCATCACCCTGTGCGATACCACGGGCATGGCCAACCCTGCACAAGTGCATGCCATGGTGCAGGCCTTCAAGGCGCGCTGGCCGCAGCTGGGGCTGACGCTGCACTTCCACGACACGCGCGGCATGGCGCTGGCCAATGTGCTGGCTGCCATTGCAGCCGGGGCTGACCGTTTTGATGCCTCGGTGGGTGGTCTGGGGGGCTGCCCTTATGCACCCGGAGCCAGCGGCAATGCCTGTACGGAAACCATCGTGCATGCACTGGCGGCCATGGGCTATGACACCGGGGTGAGTCTGTCTGCATTGACGCAGATTGCTGCGGGCTTGCCAGCACTGCTGGGTCATGAGATGGCCAGCCCCATTGTCAAGGCTGGGCCGTCCTGCCAGCTGCATGCCAGACCTGCGTCCTTTGATGACATCCGCGCGCGAGCGCAGGAGCGGTGGCAGGCTGCACAAGCAGCGCCAGCTTGTTAAGACCAGGGTTTAAGAGAGCCCATAGAGGCAAACAACAACACAATCCAAGGAGATTCGCATGAACACAATGACACGCAAGCAATTCGGGCGCATCGCGCTGGCTGCAGGACTGGCGCTGGGTATGGGCACGGTGGCCAGCGCGCAGGATGGCTATCCGAACAAGCCTATCACCATGGTGGTGCCTGCTTCTGCGGGCGGCACTACAGACCTGGCTGCGCGCATGACTGCACAGGCGCTTGGCCCCGTGCTGGGGCAGACGCTGGTGGTGGAAAACAAGGGTGGCGGTAACGGCAATATTGCGGCGGCCCAGGTCAAGCGTGCAGAAGCGGATGGCTACACGCTGCTGATGCAGTACTCTGGCTTTCATGTGATTTCGCCCCATCTGGGCAAATCCAGCTGGGAGCTCAAGGACTTTGTGCCCGTGGCCAATGTGCTTTCGGCTCCGCAGATCGTAGTGGTGCGTGGTGATTTGCCAGTGAACACCATACAGGAGCTGGTGGCCTATGCCAAGGCCAACCCCATGAAGCTGAACTACGCCTCGTCCGGCAATGGTTCGCTGCAGCACGTGACCGGTGTGCAGCTGGAGCGGGCCGCTGGTGTGCAGATGATGCACGTGCCCTACAAGGGCACAGGCCCTGCGCTGCAGGATTTGCTGGGCGGTCAGGTGGATCTGACCTTTGGTACCGCGCCTCCATTCATGCCCCACATTCAGGCAGGCAAACTCAAGGTGCTGGCTGTCACAGGCAAGGAACGTCTGCCCAGCCTGCCGGATGTGCCCACCACGGCGGAAACTGGCTTTCCCGGTGTGAATGCCACTTCGTGGTTTGCGATGTTTGCACCCGCGGGCACACCTGCTGCCATCGTGAGCAAGCTGGAGTCTGATGTGCGCAATGCGCTGGCAGAACCCGCTTTCCAGCAAAAGGCGCGTGATCAGGGCGCGGCTGCTGACTTCATGGACAGCAAGGCACTGGGTGACATGGTGCAGCGTGACTGGGACATGTGGGCCCAGATCGTCAAGGAAGCCAATATCAAGGGCGACTGATTCGACAGCAATCACTCTTCAAAAAAATGGGCAGCCGCGGTGGCTGCCCATTTTTTGTTGGTGACAAGCGCCTGCAGGCTTACTGCAATTCCTTGCCCTTGAGTTCGGGAATGCACAGGGCCGTGGCAATCATGTCCAGCACATAGATGGCAGCCAGCAGCGCAATCGCCATCTGGAAGCCATAGGCCATGGCCACGGCACCTACGACGACCGGGCCCAGGCCACCCACGCCGCGACCAATGTTGAACAGTACGTTCTGTGCAGTGGCGCGTGCTTCCGTGGGGTAGGCCTCGCTCATTACCGCGCCGTAGCCGCCCATCATGCCGTTGACGAACATGCCCAGAACCGCACCTGCCCACAGCATGGCCGTCGGGTCAGACAGCTGGGAGTACGTCAGCACCATGATCACAGCACCCAGCTGGAAGATCAGGAAGCTGGGCTTGCGGCCAATGCGGTCCGCCAACTGGCCGAAGATCCAGATGCCAGCCATCATGCCGACGATGGTCACGGCGGTCCACATGGACGACTTGGTCAGACTGAAGCCCAGCTGCTTGGACAGGAAGCTGGGCATCCAGATCATGATGCCGTAGTAGCCAAAGTTCTGAACCGATGTCAGCACGATCACGCCAATGCTTACCTTGGTCGTGGCCTTGTCTTTGACCAGCAGCTTGAAGGCTTCAAAGCGCGAGGCTTTACGCTCCTTGGGCTTGCGCACAAACACTTCAGGTTCGTGGATCTTGTTGCGGATGATCCATGCCACCAGGGCTGGAATCACACCCACCAGGAACATGCCACGCCAGCCAATGACAGGCAGCAGCAGGGGCGTCAGCAAAGCGGCTGCCAGCACGCCGACCTGCCAGCCCAGCGCCACATAGGACGAGACGCGGGCGCGGTGCTTGGCAGGCCAGGCTTCAGCCGCCAGCGCCATGCCAATGCCGAATTCACCGCCCAGGCCAATACCGGCGATGGTGCGGTAGATCAGCAGATCCCAGTAGCCGGTCGCAAAGGCGCACAGACCCGTGAAGATGGCAAACAGCATGATGGTCCAGGTCAGCACGCGGATGCGGCCGTAGCGGTCCGACAGTGCGCCAAAGACAATGCCACCGAAGACGGCACCGATCAGTGTCCAGGTGACGAGCGAGCCAGCCTGGCCGGGCGTGAGGTGGAGATCGGCAGAGATGGCGCTGAGCATGAAGCCCAGAATCAGCAGGTCAAAGCCGTCCATGGCATAGCCGACGGCTGAGCCAGTCAGGGCTTTCCAGCTATAGCTGTTCACAGCCGTAGGCTGTGCAGCAGAAACAGAAGTGGGTGAATTCATGGCAGAAGTTGTCCTGAGCAAATACGGAGCGTGAAATCGCTCTTCCAACGGGACAACCCCCAAGGCACAGGGACCGTGGGGCTATGCAGACCAGTGGTCAGTGAGATGCGTGGCGTACCTGATGACGCGCAGCAAAAGGCCTGCAAGAAACGCAGGCCGAAGATGTGGAAACTGATTGTAGAAAAAACGACGAAATGCTACAAAAAAGATGGCGCAACAGCTTAGTGTTTTAGATGGTTTCAGCACATGCTGCCTGCAGGATGGCGAGCAATCTGTCATTGAGGTGAGCGAGTGCAGCAGCCATTTGGCATGAGGGCTTTGTATTGGCCAAATGTGAGCAATGCTTGAATATCTTGCACAATTTCGCCTCTCAAAATACCAATAAGCAGCAGCTGTGGCTGCAGTTTTCTCTGTCATATTTCATGTCCAACTACCAAGAGCTCCTGGCTCGCAAGCGCGAGCTTGAAAAGTCGATTGAAGCAACACGTAAAAAAGAGAGTGTGGAGGCACTGGCCACCATTCGGGAGCTGATTGCAACCTTTGGTTTTACGGCGCAGCAAGTCTTTCCTTTCCAGCCTGCTGCCAAGAAAAAGGTGCAGGCCAAGTACTACGATCCGCAGACGGGCAAGTCCTGGTCGGGCCGTGGCAAGGCGCCCAAGTGGCTCGAAGGTGTGGACCGCAGCCAGTATGAAATTCAGGCGCCGCGCAGCACTCCCAGTCAGCCGCTGGATGAGAACAATCCATTTCCCATCCAGTAAGCACCAAGGGCCGCAAGATGCGGCCCTTTTTTCATGGTGTGGTGTCTATGCCTGTGCTTCAGGCCTTGAGCGGCCAGCCCTGCAGGTGCTGCTGCGCAATCTCGTGCAGTGCGCCAATCCAGGTGGGGTGGTCGTTCAGACAGGAAATAAAGCGGTAGTCCTTGCCGCCTGCGTGCTCAAAGGCTTCTCGTGCTTCCTGGTTGATTTCTTCCAGCGTTTCAATGCAGTCGCTGGTAAAGCCGGGGCACATGATGTCCACGCTCTCCAGCCCCTGTTGAGCCAGCTCGACAAGCGTAGGCTCGGTATAGGGCTCCAGCCACTTGGCCTTGCCAAAGCGTGACTGGAAGGTCAGCACGTATTGCTCCTCGCGCAGACCCAGGCGCTGCGCCAGCAGGCGGCCCGTAGCGTAGCACTCGTCGCGGTAGGGGTCACCCAGTTCGTAGGTGCGCTCGGGTACGCCGTGAAAACTCAGGAACAGCTTTTGGGCGCGGCCGTGCTGCTGCCAGTGCTGTTCCACGGTCTGGGCCAGGGCCTCGATGTAGCCGGGGTGGTCGTGGTAGCGCTGCACAAAGCGCAGCTCTGGAATATGGCGCTGGGTTCTGGCCCAGTCATAGACGGCATCGCAGACACTGGCTGTGGTGGTGCCGGAATACTGCGGGTACAGCGGCACGATCAGAATGCGCGTGGCCCCCTGTGCCTTGAGTGCATCGAGCTGCGCAGGAATGGACGGATTGCCGTAGCGCATGGCGTAGGCCACCAGTACATCAGTGCCTGATGCTTGCAGGCTGCTGCGCAGCAGGCTGGCCTGGCGTTCGGTGAAGTACAGCAGGGGTGAGCCAGTGGCGCCACCTTGGTCCCATACCGTGGCATATTTGGCGGCCGATGCCTTGGGACGGGTGCGCAAAATGATGCCGTGCAAAATAGGCCACCACGCGAGCTTGGGGATCTCGACCACGCGGTCATCGGCCAGAAATTGCGCCAGATAGCGGCGCACGGCAGAAGGGGTGGGGGCATCAGGCGTGCCAAGGTTGCACAGCAATACGCCTGTGCGTTCAGGTTGCCCGGCGGGGCGCTTGGGTTCTGGGGCAAAGCGAGACAGCATGTCTGCCATTGTGACAAAAGCAGGCCCTGCTGCCGAAGCATGCATGGGCAGCCCTAATAGGTTCCAGTATTCTTGCCAGCCATGCTTGACCCATCTCAAATTCGTGCCATTACGCTCGATCTGGACGACACCCTGTGGCCCATCTGGCCTGCTATTCACCGTGCTGAAGAAGTGCTTTTGCTATGGTTAAAAGAGCATGCGGCGAAGACTGCAGCGCTTTTCCCGACGTCAGAGGCTTTGCGCAGCATTCGACTGCAGATCGAGCGTGAGCGCCCCGATCTGCGTCATGACCTGAGCGCGCTGCGCCGCGAATCGATTGCCGAGGCCATGCGCCGGGCGGGCGATGATGAGCGTCTGGCTATCCCCGCGTTTGATATTTTTTTCGCGCAGCGCCAACAAGTGCAGCTGTTTGACGACAGTTTGCCGGCACTGGAGTTCCTGGCGCAGCGCTGGCCCATTGTGGCGGTGACCAATGGCAATGCCGATGTGCAGCGCATTGGCATCGGGCAGTTTTTCCGCGACAGCTTCAACGTCAGCCGCACGGGCTTTGCCAAGCCGGATATACGGATTTTTCACTGCGCGGCGCAAAGCCTGGGCGTGCCCAGTTCGGCCATCCTGCATATTGGCGATGATGCACAGCTGGATGTGGTGGCCGGCCGCAATGCAGGCATGCAGGTGATCTGGGTCAATCGTGAGCACAGGGACTGGCCAGTGCCAGACCAGGCTTCGCCTATGATGGTCAGCAGTCTTGCGCAGCTGTGTGATCTGCTGCGCTAGCTGGCACGGTGGCGTGCTGCGTTGACTTCAAGGAATGTAGACCGTGATTTTTGGCTTTACAGAAGAACAGATTACTGATTTTTTCATGACCTACGGCATCGGGGCGTTCATCCTCTTCATGCTGTTCATCATTGGTCATCTGGCCTGGGAATCCAAGGCGGGCAAGTTCGGTACCTTTGTGCTGTTTCTGGGACTGGCTGTGGGCTTTATCGGCTTTATTGCCAAGGCCGTCCTCCAGTGGTACCTGGAAAAATAATCAAAAACTGAAGCGTCTTGCGCTGAATTTACAAGGGTTTCAGATAGAAAACTATCTGAAACCCTTGTACGTTGGGCGCTAGGCGCTCTTTTTTTGATGAATAGCCTGCGCCACCTGCATGCCGCTGCGCACCGCACCTTCCAGTGTCGCGGGGTAGGGGCCTTGCACATGGTCGCCACAGGCCCACAGGCCTGGCGCAATCCAGGCGGCCGGGCGCTGCACATGCGGCGTGCAGGCAAAGGTGGCGCGCTTTTCGATCACGGTCTGCAGCGGCTGCAGATCGGGCAGGCCAAGCTGCTCGCGTGCCTGGGCGATGACTTGCGTCTGCAGCGCATCCCGCGGCAACTGGCAGGCGCTGACGACCAGCGCAATCAGTCCAGCAGGGCCGCCGAGCTGCAACTTGTCAAACGCAAACTGTGCGGGTGCTGAATCTGGGTGGCTGCGCAAGGCCACCATGGGGGCAGGCAGGATCTGGCCCCGCTGTGGTGGCCGTGCAGTCCAGGCATAGACCGTGGCCAGTGCCGTGTGGGGCAGGGTCTGTGCCGTGGCGGCCCATTCCTGCGCCTGTGCATGGGCGTGCGCTGGCAGTGAGGCATGCTGCAGCAGTCTGGCAGCTTCGACGCTGGGCGTTGCCAGCACCACGGCATCAAACAGCTGGCCCTGCACTTGCCAAGCAGTTTGCGCAGCATCCCAGTGCAGCTGACTCACGCGTGTGCCCAGGTGCAATGCCGCGCCGCGTGCATGCAGCCATTGCGCTGCGCTGGCGGGAAAGAGCTGGCTCAGGTCGGTGCGCGGAATCAGCAGGTTGGAGCCACCTTTGCCGGCAAACAGGCCGTCCTGCAGCACGCGCAGAAAAATACGGCCACTGGCCTGGTCGGCAGGCAGGTTGAGTGCCGAAATGCACAGCGGGTCTATGAAGTCATGCAGCAGCCGCGCGGGCAGGTGCTGGCACAGGTCTGCCACGGTGGCTTTCTCTGCGCAGGCAAATTGCTGGTGCTGCCAGCGGTGGGCTGTGCGCAGCAGTGCCAGTTTGTCATGCCAGCTCCAGCCCTTGGTGCGAAGAATGCCCAGCAAGGCATCCCAGGGTGGAGGCAGATCGGGTAGCTGCAGGCCAGAGCTATCGGCATAGCGCAGATCCAGTGGCAGGCGCAGCAGGGTCTGGCGGGCGTCCACCCCCACGGTTTGCAGCATCTGCAGACAGGCCTGGTAGGCACCGATCAGGATGTGCTGGCCGTTGTCTACCGTCCAGTGCTGGCCCGCAGGCCCTTGCAGGGGGAGTGCGCGTGCGCGGCCGCCCCAGGAACGGCTGGCTTCCCACAGTGTGATGCGGTGCCCCAGCTGCTGCAGCTGTACGGCGCAAGTCATGCCTGCCCAGCCACCACCGATGATGGCAATGCGCAGCGCTGGCGGTTGCTGTGACATGGCTGCGGGCAATTACATACGGCCCAGTGCCTGCATCTTCCAGGCCAGCCACAGCTTGCGCAGCGGCGTCAGCGCAATGCGCTGGTGCAGTACCTGGAAGTTTTCGGCCTCAATCTCGCACAGCAGCGTGCGGTAGATGCTGGCCATCATCAAGCCAGGTTTCTGGGAGCGGCGGTCAGCGGCTGGCAGCAGGGCCAGGGCTTCGTCATAGAGCTGGTGCGCGCGCTCGGCCTCAAAGCGCATCAGGGCCGTAAATCGGTCTGAGTATTCGCGTTTGGTGATTTCGTAGGCCTTGACGTTGAACTGCTGCAAATCGTTGATCGGCAGGTAAATGCGGCCACGCATGGCGTCCTCGCCCACATCACGGATGATGTTGGTCAGCTGAAAGGCCTGGCCCAGCTTGTGTGCATAGGCGGTGGTGGCAGGGTCGGTCTGGCCAAAAATACGGGCAGCCACTTCGCCCACCACGCCTGCCACCAGGTGGCAGTAGCGCTGCAGGCCAGCGTAGTCCAGATAGCGGGTCTGCTCCAGGTCCATCTGGCAGCCGTCGATGATGGCCTGCAGCTGCTGCTGCTCGATCTGAAACGGTGCAATATGTGGCTGCAGTGCCTGCATCACGGGGTGGCTGGGCTTGCCTGCAAAGGTCTGTGCCACTTCCTGGCGCCACCAGGCCAGCTTCTGGGCGGCCACGCCAGGGTCCTGGACTTCGTCCACGACATCATCTACTTCGCGACAGAACGCATAGAACGCCGTGATGGCTGCACGGCGCTGGGTCGGGAGAAATAGAAAGGCGTAATAAAAACTGCTGCCAGAGGCAGCAGCTTTTTCTTGGACGTAGGTTTCCGGGGTCATATGGCGGTAATTGTCCCATGCCTGTAGCCACAGCGCGGGCAGTTGTGACAAAGCGGCTGCTTTTGGTGAGAGCTTGATTTTCGTCAAGGGTTGCGCTGCTTGCTGTGTGCTGCTTGGCGATGGGGGAGGGTGCTGTGTCATGCTTTTCGTTTTTTATGCAACTATCTAAGATCCGTACGTTGCAACCTGACACATATTGATTGAGATGCCCAGCTTTAATTCACTGCGTTTGACACAGCGTTACATGCTGGTCTTCTGCGCTTATTTCCTTTCGATGGTCGTGGTAATCGCTATCAGCTGGCACGGGCTGATGAACGCCAGAGACAGTTTGCGCTACCTGCATGACCAATCCTTGCAGCGCATTTTGCTCGCCGACTCCATCAACGAAAGTGTGGCCCAGGCACGCATGCAGATGTTGCTGGCATTTCAGCATGCGCCAGATAGTGCGCTGGCTGAAGTGCACGATCACCCCGTCGCTGTGCATCTGGAGGCCGTCAAGCACAGTCTGCAGCAAGGCATGGCTTGGCAGCAGGAACTGAACCAGCGCATCGAGCCCGGCGTGGATAAGGATATGTTTGCGGAAGCCATGCGCGTGCAGGATGCCTGGAACAGCAAGCTCTCTGCCATGGTGCAAGCCGCAGAAGGGGGCGACTACAGCAATGATCTGATGGCACGCTTTCTGGCACTGGGTCGTGAGGAGGGCGATATGCTGGTGGCGCTCGTAGGTGCTTTCAAGGGCTTGCAGGTGACGCAGGCCGATGAGGCCTATCGGGCTGCGGACGAGCGCTACCAGGTCAGTATCTGGGTGTTTGTGCTGTGTGTGTTGCTCGGCGGAGTGCCAGCCACGCTGCTGTCCATTTCCTTGCTGAACCGCATGAAGCAGGGCTTCAAACAGGCACATGGCACGGCCAAGGCCATTGCTGCGGGTGATATTTCCCAGCGCGTGGCAGTCAGTGGCAAGGATGAAATCTCTGAGCTGCTGGTGCAGATGGAGGAAATGCGTTCTCACTTGCATGACATCATCTTCAAGGTGCGTGGCGCCGCAGATGCAATTGCGGGTGCGTCCACGCAGGTGGCAGCGGGCACGTCCGATCTGTCTACGCGCACGGAGCAGCAGGCTGCGTCGCTGCAGCAGACGGCGGCAGCGACGGAAGAGCTGTCCAGCACGGTGCAGAATAATGCGGAAAGTGCCATCCGTGCCAGCGAACTGGCGCGTGACGCCACGCAGGTGGCAGAGCGTGGTGGTGACATGGTGTCGCAAGTGGTCACGACCATGGAAGACATCAACCACTCGGCCAAGAAGATTGAAGCCATCATTGGCGTGATCGACTCCATCGCCTTCCAGACCAATATCCTGGCGCTCAATGCTGCTGTCGAAGCGGCGCGCGCTGGCGAGCAGGGGCGCGGCTTTGCTGTGGTGGCCAGCGAGGTGCGTGCGTTGGCTGGTCGCTCGGCAGAAGCAGCCAAGGAAATCAAGACGCTGATTCAGGATTCCGTCAATCGCGTGCGTGCCGGTGGTGAGCAGGTGCATCGCACGGGCGAGACCATGCAGGACATCGTGCAAAGCATTGCACGTCTGGCTGCTATCGTGCAGGAGATTGCAGAAGCCAGTCGTGAGCAGTCCAAGGGATTGGCGCAGATCAACGATGTGGTCGCCAACCTGGATGATGTGACGCAGCAGAACGCTGCCTTGGTGGAGGAGACTTCGGCGGCATCTACCTCGCTGCAGGAGCAGGCCAACCAGATGGCGCAGATGTCTGCACAGTTCATTCTGGAGCAGGGGAATGCCGCCCGGTCGTCCTATGTCAGCACTTACCGACAGCCTGCCAGCATTGCAGGATCTGCTGTGAGTGGTGGGCAGGCTGTGCCAGCCCTGACGCAGCCCTGATCGAAGCAGGCGACGGCCTGTTGCTACCAATGCCAGCCTTGTGCTGGCATTTTGTTTTGCAGGTGCTCTACATCCACAGTGCACGCCAGAGCATGCGTGCAACATCCGTTTTGTGCAAAGTCAGGCGCGTGTGCAGGTTGTGGCCTTGCTGGGCCTGCACTTTGTCCAGAATGCGCAGGCCGCCTTGCACGACCAGGCGTAGCTCCCAGCCAATGCGCCCGGGCAGGCGGTGGACCAGTGGCGCGCCTTGCTGCATGAGTGTGCGTGCCCATGCCGTATTGCTGGCGATGAGTCTTTGGATGTCTAGTGTGAGCTGCAGCGCGTTGAGCTGGGTGCGGCTGACATTGAACCGTGCGCAGTCTGCATCGGTGAGGTAGTGGCGACCGCGAGGAATGTCTTCGCTCAGATCCTGCCAGAAGTTGATCAGTTGCAGTGCCGAGCAGATGGCGTCGCTTTGCGCCAGTGCTTGGTCATCATGTATGCCGTACAGATGCAGCAGCAGGCGGCCCACCGGGTTGGCGGAGCGTCTGCAGTAGTCGAGCAGTTCTGCGCGGTCGGCATAGCTCGTCTGGTCGCGGGTCTTGGCAACGTCCTGCACGAAGGCACTGAGCAGATCGTCGAGCAGGTGTACGGGCAGCTGCCACTGCTGCAGCTGGTACTGCAAGGGGGTGAAGATGGTGGCCCAGCGTGGCTGGGGGGGCTGGCCCTTGGCAATGGCATGCAGTTCCAGTCGGTAGTCCTGTAGTTGCTCCAGGCGCTGTGCGGGACTGGCATCGCCTTCATCAGCCATGTCGTCAGCCGTGCGCGCAAAGGCGTAAATGGCGGCAATGGGTGGTCGCAGGGCGGCCGGGCACAGCCACGAGGCAACGGGAAAATTCTCGTAGTGGGTGATATGCGCGGCCTGCGCGGATGGTGGGGAAGATGCTTTCACCGTGCCATTGTCGTGCGATTTGGCTGTGGTCCATTCAAAGCTTTGAACAGCGCCTCGAGGGCTGTTCTGTGCGCGACGTTTCCCCGCTTTTCAGTGATGTCGCGCAATTGCGCCTGCATAAGAAAAAATGGAGTGGGAAATCGTTGAGGGTTATTTTCGGCGTTAGAATCTTGGATTGACCTATGACGCAGACTGGTCAAAAGTCTGCAGTTATCAAGACCGCGCGGGTGGCGAAATTGGTAGACGCACCAGGTTTAGGTCCTGACGGTGGCGACACCGTGCGGGTTCGAGTCCCGCCCCGCGCACCACATTCCAGTGAGACTATGCGGAATAAGGTGCAGGCTGTGAACTGCAGTCAGCACAGTCCACTATTTCCCCAGAATTAGGAATCACCATGGCCGTTACAGTTGAAACCCTCGAAAAGCTTGAGCGCAAGATTACGCTGAGCTTGCCACTTGCTGCAATTCAAAGCGAAGTTGAAGCTCGCTTGAAGAAGGTTGCACGTACTGTGAAGATGGACGGCTTCCGTCCCGGCAAAGTGCCCATGAATGTTGTGGCCCAGCGTTATGGCTACTCCGTGCAGTACGAAGTGCTGAACGACAAGGTCGGTGAAGAATTCGCCAAGGCTGTGCAAGAAGCCGGTCTGCGCGTTGCTGGTCAGCCCCGCATTTCCGAAAAGGAAGGCGCTGCTGAAGGCCAGGCTGAATTTGAAGCCATCTTCGAAGTATTCCCCGAAGTCAAGATTGGCGATCTGACAGGCGTTGAAGTTGAAAAGCTGACAGCTGACGTAGACGACGCAGCCATCGAGCGTACGCTGGACATCCTGCGCAAGCAGCGTCGCACATTTGCTGTGCGTGCCGCTGACGAAGCCGCAGTGGACGGTGACCGCGTGACCGTGGATTTCGAAGGCAAGATCGACGGCGAAGCTTTTGCCGGCGGCAAGGCTGAAGACTTCCAGTTCCTGGTTGGCGAAGGCCAGATGCTCAAGGAATTTGAAGACGCAGTGCGCGGCATGAAGGTGGGTGAGTCCAAGACTTTCCCTCTGGCCTTCCCCGAGGATTACCATGGCAAGGATGTAGCAGGCAAGACTGCTGACTTCCTGGTGACCGTGAAGAAGCTGGAAGCTGCTAACCTGCCCGAAGTGAACGAAGCTTTCGTGAAGTCTCTGGGTATTGCCGATGGCTCCGTAGAAGCTCTGCGCGCTGACATCAAGAAGAATCTGGAACGCGAAGTGAAGTTCCGCCTGCAAGCTCGCAACAAGCAAGCTGTGATGGATGCACTGCTGTCCGTGGCTGAGCTGGATCTGCCCAAGGCTGCCGTGCAGTCTGAAGTAGCCCGTCTGATGCAGGCTGCCCGTGAAGATCTGAAGCAGCGTGGCATCAAGGATGCTGACAAGGCTGAAATCCCTGAAGACATCTTCCTGCCTCAAGCCGAGCGTCGCGTGCGCCTGGGTCTGGTGGTGGCTGAGCTGGTCAAGGCCAACAACCTGGAAGCTACTCCCGAGCAGCTGAAGGCGCATGTGGACGAACTGGCTGCTTCTTACGAGAAGCCTGAAGATGTGGTTCGCTGGTACTTCGGTGATCGCCAGCGTCTGGCTGAAGTAGAAGCTGTTGTGATCGAGAACAACGTGACCGAATTCGTTCTGGGCAAGGCCAAGGTGAACGACAAGGCAGTGTCGTTCGAAGAACTGATGGGTCAGGCCTAATCAGCTGACTTGAACAAGGCGTTGCTGTTCTGCCTGCAGACAAAGGCAACGCTAAAAAGTTCTTGATCCGGGGCTTGTGCTTTTGGGCACAAGCCCCATTTCATTTCTTGGTTACAGTATTTACTCTGTTTCCACGTTTGGAGAAAACATGAGCGCATTGGATATGCAGGGCCTGGGTATGGTCCCCATGGTGGTTGAGCAGTCTGGCCGCGGTGAACGTGCCTATGACATCTATTCCCGCTTGCTCAAGGAGCGCGTGGTCTTTTTGGTGGGCGAGGTCAACGACCAGTCAGCGAATCTGGTGGTGGCGCAGTTGCTGTTCCTGGAAAGTGAAAATCCTGACAAGGACATTTCTTTCTACATCAACTCGCCCGGCGGCAGCGTCACGGCTGGCATGGCAGTTTTTGACACCATGAACTTCATCAAGCCTGATGTGTCGACACTGTGCACAGGCATGGCCGCAAGCATGGGTGCATTCCTGCTGGCTGCTGGCGCCAAGGGTAAGCGTTTTGCGCTGCCCAATTCGCAGGTCATGATTCACCAGCCTTTGGGTGGTGCACGTGGTCAGGCCACAGAGATTGAAATTCATGCGCGCGAAATTCTGAAGACACGTGAGCGTCTGAACAAGATCCTGGCTGAGCGTACGGGGCAGCCGCTGGAGAAGATCCAGCATGACACCGAGCGCGACTATTTTCTGTCTGCGCATGAAGCCAAAGATTACGGTCTGATCGACAGCGTGATTGAAAAGCGCGCTTGATGATTCAGCGCTGATTGGCTGCAAACGGCGCTTTCCCCCTTCGGGTAGCGCCGTTTTTACATTGCTATCATCCTCTACTCTATTGACGTAACAAGGCGTAGTCCACATGGCCGAGAAAAAAGGCACTACCAGCGAAAAAAATCTTTACTGCACCTTCTGTGGCAAGAGTCAGCATGAGGTGAAAAAGTTGATCGCTGGTCCGTCCGTCTTCATCTGTGATGAGTGCATTGATTTGTGTAATGAAATCATTCGCGATGAAGTGGCGGACACTAGCGCACGCGAGGCACGCGGAGACTTGCCTACGCCTGCGGAAATTAAAGCCAATCTTGATAACTATGTGATTGACCAGGAGCAGGCCAAGCGCACTTTGGCTGTGGCGGTGTACAACCACTACAAGCGCCTGAATCACAAAGACAAGGCTGGCAAGGATGAGGTGGAGCTGACCAAGAGCAATATCTTGCTGATCGGCCCCACTGGCTCCGGCAAGACACTGCTGGCCCAGACGCTGGCACGACAGCTGAATGTGCCTTTTGTGATGGCTGATGCCACCACGCTGACTGAAGCCGGCTATGTGGGCGAGGACGTCGAGAACATCGTTCAGAAGCTTCTGCAAAGCTGCGACTACGACATCGAGCGCGCACAGCGCGGTATTGTCTATATCGACGAAATCGACAAGATTTCCCGCAAGTCCGACAACCCCAGCATCACACGTGATGTCTCGGGTGAGGGCGTGCAACAGGCGCTGCTCAAGCTGATTGAAGGCACCATGGCGAGCGTACCCCCTCAGGGCGGCCGCAAGCACCCCAATCAGGATTTCCTGCAGGTGGACACCACCAACATTCTGTTCATCTGCGGTGGTGCGTTCCAGGGACTGGAAAAGGTCATCGAGAACCGTACAGAAGCCTCTGGTATTGGTTTTGGCGCTGCAGTGCGCAGCAAGGCCAATCGCTCGCTGACCGAGCTGTTCCAGGATATTGAGCCTGAAGACTTGATCAAGTTCGGCATCATCCCTGAACTGATTGGCCGTCTGCCTGTGATTACAGCACTGACAGAGCTCAACGAAGAAGCGCTTGTGCGCATCCTGACAGAGCCTAAGAACGCGCTGGTCAAGCAGTTCAGCAAATTGCTGGGCATGGAAGGCGTGGAGCTGGAAGTGCGACCTTCTGCACTGACTGCGGTTGCTCGCAAGGCGATTGCCCGCAAGACAGGTGCACGTGGTTTGCGTTCCATTCTGGAGCAGGCCTTGCTTGGCACGATGTTTGAGCTGCCCAATCTGGAAAACGTCGAAAAAGTGGTGGTTGAAGAGGCCACCATTGTGGAAGGTAAGGCGCCGCTGCTGGTTTACCGGGAAGCTGCAAAGAAAGCATGAACTGTCTGAATGTGAGGCTTTGTGATGACAAAGCCCGCATCGGCTACCGCAAGCCCGGATAGTTTTGCTACCTAAAGAATATGCATTGCTGTGCGTATGCGCAGTGATTGGAAGGATAGTTCTATGTCAGAACCAACTGATTTGAGCACTGTGGAATTGCCGCTGCTGCCTTTGCGCGATGTGGTGGTGTTTCCGCACATGGTCATCCCTCTGTTTGTGGGGCGGGTGAAAAGCATCAAGGCGCTGGAGCTGGCCATGGAGGCCGATCGTCGCATCATGCTGGTCGCGCAAAAGGCCGCATCCAAAGATGAGCCCAGTGCTGATGATCTGTTTGAAATTGGCAGCATCTCTACCATCTTGCAGATGCTGAAGTTGCCCGACGGCACGGTGAAAGTGCTGGTCGAAGGGCAGCAGCGCGCCAAGCTGCTGAAAGTGCAGGACCTAGAGTCGCACTTCATGGCGCAGTGTGAGCCGCTGGAAGTCAAGGCTGGTGCTGACTCAAACAAGCAGGAAAGTGAGGTTGAGGCGCTGCGCCGCGCAGTGTCTCAGCAGTTTGAGCAGTACGTCAAGCTCAACAAGAAGATCCCATCCGAGATCCTGACCTCAATTGCAGGCATTGAAGATGCAGGGCGTCTGGTCGATACGATTGCAGCGCATCTGCCGCTCAAGCTCGATCAGAAGCAGGCTGTGCTGAATCTGGCAGATATCAAGGAACGTCTTGAGAATCTGTTCGAACAGCTGGAGCGCGAAGTTGACATTCTGAATGTGGACAAGCGCATCCGTGGTCGTGTCAAACGCCAGATGGAAAAGAGCCAGCGTGACTTCTATCTGAATGAGCAGGTCAAGGCCATTCAGAAAGAGCTGGGCGAAGGCGAAGATGGCGCAGACATCGAAGAGATCGAAAAGAAGATCAAGTCTGCCAAGATGCCTGCTGAAGCTCGCAAGAAGGCAGAAGCAGAGCTGAAAAAGCTCAAGCTGATGTCACCCATGTCGGCAGAAGCGACGGTGGTGCGCAACTACATTGATGTGCTGACGGGTCTGCCTTGGAGCAAGAAAACCAAGATCAAACACGATCTGGAAGCTGCAGAGGAAGTGCTCAATGCCGATCACTTTGGCCTGGAAAAGGTCAAGGACCGCATCCTGGAATACCTTGCAGTGCAACAACGTGTGGACAAGGTGAAGGCGCCTATCTTGTGTCTGGTAGGCCCTCCAGGCGTGGGCAAGACTTCGCTGGGGCAGTCCATTGCCAAGGCAACTGGCCGTAAATACGTGCGCATGGCACTGGGTGGCATGCGTGACGAAGCGGAGATCCGAGGTCATCGCCGTACCTACATTGGTGCTATGCCTGGCAAGGTACTGCAAAGCCTGGAAAAAGTGGGTACACGCAATCCACTGTTCTTGCTCGATGAGATCGACAAGCTGGGTATGGACTTCCGGGGTGATCCCTCGAGTGCTCTGCTGGAGGTTCTGGATCCCGAGCAGAACAACAAATTTGGCGATCACTACGTCGAGGTTGACTTCGACCTGAGTGATGTGATGTTTGTGGCGACATCGAACTCCATGAACATTCCTCCGGCCTTGTTGGACCGTATGGAAGTGATTCGTCTGTCGGGCTATACCGAAGATGAAAAGCTCAATATCGCCAAGCGCTACCTGCTGCCCAAGCAGATTGGCAACAACGGCCTCAAGGAAGCAGAACTGGAAGTCAAGGACGATGCCATTTTGGACATCGTGCGTTACTACACGCGTGAAGCCGGTGTGCGTTCGCTGGAGCGTGAACTGTCCAAGATCTGCCGAAAGGTGGTCAAGGGTTTGCTGCTGAAGAAGCTCAAACCCAAGGTCGTGGTGGATGCATCCAACCTGGATGAATATCTGGGCGTGCGCAAGTACATGTACGGTCGTGCAGAGCAGGAAAACCAGGTGGGTCAGGTTGTAGGTCTGGCCTGGACGGAAGTGGGCGGTGATCTGCTGACCATTGAGGCTACGACGATGCCCGGTAAGGGCAATATCCTGCGCACTGGCTCCTTGGGTGATGTGATGAAAGAATCCGTGGAGGCTGCACGTACTGTGGTGCGCAGCCGTTCACGCTCCCTGGGGATTGAGGATGTCATGTTTGAAAAACGTGACATCCACGTCCACGTTCCTGATGGGGCAACACCAAAGGATGGGCCAAGTGCAGGTGCTGCCATGGCTACTGCCTTTGTGTCGGCGCTGACGGGTATCCCTGTACGCGCAGATGTGGCCATGACTGGTGAAATTACCCTGCGTGGTGAAGTCACAGCCATCGGTGGCCTGAAAGAGAAGCTGCTGGCTGCGCTGCGAGGCGGCATCAAGACCGTGCTGATTCCTCAGGAGAACGTGAAGGACCTGCAAGAGATTCCAGACAACGTCAAGACTGGCATGGAAATCATCCCTGTGCGCTGGATTGATGAAGTCTTGAAGATCGCACTGGAACGTATGCCTGTTCCTCTGGAAGAGGAAGAGGAAGCGGTTGCTCCTGCTGTGGTGACCAAGGCTGCAACAGCTAAGCCAGCGGCCAAAAAAACGCGTGCAGTGAAGCATTGATAAAAAACGTAGCGCTTTTTTCTGGAACAGCAAAAAATTGCGCTACAATTCATTCCATCGCAGCGATGCACAAGTTCTGTTGTAGAATTTAAGGCTTCGCTAGATAAGCGGGAATAGCTCAGTTGGTAGAGCGATACCTTGCCAAGGTATAGGTCGTCGGTTCGAACCCGATTTCCCGCTCCAAAGGTTTTAGGGCTTCGGTCCTTGGAATGGCGCGATAGCAAAGCGGTTATGCAACGGATTGCAAATCCGTCTAGTCCGGTTCGACTCCGGATCGCGCCTCCAAAATGCGGGAATAGCTCAGTTGGTAGAGCGATACCTTGCCAAGGTATAGGTCGTCGGTTCGAACCCGATTTCCCGCTCCAGGTTCTTTCAGGGAGCTTGTCAGTCGATAAGCTCTTTTGTTTCTGAGATATCAGAGGCACATGCGGGAATAGCTCAGTTGGTAGAGCGATACCTTGCCAAGGTATAGGTCGTCGGTTCGAACCCGATTTCCCGCTCCAGGTTCTTTCGGGGAGCTTGTCAGTCGATAAGCTCTTTTGTTTCTGAGATATCAGAGACGCATGCGGGAATAGCTCAGTTGGTAGAGCGATACCTTGCCAAGGTATAGGTCGTCGGTTCGAACCCGATTTCCCGCTCCAGGTTTTTTCAGGGAGCTTGTCAGTCGATAAGCTTCTTTTGTTTCTGAGATATCAGAGACGCATGCGGGAATAGCTCAGTTGGTAGAGCGATACCTTGCCAAGGTATAGGTCGTCGGTTCGAACCCGATTTCCCGCTCCAGGTTCTTTCAGGGAGCTTGTCAGTCGATAAGCTTCTTTGTTTCTGAGATATCAGAGACACATGCGGGAATAGCTCAGTTGGTAGAGCGATACCTTGCCAAGGTATAGGTCGTCGGTTCGAACCCGATTTCCCGCTCCATTTTCAAAGGGAAGCAAGTGCTTCCCTTTTTCATGTCTGAGGCACAATGCCCAGTGCGTGAAAAACCGTGAAATCGGCAGAAAATGTTCGAAGATCGGTTAAGCTAATGGTTTGCGCAGTACGGAGTTTGCTCTGTGTTGCAGCCCCGATGGTGGAATTGGTAGACACATCAGACTTAAAATCTGCCGCCTATAAAACAGGCGTGCCGGTTCGATTCCGGCTCGGGGCACCACCAACAAATTTCGTTGGAATGAACTGAACAGTACCTAAGCTCGTTTTCTCCTCTGAAAACGGGCTTTTTTCTTGCCTGAACTGTCCTCCACACACGTACCGAACAGCACCAAAATTTGGCGTAAATTACCCAAAAATTACGCATTTGGTACGCATGCGATTACGCATCGAGATGTTGGAGGCAGGGTGGCTTACTACAGAAAATTGAAGACTGGCTGGCGAGCAGAGGTGGTGCGCGACGGGGTACGCAAGTCCGCGGTGCGGCCGACGAAAGCTGAGGCACAGGCCTGGGCAGTGGCTGAAGAGGCTGCGATTTTGGCCGGCACGCGTGGTCAGTTTCCCAAGCGGACGCTGGAAGAGGCTATTGAGAAGTACCGCAAAGAGGTCATCAGCAAAAAGCCAGCCAACCGCCAGCGTGCTGACAACCTGCGGCTGGACTCGCTGATCAGAGATTTCCCATGGCTGACGGGTAAGGTCCTGCACGAAATTACGGGCACTGACCTGGCCAAATGGCGCGACACCCGGCTTGAAACCGTGCTGCCCAACACTGTGTTGCGTGAAGCGCAGCTTTACCGCCCCATCTGGACCATTGCCATCAGAGAGTGGCGGTGGGCGGGCGAAAGCCCATGGAAGTCCATCAAGCTCCCAGCCAAAGGCCTGGCACGCAGGCGCACGAGCGCGTGGTCAGAGGTGCGGCTGATGTTGCGTAATGCCGGTGTTACGCATGGGCAGCCACCACAGTCACCCATGCAAGAAACGGCCTGGACCATGCTGGTGGCCTTGCACACCGCCTTGCGCAGTGGGGAAATCTTGCGCATGAGCCGCAGCACGGTAGATCTCAAGCGCCGCGTCTACACCCTCAACGAACACAAGACCGCTGGCCATGTTGGTGTGCGCAAGGTGCCACTGACGCGACGCAGCCTGCGCGTGCTGCAGATGCTGGATGCTGCAGCAGCAGCAGCTGGCCGGGACAACTTCTTCACCATCAGTGATGCCAGCCGTGATGTGCTGTACCGCAAGCTGCGAGACCGGGTGATGGTGGAGGGGCTGCATTTTCACGACCTGCGCGCCACGGCATTGACCTGGCTGGCCAAGCGCGTGGATGTGATGACCCTGGCGCGCATCAGCGGGCACACCGATATCAACATGCTCTACAACACGTACTACCGGGAGACTGCGGAGGACGTGGCAGCACGAATTTGACTACTCATGCCACTCAAATTGAGCTGATCCGTCTTTTCGGCGCATTAGGACGGCATCGCGAGTTGCTTTGCAAATCCATTCTTGTTTAGAGCTCTCAATTTCTGCATTGGTAGCATGCAAGGCGTCAGGTGTAAATACAGCTGCCAAAGGGCAGGTCGGAGCGCGCACGGATTCGTACTGTATCCATTGGATGTTCGCAGCAGCAGCAGCTTCTGCGAGCTTGTGGGTTGCACTGTAATCGGACGTATGTTTCCACAGATGTGAGCATGTTGACCAGGGCATATCCATTAAATTGATAGCAAGACCCTCTACTGATGCTTGGTAAAAGGTGTGAAAGGTCATCACTGGTCCATCTGTCGATAAACCGGCACTATCAAGAATAAAGCGCATGCGCCAGTACGCGATCTCAGAGCATGCACCTTCAAGCGTTGATGAGCCGTACCACAGGCCACTTTGTTGGCTTGGGCGGAACCTAGAGCTGTGCTGTGGGAAGTAACGGAACGGACTTAGAAGTAGGTAGTGCTTTGGGCTCTGTGGCTGAATAGTTGGAGGCTTGCTTTCCTCCAACAATTGCTCAAGCACATCTTGCTCTTCAAGTGTGTCCACTAGTTGCATGGAGGCGGCAATGTACTGGGTCTCTACCCCCCGCCATGCACCCTCCATGCGTAGCGCTACGCTGTGCGAGTACAACCACTCAGGATCCCATGTTTCAGCCTTCATGATGCTGCTCGCATACCATCCAAATAAGCCAAGGTACGCACCAAGCCATCAGTCCTACGAATGAGCTGGCTTGGAATGCCCAGCAGGGCCTTGTTGTGACTGTTCATCCAGCGTCTGCGTTTGTCCGTGTCTCCACCGATCAGCGGCTCAAGAGAGCGATAGATACGAATCAGCATCAAGGCGAGCTCGCCTTCTTTTGAATTTGGGTTAATTGGCCGGTTATTGGCCTTCGTACGAGAGATGGTCGGCTCACTAACACCAAGCACAGCAGCCAATTCAGCACTGGTCAAGCCAAGTTGCTCTGCTGCATTCAGAGTTGCTTTAGTAAGGACGAGAGCTCTATCCGGGGTTGCTCTTGGTGTTGCTAGCATGACGCCTCTCCTCTGCTTTGTTGAAGGTGATCACGGATGGTCGTGATGTCGTTGTTATGTCTGGGCATGATACTAAAAAAAGATCATCATGGTTTATTTTGAAAACAAAATGAATTTCTCTTTCATTTGATTGAGTAGGTGATGCCCAGGTTCAACTTGAGCACCTGTAAGTTCTTAGTACTGTTCAATCTTTCATTTTGCTTTCCCCATCCAAGCCCGTACATCGCTTGTGCGCCAGTACCGAATCCTGCGACTGACATTGATAAACGGCTTCGGAAAATCCACGCGCTTGGTCAGGCGGCTGGTGACGTGCTGACGGGTGCAGCCGAGCAGGGCGGCAATGCCAGCGGTGTCCAGACGTGGGGCCGAGCTGATGCTGGTCTGGCTTTGTGCGGTGGGGGTGGCTTCAGTCTTATTCATAGTCTTTTGCTCCTCAGTGGATTCAGTTGGCAGGTTCGGTGATCTGGGTGACTTGCATGGGCGCCGCGGCCAGGCCTTCCAGGACGCGCAGGGTGGTAAACAGCTCCTGCTCGCGGTTCATCAGTTCGCGGCCGCGCACGTTGAACCAGGAATCAGCGGGCATCTGGTTCAGCTCGTCTTCCACCAGTGCTTTTTCACGCTGCAGGCGCTTCAAGATGCAAGGCAAAGTCATGGCGCTAACTTCGGTTTTCATAGCGGCTAGCGCTTGCAATTCTTGGTTTTTCATTGCTTTTCGTCCTTATTTCATTAATCAGCAAGCACTGAGCGCTCATTTTTTTGAACAAGTGCAGCAAACAAACCCTGCAGTTCGGTGGTCAGCTTTCCTGCGGTGCCGCGCCTTTTGTTACTGCCGCTCAGGCGGCATGCGTGGCAGTCATCGGAAAGCTTGTCCGCCTTTGTGATGTCGTAGTGAAAGAAATCCTGATCTGCTGGCCAGTCTTCGCCGCAGCGCGTGCAGGTCTTCTCATTCAGAACAGATGCAGCTTTCATGTTTTTCAACTCCTTTTTTGCTAGCTGCTAGCGCTTTGTTTGCAAGCGTTAGCAATTTTTTTGATGATTTATGCGTGAGCGCTCTTGAGGGGAATGACCCGGCCAGCGGCTGCTGGCAGCTCCAGATCCAGCCCTGTCTGCCGCGCAGCCATGGCGGCGGCAGCTGCTTCGCGCTCCGCCTTGGCCGCAGCGCGGCGCATGTCCGCAAAGCGCTTGGCCAGATCGGTCCTGGCTGCGGGCGTGTACTTGAAACCAGAGGCCTGATCGAGCAGGCTTCGACTTGGTTCGGTGCGTTTTGCAGGCATCGCTACTCCTCCTGTGTGCTTCAGGTCAGAAAAACGGGATGGGGGAAGGACCGATGGAGCGCCATTCGGCGTCCGTGCGGTGGATCGGGACGGGCAAGCAGTCCTCTGCTTCATGCCTGCCGCGCCCTAAAAGTGCTCTGCGCAGTGCCCCTGTCAGACGGGCTCTACAGTTATTGAAACCAGTCCAAGCGCGCGGCAAAGCCGCACGTGCCTCGCCTACGGCGAGGGAACAGCCGGGGTTGCTATCTGTGCAGGTGTCGGGGTTGAACGTCTCAGTCTCAGCAGCCACAGGGCTCCATGCCATGCGGCGGCTGATCAGCCACTGGCCGCGAATCGTCTGCAGCCCCACCACACGGCCAGTGCGCAATTCTTCGCCGTACTGGTTGCAGGCACCGGGCTGCAGCGGGCGGTGCGCCATACGCAGATGCGCCTGACTGCGCGGCACACAGTGGCCACCCATGGCCTCCATGTACACCCGCCAATTGGCCTGAATATTTCCTTCACGGTGGCACGCCACCCATGCACGCATCGTGGTGGTGTCACCACTGGCATGCAGATGGTTGATCTGGTCACGCCCCACGCGGCGCAGCTCACGCCACACGCACACACTGGGCATGCCAATGGGCTGAAACTGGCGAATCCCCCAGAAACCGGCCCACGCATCCACACGGCAGTGGCCCGGCATGTCGTTTTGCTCCACATCCCACAGCTGGCCCTGCACCACGTCCAGGTGGTCAGCCAAAGCAGCATGGCCCACGCTCTTGGCGATGTACTTGGCCACATAGCCAGCAGCACCGCCGCTTTCCATGCGCTTGCAATTGACGCGGTTAACAGCAGCACCTTTTTCGTCTCCATACTCTTTGAGCCACCACACCTTGGCCGCCAGCTCTACATAGCGCGCCTCGGCCTCCGTCTCTGCCCAGATCAGCATGTGCCAGTGGGGCGTGGCATCGTGGTGGGGCTCCGCCACACGAATGCCGTAAATCTTGATTTGCTTGCTGTTCAGGTGCGCGCGCAGCCGTGCCCAGCACTTGCGCAACCACATCTGCGCATCACGCGGCGTGCTGTAGCCGTCATATTTGGGGTTGGGGCGTGGCTTGCCGCCAGCACCCACCGTCATGGGGTGAAACTTGCTGGGCGCGGTAAACGTAAAGAACAGCCCTACATGGTTGCGTGCATCGGCGTACTCTTCGGCACCGCGAATGCGCGTCATCAGCTCACCACCACGAATCACCGGGTTGGACGGCGACAGCGCAGCCAGCTCAGCCAGCGTCCAGATCTGGCCCGCCTCGTTCTTGAACAGACTGCGCTTCATGGAGGCTTGGTTACGCTCTTTTTGTGCAAGTCGGTTACGCACGGCCCAATCACTGGCATAGCCGCCGTGCTTGCGGTTCACAATACCCAGCCTGATGTTGCCAGCCTCTACCACGCGGGCCACATGCTTGCGCAGCAGGCGCCGCCACCATGCGGGGTCATGGGCACGCTTAATGTCAGGCTCACCCTGCAGCGGTTTGCTTTCCTGCACACCCAGCATGCGCAGCAGCAGGCGCACGGCATCCAGCCTTGCGGCCTCGTCGCAGCCCTCAGCCACCAAGGCAGCATCCAGCTCCTGAGCCTCTGCCACCAGGCGCTTGGCCAGCTCACAGATCTCGTAGTCGCTCAGGTTCCAGCTGCTGGCACGGCCAAAGCGCTCGTCAAACTCCGCAATCGCCTGCATGGCATCCCAGCTCTGCAGCCACAGCGGTGCAGGGTCTGGGTTGTGCAGGTCCAGCTTGCCCAGGCCGCTCAGCTCAATAGGCTGGCGCCATTGCTCGGGCACTGCGCGCAGCAAAGCCTCCAGCGCACGCTTGGCCATCCAAGGTGCAGGCTTGTTGCGCTTCCAGTCCTTCAGTGAGCTGGTGGGCAAACTGCGCATCACGCGCTGTGCAGGCTTGCGTGCCATCGTTCACCTCACACCCGGCTACACAAAGCAGCCACCTGCGAGAAGACGCGCTTTGCCAAGCGCATCTCAGCCTTCACCGCATTGCGCTCAGCGGGTGTGAACTCACGCCACGCACGGCAGGCCAGCGTTTCCAGATCACCATCAATACCGGCCAGCATCATGATCATCACGCGGTGCTCATGGCCAATACGTGCCCACTCACGGCTCTCACCATCAAACCACGTGCCCAGGCTTGCCCTGCGCAGCAGCTCATTGCGCTGTGCTTTCAGCCGTTCACGAATCTCTGGCACTGTCAGCGCAGTCACCGGCTTGCCTTCATGCGCAGGCTTCTTGGGCTTGATCGACTTGAGCGCCTTGGCCTCAGCCTTGAGCTGGGCTGCCAGCTCCGCAGGGGTTACCGCTGCATTCATGGCTGTACCTCACTTTGCGCTTTGAACCACAGCCAACTTGCGAGAACCCAGCCATTCAATACAAAGTACAAGGCCAATGCACACCAAGTACCGGCTGGATGCCCACTCATGGCACCAAGTAACCCAGTTAGTGCTGCAACAATCAGGACACACCATCGCATGCGCCCCGCCAGCACCCAACTGCTGAAGTTCAGACTTTTTTTGCTGCGTTTACGAAAACGCTCGTGTTATTTGCCTCTGCAGCATTTGCCACTTGGAGGTGGTTTGCATTAGCTGCTGAAGAGCGCTCTTTGCTTAGCTTGCTCGTCTGTGCATTGCTCTGGTTGTTATGGCTGCTGTCCACGCTGTTTGAATGGTCAGTACAGAGGCGCAAAGCGCGTGCCAAGTGATCTTGTTGCGCAGGCATCACATCTCCTCCACACGTACAGCGCAGGCGTACCAGGCATCGCCAAACTCTTGCTCTACTGCGTGCAGCGCCTGGCGGCAGTTCTGGGCCATCACCTGAACGCGGCGGCGGGTGCGGTGTTCGTCCACGTGGGTAATGCGAAACAGGCTCATGCGGCACCGCCTTCCTGCACAGGCTTTGGCTCAGCCGCCAAAGCTGCCTTGAATGCAAGCGTGCCAACACCCGCCAGCAGTAGCCCACCTCTGTAACGCAGGCTCCAATAAAGATCAGCTACTCGGTGCTCACAAGCAATACCGCCCCACCAAAGCGCATCAGCTGCAACCTTGTCCTCTTCACTGTCTTCCGGCGCTTTTAAAAAAGCGTTACGCAAAACCTCAGCCGCTCGCTGGTGTCTATCAATAGCGCGCAAAAATATGCTTACCGTCTCCCAGTGACCACATGGCTCTGCCACGCTCACAACTGGCCCCATCACACTGCAGGTGGTTTGATCTACAAGTTGCATCGCATACCTCACTGAAAAAAGGCGTAAGAAAGTCCGCAGCGCCTGCGCATCAGGCTCTGTCGGGGTGAACTCAGAAGGGGGGAAAGAGGGCGCTTTAGGCGCTAGGTGGCATCAGTCAGGGGGCGGCCCTCCCTGCTGCATGAACAGGTCAGCCGTCACCGGGGCGGTGTTGCTGGTCACATGTTCGGCGCTGGCCGCGTGGTCCAGCTGGGCGCGCAGCATGTCGCGGCGCACGTGGGTGGAAAGGGGTAGATTGACGCTGGGGTCTGGCGTGGCAGATGGCGACAAGGTGCGCACAATCTCTGTATTGGCCACAAAAGTGTGGCCACACTCTGCATTCACGCAGCAATACACAGACTGCCGCGTCAGCACCGTGATCTGCTCACTGGTGCGAATCACGCAAGGGTGCTTGCAGTGCGGGCACTGCAGGCGCATGGCCTCCTTGTTCGTGCCCTTCCACTGCTTGGCCGGTACTGACTGGTTACAGCGCTGCGCGGAAACACCTTCCCCAGCACGCGCCTTGTCCGCAGCTTCATTCAGGCGCTTGCTGGCAACCAGAGCAGCCGCAACGCTTTGAGAATGACGGTCAGGAAATTGGAAGTTGCCAGCCATGGTGCACAGCCTTTACTTGCTCACCAGGTCTGCCGCAGTCAGCTCAATACGGCCCTTGCGGCGGTACTCCGCCATGCCCATCAGGTAGACCATGCGCGCAAAGTTGCTGGAGCTGCGGCCCTCGGCCTTGGCCTTTTCATGGGCCTCTTCCAGTTCATGTTTTTCCAGGCGCAGCGCAATGGGTTTCTCATGCACCAGCCGTGCTACCGAACCGGAGTGCTTGCGCGTCATCGTGGCGGGGGTGGTTGGAGCTGATGTAGTCATGTACTATCGGCCTCAGATTGTTACAACGTAAACGCATTATGAGCAGAATTCTGCTCGTTTCAATACATGCAAGAGAAGAATTTCGCATCTTATGGGGATCGACTCAGGGAAGAGCGCATCCGCATTGGCTTGCAACAGCTTGATTTAGCTGATTCATGCACCGTTTCCAGACGGACACTGTCTTCTTGGGAGAACGGTGAAGCCACGCCCAACGCCCCAGCTCTTGCTGTCATGGCCGGACTAGGTATTGATGTTCTTTATGTGGTTACAGGCCAACGCGCTGGCGAATCTGAAGCCACGCTGGCACCAGCTGAACGCGCATTGCTGCAGGCTTGGCGCGACAGTGATGAGAAGGGGCGGGCACTGCTGAGTGCTGCAGCTGAAGTTTTGAAGCAGGAGTAAGTCACGGGTGACTTATGCAGCATTTCTGATAATTATTAGAATCTGAGGTTTCACTTGAAAAAAATATCAGAAAAAAGAAAAAAATACTTGGCAAGATATTCTAAATTTGCCATGAGAAAGCTTAAAAGAAAAAATAAAAATAAGGAGAGTGGCAAAAGAAGGGGGAAATTTTCTTCAAATGAAAGTAGATCTTTTCTTCTTAAAAATATTGGCAGCGGGTACTTTGGTTCAGCAAGAGAAAAAAGGGTTTATGAACCTGCTTTTCCTCGAGATTTTTCTTTATTAAATAATCCTAAAAGAACACTTAAGGCTATATTGAAGCTTGCAAAATTTGGGGCTCAGCGTAAGAAAAAGTGTCACTTAAAGATTGACCAATCTAAATTATCGACATGTGATATTGCAGCAATAGCTCTACTTGATATTATCCTTTTAGAAATGAAGGATGAAGTTGAAGATGGTAAGGCTCCAGATCTTGATCTGGAGGGGGTTATTCCCAAAAATCAAGAAATGGCGACCCTTGTGAGGGCCATTGGGACTCCTAAGCACTTAAATATTCCTGAAGCACAATTACATTTTATTGATAGTCAAAAACTTGAGATCTTTGACAAGAGAGTCACGCAACGAAAAAAAATGGTTACGCCCCTTGTGGCAGAGACCAGAGAAAAAATTGCAGAAGATTTTATTCTTCATATATCAAGATGTTTGACGGCTACTAAATCTGTTGAAATTAATGAGGATGGAGTTACCCATCTAAGTGCAATTTTGGCAGAAATTATTAACAATGCCGAAGAGCATGCTGGGATGACAGATTGGTCTCTATTAGGTTATTTGAATTTTAAACAAGAGATTCCAGTGCTTGAAGTTGCCATGATTAATTTTGGTAAAACGATGGCTCAAACATTTCAAGAGCTGGATAGAGATGGATATACGTGGCGTCAAATTAAACCTTATGTGTCTGAGCATGTTGGGCGTAGATTATTCAGTTCTTCATGGAAAGAAGATGATCTGCTGACTATCATGGCTCTTCAGCCAAACATTAGCTCTAAAAATTACTCTACTAACAGTACGAGAGGAGCTGGAACTACTCAGCTTTTAGAATTTTTTGAATTTATGGATTCGTTTTTCCATGGGCAAGATGCATCTGCGCAGATGGCTATCATCTCCGGCAGTACCTACATCTACTTTGATGGAACCTATAGCCTTGAAGCGTCTGGAACCCGGAAGGCCATCGCGTTTAACCCTAGCAATGATCTTACAAAGAGACCCGACAAAGAGTACGTCCAGCACTTAAGTGATGTATCCTTCCCTGGTACCATCATCAGCATCAAGCTGCCCCTCCCTGTTGTCGAGGCAAATGACTAGAAATGGACAAGATTGTGAATGTAAACCTTAGTGAATTCCAGGGCCGCATCCTCTCTGGGCGTGAGCGCGGGACGCAGGCACGTGAGCTCATGTCGATCGATAAGCTTGATCAAGGGAACGACAAGGTTCATGTAACGTTCCCTACAGGTTTGTGGAGTGTTAGTAGCTCGTTTTTTTTGGGTATGTTTGGTCCAAGTATTATTGCTGCAGGTACTAAAGATGCTTTTAAAAATAGATATTCATTTGAAACAAAAGATTCAATTAAAAAATTAATAGACGGATATATAGATTTTGCATTGCAGAATAGAAATATATTTGGATGATTATGAAATTTATACAGCGCCTCTTAGGCGCTTTTTTTTTGACTTTATCCTTTTGTTGCTTTTCTCAAGTTAGTGAGGGTGAGTTTGATTACTCATTAACAACTGAATTGCATAGAAAAGATAAAAAAATCTTTTTTGTCAAAAATTCGTCGTATTCATTCCCGATGGAAATTATTGATAAAAAAGAGAATGCAATTAAGATTTCTAGTGTTGATTCGACTGCTGTTTCATGGATTGGCCTTGGTATATCAGTTTTGTCATTTGTTATTGCTATATTTGTTCCGGTTTATCTTAATGATAGAAATAATAAAAAGTCAGTATTGGATGATTTTTGGGCAAGACAGGTACTGTATCCGGAATATTTAAAACCTCTATTGGATTATTGTCAATGGGTTAGAATTAATATTAATGATCAATTTGATGAGGTTAAATCTGATTATTTAAACTCATATTATTCTAGTTTTTTTGATAGATTGGTGCATTTACATGCGTTAGCAAATGCTCTTAAAGTGAATTTCGACCATTCTATATTAGAGTCAACGCATAGAGAAATGCAGGATTACGTTGCTAAATATATCAATCTTTTAATTGATGGCTCTGTTATATTCAGAGATGTTGATATGGAAAAGATCATTGATTCAAGTCAAATTTCTGAAGAAAGAAAGATTCGACTTTTGTTAGGATATAAGAAAAAAATTGACAAATTGACAAATGATTTATTTAACGAGTTTATAAAAATAATGATGAATATGCAGAAAGGTAAATGATTTTCATAAATTGTATTTAGAGAAAACTTCCATCACCGCCTTCGTTGTCCACCCATTCCCCTCATTGAGGGTGTGCGTCACTTCCTTGACCAGCCAGCCCTGGCCATCAATCTCAGGCTTAAAGCCTTGCACGGTAATGGGGGTCTGGGCGGCGATTTCCGGCCTGCCCATGGCCAGCGTCAGCTCAAAGGTGGCAGCACCGCGCTCCAGGCGCTGCATTTCTGCGCGGGCGGCGTGCAGGGCGTCTGCTTCGCTGGCGTAGGTCTCTTTCAGCGTCTTGACGTTGCCGGTCTTTTTGCCCGCCACCACGCTTTTGCGTTTGCCGTTCACGCTGTCTGACCAGAAGGCTTTCACGCCGTCATAGGCGTCACGTTCGCTGCTGCTCCAGCGGTGCTGGTCACCGTCTCGCCGGGTAATGTGGATCTGCGGCAGCTGCTCACCCTTGGCGTTCTGGCTGCCCGTAATGGGCATGAACAGCAGGTGCTTTTTCTTGACGGTGGCCACCGCGTCATACTGCCGCGCCAGCCGGGTGAGAAAGTGCATGTCGCTTTCATTGGTCTGCAGCAGGTGCTGCACGGCAATGCTGGCCAGCTGGGCGGCCACCTTGTGGGTCAGGTTGCTGCTTTTGGCCAAGTCCGCAATGACTGCGCCCAGGGTGGTGTTGCGCCATGTGCGTTCCTTGCGGTTGCGGATTTCGCCGCCCATGTCTGCAGACCGTGCGCGGATGGTGATTTTGTCTGGCGCACCGCTGTGCTCCACCTCATCCACCACAAAGCTGCCCTTGTCCACCAGCTGCTGGCCGCGCCAGCCAATTTGCAGCTCAATTTCTGCCTCTTTGCGGGGAATGGCCAGCTGGCCGTCACTGTCGTCCAGCTCCAGATCCAGCTGGTCGGCGCTGTTGGCGCGGCCTTCGGTGAGCGTCAGGCTCATGAGCCGGGGCTGGATTTTGGCGGAAATGTCTTGCCCGCCTACCACCAGCCGGTAGTCGGGTGCCAGGTGCTGCTTTGCGGCCATGGGGCTATTCCTCTCCCGGGGCCACGGCCACGAACTGGCCGCGCTCGTTCACTTGCACCTGTTCGCCACCGGCGTCATCGTCCACACGGCTGAGCTGCAGGGTAAAGCTCACGCGGGTGGGGTTGCCGTAGCGGTCGTGCAGGGTGCCGGTTTCGCTCAGGCTTTCAATGGCGAACTGGCCAAACACCTCCCCCGCGCCGCTGACCAGGGCAAAGGCCTGCCCGGTGTCGCCCATGGCGCGCAGCTCGGCAATGCTGCCGTAGTTGCCAATTTCCTGCGGGGCAATCCAGCCCTTGAGGTTGATGGTCTCTTCCCCCTTGCCCACGTACTGGCGGGCAGGGCGGGCGCCCACGCGGCTGTTGCTGGGGTGCCGCCAGCTGTTGCTGCGGGTGAGTTCGTCGTAGGGCAGGCTGTCCAGGCCAAAGATGAACTGGCCCAGGGCCATGAGCATGGATCCGTGCATGGTGGCGGTGTCTTTCTTAACTCAGGTCACTCAGGGCGCTGCGGCCACGGCTGGCACGCTGGCGTTCACGCCGGTCCAGCTCTTGCGAGACGGCGCGGGCAATGGCCTGCGGGTCCATGCCGGGCGCGGCGTGGATGTGGATTTCTGTATGCCCACCGGCTACAGGGGCCGCGCGCACGGCTGCCTGGCCAGCCTCAATGCCGTTGGCTGCGCCCTCACTGATCCAGCCACCAAACTGCGTGAACACCTTGGAGGGGCTGGCAATGCCCAGCCTTTCCTTGAACCAGCTGGCGGCGGACGATGCCACGCCCACCACGGTGTCTTTCAGCGCTGCCAGCTTGCCGGTGATGCCGTTGATGATTCCACTCACCAAGTCTGCGCCAAACTGAACAAATTTGGGGATGATTGACACGAGCGTCACCACCAAATCAGCCAGCCAAGCGCCAAAACCTTGCCCGGCTTGTGTGGCTCCTTCAATGGATTGCTTGCTCGCCTCAAACGGAGCAACCAGTTGGCTGACCCAGCCCCACACGGCAGACAAAGCGCCCACCAACATGTCCCAAAGTGGCGCAAGGGCAGACAACACGCCACCCAAAGCACCAAAGGTGGCTGAAAACATGGGGGCCAGTGGTGCCAGCCCTTGCACAAAGCCCTGCCAGAAGCCTGCAAAGAAGGCCTTGATAGGGTTCCAGAATTTGATGATGAGTAATGCCGCACCCGCAATTGCCGTGACAGCCAAGCCAATGGGGTTCATCAGCAGCGCACGCCCCACCAGCTTGATGGGCAGCAAGAGACCTTTGAATGCACCGGCCAGCATGCCCAAGCCAGCGCGCAAGCTTGCGGCCGTGAGCTTTTTCAGACCCAGCAATGCATCAGTAGCAATGCCTTTAGGCCCTCGCATAGCGGCATACATGGCAATGCTGGCTGCCGCTTGCCGTGCGCTGGCCAAGGCTGCTGCCTTGAGCGAGAGCACATAGGCCCACACTTTGACAGCAGCCCCCTTGGCGGCAAAGCCCGCCTTGGCAAAGCCTGCCCATGCGGCTTTACCAAGACCAACAAATGCGGATGGCAAACCCTTGGCAGCCAACCACATGCGGCTGAGCGCACCCGGCACAGCCTTGCCTGCGGCGATTGCCAGTTTCACCGGCTTTTGCAGCGCAAGGCCAATGGCGGTCAGGGCAGAGGGCACGACTTTACCTGCTGCCACGGCAGAGCCGCCAAGCGCTTTAAACCCGCCAAGCAGTGAAGGCAGGCCTGTGCGCAGCGCCATGGCTGCAGCTTGTGCAGACAGCAGGCCACCGCGCACGAATGTGAAAGCATAGGCACCTGCAATGGCGGCAATTTTGAGCGCCATGAGCGCGGCCACTACCATGACAACCGATGTGACAAGGCCTTGGTTTTCTTGCATCCAGCCGTAAAAGGCCAAAGCCACGGGCGCAAATGCAGCCATGGTTTGATTGATGGCGGGCAGCAAGCCAGCCCCCAAAGCAGTGACCACGGTTTTGACGCTCTCGCTGGCTTTCTTCATTTGCTGCTGGGTGGTGTTGCCCATGCTGTCAAACTCAGCTTGCAAGCTGGTGATGTACTTGGCTTCGTCATTCACCATCTCAAACGCCGCCACCAGACCATCTACGCTTTTCACAATCTGCGCAGCGGGGCCAATGGATTCATCACCAAATAGCATTTTCATGGCAGGGGCAAGCTGGTCAGGGGCCAGCTTTTGCAGGCGCTTCATCACATCCACGATGGCTTTTTCAGGCGCTTTTTGCATTTGCTTGGCCAGTTGCTCGGCATCCACATCCAGCATTTCAAACACTTTGAGCTGGCTTTTGGAGGCAGCGAAGCCCACCGTCAAGGCCTTCATGAAGTTCTTGGAGGCCGTGGCCGCAATTTCTTCCGTGGCACCACCAGAGAGCATGGTTGCGGCCAGCGCTGCAGACTGGGTTTGATTCAAGCCCATGGCAGACAGATAGGCGCCCTGACGGCGCATGACTCCGCCAATATCCAGCGCCGTCGCGTTCATGCTGTTGGCAATGTGGTTCACAGCTCCAGCCAGCGCGGCGGCTTGGTCCATGCTCAGGTTCATGCCGGAGCGCCAAGCTTTGAGCATTTCACCGGCTTTTTCGCCCGTGGTGTCAAAGGCCACGCCCATCTTGGCAGACACCTCTGCAAACTGTGCCCATTCGCTTTCGGCAAAGCCCGCCTGGCTGGCGGCAATGTAGGCACCAATAATTTCTTCACGGGCCACACCCGTTTCCACCGCCAGTTTTTGCGCTGCGTTGCCAATAGCGGAAAGCTCTTGCGGCGTCTTGTTGGCGACCTTGTTGAGTTCAGCCAGGCGCTGCTCCCAATCCACGGCCATCTTGATCGGTGCGCCCAGCGTAGCGGCAAGGGCTACACCGTCTAGCAGTGCACCACGGGCCTGCCCGCGCGCTGCCACGTTGGCATCTTGGGCTTGCTTGATACCAGCCGCACGGCGCTGCATATCAGCCTGCTTTTTCAGAGCCTCTGTTTGCGCTTTGATGCGTGCAGTAGTGGCAGCAATATCTGCTGCCAAGCGCTGCTGTGCACCGCTCACATTGGTGATACCCAAAGACGTGAGGTTGTTGCGTAGCTTGAAAACGGTTGACTGCTGCTCTTTGAATTTGGCAGTCTGCTTTTCAATGGCCGCCTCATGTTTCTTGATTTGCGCAGCACTGGCCATGCCGGTGTTTTGCAGCACTTGAAGGTTTTGCTTCATGACCTTCAGCTGATTGCTGCTTTCACGCATGGCCTGCGTGTGCTTTTCAAAGTTGCCCAGCGCGGCTTGCTGGTTGTTGAGCTGCTTGAGCTGTTCACGCGCGGCCTTGAGGGTGCCTGCCGCGTCCTGGCTGCCCTGGCTGATGCGCTTGAGCGGCGCCAGCGCCTTGTCTGCCAAGTCCAGCACAACGCGCAAGCGCAGGTTTTTTTCAGCCATGGGGGTTACGCCTCAGATTGATGGAGTTGGTTGTGTATGCCGACGGCGCGTTCACGCCAGTCCAGCAGTTCGTCGACGCTCATGGCGTCCAGGTCTGCCAGTGGCCAGTGAAAGAAGAAGGCCACGTGCGCCATGGCGTCTTCTATGCGCTGGGGAAGTCGGCTCTGTCCGCTTTTGGGACCAGAAAGCTCACCACGGCGGTGCCCAGCTGCACAAGGTCTGCGGGGTCGAGTTTTTCTACGTCCTGCTTGAGCAGCATGGGCTCTGTGACGCGGGGCAGAAGGCTGTGCAGGGCGTTGGTTTCCAGGCGCAGCAAGTCAGTGAGCGAGAGGCCGCGCAGCGCACCGCTGAGAGGCTTGCGCACGGTGATGGTGTTGACTTCTTTGCCGCCGGTGGTGATGGGGGTGTCCAGCGTGATGGTCTTTGTGGTTTGGGTGTTGTCCATGGTTCAGGGGGAAGAGTGAGTCAGGCAAAAAGGGGGCTGGCCGTGGCGGTGCACGGCCAGTGCGAGGGGGTTTAGATGCCGAGGATGTCGCGCACGGTCTGCATCAGGTCAGTGCCGCCCACGTTTTCAATCAGGCCGGTGGGGTCCATTTCAATGAGCACTTCACCATCCCATTCCAGGCGGTAGTAGCTCAGGGCGGCTTTGGCTTTGAACTCGGTGTCATCACCGGCCTTGCCAGAGCCCATGTCCAGCTCTTCCCAGCGGCCGCGCATGAAGACTTCCACCTTGCTGTAGTCGCCCGAGTCATCGCGCTGCACGGCACCGGCAAAGCGCAGCGGCACGCCGCCAATGCCCTTGGCCCCCCATTGCTTGAGCAGCTCTTTCATCCAGCCGCCAGCGGTGACTTCCAGCTCCAGCGCTTCGGTGCCCAGATCGACCTTGACTGGGGTGCGCATGCCACCAGCGCGGAATTCTTCGAGCTTGCGGGTCAGCTTTGGCAGGACGACTTCGGTGACTTCACCGGCGTAGCTGGTGCCATCTACAAAGAGGGCAAAGTTCTTGAGTTTGTTGGGCATGCCCATGGTGTTTGCTCCTGGTGTTCAGTGGTTGGGCTTAGCTTCCGGTTTGCACGCGGGTGGCAAAGTCAGTGAAGTAGCGGTCTGTAATGCGCTGCTTGAACGTCAGGTTCTCCAGCGGCGGCACGGGGGTGTAGTCGTAGTCAATGAAGGCCTGGCCTTCCTTGAGCGTTGCTTTCTGGTTGGCCTCGGCGTCAAACCAGGCCTCGCCGCCCAGCAGGTAGCCGCCGGTGGTCAGCTCGCGCATCTTGGCGTTCACGCCTTCCAGGATGTCTTTCATCAGGCTGGGGTGCAGGGGCTTGTCTACGGCCCACATGTGGGCTTCGGCAATGCTGTCGGCCAGTACGTGGGCTGTGCGCACGGCAGATTCAAAGCTGAACAACGGGTCATCAGCGCAGGTGCGGCTGCCCCAGAAGCGGTAGCCCTCGCGGTTGATCAGCGTGGTGATGTCGTTGCTGTTGAGCAGGCCTGCATCGGTGGCGGGGTTTTGCAAGTCCCAGTAAATATCCTGCTTGATGCCGGTGACGCCATTCACGCCCACGTTCGACAGGGTCTTGTGCCAGCCTTGCTCCAAGTCCAGCTTGGCACGCAGGCCCAGGGCGTAGGCCTCGGTATATGCGGTGACGGTGGCATTGGCCGTGGTGTCCCAGCGCTGGAAGTCGCCGTGGATCAGCATCAGCTCACGCTTGCCAAACTCGCCGCGGTACAGCAGCGAATCTGCCACCACGTCTTTGTAGCAGCCGCAGTACGCCATGGCGCGCAGTTGCTCACCCAGCGTGGCCAGCGCGGTGGCCACGGGCTGGGTGGCCAGACCAGGCGCACCCAGAATGCGGGGCTTGACGCCCAGCTTGCTCTGCGCAGCCAGCAAGGCCTTCATGCCGGTATAGGTGCCGTCTTCTGCCACGCCGCCAATCACGTTGCTGGTCAGGCTGGCGGCCTTGGCTTCTGGGGTTTCGCCCTCGCCATCGGGCACGCGCACCACCACGATCACGGGCAGGCACTGCTCGGCAATGGCATCCAGCGATGCGGCCAGCGTACCCAGCTTGCCCGCCTTGGCAATGGCGTTGCGGGCGTGGGTAATCAGTACGGGCTTGTTGTAGGGGAAGACGGCTTCGTCAGCGTCTGAGGCTGTGGCCACCAGGCCGATGATGGCCGTGGAAATGGTACGGATGCTGCGCACGCCCTCGGTGATTTCGAGGACTCGCACGCCGTGGTGGTATTCGGTAGACATGGGCGCTGTGGTGGGTTGAGTTGGCGACCCTTCAAGGGTGCCAACTCCCCCTCACACATGCCAGCGCGCGCGCGTGTAGCGGTGGGTGCTACAGCAAAAGCTAGGCAGGCTGTGGCTCGCGCAGGTCGGTGGTGGGCCAGCCTTGGGTGGTGTCGTAGGCCTGCAGTGCTTGGCGTGATGCTTCGCCAGCTTCTAGTAGTGTGCTGATCTGGTCTTCGTGCCACTGCCGAATACCTGTCAAGAGGCCAGATACCTGACGGTAGGCGGCATCTTTTTGCAAGATGCGCAAGGCCAGTTGCAGCCGATCAAGCCCACGTGCGGCGGCACATTGGTCAATCCATGGGGTGATGGCATTTGCGTCTGCTTGCAAGGCTTGTGCTTCTGCCAGCTGCACGGGCCAACTCTCGCGCTCGTGGGCGGGGTAGTTGTTGGCCAGCTCGCCCATGCGGCGGGTGTATTCGGCGTCTACTTGCGCTTGGGATGCGCAGGCCAATTCTGCGACCGTGGCGGCTCGATGCTGTGCGGGCATAGGCATTCCGTCAGCATCCGACTCTATCTGTCCGCCGCTTTGAAGTAGCGTTTTATATAAGTCTTCCGAGATTTCTTTGGCATCGTCAGGAATCTCGGCGTGTACCGCAGACAGATAAAATCCGTTTGTGCTGGGCGAATAAAAATACTTCATATCAATATCCAATAGAAATCCAAGAAACAGTAGTGAAACTAAGCGCTTGGTGAGAAGCGTCAGCCATCACAGTTACCGCTGTGAGACTGTTTGAAGAAGCAATTGCCCCAATCATCCCATTGGGGATGACTACCCCATAGTTAACGCATGCAACAGCAGCTGTATGTTGCGTGGCATAAGCAATGGGCAGTGAGACGGTAACTGGCGAATCGTTAGCAGGGACATCTGTTTTGCCCGCGTTAATAATGAAGCCCCCAAGCCAGCTCGGGAATGCAATACCAAACAAGCCCCCGCTTTTGACAATAGTAAAGCCGGCCCGCAGTTTTTTAGGTGTAACCGCCCGCGCATCGTCAGTGCCCGCATTTACTTCCGCTTGCGTGGCAATCTCAAGCAACCCTGTGCGTGATTCTGTGGCAGTACGCGCAGCAAGTGCCGCAGGCGTTACAGCCTTACTCGCATCTGTGCCTGCTTGTGCTTCCGCATTTGTGGCCAGCGTAACCTTGCCCTTGGCCGAGCTACTAGCTGCCGGAACAAAGGTGTCAACCGCCCCCTTCAGCACGGCTGCTGTAATGACTCTGGCAGCCGTAGCAGTCCCGGTGTTCGCCTCGCTGGCACTCATCGTGCTGTACGTGGTGTTATTGTCCGTGCCCGCCACCCATGTAGTGCCATTGTGCTTCAGCACCTGACCACTTGTGCCCGTAGGCAGGATTTCAGCAATCGTCCACGCTACATTGGCCGATCCATTCACAGACTTCCCTGTTGCGCCGATGGTCATAGTTCGAGCGGTTCCCCAATTGGCCGTCGTGATGTTGGCACTGCCATTGAATGATGTGCCGTTAATCGTGCGCGCTGTAGCCAGCGTGGTTGCTGTCGCGGCATTACCTCCGTTAATAGCTGCTTTTACACCTGCAGGTGTTACCGCGCGTGATGTATCTGTGCCAGCAGCCGCCTCTGCAGTCGTGGCCAGCTCAACCAGGCCGGTGCGTGATTCCGTGGCAGTACGGGCAGCCAAGGCCGCAGGCGTTACCGCCTTACTCGCATCTGTGCCTGCTTGTGCTTCCGCATTGGTGGCCAGTGCAACCTTGCCACTGGTTGCGCTACTAGCAGCCGGAACAAAGGTGTCAATCGCCCCCTTCAGCACGGCTGCTGTAATGACTCTGGCAGCCGTAGCAGTCCCGGTGTTCGCCTCGCTGGCACTCATCGTGCTGTACGTGGTGTTATTGTCCGTGCCCGCCACCCATGTAGTGCCATTGTGCTTCAGCACCTGACCACTTGTGCCCGTAGGCAGGATTTCAGCAATCGTCCACGCTACATTGGCCGATCCATTCACAGACTTCCCTGTTGCGCCGATGGTCAGAGTTCGAGCGGTTCCCCAATTGGCCGTCGTGATGTTGGCGCTGCCATTGAATGACGTGCCGTTAATCGTGCGCGCTGTAGCCAGCGTGGTTGCTGTCGCGGCATTACCTCCGTTAATAGCTGCTTTTACACCTGCAGGTGTTACCGCGCGTGATGTATCTGTGCCAGCAGTTGCCTCTGCAGTCGTGGCCAGCTCAACCAGCCCGGTGCGCGATTCCGTGGCAGTGCGTGCGGCGAGCTTTTTAGGCGTTACGGCTACGTTATCCAAAGACCCGGCATTGACTTCGTTTTGGGTGCCAATGCGCAGTACGCCACGTAGCGTTTCAGTTGCCTGGGCAACTTGTTCGCGCAGCAGTTGAGCCACACGCAATGGGCTCATCCAGCGACCAACGGCAGTGCCTTGCTTGGCTTGTTCTTCAGTAGCTTCCAGCCTTTGCACCCAGTCACGTGACGCAATCACAATGGCAGGGTCGATCTTCAGCGTGACTGTGGCGGTATGCGCAATCTCCACCACAATGCGAATGATCAGTTCGCTGCCTGCGCCTTCGGCCAGCATTGGCTTGGTAGTGGCTGGGTAGTTGCCAACGGCAATGCATTGGTTGCCATCCTCACCGCCCATGATGGCGGTTTCCCTGACAACATAGCCGCCCCGATCAGATGGGATGACGGCTTCCACAACGATCCAGCTAGGGTTGTCAGGGTCTGGCTCAATGCTGGATATGGCCAGCCGATCAACCTCATGAATGACACCCGTCTGTGTAGGGCTGGGCACAGGTTCAACCCCATTGCCATCGCCCAGGACCAAGTGAGTCCAGGGCACGGCGGTTTGCTGCATGTGCGCATTCGCATGGAGCGCAGCGCCAAGATTGGTAAGCGTGGTGAAGTATTTCTGGCTCATGGTGCTGTCATGGGGTAAACAGTGGTGGTATTTGCGCCATGGGTTCCGAAGGCCATGTGCATGGCGACCGGCTCTGGCGTAATGTCTTTGGCCTGCAGTGGGTACACCGTGGTTTGAGTGCCGCAAAGCAGCTGCATGGCGAAGTACATGCCGCCACGGCTTTGCATGGAGGTGCGCAAGGTGCGCAGCACGCTGCGCTGGGCCTTGTTCTCTTCAATCAGGGCATGGGCGCGCTGGATGGCACCTTGGGTCAGGGGCCGGTCCACCACAGCAATGTCCACATCAAAGTGCGACCAGTGCTCGGCGTCCACGGGCTTTTCAATGACACGCACACTCTCAAGGCCGGAGCGCAGCAGGGCCTCACGCACGGCCCAGACCGTGCCTTTTTTCTTGTGCAGCCGGATGGATGCGCCCACCATGGCACGTTGCTGGCCTTCAGTCCACGCAGGGTCCCACTCGTCCACGCTCCAAGCCCATGCCAGCCAGGGCAGCAGGTGCAGCGGGCAGGTGAGGTGGTTCCACAGCTGGCGGATCTCTTCCGGGCTGTGCGGCATGGCGCTTGCCTTTGCCAAGGCGCGCTCCAGCGGCGTGGCGTTGGGGGGCAGCAGTGTGGCGGCGCGGGTGGATGGGCTAGACATAGCTGCCCTCTGCCAATGTGACGTTGATGGCCGTGCAATGGGCTACCTGGTGCGGCTGCACCTCGATGTCTTGCATGCGGGGGTCAAACAGCACGCTTTGTACGCCCTGCACATGCAAGGCAGCGGCCAGACCAGAGACGGAAATGTCATACCCCAGCTTGCGGCAGCTGGCCAAGTAGGCATTCAGGCTGGCCAAGGCACGCTCGAGCACGCTGGCCTGTGTGGGGCCGGGGTAGGCGCGCAGCTGGGCGATCACTTCAAAGGGGATGACTTCGGCAGAGACCACTTCCACCGTGTCGCTCATGGGGCGCACGTCATCAGCGCTGAGCTTGGTGGCCACAATGTCCAGCAGTTCCTGGGCAGCGCTGCCGTCACCTTCGGCGCTGAGCACCACCACGCGCACGGTGCCGCCGGTGGGCGTGATGGGCATGGCGTCCTGCACCCGGGCATCTGCACTCAGTGCGTGAAAGATGTAGCTGCCTTTGCTGCCAGCCACCGTGAGGCCTTCAAACGCCATCTGGGCGCGGCGGCGCAGCTGCGCGTCGGTCTCGCCAGGCAACTTCTCCACATCATTGTTGGCGGCAAACACTTCAAGGTCTTCACCTTGTGCATAGGCCAGCATGCAGGCGTGGGCACTGTCGTTGATGCGGGCCTGCATGGCCATGTTTTCATAGGCAATGCGCTGCAGCACTTTGACCAGGGGCTCAGACTCCAGCGCAAGGATGGTGTCAATCTCAGGCTCTACGCCTGCCATCTCTTCACGCACGATGGACTTGAGTCGCTGCAGCTCGGCCTCAAAGTCCAGCGGCTGGACCACGTTGGGGGCTGGCAGCTGCGAAAAATCCACGCTCATGCGGCACCTCGCAGTTGCAGGGCGGCAGACAGGTTGACGGCCTGGCCCAAGTATTCGCCTTGCAGATGCACCGTGGCCTGACCAGGCAAGGCCCCGTTGCTGATTCCCACGCGGGTGACGCGCAGGCGCGGCTCCCACTTCATGAGGGCGCTGGCAATGGCGGCATAGGTGCGCAGGCGGGTGTGGGCGTTGTCTGGCTGGTCAATCAGGCTGGGCAGCAGGCTGCCATAGGTGCGGCGCTCCAGGCGCGTGCCCAGCGGGGTGGTGAGAATGTCTGCCACGGACTGTTTGACGTGGTCCAGGCCTGTGAGGCGGCGTCCTGTGAAGCGGTCCATCAGTTGGGCACTCCTGCGCCGTTGTTTGCGTGGGTGTGGTTGCTGCCCACGTTTTTGCCGTTGTGGGTAAGGCTGCCCCCTTGGATAGCCATGCCGCCCTGGATGGCGTTGGCTCCACCTTCACCAGCCTGGCCAGCCACGCCGCCGTTGAAGGTGAGCAGCTTTTGCACCGTGACTGCGCCGGTGAATTCGGTGGCCGGGCTGTCCACCTTGAAGCTGGGCGTGGTCAGCGTGGTGCCATCTGGGGTGATGTGCAGCTGTGAGCCACCCACATTCAACGTGATGGCGTTGGCAATGTTGAACACCAGTGTGCCGGTGGTGCGCTCGTATTCCCAGAATTCAGAGCCGCTGAAGTCATGGCGCTCGGCGTTCAGGTTGGCAGTGGCTTGCGGCATGTCGCTGCTGAACAGGCCGAGCAGGGCCACGGCGTGGTTCAGGTCGCCTTCTGGCGCCAGCACCAGGCAGGGCTCATTGGCAACAGGTGGACGCCAGTGGCGGGTGTGCTGCACACCTCCTGCGGCAAGGCTGATCCACTGGATGTGGGTGGTGACCAGGTCTTCACTCAGGCGCACAGTGCAAGTGGCAGGGGTGGAGCTGCTGCCAGGGCGCACGTCTTCCACCCGGCCAAAACGGATCATGTTGGCAATCAGGCGGTACAGCTCAATGGGGCTGAGTTCAGGGGGCAGCGCAGACATGCCGCCATGGTGTCTTGCCATGCGCACGCGCGCCAGCGCGCGCACGTGTAGCGGTGGCTGCTACATCAACGCATCAGAAATGGCTCAGGTGGTCCAGCACAGCATCCAGCAGCTCATTGATCTGCGCATCGCTCACCCCCAGCAATGGGCGGGCCGGGTACTGGTAAGAGGCTCCGTCTGCAGCGACCTGGTCACGCAGGCCATAGTGGTGCACACGGGCAATGGCAGCCGTGCGGCCCACAAAGGCCACCACGGCCTCATTGCCCTGACCAATGGCCTTGAGGTGGCGCACGGTACGCAGTTTGCGGAACATGGGCCCCTGGCGGAGCTTGCCTGCACGGTCACGGCTGCGGTGCTTGCGCGGCTCCCAGGCTTGGCCGTCTGGCCCCTGCTGGGCTGCCATGTTGGCCTGGTTACCCCGGCGCAGGCGCTGGGCTAGCTGGCGCGAGAGCACGCGCTGCTCTGCGGGGGAGAGCTTGGCCAGCAGAGGGGCCAGCCAGGTTTCAAGGCGCTGCAGGTCGCTCATGGCTTACGGCTGAACACCCGGGTGGCTCGGCGGAAAGTTCCACTCAGCCACTTTCTCGCCTTTTACGAAAAGCTCCCAGTGCTCTTGCATGGGCAGATATGACGGCGGCGTGTCACTGACGTGCGTCAGCGTGATGCCCCCCGGGACGTCCTGGCGTGCACGTGCAATGACGCGCTCAGTCAGGTCCAGATGGATGATAAGGTCCATGCTGGCGGCGTTCAGGTACTCGGCGTCAAAGCGGATGCCCTTGCGGTCCGGGTTGGCCAGCAGATCATGCTGATGCACTTGCAGCCAGCTGAGTAACGGTGCCATGACGCTGTCTGGGTGGTCCACCCAGTCCAGCAGCTGCAGCTGCATGGTGTAGCTGTACTCCCACGACAGGGTGCCCGTGGCCGTGCAGCGCACGCTGCCGTTCAGGACAAAGATTTTCAGCAGCTCCGGGTTGTGGGCAATGCGCGGCAGGGCGGCCGTGAGGTGTTCGCGCAGCTTAATGGGCTTGAGCATGGCCAGCCTCCAGATGCAGCAGGGTGGAGCGCCATTCGTCCATCTGCTCTTTTACGGCGTTGTACTGGGCAATGCAGGTGTTGAGCTCGCGGATGGCGGCATCACCTTCTTGGGGGATGGCGGCAAGATCTGCTGCTGCCGCTGGGTCAAGTTGGGCGTGCGTGGCTGCAGCTGCAGCGGCGGCATTTCCGGCGGGGCGAACGCTGTCGCTGGTGCAGCTGGCGGGCACGATGGGGACGCGCACGCTGACAGTGCCAGCACGCAGGCCAGCAACATGGGCTTGGTGGTCTTCATTGGCTTTTCCTTGGGCTTGAGAGAGCTGGGCGTAAAGCGTTGCGATGTGCTGGTTCAGGCGCTCTTCGCTGGCCTTGCGCTCACCACGCAGCCAGGCGGCATTGGCGGCGGCGCGGCGCTGCAGGTCCTGCAGCTCGGCCTTGTCTGCCTGGGCGTGGCGGTGCGCCTGGTATTGCATGCCAGCGGTGGCGGCCAGCACGATGATGATGGTGTAGAGCAGCGCGTCTGCAATCACGTCTTTCATGCACTCACCCCTTTGCGGCAAAAGCTGGTTTCAGCCTGGCGGCGGTTGGCCAGGCCTTGAATGAAGGTGTAGACCTTGGCTCCGGTCTTGGGGTCAAGGTGGCTGGTAAAGCTCCAGACGGGGCGGCCAGCGTCAGACATGCTCAGGCGGCGGCAGCCGGTTTCCCAGTCGCCCCGGTTGAATGCCTGCATGGCCAGGCTGGAGCAGGTGCTGGGGTGCCCAAAATTCCAGGCGTGGCTGCTGGCTGCATCAAACACGTACTGGGGCGGCAGCCGCTTGAAGCACTGGGCCAGTGCGGTCTGCACGCGCTGCAGGGCGGCGGCTTCTTCACGGGCGCACTTCTCGGCGCTCCAGCGCTCCCCCACGATGATGGGCGTGGTGGTGACATGGCGGGTCAGCCCCTTGCACACGGTGGGCAGGCCACCGGCGAGCTGGTCGGCATAGACCACGTGCTGCTCAGCGCCTTCCCACTGGCCGAGAAAGCCCAGCAGGGCAGCGCTGGCCAGAATCAGGCTGCCGCCAAGGTGGGGGAAATACTGTCGACGGTTCACAGTGCTCCCCCTCGGATTTGCTGCATGCGCAGCTGATGTTCAGCCTCTTTGCGGCGCTCTTCGGCTTGCTTGCGTTCT
Organism: Comamonas kerstersii; assembly: GCF_002056725.1. Classification (NCBI taxonomy): domain Bacteria; kingdom Pseudomonadati; phylum Pseudomonadota; class Betaproteobacteria; order Burkholderiales; family Comamonadaceae; genus Comamonas; species Comamonas kerstersii. The sequence goes on along the minus strand of NZ_CP020121.1, from coordinate 3,486,613 downwards.
TCGTCAGCCAACTTGAACTTGTATTCCTTGCGTCGGTAGTAAACGCTGACAATAAAACCCAGTACAGCTACCACGGCACCCACAAGCCCAAAGAACTGGTTGGACAAAAAGAAGCTCAAGCCCGATGTGCCCGCACCAGCCACGGTAACTTTGCCTGCTACGCCAGCAGCATTGGCAGCTTCAATTGCAGATTCAACTTTCATCTTCAGTCCCATAGCTGTGTCAGTTGTTGGGTCGGTGGTGTGGGTAGAACTGGCATCAGCACCAGCATGCCCTGGGGCAGCAGCAGGCCATGCCTAGCCAGGCCGGGGTTGGCCTGCAGTACGGCTTCCACGGCACCCTGTGTGCGGCCGTAGTAGCGCCAGCACAGGGCGTCTACGGTTTCGTTTTGCTGGGTGCGGATGTGTTGCGCTGCCATGTGCGTCAGATCAGTTCAACGGTGCAGCGTGCAGTGCCGAGCAGGTCAGAGATGGCCCAGCGCTGCTTGCGGCGCAATTCACCGAGCTGGGTGACCAGGTCTTCCGTCACCCGGGCCTCTTTGCCGCTGCCATTGGGGGTGGTGGAAATGTTGCGGTACATCTCCAGCAGATCTGCTTGCAGGCAGTGGTGCACGGCGCGCTGGTACTGCAGCACCTTGGCGCTGATGCCGCCTACCTGCGGGGCTGGTACGTCTTGCAGCCTGGTGTAGCCCCAGCGAGTGCGTTGCTCATCGGCCCAGGACTGCAGCTCTGCATTGATGGTGAGCATGGCGTCTTGCAGGGCAGGGAGCAGGCGCGCAGTGGTGACGGTGCCGTCCAGCCTGCACGCTGCGCGTACTTGGGCGGGCTGCATGTCCGGGAAGAAGCCGTCATTGGTCACATCGGGCTCTTGCTCAGCGGCCGGCGGGTTGGCAGTAACGATGAAGGCAGACATGGGCGGCAACAGGTCAAGGGTGTAGGGGGACGGTGGTCAGGGGCGTTGGCTGGAGCGCAGCGGGTAGCTGGCAGGCCGCAGCCCCTGAGCCGTCCGGGTGCGGGGTTCGCTCAGTTGGGGGCGGCTGGCTGCAGCTCTTTCAGGCGGCGTTCCAAGCGCTCCACGTCTTTTTTCACGCCAGCCTTGTCGTTCAAGGCCATGGCGCGTTGCAGGTGCTGGTGTGCGATGTGCACCTTGTCCAGCTCCAGCGCTTTGATTTCGTCGGCACTCAAATCCTTGGTGCCGGTCTTGCCCATGGCGGCCCAGCCAATGGCCTTGTGCAGCTTGGCGCGTGCCTGGTCATGGGCATCCAGCCCATGGGTCAGCTCGTCCGCCTTGGCCAGCACGGCCAGGGCGTTCACGCCGGTCAGCTGGCCTTTGATGGCGGCTTCGCTGATTTCGTCCAGCAGCAGCGTGGGCAGGTTGCGGTTAAAGCGGTCGGGCAGCTGCAGGCCATGGCGCACGCAGTAGGCGGCTACGTCCAGCGCTGGCTGCCAGTCGCCCACGTCCAGCATCCACACCAGCAAGGTGGTGACAACGAGGTCTTGCACGCCAGCGTCTGCCTCCAGCACGCCGTCCAGGTAGTCCATGTACTCGGGCAGCAGCTTGCGCTTGGCTTCCACCTTTTTCTCGGTGGACTGAATGTCTTTGAGTAGGCGCATGTGCGCATGCAGCTGGGCCAGCACCAGCTCATGCTGGCTGCCCTGGGCGGTGCCGCCGAATGGGTCGGCAGCTGCTGCGCGCTCGGCTTCTTGCTGGGCCAGTACACGGGCCATGTGACGTTGTGCAGGTGTCTTGGGCATGTGCTTTTGTGAGTGGGGGTGGCGAAAAAAGAGCCGCTGCGCTTGGTAGGTGCAGCGTCAGCGGCCCAAGGTCTTGCGACCGGAGACAACGGTTAACCGCCTTGGACAGGTGGCTCGTATTCCTGAATGTTTTCCACCAAGGCCACCAAGTCGTAGTCCTCCACCACAAAGGCGTCATTGGAGGACTCAAAGGTCTCAACGCCGTTGCGGGCTGGGTTTTCGATGATGGCGCGGCGGCGCTTGCCTTCTTGGTAGTAGATGGACAGGTTGTCCAGGCGGGTGATGAGCACCGTCCCAGCAGGGAAGTAAGGTGCCATCACGGCAGGCAGTCCGCCCAGGCGGCGCTGGCTCACCACAATGTCTGCGGCCAGCTTTTCGGTGGGGGCCTCTTGACCATCCACCAGCGGGAACAGCTTGTCGTTCATCAGGTCGCGGCCGACGAGTACGACCAGGTCAGGGTCATCACGGTGCACGGTGTCCAGCAGCTGGATGGCGTCAAAGACCAGACCATCCAGCGACTTGTAGTCAGCATCTGCGTGGCCGTAAGTTGCACCATTCAGAACGCGCTCTTCGGCGTTCTCGCGGATGTGTTGCAGCCAGCCCTTGGCCACGTCTTGCAGCAGGGGGTTGTTGGTGATGTTGGTGTCGGCAGCTGCGCTGGTGCCGTTAAAGCCAATCATGATGCGGTCCAGTGCGCAGCGCTCCACGATGGCACCGCTGATACGGGTCTGGAAGTCTGGGAACTTGGCCCAGGCATCCAGCTTGGCGTAGGGGAGGTAGGTGTCGTAGTCGGTCTGCTTGCAGAAGTATTCGTTTTTTACCAGTCCCGTCACATCGCGTGGGCTGCGGCGGCCTGCACCGCTGGTGTCTGTGCGGCCAGCGATGGTGCCGGAGATGGTCAACCCAATGGCTTCGCCCACTTGTTCTTCCACTGGCACGATGTTGATCATGCTCAGGAATTTGCTGGACTGCTGCAGCTTGGTCTCCAGCTTTTGCTGGGCCGATGGGGTGACGTTGAATTTCTTGCTGACATCAGCAACGGCGATGGAGCACAGCGCGGCGATCTGGTTCAGATAGCCGTTGAACAAAACGCGGGTTTCGTTACGCATGGGGGCGTTCCTTGGGTGTGGTGGGTTGTACGAATGGGCGAGGGCTTAGAACTCGGCCAGTTGCTGACCGTTTCCGCCCGTGGCAGCAGGGCGTTGCGTGCCTTGCTCCTGCGTGCTGAGCTTGGTGACCAGGTCTTTGTGCTCTGCCTCCAGCTTGGTGAACTTGGTTTGCAGCTCAGCCAGCGCAGCGGCGTCCTTGGCCTGTTGGGCGCTAAAGGCTTGCGCCATGCCTTGCATGGCAGTCAGGGCAGCAGCCACATCGGGCGCCTGGGTGCTGTGCTGCTGCACGGCGGGAGCAGGCTTGTCGCCACCCATGAGCTTGGTCATGACGGCGGTGAACTTTTCCAAGGCGGTGGCCAGTGGGCCTGCAACCACTTCGGGCTGTTCGGCTTCCAGCTCCAGCGTGAATTCCATGGCGGCAGTGAACAGCGTGTCTTTGCTGGTCTTGCGGCCTGCCAGTGGGTTGGCGTCTGGGTTTTGCTGGGCAAAGGTGAGCAGCTCCGTGCCCAGGCTGGCGGGGCTGTCGGTGACGGCCAGGCCGACCAGGTAGGCTTCGCCGGTGTCGGCAAAGTTTGGATCCACTTCAATGGAGGTGTAGAGCTTTTGGCCAGCCTTGTTCATAGCGATCAGGCTTTCCAGCGGCTTGATCTGCGCAAACAGGGCCAGCTTGCCGTCCTCCACCTGCTCTGCCTTGACGGCCAGCACATCGCCCTGCGCGGCAAATGCGCTGTCAGGCAGCAGGCCGCGCATGTGCTCGATCCAGACGCGGGCACCGTATTTGGCCGGGTTGAAGTTTTTGGCCATTTGCTCGATCCAGACACGCTGGATGGCACGGCCATCGGTGGTGGCACCTTCAGTGGCCACGCGGAACCATTTGGACTTTTGAGGCATGGGCGTTCAGTGGGTTGGTTGCAGGGATGCTTTGCAGCGGTAGCCTCTATGGTCTGGCCGACCCCCTGTGAGCGGCAAACGCTTTGCGCTGTAGCGATGCTTGCTACATAAACGCGCAGGTGCACGCGCGCGAATGCACGCCCAAACTGGCGGGTATGCCTGCCACTGAAAGCCGAAAAACGCGTTTGCGCCAAGGCCAGCACAACCCTTTTCCGTTTCCTGATGCCGAAGCTGCCGCCCCTGAAGCGGCTGAGCTGGACGTGCTGCGCGCCTTGACTGACACCAGCCAGGACAAGCGCCGCAAGGCCCGTGCGCTGTACTGTATGGGCTGGCGCGTGACGCACATTGCCGAGCACATTGATGTGCCCCGCACCACGGTGCATGAGTGGAAAGCGGCCGACGGCTGGGACAAGGCCAAACCGATTGACCGGGTGGAGGGCGCGCTGGAGATGCGGCTGTGCACTTTGATCAACAAGGAAAACAAGACCGGCGGGGACTTCAAGGAGATTGACCTGCTGGGCCGCCAGATTGAACGCCTGGCCCGTGTGCACAAGTACGCAGAGACGGGCAAGGAAAGCGACCTGAACCCGAACATCAACGCCCGCAACGCTGGCCCCAAGCGCCAGCCTGACCGCAGCGGCCAGCTGGGCGGGGAGGATGGGCTGGAAAAACTCAAGGCGGCCTTCATTGACAGCTTGTTCAAGTACCAGCTGACCTGGTGGCAAAACAGCCAGCAGCGCACGCGGGCCATTCTCAAGAGCCGCCAGATCGGTGCCACCTGGTACTTTGCGCGCGAGGCCTTGATTGATGCGCTGGAGACCGGGCGCAACCAGATCTTTCTGTCTGCCAGCAAGGCGCAGGCGCATATCTTCAGGGGCTACATCATTGCCTTTGTGAAAGAGGTGCTGGGTGTGGAGCTCAAGGGCGATCCCATCGTGCTGCCCAACGGGGCCACGCTGTACTTTCTGGGCACCAATGCACGCACAGCCCAGGGCTACCACGGTAATTTCTACTTTGACGAGTTCTTCTGGACCCAGTCTTTTGACCAGCTCAACAAGGTGGCCAGCGGCATGGCCATGCACAAGAAATGGCGCAAGACGTACTTCAGCACGCCAAGCAGCCTGCAGCACCAGGCATATGCCTTCTGGTCTGGCAACCGCATCAACCGTAGGCGCAGCAAAGAAAACCGCATTGAGCTGGATCTGAGCCATGACCGGCTGGCCGGTGGCTTTACGGGGGAAGACAAGATCTGGCGCCAGATCGTCACGGTGCTGGATGCCGCTGCTGGCGGGTGCGATCTGTTTGACCTGGACGAGCTGCGCTTTGAGTACAGCGACGAGGAATGGGACAACCTGCTGATGTGCGGGTTTGTGGACGAGAGCTTTGCCGTATTCCCGCTGACCGAGCTGATGCGCTGCCATGTGGACAGCTGGGTGGACTGGGCCGATGACTGGAAGCCTTTTGCCCTGCGGCCGTTTGCCTTCAAACCGGTGTGGATTGGCTATGACCCCAGCCACACAGGTGATGCTGCTGGCCTTGTGGTACTGGCACCGCCAGCCTTGGCTGGCGGCAAGTTCCGCGTGCTGGAACGCATGCAGTTCAAGGGCGCGGACTTTGAAGGGCAGGCGGAGGCCATCCGCAAGCTCACACAGAAATACAACGTGGAGCACATCACGATCGACACCACCGGCCTGGGCCAGGGTGTGTTCCAGATCGTGCAGAAGTTCTTCCCCGGCGCGCGTGCGCTGCAGTACAGCGTGGATGTGAAGACGCGCCTGGTGCTCAAGGCCCAGAGCGTGATCCGCGCAGGGCGGCTGGAGTTTGACGCGGGGGACGTGGACCTGCAGCGCAGCTTTATGGCCATCAAGCGCGAGATGACGGCCAGCGGCCGCAGCGTGACTTATGCCAGCGGGCGCAGCGAAGAGACCGGCCACGCCGACTTGGCCTGGGCCTGCATGAATGCTTTAGACAACGAGCCGCTGGAGGCTGCCGCCGTGGGCGGTGCGCAGCACAGTGGCGTGACCTTGGAGATTTGCTAAATGACTGACACGGCCACCGTAGTGCAACCGCAGGCAATGGAAGCCTTTACCTTTGGAGAACCGGAGGCGGTGCTGGACCGGCGCGAGATTTTCGACCTGTTCGAGTGCAACCTGATCAATGGCGAGTGGTATGAAATGCCGGTGAGCGTGGACGGCCTTTCGCGCATGCTGCGCGCTGGGGTGCACCACGCCAGCGCTATCGACTTCAAGGCCAAGGTGCTGGCCAGCACGTTCAGGCCCCACCGGCTGCTGGATGGGCTGACCATGGTGAAGGTGATCAAAGAGTATCTGGTGTTTGGCAATGCCTACTTGGAGCGGCCACGCAACCGGCTGGGGGAGACCATGCCGCTCAAGCACAGCATGGCCAAGTACACGCGCCGCCACAAGGATCTGCAGCGCTTTGGCTTCATGCCCCGCTGGAATGAGGTGCATGAGTTCCTGCCCGGCAGCGTCTGCCACATCATGGAGCCGGATGTGGACCAGGAGATCTACGGCGTGCCGCAGTACCTGGCCAGCCTGCAGTCCAGCCTGCTCAATGAATCGGCCACCTTGTTCCGCCGCCGCTACTACACGAACGGGAGCCACGCGGGCTTTATCCTGTATCTGACCGACCCCACCCCCAACCAGCAAGACGTGGACGGCCTGCGCACCGCACTCAAAAGCGCCAAAGGTATTGGCAACTTCCGCAACCTGTTTTTTCACAGCCCCAATGGGCAAAAGGATGGCATCAAGCTGATCCCCATCGGGGAGGCCACAGCCAAAGACGAGTTCCTCAACATCAAGAACGTCAGCCGCGATGACCAGCTGGCTGCCCACCGCGTGCCCCCTGAGCTGATCGGCGTGGTCCCCGCCAGCGGCGCGGCTTTTGGCAACGTGGTCAACGCTGCCCGTGTTTTTGCCCGCAATGAGATCCAGCCCCTGCAGGCGCACCTGTCGGGCGTGATCAACGCTTTCATGGGTGACGAGGTTTGCCGGTTTGACACCTACCGCTTGGCAAGCGTGGATGAACCCCAGCCGCAGGCACTGAAGTAAGCGCCGGTATTTGCTGGAAATGACGAAGCCCCGCAGTGCGGGGCTTCGTTTTCTGGATGGAGTTCTGCTAACGACCCAAAGCAGACAGTCAAGTTACTAATACCCAAGGTAAGCGGTGTCGGAAGGAACGCAGCGACTGGAGCGCACCAACGAGGATCAAGACAAGGGCGAAGCCTTTGCCTTCGTTGGCGTCCGCTTGACCGCTAAGTTAGGTGACAGATTTTTTTCGCTCTTCATATTGACGTTCAATGCGTTTATGAAGCCGGCTTAGCTCTTCCTTGTAGGTCGCCTCAGCTTGCTCAAAAGTGAGGTCTCGAAAGTTAACTTCCTGTACAAAGTGCTTCGTCATACCTTTGGAAATTTTGTCTCGATAGCGTTCAAACCGATCCAGTGCAAAGTAGTCGTAAATCTGATCTCTCACCCGCAATGTTTTGGGGGCTGAGATATCAGACACCAACTCATGAATTTTGTGGCCGACTTGATTGCGGAGGTTAATGATGCCTTGTAGGTCTTCGCTTTCTTTCTCGGTAATGATCTCTTTGCCGACAAGTATCTGAAAGGCCTTTTCCATTGGTCGTTTACTCCCCTCTGGGAGTAGTGCTGGACGGGATGTTGTATAGGTTGCAAATTTGTCGCTAGCACGCATTGAACCGATTACAAAAGAACGAAGTGATTCGACTTGATGAAGCAGCAAGACCATCTGAAGCGCCCGATACTTCAGGATGTTCTTTTCTAAGGCGGGGAGTTTGGGGCGCATTTTGCTATTGCCTTAACGTAGAAGTGACCGGCACGCTGCGGCAAGGGGGCGCGGCGTGTCCGTGTGGGCGTGTCCATGTCCGTCGCCATGTTAGATCCTGCCGCTACCGTCGTCGTCCGTTTCCGCAGTGCTCTTGCCGGGGTCTATGGCCGTCAGATTCTTTGCGTGCTCCAGGACATGCTCCAATTCCGCCATGGAAAGGCCTTCGACATGCACCACGGTGTTCTCCTTCGTGGTGATGATCACCTTCCGACCGCGCCTGCTGTTTATGAACGCCACAACAACTGTCGCAAGGGCGCCCCACATCGCAGCGCTGCCAACGGCCTGCATTATCTCCAGTACACCCGACGAGGCCATAGGAACCCCAGCTCGGACTTGGGGCATCTGGTACTTGACCCCGTGCTCATTCAGGAGCTGAACGAAGGGTCCGAAGCTGTCCTTGAACAGGTGAACGGGTAGTGATTTCATGGCGCTTCCAGCGAGATCTAACGAACTAAAGTAAGCGGCGGCTGGGAGCCTTCCGATTGAGCGCCAAGTTAGGCGCTGCTGACTTAGTACATGGGAGCTGTGTAAATTCAACCATCATTTTCAAGCGGCGGAAGCGGTACGGTTTTTATAAGGCTACGAAGTTGGAGGAAGTCTTTTCGCCTCGCCGCGGCAACAAAATCCCTCTTCCGATAGAGCTTGCCATTGCCAAGATGCATTACCAAATTCTGGTCGTAGTTGTGTGCATGCGGCGAAGATGGAAAAGGGTCAGCGTCGTTCTGATGAACCGTCCAAACCTCTCCGTTGACCTTGTACTGCTTCTTGCGCACAAACACAGGTAGTTCGGGTGGGAGGATGGTGCGTTCCAGAATAATCCGCTCGTTGAAGGCAGGAAACTGCGACAGAAACTGCTCATCTAGGTGCTGAATGGCTTCTTCGATGCTATTTGGTTGCAGCCCTTTGGCAATCAAGTGCTCCGCTACTTTGAACGGATCAAGGACTCTTCCGACCTCCCGCTCGACATCGAACTGAATTTGTTCAAACTGTGCGGCATAGAGCAATCGTGTGATGGGGTTCATTGTGGAGTGGGAGCTCTTAGGAGCCTAACTAGATTTAGGAAGCATGCGATGTACATGTTCTATTTCACCTAATACTCTAAGAGAGCGCAACTTGCCAGGCACATTTGCTGTTCTAGTGTTTAGACAAACTTAAAAATTTAATCTCATTCTTTAGTGGATACTGAAAATCTATGTCCGAAGGTCTGCTTCTGGCCGAACTCTGACATTCGTTAATTTCAAACACAAAGCCCCGCATTGCGGGGCTTTACTGTACTAACCATTCACTTCTGTTGGCAGCGATCTGCCAACACACCAGCAGCTTCGTCCAGCTGCCTGGCTATCGGCTTGAGGATCGAGTGAATGCAGGACGCACTCACCTTGTTTTGCTGAGCAGCTTCAAGTAGCTCACACAACGCACCAACACGTTCGCTGGCTTGGTCTATCTCTTTCTGGATGATCTTTGCGCTCTCTGAAGGCATGGCATTACTGTGCGGACTGTATGTAAACACAGTATAGGTGAGTGACGCTCATGTAAGCAAATGCTTTCACTCGCCACAACTTCATCCACGCCCCCCAGCGCGCGCTCGAGACCCCGCCTCGCCCGCCCGCTTCGCGTGTGGATTTCGACGACACCGCCGAAAAGCTGCGGAATAAGCCGTTGCGCCGCTTTGCGGTCAGCGAACCCATTTCAAACAAAGACGGGTTTTGACGGCTTCTGATGCACTCTCAGCCTGTGGATGGGGCTCATTTCAGGCGCACTATCGGCATGTGGAGGCGTGTCTCGTGTTTACGCACGGATTACGCATTTGCGGTTTAACACAATGATTTTTCAGGTTCTTTGATTCCGGCTCGGGGCACCACTGCAAAGCTTCCATCAGGAAGCTTTTTTTATTTCCATGCTTGGATCCTGCGATCTTTGGAAGGCTGCTTTTGACGGCTGCCACATTGGCAGCATTGTTGTATGCAGCATGCGACAATGTGGCTCCAGCCAGAGGAGGGTTTTGCTCGCAAAACTCGCTTGGCTTCCTCTTTAGTGTCTGAATGCTTTGGGCCGTCAAAGACACCTGATGTGAGTAGAACAATGTCTAGCTATAACGCCCCTTTTGAAATTCATGTGCACGGCCAGGTGCTGTTACGCCCGGACGTCACGTTTGAACAATTGCAAGAAGCACTCAAGCCACTGTGGTCGTATGCTGGCGCGCGTTCGCTGGCAGATGGTTCGGTCAGTGCTTACGAAGAAGAACCAGGTATTCAGTTCAATGCCAAGGAAGGTCTGGTTCAGATGTGCTGGACCGTCTCCGGTGATAGCGATTTTCGTCAGTCGCTGGACGATATGTGCATGGGGCTGAACGAGCTGGCACAGGAAGGTGCTGCGATTGAGGTCACCTTCTATGACGCCGAGTTCGATGAAGAGGATGGCGACCGCTCTCAGGATGCGCGTGATGACTTCATGATGCTGTTTGTTGGCCCCAATCCTGCGGCCATCATGAAAGTCCAGCGCGATATGCTGGTCCAGGATGTGATTCACATGATGGAGCGCCACTTCGATGCCTCGGAGCTGCTGGGCGTGGTCGCAGAAATCGACAAACTCTTCATGCAGCGTTTTGACAGTCTGCTGAGCTCGTTGGAGCTGGGTAAGCTCCCACCCAGCAGCGGTGGCGGTTCCCGTGGTGGTCATAGACCACGGCATATGCACTGATGAGATGAAAACAGGCCCGGCCACGAGCCGGGTTTTTTATGCCATTTCTGCTGCCTGCCAGGGGCGATAGGTTTTCAGTAGCTGGCTGATCTGCTCGGCCGACACTGGTTTGCTGAACCAGTAGCCTTGCGCCTCATCACAGCCTTGTTCGCGAAGAAATGCGAGCTGTGCCTGGGTTTCCACGCCTTCTGCCGTGGTCTGGATGCCCAGTGCTTGTGCCATTCGGATGATGGCACTGACGATGGCACGGTCGTTGTGGTCGTGATCGATATCGCGGATGAAAGACTGGTCGATCTTGAGCTTGTAGATCTGAAAACGTTTGAGCTGGCTCAGTGACGAGTAGCCTGTACCAAAGTCGTCAATGGACAGCCAGACGCCGCTGCCGCGCAGGGCATCCATGGTAGAGGTCGCAGCCTTGGGGTCCAGAATGGCTACCCCTTCTGTCAGTTCCAGCTCCAGTGCATGCGGTGGAATGCTGTATTCCAGCAAGATGCGATTGATCAGCTCGGGCAGCTGAGGCTGGTGGAACTGGATGGCAGACAGGTTCACAGCCACTTTGAGCTGTCTGAAGCCTTGCCTGTGCCATGCTTGGAGCTGGCGTATGGCATTGCGCAGTACCCACTCGCCGATTTGCAGGATTTGCCCACTGTCTTCAGCTACAGGAATGAATTCCGCAGGAGAGACATTGCCGAGTTCAGCCTGGTTCCAGCGCAGCAGTGCTTCTACGCTGCGAATCTCGCCTGTGTGCAGGCAGATCTGAGGCTGGTAGTGCAGCGTGAACTCATCGCGCTCCAGAGCGCGGCGCATGGCATTTTCCAGCTGCAGCGCCCTGACAGACTTGGCATGCATCTGCGGGGTGAAGAAGCGATAGGTGTTACGCCCTTCCAGCTTGGCGTGGTACATGGCGACATCGGCCGATTGCGTCAATGCATCAATGTCGTCACCGTCCTGTGGGTACAGTGCAATGCCCATGGATGGCGCCATGCTCAGCTCATGGTGACCAATCTGATAGGGCTTGAGTGAGGCTTCCTGCAGTTTGCCCGCCACGCGTGCGGCGCCCTGTGCGTTGGCGCCGGGCAGCAGCAGCACGAACTCGTCACCGCCCACCCGTGCGACAGTGTCTCGGTCACGCACTACGGCGCGCAGGCGTTTGGCAATTTCCTGCAGCAGCGCATCGCCTACCTTGTGGCCCAGCGAATCATTGACGTGCTTGAAGCGGTCCAGATCCAGAAAAATGACGGCCAGCGGGCGGTTGTTGCTGCGTGCGTCCTCGATGGCCTGCTTGCTGCGTTCAGCCAGAAAAGCGCGGTTGGGCAGGCCTGTGAGGGTGTCGTAGTGCGCCATCCAGTGAATGCGTTCCTGAATGCGCTTGCGGTCTTCCACTTCCTGATGCAGCGTCTGAATGGTTTCGCTGAGCTGGTTGGTGCGCTCCTGCACCTGGCGTTCCAGTTCGGCCTGTGCTTCGGTCAGCATGGCCTGAATGCGCTTGCGTTCGGTGATGTCCAGCAAGATCCAGACTTCGCCCTGTGAGCGGTCCTGTGGATCCACCCAACGGCTGCGTACCTCGCAGGCAATGTCGTGCCCTTGATGATGACGCAAGCTGATCTCGCCCTCAAATGAACCTGTGTGGCTGTTGCTGATCTGGGTGAGTACATCCAGCGGCGAGTGGCACAGCGCAAAGGACGGAGACATATTGCTCAGTGCCAGCAGTGTCTCCGGCTCATAGCCCAGCATCTTGCACAGGTGCTGGTTGCAGCGGGTCAGCGTCCCCTGCTTGATGTAGGCAATGCCAACGGCAGCAGTTTCGAAAAGTAGTTGCTTTTCACGCAGCGCCTTGGAGAGCATGGCTTTGCGCTGCCGTTGCTCATCAATGTCATCCACGATCCATACAGCGCCTTCATGCGGTGCAGATGGGTTGATCAGATGGCCGCTCAGGCTGCTCCAGAAAAGGTCGCCGTTGCGGCGGCGCAGGCGTCGCTCGGTTTTGAAGGTCTTACCCTGACGCATGCCGACACAGGACATGCGAATCAGCGCTTTGAAATCGTCAAGCGATGGATGCAGCTGTGCACTGCGAACGCCAACTACTTCATCATGGCTGGTAAATCCAAAAATTTTGGCGAAGTGCGGATTGCAGCGGACGATGGTGCGATTTTTGACGAATGCAATGCCGACACAGGCACTGTCCAGCAGGGCTTTTTGTTCACGCAATAAGCGTTCAAGATCAAACGCTGGAGCTTCAATCTCGCCAGTATTCAGGGACATGTGCAGAAACGGTGCAGATGAGAGGGCAGGCTTTCGCTGACATGCAAAAACCGGGCAAGCTCGAGCAGGCTTATAGCGGGAGCGGCATGTTTCTGAGGAAGGTGCAGGAACACGTATGAACCACTGTTTTCAAAGTCCCATGAACACATGACGGGTGTGCTGTTTGTGATGTCTGGGCTTACATGCCCAGAGACTTCAACAGTGCATCGGTTTCATCCGTGGAGGATGTACCGGCAGCAGTCGGGGTGGGGGGGGGCTGGGTGTTGACCTGTGCCAGGATGGCGTCAGGGTCTACTTCTGAGCTGTCAAAGTCATGGAGCTTGATGAACTCCGTGTTATCCACAGCCAGCTCCAGATAAAAAATGTTATTGCTGGCCGTGTAGAAGGTCACGCGGCGCGCTTGTGGATTGTCCAGATTGGCGTCCACGCTCAGCTGTACCTGCTTGCTCAGCACCAGCATCTTTGGCTGGTTCTGGGTGATATGGGTTTGCAGCTCCCGGCGAATTTTTCCGGTGAAGTCGCCCACGACCTGGTTCATCAGCTCGCCCATCACATTGCTGACATCGTCCGAGGTATGAGAAGTGGCTAGATCCGATTCAGACATGCCCATATTGAGCATATAGCTACGGTATAGCTCCATGGCAGCGGCTGCCGAGAAATTGATGATGACCAGCCCGGAAAATCCACCGTCAAACAGCACGAAGCAGCCGATGTCTGGCTTGAGATAGGTTTTTTGGATACGTTGCACCATGCCGGAGTACTGGATCTGGCAGGTGGTGGCGACATTCAGCACGCGGGTGACAGAGTTGCAGAGACTGACGAGCAGGTCGTCGGTGCCTTGGGCTGTGGTTGGGGCTTTGTCGCTCATGGTTGTAGATGATGCAGGAAACACAATGTTGCTGATTATGTGTGTTTCTGCATGCGGTGGTGCAGAGTTGGTGGCGTAGCCATCTTTAGCTGTGCAGCTGGGTGCGCTGCATCAAAAGAAAAGGAGGCCGTTGGCCTCCTTGGGTTGGTTGATGCTCACACTTGTGCCCAGGTTTCTGACAGAAGGCCTGATGCCAGCATGGCGACCATTCGTGCACTTCCTGTCAGGGCCTGCATGCTCGCCATGGACGAAGCATGTCGTGTGCAAAGCGGGATGCCCGCCTGTTGCAGGATGGTTACTTGGCCGCGGCGCGTGCCTGTTCCAGCCAGCTGTCAAAGGTTTTCTGATGGGCCTTGATCCAGCCTTCCACATGGCGGTCGATGTCTGCAGGCTTGTTCTGGCCCTTGCTCATGGCATGGTTCTGGGCGTTGATATCGCTCACGGGCAGCTGCATGATTTCAAACAGCTTGGCGGCGGCAGGGTTGGCTTCTGCCCACGCCTTGTTGGCCAGGATGTGCTGCTTGTTCACGACAAAGCCATAGTTCTTGCCATTGGGCAGCTTGGTGTCTGTGCCTTTTTGTTCGCCAGGAGCGGAGGAGAAGGGTACTTCCAGCCACACCACATCCTTGCCGGGCTGCAGCTCATTGCTGACCCAGTAAGGGGTCCAGGTGTAGTAGAGGATGGGCTTGCCTGCCTTGTAGCGAGCAATGGTGTCAGCAATCAGTGCTGAGTAAGTGCCTTGCTGGTGCGTCACCGTATCGCGCAGTTTGTAGGCGTCCAGGTGGTGCTCGATCATGGCTTCGCAGCCCCAGCCTGGGTTGCAGCCGGTCAGATCGGCTTTGCCATCACCATCTGCGTCAAACAGCTTGGCAATCTTGGGGTCGCGCAGTTGGTCGATATTGGTGATGTTGTACGCATCGGCAGTTTTCTTGTCGATCAAGTAGCCCTGTGCAGCGTTGTCGGAGTACACGCCTTTGCGGTAGAGCTTGGCATCGCCGCCAGCGTTTTTGTAATAGTCAGCGTGCAGTGGATTCCAGTGTGTGGCGATGAAGGTGGCATCACCATTGCCCAGGGCCAGGTGGGCTGTGGGGTATTCCACTTCACGGATAGGCTGTACGTCATAGCCGAGCTTTTCCAGGGCTTTCATGACCAGCTGGGTCTGGAAAGTTTCCTCGGCAATCGAACTCTTGAGGGGATAGACCTTGACGCCTTTGCCGGGCAGTTCGCTGGCCTGGGTGCTCAGACAGCCCAGGGCCAGGGTGCCAGCGGCAATGCTGGCCAAGGTGCGTGGGGAACGAAATATGGACATCATGTCATCCTCCTTGTAAAAATCTGAAAGAAATTGCTTGCTAGCGCTTATGTATCAAGCGCTAGCTGCTATCAATTACGAGCCAATAACACAAGCCTTGGGGGGCAGTTGTGTGAGTGGCTCTAAGACGCTTTGCTGTTGCGGCGAGCTTGCAGCAGCCAACCCAGGGGGCCCTGGTTCCACCAGTGCTGGCCGCCGCGGCGAGGTTGACCCATGGCCTGAGTGATGCGGTCCAGCACAATGGCCAGCAACACGATGCCCAGGCCACCCACCGTGGCCAGTCCCATGTCCAGGCGGCCAATACCGCGCAGCACCATCTGGCCCAAGCCACCGACGGCGATCATGGAGGCGATCACCACCATGGACAGCGACAGCATCAGGGCCTGATTGATACCGGCCATGATGTTGGGCATGGCCAGGGGCAGCTGCACTTTCCATAGCATCTGCCAAGGTGAAGCCCCGTAGGCACGGCTGGCTTCGATCAGGTCAGGACGCACCTGGCGAATGCCCAGATTGGTCAGGCGCACCAGTGGTGGCAGGGCAAAAATGATGGTGACGATCACGCCCGGCACATTGCCAATGCCAAACAGCATGACCACCGGCACCAGATAGACAAAGGCGGGGGTGGTCTGCATGGCGTCCAGCAGCGGGCGGGTCCAGCGCTGTGCACGGTCACTGGATGCAATCAGAATGCCCAGCGGCAGTCCAATGACGATACAGAACACCAGTGAGGTCAGCACCAGCGACAGGGTGACCATGGCTTCGGGCCAGATGCCCAGTGCAGCCACGGCAGCCAGCGCGACGGCGCTGCCAATGGCCAGGCCACGACCTGCAAACTGCCAGGCGAACAGAGCGATCACGGCAGTGAGTACGGGCCAGGGCAGGCTCAGCATCATGTCTTCCACGCCGCTGAGGGTGGCATCAATCGGTGTGCGTACCAGCTGAAAGAATGGGCGGAAGTTATCGACGACCCAGCCCAGCCCCTGGTTGATCCAGGTTTCAATGGGCAGGCCGTCGGCGCGGATCTGTTCCCACAGAGTCGCTGGTGCATCGGCAGGAGCGCTGCCGTTGAGCAGCCAGTCCGATGGTGCTTCTGCTGCTTCGGGTGTGGCAGCTGGGCTGGCCCATGGATCTGCGGCATTGGTTGCCTCGGTGCTGCCTGCTGCTGCCCAGGGATCCGCTGCCGTGGTGCTCCATGGGTCGCTGTGCGAATTCATGTCACTCATGCTTGTTCTCCTTGTACGCGTGTGGTGTCGCTGTCAGTGGCTTCGTGCATGACCGTGGGCGAGTCAGCTTCACCGGTAGGGAACAGAGGATTGAGCTTGAGAGGTGGTGGTGAAGCTGGCGCGGCTTGCACCGGCGGTGTATCGCGATCCAGGAAGCGCATCAGCGTGGTGTGGCTGATCACTCCGAGGAACTGGCGCTGCGTTCCAATCACTGGCAGCGGGCAGGGTGCAGAGACCATGAGACCAAACAGATCGGCGACAGGCGTGTTTGCGTCGACAGGGACCACGTTGTCGATAAAGGCGTGTTTGAGTCCCAGCATGCCCTGATGGCCGCGCAGCGCATTGCGCAGCGATTGTGAGGACACCACGCCCAGCAGACTGCCGCGTGTGCTCAGCACACAGGCAAATTCGCGGTCGGAATCTTCAATCAGGCGCAGGGCTGCGCGGCAGCCACGATCACTGTGCTCGGAAATAATGCTCAGCGCAGGGCGCGCAATATCCGAAGCCTTGAAGACGGCTGCAGCATCTACGCCCTTGATGAAGCTGCGCACATAGTCATTCGCAGGGCTGCGCAGAATCTCGTCGGGTGTGCCAACCTGGATGATCTGACCATCCTTCATGATGGCAATGCGGTCGCCAATACGCATGGCTTCATCCAGATCGTGCGAGATGAAGACGATGGTGCGGCGCTTGGTTTCCTGCAGGCGCAGCAGCTCAGACTGCATTTCGGTGCGGATGATGGGGTCCAGTGCGGAAAATGCCTCATCCATCAGCAAGATGGATGGATCGGACGCCAGTGCGCGGGCCAGGCCTACGCGCTGCTGCATGCCGCCGGACAGCTCATCGGGGTAGCTTGCTCCCCAGCTGCCCAGACCCACTTGCTCCAGTGCTGCCTGTGCGGCCTGCTGGCGGGAGGCCTTGTCTACTCCGGCCATTTCCAGGCCGAAGGCGGTGTTATCCAGCACGCTCATATGGGGCATGAGCGCAAAGGACTGGAACACCATGGAAATGTCTTTGCGGCACAGGTCACGCAGCTGTTTGTCGTGCAGGGCATTGATGTCCTGACCCTCCACCAGGATGCGTCCGCTGGTGGGTTCAATCAGGCGGTTGAGCATGCGCACCAGCGTGGATTTGCCGGAGCCAGACAGGCCCATGATCACGAAGATTTCACCAGCCTCGATGGTGAAGTTCGCGTCGAACACACCGATGGATTGCCCTGTGCGTTCGAGGATTTGTTGCTTGGAAAGCCCTTGGCGCACCAAGTCCAAGGCTTGTTTGGGGTGGTCACCAAACACCTTGAAGACGTTTTCGATGCGAATTTGTTTGGCCACTGGTTGTCCTCCCTTGAGTTGTTCTTGGGGGTTAAACACAGTGCAGCCGCGTCACAAGCGTAGCTTGGACGGCCTACACGCGAAGCCGGAAGTCGTGCTAGCCGATGCACCAGTGCATCACGAATGTCATGCACTGCAGTCAAGGGGATAGACCGGGCCCGAATGGCAGCGTGGTGGTGCGCAAGGGCCGCGAGAGAGGGCAGAGGCAGCGCACAGGGCGTGCGTCACATGATCCAAACATGTCCGTGCATCAGTGCCAGAAATCCGGCGCTGTGATGCAAGCAACTGACAAGTTCAGCACTTGCATCGGGTGAATCCACATGCCTAAACACGCGGATTACCTGCATGGCAGGTTGTTAATAAGGCGTTTATTCTAACTATTGAGTATATGAGTGTCAAGAATTAATTGCTGTCAGGAATCATTTCAAATGGTTGGTGTGTGCTTGCATTCCTTATGCTGGGCAGCATGTCGTGGCTTAAAGTACAAAAAAATGCCCTGCACGTGGTGGTCGTGCAGGGCATGCTGTGCAGGCTCACAGTTGCTTATCAGTGTGCGCTATGGCTGCTGCTGTGTACCAGCTTGTCGGTATAAGCGATGGCGAGTGCGCTGAACAGGAACACCACATGAATGATGGTCTGCCACATCAGCACTTTGACGTCGTAATTGCCAGCGTTGATGAACGTCTTGAGCAGATGGATGGAGCTGATGCCGATGATGGACAGCGCCAGCTTGACCTTGAGCACTGATGCATTGACGTGGTCCAGCCATTCAGGCTGATCAGGGTGGCTGTCCAGGCCCAGGCGGCTCACAAAGGTTTCGTAGCCACCAACAATGACCATGATCAGCAGGTTGGAGATCATGACCACATCAATCAATGCCAGTACGACCAGCATGATGATGGTTTCGTTCAGGCTGGTGACGTGGGCATCGGGCTTGTAGCCAATGTTGGTAATCAGCGTCTGGAGTGCTTCCTGATTGCCAAATGCAGCTTCAATCAGGTGCCACAGTTCAATCAGGAAATGCCAGACGAAAACGCCTTGTGCTGCGATCAGGCCCAGGTACAAAGGCAGTTGCAGCCAGCGGCTGGCAAAAATAATGCTCGGAAGAGGGCGCATTGGAGAAGCAGCCGGTGAAACAGGCTTGGTGGGAGGCTCGTGGGGATCCATACGAAGGGGCAAAAGAGAGAGTCAAAAAAAGCCGACCAGTGCCGGCTAAGCAAGAAACGCAGGGACGAAATTGTAGGTGTCTTGGAGAGACGCTGTAGGCGCAAGTCCTGACTTCCTGAGCGGTTTATAAGACTGTCATACGCATAGAGTCAGTGGGGTGTAAGTACCAGCGCAGACATTTGCCATCAAATACAGCTCACCAAGAGCATCTAATAAAGCAAGGAGACAAAGCCATGAATGCACCCAGCTCAGCCATTGAATCCGTACTGGTGGAAAACCGCGTGTTTCCCCCTTCGCCTGCCACACAGCAGGCAGCGCGCATTTCGGGGATGGCCGCATACCAAGCCCTGTGCGCAGAAGCCGAGAAGGATTACGAGGGTTATTGGGCTCGCCTGGCGCGCGACAATGTTGTGTGGAGCA
The DNA here is from genome assembly GCF_002056725.1 of Comamonas kerstersii. Classification (NCBI taxonomy): domain Bacteria; kingdom Pseudomonadati; phylum Pseudomonadota; class Betaproteobacteria; order Burkholderiales; family Comamonadaceae; genus Comamonas; species Comamonas kerstersii. Next base: position 3,467,706 of record NZ_CP020121.1, on the reverse strand, counting down.
AGCCTTTTACCCAGGTGCTCGATGAGAGCCATGCGCCGTTTTACCGCTGGTTTGCCGATGGAGAACTTAACGCCAGCGCCAACTGTCTGGACCGCCATATCGGCACGCCCGTCGAAAACAAGACGGCCATCATTTTTGAGTCAGACGATGGTCAGGTCACCAAGGTCACCTACCGTGAATTGCTGAACCGCGTTGCACAGTTCGCCAATGGCTTGAAGGCACAGGGCATCCAAAAGGGCGATCGCGTGCTGATCTACATGCCCATGACGATTGAGGGCATTGTGGCCATGCAGGCCTGCGCGCGTCTGGGTGCTACGCACTCCGTGGTGTTTGGCGGCTTTTCTGCCAAGGCCGTGCACGAACGCATTGTGGACGTAGGTGCCTGTGCCGTGATTACCGCCAACTACCAGATGCGTGGCGGCAAGGAGCTGGCGCTTAAGGCCGTGGTGGATGAGGCGCTGCAAATGGGCGGCTGCGAGTGTGTCAAGCATGTGTTTGTCTATGAACGTACGCAGACGTCCTATAGTAAGACAGAAGGCAGAGACCTCACTTTTGAGCAGCTGCTGCAAGGCCAGTCCACCGAGTGCCCTGCTGTGCCCGTAGAAGCTGAGCATCCACTCTTTGTGCTCTATACCAGCGGTTCCACGGGCAAGCCCAAGGGTGTGCAGCACTCCACGGGTGGCTACATGCTGTGGGCTAAGCAAACGGTGGAGTGGACCTTTGACGTGCAGCCCAGCGATGTCTTCTGGTGCACGGCAGACATTGGCTGGATTACCGGTCACACCTATGTGGCTTATGGCCCGTTGGCTGCAGGTGCAACCCAGATCGTCTTCGAAGGCGTGCCAACTTACCCCGATGCGGGGCGTTTCTGGCAGATGATCGAGCGCCATGGTTGCACCATTTTCTACACGGCACCCACAGCCATTCGCTCATTGATCAAGGCAGCTGAAGCAGATGAGAAGGTGCATCCCAGGAACTGGAATCTGTCGAGTCTGCGCATTCTGGGCAGTGTGGGGGAGCCCATCAACCCCGAAGCCTGGATGTGGTACTACAAGAACGTGGGCGGTGAGCGCTGCCCCATCGTGGACACCTTCTGGCAAACCGAAAACGGTGGTCACATGATTACCCCGTTGCCCGGGGCTACACCGCTGGTGCCCGGCTCCTGCACGTTGCCGCTGCCCGGCATCATGGCGGCCATCGTCGATGAAACGGGTAACGACATGCCCAATGGTGCAGGCGGCATGCTGGTGGTCAAGCGCCCATGGCCCAGCATGATTCGCAACATCTGGGGCGACCCCGAGCGCTTCAAGAAGAGCTATTTCCCCGAGGAACTCGGCGGCAAGACCTATCTGGCAGGCGACGGTGCCGTACGCAGTGAAGACCGTGGCTACTTCCGCATCACGGGTCGTATTGACGACGTGCTCAATGTCTCTGGCCACCGCATGGGCACCATGGAAATCGAGTCAGCCCTCGTTGCCAAGACCGACTTGGTGGCCGAGGCTGCCGTGGTGGGCCGTCCTGATGATCTGACCGGTGAAGCAATTTGCGCCTTTGTGGTGCTCAAGCGTCCGCTGCCAACGGGTGAAGAAGCCAAGCAGATTGCCAACGAGCTGCGCAACTGGGTCGCCAAGGAAATTGGCCCGATTGCCAAGCCCAAGGACATCCGTTTTGGTGAAAACCTGCCCAAGACCCGCAGCGGCAAGATCATGCGCCGCCTGCTGCGCTCGATTGCCAAGGGCGAAGCCATCACCCAGGACACCAGCACGCTGGAAAACCCAGCCATCTTGGATCAATTGGCGAAGACCAATTGATCCAAGCACAGCGAATGGCTGGGTTGGCGGCGCTTGCGCCGTCAAAATCCCGTCATTCTTGAATAATTGGCGAAGCCCCATTGATCCAAGCACATCAAAAAACAAAGCCCACCGTTTGGTGGGCTTTGCTGTGATGGCGCTGCCTGTCTTTGCAGGCAGCGATTCGGAAGTTTGCTTACTTCTTACTTGTTACCCAGCTGAGGCAGAGAGTTGGCGCTGCTCACGCTCAGCAGGCCAGCCTTGGAGTACACGGCCAGCTTATCGCGGGTGTCGATCAGGTCCAGGTTGCGCATGGTCAGCTGGCCGATGCGGTCTTCTGGGCTGAAAGGTGCGTCTTCGACCTTTTCCATGGACAGACGCTCAGGTGCGTAGGTCAGGTTGGGCGACTCGGTGTTCAGGATGGAGTAGTCGTTGCCACGGCGCAGTTCCAAGGTCACGGTGCCGGTGATGGCGCGTGCCACCCAGCGCTGCGAAGCTTCGCGCAGCATGATGGCCTGGGGGTCAAACCAGCGGCCCTGGTACAGCAGACGGCCCAGCTTCAGGCCATTGATGCGGTATTGCTCGATGGTGTCTTCGTTGTGAATACCGGTGACCAGACGCTCGTAGGCAATGTGCAGCAGGGCCATGCCGGGGGCTTCGTAGATGCCGCGGCTCTTGGCTTCGATGATGCGGTTTTCAATCTGGTCGCTCATGCCCAGACCGTGGCGGCCACCGATGCGGTTGGCTTCCAGGAACAGGGCCACGGGGTCGGCAAACTCCACGCCGTTCAGGGCAACGGGACGGCCTTCTTCGAAGGTGACGGAGACTTCTTCAGCCTTCACTTCCACTTCTGGCTTCCAGAACGCCACGCCCATGATGGGGTTCACGATACGGATGCCGGAGTTCAGGTGCTCCAGATCCTTGGCTTCGTGGGTCGCGCCCAGCATGTTGGAGTCGGTGGAGTAAGCCTTTTCCACGGACATCTTGTAGCCAAAGCCTTCCTTGATCAGGAACTCAGACATTTCCTTGCGGCCGCCCAGTTCGTTGATGAAGGTGCTGTCCAGCCAGGGCTTGTAGATCTTCAGCGCGGGGTTAGTCAGCAGACCATAGCGGTAGAAACGCTCGATGTCGTTGCCCTTGAAGGTGGAGCCGTCACCCCAGATGTTGACGTCGTCTTCCTTCATGGCAGCCACCAGCATGGTGCCGGTCACAGCACGGCCCAGAGGGGTGGTGTTGAAGTAAGTGATGCCGCCGGTAGAGATGTGGAAAGCACCTGCCTGGATGGCGGCGATACCTTCGTTGGCCAGCTGAGGGCGGCAGTCGATCAGGCGTGCCTTTTCTGCGCCGTATTCCATGGCCTTGCGAGGAATGGCATCGTAGTCCTCTTCGTCAGGCTGGCCCAGGTTGGCGGTGTAGGCATAGGGCAGCGCGCCCTTGTTCTTCATCCAGCGCAGTGCTGCGCTGGTGTCCAGGCCGCCAGAGAAGGCGATGCCGACTTTTTGGCCGACAGGTACGGATTGCAGAATGGTTTGCATAAGAATTCTCTTTAAATTTAATAGCTGCAAGCGCTTGCTACATAAGCGCTAGAGGCTAAAAAGGCTTGTAATCAAACAGAGCGCCCGATCAAGCGTAGTGGCAGATGTAGTGGTAGGCCTCGGTCACGCGGATATCAAACTTGGAATTGGCGGGAATATGAAAGCTTTCACCCACGGTGGAAGTCTTCCATTCGTCTGTGCCATCGAGCTTGTATTCGCAGGAGCCGCCTACGCATTCCATGATTTCTGCAGCAGCTGTGCCAAAAGTCAAAGTAGCGGGAAGTACCACGCCCACGGACTTCTTGGTGCCGTCGGCCAGGGTGAAACTGTGGCTGACACACTTGCCGTCAAAGTAGACATTGGCCTTGGTCGTCAGGGTAACGCCGGAGAACTGCTCGGTTGTCATGTGAACGCGTAGTCGCTGAAGTTGGATTGAAGCTAGCCATTTTAGGCCAGCTGCGCTGTGCTGCGGGGTTCGCGCAGTGCGGCGCAGATTCAACGCCAGTGCGGTGGGGAATGTGGCCCTGAAGGTGGGGGAGGGCGCCAGCCTGGCGGTGGAGGTGGCCTCTGGCCATAGGCTGGGGGTGGAAAGTAGCCGGGAGGAGGTGGCGGGGGGCGATACCCGGGAGGTGGTGGCGCATAGCCACCAGCGTTGACACCAATGACGATGGGCACGGGCGGCGGCATGTACTCAATGCTGTTGGTGGTGACTGTCACACCCGCAGGAGCGCTCTGGTAGACGCCGCCAGGGCCTGTATAGCTGATGCCTGTACTGGCAGAAGACGATGAGTAACTGCCCTTGGGTTGTACTGTTACATCAAGCCATGGACCGGGGTCATAGTCCAGCTGGGTGTGGTAGCGCTGGCCGGCGTACTCATAGCTCACGTCGTAGCCGACGGTGTGGTTTTCATAACGGGTGGTATTGGTGCAGCGGCGCACGGTTTCGTAATTGGGCTGGCCGTTGGCGCTTTCTATGCTGTTGCCAATCAGTCCCCCTGCCACTGCACCGACTACGGTGCTGGGCCCGCGGGTCGAGGGCTGGTAGTAGCCATGTGGGCCGTGGCGACTGCCGTGCCCCAGAGCATTGCCAGCCAGGCCGCCAATCACTGCACCCACAACGGCGCCTGTGCCTGTGACACGCTGGCCGGTGTAGACCTCGTCGTTGTCACATAGCTGCTGCGGCACGGCAACCTGCTGCATGACGGGCACTGCAGAGATCACACGGGCTCGCACCTGCTCCTGCGCCCAGGCCAGGTTACATGCCAGCCCGGCGGCCATGGCAGCACCGATCCAGTGTTTGCTTCCCATATCTCATCACTCCTTGCTCAGTCCATGAAGCTGCACTTCACAGATGTTGGAGGCAGTGTAGAGGAGGGCGCCCAAGCCTGTGTGCAGGGCTGGTAAAACTTGCGTAAAGCCAGAGGAGCGTGTCAATGCCTCAGGCGTTCAGGCTGGCAGCCCAGTCTTCGGCCTTGAAACCTACGGTGATGCGGCCATCCATCCACTCTACGACGGGGCGCTTGATGATGCTGGTGTGCTCCTGCAGCAAGGCGGCGGCAGAGGCGGCATCGGTCACCTGGGCCTGAACGGCAGCATCGAGCTTGCGCCAGGTCGTGCCCTGGCGGTTGGTCAGCTTTTCCCAGCCTACGGCCTGCATCCAGGTTGCGAGCTGCTCGGCGGTTACGCCCAGCTTCTTGAAGTCGTGGAATTCGTAGTCCAGCCCCTGTGCTGTCAGCCAGGCGCGTGCTTTTTTCACTGTGTCACAGTTGGGGATGCCGTAAACACGAATAATCTTGGTGGTACTCATGGTGCAGATGATGATGCATGTGTGGGTGCGCGACAATCACGAACTGTATGCACAGCACTTTTTCCACACTTCCCGAGTGGCTTGCGCACTGCGAGCAAATTCATCCACAGAACATTGCCATGGGCCTGGAGCGTGTACGCGAAGTCGCGCAGCGCATGGCGTTGAAGTTTGACTGCCCCGTCATTACGGTGGCTGGCACCAACGGCAAGGGCTCTACCTGTGCCATGCTGGAGGCCGTGGCCCTGCAGGCGGGCTATAAGCCCGGCGTCTATACCTCGCCACACCTGGTGCATTTTGAGGAGCGTTGCCGCATTCACGGTGAAATCGCCAAGGCTGAGGACTTTCTGCCGCACTTTGAAGCCGTGGAAGCCGCACGCCTGCAGGGTGAAGAAATCCTGCTGACGTATTTTGAGTTCACCACGCTGGCCATCCTGCGCATGCTGAGTCTGTCCAAGCTGGATGTCGCCATTCTGGAAGTGGGCCTGGGCGGCAGGCTCGACGCTACGAACGTGGTGGATGCTGACTGCGCCATCATCACCAGCATTGATATCGACCACGCCGCCATTCTGGGTAATGACCGCGAAACCATTGGCCGCGAGAAGGCCGGCATCATGCGTCCAGGCCGACCTGTGATCGTGAGCGACCCCGTGCCTCCACAGAGCGTGCTCGATCACGCGGCCGAGATCGGCGCAGACCTCTGGCGCTTTGGTCATGACTTCAACTATGAGGGTGACCGCCAGCAGTGGGGCTGGGCAGGGCGTGGCCGTCGTTATGCCGGGCTGTCCTATCCGGCCTTGCGTGGTGCCAACCAGCTCATGAATGCATCGGGCGTGCTGGCGGCATATGAGGCGCTGCGCCAGCTGGTGCCTGTGACTGCGCAGGCCGTGCGCACGGGCCTGGCCATGGTGGAGCTGCCCGGACGTTTTCAGATCATTCCGGGCCAGCCCACGCTGGTGCTGGATGTGGCGCACAACCCCCATTCCGTGGCGGCGCTGACCGCCAATCTGGATGCCATGGGCTACTTTCCTACGACGCATGCGGTGTTCGGTGCCATGGCAGACAAGGACCTGACGCCTATGCTGCTCAAAGTCGGGCCGCTGATCGACCGCTGGTACTTCACTGACCTGCCCACACCGCGCGCAGAAAGTGCTTCCAATTTGCAACAAAAGTGGAGCGCTCTGCAGATGGTGGCAGGCGCTACACGAAGTGAAGTGCCTGTTAACTTGTATCAGAACCCGCAAGAAGCCCTGCGCGCAGCGGTAGAGGCTGCAGACCCGGCTGATAGAATCGTAGTTTTTGGCTCGTTCTATACGGTAGGTGAGGTCTTGAAGGATGGGCCACCTCGCCTGCATGCCAAACACTTGGGCGAATAAGGTCCGCCGCGCGACGCATATCCATGGCACTTTTTAAATTCCGCTGGCCTGGTCAGAAAAAGGAAAGTGAGCAAACGCCTGTGCGGCGTTCCCGGCTCGCTCAGTCCGAGAGCGTGGAGGACATGCGTCGTCGGGCGCAGCATCGCCTCATCGGTGCTGCCGTCCTGGTGGCGCTGGGTGTGATTGGCTTTCCTATTCTGTTTGATACCCAGCCACGTCCCATTCCCGTGGATGTGCCCATCGAAATCCCCGATCGCAACGAAGTCGCTCCCATGATGGTGCCTGGGAATCAGGCGCAGACCGAGACAGGTTTGCGCGCTGAACAGGGCGCAGGCGGGGCTGCCCCCTTCGTGCCTGATGCCGCTCTGGATGATGGTGAGGAGCTGGTTGGCAATGAGCCTGCGCCTTTGGCTGTCCCCAAGCCGCCAGAGCCTCCGCGTCTGGTGCCTGAGCCTGCAGCTCCTGCCACAGTGCCAGTGCCTAAACCTGAAATCAAGCCGGAACCCAAACCCGAGCCCAAGCAGGAAGTCAAGCCTGAGCCCCAGCCCGAACGTCCCAAGCCCGCGGTGAGCGAGGCTGAGCGTGTGCGGGCGCTGCTGGAAGGTCGCACGCCAGCGCCGGCTGCTGCGGCAGCACCGGCCAAGGCTGAAGCTTCCAAGCAAGGCCGCTTCATTGTGCAGGTGGGCGCGTTTGCTGATGGTTCCAAGGCTGCCGAGGTACGCGGCAAGCTCGAGCGTGCAGGCCTGAAGACTTATGTGCAGGTCATCGAAACCAAGGATGGCAAGCGCACCCGTGTGCGCGTAGGTCCTTTCGAGTCACGTGATGCAGCAGACAAGGCGGCCACACGCATCAAGGGCATGGGGCTGGCGGCGTCGGTGCTGACTTTGTGAGCATCATTGCAACGCGAGGATAAGCAAACAACATGGCTGTTCTGGATGGCGTGCTGCTAGGCATCCTCGTAGTGTCCATGCTGCTGGGTGCGTGGCGTGGTCTGGTCTTTGAGCTGTTTTCACTCGTTGGCTGGGTGGTCGGTTTTTTCGTTGCACGACTGTTTGCTGCAGATGTGGCAGCCTGGCTGCCGCTGGATGGTTTTGATCCAGCCGTGCAATACGGTGCTGGTTTTGTGCTGGCCTTTGTGCTGATTGTGTTTGCATGGGGGCTGCTCAGTGCCCTGGCCAAGCAACTCGTGGAATTTGTAGGTTTGCGGCCTGTTGATAGAACGCTGGGTGCGGTTTTTGGCGTTTTGCGCGCTGCTGTACTGATTTTGGTGCTGGCGGTGGTCGTAGTTTCCACACCTCTGCGCGAGCATGATTGGTGGACACAATCGCAGGCAGCGCCATGGTTAACAGACGCGGTGGCAAGTGTCTTGCCCGCGCTGTCCGTGCAATGGGGAAGGTGGTTGCCTTCTACCTGAGAGAGTGAGGGCTGTGCCAACGGCATGGTCTGCAAGCAAAGACCGCGAGAGCAATCTCGCATAGATGGAAATCGACTATGTGTGGAATCGTCGGGGTGGTAAGCACCACGCCTGTGAATCAACTGATCTACGACGCCTTGCTGCTGCTGCAGCATCGTGGCCAAGATGCTGCCGGTATCGTCACTCAGCAGGAACGCAAGTTCTTCATGCACAAAGCCAAGGGCATGGTGAAGGATGTGTTCCGCACCCGTAACATGCGCGCCCTGCCTGGCAATGTGGGCCTGGGTCAGGTACGTTACCCTACGGCAGGCAATGCCTCCAGCGAAGAGGAGGCGCAGCCCTTCTACGTGAATGCTCCGTTTGGCATCGTCATGGTGCACAACGGCAATCTGACCAACGCCAAGCAGCTGCGCGAAGAGCTGGCATCTACCGACCACCGCCACACCAATACCGAGAGCGACTCCGAAGTGCTGCTCAACGTGCTGGCGCACGAAATCGGCCGTGCTTCCAGTGGTGCCCCCTTGACGCCTGATGAGGTGTTCAAGGCGGTGCGCGCCGTGCACAAGCGCATCAAGGGTTCGTATGCCGTGATCGCGCTAATCGCAGGTTACGGTCTGCTGGCCTTCCGTGACCCCTTCGGCATTCGCCCCCTGTGCATGGGCCGTGGTGCAGACGGTACCTACATGCTGGCCAGCGAATCTGTGGCGCTGGAAGGCACGCTGCACACCTTTGAGCGCGATATTGCTCCCGGCGAGGCCGTATTCATCGCCAATGATGGCACCGTCCACACCGAGCAGTGCGCTGAAAACAGCCAGCTCTACCCCTGTGTGTTCGAGTACGTCTATCTGGCGCGTCCGGACTCCACCATCGATGGCATCTCGGTCTACCAGGCACGCCTGAACATGGGCGAGACCCTGGCCAAGCGCGTGATCTCCACCGTTGCGCCTGATGAGATTGATGCGGTCATTCCTATCCCAGAATCCAGCCGCCCCAGCGCCATGCAACTGGCGCAGCTGCTGGGCAAGCCCTACCGCGAAGGTTTTGTGAAGAACCGCTACGTGGGCCGCACCTTCATCATGCCCGGTCAGGCGGCACGCAAGAAATCCGTGCGCCAGAAGCTCAATGCCATCAGCAGCGAGTTCAAGGGCCGCCGCGTGCTGCTGGTGGACGACTCCATCGTGCGTGGCACCACCTCCAAGGAAATCGTGCAGATGGCGCGTGACGCCGGTGCTGTGAAGGTGTATCTGGCATCTGCTGCGCCTCCGGTGCGCTATCCCAATGTCTACGGTATTGACATGCCTACCAAGTCTGAGCTGGTGGCCAACGGTCGCAGCGTGGAAGAAATCCGCGAAGTGATTGGCTGCGATGCACTGATCTACCAGGACGTGGAAGCCATGAAGCAGACCATTGGCAAGATCAACCCTGCAGTCAATGGCTTTGAGGCATCGTGCTTTGATGGCACCTACATCACCGGCGACATTTCGGACGCAGAAGTGACTGCGCTGAACGAAGGGCGCAATGCAGGCGGTGAGGAGTCCGATGTGGATACCTCTCGTCTGTCCTTGCCTAACGCCCAGGAGCAATAAGTTCTAAACTGGGCGTCATAAGCCCGGTATCACAATAAAAGGAGCTGCTAGCGCAGATCTGGCAAGCATTTCAAAGTGTTTTGATATTGAAATGCCCACAGATCAAGCGCTAGATGCTCCTTTTTTTATTGAGCATGCCTTGAATAGGATGCTGCATTCAGTTTGATAGAGGAATAGCCGTCGTGACCGAGAAAACACTCCCACAAGGTCTGCACCCTGAAACCCTGGCCGTACGCGAGGCGCTGCCCCGCAGCCAGTGGGGCGAGCACTGCGAAGCGCTGTACATGACCAGCAGCTTCATCCAGCCCGACTGCGAAACCGCAGCCCGTCGCTTTGCTGCGCAGGAAGAGGGCTATACCTACAGCCGCACCTCCAACCCCACCGTCACCAGCTTTGAAAAGCGCCTGGCAGCCATGGAAGGCACGGAGTGCGCCGTGGCCACCACGACGGGCATGTCGGCCATCCTGCTGGTGGCGCTGACCACGCTCAAGGCAGGTGACCACGTGGTGTGCTCGCGCTCCATGTTCGGCTCCACCATCAAGCTGCTCGGCACGGAAATGGCTCGTTTTGGTGTGGAAACCACTTTTGTGTCGCAGACCGACATCAATGAGTGGAAGGCGGCGATCAAGCCCAATACGCGCCTGTTCTTTGCCGAAACCCCCACCAACCCGCTGACAGACCTGTGCGACATCGCTGCGCTGGCCGAACTGGCCCATGCCCACGGTGCGCTGCTGGCGGTGGACAACAGCTTTGCCACTCCTATCCTGCAGCAGCCCGCCAAGCTGGGTGCGGACGTGGTCGTACACTCGGGCACCAAGTTCCTTGATGGTCAAGGTCGCACCATGATTGGCGCGGTCTGCGGCTCCATCGCTTTGGTGGACAAGGTCATGGGCACTTTCCTGCGCAGCGGCGGCCTGAATGCAGCGGCTTTCAATGCCTGGACGGTAATGAAGGGCCTGGAGACTCTGTCACTGCGCGTGAAGGCGCAAAGCGCTGCTGCGCTGGAGCTGGCCCAGTGGCTGGAGGCCCACCCCAAGGTGGCGCGTGTGTACTACCCCGGCCTCAAGAGCCACCCGCAGCACGAGTTGGCCATGCGCCAGCAAAACGGCATGGGCGGTGCGGTGCTGTCCTTTGACGTCAAGGGCGATACCCCTGAGCAGTTGCGCAAGAACGCCTTCCACGTTGTCGACCATACCCAAGTGTGTAGCATTACGGCTAACCTGGGCGATGTGAAGACCACCATCACCCATCCCGCCAGCACTTCGCATGGCCGCCTGACTGAGGAGCAGCGTCAAGCTGCAGGTCTGGGTCAGGGACTTATTCGTATCTCCGTGGGGCTGGAGCACTTGGACGATATCAAGGCTGATCTGTCTCGCGGACTGGACACCTACCAATGACACAAAAAGTACGTACCCGTTTTGCACCTTCGCCCACTGGCTTTATTCACCTGGGCAACATCCGCTCGGCGCTGTACCCATGGGCATTTGCCCGTGCCAATGGCGGTGACTTCATTCTGCGTATTGAAGACACCGACCTGGAGCGCTCGACCCAGGCATCCGTGGATGTGATTCTGGAAGGCATGAAGTGGCTGGAGCTGGACCACGACGAAGGCCCCTTCTATCAGATGCAGCGCATGGACCGCTACAAGGAAGTGCTGGCCCAGCTGCAGGAAAAAGGCTATGTCTATCCCTGCTACATGAGCATGGAAGAGCTGGACGCTTTGCGTGAAAAGCAGATGGCCAACAAGGAAAAGCCCCGCTACGACGGTACCTGGCGTCCAGAAGAGGGCAAGGTGCTGCCCCCCATCCCCGAAGGCGTCAAGCCCGTGCTGCGCTTCAAGACACCCAAGACCGGTGTCGTGGGCTGGGATGACAAGTGCAAGGGCCGTATCGAATTCCAGAACTCGGAACTCGACGACCTCGTGATCGCACGTCCTGATGGCACGCCCACCTACAACTTCTGCGTGTGCGTGGACGATATGGACATGGGCATCACCCACGTCATCCGCGGTGACGACCACGTGAACAACACCCCTCGCCAGATCCACATCTTTGAAGCCCTGGGTGCAGCCGTGCCTACCTTTGCTCACCTGCCTACCGTGCTGAACGAGCAGGGCGAAAAGATGAGCAAGCGCAATGGCGCCAAGGCCGTGACCCAGTACCGTGACGAAGGCTATCTGCCTGACGCCATGGTGAACTATCTGGCACGTCTGGGCTGGAGCCACGGTGACGACGAAATCTTCTCGCGCCAGCAGTTCCTGGAGTGGTTCAATCTGGATCACCTGGGCCGCAGCGCTGGCCAGTTTGACGAAGCCAAGCTGCGCTGGGTCAATGCCCAGCACCTGAAGATGACGGACGACGCCAAGCTGGCTGCACTGGTCAAGCCTTTTGTGGTGAAGGCCGGTGTGGCTGAAAGCCTGCTGGACGCGGACGACCGCTTGGTACGTATCTGTGCACTGTTCAAGGACCGCTGCGAAACCCTGGTCGATCTGGCCAACTGGGCCAAGCTGTTCTATGTGGACAGCATTGAGCGCAACGCCGAAGACTACGCCAAGCACGTAACCGAAGCAGCCAACCCCATCCTGGATGCATTTGCTGCAGCCATGGAAACCGTGGAGTGGAACAAGGAAGCGATTGCTGCAGCCATCAAAGAAGTGCTCAAAGCCCAGGGCGTGAAGATGCCTGTACTGGCTATGCCTGTGCGTGTGCTGACTGTGGGCTCTGCCCATACGCCATCGGTGGATGCAGTGCTGGAATTGCTCGGACGCGAAAAAATTCTCTCGCGTTTGAAAAATCGCTAAAAATCCATCTATAATTCAATTCTTCGCTCAACACAGCAAGCAATTGTTGTGTTGTCAAGAGGGGGTATAGCTCAGTTGGGAGAGCGCTTGCATGGCATGCAAGAGGTCATCGGTTCGATCCCGTTTACCTCCACCAGAATTTAACGGTCAGCAGTAATGCTGAAAGTTCTAGGATTGACCCTATCGTCTAGAGGCCTAGGACACCACCCTTTCACGGTGGGTACCGGGGTTCGAATCCCCGTAGGGTCGCCAAGTTAAAAAGCAACTTGGTTTTTGCAAAAAATGCAAAAATAAATTGCTTTTTTCCTCGGAGTGGTAGTTCAGTTGGTTAGAATACCGGCCTGTCACGCCGGGGGTCGCGGGTTCGAGCCCCGTCCACTCCGCCAGTTAGTTTGTTTAGTCGGTTCGATTAAATAAGCGCCTTGAAAGTAAAGGGCGCTTTTTTAATCGGTGCGAAAGCAAAGATTCTAGGTTATGACCCTATCGTCTAGAGGCCTAGGACACCACCCTTTCACGGTGGGTACCGGGGTTCGAATCCCCGTAGGGTCGCCAAGTTTGAAACGCTTGGTTTTGCTGCTAAAATAATAGCAACGAAACACAAAGTTTTCTGCCAGGAGTGGTAGTTCAGTTGGTTAGAATACCGGCCTGTCACGCCGGGGGTCGCGGGTTCGAGTCCCGTCCACTCCGCCAGTTAGTTTGTTTAGTCGGTTCGATTAAATAAGCGCCTTGAAAGTAAAGGGCGCTTTTTTAATCGGTGCGAAAGCAAAGATTCTAGGTTATGACCCTATCGTCTAGAGGCCTAGGACACCACCCTTTCACGGTGGGTACCGGGGTTCGAATCCCCGTAGGGTCGCCAAGTTTGAAACGCTTGGTTTTGCTGCTAAAATAATAGCAACGAAACACAAAGTTTTCTGCCAGGAGTGGTAGTTCAGTTGGTTAGAATACCGGCCTGTCACGCCGGGGGTCGCGGGTTCGAGTCCCGTCCACTCCGCCAGTTTTGGGGGTATAGCTCAGTTGGGAGAGCGCTTGCATGGCATGCAAGAGGTCATCGGTTCGATCCCGTTTACCTCCACCAGAATTTAACGGTCAGCAGTAATGCTGAAAGTTCTAGGAATGACCCTATCGTCTAGAGGCCTAGGACACCACCCTTTCACGGTGGGTACCGGGGTTCGAATCCCCGTAGGGTCGCCAAGTTTGAAACGCTTGGTTTTGCTGCTAAAATAATAGCAACAAAACACAAAGTTTTCTGCCAGGAGTGGTAGTTCAGTTGGTTAGAATACCGGCCTGTCACGCCGGGGGTCGCGGGTTCGAGTCCCGTCCACTCCGCCAGTTTTGGGGGTATAGCTCAGTTGGGAGAGCGCTTGCATGGCATGCAAGAGGTCATCGGTTCGATCCCGTTTACCTCCACCAGAATTTAACGGTCAGCAGTAATGCTGAAAGTTCTAGGATTGACCCTATCGTCTAGAGGCCTAGGACACCACCCTTTCACGGTGGGTACCGGGGTTCGAATCCCCGTAGGGTCGCCAAGTTTGAAGCGCTTGTGCTTGAGAAAAGCTAGCAATGCTTCCTGCCAGGAGTGGTAGTTCAGTTGGTTAGAATACCGGCCTGTCACGCCGGGGGTCGCGGGTTCGAGTCCCGTCCACTCCGCCAGAAACACAAAGCCGTACTAATAATAATTAGTACGGCTTTTTTGTTTTTGCTTTTATAAAAAATGCCTCCAGCAGGAGGCATTGTTGCAATGCATGTTCATGTGCTTTATTTGGGGGCCAGGCGAATGGCACCGTCGAGGCGAATCACTTCGCCGTTGAGCATGTCATTTTCAATGATGTGCTTGACCAGCTTGGCATAGTCTTCGGGCGTACCCAGGCGGCTGGGGAAGGGAACACCTGCAGCCAGCGCATCCTGTACTTCCTGCGGCATGCCAAATAGCATGGGTGTCCCAAATATGCCGGGGGCGATCGTCATGTTGCGAATGCCGTTGCGTGCAAGATCACGCGCGATCGGCAATGTCATACCTACCACACCTCCTTTGGAAGCCGCATAGGCTGCCTGGCCTATTTGTCCGTCATAAGCCGCAATGCTGGCTGTGGAGATGATGACGCCGCGTTCACCAGTGGATTCAGGCGTGTTCTTGCTCATCGCCTCGGCTGCCAGGCGAATCATATTGAAGCTGCCGATCAGGTTGACCTGAATCACTTTCTGATATAGCGCCAGGCTGTGAGCCCCGCTTTTGCCTACGGTTTTTTCAGCGGGCGCAATGCCGGCGCAATTGACCAGGCCTGCAAGCATGCCTGCACGAGTCGCTTGCTGGACGACGGCCTGGCCATCGGCCTCACTGCTGACATCACATGGCACGAATATGCCGCCAATGGTATTGGCTACGGCCAGGCCTTTTTCCTGCTGCATGTCTGCAATGATGACCTTGGCACCATGGGCTGCCAGCATGCGTGCCGTGCCTTCTCCCAGGCCTGATGCACCACCGGTGACGATAAATACCTTGCCCTGTATTTCCATGCTTTATGCTCCTTGGAATCTCTTTGACGTAAACGTCAATTATGAAAGGGCGGCCAAGTAAAGACCAGTCAGTGCAGCTATGTAGGGACGAAAAAAAACCCGGTTTGTGAAAACCGGGTTTAAAGGGATCCAAGAAACGGGGGTTTCAAGAGGATCCAAGGAGACAACTGGTAACCAGTGAACTGGTTGATGCTTCGAATTATAGGGTAAACCCTAGAAATTGTCCAATGGTTATCGAAGCATCAGGAAATATCAGGCTTTGGCCTTGCTGGAAGAGGCTGCAGGTGCTGCTGTGGTGGTTGCTGTTGCGGCGACGGCCTTCAGGTTAGCGTCCACCAGGTCAGAAGCTTGCTTTACCGCTTTTTGTACGCTTTCAAAAGCATTGTTGGCAGCAGAGACTGCGCTCTTCATCATGGCTACAGCGGTTTCCGAGCCGGCTGGAGCGTTCTTTGCAGTGGAGTCCACCAGATTGTTGAAGCTCTGCTGAAATTCGCTGGCTTTGCTTTCCAGCGCCTTGCTGACTTCGGCAGAAGTGCTGGTAGCGATGTTGTACAGGTGACGGTTGTAAGCCGCCGTTTTTTCAGCCAGAGGCTGGAACAGGCTGGTTTGCAGAGTGACCAGCTCCTGAATGTCCTTGGCATTCAACAGAGCCTGGCTGTGGCTGGCAGCTTCAGACAGCGCTGCACGTGTAGCAGCCATGTTCAGTTCCACAATCTTCTCCACGCCTTCAAAAGCCTTGTTGGTCAGGCCAAACAGGGTTTCGAGATTTGCCTTGTGTGCAGCAGCAATTTGTTCAGGTGTCAGTGCCATGGTCGTGTACTCCGTTGAATGGGGGACAGGTGAGCAGCTGCATCTTTCAAATTCATGTTGCAATGCAGCATGCAGAGGATTTTTGAGCAAAGCAGTGATTGCTGCAAGCAGTTTTTGCTGCGCTGCAACAAAAAACAGTATCAATGGTGAAAAAGGTCGCTAATTGCGTGTGTTTGCGACAGATGCGGTGTGAAAGTGTCGCATCAGGGCGACGATGTCGCTCGGGTACACGTTGATGCATTGCGCCTGCAGAGAATGCAGGCATGACATCAGACACTTCATCTACCAGCAGGGCTGCTCCTCAGTCACGGAGTGCGTATCGTGTGTTCCGCAGTATTCCTACCCGCTGGGCAGACAACGATATCTATGGACATGTGAACAATGTCGTCTACTACAGCTGGTTTGATACGGCAGTCAATGCGTTTCTGATTGAAGCTGGGGCGCTGGATATTCACGCAGGTGAAACCATTGGCCTGGTGGTGGAGACGCAGTGCAACTACTTTGCCCCCCTGGCATTTCCTCAGATGGTTGAAGCAGGCCTTCGCGTAGCCCGCCTGGGCAGCAGCAGTGTCCGGTATGAAATCGGACTGTTTGCGCAGGGGGAAGCTCAGACGGCGGCGGCCGGGCACTTTGTGCACGTCTATGTGCACCGGGAAACACGCCGTCCCTGTGCATTGCCTGCTGCGTTGCGACAGACGCTGGAACCGCTGGTGGTCTCGTAGTCAGTTCCTCCAGCGCGCGGTGTTATTAATCTAAACGGATAGTGGGGCGCAGGCGTGAATTCATCATGTCCACCAGCCACAGCAGTCCCCCGCGCCAGAAGCCGTAAAGGCGTGCCTGGTGAGAGCGATACAGCCAGATGTGGCTGAGCATGGCCAGCCGTCCGCGAATCAGCCCACCGTTGAACAGGCCAAACTTGCCCAGAGAGCCGTAGGCGTCATAGTGGGCCAGCGATACCAGCGCGCCGAAGTCGCGATAGGCAAAGCCTGTGCCGTTGTAGGCATGGGGGCAGGCCAGCATCTTGGGAAACAGCTCGATCAGATAGCGTGCCTGCTGGTGGGCAACCTGAGCAGTAGGAGGCAGTGGCTGCGTTTCTCCGGGAAGGGTGTAGCTGGCGCAGTCACCGACGGCATAGATATCAGGGTCTGCAGTCTGCAGATCATCATTGACGATCAGCTGATTACCGCGGGTGGTGGGCAGGCCAAGGGTAGACAGAAAGTCGGGTGCCTTGACGCCTGCGGCCCAGACGCTCAGTCCCGCAGGAATTTGTTCGTCACCGTCCAGTACCAGTGAAGCAGCATGTGCGGCCTGTACCTTTCGATTAGTCAGCACACGCACTCCCAGTTTCTCCAGCCGGGTTTGTGTGGCAATGGAAATTTCTTCGGGGAAGCTGGGCAGGATGCGTGGACCAGCCTCGATCAGCACGATCTGGAACTTGGCTGCCTTGCCCAGCGCGCCGTAGGCTTCCGCGCTCTCAGACAGCTGCACCAACTCTGCTGCCAGCTCTACGCCGGTCGCACCTGCGCCGACGATGGCGACCTGCAGCGTTTCCCCTTCGGTCATGCAGCGCAGCATGCGCAGGCGGATTTCGCGATTGAACTCATCGGCCTTGCGGCGTGAATCGATCATGTAGCAGTGCTGCAGCACACCGGGTGTGCCAAAGTCGTTGGCACCGCTCCCCACTGCAATCACCAGCTTGTCGTAGGCAAGGCGGCGAGTGGGCACTACCTCGCGGCCATCTTCAGCGACGATGGGGTCGAGAATGATCTCCTTGCGTTCACGATCCAGGCCTGACATGGCTCCAGGCTGGTAGGCAAAGTGGGCATCCGTAGCCTGGGCGAGGTAGGTGGTCTGCTGCTGGGCCAGGTCGCGGGTGCCTGCGGCAATGGTGTGCAGCATGGGCTTCCAGACATGGGCGGAGTCCGCGTCGACCAGGGTGACGGAGCCAATGTGCGCATCCTTGAGTTTGCCCAGTGCCGAGGCGATTTCCAGCCCTGCTACACCACCACCTACGACCACGATGCGCGCTGGCGCTTTCTGCTTTTCCAAGCCCATGTTCAATTCCTTGCCTGCAATTGGTTATCTATGCTTTTTTGTATGGGTGCTATGCACTGCAGGACGGAATTCTGACTACTTTTTTTGTAGCTTGAAGCGCTTGTAATTATTGGCTTATCTTGGGATTTATGTCTGATAAAAGAGTGCTTCGGAATAGATAGCTGAGCACAAAGCGTTGGCGCACGTCCTGATCCCGTACAACACCACAGAACAACAATGGCACGTTCAAGCCATGGCTGCCTGTAAGGTTTTTCAGATGTTGAGGCTCAGACCATGTCTGGGCTGGCCTGTGGCAGGCAGGCCAGGACTTCCAGTCCAGCAGCGCTTCGGTTGCGCAACTCCAGCGTGCCGCCAAGGGCATGCACGATGTCGTGGCACAGTGCCAGGCCCAGGCCGAATCCCTGGTGTTCGCCATGGCTGACGAATGGCTGGTACAGGTGCTCCTGCAGCGCTTTGCTCAATCCAGGTCCTTCATCAGCGATATACAGCTGTGCCTGCTGCTGTGCATTCAGTGATAGCTTGATGAGCAGGCTGCTGTGCGCTGGCGCATGGCGTACAGCGTTGTGCAGCAGATTGCGCACCAGCTCGCGCAGCATCCAGGCATGGGCCTGGACCATGACGAGGGTATCAGCTTCCAGCACAAAGTCCAGGTCTTTGTCTGCAATCAGAGGTGCGAGGTCAAGGCTGACCTCTCGCACTACCGCATCCCAGGCCAGGCATTCACGGGGCTGCTCACGCAGCTGCTCGACTTTGGCCAGTGCCAGCATCTGGTTGGCCAATTCTGTAGCACGGTCTACCGTACCTTCGATTTCTTCCAGTGCCAGCATGGGGGGTACATCACCACGTCGGGCGGATTGGACCTGTACCTTGAGCACGGCCAGTGGTGTGCGCAACTGGTGCGAGGCATCGCGCACAAAGCGCTTCTGGTCGTGCAGCAGGCCACGCAGGCGCTCCATGATGCGGTTGGTGCCATCAAGCAGAGGCCGCAGCTCGCGTGGAACCGTATGCAAGGGGACTGGGCGCAGATCGCCCTGTGGGCGCTGGCCCATGGCTTCTCCGACCACGCGGACCGAGCGGGTGACGCGGTGCACAACCAGCAGCACCGTCAGCGTGACCAAGATCAGCAGTACAGCGTGTTGCCACAGGGTCTGGCCCAGCAGCTCCAGCGCCAGGTTTTCGCGCAGCTGCAGAGTTTCTGCTACCTGAATGATGGCCATGCTGCGTCCGGTTGCGCTGGCAACAGGCTGCAGCAGCACGGCCATGCGCACTGGGCGGTCGCGGTACTCGCTGTCATAAAAATCCACCAGTGCGGCGTAAGGCGGCTGCTGTGGAAGCTGGCCTTGCCACAGGGGAAGATCGGGAAAGCCCGACACCATCTCACCACTGAGGGTGGAGACGCGATAGAACATACGGGTCTGGGTGTCGGCTTCGAAGGCTTCCAGCGCTGAGTAGGGTACGGTGGCGCTGATGGTGGCATGTGCTTCGTAGCCCTGCACATCCAGCTGCTCGCCAATGGTCTTGGCTGAAGCCAGCAGGGTGCGGTCATAGGCGGTGTGCAGAGCACCCAGCGCTTCGTGGTAGACCACCCAGGTGTTCCAGCTGATGCAGAGCAATATGGGCAGCAAAATCCCTGCCAGCAGGCGGGTACGCAGCGACCAGGCGGGCAAGCTTGGGGAGTTCATGGCTGGGGCGCAGAGGTAGACCGCGAGGTTGACAGACGCAGCAGATAGCCCAGACCGCGAAGTGTGACCAGATCCACCCCGGTACCCGCCAGTTTCTTGCGCAGGCGGTAGACCACGACTTCAATGGCCTCGTATTGCACATCCTGTGCGCCCGGAAAGACCTGGGCATACAGGCGCTCCTTGGCAATAGCCTGACCGGGCTTGCCCAGCAGTGCCTGCATAAGGGCACGTTCACGAGGGGTGAAGTCCATGGGTGCGCCCAGGTGGTAGATGGCACCGTCATGCAGGTCCAGCCGCAGATTGCCAAATACGGTCACAGGACCATCTGCCGCAGGTGTAGCTGTGGCTGCTGCCGTGCGGCGTACCAGAGCATGCAGCCGTGCTTCCAGCTCATCCAGGTCAAAGGGCTTGGACAGATAGTCATCGGCGCCCGTGTTCAGCCCTAGCACGCGGTCACCCACGGTGCCTCGGGCCGTAAGAATCATCACCGGCGTGCGGCACTGCTGCGCGCGCATGGCCGCCAGAATTTGTAGCCCATCCTGACCAGGCAGGCTCAGGTCCAGCACGACCACATCTGGCTGGAGCTCCTGCCAGCGCGCAGGGGCCTGATGACCATCGGCACATGTGCTTACCTGCATGCCGCGGCGCGTCAGGGCGCGCTGCAGGCTGGTGCGCATGGCGCTGTCGTCTTCTACCAAAAGAATATGCATGTGGTGCACGTTAGCACTGCAGCGCTGTATCTGAGCTGCATCACCCCTTCGGGTTTGCACTGAGCAAACAAGACAGCCGTTTGACAGCGTTCACAGCCATCATGGGCAGTGCAAATGCAAGCTACAACAAGGAGACACATCCATGCGTCGCGATACCTTTCTGAAGAGCATGGCAGCGCTGGCTGCCGCTGGACTGCTTTCACAGGCACAGGCACAGGCTGTTGCCATGAAGATGATGCTGCCCGCTAACCCCGGTGGCGGCTGGGACACGACGGGGCGAGCGCTTGGCAAGGCGCTGCAGGATGCCGGTGTAGCCTCTACGGTGACCTATGAGAACAAGGGGGGTGCGGCTGGTGCCATTGGTCTGGCGCAGTTCGTCAACGGCAGCAAGGGGGATCCCAACGCCTTGATGGTCATGGGGGCGGTGATGCTGGGTGGCATCATCACGGGCAAGCCGCCTGTATCGCTGCAGCAGGCTACGCCGCTGGCACGTATCACCAGCGAATACAACGTGTTCGTGCTGCCAGCCAACTCACCCTTCAAGACCATGGACGAGGTAGTTGCACAGCTCAAGAAAGACCCGGGCAGCGTCAAGTGGGGCGGCGGCTCGCGTGGCTCGACCGAGCACATTGCCGCCTGCATGATTGCCAAGGCCGTGGGGGTAGATCCGGCCAAGATCAATTACGTGGCTTTCCGTGGGGGCGGCGAGGCCATTTCCGCCATTCTGGGTGGCAACGTCACCGTGGGTGGCAGTGGCTACAGCGAATTTGCGGAGTACATTGCCACAGGCAAGATGAAGCCGATTGGCGTGACCTCTGCCGAACGCCTGCCAGGCATCGACATTCCCACGCTCAAGGAGCAGGGCATTGATGTGGAAATCGGTAACTGGCGCGGCGTTTATGGTGCCCCCGGCATCACCCGTGAACAGCGTGATGCTCTGATCACCAAGCTCGAAAAAGCCGTGCAGAGCGCTTCCTGGCAGGAGTCGATCAAGAAGAACGAGTGGACACCAGCATGGCTGGCTGGTGATGCTTTTGCCAGCTTTGTGGACCAGGAGTTCAAGAATCTGCGCGAAATCATGACCAGCGCAGGCATGGTGTAAGGCGGTAGGCAAGCCCCTGTTCGGAGGCAGGACGGGGCTGTTCCCCCTTTTTAATTACTCTGTTCTTGATAGCTGCTAGCGCTTTCTGGATAAGCGCTAGGGGCACTTTTTGCTCAAAAAAGGAAATGCTGATGCAAGAAGCATGGAATACGCCATCACCGCAGTGGGAAAGTGCCATTCCTGCTGCCCGGTGGCAGGCCGCAGTTGGTGGCCTGGTATTACTGGTAGCCATTGGTATGGGTATAGGAGCCAGCATGATTGAAGGCGATGCAGGCTATGGCGGTGTGGGCCCCAATTTTCTGCCCTGGCTGTGTGCAGTGGCGCTGGGCATGTGCGGCATCTGGTTGATGGGGGAGGCATGGACGGGTGGTTTCCGCCATGCTGCAGAGCCCGGCGGCAGCGCACGCGCTGATCTCGGTCCATTTGTCTGGGTGTCGGCCGGGCTGCTGATCAATGCGGGTCTGATTGAGCACCTGGGCTTTATTTTGAGCTGTGCGCTGTGTTACCTGCTGGCTGTGCAGGGGCTGCGCCGAGCGCAAGGACAGCAGCATGTGCTCAGTACTCGCATGCTGGTCAAGGATGTGCTCACGGGCTTGGTGATTGCCGCTCCCGTGTACTGGACCTTTACGCAATTGCTGGCCATTAACCTGCCAGGGCTCACAAATACGGGGTGGCTGTGATGGACTTGTTTGATGCATTGCTGCAAGGCTTTGCCACGGCGGCCACGCCCATGAATCTGCTGTGGGCCTTGCTCGGCTGTGCGCTGGGCACGGCCGTGGGGGTCTTGCCGGGCATAGGCCCTGCGGTGGCGGTGGCCATGCTGCTGCCGATCACCGCCAAGGTGGAAATCACGGCATCCATGATTTTCTTTGCCGGTATTTATTACGGCGCCATGTATGGCGGATCGACCACCTCCATTCTGCTGAACACGCCGGGGGAGACGGCCAGCATGGTCACGGCCATGGAAGGCAACAAGATGGCCAAGAGTGGTCGTGCCGGTGCGGCACTGGCAACGGCTGCCATCGGCTCCTTTGTGGCAGGCACGATTGCGACGGTGGTGGTGACGCTTTTTGCACCCGGGGTGGCTGAGTTTGCCGTGCGGCTGGGGCCGCCAGAGTATTTCATGCTCATGGTGCTGGCCTTTACCACCGTGTCCGCGGTGCTGGGGCAGAGCATGGTGCGCGGCATTACATCATTGTTTCTGGGGCTGGCCATGGGCTGCGTGGGCATGGACCAGATCTCTGGTGCTGCGCGCTACACCGGCGGCAAGATGGAACTGCTCGACGGCATCGATATCGTGCTGGTGGCCGTAGGCCTGTTTGCCGTGGCCGAAGTGCTGTATTACGCCCTGTATGAAGGCAAGGTCAAGGAAAGCCAGAACGCCATCAGCCGCGTGCACATGAATCGTCGTGACTGGAAGCGTTCCTGGCCTGCATGGATTCGTGGCACGGTCATTGGCGCTCCCTTTGGCTGCATTCCTGCGGGGGGCACGGAAATCCCGACCTTTTTGAGCTATGCGACGGAGAAAAAGCTGGCCAAGGGCGAGGACAAGGCCGAGTTTGGCACCAAGGGCGCCATTGAAGGCGTGGCAGGCCCGGAGGCCGCCAACAACGCCACGGTGACAGCAGCCTTGATTCCGCTGCTGACGCTGGGCATTCCCACCAGCAACACCACGGCCGTATTGCTGGGCGCGTTTCAGAACTATGGCATCAACCCTGGCCCGCAGCTGTTTGACAGTGCGCAGGTGCTGGTATGGGCGCTGATTGCATCGCTGTATATCGGCAATGTGATGCTGCTGGTGTTGAACCTGCCGATGGTGGGCATGTGGGTCAAACTGCTGCGCGTGCCCAAGCCGCAGCTGTATGCAGGCATTCTGATTTTTGCCACGGTGGGGGCTTACGGCATGCGCCAGAGCACGTTTGACCTGTTCCTGCTGTTTGGCATGGGGCTGCTGGGTGTGCTGATGCGGCGTTTTGACTTTCCCACGGCCCCCGTGGTGGTTGGCATGATTCTGGGGCCGCTGGCCGAGGCGCAAATGCGCAATGCGGTGGCGATTGGAGAGGGTAGCTTCAGCATTTTTGTGCAGCGTCCCATGTCGCTGACGCTGGTCATCATTGTGCTGCTGGTACTCATTGTGCCGCGCCTGTTGCAGTACTGGGCGGCCCGGCGGGCTGCGTGCCAGGTTCCTGTGGCTACATGATGTGAAGCCACCAAGCAAAACGGCCCTGCAGATGCAGGGCCGTTTTTTATCGCAGCGAGGCGATTATTTGAGGGTCATGTAACCCATCATGGGCCAGTAGGTCAGGGCAAAGATTACCAGCAGCACCGTGGCCGCAATGGTGATGACAAAACCGGTTTTCACGTACTGCTTGATGGTGAAGGTGTCCGTGCCGTAAGCCAGCATGCCCTGGGGTGAGTTCACGGGCAGGATAAACCCGAAGCTCACCACAAACTGCAGCAGCATGGTGATGCCGATGGCGTTAATGCCGGGGGTCTCCACGACCTGCAGCACGCTGATCACGATAGGGATCATGGTCGAGGCCAGCGCCGTGGCGCTGGCAAAGCCCAGGTGAATCACGATCAGGAACATCGACAGCAGCATCAGGATGGCAAAGGCCGAGGCGTTGACCAGGCCCAGGTTTTCCACAATCTGCTTGGCCAGCCAGGGCGCAGCCTGCGTTTTCAGCAGGGCAGAGCCCATGGCGATACCGACGGCAAACAGCACCACAGTGCCCCATGGGAAGCCCTTTTGCGATTCCTTCCAGCTCATGATGCCAATGCGGGGCATGAGCATCAGGGTTACGGCCACGATGGTCGAAGAAGTGGTGTCCACCTTGTGCAGCACGCCTTCCGTTGCCCAGAAGCCCAGCAGCACCAGGGTGATGACCAGCAGCTTCCACTGGTTGGCCGTCATCTTGCCCAGCGCCTGCAGTTGCTGGCGCACGGCTTCGCGGCCACCTGCGATGTGGTCCATCTCGGGCTTGAGCATGCGCGTCATGATGAAGTACAGCAGCACGGTCAGGCAGGCCGAGAAAGGCGCGCCTGCGACAAACCATTCACCCCAGGTGATGGTTTCGCCAAACTGACGCTCGATAAAGCCAATCGCCACCATGTTCTGAGCGGCTGCGGTCTTGATGCCCACGTTCCAGACACTGGCGGTCTGGGCTGCGGTAATCACCACCAGTGCGGCGAACTTGCTGCGGCGGTCTGCACCAAATGCGGTCAGAAAGCCCAGCATGATGGGCATCAGACAGGCCACACGGGCAGTGGCGCTGGGCACGATAAAGGACAGCAAAAAGCCGACCAAAATGGCACCCATGACCACGTGGTTGGCGCGTGCAGGCACATAGGACAGCACCTGCAGCGCAATGCGCTGGTCCAGGCGCGTCGCCGTCATGGCTGCCGCAATAAAGCAGGCGGCTGCCACCAGCACGACAGCGCTGTTGCTAAAACCGCCCAGGGCATAGGGCAGGGCGGCTTTGGTGCCCATCATCACTGCATCTGCACCTTCCTTGCCGGGCACGGGGCTGATGGCCAGCAGGCCGATCATGAGCGAGCCGATGAGCAAGGCGGAGACGGAATAATCCAGCGCCTCCGTCATCCAGACAATCACGGCAAAGGCCAGAATGCCCAGCATCATCTGGCCTGCCTGGGGCAGGCCGGCGATGGGCGGCATGAAAACGATGCTCAGCAGGACGATAAAGGCCGCCACCAGGCCAATTTTCGGCATGAGTTTGGCTGGAGCCGGTGTGGCTTGAGGTGCAGTGGATGCACTTTGCATGAAGCTTCCCTTGTTGTTGATATGCGGTTCTGTGAACGCAATGTAGAGCCCCTAGGGTTTCTACTTATTGATGTGCGTCAAGCCTTGTCCCAGGTCAATTCTGACGGGCACAGAACCGGTTCTAACCGCAAGAGCGCGCAAGCATTTGTCAGCCATGTGCTGTGCAGCGCGTGATCATGTTTGCCGAAGCTGCTCTGCAAACTGCAGCGGCCAAAGGGTGGGGCGATCGGTGCCTGCTATCAGGATTTACGTGCTGGTGCTTCAGTCTTGGGTTTGAAGTCGCAGTAGGGGGACACCAGACATTCCCAGCACTTGGGCTTGCGTGCCTGGCAGACATAGCGGCCCAGCAGAATCAGCCAGTGGTGGGAGTTGACGGCGTATTCCGCAGGCACGCGCTTGAGCAGCTGCTTTTCCACTTCCAGCGGTGTTTTTCCGGGGGCCAGACCGGTGCGGTTGCTGACGCGGAAGATGTGCGTGTCCACCGCCATGGTCGGCTGACCAAAACCGACATTGAGCACCACATTGGCCGTCTTGCGGCCCACGCCGGGCAGGGTTTCCAGCGCTTCGCGCGTGCTGGGTACTTCACCGTTGAACTGCTCCACCAGAATGCGGCAGGTCTCCATCAGGTGCTTGGCCTTGCTGCGGTACAGGCCAATGGTCTTGATGTAGCTCTCCAGTCCTTCCAGCCCCAGGTCCAGAATGGCTTGCGGGGTGTTGGCAACAGGAAAGAGTTTGCGCGTGGCTTTGTTCACCCCCACGTCCGTGGCCTGGGCAGACAGCAGTACGGCTGTGAGCAGCTCAAAGTTGCTGCTGTACTCCAGTTCGGTGCGAGGCTCGGGGTTGGCTTCGCGCAAGGTGGCGAAGAAATGTTCGATATCGTTTTTTTTCATCGGGTCTGCAACGGGTGACGCAAGATGCTGCGATTCTCGCGCGAGTGGCGGTGTGCCGGGCGCTGCGGGGATAAGCCTGCTGGTCGCGCAGGTGACCTGTGATGGGGTGCTTCCCGAATGTGAAAGCACGGCAGAGCCGCTAGCGTGTACTGCACTCGCAATCCTTGATGGAGCTGACCGTATGCGTTTGCACGACCAACACTGGCCCCGCCGCGTTCCCCGCACTTTGACGGCACCTGCCACTTCCCTGTGGGACAACCTTGAAACCAGCGCGCGCCGCTATCCGGACAAGGTGGCGCTGCAGTTCTTTGGCCGCACGATCAGCTACCGTGAACTGGCCGATGGCGCTCAACGACTGGCAGCCTGTCTGCATGCTGCCGGTGTGCAGCGCGGCGATCGCGTCATCCTGTTCATGCAGAACCTGCCGCAGCTGGTGATGGCCCACTTTGCCATCCTGCGTGCCAATGCCGTGGTGGTACCCGTCAACCCGATGAACCGTGCGCAGGAGCTGCAGCACTACATCACCGATGCAGGCGTCAGGCTGGCCATGACTACGGCCGATCTGGCGCCTGAACTGGCACAGGCCAGTGCAGCGCTTCCACACGAACACAGACTGCAGCACATGGTAGTCAGTCAGGTTGGTGAATACCTGCCACCGGAGGCAGAGCGTGAACCTGTGCCCGAGGCCTGGCAGGCATGGCTGACCACGCAGCACCCGCTGCCCGCGCTGGAATGCGGTGAAGTGCTGAACTGGCAGCAGGCACTGGCCTGTACCCAGCCAGTGCCCTCTCTTGAGGTGGGGCCGCAGGACCTGAGTGTGCTGCCCTACACCAGCGGCACGACCGGCCTGCCCAAGGGTTGCATGCACACGCATGCCAGCATCATGTGCAATGCCATGGCTTCAGCGGTCTGGGGGCAGGCAACCAGTGAGAACGTGGCGCTGGCGGTCATTCCCATGTTTCACATCACAGGCATGGTGGCGATGATGCATGCCATGGTCTACGTGGGCGGCACCATGGTGCTGATGCCGCGCTGGGACCGTGAACTGGCCGGGCGCTGGATCTCCAAGTACCGCATCACCAACTGGACCAATATCCCGACCATGGTGATTGACCTGTTTGCCAGCCCGAACTTCAGGCAGTTTGATCTGAGCAGCCTGACCTACATCGGCGGCGGAGGCGCAGCCATGCCGCAGGCCGTGGCGCAGCGCCTGTACGATGAATTCCGGCTGCGTTATCAGGAAGGCTATGGCCTGACGGAGACGGCGGCCCCCTCGCACAACAATCCCCCCGAGAACCCGAAGCAGCAGTGCCTCGGCATTCCCTTTATTGGCACAGATTCCCGCATCATCGATCCGGATACGCTGCAGGAAGTGCCTGTGGGGGAGCAGGGCGAGATCGTGATCAGTGGGCCGCAGCTGTTTCAGGGCTACTGGCGCAATGAGGCGGCTACGCGTGCCGCCTTTATCGAGCTGGATGGCAAGCGCTTTTTCCGCACGGGGGATCTGGGGCGCATGGACGAGGACGGGTACTTCTTCATCACCGACCGGCTCAAGCGCATGATCAACGCCAGCGGCTTCAAGGTATGGCCTGCCGAGGTGGAATCCATGATGTTCCTCCACCCTGCCATTCAGGAAGCCTGTGTGATCGCCGCGCGCGATGCCTACCGTGGTGAGACGGTCAAGGCCGTGGTGGTGCTGCGTCCGCAGTACAGGGGGCAGGTGACCGAGGACGATATTACCTCCTGGTGCCGTGGGCACATGGCCGCCTACAAGGTGCCGCGTATGGTGTCTTTTGTCGATGCACTGCCCAAGAGTGGCAGTGGCAAGGTGATGTGGCGCGTGCTGCAGGAGGCAGAGCAGTCTTGCCCTACAGCTTGAACGTGTTAAGTTCGCAGCCAGGCTGCCGCCTCTCATCGCGCGTGAACGGATCCGTGCAAGAGGGGCATCAATTTGATGCGAATCAAGATTGCCCGGAGGTGACAGGCGCAGACTGTACCTATGGGTAGCGCACAATCTACCGTTGATTATCGAGAGGAGTTTTCATGTTCAAGCACATCCTGGTTCCCGTGGACGGTTCGGAAACATCGCTGCAAGCCGTGTCCAAGGCTGCTGAGCTGGCCAAGGTATTCAATAGCGAAGTCACAGCGGTGTACGTGCTCGACCCTTATCCCTTCACGGGCGTGGGTGCGGATTTCGCGTACGGTCAGGCGCAATACCTGAGCGCTGCAACAGCAGAAGCCAACAAGGCACTGGAAGACGTGACCGAGCGCATGAAGGACACGGGCGTGACCGTCAAGACCCTGGTGGGCGAAGGCCATGCCATCCACGAAGGCATTGTGCGCGTGGGTGAAAACGTGGGTGCGGACCTGATCGTCATGGGCTCGCACGGCCGCCGCGGTCTGGAAAAGCTGGTGCTGGGCAGCGTGGCACAGCGTGTGCTGCAGACTGCCAAGGTGCCTGTGTTGGTGGTGCGCGGCTAAGCGGCTTTAGCCATCCACAAGACAACGCTGCTTTCGGGCAGCGTTTTTTATTGCCCCAGGCGGGCGAACAAGGCATCGCCCACGCGTTTGGCGGTCTGCAGCATCTGGATGCTCAGTGGCGCCAGCAGCCGGAAACCACCGGGCTTGCCGGTGCGCAGGCGGTAGGCATCGTCCAGGCGCTTCCATTGCACAAAAAAGTGCTCGATAAAGCGGATCATCAGTGCCAGTTGCAGCGCAAAGCGCTGGGATGGAAAGCCCAGTCTGGCCAGCGGGGCCAGCAGTGCCTCCAGCAACTCCAGAATGCGGGAGGGGTGGGTCGTCACGGTCAAGGCCACACCCAGCGTAGAGGCACAGGCCAGGCGCAGGGCGCTGGTGGTGGCCAGTGCATAGTTGCCCATGAAGGCATGAAAGCCCGCAATCAGCAGCGCGGCGATCAGCACAGAAATGATCAGGCGGCGCGCAATGCGTGTGGCCTTGCCGAGACTGAGCCACAGCAGACCGCAGGCCACGGCGCAGCCCACCATGATGGCAGGTGACTGTAGCATGAACAGTGCGGTGCTGAGCACGGCCATCAGCACCAGCTTGAGCGCAGGGCTGACGCGATGCAGCCAGGTGAGGTGTTCGCTGTAAAGACTGCCCATGCCTAGCCCTGTTGCTGGAGGATGCGCTGGCGCACATCGGCTTCGTAGGCGGCGCAGACTTCGTGGCCTGCACCATCGGCACGCACCTGTCCCTGGTCCAGCCAGATCACACGGGCAAAGTCACGCACGTGGTCCAGCAGATGGGTGGAGACAATGACTTGCTGCTGAGCTTGCGCAATGTCGCGCGCCAGCTTGGCCTGACCGGGCAGGTCCAGGCTGGCATAGGGCTCATCGAGCAGCAGGCTGCGTGGTGCGGCCAGCAGCAGGGCCAGCCAGCACACATGCTGACGCTGGCCCTGACTGAGGCTGGTGACGGCGCGCTCGGCCCAGTCGGCCAAGCCCCGCTCCTGCAAAAAAGCCAGCGCCTGTGCCTTGGCTGCTTTTTTGTTCAGACCATGTGGCTGCAGGCCCAGGGCCAGTTCTTCGACCACGGTGGGGAAGATGATCTGGTCGTCCGGGTTCTGGAACATCATGCCCACCCAGCGTGCGCGCTGCGCACCTGCGGCATGCAGGTCCTGCCCCTGGCTCAAAACCTGGCCCTGGTCTGGCACTTCCAGCCCGCACAGCAGGCGCAGCAGACTGGTTTTGCCCACGCCGTTGTCCCCGATCAGACCGATGCGTGGCTCATGCAGCTGCAGGCTCAGGCTGGAAAAAACGGTGGTGCGACCACGCTGCAGGCGCACCTGGCGCAGTTCCAGCGCGGGCTCGGATGAAGAAGGGACAGAAGAAACATTCATGCAGACAGACACAGACGGCTCAAGGCAGAGCGCATTCTGCCTGATTGGCATCCGCAGACAGCGCTTGTAGGTATGTGCCCACGAAGTGCTTCAGGGCAGGGGCGCATAATGGGTCTTCCACCAACTCTGGAGTGATTGTTATGAGCCAAATCCACATCGCCGTGATCGTGGGCAGTCTGCGCAAAGACTCGTTCAACCGCCAGCTGGCACAGGCCGTGATCAAGATGGCCCCTGCCGGGGTGCAGTTCACGCCAGTGCCTATCGGTGATCTGCCCCTGTACAACCAGGATGCAGATGGCAATGAGGTGGCAGCTGTCAAGCAGTTTCGCGATGCGCTGCGCGGTGTGGATGCTGTGCTGTTCGTGACGCCAGAGTACAACCGCTCCATCCCTGGTGTGCTCAAGAATGCGCTGGATCAGGGTTCACGCCCGTACGGGCAAAGCGTCTGGGATGGCAAGCCTGCTGCCGTGATGGGCATGTCGCCCGGCGCGGCAGGCACTGCCATGGCGCAGCAGCACCTGCGCAATGTGCTGTCCTTCCTGAACATGCCCACGCTGGGCCAGCCTGAAATGTTCCTGCAATACAAGGACGATTTCTTCACGGCCGATGGCTCGGTCGGTGAGCGCAGCCATGCCTATGTGCAGAAGTTTGTTGCGCAGTTTGTGGCCTGGGTGGAGCAGCACCGCAAATAAGCAGTGCCTTAAAAAAGATAGCTGCTAGCGCTTGATTTAAAAGGGTTTTAGATATGAAAGTATCTGAAATCAAGGTATATCAAGCGCTGGCAGCTTTTATTTTGATAGTTGCTGTGCGTTTTGGGCGCGGTCAATGGCCTGCGCAATGGCTTTGCCCGTGGCTTGCACGCCAGGCTGGTTAAAGCCTTCGCCTGGTGTCACAGCAGGGTGGGCCAGCAGGTAGGCACGGGTTTCGCGTGCCTCAATGATGGCTGGGTTGGGAGCAGGTGGCGTGTAGGCCGCAGCTTCCCGCGTGCTTGCCAGATAGGTGCGGTATTGCTGCTCCTGCTGGTATCGCTGGGCTGCCTGCTGGTTCTGGGACTGCATCCAGTAGCCGCCCACTACCAGTGCAGCAACCAGTACTACCACCACAGCAACCAGCCACGACACCAGCGCAGAGTCATTGCTGGTCGAGGCGGGGACAGGGGCTCTTGTTGCCATACATCTTTCTCAGGATTTGAAACCAGTGGGCATTGTAGAGAGCTGCGACACATTGGGTAACGATTGTCCCTGAGCAGCAGTGCAAACACTTCGCGGCTGACGAAGGGTGCTTCTTTTTTCGGTAGGTGCGTACAAACACGTAGCGAATCGCAAAAAAACCTCTATTTATTTTTAAGTCATTGTTTTTATTTTTATTTTTTCTTTTGCGAATCAATGCGCAAAAGATGCCCGCAGGCATGCCAATTTGGTGCGTTGGTACATAATTTTCCTTTTTGAGCTTTGTTGCGTGTACTTGTTTCAAGTCAGCACAAGGCTATTTGCTCCATACATGAAGAGGGACAATTCATGGCCTTGATTCGCCGTACTTTTATTGCCGCTTGTGCCAGCGCCGCTGTGACTTTGACTGCTGGTCACGCCATGGCTGCACCCAAGGAAGTCAAGCTGGGTTATGCGCTGGCCGTGAACTCGCACTACGGTGCCGCCGCCAAAGCCTGGGCGGATTCGGTGGAAAAAGCCACCAATAATGCTTTTGCCATCAAGCACTTTCCTTCCAGCGCCCTAGGCGGTGAGCGTGAACTGATTGAAGGCCTGCAGCTGGGCACCGTGGAAGCAGCGATTGTCTCCACCGGCGCACTGAGCAATTTTGTGAGCGATGTGGGCATCGTCGACATTCCCTTCCTGTTCCGCGACACCCAGCACGCCCGTGCAGTGCTGGATGGCAAGTTCGGCCAGGACCTGCTGGCCAAGTTCCAGCAGCGCGGTCTGGTTGCGCTGGCATGGGGTGAGCAGGGCTTCCGCCACCTGACCAATAACAAGGTGTCCGTCCAGAACGTGGCTGACCTGAAGGGCCTGAAGATCCGCGTGACCGAGAACCCCGTGCACATCACGGCTTTCCGCACGCTGGGTGCAGCGCCTACGCCCATGTCCTGGCCCGAAGTGATCAGCGCCCTGCAACAGGGCACGATCGACGGTCAGGAGAACCCCATCTCGGTGCTCACTTCCTCCAAGCTGTGGGAAGTGCAAAAGCACCTGACACTGACTTCTCACGTGTACGCCCCTGTGGTGCTGGTGCTGTCTCCCTCTTTCTGGGGTAGCCTGACCGATGCGCAGAAGGCCGCCTTTACCGAAGGTGCCAAGGCCGGTGCCCAGGCTTCCCGCGCCTTTGTGGATGATGTGGAAGCCAAGGGCGTGGAAATGGCCAAGAGCAATGGCATGCAAGTGGTCGAGAACGTGGACGCCGCTGCCTTCCGCGCCGCCTTGGAGCCTGCTTACAAGCAGTACGCCAAGAAGTTTGGCCAGCAGACGCTGGATGCGATCGCTAACGTGAAGTAAGCAGGCGCATCTGCTGTTTCACTGTGGCCATTCAAAGCCTGCGTGTGCTGTGAGCAGCCCCGCAGGCTTTTTGCTGTCAGCTGCTGCTCGCAGTCCATGCAGTGGATGCAGCGATGTGGTGCATTGGTTCCCGTTCGCTGGCTTTATGCCTGCTGGTCGGGAGTGTGACTCTTGAATGAAAGCGCTGTGGGCGGCTCTGCCAGTCCACGACAACAAGCTATGCTGGATCGCTTTGAACGAGGATTGGTACTGGCCAATCGCTGGTTACTGATTTTTTTGCTGCTGGCCATGGCCTGCATCGTGTTTGCCAATGTGGTGCTGCGTTACTCCACAGGGGATTCCATCATCTGGGCCGAAGAAGTGGCCCGCCACATGATGATCTGGGTGGCCTTTCTGGGTGCAGGTCTGGCGCTGCGTTTTGGCGGCCATGTCGCCATTGACAACCTGCACCGTGCGGTGAAAACGCGCACCGCGCAGGTGCTGCGCAGCATGGTGGTGCTGGGCCTGTCTGCCTTCTTCATCTTCATGGCCGTGGCCTCCAGCGACTATGTCTGGCGCACACGCTTTCAGAGTACGGCCGCCACGGACATTCCAATTTCCTTCATCTACGCCGCCATGCCTGTGGGCTTTGTGCTCATGCTGGTACACCTGCTCCTGATTGCACGCCAGTACATTGTGGCCGGGGAGTATGTGCACTCGGAAGATATTGACAGCGAAGCTGCGGGCTCGCTGTAAGCAGCATCAGAGCAAGGAATCACAATGACTTTGACATTGATTATTGGCCTGGTGGTGCTGATGGTGCTGGGCTTTCCCATCGCGTTTGCGCTGGCGATCGCTTCGGCTATTGCGGTGTTTGTGGGGGGGCGCTATCCGCAGCTGGTCGTCTTCAAGGAAATGTTTACGGGCATCGACAGCTTTCCGCTGATGGCCGTGCCGTTCTTCATTTTTGCCGCTGAACTGATGTCTGGCGGTGCGCTCACGCAGGTGCTGCTGCGCTTTGCGGCGCAGTTTGTGGGCCATCTGCGCGGTGGTCTGGGCTATGCGAACGTGGGCTCGTCCGTGCTGTTTGCAGGTATCTCTGGCTCAGCCCTGGCCGATGCTGCAGGCCCCGGTGCCATGATGACCAAGATGATGGCCAAGGCTGGCTATGACCGTCCCTACGCGGCGGCGCTGTCGGCCAACTCGGCCATCATCGGCCCCATCATTCCACCTTCGATCACCATGATCATCTATGCGCTGCAAGATGAGAATGTCTCGGTGGGCGCGCTGTTTGTGGCGGGCTTTGTACCTGGCCTGCTGATTGCGGCAGCACTGTGTGTGGTCAACTGGTGGGTGTGCAAAAAACGCGGCTATCGCTCTACCGAGCCTCGTCCTTCGGGCAAGGAAATGCTGCTCAACACGCTCAAGGCCATTCCTGTGCTGCTGCTGGTGGCGCTGATCATCATCGGCATCCGCTTTGGCGTGTTCACACCGACAGAGGCTTCTGTGGTGGCCGTGGTCTATGCCTTTATCTGCGGCAAGTGGGTGTACCGCACACTGCGCTGGGATGCCATCCCTGGTATCACGGCGCGTTCGGCACTGCTGACGGCATCGGTGCTGCTGGTCATGGCGGCTTCTCAGCCTTTTGCCTGGATTCTGACCGTGGAGGGTGTGCCCCAATATCTGTCGGAGCTGATCATCAGCTGGGAACTGTCTCCCGTGTTGTTCCTGCTGGCAGTGAACGTGCTGCTGCTGATCTTTGGCATCTTCATGGAGCCCCTGCCTGGCATCATGATTCTGGTGCCCATCCTGGCGCCCATTGCCTATGCCCTAGGCATTGACCCCATTCAGTTCGCCATGGTCGTGGTGGTGAATCTGACGCTGGGCATGATCACTCCGCCTGTGGGGGGGCTGCTGTTTGTGACCTGTGTGGCAACCAAGACCACGCTGACGGAGCTGAACAAGGAGCTGCCGCCGTTCCTGATTGCGCAGCTGATCGTGCTGCTGCTGCTGACCTTTGTGCCGGCGCTGTCGGTGTGGTTGCCCCACTATGTAGGCTTCTAAGACTGGTTCGTACAGAAAAACAGGCATCGCAACGCGATGCCTGTTTTCGTATGGGCGCAGCAGAGGTTAGCCGCCCAGGTAGGCTTTGCGCACAGCATCGTTCTTGAGCAGGTTGGCGCCCGTGTCTTCGAGTACCAGCTTGCCGTTTTCCAGTACATAGCCGCGGTCTGCAATCTGCAGGGCGCGGTTGGCATTTTGCTCGACCAGAAACACGGTCACACCTTCGCTGCGTATGGTCTGGATGATGTCAAAAATCTGCGCAATGATGAGCGGCGCCAGCCCCAGCGTGGGTTCGTCCATCAGCAGCAGGCGCGGTTTGGACATCAGGGCGCGGCCAATCGCCAGCATCTGCTGCTCGCCGCCAGACATGGTGCCTGCGCGCTGGGTGGCGCGCTCCTTCAGGCGGGGAAACAGGTGAAACACGTGTTCCATGCCTGCGGCAATCTCGTCCTTGCTCAGGAAAAAGCCGCCCATCTGCAGGTTTTCAATCACTGTCAGATCCGGAAAGATGCGCCGCCCTTCCGGTGAGATGGCAATGCCACGCTGCATGATGTGGTGCGTGGGCAGGTTGGTGATGTCTTCGCCTTCAAAATGAATGGTGCCGCCCGTGGCGCGCGGATTGCCGCACACGGTCATGAGCAGCGAGGTTTTACCTGCACCGTTGGAGCCAATCAGGCTGACGATTTCGCCCTTGTTGACGTGCAGAGACACCTCATTGACGGCGCAGATGGAGCCATAGTGGGTGCTGATCTGTTCCAGCTCAAGCATGGGGGTAGGCTGCTGCGTCATCAGGACTCTCCCAGATAGGCCTTGATGACCCGTTCGTTGTTCTTGACTTCTTCCGGTGTGCCATGGGCAATGGGTTTGCCATATTCCATGACGGTGATGCGCTCAGACACCCCCATGACCAAACCCATATCGTGCTCGATCAGCAGGATGGCAACGCCATACTGGTCGCGCAGCTGGCGAATCAGCCCCTGCAGATCAATTTTTTCCTGAGGGTTCAGGCCTGCTGCGGGCTCATCGAGCATCAGCACCCTGGGCTCGGTGATCATGCAGCGTGCAATTTCCAGGCGCCGCTGGTGGCCATAGGCCAGATTGCCGGCTTCACGGTTGGCAAAGTCGCGCAGGCCCATGTAGTCCAGCCAGTGCATGCTGCGTTCAATGGCTTCGGCCTCCTGTCTGCGAAAGCTGGAGGTGTTGAACAATCCCGCGAGCACGGAGACCCGCGCTTTCTGGTGCTGGGCCACCATCAGGTTTTCCAGCACCGTCATGCGCTTGAACAGTCGCACGTTCTGGAAGGTACGTACCACCCCTTTGCACGCCACCTTGTGGCTGCCCAGACCGGCAATGCTCTCGCCCCGCAGCACAATGCTGCCGCCGGTAGGGGTGTAGAAACCGCTGATGCAGTTGAACACCGTGGTCTTGCCAGCACCGTTGGGGCCGATGATGCCGAGGATTTGTTTTTCATCGAGGTCAATACTGACGCCATCGACCGCGAGCAGGCCGCCAAAGCGCATGCTCAGGTCTTTGACGCTCAACAAATGGCTGCTATGCATGCTGTGATTTCTTTTTCAATAGGTGCATGGGACGGGCTCAGCTGCCTGCTTTTTGCGGCACTTCCACGTGGGGGCGTGTCACAGGGAATAGGCCCTGCGGACGCCAGACCATCATCAAAATCATGACCAGACCAAAGATCAGCATGCGGTATTCCGAAAACTCGCGCGCCAGCTCGGGCAGCACGGTAATCAGGATCGCAGCCACGATCACACCCAACTGAGAACCCATGCCGCCCAGCACCACGATGGCCAGAATCAGGGCCGACTCAATGAAGGTGAAGGACTCTGGGTTCACAATGCCCTGGCGTGCAGCAAAGAAGGCGCCGCCAAAGCCGGCAAACATGGCGCCCAGCGTGAAGGCTGAGAGCTTGATGCGCATGGGGCTCAGGCCCAGGGAACGGCAGGCGATTTCATCTTCGCGCAAGGCCTCCCAGGCACGGCCAATGGGCATGCGTATCAGGCGGTTGGACACCCACAGGGTGATGACCGCCAGCATCAGCGCCATCAGATACAGAAAGATGACCATGTGCACCGAGCTGAACTCCCAGCCCATGAGCTGGTGGAAAGTCGTGCCACCTTCTACCGTGGGATTGCGTGTCATCTCATAGCCAAAGACA
This sequence comes from Comamonas kerstersii, assembly GCF_002056725.1. Lineage (NCBI taxonomy): Bacteria > Pseudomonadati > Pseudomonadota > Betaproteobacteria > Burkholderiales > Comamonadaceae > Comamonas > Comamonas kerstersii. The sequence goes on along the minus strand of NZ_CP020121.1, from coordinate 3,431,275 downwards.
GAGGGCTTGGGGATGCCGGAGATGCCATCTGGGCCGCCCGTCCAGTCGTTCAGGTTGATCAGCAGCAGACGAATGATTTCGCCAAAGCCCAGCGTCACAATGGCCAGATAGTCACCGCGCAGACGCAGTACGGGAAAGCCCAGCAAAAAGCCAAACAGCGCCGCAGCAGCCCCGGCCAGCGGCAGCGATTCCCAGAAGCTCCAGCCCGCCCAGTGAAAGAGCAGGGCGTAGGTGTAGGCACCTACGGCGTAAAAGCCCACAAAGCCCAGATCCAGCAGGCCTGCAAAGCCCACCACAATGTTCAGCCCCAGACCCAGCATGACGTAAATCATGGCCAGCGTGGCAATGTCGATGGCATTGCGACCTGCAAAAAAAGGCCAGCTGATGGCCAGCAGCAAGGCTGCAAAGATCAGTGCGTTATGCAGCTTGGCGGGCAGACTGGGGATGGAAGGCAGGCGTATGCCTTTGGCAGCACCTTTGAGTGCGGGCTTGCAGATTTGCACCACAAACACAATCAAGGTGGCCCAGAGCACGTAGTTCCAGTGCGGGTCCAGCCGCATTTGCCCGCCTACGCGCTGCAGCTGCAGACCAAAAATGGGGGTGACCAGCAAGGCGGTGACTACGGCGGCCATCAGGGCAGGGCCGAGGTTCAGGAGGAGCCGCTTCATCAGACTTTCTCCACTTCAGGTTTGCCCAGCAGACCTGTGGGGCGGAACAGCAGGATCAGCACCAGCAGGCTGAACGCCACAATGTCTTTGTACTCCGAGGAGATATAGGCAGCCGCCAGGGTTTCGGCAATGCCCAGGATGACGCCACCGAGCATGGCACCGGGAATGCTGCCAATGCCGCCGAGCACAGCCGCCGTGAAGGCCTTGATGCCCGCGATAAAGCCGATGAAGGGATTGAGCTTGCCTACGGCCAGCGCAATCAGCACACCGCCAACTGCGGCTAGCATGGCCCCCAGGATGAAGGTGAAAGAGATCACGCGGTTGGTGTTGATGCCCAGCAGGCTGGCCATGTGCATGTCCTGCGAGCAGGCGCGTGAGGCGCGGCCCATGCGTGAGTGCTTGATGTAGAGCGTCAGCAGCAGCATCAGCACCACCACCACGGCAATGATCAGTACGCGGGTGTAGGGCACAAAGACTTCAAAGCCTCCGGACATCTCTATCTGAAAAGCTCCTGGCAGCAGAGAGGGGACCGCCATGTCGCGAGCCCCCTGGCCCAGGGCGACCCAGTTCTGCAGGAAGATGGACATACCGATGGCGGAAATCAAAGCCACCAAGCGCGGGCTGTTGCGCACGGGCTTGTAGGCCACCTGTTCCACGGCAAAGCCATAGATGCCGGTGATGATCACAGCCACGATTAGCATCAGGCCAATGACCATCCAGATGGGAACCGTGCCCTGAATGCCGACGGCCGAGAGCGTGACCAGCCCGACATAGGCACCAATCATGTAGATGTCACCGTGCGCAAAATTGATCATGCCGATGATGCCGTAGACCATGGTGTAGCCAATGGCGATCAGGGCGTAAATGGCGCCCAGCGAGAGACCATTGAAGAGCTGCTGTATCAGCTGGGGAAGAAAATCGTTCATGTGCGCGAGGCCCTTGCAAGCGAAGCAGGCGTTGAACTGAAAAGCCCACAGGCCTGGCTGGAAGCTGCACACGCTGGTCTGGAGCCATGCGGCCAACCCCGCTGTTGCTACAGCCTGGGTTTCTGCCATATCTCTCAGAGTCCGGATAGGCACATGTGCAGTTTGGAAAAGCGCTGTGGGCTCAGACGGGCAATTACTTGGTCGCAGGGGTCTTGCTGCCGTCCTTGTGCCACTCGAAAACCTGGAAGTCGAAGGAGGTCAGGTCTCCTTGCTTATTCCATGAGACGGGGCCGATGACGGTGTCAATCTTGGCCTGGTGCAGGTAGTCAGCCACCTTCTTGGGGTCGTTGCCTACGGCCTTGATGCCATCAGCCAGTGCCTGCGCTGCGGCGTACGAGGTCAGCTGGAAAGCACCGGAGGGGTTGCGTTGCTTGTCCTGGAATGCCTTGACGATGGCTGCATTTTGCGGATTGCTGGAAAAGTCTGCGGGCAGCGTCACCAGCATGCCTTCCACCGCATTGCCTGCAATGGCGTTCACCTCGGGGTTGCCCACGCCTTCAGGGCCCATCATGCGCACTTTCAGGCCTTGTTCGGCAGCCTGGCGCAGCAGCAGCCCCATTTCAGGGTGGTAGCCACCGTAGTAGACAAAGTCCACGCCTGCGCTCTTGAGCTTGGTGATGATGGCCGAGTAGTCGCTGTCACCGGCATTGATACCTTCGAACAGCGCCACTTCTACATTGGCTTTTTTCAGCTCATCACGTACGGAAGAAGCGATGCCCTGGCCGTAGGACTGTTTGTCGTGCAGCACGGCCACCTTGCTGGGCTTGGCTGTTTCAATGATGAACTTGGCGGCCGATGGGCCTTGCTGGTCATCGCGGCCGATGGTGCGGAAGATGTAGTGGAAGTTCTTGCCTTCCGTCAGCGCCGGGGAGGTGGCAGAAGGGGTGATGACGACGACGCCTTCGTTGTCATAAATGGGGGCCGCAGCAATGGCCGCACCGGAGCACACGGGACCAATCATGTAGCCAATCTTGCTATTGACCACGCGGTTGGCCGCTACTGGACCCTGCTTGGGTTCGCAGGCATCATCAACAGTCACCACTTCAATGGTTTTGCCATTGATGCCGCCTGCGGCATTGATCTGCTCCACAGCAGTGAAAACGCCTTCCTTGACCATGTCACCATACTGGGTCAGTGGACCCGTAGCAGGGATGACCATGGCGAACTTGATGTTCTCTGCATGAGCCTGGATACCCGCAGTGGCCCCCAGCAGGCCCAAAGTGGCAACGACAGTTTTTAAACGGAGTGAAGCACGCATCATCGAATGTCCTCTCGTAAGTTGGAAACCAAGCATTTGCTGGAAAATGATCTGCAAATTGCATGCCTGTTACTGACGGGACAAGCTTATGAAGGCGCCCTCGAATGGTGCAATCGGGTTTCTATCTACCGGATGCTGCGTTGCAGAAAAAAATGAGCGGAAGCTGTGCATTCTCAAGCTGCATGCAGAAAAATTGTGTGCGCTCGCTCCTGCGCACAGGCTGTTCAAAATGGCGCAGGGCTTTCGATGTACAGCTTCTGCCCCGTAACGGGGTGTGGAAACTCCAGCACGGTGGCGTGCAGACACAGGCGATCGGACATCTGTGCAACAGGTGCTGGGGCATACAGTGCATCCCCCAGCATGGGGTGGCCGATGTGGCTCATGTGCACCCGCAGTTGATGGGAGCGGCCAGTGATGGGCTCCAGCCACAGCCTGGTACAGCCAGCAGGCACACCATCCTGACTGGGATGGCGCAGATAACGGGTCTGGCTGGGCTTGCCGATGCTGTGATCGACGATTTGCAGCGGACGGCGCTCCCAGTCACAGATCAGGGGCGCATCCACCATGCACCAATCCGGGGTGAGCACGGTGCCATGCACGATGGCGGTGTAGCGCTTATGGATGGTGCGTGCGGCAAAGGCATCGCCCAGCAGGCGCTGTACTTCCTTGTTGCGGGCAAAGATGAGCAGGCCAGAGGTGGCCATGTCCAGGCGGTGTACGACCAGCGCGTCCGGCCAGTGGAGCACAGCGCGGTGGATCAGGCAGTCTTGTTTGTCAGGGCCACGGCCGGGCACGGAGAGCAGACCTGCGGGTTTGTCCAGGACGAGCAAGTGCTCATCCTCATAGAGGCAAGAAGGGCGAATTGTCGTTAGCAAAGTTTTCAGGCACCAGGTCGGATGAGGCGGTCCACGGTTTCGCAAAGCTCGTCCACATCATTGGGCTTGTAGATCAGTGCGAGCGCACCGGCAGCAATGGCCTGCGCCTCAATTTCAGTTGTGATGTAGCCAGAAGCCAGTGCAACAGGCAGGTCGGAGCGAATGGTCTTGGTATCCCGCACCAGATCTACGCCGCAGTAGCCCGGCATGTTGTAGTCAGTGACGACCAGGTCGTACGCAAAAGGATCTTTGCGCAGGGCTTCTGTGGCTTCTCTGGGATCCAGAAAGCCAGTGACCTGATAGCCCCGGCGGCGCAGCAATCGCTGAACCAGCGACACGAGCGCCTGGTCATCATCCACATACATGACATGCTTGCGCAGGTCTGGCTCTGCGGCTGCCTGTATTGCTGGCACAGCGCATACCGACTGTTTGCTGGCATGCGCGCTGGTCGTGCGTTTGGATGTGCTGTCCTGGGCTGATACTGGAAAGTACAGCGTAAATGTGCTGCCCTGCCCCAGTCGGCTGTTGACATCAACGGCACCGCCATGGGTGCGCATGACACCGTGCACTACAGCAAGGCCCAGGCCCGTGCCCTGGCCCACGGGCTTGGTGGTGAAGAAGGGCTCAAAAATGCGCTGCAATGTTTCAGGTGCTATGCCCGGGCCGTTGTCTCGCACGGAGATGACGATGTAGTCGCCCAGTGGCAGACCAAGGCGGTCGCACAGGCGTTGCTCCGACAGGCTCAGGCTGGCTTGCAGCTGAATCAGTCCACGGTTTTCACCCAGTGCATGCACGGCATTGGTGGCCAGATTGAAGATGGCCTGTTCCACCTGGGTGGGGTCTGCCAGCATGCAAGGGAGGTCAGGTGTAGCGTCGACCTGCAGCTCAATCGCTGGAGGCAGGGTCACACGCAACAGCCGCTCTGTGTCTCGCATGACTTCGCTGGCATCTATAGGGTAGCGCTTGGGAGGTTCATTGCGGCTGAAGGTCAGGATCTGACGCACCAGATCACGGGCACGGCGGCCGGCCTTTTCAATTTCCAGCAGACTTTCCAGTGCCTGCGGGTTGTGGCCGCAATCGGCCTTGGCCAGCTCGACGTTACCGAGAATGGCACCAACGATGTTGTTGAAGTCGTGGGCAATGCCGCCAGCCATGGTGCCCAGCGCCTGCATCTTGTGGGATTCGCGCAGCTGCAGCTCTAGCTCGTTGCGCTGCGCCTCGGCACGCTTGTGGCTGGTCAGGTCGCGGGCAAAGACCGTGATGATCTCGCCATCAGGCAGACGGTCAAAGGACAGGCTCACTTCCACAGGCACACTGTTGCCTGTGGCAGTCAATGCAGACATTTCTCCGAGTGTGACCTGGGTGGTCAGCGGCGCCAGATCCAGCGCATGCATGGCCTCGGGAAGAAAGCGATCCAGTTTGCTGCCCAGGGCATCGGTAGCCGGGCAAAGGAACAAGGTGGCAGCTGACGGGTTGAACACCGTAATGCGGTGGTCCTGGTCTACACAGATGATGGCGTCCAGTGACGAGTTGATGACGGACTCAAGCCGGCGCTCACTGGCATGCAGCTGTTCATTGCGATGCAGCAGCTGCTGGCGCTCGGCCAGCAAAGGGCTCTGGTCCACCAGAGCGCACATGAACTGCACGATCGAAGGGCCATCGCGCTGCGGAATCTGGATGCAGGCGATGTGCAGATCGCCCTGAATCTGTTTGCCATTGCCTAAAGTGAAGATGACGGCATGCGCTTCACTGCTGCCCTCGAGCCGCGCTGCTTCAAAGGCCTGGGTGACGCGGCCTACATCTGTAGGGCAGACATAGGGCATGAAGGACACCAGCAGCCTGTCATGGCCCTCGGCCTGGAAGGCATTGTGTGCCATGGCATTGGCCTGGATGACCATGTCATGCTTATCGAGCACCAGCAGCGGCAAAGGTACGCTGGAGAACAGTGCTTCAAAACGCTCAGAGGCACTTTCTGCCACGGCCTGGCTGTAGTCCAGCACCTTGTTCTGGATTTCCAGCTCGTTCTGGTAATTGCGCAGCTCAGCAATCAGTGCAGCAACGGGATCGTCATCAGGCAGTCTGTCTGGGATGTCGAAGTCGGGCAGACCATCCAGTGACAGCCTCTCCAGGTCAGAGGTGTCGCCGGATTGCGAGGAGGGGTCTTCGCGATTGATGAGAAAGGAGAGGTCTGGGCGGCTCATAGGAAACAGCGCAAGGCCGGAGCAAGGGCGCAGTGTAAGCGCTTGACCTTCAAGGCCACAAAAGGGACTCGTAAGCTTGTGGGCTCAACTCAGGTAAGCATCGGGCATCGGGCAGGTACAAAGGAGGTTGCGGTCTCCATGCACATTGTCAATGCGTGCCACAGGGGGCCAGTATTTGTGGGCCAGCTGGCTTTGCGCAGCGGCCTCTGCGCGGCTGTAGGGGTGTAGCCAGTGCTCGCGCAGCAGCTGTGCGGCAGTGTGCGGGGCATTTTTCAGCGGATTGTCCTCACGCGGCCATGCACCGCTTTCAATGCGCCTGATTTCTTCACGGATGGCAATCATGGCGTCGATGAAACGGTCCAGCTCTTGCAGGGGTTCACTTTCTGTAGGCTCCACCATCAGGGTGCCCGGCACCGGGAAGGAGAGTGTGGGGGCATGGAAACCGTAGTCGATCAGGCGCTTGGCCACGTCTTCCGCTGTCACACCACTGCTGTCCTTGAGAGGGCGCAGGTCCAGAATGCATTCATGGGCGACCAGTCCATCGGGGCCGGTGTAGAGCGTGGGATAGTGTGCCTTCAGGCGGGTGCTGATGTAGTTGGCATTCAGAATGGCAGCCTCTGTGGCGTGGCGCAGGCCAGCTGCACCCATCATGCGGATGTACATCCAGCTGATGGGCAGCACGCTGGCATTGCCATAGGGGGCAGCCGATACCGCCCCCACCGCTGCGGGCCGTCCAGCCGTGGCATGGCCGGGCAGGAAGGGTGCCAGATCCTGCACCACGCAGACGGGGCCCACGCCCGGTCCGCCGCCGCCGTGTGGAATGCAAAACGTCTTGTGCAGATTGAGGTGGCTGACATCACCGCCAAAAGCGCCAGGGGCAGCAAGGCCGACCAGGGCGTTCATATTGGCACCATCTACATACACGCGACCACCGTGCTGGTGCACGACTTCGCACAGTGCACGAATGCTGTCTTCAAACACACCGTGCGTGCTTGGGTAGGTCACCATGATGCAGGCCAGTTCGTGGCTGTGCGCTTCGCACTTGGCCTGCAGGTCTGCCATGTCGATATTGCCATGGGCATCGCAGGCAACGACCACCACACGCATGCCGCACATCTGCGCGCTGGCAGGGTTGGTGCCATGGGCGCTGGCGGGTATCAGACAGACCGTACGCTGGCTGTCACCACGGGCTGCATGCCAGGCACGGATGGCGAGCAGGCCAGCATATTCGCCCTGTGAGCCCGCATTGGGCTGCAAACTCACGTCCGCATAGCCTGTGATGCTGCACAGCCACTGGCGCAATTGCTGGTCGAGCAGGGCATAGCCTTGCTGCTGGTCCGCAGGTGCAAAGGGGTGAATGTGCGCAAATTCCGGCCAGGTGATGGGAAGCATCTCGCTGGTGGCATTGAGCTTCATGGTGCAGGAGCCGAGCGGAATCATGCAGCGATCCAGCGCCAGGTCTTTGTCGGCCAGACTGCGGATGTAGCGCAGCATGGCTGTCTCGCTGCGGTAGCGGTGAAAGACCGGATGGTTCAGATAGGTGCTGCTGCGCTGCAAAGACGCAGGAATGCGCGCAGCGGTGTGGGTGTCAACAGCCGGTGCAGATGGGCTGCCGAAGAGGCGCAGCAGCAGCGCCACATCGGCGGCAGTGCTGGTCTCGTCCAGCGAAATGCCGAGTTCAGATTCAGAGACTTTTCGCAGGTTAACGCCCGTCAATACTGCGCGAGTAGCTATATTTAATGCATGACCGGGGACCGAAATGGTGATGGTGTCGAAGGCCGTGTCATGCACCAGGCGATGGCCCAGTGCCTCCAGCCCCAGTGCCAGAGCAGCGGTCAGACTGGCAATGCGCTGGGCCATGGCACGCAGGCCGTCCGGGCCATGGTAGACCGCGTACATGCTGGCGACCACGGCAGGCAGCACCTGGGCGGTGCAGATGTTGGAAGTGGCTTTTTCGCGGCGGATGTGCTGCTCACGGGTCTGCAGTGCCAGTCGCAAAGCAGGTGCACCTTCTGCATCCAGGCTGACGCCCACCAGCCGTCCGGGCAGTGAGCGCTTGTAGGTATCCTGACAGGCCATGAAGGCTGCATGCGGGCCTCCTGCGCCCATGGGCATGCCAAAGCGCTGGCTGCTGCCCACCACAATGTCTGCCCCCCATTCGCCGGGCGGTGTGAGCAGGGTCAGTGCCAGCAGATCGGCAGCCACTACCAGCAGGGCTTGCTGTGCATGGCACAAGCTGGCCGCTTCCTGCCAGTCATGGATGGCGCCTGTACTGCTGGGGTATTGCACCAGCGCCCCAAAGTGTGGCGTTTGCAGTGCGGTGAAAAATGCCTCATGGGTGTCTGGGACGCAGATCTGCCAGCCCATGGGGGCGGCGCGGGTGCGCAGCACTTCCAGCGTTTGAGGGTGAACGTCAGGATGCACCACGAACACGGTGCTCTGGCTGCGGGCGCTGCGCTGGGCCAGAGCCATGGCTTCGGCTGCGGCGGTGGCTTCGTCCAGCATGGACGCATTGGCAATGGGCATGGCAGTGAGGTCACACACCATGGTCTGAAAGTTCAGCAAGGCTTCCAGACGGCCTTGCGAAATTTCTGCCTGATACGGGGTGTAGGCCGTGTACCAGGCCGGATTCTCCAGAATGTTGCGCTGAATGACGCCTGGCGTGTGCGTGCCGTAATAGCCCTGGCCGATAAAGCTCTTGAGGATGCGGTTGCGACAGGCAATGGATTTGAGTTCCTGCAGCGCTTCGGCCTCAGTGGCAGCTGGCGGCAAGTCCATGGGGTGTTGCAGGGCGATGCTGGCGGGGACGACGGCCTGCATCAGCGCGTGGCGTGATGATTGGCCAATGACTTGAAGCATATGTGCTTCATCGGCTGCAGCTGGGCCGATGTGTCGTGCGGCAAAGTCGGTGTGCGTGTCCCATTGTGACAAGGGGGCTTGCAGTCGCTGATTCATCATCCAACCTCCATAAGCCAAATGCATTGGCAGCGCAGCAGGCAGTGCCGCAGGCTGCTATCCAAAACGCGAGAGAACCGGGGATGAAAAAACGCACCAGCCGGGGCAAGGTGCGTTTTGAAGGGTTTTAGCTGTTGGCTGCGAAGTCGCCGTAAGCAGTTTCGTCCATCAGACCATCCAGCTGGCTGGGGTCACTGAGTTTCACTTTGAAGAACCAACCGGTGTTCAGCGGGTCGGTATTGGCCAGTGCGGGGTCATTACGCAGTGCTTCGTTGACTTCCACAATCTCACCGGAAACAGGCATGTAGACGTCAGCAGCAGCCTTGACCGATTCGACCACACCTGCGACTTCGCCCTGGTTGAAGGTGGCGCCCACAGCGGGCAGATCCACAAAGACTACATCGCCCAGGGCATCCTGTGCATGCACGGTGATGCCAACCACTGCGGCCTCAGGATTGGCGGCGTTGATCCATTCGTGTTCTTTGGAAAATTTGATGCTCATGACGGCTCACTCCGGTATGCAATAACTATGAGTCCAGCACATGCACAGCGCATGTACGGAATGAATGACACTGTAGCGGTTTCTGCATGGGTCTACGGACGACGGGAAACATCTGCCATTGCGCAGGCCTAGCCTTTGCGGTAGCGCGGCGCTACAAAGGGCAGGGGAACCACTTCCATGGTTACGGGCTTGCCACGCACCATGGCATGGATGCGGGTGCCAAATGCGGTATAGGCCGGAGGCAGATAGCCCATGGCGACAGGGCGATCCAGGCTGGGTGCCATGGAGCCGCTGGTGACAACGCCAATTGCCTCACCATCAGGGATATGCAGGGCAGTACTGTCGCGCACAGGTACACGTTCCATGGCATGCAGGCCTACGCGGATCTTGTCGAGAGGGATGTCGCCTGCGAGTTGTGGCAGCACCACATCTGCGCCGATGAAGCCGCCTTCGCGCAATCCCCCCGTGCGGCGTGCTTTGGGAATGCTCCAGGCCAGACCTGCCTGCGAGGGTGTGGTGCTGCTGTCCATGTCTGCGCCATAGAGGCACAGCCCTGCTTCCAGCCGCAGCGTATTGCGCGCGCCCAGTCCGGCAGGCAGCACCTGTGGCTGTGCCAGCGCCCAGCGCGCAAAGGCTTCCATATGGAATGCCGGCAAAGCGATTTCAAACCCATCTTCGCCGGTATAGCCACTGCGCGTGAGGTAGCCCACAGCCCCCTGAAAGCGCAAGGGTGCGCCTTGCATGAAGCTGAGTGTGCTGGCGGCTGGATGGATGGCCTGCAGAACAGCAGCGGCCTGTGGTCCTTGCAGGGCCACCAGTGCCATGTCAGGCAGCATCTGAATATGGCAGGAATGGCCAATGTGCTTTTGCAGCCAGGCCAAGTCCTCATGCTTGCGGCTGGCGTTGACGATAAGCAGATAGTCATCACCACGGTTGATGAGCATCAGATCGTCCAGAATTCCGCCGTTTTCATTGAGCAGCAGGGCATAGCGCTGGCGATGGGGGGCAAGGCCGAGCACATCAATGGGCAGTACCTGCTCCAGCGCAGTGGCGGCTTGTGGGCCGCTGACGCTGATTTGCCCCATGTGCGAGACATCAAACAGACTGACCTGCTCGCGGGTATGGCGGTGCTCTGCTATCAGGCCCTGGGGATATTGCACAGGCATGTCGTAGCCTGCGAACTGCACCATGCGGGCTCCCAGCGCCAGGTGCAAAGCATGCAGGGGCGTGGTACGAACTTCGGCAGGGGAAGGGGAAACACTGCTCATAAGCTTGTCATCCTCTGTTCTGGTGTGTCGAGTCATTCTAGGCGGGCGATCGCTTCTCGCTGCTGAATGTTGTGTGAAAGCTATCCAGCCCCACGCTTGGCAGCCAAGGCCGCGCATCTATGATGCGTGTCTTTGTGTTCAGAGGCATGCGTGTGCATGCAGCTCTGGTTTGGATCCATTCACCATGCTCTCTCACTCATTGAAGTGGACGACCCTGATGGGCGTCCTAGGTGCAGCGTTGCTGACTTCTGGCTGCTCATATGTCAAAGGTTTCTATGGCGGTAAAGCGCAGACGCAGACCGCAACGACGGCGGCGACTGTGCTTTATGCGCCTGAACGTCACTATGCCGCAGACATCAGCGCCGCGCGTGCCTATGTGAGTGCGCAGCTGCCTGCTTCGCAGCGCATGGCTTTGCTGGATGTGCGCGATGCCACGGAATATCGCATGGGCCATCCGGAAGGGGCCTTCCATGTGCCTTATCCACGCATTTACCGTCAGTGCCAGCCTCACCCCAGTGGTGCAGAGCAAGCCCAGATCCGGTCGGACGATGGCAGCGAATGCCGCTATGGCGTGGTGCCGGGCAGTGAAGTGCGCATGAGTGCAGCGGATTTCTGGCAGGCCGTGGTGGATGTGCTGCCCTATAAGGATGCGCCTATTGCAGTGCTGTGCCGCAATGCCGCATGTGCCGCAGAGGCCGCCAACCTGCTGGCGCGGCCTGATCTGTCTGTAGACCCCAAGCTTGCAGGGCAGGGCTATCGGTCGGTCTATGTCATCAAGGAGGGCTTTGTGGGGGCGCCCATGGTGGCCACAGATGTGCAGACAGGACGTGTGCTGAGCACAGAGAAAAAAGCGCAGGCCTTCAAGCAGTCGAGCGGCAAAACCCAGTTGTATGCGCAGCCATCTGTGCCTGTAGACGCAGACAATGACGGAAAAATCACGCAGGCGGACTGGAGCGGCTGGCGCAATTTTCTGGGCTTGCCCTATGTCATGAGCCTGCAGCCCAGTTTGCTCAGTGAGGCTGCTCAGCCCTATTACGAAAAACCTTGAGGAAGCTGAACTGTGGCAAGTGTGTTGGTGAGCTGCAACAGATCACTTGCTTGCGCACCGTTCCTGCATCAACGCTACGTTCAGCAATGGATGCTGCAGGGCAGTGCCTTGTCAAAGCAGTGAGCAGGTGCTAACGAAATGTTGCTTTTGAGCAGCATTTCAGTCATTTCTGAAATGTCTGGGGTTGGCTTTTGACTTAGGGCAAACGGCGCTGTGCATCGCGGTGATGCAATGGCTGTACGGGGGCTGTCCCCGGGTTCACTAACTGAATACCCATTATGAAAAAGACTCTGCTGGCTGTAGCCGCTCTGTGTGCGTTGACTTCCGGTGCTGCAATGGCGCAGCAGCAAGATGGCAAGTGGCAAATCCGTGCACGTGCTGTGAATATCGATTTCCACAATGGTGGCGCTGCGCATGCTCAGGGTGTGAGCGTCAAGGACAAGACCATTCCTGAAGTCGATATCACTTACTTCTTCACACCTAATATCGCTGCAGAACTGATTCTGACCTACCCACAGAAGCTGGATGTGAAAGCGGGTGATGCCAAGATCGGTACGCTGAAGGCTTTGCCTCCTACGCTGACAGCCCAATATCACTTCACCAACTTTGGCGCTTTCAAGCCTTATGTGGGCGCTGGTATTAACTACACCCGTTTCTCTAGCCAAAAGGACACAGCAGGTATTGGCTGGAAAGTGAAAAACCACAGTTGGGGCGGTGCTCTGCAGGTTGGTTTCGACTATGCGCTGGATAAGAACTGGTCGCTCAACTTTGACGTGAAGAAGGTCTACATGGACACCAAGGTGACAGCTGGAAATGGTGCTGTTGACATGGGCAAACTCAAGCTGAACCCCGTACTGATCGGCGTTGGCGTTGGCTACCGCTTCTAAGCAGGCATCCTCCAAGGGCTTTCAAACCGCTGTGCTGTATGGCACAGCGGTTTTTTTGCCTGTGGAGAATAAAAAAACCGTCCACCAATGTGGACGGTTTTTGTGGATGCCGTGGCTGGTGATCAGACTTTATCCAGCGCCTGCTCCAGGTCAGCCAGCAAATCGTCGATGTGCTCAATGCCGATGGATAGGCGCACCATGCCTTCGGTGACGCCAGCCTTGGCCAGCTCTGCGGCGTCGAGCTGGCGGTGGGTGGTGGAGGCAGGGTGGGTGGCCAGCGATTTGGCATCGCCGATGTTGACCAGGCGTGTGAACAGCTGCAGTGCATCCAGGAAGCGGGCACCGGCAGCGCGCGCATCCTCGGCCTTGAGGCTGAAGGACAGAATGCCCGAAGCGCGGCCCTGAGACTGTTTTTGCACGATGGCATGGTCGGGATGGTCTTTCAGACCAGCGTAGCGCACCCATTCCACCTTGGGATGGCGTTGCAGGGTTTCAGCAATCTTCTGGGTGTTGTCGCAGATGCGGTCCATGCGCAGCGCCAGGGTTTCAATGCCTTGCAGAATCTGGAAGGCATTCTGGGGCGAGATGGCCGCACCCATATTGCGCAGCGGCACCACGCGGGCGCGGCCGATGTAGGCAGCTTCGCCCAGGGCTTCGGTATAGACCACGCCGTGGTAGCTGACGTCGGGTTCGTTCAGACGCTTGAAGCGCTCCTTGTGCGCTGCCCAGGGGAATTTGCCGCTGTCCACAATCGCGCCGCCGACGCTGGTGCCGTGGCCGCCCAGGTATTTGGTGAGCGAGTGCACGACGATGTCTGCACCAAATTCGATAGGGCGTAGCAGGTAGGGCGAGGGCACGGTGTTGTCCACAATCAGTGGCACACCGTGGGCGTGCGCCACATCGGCCAGCGCGCGGATGTCGGTCACATTGCCCAGCGGGTTGCCGATGGACTCAATAAACACCGCCTTGGTCTTGGCATCGATGAGCTTGCCAAAGCTGGCCGGATCGCGCGGATCGGCAAAGCGCACCTCAATGCCCTGCTGCGGGAACGTATGGGCAAACAGGTTGTAGGTGCCGCCGTAGAGCGTGCTGGCGGAGATGATGTTGTCGCCGGCCTCTGCAATGGTCTGGATGGCGTAGGTGGTGGCGGCCATGCCCGATGCCACGGCCAGCGCCGCAATACCGCCTTCCAGCGCTGCGACGCGCTTTTCCAGCACATCGGTCGTAGGGTTCATGATGCGGGTGTAGATATTGCCCTGCACTTTGAGGTCAAACAGATCCGCGCCGTGCTGGGCGCTGTCAAAGGCATAGGCCACCGTCTGGTAGATAGGAACGACGACGGCTTTGGTCGCGGGATCAGGGCTGTATCCAGCGTGCACGGCCAGTGTTTCGATGCGCATGTTTGTCTCCTGCTGTGGTTGATAGCGTCGCAATAATTGTGAAAAAGAAAGCGGACGCTGCCAACCAAGCAAAAGCTATGTGCTTATGCCTGCTTGATGTAGTGCAAAACTGATAGCTTTTTAGGCAGTATCAGTCTGTGCTGGAAACGTGTTGCATGCTTTGTTGCTTGGGCGATGGCTGCATGGCTGAAGTTGCCGCTGTGCCTGGAGCATGGCGGGGGCGTCTGGGGCGGCTTGGGGCAGGGGCAGCCTGTGTGCTTTCCCAGGCGGGCAAAGCGGCATAGACCATGGCGGGGGCATGCGCGTCATTGGCGGCGTAGCGAATCTGTGCCGGGCTGAGCTGGCGCAGCGCCCAGTTGCTGGTTGATTGCTTTTTCGACTTGTGAAAGCTCTGGCCCAGCACCAAGGCCACGGCTGCACGCACGCCGGTGGATGCACCATAGCCATAGCGCTTGAAGACACGGTCCAGGTCGAGCACATTCACCAAGGGAACGCTCAGCCGATGCGGCAGGGTGGATTTGTCATTGTCCAGGCCAAAGCCCACTTTGATGATGTCTGGATGCGCCATGACTGCTTGCGCCAGCGCCAGGGCTTCAGCGTGATGCAGCTGAAGAATCCATGCCGCCTCAGGCGTTGCCAGCTGCACGATGTGGGGGCCGGTGTCGACCTGCCCGGGCCGGAAAAGGGGCTTGCTTTCGGTATCAAACCCCAGTGCCTGCTGTGCCAGCAGTACGGCGCGGGCCTCGGCGAATGCCTGGGGTGTCTGTGGAATATGAATGGCGCTGTCGGGCAGTGCGTTGTAGGGAGGAAGCAGCTGGCTTTCTTCTTTGGAGGGGGGCTTGATGCGGGGCATGGTGCAGGAGTGTGCCTGAACTGTTGCCCTCAGGGCGGCGCAGCGCAAAGTACCAAGAGGGGCGCCGGTGGCAGGCATGACCATGCCCCAGACAGGGGCAGTGCGATCCTCTTTATAGTGCGCCAGCAATTTCGCCAACAGGGAGGGCCAGCTTGTCCATCATGGGTGACGCCTGACCCTCGCAACGATGTGGCGCCGTGTGGCGCGTGCTTAACACCATGGATTTCCGTAAAGCTTGGAAGCCTGCGGTCGCTCCGGCGACGCGCCAGGACGTGTGGCGTGTCGGTCTGGGCGGCATGCTGGGGCTGGCGCTGGCGTCGTTGCTGGTCTGGGGGTGCCAGCAGCTGGGGATACCAGCCGGGCTGAACCTGTTCGCACCGCTGGGTGCCAGTGCCGTGCTGCTGTTTGCCGTGCACACGAGCCCGCTGGCACAGCCCTGGTCCTGCGTGGTGGGCAACACTGTGGCCGGATTGTGGACCTGGCTGGTGGTCAGTTGTGTGCCGCTGGACTGGGCGCCGGCGCTGGCTGTGGGCGGCGCCATCATGGTGATGCAGCTCACCCGCTCGCTGCACCCGCCCGGAGGCGCCGTGGCGCTGCTGTGGGCACTCGATGCGCAGCACGGCACCGTCCATGGCTGGACCTATGCCCTCTGGCCGATTGGTGTGCTGACGCTGTGCCTGGTACTGGTGGCCATCGTGTACCACCGTGTCTGTGGCAAGCGCTATCCACTGCAGCCCGTGGCGATGTCCACGGCGGGCATGCAGCAGCTGCCGACCAAGGCGCTGTCCGAAGCTGACCTGCAGGCGCTGCTGTCGCGCTTTGACCAGAGCAACAACCTGACGGCGCAGGAGCTGCAGCAGCTGGTGCTGGCTGCGGAGGAGCAGGCCATCGCACGGCGCTTTGGCAGCGTGCATTGCGGGCAGCTGATGACCACGGCCATGTGGACGTGCTCGCCCCTGGAGTCGTTGGACAGCCTGGCGGCGAAGTTTCAGCAGCATCCCATCAAAAGCCTGCCCGTCGTGGGCGTGCAGGGCGAGCTGCTTGGCGTGGTGGCGCGCAGTGCGCTGCTCGACTGGCTGTGGCAGCAGCGCGGGAACGTGGCGCAACGCCGCCAGCAGCGTGTCTGGCGCCTGTGGGGCAAGAAACCCGCACAGCCCACGGCCTGTGCCGCGGATCTGATGGCCGATGCACCACTGTGCGTGCAGGACAGCACCCCCGTGTCGCAGCTGCTGGCCGTGCTGGCCGAGCATGCCGTGCCCTTTGTTGCGGTGCTGCGCCAAGGGAGGCTGGTGGGGCTGATCACGCGCACGGACATCATGCGGCTGTTGCTGCACTAGCGAGAGCACCTTCCCTTCCTACAATGGCGCCTGCTTGTGCGAGCCCAACCGGGCTCGCCTTCCGGGACACCTTGTATGCGCTTGCTCGTTTCGATTTCTGACTTCTTCCGTGACAACTACCCGTCCTCAGAACGACTGGGGATGCCGGTTGCGCGCTGGCGGCAGAGCATTTACCGCACGGTGTTTGAGACGAACACCGAGATGGGCAAGCGCTTTGAGCGCAGGTTGACGCTGGCTATCATCCTGAGCCTGTGCGTGGTGATTGCGCACAGCATTCCCTCGGTGGTCAGCCACCGTCCGCTGTACTACCTGCTGCGTGCGCTGGAGTGGGTGTTTACGCTGGGCTTTACGGCAGAGTATGTGCTGCGGCTGATTTCAGTGCGCCATCCCTTGCGCTATGCACTGAGCTTTTATGGGCTGGTAGACCTGCTGGCCATTGTGCCCACCTATCTGAGCATCTTTTTCCCCGACGCGCACCTGCTGGTGGCGGTGCGGGCGTTGCGGCTGGTGCGCACCTTTCACGTCTTCCCGATTTTTCGCAGCTTTCTCAACGAGTACCTGATGCTTGGACAGGCGCTGCGGGCCAGTGCGCGCAAGATTTTTGTGTTTCTGAGTGTGGTGGCGCTGATCGTCTATGTCATGGGCACGCTCATGTACTTGCTGGAAGGCCCGGAGCACGGCTTTACCAGCGTGCCCATCGGCATTTACTGGGCGATTTCGACCGTGACCACCGTGGGCTATGGGGACGTAACCCCTGCCACTCCGCTGGGGCGTATCTTCGGCTCCACCATGATGCTGCTGGGCTGGGGTGTGCTGGCTGTACCAACGGGTATTGTGGGGGCGGAACTGTCACGCAATGTGGGCACCAAGGCCGCGCTCAAAGGCGTGTCATGCGATACCTGCGGGCTGGAGCGCCATGAGGAAGATGCGCGCTACTGCCGCCGCTGTGGCACGCGGCTGGTCTTGCCGGGGACGCAGCGTGTCAAACCGCAGGCGCCTGCAGCAGAGCACAGCAGCCAGGTCCAGTGAGGGTGGCGCCCCTTGAGGGAACGAATGTGGCCTTGTGTTGCACGTAGCAAGTGGCGTTCATGGCAAGATCAGCGCTTTGTTGGATCCATCGGCGAGGTAAAACACATGAAGCAGCGGTTGTGGCAGGCAATGGGAGCAGTGGCAGCGGTGCTGGCACTGGCAGGGTGCGCCAGCGCAGACAAAAAAGGCGGCACGGAGGCCGTGGTACAGGTCAATGTGGATAACGCCCGGCGTGTGACAGACATTGGCTTTGCCCCGCAGGCAGTGGAGTGTGGCCTGGTGGCGCATTGCCCCACGCTGGGCGTGCAGTGGAGCAGTGAAACGCCCAATCGTGCCATCTTGCTGGTTGGTACACGCGGTGGCAAGGCCAAGGTGGAGTCGCTGGAGTTCAATGCCCGTCCCCATGCGCCGCTGCGCGTGCGCTCTCTGGCCAAGCAGGGCTCAGATCTGCCCGGTGTGACAGCCTTTGTGGTGCCCATGGACACCATCGAGCGCGTGGCCTTTGGCAAGGATGCATGGGTGCGCCTGTATACCGATGACGGCGTGATTGAGGAGCTGATGCACAACGGTGAGCGCAGCAGCCGCGCTTCTGATGCTTTCAAGCGTCTGGTCTACGAAGCCTACAAGGGCACAGACAAGGAAGCGCCACAAGGCCTGTTGCAGATGTTCGGTGGCGACAAGCCCTACACCCCGAACTACGATAAATAAGTAGCGCCTTGCGCTGATCTACAAAGGATTTGCAAGTGTTTTATCTTGCAAATCCTTGTTGTTTCAGCGCTAGCAGCTTTTCTTTTGAGAGCGGCAGCGTACGCTACCAGGAGGCTGCGGCATGGTTTAGCGCTGCTTTGCACGCGGCAAGGACTGAAATCAGGCATCATTGCGGGTTTACGCCTAGCTTGCCGACGTTATAACCAAAGCATCTTATTGCTTAAATATTGATTCTTTGGGGTTTGATATTTCGGCGCGTTACATTCCAACATCTTCTATATCTAGAGCACGTCGCCAGTTTTGCGCGCTACGTGCGGTAGCGAATCACATGATCGAGATTCGGGATCTGTCCCTGACTTACCAAGGCCCCAAGGGGCCGGTCGAAGCGCTCAAGCACATCAACCTGCGTGTTGAAAAGGGCGAAATCTTCGGCATTATTGGTCGCTCCGGTGCGGGCAAAAGCTCGCTGGTGCGCTGCATCAACTTGCTCAATCGCCCCACATCCGGCCAGATGATGGTGGATGGCAACGACCTGATGCAGCTCAGCGATGCACAGCTGCGCGCTGCCCGCCATCAAATTGGCATGGTGTTCCAGCACTTCAATCTGCTGTCTTCGCGCACCGTCTATGACAACGCCGCGCTGCCGCTGGAGCTGGCCGGCATGTCCAAGGCCGAAATCAAAAAGCGCATTGACCCGCTGCTGGAGCTGGTGGGCCTGTCGCATCTGGCCGATCGCTACCCCGCGCAGATCTCTGGCGGCCAGAAGCAGCGTGTGGGCATTGCCCGTGCACTGGCTTCCAACCCCAAGGTGCTGCTCAGTGACGAGGCCACTTCGGCGCTGGACCCTGAAACCACCCGTTCCATTCTGGATTTGCTGCGCAAGGTCAACCGCGAGCTGGGCGTGACCGTGGTCTTGATTACGCACCAGATGCAGGTGATCAAGCAGATTGCGGACCGTGTGGCCGTGATCGACGCTGGTGAAATTGCAGAAATGGGCCCGGTGATCGATGTGTTCACCAAGCCCCAGAAGGACATCACCAAGAGCCTGATCGACGAAATCGTGCCCCAGGAACTGCCCGAGAGCGTGGGCAACCGTGTGCGCGCACTGGCTGCCAAGCTGCCTGCGGGGCAGACGGGCAAGCTGCTGCGCCTGTCGTACGCGGGTGAAAGTGCCTATGAGCCTATCCTGTCGCACCTGATTCGTGAGCTGGGGCTGGATCTGTCCATCCTGCACGGTCAGATTGACGAGATTCAGGAGCAGACCTTTGGCTCACTGGCGGTCTATGCCAGCGGCGAAGCCGCCAAGATTGAAGCAGCTATCACGCACCTGCAGCAGGCTGGCGTGATCGTGCAAGTGGTGGAAGTAAAGGCTTAAGCGATGTTTGAGAATTTTTCTGAAATGATGATTCAGCTGTTCATCGACTCCTTCTGGGAGACGGTGATCATGGTGGGCGTCTCTGGCGTAATTGGTGCGCTGATCGGCATTCCCATGGGTGTGTTCCTGCGTCTGACGGACAAGGGCGGCGTGCTGGAAAACGCACCGCTGAACAATTCCGTGGGCTGGGTGGTCAATGCCGTGCGCTCCACGCCTTTCATCATCTTGCTGGTGGCCATTATTCCGCTCACGCGATTTATTACAGGCTCCTCCATCGGCACCTGGGCGGCTGTGGTGCCTCTGACCATTGCGGCTGCGCCCTTTATTGCGCGTCTGGTGGAAACCTCGCTGCGTGAAGTGGACAACGGCCTGATCGAAGCTGCCCAGTCCATGGGCGCGACGACCAGCCAGATCGTGTGGAAGGTGCTGCTGCCCGAAGCCATGCCCGGCATCATTGCTGGCCTGACCATCAGCCTGGTGAGCCTGACGGGTTACTCGGCCATGGCAGGTGCCATCGGTGGCGGTGGCCTGGGGGACCTGGGCATCCGCTACGGCTACCAGCGTTTCCTGCCCGACATCATGCTCGCCGTGGTGATCATTCTGATCTTCTTTGTGCAGGCTATTCAAAGTCTGGGTGACTGGGTCGTCCGCCGCATTAGCCACAAATAAATCCGAGGTGCTGCAGCGCAGGCATATCCCTGCCTGCAGGTACCGCGCAACTGAAAATGCCGTTCACTGCAATTGAGTGAGCGGCATTTTTTTATGCGTGCTATTTGTGCAGAGGCGAGGAGCATGCCACTGCGTGGAGCCGTGTCTGACGGGGTAGGTTGAACGCTGTGTTGTGCTGCGTTCTGTAGCGATTGCTGCTGTACGCGAGTGCACGTGGAGAGCAGCAGAGTGCGGAACCACCCAATCGCGCTGGCCGGAGGTTACTGCAACAAAAAACGCCTGTACACAAGTAGCGCGTACAGGCGTTGGCGATTCAAGCTGCTGTGTGCACGTACTGGCGTGCTACACAGCAGGGAAGACAAGCTCAGTCTTCGTCGTGTTCGTTGTGCTGGTATTGAGGCGCAGGCTTTTTGAAGCCCTTGGTCATCCATGCCAGATACACAATGCCAACGGCAGCCCAGGCAATGCCGGCCTTGAGCGATGTGTCTTCCACTTCCAGCCACAGCGCGCCAATGGAGATAAAGCCTAGCAGAGGAACGATGAAGTAGTTCAGGATGTCCTTGGCATTCTTCAGACGGCCATCACGGAAGCCGTAGCTGCAGATCACGGACAGGTTCACAAAGCTGAACGCAGTCAGTGCGCCGAAGGAAATCAGTGCCACCACGAACTCCAGGCTCAGGAAACCAGCGGTCAGACCGATCACGCCAGCCAGCCAGATGTTGTAGGCAGGGGTGAAGTTCTTGGGGCTGATATAGCCAAAGAACTTCTTGGGCAGCACGCCGTCACGGCCCATCACATACATCAGGCGCGAAACACCTGCGTGTGCAGAGATGCCCGAAGCCATCACGGTGATGATGGCAAAGCTCAGCACCACAGACTGGAAGAAGGCGCCGCCCACCAGCAGCAGAATTTCAGGCTGGGTTTCATCGACCAGCTCGAAGTACTGCTCGGGATTGCCCGGGAAGTACAGCTGCATGAAGTAGGTGGAGATGATGAAGATGATGCCGGAGATCAGTGCGGTCAGGAAAATCGCACGAGGCAGGGTCTTTTTCGTGTCCTTGGTCTCTTCAGCCAGCGAGCTCAGCGAGTCAAAGCCGGTGAACGAGAAGCACAAGATGGTGGCGCCTGTGATCAAGGCAGCGATTTCTGTATTAGCGCTCCAGAAGGGAGAGAGGCTCCACAGGCCATCGGCAGCACTTTGTTCGGCAATCTTGCCCAGTGCGTTTTCACCCGCCAGCAGCTTGCTGTAGATGATCCAGGTGAAGATGCCAATGATCAGTACCTGCAGCAGCACGATCAGGCTGTTGAAGTTCGCCACAAAGCGTACGCCACGCAGGTTGATGCCAACCATCAGCAGCGACAGCGCGACAATCCAGACCCAGTGGTTGACGTCAGGGAACAGCGCTGTGAGGTAGATGTTCGCCAGCAGGATGTTGACCATGGGGGACAACAGATAGTCCAGCAGCGAGGACCAGCCCACCATAAACCCGGCGTTGGGGTGGATGGACTTTTGCACATAGGTGTAAGCGGAGCCCGATGACGGGTGCTTGCGAATCATGTGGCCGTAGCTGATCGATGTCAGCAGCACGGCGATCAATGCAATCAGATAAGACGTAGGTACGTGCTGCACACTGTCTCTGGAGACCATGCCGAACGTATCTAACAGCGTCATGGGCTGGATATAGGCCAGGCCGATGATGATGACTTGCCAGAGGACAAGTGTCTTTTGGAGCTTTGCTACTCCGTGAGTGTCACGATGGGTGGTCAATTTCTCTACCTCTTGGGGGGTATCAGGGGATGAAGATTTCTGGTGGTTTGGCCTTGGGGCGATCGGGCAGCTGCGTCAGGTACAGCGCTTGATTGGTAAAAATGTGTTTACTGTCGTCAGGCATAAATCTGGCCTTCGAGGGCCTGTTTTCTGATGGAATGCAATTGCGTGCGAACACAAGGCTGCGCACGCGCACCAATTGCGTTCTACGACGTAAAAGACCCCGCTACACATGCATGTGCATAGCGGGGCCTGAAAGTCGTTGTCGCACGTGCCTGCAAGTCCCGGTGGAGAGCCCTTGCGCTGGCGCGCGCGATTGGGGCGGGATTCTACACACCTGCTCCCTGCCTTGCAGGACAAATGTGCAGGCAGCTGAAACTGGCTAGGGCTATGCCGGGAATCTGCAAAGTTTGCACACACTGATGCAGCATGTGGCAGCTTGACGGGCAGGCAACGCAGGCGTGCGAAAAAAAGCCCACGGTACTCACCGTGGGCATCAAGCCACATCTACGAACCGGATGAGGCAGTGCGGGATGCACTGCCTGTGCATGCACACGAAGTGATCAGTGGAACTGTTCTTCTTCGGTGGAGCCAGCGAGCGCCTTCACGGAGGAAGTGCCGCCCTGGATGACCGTGGTCACTTCGTCGAAGTAACCAGCGCCCACTTCCTGCTGGTGCGACACGAAGGTATAGCCTTGCTCGCGGGCAGCGAATTCGGGCTCCTGCACCATTTCCACGTAGTGCTTCATGCCTTCGCCGCGAGCATATGCATGGGCGAACTTGAAGGTGTTGAACCAGTTGACGTGAATGCCCGCCAGGGTGATGAACTGGAACTTGTAGCCCAGCGCGGACAGTTCTTCCTGGAACTTGGCAATGGTCTTGTCGTCCAGATTCTTCTTCCAGTTGAAGGAGGGCGAGCAGTTGTAGCTCAGCAGCTTGCCGGGGCAGGCAGCGTGCACGGCCTGGGCGAACTCACGGGCAAAGCCCAGGTCAGGTGTGCCGGTTTCGCACCACACCAGGTCAGCGTAGGGGGCGTAGGCTACGCCACGGCTGATGGCCTGCTCCAGACCGTTCTTGACTCGGTAGAAACCCTCCTGGGTACGCTCGCCAGTCAGGAATGGCTTGTCATTGGCATCGTGGTCCGAAGTGATCAGGTTGGCCGCTTCTGCATCGGTACGGGCCAGCACGATGGTGGACACACCCATCACGTCCGCTGCAAAGCGGGCCGCGATCAGCTTTTCGATGGCTTCCTGGGTAGGCACCAGCACCTTGCCGCCCATGTGGCCACACTTCTTCACGGCTGCCAGCTGGTCTTCAAAGTGCACGCCCGAAGCGCCTGCGGCGATCATGTTCTTCATCAGCTCGAAAGCATTGAGCACGCCGCCGAAACCGGCTTCTGCGTCAGCCACGATGGGCAGGAAGTAGTCGATGAACTCCGCATCACCAGGGTTGATGCCACGGCTCCACTGGATTTCATCAGCACGCTTGAAGGTGTTGTTGATGCGGCGCACCATGGTAGGCACCGAGTCGTAGGCGTACAGCGACTGGTCGGGGTACATGGTCTCGGAGGTGTTGCCATCTGCAGCGACTTGCCAGCCCGACAGGTACACGGCTTCCAGACCTGCCTTTGCCTGCTGCATGGCCTGGCCTGCAGTGATGGCACCGAAGGCGTTCACATAGCCCTTCTTGGCAGTGCCATTGATTTTTTCCCACAGCTTTTCAGCACCGCGCTTGGCCAGGGTGTACTCAGGCTGCAGGCTGCCACGCAGACGGACCACATCGGCGGCAAAGTAGCCGCGCTTTACGCCCTTCCAGCGAGGGTTCTGGGCCCAGTCTTTTTCCAGGGCGGCGATCTGCTGTTCACGGCTCAGTTGGTGGTTCAGGGATTCAGGCATTTCAGTCTCCAATCAAAGGCAAGCAAAAGTGAAAAACTTGTCTGCACGTTTTGTGTGCGGCTTGGAGATAAATTTAAGTCTTATAGAAGACTTGAGCAATATCTTATGTCTTATACAAGACTAAATATTTTTCATTTAAAAATCAATGCCTTACGAGTAAATTTCTCAATGTGAATTGAGATGCTTCAGTCTGAAATGAATTGTCAGGCGGTGGCGTGACGTGTTTTTCACTTGGTGAAAAGTGCTTTATATGCAATGAAAAATCCGTGTCTGCTCGTTCATAAACAGATGCGCTGACACGAAAAGCGCATAAAAAAGCCCCGGGCGGTAGCGCCATGGGGCTTGTCTGCAGGGACAAGATGGTCTTATGCCTGATGGATGGCGGTGCTTGAGAGCACGATGCCGTCTTCATCGGCGTAGAGCCAGTCGCCGGGTGCAACGCGCGCACCGGCAATGTCCAGCACCACGTTCTGCTGGCCTTGGCCGCGTTTTTCGGTGGGCATGGGCATCAGGCCCAGTGCTGCAATGCCAACCTTGGCTTCGCGCAGTTCGGCGGCATCGCGCACGCAGCCGTGCACCACAATGCCTGCCCAGCCATTGCGCTCGGCGGCAGCTGCCAGATTGCCGCCCACCAGCGCCCTGCGCATAGAGCCGCCGCCGTCCACCACCAGCACCCGGCCCTGGCCGGGGGTGTCCAGCAGCTGTTTGACCAGGCTGTTGTCTTCAAAGCATTTCACCGTCACGACACTGCCTGCAAATTGCGGCAGACCACCAAAGTGTCCGAACAGTGGGGGCAGTACGCGAAAGGCTCCGCTGTCGTCGTGTTTGTGCGCATCGCACAGATCGCAGGTCTGGAAAACAATGCTCATTGGTACTCCTTCATGCATGTTGTGATGGGCTGCTTGGCGCGGCATGCTCGCACTGAAATTCGCGTTTTGCCAAGGAATCTGACAGTTTTTTAAGCTTTCGGGGGTTCCTCGCAACAAATGGAAGAAAAAAAATGGTTCTACCGCTTGGAAAGGCATTTTTTTCCCATTAGCATTTGGCAGAGCCAGAGTTAGCGCGCCGCGTGGCGTAGAACTCTTATGCTCTCTGGCATAACTTCACCCAATAAGGAAAGCAAACATGGCAACTGCAAAGAAGGCAACTGCTGCAGCCGCAGCACCCGCGAAAAAGCGCACTCCTAATGCAGCCTTCATGAAGCCCCTCACACCTAGCGCCGCTCTGGCTGCTGTGGTGGGTTCGGAACCCCTGCCTCGCACAGAAATCATCAGCAAGCTGTGGGTTTACATCAAAGCGAACAATCTGCAGGATGCTGCCAACAAGCGCATGATCAATGCGGACGCCAAGCTCAAGGAAGTGTTTGGCAAGCCCCAAGTGTCCATGTTTGAAATGGCTGGCCTGATCGGCAAGCACGTCAAGTAATTCACGGATGCTTCACATCAAGCCGGCCTTAGCGCCGGCTTTTTTGTTTGCAGGACAATCTGGCCTTTGCACATTGGGTGATCTTCTCGGGCATGCCTCAGTACATTCTTTTTCACAAGCCCTATGGCGTTCTTTCCCAGTTCACGCCGGAGGATGGCGCACGCTCGCTGGCAGAGTTTGATCTGCCCAAGGGGGTGTACCCTGCCGGACGTCTGGACAAGGACTCTGAAGGCCTGCTGCTGCTTACTGACGATGGCCCGCTGATTGAGCAGCTGCTCAACCCGCGCAACCAGAAACCCAAGACCTACTGGGCATTGGTCGAGCGCGTGCCTGATGAGGCGGCCCTGCAGTGCATGCGCGAGGGTCTGCGCATTGAGGACTACACCACCTTGCCGTGTGAAGTGCAGCTGCTGGAACCACAGCCCGAGGTGCCCCCGCGCGACCCGCCCGTGCGCGTGCGCAAGAGCGTGCAGGACGTGTGGCTGGAGATCACCGTGGTGGAGGGCAAGAACCGCCAGGTGCGCAAGATGACGGCGGCCATTGGCCATCCCACCTTGCGGCTGATACGCCGCAGCATTGCAAATTTGCAGCTGGACGATCTGCAGCCCGGCTGCTGGAAGTCGATTGCACGCGAGGACATTGCCTGGGGCGCGGCCAGTTCTGCAGGCACCACCCGCTCCGGTGTGCCTGTGCGCTATGGGCGCTCGGTAGCTGGAGAACCACGCAACAGCAAAGTGACTGCACCACGCCGCCCCGGGGCATGGTTCAACAAGAAGTCGTAAACCGTTGATCTCAAAAAGAAGAGCTGCCAGCGCTGATAAATAAAGGATTTCGAAATCATTTGATCTTGAAACCCTTATCAATCAAGCGCTGGCAGCTCTTTTTTATGGAGCGTGCAGCGAAGAGGCGGCGGCGTTTAGTTCGTCATCAGGCCGATGCCACGCTGCTGGTGCTGAAGGTCGGGCCTGTGGTGCCGGGCACCCAGCCGGGATAGGTTTCCATGATTTCGGCAAACAGGGCAGAGTCAATCCAGCGCTGCAGCCAGTCCTGCAGGTGCGGCCAGGGCTGCTCGGCCCACTGTGCTTCGTCAATGCGTGCGAACTGGCGCACAAAGGGGCGAAGTGCCATGTCGGCCAGGCTGGGGTTCATGCCAAACAGAAAGCCGGTGGCAGCCAGCTGCTCATTCAGCGCGCTCAGCCATGTGCTGGCGTCTTGCTGGGCCTGTGTCACTGCTTCTGCGCTGTAGCGCTCAGGGTATTTGCAGCGGTCCAGCGCCTGCTTGAAGAAGTCGTCATTGCGTGCAATCAGCGCCAGCATGTCTTGCAGTGTGCCCTGGGTGGGGGTGAGCCAGCCATCGGGGTCATGCGCCTGCAGCGCGTGCAGCATGATGTCCAGACTCTGCTCAATCACCTTGCCGTCCTGCAGCACCAGCACGGGAACCGTGCCCTTGGGGGATGCGGCCAGCAGCGCCTGCGGCTTGTTGCGCAGATTGATTTCGCGCAGTTCGCAGGCCAGGCCAGCATGGGCCAGCGCAAGGCGCGCGCGCATGGCATAGGGGCAGCGGCGGAAGGAATACAGAATGGGCAAAGCAGAGGCGTTCATGCAGTGGCGAGAAAAGTAAGAAGATTGTGCGCGGCAGCTGCGCCGCACATCAGCCTTGGAAATGTACGCGTTTCGCCGCAGGCCGGTGGTGTGGCCGGGCAAGTCGCACCTGGCTTTGTTACTTTGCGCAGCAGACCGGTTGACCGTCACACAGTCAGGCGATGCGCCCGAGGGCCTTGTGAAATGCAGGACAATGGCGCGCTGAGATGAATGGGGCGTTGTCAGCCCCGCAAACATGGAAAAATTATGACTGAAGCTACAGCACGCCCAGAACTGCCAGATCACCTGTCGATTGACCCCAGCAGCAAGTTTTTTGTCCGTGAAGTGTTTGAGCACGACATCGGCATCCGCTTCAATGGCAAGGAACGCAATGATGTGGAGGAATACTGCATCAGCGAAGGCTGGGTCAAGGTGCCCGCTGGCAAGACGCTGGACCGAAAGGGCCGTCCTCTGCTGATCAAGCTCAAGGGCCAGGTCGAAGCTTTCTACCGCTAAGACGCACGCCAAGCACGCGCTGCGCAAAGACAACGCCTTTCCAGGATTTTTGCAGTCCTGGAAAGGCGTTTTTTATGGGCGAGTCTGTGAAGCTTTCAGTGGAAGACGCCGACGGCCTCAACCAGTCGCTGCGTCTGGCTCTCCAGGCTCTGCGAAGCGGCCGCGCTTTGTTCTACCAGCGCTGCGTTTTGCTGGGTGATGGCATCCATCTGGCCGATGGACTGGCTGGCTTCCAGAATGCCGTCGCGCTGTTCACGCGTGGCGGCGCTGATTTCGGTGATCAGGGAGGAGACCTGCTGCACCTGCTGCACGATGGCTTCGATTTCTGTCTGGGTGTGGTTGACCAGTGCGGTGCCGTTTTGCACCTTGTCTACGCAGTTGTTGATCAGGTCCTTGATTTCCTTGGCGGCGGTGGCACTGCGCTGCGCCAGTGAGCGCACTTCCGAGGCCACCACGGCAAAGCCACGGCCCTGCTCACCAGCGCGAGCAGCTTCCACGGCCGCATTGAGCGCGAGGATGTTGGTCTGGAAGGCGATGGAGTCGATGGTGCCAATGATGTCGTTCATGCGGTTGGCACTGGTGGAAATTTCGCTCATCACGTCAGACACCTTGTGCATGGCCTGACCGCCCTGGCTAGCAGAAGACGAGGTCTGCTGCGCCAGGTTCGATGCCTGTACGGCGGTGTTGGCATTGTTTTCCACGGTGCTGGTCATTTGCTCCATGAAAGAGGCTGTCTGCTGCACGTTGGAAGCAGAGCGTTCCGTGCGTTCGCTCAGGTCCAGATTGCCCTTGGCGATTTCTTCCACGGCCGAGCGCACGCTCAGCACCTGCTGGCTTACATCATCAATCAGCCAGCGGAACATCAGGCCCAGCTGGCTGACGGCGCGCATGGTGATGCCGATTTCATCGACGCGGTCAATGGGCATGGCATCACGGTTGTTGCCGGTGGCGACGTCCAGTGCTTGCTTGCGCAGTTGTTCAATGGGGCGTGCAAACTGCGACTCCAGCATGCCGCAGCCCACAAGGAACAACAGTGTGAGCAGACCCACCACGCTCAGTCCCGTGGTGCCTGTACCCACCAGTGCCAGGCTGCCTGCGCAGGCAATCAGCCACAGCGACAGCATGTTCAGACGCATGCGGGTGCGCAGGCCCATGAGCTTGCCAGCAGACAGAATCTTGCCCAGCCCGGTGCGAATCAGCACGCCCTTGTACAGGCGCACGCCCTTGGCCTGGCCGGCGCGCATGGCTGCGTACAGCTTGCTGACGGCATGAATTTCGTCCGACGAGGCCTTGGTGCGCACGGACATATAGCCCATGGTCTGGCCGTTGCGGATGATGGGTACGGCATTGGCACGCACCCAGTAGTAGTCACCGTTCTGACGGCGGTTTTTGACCAGGGCACTCCAGGGTTCACCGGACTTGAGTGTGGCCCACATGTCGGCGAATGCCTCTTTGGGCATGTCCGGGTGGCGCACGATGTTGTGCGGCTGGCTGCGCAGATCATCAATGCTGTAGCCACTGGCTTCCACAAAGGCAGCATTGGCATAGCTGATGTAGCTATTGGGGTCGGTGGTAGACATCAGCGTGGCGTTGTCGCTGAGCAGGTGCTCGTGACTGGTCACCGGCTGGTTGTTGCGCATGCTGTTCTTACTCGTGGTTGTGGGGCGAAACCGCACGGCAAGCAGTGTCGTGGCGGTGCTGTCGGGCCAGTCCTCCGCATCAGGAGACTGACAACGCCTGTGAGGATATGTATCTGTGATTGCCAATCGTGTCAGCAAGAAGCGCATTTGATGCGCTGAGCTGAAGTATATCTGCACTGCAGCGCATGGCCGCGATGGCCATGCGATCAGATGTCTGTGCGCTTGCTGTAGCGGCGCACCTGGGCCAGCAGCTCGTTGGGCGAGTAGGGCTTGGTGAGAAAGGCCTGTGCGCCCAGGCTGATGGCCTTCTGGCTCACGGGGCCAGCGGTGTGTGCCGTGAGCATCAGCACGGGCAGCTGGACGAAGCGCTCGTCATTGCGCACGCGGCGCAGCAGCTCCATGCCGTCCATATTGGGCATTTCCACGTCGGCAATCAGCAGTGTGGGGCGTTCGCCGTCTTCCAGCAGCTGCAGGGCTTCCAGGCCATCGGTGGCTGTCACCATGCGGTAGCCGTGGGTCTGCAGCAGGTGCTGGGCCAGGCGGCGCACACTCATGGAGTCATCGGCCAGCAGCACCAGTGGGCGCACGGGTTCCTGGGTATCAAGCGTGGTGGCTTCTTCGGATTGGGTCAGCAGGCGCGCTTCATGTGCCATGAGCACGGGGGAGGGCTCGTAGACCTGCAGCACATGGCCTGATGGCATGGTGGCCGTGCCCATGAGGCCGGGCACAGGCACTTCCAGATGGGCCGGGGGCTGCAGCACAACTTCCTGCATGCCCAGCACTTCATCCACCACCAGGCCCCAGCGCGCCGTGTCGCCACGCACGATGAGCAGGTGGCGCTGGCCATCCAGCGGTGATTCCAGACTTCTGGCGGATTGCTGCCAGACCGCACCGGCCCAGTACACGGGCACAGGGGCGCTGCCTTGATCTTGCAGCATGCCGTGGGCCAGTGCCTGATCGGCCGCAGCTACGGGAATGCGACGCACGGCTTCCACGCTGCGTGCAGGGATGGTGACGCGCCAGCTGCCTGCGCGCAGGGCCAGCACCTGCTCGACCTGGGGCGGGGCTGGCAGGCTGATGTCCATGCGGCAGCCCTTGCCGGGGGTGCTGGTGATGTGCAGCGTGCCGCCTAACTCACGCACGATGTCGGCCACGGCATCCATGCCAATGCCGCGGCCTGCCACTTCGGTCAGGCTGCTGGCGGTGCTCAGACCGGGCTGCAGAATCAGCGCGGCGGCGCGGGCATGGTCTACCGGCTCGTCGGCGCTGATCAGCCCCATCTGGACGGCCTTTTCGCGAATCGCTTCGGGGTTGAGCCCTGTGCCATCGTCAAACAGGCTGAGCACCTGCTGCAGCCCGGCCGTGTGCAGGCGGATGAGGATCTTGCCGGTTTCCGCCTTCTTGGCGGTCTGGCGCTGTGCAGGCGCTTCAATGCCATGAGCCACGCTGTTGCGCAGCAAGTGCTCAAGGGCTGGCGTGAGCGCCTCCTGCACGCTGCGCTCCATGACCGTATCAGCACCCTGCCAGTACAGCTGCACGGATTTGCCGCAGTCTTGCGCGGCCTGCTGCACGCAGGCGGTGAGGCGATCCTGAATGTGCGTCAGAGGCAGCAGGCGTGTGTACAGCAGGGTGTGCTGCAAGGCGCGCAGATGGCTGGCCTGGCTGGACAGGGCCTGCTGGGCATCGCCCATGCTTTGCTGCAGCTGCTGCTGGGCGGTGCCCAGGTCGTCGGTGCAGTCGTTCAGGGCATGAACCAGATCGTGCAGCTCTTCATGCCATTCGTAGGGCAGATCCACATCGCCATGCAGCATCAGGGTGTCGGCCCAGGCCGCACAGTCCTGAATCTGGGCGCGCAGTTTCTGCAGCCCGCTGGCAATTTCCTGCAAAGACATCTGGCTGGCTGTCAGCGCCTGCTGGCTGTTGTCCTGGCTGTGCCACAGGGCCTGGGCATGGCGTGCCACCACGTCCAGCGGTTGCTGCTGCAGGTGGCTGAGCTGGCGCTCGGGGTAGCGCTCGTTCATTTCCTGTTGCAGAGCCACAAAGGCAATGCGCAGGGCTTCAATGGGGGCGGGCAGGCTGGCAGGGCCACGGGGGCCTTCTTCCAGCGGTGCATCCAGTGCCAAGCCTTCCAGTGCATGCACCTGGCTGGCCCAGGCCATGGCACCGGCCAGGCGGGCGCTGCCCTTGAGGGTGTGCAGGCTGCGCAGCACGATCTGGCGGGCGGCCTGCTCCTGCGGCTGCTTGATCCAGTGCTTGAGCGCGCTTTGCAGCTTGGGCCACAGGGCGAGCATTTCTTCTTCAAACACGGAGAAATGCATGGCGTCAAGCACAGGTGCTGCCGCCACGGGCACAGGTTCGCTAGCAGTGGCAGTGTCCGCTGCCAGTGGTGGTTCGCTGACAGGTTCCGCTGTGGGAGCTGTGGGTGCTGGAGGAGCTTCTGTTGCTTCAGTTTCCAGCGCTTCTGGTGCTTGCTCTACAGGCTCTGGAGCAGGATTGGACGGGCTGTTGAGCGTGATCGCCGGTTCGGGCAGCTGTGCGTAAAGCTGGTACAGCGCCTCAATGACCTGAGGGTGGGCGCGGCGCATAAAGCCCGCCGCAAACTGGTGCAGCAGGCGGCGGATTTCTTCGGCCGCGTACTGGCAGGTCTTGCGCTGCGCCATGGGTGCATCTGCCGCCATGCGCTGCATGCAGCGCTGCAGCTGGTGGGCCAGCGTGGCAATTTCTGCGCAGCCTGCCGCCCAGGCCAGGCGTGAGAGCTCGCTGGCGTGGGTCGCTGTTTCGCCGGGCAGGTGGTGGGGCGCGGTTTCCTGCGAAAGCCACTGGGCCAGCTGGGCTTCGATCTGCTGCGACAGGTTTTCGGCCTGCTGCAAAAACTCGGCATCCGGCTCCTGCTGTGCCTGCGTGGCCAGGCCGCTGACCAAGGTCTGTGCAGGCTGAATTTCTGGTGCGGCTTCGAAGGCAGGCAGCGCAGGTGCGGATGGAGGTGCCGGTGGTGTCTCCAGCACAAAGCCTGGAGCAGCTTCAGGGGCAGGCGTGGGCGCATCTGCCTCATCCCACTCATCTACTGGGTGGCACTGCTGGTAGATGGTCTGCAGCAGTGGCGGCAGGCTTTGCTGGCGCTGCTGGGCGGCATCGGTCGCCTGGGCGCAGAAAAACAGCAGATCGCGCACCAGCACATCGGGCGGCAGCTGCGTGCCCTTGGCAAAGCTGGCATAGAAGGCCAGCAGGCGTGAGGCCATGCGCTTGGCATAGATGTCAATGTCCAGCAGGCCGTATTCCACGGCTTCCAGCCAGGCAGCGGCGAGTTGCCAGCTGGTGGCGTCCTGCGCATGGGCGGACAGGCCCAGACACAGTTGCTGCAGCGTGCTGCAAAAAGCCGGGTTGCCGGTTTGCAGCAGGGCCAGCACATGCTGGTCCAGCTGGGTGCGCAGCTCGGCACTGGGCGTGATGGGGGCCGTGTCTGCAGGCGCTGGCAGGCGGGGGATCGGCCAGGGCTGCTCCCACAGGTCTGCAGGGTGGGCCGTGTCTTTGCCGCTGAGCTTGATCAGCGCGCGGTAGCTGGCAAACAGCTCCTGCGCAGAAGGCTGCGCCTGCTGGCTGATGGCATGCACATGGCTGAGGGCATCGCGTGCAGCCAGCTGCAGCAGCTCGCCGGTCTTTTCCGCAGGGGGCTGCGCTCCCATGGCATAGGACTGCAGTGGCGCATCCATGGCCTGCATGAGCTGCAGCAGCGCGTGCAGATCCAGCACTTGCACGGCATGCAGCAATTGCTGCAGCAGCTGGCGTGCCTGCAGGGCGTGGACCACGCTGGTGGGCGGCATTCTCTGTGCCAGCTCCTGCAGCATGGCAGCAAGCGAGGGCAGCAGAAGCTGTCGGGGGGCTGGTGGTGCAGAGTCTGCAGACGGCTGCGCGGTCTCAGTCATGGGATTGGAGGGCGGGCTCAAGGGAAGCGGGCGCTAAGGGCAAGCGTCAAGAAGTCGGGCTGGGCTTATTCCACAAACCGGCCATTTTCCTTGCGGCGCTGGCGCACGCCCTTGCGTACAAACAGCAGTGCGCCGTCCAGCTCCAGCAAGGGCTGGGCCAGGTCGCCCTGTACATGGGCCTGCAGGCGTGCGGGTAGCTCGTCAAGCAAGGCCTGCACCAGCTGCACTTTGGGAGACTCTGGGTCGGGCTGTGCATGCACATAGTCCTGCAGATAGGTGCGCAGGCCCTGCTCCAGCTCGCTCAGCGTGGTGGGCGCGCCCAGGTACTCGGGTTTGGTGGTGGTGCCCTCAATGCCGTAGAGGTAGCAGCCAATGTAGTCACGGAAGGTTTCGCCCACGTTTGGGCCTTTGGTGAGTTTGCGCAACAGATCAGTCAGCCACATGGCGGCAGGCCTTCAGGTAAAAGCAGGCGCAAAAATAAGAGCGGCTAGCGCCTGCAAATCAAGGGTTTGAGGTGCAAATGTACCGCAAAGCAAGCATTAGCTTGCGCTAGCTGCTTGCTTTTCTGAAGCATGCACGTGGCTTAGCGGCAGAAGTCTTCGATCAGCTGTGCCACCGCGAGCGGCTGGTCATGGTGCAGCATATGACCCGCATCTTCCACGCGTGCAATGCGGCAGTCGGGTACGGCTTGCAGGCGCTGATGGTACTCGGCCAGATCGTACTGGTCTTTCCACCACAGGCTCATGCTGTCGTCGCTGGCTTCCACGGCCAGCACGGGGGCGGTAATTGCCGCGTAATGCGCCAGCACTTCGTCCACGCGAAACAGCTGGGGGGTGACCACCTTGTGCGCCGCATCCCCCAGAATGGCCCAGCGCCCCTGCGCATCGGGCGCCGACCATTCGCCTGCCAGCCACATGGCCTTGTCTTCACTCAGGCGGCGGTTGGTCTTGCGCAGGCGGGCGGCCACGGCTTCGCGGCTGTCATAGGTCTTGAGGGTGATCTCTGCCTGGTGCAGCTGCTTGAGTTCATCCAGCCACCGGCCCATGCGCCGGGGTGCCTGGCTAGGCTGGGTGGCAGGCAGGCCAAAGCCTTCCAGGTTGACGAGGCGTCGAATGCGTGCCGGGCGGGAGCCTGCATAGAGCATGGCGACATTGCCGCCCATGCTGTGGCCGACCAGATCTACGGGCTGGCCCTCAGGCGCGTAGTGGTCGAGCAGGGCATCCAGATCGCCCAGATAGTCCGCAAAGTGGTAGTGATCACAGGGCGCAGGCGGCATGCTGTGGCCAAAGCCGCGCCAGTCGGGGGCAATGATGTGGCGGCCCGTATAGAAGGCCTCGGAGAGGGCATCGACGACAAATTGGTAGGAGGCGCTCACATCCATCCAGCCATGCACCAGCACCAGCGGCAGCACACCGGGCTGCGGCTGGCCCCAGGTGCGGACGCGGTAACGCATATGGCGAATGGTGAGGTCGTGGGAGGCGCTGGGTCGCTGAACTTGGTACATGGCTGCGCATTATTGGACAGGCACTGGTCGTGCATGAGACAGCGGTAACTACGTATGCGCAGGCCCTTGTTTTTTCCATCTGGCATGCGCTAGGATGAATGAAGTCATTCAAATCGAATTTAATTTGAATTTTTCCATTCATTCGTGCAAACCCTGACCATGAGCCTGCTCAACCGTCTGCGCCAGTCCGCACTGGAAGCCACACCTGCGATCCGCAAGGTCGGGCTGTGGATGGCGGCTCACCCGCTGCATGCCATTTCGCTGACGGCCGATGAAATTGCCGATCAGGCGCGTGCCTCGCAATCGGCGGTGAACCGTTTTGCCACGCACGCAGGCTTTGCGGGCTTTGTGGAGCTGCGTGCGGCACTGGCTGCCGAGCTGCAGGACGCGCAGGAGCCCATTGCCAAGCTGCGCCAGCAGGCCGAGGTGCAGTCCAGCCATCCGCTGGCCAGTGCCCAGTCAGGGCTGTTGCAGGCCGCAGGCGAGCTGGACTTGCAGGTGCTGGAGCAATGTGCGCAGCGCCTGCTGCAAGCGCGCCATGTCTACACCATTGGTCTGGGCATGAGCCACTACTTTGCAGGCTTTGCGGCGAGCGCTTTCATGCCCTATGTGCAGGATGCGACCCACCTGTCCGAAGGCGGTGGTACCGAGCAGATCCTGCGCCGCATGTCGCGCCTGGGCAAGGGTGATGTGGTGCTGGCCATCACCGTGCCGCGCTACTCCATGGACATCGTCACGCTGGCCCGTTTTGCGCGTGAGTGCGGTGCCACCGTGGTGGCGCTGACCGACGCGGCTTCGTCCCCCCTCGTGGGTGCTGCGGACAAGGTGCTGCTGGCACCTGCCAGACATAGCGTGCTGTCGCACAGCTATGTCTCGGTGCAGGCCGTGATTGAAGCGCTGCTCGAGCGTGTGGTGCGCCTGAACCCCCAGGCCGCGGCCATCACCACCAAACTGATTGACACCGTGCTGCCGCACCTGCAGGTGCGGGTGCCCGGCCGAGACTGAACCCCGTTTTTTCCTCCCCTGCAACGCCAACTTCTCCAAAGGAATACATGATGAAACTGGCACAAAAAATCTTGACTGGCTCCATCGTTGCCATGGCACTGGGTGCTGTCACCCCTGCCATGGCGGGCAAGGTGCTCGACGGCGTGAAGCAGCGCGACCAGCTGGTCTGCGGCGTGCACACCGGCCGCGCAGGCTTTGCGCAGGCTGACGGCAATGGCAAGTGGAGTGGACTGGACGTGGACTTCTGCCGCGCTGTGGCAGCTGCCGTGCTCGGTGATGCGAACAAGGTGAAGTTTGTGCCTACATCCGGCCAGACCCGTATCACTGCGTTGCAAAGCGGCGAGATTGATGTGCTGGCGCGCAACACCACCTTCAACTTCACGCGTGACACCAGCCTGGGCCTGATCTGGACCGGCATCAACTTCTACGACGGTCAGGCCTTCATCGTGAAGAAGCGTCCCAACCTCAAGAGCGCCAAGCAGCTGGACAAGGCCACCGTGTGTATTGACGCCGGCACCAGCACCGAGCGCAACCTGCAGGACTTTGCACGCAACAACAAGATCAGCTTCAAGACCGTGGTGTTTGACAACGCCGAAGGCTCCAAGCAGGCCTTTGCCTCGGGCCGCTGCCAGGCTTACACCGGTGACTACACCGCACTGGCCATCCTGCGTGCCACCGACCTGCCCAACCCCGATGACTACGAGCTGCTGCCTGAAATCATCAGCAAGGAGCCCGTCGGCCCTGCCGTGCGCCGTGGCGATGAAGAGTGGTTCACCATCGTGCGCTGGACGCTGCAGGCCATGCAGGGTGCCGAAGAACTGGGCCTGACCCAGGAAAACATCGACGCCAAGGCCAAGAGCGATGACGTGGCCATCAAGCGCTTTACCGGCAATGGTGACGACATTGGCAAGTCGCTGGGTCTGGACAAGAAGTGGGCTTACCGCATCGTCAAGCAGGTGGGCAACTACGGCGAGAGCTTTGCCCGCAACCTGGGTGAGCAAAGTCCGCTGAAGCTCGACCGTGGCATGAACCGCCTCTATACCGAAGGCGGTCTGGTGTACCCACTGCCGCTGCAGTGATGAGAGTGTGATGGCATGACAGGCGGATTCGCGATATGACAGAGCACAACAAGGCGATGGACAAACCACCGCGCAAACCCATACCGCTGGCGGCGTGGCTGATACAGGCGGCCGTGCTGCTGGTGCTGCTGGCACTGTTTGGCTGGCTGGTGCACAACGCGCAGGTCAACCTGCGTGAGCGCAACATGGCTGCGGGCTTTGATTTCCTGTTCAGCGATTCCGCCGGTTTTGCCATCGGCGAAGGCTGGGTGCCGTTCGGTGAGGACGACACCTACTTCCAGGCCATGCTCGCCGGCGCAGCCAACACCTTGCGTGTGGCCGTGCCTGCGCTGCTGTTTGCCACCATGCTGGGTCTGGGGCTGGGCATTGCCTCGCTGGCACAGAATCCGCTGGTCAAGACGCTCTCGCGCTGGTTGGTGGACCTGGTGCGCAACATCCCGCTGCTGGTGCAGGTGCTGCTGATCTACATCATGATGACCGAATGGTTGCCGGATACGGACGATGCACTGCACGCAGCCGGTTTTTACCTGAGCAAGGGCGGCCTGATCCTGCCCTGGGGCGAGGTGGAAGAAACCCCGTTTGGCGTGCACGGCACCCATGTGCTGAGCACCGAATGGATGAGCCTGGTGCTGGCGCTGACGCTGTATGCCGGTGCCTACTGCTCGGAGATCGTGCGCGCGGGCATTCAGTCCGTGCCGCGTGGCCAGAGCGAGGCCGGTCATGCACTGAGCCTGACGCGCTGGCAGACCCTGCGTCTGGTCCTGATTCCACAGGGCCTGCGTGTGGCGATTCCTCCCTATACCAGCCTGATGCTCAGCACCATCAAGAACTCTTCGCTGGGTGTGGCCATTGGCTATCCGGACATTGTCTCCGTGGCCAATACCAGCATGAACCAGACCGGCCGCGCCATTGAGTGCATCGCTGTGATTGCTTCCGTTTATCTGATCATCAACCTGATCACCGCCTTCATCATGGCGCAGGTCAACCGCCGCGTGGCGATCAAGGAGCGTTGAAATGGCGCAGATGCTGCAACCTCCTGTCCCTGCGTCCTGGCGCGAACGCTGGCTCAAGGCCATGTTCGCTTCGGCTGGCACCTCGTTCACCACTGCCGTGGTGCTGGTGCTGCTGGCCGTGGTGCTCTACAAGGCTTTTATCTGGGGCGTGTGGGATGCCACCACCGCCGTGAATGCCGATGTCTGCCGTGATTCCTCCGGTGCCTGCTGGGGCGCCGTGATCTACAACCACCGCATCATTTTGCTGGGCCGCTACCCCGTGGGTGAGGGCTGGCGCCCCGTGCTCGGCATGCTCTTGCTGCTGGGCTCCGTGGGCCTGGCTGCAACGCCGCGCTTCTTTGGCTCCAAAGGCGTGTGGATGGTCACGGGCGCGCTGGTGCTGTTCGTGGCGCTGCTTGCCGGTGGCTGGGCCGGGCTGACGCCTGTGGACTCCGACCTCTGGGGCGGTCTGCCGCTGACGCTGCTGCTCAGCGTGTTTGCCGTGATTACCTCCGTGCCACTGGCCATTGCGCTGGCACTGGGCCGCCGCTCGCAGCTGCCCATCGTGCGCTGGGTCTGCACCGGCTATATCGAGCTGGTGCGCGGCGTGCCTCTGATTACCGTGCTGTTCTTTGGCGCCTTCGTGCTGCCGCTGCTGCTGCCGGCTGCATGGCGCGGCGACGCCATGGTGCGCGTGGCGCTGTGTCTGACGGGTTTTTCTGCCGCCTATCTGGCGGAGGTGTATCGCGGCGGTCTGCAGGCCATTGCCAAGGGGCAGGCCGAAGCGGCCCACGCGCTGAGCCTGTCGCGCTGGCAGACGCTCAAGCTCGTGATCCTGCCGCAGGCCGGGCGCCTGACGATTCCACCGGCCACCAGCCACTTCATCGGTGTGCTCAAGGACACCTCGCTGGTGGCCATCGTGAACATCTACGACCTCACCGGCAGCCTGAAGATGGCGCTCACCAACCCTGAATGGCGCCCTTACTTTGTGGAGGCCTACATCGTGGTGTCGGCCATTTATCTGGTTCTGGGCCTGTCCATCGTGCGCTATGGACGTTTTCTGGAACAACGCTACGCATTGGATAAGCGATGAACACTCCCATTTTGCAAATCGAAGGCGTCCACAAGTGGTATGGCAATTTCCATGCCCTGACGGACTGCTCGCTGACCGTGGCCAAGGGCGAAAAGATTGTGATCTGCGGTCCCTCGGGCTCCGGCAAATCCACGCTGATTCGCTGCGTCAATGAAATCGAAACCATTGACGGCGGCCGCATCCTGTTCAAAGGCCAGCCCATGGACCAGAGCGCCGCTGCCGCCAAGGCACGCCGCCACATTGGCATGGTGTTCCAGCAGTTCAACCTGTTTCCGCACCTGAGCGTGCTGGAAAACCTGATGCTGGCGCCCATGCATGTGCTGGGCGTGAGCCGCAAGGAGGCCGAAGCCACCGCCATGGTGCAGCTCGAACGTGTGCGCATTGCCGCACAGGCGCACAAGTACCCGGGCCAGATGTCTGGCGGCCAGCAGCAGCGCGTGGCGATTGCGCGTGCGCTGTGCATGAGCCCTGAGCTGATGCTGTTTGACGAGCCCACTTCGGCGCTCGACCCAGAAATGGTCAATGAAGTGCTGGAAGTGATGGTGGAGCTGGCCGGGCAGGGCATGACCATGCTGTGCGTGACGCACGAAATGGGCTTTGCCCAGCAGGTGGCCGACCGCGTGGTATTCATGGATGGCGGCCAGATTCTGGAAGTGCAGCCGCCCGAGCAGTTCTTCCACAACCCCCAGAGCGAGCGCAGCCGCGCTTTCCTGGGCAAGATTTTGAGGCACGCCGCATGAGCACCGTACCTTTTGTGATTGCCGTGCACGGTGGTGCTGGCACGATTTCCCCTGAACAGGCCAACGAAGCGCCCTACCACGAAGGCCTGCAGGCCGCACTGCGTGCAGGCGCTGCGGTGCTGGAGGCTGGTGGCTCCGCGCTGGATGCCGTGCAGGCAGCCGTGCAGTCGCTCGAAGACTGTCCGCTCTTCAACGCAGGCTGTGGTGCGGTCTATACGGCCGATGAAACGCATGAAATGGATGCCTCCGTCATGGATGGCAGCAACCTCAAGGCCGGAGCCGTGGCCGGCGTGCATGGCGTGCGCAACCCCGTGGCGCTGGCGCGTGCCGTGATGGACCACACCAACCACGTACTGCTGGTGGGGGAGGGTGCGGTGCGCCTGGCGCAGGAGCAGGGTGTGCCCATGGCCGACGCCGCCTACTTCCATTCCGAGGAGCGCCTGGCCCAGCTGCAGCGCGTGCGTGCGCAAGGTGCAGGTGTGATGGCGCTGGACCATTCCGCCAAGACCCTGACCGAAAAGCCAACCCCCATCCGTGAAGATGGCAAGCATGGCACCGTGGGTGCGGTCGCGCTGGACCAGCATGGCAATGTGGCGGCGGCGGTGTCCACCGGCGGGTTGACCAACAAGCGCCCCGGCCGCGTGGGTGATTCGCCCATTGTCGGTGCCGGTATCTACGCCAACAACGCGACCTGTGCGATTGCCTGCACGGGCACGGGCGAGCACTTCCTGCGCGCCTGCGTGGGGCACGACATTCACGCGCGCATGGCCTACAAGGGCGAGAGTCTGGAGCAAGCCGGTGAAGCCGTGGTGCATGGGCTGCTCAAGGATATTGGCGGCTCGGGCGGTCTGGTCTCGGTGGACGCCAAGGGCCATGTGCACATGCCGTTCAACTCCGTGGGCATGTACCGTGGTGTGATGCGTCAGGGTGAAGCGCCGCAGAGCTTTATCTTCCGCTGAAGCTGCCATGCAGCAAATACACAAGGGGCGCGCATGGCGCCCTTTGTTTTTATGGGCTGGTCGCGCCGTAAACTCATAGCCCATCAAAAGGAGTCTTTTGCATGGAAACAAGACCGCTTGGCCAAAGCACGCTGCAAGTCACCCCCATCTGCCTGGGCACGATGACCTTTGGCGAACAAGTCAGTGAAGCAGACGCTTTCTCCATCATGGACCGCGCGCTGGAGCGCGGCGTGACCTTCTGGGATACGGCCGAGATGTACGCCGTGCCTGCGCGCCAGGCAACCTATGGCGCAACGGAGGCCATCATTGGCCGCTGGCTGGCCGCACGTCCCGGCGCGCGCGACAAGATCGTGCTGGCGAGCAAGGTAGCAGGCCCTTCGCGCGGCATGCCATGGATTCGTGAAGGCAAGGGCATGACAGCCGCAGACATCATGGCTTCCTGCGAAGGCAGCCTGCGCCGGTTGGGTGTCGATGTGATTGATCTGTACCAGATCCACTGGCCTGAGCGCCATGTGCCTGCCTTTGGCACGCTGTACTACGACCCGGCCAAGGAAGTTGCGCAGACGCCCATTCAGGCGCAGCTGGAAACGCTGGCCAAGTTGGTGGAGCAGGGCAAGATTCGGCACATTGGTCTGTCGAACGAGACGCCTTACGGCGTGCATGAATTCGTACGGCTGGCCGAGCAATATGGCCTGCCGCGTGTGGCCAGCGTGCAAAACCCGTACTGCCTGATTAACCGCAGCTGGGAAAACGCCATGGATGAAACCTGTCACCGCCTGGATGTCGGCTTGCTGGCCTACTCCCCGCTGGGTGTGGGTTTGCTGACGGGTAAATATGACCAAAGCGGCATCACAGGCCCTGACGCCCCCAAGGGCACGCGCCTGTCCTACCCCTCGGTGCAAAAGCAGCGTTGGGGTCGTCCTGAGGCACTGGAGGCCGCGCGCCGCTACAACCAGCTGGCACGTGAGCATGGCCTCACGCCCACGCAGATGGCCCTGGCCTTCTGCTACCGCAGCTGGCGTGTGGCCAGCACCATCATTGGCGTGACCAGCCTGTCCCATCTGGATGAGGCTGTGGATGCATGGAATGTGCAGCTGCCCGGCGAATTGATGGAACAATTTGACGCCCTGCGTTGGCAATACCGCGACCCAGGGCAGTAAGACAACGTTGATAGCGTCATGGCAAAAAAAGACAAAGCGCATGTGAGTGAAACACCGGCCACCCAGATGCTCAAGGCCCACAAGGTGGCGTTCACTGAACACCCTTATGAGTATGTAGAGCATGGCGGCACGGCCGAATCTGCCCGGCAGCTGGGCCTGGATGAACACTGTGTGATCAAGACCCTGGTCATGCAGGACCAGGATGCCAAGCCGCTGATCGTGCTCATGCATGGCGACTGCACGGTTTCTACCAAGAACCTGGCGCGCCAGATCGGTGCCAAGAGCGTGGAGCCCTGCAAGCCCGAGGTGGCCAACCGCCACAGCGGCTATCTGGTGGGTGGCACCTCACCCTTTGGTACGCGCAAGCAGATGCCGGTGTACATCGAGCAGAGCATTCTGGATCTGCCACGCATTGCCATCAATGGCGGGCGGCGGGGCTTTCTGGTGCAGCTGGATCCTCGGGTTTGTGTGGAGTTGCTCAGCGCCAAGCCGGTACAGTGCGCGCTGGCACAATAGGGCCCCTTGGCAGCCATGGGCTGCCAGCATGACCAGATATAACAAGCGCCTGCCGTCTGGCAGGCAAGGATTGAAGCCTTGAATTCCGTACTTCCTGTAATTGCCGCTGTTGCGGCTTATTTGATTGGCTCGCTGTCTTTTGCAGTCATTGTCAGCTCTCTCATGGGGCTGAACGACCCGCGTACCTATGGCAGCGGCAACCCCGGCGCTACCAATGTGCTGCGCTCGGGCAGCAAGGCTGCCGCAGCTTTGACGCTGTTGCTCGATGCGTTCAAGGGCCTGGTGCCTGTGCTGCTGGTCAAATACTTTGGCCCGGACTTTGGCCTGCATGAGGGCACGCTGGCGCTGGTGGCCATTGCCGCTTTCCTGGGGCATCTGTTCCCTGTGTTCTTCAAGTTCAAGGGCGGTAAGGGCGTGGCCACAGCCCTTGGTGTGCTGCTGGGTATCAGCGGCTGGCTGGGTCTGTTTGTGCTGCTGACCTGGTTGTTTGTGGTTTTCACCACGCGTTACTCGTCGCTGTCGGCACTGATTGCTGCTGTCCTCGCTCCTGCCTACTACATCATGTTCGGGGGCAGTCTGTGGGTGTATGAAAAGCCGCTGCTGGCAGCCGTGGTTGCCATGTCTGCGCTGCTGCTGTGGCGCCATGCGGGCAATATCAGTCGCCTGCTCAAGGGGCAAGAAAGCAAGATTGGCAGCAAGAAAGACAAGGCTGCTGCCCAGCCTGCAGCCAAGCAGAAGAACAAGCGCTAAGCGGAAACGAACGCACAGCAAAAAGCCCACAGTGATGTGGGCTTTTTGCTTTTGAAAATATAGCTTCTGGCGCTTTCTGGATAAGCCTTGGAGGCACTTTTTATGCTTAAAAAAAGAGCGCGCCTACATGGAGCCGGGGCGTGGCTCGACCATGGTCTTGACGCGGTGGGCCAGCTGGGCAATGGCCAGGGACGCTGAGCAGCCAGGTGAGGCCTGAACCAGCAGCTGTCTGCGCATGACGGCTTCACGCACCGTCTTGTCAGCAGGAATGTCGCCCATGTGGATCAGGCGCATGGGTAGGCCAGAATCTGAATTGACAAAGCGGTTGAGCACCTGCTGCAGCTGGCCGGTGATGGCGCGACCATCACCGGGGCGGATCGCCTGGTTGATGATCAGGCGCATGTTCTGGCGCTTTTGCTGGGTACTCAGCACCTTGATGGTGGCATAGGCATCTGTCAGCGAGGTGGGCTCAGGCGTTGCGACGATCAGCACTTCATGGGCCAGTGAAACCGAGAACAGCACCACATCCGAAATGCCTGCGCCCGTGTCGAGCAGCACGATGTCATAGCTGGGGGTCAAGGTTTCGAGTACATGAATCAGCTGGTTGCGCACTTCAGGCGTCAGGCGTGAATACTCCACCATGCCCGAGCCTGCAAGCAGCACATGAAAGCCGCCAGGGGCCGTGACGACAGCTTCCTGCAGCGCAGCCTTGCCGGTAAAGACGTCATGCAGCGTGACCTTGGGATAGAGGTTGAGCACCACATCCAGATTGGCCAGCCCAAGGTCTGCATCCAGCACCAGAACGCGCAGACCATGGCGTGTGAGTGCTGCAGCCAGATTGGCTGAGACAAAAGTCTTACCCACACCGCCTTTCCCGCTGGTCACGGCAATGATGTGCGCACCAGAGCGAGAGCCTGCGCGTGGACTGGGCGTTGTCGCAGTCATGGAGGTGGGGGTCGCAGGGGACAGCACGTCGTTCATTTCAATGCATGCCTTCAGTAAACACCATCAGTTTGATCCACGGGAGCGGTCAGCACTTCATGCCAGTCTTCACTACTGCTCTCAGTTGTTAAAGCGGGGATGAGGAGCAAATTTTTTTCTTCTGCAGTCACAGTACTGTCTGGTTGTTGTTCGATCTCAATCCGGTTGCGCCCTCTGTCTTTGGCCAGGTAGAGCTGCTGGTCGGCGCGCTCAATCCATAGCTGTCGTGTGCTGCGGATCCACTGCAGGGCATAGGCACCACCAATGCTGACAGTGACCTGGATGTCTCGCCCGGGCGCAATGCGGATGCGCAGGTTGTCTACGGCGCGCCGTATGCGCTCTGCCACGTTCT
The DNA here is from genome assembly GCF_002056725.1 of Comamonas kerstersii. Taxonomy (NCBI): domain Bacteria; kingdom Pseudomonadati; phylum Pseudomonadota; class Betaproteobacteria; order Burkholderiales; family Comamonadaceae; genus Comamonas; species Comamonas kerstersii. Next base: position 3,387,377 of record NZ_CP020121.1, on the reverse strand, counting down.
GCCCGTATGCAGTTTGGCATGCGGGTAGCACGATGGCAAATTCTTCACCACCGTAACGTGCCAGGGTGTCCATGGGGCGTATGCATTGCGCCAGAGCTTGCGCAACCTGCTGCAGCACCAGATCGCCCACGTTGTGCCCATGCTGGTCATTGACCCGCTTGAAGTGGTCAATATCCACCATCAGCAGCAAAGCGATATCGCCTGACCGGGCAACCCGGTCCAGTTCACGGTCCAGAATGGAATCAAAGTGGCGGCGGTTGGCGGTGCCTGTGAGCGGATCACGCAGGGAAAGGTCGCACAAGCCATCAATAATGGCCTGCAGGTGAGCGACGAGGTCAGTCTGGGCTGCTGGCAGGGCGGCAGTCTCTCGCTCACCCAGCAAGGTAAAAGCACCGTCCAGACGGAGCTTTTGCAAAAGGGGTGATGAAGAAATAGGTTTGCCAGTCACAAACAAGATCCAGCACAAAAAACATCACGAAGTGTAGCAGTCTGCGCAGGGCAGGCAATGCTTTCCAGCTTATTTGCTGGTTTGGCAAGACCGCATGTTCAGGACTGCCTGCGAATTGGTGCGCGAGAGCAAGAGGTCTGGCCCCGGCACGAGTGCGCCTGCTTGCTCCAGTATGGCCTGAACGGGTAGCTTCAAACCACCGATATGCAGGCAAATTCCAAGCTTATGCAGGCTTCGGCGCAGGCGCAGAAAGCTCTCCACGCCTGTGACGTCAATACGGTTGATGGGCTGTGCATCCAGATACACCATGCGAATGTCACTGCGCTGCTGCAGCACATCGTTGATATAGCGCTCCAGCGCATTGGCCGAGGCGAAGTCCCATTCCGCATCCATGCGCAGCGCCAGCACGTGGGGGGCAATGGGCGGCAGGTTCCAGATGGTGCGCGAGCGCAGGCTGCCGTCGGCATGCTCGCCAATTTCCAGAATGCGCGGGTGCAGGCGCTGGTACAGGAAGTAGCACAGGCTCAGCAGCACGCCTGTGAGCACGCCCCAATACAGACTGGGCGCGGTAGCCAGCGTGAGCGCAAAGGTGGTCAGTGCAATGCTGCCTTCCACGCGCGAGATGCGAAACAGTGCACGCAAGGTGCGTGGCTGGATGAGGTTGATGACGGCAGACACCACCACGGCCGCCAGCGCTGCCTGCGGTACGTGGTAGAGCACAGGGGTGAACCACAGCACACAGACCAGCACCAGACCAATCGCAAAGACGGTGGCCCAGCCCGACTTGGCGCCGGAGTGCAGCGTGACGGCAGAGCGGGAAAACGAAGCGCTGATGGCAAAGCTGCCACTCAGCCCGGCTGCGACCTTGGCCATGCCCTGGGCGATCAGGTCCTGGTTTTCATTCCAGCGTGTGCCCTGTTTGCGGTGCTCGACCTGGGCGCTGGAGGCTACTTCCAGAAAGCTCACCAGACTGACCATCAGCACAGGCAGCAAAAGCTGAGTGGCATCGTTCCAGGCGAGCATCTGAGGCAAAGACAGGCTGGGCAGTCCTGCAGGCAGGTGGCCTACGATGTTGCCGTCGTGTTCCGCATACCCTGTGGCAGCGCTGATGATGCCGCACAGCGCAATGACGATAACGGCCGCAGGCAGCTTGGGTGCCAGGCGCTTGAGTATCAGCAGCAGGCCCAGCCCCCCGGCGCCAAAGCACAGCGCCAAAGGATCAAAGTGGTGCAGGCTGGGGGCGCGCATCAGGGCGCTCCAGGAGCTGCGCAGGCCCAGCAGGTCGGGTAGCTGAGACAGCAAAATCAAAATACCTGCAGCCTGGGTAAAGCCATTGAGCACGGGGGAGGTCACCAGGTTCACCAGCCACCCTGCACGGATGGCGCCCATCAGCCACTGCATGGCGCCTGCCATGATGGCCAGCCATGCCGCCAGCGTGACCCATTGGGCGCTGCCGGGCTCGGCCATGCCGGCCAGAGAGGCGCCAATGAGCAGGCTGGTCAGCGCGGTCGGGCCTACACCCAGCAAAGGCGAAGCACCCCACAGTACTGCGATGAGGGAGGGGAGCAGGGCTGCATAGATGCCTGTGACCAAAGGCATGCCAGCCAGCGCTGCATAGGCCACGCCTTGTGGCAGCAGCATCAGGGCAATCGTGATGCCAGCCAGCAATTCATTGCGTGCCAGTGAAGGTGTGAGCCTGGGCCAGGCCAGAAAGGGAAGCCACCGTGTCAATTGCATAGTGGGTCAATTGTCGTTGCGCTGCAGTGGGTGCTATCCCAACATCAGGGACAGGCCGGTGTCGCAGCTGAGCAGGGTCGAAAAAACAGCCCCCGAAAACAGACAAGGCTCCCAGTGAGAGCCTTGTGAAGGAGCTTAGTCCTTGCCTTCCTGTTTGGAGATGCAGACGGCTGCGGTAAAGATCACGTCAGTCGATGAGTTCAGCGCGGTTTCTGCCGAGTCCTGCAGCACACCGATGATGAAGCCAATGGCCACTACCTGCATGGCCACATCGTTGGAGATGCCAAACAGCGAACAGGCCAGAGGAATCAGCAGCAGGGAGCCGCCAGCCACGCCGGAAGCACCGCAGGCGCAGACAGCTGCGACCACGCACAGCAAGATGGCAGTGGAAATGTCCACCACAATGCCCAGGGTGTGGGCAGCGGCCAGTGTCAGCACGCTGATGGTGATGGCCGCACCTGCCATGTTGATGGTGGCACCCAGCGGAATGGCAACGCTGTAGGTGTTTTCGTCCAGGTTCAGGCGCTTGGCAATCGCCATGTTCACCGGAATATTGGCGGCTGAGCTGCGGGTAAAGAAGGCCGTCACACCGCTTTCACGCAGGCACATCAGCACCAGTGGGTAGGGGTTGCGGCGAATCTTCCACCAGACGATGAGCGGGTTGACGACCAGGGCCACGACCAGCATGGATCCCAGCAGCACCAGCAGCAGCTGTACATAACCCATCAGCGCTTCAACGCCGGTGGCTGCGACGGTGGACGCCACCAGACCAAAAATGCCCAGAGGTGCGAGGCGGATCACGCCCTGAATAATCAGGGTGATGCCATTGGACAGGTCAGCAACTGCTCTGCGTGTGGTTTCAGCGCCATGGCGCAGGGCAATGCCAATGGCAATGGCCCACACCAGAATGCCGACGTAGTTGGCGTGCATGAGGGCGCTGACGGGGTTGTCCACGGCGTTTTTGAGCACCTGCATCAGCACTTCAGTAATGCCGCCAGGTGCGGCCATGCCCGTGGCTGCGTCAGTGAGTGTCAGCGTGGTGGGGAACAGCATGCTGGCCATGACACCAATGATGGCGGCGGTCAGCGTGCCAATGGCATACAGCCACAGAATAGGGCGCAGGTGGGAGGTCTGGCCAGGGCTGCGATTGCTGATGGCGGCAATCACCAGGACAAACACCAAAATAGGAGCAACTGCTTTCAGGGCAGAAATAAACAGTGTTCCGAGTAATTCAACCTTTAAGGCAGCTTCTGGCCAGGCAAATGCCAGCGCAGCACCTAAAACGAGTCCAATGAGGATTTGAGTCACAACGCTAGTCCGTTGTGACCAGCTCAGCACGGGTTGGAAAATCATGAAGAAAGTTGCGCCGTTTGATTTGAAGAGAAGTGGCGAGTTTAGAGGTTAATGCTTACTCTTTCAGAGGATATAACGCATAACTGTGCACTATGAAGTGATGCTTGCAGCCGCATATTTGTCCAAGCGCAAGCAAGGTATCTGCTGCTGCGCCGTGATGCATGTAGCGCAGGAAGGATAATCGGCAGCCTATGTCGTCCCCCAAAGTTCTATTCGGCTTTCATGCCGTCGGTGTGCGTCTGAAGACAGCGCCCCAATCCATTATCGAAATCTATTACGAAGCAACGCGCCGCGACGCGCGTATGCGTCAGTTCCTGGAAAAGGCGCGTGAGGCCGGTGCACGTCTGATCGAAGCCGATGCCATGCGTATTGCAAAGCTCGCCGGCAGCCACGGTCACCAGGGTGTGGCCGCCCGTGTAGAAGAAGTCAAAGACAGCCGCACGCTGGATGAACTGCTGGACGATCTGGAAGAGTCTGGCGTCAAGAATCCGCTGCTGCTGGTGCTGGACGGCGTGACCGATCCACACAATCTCGGCGCCTGCCTGCGTGTGGCTGACGGCGCGGGCGTGCATGCTGTGATTGCACCCAAGGACCATGCTTCGGGCATCAATGCGACGGTCGCCAAGGTCGCCAGCGGTGCGGCGGAGACCGTGCCTTACTTCATGGTGACCAATCTGGCGCGCACGCTGAACCAGCTCAAGGAGCGCAATATCTGGATCATTGGCACCAGCGGTGATGCAGAAAAGCACCTGTACCAGGTAGACCTGAAAGGCCCCGTGGCACTGGTGCTCGGTGCTGAGGGTGATGGCATGCGCCAGCTCACGCGCAAGACCTGCGATGAGCTGATCAGCATCCCCATGCAGGGCGCGGTCGAGAGCCTGAACGTCTCGGTGGCCAGCGGTGTGTGCCTGTACGAAGCGGTACGCCAGCGTCAGTCATCCTAAAACAATAGCTGTCAGCGCCCGCCATGTCTGCCTTGGAGACCAAAAATACTGAAAATTTCCAGCAGGTCCGCCAGTGGCTGCAGCATGCGCAGCATGTGGCGGTGCTGACCGGGGCAGGCGTGAGCGCTGAATCCGGTGTGCCCACATTTCGTGATGCGCATACCGGCTACTGGGCGCAGTTTGATCCGCAGGAAATGGCATCGGAGCCGGGTTTTCGCGCGCACCCGCAGCGCGTGTGGCAGTGGTACAGCTACCGGCGTTCGCTGGTGCAGGCTGTGCAGCCCAACGCAGCGCATGTGGCGCTGGCCGCTTACGCCAATGCCTATCCGGGCAAGCTTCAGCTGATCACACAGAACGTAGACGGGCTGCACCAGCGTGCAGGCAGTCATGAGGTGATCTGCCTGCATGGTGATCTGATGCGCAATCAGTGGCTCAGCACCTGCTGCCCGCACTGTGATCTGGAGCAGGCATTGCAAGAAGGGGCAGAGCCTCCATGCTGTGCCGTGTGCAGCAATCTTGTGCGTCCTGGTGTGGTCTGGTTTGGAGAGCATCTGCCAGCAGAAGCCCTGGCACAGGCAGAGGCTGCGGCCAATACCTGTGAGGTGATGCTGGTGGTTGGTACGTCCGGCGTGGTGTACCCCGCAGCGGGGCTGGTATTTCAGGCCTATGAGCGCGGTGCACGCATCGTCATGGTGAACACGGAAGTCACAGAGCTGGACATGCTGGCGCATGCCTTGCTGCGTGGGTCTGCTGCACAACTGCTGCCGCAGCTGCTGCGCTAAAGCTGACGCACGCCGCTGGGAAGCTTAGTGCTTTTGCTGCGCCAGCCATTGCTCAAAAGCAGGGCGTAGATGGCTGGGCAGTGCCACCAAGTCCTGCTCGAGCACGCGTGCCATCTCCTGCAGTGTAGACAGGCGTGGGTCCAGTCCATTGCTTTCCAGGCGTTGAACCGTCATGCGGGACAGGCCTGCCTGCTGTGCCAGTTCTGCCTGTGTCATCTTGCGCGCTTTGCGCACAGCAGTCAGTGCCAGCACCAGAGGGTGGTCGGGCTTGGAGGTGTCTTCAGAATCTAGCGCTTGCATGGGGGCCGTGCTCATCAATGCCGTATCTGCTGTGCTGCCGGGCTCAGGCAAACACATTCAGACGGGTTCCCAGATTGCCATAGCGTGCCAGTTCAGGCTGGAGCAGTGCGGACTCACTGGCGCTGGGGCTGGCAGCGGTTTTGCCGGGGTTGTGTTGTTGTGGCGCGCGGTGCTTGAGGTCCTGCATGGTCACGGTGTCCGCCATGCGGTTCTGTGCCCACGCATTCGTGGCATTGCGCAGGGCAGTGTGGTAACGAATGTCCATGAGAGAGTTCCTGTCGAGATACAGGAACTCTAATGTTTTGACGAGTGCGGCAGTCCTGTGAAAAAAACGTGATTCACCGTCTTAATCGGAGTTTGCGCTGTCAGGCCAGTGCTCCAGCCATGCGATGCGGCCTTGCCCGCCTTCATTGATGCGAGCGATCAGCTCTGCACTCAGGCTTTGCGGAATGCTCCACTGCAAATGCACCATCGATTGGTGTGCAACGTTGCGCAGCGTAGCGCCTGCCAGTTCCAGTTCACGGCGCAGCCAGCCTTCCATGGCATAGGGCAGGCTGCACTGCAGTACTTCCATGCGCTGCAGTGGTACTTTTTCCGCCTTGAGCAGTGCCTGTGCGACTGCATCGGTATAGGCACGCACCAGCCCGCCAGCACCCAGCTTGACCCCGCCAAAATAGCGCACCACGGTGGCCAGTACGCCTTCCAGCTCCTGGTGGCGCAGTACTTCCAGCATGGGGCGGCCTGCCGTGCCACTGGGCTCGCCATCATCCACTGCGGCCGACTGTCCGCCTGCCAGCAGGGCCCAGCAGACGTGGGCGGCACTCGGATGTTCCTGCCACAGACTGTCTACATAGGCTTGCGCAGATGCGCGGTCAGCCATGGGCTGCACGCAGCAGATAAAGCGGCTTTTCTTGATGATGAGTTCGTGATGCGTTGCTTGAGCGAGAGTCTGAGCCATAGGGGCGAGAGCTTACGGCATCTGCTGAGCCCTTGCGCTGAAAGCGATGCAGTGCAAAGCGGGACAGAAGCTTGAAGCCATGTCCTACGGTAGGTGCTGCTCAGGCACCCTACAGTCACAGGGCAAGGAGAATAGCCATGTCCATTCCAGAAGATGCCTTTGCCCCTCTCCAGCATCACACCTTCGGGCGATCACATACTGTGCCGCCTCCGCTGCCAGAGTCCATCCTGCAAAAGGCCGGTGCAACCGGTGTTGCGGAGCCTGTATCTGTCATGCATGCTGGTCGCGCGGCAGACGCCTTTTCCCTGGATCTGGATCAGCTGGTGCGAGGCGTCGGCGAATGGTGATACGGCGCTGACAACTCAGTGCATGCGCAGTGTCACTGCGCGCATTTATGCTTCAGGTGTTTCGGGTGTGAAGATGTCCCAGCATGCAATGAACAGTGCAGCAATGGCAGGGCCAATCACAAACCCTGTCAGGCCAAACAGGGACATGCCGCCAAGCGTGGAAATCAGAACAATGTAGTCGGGAATCTTGGTGTCCTTGCCGACCAGAATTGGGCGCAGCACGTTGTCCACCAGGCCAATCACCAAGATGCCGTAAGCCGTAAGAATCAGTCCATGGGTGACGGCGCCTGTGCTCAGAAAGTAAATGGCCACAGGCCCCCAGATCAGGCTGGCGCCAACGGCAGGCAGCAGCGACAGAAAGGCCATGACCACGCCCCATAGCACAGGGCCTTGAATACCCAGAATCCAGAAAATCAATCCGCCCAGTGCACCTTGGGCAATGGCTACAGCCACATTGCCTTTGACGGTGGCGCGAATGACGGTCGCAAACTTGTTTGCAAGATTGCGCTTGTGCACAGGATTCATGGGAATCGCATCACGCAGCCGGGTAACCAGTGTTTGCCCATCACGCAGCAGGAAATAGAGCAAATACAGCATGACACCAAAGCTCACGATAAAGCCCAGGGTGTTCTGTCCCAGCTGTACGACCTGCCCCGCCAGCAGCTTGCCCGCCTCGGCGGCAACGCTGGAGAGTTTGTCCTGAATGGCTTGTGCAGATGCCAGATTGATGCGCTCCAGAAAGCCGACCAGCCAGCTTGGCATGGCAGCATTGATTTGCTGGAAGTAGGCGCCAAAGTTGATTTGGCCTTCTGCAATACGGTTGTAAATCAGTATGGTTTCGTTAGCGACCGAAAAACCAATCAGTATCAGCGGAAGAATGACCCCTAGCAGACACAGCAGCAAGGTGATGAAGGTCGCCAGATTGTGATGCTGTGGCATGCGCTGCTGCAGACGCCGCTTCAGGGGGTAAAACAAGATGGCCAGCACCACAGCCCAGAACACAGCGCCCATGAAAGGCCACAGGATGGCAGCAAAACCAATGCTGACGGCTGTCAGCAGCAGTAAGAAGGCTTTGTTGATGGGGGGCATGCTTTGCATGGCAGGTGTGTTGGCAGCAAATAAAGCATCTGATGTTAGCGACTTGTTTGTGAATTCTTATTTTTGAAATGAAGAAGCCTGAAACTTTACATATTGATTTGGTTGGAAGCTTTCCTGTGCTCTCAATTTTGTTGCGCTGCAGAATGGAAATTTCTGCACTCTTACATAAGACCTTCATGCTGGTTTGCGGTTTAAGTGGCACAATGGCACTAGCAACATTAGGCCCTTCCCAGCCACAGTCGCATCCGCCAATCGGTACAGCCGTGTCGCGGAAGGTTTACTAACCAACTAAAGCTTCCTTCAGGGGAGCAGAGGTCAGCGGAATATGAGCGATCAGCCCACTGTCTACAAAGCCTACCAAGGCAACACCTATCTCTTCGGTGGTAACGCACCTTACGTCGAAGAGATGTACGAAAGCTATCTGGAGAACCCAGGCAGCGTTCCAGACTCTTGGCGTGAGTACTTTGATGCCCTGCAGCACGTGCCTGCAGTAGATGGCAGCAACGCCAAAGACATCCCCCACCTGCCCGTCATCAATGCGTTTGCCGAGCGTGCCAAGCAAGGCCACACCACCGTCGTGGTGGCCAATGGCGCTGACACGGAAATGGGCCGCAAGCGCGTGGCTGTGCAGCAGCTGATTGCCGCTTACCGCAATGTGGGCCAGCGCTGGGCTGATCTGGACCCACTCAAGCGCACCGAGCGTCCTGAAATTCCTGAGCTTGACCCTGCTTTCTACGGCTTCACTGATGCCGACCTGGAAGTCGTATTCAACGTAGGCAACACATTCTTCGGCAAGGAAACCATGTCCTTGCGCGAGTTGATCAATGCGCTGCGCGAGACTTACTGCGGCACCATCGGTGCTGAATTCATGTATGCCACCGACCAGGCGCAAAAGCGCTGGTGGCAGCAGCGCCTGGAGTCCATTCGCTCCAAGCCTGTACTGGACGCTGAACAGAAAAAACGCATTCTCGATCGCCTGACCGCTGCTGAAGGCCTGGAGCGCTACCTGCACACCAAGTATGTGGGTCAGAAGCGCTTCTCGCTGGAAGGTGGTGAGTCCTTCATCGTGGCGATGGACGAGCTGATCAACGCTGGCGGCAAGAAGGGTATCCAGGAAATCGTGATCGGCATGGCCCACCGTGGTCGTCTGAACGTGCTGGTGAATACCCTGGGCAAGATGCCCAAGGACCTGTTTGCTGAGTTCGATCACACTGCCCCTGAAGACCTGCCCGCTGGTGACGTGAAGTACCACCAGGGCTTCAGCTCGGACGTATCCACAGCAGGCGGCCCTGTGCACCTGTCGCTGGCGTTCAACCCTTCCCACCTGGAAATCGTGAACCCTGTGGTCGAAGGCTCGGTGCGCTCGCGCATGGATCGCCGCAACGACCCCGAAGGCAAGCAAGTGCTGCCTGTGCTGGTGCACGGTGACGCGGCTTTTGCTGGCCAAGGCGTGAACCAGGAAACCCTGGCGCTGATGCAGACCCGTGGTTACAGCACTGGCGGCACGGTACACATCATCATCAACAACCAGATTGGTTTCACCACCTCTGACCCCCGCGACAAGGGTTCGACCACCTACTGCACGGACATCGTGAAGATGGTGGAGTCGCCTGTGCTGCACGTCAACGGTGACGATCCAGAAGCTGTGGCACTGTGCATGCAGCTGGCGCTGGACTACCGCATGGAGTTCCAGCAGGACGTGGTCGTAGACATCGTCTGCTTCCGCAAGCTGGGCCACAACGAGCAGGACACCCCTGCGCTGACACAGCCCCTGATGTACAAAAAGATTGCCGCTCACCCCGGCACTCGCAAGTTGTACGCAGACAAGCTGGCTGCTCAAGGTCTGGGCGATACGCTGGGCGACGACATGGTCAAGGCCTATCGCGCAGCCATGGACGAAGGCCGTCACACCCAGGAAGTGGTGCTGACCAACTTCAAGAGCCAGTACGCTGTGGACTGGAGCCCCTTCCTGAACCAGAAGTGGACCGATGCAGGCGATACCGCGATCCCTCTGACCGAGTGGAAGCGTCTGGCCGAGAAGATCACCACGCTGCCAGATAACGTCAATCCTCACCCTCTGGTCAAAAAGGTGGTCGACGACCGTGCAGCCATGGGCCGTGGAGAGATCAATGTCGACTGGGGCATGGGCGAACACATGGCGTTTGCTTCGCTGGTGGCTTCGGGCTACCCCGTGCGTCTGTCCGGTGAAGACAGCGGCCGTGGCACATTTACCCACCGCCATGCAGTGATTCACGACCAAAAACGTGAGAAGTGGGACGAAGGTACCTACATCCCACTGCAGAACGTGGCTGAAAACCAGGCTCCGTTCACCGTGATCGACTCCATCCTGTCTGAAGAAGCAGTGCTGGGCTTTGAATACGGCTATGCATCGAACGACCCCAACACCCTGGTGATCTGGGAAGCTCAGTTCGGTGACTTCGCCAACGGCGCGCAAGTGGTGATCGACCAGTTCATCGCCTCCGGTGAAGTGAAGTGGGGCCGTATCAATGGCCTGACACTGATGCTGCCTCACGGCTACGAAGGCCAGGGTCCAGAGCACAGCTCGGCCCGTCTGGAGCGCTTCATGCAGCTGGCCGCTGACACCAATATGCAGATCGTGCAGCCCACAACGGCCAGCCAGATCTTCCACGTGCTGCGTCGCCAAATGGTGCGCAAGCTGCGCAAGCCCCTGGTGATCATGACGCCCAAGTCGCTGCTGCGTAACAAGGACGCAACATCGCCTCTGACCGAGTTCACCTCTGGTGCCTTCCAGACCGTGCTGGGCGAGCGCGACGAAGCCATCCTGGCCAACGCCGACAAGGTCAAGCGCGTGATTGCCTGCTCCGGCAAGGTCTACTACGACCTGGTTAAGAAGCGCGCCGAGAAGGAAGCTTCTGACGTGGCCATCATCCGCGTCGAGCAGCTGTACCCCTTCCCGCACAAGGCGTTCGAAACCGAACTCAAGAAGTTCGCCAATGCCAAGGAACTGGTGTGGTGCCAGGACGAACCACAAAACCAAGGTGCGTGGTTCTTCATTCAGCACAACATCTACGAAAACATGTCCGAAGGCCAGAAGCTGGGTTATGCCGGCCGTGCCGCATCGGCATCGCCAGCCGTGGGCTATGCCCACCTGCACGCTGAGCAGCAGAAGAACCTGGTGGAAGCTGCGTTCTCCAAGCTCAAGGGCTTTGTACTGTCCAAGTAATTAAAAGTAGACCAGCCCCGCTGTGGCGGGGCTCCTCACAAACTTTTAGAAAGAATTCAAAATGGCAATCGTAGAAGTTAAGGTTCCCCAGCTGTCCGAATCCATCGCAGAAGCGACCATGCTCAACTGGAAGAAAAAGGTTGGCGAAGCTGTCGCTGTGGACGAAATCCTGATCGAAATCGAAACCGACAAGGTCGTGCTGGAAGTGCCCGCACCTTCGGCTGGCGTGCTGGTGGAAATCGTGCAGGGTGACGGTGCAACCGTGGTTGCCGAGCAGCTGATCGCCAAGATCGACACCGAAGCCGTGGCTGGCGCTGCAGCATCTGCTCCCGCCGCTGCAGCAGCCCCTGCTGCCGCACCCGCTCCTGCTGCTGCACCTGCAGCCAACAAGGGCGATGTGGCCATGCCTGCTGCTGCCAAGCTGCTGGCTGAGAACAACCTGTCTGCCGCTAACGTGGCTGGTACAGGCAAGGACGGTCGCGTGACCAAGGGTGATGCACTGGCCGCGATCAAGGCTGGCGCTGCCATCCCCACAGGCGCTCCCAAGGCTGCCCTGCCTCAGGTGGCTGCTCCTGCTCTCAAGGAAGACCTGTCCGGCCGTCCTGAGCAGCGCGTGCCCATGACACGTCTGCGTGCACGTATTGCTGAGCGCCTGCTGCAGTCGCAATCGACCAACGCCATCCTGACCACGTTCAACGAAGTGAACATGGCTCCTGTGATGGAGCTGCGCAAGAAGTTCCAGGACGCTTTCACCAAGGAACACGGCGTGAAGCTGGGCTTCATGTCCTTCTTCGTGAAGGCTGCTGTGCATGCCCTGAAGAAGTACCCCGTGCTGAACGCTTCGGTGGACGGCAACGACATCATCTACCACGGCTACTTCGACATCGGTATCGCTGTTGGCTCGCCTCGTGGTCTGGTGGTGCCTATCCTGCGCAATGCTGACCAGATGAGCTTTGCCGACATCGAGAAGAAGATTGCTGAATTCGGCCAGAAGGCCAAGGATGGCAAGCTGGGCATCGAAGAGATGACTGGCGGTACCTTCTCCATCTCCAATGGCGGCACTTTCGGTTCGATGATGTCTACCCCCATCATCAACCCTCCTCAGTCTGCCATTCTGGGCGTGCACGCTACCAAGGATCGCGCTGTGGTCGAAAACGGCCAAGTGGTGGTGCGCCCCATGAACTACCTGGCCATGTCGTATGACCACCGTATCATCGACGGCCGCGAAGCCGTGCTGGGCCTGGTGGCCATGAAGGAAGCGCTGGAAGATCCTTCCCGCCTGCTGTTCGACCTGTAATTCACACAGGGTTCGCACCACGACGAAAACCCACCCTCGGCCACGCCCTGCGGTGGGTTTTTTCAAGCACTTCAGACAAGAGATTTTGAGACATGAGCAAGCAATTTGACGTTATCGTGATCGGCGCCGGCCCCGGCGGCTACATCGCAGCCATCCGCGCTGCCCAGCTGGGCAAGAACGTGGCATGTATTGATGCCTGGAGCACCGCTGCTGGCACGCCTGCACCTGGCGGTACCTGCACCAACGTGGGCTGCATTCCTTCCAAGGCCCTGCTGCAGTCGTCCGAGCACTTTGAACATGCCAAGCTGCACTTCGGTGAGCATGGCATCAGCACGGGTGAAGTGGCCATCGATGTGCCCAAGATGATCGCCCGCAAGGACGCCATCGTGAAGCAGAACAACGACGGCATCCTGTACCTGTTCAAGAAGAACAAGGTCACTTTCTTCCACGGTCTGGCTTCGTTTGTGAAGGTAGTGGAAGGCGGCTACGAAATCAAGGTTGCAGGCAAGAGCGAAGAAACGCTGGTGGGTAACCAGATCGTGGTGGCCACAGGTTCCAACGCCCGTGCACTGCCCGGCGTGCCTTTTGACGAAGAAAAGGTGCTGTCCAACGATGGCGCACTGCGCATCGGTGCAGCGCCCAAGAAGCTGGGTCTGATCGGCGCTGGCGTGATCGGTCTGGAAATGGGTTCCGTCTGGCGCCGTCTGGGCACGGAAGTGACCGTGCTGGAAGGCATGGACAAGTTCCTGCCCGCTGTGGACGAGCAGATCGCCAAGGAAGCCAAGAAGGCTTTTGACAAGCAAGGCCTGAAGATCGAGCTGGGCGTGAAGATCTCCAACGTCGACACCTCCGGTGCAGGCGTGAAGGTGGAGTACACCAATGCCAAGGGCGAAGCCCAGGCGCTGGAAGTGGACAAGCTGATCGTCTCCATCGGCCGTACCGCCAACACCAATGGTCTGAACGCGGAAGCCGTGGGCCTGAAGGTGGACGAGCGCGGCATGATCGTCGTGGACGACGAGTGCAAGACCAATCTGCCTGGCGTGTGGGCCGTGGGTGACGTGGTGCGTGGCCCCATGCTGGCACACAAGGCGGAAGAAGAAGCCGTGGCAGTGGCCGAACGCATCGCTGGCCAGCATGGTCATGTGAATTTTGCGACACTGCCTTCCGTGATCTACACCAGCCCCGAAGTGGCATGGGTAGGCCGCAATGAGCAGCAGCTCAAGGAGCAGGGCGTGAAGTACAAGGCTGGTACTTTCCCCTTCCTGGCCAACGGCCGTGCACGTGCCCTGGGCGATACCACGGGTATGGTGAAGTTCCTGGCCGATGCCGAGACCGACGAAATCCTGGGCGTGCACATGGTCGGCCCCATGGTCTCCGAACTGATCTCCGAAGCTGTTGTGGCCATGGAGTTCAAGGCATCGAGCGAAGACATCGCCCGTATCTGCCACGCACACCCATCGCTGTCCGAGTCCACCAAGGAAGCTGCGCTGGCCGTGGATAAGCGTACGCTGAACTTCTAAACTTTTTTAGAAGCCAAATAGCCGCCAAGCCCAGGTTCTGCCTGCGCTTGGCGCTATCGTTTTATGTGTTGCCTGCGTGTGAGGCAGGCAAGCAGAAAGAATTGTTGAGCATGAGCCAGTCTGTCCGTGCGGCCTACGAGGCCGAACTTGCCGCCAAAGGCTTTACTGCCGACCCTGCGCAGCTGCGCGCCGTAGAAGCGCTGCAGCGCTGTGCCGATGATTGGGCCGCTTACAAGGCGCAACGCTCGAACGCGATCAAGAAGCTGTTTCGCAAACCTGAAATCCCGCGTGGTGTCTACATGTACGGCGGGGTGGGGCGCGGCAAGAGCTTTCTGATGGATTGCTTTTTCAATACCGTCCCCATCAAGCGCAAGGTACGCCTGCACTTTCATGAGTTCATGCGCGAGGTGCACCGCGAGCTGCATCTGCTGCAGGGCACGCAGAACCCGCTCGATGCCCTGGGTGCAAAAATTGCCAAGCGCTACAAGCTCATCTGCTTTGACGAATTCCACGTGGCGGACATCACGGACGCCATGATCCTGTACCGTCTGCTGATGGCTCTGTTTGACAACGGTGTGGGTTTTGTGACCACGTCCAACTTCACCCCCGATGGCCTGTATCCGGACGGCCTGCACCGCGACCGTATCCTGCCCGCCATTGATCTGCTCAACACACGCATGGATGTGGTGAACGTGGACAATGGCACGGACTACCGCCGCCGCACGCTGGAAAAGCTCAAGCTCTACCACTGCCCGCTGGGAGAGGCGTCTGACGCTGCGATGCAGCAGGCCTTTGAGCAGCTGATCGATGCGCCCGAAGAAAAACCGCTGTTCAAGATCGAGTCGCGCGAGATTCCTGCCGTGCGCCGTGCTGGTGGCGTGATCTGGTTTGACTTCCGCGAACTGTGTGGCGGTCCCCGTTCGCAGAACGACTATCTGGAAATTGCCTCGCAGTTCCATACGGTGCTGCTGTCCAACGTGCCTTACATGCCGGTCAACATGGCATCGCCTGCACGCCGCTTTACCTGGCTCGTGGATGTGCTGTACGACCGTCGCGTCAAACTCATCATGTCGGCAGCCGTGCCTCCTGAACAGCTGTACACCGAAGGCCCACTGGCCCATGAATTTCCGCGTACAGTGTCACGCTTGAATGAAATGCAGTCGCAAGAGTATCTGTCGCTCGAACGCCGCGTGGTAGATACTGGACTGACCTGAGTTTTTGACGAGCAACCATGAACCTTTCTTGCTGGCTTCCCCGTACGTGCAGTGCCCTGATGTTGAGTCTGCTGTCTGCCGCTGTCTGCGCACAGAGCGATGTGCAGGATGAGGCGGCCCATGCTGCCGCACTTGAGCAGCGTGCACAGGCGCGTGACAGGGAGCGTGCCGAGATTGAACAGGCGCGTCAGACCATTGAAGCCCGCAGAAAGGAAGCCGAAACGGCCTGCTGGCAGCGCTTTGCGGTGGAGAACTGTCTGCGCGATGCGCGCCAGACCGCACGTGAGCAGGAGCTGCCGCTGCGCCAGCGTGAACAGGAACTCAAGCAGCAGGAGCGTCAGGAAAAGGCTGATGCCCGCCTGCGCCAGATTGAGCAGAAAAAACGTGAGCGCAGCCCCGCACCCATGAACGCCACAGAGCGTCGGGCGCCTTCTGCAGCGGCTGAAAAAGCCAATCCAGAGCAAGCTGCCGCAGAGCCATCGGTAACGCCATCTGCAGCGCAGTCGGAGGCTGATCTGGCGCGCGTACAGGCAGAGCGTGAAGCACAGGCGCGTGAGCGTGCGGTCAAGACCGAGCAGGCACGCCAGAACAAGGCTGTGGAGCTTGCTGAGCGTGAGCAAGCTGAGGAAGAGCGCCGCGCCCGCGTGAAAAAATCCATGCAGGAAAAGCAGCAAAAAGCCGCAGAACGCCGCGCCAGCAAGGAGTCGCAGCCCAATGTGCAGCGCGGCAATCCATTGCCTGTGCCCGAAGGTTTGCCCCAGCCCAAGGACTGATGCGGCCCGGGTCGCCAGTGCCATAGCTGTGGCGATTTCAGTGGGAAGTACGGGCTGAAATCTTTGTAGTTCCTGTGCCTGTGGTGACTGACTGCCAAGTGGATAGCCCCCATGACTCTTGAGGAACAAGTTGCCGCAGCCTTTGCGCAGGACGGCTGGCTCTCACGTGCAGAGCCACATTTCCGCCCGCGCACCGGGCAGACCGCCATGGCGCTGGCCGTGGCTGCCACCATTGAAAGTGGTGGCGTGCTGGTGGCTGAAGCCGGCACGGGCGTGGGCAAGACTTTTTCCTATCTGGTGCCTGCCTTGCTGTGCGGCAAGCGCGTGGTGATCTCCACCGCCACCAAGGCCTTGCAGGATCAGCTTTATCTGCGTGACCTGCCACGGCTGGTGCAGGCGCTGGGCATGCCGCTGCGCATTGCGCGCCTGAAAGGCCGCTCCAGCTATCTGTGCCTGCACCGCATGGGCCAGGTCCACCAGAGCAAAGTGCCGCTGGACCCCCAGGTGCTGCGCGCCGTTGCCCGTGTGCAGCAATGGTCGCATGGCACACGCACGGGAGATCTGGCGGAGCTGCCGGGGCTGGCCGAAAACTCTGCCGTGACCACGCTGGTCACTTCCACCAAGGACAACTGCCTGGGCAGCAGCTGCGAGCACTGGGAGCAGTGCCACGTCAACACCGCACGTGCACAGGCGCTGCAGGCCGATATCTGCGTGGTCAACCACCACCTGTTTTTTGCCGACATGGAAGTGCGCGACTCGGGCGTGGCGCAGTTGCTGCCTTCCGCCGGTGTCGTGGTCATGGATGAGGCCCACCAGCTCAACGAAACCGGCATTCAGTTTGCGGGCTGGGTACTGGGGACACGCCAGCTGCAGGGCTATATCAAGGATGTGCTGGCTGATGTGAACCTGCATGCCCGGGGGCAGGCAGACTGGATGCAGCTGCTGGCCCAGCTGGAGCACGCCATCAACACCTGGCGGGCAGTGGCGGGCAGCGTGCCGCAGGGCACAAGGTTGCGCTGGCTGGGGGCTGCACCGGATGGGCTGCCGGAGAGCAGCTGGCGCAAAGGCCTGCATGCCACAGGGCAGGCCTTGCGCGCCTTGCTGCTGGCACTGGCGCAGGTGACAGAAACCGCCCATGCCTTGCTGCCGCTGTACGAGCGCGGTGCACGCCTGCTGTCGCAGCTGGCCAGCTTCGCCCAGCCTGTGCCTGATGACGCAGTGCGCTGGCTGGAAGTGACGCGCCAGCACCTGCGGCTGATGGAGTCGCCCCTGAACATTGCCCGCCTGATGCGGGAGCACCTGCAGGACACGGACGATGCCCAGGACGAAGCCGCCGCACCGCGCCAGGCCTGGGTGTTTACCTCGGCCACGCTGGGCGATGACGATGACATGCGCTGGTTCACGGAAAGTTGCGGCCTGCGACAGGCACGGGTGCTCAAGGTAGAAAGCCCGTTTGACTACCAGCGCCAGGCTGTGCTCTATGTGCCTGAAGTGTTTCCAGACCCCGCGCAGCAGGCTGAACACAGCGCTGCGGTGGCGCAGCTTGCAGGCGATGGCGCCCAGGTGCTGGGTGGCCGCACGTTGGTGCTCACCACCACGCTCAAGGCCCTGGAGACTATCGGCCAGCTGCTGCAGCAGCGCTTTGGCATGTTTGAACCCATGGACGTGCTGGTGCAGGGGCAGGGCTCCAAGCATGTGCTGATGGAGCGCTTTCGCGCAGGCGCGGTCAACGGTCGCGGCTGCATGCTGGTGGCGTCTTCCACGTTCTGGGAGGGCGTGGACATTCCGGGCGATGCGCTGCAGTTGGTGGTGATTGACAAGCTGCCTTTCCCGCCGCCGGACGACCCGCTGGTCGATGCCCGTTCGCGCCAGTTGGAGTCCATTGGCCGTAGCCCCTTTGTGGACTACATGCTGCCCGAGGCCTCCATGGCGCTCAAGCAGGGGGCGGGCCGCCTGATTCGCAGCGAAACTGACACCGGCATTCTGGTGGTGGCTGACACCCGGCTGCGCACCAAGTCTTATGGCAAGCGCCTGGTGCAGGCTTTGCCCCCCATGCATCGCATTGGCACGCGGGAAGCTTTTGAAGACGCGCTGGCACGTTTGGTGCGTGGAGAACTGCCTGTAGAGACTGCGCCTGCTGATGAGGACGATGTCAGCAATTCTTAAGCCTGATGGGTTCGCAATCGGCGTACGCTAGGCGCAGAGACAAATTCATTAGGGGGCAGACAAATGGTCGATCAGGTGCAAACCGTAGTGGTTGGTGCAGGTGTGGTGGGGCTGGCTGTGGCGCGTGCGCTGGCCCAGTCAGGCCGCGAGGTGATTGTGCTGGAGGCGGCCGATGCGATTGGCACGGGCACCAGCTCTCGCAACAGCGAGGTGATTCATGCCGGCATCTACTACCCCAAAGACTCGCTCAAGGCGCGGCTGTGCGTGCAGGGCAAGGAACTGCTGTATGCCTACTGCGCAGAAAAAAATGTGGAACACCGCCGCTGCGGCAAGCTGATTGTGGCCACCAGTGGCGAGCAGGTCGCGCAGTTGCAGCAGATCCAGCAAAAAGCAGCGGCCAATGGCGTGCATGACCTGCAACTCCTCACGCGCGACCAGGCGCAGGCGCTGGAGCCTGCACTGCAATGCCAGGCAGCGCTGCTTTCACCCAGCACCGGCATTGTGGACAGCCATGGGCTGATGCTGGCACTGCAGGGCGATATGGAGCAAGCTGGCGGCGCGCTGGCCTTGCTCTCGCCTGTGGTGGCAGGCCAGGTGCAGGCCGATGGCATCTTGCTGCGCACCGAAGACGGTACTGAACTGCTGGCGCAGGAAGTCATCAATGCCGCAGGCCTGTATGCGCCCGAGGTGGCTTCGCGTATTCAGGGGCTGGATGCCAAGCATGTGCCTACGGCCTACTTTGCCAAGGGCAACTATTTCACGCTCAGCGGCAAGGCACCGTTCAGCCATCTGATCTATCCCGTGCCGGAAGCCGCAGGCCTGGGCGTGCATCTGACGCTGGACCTGGGCGGGCAGGCCAAGTTTGGCCCGGATG
Organism: Comamonas kerstersii; assembly: GCF_002056725.1. NCBI lineage: Bacteria > Pseudomonadati > Pseudomonadota > Betaproteobacteria > Burkholderiales > Comamonadaceae > Comamonas > Comamonas kerstersii. The sequence goes on along the minus strand of NZ_CP020121.1, from coordinate 3,368,361 downwards.
TGGAATGGGTAGACAGCCCGGATCAGCTGCAGGTGGACCCACAGCGCTGCGCAGGCTTTTATGCCGAGGTGCGCAAGTACTGGCCCCAGCTCAAGGACGATGCACTGGCCCCCGGCTATGCAGGCATGCGCCCCAAAATTTCCGGGCCGGGGGAAGCCGTGGCAGACTTTGTCATTCAGGGCAGCAGCACCCACGGCATTGCCGGACTGGTGAATCTGTTTGGCATTGAGTCGCCCGGACTGACCAGCTGCATGGCGATTGGCGAACATGTTCTGCAAATGCTGAAAAGCGCTGGCAATGCATGATGGCTGTTGACTGACTTGGTGAGGGCTGCTGCATTCGTTAAGATGCTGACGCAGTCTTCGTTGCCCGGGCCACACAGGTTCGGGTCTCTGATTGTTCTTCTGATAGCTAGAAAGGCATCCATCATGGCAATTTCTGACACCGTTTCTTCCGCTCAAGCCGATCTCGAAAAGCTGGTCACTGACGTTCGCACCCTGCTGGCCAGCAAGGATCTGGACGCCATCCCCCAGATCAATGTGCTGCGCGAAAAGCTAGACGAAAGCGTATACCAGGTGCGTGAAAAGACCCTGAACGCCGCTTACGAAGCAGCGCGTCAGGCCAAGGACGCAGCCTATGCCGCTGACCGCTATGCCCATGACGAACCATGGCGCGTGGCAGGTGCTGCTCTGGCCGTGGGTGCCTTGCTGGGCTTCTTGCTGGCCCGTCGCTAAGCGTGGGCGTGAGCCCCTTGTTTTCACCCCCCAGCAAAGGAAATCTGCCGTGAACTGGATGTCAGCGATTGGATTGGACAGTTTATTAGCGCGCATTCGGACCAACCTCAATGAGGGGGCCATCGCAGCAGAAGACCGCATAGAACTGGCTCGGCTGGAATGGTCTGCGCAGAAAAAGCGCATGCAGACCATTTTTGTGCTGGGCATTGTGATGGGCGGGTTGACCATTGTGGCCCTGCTGCTGATCTCCATGGCCGTGATGGTGCAGTTCTGGGACTCGCCCCAGCGCACCGTGGTGGCATGGGTGATCGCCTGTGTATGGTTTGTGGCGTGGGTGGCAACACTGCTGGTGCTGGTGGCGGTGCTGCGCAAGTCCAGCAGGCCGTTTGAACTCACACGCGCGGAACTGGCCAAGGACTGGTCATTGATCAAGGAGCGGCTGTGAATACCTCTGTATCTACACCTGCCGAGTCGCACAGTGAATCACCTGTAACACTGTCTGCACTCGAAGCTTTGGAAAAAGATCACCGTTGGCTCAAGGCTGGTGCGGCGGAGCGTGCCGTGCTGGAGCGCATAGCCAAGCAGCGTGACCGTCTGACGCAGGCCAGCAAGGCCCAGCAGCAGGCGCTTGCGCTCAAGCAGGAGCAAAAGCCTGTGCTGCGTGCTGATGCGCCCCTGCCAGATCGCGTGGTGGCCTTTGCCAGACTGCACCCGTTTGCCACAGCAACGGCGGTGGGCGCAGCCTTGATGATTGGACCGCGCCGCATCATGCGCTACAGCGCCTGGGTGCTGCCTTTGATCAGTCGCTTCAAGCGCTGATTGCGGCTTTGGTCCGCACCATGAAAAAAGTCCAGCCTGGTGCTGGACTTTTGTTTTGATAGCTGCTTGCGCTGATGTTTAAAAGCTTTCAGATACTTTTCTATCTGAAATCCATGAATATCCAGCGCTGGCAGCTATATTTTTTGAGGTTTTACTCAAGGGCGCATGGCCTTGATGGCCTTGGCAGCTTCCGTCACCAGCGCAGGGCCTGCATAGACCAGACCGCTGTAGATCTGCACCACGTCTGCACCGGCGTGAATCTTGGCGACGGCGTCTTGCGCACTCATGATGCCGCCCACGCCGACGATGGGAAAGCCCTTGCCCAGCGCAGCGCGCAGCTGGCTGATCACGCGGTTGCTGGCTTCAAACGCGGGCGCACCGCTCAGGCCGCCGGCTTCCTCGCCGTGCTCCATGCCCTTGACGGCATCGCGGCTGAGCGTGGTGTTGGTGGCAATCACACCGTCCATGCCGTGGCGCTGCAAGGTCGCTGCAATCACTTTTACCTGGTTCTCGTCCAGATCAGGCGCAATCTTCACAAAGATGGGCACGCGGCGGCCCTGTGTGGCAGCCAGTTCCTCGCGCTTGGTGGCAATCGCGCCCAGCAGGCCGTCCAGCGCCTCGTCACTTTGCAGCGCGCGCAGGTTCTTGGTGTTGGGGGAGCTGATGTTCACAGTCACATAGTCGGCATGTGGGTACACGCCCTCCAGGCAGATCAGGTAGTCGTTCGTGGCTTCTTCGATGGGTGTGACCGCGTTCTTGCCAATGTTCAGGCCCAGCAGCAGGGGCTTGCCCTGTGCGCGCACGGTGGACTTCTTGACGTTGGCGATAAAGGCATTCAGCCCGTCATTGTTAAAACCAAAGCGGTTGATGATGCCCTTGGCCGCTGGCAGGCGGAACATGCGCGGCTTGGGGTTGCCGGGCTGGGGCTTGGGCGTGACGGTGCCTACTTCCACAAAGCCAAAGCCCATGGCCGCCAGCGCATCGATGCAGCGGGCGTTTTTGTCCAGACCCGCAGCCATGCCCACGCGGTTGGGGAAGTGCAGCCCCGCCAGCGTGATGGGGTCGCTCACCTGCGGTGCAGACCAGGCCATCTGCAGCGGTGTGCCCTGGCCCTTGGCCAGCATGTTCATCGTGAAGTCATGGGCCTGTTCGGCATCCATACCAAAGAGAAAGGGTCGCACGAGCGCGTAGGGGATCAGTGACATAGGGAATAATTCGGTGGATTAACCGGATTCTCTCTCATGACGACACCTCAAGCTCCTTTGTCCCAAGATGAATTGAAAACTTTGGTCGGTCAAGCCGCACTGCAATACGTGGTTCCCGGCGAGATCGTGGGGGTGGGCACTGGCTCCACGGTCAACAAGTTCATTGATGCACTGGCCTCCATGAAGGACCAGATCAAGGGTGCGGTGTCCAGCTCCGTGGCCAGCACGGAGCGCCTGAAGGCGCTGGGCATCACGGTTTTCGATGCCAATACCGTTGAAAGCCTGTCGGTCTACATCGACGGCGCGGACGAAATCGACGGCAAGGGATTCATGGTCAAGGGCGGTGGCGCTGCACTCACGCGCGAGAAGATCGTCGCAGCCCAGGCCAAGCAGTTTGTCTGCATCGTGGATGAATCCAAGCTGGTCGAAGCCCTGGGCAACTTCCCCCTGCCAGTGGAAGTCATCCCCATGGCCGCCGCACAGATTGCGCGCAAGTTTGCAGCCATGGGCGGCACAGCCACCATCCGCATGAAGGACGGCCAGCCGCTGGTGACGGACAACGGCCAGCACATTCTGGACGTGCGCGGCCTGCGCATTACCGATCCGCTGGCGTTTGAGAGCGAAGTCAACCAGTGGCCCGGTGTGGTCACCGTAGGCGTGTTTGCCCACCAGAAGGCCTCCGTCTGCCTGATGGGGACGGCCGCTGGTGTGAAAACCTTCACCTACTGATCACCGCTTCCTAAGTAAGCCATGCTCAACATCCTCTGGTTGGGCTTTTTTATCGTGGCTGCCATCGCGGCACTGGCCCAATGGCTGGTGGGCGGGCAGCCACAAGTGTTTGCACAGATGGTGCAGGCACTGTTTGCCATGGCCAAGCTCTCGGTCGAGGTCATGGTGCTGCTGTTTGGCACGCTCACCCTGTGGCTGGGCTTTTTGCGCATTGCCGAAGAAGCAGGTGTGGTGCAGTGGCTGGGCAAGGTGCTGGGGCCGCTGTTTGCCAAGCTCATGCCTGAAGTGCCACGCGGCCACCCGGCGCTGGGCCTCATCACCCTGAACTTTGCTGCCAATGGCCTGGGGCTGGACAACGCCGCCACGCCCATGGGCCTCAAAGCCATGAAGGCGCTGCAGGAGCTCAACCCCAAGCCTGACACTGCCACCAACGCGCAGATTCTGTTCTTGGTGCTCAACGCCTCATCGCTCACGCTGCTGCCCGTCACCATCTTTATGTACCGCATGCAGCAGGGCGCGGCAGACCCCACACTGGTGTTTCTGCCCATCTTGCTGGCTACGTCGGCTTCTACGTTGGTCGGGCTGCTGTCCGTGGCACTGGTGCAGCGGCTACCCATTTTCAGCCCCGTGGTACTGGCCTATCTGCTGCCTGTGGCGCTGGGCCTGGCGGCGTTCATGGCGCTGCTGACCACGCTCAGTGCGGCGGCGCTGGCTTCGCTGTCATCCTTGCTGGGTAACTTCACGCTGTTTGCTTTGATTCTGCTGTTTGTCTGCATGGGTGCGTACAAGAAGGTGCCGGTGTATGACAGCTTTGTGGCAGGCGCCAAAGAAGGCTTTGATGTGGCCAAGGGCCTGCTGCCGTACCTGGTCGCCATGCTCTGCGCCGTGGGGGTATTTCGCGCCTCGGGCGCGCTGGACTATGTGCTGGACGCCATTCGCTGGTGCGTCCACCTGCTGGGCATGGATGGCCGCTTTGTGGATGCGTTGCCCACGGCCCTTGTCAAACCCTTTTCCGGCAGCGCCGCCCGCGCCATGCTGATTGAAACCATGCAAAGCCAGGGTGTGGACAGTTTTGCGGCGCTGGCGGCAGCGACCATTCAAGGCAGTACCGAAACCACCTTTTATGTGCTGGCGGTGTACTTTGGCGCAGTAGGCATTCAGAAGGCCCGCCATGCAGTGCCTTGTGCGCTGCTGGCAGAGCTGGCGGGGGTGGTAGCGGCGATTGGGGTTACGTATTGGTTTTTTGGGTGAGCGTGCGATAGAGCTTGGTGGGCTTGTTGGGGGTGGCATGCTTGGCTTGCCGAAGGGAGTCGGGTTTCGCCCCGACAGCCGACTTCCTTTTCTTTGCCTCGCCAAAGAAAAGGAATCTTCACGCTTGTGTGGGGCGGAACTCATATTGCGGAGCAATGTGAGTGGAGAGTAAAAGAAAGGCGACTCTGTTACCTGCGACCCTTCGCATTCGCTACGGGTAACCTGCGGTGCTCGCCTGTGGGGTGCGCCGCAGAACTCGCTGCACGCCTTCGTCGTTGCGCTCAGACAGCTGCGGCGAGTCAGTCTACGAAGCGTGTGCGCTGCGCCCGCGTCTTGCCGCGCACACGCCACCCCACAGGCTGTGCGCCTCGGCGCAGGTAGAAGGGAGTGGGGGGAGCACCTGTCGTTGGGTGCTTCATGAAATATGGCTGTAGCGCCCATGTATCAAGCACTGGTAGCTATGGATTTTGTATTTACCCCCTCTCCCGCTTGCGGAAGTGAAGCGGATATCTTGCCTTTTCGTGCACGGTAGCTGCCTGAGGCGGTGACGGGCGTAGCCTTTGGCGTTGTGTCACAGCCTTGTCACTGCACGGTAACAGAATGTAGAACTCCTTTGAGTTCTTGCCATGTGTGCTGCCGCTGTGCTTTCGCCAACTCCTCAATTGCCTGTTTCTTGTGTGTTCTGGCGTCGCTGGTTGCAAGGCTGGCAACCATTGCATGCGGCCATTGTGGGCACGGTCAGGGCCATTTTGTTGCTGCTCTGGTGGTTTAGCAGCCAGCACTGGCAGACACAGGCGCGGCAGGTGGACCAGGCCGCACGCATGCAGCAGGCGGGCATGGCTGCCATCGTGGCTGAGAACCTGCGCCAGGTGGTGGAAAAAGCGCAGCTGGCAGCTGCTGTGGCGCAGCAGGGCTTATGGGGGCAACGCGGCTGGCAGCAGCAGCTGGAGCAAATGCTGCAGCGTGACCGCGTTTTTCTGCGCCACGCCTTGTACAGCGCTGATGGCCAGCATCTGGCTGGTGCTGAGATCAGCGCCGCGCTGCTGCACAGTTTGCAGGCGCAGCAGCATGCATGTCCGCAGGTCCGTGTGCTGCAGCCAGAAGCCGCGCCTGTGATACAGCCGTCGCATGTGTTGCAAGTGCCTTTGCTGCTGTGCCTGCACGGGCCAGATGATGTATTGCAGGCCTTGCTGGTGCTGCATATGGACATGGGCTACTTTCTGCGGCTGTACCGGGACATGGATCTCGGCAGCAGCGGCATGCTGCACCTGGTGGCGCAGGATGGCAGCGTGGTGGCAGCGCTGGCCGGTGGCGGCCTGCTGGCGCAGCCCGTGCAGCAGCTTTCCGCAGTGGCGCGCTTGCAGGAGCGCTCTGGAGAACTCAATCTGGCGCTGGGTGCAGGTGATATGCGTCTGGCTAAATTCCATCGCGTTGCCGATGTGCCTTTGACGGTGGTGGCGAGCCGGGAGTGGGCGGAAATTCGCGCAGCACAGCAAGAGCATGTCACAGGCACCAGATGGCTGCTGGCGGCGGTGTCGCTGATGGCCATCATGGCCACCATTGCCGTGCTGCGTACCTTGCAGCGCAAGCAGCATCTTTATGAAGCGCTGGCCAGGGCAGACCACGACAAGCAGACGCTGATTGCACAGCTGAAGCAGGAAAAGCAAAGGGCGCTGGATCTGGCCTCCAGTGACCATCTGACAGGGCTGCACAACCGGCGCATGTTTCATGAGCTGGTTTCCAGTCACCTGGCCTTGGCCCGGCGCAGCCGCAAGCACTATGCGCTGCTGTATCTGGACATGGACCGCTTCAAGCAGATCAATGATTCCTTTGGGCACCATGTGGGCGATGCCTTGCTGCAGGCCGTGGCCCAGCGCTTGCGCAGCATCCTCAGAAGCTCTGACGTGATTGCCCGCATGGGTGGGGATGAGTTTGCGGTGCTGGTGACGGCGCTGGAGCGAATGGAAGACGTGGAGGCGCTGGCCAGCAAGCTGGTGGCAGCCCTGGCTGCCCCTTATGAGGGGCTGGATGCTGCGCCCATACATACCTCGCCCAGCATGGGCATCGCTTTGTTCCCGCGCGATGGCCATGATGTGGAGGTGCTGTGCCGCCATGCGGATGCCGCCATGTACGCCTCCAAGAAAGCAGGGCGCAACCGCTTTACTTTCTACGATCGCCTGCCGGAGCTGGATACGGAGCGCAGTCTGCGCCTGACACGCCAGCTGCCGCAGGCCATTGCCAGTGAGCAGCTGGTGCTGCATTTCCAGCCCAAAGTGCGGCTGGATGACTGCTCCATCGACAGTTTTGAAGCACTGGTGCGCTGGCAGCACCCGGAGCTTGGCCTGATTTACCCCGGCGATTTTGTGCCGCTGGCTGAGGCACATGGGCATGTGGAGGCACTGGGCGACTGGGTCATGCAGGCCTGCTGCCGCCAGATTGCCGCCTGGCGCATGCAAGGGCTGGATCTGGTGCCTGTGGCATTCAATGTGTCCCCCCTGCAGCTGGCTGACAGTGGCTTTCCCGTGCGGCTGACCACCTGGCTGCAGCACTACGGCGTAAGAACCTCGGATATCCAGATCGAAATCACGGAAAGCTGTCTGGTAGAGCCCGCAGGCATTGCTGCACGTGTGCTGGCGCAGTTACAGCACATGGGGGTGAGGATTGCGCTGGATGATTTCGGGACCGGCTTTTCCAGCCTGAGCCAGATCCGCAACCTGCCCATCAACACCATCAAGCTGGATAAATCATTCGTCAATGAATTGCGCACCAGCACAGAGGCCGGTGTGCTGGTGACATCCATCATCACGCTGGCGCACAACCTGCGCATGCAGGTGGTGGCAGAAGGGGTGGAACTGAAAGACCAGCTGGTCTACCTCAAGACCGCTGGCTGTGATGTGGCGCAGGGCTATTTTCTCAGCCGCCCCGTTGCCGCGGCGCAGGCAGAAGCTTTGCTGCGTCAGGGCGTGGTGCAGCTGTCATAAGGAGCCAAGCTTGCCGCTCAAGGCGCGGGCGTGCGCAAGCGCAACAGCTGCCCTTTGCTTTCATCGGTCAGCACATAAAGCCACCCATCCGGCCCCTGGCGCACATCACGCACACGCTGGCCGAGGTTGGGCAGCAGGTGTTCGGTCTTCACCACCTTGTCACCATCCAGCGTCATGCGCTCCAGCCGCTTGGCGCGCAGCGCGCCGACCACCATCTGGCCTTTCCAGCCGGGGTAGCGGTCTGAGGTGATAAAGGCCATGCCAGAAACGGCAATCGACGGCGTCCACTGGTGTGCGGGCTGCTCCATGCCTTCCCTGTGCGTGATGCCTGCACCAATCTTGCCGCCGCCGTAGTTCTCGCCATAGGTAATCACGGGCCAGCCGTAGTTCTTGCCGGGCTCAGGGCGGTTGATTTCATCGCCACCCTGCGGGCCGTGCTCATTCATCCAGAAGCTGCCGTCCGGTGCCAGTGCTGCGCCCTGTGGGCTGCGGTGGCCGTAGCTCCAGATTTCAGGCAGGGCATCGCTGCGGCCCACAAAGGGGTTGTCCGGGGGCACGCTGCCGTCCTTGTGAATGCGCACGATCTTGCCCAGGTGGCTTTGCAGGTTCTGCGCTTCTTCCTTGAAGAAAGAGTGCTCGCCCAGTGTGAGCAGCAGCGTGCCATCGGGCCGCTCTACGATGCGGCAGCCAAAGTGCAGCTGGCTGGCTTTCTTCGGTTGCTGGCTGAAGATGGTCTGGACGTTTTCCAGCTGCTTTTCGTCTGGTGACAGTTGCGCCTTGGCCAGCGCCGTGCTGTTGCTGCCGTTCAGGCCCGGCTCGGCAAAGCAGAAGTACAGCGTGCGGTTGCGGGCAAAGTCACTGTCCAGTACCACATCCAGCAGGCCACCCTGGCCGCCCACGGCAATGGCGGGCAGGCCCTGAATGGGTGCGCCCAGCGTGCCATCGGGGGTGATGGTGCGCATGCGGCCGGGGCGCTCGGTGACGAGGAATTTGCCATCGGGCAAAAAGGCTACGGCCCAGGGGTGCTGCAATCCCTGGGCGACCACTTCGGGCTGCACTTGCAGGGCGTGTGCGCTGCCAAGCTGCAGCAGGGCGGCACAGAACAGGGCGGGGGTGGTGCGCAAAAAGCTGGGGGTGACCATGGGCGAATGCCTCCTCATCAAAACTTTGCGAACACGCAAGAACAGCGCCTGAGTCGTCAAAAAACTTGGCAATGCTGGCGCTGTGGCCTATGGTGCAGGTGTATAAATCGAAGCATTCTATGCCGCACTGCTCGTGCGGTTTTTTTGTTCTTTTTCGAGAAAGGCCCCGTATGGGAGCGCAATGGAAAGCCAAGGGCAAGGCCCTGGTTGCGGATGCCAAAGGCAAGCTGTTTGGCAAACTGGTCAAGGAAATTACGGTCGCAGCCCGTCTGGGCGGTGGCGACCCCACAGGCAATTCGCGCCTGCGTATGGCCATTGAAGCAGCGCGCAAGGCTTCCATGCCCAAGGACACGCTGGACCGTGCCATCAAAAAAGGCTCGGGTGCAGGCGCTGATGCGGTTAACTACTCCAGCGTGATTTTTGAAGGCTATGCCCCCCATCGCGTGCCCGTGATGGTGGAGTGCCTGACCGACAACCCCAACCGTACCGCTCCCAATATGCGCGTGTGCTTCCGCAAGGGCCAGATGACGGCCGTGGCCTGGGATTTTGACCACGTAGGCATGATCGAAGGTGAAGCCGAAAACGGTGCCGACCCCGAACTGGCCGCCATCGAAGCCGGTGCACAGGACTTTGAAGCGGGAGACGAAGAGGGCGTGACCCTGTTCATCACCGAGCCTACCGATCTGGATGCAGTGTCCAAAGCCCTGCCTGCGCATGGCATCAAGGTGCTGTCGGCCAAGCTGGGCTACAAGGCCAAGAACCCTGTGAGCATGTCCAGCCTGTCTGCCGAGCAGCAGGAAGAAGTGCAGGCCTTCCTGGCCGGTCTGGACAATGATGACGACGTGCAGAACGTCTTCGTCGGTCTGATTGACTGATTGCGCAGCCTCGCCAGCCATGGCGATGCACGGCAACAAGGCTGCTTCGGCAGCCTTTGTTTGGGGTGCTGTTTTATAAAAAAGAGAGCTGCCAGCGCTTGAATTTCCAATGTTTCAGATATAAAACTATCTGAAAGCACTGATTTGCAAGCGCTGGCAGCTATTTTTTAAAGATTTACCTGTTTGTAGCGGCAGGTAGCAGCCATGAAAAAAGGCAAGGTGATTCTCACCTTGCCTTTTTGGTGTGTGCTGCATGCCGGGCTTTGAGGGTGCGGCATGGCATTCACAGACTTAGATCACAGCGGCAATTGCCTTGCACACGTGGTCAATGTTCTTGCTGTTGAGCGCAGCCACGCACATACGGCCAGTGTCAGTGCCGTACACGCCAAACTCGGAGCGCAGACGGATCATCTGTTCCTTGGAGAGGCCGGAGTATGAGAACATGCCGATCTGGGTGGTGATGAAGCTCATGTCCTGCTGCACGCCAGCAGCCTTCAGGCCGTCCACCAGCTTCTGGCGCATTTCCTTGATGCGCACGCGCATGCCAGCCAGCTCTTCTTCCCACAGAGCGCGCAGCTCGGGGTTGTTCAGCACTGCAGCCACCACAGCACCGCCGTGTGTAGGAGGGTTGGAGTAGTTGGTGCGGATCACGATCTTCAGCTGCGACAGCACGCGGGCAGCTTCTTCCTTGTCGTTGGCCACCACGGACAGGGCACCCACGCGTTCGCCGTACAGGCTGAAGCTCTTGGAGAAGGAAGTCGACACAAAGATGTTCAGGCCTGCAGCCACGAACTTGCCGATCACGGCGCCGTCTTCGGCAATACCGTGGCCAAAGCCCTGGTAAGCCATGTCCAGGAATGCGACCAGGCCCTTGGCCTTGACCACGGCAATCACCTGTTCCCACTGCTCGGCAGTGATGTCGTAGCCGGTGGGGTTGTGGCAGCAGGCGTGCAGCACCACGATGGTGCCAGCAGCAGCGGCGTTCAGGTCAGCCAGCATGCCGTCAAAGTTGATCGAGCGGGTGGCTGCGTCGTAGTAGGAATAGGTGCCCACTTCGAAGCCAGCGTTCTGGAAGATGGCGCGGTGGTTTTCCCAGCTGGGGTTGGAGATCAGCACCTTGGCGTTGGGGCTGATCTTCTTCAGGAAGTCAGCACCAATCTTCAGGCCGCCTGTGCCGCCGATGGCCTGCACAGTGGCCACGCGGCCAGACTGCACGACTTCGGAGTCAGCGCCAAAAACCAGGCCCTTGACGGCGCTGTCGTAGGCAGCAATACCGTCGATGGGCAGATAGCCGCGAGCCTTGGGCTCTTCCATCATGGCCTTTTCAGCGGCCTGCACGCATTTGAGCAGAGGCAGCTTGCCGTTGTCGTCGAAGTACACGCCCACGCCCAGGTTGACTTTCTGTGGGTTGGTATCGGCGGCGTATTGCTCGTTCAGGCCCAGGATCGGATCGCGGGGGGCCATTTCGACGGCGGAGAACAGAGACATGGTTTTTGTCCTTGAGAGTAGAAAAAAAGCGCGCTTTCCCTCTCGGGTGCCGGCCTCTTGGGTGGCCGTGTGGGGAAAGCTCTCCATTTTAATTCCGCTGGCAGCCATCAGGCCATCTGCCCGATGGTTTTTCTAAAGCGCACCAGCGCCAGCACGAACAGCGCGGTGCCGATCAGCGCCAGCCACAGGAAGGGCTTCCACACCACATCCAGCCCGGCGCCGCGAAACAGGATGGCCTGGCCCAGCTCGACAAAGTGCGTGGTGGGCGCGGCCAGCATCAGGTCCTGCACCAGCTGGGGCATGCTCTCGCGCGGCGTGGCGCCTCCCGAGAGCAGCTGCATGGGCATGACGGTCAGCACGATCAGCAGGCCGAATTGCGGCATCGAGCGCGCCAGCGTCGCCAGGTAGATGCCCAGCGAGGTGGTGGCAAACAGATTGAGCGCTGCCCCGGTCAGAAACAGAGGTACTGAGCCGGCAATGGGCACGTTCAGCGCGCCCTGGATGACCGTCCACAGCGACAGCAGCACCGCCAGCAGCACCACCAGCCCCATGGACCAGACCTTGCCAAGCATGATTTCGGTGGGGGTGACGGGCATGACCAGCAGGTGTTCGATGGTGCCGTGCTCGCGCTCGCGGATCAGCGCTGCGCCGGTGAGGATGATGGCCAGCAGCGTCACGTCGTTGATCACCTGCGTGAGCGAGCCAAACCAGCTGTGCTGCAGCGCCGGGTTGAAGCGTGTGCGCAGTGCCAGCTCCACGGGCAGCTGCGTCGTGCTGCGCTGGCGCTGGACGAACTCGTTGACCTCGCCCAGCACGATCTGCTGCACGTACTGGCTGCCGGAAAAGGCCTGGCTCATGCGCGTGGCGTCCACGTTCAGCTGCACGTCGGGTCGGCGTCCGTTGAGCACGTCGCGCTGGAAGTTGGGGGGGATGTTGAGCACGAAGGTGTAGCGGCCCTGGTCCAGCCCGGCATCCATCTGCCGGTGTGTGATGTGCTCGGCCGGGGCAAACAGCGGCGGGTAGAAGGCGCTGACGATGCGGGTGGACAGCGGGGAACGGTCCTCATCCACCACGGCAATCGGGGCCAGGTGCAGCGTCTCCGGGACGGCGGTGGCGGCCGAGTACACCGAGATCGTGAACACGTAGAGGATGAGGATCAGCATCACCGGGTCGCGCCACAGGCTCCACAGCTCCTTGACGCCCAGGCGGTAGATGTTGTGCAGGTGGCGGTGCATCATCGCTCCTGTTTCTTGAGCAGCAGGATGGCGGCGCCCATGACGACGGGCACTGCCGCCAGCAGGGGGATGAAGGCGCTCATCAGCTCCGACAGGTTCAGCGCCTTGCCGAAGATGCCCCGGTTGATGATCAGCATGTGGGTGGCCGGGTAGATTTCGCCCACGATGCGCCCCAGGCCTTCCAGCGAGCTGACCGGGTGCAGCAGCCCGGCAAACTGCACCGCAGGCACCAGGGTGGAGATCATGGCCAGGAACAGGGCGGCAATCTGGCTGCGGGTGAGGGCAGAGGCCAGCACGCCCATGCCCGTGGCGATGAAGGCGTACACCGTGGAGGCCAGCAGCAGCCCCCAGAAGCTGCCCTTGATGGGAACCTGAAACACCAGCAGCGCAATGCCGCACATCAGCAGGAAGTTGAGCAGGGCCAGCAGCACGTAGGGCAGCTGCTTGCCCAGCAGGAATTCGGTGCGCGTGACGGGGGTGGTGTAGAGGTTGAGGATGGAGCCCAGCTCCTTTTCACGCACCACGGCCAGCGCGGTGAGCATGGCCGGCAGCATGAGCAGCAGCAGCGCAATCACCGCCGGCACCATGGCCGGCAGGCTCTTGACGTCGGGGTTGTAGCGGTAGCGTATCTGGATGCCGGCGGGCTGGGCCAGGGTCAGGCCGCGCGCCGCCAGCTGTGTGGCCAGCCACTGCTGGTGCATGCCCTGTACGTAACCCAGCACGGTTTCGGCGCGCGTGGGCATGGCGCCATCCACCCAGGCGCCAATCTGTGCCTGGTGGCCGCGCAGCACGTCGCGGGCAAAGTCGGAGGGGATTTCTATGGCCAGCGTCAGCTCGCCGCTGCGCATGCGCCGGTCCATGTCGGCCTCGTCGGCAATTGGAGGCCGTTCGATGAAGTAGGGGGAGCCGGCCAGGTTGAGGGCATAGCTTTGCGACAGGCCGCTCTGGTCGCGGTCGAGGATGGCGTAGCGCATGTCCTGCACGTCCATGTTGATGCCGTAGCCGATGACCAGCATCAAAAGCATAGAGCCCAGCAGCGCCAGGGTGGCGCGCACCTTGTCGCGCTGCAGCTCCAGCGCCTCGCGCCAGAAGTAGCTGAACATGCGCTGCATGCTGAAGAGGCGGTGGTGCTGCTGCATCGCGCTGTGGCCGCTGGCTGGCAGGCTGGAGGCCATGGCGGCAGTCTGCTGAGCGGGAGCAGAGGCCGGCGCCTCGCCACTGGCTTCCACCAGGTAGCCGATGAAGGCTTCTTCCAGGGTGGCTGCGCCGCGTTTGCGCATGAGCGCTGCGGGGGTGTCGCTGTCGAGCACCTTGCCGGCATGCATCATGGACATGCGGTCGCAGCGCTCGGCCTCGTTCATGAAGTGGGTGGAGATGAAGATCGTGACCTTGTCGCGGCGCGACAGCTCCACCAGCAGGCGCCAGAAGTTGTCGCGTGCCACCGGGTCCACGCCCGAGGTGGGCTCATCCAGGATCAGCAGTTCGGGCCGGTGCACCATGGCCACGGCCAGCGACAGGCGCTGGCGCACGCCCAGGGGGAGGGCGCCGGGCAGGCTGTGCCGCACGCTGTCCAGGTCAAAGCGCTCGATCATCTCCTGCACGCGCGCCGGCAGTTGCTCGGGCGGCACGTGAAACAGCTGGGCGTGCAGCACCAGGTTCTGCTGCACCGTCAGCTCGCTGTACAGCGAGAAGGATTGCGACATGTATCCCACCCGCTGGCGCGTGGCCATGTCGCGCGCATCCACCACCTTGCCAAAGAGCCTGGCCTGGCCTTCGGTGGCATCGAGCAGGCCGGTGAGCATCTTCATGGTAGTGGACTTGCCGCAGCCGTTGGAGCCGAGAAAGCCAAAGATTTCCCCACGGCGAATCCGGAAGTTGACGCGATCGACGGCGGTGAAAGCGCCAAAGCGCATGGTCAGGTTGTGCGCTTCGATGGCGATGTCGTCATCGGCCACGTGCAGCGGCGGAATCACCACGGGCACGTGGCCGCGCTTTTTTTCCTCGGGCAGCAGCGCAATGAAGGCTTCCTCCAGCGAGGCAGTGGCCGTGCGTGCCAGCAGCTGCGCCGGCGTGCCGGTGGCCAGCACCTGGCCGGCGTCCATGGCCACCAGCCAGTCAAAACGCTGCGCTTCGTCCATGTAGGCCGTGGCCACCAGCACGCTCATGCCGGGGCGCTGGCCGCGTATGCGCGCGATCAGCTCCCAGAACTGCGCGCGCGCCAGCGGGTCCACGCCCGTGGTCGGTTCGTCCAGGATCAGCAGGTCGGGGTCGTGGATGAGGGCGCAGCACAGGCCGAGCTTTTGCTTCATGCCGCCGGAGAGCTTGCCTGCCGGGCGTGAGAGAAAGGGGTACAGGCCGGTGGCCTGCGTCAGCTCGTCGATGCGCCGGCGCCGCTCGGCGCTGCCGTGGCCGAACAGGCGGGCAAAGAATTGCAGGTTCTCCTCGACCGAGAGCGTGGGATACAGGTTCTTGCCCAGCCCCTGGGGCATGTAGGCCACGCGTGGCTGGATGGCATTGCGGTGGCGGCGCTCGGCGATGTTGCCGCCCAGCACGTCGATGCGGCCCTGCTGGATCACGCGCGCGCCGGCCACCAGGGCCATCAGGCTGGATTTGCCCACCCCGTCGGGGCCGATCAGCCCCACCATGCAGCCGCTGGGAATGTCCAGCGTGATGCCGGCCAGTGCCTGCACATTGCCATAGCGCAGGGCCACGTCGCTAAGGCGAGCTACCGGTGCGTCCATGGCGTCTATTGCGGCAGCTTGACTTGCAGCTGTTCAGGCCAGGCGGCCTGAGCGTCCAGCTTGACCCAGGCCACACCGGGCAGGCCCGTCTTGACCTGTTGCAGGTGCCTGGCGAGCAGGTCGCGGTCGATCTGCGCACGCACGCGGAACATGAGCTTCTGGCGCTCGCTGGCCGTCTCCACCGTCTTTGGGGTGAACTGCGCCGTGGCCGAGACAAAGCTGATTGTTGCCGGAATGACCAGCTGGGGCGCGGCATCGAGCACGATGCGCGCCTCGCTGCCGATGGCCACGCGCCCTGCCACGGTCTCGGGCAGGAAGAACGTCATGTACACATCGGACAGATCGACCAGATTCAGCACCCTTCCCCCGGCGGCCAGGACTTCGCCGGCCGCTGCGATGCGAAACTGCACCCGCCCGTCGCGCGGTGCGGTGAGGGTGGCATCCTGGAGTTCGACCTCCAGGCGCTGCACGCTGGCCTGTGCGGCCTGCACCTGGGCGTCAGCGCCGGTGACCTGGGCGCGCGCAGCCTGCACGGCGGCGCGTGCCGCATCGACCTGGGCCTGCGCAGCGGTCAGGGCCGCGCGGGCACTGCGCTCGCGAGCGCGGTCGTCGTCCAGCTCCTGCTGGGAAGAGGCACCATCGCGTGCCAGCTCGGTGGAGCGCGCCAGGCGCCGCTGGGCGGCATCCAGCTCGCTTTCGCGCAGGGCCACTTGTGCCTGGGCGGCACGCAGGTCGCTTTCGCGCAGGGCCACTTGTGCGTGCGCGCTGGCCACGCCGTGCTGTGCCTGGGCGTGGCGGGCCTGGGCTTCGCTGAGCTGGGCTTGCAGCGAGGCAGCGTCCATGCGCGCCAGAACGGTGCCAGCCTGGACAAAATCGCCCTCTGCCACCAGTACCTCGGCCAGGCGGCCGGGCAGTTTGGTGGCGATGTCCACCTCCGTGGCTTCGATGCGTCCGTTGCCTTGCACAAAGCCTTCGCCCAGCTGTGGCGTGCGATTGGCGTTCCAGAGCCAGTAAGCGGCTGCGGCAAGGATGACAAGCGCAGCCGGGCCCATCCATTTCTTCTTCAAGGTGGTTTGCATAGCGTGGTTCTTCCTAGGGCTGGTGCGGGGCCTGGGCCGTTGGCCGTGCAGGGGCAGCGCCACCCAGTGCGGCATACAGTTGCAGGCGGGCGCTGAGCAGGGCGTGCTCGGCCTGCACCACCTGCTGCTGTGCGGTGAGCAGGTCGCGCTCGGCATCCAGCACTTCAAAGTAGCGCGTGGCCCCGGCATCAAAGCGCCGCTGGGCCAGGCGCGCACGCTCCGTCAGCGTGTCCTGCGTGGCGCGCAGGGTGTGCAGTTGTTCGTCCAGCCACTGGTTGGCGGCCAGGGCGTTGGCCACGTCGCGGAAGGCGGCTTCAATGGTCTGCTGGTACTGGTTCAGCGCCTGCGCGCGCTGCACCTGGCTGAGCTCCAGATTGGCGCGGCGGCGCCCGCCGTCAAAAATCGGCAGCGCTATGCCGGGCGCAAACGTCCAGGCGCGGCTGCCGGAGGCAAACAGACCGTCCAGCTCGGCACTGGCGGTGCCGACGCTGCTGGTCAGCGCAATGCGCGGAAAGTACATGGCACGTGCCGCGCCGATGCGGGCATTGGCCGCCTGCAGTGCGTGCTCGGCCGCCAGGATGTCGGGGCGGTTTTCCAGCAGTTGCGAAGGCAGGCCCGGTGCCAGAGGCTGCAACGGTGCCAGGGCAAGGAGCGATTCGGTCTGGGGCTCCAGCCGCAGGCCGGGGTCGCCCACCAGCACGGCCAGCGCCTGCATCTGGGTGCTGCGCTGCAGCTGCAGCTGCGCCACCAGCGTGCTGGCCTGCTGCCACAGCAGCTCCACCTGCACCAGATCCAGCCGCGATGAGGAGCCAACCTCCACGCGGCGGGTGAACACGCGCCGGGCCTCGGTGCGGGTGGCCAGTGCCTGCTGGGCCAGGTGGATGCGGCGGTCCAGCTCGCGCACCGTCAGCCAGCCTTCGGCCACCTGGGCCACCAGCAGCAGGGTGGCGGCACGCTGCCCTTCCACGCTGGCCCAGTAACTGTGCCGGGCGGCATCGCTGAGGCTGCGCACGCGGCCCCACAGATCCAGCTCCCAGCTGCTCAGGCCCACGCCCAGCTGGTACTGGCTGGAGACGAGCGGCTCGCCCGTCAGGTTGAGATCCCCCGGCACGCGTGCGCGCTGCGCCTCCAGGCCGATGCCAACGCTGGGCGCACGCTCGGCCCGCGCCAGGCCGTACGCGGCCCGTGCCTGCTCCACGCGCAGCATGGCGGCCTGCAGATCGCGGTTGCGCGCCAGCGCCTGCTCGATGAGCGCTTGCAGCTCGGGGTGAGTGAAGTATTCGCGCCAGGCCGGTCGGCTGGCAGGGAGGGTGGCCTTGCCGGCATCCTCGGGTGCCGACGCAGCTGCCTGGTCGGTGAACTGCGCGGGCAGGGGCGTGTGGGGGCGCTCGTATTCCGGGGCCAGGGAAACGCAGCCGGCCAGCAGCAGCGCCAGCCCCCCGGTCAGGGCGCGTCGGAGGCAAAGCATCCCCCTGCCACTTGTGCCCGAAGGCAGGTTGGGGGCACAGCCATGCTGTGCGCTTGAAACTGAAAGCTTGTGCATCACTTTCTGGCAGTATAGCAAGCAGTTTGTCGCTATTTCCGGTTCGCACCACCCCTCCCACCTTGGAACTTCCCCATGCACGATGTCACCGCAGCCCCGGCCAGCAGGGCAGGGCAGTTTGTTCACTTTGACAACTCGCCGTTTGCACTTTTTCAGCCCTATCCACCCGCAGGAGATCAGCCTGCGGCCATCGAGCAACTGGTCGAGGGGGTGCGTGATGGCGAGGCCTTCCAGACCCTGCTGGGCGTGACCGGCTCGGGCAAGACCTTCACTATGGCCAATGTGATTGCGCGCCTGGGGCGGCCTGCCATCGTCTTTGCGCCCAACAAGACGCTGGCGGCGCAGCTGTATTCCGAATTCCGCGAGTTCTTTCCCAAGAACGCTGTGGAGTATTTCGTCAGCTACTACGACTACTACCAGCCTGAAGCCTATGTGCCGCAGCGCGATCTGTTCATTGAAAAGGACAGCGCCATCAACGAGCACATCGAGCAGATGCGCCTGTCCTGCACCAAGAGCCTGCTGGAGCGACGCGATGTGGTGATCGTGGCCACGGTCTCTGCCATCTACGGTATTGGCGCGCCAGAGAGCTACCACCAGATGGTGATGACCATGCGCACGGGCGACCGTGTGGGCCAGCGCGATGTGATTGCCCAGCTCATTCGCATGCAGTACCAGCGCAATGACCAGGATTTCTCGCGCGGCACGTTCCGTGTACGCGGCGACACGATTGACGTCTTCCCGGCGGAACACTCTGAGCTGGCCCTGCGCATTGAGCTGTTCGATGACGAGGTGGACAGCCTGCAGCTGTTTGACCCACTCACAGGTCGTGTGCGCCAGAGTATTCCGCGCTTTACCGTCTACCCCAGCAGCCACTATGTGACGCCGCGTGACAAGGTGCTGGCGGCGGTGGAAACCATCAAGCTGGAGCTGTCCGAGCGCGTCAAGCAGCTGGTAGGCATGGGCAAACTCGTGGAAGCGCAGCGCCTGGAGCAGCGCACCCGCTTTGATCTGGAAATGCTCAGCGAAGTAGGGCACTGCAAAGGGATTGAGAACTACACGCGCCACCTTTCGGGCGCAGCACCCGGTGAGCCGCCCAGCACGCTGACGGACTATCTGCCCAAAGATGCCGTGATGTTTCTGGACGAAAGCCACCAGATGATTGGCCAGCTCAACGCCATGTACAACGGTGACCGCCAGCGCAAGACCACGCTGGTGGAGTATGGCTTTCGCCTGCCTTCGGCGCTGGACAACCGTCCGCTCAAGTTTGAAGAGTTTGAGCAGCGCATGCGCCAGGTGATTTTTGTCTCGGCCACGCCTGCTGACTACGAAAAGACCCATTCCGGGCAGGTGGTCGAGCAGGTGGTGCGCCCCACCGGGCTGGTGGACCCTGAGATTGAGGTGCGTCCGGCTACCCATCAGGTGGACGATGTCCTGCAGGAAATTCGCCTGCGCGTGGAACAAAATGAGCGGGTGCTGATCACAGTACTGACCAAGCGCATGGCCGAGCAGCTGACAGACTACCTGAGCGAAAACGGCGTCAAGGTGCGCTATCTGCACTCAGACATTGATACGGTGGAGCGTGTGGAAATCATCCGAGACCTGCGTTTGGGTGTGTTTGATGTGCTCGTTGGCATCAACTTGCTGCGCGAAGGGCTGGATATTCCCGAGGTGTCACTGGTTGCGATTCTGGATGCCGACAAGGAAGGCTTTCTGCGTGCTGAGCGCAGCCTGATTCAGACGATTGGCCGCGCCGCGCGCAACCTGCACGGCAAGGCCATTTTGTATGCCGACCGCATCACCGAGTCCATGCGCAAGGCCATTGGTGAAACCGAACGCCGCCGTGCCAAGCAGATGGCGTTTAACGAAGCCAACGGAATTACGCCAAAAGCACTTGTCAAGAGGGTGAAAGATCTGATTGATGGGGTTTATAGCGAAAAAGGTGCACGTTCGGCCAGTGAACAATTGCAAATTCATTCTTCGAATGCGGCGGGGAAGGTGCTCTCCGAAGCGGAACTGGCCAAGGAAATCAAGCGGCTGGAGAAGGAAATGCTGGAGCGTGCCAAGAACCTGGAATTCGAAGCTGCGGCCCGTATCCGCGACCAGTTGTCGCTATTAAAACAAGAGCTTTTTGGAGCTTGAGCAACCCTGGAGGGAGTGCGGCGATAGCCTGTGGCGATTGCCGCGATTGGATGTACCCGACCAAAATAATGGGGTTTGTGCTATACTCCTACACATTACTCAACAACAACAAAACTTCATAAAGAAGGGCTCTGCGCCTTTTGCAGGACGGAGTAAGGGCGGAGACGGTAGTCAATCCGGTAATCCGTGATTGATGTTTCTGTAACGAACAGCCTGACTGAAGGAGCTCACGATGCGTCTTACAACTAAAGGCCGCTTTGCGGTCACAGCCATGATCGATTTGGCCCTGCGCCAGAACAATGGTCCCGTTACGCTGGCGGCGATCAGTCAGCGTCAACAAATTTCGTTGTCCTACCTGGAGCAGCTGTTTGGCAAGCTGCGCCGTCATGAACTGGTGGAGTCAACCCGTGGCCCTGGCGGCGGCTATACGCTGGCCCGCAAGGCAGCGGAAATTACCGTGGCAGACATCATTGTCTCCGTGGACGAGCCTATTGACGCTACCCAGTGCGGCGGCAAGGAAAACTGCATGGGCGAAGCTGGTCGCTGCATGACACACGAACTGTGGTCTGCACTGAACCAGCGCATGGTGGAATTTCTGGATTCCGTCACGCTGCAAAAGCTCGTGGATGAGCAGCTGGCCAAGGGCGTCCAGATTGAGGACAAGCCTGTGGTGCGCCGCGCCATTTCCACGGCGCCTGTGGTGAAGCCTATCCGTGTGAATGCCCCCAACTCGGTGTTTGCGCTGGGCAACGTTTTTGCCAAGTCTTAACTTCATTGCTTGAGGTGCTCTACCGGGCTTGCTCGGTAGAAATGTTCGGATTTTCGAAAAGGCAGCTTCCTGTAGTTGCCGCGTTGATTTCAATAGAGCCAGTCATGGACCAGACCCCACATTTCCCCATTTATCTTGACTACGGCGCAACCACTCCCTGCGATCCTCGCGTGGTGGACGCCATGATTCCATGGTTGCGTGAGCACTTTGGTAATGCTGCCTCTCGCAGTCACGCTTGGGGCTGGGAAGCCGAAGAAGCCATTGAAAAGGCCCGCACGCAAGTGGCTGAGCTGATCAATGCAGACCCCCGCGAAATCGTCTGGACCAGCGGTGCTACCGAGTCTGACAACCTGGCCATCAAGGGTGCTGCGCACTTCTATCAGGGCAAGGGCAAGCACCTGATCACTGTCAAGACAGAACACAAGGCCGTGCTGGACACCATGCGCGCTCTGGAGCGTGAAGGCTTTGAAGTGACGTATCTGGACGTGCAGGAAAACGGTCTGCTGGATCTGGAAGCCTTCAAGGCAGCTATCCGCCCTGACACCATCCTGGTGAGCGTGATGGCTGTGAACAATGAAATCGGCGTGATCCAGGACTTGAATGCTATTGGTTCAATCTGCCGCGAAAAGGGCATTATCTTCCACGTGGACGCTGCACAGGCCACAGGCAAGATGCCTCTGGACATGCAGACCATGCCTGTGGATCTGATGAGCCTGGCTTCGCACAAGACATACGGCCCCAAGGGCATCGGTGCGCTGTACGTGCGCCGCAAGCCTCGCGTGCGTCTGGAAGCGCAGATGCACGGCGGTGGCCATGAGCGTGGCATGCGCTCCGGCACGCTGGCGACCCACCAGATCGTGGGCATGGGCGAAGCTTTCCGCATCGCCAAGGAAGACATGCAAAAGGACTACGAGCACGCCAAGCGCATGCAGCAGCGTCTGCTCGACGGTCTGATGGATCTTGAGCAAGTGTTCGTCAATGGTGATCTGGAGCACCGCGTGCCCCATAACCTGAACATCAGCTTCAACTTCGTGGAAGGCGAGTCCCTGATCATGGGTATCAAGGGCCTGGCAGTGTCTTCCGGTTCCGCCTGTACATCGGCCAGCCTGGAGCCCAGCTATGTGCTGCGTGCCCTGGGTCGTTCGGATGAGCTGGCGCACAGCTCGCTGCGTATCACCATCGGTCGCTTCACGACAGAGGAAGAAATTGATTACGCCATCGCTTCGATTCGCAAGAACGTTGAAAAGCTGCGTGAACTCAGCCCCCTGTGGGAAATGTACAAGGACGGTGTTGATCTGAGCACCATCCAGTGGGCCGCGCACTAAGCGCCTTGCAACACACCATTGAAATCAAGAGGTAGACATCATGGCTTACTCTGACAAGGTCATTGACCATTACGAAAACCCCCGCAACGTTGGTTCCTTTGAAAAGGGTGACGACACTGTTGGTACCGGCATGGTGGGTGCGCCAGCCTGTGGCGACGTGATGAAGCTGCAAATCAAGGTCAACCCCGAAACCGGCGTGATCGAAGACGCTCGTTTTAAAACCTACGGCTGCGGCTCTGCCATTGCTTCTTCCTCTCTGGTGACAGAGTGGGTCAAGGGCAAGACGCTGGATGAAGCTGCTGCGCTGAAGAACAGCATGATTGCTGAAGAGCTGGCACTGCCTCCCGTGAAGGTGCACTGCTCCATCCTGGCAGAAGACGCCATCAAGGCTGCAGTGGACGACTACCGAGCCAAGCGCGGCGAAGCCGTGTCTGCCGAGTAACGCCATGGCGATTACGCTGACGGAAGCGGCTGCTCGTCACGTGGGGCGCTACCTGGCCCGACGTGGCAAGGGTATTGGCGTGCGCTTGGGGGTCAAGACCACAGGCTGCTCTGGCCTGGCTTACAAGCTGGAGTATGTGGACGAGGCGGAGCCTGAAGATGTGGTGTTTGAAAGCCACGGTGTGAAGGTGCTGATCGACCCCAAGAGCTTGGCTTACATCGATGGCACAGAGCTGGACTTTGTGCGCGAAGGTTTGAACGAAGGCTTTAAGTTCCACAATCCCAACGAGCGTGATCGCTGCGGTTGCGGCGAGAGCTTTCGCGTGTAACAGCGCTGCTTTGCTGCTTGCAGCAGGGTAGAGCACTGCATTGAGAACCGCCATCGCGCATGTGTTGGCGGTTTTTTATTGATATGAATCTGCAATCCGACGATTTTGAGCTGATGGGGCTGCCGCGCCAGTTTGTGCTGGACCGTGATCTGCTCGATGCACGCTGGAAAGAGCTGCAAAAGCAGGCGCACCCTGACCGCTTCTCGGCCGAGGGCGGCGTGGCGCAGCGCATTGCCATGCAATGGTCTGTGCGCATCAACGAGGCGTATCAGCGCTTGAAGCACCCCCTCAAGCGTGCGGCCTATCTGTGTGAACTGTACGGCGTGCCTGTGCGTGCCGAAGACAACACCGCCATGCCTGCTGCTTTTCTGATGCAGCAAATGGAATGGCGTGAAGCGCTGGAAGAGGCGGAAACAGAAGATGCCATCGACGCGCTGGATCAGGAAGTGCAGGCGGTGCGCAAGCAGATGCTGCAAAAATGCGAGCTTTTGCTGCAGTCACCAGAAGGTGCCGCAGAGGCTGTGCAGGTAGTGCGCTCGTTGATGTTTGTGGAGCGCTTCCGCGCCGACATCGAAGCACGACGCGACCAGTTGGGACAATGATTATTGGTGCTTTGCCGCTGCATTGCTGCACGGCAGGGTCTAGGCTGGCAGTGCATGCTGGCCATTGAATGGAATAGACAAAGCCATGGCTTTACTGCAAATCTCAGAACCCGGGCAATCGCCAGATCCACACCAGCGCCGCATTGCGGTGGGTATTGACTTAGGAACCACGCACTCCCTGGTGGCAGCGGTGCGCAATGGTGTGCCAGAGTGCCTGCCAGATACGCAAGGCAGGATTTTGCTGCCCTCTATCGTGAGATATGCAGAAGCGGGCAAGCGCCAAATTGGTGACGATGCCAAGGCTTTTGCCGTGGAAGATGCGGCCAACACCATTGTGTCGGTCAAGCGCTTCATGGGGCGTTCGCTGGCAGATATCGGTAACCAGGAGCAGCTGCCTTACCGCTTTGAAGATGGTGGTGCACAGGGCATGGTCAGCCTGCACACACGTGCCGGTGTGAAGTCGCCCGTGGAAATCAGTGCGGAAATTCTGGCCACGCTGCGCTACCGTGCCGAAGACACCTTCAACGACGACCTGTACGGTGCTGTGATCACCGTGCCTGCGTATTTTGATGATGCGCAGCGCCAGGCCACCAAGGATGCGGCCAAGCTGGCGGGCATCAATCTGCTGCGTCTGATCAATGAGCCTACTGCTGCTGCCATTGCCTACGGCCTGGATAACGCCAGCGAAGGCATTTACGCCGTCTATGACCTGGGTGGCGGTACGTTTGACATCTCCATCCTGCGTCTGACCAAGGGCGTGTTTGAAGTGATTGCCACGGGTGGTGACTCCGCGCTGGGCGGTGATGACTATGACCAGGCGCTGGCACAGTGGGTACTGGCTCAGGCGGGTGTGTCGCTGTCGCAGGTGCAGGATCTGGCAGCCGTGCGCATGGCCGCCAAGCGTTGCAAGGAAGCGCTGACTGACAGCAATGAAGCCGTGTTCAGCATGGATTTGCACAGCGGCCAGCGTCTGGAGCAGCGCGTCACGCGTGCGGACTTTGATCAGGCCACTGCTGCGCTGACCAAGCGCTCCATCAGCGCTGTGCGCCGTGCACTGCGTGATGCAGACCTGCAGCCTGAAGAAGTGCAGGGCGTGGTCATGGTGGGTGGCTCCACCCGCATGCCACAGGTGCAGGAGGCGGTAGAGGCTTTCTTTGATCGCAAGCCGCTGACCAATCTGAACCCCGACGAAGTCGTGGCGCTGGGCGCAGCCATCCAGGCCAACCAGCTGGCGGGCAACAATGCAGCCGGTGACCTGCTGCTGCTGGATGTGATTCCGCTGTCGCTGGGCATTGAAACCATGGGCGGTCTGGTGGAGCGCATCATCTCGCGCAACGAAACCATTCCTGCAGCCCGTGCGCAGGACTTCACCACCTATAAGGACGGCCAGACGGCCATGGCCATCCACGTGGTACAGGGTGAGCGCGATCTGGTGGCAGACTGCCGCAGTCTGGCGCGCTTTGAGCTGCGTGGCATTCCGCCCATGGCAGCAGGTGCAGCGCGTATTCGCGTGACCTTTACCGTGGATGCGGATGGCCTGCTGTCCGTTTCTGCCAAGGAGCAGACCAGCGGCGTGGAAGCACACATTGATGTGAAGCCTTCCTACGGCCTGTCGGATGAACAAGTTGCTCAAATGCTGCAAGATGGCTTTGCCACCGCGCAGCAGGACATGAAAGCCCGTGCGCTGGTGGAGGCGCGCGTGGATGCAGATCGCATGCTGCTGGCCACCATGAGTGCACTGGAAGCCGATGCGGATCTGCTACAACCCGAAGCGCTGGAAAAAATCCACGCCCTGATGGAGCAATTGCGTGCTGTGCAGGCGTCCGAAGACGCCGCGCAGATCGAAGCTGCCACACAGGCCCTGGCCAAGGGGACAGAAGCTTTTGCCGCGCAGCGCATGAATCGCAATATTCGCGAAGCGCTGGCGGGTAAGAGCGTGCAATCTATCTCTTAAGAAACGTTGGATATGCCCATCATCAAAATATTGCCCCATCCTGAATACTGCCCACAGGGCGCACAGATCGAAGCGCCTGCTGGCACAACGATCTGCGAAGCACTGCTGGACAACAAGATCAACATCGAGCACGCCTGCGACATGAGCTGCGCCTGCACGACCTGCCACGTGATCGTGCGTGAAGGCTTTAACTCGCTGAACGCCAGCGATGAGACCGAAGACGACCTGCTCGACCGCGCATGGGGGCTGGAGCCTCAGTCGCGCCTGAGCTGTCAGGCCATCGTTGCGCAAACTGATCTGGTGGTGGAAATCCCCAAATACTCCATCAACCACGCCAAAGAAAACCACTGATTCTTATGTCGCGTCAAATCGTTCTGGATACGGAAACCACGGGCCTGTCACCGGAAACGGGTGACCGGGTGATTGAGCTGGGCTGCGTGGAGCTGGTCAACCGCAAGCTCACCGGCAATAACCTGCACCTGTATTTCAATCCGGAACGCGACAGCCATCCAGATGCCTTGCGCGTGCACGGGCTGACGACGGAGTTTCTGAGCGACAAGCCCAAGTTTGCAGAGAAGGCGCAGGAGATCCTGGCCTATCTGCAAGATGCGGAACTCATCATTCACAACGCGCCCTTTGACGTGGGTTTTCTGAACAAGGAGCTGTCGCTGCTGGGGCTCAAGCCCATTACCGAATACGTTGCCAAGGTGACGGACTCTTTGGTGATGGCCAAGGAGCTGTACCCCGGCAAGCGCAACTCGCTGGATGCGCTGTGCTCGCGCCTGGAGGTGGACAACAGCGGCCGTGAACTGCACGGCGCCTTGCTGGATGCGGAGCTGCTGGCAGACGTCTACATCAACATGACGCGGGGGCAGAACACCCTGGTCATGCCGGATGTGGATGATGACCATGGCGGCCAGGCTTCGGGTGAATCTGCGCCTGCCATTGATCTGCGCAGCTACCGGCTGCCTGTGCTCCAGCCCAATGAGCAGGAGCTGGCTGCCCACGAAGCCTATCTGGACGAGGTCGATAAGGCCTCTGGTGGCAAAACAATTTGGCGAGTTTCCGAAAACGTCACTCAAGCTGTGACATAATTCAAGGCTTACCAGATTGCTGGTTGGGGTGATTAGCTCAGCGGTAGAGCACTGCCTTCACACGGCAGGGGTCACATGTTCGATCCATGTATCACCCACCAAGAATTTGCGTGATTAGCTCAGCGGTAGAGCACTGCCTTCACACGGCAGGGGTCACATGTTCGATCCATGTATCACGCACCAATCAAGCTTGACAGCTATGTCAGCTGCGGGTGATTAGCTCAGCGGTAGAGCACTGCCTTCACACGGCAGGGGTCACATGTTCGATCCATGTATCACCCACCACAATTTGCGTGATTAGCTCAGCGGTAGAGCACTGCCTTCACACGGCAGGGGTCACATGTTCGATCCATGTATCACGCACCAGTCAAGCAAAACCTCCTGAATCCCTGGTTCAGGAGGTTTTTTGCTTTGGGACTTCTTCTTGCGCAGAACGCACGCATGCCGGTCTGTGCGCGTGCGAAGGGGTGTTCACGCAGCCTTGCGCTGGCTGCTGCGTCGCACGGCGCGCGCGCTGATCTTGGTGGCCTCAGGAAAGCGCGCCATGGCGTACGACACCGCCGAGCAGGTGCTGGAAAACAAACCGACATAGCGGACGCCTTGAACTTTGACAATGCAGTACTTCATCGAATTGCAGGAGTTGTTTGTGCTTGAATTGTTACTTATCGACAATTCTGTTTCAAAATGAAACAAAAAGTTGTAACAGACACTGATGCCCCGCATTTCGACAGTGGGTGTGGGTTGGCCTCAGTTCAGAAGGGTGGACATGTGGATGGCGCAAACTATTAAAAAAATAGCTGCTTGCGCTTGCATTCCAAGGTTTTCATGATGTTTTATGCATGAAGTGCTTGAAAAACAAGCGTAAGCAGCTATAAAAAATAAGAGCAGTGTAGTTTGCCATGATTAGTTACAGACTGTTGGCATGCCGGAGACACGCATTGGATAAGAAGCAGCTCAGCGAAGCAGACATTCGCGCCAAATTCATTGACCCAGCCATCCTCAAGGCAGGCTGGAGCGAAACCACCCAGATCTACCGCGAATACACCATTGCCCCCGGCCGCATCGTGGTGCGCGCCCTGTGCCAGCAATTGCGTGAACAACTGATCCAGGCGCGCCAGACCGAAAACCTGCTGGCGCAAGCATGGGTGGAGCAGGCGGCGGCATAAGCACCTCGGTACACATGACAGGCTACGCAAAACCTTGGACCAGTTATGCGGACCAGCTGCGTATCCTGCAGCAGTGCGGCATGCAGGTGTCTGATGCCGCCAAGGCACTGGAGTATCTGGGGCGTATTGGCTACTACCGCCTCTCCGGCTACTGGCACGACATGCGCCAGTGGCAGTGCGATGCAAACGGCCAGCGCGTAGTGCTGGACCAGTTCAAGCCCGGCACGCAGTTTCAGGACGTGGTGGCGCTGTTTGACAAGCGCCTGCGCCTGTTGGTGCTGGACGCGCTGGAGCGCATTGAAATTGCGCTGCGCGTGGACCTGTCTTACCGGCTGGGGCAAAAGGGGCCGTTTGCGTATCTGGATCCGGCTAACTTCAATGCTGTTTTCACGCAGAAGAAGAAACGATCAGGCTTGACGGCCTATGCAGAGTGGCTGCAGAAGCACGACAGCTTGATACAGCGCAGCAGCGAAAAATTCATTCAGCACAACCGCAATAAATATGGTTTGCCGCTGGCTATTTGGGTGGCCTGTGAAGTGTGGGATTTTGGCTGTATGTCTGTGCTTTTTTCAGGCTTACCAGAACCGGAACAGAACGACATTGCGAAGTCTTACGGGCTGCCAGCAGATAGCGGCAGTGTGATGGTCAGTTGGCTGCGCAGCTTGAACTATGTGCGCAATGTCTGTGCCCACCATAGCCGCTTATGGAACCGAAACGTGGTGGATCAGCCCAAGCTGCCTAAAAAAGGTGCTGTGCAGGCGTTGGATGTGTTCCACGGCAAAGCTTGGCTGGTGGCACGCCCGTTTGCGCTGTTGTGTATTTGCCAACATTTGATGCAGCAAATTAACCCGCATTCCTCGTGGAGTCAGCGTGTGCGGGTGCTGTTGGAGAGCTTTCCGCCCTTGCATCATGTGGGCTTGACGCTGCAAGGCATGGGAATGGAGGCTCAGTGGCTACAAGCACTAGATGACGGGCGCCCTGCTTGCTGGACCAGTCTTTTGCGCTGAGAGGGATAAAGAAAAACCCCCAGCAGCTAGTGCAAGCACATCACTGAAGGGGGCCGTGTTGACGGTGATTCTAGACCTTTTTGGGTTTTTGCACATCATCCAGAGCGTGCAGTCTGTGGCATGGCAGTGTTCTTGCTCGGGGTGAAAATTAAAAAAGCCTTGTAACTCATTGAATTACAAGGCTTTTGTATTTTGGCGGAAGGGGCGGGATTCGAACCCGCGGTAGGCTATTAACCTACACACGCTTTCCAGGCGTGCGACTTAAACCGCTCATCCACCCTTCCGTTGCTGGGGCTGCAGTGCAGCATCAGCGAAAACTTTGCCAGCTGCAGAGGATTGGCTCTGCGATTTGGCGAAACCAAGATTCTAGCGCAGTTTTTCATGCCCTCAATGAAATTCAGGGTGTCTGTGCGTGGGCTGAGGGCCTTGCATGCAAGTTGGTGCCTGTGCAGGCGGTGTGCGACACAACGTGACGCAGTGCTGTGAAGAATCTGGGGCTGCAATCTCAGGAGGACACAGCATGGCAAGAAGGCGTAAATTAGGTTCAGGGGTGAGTGGGGATCTGGACCCATTGGTCAGATTGTGGATGCTGCGCTTGCTGGTGCTGCTGGGCGGCCAGCGTGAGTTCCTTGGCACACATGGTTTTCGCAATGATGCAGTGGCTGTTGCTCTGGGTCTGGGGCACTGGGTGGATGAGGCGGAGTTTGATTTGCCCGACTATCTGAAGAGGGGCGAAGGCAGCAGCAGTGAGTTTGAGGTCAAGCGGGTCAAACGCGCGCTGCGGCAGATGCACCAGCAGGCTGAAGACAGTAAGCCGCAGACCGTGGCTTCGGAATTCATGCGCCGCAATATGCACAGGCTGGCCGAGCTGGTGGGACTGGATGAGACGGACTGCAAGATCCTGACGTTTGTTGTGGTCATTCACAACGAACGCCTGCTTGACGATACGGGGGATTTGCTGGGCCAGCTTTCGTCGTCCAGGGTGTTTCAGGTGCTGTCAGTGCTGCTGGAGCTGCCGGAAACTGCGGTGCGTACCGCATTGGGTGCACAAGGGATTCTGGCGCGCTCCGGGCTGGTGTCGGTGGAGCGCAGAGGGGCTAGCACGCTGTGCAACAAGCTGAACCTGCTGTCGGATGTGTTTGCAGACCTGATGGTCTCGGCCGACACGGACCCGCTGGGTTTGCTCAAAGGGACGGTTGCCCCTTCACCGCAGGGCACGCTCAGTCTGGCTGATTACGCGCACATTCAGCCTTCGCTGGACATTTTGCAGCCGTATCTGCAGCACACGGCGCAGACATGCCGGCGTGGCGTGAACATCTTTTTGCATGGGGCGCCTGGTACAGGCAAGAGCGAACTGGCGCGTGCACTGGCGCAGGAGCTGGGCTGTGAGTTGTTTGAGGTGTCCAGCGAAGATGAAGACGGCGATCCCATCAACGGAGAGCACCGCCTGCGTGCCTTTCGGGCCGCGCAGAGTTTTTTTGCGCAGCGCACGGCGCTGGTGGTGTTTGATGAGGCTGAGGATGTCTTCAACGATGGCGACCTGATGTTTGGCCGCAAGAGCACGGCGCAGGTGCGCAAGGCCTGGGTCAACCGCATGCTGGAGGACAACCCGGTGCCGACGGTATGGCTCTCCAACGCAGTGCGCGGTATGGACCCGGCTTTTGTGCGCCGTTTTGACATGGTCATTGAACTGCCAGTGCCTCCCAGAAAGCAGCGTGAGCAGATGCTGCGCATGCGCTGCGGTGACTTGCTGGATGCGCCGCGTATCGCGTCAATTGCAGAAGTTGACAGTCTGGCTCCGGCAGTGATTGCCAAGGCGGGTGGGGTGGTACGTGCCATCAGTCAGCAGCTGGGGGCGGAGAAGACCGCTGCTGCGTTTGAGCATCTGGTCAGCAGCACTTTGCGCGCGCAGGGGCACCGCACGCCGCTCAGGCAAGGGGGTGCAGATGTGGCCATGGGCTATGACCCTGCATTCATCCAGGCTGACGCTGATCTGGAGGAGGTGGCTCGGGGGCTGGTGGGTACACAGTCCGGCCGCCTGTGTCTGTACGGGCCGCCGGGCACGGGCAAGACCGCCTATGGCCGCTGGCTGGCAGAGCAGCTGGGCATGCCGCTGACGGTTAAGCGGGTGTCGGATCTGATTTCGCCCTATGTGGGCGAGAGTGAGCAGAACATTGCGCGGGCATTTAGGGATGCGCAGTCGGAGCAGGCGGTGCTGATGATGGATGAGGTGGACAGCTTCTTGCAGGACCGCCGTGGCGCACAGCGTGGCTGGGAGGTGAGCCTGGTCAATGAAATGCTCACGCAGATGGAAGCTTTTCCGGGGGTGTTCATTGCTTCGACCAATCTCATGGACGGGCTGGATCAGGCTGCACTGCGGCGTTTTGACCTGAAAGTGAAGTTTGACTTTCTGCCGCCACAGCAAGCCTGGGCACTGCTGTGCGCGCAGTGCGAACGCATGCAGCTGCCTGCGCCTTCAGATGCAGAGCGCGCACAGCTGGCGCGACTGCACAGCCTGACGCCAGGTGACTTTGCCGTGGTAGTGCGCCAGAGCCGGTTTCGCCCAGTGCGCAGCGCGGCCAGCCTGATTGTAGCGCTGGAAGCGGAATGCGCGGTCAAGCAAGGTGCTGGCCGGTCGATGGGGTTTGTGTAAACAAGTGCTGAGGTTTATATAGTTTTAATAGCTGTTAGCGCCTGATACATAAGCCTTAGAGCGTGTTTTTGCTATGAAAATTTGGCTGCTACGGCTTCGGATGCAGCAGTTCAATGCCCGGCAATGCCTTGTATGTGCATTCCCGGGTAATGCGCACAAAATCCTGCATCCACGGGCGCTGTGCCACTTCAGGGCTGCTGGCCATATACAGGTGTGCATGCAGACCGTTGGGCGTAATGGGCTTGGCGGCTATATAGCCTTTTTCCAGATAGCTTTGCACCGTCCACATCGGCAAGGTAGCAATGCCGCGGCCACTGGCCACCAGTTGCAGCATGGCCACCGTGAGCTCACTGGTGCGCCTGCCTGCGGGGGTGACTCCGGCTGGGATGAGCACTTGCCGCATGATGTCCAGCATATCGTCAGGGATGGGGTAGCTGATGAGCACTTCGCTGGCGAAGTCCTGCGCTTGCAGGTAGCTGCGCTCAGACAGGTGGTGCTGCTTGGCAATCAGCGCCAGCATTTCGTAGCGAAACAGCGGGTGGTAGACGACGGGGTCATCCTCATCGGGGTCGCCCACGATGGCGACTTCTGCCCGGTTTTGCAGGATGAGCGCCACGGGGTCGGGGTGAAAGCCGGAGACGATGTCCAGCTCTACATCCGGCCAGCGTTGGCGGAAGACATCCATGGCGGGCATGAGCCAGTCAAAGCAGGTGTGGCACTCCACCACGATGCGCAGCGTGCCACCGCCACCTTGCGACAGGCGCAGCACATCGCGTTCCGCCTGTTCAACCTCGGGCAGGATATGGGCCCCCAGTTCCAGCAGGCGTTCGCCAATGGCACTGAACTTCAGCGGGCTGGATTTGCGCTCAAACAGCGGGCTGCCGTAGCGCTCTTCCAGAAATTTGATCTGGTGAGATAGCGCAGACTGGGTAACGTTGAGCATCTGCGCAGCGCGAGCCAGGCTGCCGGTTTCTTGCAGGGCGCAGAGCGTACGCAGATGGCGCAGCTCCAGAAAAGGGGAGAGGATCACAGCAGGTCGTTGGTGCGAAAACTTAAGGCTATTAGTTTTCCTCAAGTTTATCTGAAAAATTCTCGTTTTACTGCAAGATATAACTTTTATAGCATTCATGCATTCCTTGTTGCAGCTTGCACTGCACTGGGCTCTCATGTTTCTCTCAAGGTTTGTATGTCGCTGTTCTGTTCTTGCCCTCTGTTTCACATGCCGATGCTCTTGGCTGCTGCTGAGCGTAGTGCTGGCATTTCGATGATTGACAGCCCAGCATGATTTGAAGCCGGATTTGCCTGAATGCGAAGAATTGAAAATAAAAAACATTGCATGCATATCGCAGGTTTGCTGCATTCAATGTTTTAAATAGATTTAGAAAATTTCACGAAATTTCAGAATTTATTCTGAAGGGAAAAGACGACCATGTATCCAGACTTCACTTTTAGCATTGAAAAGTTCATTTTTGATGAGAACTATCAGCCATCGAATAAAACCAGGCTGACCACCAATTTTGCCAACTTGGCGCGCGGTGAAAATCGCAAGGAAAATTTGCGCCGTACGATACAGATGATGAATAATCGTTTTAACAGTCTGGCGCACTGGGATAACCCCAATGGTGATCGCTATGCGATTGAGCTGGAAATTGTTTCTGCGGATATGAAAATCAATGGGGAAGCATTAAAGCATGAGCTTCCACTGATTGAAATACTAAAAACCAATATTATTGACAGGCAAACGGGGCTGCACATCGAGGGCAGTGGCGGCAACAGCTTCTCGTCTTATGTGCGTGACTATGACTTCAGCGTCTTGCTGAAAAATCACAACGAAAACAAGCCGGAGTTTAGTGAGCCAGAGGAATTTGGTGTGTTGCACGGAAAGCTGTTCAAGCACTTTCTGAACTCCAAGGCTTACCAGGAAAATTTCAGGAACTATCCGCTGATTTGTCTGAGCATTGCTGCTGGTAAAACTTATTACCGCACGGGTACGCATCATCCTGTGCTTGGCATGGAGTACACCCAGGATGCTCCATCCATCACAGACAGGTATTTTGAGAAAATGGGTATGAAGGTACGTTACTTCATGCCCGCAAACAGTGCTGCACCTCTGGCTTTTTATTTTATTGGCGATCTGCTTGCAGATTATGCCAATCTGGAGATGATTGCGGCCATCAGCGTCATGGAAACTTTCCAGAAGATCTATCGCCCTGAGATTTATAACGCCAATGCCCCAGCTGCTACACGCTTTCAACCTAGCTTGAAGCATACCGACTATTCATTGACGCAGATTTTCTACGACCGTGAAGAGCGCAACCAATTGGCCGTCAATCAGGGCAAGTTGACCGAAGCATGGTTTATCAAGCCCTACGAAAAAATCCTTGCGCAATGGGCTTCGCATGTACAGGTTTAAACGCCGTGCATGGATAGCGCTGAGATACATATTTATGAAAGAGCCATCATGCGCCCATTGCGTGTAGTTGCGATCTCTGGTGGGGTGCAGCAAAGCTCCAAATCCACAGTTCTGGCAGAACATTTGCTGCACTTGATGGCCCAGAAGCTGCCTGTTGAACCACGGTTGACCGTCCTCGGCACGCTGGTGCCGCAGTTAGCGGGCACGACATGGCGCGCTCAAGTGCCAGGTGTGGTGGAGCAAGCGCTGGAGGAAGTGGAGCAAGCAGATGTTCTGGTAGTGGTTACCCCGGTCTTTCGGGGCTCTTACACCGGCATGTTCAAGCACTTTTTTGACTTGATCCATCAGGATGCCTTGATCGATAAACCGATTCTGCTGGCTGCCACAGGCGGCAGTCAGCGTCACGCCTTGATGATTGATCACCAGCTGCGGCCCTTGTTCAGCTTTTTTCAGGCGCGCACTTTGCCGCTGGGCGTTTATGCGACAGACAGCGATTTTGAGAGCCATCGCCTGCACAGTGCAGCCTTGCTGGAGCGTGCCCAGTTGTCCGTGGATCGGGCATTGCCTGTGATTGAACTCATATGCCGCGCACCAGCGGTGACTCCCTGAGTGCTCACTTCGCGCTCTCCATACAGGGGAGCGCCCCCACTTTTTGTTTATTGTTTGAGAGGAACCCTGATGTTTGAGACTTCTATTGCAGGCAGTTTGCCAAAACCAGCCTGGCTGGCAGAAACCAACAAGCTCTGGCCGCAGTGGAAAGCGGAAGGCGATGCACTGCTGCAAGCCAAGGCGGATGCCACCCTGCTGTGGATCAAAGCCCAGGAAGATGCGGGCCTGGACATCATTTGCGATGGCGAACAGTCCAGGCAGCACTTTGTGCATGGCTTTCTGGAGCAAGTCGAGGGCATTGACTTTGAGAACAAGGTCAAGATGGGTATTCGTAACAACCGCTATGACGCCATGGTGCCGCAGGTGGTGTCGGCGCTGCGCCTGAAGGGCCGCGTTCATGCCTTTGAAGCGCAGCTGGCGCGCGCTCATACGAAAAAGAAGCTCAAGTTCACCTTGCCTGGACCCATGACCATCATCGACACCGTGGCAGACAATTACTACGGTGACAAGATCAAGCTGGCTTTTGCTTTTGCCGAATTGCTGAATCAGGAAGCCCTGGCGCTGCAGGCGGATGGCGTTGACATCATCCAGTTTGATGAGCCTGCATTCAATGTCTATATGAAGGACGCCGCAGACTGGGGTGTACAGGCACTTGAGCGTGCCGCACAAGGCTTGACCTGCACCACAGCGGTACATATCTGCTATGGCTACGGCATCAAGGCCAATACCGACTGGAAGAGCACCCTGGGTGAAGAGTGGCGGCAGTACGAAGAGGTGTTCCCCGCACTGGCGCGCAGCAGCATTGACCAGGTGAGTCTGGAGTGCATCCACTCCCATGTGCCTCCTGAACTGATGAAACTGCTGGTGGGCAAGGACGTGCTGGTGGGCGTGATCGATGTGGCC
Organism: Comamonas kerstersii; assembly: GCF_002056725.1. Lineage (NCBI taxonomy): Bacteria > Pseudomonadati > Pseudomonadota > Betaproteobacteria > Burkholderiales > Comamonadaceae > Comamonas > Comamonas kerstersii. Next base: position 3,333,135 of record NZ_CP020121.1, on the reverse strand, counting down.
AGCGATGTGGTGGAGACACCTGAGGAGGTCGCAGACACCATCTCCAAGGCGCTGGAGTTTGTGCCTAAGGAACACTTGTTCCCTTGCACCAACTGTGGCCTGGCACCGATGGGGCGCGATGTGGCATGGCGCAAGCTGAAAGCCCTGGCTGCTGGTACCCAGCTTGCCAAGGAGCGGCTTGCGGTGAAGTCATTGTGATGGGCTGCAGCTGCTTTGTTCAGGCAGCTCAATCAGCCGGGCGCGCAACGAACTACCGGTGATGCACAAGTGATCGGAGGTTTGGCTAAACTGCCGCCTCGTTTTACTTGGGATTCCTGTCCCTGCAACGCCCTGATTTATGACTGCTGCAACCTATCCATCCGCTGAAACTGACTTTGACGCCATCATCCTGGGAGCGGGGGCAGCCGGTTTGTTCTGTTCGGCACAAGCCGGACAACTGGGCCTGAAGGTGCTGCTGATTGATCATGCGGAGAAGGTGGCAGAGAAGATCCGTATCTCAGGTGGTGGGCGCTGCAACTTTACGAACCGGGACTTGGATGTACGCGCCCCACACAAACACTATGTGGGCCAGAACCCCCAGTTTTGCCGCTCTGCGCTGTCTCGCTATACGCCTAACGACTTCATTGCCTTGCTGGACAAGCACGGCATTGCCTATGAAGAAAAGCACAAGGGGCAGTTGTTTGCCAGCCGTAGTGCCGAGGACATCATTCAGATGCTCTTGGCGGAATGCCAGGCGGGTCACGTACAGCGCTGGCAGCCGTGCAGCGTAAAGAAAGTGGCGTTTGATCCAGCCCAGGCACACAGCCGTAAATATGCAGTGCACACGGATCGCGGTGTCGTTCATGCACGGTGCCTGGTGCTGGCCACGGGTGGCCTGTCGATCCCCAAAATTGGTGCCACAGACTTTGGCTACCGTCTGGCACAGCAGTTTGGCCTGCCTTTGGTAGAGCGCCGCCCAGGCCTGGTACCTCTGACCTTTGATGGCGAGCACTGGCAGCCTTATGCACAGCTGGCTGGCCTGGCGCTGAACGTGGAGATCAGTACGGGCAGCCAAAAAGAGAGAGTGACTTTCCAAGAGGATTTGCTGTTCACGCACCGTGGTTTGTCTGGCCCAGCGGTGCTGCAAATTTCCAGCTACTGGAAAGAAGGCTCTCCGCTCAAAATCAATCTGCTACCTGGTAGCGATATGGGTGAATTACTACAGCAAGCCAAAAGCTGCTCTCGCAAGCTCGTCGCGAACGAGTTGTCTGCCTATATGCCTAGTCGCTTGGCGGATGCCTGGACCGCACAGCGGCCTGAGCTGCAACGTCCGATCAATGAGGTCAGCGATAAAGCGCTGGCTGCGTTGGCAGAGAAATTGTCCCGCTGGGAAATCACGCCCAGTGGTTCAGAAGGCTATAAAAAAGCGGAAGTGACTTTGGGTGGCATTGACACCAAAGCCTTGTCGCAAAAAACCATGGAGGCTAAATCTCAGCCCGGTCTGTATTGCATTGGTGAAGTCGTTGACATCACAGGCTGGCTGGGTGGCTATAACTTCCAGTGGGCTTGGGCCAGTGCTTTTGCGTGTGCGCAGGCCATGGCACAGCAGCCTGCGAACGATCAATAAAAATGCTTCGGCACGTTCGCTCAAGCACTGGTCGATGCCGTTCAGTCCGCAGATGAGGCTGGCTTTCCATAGCTCTTGCTCGTGAATGGGACTGCTTCGACACCACGGCGTTGATTGACGACCAGTGTCATCAAGAAAAACAGATTGCACAGCGTATTGCACATGCGTGGCAGGATGTCTGGCACAGTCTTTTGCCCTTCCTCCTCCACACGCACCATGCAGCGAATCGCCTTTTTGGCAGCAGATCGTGCCTGGTGCAGTTGTGGCACGGGGGCAGTGCCGCGAGGCAGCACAAAAATATGTTCACGCTCACCAACCTCGGTGCGGTAGTGCTGCAGTCTGCCCAGCAGCCATTGCTGGTCGTCTTCGGTCACAGCAAGACGTCCACGGATGGAGCCATTGATGTGAAAAGCCAGGGGCTGCAGCGTTTCAAGGTCCTGGCGCATGTCTTGCATGTCATCGGGCATGGCTGCAATGGCGCTGCCAATCAACGCACACAGTTCATCGGTGGTGACTTCAAAGTCGCACAGGTAAGAGGTCTGGTGAATAAAAGGGTAGCAGACTTCATCCCAGTTTTTGCTGAGTTTCATGGGGTTCTTTCGCGGTAGGGCATGCGCAGGCAGCGCAGAAAAATCTCTGCCGCCTCCGCCAGGCGTGGGCCAGGTCGCGTCGCAATGCGGCGCTCTTCGGCGGTCAGGGGACATATGCGCCCGTGCTCGAGCGCAGGAATACGGTGCCAGCCGGGGCGTGTGTGCACTGCGTGTGCCCCTTGGGAGTAGGTCTGGATGATCAGCTCCGGCGCATGCTGGACCACATATTCAGGAGAGAGCTTGGGGTAAGCCGTGGTCGATGCTGCTGCAATGTTCTGCGCCCCCAGAAGTGCTAACAACTCACCAATAAAGGAGCTGGGCGCGGCGCTGTAAAGCGCAGCATCAAGCTCGATATAGACACGCTGTGCTGGAATTTTTGCAGCTTGCTCGCGCAATGCATCGAGCTTTTGGTCCATGGCGGCAATCACCGCTGGTGCAGCCTGCGTGTCCAGTAGACCATCTAAGCGCTGCAAGACGCTGCGGACTTCCTCTATTGATAAGGCATCGACTTCCTGCACATTCAGGCCCAGTGCCTGCAGCTTTTGAATTACTTGCGGAGCGCGCCCCACCAGTACCAGATCGGGCTGTAGCTGAACAATTTCTTCGAGACGAGGTTGCCAGGTTTTTCCCAGCCGTGGGAGCTTGGCAACTTCTGGCGGGTCCAGCGAGAAATCATCCACACCTACGAGGCGATCGCAGGCCCCTAAAACACAAACTGCCTCCGTAGCAGAAGGCAGTAAAGAGATCACGCGCTGTGCCTGGGCCCATGCCTGCCCATAAAGGGCGGACAGGGTCACAAGGCACGCTGCGCTGTAGATGCGCAGCTTGGGCATTATTTAGGGGCCCATTTGAGCGTCAGATAACCAGCGCGGCCACGTTGGTTGTAGCCATAAACGGTTTCGTATTCCTTGTCAGTCAGGTTAGCCACACGTGCTTGTAGCGCCCAATCTTTGGCAAGCTGGTATTCGGCATAGGCATCTACTGTGGTGTAACTAGGAAGATAAGCGGCTGTAGAGCGCTGACGCTTGCCAACATGTAGTGCAGATGCACCTATCTTCCAAGCCCCCCAGTAAGCATCAAGTGCAACGCTGGCTTGATCTTTAGCTAGGTTGTATAGAGGTAAGCCGGAACCATCGTGGGCATTTAATCGCTCGTAATTTGCATTCAAATTCCAATGCGTGCCGCTGACGCTATATAGCAGTGACCAGCCCTTGAGCTGTGCTTGATTAACGTTGGCGGGAAACCAAGGGCTGTTATTTGGATCTGCTGGATCGGAAGGTGCCCAAGCAATCAAGTTTTTAACTTTGTTATCAAAACCTACCAACTTAAGATTGTGTACACCAATATCCCATGTAAGACCAATTTCATTGCTTTTTGCTGTTTCAGGCTGCAGCAGAGGATTTCCACTTCTTGGGTAGTACAGGTCATTGAAAGTAGGCGCAGTTAAGCTGCTGGAGCGACTGATATGTGCTTTGAGAGAAGAAAAAATTTCATAACCATAGGTCAGCCCCCAGGTGTTGTAACCACCGTATTGAGAGTTGTCATCTCGACGCAAATTGATCTGCCAAGAGTGGCCTGCGTGACTACCATTCACACCTGCGTAGACAGCATTCGTGGTACGGCTGGTGGTGTCAAATGGGGTAGACGTATCTATTTTTTGTTTTAAATGGTCAAAACCAGCGACAACGATACCTGCTGCCGTTTTTATTTCATTACCCCACTGGATTTCGTCTTGAGTGGTGTTGAACTTATCACTGTGGCGCGTATTGGTTGATACGGTGTGATATTGGTTGCTTTGCTTGTCCATAGAGCGAGCTAAGCTCAGATGGGTTTTCCACGTAGGACTCACAACACCGGATAGCTTCAAGGAGCGTGTCCCGGCTTGTGAATTAAGCCATGCATCTTGAAGCAAATTGTTGTAGTCCGCATTATCAAACTCAGCATAGCTTTGGGCTTGCAGTAGATTGGCATCTAAGCGCCAAGCATCATTGAATGCGTAACCCAGGCTGGCACTGACAGCCGTTTGGTTAAATTTATCTTTATCTGGACTATGTTTGGGGCCGGCTTTTTTGTTCGTTGAAGAAAATCCAGGATCGAGCACGCGGGATACATTCAAACTGTAGTTCCAGCCTTGCTGGGTGCCAATAAACCCAGCATTGGCATCTTTGTAGCCAGCACTGCCCCAGGTAATGTCGGCATGCGGTTTAAAGGCTTTTTTGGCACCTTTACCTTGTTTGGTAAAAATTTGAATCACGCCTCCAATGGCATCACTGCCATACAGAGCTGAGGCGGGGCCTTGTACTACTTCAATGCGTTCGATTTGTTCGATCGGAAGGCTAGCTAGAGTGGGAGTTCCCATTGTGGCCGAGCCAAAACGCACTCCATCGATAAGCAAAATTACTTGGTCACTTCCACGAATCGTGAAGGACTGTGTATTGCCCCGTCCTCCATTGCTTGACATACGGACGCCAGCCAGTCGTTGCATGATTTCAGCCAAAGAGCGTCCAGCAAAATTCCCTATTTGTTCTTGTGTGATCACACGCACGTCGGCCAAAGTTTCGTCCAGTTTTGTTTCGGAGCGGGTCGCCGTCACAACCGTGGGATTCATGCGCGCTTCTTCTGCGGCGACCTTTTGTGTCAAGGCCGTAGCGGTTATCGTAACCACAGCTAAAGCAAAACGCGCAGACGTGCCCACGGCACCCTGCTTCAAGGAGGTTTGGAGAGACATAAAAATTTTGAGCTGCACGCACAGCGTCCCCGCATGTGCGTCACAAAACCACCGGGGCAGCTGCGCAGGGCGGCTGCCTCGAACCAATTTCTGGCCGGTATCCAGACTGATGCACCGACTGTCGAAGCCTTCCCAAAGCACGAGGCTTCAGTGGCTGTGGAACGACAGGCTGGTCTTACGACCTGTGCACACACTGTTGCGGGGGCAGTACATGCAAGGTAAGGCGCTGTAGAGCGCAAAACCTCCATGTTTCTCGTTTATCAGCATGGCCTGAACGGCCACGCGAGCACCAGAAATCAGCGTGGATTCTAGAGCGCAAAACAGTGTTGTGCAGCCTGACTTGGCGATGGCTGTTGCCATATGGCACAGCATCACCCGGTTTTTGCGTGTTTCAGCGGTGTTGTTGCAGTTCGTCAATGCAGTGAGGTGCTTGGCATAACCTCAGCGGTGGCTATGCCTCGATAGCTACTGCAGGGCAGCGGCATTGCTCAGTCTTGTGTGCTGACCGCCTGAACGGCAGGCTGTGGGCTGCTTCAGCCCCACGGAGTTTTTTTGCTGCTGCGACAGTGTTGGCTATCAACGGTTTTTGGCTGTGACATGCTGCAGCACCATTCCTGCCAGCATGGCTGCTACAAACAGCCAGACCTCCATCTGCAGGGTGGCCAGATTCATCACGGCAGGGCCGGGGCAAAACCCTGCCAGGCCCCAGCCAGCGCCAAACATGGCGGCGCCCGTCAGCAGCTTGCGATCTACTACCGTGGCCGTTGGTAGCTGCATGGGCTCACCCAGTGCCGAGGTTTTGCGGCGCTTAGCCCATGTAAAAGCGACCAGCCCTACGGCAATTGCTCCGCCCATCACCAAGCCCAGCGAGGGGTCCCAGGTGCCAAAAATATCCAGAAAGTTTTGCACTTTGGCGGGGTTGCCCATGCCGGAGAGGATCAGCCCCAAACCGAACACTAAACCCGCAATCAATGCAGCGATTGCAATCATGGTGTGACTCCTTTTTCTTTGCTGTTCAAGCCACTACATGGCGCATGATGAACACTGTCGCCACGCCTGTGGCCATGAACATCAACGTGGCGGCCAATGAGCGAATGGACAAACGCGACAAACCACATACACCATGGCCACTGGTACAGCCCGAACCTAGTCGCGTGCCGAAACCTACCAGCAAGCCTGCGCTGATGATCAGCATGGGGTTGGAGGGCATTTGCATGGCTGGCAGTGGAGCAAACATCTGCCACAGCAGCGGTGCAAGCAGCATGCCCGCTACAAAGGCTGCACGCCAACCCCACTGGCGCACCGAGCCCCATGTGGCCTTCTGCAGCAAGCCTCCCAAAATACCGCTAATGCCAGCAATGCGGCCCAGCAACACCACCATCAAAGCGGCGGCTAATCCAATCAACACCCCGCCCGCCAAGGACGACCACGGCGTAAAAGCTTCCCAATAAATACTCATGACTGAGCTCCATGCGCGGCAGGGCCGCAAAACAATTGATGCACCACTTGCATAAGCTGCAGAGCACGAGCATCGGCCAATTGATACCAGATGAACTTGCCTTCGCGGCGCGTCGACACCAGGCCTTCTCTGCGCAGCACACCCAGCTGCTGCGACAAGGTAGGCTGGGTAATGCCTGTCAGCTGCTCCAACTCCGTCACTGTGCGCTCTTGTAATGAGATCTGGCAAAGCAGCATCAAGCGATCTTCATTGCCAAGTAGCTTGAGCATGCTCACCGCTTCACTGGCATGGGCACGCATGCTGGCCAAATCCAGACTGTTGGTGATGTCTGTCATTGGCTCGTTGAAATTTTCGTTTGTCATCTTTTCCAGCATTGGGCGCTTGTGGTGCCCAATGTTTTGCTAGTTCCAAAATGCTTTGAGAGCAGTCTGTGGCGGATTTACTTGGTTCTTCACGGATTTCCGGGGAATGCGGCCTTGATCTTCAAGAAGAAGTATTCAGTGTTGCGATATCCGTAGGCCATGCGCTTGATGAGTTTGATGCGGTTGTTGATACCCTCCAGCAAACCTGTGTGCATGGGCCAGCGCATACGGGAGAGTATGCCGCGCCAGTACTTGCTGAGCTTTTTGGCAAACTGCTGCAAGCAGGCAATGCCACTTTGCTGGCAGTGCTCATGCCACTGTCTCCAGCTGCGCCTGAACTGCCAAGGGTCTGAACAGTTCCACAGTTGCTTGAGCTCATCTTTGAGCACATAGACCGTCATCCGGGGCTGATTGGCCTGTAGCACTTGCTGCAGGTGCTGCTTTTGTTCAGGGTGCAAGTGGGCTTCATTTTTGACCATCTTGCGCTGGCGTTTATCCCCGCGCAGTGCATTGGCCGCATCAACACGCACGCGTGCAACAACCTCGCGGCCATACTTGGCCACCACATGGAACAAGTCATAGACAACCTTGGCTTTCGGACACCAATGCTTGACCTCTGCGTCGAACGCCGTATTCATGTCCATGGCGACAGCTTGGATACGCTGGCGTAGCGATGCCCCTTGAACATTGCAAACTCATCCATGACCAGACGCTCAGGTTGCGCTGGTGGCAAGCTGTCAATTTGTTGCTGCAGCCTGCGTGCATCAAGCTCACGCACGGTCTGCCAATGCAGGCCTAACGTCTTGGCAACGTGCTTGATGCTCATGTGCTGGCATAAGTGCTGGATATGCTCAACCAAGCGCTTGGTTAAACGACTGTACTTATCGAGCCAGGGCACATGTTGCAGGCATTTGCCGCAATCGGGGCAGACCAGCCTGTGCAGCTTGACCTTCAAACGCAGCTGCCTGTCCACCAGTGGCATATCTCGCACTGTGCGCTGCACGTATTCATGCACCTGAGCCAAGGGCTTGAGACAAGCACTGCACTTGCTACTGCCCTGTAGCGGCTCAAGCGTTAAAACTGCTTGGCCTGGTGTTTGAAGGTCAGCATCAATAACCCGGAAACCCTCCCAAAGGCCCAGCCATGTAGTATCTTTGCGCATGCAGCGGTGCTTTCTTGCATGTTGATTGGTCGCACAACCATCATGCTTGAAATGTCACCGCTGTTTCTGTTTGAGGGGCAACTACCCCGACATTCCGTGATGAACCATTTACTTCTTGCTCCGTAGCGGACAGGTGTTCAACCCGAGTAGCGGGTACAAGGGGCAGAATCGAACCAGGCCCGTGACCAAGGGAATCACACCCAGCCAGCCCCACCAGCCGACAGTACCTGTCGCAGCCAGTCCGATGAGCACCAAGCCGAGCACGATGCGCAGCACACGATCCCAACCACCGATATTTGCTTTCATTGCGGTCTCCAGATTGTTGAAAACATAGGGCGTATGGTTGTCACCTGCGAATAGAGGGTGAATGCATACGATCTATTTTTTTATATTATATTAAAAAGTAAATTAAAAGCAAGTCCGTCACCCAAAGGAAGCTCCATGCACATGCCTCAGCCACATATCGAATCTTTTTTTGATGCTGTCACTGGCACGGTCAGCTATGTGCTGGCAGATCCCAGTACTGGCAAGGTCGCCGTGATTGACTCCGTGCTGGACTTTGACGCCAAGTCAGGCAACCTCACCAGCGCCAGCAGCGATCGCATCATTGAATATGTGCGCAGCCAGAACTGGCAGGTCGAATGGATTCTGGAAACCCATGCCCATGCTGACCACATCTCGGGGGCGCAACACATTCGCCACCACTTGGGCGGCAAGATTGCCATCGGGGCCAACATTCGTCAGGTGCAAAAAATCTTCCGCACAGTCTTTCTGTTTGAACGGAGTTTCTTGCCCGATGGCAGCCAGTTTGATCACCTGTTTGAGGACGGAGAGGTGTTTCATGTGGGCAGTCTGGCCGTAACAGCCATGCTCGTGCCCGGGCATACGCCTGCCGATATGGCCTATCTGGTTGGGGGTGATGTGTTTGTGGGCGACACCTTGTTCATGCCCGATGTGGGCACCGCACGTGCCGACTTTCCCGGTGGGGATGCTGCAGTGCTGTATCGCTCTATACAGCGCATCTTGAGCCTGCCTGCAGACACCTGTATTCATGTGTGTCATGACTACCCGCCTGCCCATCGTGCCGCTGCCTGGGTGTGCACGGTGGCAGAGCAAAAGGCCGGCAATATTCATGTGCGCGACGGCATCAGTGAAGCGGAGTTTGTGGCCATGCGTAACCGCCGCGATGCGACCCTGGCGATGCCGACGCTCATCTTGCCGTCCGTACAGGTGAACTTGCGCGCAGGGCGCATGCCTCCTTCTCAGCCAGATGGGCGCACCTATATCGAAGTGCCCATCAATGCATTCCTCAAAGACCCCGATCAGGCGCCAGATGGCATCTGGCAAGGAGCAGAGACGGAGTAGCTTTCACTCCTCAGGGGTGATCGTCCATGGTGTTGCTTCGAGCGCGCTTGGTGAGTAAGCGCCTCGAGAATTCACTGGAGAAAATCGGCAGTTTGGAGAGAAGTGCGTGTGGCAGATGCGAGGCTGCATCTGATGCGGTGAAAACGAAAAACCCCTTGCAAGCTCGCGCTTGCAAGGGGTTGTCGATTCTGGCGGAAGGGGCGGGATTCGAACCCGCGGTAGGCTATTAACCTACACACGCTTTCCAGGCGTGCGACTTAAACCGCTCATCCACCCTTCCGGAAGACCGCTATTGTAGCCAGCTTTTTGCGCCTTTCTGGCTTGGTGCGCATTTTTTCGAAAAAACTTGCACTGAAGAGCCAGTTTTTACTGGCTTTTACTGGCCGTTTTTACCTTGCTGCACCACGCGCATGGCAGAGGCAATCAGGCCAGAGACTTCAGAGATGTTGCTGGGCACGATGAGGGTGGTGTTGGCATCCTGCGCGACCTTGCTGTAGGCCTCGACCGCGCTTTCTGCCACCTTGAGCTGTACGGCCTGCTCGCCACCGGGCTGACGAATGGCGGCTGCCACGCGCTCCAGTGCCTGGGCCGTGGCTTCTGCCACGGTGGTAATGGCGGCGGCCTCACCCTGGGCCTTGTTGATGGCGGCCTGCTTTTCACCTTCGGAGCGGGCGATAAAGGCTTCGCGTTCGCCGGTAGCGATGTTGATTTGCTCCTGGCGGCGGCCTTCGGAAGCGGCAATCAGTGCGCGCTTTTCGCGCTCGGCAGTGATCTGGGCCTGCATGGCGCGCAGGATTTCTGCGGGCGGGGTCAGGTCCTTGATTTCGTAGCGCAGCACTTTCACGCCCCAGTTCAGCGCGGCCTCGTCAATGGCGTTGACCACCTGGGCGTTGATCATGTCGCGCTCTTCAAAGGTTTTGTCCAGTTCCAGTTTGCCGATTACGCTGCGCAGCGAGGTCTGAGCCAGCTGCGTCACGGCCATGATGTAGTTGGACGAGCCATAGCTGGCGCGCATGGGGTCAGTCACCTGAAAGTACAGAATGCCGTCGACCTGCAGCTGGGTGTTGTCGCGGGTGATGCAGACCTGGCTGGGTACATCCAGCGGAATTTCCTTGAGGCTGTGCTTGTAGGCGACTTTTTCGATGAAGGGGATGATGATGCGCAGGCCGGGGCTGAGCGTGCCTGCGTACTTGCCAAAGCGCTCCTTGATCCAGGCGTGCTGCTGGGGAACGATCTTGACGGACATGCTAACGAAGATGACAGCAATCACAAATGCGACGATGGCGATTTCCATGGATCAGGCCTTATGAAGAAAAACAAATAAAAGAAGCAACCATGAGCTTGCCCCAAAAGCAGGGCTTATGCCTTGTCAACGATCAGCCGGTTGCCTTGTACCTCTATGACGCGGTACAGCCCCGCTGCAGGCATGCTGCCTGCACGCAGGGCCACAGTCCATTGGCTGCCACGGTAGGGGATGCGGGCTGTGCCGTCACTGTTCCATTCGGGCACGTGCAGGGTTTCGCCAATGTCAAGGTTCAGGTCTGGGTTGGCAGAAGGGGGCAGCTCAGGGGCGCGGCGCGCACGCAGACGGCGGCACACCAGCACGGACAGCATGCCCACTGCGGCTGCGATCATGATCTGCAGTGGCAGACTCAGGCCCAGGTGTGCTGCAATGGCCCCGCAGGCCAGACCGAATGCAATCATCAGCAGATAAATGCCACCGGTGAGCAGCTCGGCCACAATGGTGATGCCTGTGAAAACCCACCACCAGGTACTGGTCGCCATGTGTTCTTCTCCCTATAGATATTGGTGCAAGAGACCGCTTTGAGAATTTGCCCGGAAATTGAGGTTTAGTGGGCAGAATTCACAGATTTGCACACGATATTACTTACACTGCGCGGCTATCCGATCTTTATTGTTCCCGATTACAAAGGGTTGCGCATGAAATTCCGCTTTCCCATCGTCATCATTGACGAGGATTACCGCTCCGACAATACGTCTGGTCTTGGCATCCGCGCTTTGGCTCAGGCGATTGAGGCCGAAGGTTTTGAAGTGCTGGGGGTGACCAGCTATGGTGATCTGAGTCAGTTTGCGCAACAGCAAAGTCGGGCCAGCGCCTTCATCCTGTCGATTGACGATGAGGAGCTGACGGGCCATGACGAAGACCCCATCATTCACAGCCTGCGCAGCTTCATTGGCGAGCTGCGCCGCAAGAATGAAGAGGTGCCGATCTACATCTACGGCGAGACCAAGACCGCGCGCCACCTGCCCAACGACATTCTGCGTGAGCTGCACGGCTTTATTCACATGTTTGAGGACACGCCGGAATTCGTGGCCAAGCACATCATCCGTGAAGCCAAGGCCTATCTGGAAGGCGTGCAGCCGCCGTTCTTCAAGGCGCTGCTGGACTATGCGGAAGACGGCTCGTACTCCTGGCACTGCCCCGGTCACTCCGGCGGCGTGGCGTTTCTGAAGAGCCCCGTGGGCCAGATGTACCATCAGTTCTACGGCGAGAACATGCTGCGTGCCGACGTGTGCAATGCGGTAGAAGAGCTCGGTCAGCTGCTGGACCACAACGGCGCGATTGGCGAGTCTGAGCGCAATGCGGCGCGCATCTTCAATGCCGACCACTGCTACTTCGTGACCAATGGCACATCGACATCGAACAAGATCGTCTGGCACCATGCTGTGGCGCCGGGTGACGTGGTGGTGGTCGATCGCAACTGCCACAAGTCCATCCTGCACTCCATCATCATGACGGGTGCGATTCCGGTGTTCTTGAAGCCCACGCGCAACCACTTCGGCATCATTGGCCCGATTCCGCAAAGCGAATTCAGTGTGGAATCCATCCAGGCCAAGATTGCGGCCAACCCGCTGCTCAAGGGTGTGGATGCCAAGGCGGTCAAGCCCCGCGTGCTGACGCTGACGCAGTCCACCTATGACGGCGTGCTCTACAACACCGAGACCATCAAGCAGATGCTCGATGGCTACGTGGCCAACCTGCACTTTGACGAGGCATGGCTGCCCCACGCGGCCTTCCACCCCTTCTATGGCACCTACCATGCCATGGGCAAGAAGCGCATTCGCCCGAAAGAGTCGGTGGTCTACGCCACCCAGTCCATCCACAAGCTGCTGGCCGGTATTTCGCAGGCTTCGCATGTGCTGGTGCAGGATTCGCAGACACAGAAGCTGGACCACCACCTGTTTAACGAGGCGTACCTGATGCACACCTCGACCAGCCCGCAGTACAGCATCATTGCTAGCTGCGACGTGGCCGCGGCCATGATGGAGCCACCCGGCGGCACTGCGCTGGTGGAAGAATCCATTCTGGAGGCGCTGGACTTCCGCCGCGCCATGCGCAAGGTCGATGATGAGTTTGGTGAGGATGACTGGTGGTTCCAGGTCTGGGGCCCAGAGAAGCTGGCCGAAGAGGGTGTGGGTCGTGCGGACGACTGGATCATCCGTGGCAAGGACGCAGCGCCCAAGACCAAGTCCAAGAAGAAAAACGGCAAGCAGTTTGACAACTGGCACGGCTTTGGCGATCTGGCCGACGGCTTCAACATGCTGGACCCTATCAAGTCCACCATCGTCACGCCCGGCCTGGATCTGGATGGTGAGTTTGCTGAGACGGGTATTCCTGCCTCCATCGTGACCAAGTACCTGGCCGAGCACGGTGTGGTGGTGGAGAAGACCGGCCTGTACTCCTTCTTCATCATGTTCACCATCGGCATCACCAAGGGCCGCTGGAACACCATGCTGGCTGCGCTGCAGCAGTTCAAGGACGACTACGACCGCAACCAGCCTCTGGTGCGCATCCTGCCCGAGTTTGTGCAGCAGCACCGCCGCTACGAGCGCATGGGCCTGCGTGACCTGTGCCAGCACGTGCACGAGCTGTACGCCAAGTACGACATTGCGCGCCTGACGACAGAGATGTACCTGTCTGATCTGCAGCCAGCCATGAAGCCCTCGGACGCCTACGCCCACATCGCGCAGCGCAAGACCGAGCGTGTGGAGATTGACCACCTGGAAGGCCGTATCACCGTGGGTCTGGTCACGCCTTACCCACCCGGCATTCCGCTGCTCATTCCCGGTGAAGTCTTCAACAAGAAGATCGTGGACTACCTGCTGTTCGCGCGCGAATTTGCCAAGGAGTGCCCCGGCTTTGAAACCGATATCCATGGTCTGGTGGAAATCGAGGACGAAAAGGGCGAAGTGCACTACTACGCAGACTGCGTGGCGCAAGAGCAGCCTGCTGCGAAGCCAGCAGCCAAGCCTCGCGCGAAAGCCGCACCCCGCAAGACGGCTGCCAAATAAGCTCAGCCAAGATCAGCAAGGGCATTGCCCTTCAAAAATAAAAGCGCCTTGCGCTTGATTCATAAGGGTTTCAGGTAGAAAACTATCTGAAACCTTTACAGAATCAGCGCAAGGCGCTTCTTTTTTTATTATTTGGTGGGTGAAGTGGCCTCTTCTCGCACACGCCAGAACCGTGCAAAGCGTGGCACCCCACTGGGATGCGTGCCGTTGTAGCGATAAGTGATGGTGCTGCCAATCGGGGGCGGGTTGGCACGGTCTGCATCCTTGAGCCCACTGCCAATGCGAAAGCGCAGGCCCTCGGGCGTCTGCACCAGCAGCGCGCCTGTCATGCCCGTGTATTTACCTTTGCCGGGCAGGTGGCCAATGACCACGGCTTCTGCGTCATCAAACAGCTTGAGTTTGATCAGGTCATCACTGCGCCCAACGCGATAGGGCGCGTGCTGGTGGCGCAGCATCAAGCCTTCCGCGCCTTGCTGGCTGAACTGGCGCAACTGCTGCATCAGTGTGGCGTGGTCCGGCACTTGCCATTGCGGCGCAGCCTGCACCCAGGGCTGCGCGATGCCTTGTACCAGCTGCTGCAGCGCCTGGTAGCGCTGGGTGAAGCCTCCGCTGTGCTGCGGCAGGTCAAACACCATGTAGCGCAGCTGCTGCCAACCTGTTTCATCTTTGCTGCCTTGTGCCACCGTGGACTGCACTTTGGCAAACTGCCCGCGCCCGGCCCACAGCTCACCGTCCAGGGCGTAGGCAGGCCAGCCTGCCGTGAACCAGGCAGGGGCTTCAATCGGCAGGCCCTGGCGGCTGAGGAACTGCTGGCCGTTCCAGTAGGCGCGAATGCCATCGTATTTTTCGCTGACCCAGTAGTGCGCCAGGTTCAGGTTGGGGTGGTAGGGGGTGGCGAGGGTGAGTGGAGTGCTGTACGCAAGTTGCGCTGACAGCATCCAGCCTGCCATCCAGTAGAGCATCTGAGAGATAAAGCACCGCCTGTGCATGGTTACCCTCCACTTTCTGGGTAGCGTAATCTCCGGTGGATAAGCTACAAGGCCTTATATCGGGGAGATAGCACTATGGTGGTGCGCGTCTCAGACTGAGCCACAGATAAAAAATCCCCGCAGCTTTCAAGGCTGCGGGGATTTTTTTGAGGAACTGGTTGGTATCAGACCTGATCAGCACTCAGACCTGCGGTCTGGCTGAAACCGCCGTCCACATAGGTGATTTCAGCGGTCACGCCAGAGGCGAGGTCAGACAGCAGGAAGGCAGCTACATTGCCCACGTCTTCAATGGTCACGTTGCGGCGCAGCGGTGCAGCGTCGGCCACGCGGCCCAGCAGCTTGCCAAAGTCCTTGATGCCCGAGGCAGCCAGTGTCTTGATGGGGCCGGCAGAGATGCCGTTGGCGCGGATGCAGCGGCCATCTTCGGTGCGGCCCACGGCTTCGGCCAGGTAGCGCACGGAAGCTTCCAGCGAAGCCTTGGCCAGGCCCATGGTGTTGTAGTTGGGGATGGAACGCAGGGCGCCCAGGTAGGACAAGGTCAGCAGCGAGGACTTGTCGTTCAGGTAAGGCAGGGCAGCCTTGGCCATGGCTGGGAAGCTGTAGGCGCTGATTTCGTGTGCAATCTTGAAGGATTCGCGCGACAGGCCGTCCAGGAAGTTGCCTGCAATGGCTTCACGGGGAGCAAAACCGATGGAGTGCACAAAGCCGTCAAACTTGCCCCATACAGCGCCCAGATCGGCAAACAGCTTTTCAATTTGTGCGTCGTCAGCAACGTCGCAGTCAAACACCAGCTTGGAATCGAATTCGGCAGCAAACTCGGTGATGCGATCCTTGAAGCGCTCGCCCACATAGCTGAATGCCAGCTCGGCACCTTGCTCATGGCAGGCCTTGGCAATGCCGTAGGCGATGGAGCGGTTGGACAGCACGCCAGTGATCAGCAGCTTCTTGCCGGTCAGAAAACCCATTGTTCTTCTCCTTGTGAAAATGCGGTGAAGGCCTGCCAGACAAATTCGCCAGCTGCAATACAAGCTGTGGTGGCAGGCCGCTGTGGTGCAGAATTGTCGCATGCGCCTATGGAAGTTTTTTTTCTTGCTCGCAGGAGCCACTACGGCAGTCCCAGTTTGGGCTGAGCACGCTTACGCTTTATGGGGGCAACCCAAATATGCGCAGGGCTTTACGCACTTTGACTACGTCAACCCTGATGCTCCCAAAGGCGGTGAGCTGCGGCTGGTGAGCAATCTGCGTGTTTCCACCTTCGACAAATACAACCCCTTCACCATCAAAGGCACGGCGCCTGCGTATCTCTCGGGCCTGCTGTTTGATACCTTGCTGGTAGGCAGCATGGATGAAACCGCCACCGGCTATGGGCTGCTGGCGGAGGATGTGCAGGTCGCACCTGATCGCCTGTCGGCCACCTTCCGCCTGCGGCCCCAGGCGCGCTTTCACAATGGCAAGCCGGTGCTGGCGGAAGATGTGAAGCACAGCTTTGATACCCTGACCGGGCCGCATACCTCTCCCGGCTACAAGACCGTGCTGGCCGAGGTGCAAAGCTGGGAAGTGTTGGATGCGCGCACCATTCGCTTTCACTTTCGCTCACCCAACCGGGAGCTGCCTTTGACCGTGGGCGGCATGCCCATCTTCAGCCGTGACTGGGGGGCAGGCAAAGCTTTCAATGAGGTGGTCATGGAAACACCCATTGGCAGTGGCCCGTACCGCATTGGCTCCGTAGTGTTTGGCAAGGACATTACCTATGTGCGTGACCCTGACTACTGGGCCAGAGACTTGCCCGTGCGCCGGGGCACCGGCAACTTTGACCGCATCATCGTCAAGATCTACAAGGACAGCACGGCACGGCTGGAGGCGTTGAAGGCCGGTGAGTTTGATGTGATGCGCTTTTTCAGCGCGGGCGACTGGGCGCGGCGCGTGAATGGGCGCAAGTTTGATGCGGGAGAACTGGTCAAGGGCGAGTTTGCACACAAGCAGCCCACGGGCTTTCAAAGCTATGTGCTCAATGTACGCCGACCTTTTCTGCAGGATGCCCGTGTGCGCGAGGCGCTGGGCATGGCGCTGGACTATGAGTGGATGAACCGCCAGATGTTCTATGGCTCCTACCAGCGCGTCAAAGGCCTGTTTGGCAATACCATCTGCGAGGCCAATGGCAAGCCCACGCCCGAGGAACTGGAGTTGCTGGAGCCATTCCGTGGCGAAATTCCAGATGCAGCCTTTGGCCCCATGGCAGTGCCGCCGCGCACCGATGGTGAGCAAGGCCTGCGCGGCAATCTGCGTGCGGCCAAGCAGCTGCTGGCGCAAGCGGGCTGGGAGGTTGGCAAGGACGGTGTGCTGCGTAATGCAGCAGGGCAGGCCATGGTGCTGGAGTACCTGGACAGCGGCGAAAGCGGCCAGCGCGTGGTGGCACCGTGGCAGCGCAACCTGCAAAAGCTGGGCATTCAACTCAAATTCCGCGCGGTGGACTTTGCGCTGTACCAGCAGCGGCTGCAGAAGTTTGATTTCGACATCACCTCCATCGCCTACCAGGGCACGAACAACCCGGGCCAGGAGTTTGCGGACCTGTTCGGCAGTGCGGCGGCAGACCAGGAAGATTCCGGCAACTTCCCCGGGGTGAAGAACCGCGCCGTGGATGCGCTGATTGCCGCCATGGTCCAGGCCAAGACGCAGGAGCAGATGCAGCCCGCCTGCCGTGCGCTGGAGCGCGTGATTGCGCACAGCCACTACCTGATTCCACAGTGGTCGGCCAACACCCACCGCATGGCCTACAACCAGTGGCGGCTGGAGCACCCCAGTGTAATTCCGCCGTACTCCAATGGAGAGGGCTGGGTCATAGATACCTGGTGGGCGCGCATGCCCCCGCTCAATGCAGAGACGGCGCGCGTCGCTTTGCCTTCCACACAGCCCTAAGCCGCCATGTTTGCCTATATTCTCAAACGCATTTTTTTGATGATTCCCACGCTGCTGGGCGTGCTGCTGCTGACCTTTGTGGTCATTCAGTTTGTGCCCGGCGGCCCGGTGGAGCAGTACCTGGCCGAGGCCAAGGCCGGCGCGGGTGCCGGGGCTGAAGGCGGCGGCATGGCCTACCGCGGCGCGCAGGGGGTAGACCCGCAACGCATTGAGCAGATCAAGGCCTTGTATGGCTTTGACAAGCCTGCCCATGAGCGCTTTGTGCAGATGCTGGGCCAGTTTGCGCAGTTTGATCTGGGCACCAGCTTTTTCCAGAACAAGCCCGTGTGGGAGCTGATTGTGGAAAAGCTCCCGGTCTCCATCAGTCTGGGGCTGTGGACCTTTCTCATCAGCTATCTCGTGGCAGTGCCGCTGGGTGTGGCCAAGGCAGTGCGTGCAGGTTCGCGCTTTGATCTGGTGACGACGCTGATGATTCTGGTGGGCTATGCCATTCCCGGTTTTGTGCTGGGCGTGGCACTGCTGGTGATTTTTGGCGGGCAGCTGCAATGGTTCCCGCTGCGCGGGCTGACCTCGGCCAACTGGGAGTCGCTCAGCCTCATGGGCAAGATCACGGACTATCTGTGGCACATCGCCTTGCCGGTCACAGCCATGGTGGCAGGCAGCTTTGCCGTGACTGCCATGCTGACCAAGAATGCTTTCCTCGAAGAAATCCGCAAGCAGTACGTGCTCACGGCGCGTGCCAAGGGCTTGAACGAGAAGCAGGTGCTGTACCGGCACGTGTTTCGCAATGCGCTGATTCCCATCATCACCGGCTTTCCTGCGGCGTTTATTGGCGCGTTCTTTGCGGGTTCCCTGCTGATTGAGACCTTGTTCTCGCTCGATGGTCTGGGCCTGCTCAGCTACGAGAGTGTCATCCGGCGCGACTACCCTGTGGTGCTGGGTTCGCTCTACCTCTTTACCCTGATTGGTCTGGTGACCAAACTCATCAGCGACCTGTGCTATGTCTGGGTCGATCCCCGTGTGAAATTTGATTGAAATATGGCGCTAACGCAATCCGCATCTGCGCAAGCAGCTATATCTATGCAAGCAGAAAACACCGCCTTGCCGCGTTCTCTTTCCCCCAGCCAGCGTGCCTGGCAGCGCTTTCGTCGCAACAAGCTGGGCTTTTACAGCCTGGTGCTGTTTTGCGTCATGGTGGTGGTCAGCCTCTTTGCCGAGGTGGTCAGCAACGACAAGCCGCTGGTGGTGCGCTATGAAGGGCAGTTTTACTTCCCGCTGCTGAAAAACTACCCGGAAACCGTGTTTGGCGGCGACTTTGCCACGCCCACGGATTACCTCGACCCCTTTATCGAAGCGCAGCTGCACAAGCCCGGCAACTGGGCCATTTTCCCGCTCAACCGCTACGGGGCAGACACCATCAACTACTTTGCCAAGGCGCCCAACCCAGCCCCGCCATCGCGGGAGAACTGGCTGGGCACGGACGACCGTGGGCGTGACCTGCTGGCCCAGCTCATCTACGGCTTTCGCCTGAGCGTGCTGTTTGCGCTGGCGCTGACGGCAGTGGGCGTGGTGCTGGGCGTCATCACTGGCGCCATTCAGGGCTTTTTTGGCGGCAAGGTGGATCTGGCCTTCCAGCGCTTTATTGAGATCTGGGGCTCCATGCCGGAGCTGTACCTGCTCATCATCTTCAGCGCCGTGCTGGCCCCCAGTATCTCCTTGCTGCTGGTGCTGCTGAGCCTGTTTGGCTGGATGGGGCTGTCTGACTACGTGCGCGCCGAATTTTTGCGCAACCGTCAGCTGGACTATGTGAAGGCCGCACGGGCGCTGGGTGTGCCCAATGGACAGATCATCTGGCGGCACATCCTGCCCAACAGCCTCACACCCGTGGTGACGTTTTTGCCGTTTCGCATGAGTGCCGCCATTCTGGCGCTGACCTCGCTGGACTTTCTGGGCCTGGGCGTGCCGCCCGGCACCCCGAGCCTGGGTGAGTTGCTCAATCAGGGCAAGAACAGCATTGATGCGTGGTGGATTTCGCTGTCCACCTTTGGTGTGCTGGTCATCACCTTGCTGCTGCTGACTTTTATGGGCGATGCGCTGCGTGATGCGCTGGACCCCCGCAAGGCACAGGCCAGCGACGCGAAGGAGGGCGCATGATGCAGCCAGACCAAAATCCACAGCCGCTGCTGTCCGTGCGTGACCTCAAGGTGCGCTTTGGCAGCAAGCAGGTGGTGCATGGCGTGAGCTTTGATGTGCGCGCTGGGGAAAAGCTGGCGCTGGTGGGCGAATCCGGCTCGGGCAAGACCGTGACTGCGCTCAGTTTGCTGCGGCTGGTGGGCGAAGCCCAGCTCAGCGGTCAGGCCCTGTTCGATGGGCGAGATCTGCTGGCACTGACCGAGCGCGAAATGCGTGGCGTGCGTGGTGGCGATATCGCCATGATTTTTCAAGAACCGATGACCGCGCTCAACCCGCTGATGACCGTGGGTGCGCAGGTGGCGGAAGTGCTGCAGCTCAAGCAGGCGCTCAGTACACAGCAGGCCTGGGCGCAGGCCGTGGAGCTGCTCGCCGCCACGGGCATTCCAGAGCCTCAGCGCCGCGCGCAAAGCTATCCGCACCAGCTCAGCGGCGGCCAGCGCCAGCGCGCCATGATCGCCATGGCGCTGGCATCGCGCCCCAAGCTGCTGCTGGCCGATGAACCTACGACGGCGCTGGATGTGACGCTGCGCATGCAGATGCTGGAGCTGCTGGGCGATCTGCAGCGCCAGACGGGTATGGCGCTGCTGCTGATTACCCACGATCTGCATCTGGTGCGCCGCTTTGCCGACCGCGCCGTGGTCATGGAGCATGGCGTGCTGGTCGAGCAGGGGCCGGTGGCGCAGCTTTTCGAGCATCCACAGCACCCCTATACCGAAAAGCTGCTGCACAGCCAGCCTGAGCGCGAGGTGCTGGTGGTCGATGCCGCCGCACCCGTGGTCGTGCAGGCCCAGCAGCTGCGCGTGGGCTACCCCGTGCCGTTGCCAGGCATCAAGGGCTGGTTCAGCAAAGGGGAGTTTGTGGCCGTGCAGGGCGTGGATGTCTGTCTGCGCCAGGGGCAGACGCTGGGTGTGGTGGGCGAGTCCGGCTCGGGCAAATCCACGCTGGCACAAGCCATTCTGGGGCTGTTGCCCAGTCAGGGGGAGCTCCAGATTACGGGCCAGTGCTGGCAGCAGCCAGCCATGCGCAATACGCCTGCGAACCAGGCCTTGCGGCGCATGGTGCAGGTGGTGTTTCAGGACCCGTTCTCGTCGCTCTCGCCGCGCATGACGGTGGAGGAGATTGTGGGCGAAGGCCTGCGCGTGCATGCCCCTGATATCAGCGAAGCAGGCCGTCGTACCCAGGTGCTGGAGGTGCTCCAGAGCGTGGGCTTGAGTGAGCAGCAGTTCCCGGGGCTGCTGCAACGCTATCCGCATGAGTTCTCAGGCGGCCAGCGCCAGCGTCTGGCGGTGGCACGGGCCTTGATTTTGCGGCCCAAGGTGCTGGTGCTCGATGAGCCCACCAGTGCGCTGGATGTGACCATTCAGAAACAGGTGCTGCAACTGCTGCAGCGTCTGCAGCGCGAGCTGGGGCTGAGCTATCTGCTGATTACGCACGACATGGACGTGATCCGCGCCATGGCGCATGAGGTGATGGTGATGAAAAACGGCCAGGTGGTAGAGGCCGGCAGTGTCGAGCAGGTGCTGCAGCAACCCCACCATCCATACACCCAGCAACTTGTGCAGGCCACGCTGTAGCAGTGGAAGGTGCTACAAAATTTGCAATCCCTTTACAGACCGTGGCGTAAAGCTTTGCGGTGCCTGCCTATGATGGCTTCATCAGCAAGCACCGTCACAAGGAGGCGCTATG
This sequence comes from Comamonas kerstersii, assembly GCF_002056725.1. Lineage (NCBI taxonomy): Bacteria > Pseudomonadati > Pseudomonadota > Betaproteobacteria > Burkholderiales > Comamonadaceae > Comamonas > Comamonas kerstersii. The sequence continues at coordinate 3,311,765 of NZ_CP020121.1, read as the reverse complement.
AACCCAAACAAGATCACCGCAGCGCTGGCTGCATTCGTGCTGGGCAGCACATCGCTGATGGTCAGCGCACAGCCCATGCCTCCCGGGCACGGAGGCCAAGGAGGTCCGGGCCGTGGACCTGCCGCAGTCAAGCCTGCGCATCCAGGTGGTAAAGCGCCCGGGCATGCACCGAATGCCTACAGGCCCGCTCCCAACATGGCAGGCAAACCCATGCACCCCCATGGCATGCCACCGGGGCAGGCCAAGCGCATGGGCGCAGGCCCGCAGTACAACTGGGTCAAGGGATCGCGTGTGCCGCCGCAGTACCGCACGCCACACTACGTGGTCAATGACTGGCGAGGGCATGGTCTGAAGGCGCCGCCCCGAGGCCATCAGTGGGTGCAGTACGGTGCGGACTACATGCTGGTTGCCATCGCCACGGGTGTGATCGCGCAGCTGATTCTGGGCCGTTAAAACCAAGAGTCTGCAACCATGGACTGCTGCAAGCTTTGCAGCATGAAGCTGGATGCAGGTGTTCATCAAAAAAGCCGATGCATCTGCATCGGCTTTTGTTTTGATAGCTGCTTGCGCTTGTTTTTAGGGGCTTTCAGATATAAAGCATGTGGAATTCTTTATAAATCAAGCGCAAGCAGCTATGGTTTTATAAGTACGAGCCTGTGGGGTTGACGCCATCCTGATGCACCCAGAGCACCTTGGTCAGGTCTACGCCCAGCTGCTGCGCATGGTGCAAAAGGCGCTCCTGCACACCATCGGGCAGGGTGGGAGTGCGCGAGAGAATCCAGAAATAGTCCAGCTTGTCGCCAATCACCATGGCCCAGCGGTACTTGTCGTCCAGGGCGACCACGTTATAGCCACCGTAAAAAGGGCCGAAGAAGGACACTTTCAGTGCCGCAACGTCAGGCCGGATGGTGGGCATGGCCTTGCCGAAGGAGATCTTCCATTCTCCGCGCTTGGGGTCATAGCCGCGGTTGACCACCTGAATGCGTCCATTGGGCAGCAGGCTGTATTCGGCCTGCGTGCGCTGCAGGCCTTTTTCAAAACTGTGGTCAATGCGTGCCACCTCATACCACTTGCCCAGATAGCGCTGCAGCTCAAAGTCTTCGACCGGGTGAATGCCCTGCGGTATGCGCGGATTGCGCGTGGCGTAGAGGGCAAGGCCTGCTACGGCAACCAGGCCCAGCGTGCACAGTGCTGCCTGGTTGACGCCAGACCGGGCCTGTTGAGGCGGCTCGCTGGCAATCTGAGGCAAATGGCCTGCCTTGCGATGCTGCAGCAGTGTGGCCTGAATGCTTTGGATGGTGTTTTGCAGGGCATCCTGCGTAGCGCAGCGCGGGCAGCTGGGTAATGCGGAGTGCGTGCTGGAGCGACGAAAAAGCGGCATGGGTATGTTCCTGTAGCGATGAACACAAAAGGCGCACCAAAAGCTTGGCACATCTGCAGACATCGAGCACCAAGTATTTGCAGCAGCAACTGCCAGGGCATTGTAGGTGGCGGCTGTGAAATGCTGTCGTAACGATGGCTGCAAACGGTGTTGCTATGGATAAAAGTGATTGCAGCTACTGCGTGGTGTGATGCGTGTGTAGTGCTGCGTGTGTAGTGCTGCGTCCCTGGATCTATCCCAGCTTGCGCGAGCATGATCCTGCAACAGTGGCCATGGTATCCATGCTGCGCAAAATCTGGCACAAGGAGTCTGCAGCGTGTTGTCAGGTCCATAGCACCCGCCTTTTTTTGTGTTTTTCATGGGATTTCAAGAATAAACAGAGCGAATGTGGAAAAATACGCCGTTTACTCAAACTTCAACTGGAGAAATTGCCATGGGCAATAAAATCGTTACTGAAGCTGACCGCAAGCGCACACCCCGTCCCGTTCCTCCCAAGGGTGTGACCCTGCTGGCCCAAGGCCGTGGCCAGCGCGTGAGCCTGGAGCGTGGTTCCCACACTCGCAGCAAGAAGAATCCTGGCAAGCGTGCTCACTCGGGTTAATTCCCGCCAGCACGACTGGACTGCATAGCCCAGTCGCCAAGCAAAGCCTCAGACCTGTGTCTGGGGCTTTTTGCATTTCGGACGCCTGCCGTGTGCAATAGCTGCCGTCAGGCGGCTGGCATCAAGGGTAGGATGCCAGTCTGAAATATCTGAATGCTGGCCCCGGGCCTGGAGAGCAGAACAAGATGAACAGTGATCAAGCCCCCGTAGGGGTCGTCTGCCTGTGTGCAGCATGGTGCGGCGTGTGCCGTCAGTACGCACCGGAGTTTGAGGCCCTCAAGGCCAGGTTTCCGCAGGTGCGCTTTGACTGGGTTGACGTCGAGGATGAAGAAGAAGTCGTGGGCGATGTAGATGTAGAAACCTTTCCCACATTGTTGATTGGGCAAGGCTCCAAAGCCCTTTTTCTGGGGCCACTGCTGCCGCAGATCAAAGTGCTGGAGCGCTTGCTGACATCGTTGCTGGCAGGTGAGTCTGGAGGGACGGCAGTCTCTGAGGAGGCCGATGCATTGTGGCAACGCGTATGCAAAAAATGGCAGTGATGCCTACAGGAATTGCATGTGGCTGACATCGCGAATCAACACTTTGCGGATACAATAAAGCATTCACGACCAAACGGGCGGATACCAACCGCCCGTTTTTTTTGGTCGGTTGCTTTTGGAGCTCGAAGCCGTCCCCAAGCAATTGCAGGATGGTTGTCGGGTTTTTCGTACTTCCGGGATTGAACTTAGCACGTGGCACTACAGCAAATTGTTGAACAAACCGTAACGGGTCTGGGCTATGACCTGGTGGAAATTGAGCGCTCGGCCGGTGGCCTGCTGCGCATCACCATCGATCTGCCTTGGCAGGCACCTGAAGAGGGCGTCGATCCGCTACCAGAGGCTTTTGTGACTGTGGAAGATTGTGAAAAGGTCACGCGCCAACTGCAATTTGCACTGGAGGTGGAAGGGGTGGACTACACGCGTCTGGAAGTTTCCTCTCCTGGCATCGATCGTCCCCTGCGCCATGAGCAGGATTTTGTCCGCTTTGCTGGCTCTGAGATTGACATCACCCTGAAGGAAGCCATTGGTGCAGCAGGTGCAGGTGTGGTCAATGCCAATCGCAAGAAATTCCGCGGCACGCTGGAGCGCGCGGAAAATGGTGGCTGGCAGATTGTCTGGAGTGATGAGCCAGCACGCAAACCCGGTGCCAAGGTGAGCAAAAAGCGTGAGCCCGCACCATTGCAGGCTATGGGCTTCACGCTGGATGAGCTGAAAGAGGCACGACTGGCTCCTGTGGTGAACTTCAAGGGGCGTGGCGTCAAGCCCGTTTAAGACGAAGACATTGCTAAATGCTAAACAGGCGTCCCGGCAGGCGCCACGCTGGAAAGAATTGAAATTAGGAGAGTCATCGCATGAACCGCGAACTGTTGATGTTGGTTGAGGCCATTTCGCGCGAGAAGAACGTAGAACGCGATGTGGTGTTTGGCGCCGTTGAGCAGGCTTTGGCGCAGGCCACCAAGAAGCTGTACGAAGGCGAAGTGGACATTCGCGTTGCGATCGATCGCGACACTGGTGACTACGACACCTTCCGTCGCTGGGTCGTCGTGCCCAATGACGCAGGTCTGCAAAACCCTGAGGCCGAAGAGCTGCTGATGGATGCTGAAGAGCGCAGCCCTGGTATTGAAGTGGGTGAGTTCATCGAAGAGCAGATCGAGTCGCTGCCCATCGGCCGTATCGGCGCGATGACTGCAAAGCAGGTCATCCTGCAAAAGATCCGTGACGCTGAGCGCGAAATGCTGCTCAACGAATTCCTGTCGCGCGGCGAAAAAATCTTCACCGGTACCGTCAAGCGCATGGACAAGGGCGACATCATTGTCGAATCCGGCCGCGTGGAAGGCCGCCTGCGTCGCAGCGAAATGATCCCCAAGGAAAACCTGCGCAATGGCGACCGCGTGCGCGCCATGATCATGGAAGTGGATCTGACACTGCGTGGCGCCCCCATCCTGCTGTCGCGTTCGGCACCTGAGTTCATGATTGAGCTGTTCCGCAACGAAGTGCCAGAAATCGAGCAAGGTCTGCTGGAAATCAAGAGCTGCGCACGCGATCCCGGCAGCCGTGCCAAGATTGCGGTGCTGTCCCATGACAAGCGCGTAGACCCCATCGGCACCTGCGTGGGTGTGCGTGGCTCGCGTGTCAACGCAGTGACCAACGAACTGGCTGGTGAGCGCGTGGATATCGTGCTGTGGTCTGAAGACCCCGCACAGTTCGTGATCAATGCACTGGCTCCTGCGAACGTGTCGTCCATCGTGGTGGATGAAGAAAAGCACGCCATGGACGTGGTGGTGGACGAGGAAAACCTGGCCATCGCTATCGGTCGTGGCGGTCAGAACGTGCGTCTGGCTTCCGACCTGACAGGCTGGAAGATCAACATCATGGATGCAGCTGAGTCTGCACAGAAGCAAGCTGAAGAAACCAGCTTTGCGCGCAAGCTTTTCATGGAAAAGCTGGATGTGGACGAAGAGCTGGCCGACATTCTGGTGTCGGAAGGTTTTGCCAGCCTCGAAGAAGTGGCCTATGTGCCGCTGTCTGAAATGCTGGAAATTGAAGCTTTCGATGAGGAAACCGTGACTGAGCTGCGTGCCCGTGCAAAGGATGCGCTGCTGACCATGGAAATCGCTCAGGAAGAAAGCGTGAGCGCGGTCTCGCAGGAACTGCGTGACTTGGAAGGTATTACACCCGAGATTGTGGCCAAGCTGGCAGCAGGTGGTGTGTTGACGCGTGATGATCTGGCTGATCTGGCCATCGACGAGCTGACCGATTTGACCGGCCAGTCGGAAGAAGAGGCCAAGGCCTTGATCATGAAGGCGCGTGAACACTGGTTCGCCGACGGTCAGGAATAAGGGTCAGGGAGGATAGAACGGAGATATGTCTTTGAACACTGTTGCAGAGTTCGCCAATGAACTGAAAAAGTCCCCCGAAACCTTGCTTGTGCAATTGCAGGCAGCGGGTGTTTCTAAGCGCGCGATTACTGACGTCCTGACGGAAACTGACAAGCAAAAACTGCTGTCTCACCTCAAAGCCGCACATGGCCAAGAAAGTGAAGGCAAGAAAAAGATCACGCTGACGACCAAGTCCACCAGCGAGATCAAGCAGGCCGATGCCACAGGCAAGGCCCGCACCATTCAGGTGGAAGTGCGCAAGAAGCGTACTTTCATCAAACGTGACGACACCCCAGAGGTGGCTGCAGAGGCTGCAGCCCGCTCTGCGCAAGCTGCGCAGGCTTCCAAGGAGTTGGTACGCCGTGAAGAGGAAGCGCGCAAGCAAGCAGAGATGATCAAACAACAGGAAGACCAATTGGCCCAGGAACGCCAGGAACGCGAAGAACGTGAGCGTAAGGAGCGCGAAGCTGAAGAGCGCGCGCGTGCATACGCAGAAGCTGAAGCTGCCAAGCAGCGTCAGGTAAAGGAAGCCCAGAAGGAAGCGCAAGCGGAAGCTGCTGCTGCAGCTGAAGCACGTGCCAAGGCGCAAGCCGAAGCCCGTGCCAAGGCAGAAGAAGAATCGCGCCAGCGCGCAGCTGAAGAAGCCGCGCGTGCCAAGGATCTGGAAGATCGTCGCCGCAAGGCACTGGCTGAGGCTGAAGCCATTCGCGCCATGATGGCAGCACCTAAGAAGGTGCTGGTGGCCAAGAAGCCTGAAGAGCCCAAGAAGGCAGCGCCTGCTGCTGACGCCAAGAAGGACCCCAAGGCTGCGCCGGCCAAGGATGCCAAGGATGCCAAGTCGGCTGTCAAGGCTCCTGCTACGGCTGCCAAGGACGACAAGTCCGGCACCAGCGGTCGCGGCGGCAAGGACAAGGATGGCAAGTCCAAGTCCGCATGGGGCAGCGATGCTCCTGGCAAGAAGAAGGAAATCAAGACCCGCGGTGACGCCGGTGGTGATAGCCGTGGCAACTGGCGTGGTGGCCCCAAGGGTGGCCGTCGTGGCAATGATCGCAACGACCAGCGCAACAGCCAGCCTCAGCAGCAGGAATTCCGTGCACTGGAGATTTCCGTGCCCGAAACCATCACTGTGGCCGAACTGGCCCACAAGATGGCGGTGAAGGCTTCCGAGCTGATCAAGGTGCTGATGAAGATGGGCCAGATGGTCACCATCAACCAGCCGCTGGACCAGGACACCGCCATGATCGTGGTGGAAGAAATGGGCCACACCGCCAAGGTGGCAGCGCTGGACGACCCAGAAGCCTTCAGCGAAGAGGATGCAGCACGCTACACCGGCGAGCTGCTGCCTCGCGCACCTGTGGTGACTGTGATGGGCCACGTGGACCACGGCAAGACCTCGCTGCTGGACTACATCCGTCGCACCAAGGTGGCAACTGGCGAAGCTGGTGGTATTACCCAGCACATCGGTGCCTACCACGTCAAGACGCCTCGCGGCATCGTGACCTTCCTGGATACCCCCGGCCACGAGGCGTTTACCGCCATGCGTGCCCGTGGTGCACAGTCCACCGACATCGTGATTCTGGTGTGTGCGGCTGACGACGGCGTGATGCCCCAGACCAAGGAAGCGATCAAGCACGCCAAGGCTGCTGGTGTTCCTATCGTGGTGGCTATCACCAAGGCCGACAAGCCTGAAGCCAACCCCGAAAAGGTCAAGCAGGAGCTGGTGGCTGAAGAAGTGGTGCCTGAAGAATACGGTGGTGATTCGCCGTTCATCGCTGTGTCCTCCAAGACCGGCATGGGCATCGACGAGCTGCTGGAAAACGTGCTGCTGCAAGCCGAAGTGCTGGAACTGAAGGCGCCTGTGGATGCATCCGCCAAGGGTCTGGTCATCGAAGCACAGCTGGACAAGGGCCGTGGTACCGTGGCAACGGTGCTGGTGCAGTCCGGTACGCTGAAGGTGGGCGACGTGGTGCTGGCTGGTCAGACTTATGGCCGCGTGCGTGCCATGGTCGACGAAGACGGCAAGCAGACCAAGGAAGCTGGTCCTTCGATCCCTGTGGAAATTCAGGGCTTGAACGAAGTGCCTCAGGCTGGCGATGACTTCATGGTCATGTCCGACGAGCGCCGTGCCCGCGAAATTGCGACTTACCGTGCTGGCAAGTTCCGCAACACCAAGCTGGCCAAGCAGCAGGCTGCGAAGCTGGAGAACATGTTCTCCGAGATGAGCGCTGGCAACGTACAGACACTGCCTCTGATCATCAAGGCCGACGTACAGGGTTCGCAGGAAGCGCTGGCTGCCTCGCTGCTCAAGCTGTCGACCGACGAAGTCAAGGTGCAGGTCGTGTACTCCGGCGTGGGTGGCATTTCCGAATCCGACGTCAACCTGGCGCTGGCTTCGAAGGCCATCATCATCGGCTTTAACGTGCGCGCTGATGCCCAGGCCCGTAAGACGGCTGAAGGCAACGATGTGGACATCCGCTACTACAACATCATTTACGATGCGGTAGACGAAGTGAAGGCTGCCATGTCCGGCATGCTGGCTCCCGAGAAGCGCGAAGAGATCATCGGTATGGCCGAGATCCGCACCGTGTTCGTGGCGTCCAAGATCGGTACGGTGGCTGGTTCCTACATCACCCAGGGTCACGTGACCCGCAACGCACACTTCCGTCTGCTGCGCGACAACGTGGTCATCTACACGGGTGAGATCGAATCGCTGCGCCGCATGAAGGACGATGTCAAGGAAGTCAAGGAAGGCTTCGAGTGCGGTATCAAGCTGCGCAACTACAACGACATCCGCGAAGGCGATATGCTGGAAGTCTTTGAAATCAAGGAAATCGCGCGTACGCTGTAAACTATAGCTGCCAACGCTGATGAATAAAGGGTTTGAAGGTCGCAAGGCTTTCAAACCCTTATCTGACTAGCGCTACAAGCTCACAATTTTTAATGGCACCTAAACGTAAATCTGCTGCGCCCAACCGCAGCTTCAAAGTTTCTGACCAGATCCAGCGCGATCTGGCGGAGCTGATCGCCCGTGAGTTGAAGGACCCACGCGTAGGCATGGTCACACTGCAAGGTGTGGAAGTCACACCCGACTATGCACACGCCAAAGTGTTTTTCAGCCTGCTGGTGGGTGATCCCGACGAGACACAAAAGGCCCTGAACCAGGCAGCAGGCTTCCTGCGCAACGGCCTGTTCAAGCGCCTGCACATTCACACTGTGCCCACCCTGCATTTCATCTACGACCGCACCACTGAGCGTGCTGCTGACATGAACGCCTTGATTGCCAAGGCTGTGGCGTCGCGCGGTCCTGAAGAGAACCAATAAGCCTATGAACGCCACGCGCACACGGGTGCAGCGGCGCCCTGTGCATGGGGTGGTGCTGCTCGATAAACCGCTGGGCCTGTCCAGCAACGACGCTTTGCAGAAAGTGAAGTGGTTGCTGCGCGCCGAAAAAGCCGGTCACACTGGAACGCTGGACCCTCTGGCCACGGGCGTGTTGCCCCTGTGCTTTGGAGCGGCGACCAAGTTCAGCCAGCTGCAGCTGGAAGCTCCCAAAACCTATATCGCTGTAGCCCGTCTGGGGCAGGTGACCACCACGGCCGATGCCGAAGGTGAGGTGCTGCGTGAGCGTCCTGTGGAGCTTGCGTCTTACACGCCTGAGCTGCTGGCGCAGGTGCAGGCCAGGTTCACAGGCCCGATCAGCCAGGTGCCGCCCATGTACAGTGCCCTCAAGAAAGATGGCAAGGCGCTGTACGAGTACGCACGGGCTGGCATAGAAATTGAACGCCCTGCAAGAAACGTCACTATTCACGCTCTGGACATGGTTTTGTGTCAGGATGCGGACGGATTTGCTGCCTTGCAGCTGACGGTGACGTGCAGCAAGGGCACCTACATTCGTACACTGGCAGAGGACATTGGCGAGGCACTCGGTTGCGGTGCCCACCTGCGTTCACTGCGCCGTACTGATACGGGCGGCATTGGTGTCGATCGCTGCATCACTTTGGATGCCTTGATCGCCATGCCCGAAGAAGAGCGCCTGCATGTGGTGCAGCCGGCAGATTGTCTGCTGCATGCCCACACCCGCGTGGTGCTTGATGCGCGCGAGAGCGGACGGTTTCTGACCGGTCTGCGCCGCCGTGGTGACTGGCCCGATGCCGAAGCCGTTGCCGTTTATGGAGATGAACCGCGCGCCTTGCTGGGTGTGGGGCACATCACAAGTGGGGAGCTGATACCCGATCGCCTGCTCAGCCCCCTAGAAATTCAACAAATTTTGGAAGGCACGCCGCGCGCATAAGTCTCGTGGCATTTTGGAAACCGTATGAGCAAAGAAATCCGCAACATCGCCATCATTGCGCACGTTGACCATGGTAAGACCACCATGGTTGACCAGTTGCTGCGCCAATCCGGCACATTCGCCGAACACGAAAAAGTGGTTGACACCGTGATGGACAACCACGCCATCGAACGTGAACGCGGTATCACGATTCTGGCCAAGAACTGTGCCGTGTCCTGGAAGGGCACCCACATCAACATCCTCGACACACCCGGCCACGCGGACTTCGGCGGTGAAGTGGAACGTGCGCTGTCCATGGTGGACGGCGTGGTGCTGCTGATCGACGCGCAAGAAGGCCCCATGCCTCAGACCCGCTTCGTGACCAAGAAGGCACTGGCCCTGGGCCTGCGTCCTATCGTGGTGGTGAACAAGGTGGACAAGCCCGGTGCGAACCCCGACAAGGTGGTGAACCTGGCATTTGACCTGTTCGACAAGCTGGGTGCGACCGACGAGCAGCTGGACTTCCCCATTGTGTACGCCTCCGGTATCAACGGCTGGTCGTCCAAGGAAGAGGGCGTGCCCGGTGAGAAGTGGGGCGAAGACATGTCGGCCCTGTTCGACACCATTCTGGAACACGTGCCTTCTGTCAAGGGTGATGCTGAAGCGCCTCTGCAGCTGCAAATCTCTGCGCTGGACTACTCCACCTTCGTGGGCCGTATCGGCGTGGGCCGTATCACCCAGGGCACGATCAAGCCCGGTCAGCAAGTGACTGTGATGGCTGGTCCTGAAGGCAAGCCTTACACCGGCAAGATCAACCAGGTGCACACTTTCCAGGGTCTGGACCGCGTGCAAGCCACCGAAGCTGGTCCTTCCGAGATCGTGCTGATCAGCGGTATTGAAAACATCGGTATCGGTGAAACCGTGACCGATCCTGCCAATCCTCAGCCTCTGCCCATGCTGAAGATTGACGAACCTACCCTGACCATGAACTTCTGCGTGAACACCTCGCCTCTGGCAGGTCGTGAAGGCAAGTTTGTGACCAGCCGTCAGATCTGGGACCGCCTGCAAAAGGAACTGCGCTCCAACGTGGCCCTGCGTGTCAAGGAAACCGACGAAGACGGTATCTTTGAAGTGTCTGGCCGTGGTGAACTGCACTTGACCATTTTGCTGGAAGAAATGCGCCGCGAAGGCTACGAGCTGGCCGTCTCCAAGCCCCGCGTGGTGATGCAGACCATCGATGGCGTGAAGTACGAGCCTATCGAGCTGGTGACTGCTGACATCGAAGAAGGCCACCAGGGCGGCGTGATGCAAGCTCTGGGCGAGCGCAAGGGCGAGCTGGTGAACATGGAACCCGATGGACGTGGTCGTGTGCGTCTGGAATACCGCATTCCAGCACGTGGCCTGATCGGCTTCACCAACGAATTCCTGAACCTGACACGTGGTTCCGGCCTGATCTCCAACATCTTCGACGGCTACGAGCCCCACAAGGGTGACATCGGCGGCCGTAAGAACGGTGTGCTGATCTCCATGGACGACGGTGAAATCTTCACCTACGCCCTGGGCAAGCTGGACGACCGCGGTCGCATGTTCGTGAAGGCTGGCGACCCTGTGTACGAAGGCATGATCATCGGTATCCACAGCCGTGACAACGACCTGGTGGTGAACGCAACGCGTACCAAGCAGCTGACCAACTTCCGCGTGTCCGGCAAGGAAGATGCGATCAAGATCACACCTCCTATCGAGCTGTCGCTGGAATACGGTGTGGAATTCATCGAAGACGACGAGCTGCTGGAAATCACTCCTACCAGCCTGCGCGTTCGCAAGCGCTTCCTGAAGGAACACGAGCGCAAGCGCGCTTCGCGTGACTAAGACCTGCTCACACAACACGTCATCCGTTGTTGTGTGCTGCCAGTCGCACTAAGCACAGTAGCTGGGGCATGTCCCCAGCTATGCCAAGGCCGCCATGGAGCGGCCTTTTTTGCGTCTGTACAGGCGTTGTGAGCGCTGCCGCTGACCTATGGTTTGTCCTAGGAATGCAGCAAGGGTGACAAAGTTTGCCGCTGGCCTGCGCTATGGTTGCCGCATCAGGAGACACAAGGAACACAGCGCAATGACACAAGCAAGTTCAGACATCGTGGCCGAGGTACGTGGCCAGGTCGGTTTTATTACGCTAAACCGCCCCAAAGCCATCAATGCACTTTCGCTGGGCATGGTGCGTGATCTGTACGCCCAGCTGCTGGCCTGGAAAGACGATCCACAGGTGCTGGCGGTTGCCATTCGTGGCAGCAACAAGGAAGGGGTGTTTGGCCACTTCTGTGCAGGCGGAGACATCCGCTTTCTGCACCAGGCAGGCAGCACGGGCAACCCGCAGCTTGAAGACTTCTTTACTGAGGAGTACACGCTCAACCACCTGATCTTTCACTATCCCAAGCCCTATATCGCTTTCATGGACGGCATCGTCATGGGCGGTGGCATGGGCATTAGCCAGGGGGCAAGCTGGCGCATCGTCACGGAAGCGACCAAGATGGCGATGCCAGAGACCATCATTGGCCTTTTCCCCGATGTGGGTGGCGGCTACTTCCTCTCCCGCTGCCCCGGCGCCGCCGGCGAATGGCTGGCGCTCACGGGTGACACCATTGGCGCGGCAGATGCTATTGCATTCCGCCTGGCTGATGCCTTTTTGCCCGCCGCAGAGCAGGGCGCGTTGTGGGATGCGCTGGGTGTGCAGACCTTTGCAGACAGCCATGCCGTGCAGGCCTTTGTGCAGGCCAGCACACAAAAGCAGGCGCCCGGTGCGTTGCGTGATCTGGCGGAGATCAACCGTGTGTTTGCTCTGTCTTCCGTGCAGGACATCATTCGTGCGCTGGAAGCAGACCCCGCCAGTGCATGGGCACAGAGCACGGCTGCAGCGCTGCGCAAGCGCTCACCGCTGATGCTGTTTGTGGTGCTGGAGCAGATCCGCCGGGCCCGCAAGCTGGGGGTGGCGGATGACTTGCGCATGGAACGCGACATGGTGCGCCACTGCTTTTATCTGCGCCCTGGCCAGAGCGAGACAGTGGAAGGCATTCGCGCGCTGGCGGTGGACAAGGACCACAACCCGCGGTGGAACCCTGCACGCATCGAAGATGTGCCTGAAGACCTGTGGAAAGCCTTTTTTGTCAGCCCCTGGCCTGCGCACTCCCACCCGCTGGCTGCGCTCAAAGACAGCTGAGCAGGCACTGGAGAAGACATGAAAAAAACCACCTGTGCAGACCACAGGTGGTTGGTTGGAAATTTAAAAAGTAGAGCTGCCAGCGCTTGCAGATAAAGGGTTTGAAAACAAAATCTATTTCAAACACTTGTATATCAAGCGCTGGCAGCTTTTTATTTGATAGCTGCCGGCAGGCAATCAGCCCCCCAGCAGTGCAGGCTCCTGGCGGTTGTCAGCCAGGTGTGCTGTGCCTGCAGGGCTGGGCTTGCCCAGATGCTGCTCTGCCAGTCTGAAGGCATCTACCAGCTTGCGCAGCTGCTCGGCCTGTGCGTACAGATGCCCGGCGGCAGCGCTGGATTCTTCCACCAGTGCGGCGTTCTGCTGGGTCATCTGGTCCAGCTGGGCAATGCTCTGGTTGATCTGCGTGGCGCCCGTGCTTTGCTCCAGCGTTGCAGCGTTGACCTCTGACACGATGTCCTGCACGCGGGTCACGTTGTCCAGAATGTCGCGCATGGCCGCGCCTGCTTCCTGCACCTGGTTGTTGCCAGCCGTCACGCTTTGCAGATTGCTGTTGATGAGCTGGCGAATTTCCTTGGCCGCTGCAGCACTGCGCTGTGCGAGGGTGCGCACTTCGCCTGCCACCACGGCAAAACCGCGGCCTTGCTCGCCAGCGCGTGCAGCTTCCACCGCTGCGTTGAGTGCCAGGATGTTGGTCTGGAAGGCAATGCCGTCGATCACGCCGATGATGTCGCCAATCTTCTGGCTGCTTTGCTGGATCTCCTGCATGGTGTCCTGCGCCAGTCTGGCTTTTTTAAAGCCCAGCTGCGTGGCCTGCAGCGAGTTGCGCGACAGGTGCTCTGCCTGACGGGTGGAGTCCGAGCACTGCTGGGCTGAAGTGCTCAGCTCTTCAATGGCTGCCGCGCTTTCTTCCAGATTGGCCGCGGTGTTTTCGGTACGGCTGCTCAGGTCATTGCTGCCGCTGGACACCTGGGCGCTGGCCGTGGAAATGCTTTGTGAGGCCTGCAGCACCTGGGCCATGGTGCGGTTCAGGGCATCGCGCATCTGGTCGATGGATTGGAGCAGCTCGCCGGTCTCATTGTGTGTGTAGTGTGTCTGTGCAGGCTGGCTCAGGTCCAGCGCTGCCATGGCCTTGGCTGCAGCATTGGCGCGCTGCAGTGGCTCGGTGATGCTGCGTGTCACCGCGATGGCCAGCCAGATGCCCAGGGCAAGCGCTGCTGCCGAGAAAATCATCAACTGCACCATGCTGTCCGCACGCAGTTCTGCGCTGCGATGGGCCATCGTGTCGAGCTGCTGGCGCTGGTATTCGGTCAGTTCGGCCACTTTGTCCAGGTAGGCCTGCATGGTGGGCTCAAAGCGGTTGGTGAACACCTGCTCTGCTTCACCCATGCGCCCCACATTCTTGAGCGCTGCAATGTCCTTGCGCAGGCTGAGATACGCGTCACGCAGCTTGGAAGCCTCCGCCAGCATCTGCAGCTCGTGTGGAGACTTCAGATTGGCTTCGATGATCTTCATCTGGCGTGCCGTGTCGGCGGTCGCGTCCTTGGTGGCCTTGTCAAAGTAGGCCACCAGGCTGGTGTCAGTGCTTTTGGCAATGGCTGCTGCGCGCTGTACACCCGCCGTCACGTTCTTGGACCAGTTGGCCAGGGCGCGCTCGGTCAGCAGCACTTCGCCAACCATGTGATTCAGGATTCTGTCTTGTTCGCGCGTCTGATAGAGGGAGAGGGCGCTGCTGCCCATGAATAAAACCAGAATGCTTGCTAAGACGGCCGCGAGCTTGCGGCCAATGGACCAGTGACGGAAAAACATGTTCCCCTTCGTGTCGGATCAAGATTGGGAGGCCTGGCACAGATCGGTGTGCAGGTCTCTGAAGTGATTGGAGTGTCAGAACGCAGGGAGAACCGTCAGCACAGCTTTAGGGGGGTGAATTTGCTTCACCTGTGCGTGCGACGTGTGCGGTCTGCAGCGCTGCTATGCAGTGCGGGCAGCTCTGATGACGTAAGTGACTTCCAACTTCAGTTTAATAGTGAAGCATTTGTGACATTTGGGTGACAAATATAAACGCACTGAAATAGTGCTTTATCGCAAAGGTGTGCATCTTTCTTGTGCGTGCATATTGATTTTTGTTTCTTTTTGGTGCACCGCAGCATGCAGCTTGCTGCTTTATTTGGCCCATAAGTTCACCGCCAAGGCCCGTGAAGGCTTGGTATGTGCTGCATGGACAGCGAAGTCTGTCATCGCAAAACGCGCAATGTCCGAGTGTGACAAGGTGTGTTTTTTGCGTCTAATTGCTTGATTGCCAATAAGCGCTGCAGGTGCTGTGGCCACCAGCGCAGAGCACCGCCTTTGACAGGTGGCTCCGCCCGGCTCAAGAAAAACAATGGAGCAAGCAATGAAGACCACAATGCGGCGCATTCTTCCTTATGAACTGGCATTGAATGAGGCGCTGCCCTGGACGGTATATGACGAGTTCGGCAACCTGCTGCTGCGCGAAGGCTATGTGATTCGCCAGCAGCGGCATCTGGACTCACTGTTCACGCGCGGTGCCTACATCTATGAGCAAGCTCCAGACGAGGAGGTGGAAGAGGCCCCGGCCGCACCTGTGGCAGCACCGCGCCAGCGTGTGCCGCACAAGGCTGAGCCGGTGTTTGTGCGCACGCGCCGGTTAGCCAATAGCCTGGAGCGTCTGCACGCCAGTTTGCTGGCTGGTGAGCTGCGCAACGACATGCGCATGCTGGTCATTGGCATGGCCCACGTGATTGCTCAGGCCTGCAAGGACGATGCGGATGCGTTGCTGGCGGGTCTGCATACCAACCGCTCCCACAGCTATCTGGTGGTGCAGCAGCTGCTGGGCGCTGCTGTGGTGGAAGTGCTTGCTTCTGAAGCAGGGATCGATGAGGACACGCGCACCTCCTGGGTCTGCGCCGCACTGACACGCGATGTGGGCATTCTGGACCTGCAGCAGCAGCTCGATACCCAGACCCGGCCGCTGACTGCGGAGCAGCAGGCCGAAATACGCTGTCACCCCGCCTATGCAGAAACCATGCTGGGTCAGATGGGTGTCAAAGACCCACTCTGGCTGCAGGTGGTGCGTGAGCACCATGAACGCTGTGATGGCACGGGCTACCCACAGCGCCTGCTGCGTGATGCCATCTGTGATGGTGCGCGCCTGCTGGCCGTGGCGGACTCTTACGCTGCCATGGTCACATCACGGGCCAATCGCACGGCGCGACTGCCGCGCCAGGCCATGCAGACCCTGTACATCGAGCGCGAGACAGCCTATGACAGCGCCTGGGTGCTGGCACTGGTGCGCAGCCTGACACTGTTCCCGCCCGGCAGCATGGTGGCTTTGCACAATGGAGATCTGGCACTGCTGCGCACCCGCCAGCGCAAGCCGCAGGACATGCAAGTGTGGGCCGTGCAAAACCGCAGTGGTGCACTGCTGCAGCCGCCGCAGCCACGCAGTACGGCGCAGCCTGACCATGCGGTGGAGCAGCCTGTTGCCGTGCCTGAAGCACTGTACGCCGCCATCGACTGGGCCAGTCTGTGGCAGCCGCCCGAGCCACCCACACAGGTCGAGCCTCAGGCAGAAGCTGTATAAAAAATTGCCCGGCCTTGCGAAAGGCGGTGGTGTCTGGTGCTGCAAGGGGGCGTCGAGGAAAAATTTTCAAATAAAAAACATAGCTGCAAGCGTATATGCAGCAAGGGAAAAGCAGTTTTTTGTACTGCTTTTTGGGAATAACCTTGCAACTTGCCGCACCAAGACTTGCGCGCTGCAGCATAAGTTCTGTTAGAGTGAGCATCTTTGAGCTTGCTGCTCATGGCAGTAAGTCTGATTTTTCAGCCGCCACAGTAGGCGGTTTTTCTTTACCTCCGTCCATCAGGCGTGGCCCCCGCCGGTGGAATGCAGCACAGGGCCAGTCCTCTCTAAATTACGTTTTCCCAAAAAAGCGTAAAGCGGCTTGCTTTTGAGCCACCTTTTTTCTGCGCCAGCGCTGTGCTTGCGCCACTTTGTTGAACTACGTTTCCCCGACCTTAGAAGTCATCGGCAGATATGCGCTGACACCAGCCGCCGAACTGACAAACAGCGGTTCCTACACCGCCTCGCTTTCCATCCGCAGCGGCCACGGCCAGAGCACGCATGATCGCGTGTTTCGTTTTGTGCCTGACTTTGATACCGCCGCCGCTGCCCTGCGCTACGCCTGCCGTGAAGGCCGGCGCCTGCTGCAACAGCCGGGCCTGACTGCCTGACATCCCATCGAAGGAGATCCCATGTCAAAAGAAGATCTGATTGAAATGCAAGGCCAGGTCATGGAAGTGCTGCCCGACTCGCGTTTTCGCGTCACGCTGGACAACGGCCATGAACTGGTTGCCTACACCGGCGGCAAGATGCGCAAGTTCCGCATCCGCATCCTGGCTGGTGACAAGGTCACCCTGGAGATGTCGCCCTATGACCTGAACAAGGGCCGCATCACCTTCCGACATATCGAGCAGCGTTCGCATGCTGGCCCATCGGCCGCCAAGCGTCGCCCTCACCGATAAATCGCACAGAGCAACCACCTCTTTTCTTTTTTCCCTGGCACGGCGTGGTGGCTGTGCGTTTTTTCTCTCAAGAGTTTCACCATGAACAACAAACTGTACGTTGGCAATCTGGCCTATTCCGTCCGCGACAACGATCTGGAGCAAGCATTCTCCGAATTCGGTAACGTCGTATCCGCTAAGGTCATGATGGAGCGCGACTCCGGCCGTTCCAAGGGCTTCGGCTTTGTGGAAATGTCTTCCGACGCTGAAGCACAAGCAGCCATCGAAGGCCTGCACGAGCAGCCTCTGGGCGGCCGTAACATGATGGTTAACGTGGCCCGTCCCCGTGAAGAGCGTCCTGCCGGCTTCGGCGGCGGCTTCCGTGGCAACAACGGCGGCGGCGGTTTCCGCGGCGGCCGTGAAGGCGGCTTCGGTGGCGGTTTCGGCGGTGGCCGCGATCGTTACTAAGCACTCAGATTTCGCTGTCTTTCCTGGAAGGGCAGCGTGCTGACAAAAAAATCTGCCCTTGTGGCAGATTTTTTTTTCGCCTGTGCATGCCTGCCGCCGGGCTACAGTGGCGGCATGAGCCCCATGCTTGCAGGCGCGCAGCGCATTCTCATCCTTGGCAGCCCCGGAGCCGGTAAATCTACCCTGGCCCGGCAGCTGGCGCGCAGCATGGCTTTGCCACTGGTGCACCTGGATGCCCTGTACTGGGCGCAGGGCACACCACCCGCAGCTGGCAAGGCCAGCGTGCCGATGGCGTGCCAGCCACATCGCTGCCGCGTTGGGACTGGCGCTTTGTGCAGCGTGTATGGCACTACCCCAGTGTTCAGCGCCCACGGGATATGGCGCTGCTTTCTGCTTTTGAGGGCCCGGTGCTGCGGTTCACAGGGCCTTCCGCTTTGCAGCAATGCTTGCACGAAGCTAAATACTTATAAATTAATAGCTGCTAGCGCTTGCTGGGTAAGCGTTAGAGCAACTTTTTATACTTAAATTTTGTTGCTGGCCGCAGGCAGCCACTGCTGCACAAGCGCAGCCTGAAAGCTGCAACTCCAGGCCATCTGCTCCTCACCCAGCTTGGCCTCTCTGGTCTGCGGCGCAATCCTTGCTGAAAAGCTATGGGCCCTCAATCTGATGGGCCACGGTATCAGCGGTGATGGTGTTGTCGCTGCAGGCTTGTGCTCAGTCGCTGAAGCACACTTTGTTGCGGCCACTGTTTTTGGCCGCATACAAGGCGGCATCGCTGCGCTTGATCATTTCATTCAAGCTGTCTCTGGCCTGGTCGAGATACAGGCTGCTTACGCCAATGCTCACGGTGATGTGGCCAACAGGTGCAAGGTGTAAATCTGCAATGCTTTGGCGCAGATGCTCCGCCATGTGTTTGGCACCTTGAGCATCGGTGTCGGGCAAGAGCAGCACAAACTCTTCACCCCCAAAGCGCGCGAGCACATCGGAGTCGCGGGCGCGTTCAGCCAAAGTACGGGCCAAGGCTTGCAGCACCATATCACCCACATCGTGGCCATAGGTGTCGTTGATGCGCTTGAAGAAGTCGATGTCGATGCTCAGTACGCTGAGCGGCCGTGCATTGCGAACGGCCAGGGCCAAAGCCAGTGCAGCGCGGGCTTCAAAACCGCGGCGGTTGAGCAGCTGTGTGAGTGGATCGGTCGTCGCCTGGCGTTCCAGCTCCGCATTGGCTTGTTGCAGCTCCAGAGTATGCAGGCGCACTTGCGCCTTCATCTCGTCATTGGCCTGCAGCAGTTTTTGCGTCATGTGGGACAGCGACGCGCTCAGCAACTGCACTTCACGGTTGCTGTTCATGAGTGGCAGGGGGGTGTCTACCGCACCAGCATGGATGCGGCCTGCCGCCTGGGCCAGGGTCTTGAGGTCATCGCTGACGTGCTTGGCCAAGCGCCAAGCGATCAATGCGCCCAGAAGCCCTAGGAACAAACCAGCTGCCAGGGCCATCCAGATCACGCGGTTGGCATCGGCATAGGCCATTTCCAGCGGCTGGCGCGCTACGATCCACCAGCCCAGGTCAGTGACTGTAGCTGGCAGCTGGACTGCCGTGGTCAGATAAGGCTGGGGCCTGTCTTTCCAGATGGCGGATACCGGCGCACCAGTCAGCGCATCTTGTAGTTGCTTGCCTTGCAGCGGCAAGCTTTGGCCTAAGTCGGTGTAGGGAGCCATGACTCCTGCTGGTGCATAAATCAGCGCCCCTTGGCGGTCGAAGATAAATACGCTTTGCTGCAGCTCCGTACCAGGCCCTTGGAGCAGGCGCTCTACCGAATCGCGTATCCAGTCCCAGCTGCCGTGCACGCCCAGCACACCCGCAATATGGCCGTCTGGGTGGTAGATGGGGGCCGAGAAGTCCACCAGACGCAAGGGCTCGCCGGTCATGCTGCGTGGCAGCAAATCTGCCAGCAGCTTGGCGGGGTGCACTTCGCTGATAAAGGGTGTGCTCATGCCTTCCTGAAACCAGGGGCGTGCAGCCACATTCGCACCTTGCAGCATGCCTTGTGTGGCATTGCGTACCGTGCCTTGTGTATCAGCGACGCCAATCCAGACGTTGTGTGGGTTGATGTGCTGCACGCGGTCAAGCATGGTGCGTACGCTGTCGGCATCCAGGCCGCTTTCCCACAGCTCTTTGGCACGTGCCAGCACTTGTGTGCGGTGGCTTTGCTGGCTGATTTCTTCGTGCAGCAAGGTCACAGTGTTGTGCGCGACCATGTTCAGGCGGGTCGCGGCTTGTTGCTGCAGGCGCAGTTTGAGGATTTCCCCCCACAGCAGACACAGTGCAATGGTCAGCAATGCCGTAAAGCTGCCAAATACCAGCGCAATGTGGGTGCGAAAACTTTTGGCGGGAGGGCTGGAAGGGGTCATAACGCGGGGGGCAGGAGAAAGAGGCTGCACAGGGTGCGTGTAGCAAGGCGCAATCATCAATGTATGCGCTTTGCAAGTTCCATGCTGGGGCTTGTTGTGGTGAAGCTCCAGTTAAGGAAGCGCTGCATCAAGCGCTTTCGCGCGCGATGGCTTGACTTTGAAAGACCTGCTAGGCAGCGGTCGCAACGAAGAAACAACAACTTACCGATGATGCTTTGCACGCCAATGGCTAGGGCGTGTTCACATAAAGCTTGGGAATTCGCGTTGAAGGCTTGGGGATGGGCTGCTAGGCGCGGTGGCGCAGCAATGCCGAGCGCCTTGCCAGCCACCGCAACAACGCAGACCGCCCCAAGCCTTCAACCCCATTGGTGATTTCAATATCAGGGGCAGCCACGACAAGGCCGCCCCTGCTTTGTTGCCCGTCTTGCGCGGGTGGACACCCGCGCTGCACCGTGCGTCGCGCATTGACGGCCTTGTCGTGGCTGCGCGAACCCAATGTTTACGTGAACACGCCCTAGACGTTCGTTTTTTTGGCTGCTGATTTTTGATGGATGCAGAGTATCCTCAAGCGGCATGCTTGTCGCTGTAAGCCATTCATGATGATTGAAATATTCCCAGAAAGAATCATCGACATCATCCACCACCGACATCACCGCTGGCACCGGCAACCGCAACATCGTTGCCATCTGCCGTGCGAGCACTTCGGTATCTTGCCCTGCATAGACCCAGATCAACATGCCACGACCAGGCCCATGTTCTCCACGAGCTTGAGGCAGAACTGACTGGGCAAGGGCGTCACCAGTTAGGCATGCTGCGGGAAAGGTCAGGGCGTTGCCGCAGGCAGCCACTGCTGCACAAACGCTGCCTGAAAGCTGCGAATCCAGGCCATGCGCTCCTCTCCCAGCCGCCTTCCGGCTGCGGTCTGCATGCTGGCGGGCAGGGTGGCGAGCTTGACCTCGATATGGTCCAGCGTGTACGTCACATCGTCGAGCGGGCGCTGCTGCGCCAGAGGGTCGGTGGGGTGGGCCAGCGCACGGCCCAGCTGACCGCCCACGCTGAACATGCGTGCAATGCCTACAGGGCCAAGGGCATCGAGCCGGTCAGCATCCTGCACGATCTTTGCCTCTATGGTCTGTGGCGCAATACCTGCCGAAAAGCTATGGGCCTCAATCGCATGGGCCACGGCATCGAGCTTGTGCGCGGGAAAGCCTCGCGCTCGCAGCGCAGCGACTGCTTTTTCTGCCGCCATGCGCGAAGCCTGTGCACGCTGCGGATGGTTTTTGGGCAGATTCACACAGTCATGCCACAGGCAGGCAGCGTGCACCACTTCGGCATCTGCTTCGGGGTGGTCTTGCAGCAGGGTTTGGGCAGTGGCCCAGACACGGGTGAGATGGGTGGTGTCGTGGGCGGGGTCAGTTGAAAAGCAGTTCATCGAGAGTAATGCCGTTCACTTAAGCGGAAAAAGCCACATTCTTGGCTCATTGAGAAGTAGAGAAATGTCTGAATCAGTGATCGACACCGGCAACCGCAACATGGTTGACCCCTGTTGATTGGCAGAAAACAACACCCCCGGTGCCAGTAAAACCCCTTGCGCTGCCATCTGCCGTGCCAGCACTTCGGTATCGCGCCCTGCATCGGCCCAGATAAACATGCCGGCCAGTGGCTCCTGGTGCACGACCAGGCCCATGTTCTCCACGAGCTTGAGGCAGCGCTGGCGGGCCGTGTCCACCCGTTCGCGCAGGCGCTGTACATGCTTGCGGTACTGGCCATCGGCAAGGATGCGGTGCACCACGCGTTCGCCCAGCTCCGGGCTGGTCAGGCCGCTGAGCAGCTTGGCATCCGTCAGCGCGCGAATGCGCTCGGGCTGTGCGGCCACATAGCCCACGCGCAGACTGCCAGCCAGTGTCTTGGAAAAGCCCCCAATCAGCAGCACACGGCGCAGCCGATCCAGCGTCGCCAGGCGCATGGGCTGTGGCACAAAGTCTGCATAGGTGTCGTCTTCCAGAATCAGAAAGTTGTGCTGCTCGGCCAGGCGCAGCACGTCATAGGCCACGGGCAGAGAAAGGCCAAAGCCCGTGGGGTTGTGCACCACGGTGTTAGTGATCAAGAGCTTGGGCCGGTGCGCCCTGGCCAGGCGCTCCAGCACTTCCAGATCAGGGCCATCGCGCAGACGGGGCACGGGCAGCACCTGTACGCCCAGCGCGCGCAGCATGCCAAACACCATGAACCAGGCGGGGTCCTCCACCAGCACGGCGTCGCCCGCGCGCAGGGTGCTGCGCAAGATCAAATCCATGCCCTGGGTGACGCCGGTGACGGTCATCAGCTCCAGTTCAGGGTCTATCTGCAGCCCTTGCGCCAGCAGCATGGCGCTGATTTGCTGGCGCAGCGGCGCGTATCCCTGTGGCTCGCCATAGCCCAGCAGCTGCATGCCTGCGCTGCGGCCCACGGCACGTACGGCGGCGTTGAGCATGTCGTGGTCCATCCAGCTCTGGGGCAGCAGGCCGGTGCTGCCGTCAAACTGCACCTGTCCATGGCTGCGGAACATGCTGCGCAGCAAAAAGGGGGTGTCAAAAGCCTGTCCTGCAGAAAGACAGGGCATTTCAGGGGTGGAGGGCGCATGCAGCCTGCGCTGGGTGCTCACAAAAAATCCAGCACCGGGGCGCGAATGCAATAAACCGAGCGCGACCAGCCTGTCATAGGCCTGCACCACGGTGTCGCGGCTCACGCCTGCGCTGTCTGCCAGCTGGCGAACAGAAGGCATGCGGGTGCCCGCACGCAGGCTGTGGTTGCCCAGCAGCTGCTGGCAGTGCTGCACCAGTTGCTCGACCAGCGGCGGGCTGTCGCTGCCGCGCAGGGGTTGCCAGCCCAAGGCGTTGCTGCTGTCAGCGGTTTGGGGGCGTACTGTTCGGGTGTTTGAGGCCATACAGTCTCTAAAGTGAGTGGAATAACTGTATGGCAACTGTATGGGTAATTGCGCCTAGCATGCAAGCCTTGTGATGGTTTTGCTACGAGGTGTCTGCATGAATCTGCCGCTGGATTTGTCGTCTTCCAACCATTGGTTGCCGCTGGTGATGTTTATTGTGGTGAGCTCCATCACGCCGGGGCCGAACAATGTGATGCTCACGGCCTCTGGTGCCAACTTTGGCTACCAGCGCAGCGTGCCGCATATGCTGGGGATTTCAGTGGGTACATCGGTGCAGCTGCTGATGGTAGGCGCAGGGCTGGGGGCTGTGTTTACGCAGCAGCCCCAGTTCTATACCGCAGTGCAGTGGCTGGGGGCGGCCTACCTGATCTGGCTGGCATGGAAGATTGCAAGCGCTGGCCGCATGCAGACCCAGGGCGGCAGAGTTCAGCCTTTGAACTTCTGGCAGGCTGCAGCCTTTCAGTGGGTGAACCCCAAGGCATGGCTGATGAGTATTGGTGTGGTGGCAGCCTATACCTCGCCACAGGCGTACTGGCCCAGCCTGTTGCTGAGTGCACTGCTGATGCCGCTGGTGAACTACCCCTGCATCAGCGTATGGACACTGTTTGGCAGCGCGATTGGCCGCTGGCTGCAGTCGCGCCGGGCGTTGCGCATCTTCAATGCTGCGATGGCCGCTTTGCTGCTGCTGTCACTGTGGCCCATGCTGGCAGTGAAGATATAAAAATTTAATAAAAATGGCTGCTAATGCCCGAAAAATAAGCGCTGACAGCTATTAATTTTTAAGTCTCAGCAGCCTGCTGCTGGAAGGCAGCCATACCCTGCAGGCAAAACCGCAGAAAGCGATTGGCAGCTGGTGAAAGCTGACGGCCTGTGCGCGTGATGAGCTGCATCTGCGCATGGGCAAAGGCGGGGTTGTCGATAGGCACGGCGCGCACCAGGCCCTGTGCCAGTTCGGTGGTGACGGCGCACTGGGGCAGCAGGGTGACGCCCTGGCCGCTGCCGACAAAGTGCAGCAGTACACTGATCAGGTTGCTGGTCAGCGCAGGGCTCAGCCGCAGCTGGTCGGTCTGCTCTGCATATTCCACCAGCTGGCGAATGCCGTACACGCCCTGCAGCAGGGCAACGGGCCATTGCTGCAGCTCGTGCAGCGAGGTCATGGGCTGGCTGGCCAGCGGGTGGTTGCTGGCGACGATGGCATGCATGGGCTGCAGCGCGCTGGCACGCACCTGCACCATGGGATCTGCCGGGGCGTAGTACACCAGCCCCAGCTCGGCCTGGTCTTCGCGCACGCGGCGCATGATTTCGTTGGTGCCATACACCTCCAGCGATACCGAGATGCCAGGGTGCTGCTGGCGAAACTGCTGCAGCGGCCCCTGCACCAGTTCCTGGGCAAAGCCTTCACCGCTGACCACGCTCACAGTGCCGGTGTGCAGGCCGCGCAGGGCTTCAATCTTGGCCAGCATGTCGTGCTGGTGGGCCAGATGCTGGCGGTAGTAGTCCAGCAGCAGCAGCCCCGCTGCCGTGGGCACCACGCCGCTGCGGTGACGCTCGAGCAGCACCAGCCCCAGCTCTTCTTCCAGCAGTGCAATCTGGCGGCTGACGGCAGAAGGCACGATGCCCAGCTTTTCTGCAGCATGGCGCACACTGCCAGAAGTTACAGCCTCATACAAATAACGAGCACGGGAATCGTGAAAGGCGAGCATGTGCAGCAGAAAGTGATGACTTACGAGAGAACGGGGCAGCAACTGGTATTTTGTTCTAATTTTCAGAACGCAAAACTAATAAAGTGCAATCTATGCGCAGATATAGTCATTGACAGTGGTCCGTGTGCATAACCAGCGTAGTTGTGGGTGCGGCCGAACGGTTTGTTCAATATCAGCGCGTGGGACTGCGCAGGCAGCAGCGCAAAAGGAAAATCGATGACTTCCAACGTTCCAAAGGCCGCTTCGGCCCAGCCCGGCATCAGCGCCGGCAGCGTCATGCAGGTGTTTGCATTGGCACTGGTGATTGCCGCTTTGTCCGAGTGGCTGGGGCCACTGCCCATTGAGCTGGGTGTAGGCAAGGTGGTGTTGCTACCCATGATCTGGGCGCTGCTGATTGGCCTGATTCTGGGCCTGCTCGCCAAGCGCATGCCCAAGCCCGTGAGCCTGGGGCTGCACAGCCAGCACCTGGCGGCAGCTGTGCTGTCGTGCGCACTGTTCCTGTTCATTGCCAAGCTGGGCCTGATGGTAGGTGGCTCGCTGCCGCAGCTGGCCAAGGTGGGCTGGGGCCTGGCGCTGCAGGAGCTGGGCAACCTGATTGGCTGCGTGCTGCTGGGTATGCCAGTGGCGCTGTTGCTGGGCATCAAGCGCGAAGCCATTGGTGCAACGTTCTCGATTGGCCGTGAGCCCGGTCTGGCCATTGTGGGTGAGCGCTTTGGTATGGACTCGCCCGAAGGCCGCGGCGTGCTGGCGGAATACATCACTGGCACTTTGATTGGCGCCATCTTTATCTCGCTGCTGGCGGGCTTTGTGGCCAGCCTGGGCATTTTCCACCCCATCGCGCTGGGCATGGGCGCGGGCGTGGGCTCGGGCAGCATGACGGCGGCGGCGGTGGGTGCCATCTCTGCGCAATACCCAGAGCGTGCGAATGACATTGCGACTTTTGCTGCTGCGGCCAACCTGATCGCCACCACGCTGGGTACGTATCTGACGCTGTTTATCTCCCTGCCTCTGGCCATACGTGCCTATCGTTTCCTGGAGCCTATTCTGGGCCGCAATCGCAAGGCAGTGGCGGTGCAGGAGGCTGCACCTGCTGCGCATGAAGTGGTGCATGTGCCTGCGCTGAACCTGGGTATGCGTCTGCTGGCATGGGTGTATGTGGGTTTCCTGGTGCTGGTGGGCAACCAGATCGGCTACGGCATCCCCATGCTGGATGCGCTGCCTGGCATCGCACTCATCGTTGCTGTGGTACTGGTGGGTGATCTGATCTATATGGGTACTGGCCGCAAGCTGCCTGCGGTGTGCTGGATTTCTTTTGTGGCCATGGCGCTGACTTTCCCTGCCGTGCCCTATGCGGCAGAGGTGGCAGCGATTACCAGCAAGGTGAGCTTCCTGGCCATGATTACGCCCATGCTGACTTTTGCGGGTCTGTCGCTGGCCAAGGACATTCCCGCCTTCCGCCGCCTGGGCTGGCGCATTGTGGTGGTCTCGCTGATGGCCAATGCCGGAGTCTTCCTGGCGGCTGCGGTGATCGCACAGTTCTTTGTGAGCAATATGTAAGGCGGTCATCACCACCGATGTGATCTATGCCTCGTCAGTACATCCCGATGTGCTGCGAGGCATTTTGTTTGGGGCTGCGCTGGCATTGCTGCAGGCGTATATTGCTATCAACTTTGATTTTTTGAACAAGAGGAATCTGTCATGAACACCATCAAGTGGCCCGGTCAGCAAACGCTGCAGGCATGGAGGCATGACTTTCACCGCCATCCCGAAACCGCCTACCAGGAGCACCGTACCAGCCAGCGTGTGACTGAGCTGCTGCAAAGCTTTGGCCTGGAAGTACACACGGGACTGGCTGGCACGGGCGTGGTGGCTGTGCTGCGCGGCAAGCGTGGCGATGGCCCATCGATTGGCCTGCGCGCAGACATGGATGCCCTGCATGTGCAGGAGCTCAACAACTGCGAGCACAAGTCTGTCAACGAAGGCCGCATGCACGCCTGCGGCCACGACGGTCACACCACCATGCTGCTGGGCGCAGCGCAGGCCCTGGCCTCCAACCCTGACTTTGCGGGTACGGTGCATTTCATCTTCCAGCCTGCCGAAGAAAACGAGGGCGGTGCACGCACCATGATTGAGCAGGGCCTGTTTGAGCGCTTCCCCGTGGATGCGGTCTACAGCATGCACAACTGGCCCGGCCTGCCCGTGGGCACAGCAGCCGTGCACAGCACCGCCGTGATGGCAGCCTTTGACATTTTTGACCTGACACTGACGGGCAAGGGCTGCCACGCCGCCATGCCGCATCTGGGCAAAGATGCATTGCTGGCCGCCTGCCAGCTGGTGACGCAGTTGCCCGCACTGATTGCCCGTGAGCAGGAAGTGCACAAGCCTGCCGTGCTGAGTGTGACCAGCTTTAACGCAGGCGATACCTACAACGTCATGCCCGAAGTCATCAAGCTGCGCGGCACCGTGCGCTGCTTTGACATGGAGCAGCGCGCCCGGATTGAGCAGCGCTTTCGTGATGCCATTGCCGCTACCTGCACCCTGCATGGTCTGGAGGCACAGCTGGACTACCGCGTGAGCTACCCCGCCACCATCAACCACCCCGAGCATGCTGACATCTGCGCCGAGGTGCTGACCCAGGTGCTGGGCGAAGGCAATGTGCGCCGCGATCTGAAGCCCAGCATGGCCTCGGAAGACTTTTCCTTCATGTCGCAGACCCGCCCCGGTGTCTATATCTGGATGGGCAATGGTGAAGACAGTGCCTCGCTGCACAACCCGAAGTACGACTTCAACGACAACGTATTGCCCAAGGGCGTGCAGTATTTTGTGGAGCTGGTCTACGCATTGCTGCGTGACGGCAAGCTGCCCAAGGCGGGCTGAGTCGCAGACAGCATCTGCCAATCACGAAAAAGCGCTTCCTGGTGAAGCGCTTTTTTTATAGCTGCCAGCGCTTGCTGCATAAGCGCTAGAGGCCAATTTGGCTTATGTTTTTCGTACATAGAGCCAGCGGTGCAAAGGCTCGGTGAGCAGCAGCACGGCAATCAGGCGCGTGACCTGAAACGATGTGACCACGGGCACGGACAGCGCAAAAATCTTGGCAGTGATGGACATTTCCACAATGCCACCCGGTGCAGTGGCCAGCAGCAGCGAGGTGTAGTCCAGATCCATGCATTGCCACAGCAGCCAGGCAAACCCGGCACACAGCGCGATCAGCCCCAGCGTCAGCAGCGTAATGCTCAAAGCCCAGCGCGGCGCGCTCTTCAGAAACTGGCGGTTAAAGCGCACACCAAGACTGATGCCGATGACCAGCTGTGCAGCGTTGCTCAGGCCTGGTGGCAGGGCGGAAAGCTGCAGATCACACAAAGCCATGATGACGGAAGCTGCGAACGGCCCCAGAAACCATGGGTTGGGTTGCCTGAGCCACTGAAACACCGCCACGCCAGCCGCAGTGAGCAGCGCAAACAGCGCAAAGCCTGCAGGCTCAAAGCTCAGTGCCAGTGGTGCGCTGGGGAGGCTGGCGGCGGGAACTTCACGCTCAATCAGGGCCACGAGAAAAGGCACGCACAGTGTGACCAGCATCAACCGCAGGCTGTGGCTGGCGGCGACCAGATCGGTTCTGGCCTGGCTGCGCTCCGCCAGGATGGACATTTCCGAGGCAGCCCCAATCACCCCCGAAAAGTAGGCGGTGGAGTGCAATTGCTCCGGGCTGTGGAAGCCGTCGTTACCACGGTTGCACCACGCAATGAACCGGGCGCTGAGCAGGCCCAGCCCCAGCGAAAACATGACGGCCAGCCCCACGGCCCACCACAGCTGGGCCAGCAGCCCCAGGATCTCCGACGAAAAATACATGCCCAGTGCAGAGCCCATGGCCCATTGGGCCAGGTTGCGCATGCGGTTCAGGCTGACTACGGGCAGCTGCATGACGGACAGCACGCCCGTCACCAGCAACGGGCCGGTCAGCCAGGGCAGTGGCACATGCCACCACACAAACAGCTGGGCTGCCGCAAAGGCAATGAGCAGGGTGAGCAGATAGGCAGGAAGAGGGCGCAGAGGCAAACGCATGTTGTAAAACTTCGGTCTATTCAGATTGCTTTGCACATGATGTGCCATGAATGCTTGATGCTGACACGCTTTTCACTTTTCATAGCAAAAAAAGGCGTAGAATCTAAGGATTGTCATCGGAGCGTAGCGCAGCCTGGTAGCGCATCTGCTTTGGGAGCAGAGGGTCGCGAGTTCGAATCCCGCCGCTCCGACCAAAAGATTCAAGGACTTAGCTGAGAGATCGGCTAAGTCCTTTTGTCTTTTCTGGGCTGAGGGGTAAACAAAGGGGTAAACAAGAAATTTGCTACTTGCGCCTTCGAGGCGCGCCTGCCGACATCGCACTGCAGATCCGCGTTAGGCACAAACCTGTCAGGCAGTTCTGCTGCAAAAACGAGGAGTGCTGGAGTGGTGCACGTGCGGCAAGTTTTCTGGAGTAGAAAGCAAAAAACCTCTGTAAATCAAAGATCTACAGAGGTTTTTTGTTCTGGCGGAAGGGGCGTCCGCCATTGATGCCCCATTCTTCGGGCCCCTAAAAAGTAAAAAATAACTGACAAATTTTCAGCGCTATATAGCATTTTGTCCATCGAGCTATATGTGCGGTGGTAGATTGGCGCTCTTTTGACTTTTTAACATAGGTCAAGTGACAGAAGCTTGAGGGCTTTTGTTTGAATTCCCTCGTCTTGCGAGCCGTTCTCATCGAGCAGCTCTATTGCTTGCCATTGGCATTCCCTCAACATTCGACGTGGCCCGTGAGGCTCGGCAATGTGTGAGCAATCGTCAAGGTCGAGGCCTTTGAGTTCGGGCTGTTCCCCCGACTCAACAGGTAGCATTCCTCATGCACTGCTGCCTGTAAACCTAACGCCCTCCATGGTCATGGGAGCGCGGTTTATGAAAACTACTCACGATGATGAATCACGGCAGAAGAAGATTCTTTAAGCTGTGTGGCGCTGCTGCTGCTAGCGCCACTGCTGCGTCCTTGGGCTTTGCCCCCTCTGTTGCGCAAGCCACTCTCCCCCGCCAGTACAAACTACTGCGCGCCAAAGAAACACGCAATAACTGCACCTACTGTTCAGTGGGTTGCGGCATGCTGATGTACAGCTTGGGTGATGGTGCCAAAAACGCCAAGTCCAAGATCTTCCACATCGAAGGTGACCCAGACCACCCAGTAAGCCGTGGTTCTCTGTGCCCCAAGGGTGCGGGCGCATTGGATTACATTCATTCCGAACAGCGCCTGAAGTACCCCGAAGTGCGCGAAGCTGGGACCAATGAATGGAAGCGCATCAGTTGGGAGGAAGCGAACGAGCGCATCGCTCGCTTGCTCAAGGACGACCGAGACGCCAACTTCATCGAGAAAAATGACAAAGGCGAAACGGTCAATCGCTGGCTCTCTACTGGCATGTTAGCTTCTTCTGCAGCATCCAATGAAACCGGCATCTTAGACTTCCGCTTTGCCCGTGCCTTGGGCATGGTAGGTTTCGACTGCCAAGCCCGTCTGTGCCATGGTCCCACCGTGGCGGCCCTCGCCCCTTCGTTTGGCCGTGGTGCTATGACCAACCACTGGGTGGACATCAAGAACGCCAATGTGATCTTGGTCATGGGCGGCAACCCCGCTGAAGCCCACCCGGTGGGATTCAAGTGGGCGATTGAAGCCAAGATCCACAACAAAGCCCACCTGATGGTGGTGGACCCACGCTTCAACCGCACGGCGGCTGTTGCTGACTTCTACGCCCCCATTCGCGCTGGCGCAGACGCTGCATTTTTGATGGGCATCGTCAACTATTTACTGCAAAACGACAAAATCCAGCACGAATACGTCAAAGCTTACACCAATGCAAGTCTGATCGTGCGGGAGGACTACAACTTTGAAGAAGGCTTGTTTAGCGGTTACGACGAAGACAAAAAAATCTACGATAAGTCCAGTTGGACCTACGAGCGAGATGCTGAAGGCCATGCCCTGCAAGACGACACGCTGCAAAATCCCCGCTGTGTGCTGAACTTGCTGAAAAAGCATGTGGAGCGCTACACCCCCGAGATGGTGAACACCATCACAGGCACCAAGGTGGAAGACTTCCTGCACGTGTGCGAGCAACTGGCCAGCACCTGCGTGCCTAACCGCACCGCCACCTTCCTGTACGCCCTGGGCTGGACGCACCACACTGCTGGCGCTCAGATCATTCGCGGTGCAGCCATGATCCAGTTGCTGCTGGGCAACATTGGCATGGCTGGCGGCGGCGTGAATGCGCTACGCGGACACTCAAATATTCAGGGCTATACCGACCTTGGCTTGCTATCCACACGCCTGCCTGGCTACATGGATCTACCCAAAGATGCACAGCAAACCCTGGAAGGCTATCTGAGCGATATCACACCCAAAGCGGATGTGGCAGGCCAAGTGAACTTCTGGAAAAACACGCCCAAGTTCTTTGTCAGCCTGATGAAGGACCTGTACGGCGAGCACGCCACCAAAGACAACAACTGGGGCTTCGACTGGCTGCCCAAGTGGGACCGCAGTTACGACATGCTGGCATACTTTGACCTGATGTACCGCGGCAAGGTCAACGGCTACATCGCCCAGGGCTTCAACCCCGTGGCGGCCATGCCCGACTCCACCAAGGTGCGCGATGCACTAGCTAAACTGAAGTTCTTGGTCGTCATCGACCCACTACAAACAGAAACTTCGACTTTCTGGAAGAACCACGGCGAATTCAACGACGTGGACCCAGCCCAGATCCAAACGACGGTGTTCCGTCTGCCCTCGTCGTGCTTTGCCGAGGAAAACGGCGCCATTGTCAACTCAAGCCGCTGGCTGCAGTGGCACTGGGCTGCGCAAGAGCCCCCATTTGAAGCACGCCATGATGGCCGCATTCTGGGTGGCATCTTCATGAAACTGCGTGAGCTGTACGCCAAGGAAGGTGGAACATGCCCCGAGCCGCTAATGAATATGCGCTGGGAATACCACAACCCAGAAGATCCACACCCCGAAGAAGTCGCCAAGGAAGCCAACGGTTATGCGCTGGCCGACCTGTATGACGACAGCGGCAAGCTGATCGCCAAGAAGGGGCAACTGCTTTCTGACTTCGGCATGTTGCGTGACGACGGCACCACCGCCAGCTACTGCTGGATTTTTGCCGGCTCATGGACCGAAGCAGGGAACCAGATGGCCCGCCGCGACAACACAGACACAGGTCACGGCAATACTCCCGGCTGGGCTTGGGCCTGGCCGGCCAACCGCCGTGTGCTCTACAACCGTGCCTCGGCTGACCCAGCGGGTAACCCTTGGGACCCGAAGCGCCAAATACTGCACTGGGATGGAAAGAAATGGGGCGGCGCTGATGTACCCGACTACCCAGTCACAGCAGCCCCCAATAGTGGCGTCAATCCCTTCATCATGCTTCCCGAAGGTGTGGGACGTTTGTTCTCTGCCAAGGGGATGAACGATGGTCCTTTCCCCGAACACTATGAACCGACGGAAAGTCCCATCGCCGCAAACCCATTGCACGCAAAGGTCAGTAAGAGCCCCGTGGCTCGTGTGTTCGCTGATGACGCTGCACGCATGGGGACACGCGAGCAGTTCCCCTATGTCGCGACCACCTACTCGATCACCGAGATGTTCCGCCACTGGACCAAGCACTCGCGTCTGAATGCGATTGTTCAGCCCGAACAGTTCATTGAGTTATCCGAAAAACTGGCTCAGAAAAAAGGTATTAAGGCCGGCGATGTCATTCGTGTCTCTAGCAAACGTGGCCATATCAAGGGTAAAGCAGTTGTTACCAAACGCGTGATGACGTTGCAAGTTGATGGCCAGGAGATTGAACAGATCGGTATTCCCTGCCACTGGGGCTACGAAGGCACCACACGCAAGGGTTATCTGGCAAATACGCTGAGCCCTGGTATTGGCGATGCCAATGCCCAGACTCCCGAGTTCAAGGCCTTCTTGGTCAACATCGAAAAGGCATAAGGCACGCCATGACCATGCAATCCCAAGATATCGTGCGGCGCTCGGCCACCAACGGTTTCACACCGGCTGCCCATGCCCGCGACCATAAGGCCGAAGTGGCTAAACTTATCGACGTCAGCATCTGTATTGGCTGTAAAGCCTGCCAAGTCGCTTGTAGCGAATGGAATGATCTGCGCGATGACGTTGGTGAGAACTTCGGCGTTTATGACAACCCACGCGATCTTTCACCCCAAACTTGGACCTTGATGCGCTTTGATGAGCACGTCAATGAGCAAGGCAAACTGGAATGGCTGATCCGCAAAGACGGTTGTATGCACTGTGAGGATCCTGGCTGTCTGAAAGCATGCCCGCAACCTGGTGCGATCGTGCAATATGCTAACGGCATTGTTGATTTCCAGTCCGAGCACTGTATTGGCTGCGGCTACTGTGTGGCCGGTTGTCCGTTTGATGTACCACGCATCAGCGAAAAGGACAACAAAGCCTACAAATGCACCTTGTGTTCTGACCGTGTCGCTGTGGGGCAGGAGCCGGCTTGCGTAAAAACCTGTCCGACTGGTGCGATTTCGTTCGGCACGAAAGACGACATGCTGATCAAGGCAGAAGGTCGTGTGGACGAGATGAAATCCCGTGGGGTGCAAAACGCTGGGGTTTACGACCCGGCAGGTGTGGGTGGCACTCATGTGATCTACGTGCTGCAACACGCTAATCAACCCGAGCTCTACCACAAGCTGCCTAATGAGCCCAAGATCAGCAGTGTGGTTGAAGGCTGGAAGGGCTGGTTCAAGCCACTGGCAGCACTTGGCTTTGTGACTGCGTTGGCAGGCGCTGCCGCTCACTACATCACTACAGGCCCCAATGAAGTCGACGATGACGATATCGAGGGCGATCACACATCCACGTCGAAGGGAGAAAAGGCATGAAAAAAGACCGCATGATTTTGCGTACACCCTTGCCTGAACGTTTGTGTCACTGGGCCATGGTGGTGTGCTTCTTTCTAGTTGCCATGTCGGGGCTCTCTTGGGTATTTCCCAGCTTGAACTGGCTAAATGGCGTCTTCGGCACGCCACAGATGGCGCGAGTCTTACACCCCTTCTTTGGCATCGGGGTGTTCTTGGCACTGGTGTATTTATTTATCCGTTTTGTGAAATACAACTTGTTCGTCAAGGAAGATCGTATCTGGGCAGACAACATTAAGTCTGTAGCCGCAGGTGATCACAGCAAGCCACTGCGTATCGGTAAGTACAACGCCGGCCAAAAATTCCTATTTTGGGGAATCATGTTGCTGATTAGCGTGCTGCTGATTAGCGGTCTGGTCATCTGGCGTGCCTACTTTGCTCACCTGTTTCCCATTCCTGTATTGCGCGTTGCTTTGCTGCTGCATGCGGTAGCGGGTGTCGGCCTGATGTTGCTGATCATAGGCCACATCTATCTGGCGCTCTGGGTCAAGGGCTCTATCCGTGGAATGGTCACGGGCTACGTCAGCCATGCTTGGGCACGTGCCCACCACGATCGTTGGTACCAAGAAATTGCCAGCAAAAGCTCCAAGGAAAAAACAAAGGTTAAAGGAACACAATGAGCATCCAAGTCGTTCCTGAAGCAGAGCGATCGCCGGGCGTGGGGGAAATTGCATCCTTGCAGCGTCCTACGGCCAAGCTTCCTTACACACAGCGCTCCAGTCGTTTGCAAGCGCTAGCTGAGGGCCATGCGATGGCGGACTATCTGCTATGGGCTGCGGACCTCGTTAGCGCGCAGCAGACCACAGCACAAGCTCTACCTTTGCCAGAGGCAGAAAGCCTATATCTTGGCACTGTTTTGCAGCATAGTAAGAAAGCACCATTGCATTCAGCGCAATGGAAACGATCTGTTCATTGGCAAACACTGCTAGATCAGTTTCTCGTGCAGTTGACCGAGCAACCGCGGATGCATACCAGTGCTGTACAAAAAGCACTGCAAAGTCTGCAGTCTGCAGACGCTGAACAGCGTGAAATGTGGGCAGATGCGCTGCTCACCGCACTGCGTGGCGAGGAGCTAAGTGATGCTGGAGCTTTGCCGGAACCTGGTATTGCACAACTGCTGTGGTGTGCGTTGTCCATGTATTGGCGTCAGCTAAGTAGCCAATTGCCAGCGTCTGGCCAGGCGGAAATAGGAGACCTTAATCATCTCTGCCCCGTGTGCGGTCATGTTCCTACTGGCAGCTTAATACAAGGCGGCGCGCAAGCTGGTCTGCGCTATCTGCAATGCAGTTTGTGTGAATGCCAATGGCATGTGGTTCGCGCCACTTGTACGAACTGCGATAGCACTGGTGCCTTGGACTACTGGTGCCTAGAAAGTGAAAAAGCGCCAATCAAGGCAGAGAGCTGCAACGGCTGCAACACCTACCTGAAGGCCTTTTACCAGCAACTGGATCACCAGCTTGAGCTCGTTGCCGACGATTTGGGGAGCCTTGCACTCGATGCGGAAATGGAAGAAAAGGAGCTGGCACGTAGCGGAGTGAATCCCTTAATGCTGCCCGCACTCGATGTCCCAGGCTAGAGGGTACAGACTCTTCCGTGTACCTTAGCTCTCGGCGAAGGTGCTAAAAGCCCATCTGTAGATTGATTTGCAGATGGGCTTTTTCGTTAGCCGTAATTTAATCGAACTGATGTTGCCCCTGCTTTGTGGAGCTCTTAGCTCCCTGCTTACGCGGCCTTTTTACGCTGTGCTTCGTACCAGCGTTTCTCGTATTGCATGGGGCTGAGGTAGCCCAAGCTCGAATGCAATCTACGGTGATTGTTGAAGGCCATCCAGTTCATGATGACCTGCCTTGTTTGCTCCCGGGTAGCGAAGCGCTGTCCATGCACACAAGCGTTCTTCAATCGTCCCCAGAAGCTTTCAATGGGGGAGTTGTGATCGCATCAGCAATTGGCTGAAGCTGCTTGGCTAGGTAGTGCTGGCACTGAGCACTTCCAACAGCTCTGCCCCATTTCTGGCCATTACGTACTGAATCCCGCCCCCGCTCTGGTACTACTGTGCCCCTGCATACGCTGGTTGTATTCATCGGCAATGCGCGCAGCTCTGACTTGCGACGGCACATTCTTGACGTACTCATCCAAATGAGTTCCTTAGGCGCCTGCGGTAGATGAGTAGATCATCTTTGTGACCAGCAAGGGGCTTGCACGTACTCAGCCAAAAACTCTTTGTATGGCTCGCCTTTGAAGAACCGTGCGAGCAGGCCATCCTGAAACTGCCGCGCCAGCAACGCCCCATCACTGCACGCAATCTCGCAGTACGGAAAGAACATCAGTCAGCATGCGTATTTGAACCGGAATGCTCAGGCTTGGTTTTTTGCTCTAGATTGATCCAATCCAGCAGCAACAAATCAAACGATCCATGGCATACCAAATGGCATACCGATTCAAAGCAAAAAAAAGCCTAAGTGAATCAATCACTTTGGCTTATGTCTTGGCGGAAGGGGCGGGATTCGAACCCGCGGTAGGCTATTAACCTACACACGCTTTCCAGGCGTGCGACTTAAACCACTCATCCACCCTTCCGGGGTGTAACTCAAGCATTTCTAACATGCTGAAGTGCAAATTTACTTTTTGCTCTTGATTTTGAAGCTGTAAGCCTGGCTTCTTTGAGCGTGTGTTGATACTTTGGCCAGGATTTGTGAAAAACAAAAGGACTTGTGTATTTGGACAAGTCCTTTGTTTGAAGAATCCTGGTAGGCGCGATTGGATTCGAACCAACGACCCCCACCATGTCAAGGTGGTGCTCTAACCAACTGAGCTACGCGCCTGTTTTGTCAACAGGAAGAACTATAGCAGGGTTTTCAGGCCTCAAAAGGGAAAACTGCCAAATCGTTCAAAAAAACAGGGCTCAAAAGCCCTGTAAAGAAGTAGCGATGGGAACAAATGCTCAGCAGTACCCGGAGCCCAACATCTGGTGCATCACCAGAGCTTCCACCAAGGCTTCTTTTGGGTGTCCTGGGCCTGAGTGCTTTCGGCGCTGCTGCCAAAGCTGCTTTCGCGCACGCGCTTGGCATCGTCACGCAGGTCGGCCATGCCCAGCTTGTCGTAGGAGTTGATCAGAATATCCAGGGCTTCCTTGGATGCGGGAACGCCGTCATAGTCCGTCAGCGCGGTCTGGGCGCGTGCAATGGCTGCCACATAGGCACCACGCTGGTAGTAGTAGCGTGCAACGTGCACTTCATACTGGGCCAGCGAGTTGACGATGTAAGTCATGCGCTGGCGTGCATCAGGGGCGTAGCGCGAGTTGGGAAAGCGTGTGACCAGTTCCTTGAAGGATTCGTAGGAGTCCTTGGCGGCTTTCTGGTCGCGCTCGGACAGGTCCTGGCGTGACAGCCACGAGAACAGTCCCAGGTTGTCATTGAAGTTCACCAGACCCTTGAGGTAGAGGGCGTAGTCCAGAGCAGGGCTGGAGGGGTGCAGGCGGATGAAGCGATCCAGTGTTGCCAGTGCCTGCTCACGCTCGCCACCCTTGTACTGGGCATAGGCTTTTTCAATTTGTGCCTGCTGTGCCAGTGGTGTGCCTGCGGCGCGGCCTTCGAGCTTTTCAAACAGAGGCACTGCCTTGTCGTAGCCGCCTGCTTCTGCCTCGTCACGCGCTTCGGTGTAGATGCGCTCTGGAGTCCAGTTTGCAGTGGGATCATCTTTGGTGGACGAGCACCCGGCCAGAAATGCCGCAGTCAAAACAACAGCAAAAACAGGTCGTGAAAAACGCGGCATGGCGAACAGCTTTCGGACTGAGGTTGTCATAAGGTTCCAGAAGGATCAGACGCGCTCTCAAAGCCAAGAGCACTCTGCAGTGGTCTTGCATTGTATAGGTCCGTGGCGCGTTCCCGTAAGTACCTCTGGTGACTGTACGCACGCAGCGCCAGCCTCAGTCTGGTGAGGACATGCAATGAATTGGGCGTGCGGTGTGCGCGGTGTTTCTACAATGCTTGGATGTTTGTTCACTTGCGCTTGCACACCGAGTTTTCCGTCATTGATGGAACGTGTCGTATCAATGATGTCATCAACGCGGCTGCCGCTGATGGCCAGCCAGCACTGGCGCTCACCGACCTGAACAATATGTTCGGGGCCCTGAAGTTCTACAAAGCAGGGCGGGGCAAGGGCGTGAAGCCCTTGCTGGGGGCTGAGCTGAATATGGAAGCCTGGGGCGGAGACGTCGCAGGCCGCGTACTGCTGCTGGTGCAAAGTCATCAGGGCTTTTTGAATCTGTCCGAAATTCTGGCGCGTGGGTGGACAAGCAATGTGCCCAAGGGGCAGGCACAGCCCTTGTTCAAATGGGAATGGCTGCGTGAGCTGGGTGAAGGCCTGCTGCTGCTGTCTGGTGCCAATGCCGGCCCGATAGGGCAGTTGCTGCTGCGTGGCGATAGCCAGGGTGCAGCAGATGCGGCCTTGCAGCTGGCCAGCACATTCCCCCACCGCTTTTATCTGGAGCTGCAGCGTGCAGGGCGGCCAGATGATGAGCGTCTGGTGGTACAGACGGTGCAGCTGGCAGCACGCATGAACTTGCCTGTGGTGGCAACGCACCCCATCCAGTTTGTCAAGCCTGGCGACTTTGAAGCGCACGAAACGCGAGTGTGTATTGCCGAAGGTGAAGTGCTGGCCAACCCCAAGCGGGTGCGCCGCTTCACGCAGGAGCAGTACTTCAAGAGCAGTGCGCAGATGGAGGCCTTGTTTGCCGATATTCCTTCTGCCATTGAGAACACGCTGGAAATTGCGCGTCGCTGCAGCGTCCAGCTCAAGCTGGGTACGTACTACCTGCCTGAATTCCCCATTCCCGAGGGGATGACAGAGCAGCAGTATTTCCGCCATGCCTCGTATGAGGGGCTGGAACACCGTCTGGCCTTGCTGTTCCCGGATGTGGCAGAGCGCAACCGCAAGCGGCCGGAGTATGTGGAGCGACTGGAGTTTGAGCTGGGCATCATCTTGAAGATGGGCTTTCCGGGCTACTTCCTGATCGTGGCGGACTTTATTAACTGGGCCAAGAACAATGGCTGCCCCGTGGGGCCAGGCCGTGGCTCTGGTGCAGGTTCGCTGGTGGCCTATGTGCTCAAGATTACGGATCTGGACCCGCTCTACTACAACCTGCTGTTCGAACGCTTTCTGAACCCAGAGCGTGTGTCCATGCCTGACTTTGACGTGGACTTCTGTCAGGCCAACCGTGACCGCGTGATTGACTATGTGAAGGAGCGCTACGGCCGCAATGCCGTGAGCCAGATTGCCACCTTTGGCACCATGGCGGCACGGGCGGTGATTCGTGACGTGGGCCGTGTGCTGGACCTGAGCTACAACTTCTGTGACGGCATCTCCAAGCTCATTCCCAACAAGCCGGGCCTGCACGTCACGCTGAAGTACCCGCCCAACCCCAAGAAAGAGGGCGACAAGTACACCTACGCGATTGAGGCGGAGCCTATTCTGGCGCAGCGCATTGAGCAGGAAGAAGACGTCAAGCTGCTCATCGAGATGGCGCAAAAGCTCGAGGGCCTCACGCGCAACATCGGCATGCACGCGGGTGGTGTGGTGATTGCGCCGGGCAAGATCACGGACTTTTGCCCCATGTACCAGCAGCCGGGCAGCGAATCGGCCGTGGCCATGTTCGACAAGGACGACGTGGAGCAGATTGGTCTGGTGAAGTTCGACTTCTTGGGGCTTGCCACGCTGACCATCCTGGAAATTGCGCGCGAATTCATCATGAAGCGCCACAAGGGCCAGGAGAACTTCCGCTTTGAAGAAATTCCGCTGGATGACTACCCGACCTACAAGCTCTTCCAGGAGGGCAAGACCGAGGCCGTGTTCCAGTTTGAATCGCGCGGCATGCAGGGCATGCTGCGTGATGCCAAGCCTTCGCGCCTGGAAGATCTGATTGCCCTGAACGCCTTGTACCGTCCGGGGCCTATGGACCTGATTCCTTCTTTCGTGGCCCGTAAGCACGGGCGCGAAGAGATTGAATATCCACACCCTCTGGTGGAAAAGGTGCTGGCAGAGACCTACGGCATCATGGTCTACCAGGAGCAGGTGATGCAGACCGCCCAGGTGCTCGGTGGCTACTCGCTCGGTGGCGCTGACTTGCTGCGCCGTGCCATGGGCAAGAAAAAGGTCGAGGAGATGGTCAAGCACCGTGCCA
This sequence comes from Comamonas kerstersii, assembly GCF_002056725.1. Taxonomy (NCBI): domain Bacteria; kingdom Pseudomonadati; phylum Pseudomonadota; class Betaproteobacteria; order Burkholderiales; family Comamonadaceae; genus Comamonas; species Comamonas kerstersii. The sequence continues at coordinate 3,272,231 of NZ_CP020121.1, read as the reverse complement.
TCTTCCGTGAGGGTGCGGCCAAGCAGGGCATCAGCCAGGAAAAGGCCGATGAGGTCTTTGACCTGATGGAAAAGTTCGCGGGCTACGGCTTTAACAAGTCGCACGCGGCTGCTTACTCGCTGCTGGCCTATCACACGGCATGGCTGAAGGTGCACTACACGGCAGAGTTCTACTGCGGGAACATGACCGTGGAAATGGACAACACCGACAAGCTCAAGGTGCTCTTTGAAGATGCCATCAAGATGGGCATGAGCTTTGAGCTGCCGGATGTCAATCGCGGTGTCTACCGCTTTGAGCCGGTGACAGACAAGGTCATCCGCTACGGGCTGGGTGCGGTCAAGGGCACCGGTCAGCAGGCGATTGAGGCCATCATCGCTGCCCGTGAAGGGCAGGGCGTGGGGCCGGACGGGCATGTCAAGGGGCCGTTCAAGAGCCTGTTTGACTTCTGCTCGCGCGTAGACCGCAGCAAGATCAACAAGCGCACCGTGGAAGCGCTGATCAAGGCTGGCGCTTTTGACAGCATTCACCTGGACCGTGCTGCGCTGGCCGCGTCGATTGACACGGCCTTTGAATATGGCAATGCCCAGATCGTCAATGCCAATCAGGGCGGCCTGTTCGACATGATGGGTGATGATGCTCAAGGCTCCAGCAGCCAGGAGCCACCGCTGGCCAATGTGCTGCCATGGACCGTCAAGGAGCGCCTGACGCAGGAAAAGCAGGCCATTGGCTTTTACATCTCGGGCCACCTGTTTGATGAGGTGGAGCACGAAGTGCGCCAGTTCATCCGCACGCCGCTGAGTGAACTGGGTGACAGCCGTGAGCCACAGCTGGTGGCGGGCATTGTGAGCGACCTGCGCGTCATCAACGGTCAGCGCGGCAAGCTGTGCCTGTTCAAGCTCGATGACAAGAGCACCGTGCTCGAAGCATCGATTGATGAAGCCACCTTGCTGGCCAACAGCGATCTGCTCAAGGATGACGAATTTGTCGTGCTCAGCGCCAGAGCGCAGCACGACCACTTCAGCGGCGGCCTGCGTCTGAAAGCGCAGAAAGTCTTCAGCCTGGCCGATGCACGCTGCCTGTTTGCACGCTATCTGCAAATTGACGCCAAGCAGCAGTTGCCTCACGTACAGCGCATTCTGCGTGAGTTCCCGGCCAAGGTGGTGTCAGATGCCGAAGGCGATGTAGTGCGCGGCCTGCGCGTTCGCATGGAGGTTCGCTGCCAAAGCGGCGAAGATGCGGCATTGGTTGAGCTGGACCTGGGCGAGCACAACCGCTTCTACCCCAGTGATGCGGCACTCGCTGCCTGGCGCGCAGAAACTGGCAGCACAGCCTGTCAGCTGGTCTGGCGCAATAGCTGAAAATACGAAGTGTTGGATGCCTGTCACCCGGGCGTCCTACATGATGTTTCTTGAAACTGCCCTTTTCGATCCCACCTCGCAGTATGAAAAATGACAGAGGGACGATCACTAAAATGAAATTCATGGCTACCCCCCAATCACCTATTCGTCCATCATTGCCCGAGCAAGCTCCTCATGAAGAAGATGGCAACCAGGTCGTCCTGGAGCGCCAGGTTCACAAGCTGGCTCCGCCGCCGATGTACCAGGTGGTCATGCTCAATGACGATTTCACCCCCATGGAGTTTGTGATCGTGGTCCTGCAAGAATATTTCGGTAAAGATAGGGAACAGGCTACCCAGATCATGCTCAAAATCCATCTGGACGGGCGCGGCGTATGCGGCGTCTATTCACACGACATTGCGACGACCAAGGTAGAGCAGGTCTTGCAGGCCGCCCAGCAGGCAGGACACCCCCTGCAGGCAGTATGTGAGCCTATTGAATAAATGGTGTTCGCCCCGACCTATCACATCAGTCTTATTAACCGCAAGCACAAAGGAGTTCGTACATGATTGCCCAAGAACTGGAAGTCAGCTTGCACATGGCTTTTGTCGAGGCGCGACAGCAGCGCCACGAGTTCATCACGGTGGAGCACCTGCTGCACGCCCTGCTGGACAACCCCAGCGCTTCTGATGTGCTGCGTGCCTGCTCCGCCAACATCGAAGATCTGCGTTCCTCGCTGAGCAACTTCATCCGGGACAACACCCCACAGGTGGCTGGAACGGAAGAGGTGGACACGCAACCCACGCTGGGCTTTCAGCGTGTGATTCAGCGCGCCATCATGCATGTGCAGTCCACAGGCAATGGCAAGAAGGAAGTCACCGGCGCCAACGTGCTGGTCGCTATCTTTGGCGAGAAAGATTCCCACGCCGTGTACTACCTGCACCAGCAGGGTGTCACACGTCTGGACGTGGTCAACTACATCGCACACGGTATTCGCAAGAGCGATCCGCCTGAAGCTGGCAAGGCCGAGGCGCAGATGGACAGCGAAGAAGTGAACATGGGTGGTGAGCGCAATGAAAAAGCCTCGCCGCTGGAGCAGTACACACTCAACCTGAACCAGGCCGCCAAGGAAGGCAAGATCGATCCTCTGATCGGTCGCGACTACGAAGTCGAACGCACCATCCAGATCCTGTGCCGCCGCCGCAAGAACAACCCGCTGCTGGTGGGGGAAGCAGGCGTTGGTAAAACGGCCATTGCAGAAGGCCTGGCATGGCGCATCACCGAAGGCACGGTGCCTGAGGTGCTCAAGGACGCCGTGGTGTATTCGCTGGACATGGGTGCACTGCTGGCAGGCACCAAGTACCGCGGTGACTTTGAGCAGCGCCTCAAGGGCGTGCTCAAGACGCTCAAGGACAAGCCCAATGCCGTGCTGTTCATTGACGAAATTCACACCCTGATCGGTGCGGGTGCTGCGTCTGGCGGCACGCTCGATGCTTCCAACCTGATCAAGCCTGCGCTGTCCAGCGGTCAGCTCAAGTGCATCGGGGCGACCACATTCACGGAATACCGTGGCATCTTTGAAAAAGACGCTGCCCTGTCGCGCCGTTTCCAGAAAGTGGATGTGGTGGAGCCCACCGTGCCTGAGACCATTGAAATCCTCAAGGGTCTGAAGCCTCGCTTTGAAGAGCACCACGGCATCAGCTATTCCACAGAAGCGCTGGAAGCAGCAGCACAGCTGTCTGCCAAGTACATCAACGACCGTCACCTGCCTGACAAGGCCATTGACGTGATTGACGAAGCGGGCGCAGCCCAGCGCGTCAAGTCCGAGGCCGATCGCAAGGCAGTGGTGGGCCGCACCGAGATTGAGGAAATCGTTGCCAAGATGGCGCGCATTCCCCCTGCGAATGTCTCTAATGACGACCGCAGCAAGCTGCAAACCCTGGAGCGTGACCTCAAGAGCGTGGTCTTCGGTCAGGACAAGGCGCTGGAAGTGCTGGCCTCTGCCGTCAAGATGGCGCGCTCCGGCCTGGGCAAGCCAGACAAGCCGATTGGCTCCTTCCTGTTCAGCGGCCCCACAGGTGTGGGCAAGACCGAGGCAGCCAAGCAGCTGGCCTACATTCTGGGTGTGGACCTGATCCGCTTTGACATGTCTGAGTACATGGAGCGCCATGCGGTCAGCCGCCTGATTGGCGCGCCTCCCGGCTATGTGGGCTACGACCAGGGCGGTCTGCTGACCGAGGCTGTCACCAAGAAGCCGCACGCCGTGCTGCTGCTCGATGAAATCGAAAAAGCGCACCCAGACATCTTCAACGTGCTGCTGCAGGTCATGGACCACGGCACGCTGACGGATAACAACGGGCGCAAGGCCGACTTCCGTAACGTGATCATCATCATGACCACGAACGCGGGTGCCGAGACCATGCAAAAGTCTGTGATGGGCTTTACCACCCAGAAGCAGGCGGGCGACGAAATGGCAGACATCAAGCGCCTGTTCACGCCCGAGTTCCGCAACCGTCTGGATGCCATCGTCAGCTTCAAGCCGCTGGACGAGCAGATCATCCTGCGCGTGGTGGACAAGTTCCTGCTGCAGCTGGAGCAGCAGCTGGCCGAGAAGAAGGTGGAAGTCACCTTTACCGACAAGCTGCGCAAGCACCTGGCGGCCAAGGGCTTTGATCCTGCCATGGGGGCACGCCCCATGCAGCGCCTGATTCAGGACACCATCCGTCGCTCACTGGCCGACGAACTGCTGTTTGGCCGCCTGGTCGATGGCGGTCGCCTCGAAGTGGACTGGAACCCCGATGCCAACGAAGGCAAAGGCGATGTGGTGCTGGACATCACGGCACTGCCAGAGGCCGCGTCTGAGCCAGAACACACGGCAACGTCAGACTAAGCGCTTTGCTACGCCAACCGACAGCTCACCAGGCTGTCGGTTTTTTTATGGGCATGTGCGCCAAGCCATGTCGTACGGGATACATTCGCGGCAATTCGATATTTCGTTGAGGAGCGGTCGTGGAGGCAATTGCACAGTGGTTCACGCGTGATCATGTGATGCTGGCTCTGTCCGTGCTGTGGTCGCTGTACGTGGTGGTTGTGGCGGTCTGGATCTTGCTCCAGCGCCGCGCGCCGGTCGCCACACTCAGCTGGCTGCTGTCCATGGCCGTGATTCCTGTGGTCGGGGTCGGGGTGTATTACTTTTTCGGCCCCCAGCGTCTGAAACGCCAGCGCCTCAAGCGCCTGCGCAGCCGCCGCCGCTCCCGCGTGCGTGCCAGCATTGCGCGTCTGAAAGACAAAGTGCCCACGGCGCCTGCCAACCTGCACCAGCTGGTCAAGCTGGTCAGTGCATCCAGTAATCTGCCGCTCAGTACAGCCGACAAGGTGCAGCTGCTGGTGGGCGGCGCAGCAACTTTTGACAGCATCATGGCTGCCGTACGCCAGGCGCAGCACCATGTGCATCTGGAGTACTACATTTTTGAGCCCGATCAGACCGGGCAGGCCCTGCTGGCCCTGCTGTGCACCAAGGCGCGCGAAGGGGTAAGGGTGCGTCTGCTGGTCGATGCACTGGGCTCCAAAAGGCTGAGCCGCAGGCACTACCGAGAGCTGGAAGCCGCAGGTGGAGAAGTGGCACTGTTCCACCCGACCCGGCTGGGGCGGCGCACACGGCCGGTCATCAACTTTCGCACCCACCGCAAGATTGTGGTGGTTGACGGTGACATCGGCTTTACGGGCGGCGTCAACATCACTGACGAAGAAAACCAGCGCATCTTGCCCGAGGCCTATCACGACGTGCATGTGCGCCTGCATGGCCCGGTGGTCAACTGGCTGCAGACCGTGTTTCTCGAGGATTGGGCCTATGCGCTGGACTACAGCACCAACCAGGAACCTACCGATCTGGACGTTTTGCTGCCCGATATGCCGGATGGCGATCAGGCCGTGCAAATCATGGCATCTGGGCCAGATAGCAGTATGGAAGCCATTCACCGCGTGCACGTGGCTGCCATTCATGCCGCGCATGAGCGCCTGTGGCTGACAACGCCTTATTTCGTGCCCACGGAAGCAGCCATGCTGGCGCTGACCAATGCCGCTCTGCGTGGTGTGGATGTGCGGCTGCTGGTGCCGGAAAAATCAGACTCACGCATCGTCACCGCAGCGGCGCGCTCCTACTTTGATGAGCTGATCAAAAGTGGCGTCAAGGTGTTCGAATACCGCAAGAGCATGCTGCACTCCAAGACCATGGTGGTCGATGACTGGATGGGCATCATCGGCACCGCCAATTTTGACAACCGCAGCTTTCGCCTGAACTACGAAGTCTGCGCAGTCATCTATGGCCGTGCCTTTACCACAGATCTGGAGCAGCAGTTCATGGCAGACCTGCAGCATGCCCACCGTGTCATGTACGCCCGTCCACAGCCTTTCCTGCAACGCCTAGGAGACTCCATTGCGCGGCTGATGTCGCCGCTGCTTTGAGGGGTGTTTCCTTTGTACCCTCACCCTGACCCTCTCCCGCAAGCGGGAGAGGGAAAAAGCATTCCCTCCCCCGCTGGGGGAGGGTGAGGGGCAACCCAATGCATCCCCACTACCTGCCTGACCATCGCCTGTGTGTACTCCCTCTCCCACTTGTGGGAGAGGGCAGGGGTGAGGGCGATTCTTTCCCTCCCCCTTTGGGGGAGGGCTAGGGTGGGGGCCAGCCAGGCGTAGCCCACACCACTCGCCCGTGCTTACGGCCATGCACGGCCCCCATCCCTGCCTTCCCCCAGAGGGGGAAGGAGAGGAAGCCAGAGGGGAAAGGATTCACCTCTCCCGCCTCTATTCCCTCCCCCGCTGGGGGAGGGTGAGGGTGGGGGCCACCAGAAGAGGAAGGAGCACCCTCACCCTGACCCTCTCCCGTAAACGGGAGAGGGAAAAAGCATTCCCTCCCCCGCTGGGGGAGGGTGAGGGGCAACCCAATGCATCCCCACTACCTGCCTGACCATCGCCTGTGCGTACTCCCTCTCCCACTTGTGGGAGAGGGCAGGGGTGAGGGTGATTCTTTCCCTCCCCCTTTGGGGGAGGGCTAGGGTGGGGGCCAGCCAGGCATTTGCTACTTCACCTGCTCATATTCAGGGCCGTGCCCGGCCCCCATCCCTGCCTTCCCCCAGAGGGGGAAGGGGAGGAAGCCAGAGGGGAAAGGATTCACCTCTCCCGCCTCTATTCCCTCCCCCTTTGGGGGAGGGTGAGGGTGGGGGCCACCAGAAGAGGAAGAAGCTCCCCTCACCCTGACCCTCTCCCGTAAACGGGAGAGGGAAAAAGCATTCCCTCCCCCGCTGGATGAGGGTGGGGGCAACCCAATGCATCCCCACTACCTGCCTGACCATCGCCTGTGTGTACTCCCTCTCCCACTTGTGGGAGAGGGCAGGGGTGAGGGTGATTCTTTCCCTGCCCCTTTTGGGGAGGGTGGGGGCCAGCCAGGCGTAGCCCACACCACTTGCCCGTGCTTAAGGCCATGCCCGGCCCCCATCCCTGCCTTCCCCCAGAGGGGGAAGGAGAGAAGACCAGAGGGGACGGAACAAAGGTGGGCTGGTGGAAGGAGCACCCTCACCCTGACCCTCTCCCGCAAGCGGGAGAGGGAAAAAGCATTCCCTCCCCCGCTGGGGGAGGGTGAGGGTGGGGGCCAGCCTGATATTTGCTGCTTCACCTGCTCATATTCAGGGCCATGCCCGGCCCCCATCCCTGCCTTCCCCCAGAGGGGGAAGGAGAGGAAGCCAGAGGGAGGAAGCAGTACCCTCACCCTGACCCTCTCCCGTAAACGGGGGAGGGAAAAAGCATTCCCTCCCCCGCTGGGGGAGGGTGTGGGGCAACCCAATGCATCCCGACTACCTGCCTGACCATCGCCTGTGCGTACTCCCTCTCCCACTTGTGGGAGAGGGCAGGGGTGAGGGTGATTCTTTCCCTCCCCCTTTGGGGGAGGGCTAGGGTGGGGGCCAGCCTGATATTTGCTGCTTCACCTGCTCATATTCAGGGCCATGCACGGCCCCCATCCCTGCCTTCCCCCAGAGGGGGAAGGAGAGGAAGCCAGAGGGGACGGAACAAAGGTGGGCTGGTGGAAGGAGCACCCTCACCCTGACCCTCTCCCGTAAACGGGAGAGGGAAAAAGCATTCCCTCCCCCGCTGGGTGAGGGTGAGGGTGGGGGCCACCAGAAGAGGAAGGAGCACCCTCACCCTGACCCTCTCCCGTAAACGGGAGAGGGAAAAAGCATTCCCTCCCCCGCTGGGTGAGGGTGTGGGGCAACCCAATGCATCCCCACTACCTGCCTGACCATCGCCTGTGTGTACTCCCTCTCCCACTTGTGGGAGAGGGCAGGGGTGAGGGTGATTCTTTCCCTCCCCCTTTGGGGGAGGGCTAGGGTGGGGGCCAGCCAGGCGTAGCCCACACCACTCACCCATGCTTAAGGTCATACCCGGCCCCCATCCCTGCCTTCCCCCAGAGGGGGAAGGAGAGGAAGCCAGAGGGGAAAGGATTCACCTCTCCCGCCTCTATTCCCTCCCCCGCTGGGGGAGGGTGAGGGTGGGGGCCACCAGAAGAGGAAGCAGTACCCTCACCCTGACCCTCTCCCGTAAACGGGAGAGGGAAAAAGCATTCCCTCCCCCGCTGGGTGAGGGTGAGGGAGGGGGGCAGCCAGGCGTAGCCCACACCACTTGCCATACCCGGCCCCCATCCCTGCCTTCCCCCAGAGGGGGAAGGGGAGGAAGCCAGAGGGGAAAGGATTCACCTCTCCCGCCTCTATTCCCTCCCCCTTTGGGGGAGGGTGAGGGTGGGGGCCAGCCAGGCGTAACCCACACCACCTGCCATACCCGGCCCCCATCCCTGCCTTCCCCCAGAGGGGGAAGGGGTGAATGCCCGAGGGAGAAGCAGAAAAAGTTAGCGCAAAGCAGGAGAGGAATCCAGTGGGGGAGCAATCCATTTAAGGCGCACTTGATGAATTCCATGCAAGTTTGCAAACACTTTGTTAACAACCTTGTCTGTGATAGGTTACCAATACATTTTGTGATATGGTGCAAACGCTTTTTTCACAACCTCAAAAAGTTCAGCCAAACGGCTGAACTTTTGTTTTCCATGAATAACTTTCAAAGAGCAGCCGCTGTCTGGAAAGCACTGTTTCTACGAGAGGCATTGGTCAGAATGTTCAGCTCCCGGTTTGCGTGGGGCTGGGTCGTGTTGGAGCCAGTGGTCAATATCCTCTGGCTGGTTTTGATCTTTACCGTCATCCGCGTGCGGCATATCGGTGGCATAGAAACGCCGCTGTGGATTGCCATCGGCATGCTGGTGTTCATGACGTTCAAACGCACGGTGTCTCAAGTCCAGAACGCCGTAGACGCCAACTCTGCATTGTTTGCCTATCGCCAAGTACGTCCGTCTGATGTTGCCTTGGTCCGCGCCGTGCTTGAAGGCGTCACCATGCTCGTCATCAGTACAGCGGTTTTTGCTGTGGGCGGAATTTTTGGCTGGATGGCCTTGCCTGCTGCGCCACTGCTGGTGCTGGAAGCCTTTTTGCTCGCCTGGTTGTGCGGCCTGGGCCTGGGCATGTGCTTTGCCGTACTCATCAAGCTGGTGCCAGAGCTGGAGCGCATCATTGGCTTCATCATGATGCCGCTGATGATGATCTCTGGCGTCCTCTTCCCTCTGTCTATGGTGCGGCAGCCTTATCTGGACTGGCTGCTTTACAACCCCCTCGCCCACGCCATTGAGGCTGCGCGCCTTGGCTTTGCACCTTACTACCATGCTGTTACCGGGCTGGACGTGGGCTATGCCTATGGCTGTGCACTGGTGTTGAACTTCATGGGCTTGGCCCTGTTTCGCCGCTATACCCAGCGCTTGGTGATGCAATGATTGAAGTGATTGACGTACATAAGCGCTATTTCACCGAGCATGGCATGGGCCCCTGGGTGCTCACCGGCGTGAACCTGAATATTCCCACCGGCTGTAGCGTGGGCCTGGTAGGTGGTAACGGGGCGGGTAAATCCACCTTGCTGCGCATTATTGGTGGCGTGGACTACCCCACCAAAGGTGAAGTCATTCGCCACTGCAATGTCTCCTGGCCCATGGGTTTTGGTGGCGGTATTCAGCACAGCCTCACCGGCCGCCAGAACGCCAAGTTTGTGGCGCGCATTCATGGGCTGGAAGATGAGATTCCTCGCATTGTGGAGCAGGTACAGGCCTTTGCCGAAATTGGTGAAGCCTTTGACCGCCCCGTGCGCACTTACTCCTCAGGCATGAAGTCACGCCTGCAGTTTGGCCTGTCACTGGCTTTTGATTTTGATGTGTATATCTCAGACGAAGTGACAGCCACGGGTGATAAGCAATTTCAGCAAAAAGCCGCCAAGGCATTTAAAGACAAAGTGGGCAAAGCCAGCCTGATCATGGTCTCGCACAGCGAAAAAACGCTCAAAGACTTTTGCCAGGCAGGCATCTGGCTGCATAACGGCACAGCGCACTGGTTTGACCAGGTTGACGACGCCATCCGCGCCTACCACGACAGCATCTCTCTTTCCCGATCATGACCATTGCCATTGCCTCCCTCACCACGCGCAGCCTGCAGTGGCTGCGCAAAAAACCGCTGCGCGCGGTCACGGCCATTGCCTGCGCATGCAGTGCCATTTACTGGCTAGGCATTGCCTCAGACCGCTATGTGTCTGAATCGCGCCTCATCATTCAAAGCACCAATTTGCACAGCGGCAGCCAGATCGACCTGGGCAGCCTGATCTCTGGCGCCTCTGGCGGCAACCGTACCGACCAGCTGCTGCTGCGTGAGCACCTGCGCTCACCCGACATGGCCGAAAAGCTGGACGAGCAACTGCACCTACGCCAGCACTTTGCCGGGCAGGGCGACTGGTTCTCTCGCCTGTGGAGTGCAGAAGCAAGTGCGGAAAGCTTTTACGACTACTACCTGCGCCGCGTAGCCGTGGAGTTTGATGAATTTGCGGGCGTGCTTGTGCTCAAGGCACAGGCCTATGAACCTGAAATTGCCCAGCGCATTAACCAGGCCCTGCTCAAAGAGGGGGAGCGCTTTATGAACCAGCTGGCCCATGCCATTGCGCAGGACCAGGTGGACTTTCTCTCGCAGCAAGTGCAGCTGCTGCATGACAAAGTGCAAAGCACCCGGCAGGAGCTGCTGCGCTTTCAGGAAAGCAAGCGCCTGATATCGCCTGAAGCTGCCGCCCAGGTGGTGGCCTCCATCATCGGCAACCTGCAAGGCCAGCTGGCAGACCTGCAAGCCCAGCGCAGTGCCCTGCAGGCTTATCTGGTGGAAGACCACCCCAACATCGTCTTGCTGAACCAGCGCATCAAAGCACTGGAAAAACAGATTGAGCAAGAACAGACCAAGCTGGCCGCCCCCGGCGGCAAAACCCTGAACCGCACGGCAGAAGCCTACGCCCAGCTGGAACTGCAGGCCCAGTTTGCGCTGGATATGTACAAAACCGCCATCACCGCGCTGGAGCAGGGCAGGCTGGAAGCCACCCGCACCCTGAAAAAAGTCTCGGTACTGCAGCAGCCCAATCTGCCTCAGGAGGCCACAGAGCCTCGCCGCCTTTACACCACCACCGTCTGGGTGGTAGTGATCTTGCTGGTTGCGGGCGTGATCAGCTTGCTGCTGGCCATTGTTCGTGACCACAAGGACTGAGGCGCAGCGTATGACCACTCGCACCATGAACAAGCTGACCAATAAAATTACTTTTTTTGTAGCTGCTAGCGCTGATAAAATCTTGCATTCACATACATTTCATCCGCAAAGCGGCATTGCACCAGTGCAAAGCACTCCTTTTATGCAAGCAGTCAAGCGCTGCACACAGCGTTGGCACTGGCTGGCCGCTGCTGGTCTTGCCCTTGGTTTGCAAACCGCCCATGCGCAATTGGCTTATGAGGCGCTGATGGGCGGCAGCAATACGGCCCACTCTGCTTCAGCCTCTGCCAGCAGGCAGCAGCCAAGCACCCCTGCAGACCCCCAGGCTGCAGCCATGTTGGGCTACCCAGCAATGGCTAACACCACTCCTGCCAGCAAACCCACGCCCCCCAGCGCCTTGCTGACGGAAGACCACCTGCGCAACCAGGCCAGTGATGTATTTGGTGCCCAGCTGTTTACCGGCGCCTTCAGCGCGCCCGGGGCCATGCAGTTCAACCCAGACTACGCCATCGCCATTGGGGACCAGATTCAGGTCCGCCTGTGGGGGGCGTTCAATTTTGAGCAAACACTCACCGTAGACCCGCGCGGCAACATCTTTTTGCCCCACGTAGGCCCCGTGCCTGTGCTGAGTGTGCGCAACAACGAGCTGCAAACCGTGGTGCAGACCGCCGTGCGCAAGGCATTCCGCAATAACGTGAGCAGCTACGCCACGCTGGCTGCCGCCCAGCCCGTGCGTGTGTTTGTGGGCGGCAATGTGAACCGCCCTGGCCTGTACAACGGCACCAGTATGGACAGCGTGCTGCACTACCTGGACATTGCCGGTGGCGTAGACCCTGAGCGCGGTAGCTACCTGCAGGTGCAGGTCAAGCGTGGGGAGCATGTCAAGGCCACACTCAACCTGTATGACTTTTTGCTGCAAGGCACCATTCCCATGGTGCAGCTGGCAGATGGTGATGTGATTTTTGTACCCGCCAATGGCAAGCGCATCAGCGTGAAAGGCCTGGTGGTCAACGCCAAGCGCTTTGAATTCAAGGGCGAGCAGCAAACCGTGGCGCAGCTCATGAAGCTGGCCAAACCCTTGCCCCTGGCAACGCACGTGCGCGTGGTACGCAACACCGGCAGCCTGCGCAATGTGGAGTACTACCCGCTGACAGATGCTGAGGCCATTGCCTTGAGCGATGGTGACGAGCTGGAATTTACCGCCGACAAAAAGCCCGGCACCATCACCGTGCGTGTAGAAGGGGAGCACGACAGCGCGCAGGAATACGTGCTGCCCTACGGCACCCCCATGGGTGAACTGCTGCAGCGCATACAGCCGCGCCAGCACTCTGACATGCAAAGCGTGCAGCTCTTCCGCGAAAGCGTGAAGCAGCGCCAGCGCGAAATGCTGCAAACCAGCCTGCATAACCTGGAAATGAGCCTGCTCACCGCCCGCAGCGGCAGCAGCGAAGAAGCACGCCTGCGCACGGAAGAAGCCGACCTGGCCCTGCAATGGGTAGAGCGCGCCAAAAAGATTGAGCCCATTGGGCAGGTGCAAATTGCCAAGGCCAGCCAGCTGGACAGCATCTTGCTGGAAAACGGAGATGTGATTCGCATTCCCCGTAAGGACGACATTGTGCTGGTCAGCGGTGAAGTGCTGTTCCCCAATGCCGTGGCCTATGAAAACAATTTGAGCCTGGAAGGCTATATCGACCGCGCAGGTGGCTTTACCCAGATGGCCGATAACGCCCGTGTGGTGGTCGCCCGCCGTGATGGCTCTTTTGAACAGGTCAACCCCAAGCGCCTGTTTGCCAATACCAATATTCAGCCGGGTGACCAGATTCTGGTGCTGCCTAAAGTGGATGAGAAAAAACGCCAGTTCTGGAAAGACATGACGCAAATCCTCTACCAGATCGCCGTCAGCGCCAAGGTGGTGTTTGGCAGTTGGTAAATCTTTAATTTAGAAGCTAATAAACATAATGAACTTATGTATGTGGTGATTGCAAGGCTTACTAAATATTTCTAACGGATATTAGTTGAAGACTCGTTAATAATATTTAATTAAGCATTTTGACTGTGGATTCTGTTATCCATAAAGCCATATAAATTTCATCAAGATTTAGCTTGTGTAAGCATTGAAATTCAATCATTTTTAATTAAATTATGAACGTTAATAGCGATAATGAAAAAGTTGGTATCAGTGTTATTGTGCCAATGTATAACGTAGTTGGTTTGATTGAGGAGACAATTGAAAATTTAAAAACAAATAAAGTGGATTGTGAATTTATTTTGGTTAATGATGGATCGACTGATGAAACATATAATGTTGTGTCTGCTTGTATAAAAAATGATAAAAGATTTGTTATTGTAAATAAACCCAATGGAGGTGTCTCTTCTGCAAGAAATCTCGGGATTGAGGTTTCTAGAGGTGAATATATTTGTTTTTTAGATGCAGATGATTTGTTATCAACTGCTGCTTTAGATAAGTTGCATCAAATAGCCGTTGATAAAAAAGCTGACTTTTTAAATTTCCAGATAAAGAGATTTGATGGGGAAAAGGTATGGACAAATGAGTCATATGTGAAAAATAATGTTTTTTTAGAAGGGTATAAAGATATAGTTAGAAATAAAGAGCTTTTTTTAGCACTAGGTGTTAGTGGGAAAATTATAAGTAGAAGTTTGATAAATGGGTTGCGGTTTCCTCTTGGGATTAAATTTTCCGAGGACTCAGCATTTATGGTGCAAGCTTTAATTCGGGCAAAAAATATTTTTACTACCAATCAGTGTACTTATTATTATAGAGTCAGGGATTTAAGGATGCATGAAGCCTCAGCAACTCAAAAACAAGTTAGTGAAGCATATTTTTACTTGCAAAATTTAATTCATACAATGAAAATATGTAAAGAAGCTATCTTGTTGCAAAGCGTTTCTGATTCGGATAAGAGAATAATAATAAAAAGCTACTATGATCGGATGTTTACATATGAGTTTAAGAGCTTATTCTTGAAGGCAATTAATGCTAAAAATAGTGATTCTGGAATGGCTTGGCGGGCTGCGTATGTTTTCCTTTATTCTCACTCAAAAAAAGAGATTAATGAAATTCCAGCAATCAGATATTTCTTTATAAGAGTAATAATAGATCATGTTAATAAAATAAGATTAATTGATTTCAAAAAATATAGAAAGATTTTGATTTTAATTTTAAACAGTCTGGATGAGATGTTTTATAAGAAATACGACAATCCCGATTTTTATGATGGCAGGTGGATGCAGGCAAAAAATATAGCGGGTAATAACTTTTTTTTGGGATTTTTTAGTTTTTATAAATCATATGCAAAGAAAAATATCAATGTTTTTCTAAATAAAAAACAATACAAAATAAATAAATTGGTATTTGAAGTATCTAAAATTTTACTTCCGCTAAACGAGAAAAAAATGGTTTTTGCTAAAAGCAAAAACTCGCCATTAAGTGAAAATATGGCTTTAATTTTGGATGCTGTTAAAAGCAAAGGTGAGGTATTAAAATTTTTAGGAAAACATAAATCTTTTGCTGTAAACATGCTGAGAGCATATCATTATGCTACTGCAAAGTATATTTTTTTAGAAGATTATCATAATCCAATATATGGTTACAATTTTAAAAAAGAAACAAAAGTAGTACAGCTCTGGCATGCTGCTGGGGCCTTTAAGCGGTTTGGATACTCAGCAATTGGATTGAAAGATTCTAATGCGGTGGAGTTTGAAAAACGTGCTCACTCAGCATATACGAATGTATATGTAAGTTCTCCGGCTTTGCGTGGTATTTATGCCGAAGCTTTTGGTGTGGATCTGTCAAAAGTTAAAGCTTTGGGTGTCCCAAGAACAGATTTATTTTTTAATGAAAAGAAAAAAAATAAAATTCTAGAAAAAGTTAATTTAATTTTACCAAAGGATAAAAAAAATATTTTGTATGCCCCTACTTTTAGAGGAAGTCCTGCTGAAAGAATAAATTTTCATCTAAAGATTGATTGGAAAATGTTTGATGATGAGTTTTTTAGGGGAAATAGATTTGTTATTAAGTTGCACCCAGTTGTAAAGCATGTTTTTAATAGACCACCTGAATCAATAAAAGATCATGTGATTTTTATTTATGATGAATTAACAGCTAATGAATTAATGCTTCATTGCGATTTGTTGATTACAGACTATTCGTCACTAATTTTTGAGTATGCACTGCTTGATAAGCCAATCATTCATTACGTATATGATCTCGATGATTATTATGATGAGCGCGGTTTTTTCTTTGATTGGAGTTCTTATGTTTATGGGGAAATTGTTAAAAATGAGGGTGATTTAATTAAATCTATTAAAGATGTTAGTTACGATGTTGATTTTTTTAAAGTTGAGAGAAATAAATTTAAAGATAAATTTATGAAGTCATGTGACGGTAAGGCAACCAAGAGAATTGTTGAAGACTTATTCTGAATAACAGATTTAGCAATAATATATTTTGATAGGAGGTAATTTTATATATGGTAAATATTTTGAAAAATAATTTGTTTGTGTTTTGGGAGTCTCAGGGAAAAATGCCTGGATATCTTGATGCATGCCAAGACACATGGCGTAAAAATATAAAAAATTTAGAAATACACATTATTAACCATGGCAATATCAAAGATTACATTGGTGATGTTTATGACGTCGAACTTTTAAAAAAGATAAGTTTGCCAAAACAATCGGATGCAATTTCTGTGGCTGTTTTGGAAAAGTTTGGAGGGCTTTTTATCGATATGGATACATTGATAACTAAAGATATATTTAATTTTTTTAATAAATTCGATCCTGATAAATTGATATTTTTTGGTTATCCTCCTGATAGAGGGGTTCATGTTGCTGTTATGTATGCTGGAACGTCTTTAAATCCTATTCTTATAGAGTGGCGAAAGCAATGTCAGTATAAACTTGAAAATCTAAACGAGGATGTTTCTTGGAGCTCATTTGGTAACTCTATTATCGATCCAATGTTAAAAAATGAAAATTATAAAAATTTTTATCATATAATAGACTGTGTCGCTTCTGGAAATATATTGGAGCGATGTTTAAATATGCTTGATGCTCGAAAACAGTATGAAGCATTTTATTTTTCTCCAAAGCTTAAAATTGATGTAAGGCAGTATATAGAGGGAGCAAGAGATGGGATTATATCTCTTCATAACTCTTGGACGCCGGTAGAATATAAAAGCATGGAAAAAAAGATTTTTTTAATTAATCAATGTCCATTGGCTGAAATTATTAATTCGATCCTAAAAAAAGAAGATTATGAATACATTGATGCACTGTCGGGTGCTTTATACTGGAAATTCTCAAAAAATAAATTTTTCTTGAAAAATAGAACTATAAAAAATAAAGCGCTCGCAGTAATTGACTTTAATGTCAATGGATGTTTGTTTGGTTTTGATTTGAAAAAAGTTTTTGAAAAAGATGAAGATCAAATTTCTATTGAAATAGTTGCTAGAAATGAAGGTGCAAAAAATAAATTGACTGATTTATTTAATTTTAACAAATCTGTAAATAAATGGATGGTTGAGAAATGTGATGAAAGCTTATGTTTTTCAGTAATTGAAAAAATTATTAACGATATTTCAAGAATTTAATAATATTATGAGTAATGTTGCAGTAATACTTTCTGGTGGTGTTGGTAGTCGTTTTGGTGGGGCTCTACCTAAACAGTTTACAAAATTAGCAGGAAAAGCCGTTATTGAGTATACAATCGATGTATTTGAGAAAAATGAAAATATTGACGAAATATTAATAGTTTCAGAGCTTAATCATATAGAGCAAACATGGGAGATTATTAAAAAAAACAAATGGAAGAAAATTTCTAAAGTAATTGCAGGCGGTAAGGAAAGATTTGATTCAACGTATTCAGCTTTGCAAGCGTTGCAAGATTATAAAAAAGAAACGAAAATTTTATTTCACGATGCGGTGAGACCTCTAGTAACAAAAGGTATTATCAATGAGTGTCTGAGTCTGTTAAATGACTTTGAAGCAGTAGATGTTGTAATTAATTCTGTTGATACTTTAGTTGAAGTTTATGATGACGGATGTATCGCAAACATTCCAAATCGTTCCATTATGCGACGTGGCCAGACTCCTCAAGGTTTTTTGCTGGGTACGATTAGAAGAGCATATGAAAAAGCTATCGATGCAAATCGTTATATTTTTACTTGTGACTGTGGCGTTGTACGGGCAATGCTGCCTCAAACAAAAGTTGCGACAGTGGCGGGCAGTGAACGTAATTTGAAAATAACACAGCCGATTGACCTTTTTATTGCTGAGAAGCTATTGCAAGCTGGCGATAAGACGGATTATAGGTCAGCCGATACACTGAATTTATTAAAAAATAAAAATATTGTGATATTTGGTGGGAGTAGTGGTGTTGGTGCAGAGATAAAAAAATTGGCCATTTTAAACGGTGCTCATGTTGAAATTGCTAGTAGAAGTTATAATGGTGTTGATATTTGTGATATAGGCGCGCTAAATAAATATCTGGAAACAATTCGAAAGAAGTGTGGTGAAATAAATTATATTGTGAATACAGCAGGGCTTTTAATAAAGAAACCAATTGACAGCCTTTCTCTAAAAGAAGTTTCTGATTTGATTTCTGTAAATTATTCAGGGGCGGTTAATGTCGCTATTTCTTCGAAAAAATATCTTGCTGAGAGTCACGGTATGCTGCTAAATTTTACTTCAAGCTCTTACACTCGTGGTCGTGCTTATTACGCAATATATTCATCTGCTAATGCGGCTATAGTGAATTTAACTCAAGCTTTAGCTGAAGAGTGGGATAATGAGTTGATCAAGGTGAATTGCATTAATCCTGAAAGAACAGCTACACCAATGAGGTTGAAGAATTTCGGAGTAGAGCCCGAAGAACTGCTTCTTAGTGCACATGAAGTTGCTATTGTAAGTTTGAATGTACTGCTTTCAGCGCTTACGGGTATTATCGTTGATGTCCGAAAGGATGGGCGTTAAAATGCTTTCCCTCCTTCATTTTTGTGTTAAAAAAATCAAGGTATTTTTAAAATTTTTTGATCTCAAATGGGGGGGGGGTAGGAGAAAGCCTGAGCGATACCACGACTGTGATTATATATATATTGATAATAAATTTGAGAATTTTTTTGATCAAATAAGTATATTTTTTGAATCTGGATTTTTTAATCCATTAAAAACGGTATTGGTCTTTAAATTCTATTCTAATAATTACTTTAATATTCTTGCTGAATCAAAAAAGTACAAAATTAAAATTTGTCCTTACCTTTTTTATAGGCAGCTGCCTGATTTTAATGGAAGGGTAATTTTTTATCCGTATAACTCGCAATCTAATGCTAGGTTGATTCTTAATAGAAGTGCTACACATGTTTTTCTGACGCATGGTGAAAGCAATAAAAAGGCTTCTGTAAATAGAATGATTAGATTATATGATTATGTTTTAGCTGCGGGAGATTTTTCAGTAGATCGCTACCTTGAAAGTGGTGTTTTTACACCATATGATATTGAACAGGGTAGAGTAATTCGCATTGGTGATGCACTTATTGCAAAGTTTGGAGATTATTCCATATATAATGGTGAACCAGCATTAATTTATATGCCAACGTGGGAGGGTGGGCTTGAAGAAGAAAATTTTTCATCGCTATCTAGCCCGCTAGTTGCAAAAATTTTAATTAATATTGTTCAGTCATTGAATATTAATAGCATTGTTATTCGGCCTCATCCAAATACAGGCTCTAGAAATACAAAGTACAAGAATATGATAAAGAATCTATGTGAATTTCTTTTGTCGAGAGGGATTTTTGTGTATATGAGTGAAGATTCTCAAAGAAAAATATTCCCTAATAATAGATTATTAAAATCCGTTCGGACAAATACATATGATTTATGTATGGTTTTTGGTGTTGTTGACATCTCTGCATCTGAGTTTATGCTTGCTGCGCAAAGGATTCCAAGTATTGTCTTGGCTAAAAATGTAAATAAATGTTATGCATCAAAGAGTTATTTTGAAGCACGTGGCGGCTCTTTTGTTGACATTGACGTTATAAATAGTAATGATGATTTGGGTGAATTATTTTCTTTAGTTAAAGATATTAAGGCAAATGAGGTTTTTTTTGAAAAGGCATTTAACAGAGAACTTTTTTTAAAGGATAAAAAACCAAAAGAAATTAATAATATATTGCTTGAATATTTTAAATGCAATTCTAATTCAGGTAGAGATGAATTTTAAATAAAAATAATGGTTTTTGGAATTTTTTCTTCTGGTATAGTAAAAATACCTTTTTTGCCTATTTTACTTAGTGAAAAAGTACGAAAGCTTTCACGGTTCAACGGCAGGCAAAAAGTCAGTGCTGTAATTGGCTGGGGATTACGCCCTTCTGCGCATTACGCAAAAAAATATGCGCAGAGCCATGGCTTACCTTATGTGGCATTGGAAGATGGCTTTTTGCGATCCTTTCACACAGGGCAGCATCAGCCACCTTTATCGCTGGTGGTAGATGAAGCTGGTATTTACTACGACTGCACCCAGCCCAGTGCATTGGAGCAATTGCTGGCAAGCCCTGTGGATGTACTGGCTGGCCCCGGCAGCCGCGCGGTGCAGGCGCGTGCGGCTTTGCTGCAGGCTGGACTGAGCAAATACAACCATGCGCCAGACCTGCCGCCAGATGCCTTGCGTGCGGGTGATGCGCAGCGCGTGCTGGTGGTTGACCAGACCGCTGGGGATATGAGTGTGGCTCTGGGCGGCGCCAGTGCGCAAAGCTTTGCAGACATGCTGCAGGCCGCGCTGGATGAAAACCCGCAGGCCACCATTTATGTGAAAACCCACCCGGAAGTAAGCAGTGGCCGCAAGGGCGGCTACCTGACTGCTGTGCAGAACAGTGAGCGGGTGGTGGTGTTGCGCGAGGCGGTGAATCCACTCTCCCTCATCCAGCAGATGAGCAAGGTGTATGTGGTCAGCTCCACCATGGGTTTTGAAGCGCTGTTGGCAGGCAAGCCTGTGACTTGCTTTGGTGTGCCCTGGTATGCAGGCTGGGGTGTGACGGATGACCGCCAGCCCCATCACCCAGCCATGCAGCGGCGCGCTGCTGGCACAGGCCGCAGGCGCAGCGAGGATGAGCTGTTTGCGGCAGCCTATCTGCACTACACACGTTACTTAAACCCCTATACCCACCAGCGTGGCGAGATTACGGATGTGATGCGTTGGCTGGTGCAGCAAAAACAGGTGGCACAGCGTTATGCAGGGCGCATGATTTGCGTGGGCTTTCGGCGCTGGAAGGCGGCGAACTTGCGGGCCATGCTGTCGCTGTACCCAGAGAAGGTGCTATTTGTCAAAAACGCGGCACAGGCAGCTGCGCTGCAGCCTGTGAAAGACGACTGCCTGGTGTGCTGGGGGCGAGTGCCGCCTGCTGGTGTGCAGGAACTGGCCGAGCAGACGGGCGTGCGCCTGCTGCGCATGGAAGATGGCTTTGTGCGCTCTGTGGGCCTGGGCTCTGACCTGATACCGCCCCAGTCTTTTGTGCTGGATGCCAAGGGCATTTACTTTGACCCCGGCCAGCCCTCTGAGCTGGAAGATTTGCTCAACCACCGTGAATGCACGGCGAACGATGTAGAGCGTGCACGCAAGGTGCGTGAATACATCGTGCAGCACCGGCTGACCAAGTACAACCTGGAGCCAAACGCCCCTGTGCAGTGGGGCAGTGCCGGGCGGCAGGTGGTGCTGGTGCCGGGCCAGGTGGAAGATGATGCATCCATTCGCTTTGGTTGTGATGTGGAACGGGGCGTGCATACCAATATGGGCTTGCTGCAGGCTGCACGGGCGCAGTTTCCTGATGCCTTTATCGTCTACAAGCCGCACCCGGATGTAGCCAGCGGCAACCGCAAGGGGCGGCTGGCTTTGCAGCAGGCCATGCACTATGCGGATGCGGTGGAAACACAGGCATCCGTGGTGAGCTGTGTAGAGGCCTGTGATGTGGTGGTCACCATGACGTCGCTGACCGGGTTTGACGCCCTGCTGCGCGGCAAGCGTGTGATAGTGCATGGCAGGCCGTTTTATGCGGGCTGGGGGCTGACGGAAGATGTGCTGCCTGTGCCCCGGCGCTTGCGCACGCGCAGCCTGGATGAGCTGGTGTATTGCGCCCTGATTGCCTACCCGCTGTATTGGGACCCGGTACTCAAAGGCTATACCAGCTGCGAGGCCGTGCTGGAGCAATTGCGCCAGCGGCGCGATGCCTTGGCTAGCAGTGGCAAGCTGCAGCAGCTGCGCGTGGGCTATGTGGCGCGGCAGTGGCGCAAGTTGAAGGTGCTATGCCAAGCACTTTATTAACATAAGTTAAATAAGGTGCAGAGGCAGGTGCTGGAATATGGGGCATAGCTGCTACGGTACTAGAGCCCTGCTTTTTATTTGGTAGAGAATGTGCGAAATGCTCTGATTTTGCCAGCTAGGCAAGCAGCGCTTTTCTTGGTTAAGGACATGAGTGCAATCAATGGGTAAGCCGAGCTTTGCTGGCAAAAGAGTGTTGTTGTTGCAGGGGCCAGTAGGCCCCTTTTTCTGGAACTTGGCTAAGGATTTGCGCGGCAGAGGTGCGCAGGTTTTCAAGTTCAACTTCAACGCTGGCGACTGGCTGTTCTACCCCAAAGGCGCACAAAGCTACCGTGGCAGCCTGCAGGGCTGGCCTGCCACCTTGCGGGCCTTTATGCAGGCACAGGCCATTGATGTGGTGCTGGTGTTTGGGGATTGCCGTCCTGTGCACGCCTGTGTACGGGATTTGTGTACCCAGCTGGGCTGTGCATTGGGGGTCTTTGAAGAAGGCTATCTGCGCCCGGACTATGTGACCTTTGAGCCGTTTGGCGTGAATGGGCATTCTGTGTTTGGGCAAGGCCTGCAGGAATGGCTGTTTGCACGGACGTTGCTGGATGCCGCCCCTGCTCGAAAAACAAAGGCTGCAAAGCCTGAGGCATTGCACACGGTGAAAGTAGGCAATAGCTACTGGCATGCAGCCATGTGGGGTATGGCCTATTTTTTTGCGGCTTGGCTGGGGCAAAAGTGCTGGAACAATGGCCTGCACCACCGCCCCATGACGGTGGCTGATGCACCGTACTGGTGGCTGTCTTTTGGGCGCAAGGCCTGGTACAAGATCAAGGAAAGCGGTATTGAGGCACAGCTTTGCAACACCTGGCACAAGAATTTTTTCCTGGTGCCGCTGCAGGTGTACAACGATGCCCAGATCAGCGTGCATTCAGACTTTGCCTCCGTCTGTGAGTTTATGAATCTGGTAATGCGCACCTACGCCCGGGCATTGCAAGCAGAGCGAGACGGCCAGATGCCTGAAGGTGGGCAGTCTCTGGAGCATACGCGCCTGGTGTTCAAGCACCACCCCATGGACCGCGGGCACCGCCACTATGGCAAGGTGCTGAAGCTGCTGGCCCAGCGCTATGGGCTGCAGGAGCAGGTGCTCTACATCCATGACCAGCATTTGCCCTCACTGCTCAAAGCTGCGCGTGGGGTGGTAGTGGTGAACAGCACGGTGGGCCTGTCTGCGCTGGGGCATGGTGCACCAGTCAAAGTGTGTGGCGCGGCGTTGTATGACATGCCGGGGCTGACGTACCAGGGCAAGCTGCGCAGCTTCTGGCACCTGGCACATACAGCAGCGCCTGAGCCTGATTTGGTGCTGCGCTTTAAGCAGGCACTGGTGAGCCGCACGCAGCTTAACGGCAGTTTTTACCGAAAAATTGCGCAGGCTCCTTGGAAGTGCGGTGTGTTTTTGAATGGGCAGATGGCGCAGCGCCTGTGGCCTGAAACGGTGAACACAACGCAGGGAGTCGCCGCCACAAAAAGTACAGTCAAAGCACATTCACGTGCGCGTAAGAAGCAGTCGCGCACTGCTTCACGCCGCAGCAATTCATGAGCACTTTTATGCAAAAGTCTGCAGCACAGAGCCTGGTGCTGTTTGTGGGTGGTTTTGATCCGCGAGGTGCTGCTTACTACCACCGGCTGATGCGCCAGCAGGCGCAGCTGCAGTCAGCGGTGGTGGGCGCCGCCTACCGCATAGGGCCACGTGAGCGATGGCCAGCGGGTGAGCAAGCAGACTTGCCACATGCGGCATGGCGCGTATCCAGCGCCCAGGGGCGATCTGCAGACTATGTGTTTTATGACTGGTCAGATGTGGTGCGAAGCCACTGGCCCAAAAGCCGCTGGGCGGTGGCCAGCCAGGCGCTGAAGACTTACGCATTGGTCTGGAAAGAGCGGCGCTGCTTGGGGCCCTTGCACCAGCAGACGCCTTACACGCTGTGGACGCTGGCTTATCCACTGGTGTATGGCTTGCTGTTCGTCTTGTTTGCCGTGCTGGCAGCATGGGGCGCTGTGCAGCTGCTACCACAAATAGCCAGTACAGCCAGCCTGGTGTGGAATGTGTTGGCTGCCGTACTGACAGCGCTGGCGGTGCTTGGGCTGGGGTGGAAGCTGGATGGGGTGCTGCATGTCTCGTGGATCATGCGGATCATGAATTTTGCGCGTGAGGCTGCAGAGAGCAACGGCGTGCCTGCGCTGCAGCAGCGCCATGCAGCCACAGCCAAGGTGCTGGCAGAGGAACTGGCTGCACACCCCGAGCGGGAATTGCTGGTGGTGGGGTTTAGTGTGGGCAGTGCCATGGCCGTGGATTTGCTGCACAGCTTGCAGCAGCAATTGACGCAGGAGCAATGGCAGCGGGTGCGACTGGTGACGCTGGGGAATTGCATTCCACTGTTCAGCCTGATGCCCCAAGCCACGCAGATGCGCCAGCATTTGCTTGATCTGGCGCAGGACGCCAACTGGTTTTGGGCGGATATTTCATCTCCGGGGGACAGCGTGAGTTTTGGCATGTGCGACTTGATGCGCTTAAGCCTGCGCGAGAGCTATCTGCCAAAGTCACAGTCCCTGCACAACCCGCAGTGCATGTGCACGCCGCGGTTTCACAAGCTGTTCAGGCCTGACACTTACCGCTGGCTGCGCCGCAATAAGATGCGCATGCATTTTCAATATTTGATGGCTGCACAGTTGCGTGGTGGTTATGACTATTTCGCCATGCTCACGCATGCTGGCCCTGTAGAAGACTTTGTTCGAAAAAGATTGTTGAGATGAGCCGTTTTTGCCCTGTGTACCCCAAGCCTCGTCCTGAGCAGGCATCCAAGCTGAGCATGTTCTGGCATGCGCGCCGTTCTTGGATGGACGCGCTGTATGAGCGCAGCTACCACATGCAGATGGGTGAGGTGCACCTGCCCAGCCTGGATCTGTACATGCTCAATGACCCTGAACAGGTCAAGCGCGTGATGCAGACCGAGGCGGCCAACTTCCCTAAAAGCCAGCTGCTGCATGAAGCGCTGGAGCCTTTGCTGGGTGAGAGCATCTTCACCACCAATGGCGCGCAATGGCAGCGCCAGCGCAGCATGATGAACCCCGCGTTTGAGCAGGCACGGCTGAATGTGGCTTTCCCGCGCATGCTGGAGGCCTCACAGGCTTTGCTCCAGCGGCTGCAGGCCATGGCGGATGGCAAGCCGCATGACATTGAGGTGGAGATGACGCATGTGACGGCAGACATCATCTTCCGCACGATTTTCTCGGAGCCCATGCAGGGGCCGGATGCGCTGAAGATCTTCAAGGCGTTTGCGCGCTATCAGGCATTGGCCCCCAAGCTGATGCTGCCCGCGTTGTTTGGCATGCGTTGGGCAGCGCTGCCATGGAACCGTTGGCGCAGTAACCAGGCAGCCAAGGAAATTCGCAGCCTGCTTAGCGCCATGGTGCTGCCCCGTTATGAAGCCCACCAGCGTGGCGAGGTGGATGAAGAGCCCAAAGATATTCTTGCGGCCTTTATGCAGGCCAAAGATCCGCAGACAGGCCAGCCGTTTGACTTTGAAGAGCTGGTGAATCAGGTGGCCATGCTGTTTCTGGCGGGCCATGAGACTTCAGCCAGTGCGCTGACATGGGCCTGCTATTTGCTCTCCATGGACCAGGAAGTGCAGACCCGTGCACGGGCCCAGATTGATGAGGTGCTGGCACAGCGCCAGCCGGAGCAGCGCGATATGAAAGACTTGCCGCTGGTGTGGAACATCTTCCGCGAGGCATTGCGGCTGTTTCCACCCGTGGGCTTCTTCGCGCGTGAAAGTGCCCAGACGTGCCCGATCCGCAACAAGCAGGTCAAGGCTGGCAGCACGGTGGTGGTGGCCCCCTGGCTGATGCAGCGGCACAGAAAGTGGTGGAAGGAGCCTGATGCGTTTGACCCTGACCGGTTTGACCGCGAAGAGAGCAAGGCTGCACTTAAGCATGCCTATTTTCCTTTCAGCATGGGCCCACGGGTGTGCCTGGGGGCTGCGTTTGCACTGCAGGAGGCCGTGCTGATTTTGAGCATGCTGCTCAGAGATTTTGAAATATTGCCTGTGGATGAACACGAGCCCCAGCCGGTGGGGCGGCTTACGATTCGATCAGCCAATGGGGTGATGGTGCGTTTGAAGCAAAGGGCTGCAGTGTGAAGGAACGTTTGGCAGGTTTTTTATTGATGTGTGCCATTGTTCCCTTGGCGATTCTGGGTTACTTGCTGTTGTGGTGGGTTGGCTTGTTCGGAAAAACTGATCGAGGCCGTGCAGGGGTGCGAGCCTTGGACCATTTTGTGAATGCCACGCTTTTTAATGGCTATGCGTGGGAGAGCGTCTCCTCCCACGCCTGGCGCGAGCGCGACAAGAAATGGGCCAAGGCCGTGATCTGGGTAACAGACCTTTTCCAGAAAGACCATTGCATGCGATCGAATAAGCGAGAGCAGCGGATTGTGGATCTGGTGCTGCAAAAAGGGCTGGACAAGCGAACGATTGATTGAGCACCAGCGATGCTCTCTCCTGCTTGCGGGGTTTTCATCATGCAATATGCCTCTAACGCCCATGCAGCAAGCGCTAGAAGCTATGAATTTGGTATGAACTCCCTCTCCCGCTTGCGGGAGAGGGCAGGGGTGAGGGCGGGAGAGGTGACTCCCTTCCCCTCTGGCTTTCTCTCCTTCCCCCACTGGGGGAAGGCAGGGATGGGGGCCTGCCAGGCTTGAGGCATGCCGCCTTGGCGCTGCATGATAGCCGCCAGTTTTCATCATGAAAAATGCCTCTAGCGCCCATGCAGCAAGCGCTGGCAGCTATGAATTTGGTATGAACTCCCTCTCCCGCTTGCGGGAGAGGGCAGGGGTGAGGGATCGTCTTCCTCTTCTGGCGGCCCCCACCCCCACCCTCCCTCAGCGGGGGAGGGAATAGAGGCGGGAGGGCAGGGGTGAGGGGAGCGTCTTCCTCTTCTGGCGGCCCCCACCCTCACCCTCCCCAGCGGGGGAGGGAACAGAAGTGAGGGAAGGAGGGCTGTGCAGGGAGGCCGTCACCCAACCATTAACAGACAGCTTCTGCGCTGGCCAGCTGGTGTGCCATCCACAAAATGGCCTGTATGGGTGATTTTTTATGGGTCTGGCAGATCTGCTGAAGCAAATCCGTATGCACCATGCGAATTTCCACCGGAATATGTGAAATATTCAGCAATTTCGCCAGTGCAAAGCGGTGCTGACCACCCTGGAGTTTGATGATGTTGCCACGGCGATCAATGGCAATACCAATTTCTCTGTCTGGTTGCTGAGTGCTACGCTGGCTGATCTGCGCATTACTCAATAAACCGTGGTTTTGAATGGATAGATACAGTTGCTGGAAGCGTTCAAAATAGGCATCAATGGCTATGGTGCTATCCAGCAGTACATGCTGTTTTTTAATCGGTTTGCCTTTGCTAAGGGCTGTGCTGAAGTATTGGTAGGCTTTGGTGCTTTGGTAGTTCCAGTCAGCAGCGAGGAGTTCTTTCGCATGCCGGTATGCCAGTATGTTTTCCACTGGGTGGCTGATGGAAAGCAGATCTTGATTACTCAAAAAATAATCGCTGGTGTGCAAGTGCTGTGCATTGCATTGCACCCAGTCGTGCATGGCGTGTTCTATGCGCTGTACGGGGAGCTGAATAATAAGTTTTTGTTTGAAAAAATACTGTGCATACAGCGGGTGCAGAGAAAAAGCGCTGCCTTGATGTATGAGCTGGAGATGGTGTTTGAAAAAAGCAGGGAAAGTAATAAAGTTGCCAAGCAGTCTTTGAGTTTTTTTGGCAATGTAGATTTGTTTTTTTCTGGTTTCTATATCTTCGGGGCTAATTTTAGAGGAGGCTATTTTTTCCATTGGTTTTTAATAAGCCCTTGTTTTCTTTATTAATTATTTAAAAGACTGGGCTAGAATCAGCAATCTTTCGATCATAACTGCACTTGCGCTGCCTGCAGGTGCTCAAGCTGCAACCCTCATGGCTGAACTTACCTTCCTCTGGCACGACTACGAAACCTTTGGTGCCAATCCGCGTTATGACCGTCCCGCGCAGTTTGCGGCGATTCGCACCGACATGGACCTCAACGAGGTGGGCGAGCCCATCATGCGGTACTGCCAGCCAGCGCCGGATTATCTGCCCAGCCCCGAGTCCTGCCTGATCACCGGCATTACCCCCCAGCAGGCGCTGGAGCAGGGCGTGCCAGAAGACGTGTTTGCGCGCGAGATTGAAGCTGCCTTCAGCCAGCCGGGCACGGTGGGCGTGGGCTACAACACGATTCGCTTTGACGATGAGGTGACGCGTTTTCTGTTCTGGCGCAATCTGATCGATCCCTATGCGCGTGAATGGCAGAACGAATGCAGCCGCTGGGATTTGCTGGATGTGGTGCGCATGGTCTATGCGCTGCGCCCGGATGGGATTGAATGGCCTGTCAAGGAGGATGGCAGCCCGTCTTTCAAGCTCGAAGACCTGGCGCGCGCCAACGGCCTGGGGCATGAGCAGGCGCACGATGCACTGAGTGACGTGCGCGCCACCATTGCGCTGGCGCGCCTCATCAAACAGAAGCACCCCAAGCTGTTTGAGTTTGCCTTCGCGCTGCGCAAAAAAGACCGTGTGCTGCATGAGATGGGGCTGCCTGCACAGCAAATCGACGCACGGCCTTTTCTGCACGTTTCCGGCATGATCCGGCCCGAGCGTGGCTGCATTGCCGTGATGTGGCCGCTGGCCCAGCACCCTACGAACAAGAACGAGGTGATCTGCTGGGATTTGAATGCAGACCCCAGCGAGCTGGCTGCCATTGATGCGGACACATTGCGCTTGCGCATGTTCACCCGGGCGGCAGATCTGCCAGAGGGGGTGACGCGTCTGCCCATCAAGAGCATTCACATCAACAAGTCGCCCATGGTGGTGCGCAACCTCAAGACGCTGTCGCCCGAGATGGCGGCCAAGTGGGGCATTGACATGAATCTGTGCATTGAGCATGCCGTCAAGGCCCGCGCGTTGCCAGACATGAGCCAGCTGTGGAAGCAGGTGTACAGCAAGCTCGAAGGCCATGGGCCGAATGATGTGGATCAGGACCTGTACAACGGCTTCATCGGCCCGGCCGACCGCCGCAGGTTGAACCAGCTGCGCGAGCTGTCGCCCCAGGAGTTGAGCGTGGACCGCACGGGCTTTGACGATGTACGCCTGCAGGAGCTGGTCTTCCGCTGGCGTGCACGCAACTGGCCGGAAAGCCTGACGGAGCAGGAGCAGGAACGCTGGCAGCTGCACTGCATGGCGGTGCTGCTGGATGGGGCAGGCGGTGCTCGCACCGTGGAGCAGCTGTTTGCGCAGATTGATGCGCTGTCGGAGACCGTGGAAGACGAGCGTGCCGAAGAGATTCTGGGGGCGCTGTATGACTACGCGGAAGCCATAGTGCCGGAGGCATAGGCGGCGGGCTGGCCCCCACCCCAGCCCTCTCCCACAAGTGGGAGAGGGAGTCACTACGCTAGCACAGGGGCGCTAAACACCAGTCGGTGGTGTAGATGCATCGGGCTGGCCCCCACCCCAACCCTCCCCCAGCGGGGGAGGGAAAGTGGCCCTCACCCCAGCCCTCTCCCACAAGTGGGAGAGGGAGTCACTACGCCAGCACAGGGGCGCTTGCTCCAGGAGAGAGCGAGGGTGCATCAACGTCCCTGACTCTCACTCCTTCCCCCTCTGGGGGAAGGCGGGGATGGGGGCAGGGGAGCTAAACACCAGTCGGTGGTGTAGATGCATCGGGCTGGCCCTCACCCCAACCCTCCCCCAGCGGGGGAGGGAAAGTGGCCCTCACCCCAGCCCTCTCCCACAAGTGGGAGAGGGAGTCACTACGCCAGCACAGGGGAGCTAAACACCAGTCGGTGGTGTAGATGCATCGGGCTGGCCCCCACCCCAACCCTCCCCCAGCGGGGGAGGGAAAGTGGCCCTCACCCCAGCCCTCTCCCACAAGTGGGAGAGGGAGTCACTACGCCAGCACCGGGGCGCTAAACACCAGTCGGTGGTGTAGATGCATCGGGCTGGCCCCCACCCCAACCCTCCCCCAGCGGGGGAGGGAAAGTGCCCCTCACCCCAGCCCTCTCCCACAAGTGGGAGGGGGAGTCACTACGCCAGCACAGGGGCGCTTGTTCCAGGAGAGAGCGAGGGTGCCTGAACTTCCCTGACTCTCACTCCTTCCCCCTCTGGGGGAAGGCGGGGATGGGGGCCGGAGCTAAACATCAGTCGGTGGTGTAGATGCATCGGGCTGGCCCCCACCCCAACCCTCCCCCAGCGGGGGAGGGAAAGTGGCCCTCACCCCAGCCCTCTCCCACAAGTGGGAGGGGGAGTCAATATGCCAGTACAGGGGCGCTAAACACCAGTCGGTGGTGTAGATGCATCGGGCTGGCCCCCACCCCAGCCCTCCCCCAGCGGGGGAGGGAAAGTGGCCCTCACCCCAGCCCTCTCCCACAAGTGGGAGAGGGAGTCACTACGCCAGCACAGGGCCCTTGTTCCCTCTCCCGTTTACGGGAGAGGGTTAGGGTGAGGGGGCTATGAAGCAAAAAGGAGACCGCAGTCTCCTTTTGTTGTGGGTTGGCTCCAGCCTCGGCTTATGCCGCAACGGGCTCTGCCATGCCCTGGTGGCGCAGCAGGGCGTCCAGCTGGGGCTCACGGCCGCGGAAGGCCTTGAAGTTGTCCATGGCGCTGCGGCTGCCGCCCATTTCCAGGATGTTGTGCAGGTACTTCTGCGCAGTTTCCTGGCTGGCGGTGCCATCCGAGCCTTGGGTTTCTTCAAACGCTGCGTAGGCATCTGCGCTCAGCACCTCGGCCCACTTGTAGCTGTAGTAGCCAGCGGCATAGCCACCTGCAAAGATGTGGCTGAAGGTGTTGGTGGAGCGGTTGTAGTCGGTCGTGGGCAGCACAGCCACTTCGTCACGCACTTGCTTGAGCAGTGCCAGGTAGTCGCCATCTTTGGCGGCGCCGGTGTGCAGCAGCATATCGAATAGCGCGAATTCGATCTGGCGCAGCGTGCCCATGCCGGCCTGGAAGTTCTTGGCGGCAATCATCTTGTCGTACAGCGCACGGGGCAGTGGCTCGCCGGTGTCCACATGCGCGGTCATGTCGCGCAGCACGTTCCATTCCCAGCAGAAGTTTTCCATGAACTGGCTGGGCAGCTCGACGGCATCCCATTCCACGCCGTTGATGCCGGACACATCACGCTCGTTGACCTGCGTGAGCATGTGGTGCAGCGCGTGGCCGGATTCGTGGAACAGGGTGATCACGTCATCGTGCGTCAGCAGCGCAGGCTTGCCATCTACGCCATCGGCAAAGTTGCACACCATGTGGGCCACAGGTGTCTGCAGCGTGCCGGTGTCGGGGCGCAGCCAGCGGCTGCGCACATCGTCCATCCATGCGCCGCCGCGCTTGCCTTTGCGGGCGGGCTGGTCCAGATAGAACTGACCGACCAGCTGCCCGTTGCGCTCCAGTCGGAAGAACTGCACGTCCTTGTTCCAGACAGGCGCTTCGTCCTTGACGATCTTGACGTCAAACAGGCTTTCAATGATCTTGAACAGGCCAGCCAGCACCTTGGGGGCCGTGAAGTACTGTTTGACCTCCTGCTCACTGAAGGAATAGCGCGCTTCCTTGAGTTTTTCGGAGATGTAGGTCCAGTCCCAGGGCTGTGGGTCGGTAATGCCCAGCTCCTTGGCGGCAAACTCGCGCAGATCGGCCACATCTTTTTCTGCGTAGGGGCGGGCGCGGCGGGCCAGGTCACGCAGGAAGTCAATGACCTGCTGCGGCGACTGCGCCATCTTGGGCACCAGCGAAACTTCGGCAAAGTTCTGGTAGCCCAGCAGCTGGGCCTCTTCCTGACGCAGGGCCAGAATTTCCTGGATGATGGCCGTGTTGTCGTACTTGGCCAGATCACCCTCGGCCTGCTCGGAGGCGCGGGTGACGTAGGCGCGGTACAGCTTTTCACGCAGTGCGCTGCTGTGCGCAAACTGCATCACGGGCAGGTAGGAAGGGATCTTGAGGGTCAGCTTGTAGCCTTCCTTGCCATCAGCCTCGGCAGCAGCCTTGGCGGCCTGCTTCACATCTTCGGGCACACCGTCGAGTTCCTGCTCGGTGGCGTAGTAGGCCCAGTGGTCGGTGGCATCCAGCGTGTTTTCGCTGAACTTCTGCGCCAGCTCGGCGCTGCGCTCCTGAATCTTGGCAAAGCGCTCACGGTCTGCACCTTGCAGCTCAGCACCGGAGAGCACAAAGCCGCGCAGCGAATTCTCATGCGCCTTTTTTTGCTCTGGGGTAAGGGTAGTGGTGTCAATGGCCTTGTACTTGGCGTAGAGGCGTTCATCGGCCCCCAGGTTGGTCCAGAACTCGGTGACTTTGGGCAGCGCTTCGTTGTAGGCGGCACGCAGCTCAGGGCTGTCGGCCACGCTGGAGAGGTGGCTGACGGCGCTCCATTGCATGCCCAGCTTTTCGGTGGCGACGTCCAGCACTTTGGCGATGGCGTTCCAGTCTGCGGGGAAGTCCGGCGCTGTGACTGTCTCCAGCGCCACCTGGGCGCGCTCAATCAGGGTGTCGATGGCAGGGCCGACGTCTGCAGGCGTGATGCGGTCAAACAGCGGCAGGCTAGAGGGTTCAAGCAAAGCATTGGTCATAGCAAAGCATTTTGCTCCAACTGCCTGTGTTTCAAGGGCGTATAAAAACTATTTTCTTGATAGCGGCAGGTGCTGGATGGACATGCGGTTTGCCAGGCTTTCGATGTGTGCAGAAGATGTTGGGTCAGCAGCGCATCATCTGGTTCAGCAGGGTGGAGTCTCCTGTACTGTGATGCATGCGGTTTGGCTTGGGCTTGCGCCTGTGGAACTGTCTGGTCAGGCTGGAGATCTGTATCGCTTTCGCATTGGAGTGCGGAAGCTTTGCGCGAATTGCTGAAAACATCAGCAATTCGGGACATCTTTCGAAAATTTTTTTGAGATTTGACAGCGTTTTTGATCAGAGAGGCCAAAAACTATGTGCATAATCTCGGCTTCTCTGAAGGGGAGTCGCCAAGTTGGTTAAGGCACCGGATTTTGATTCCGGCATGCGAGGGTTCGAGTCCTTCCTCCCCTGCCAGATTTGTAGCTGGTCTGTTTGCAGGTCGGTTGCGTGTAGGGGAGTCGCCAAGTTGGTTAAGGCACCGGATTTTGATTCCGGCATGCGAGGGTTCGAGTCCTTCCTCCCCTGCCAGATTTTGTAGTTGGTCTGTTTGCAGATCAGTTGCGCGTAGGGGAGTCGCCAAGTTGGTTAAGGCACCGGATTTTGATTCCGGCATGCGAGGGTTCGAGTCCTTCCTCCCCTGCCAGAACACAAAACCCAGTCAGTTCACTGACTGGGTTTTTTTATGCCTGTTGCACAAATAAATGCCTATGTGCTGCCGTGGTCAGGCGTGCTATCAGCGGCATTCTGGCTGGCCCTATGCAGAGCCAGGCCGTCTGCCTAAGCCAAGGCGACGATGCGTACGTGCAAGGTCTGACCGCTGGCAATGATTTCGAACAGCCGGTCGATATTCGGGTGGCTGCCTGGGTGCTGGCGCGCAGCTTCTGTGTGCTCGGCAAACAGCACCAGCCCTTCTTGCGCAGCGGCAGCAGTGATGACACCACCATGCTTTGCAGCGAGCGCGTGGTACACGCGCACGGAACCGGCCTTGCCGGGCTGGTTGGGGATGCGGGCCACAGTGTTGCCCTGTGCATCCAGCAGTTGCAGTTCGGCAATATGGTCTACGGCGGGAAGGGTTTGCAAGTTGTCGGCGAAGGGCATGAAACGCTTTTAAGTAGAAAAAAATGAGAAGGCAGCCGGGCGGCAGGCTGCCGTGAAAATGTGCGTCCTATGCATCAAGCATCAAATGGCTGGACAGGCCGCAGAGCATTTTCCATCAGCCACAGGCGTTGGCGTGCACGGGTCATGGCAACGTACAGGCGGTTGCGCTCCAGAAAAGCTGTGGTTTTTTCTGCCGGTGCAGGAAAGCGACCGGGCTCCAGAAAGGGCAGGGCCACGTAGTCAAATTCCTGGCCCTTGGCCTGTTCAATGCTCAGCAGCTGAAAGGCAAAGCCGCCTCCCTGGCGCAGGGTTTTGCCGTGGCGCTGCGCCATGGTGGCTACGTGGGTCAGCACATCGGCTACTGGCATGTCTGCAATGGCTGCGATAAAGGCCTGCACACGGGCTCGCAGCTGGGCGCGGTCCTGCTCGGGCATGGGGGTTGCTGCAAACAGACCCCAGATGTCCGCTTGCTGCAGCAGCTGCGCTGCGTTGTCCTGCAGTGCCAGCGGCAGCTGCAGAAAGTTGCCAAAGGCCGCGAAGTTGCGCTGGCCGCCTTGCAGGCTTTGCTCACCAATCAGAAAGCGCCAGATGGCCTGTGGGTAGGCCTGCATCTGCGCGGCCATGGTGGCCAGATCGCTGTCTTCCTCCTCGCTGCGCTGGCGAATCTGGCCTTTGCCGAAGTACAGCGCGCCATCGATAAAGGCGCTCAGAATGTCTGTGCCCAGCATGCAGCGCGTACTCTTCCAGTCAGCTGCCTGCATGCCGTGGGCATAGAGCAGGCCCAGCAGCAGCGCAATGTCGCGGTGCTGGTAGAACGGCTTCAGACCGTGCAGGCTGACGCTTTGGCCTGCGTGATAAATGGCCCATTCCAGTGCGACCGCATCATGCGCGTGGCGCAGGATGATGGTGAGCGGCCGCACAGGCTGTGCAGGGGCTGCTGGAATGCTGGCCTGTGCCTGCAGCAGCTGGGCCATGCATTGCGCATCGCTTTCGTAGCTGCAGCGCGTGACGGTGCTGCGTCGTGTGCTGGGTGCCTTCATGTCCACCGCAAACCACTGGTTGACGGCCTGTGCAATCTGCGGGCCAAAGCGGCGCGACTGGGTCAGCGGCAGGCTTTGCGTGGGCAGGGGTAGAAAGTCGGCCAGCTGGTGCAGCTTGTCCTGAAACACAGACCAGGCCTGGGCCTCAATGTGCTGGTTAAAGTCGCCTGCGCCCAGAAACCGTGCCTGCGTGGCCTGCAGCAGCTTGCGCAGCACGGTGAGTGCCGCCAGGTCCAGATCGTGCATTTCGTCAAACAGCACAAGCTCATACGAGGCGTGCAGCTGTGGTGCATCGTCCTGCGCCAGGGCGTAGGTGCAGTCGCCTTCGGCGTAGTAGCGGATATCGCCGCAGTGGTCGATGCGCAGGCGCTCATAGGCCGCAAACAGCCGCGCCTGCGTATAGCTGAGCTGGTAGTTGTCGCAAAAGTCAGCCAGATCACCACCTTCTTCCTGCACACGCTGCAGCAGCAAAGACTTTTTGGCGGCGTGGTTGAAGGCGGCAAAGGCTTGCATATCCACTTCGGATGGCAATTCAATGCGTGGATCGGGGCGCTGCTGCAGCTGCTCTTCCAGCAGACGCAGGGCTTGCTGGGCCTGCTCGCGCAGCGCTACAGGGTCGGTCAGAAAGCGTGTGGCCGGGTCATGCTGGCGCAGCACGCGTGCGCACCAACGCTCCAGCGTGGTGATGTGCAGATTCGCGGGCACGGCCTGCGTCAGCTGGCCCAGACGCTGGCGAAAGGCTTGCACCCCGGCGTGTGAACAGGCCAGCACAAGAATGCGCGTCTGTGGCCGCTCTCGCAGCACATGCACAGCGCGGCATGCCAGGGTGGTGGTCTTGCCAGTGCCTGCCAGCGCGGCAATGATGGCAGAGGGCGCGTCGCTGTAGACAATGGCTTGCTGCTCGTGGGAGAGCATCAGTGTCTGGCCGTGGTCGGTCAGAAAAGCATTGGGGCGTTGCATGGTTTCAAAGTGCATGACTGTGTGTCAAACAGTCCTTGGTCAATGTGCAGGCCAGGCCTGCTTTCAGCGGTGTGTTGTGCAGAGCGTTCTGAGCAGGCAAGTGCGGCAGATGCTCAGTCTTCATGACGGCGAGCACCCATGCCCATGCCAAGCCCGAGACCGCCCCCCATGCCGCCGCCACCGGCTCCACCACCGCCGCCACGGTTGCCTCCGCCTGCCCCCCCTTCGGCGTTGCCCGCACGGCGCCCGCCTGGGCCTCCGGCGCTGTTGGGGCGCAAAGGGCCCTGGTTAGGGATGGCTACATCGCTGGGAATGGCTTCCAGATCCAGCGCATCGCGAATGTACTGGCGCAGTGAGCTCACCAGCATGGCAGTTTGCACGGGGCGTCCCGCGACCAGGTCCTGGGCGGCCTGTGCGGCCATGCGCACCTGGTCTTCGGTACCCAGCAAGATGATGTCAGACAAGGCGGCCTCTACGGCATCGCGTGTGCGGCGCTGGCGTTCGGAGCTGCCGCCGGTAACGGGGCTGTCGTCATCTTCATCGGGTTCTAAAAAAGGTGTGGGTTCATCTTCCGGGCGCTCTCCGGCCTGCGTCATGGTGCGTGCATCCCGCAGATGCACGGGGCTGACGGTCAGATTGCCGGTGAAGGAGCTGCCCAGCGTTTTGTAGGCAGCAATCAGGGTGCGCAGTCGTTCATTGATCTGGCGGTTCTCGCGCTCGCGCTTTTTCTGAATGGTCTGCATGAACAGCAGGCGCACGCCCATCATCAGCAGCGTCATCAGCAGCAGACTCATGATGGTGACGAGGATGGACGACCAGGAACTGAAATCAAACAGGGCACCGCGCATAGGTACTGCTTTCTGTGGGACGACGTAATTTTTTAGCGGAGGATGACGTTCATGATGTAGTCCCATTCCTCCGGTGTCACAGGCGTGATCGACAGGCGATTGCCGCGCTGCAGCACGCGCATGTTTTCCAGCGCCTGATGCTCCCGCAGTTCGGCAATGGAGACGTAGCGGGTTTTCTTGACGGCCTGCACATCCACCATCAGCCAGCGGGGCTTGTCGGGGGATGACTTGGGGTCATAGTACGGGTCGGCCGGATCGAATTGCGTGGGATCAACGCGCAGATTGCCTGCAATGCGTGCGATGCCGTAGATGCCCGGCTCTGCGCAGCTGGAATGCCAGTACAGCACGCCATCGCCCACCTGCATCTGGTCGCGCATGAAGTTGCGTGCCTGGTAGTTGCGCACGCCCGTCCAGGGCATGAGCTGCCCGGGGGCCTGCAGGGCGTGGTCTATGGAGTATTCGTCGGGCTCGTTCTTCATGAGCCAGTATTGCGCA
Source organism: Comamonas kerstersii (assembly GCF_002056725.1). Taxonomy (NCBI): domain Bacteria; kingdom Pseudomonadati; phylum Pseudomonadota; class Betaproteobacteria; order Burkholderiales; family Comamonadaceae; genus Comamonas; species Comamonas kerstersii. The sequence goes on along the minus strand of NZ_CP020121.1, from coordinate 3,235,754 downwards.
CAGGTCATGGCGCTATTGTCAGGGCAGCGGCAATGCCTTGTGCGCGTACGTGCAACGGCATGGCGGTGTGTCTGTTTCACGCAGGGTGGCCGCGCTGCTGAACCTTTACCGCGCGGTGGGGCGCTTAATATGTATGGCATGAAGGAACAAGCTCGCCACATCACTACCGAACTGGTGCACCACAGCTACCAGCCCCCCCAGGCCTTTGCCGCCCCTCAGCCTGCGGTGCACAAGGCATCGACCGTCATTTTTGACAGCGTGCAGGACATGCGCACGCGCCGCTGGCTGGACAAAAGCGGCTACACCTACGGCCTGCACGGCACGCCGACCACCTATCAGCTGGAAGAGCGCCTGTGCAGCCTGGAAGGCGGTAAGCAGTGCCTGCTGGTGCCCAGCGGCCTGTGCGCCATCAGCACCGTGGCGCTGGGTTTGCTCTCGGCCGGTGATGAGGTGCTGATTCCCGACAACGCCTATGGCCCCAACAAAGACTTTGCGGAGCACGAGCTGGCGCGCTGGGGCATTCGCCATGCCTGGTACAACCCTATGGATGTGGCCGATCTGCAGGCCAGGATCAGCCCCGCGACCAAGCTGGTATGGCTGGAAGCGCCGGGCAGTGTGAGCATGGAGTTTCCAGACCTGATCGCGCTGGTGCAGGCCTGCCAGGCGCGCGGCGTGACCACGGTGCTGGACAACACCTGGGGTGCAGGCCTGGCTTTCCAGCCTTTTGATTTGCTGGCCGATGGCGGCAGCCTGGCGGTGGATGTCTCTGCCCACGCGCTGACCAAGTACCCCAGCGGCGGCGGTGATGTGCTCATGGGCAGCATCACCACCGTGAACCAGGCGCTGCACATGCGCATCAAGCTCACGCACATGCGTCTGGGCATTGGCATTGGCGCCAATGATGCAGAAGCCGTGCTGCGTGCGCTGCCCAGCATGGCGCTGCGCTACCACGCACAGGACCAGTCTGCACGCCAGCTGGCAGCGGCCCTGCAGCGCCAGAGCGGCGTGGTGCAACTGCTGCACCCTGCGTTTGAAGGTGCGCCCGGGCATGCCTGCTGGCAGCAGCTGTGTGGCGCTGCCAACCAGGGGCAGGGCGCAGCGGCTGGCATCTTCAGCGTGGTGATAGATGCCAGGTTTGAGCAGGCTGCGATTGACCGTTTCTGTGACAGCCTGCAGCTGTTCAAGCTTGGCTACAGCTGGGGCGGCCCCATGAGTCTGGTCATGCCCTACGACATTGACAGCATGCGTGCCAACGGCCGTGGCTGTGTGCAGGCTGGCACCGTAGTGCGCTTTTGCATTGGTCTGGAAGACACGCAGGACTTGCTGCAGGATCTGGCCCAGGCCTGGGAGCAGGCCTTTGGGCAGGCATGGCAGCACTGAGTTGAATTGAGTTGTAAGCTACTTAAATAGGAGCTGCCTGCGCTTCAATTTAAAGAATTTCAGATATAAAACTATCTAAACCCCTTGTATTTCAAGCGCTGGCAGCTATTTTTTTGTTCGTCGGCTTCACAACTTTGTCTGACGTACAGACGCATGCTGTTGCCTCCATACTGGTTGGCATTTCCTGGCTAACCAATGCTTATTGCCTATGCAACCTGACACTCAAGCCCCCACCACCGCCGCGCGCAAGCCGCGCATGACTTTTGCCCCTGCCGTTGTCTTGCCTTCCTTGCTGGTGCTCGGTGCCCTGCTGGTGCTCTGCGGTTTTTATCCCCAGCGTGCAGACCAGCTGTTTGGCAGCGCGCAGGCCTGGGTGGTGACGAATTTCGACTGGTTCTACACCGTGGCCGTGACGGGTTTTCTGGTGTTTCTGGTGCTGATTGCCTGGAGCCGCTATGGCGATATTCGCCTGGGGCCAGATGATGCCAAGCCCGAGTTCAGCTTTGCCTCATGGACGGCCATGCTGTTTGCGGCTGGCATGGGCATCGGGCTGATGTATTTCGGCGTGGGTGAGCCGCTGCAGCACTACCTGAATCCACCCACGCAGGAGGCAGGCACACCGGCTGCTGCGCGTGAGGCGCTGACCTCTACCTTCTTTCACTGGGGTTTTCAGGCCTGGGCCATCTATGGCGTGATGGGGCTGGTGCTGGCGTATTTTGGCTTTCGCTACAACCTGCCGCTGACCATGCGCTCGGGCCTGTACCCGCTGCTGCAAAAGCGCATCAACGGGCCCATTGGTCACAGCGTGGATGCCTTCGCTTTGGTGGGCACGATTGCCGGTTTGGCCACCACACTGGGCTATGGCGCACTGCAGTTGGCGGCAGGTCTGAATCTGGTGACCGGCTGGGATACAGGAACCACGGCGTTTCGTATCGCCGTGATCGTCGTCGTCGTGGGGCTGGCGGGTCTGTCCGCAGCCTCCGGACTGGACAAGGGCGTCAAGCGCCTGTCAGAAGTCAATCTGCTGATTACGTTTGCCCTGCTGGGCTTTGTGCTGCTGTGTGGCCCCACGGTGTTTTTGCTGCAGGCCTTCAGCGAAAACATCGGCAACTACCTGTCCAGCCTGGTGGGCATGTCGCTGCGTACCTTCACCTATGAAGTCGCCAAGGACGATGGCTGGTTTGGCGGCTGGACCATCCTCTACTGGGCGTGGTGGATCTCCTGGTCGCCCTTTGTGGGCATGTTCATCGCGCGTATTTCGCGTGGCCGCACGGTGCGTGAATTCATTGTGGGCGTGCTGTTCATTCCCACGGCGTTCAACCTGCTGTGGATGACCGTGTTTGGCAATGGTGCGATCTGGATCGACACCCATGTGGCGCAGGGCGCGCTGTCAGCGACGGCCAGCAATGTGGATGCGCTGCTGTTCCGCTTCTTTGAATATCTGCCGCTGGCCAAGGCTGTGTCGTGGATCGCCGTCTTGCTGATTACCCTGTTTTTTGTGACATCGGCTGACTCGGGCGCCTATGTGGTGGATGCGATTGCTTCGCGTGGCCACCCACAGTCCCCTGTCTGGCAGCGCCTGTTCTGGGCGGTCGTGCTGGGTATGACTGCCGTGGTGCTGCTGCTCGCCGGTGGGCTCAAGGCCTTGCAGGCCATGACACTGGTGACCGCTTTGCCTGTAGCCGCCATCATGGTGCTGCTGTGCATAGGCCTGTGGCGCGGCATGAAGGCCGACCTGGCGCATGCCGGGCAGGATCTGGCGCCTGCTACCAGCTTCTGGACAGGCCAGCACTGGCGCAAGCGCCTGGAGCAGATCGTGCACCAGCCTACAGAGGCAGATGTCAACCGCTTCCTTAAGGTATCGGTACTGCCTGCCATGCAGGAAGTAGTGGCTGAAATGCGCAAGCAGGGCGTAGATGCCCGGGTGCAGGATGACACGGCAGTGACAGAGGGTGCGGATGCAGGCTCTGTGCGCCTGATCGTGCCGATTACCGGGCTGCGTGACTTTGTCTATGGCGTGCGACCCGTCACACGCAGACTGCCGGGCTTCATGCTCACCGAGGTGACGGACGACGAAGCAAACGTGCGCCGCCACGTGGTGGAGCCCATCACCTTCTTTGAAGACGGCCGTGAAGGCTATGACGTGCAGTATCTGCGCCAGGAGGAGCTGATTGCTGACATCCTGCGCAACTACGAGCGCTACCTCTCGCTGATGGCCGACCAGCGCACCGTGCTGCTCAATCGCGCACCCGGGCATACGGAGTAACGCGCCTTTGCACTGAATACCCCCATGCCGCAAGTACACACGTGGCATGGGTGGTGTGACAGGTGCTGATGTCATGCTTGTGAATTCATGACATTTTTATGACGATGCAGGCTTTTACCCGGGTTACCACGGGTAAAGATGTCATGACAATGCAATATTGGCTGCCTAGACTGCGCAGTCATGTCAACCATTGAATTAGAAGCAGTCGCCAAGTCGTGGGGAGACACCACGGCATTGCGCGCCATGAACCTGCATATTCCTGCAGGTTCTTTTTGTGTCCTGCTTGGCCCTTCGGGCTGCGGCAAGTCCACCACCTTGCGCATCATTGCGGGCCTGGAAACCGCTACATCCGGTCAGGTGCGTATCGGTGGCAAAGATGTCACACAGCTGCCACCGGCTGAGCGTGGCATTGCCATGGTCTTCCAGAACTACGCGCTGTTTCCGCACCTGAGCGTGCGCGAGAACATTGGCTTTGGCCTGTCTGTGCGCAAAGTGCCTAAGGCAGAAGCCGAAAAACGCCTGTCGGAAGCGGCTGAACTGCTGGGCCTGAGCCATTTGCTGGACCGCAAGCCCGGGCAGCTGTCCGGTGGCCAGCAGCAGCGTGTGGCCCTGGGCCGCGCACTCGTAGCCCAGGCCCATGTCTGCCTGATGGATGAGCCTCTGTCCAACCTTGATGCCCAGCTGCGCCAGGAAATGCGCGCAGAGCTGCGCGAGTTGCAGCAGCGCCTGGGGCTGACGGTGGTCTACGTGACGCACGACCAGGCCGAAGCCATGAGCATGGCCGACCAGGTCGTGCTGCTGCATCAGGGCAAGGTGGAGCAGTGTGCAGCGCCGCGTGAAATGTACGCACGCCCAGCCACCACCTTTGCGGCCCGCTTTATTGGCACGCCTGCCATGAACCTGCTGCAGCTGCAGCAAGGCTGCATTGCTGGCAGCGACATCCAGACCGGCATGGCCTCTGCCGCCACCATGGGCCTGCGCCCCGAAGCCGTTCAATGGGGGGCCGTCGCCAGTACCGAGGGTATGACCGTACAGGCGCGGGTTACGGGGCAGGAATATCTCGGCGCTGATGTGGTGATGCGCTGCCAGCTTGGCAGCGAGCAGATCACTGTGCGTGCGCCCGGCAATCTGATTCCTGAAAACGATAGCTTGGTACCCCTGCACTGGGCGCGGCAGGACATGCATTTCTTTGACGCAAACGGCCAGCGAGTGGCTGCCTGATTGCCTTCTTTCAACCAGCAAGGATCGACAACATGCAACGCAAGACTTTTCTGAAAGCCATGGCCGCAGCCAGTGTGCTGAGCGTGACCACCGCAGTGTGGGCGCAGAACCCTATTGAGGTGCAGTTTTACTACCCCGTCGCTGTGGGTGGCCCCATCACCAAAACCATTGACGGCTACGCGGCTGAGTTCAACAAGGCGTATCCGCAGTACAAGATCGTGCCGATTTATGCAGGTACGTACCAGGAGACCATCGTCAAGGCGCTGACGGCGCACAAGTCCGGCAAGGCGCCGGCCACTTCGGTGCTGCTGTCTACCGACATGTTCACGCTGATTGATGAAGATGCGATTGCACCGATTGACGACTTCATCAAGACCGAAGAAGACAAGGCATGGCTCAAGGGCTTTTACCCAGCCTTCATGGCCAACAGCCAGACGGGCGGCAAGACCTGGGGTGTGCCATTCCAGCGCTCCACCGTGGTGATGTACTACAACAAGGATGCGTTCAAGGAAGCAGGGCTGGACCCCAACAAGGCTCCGCAGAACTGGGCAGAGCTGAAAGAAGCAGCACACAAGCTCACCAAGAAAGATGCCAACGGCAATGTGATGCAGTACGGCATCCAGATTCCATCCACCGGCTTTGCCTACTGGATGCTGCAGACTTTTACTACGCCCAATGATGTGCTGCTGGCTAATGAAGCGGGTACCCAGGTGACGTTGGACAACCCCAAGGTCATTGAAGCGCTGGAGTACTGGGTGAACCTGGCCAAGGAGGGCGTGCATCCCAAGGGCGTGGTGGAGTGGGGCACTACACCCAAGGACTTCATGGAAAAGAAGGCTGCCATCATTGTGACCACCACGGGCAACCTCACCAACATCAAGAACAATGCCAAGTTTGATTTCGGCGTGGCACAGATTGCGGGCAACATCCGCAAGGGCTCACCTACAGGCGGTGGCAACTTCTACATCTTCAAGAATGCGCCCAAGGAGCAGCAGGAGGCCGCCTTCAAGTTTGCGCAGTGGATCACCCAGCCTGAGCGTGCTGCGCATTGGAGCATGGACAGTGGCTATGTGGCTGTTTCTCCTGCAGCCTACAACACGCCAACGCTGAAGAAATACGGTGAAGACTTCCCTGCCGCTTTGGTGGCACGTGATCAGCTGCCCGTGTCAGTGGCTGAGTTCTCTACGCATGAGAACCAGCGTGTGACCAAGACACTGAATGACGCCATTCAGGCTGCACTTAACGGCACCAAGACCCCTGCGCAGGCCATGAAGGATGCGCAGCGTGAGGCTGACCGCATTCTGCGTAGCTACCGCTGATGATGCGGCTGTGCCGCAGAGGCCTGCCTTCTCCGGCACCTGTGACTGCTCGCCTTGCCTGGGCATAAGCCCAGCAAGGCGCTTGTTTTTGCTCTGAGAGATGGTTTGAACGCATGTCCGGTTCTGTTTCTTCCCCCATGGCAGGTGCCAGCCAGCGCAGCGTCCACGCATGGCTGCTGCTGTTGCCTGCACTGGTGCTGCTGGTCACATTTACGCACTGGCCCGCTGTGGCCACGCTGATAGACAGTTTTTTCTCTACCCCCAAGGGTGCACGCCCTGCGCAGTGGGTGGGGTTGGAAAACTATGAAGTCATGGTCGATGACCCGGTGTTCTGGCAGGCTGTGCGCAACAACCTGTGGTTTGCTCTGGCCACGATTCCGGCTTCGATTGGCCTGGCCTTGCTGATGGCGGTCTGGGTCAATGAACGCATGGCTGGGCGCTCGTTCCTGCGCATGGCCTACTTCACGCCTACGGTGCTGCCCATGATTGCCGTTGCCAATATCTGGCTGTTTTTCTACACGCCGCAATACGGCCTGCTCGAGCAGTTCACCGCGGCACTGGGCTTTCCCTCACACAACTGGCTGGGCAGCCCATCGACGGCTTTAGGCGCCGTCACGCTGGTGGCAGTGTGGAAGGAAGCAGGCTTTTTCATGATCTTCTACCTGGCTGCCCTGCAGACGCTGAACCCCAGCCTGAAGGAGGCCGCAGCCATTGAGGGCGCTTCACGCTGGTATTTCTTCTGGCGCGTGCAGTGGCCGCTGCTCATGCCCACCACCTTGTTTGTGCTGGTCAATGCGGTGATCAATGCATTCCGCCTGGTGGATCACATCTTCATTCTTACGCGCGGTGGGCCGGACAACGCCACCACGCTGCTGCTGTACCACCTCTATGAGGTGGGCTTCAAGTTCTGGGATACGGCCTATGCGGCAGCGATTACCGTGGTGCTGGTGGTCGTGCTGGCCAGCGTGGCGCTGTTTCAGTTTTTTGTGCTGGACAAGAAGGTGCACTACAAATGAATGCATCCCCTGTGATTTACCGACACACGCGGTTAGATACTTTGGCGGCCTGGGTACTGGCCATTTTGTGGATTTTGCCGCTGGCTTATGCGTTCTGGACGGCATTCCACCCCAGCGATTACGCCATTCGATTTGACCTGAGCGCGCCATGGACGCTGCAGAATTTTCGCAATGCCTGGGAAGCGGCACCTTTTGCGCGCTACTTTCTGAACACCACGCTGCTGGTGCTCATGATTTTGGCGGTGCAGCTGGTGCTGTCTACGCTGGCGGCCTTTGCGTTTGCACGCTATGAGTTTCGCGGCAAGAACGTGGCTTTTGCGCTGGTGCTGGTGCAGCTGATGATCATGCCGGACATCCTGCTCGTGGAGAACTACCAGACCATGGCACGCCTGGGGCTGGTAGATACGCTGTTTGCCATCGGCCTGCCGTACTTTGCTTCAGCGTTTGCCATCTTCTTGCTGCGTCAGACTTTCATGGGCATTCCCAAGGAGCTGGACGAAGCCGCACGCGTGGAAGGTGCCAGCACTTTGCAGGTGCTCTGGCGCGTTTATGTGCCGTTGGCCAAGCCCGTGTACACCGCGTTTGCGCTGGTATCGGTGAGTTTTCACTGGAACAACTTTCTGTGGCCGCTCATCATTACCAATAGCGTGGAGTCGCGCCCACTGACGGTGGGGCTGCAGGTGTTTTCCAGCGTAGAGCAGGGCGTGGACTGGAGCACCATCACCGCCGCCACATTGATGACTTCTGCGCCGCTGCTGATCGCTTTTATCCTGTTCCAGCGTCAGTTTGTGCAGAGCTTCATGCGGGCTGGTATCAAGTAAGCAGCGGGCGGCGGCTCAGCTATCCGCTGCTGCAGGCTTGCTGCCCAGCACTTGCTTGCAGGTGCTGATCCATTCCGCCATGGCCTTTTCAAAAAGGCTTTGTGGGTGTTGCACGATCTGTGGCCAGCGGCGTGTGCAGGCGTCAATACAGTTTTCAACCTGCCACAGGGCTTCGCGGTTGATCAGCACCAGCTCTGACATGCTGGATGGGGCTTCCTCGAGCATGGCCAGCCAGTCTGCCTGATGGCGGGGGTGTGAGCCTGCTTCGGCCAGCGCTTTCTCCAGTGCCACCAGACGTGCGTCGACGTAAACGCCAGCACGTCCACTGGGCATGGCCTGCCAACGTTCCGGAAACTGGCGCTTGCACAGCATCCATTGCTGAAAAATCGCTGCCAGCGTGGCAATCTCACGCCGGACTTCGGCCTGTGTGTGCTCCCGTGCCTGTACAGGCTGGGCTGTATCTGCACGGAGCATGGCGTGGATATGCTGCATCAGCTGCCTGTCAAAGCGGTTGTGGTTCATGCGCAGCACCAGGGACAGCCGCTGTGCGGGCATATCGCGGTATTTGTCTTAGAAGGCAGAGACCACTTCCGCCAGCATCAGGATGCGGCCCATGGACGAAATCGCATCGCCACTGATGCCGCGCGGGTAGCCGCTGCCATCCATGCGCTCATGGTGCTCCAGCACAGCCTCTTCAATCTCGTGTGAATAGGCCTTGCAGTTGCGCACCACCAGCATGCCTGTGACGCAGTGGGCGGCCAGATGCTTGCGCTCCTGGTCTGTCAGTTTGTGATTGCGGTTCAGCCAGCTGGGTGGCATGTAGAGCATGCCTACATCGTGCAGCATCGCAGCAGCAGCCAGCTGTCCACATTCACGCGTCTTCATGCCGGACTTGATGCCCAGGTACACGGAGCTCATCATCATGGTGATGCTGTGTGCGTACAGCACGGGCAGCTGTTCGCGCATGACGCTCATCTTGAAGCTGGCCTGGTAGGGCCATGGCATCTGGCGCACAGCTTCCAGCAGCATGTGGCTGTCAGCACCAAGATGAGCTTGCAGTGAACGACCCAGCGCTGATTCGGAGCACAGGCGCAGCACCTCTTCCTCGATCGCACGCACATCCACACCATTGCGTATGAGCAATTGCTCGTCAATGGGGGTGGCCAGCTTGTGCTGGATCAGTTGCTCGTACAGGCGACTGTCCAGCCGAACACCTTTTTCCAGCAGCTTGATGCCGGTCTCAGAGTAAATGGCCCCGCCCGTCACCACTTCTTTCTTGTCTGCCATGTCTGTGACAGCGCGTAGAAAGTGTGCGTCGTTATGCAGGCGCTCAGGAGCCAGCAAATCGTCGGGTTCCTCTACGCTCACTCCCTGCATGCAATCTCCATTCTCTGAATCAAGGCAGCCGATGGTAGTGGATTGCACACAGTGCCAGACAAGAAAAAGCCCGCATGGTGCGGGCATTGGCGTTTGTCAACAGTGTCAACGCTCAGCGAAGCAGCGTCACACCGGTCTTGCTCTGGATTTCGTCAAAGCTGACGTCAGGTGCCAGTTCCACCAGTTTGAGGCCTTCGGGCGTGACGTCCATCACGCCCAGATCGGTAATGATGCGGTCCACAACACCTACACCTGTGAGCGGCAACGTGCACTGGGGCAGGATCTTCAGGTCGGTCGTGCCGTCCTTCTTGCGTGCCACATGCTCCATCAGCACGATGACGCGCTTGACGCCTGCGACCAGGTCCATGGCGCCGCCCATGCCCTTGACCATCTTGCCCGGAATCATCCAGTTGGCCAGATCGCCTTTTTCGCTGACCTGCATGGCTCCCAGAATTGACAGGTTGATCTTGCCGCCGCGAATCATGGCAAAAGACTGGTCCGAGCCAAAGATGGATGAGCCTGGGATGGTGGTCACGGTCTGCTTGCCGGCATTGATCAGGTCAGCATCCACCTGGTCTTCGGTGGGGAAGGGGCCAATGCCCAGCATGCCGTTTTCGGACTGCAGCCACACTTCCTTGTCGCCTGTGTGGTTGGCTACCAGTGTGGGGATGCCAATACCCAGGTTCACGTAGAAGCCGTCTTCCAGTTCTTGCGCCGCACGTGCGGCCATTTGGTCTTGGGTCCAAGGCATGTCAGGCTCCTGCTTTGTCGTTCTTGGTTTCGGTCATCGTGCGTTTTTCAATGCGCTTTTCGGGGCTGGGGTTGTGCACGATGCGGTGCACGTAGATGCCGGGCAGGTGGATGTCGTCCGGTGCAATTTCGCCCAGTTCCACGATCTCCTCCACCTCCACAATGCAGATCTTGCCGGCTGTGGCCGCAGCAGGATTGAAGTTGCGTGCCGTCAGGCGAAACTGCAGGTTGCCGCTGGTGTCCGCACGGTAGGCCTTGACCAGCGATACATCGGTGACGATGGAGCGCTCCATCACATAGGTCTCGCCATCGAACTCGCGCAGTTCCTTGCCTTCGGCAACCATGGTGCCCACGCCGGTCTTGGTGAAGAACGCAGGAATACCGGCGCCACCAGCGCGCAGCTTCTCGGCCAGTGTGCCCTGCGGGGTAAATTCCAGCTCCAGCTCGCCTGCGAGATACTGGCGCTCGAATTCCTTGTTCTCGCCCACATAGGACGAGATCATCTTCTTGATCTGGCGCGTCTCCAGCAGCTTGCCCAGACCAAAGCCATCCACACCGGCGTTGTTCGACACCACGGTCAGATTATTCACGCCGCTATCGCGCAGGGCGTCAATCAGTGCTTCAGGAATACCGCACAGGCCAAAACCGCCGACGGCGATCAGCTGTCCATCAGCGACCACGCCCTTCAATGCCTCATGGGCTGAGGGATAGAGTTTTTTCACGCTTGTCTCCTTGTTGGGAATTTATGCTTCGTAAGATACTACGTAGTTACATACGTAGTTTTTCCTAGAGAGTTGCACTATGGAGCTTGATCACCGACTCGCCTTTGACCTTGCCCCCGTGGGTTTGGTGATCTCGCGCAACCGCATCATGGTGGACTGCAACCAGCGCGTGTGCGAAATGTTTGCCATGTCGCGCGAAGTCATGGTCGGGCAGTCCTTTCAGCTGCTGTACCCGAGCATTGATGAGTATGAACGCCTGGGAGCACGCATGGCACCCATTCTGAATGCGCGGGGCACGTATTCAGACAACCGCATCATGCGGCGTGGTACGGGCGAGACCTTCTGGTGCCATGTGAGCGGGCGCGCACTGGACCGCAATGATCCGCATGCAGCAGGCATCTGGAGCTTTGAAGACATGAGCGAGCAGCGTCCGGTCAAGGCAGAGCTCACGGGCCGCGAACGTGAAGTGGCAGCACGTCTGCTTGAAGGCCTGACTTCCAAGGAGATCGGGCGTGTGCTCCATATCAGCCACCGCACGGTGGAAATTTACCGCGCACGTCTGATGCGCAAATACAGCGCCAGTACCACGGCCGATCTGGTGCACAAGCTGCTGACGGCATAAGTCGTAACGGTCCAAGCTGCTTGCTGGAGCAGCGTTTCTAATCTGCATCATGCATCTCGCAATGGTCTTGTAGTCCAAGTGCGCGATCGACTGCTGCTGCCTTGTTCTTTAAAAGCTTCCGCGACAGACTGAGGAACTTAAGTTACATGTGGCATCTCCCTTGATAGGAGTGCCATGGCAGTTACATGCTGCGCTTGCAGTTTTGCCTATGGGTGCACTTGGTATTTTCAATCGAAAACGCATACCGGATGTCACATGACTCCTGCATAATTCGATCCATAGATTGCTTATGTCTATCTAATTTCAAATCTGATATCAATTATTAATTGATATCTTCGCCCCCCACGACTTGCGTTGTTGCAAGTTCAATTCAACGGAGATCACACATGACAGCTGAATCGAAGTGCCCTTTCCACCAAGAAGGTCAGAACCTAGGCACTGCTGCCAAAGGCGGAACAACTAATCGCGACTGGTGGCCTAACCAGCTGCGTGTGGACTTGCTCAGCCAGCACTCGTCCAAGAGCAACCCCATGGGCGAAGACTTCAACTACGCTGAAGAATTCAAAAAGCTCGACTATGAAGCCCTCAAGCGCGACCTGCGTGCACTGATGACGGACTCCCAGGACTGGTGGCCTGCTGACTTTGGTCACTATGGCCCTCAGTTCGTGCGCATGGCGTGGCACTCTGCCGGTACCTACCGCATGCAGGACGGCCGCGGTGGCGCAGGCCGTGGTCAGCAGCGCTTTGCACCGCTGAACAGCTGGCCCGACAACGTCAATATCGACAAGTCTCGTCGCCTGCTGTGGCCCATCAAGCAAAAGTACGGCAACAAAATTTCCTGGGCTGACCTGCTGATCCTGACTGGTAACGTGGCGCTGGAAACCATGGGCTTCCGCACTTTCGGTTTTGCCGGTGGCCGTGTGGACACCTGGGAACCCGATCAGGATGTGTACTGGGGCTCCGAAAAGGAGTGGCTGGCACCTACCGCCAACCCCAATAGCCGTTACTCCGGTGAGCGCGATCTGGAAAACCCACTGGCTGCCGTGCAGATGGGCTTGATCTACGTGAACCCCGAAGGTCCAGATGGCAACCCCGATCCCCTGCTGTCCGCCCGTGACATTCGCGACACCTTCGCCCGCATGGCGATGAACGACGAAGAAACTGTGGCGCTGATCGCTGGTGGTCACACCTTTGGTAAGACCCACGGTGCAGGCCCTGCTTCGCATGTGGGTGCAGACCCTGAAGCTGCGGGCCTGGAAGCCCAGGGCTTGGGCTGGGCTTCGAGCTTCGGCAAGGGCAATGCTGGCGACACCATCACCTCCGGCCTGGAAGTGACCTGGACCCAGACGCCTACACAGTGGAGCAACTTCTTCTTTGAAAACCTGTTCAAGTACGAATGGACGCTGGAGAAGTCCCCCGCTGGTGCCTGGCAGTGGGTGGCCAAGGACGCGGACGATGTCATCCCTGACGCACACGGCGGCCCTCGTAAAAAGCCCACCATGCTGACCTCGGACATTGCCCTGCGCATGGACCCTGCTTACGAGAAGATTTCTCGCCGCTTCCTGGAAAACCCACAGGCATTTGCTGAAGCTTTTGCCCGTGCATGGTTCAAGCTGACCCACCGTGACATGGGCCCCCGCTCGCGTTACCTCGGCCCCGAAGTGCCAAAGGAAGAGCTGATCTGGCAAGACGTGATTCCTGCACCTTTCTACGCTCCTGTGGGCGAAGCAGAAATTGCAGCCATCAAGGCCAAGATCCTGGCTTCCGGCCTGAGTGTGCAAGAACTGGTGGGTACAGCCTGGGCTTCGGCATCCACCTTCCGTGGTTCCGACAAGCGCGGTGGTGCCAACGGTGCTCGCATCCGCCTGGCTCCTCAAAAGGACTGGGCTGCGAACAACCCTGCCCAGCTGGCCAAGGTGCTGGCAACACTGGAAAGCATCCAGGCTGAGTTCAAGATCTCGTTGGCTGACCTGATCGTGCTGGCCGGTGGTGTGGGTATCGAGAAGGCAGCAGCAGACGCAGGCGTGCAGATCACCGTGCCTTTCACGCCTGGTCGCAGCGATGCCTCTGCAGAGCAGACCGATGTGGAATCGTTCTCGGTGCTGGAGCCTCAGGCTGACGGCTTCCGTAACTTCCAGAAGGCCAAGTTTGCGGTGCCTGCTGAAGCCATGTTGATCGACAAGGCCCAGCTGCTGACGCTGACAGCCCCTGAAATGACCGTGCTGATCGGTGGTCTGCGTGCCATCAACATCAACACCGACGGCAGCAACACCGGCGTGTTGACCAAGACGCCTGGCAAGCTGACCAACGACTTCTTTGTGAACCTGCTGGACATGAGCACCCAGTGGAAGCCTCTGGACAACGGCAACTACGAAGGCGTGGATCGCAAGACTGGCGAAAAGCGCTGGACTGGCACCCGCGTGGACCTGGTGTTCGGCTCGAACTCCATCCTGCGTGCACTGGCTGAGGTCTATGCCGAAGTCGGTAACGAGCACAAGTTCTACCAGGACTTTGTGGCTGCCTGGGTCAAGGTCATGGAGCTGGACCGCTTCGACCTGAAGAAGTAATGCAGCGAGGGCTGGTGTTCACCACCAGCCTGTTGCTGAAACGACTGAAAATGGTCATTTCAAGCGCCCTTCGGGGCGCTTTTTTTATGCCATCTTGGGGATGGCTGCAAGACGTAAAAAAAGCGCTCTGGCGAGCGCTGTAGATCCTGGGTATGGCTTTAGCTGGGTAGCTGATCATTGGGTACAGCTACCTGCAGATGCAAGATGCTGAAGTACAGCGATACATCGCCTTGCTGGTCCACATAGGTGCCCAGTGCTCGCTGCAGCCGTGCAGCAATTGCCAGACACTCCGTGGCTTCTGGGCGGCCGCCCTGGATGCAGGGCGTGGTCAGCAGTGCCAACTGATGTTCTCGGCCAAAGTCATAGACCACTTCGAGGGCCTGGGCGTGCTGAACAGGAATGGCTTCATTGCCCCAGCTCCATATGAACGTGCCGTCTTTGTTGCTGCTGGTACCAACCAGACACACTGTTGCCACAACCTCGTGCAAAGGGCCTTCGAAGGCCAGCAGTGCACGTTCCAGATCCCAGCGGCATTTCAGCGGGGCATGCAAACCAAACTGCTGTGGCCATTGTGCATTTTGGGCCAGCATGTTCTCTACGGCTTCACGGCTCCAGGCCGCCCAGTCGGTGCTTGCTTGTGTATCGCTCATTCCCTATCCATGGTGTTTGTCATTGCCTGCATTGTCCGTCACATGACGATCTTGGTGCAGGCATTTGACTATGCTTGGGAAAAACTGTGAGGAGACAAACCTTGAAAGCGCGTTATCCCTTCCCTGATCTGAATGTTTTGCCTGAAGACATCCGTGCCCGCATTCTGGAGGTGCAGGAAAAGGCAGGCTTTATTCCCAACGTGTTTCTGGCGCTGGCGCGCCGCCCGGCCGAGTGGCGCGCATTCTTTGCCTATCACGACGCACTGATGCTCAAGGAAGGGGGCAGCCTGACCAAGGGAGAGCGCGAAATGATCGTCACTGCCACCAGCGCAGCCAACCAGTGCCTGTATTGCGTGGTGGCCCACGGAGCCATCCTGCGCATTTACGAGAAAAAGCCGATGGTGGCGGACCAGGTTGCGGTGAACTATCGCAAGGCCGACATCACGCCGCGCCAGCGTGCCATACTGGACTTTGCGATGAAGGTCAGCCAGCGCAGCCACGAAATTGAAGACCGTGACTTTGAGCTGCTGCACGCACATGGCTTTGATGATGAAGACATCTGGGACATTGCCGCCATCACTGCGTTCTTTGGCCTGTCCAATCGCATGGCCAGCTTCAGTGGCATGCAGCCTAACCCGGAGTTCTACCTGATGGGGCGCATCCCCAAAAGCCGCTGAAAAAACAAAACCTCCACAGACTTTGGCAGCCTGCGGAGGTTGTTCAATGTTCAGCCTTGCAGCTATGGGCTGATTACTTGGCCGCAGCCGTGCGCTCAGCGGCTTCCATGGTGTTGACCAGCAGCATGGTGATGGTCATGGGGCCCACGCCGCCGGGTACGGGGGTGATGTAGCCAGCCACGTCCTTGCAGCCGTTGTAGTCCACGTCACCGCACAGCTTGCCTTCGTCATCGCGGTTCATGCCCACGTCAATCACTACGGCACCGGGCTTGACCATGTCGGCGGTCAGCACATTGCGCTTGCCTACGGCAGCGACCACGATGTCAGCCTGGCGGGTCATGGCGGCCAGATCAGCAGTGCCGCTGTGGCAGATGGTCACAGTGGCGTTGGCAGCCAGCAGCATCATGGCCATGGGCTTGCCCACAATATTGGAGCGGCCGATGACTACGGCGTGCTTGCCGCGCAGATCTTTCATGCCAATGGATTCCAGCATCTTCATGCAGCCGTAGGGTGTGCAGGCCTTGAAGCCCACTTCACCGACCATCAGCGCACCGGCACTGGCAACGTGGAAGCCATCGACGTCCTTGGAAGGAGAAATGGTCTCGATGACCTTGTGGTCGTCAATGTGCTTGGGCAGGGGCAGCTGCACCAGAATGCCGTGGATGCTGGGGTCGTTGTTCAGCGCTTCCACGCGTGCCAGCAGCTCTGCTTCGGTCATCGACGCATCGTACTTTTCCAGCACGGAGTGGAAACCCACGTCTTCGCAGGCCTTGACCTTGTTGCGCACGTACACCTGAGAGGCCTGGTTGTCGCCCACCAGAATCACAGCCAGACCAGGTTTGGTACCTTGGGCTGTCAAGGCTGCTGCACGCTGGGCGACTTCGGAACGCAGTTGGGCGGAAAGGGCTTTGCCGTCAATGATTTGGGCTGTCATGGTGATGCTGGAGGAGGAAAGACATCAAAAGAAAAAGCTGCCGGACCTGTACAGGCGCTGGCAGCCTTTGAGGGTAAGCCCCGAATTTTATGCCGGGACTTTGGCTGCGGAAGATGAACCCAGTGCAATCTTGAGCAGATCAGCCACGGTGTTGGCTCCCAGCTTTTCCATGATGTTGGCGCGGTGCGCCTCCACGGTCTTGATACTGATGCCCAGATCGTCTGCGATTTGCTTGTTCAGGCGACCGGCGACGATGCGCTCGAGCACCTGCGATTCGCGGCCAGTGAGCTTGGACAGCAGCGCTTCACGGCTGGCTGCCTGCTGGTGGTCAGTAAATGCTTCCTGTGCGCGTTCGAGCATGCGCTCCACCACACTCAGCAAGTCATTTTCGTTAAAAGGCTTCTGGATAAAGTCCAGCGCGCCTTTTTTCATGGTGTTCACCGCCATGGGCACGTCGCCGTGACCGGTGATGAACACGACGGGCAGGGGGGACTTGCGTTCCAGCAGCTTGTCTTGCAGCTCCAGACCTGTCATTCCTCCCATGCGGATATCGGCAATCAGGCAGGCCACTTCGCGGGGGTCATAGCGCGAGAGGAATGACTCGGCGGAGTCAAAGCAGCGTACGCGATAGTCTTTGCCCTCCAGCAGCCATTGCAGCGAATCGCGTACGGCTTCATCGTCATCGACTACGTAGACTGTGCCTTTTTTGGGTGTCAAGCTCATGCAGGTTTCCTTGTATTTGGATTTATCGCCGAAGAAAGGTTGTCTCCTTTTCCTGAGCTGCTCACACAAGCCTTGGAGCCATCTTTAAGAAGCCTGGGCGTAAGACTTGTGTAAACCACTCTAAGTGCTGGCCAGAGGTATCCAGAAGGAAAACCGGCAGCCAACCACTTCGGAACCATTGTAGATGTTCTCAGCAGCCATGCGACCCTGATGTGACTCGACAATGGATCGGCACAGGTTCAGACCAATGCCCATGCCTTCGTTTTTAGTGGAAAAAAAGGCTTCGAACAAGCGTTCCTGCACTTCGGGCGGCAGGCCTTTGCCTGAATCCTGCACGGAGAACTCCACGCCCTTGAGCCCTGTGGACTCCTTGGGCTCTACGCGCAGCTCCACATGACGCTGTGAGGGTGGGCGCTGGGCCTGCTCAATGGCTTCGCCAGCGTTCTTGATCAGGTTGATCATGACCTGCTCAATCAAGATGGTGTCCGCCATGACCGGCGGAATGGCCGGAGCCACCCAGTGCGTCAGGCGCACATTGCGCCGGCGCATTTCAATATTGGCCAGCTCCAGTGCTTCTTCCACCATGGTTTCCACGTGCGCCAGGGTGCGGTTGGGCTCGCTGCGCTTCACAAAGGAGCGAATGCGCTGAATGATCTGGCCCGCGCGCTGGGCCTGGTGGGCGGTCTTTTCCAGCGCAAAACGCATTTGCGATTCGGACAGCGATCCACTATCGAGGCGCGTCAACATGCCGCTGCAGTAGTTGCTGATGGCGGTCAGTGGCTGGTTCAGCTCATGCGCAACGCTGGAGGCCATCTCGCCCATGGTGATCAGGCGGCTGGCGGTTTGCGCCTGCTCGGCCTGGCGGGCTGCCTGCTCTTCGGCATGGCGGCGGGCGGTGATGTCGGTGGCAATCACCATCTGCGCCAGGCGGCCGTCCACCCAGCTCAGGTAGCGGGAGCGCACTTCCAGCCACTTGCCCAGTTCCGCTACATAGATTTCGGCGTTATTGCTGCCAGCGCTGGTCAAGCTGTCGGTGGGCAGGCCCATGAGCCCGTCTTCATCGTCTACCGACTCATTGCGCTTGCTGGGCAGGCCGCCTTGCTGCACCAGCTGCAGGTGTCCTTCGGTCTGTGAGCCAAACCACTGGCGGTAGAGCTTGTTGGCAAACAGCAGTTCTGCACTACCCAGTGGTGCTACGGAAACTGAAGCATCCAGCGCTTCCAGCACAATGGTAAAACGCGCATGAGAGGCAGAAAGCTGATCGCGGATGCGCTTGGATTCCGTAATGTCCGTCATGGACGACATCCAGCCTGTCTGGTTGCCATGGGCATCGACGAGCGGCGAGATATACAGGCGCGCATCAAAGATAGAACCGTTTTTGCGCTGCACCCGCACCTGAAAGCCGCCGGGCGAGCTCTTGCCGCTGAGCTCTTCGTTGAGCTTGCTCTGCAGAATTTCGTAGTCAGCCGCAGGCCAGTAGGAGTAGGGCGGCGTCTGGCCTACCAGCTCCTGCTCATCCCAGCCCGTCATCTGGCAGAACGCAGCGTTCACATAGGTGATACGGCCCTGCATGTCCAGCGCACGCATGCCGGTGAGCAGCGAGTTTTCCATAGCGCGGCGGAAATTGGTTTCCGCCACCAGCGCTTCCTGTGTGCGCAGGCGCTTGCGGGTATGGCGCCAGGTGGCTACCAGCAGCCAGGCAGTGAGCATGCTCAGCGTCGCCACCAGCCAGAACATGCCATTGCCAATCATGCTCATGGAGGTGCGGTATGCCTGCACCTTGAGATTGAGTGCCTCCCCCACGGGCGCAATCGGCATGCTGTATTCCGTGGACTTGGGGGTGTTGATGTCGTACCACTTCCTGTCGGCCTTGGACAGCGTCAGTGGCGTGCCAGCAATCACCGTGCCCTGACCATCGGTCAGCGTCATGGCGTAATGCGCCAGCAGCTCGCTGGGGGTGGCATAGCGCATCAGGCTGTCGGGCGAAAACTCCGCCATGACGGTGCCGCCAAAGCTGCTGATGCCCAGCACGGGAGTCTGAAACTGCAGCATTGGCGGGTAGTCACCAGGCTTGGCCAGTGGCTGGGTGTACACAGGCAGGTGTGTGGTCTTGACCTGCTCAAAGCTGTGCGCTGCTGCGTCGTCCTGCAGTTTTTCCGAAGGCATGCGCAGGCGTTCGCTGGACACGGAAGGCGTGGCGTAGCTGGTAATGACGCGGCCATCGCGGTCCACCCAGGTCAGGCTCTGCAGCTCTGGGTACTGGGTGGTCAGCACTTCTGCGCGGTTGGTGAACTCGGAAGTGCCAATGTCTCCGGCAGCCAGGTCACGGGCCAGCAGCATGACCTGTTCCTGGCGTTCCAGCAGACGCAGGCGCATGCGCTGCTGGGCGTATTCCACATCGCGCTGCAGGGCCTGGTTGTCGCGGTCGATTTCCTCCGAGCGCAAATACCAGAAAGCGGCCACGATTGCAGCCATGAAAAGGGCAACGGAAACCAGCGGTGCCAGTGCGGCCAGACGGTCCTGTCGGGTGGGGGAGAGGCTGCGCCACCAGGAACGCCACCACTGCGTGGGATCGGCGCTGGAAAAGCTGCTGGCTGTCTTTGTCTTTGTCTCTGTGTTCTTTTTTCTGAATAAAACCATGTACGCAGTGTAGGGGAATCCTAGTGATTTCACTGAGTTTGCATGTGGTTTTGCGGTGTTTCAGAGTATGTGCGCTTGCAGCAATTTTTCGCAATAAGAAATGATGGTGCATCATTTGAAATCTGTGGAAAATGTGCGAAACTGCAAGTTGAAATGGTCAACGTATTGCGCGTCTTTGTCTCTCTAACAAGTCGTGGTCCACTGAGTAAGCTCAGAGCATTGCGGTCTTAGGGAAGCAAAGTAGATGGCACGCATTACATCCCTGACCGCGTACCTGCAGCCTCTTGAACAGGAGACAGACAATGACAGCTCAGACCGACCCTCAGGCCGGCGCTAACGTAAAGCCCAGCCTTGACCCCCAGGAAACCCGCGAGTGGATGGACGCGCTGTCCGCCGTCATCGACCGCGAAGGTGCGCAGTACGCGCACCAGCTGATCGAAGAAGTGCTGGAGCATGCCCGCCAGAACAGCGTGGACATGCCTTTCTCTGCACAGACCGGTTATGTGAACACCATCGAGCCTTCGCAGGAAGCCAAGTGCCCCGGCAACCTGGAAATCGAAGGCCGCCTGCGCGCCTACATGCGCTGGAACGCCATGGCCATGGTGGTGAAGGCCAACCGCCACAACCCACCCGAAGGTGGTGATCTGGGCGGCCACATTGGCTCCTTTGCCTCGCTGGCCAACATGTTTGGCGCAGGCTTTAACCACTTCTGGCACGCCGAGAGCGAAAACCACGGCGGTGACTGCATCTACTTCCAGGGCCACGTATCGCCCGGCGTGTACGCACGCGCCTATCTGGAAGGCCGCCTGAGCGAAGAGCAGCTGCTGAACTTTCGCCAGGAAGTGGATGGCAAGGGCCTGTCCAGCTACCCCCACCCCAAGCTGATGCCTAACTTCTGGCAGTTCCCCACGGTGTCCATGGGCCTGGGCCCGCTGATGGCCATCTACCAGGCGCGCTTCCTGAAGTACCTGCACGCACGTGGCATTGCCAACACCGAAAACCGCAAGGTCTGGGTGTTCTGCGGCGACGGTGAAATGGACGAGCCCGAATCCCTGGGCGCGATCGGCCTGGCCGCACGTGAGAACCTGGACAACCTGATCTTCGTGATCAACTGCAACCTGCAGCGTCTGGACGGCCCCGTGCGCGGCAATGGCAAGATCATTCAGGAGCTGGAAGGCGAATTCCGCGGCTCTGGCTGGAACGTCATCAAGCTGTTGTGGGGCAAGGGCTGGGACGAGCTGCTGGCCAAGGACAAGGACGGCGTGCTCAAGAAGATCATGATGGAGTGCAACGACGGCGACTATCAGGCCTTCAAGGCCAACGATGGTGCCTACGTGCGCAAGCACTTCTTCGGCCGCGACCCCCGCGCGCTGAAGATGGTCGAGCACATGAGCGACGACGAAATCTGGAATCTGCGCCGTGGTGGTCACGATGCGCAGAAGGTCTACGCCGCTTTCCACGCTGCCAACAACCACAAGGGTCAGCCCACTGTGCTGCTGGTCAAGACCGTCAAGGGCTTTGGCATGGGCAAGGTCGGTGAAGGCAAGAACACCGTGCACCAGACCAAGAAGCTCAGCGATGAAGACGTCAAGGCCTTCCGCGACCGCTTCAACATCCCAATTCCTGACAGCCAGATCGCCGATCTGCCTTTCTACAAGCCAGCGGACGACACCCCTGAGATGAAGTACCTGCACGAGCGCCGCAAGGCCCTCGGCGGCTACCTGCCTCACCGCCGCGAAAAGGCCGACGAAGCCTTTACCGCGCCTTCGCTGGATACCTTCAAGGCCATTCTGGAGCCCACACCCGAAGGCCGCGAAATCTCCACTACGCAAGCCTACGTGCGTTTCCTCACGCAGCTGCTGCGTGACAAGAACATTGGCCCCCGCGTGGTGCCCATCCTGGTGGACGAAGCCCGTACCTTTGGTATGGAAGGCCTGTTCCGCCAGATCGGTATCTACAACCCCCACGGCCAGAAGTACACCCCTGTCGACAAAGACCAGGTCATGTACTACCGCGAAGACAAGGCCGGCCAGATTCTGCAGGAAGGCATTAACGAAGCCGGTGGTATGGCATCGTGGATTGCGGCTGCGACGAGCTACAGCACGTCCAACCGCATCATGATTCCTTTCTACGTCTACTACTCCATGTTTGGTTTCCAGCGCATTGGCGACCTGGCATGGGCAGCTGGCGACATGCAGGCGCGCGGCTTCCTGCTGGGCGGCACATCGGGCCGTACCACACTGAACGGCGAAGGCCTGCAGCACGAAGACGGTCACAGCCACATCCTGGCCAACACCATTCCTAACTGCGTGAGCTACGACCCCACCTTCGCACACGAAGTGGCAGTCATCATGCAGGACGGCCTGCGCCGCATGGTGCAGAACCAGGAAAACGTCTTCTACTACATCACGCTGCTCAACGAAAACTACGCCATGCCCGGCCTGCAGCCGGGCACGGAGCAGCAGATCATCAAGGGCATGTACCAGTGCAAGCCTGGTCAGAAGGTGCCCCAGTCCGGCCTGCGCGTGCAGCTGCTGGGCTCCGGCACCATCCTGCGCGAGTCCCTGTTTGCACAGGAGCTGCTGGAAAAAGACTGGCAGATCGCTGCGGACGTGTGGAGCTGCCCATCGTTCAACGAACTGACCCGCGACGGTCAGAACTGCGAACGCCACAACATGCTGCATCCGCTGGAAACCGCCAAGGTGCCCTTCGTGACGCAGCAGCTGCAAGGCACACAAGGCCCCGTCATTGCGTCTACCGACTACATGAAGGCCTACGCCGAGCAAATCCGCCCTTACATCCCCAAGGGCCGCAACTACAAGGTGCTGGGCACAGACGGTTTTGGCCGCTCGGACTTCCGCCGCAAGCTGCGCGAGCACTTCGAGGTGGATCGCCACTTCATCGTGGTCGCTGCACTGAAGGCGCTGGCCGAAGAAGGCAAGCTGCCTGTGACCAAGGTGGCCGAAGCGATTGTCAAGTACGGCATCAAGGCCGACAAGATCAACCCCCTGTACGCCTGATAGAGCACCGGAGACATAGATATGGCATTGACAGAAATCAAGGTCCCGGACATCGGCGACTTCGACAGCGTCGGCGTGATTGAAGTGCTGGTCAACGTGGGCGACACCATCAAGGTTGAGCAATCCCTGATCACCGTGGAGTCCGACAAGGCCTCCATGGAGATTCCTTCCAGCCACGCAGGCGTGCTCAAGGAACTGCGCGTCAAGCTCGGCGACAAGGTCGCTGAAGGCGCAGTGATTGCCGTGATTGAAACGGCAGACGCAGCCCCTGCACCAGCACCCGCTGCAGCCCCTGCTGCAGAAGCTGTAGCTGCCAGCGCAGCTCCTGCGCCAGTTTCAGAGCAAAAAGCAGCTGAAGTGCCCGCTACACCAGCGCAAGCTGCTCCTGTAGCTGCAGCAAGCTCTATGAATATCACCATTCCTGACATTGGTGACTTCAAGGACGTGGCCGTCATTGAAGTGCTGGTCAAGGTGGGCGATACCGTAGAGGCAGAGCAGTCGCTGTTCACCGTGGAGTCTGACAAGGCTTCCATGGAAATCCCATCGCCCGCCGCTGGCACCATCACCGCCTTGAGCCTCAAGCTCGGTGACAAGGTCAACGTGGGTGACGTGGTGGGCGCCATGACAGTGCAGGGCGCTGCAGCACCTGCTCCTGTGGCTGCTACTCCCTCGCCCGCTTCAGCGGGAGAGGGCAGGGGTGAGGGTGCGACGGCCTCTGTGCCAGCACCTGCACCTGCAGTTGCCAACAGCCAGCCCTCACCCCAACCCTCTCCCGCAAGCGGGCGAGGGGGCGAGCCAGCCCACAACCCCACCGTGGCCCCATCGGGCACGCTGCCCCATGCATCGCCTTCCGTGCGCAAGTTTGCGCGTGAGCTGGGCGTGCCGCTGGAAGAGGTCAAGGGCTCCGGCCAAAAGGGTCGCATCACGCAGGAAGACGTGATGGCCTTCACCAAGTCCGTCATGGCGGGCGCGGTGCAGACACTGGCCCAGCAGGCTGCTGCCCCCAAGGCCGCACCTGCTGCCGGTGGTGGCGCAGGTCTGGACCTGCTGCCCTGGCCCAAGGTGGACTTTGCCAAGTTCGGCCCTGTGGAGCGCAAGGATCTGTCGCGCATCAAGAAGATCTCGGGCGCCAACCTGCACCGCAACTGGGTGATGATTCCCCACGTCACCAACAACGATGTGGCCGACATCACCGAGCTGGAAGCCTTCCGCGTGCAGACCAACGCCGAGCAGGCCAAGGCCAAGAGCGATGTCAAGGTCACCATGCTGGCCTTCGTCATCAAGGCCGTGGTCGCTGCGCTGAAGAAATTCCCAGAGTTCAACGCCTCGCTCGATGGCGATACGCTGGTCTACAAGCAGTACTACAACATCGGCTTTGCGGCAGATACGCCCAACGGGCTGGTGGTGCCTGTGCTCAAGGACGCTGACAAGAAGGGCATCCTGCAGATCAGCAAGGAGATGGGTGAGCTGGCCAAGAAGGCCCGTGACGGCAAGCTGGGCGCTGCAGACATGCAGGGCGGCTGCTTCTCCATCAGCTCGCTGGGCGGCATTGGCGGCACCAACTTCACGCCTATCGTGAATGCGCCTGAAGTGGCCATTCTGGGCCTGTCGCGCTCGTCCATGCAGCCTGTGTGGAACGAAGAGAAGGAAAAGTTTGTGCCGCGCCTGATGCTGCCTTTGAGCCTGTCGTACGACCACCGCGTCATCGACGGCGCAGCCGCTGCACGCTTTAACGCCTTCCTGGGCCAAGTGCTGGCGGACTACCGCCGCATCTTGCTGTAACGAAAGGGCTGCTACCTATGGCAATCATCGATATCAAAGTGCCAGACATTGGCGACTTCGCCGAAGTCGGCGTGATCGAACTGCTGGTGCAGCCCGGTGACACCGTCACCGTGGACCAGTCGCTCATCACCGTGGAGTCGGACAAGGCTTCCATGGAAATTCCTTCCAGCCACGCTGGTGTTGTGAAGGAATTGAAAGTGAAGCTGGGCGACAAGGTCGCTGAAGGCTCCGTCATCCTGACGCTGGAAGCCGCTGGCGAGGCTGCAGCTGCTGCACCTGCTGCACCTGCTGCTGCTCCTGAAGTGCAAGCAGCTAGTGCACAGCCTGCAAGCGTTTCCGCGCCAAATGCATCGCAAAGCCAGTCTGCGCCAGCGCCAGCAGCTCCTGCACCTGTAGCAAGCAGCTACGCAGGTCATGTGGACCTGGAAGCAGACGTCGTCGTCATCGGCGGCGGCCCTGGCGGCTACTCTGCCGCCTTCCGTGCTGCGGACTTGGGCCTGAAGGTTGTGCTGGTTGAGCGTTACAAGACGCTGGGCGGCGTGTGCCTGAACGTGGGCTGCATCCCATCGAAGGCACTGCTGCACGTGGCGGCGGTGATGGATGAGGTCAAGCACCTGGAAGTGGCCGGCGTCAAGTTCGGCGCGCCTGAGGTGTCGATTGACCAGCTGCGTGCGCACAAGGAAAAAGTCATTGGCAAGCTGACCGGCGGCCTGGGCCAGATGGCCAAGATGCGCAAAGTCACCATCGTGCGTGGCGTGGCGGCCTTCGTTGGCTCGCACCACATTGAAGTGCAGGAAACCACCGGCGAAGGCAAAGAACTGGCTGGCAGCAAGAAGGTGGTGCAGTTCAAGAACGCCATCATTGCCGCTGGCTCTGAGGCCGTACACCTGCCATTCCTGCCCAAGGACGAGCGCATTGTGGACTCCACCGGCGCGCTGGCGCTCAAGGAAGTGCCCAAGCGCATGCTGATTCTGGGCGGCGGCATCATCGGCCTGGAAATGGGCACGGTCTACTCGACCCTCGGCGCACGCCTGGACGTGGTGGAAATGATGGACGGCCTGATGCAAGGCGCTGACCGTGATTTGGTCAAGGTCTGGCAGAAGATGAATGCCCACCGCTTTGACAACATCATGGTCAACACCAAGACCGTGGCGGCCGAAGCAACGCCCGAAGGCATCAAGGTGAGCTTTGAGCCTGCCAAGAACGGCGTCACCGTGCCTGAGCCCCAGACTTACGATCTGGTCTTGCAAGCTGTGGGCCGCACGCCCAATGGCAAGAAGATTGGCGCAGAAGCCGCAGGCGTGAGCGTGACGGATCGCGGCTTTATCAACGTCGATATCCAGATGCGCACCAACGTGCCGCACATCTTTGCCATTGGCGACATCGTGGGCCAGCCCATGCTGGCGCACAAGGCGGTGCATGAGGCACACGTGGCCGCAGAAGTTATCGCCGGTGAATTGCAGGGCAACAAGGAACTGGCATCTGCCGCGTTCAACGCCCGCGTGATTCCTAGCGTGGCTTACACCGACCCCGAAGTGGCATGGGTGGGCCTGACCGAAGACCAGGCCAAGGCACAAGGCATCAAGGTCAAAAAGGGCCTGTTCCCCTGGGCCGCCTCCGGCCGCGCCATTGCCAATGGCCGCGACGAAGGCTTTACCAAGCTGCTGTTTGATGAAGAAACCCACCGCATCCTGGGCGGCGGCATCGTCGGCACGCACGCAGGCGACATGATTGGCGAGATTGCGCTGGCCATTGAAATGGGCGCAGACAGCGTGGATATCGGCAAGACCATCCACCCCCACCCCACGCTGGGCGAAAGCATTGGCATGGCGGCAGAAGTGGCGCATGGCAGCTGCACGGATGTGCCACCGGCACGGCGTTAAGCGCACTTTCTGAGAAAGTGCTGCAAAGCAACAAAGGCAACCTTCGGGTTGCCTTTTTTTATTGCTTATTTTATAGCTGCTAACGCATGCTGGATAAGCCTTAGAGGTTGATTGGGCTGATATTTTTTATCTGTGCTTTGCCGCTTGTGCTTGACTCCCTCTCCCGCTTGCGGGAGAGGGCAGGGGTGAGGGGGTATTCAATTCCTTCCCCCGTTGGGGGAAGGCAGGGATGGGGGCCCGTGTGTGCGTGGTTAAAGCGGCGTGCTTGGTTTGAGCGAGGGAGTCGGGTCTCGGCCCAACAGCCGAGTTACTTTGTTGTAGCGACAACAAAGTAACCTTCACGCTTGCGTGGGGCGGAACTCATATTGCGAAGCAATGTGAGTGGAGACCAAAAAGCGCCTCTGCCGAGGGCTGTCCGGCTGAACTCCCGTCGCTCCTTCGTCGCTCTGGTCAAACAGGCAGCCGGAAATCAGATTTTTTATGTCCAAGCACGCCAGTCTTTCAGCTGGCGTGCGGGGTAGCACTTGCGCCTGGCCTTGAAGAGGCTAGGGCGTGTCATCAATTGAGCCATATGGCGATTGCTGCCAGATGGATGCCTCCCAAGAACGCATCTGCAGTTTTGTCGTAGCGTGTTGCAATACAGCGGTACTGCTTCAAGCGTGCAAAGAAGTTCTCGATCAGGTGACGTGCTTTGTATAAGTGTTTGTCGTACGGGCGTTTTTCTTTGCAGTACCTGCGACTGGGAATAACCACTTGTTTGCCTTGTCGCAAGTGAGGTAAAAGTTAGTTGGGTTGCCCAAGGCATCCACAGTGGCATGAATCTTGGTGCTTAACCCGCCTTTACTTCGTCCGATTGCATTGCTATGGAGCCCCCTTTTGCGCCAGCGCTATGCTGGTGGGCCCGGACGATGGTGGAATCAATCATTGCGTATTCGTTGTCTGCCTGAGCGCTCAAGACAGCAAAGACTTTCTGCCAGACACCCGTACGACTCCAACGCATGTGCCGCAGATGCACGACGCGAAAGTCGCCAAACCGTTCGGGCAAATCACGCCATGAGATGCCTGCGCGGTATCGAAAGAGCACGGCATCTACAAAGAGGCGGTTGTTCTTGGCGGGAGCGCCCACATGGCCAGCCCTTCCGGGCAGAAGGTCCTTAATTTGCTCCCATTGGTTGTCGGTCAAAGCATATCTACGAGTCACGCTACGTATAACGTAGCGTGACAGCTATTAGATGACACGCCCTAGGAAAAGCTGGTCGATTCAGGTTCCCTAACTTGGTGATCTCAACGCCTCCGTGGCAGAGGTTCCCTAAAGCTTTGTACAGCCCCTCACGTGTCAGGCCGGTGTCTTTGGCCAGTTGCATCATGCCGCGTGCGCGGGCAATGTCGCCAAGGGCTTTGGCAAATACGGCAGCATCGTCGGGTGTCTGCTCCAGGCAGGCTTGCAGGTAGGCGGCGCAGTCTTCGTCAGACTGCAGATACTCCGCAGCATCAAAGGCTTTGATGCCCAGTTTCTCAGCGGCTGTGCGGTTCATAGCTGTTACTCCTCCAATAGTTGCACCATGGCTTGGGCCTTGGCAATGTCGCGCTGCTGGGTAGATTTGTCGCTCCCCTGAGGCGATGAGCACCATGTTTTTATCACCCAGTGGCCGGGTACTGGTGGTCCGTACACCCACAGAAGAAAAGCCCCAACTGTTACCGTTCCATAGCTGCTGGTTAGCTGGGCAAGCGTGGCGACTTGGCAGGTTGTGGTGGGGGGCTTGGTCGCTGTTCTCTATGGCGGGGAAAGGGCATGCATGGCCCGCACTTGCCAGATACCGGCTTCGCCCTGATAGGCAGTTCTCGGCTGAGCGTCATGTAATACTGCACGCCTTGTGCATAGCGCCCACCCGTGACATGAGCTTTCGCTTGGACCCATCGATTCACCGTTCTACCCTTCACGGCATCCTGCAGGCCGGGGCAGGCCCCTTCATCACCTTTCGCAGTTATCAGCTGGCAGCAGGGCGGCGCATTATCTGGAAGGCGCGCGAGCATCGCAAAGGCTTGTTGCGTGCGGCGCGTGCCATGGAGCATCTGCCTGTGCCGTTGTGGAAGTCGCGCGGCTACAACCGGCTGATGGGGGGCACTTTTGCGGTGGGGTCAGCGCTGTTTATTCTGGGCAGCGTGCTGTCCATGCTGCCGCAGGCGAGCGCTGCCTTGCTGGCCTGGGCCAACGTGATCTTTTTCATGGGCTCGATACCCTTCACGCTGGCTGCCTATATGCAGCACTTTCAGGCAGCCAATACAAGCAGTTTTACGCCAGACCCAGAGGGGCAGGCGCGCCACACCCGCATTCAGCTGCTGGGGTGGCAGCCCAGAGATGCTGGCTGGCTGAGTACGCTGACGCAGTTTCTGGGGACGCTGGCCTTTAACGTGAGCACGCTCAGCGCGGTGAAGCTGGGCAGCCTCTGGTATCTGCAGGATCTGCTGGTCTGGGCGCCGGATATGCTGGGGTCGGTGCTGTTTCTGGTGTCTGCCTATCTGGCCTTTGTAGAGGCCAATCACAGCTTCTGGCGCTGGCGGCTGAAGGATCTGGACTGGCAGATCGTGTTTGTGAATCTGGTGGGCTGTATCGCCTTCATGATCGCGGCATGCACGGCCTTTGTGCCACAGCAGGGGCAGTCGAGTGCAGTGGCGCTGTTTTCCAATGCGCAGCTGATGCTGGGGGCCGTGTGCTTTTTGATTGGTGCCTTGCTGGCGGTGCGTGAAGCCAAGGCGGCGGATCGCGTCTAGATTTCAACAAGTTTCATTTTTCATAGCTTCCAGCGCTTGCTGCATAAGCGCTGGAAGCATTTTTAATGCTTATTCTGTGTGCGTTCATTGCGCGGGTTGCGCGGCCAGTTCCTGCTCCAGCTGGCGCTGTTCGTTGAGCAGGCGGTCGACCTCTGCATTGAGTACCGCGGTTTCTGCATGGCACTGGGTGGCAATGGCCTGCATTTCGGTGCTCAGTGACTGTTCCCAGGTGGCACCGGCCAGGTTGTTGCTGGCGCTGGATTTTTTGCGGCCTACGGCATCCATGCGCTCCTTGCAGCGGCTGGCAGTGCTGCGTGCGCGAGCTTGTGCGTTGGGAATGTCGTGGGCGTTCAGATCACGCAGGCGGCGTTCCTTGGCATGGCGTTCTGACTGCGCGCGCAGTTGCTGTGCGGTGCCTGCTGTAGTGGCAGTGGCAGTGGCAGAGCCTGTGGCTCCCAGTGTGCTGGGCCGTACTTCAATCTGCTTGCCGCGCATGCCGGTAGCTTCGCAGGGACGTTCCTGAAACGTGGTGCGGCCTGTTGCCGGGTCCTGGCATTGGTAGATGGCCCAGGCGGGTGTGGGTGCGTGCAGCCGTGCTACCGCTGGCTGCTTGCGTGCCGCTATATTGCGCACACTACCAGCATCAGACAGGGGGCAGACTTGTATTTCACCGTGGGCGAAGTTGCCCAACGCACGCAGCTGACGGTGCGCACCTTGCACCATTACGACACGATTGGGCTGGTAAGACCCAGCGGGCGCAGCCCTGCTGGCTATCGGCTCTACCACGTACAGGACATTGAGCGCCTGCATGCGGTGCAGTCCCTCAAGCAGCTGGGGCTGAGTCTGGAAGCCATTGCCGAAGTGCTGCAAGGGCAGGGCGTACAGCCACTGGTACTGATTGAACAGCAGATGGCACAGGTCCAGCAGGCCCTGGAGCAGGCACAGCTGCTCAAGGACAAGCTGCTGCTGGTGCGTGACCAGCTGCGCAGCAGTCAGGCTGCAGCAGACAGCGCACAGGCCTTGCTGCAAGGCATGCAGCTGCTGTCCAGCTACCAGCAGTTTTTGCCCGTGGGCCAGGTCCGCCGCTTGCTGAGCAGCTGGCGCAGAGCCAGGGGGCAATGGCAGCCGCTGGCTTTGGCCTTGCAGCAGTGCCAGCAACAAGGCCTGCCTGCCGATGCTCCCGAGGTGCAACAACTGGCGCAGCAGTGGATGCATGTGGCCATGGCCGTGTTTGGTGGGCAGCTCAGCACCATTCGCCAATGGGCGGATATGCACAAACACGCCCCGCAGACGGCGGCGCACATGGGGCTGGATACGGCCTTGCTGGCTTATCTGGAGCAGGCTATTGGCATGCGTATGGCGGCATTGCTGCGGCATATGAGTGCGCAGGAGCTGGAAAAGCTCGATGGCAGCCTGGGGCCCCAATGGGTGCAGCTGGCTGCTGATGCGCAAGCGCTGGTAGCTGCAGGCGTGGCTGCTGATACGCCGCAGGCCCAGGCACTGGCGAGCCGCTATGCCGAATTGCTCCACCGCACGGTGCGCCATGATGCAGCGCTGGCCGAGAAGATGCGGCGTGCCTACCACCAAGAGCCGATCCTGAGCCACGGGCATTACCTGTCACCTGCATTGCGCAACTTTTTAGAAAAAGCGCTTGACCCTGACGTTACGTGAGCCCTGACAGTCGTGCTTTCTAAGACTCGCTCACACCACCCTTGATACGTCGTTGCGAAGCCTTGTCGTACGCCTTGTACTGCCTGCGGCTTCGCGCCTCGTCTCAAACGCAAACCTGCGGTTTGCCGGGCGGTGTGCGCGACTCTCCATGGAAAACCACCAAGAAAGCACATTCATGACGACCCACTTCAATCCCGCTTCCTGCCCAAGCCCTTCTGCATTGCGTGTGGCCGCTTCGCGGGCGCTGCACCAGCTGCTGGACACACAGCGTGTATTCGATGACCCCTTTGCCATAGGCATTCTGGGTGCTGCCACTGCCGCCCAGCTCATGCTGGACCCCGATGCCCATAACGATGTGACGGCGCGTTCCATGCGCGCAGGCATGGTGGCGCGCTCGCGCTTTGCGGAAGATCGTGTGCTGCGCGCCATTGCCGCAGGCGTGCAGCAGTATGTGATCGTGGGCGCAGGGCTGGACACCTGGGCGCTGCGCCATGCCCAGACGCTGCCGAGCGTGCAGGTGTTTGAGCTGGACCAGCCTGCCATGCAGCAGTGGAAGCAGCAGATGCTCCTGGCCAATGGCTGGCGCCTGCACCCGCGCCTGCACTGGGTACCTGTGGATTTGCGGGAGCAGGCCGCACTGCAAGACCCGCAGCGGCTGGGCTGGAGCCGCAGTAGCCCGAGCGTGATCAGCATGCTGGGCGTGCTGGTGTATCTGCACCAGCACGAGGTAGCGCACAGCTTGCAGCGCCTGCGTGCATTGCCCGCAGGTTCTGTGCTGGTGCTGGACTACCGGCTCGAAGACCAGTGCCTGCCACCTCTGGAGCGCAGCATGATGCAGTTCACCGGCCAGATGATGGCGGCAGGCGGCGAGCCCTGGCTGTCTGCGCACACCCCGGATGGCATGCGCCAGTTGCTGGCAGAGGCGGGTTTTACCGTGGAAGAAGATCTTGGGCCGCAAGAGCTGAATACGTGCTACTTCGCACGCCGCCGTGACGGGCTGCAGATTGCAGGTGGGGGTTTTCGTTATCTGAGTGCCATCAAGCACTGATGACTGCCCCCGTATGCGCTGTGGTGGCATGCGGGGGCTTTGCTGGCTTATGCCTATGCCTTGGGCTGAACCGCAGGGCGGGTGCGGTAGAACTGCATGGGGAACTCTTTCATTTCCTTGGCATGCTGGTTCAAGACCGACTGCTTCATCTTGCCGACCACGTGCATCTCGCAGGGCTTGCAGTCAAAGCGCAGGGTCAGCTTTTCTTTGCCGTTGATCAGCTGCAGTGGTTCGGCCTTGATGGTGCCCTTCACACCAATCACGCCCTTGGCCTGCTTGGGACAGAGGCTCATGGAAAAGCGCACGCAGTGCTTGGTAATCATCAGGCTGACTTCGCCCAGCTCTTCCTTGCTCTCATACGCTGCGTCGATGACCTTCACGCCGTGCTTCATGTAGAAGTCATGGGCCTTGTGGTTGTAGACGTTGGCCAGATACGTCAGCGTCTCTTCCGGGAAGGGTACGGGCGGCTCTACCGGCTTGGCACGTGGCAGGCGCACAAAGCCGTCTGCACGGGCCTGCTCCAGCGCAGCCACGGCATCGCGGCGCAGCTGGTTCAGGGCGGAGGCGGGCACAAACCAGGGCTGGCTGATGGACAGGCTGATGTCGTTGACTGCAAAAATCGTTGCGCCAAAGCGGCCCAGCTGTTCGCGCAGCGTGGCTTCGGCTTTGGAAGTATCCGTTGCAGCCTGGTGTTCCTGCGCAATGGCTGCACTGCCTACAAAACCGTCTTCATCGGTCAGCGTTAGCGCAAAGCCGTCGGCGGTTTCCTTGAACTCGGCCCACAGGCCAATGCGGCGGTCGCTCGACTTCTTGTCGAGCATGCGCACCCAGTTCATGTCACGGTTGCGGTTGATTTCCAGGCCTTTGCGTAAGTCCTTGAACTCGGCAATCTCGTTCTTGGGGAAGACACGCCAGATGCCTTTCTTGGCATTCACGCACTCGGCGCGGTTGATGTGCACACCTACCAGTTCCTTTTGCAGGTCGTAGTAGCACAGACCGTCGCCGTTGTTGAAGATGGCGGTCTTGTCGTTGCTTTCAAATTCAAACCACTTGTCACCCACCTGTGTGACCCAGCCCACGGCGCGGCCTGGGGTTTTGGGCGTGTCAAACGCACCAATGTCCTGTTTGCGGCCGTTGACAAAGTAGTCTGTGAATTCGCGGTTGAAGTTCTGGTCAGGGTCGGGATTGAAGGTGAAGGTGGTCGTGCCCGAGGACGAGCGTGCCAGCGGGTAGTCCGAAACTTCGCGTTCTTCAATGATTTCGTCGAGCAGCTTGCGGTAGTGGGCCGTGATGTTCTTCACGTAGGCCATGTCCTTGTAGCGGCCTTCAATCTTGAAGCTGCGCACACCGGCGTCGATCAGCGCACGCAGGTTGTCGGACTGGTTGTTGTCCTTCATCGACAGCACATGTTTTTCGTGCGCAATGATGCGGCCGTTGGCGTCCAGCACCTCGTAGGGCAGGCGGCAGGCCTGGTTGCAGTCACCACGGTTGGCACTGCGGCCCGTGTGGGCGTGGCTGATAAAGCACTGGCCCGAATACGCCACGCACAGCGCGCCGTGGATGAAGTATTCAATGGTGGTGTTTGGATTGAGCACATCGTGCACGGCCTTGATCTGCTTCAAGTCCAGCTCGCGTGCCAGCACGATCTGGCTCAGGCCCACGTCCTGCAGGAACTTGGCTTTCTCGGGCGTGCGAATGTCGTTCTGGGTGGATGCGTGCAGCTGGATGGGGGGCAAATCCAGCTCCAGCAGGCCCATGTCCTGGATGATCAGCGCGTCCGCGCCGATGTTGTACATGTCCCAGGCCATCTTGCGCGCGCCTTCGAGTTCATCGTCGCGCAAGATGGTGTTGAGCGTGATGAAGATGCGGCTGCCAAAGCGGTGGGCGTGCTTGACCAGACGCTCCAGATCACGCGTCTCATTGCCTGCCGTGGCGCGTGCGCCAAAGCCGGGGCCGCCGATGTACACAGCGTCCGCACCGTGGTTGACCGCTTCAATACCAATGTCGGCGTTACGTGCGGGGGAGAGAAGTTCGAGTTGATGAGGCAATAGAGACATAGGGGGCGAATTATCCGTGCGCCACACGCCTGTGTGGGGAATGGGGGGTATTGTGAAACGATGCTGTGAGCAGTAGCGGTCAGCAGCCAAACAGCAGCTGGCGATCTTGTCCTATAGCCGTTGCACAGCTTTATGGGCAGGGTTGAGTTTCCCGCTTTAAGGTGCTTTCCTATTTCTTCCATGGCTCTTGAATTCAGTTCTTACTACACCCTGATCTGTGCGGCAGTGGTGCTCATCATTGGCAGCTTTCTGGTGCGCAAAGTGCCGCTGCTCAACAACTTCAATATTCCGGAGCCTGTGGCGGGTGGTCTGGTGGCTGCCCTGGTCTGTTTAGGGGTGTATCAGTTCACGGGCTATCGCGTCAGTTTTGATGCGGAGTTGCAAAACGCCTTCATGCTGGTGTTCTTCTCTTCCATCGGACTCAGCGCCAATTTCTCCAAGCTCAAGGCGGGCGGGCGGGCCTTGCTGGTGTTTCTGCTGGTGATTGTGGTGTTCATCGGTGTGCAGAACACGGTAGGCATCACCATGGCCAAGCTGCTGGGGCTGGATCCACTGATCGGTCTGGTGGCTGGCTCCATCACCTTGCTGGGTGGGCATGGTACGGCGGGTGCGTGGGGCGCGGTGCTGGAGCATGAGCATGGCGTCAAAGGTGCGATCACCCTGGGTATTGCCTGCGCCACTTTTGGTCTGGTGATTGGTGGCCTGGTCGGCGGCCCACTGGCCAAGTGGCTGATCCGTCGCAATGGCCTGCGTGGTCCGGTGGCAGATGGCAATAGCGACAGTGAGGAATCGGCCATGCCCAATTTCTCGTCGCCCCACAAGAACCGCCTGATTACGGCAGAAGCTGCGGTGGAAACCCTGGCCCTGTTTGCGGGCTGCCTGGCTTTTGCGCAGTTCATGACCGAGCTGACGGCAGGCTCCAGCTTCAAGCTGCCCACCTTTGTCTGGGCGCTGGGCGGCGGGGTGCTGATTCGCAATGCGCTGGACTATGTGTTTCGCTTTGAGGTGTTCGACCGTGCCATTGACGTGTTTGGCAATGCCTCGCTGTCGATCTATCTGGCCATTGCGCTGCTGTCGCTCAAGCTGTGGGAGCTGGCTGATCTGGCTGGGCCGCTGGTGATCATTCTGGCGGTGCAGACCCTGGTGCTGTTGCTGTACGTGGGTTTTGTGACCTTCCGAGTGATGGGCAAAGACTATGACGCGGCCGTGCTCTGCGCCGGCAACTGCGGCTTTGGCATGGGTGCTACGCCCACGGCGGTGGCCAACATGCAGGCCATTACCAACCAGTACGGCTCTTCATACAAGGCCTTTCTGATTGTGCCCATGGTGGGGGCTTTCTTTATCGACATTCTGAATGCGGTGTTCATTCAGCTCTTTCTCAAGTTCTTGAGCTGATGGAAACAAGAGGGCCATGACGGGCAGAGATAATTCCGGCCCATGACGATTGCCTTTTCTGACCACGAACACTGGATGCGCCACGCGCTGCAACTGGCGCAGCAAGCTGCGGCTGCGGGCGAAGTGCCCGTGGGGGCCGTGGTGGTCAAAGATGGGCAGATGGTAGGCGAGGGGCGCAATGCCCCTCTCTCGTGCAATGACCCGACGGCCCATGCCGAAGTGCAGGCACTGCGCGCTGCGGCGCAAAAGCTGGGCAACTACCGGCTCGATGGCTGCACCCTGTATGTGACGCTGGAGCCTTGCACCATGTGCAGCGGCGCCATGCTGCATGCGCGCGTCGATACCGTGGTCTATGGTGCGGCCGAGCCTAAGACGGGCGCTGCAGGCTCGGTGCTCAATGTGTTTGGCTACCCCGCCCTCAACCACCAGACCCAGGTGGTGCGTGGTGTGCTGGCCGAAGAATGTGCGGCAGTGATGGCGGCATTCTTCCAGCAGCGCCGCGCCCAGCAGCGTGCGGTGGCGCTGGCCAATCACCCGCTCAAGGACACAGCGCTGCGCCACCCGGACAGCGCCTTTGCCGACCTGCCTGACTGGCCTTATGCGCCGCAGTGGCGCAGTGACCTGCCTGCACTGGGCGGTTTGCGCATGGCCGTGGTGGACGAAGGCCCCAGGAATGCCAGCATGACCTGGCTGTGCCTGCATGGCGCGGCCAGCTGGGGGTATGGCTTCCGGCATCTGGTGGTGCAGTGGCTGGTGGCAGGCCATCGTGTGGTCGTGCCCGATCTGCCCGGCTTTGGCCGCAGCGACCAGCCCAAGCGTGACAAGGCGCATACGGCAGACGGGCATGTGCAGCTGCTGCAAGAACTCGTGCAGGCCATGGACTTGCATCAAGTGGTGCTAGTAGGCGAGGGCGATGGCGCACGGCTGGGACTGGCGGTGGCGCAGGCCATGCCCGAGCGTTTTACTGGCGGCTGGCTGATCGATAGCTGGCCCGATGCGGATGTGCCCAAGCCGTTGGCGCAGTGGCTGCAAGCCGCCGCCAACAAGCCGCAGTGGGATGTAGTGCAGAGTATGGTTCAAGCAGGTTTTTGGCCTCTAGGGCAGATGCAGCAAGCGCCACTAGCTATACCTTTTGCACAGGCCGGGCACCGCGCAGCGCTCAAGGCCTGGCCGCGGGTGCAGGCGCAGCTGCCTGCGGTGCCGCATGAGTTGCTGAGAGGCTGGATGGAGCAGGGCAAGTGCTGGATCACCCGCAGCGCCACCAACACCCTGATGCCACAGGCCGCGTGGGAAGCCGCCTGGCGTGACACTGTGTCTGCATTGCGGCAATACCCACAGGCGCTGCAACAGACCCCCTTGTTCCCTATGGTTCCCGCGCAGGCAGCCATCAGCGCGGCGCAGGCTATGGAATACTTTGGGGCAACAGCCAGGGCGGTTGCGTCCTAGCCAGCCAACATTGATAGATCTATATGGAGCATGCAGCCCAGCCGCTGCATGACACGCTGTGGCGACTTCCAAGAAAAAAACCTCTCCCGCACCTGAGCATGCACACGCGCATGACGAACACGGCTGCGGCGCACACGACTGCTGCCAGCATGATCACGAGCATGGACATACGCATGCCCACGGCGAGCACTGCGACCACCACCACGATCATGCGCACGATGGTGGCTGCTGCGGCCATGACCACAGCCACGGCCCCAGGCACATCTATGTGTATTCCCCTTCGGGGGCCGTGCGTGACAAGGCCGCGTTCAAGCGCGCCATCAAGCGCCTGCAAGCCATGGGGCATGAAGTGGAAGTCGATACCGACGCCTTGAGCAGCTACCAGCGCTTTGCCGGTGACGATGCCACACGTCTTGCTGCCATTGAACGTGCTGCCGCCAGCGGTGCTGATGTGGCCCTGATTTCGCGCGGCGGCTATGGCCTCACGCGCATCCTGCCCGGCATCAACTACCAGGCCGTGGCCAAGGCCGTGGAGCAGGGCACGCACTTTGTGGGACTGAGCGATTTCACGGCCTTTCAGAACGCCTTGCTCGCGCAGACTGGTGCGGTGAGCTGGGCGGGCCCGGCGCTGATTGCCGATTTTGGACAGAAGGACGAAGTGGACGACATCATGCTCGACTGCTTTGAAGACCTGCTCTACGGCCACGGCGAAGGTGCGGGTTGGCGCATGCCCAAGCAGCCCGAAGGTGCGGTGCCTGATGATTTCTACGTGGAAGGTGGCGCCACGCTGTGGGGCAGCAATCTGGCCGTGCTGGTGTCGCTGCTGGGCACGCCGTACTTCCCGCAGGTGGAGGGCGGCATTCTGTTCCTCGAAGACGTGGGCGAGCACCCCTACAAAATCGAGCGCATGCTCACCCAGCTGCTGCATGCCGGTGTGCTGTCCAAGCAAAAAGCCATCGTGTTCGGCCAGTTTACCGAGTTCAAACTCACCAGCCACGACAAGGGCTACAAGCTGCAAAGCGTGATTGACTGGCTGCGCACGCAGGTGAAGATTCCCGTGCTGCAGGGCCTGCCTTATGGCCATGTGGCCACCAAGGTGCTGTTGCCTGTGGGTGCGCCCGTGTCGCTGTCGGTGGAAGGGCGCGACGCGCTGATCTACTGGGGTCATACCCATTAATTAAAAACAAGAGCTGCTAGCGCTTGCTGGACGGGCGCTGGTGGCCAATTTGGCTTGTAACTTTTCAAGAGACATTCCATGGGCAAAGCCGCCTTGCAATGGACGGATGACATGCTGGCCCAGCTGGGCAAGGAAAAAGACGCCGTGCTGGCCGAGCGCTGGGGCACCACGGCCAAGACCGTGAACCTCAAGCGCAATGCGCTGGGTATTCCCGCGTTTGGTCATGTGCAGTGGACGGGTGAGATGCTCGCGCTACTTGGCACGGACAGCGATGCCGCACTGTCCAAACGCTGGGGCATGAGCAAGGCCAGCGTGCTCGCCAAGCGCAAGGAGCTGGACATTGCCAGCGCTACCGAGCAGCAGGGCGGGGCATTTGACTGGACCCCTGAAGCCGTGGCACTGCTGGGCACGGCGTCCGATGCCAAGGTGGCTGAGCAGCTGGGCCTGAGCCGCCTGACGGTCTATAACGCGCGCATGGCGCGAGGCATTCCTGCCGCCGGGCGCAGCAAGGCTGCCGCGCCCGACAGCGGGCAGCTTACTTCCCGAACTGATACGTAAGGGCCAGGCCGTATCGCAGCTTGTGCGCAGGGTTTTGCGGGCTGCGCTCCCCCTGTGGCTTGGAGACGGAGAGGTCCAGGCTGTAGTAGCGCTGATCGCCAAAGCGCACGCCCAGGCTGGTGGATCGCAAAGTCTGGTCGCGATAGGCCGACTCATGGAACCAGGTGCGCGCCTCCTCAAACAGCAGGTAGGGCTCCAGCGTCTTGATCCAGCGGTTGCTGGGGTAGCTGAACATGCGGTTCATTTCCCGCTCCAATTTATGATCTACAGACATCCACTGAAGTCTGTAAGTCGTTGAAAACAGGGTCGAAAGGCCCTTTTTTCATTCCAGCAACGTCCACTGAAATCCACCTGTATCCGCGACTTTTTAGTCCATAATTTAGTCCATAAATACGGGTGAGCGTGGTTCCGCATTGTTGCTGGGTGCGAGCGGTGATCGAGTCCAGGATGGGCCCTAACTCTGCAAGTTAGGAGCTACACCATGGCACTTTCCGACATGGCCGTTCGCAAGGCCAAATCAACTGGCAAAGCCTACACACTAGGCGATATCGACGGTCTTTCTCTCGCTGTCACTGCCCAAGGCGGTCGCACTTGGCACTTCCGCTATTGCTGGGCGGGCAAACAAAAACGCATGTCTCTGGGCACCTCCACGATCTGGCCGATACCCTTGGACATGCTGATAGCCACCCGATCACCCGGCTGGACACCTTGCGCTGCCAGTGCGCCCGCGCAACAACGGGCCTGGTGAGCCAACTCGGCATAGCTCAGGCGGCGCTCGCCATGAATCAGCGCCACAGCATCCGGTTGACTTTGCTCCTGTCGCCAGAAACCTGAGTGCAGCAACCCTTCGGGGGCTGGCACGTCACCATAGGCATTGATTTGCGCACGCACATCTCGCTGTGCCTGTGGCATCGGATCGGGCAAGGCCTCGTGCCAAGCCTGCGGATGCGCCAGCAGGTGCCGCACCAGGCCCACGTAGGCCTGGAACATCGCTTCGAGCAGGCCGCTCGGGAACAGGGCCTCGTTGCTGTCCCATTGCAGGAACACCGAGCCGGCATGCTCGTAGGCCAGATGGTCGATCCAGACCTGTGGTGTTTGCGAAATCCCCCAGCCGGGAACGCCCAAGGTACGCTCCACGTCCTGGCCGAACAGCGTGCGGCCCAGGTTGCTGGTGAACACCACCGGGGCGCCGTGGGGATAGGCACCCGGCGTTTTGCGCAACTCACGCAGTAGCTCCACGCCAGACCAATGCCGGTGTTCGTAGGCATCGGTGAAAGTCTGCTGGTTGGTTTGTGCCAACGCATCGAAGTTCGCGCCTTCTCCCGCAATATCGAGCAACAGGATATTGGTGAAGTCGGCAATCATGCCGCCCACGGCGGGATGCAGCGGCTGGCGGTCGAACAGCGTCAGGTTCAGCAGCAGCCGTGGCTGGCTGCACCAACGTGCCAGCACCGCGCCGAAGCCGGTCGCCAGCGCCATCGTCGGTGTGACGCCGCATTCGCCCGCCAGGCCCTGGAACCGCGCCCAGTCCTCGGCGGTGATTTCTACTCGCTGGCGCGAGATGCGAACCTGCTTGATCTGCTCCGGCTCGCAGGCCAGCGGCAACTGCGGTGCGTGCGGCAAATTGCCCGCGCGCTCCAGCCAGAACGCCTTGGCCTGCTGGCGGGCCGCCTCGTTCTCCTGCGCCGCCTGGGCCAGATAGCTGCGAAAATCGTAGTCGCTCGGGATCGTCGGCAGGCGTTCGCCGCGAACCAGCGCCGCCAGTTCATCGAACACCAGGCTGAAACTCGCGGCATCCAACACCAGCAGGTCGATGTCCGCGTGCAGACGGTGATGCCCGTCGGGCAGCAAACTGAGCTGGAAATCGAAGTTCTCGCCTTGCCCGACGTCTAGAATCCGGTGGCCATGACGGGCGCGCATGGCCAGCAAGTGGGCCTCGCACTGGGCGGGCGATGCGCTGCGCTGCGCAGGTCGTGCAGCGTCAGGCCGCGCCATCGGGTGCCGGGGCGGCGCTGCTGGCGGCCATCGTCCAGAAACGTCACCGTCAGCATGGGATGCCTTTCGACCAGCACGCCAATGGCTTGCTCCAGGGCATCGGCATCCAGACCCTGGCCGTCGAACTCCTGGTACAGATGGCAGCCGACACCGCCCAGCGTCTGGTGTGGCGCACGACCCACCAGGTAGGCGTGCTGCACGGGCGTCAGTTCAAAGGGGTGCCCATCGGCCATGGTCGGCCAGGCGACAGCGGCGGGGGAGGCGGCGCCGCTCGGCTGCGGGGATGCCGCCTGGGCAGCCGGCGCCGTGGCCGGGCAGTCCTGCAGCAGTTGGCTCCACCCGCGCACCGTGGGCTGCTGGTAGAGATCGCGCAATTTGACCTTGTGGCCGCGCTTGCGCAGGCGATGCATCCAGGCCATCAGGCGCATCGAATCCATGCCCAGCTTCAGGAGGCTGGCATCGGCATCCAGTTGCCCGGTGGGCATCCCGAGGTCGGCGGCGATCTCCTCACGAAGCGTCGCTTCGATATGCCCCCTCGATGGTGTGTCGTTTCGTCTCGCGTCCGTCATGAGAAACCCTCTTCATCTCCGTTTACCCTTGGGATTCCCCGGTACCGCGCCTGGGCGCATCACCCAGGCCCCTTATCGAACCTCCGTCAGCAAATGCCGGTTGAGCACCAGCACGTCTTCTTCCGAGAACCTGCCGGCGTAGAACTGCAACTTGGCGTAGGCCTGGAACCATTCCACGTAGGTGCGCAGCAAGGCCTGCCGGGCCTGGTAGGACTGGCGTTCGGCCTGCAAGGCGTCGGTGTTGGTGCGTTCCCCGCCGGCCACGCTCTTGCGCATGGCGTCCACCAGCGCCGTGGCGTCGCTCACGTTCTGGCGCAAGGTGCGTATGCGCTCGGCGCTGGTGCTGAACACGCGGTAGTACTGCTCCAGCGTGGTGATGGTGGTGCTGGCGGTGTGTTCGAGTTCGTAGCGCGCCTGTTCCAGCCGGTTGTAGGCCTGGCGCGTGCTGTAGTAGCTGGAGCCGCCGCTGAACAGCGGGATGGTGACCTGCAGACCGATGGTGTTGGTCTTGTAGTCCCGGCCGCGGTTGTTGACGGTGTCCGAAACGATGCGCTCATGCGCCGCGTACAGCGACACGCGCGGCATGAACTGGCCCTTCTCGCGCTCCACCGTGAGGTCGTTGTAGCGCACCGCCAGGCGCGCGGCCTGAACCTCCGGGTTCTGCTCGCGGGAATCGGCCAGCAGCCGCTCCAGCTCGCCGTCCGGCAGCGGCGCAAGCATGGCCTGCTGATCGATGGCCAGCAGTTCGCCGGCGTGAACCGGCTGCCCCAGCAGCGCGGACAATTCGCGCAGCCGATCCGCCAGGTCGTTCTCGTAGCCCACCAGCTCCGACTGCGTGGCGCTCACCTGGCTGCGGGTTTCCAGGATGTCGATGCGCGTGCCTTCGCCTTGGGCCATCATGCGTTCGTTGCCGCGCAGCATGTCCTGGTACGCCCGCAACTGGTGCCGGGCCAGATCCAGCGAATCGCGCGCCAGCAGTGCGTTCAGATAGGCATCGATCAGCGCCACGGCCTGTTGCTGCAGTTGCAGCCGGTACTGCACCTCGGCGTACTCGGCCTGGGTCTTGCCCATGCGATAGGTGCTGATGGCGGAATAGTCGAACAACGTCTGTTCGATGGTCAGGCCCGCACGGCGGCCGAAGTAGCGGTAGTCGACGCTCTGCTGTCCGGCCGTCGTGCTGTCGTAATACTCGGTCTGGCTGGTGCGGTTGCGCAGGTAGTTGATCGAGGCCTGCGGCAGCAGTGCGGCGCGGGCGATGTTGCCGGCGTCACGCCCGGCGGCGAGCGCGGCGCTGGCCGCACGCACCT
Organism: Comamonas kerstersii; assembly: GCF_002056725.1. Taxonomy (NCBI): domain Bacteria; kingdom Pseudomonadati; phylum Pseudomonadota; class Betaproteobacteria; order Burkholderiales; family Comamonadaceae; genus Comamonas; species Comamonas kerstersii. The sequence goes on along the minus strand of NZ_CP020121.1, from coordinate 3,193,389 downwards.
GCGGGTCGTTGAGCAGCATGCGCTCGTAGGCCTGCGTCAGGTCGAGCGTGCCCGACTGGCTGGGGCGCGTCGCTTGGGCTGGCGCCGCCGTGGTGGTAGCGGCAGAGGCGGCCGGCTGCGTCAACATCGGCGGGAACGCCAATTCTGTCTGCGCATGGGCGGTCGGCACGGCATCGGGCGCGAGCGCCGCCACAACCGTGGCGATGGAGATCAGGTATCGGCCCTTGCCGGTTAGGAATCCGCGCCGCGGGAAGCGGACGCACAGGTCGCCATACAGCGAGGCGATGCGTGTCAGTGGAGAAGTGCGCCAGCCCATTCACTCCTCCGTCAGTGCCAGGCGGGCACGGTCGCGCAGCGGCTTGAGCAGGTAGCTCATCAAGGTGCGTTCGCCGGTCTTGACGAAAGCCGTCACCGGCATGCCCGGCTGCAACTGCAAGCCCGGCTGCACCTCGCGGCCCTTCAGGTCATCCACCGCGATCTCGACGTGGTAGTAGGGCATGCCCTGTTCGTCTTCCAGGCGGTCGGCGGAAACGGTCTTGACCGTGCCCGGCAGCTTGGGCGTGGAGGCGCGGTTGAAGGCGGAGAACTCCAGCTCCACCGGCTGGCCGGCCTGCACCTTGTCCACTTCCTGCACCGGCAGGCGGCCTTCCACCAGCAAGGGCTGGTCCAGCGGCACGATGTCCATCAGCTTGTCGCCTGCGCTGACCACGCCGCCCTGGGTGAACACCGCCAGGCCCGCCACGATGCCCTCGGTGGGGGCGACGATCTGCATGTTGTTCACTTCGTACTGCGCGCTGTCCAGGCGCGAGCGCAGGTCCGCCGTGCGCGTGCGGGTCTCGGCCAGGGCCGTGCGCAGTTCCTTCTGGTAATCCTCACGCTGCTGGATCAGGCGCAGCTCGTATTCCTGCACCTGGCCCTGCAACTGCGCCAGGCGGCCCTGGTCATCGGCCACGGAACCGGCCAGTTGCAGGTATTGGCGTTCGGACTCCAGCAGGCGGTTGCGTGCCAGCAGGCCGTCATCGGCCAAGGAACGCTGCCCGGCCAGTTGATGCTCAAAGGTCTCGCGCTGGCTGCGGCGCGATTGCAGGATGCGTTGCAGGCTGTCGCTTTGCTCGCGCAGGCCGCGCAACGTGGCTTCCAGGCCGCCCAGGGTAGCCTGCTGGGCACTGCGGCGGCTGTCGAACAACTGCCGCTGCGCCTGGATGATCTCCGCGGCCTGCAAGTTGCCCTCGCGCTCGGCTTGCAGCAGGCGTTCGTCGAAGCGGATGTCGTTCAGGCCGTCCCGCTCCGCCATCAGGCGGTTTTCCGTCGCCAGGCTGCTGAGAAACTGGAACTGCAAGGAATCCAGTTGGTTGCTTGCCACGTTCGGCTCCAGCACTACCAGCACCTGGCCTTCCTGCACCCGCTGGCCCTCAGTGACCAGAATCCGTTGCACCTTGCCGCCGCTGATGGGCTGCACCGCCTTGCGGTTGCCGCTGACCACCACCTTGGCATCGACTGGCACACCGGCATCAAGTGGTGCCAGCATGGCCCAGCCCAGAAAACCCACTACACCGACCAGAACGATCAGCCAGCCCAGCCGCACATAGTGGCGGTCATCCACCGACAGCAGATCATCCTTGGGGTCGATCAGGTCGGCATCCAGTGAAGAGGCGTCCATATTCATCGTCGTGCTCATGCTCCCTCCTTGCGTTGCGCAAAGTTCATCGCGGCCCCATAGGTGGGAATGGGCATGACCCGTTGCTGTGGTTGGGGTTGCCCGGACGTTGGCCTTGGCTGGGCACCGCGTTGCATGCGCTGCATCACCTCGGTCATCGGGCCGAAGTCGGCCTGGGCACCGGCGTGCAAAATCAGCAGCTTGTCGGCCTGCTTGAGGATGTTGGGCTTGTGGGTGATCAGCACCAGGGTGATGCCAGCGGCCTTCATCCGGCCAATGGCCTCGGCCAGCATGGCGTCACCGGCTTCGTCGAGGTTGGCGTTGGGTTCATCCAGCACCACCAGGCACGGCTCGCCGTACAGCGCGCGGGCCAGGCCCACGCGCTGGCGTTGCCCGCCAGACAGGCCCATGCCGTTTTCGCCCAGACGGGTCTGGTAGCCCTGGGGCAATTGCAGAATCAGTTCATGCACCCCGGCCATCTGCGCGGCGGCAATCACCTTGGCTTCATCCACCTCACCAAAGCGGGCAATGTTCTCGGCCACGGTGCCGGCGAACAACTGCACGTCCTGCGGCAGGTAGCCTACCAGCGCACCCAGCGCTTCTGGCCGCCATTGGTCGAGCGGGGCGCTGTCCAGCCGCACCTTGCCGCGCAGCGGCGGCCAGGCGTTGACCAGGCAGCGCGCCAGCGTGGTCTTGCCCGCGCCCGAGGGGCCAATCACCACCAGGGTCTCGCCAGCGGCCAGCTTGAAGTTGATGCCGTGCAGCACCGGCTGTGTCTGGCTGGGCGGGGCGGCCAGCAACTGCTCCACCGCCAGGTGGCCGGCGGGCCGGGGAAAGTCCATGCCCTTGGCCAGCGGCGGGAACTCCTCCAGCAACTGGCTCAGGCGCCGCTCGGCTTCCTTCACCTGCGTCCATTGACGGGATGCGGCAATGATCTGGTCGATGGGCGCCAGGGCGCGGCCCAGCAGGATGGAGCCGGCAATCATCATGCCCGCCGTCATCTGGTGTTCCAGCACCAGCCAGGCCCCCAGGCCCAGGGCCAGCGACTGCACCGCCATGCGCAGCGCCTTGCTCCAGCCCTGAATTTTTGCCATGCGGGCACTGGCCAGGTTCTGCTCACGCACATAACCCAGGTGCTGCTCGGCCCAGCGGCGGCGCAGGTTGGCCAGCATGCCCATACCGGCAATCACCTCGGCATTGCGCAGGTTGGCCCCGGCATCGCGGCGGGAATTGATCGCCAGTTCCCCTGCTTTTTTCAGGTGCGGGCGGCTGACCCGTTCGTTGATCCAGCCCACCAGCATCAAGAGCGCCGTGCCGCCCAGGGCGAACCAGCCCAGCGCCGGGTGGAAATAGAACATCACCAGCACATACACCGGGAACCACGGCGCATCGAACAGCGCGAATAGTGACTGGCCGGTGGCAAATTGGCGCAATTGCTGGAGATCGTCCAGTGGCTGGGCGGCATTGAGCTTGCCGGTCTTGAGGTTGGCGCTGAAGGCGGCATCGTAGATGCGCGGCGACAGCTTGCGGTCAAAGCCCGTGCCCAGGCGCAGCACGACCAGTGAGCGCACCCATTCCAGCCCGCCCATGAAGGTATATATGCCCAGTAGCATGACCGTGAGCATCAGCAGCGTCATTTCGTTGCCGGAGGCCAGTACCCGGTCATACACTTGCAGCATGTACAGCGCCGGGGCCAGCATCAGGATATTGATGACGCCCGAGAACACGCCAATGTGTACGAAACTGCGCTTGTAGGTCAGCAGAGCACTGGCCAATTCGCCGCGCGCACCCCCTGCCGGCCGGGATTTGCCTGCCGTCATCACATCACCAGCCCTTTTTACGGAAAAAAGAATCCCCTCCCCACAAAGGCGGGGAAGCCGAAAAATTGCCTGCAAGTTGCTTTTGCAGGTTTTCCCGCAAACCGCTAGAATTGACGGCTTCCGGAAAACGGAGCCTGGCCAAAACGCACCAGGCCCCGGTACTGCCCCGGTCGGGCGGTGGCTCTTCCCGTCAGAAAATCACCACCGTCTTTCCGGTAGACCTCCATGCATTTCTGGAATGGCTGCTTACGCGGCCAGCAGGAGGTCGCTTTCGACTTCTGCGAACGCAGTCGACGCCTCGACCGAGGAGAGGCTGCTCGGTGCGGTAGCGTAGTAGTCGAACGACACGCTGCTGCCGTTGGCGCTCAAGTAGCTGTTGATGACGCTGATGTCGCTTGCGCTGGTGATTGCGCCACCGGAGAAACCACTCAGGTAGGCATCCAGTACATACTCGAAAGTCGAGGTGGCAGCCGCCGCTTCATCGAACGTCAAGTCGTAGATGATGGCGGAGTTCAGCGTGACCTTGTCGTAGTACTGCGGGTAGCTGAAGAGGTTTTGATTGCCAGCATTCACCGTGATCTGCGCATTACCGTCTGCGACGCCGAAGGTGTTGAGCGCCACGTAGTCAACAACCACGTTGAAGTTGTTTACCACCAACAGCGGTTCAGCGGTGTCGAATGCGGTCAGCGTAGCCTGTGCCGGAGAGTAACCGCCATCGGCGGCGTAACCCAGCTTCAGGGTATTCAGGCTACCGCTGGTCTCGAAACTGTACTTTCCGCCCCCTGCATTCACCGTATCCCACGAAAAGCCATTCGTGGATTCCAGCACGAACTTGGAACCGAAGGCACCAGCACCGACGGAATCCAGCCCTTGCCCCGCATACACCTTGAAATCGTAGATTTCATACGGGAGGCTGCTATTGGGAACGTAGATGCTGTTGGGCTCTCCCGCTCCGCCGGTGTGGTAGTCATTCGCCACCGTCAGAATGGAACCAATGCTTGCTGTAGCATTGGGGCCGGTCTGGTTACTGTTGTCATAGTCACCCAACCACGCAGTGACATTGCTTTTCAAAGACATAATGTCTTCTCCTTTTCACAAGCCGGTCGCCACACCGGCGAAATATGCTCTGGTCACCATGACCAAAGCGGCAAACCGTCAGAAACGGTATTCCAGATTGGCCGTCAAAGTGCGACCAGGGTAGAAGTTGTACCCCCATGCTGTGGGTGTGGCTTCCATTTTGTTGGTCACATTGGCCAGATAAATTCCGGCTCTTAACTGGTCGTTGAATTGGTAATTGACAAACAAGTCGAACTTGATGACTTTGGGCCAGAGATAGGTCTCAATAAACTGGCTTTGGCTTGGTATGGGCTGGGTTTGTCCTGCCTGCGTCCCAAGGTGATAATTATTCTGGACATCTCTGTCATACCAGTAGGCAGCGCGTTGCCTACCGCGATAATGCATCGTGCCTCCTAGCTCCAGCCTTCCCTGCATTGGGGTCAGTGCAGCAGTCAGGCTACCCCGAATGGGTTCAATCGTGCCTGCTTCCATCCAGTTCCAGCTCGAATAGCAAAGGCGTTCTCCTTTGCCAATATCGGTGTAGGAGTTTCCTCCATCACTTGTGGTCCCTGTTTGGTAGGCTCTACCACTAGGCACTTGCCAAGAGCAAAGCTTGTTGTCGTGTCGAATAGGCAGAGTCAGATTAGTCCGCACATAAAACAAAGGCTGCCGATACGCCAGATTCAGCTCAACGCCTTGACGAACAAAGGGATTGAGATTATTGACGCTGGCCTGATCATTGCCTATGCCTGGCCAAGGGTAGCCTTCAGCAACCATGGGCCCCCATGTGATGTAGTTGCGGATGCGATTGCGGTAGAAGTTCACCCCTACATCCAGGCGATCACTTGTGGCAATCCAGCCTTCCTTCTTGTAGTTCATCCCCAGTTGCAGTGAGAGATTTTTTTCTGGCTCAAGATAGGGGTTTGCATAGAAATCTGCCCGGTTGAGTTCTCCATGCATATACATTTCATTGCTGGTAGGCGCACGTTCGCTATATCCCGCTTGTGTATAGAAAGTCAGGCCAGTTCCAGGGGGACTATATGAAACGCCCACATTGGCAGACTTGAGATTCCACTGATGATCTCGCCGTCCTCTAACGGTCCGGAGATTACCGTACTGTGGGTCAGTCTTAATTTTGGCTCCGCTTTCTGCTGTGGCTGCTGCCGCAAGTTCTTTTAACTCATTTCCGGAGTAACCCAAGCCGCGGTAGTATTTTCGCCAATACGATGTGCCATAAACAACACCCTCTTGACCAATGTTCCCTTCCGTAAACACCGGGTTCAACACATCAAGCCAAACCCGTTGAAAGCCGATCCCTGCACTCGCTTGCCACGGGCCAGGGCCTTCCGTGCTCAATGAAAGGGCCAATCCCAGAGTGTCTGTACGTGAGTCAGGGTCAAATCGCATTATGTCGACATCACGCCCCTTCGTCTCTAACAGATATCTTTCGTAATACTCTGACTCTGTTTCGCTATCGACCTTTTTTCTGGCTTGCCTAAACTCCAATCCAGCATCCAAACGAAAAGGGCCGATAACTTCTGATTCCAAGCGACTTGTATTACTTAGTTTTATCCCTGTTGAGCCGACATCGGTGAAATAGTGAAGCGGTTGGTTTGCGGAAAAACCATCACTAGCTCCAGTCCAGTTTTGTTTGCGATCCTGTCTTTCATGGAAGATTTGCACTTCAGGATTGAATATCTCTGAAAAGCTACCTTTCCATTTTAAGCTGGCCACTTGATTTCTCAGCTGCGTTCGGACAGACCAAGGATAGTCATGCCAAGAAGCCTCACCATCAACCCACCAGTTATCCTTGGTAGAGTTTTCATTGACGGGAACCCGGATGGACGGCTGTTGGTCTGTTTCGTATTTGGCTTTGCTTGAGAATACAAATAACTCCAGACTCTGGTCATGGTCATCATTGAAATAATGCCGCAGCCTTAACATCTGCGAGTCGGTTTCTTTTTGCGTTCCCTTTAATGGATTTTTGGCGGCTTGTTTAAGCCACTTTGCTTGATCTGTAGTTAGGCCACAATTGCTCATCCCTACATATCCATTCGCATGGTAACGGCAAGGACCGTGCTGATTAATATCGTGAATTGAAGAATCTGCACCGTGGTAAAACCACAGATTTCTACCGTGAATGCCATGCATTAGCTCGTCGTTGCTAATGTTGTCGCCAATTTTATAAAAGTCGTTTTTGCTGTGCGACGCACCGACCATTGCTTCCCAGCGCTCATTGCGCCCACCAAGGAAAAATGATCCTGACGGTTTCTGGCCATTGCCGTATTTACTAAATCCTGTTGAGCCGCGCACCATCCCGCCAAAATCTTTGCCAGGAAGCAAAATATCTTCCAGATCGAGATACTGGAAATTGACCGAAGCACCCAAACTGCCCAAGGCACCCGTGCCTGTACTACCCGCTCGGGTCACGTCAACGCTTTTGAGAAACTGCGGATCAATAAAAATGGACCCGGTCTGGCCTATATCACGAGTGAAGGCGTGGAAGTTCTGGTTGATGCCTTCCAGCGATTGCGAAACCCGCCCATGCCCGGCAATACCTTGCACGCCCACCGAAATCTCTGGTCGGGCATAAAGGCTGTTGACCGAAGTACCCGAGATCTGGTCGATCAGATCACTCATGTGGCTGGCACCGCGCCGCTCTACATCTTCCTTGCTGGCCCCGGTGGTATTGCCGATCTTCTTTTCCTGTTCTTCAGCGGTGCCGGTGACGGTAACCGTATCCAGGGTGATGGCTGCACTACCTGGGTTTTCGTGAGAGCTGTTCTCTTCGCTGGTACTTGTGGTTGTCGCCAGGCCTGATGACGAGGGTAGAGCGGTCTGCGCAAGTGCGGCTTGGCTCCCCAATGCCAGGGCCATCGCCAAGCACAAGCGCTTGGGCCGGAAACGCATGGCGTCTCCGTTAGACACGCGCTCCGACCGAACCTTCTGAGGCTGATTGCGCCTCCCCATCCCCAACCGCAAAGCCATTGACTTTTCTCCAGTCTTTTAATGCTAATAAAAGTGCGAATGAGAAGTAATTACTTTGATAAAAAAAGAAACCTGCGAACCGGCCAAGACCGGCCCCCCAAGTCACGCGCTCCTTCAGGAGTGGTGATGGGTCAAAACATGCAAGTTAAGATTGCGTTTCGCGCAGGAGCTTACAGTCCGCTGTAATCCCACTTCTCTGGCTAAATCATCCCCAGACTCCGCAAACCTTGCTAACGGTTTCCGGAAAAAATTTGACATATCGAGGATTTTTGTTGCAGTGCGATCTTCGTGGCGAGAAGACGCTTCACAGCACGTCGTGCTGGCCATCGTCATTGCCCGCCATGAGGGTGCCTGCGCAACGCACGGCGCCCTGCGGTATGGCTCGACGGATCAGAGCAAAAACGGGGGAGCGTCTTGCTGAACAATGCGCGGGCTGATGCCCAGGGCGCATTGCTTGGGTGTGATGCCAGTGTGGCCGCGGAACATGCGGCTGAAATGGCTGAGGTTGGCGAAACCGCAGCAAGCGGCGGTCTCGGTGACGCTGGTGCCGCGTTTGAGCATGGCGACCGCAGCGTTGAGCCGGATGCGCGTCAGGCAGGCATGTACCGAGCAGCCGTAGAGCGCCTGAAAGCCTTGTTGCAGGCGTTTTTCGTTCAGTCCCACTGCGCGCGCCAGTGACTGAAGGCTCCACTCCTGGCCATAGTTCTGCTCCAGCAGTGCGCGCGCTTCGATCAGTCGTTGCCGGTCACCTGGCACAGGTAACGGCATCTCGGCCTGTTCCAGATTTTCCTGTATGAAGCAGGCAATCGCCTCCATCGCTTTGGCACGTAGATAAAGATCGCGGGACAGGCAAGGCCCGGCGCAGCTTGGTGGAAACCAAGATGAACTGCATCAAACGATTGGGTGAGCGGCTGATGTCTCGTACCTTTGAGCGACAAGTGGGCGAGCTGCACATTCGAGCAGCCATCTTGCATCGATTTACAGAACTGGGCCGTCCTCAGACGGCAGCCGTGGCATAGCCACGGCTGGGGTTGGGGGGAGCTTGGCCTGAAATCGATTTATGCAACAACGCCTAAATTAGGTTCGTATAATTTGAAACGAAAGGTAATTTTTATGCATTTCGCACAACGTTTGGACAATGTGGAAACCTCCGCCATCCGTGAGCTGTTCAAGCTGCTGGGCAAGCCCGGCATCATCAGCTTTGCGGGCGGTTTTCCGGACAGCGCCATGTTTGATGTGGATGGCATTACGCAATCCTCACAGAAAGCACTGCAGGAAAATGCCGGCCTGGCACTGCAGTACGGCGCGACCGAAGGTTTTGGTCCACTGCGTGAGCAGCTGGCGGCTTTCATGGCCACCAAAGGTGCCAAGGATGTCGCGCCCGAGCAGCTCATCGTCACCACAGGTAGCCAGCAGGCGCTGGATCTGCTGGGCAAGTGCATGGTCAGCCCTGGCGACAAGGTGATTGTGGAAGGGCCTACCTTCCTGGCCACCATCCAGTGCTTCCGTCTGTATGGTGCAGAAGTCATCAGCGCCCCGGTAGATGGCAACGGCGTGATCGTCGAAGAGTTGGAGAAGCTGATCGCTGAGCACCAGCCCAAGCTGGTCTACCTGATTCCCACCTTCGGCAATCCCAGCGGCGCCACACTGAGCCTGGAGCGTCGCAAGCGCGTGCTGGAGCTGGCCGTGAAGTACCAGACACTGGTGGTCGAGGATGACCCCTACGGTGATCTGTACTTTGATGCGCCGCCTCCTGCCAGCCTGCTGGCGCTGTCGCCGGAGGTGCCCGGCAGCCGCGAATGGCTGGCGCACTGCGGTTCGCTCTCCAAGGTGCTCAGCCCCGGTCTGCGCATTGGCTGGCTGATTGCCAACCCTGAGCTGCTGGCCAAGGCCGTGATGTGCAAGCAGTTCAGCGATGCCCACACCAGCACCTTTGCCCAGGCTACGGCAGCGCAATACCTGCAGGCAGGCCATATGCCAGCGACCTTGGCCAAGGTGCGCAAGGTCTACGCATCGCGCGCCAAGGCCATGATGGATGCGCTGCGCAGCGAGCTGGGCGATGCCGTGGAATTCACCGAACCCCAGGGTGGTCTGTTCCTGTGGGTGCGCCTGACAGGTAAGGGCGGCAAGCTGGCCGATGCCAACGAGCTGGCCAAGCGCGCTATCGAGCAGGGCGTGGCTTTCGTGCCCGGTGCTCCGTTTTTCAGCCAGAACCCTGATGTGTCCACGCTGCGCCTGTCGTTTGCGACGGCCGATGAGGACAAGATCCGCGAAGGTGTAGCCCGTCTGGCAAAGGCTTTGAACGCATGAGTGACACTGCCTTGGAAGCGCTGGAGGCGCGCGTGATGGAGCTGGAGGTCAAAGCCAGCTATACCGACGATCTGCTTGAGCAGCTGAACATGACGATTTATCGCCAGCAAAAGCAGATCGATGTGCTGGTCGATGAGTTGCGTGAACTGCGCAAGCGCACGCCAGAGGCTGCGCCCGGCGCTGGCGTCAGTATGCGCGACGAAATTCCGCCGCATTATTGACGGCTGCTTCCATAGAAAGAGCGCCTTGCGCTGATATATAAAGGGTTTCAGATAGAAAACTATTTGAAACCCTTGCATATCAAGCGCTGGGCGCTCTTTTTTTTATGCAGACTTATTCCTGCAGCATCTGAATCAGCTGCTTTTCAATCTGCAGCTGTTTGGCGCTGTTGCTCAGGTGCTCGCCCTGCACCAGAAAGCTGTCTTCCACCCGCTCACCCAGTGTGGAGACCTTGGCCAGCTGCACATCCAGCCCATGCTCGGCCAGGATGCGTGCCACGGAATACAGCAGCCCTGCGCGGTCGCTGGCAGAAATGCTGAGCACCCAGTTCTGCGCTTTTTCATCGGGCGTGAGCGAGACGAGCGGCACCATGGGGAAGCTGCGCACACGGCGCGACAGGCGGCGCTTGATGGGCGCTGGCAGTGGCTCCTGGCTCTGGATGGCCTGTGGCAGGCCGTTTTCAATCAGCGTGGTCAGCTCCCGGTAGTGGGTCTGCAGCTGTTCATGGGCAATCTGGAAGGTATCCAGCGCATAGCCATTGCGGGCCGTGTGGATGCGCGCGTCCAGAATCGTCATGCCAGCGCGGTCAAAGTAGCCGCAGATGCGGGCGAACAGATCGGGCTGGTCCGGGGTGTAGACCACGACCTGCACCCCTTCGCCCAGCAGCGACTGGCGTGCACGCACAATCGGCTCCTTGGTGCCCACATGGCGCGAGAGCTGGCGTGTGTGCCAGGCGATGTCATCGGGCTCATGCCGCATGAAGTAGCTCACATTCAGCGTGTCCCACAGCGCCTGGTGCGAGGCATAGGGCTGCGCCGTCAGCGCCAGCAGTCGCAGCGCATCGCGCTTGCGGGCTTCTACGGTGGACTCCGCATCGGGCGCACGGCCGCCCAGCACGCGCAGGGCGTTGTGGAACAGGTCTTCGAGCAGCTTGCCCTTCCACGCATTCCACACCTTGGGGCTGGTGCCGCGAATATCGGCAACGGTGAGCAGGTACAGGGCCGTCAGACGCCGCTCATTGCCGACTTTCTCGGCAAAGGCGCGGATGACGTCGGGGTCAGAGGTGTCCTGCTTTTGCGCCACCGTACTCATCAGAAGGTGGGTGCGCACCAGAAACTCCACCAGCTCAGCGTCGTCCTTGCTCATCTTGTGCTGGCGTGCAAAGCGCTTGACCTCAATGGCGCCAATTTCAGAGTGGTCCCCCCCGCGGCCCTTGCCAATGTCGTGGAACAGGCAGGCCAGGTACAGCAGCCAGGGCTTGTCCCAGCCGCTGGCCAGCTGCGAGCACAGCGGGTATTCGTGCGCGTGCTCGGCCATGAAGAAACGCCGCATATTGCGCAGCACCATGAGTGTGTGCTGGTCCACGGTGTAGACGTGGAACAGGTCGTGCTGCATCTGCCCCACGATGCGGCGGAACGACCACAGATAGCGCCCCAGCACCGAGGTGGCATTCATCAGGCGGAAGGCATGCGTCTGCCCGCTGGGGGCCTGCAGAATCTGCATGAAGGTCTGGTGGTTAACCGGGTCCTGGCGGAAGCTGTTGTCCATCAGATCACGGGCACTGTAGAGCGCGCGCAGTGTGCGTGCAGACAGATCGCGCAAGCCGGGCGAGCGCTGGTAGGTCAAAAAGGTGGCCAGAATGGCGTGTGGGTCGCGCTGGTAGAGATCGTCGCTGGAGACTTCGACCAGTCCGTCCTTGTCATAAAAGCGCTCGTCGATGTATTTGAGTCCGGCGTTGTTCGGGTAGAGGTATTCCTGAATATTGAGCAGCAGAATCTGCTGCAGCTGCATGACCGCCTTGGCGGCCCAGTAGTAGCGGCGCATCAGCACCTCACTGGCACGCACGGGAATGGTCTTGCCCGCAGGTGTGTGGTTCTGAATGCCAAAGGATTCGGCCAGCGTGGTCTGCAGGTCAAACACCAGGCGGTCTTCGTGGCGGCCTGCAATGGCGTGCAGCTTGGCGCGGATCAGGCTGATGGTTGCCTCATTGCGCTCCAGCTGCATGGCTTCATAGTCCGTGGCAATACCGCTGGCAGCCAGCTCGCGCCAGCTATTGCCCAGGCCTGCAGCCTGCGCCACCCACAAGATGGTGTGCAAGTCTCGCAGACCGCCGGGTGACTCCTTGCAGTTGGGCTCCAGCGAGTAGGGCGTGCCTTCATGCTTGATGTGGCGCTGGCGCAGCTCCAGTGTCTTGGCCGTGAAAAAGTCCCGTGGGTTCAGCGCTGCGCGAAACTGCTGCTGAAACTCGGCAAACAGGGCGGCATCGCCATCAATCAGGCGCGCTTCCAGCAGCGAAGTCTGCACCGTCACATCGTTTCTGGCTTCGGCCACGCATTCGCTGACCGTGCGCACGCTGGAGCCAATTTCCAGCCCCGCATCCCAGCAGTTGCCAATAAAACGCTCCAGATCTGCCTTGAGGTGCGGGTGGGCTTCGGTATGCTCACCGGGCAAAAGCAGCAGCACATCGACGTCTGAGGCGGGGAACAGCTGTTCACGCCCGTAGCCGCCCACGGCAATCAGGCTGACTTCCGCAGGCAGCTGCGCCGTCTCACGCAGGGCGCGCAGGTGCTGGTCCGTCAGGCGCGAGAGTTTTTGCAGCAGCGAACGAATGCCACGGGTGTTGGCAGCAGGGGTGCGCAGCACATCAATGATGGCCGCTTTTTCCTGGCGATAGGCTGTGCGCAGAGCGCCGATTTCAGAGTTCATGGGTGATTACAGACAGTTTCAGCAGACGCACAGACAAGCAAGAAATATGCGCATTCCTGCACCTGGCAGGCTGCCCGAGGATGCTACCCCAAGCCCTGGCAGCGCAAAGCCAGTGCTGTCTTGCCAGATGCCGTCTACCTGCGCTGCAGGAAGCCTGCGCGATGTCGCCATCTTTTTGGCTGAAGGCTGGAACTCGTTGCACAATCTGCGCTATGACCGATTCGATCAATGTGGATCCAGCCGAGCTGGAAAAATTTTCAAGCCTTGCGCATCACTGGTGGGATCTCAACAGTGAGTTCAAGCCCTTGCACATGATCAATCCACTGCGTCTGGCGTGGATTGATGAGTACGCTGCGCTGCAGGGCAAAGACGTGCTGGATGTGGGCTGTGGCGGCGGCATTCTGGCCGATTCCATGGCGCGCAAGGGTGCCAAGGTCATGGGTATTGATCTGGCCACCAAATCACTGCGCGTGGCGCAGCTGCACGCGCTGGAGACCGGCACGCCCAGTATTCAGTACCGCGAGGTGGCTGTGGAAGCACTGGCGCAGGAGTGCCCCGCCAGCTTTGACGTGGTGACCTGCATGGAAATGCTGGAGCACGTGCCCGATCCTGCCTCCGTGGTGCGTGCCTGTGCAACCCTGGTCAAGCCCGGCGGCTGGGTGTTCTTCTCCACCATCAACCGCAATCCCAAGTCCTACGCATTGGCGATTGTGGCGGCGGAATATGTACTCAAGATGCTGCCTCAGGGCACGCATGAGTTTGACAAGTTCATTCGCCCCAGCGAACTGGCCGCTTTCTGCCGTGAGGCCGGTTTGGTCGTCAAACACTCCAAGGGCCTGCAGCACAACCCGCTGACGGGCCGCTACTGGCTCAATGACGACTGCAGCGTGAACTACATGATTGCTACGCAGCGCCCCTTCTGATGCAGCGCCAGATCATGAACGTGGATGCCGTGCTGTTCGACCTGGACGGCACGCTGCTCGACAGCGCACCCGACCTGGGCTTTGCCGCCAACCAGCTGCGCATTGCGCGTGGCATGGAGCCACTGCCGCAATCGCACTACCGCCCCTTTGTGGGCACAGGCGCGCGCGGCATGCTGCGCATTGCGCTGGGCGTGACGCCCGAGGCACCAGACTTTGAGCAGCTCAAGGAAGCCTTCTTCGTCGCCTACGAACAATGCATGGGCCAGCACTCGGCGCTGTTTGCGCAAGTACCCCAGCTGGTTGCAGGCTTGCAGGCGCAGGGCATCGCCTGGGGCATTGTCACCAACAAGTCAGAACGCTTTACCTTACCCATTGTGCAAAGCCAGCCCGTGCTGGCTGCAGCGCATGCCGTGGTCTGTGGTGATACGACGGCGCATTCCAAGCCCCATCCAGAACCCTTGCTGGAAGCCGCACGGCGTGCAGGCATTGCACCCGCACGCTGCATCTACGTGGGCGATGATGAGCGAGACATGATTGCCGCCCGCGCCGCAGGCATGCAGGCCATTGCTGCAGCCTATGGTTATCTGGGGGGAGTGGACAGTGTGACGGCCTGGAAGCCAGATTTCATCATCAATTCACCGCTTGAGCTCACACAGCTGCTGGGATTGGCATAGAATAGACAGCTACGGGGCTGTCCTGGTTTCGACGTGGGTTCGGGATCAGTGTGGTGCATGTCGAGCTTGAGTCACGCTCGTAAATCTCGGTTCACAAAACTAACTGCAAACGACGAACGTTTCGCACTCGCCGCTTAAATCCGGTGAGCCTTGCAACAGCACGCTGATGGGCTGGGCAAAGGGGTAGCAATACCTCTCGGCTGCAAGGGAATTCACATCAGCTGGCTTGGCACTGGGTACCTTAGTGTTGGGCAAGATCCAAGGGTACTGGCCTTGTCTGCAGCGTGTGTCTGCGCGGCGTACAGGGTGAGATTCAAATCAGAACACTAAACATGTAGATCTGCCTGACGAAGGCTTGCGGACGCGGGTTCAATTCCCGCCAGCTCCACCACCCACCACAAGGCCACACAATGAGAAATCACTGTGTGGCCTTATTTTTTGCTCTTTTTATTGTGTGTCGTTGTGCTGAAATTCACACCGATTTCACACCGAATTCACACCGATGCTATTTCACGGCTTTCAGCGTCGCCCTGGGCTTCTGGAAGTCTTCGCGGATGAACTTGCCGTAGGTCTTGAAGACCATGGTCACATCGGCGTGCCCCATCTGGTCGGCGATGTACCAGGGGTTCGCCCCAGCCGTCAGCCGGGTTGAGGCGTAGGTGTGCCGGATCTGATAGGGGTTGCGGTACTTGATGCCGGCACGCTTCATCAGCGGCAGCCAGGCTGTTTTACGCACCTGGGCATCTGTCTCCCACGGCTCCAGCGTGCGCTGGTTGAGCCACACCCGTTTCCCGCGCATGAAGCTGATGGGCTTTTGCGCCTTGAGGGCTTCCAGGGCATCTGGGCTGAGATCTACGGTGCGCCTGCCGGATTCAGTCTTTGGGCCCTTGATAACGCCAGCGACCTGGTTCTGCTCAATACGCACGATGGCATGCTCAAAATCAATATGCTGCCACTCCAGCGCCTGCAACTCTCCGGGGCGCAGGCCTGTTTCAAACCAAAATTGAAACATCGGCCATTCATCAGCACGGCAGGCTTGCAATATGGCAGCACGTTCTTCGTGCGTGAATGGGTCAACCACATAATCGCTGGCTTTGCTGGTTTGTCGAATCAGTTTCGATAATGCAATGCGCTCAAATGGATTTACTGTGATCAGCCCATCGTTGAGTGCATCCTCAAATATCGAACGCAGCGGGATCAGCATATTGCGGATGGCCTTGCTGGTGCAGTCCATGTCGCTAACCCAGTCACGCAGGGCAGAAGGTGTAACGTCTCCCAGCTTCCAGCCGTGCCAGTGGCGCATGCGCTCGCCGGTGATGCTCTTGTAGTAGCCACGGTAGGTAGAGGGCGACATCTGGCCGTTGGCAACCTGCTTCTCATAGAGGTGCAGCTGGTTGTTCAGCATGTCCTCCATGAGGCAGAGTTCTTTTTTCTGCACCTGAGCTTTGGGACTTTCAGGGAAGTAGGCAGCATACTCAAAACTACCATCTGCGATTTTTCTCCTGATTTCGTTTCTCAGGTTTTCTGCATAGGTAATCGCTGCTTTGTTGATGGTGCAAGGCGGCAATAATTCCCTGCACTGCTGCCCGTTCCATGAAAAGGCAATCTGAATTCGTGGGCCCGAAATAAGCTCACGAATCAAAATGCCCGGCGGGGTTTTGATATTTGGCTTTTTATCCATTCGTCGGCCTTTTTGACATTTACATAAAGGCGGCGGCCTATGACAGCGCAGTGCGTGCCATCAAGCCATTTGCCTTCTTTCCTGCGTTGATGAATGGCCATGGGGGTGACGCCAGTCAGCTCCTGGTACTTGCTTGCCAACACCCATTCCGGTTCGATAGAGGTCTGCACAGTAGTGCTCAGTGGCGTTTCACTTGTTTCTGTGTGTTTCATGGTTTGGGCAATAAAAAAGCCCCTTTCGGGGCGGTTCAGGCTGCTTTTTGAAGCGCTTGGCGCTCGCAGTAGTTGGCTTTGATAAGTACATGCGAGAGTGGCGGGCACACGCTGTTGCCACACATGCGCACCTGGGCGGTTTTGGTGATGGGCTCCCCTGCAGCGCCGGTGTCGATGACATAGCTGTCAGGAAAACCTTGGGCGCGGTACAGCTCACGCGGGGTGAGCATGCGCAGGCCGATGTCCACGATGGCATAGGGTTCGCCGCGCACCATGACCAGGCCCATGCGGTCCTTGGTGGGGATGGTGTGCATGGGGTCGGTGCAGGCTGCGTCCTGGCCGCCTTCGCTGTAATACTTGACTAGGAACGAATGCACGACACCTGCGGCTGCGCCCTGGGCGGTGATGGTGTTGAGTGGGTCTTTCACATCGCGGATGCCGTGGCTCCAGCGCTTGCCGCCTTCCTTGCCTTCGCCGTGGCCCATGTGGATCAGGTTGGCGGTGACAAGGCTGTGGTGGTCGGCAGTGGTCACTGTGCCCGTGGGCTTGTCCAGCTCGTGTCCCACCACGCCGGTGTAGTGCTTGGCCAAGAAGGCTTGCACCAGCGCATGCTTCTGCCCGGCCACTACCGTGCCAAGCGGTTTATCCAGACCAGGCACACGTGGTGCTTGTCCTGGGCGTTCCCCATAGCCGGTCTGCACCAGAGTGGCGGCAACACCCGGAACAATGAACGGCTGCTCGGCTTCCACCACATAGCGCATGATGCCCTTGGCAATGCGGCGGCAGGTGGCGTCAGCCAGCGGCTTGTCGCGCTCAAAGATGCTGGGGGCAGGGATACTCCAGTCGATGCAATCGGCTGCAGTGCGCCATGGCTTCATGCCTGCTGGCACCTTGCCCTTGGCGTCCGGCTTTGCATGGGTGGGGGTGGGCCACACGATAGGCAGGCCGTCACAGCGCGCTACCAGAAACAGGCGCTTGCGGATGGTGGGTGCACCGTAGTCGCAGGCGCGCAGCTCGCGGTGTTCCACCTTGTAGCCCAGGTTTGCCAGTTGCTTTTTCCAGCGCTGGAAGGTCAGGCCCTTACGTTCAGGGCATGGGCGGTTGTCTGGCCCAAGAGGCCCCCAGGTCTGGAACTCTTCCACGTTCTCCAGGCAGATCACGCGGGGCTTGGTCAGCTTGGCCCACTTGATGACCACCCACGCCAGGCCGCGAATCTTCTTGCTCACGGGCTTGCCGCCCTTGGCTTTGCTGAAGTGTTTGCAGTCTGGACTGGCCCACAGCAGGCCCACGGGCTGGCCTTCTGTCACGGTCAGCGGGTCCACCTCAAACACGTCGCTGCAGAAGTGGCGCGTCTGCGGATGATTGGCCGTGTGCAGGCTTACCGCCTCCGGGTCGTGGTTGACCGCGATATCTACCGGGCGGCCGATGGCTTGCTCGATACCAGTGGAAGCGCCGCCGCCACCGGCGAACAGATCAACCACCAGCTCACTGTGCACGGGGAGAAGGAATTGGGGTGTCAGCATGTGCTCTCCAAAAAACAAACCCCGCTCAGTGGCGGGGCTCGGGGGTAATGGGTTCTTTCCAGCGGTCTCGCTTGTCTCCGCGCTCACGGGCGCGGCGGCTGGCTTGGGTCATGGTTTGCGCTCTCCCTGCTTGGCTTGGGCTGCAAGTTCGGCCATTCGTGCGTTGATGGCGTCTACTGATTCACGGTATTTGGCATGCGCGTCACGCAGCACTTTGTCGCTATCAAACAAGTCTGGGTATTTGTCACATATGGCTGCATCGAAGCCACGGTCCTCGACCCTGAATTCCCACCGGTGCGCTTCTTCTCGCTGCTCTTTGAGTGTTCCGCATCCCATCACGCACCTCCCTGCTTTGCTTGGGCTGCATCAATCACGTCCCACTCCAGATCGCCATTGCCTTCGGCGTCAGGGACTTGAGTGACGCGCACTTCAAGGCCTGGTAGGCGCGCGGCGCGCAGGATTGTCACGATGTCGCCAACTTTCAGCCCGCGATAGCTGTAAGCCTCTACCACCACGTTGTTGATGCTGCTCTCGCAGCGCTCTGGGTCGTCGGCGTCCCAAAACATGTCGGCATCCAGCCCCTGCGGGGTGGGGTGGGTGGCGGCAAGATGCGCGGCATGAAAATTTGCGTTCTTTGTAGTGTCACAGTCGAAAGCCATGTTCATCACACGCGCTGCAGCGCGGTTCGCTGCACCGGTCTCCAAGCCCTCGTCGTGCGCGCCAGCACAGATGGCGCAATGCCAAGACCACGCATATTCAGGATCTGCCTTCATTGCAGCTTTCAGCGCCTCCATTGCCTGCTGCGCTGACACACTCTCTGCGGGGTACGTGCTGGCGGCAAGCATGGCGCGAAGCCTGTTGCACTCCGCGCGATCTTGCGCAGCAACTGCTTGCCATGGCGCGCCATCAGAGCGCTTAACTTCTGCGCGCAGCCTGTGAAGCTCGGCCCAATGCTCCGCATCCATAGCGCCATGCGCTTTTATGGCGGCTAGCCCCAAGTTTGTGTTGGACTCCCAGTCATAAGTGCTTCCGGCGTCTTCAAAAAGAATGGCCTTTGTCACCGCCTCCACCGCGTCCACCGGCGCTGCAGCCTGCACACCCTGCTGTGCTGCTGCAAGCTGGGCTTCCAGCTCTGCAATGCGGCCCGCACACTCTTTCAGCTGACTCTTGAATGGCTCGCTGGCGGTCACTGAAAGCATCAGCGCGCGCTTATCAGCAGGCATTGGCTCACTGATCTGATACACCCCATCCTTGGGTACGTCGCAGCCTTGGCACTTCTGACCGGCCTCAAACGCTGCTCGACCGAAGGCCAGCAGGTGCTGGCGGTCTTGGCCTGTCACCAAGTTCAGGTTATGGGGTGCCATCAGCAGTGTGAGGTGCATGTCATCGCCGGGAGTCATCTTCTTGGTTGATGCTTGGTTCATATCTCTCTCCAGATAAAACGAAACCCGCTCTCAGGCGGGTTGCAGGTGTGGTGGGTTCAGGCCGTGTGGGCCTCCCATGGGCAAGGGAAGTGCTGGCCGTGGGTCGTGCTCCCATGGCTTTTCCAGCTCCTCAGCCTTGATGACTTCCAGAGCCTCGCGCCTGCCCATGGTCTTGAGTAGCTGCTCGATGCGCTCGCAGCGCCAGCGGATGTAGGCTGGGGTCATAGCAGCATCGCGGCCAGCTGTTGGCCGTAGCCTGTTTGCTTTCTGAGGGCTTCAACCATTGCCTGCATGGCCATGTCCATCTGCTTGGGACTGCTGTGCGTGACGATCTCTTCGTTGGCCTCGATCGCGTATTCCATGTCCTGCAGGCCCGGACCATCAAAGCCAAAGCGACCATGCCTCTGATAGCGGTCCTTGCAGCGCGTCATGGCATCCTGGGCTCGCTCCAGTGCGTTCGCCAGAGTCTCGTCAATCTCCATGGCGCGGACCTTTGCCAGGTTGATGGCTACACCTACGCGGTC
The DNA here is from genome assembly GCF_002056725.1 of Comamonas kerstersii. NCBI lineage: Bacteria > Pseudomonadati > Pseudomonadota > Betaproteobacteria > Burkholderiales > Comamonadaceae > Comamonas > Comamonas kerstersii. Next base: position 3,173,672 of record NZ_CP020121.1, on the reverse strand, counting down.
GAAGTCGTTTTTGTCTGCCGTGCCGTCTTTCAGTCGTTCGTAGGCAAAGCGGATCTTGATCAGCTGGCCGGCCACTTCGGTTTCGTGGTACGGCCTGCAGTCATTAAGCAGCACCAAGGGTTTGAGGTTTGGCACGCTGACTTCCTTGTAGACCTCTTTCGGGACCAGGAAGCCCAAGCCGTTACGGTGCAGCTCTACAGCTTGGCGGTACGGGCTGGCTTTCTTGAAAGCGGCTGACTTTTGCAACTTGTCGTAGGCCTTGCGCTGGGCGCGGTTGAGGGTTGGTGTTTCTTTGGGTTCTGGGTTGAGCATGTATGTCTCCATGGTCAGGGGAATCAGGACAGCACCCGGCTGGGCGCTGTGCTGACGCCTCTGGAATTGCTCGATCTAGAAAAATCCAGGCTGCTGCAAGTTGCGCTGGCATGCTTGGTTAAGCCACACGCATTCGGTCCGAATGCCAGTCCCGCGGCCAGCGGACATACGTGCTGTCGTACTGTGTTGCCGCCAGTGCTTCAGGCGTTCGCTGTACAGCTTTGATGGGTATCCACAGAGAACCACCATGCCCTGCAGGTTGTCGAGCGCATCAAGTAGTTCGGCGTGCTCGGTATTGGTCATTTCGTGTCTGTAGCAGCCCTGTGCAACATTGCGCTCAGAACGCGTCTCGAAGACGTATGGAGGATCTACAAAATGCAGGGTTTCCGGCCCGTCGTGCGCCTGCATGACTTCGATTGCAGGCCGGTTTTCGATCAGTACCCCTTGCATGCGTGCAGCCACAGCGGCTATCTGCTCGGGGTATCGCGCCCAAATATGCTGCGCAGTTGCGTAGGCGCGTTTAGTGTCAATACGAAAGCCGGTCGTTCCCTTGGTGGCGCCAGCAGACCCAAACCCCATCTGTGCTCGCACGGCAGTGCGTCGTGCACGCTCGATCGGGCAGTCTGTTGGCTCGTAGGCCAGATCAAACTCTGCGCGAGCGTATGGCGTCAGATGGAGCCGCTCGATCAATGCGGCCGGTTGCTCGCGCAGCACGCGAAAGAAGTTGGCGATTTCATCGTCCAGGTCGTTGTAAACCTCGGCATAGGCACGATGCTTTTGCAAGAGCACACCTGCAGCGCCGCCAAATGGCTCTACATAGCAGCGATGGGAGGGGAAGAAACTCATCACCCACGGTGCCAAGCGAAACTTTCCTCCGTGGTATCGCAAGGCAGGGCTTGTCACAGTGTTCATGGCATGAAAAAGCCCCTCGGAAGGGGCTTGCATGGTGGTTATGGGTCAGTGCACGGCTGCCTCAGCCGCACACGCATCAGCCAGTGCCTGCTCAGGCGTCAGAGCCGATGGGAAGGGGTTCTCCACCTGCTTGTCAGCTTCGTCCAGGCTGTAAGGCAGCGGGTTCTCAATGTCCTGCTGGCCATCCTGCTTAGCCTCGGGCGCCAGCAGCATCACGTCCACTTCGTTCTGTACCAGCAGGCCGAGCTTGCCCAGCGTGCGCTCGTCCACATCGCTGCTTTGCACGCGGAATTTCAGGTCCACGCTGCCGCCTTCCTTGGGGTCGATGGTGAAGTTGTTCACCTTGCAGCCGGTCAGCACGATGTCGCTGCCCACGCCGTGCTGGACCGTCAGCGTGTAGCCGATCAGGTCTTTCTTCCACTTCAGGGCACCCATCAGCGGGAATTTCAGGTTTGGCAGGTTGCTGACTTCCTCCACGCCTTCCAAGTTCCGCTGGCCGCCCTGGTCAGCGTTCGCGTTCTTGGTGTAGAGCGCGTCCAGCAGCTTGCCGTCCAGCGCGGTCAGGATGTTGTTGCCCGTGGTCAGGCTGATGTGCAGATCCACAGCAGGGTGCAGCTCCTCCGGGCCGTGGCGTTCGCTGCGTGGGTTGACGCTGGTGATCTTCACTGGCGTGAAGTCTTCAATCTCAAAGGCCATTTGCCTCTCTCTTTCTTGTGGTGGGAAAAGAAAAAGCCTGCTGGGTTAGAGCAGGCTTGCGGTGGTAGCTATCAATTTATGCAGTGACAAGCACGCTTTGCAGGTGGGCGATCATGGCTTGCACCATGGCGGGCAAGTCGCAGGCCGCGTAGTGCTTGGCCGTGGATTTCTCCACCTTGCGAGCTTCAAAGCCCAGCTCGGCCAGGCCAGCAGCATCCACCTTGATAGGAGCCAGCAAGGTGTTGATCTGCCCCAGCGTCAGCGTTTCGCCTTCTGCTTTTGCTGCAACTTCAGGAGCAGCTTGCGCGCTCTGCACCTTGGTTTCTGCTGCTGGTGCAGCTGAAACTGGCTCTTGTTGTGCGCTGGCAGCTTCTTTTTGTGCAGCAGCTGCAGCATTGATGGCTGCCTGGGCCTGCAGCTTGGCGGCTTCTTCGGCGCGGATGCGCTCGCGCTCGGCCTCCAGGCGCTGGGCCTCGGCCTGCTTGTGCTGGTTGATGCGCAGGGCGGCCAAGGCTTGGAAGTCTTCTTCAGCCTTGGCCCCCACGGTGGCGAAGTCAGCAAACAGGGCAATCCAGTCCGTGCCGTCTTGCACCAAGTGCTTGCGGTTGGCCTCCAAGCGCTGGGCCAGCACATTGGCTTCGTGCTTGGCGCTGGTCAGGGCTACGGCCACGGCGTCTTCCATGTTGGCCAGCGACTTCTTGCCCTTGATCACTTCGCCAAAGCCTCCGGCCATGCGTGGCAGCCAGTTGGAGCCTAGGCGCTGATTCAGGGCTTGAATGTGCTGGTCGAGCTGGGCCTGCGCGCTGGTCACGATGGCCGTACGGCGCGCCTCCTTCTCAGCGGCCACCAGCTTTTCCGTTGCCAGTCGGGTGGTGCGCGCCAAGTTCTTGAGGTCAGCCACGGTGCGGCGCATCACTTCCACATCGCTGATCTGGGCCAGGGCACCATCTTCAGCGGCGGTCAGCGCTTCTTCGGCCTTCTTCAAGGCCTTGGTCGCAGCTTCAGCATCAGCAAACTCTTGGTCAGTAGCAGGCTTGGCCGGAATGCGTGCAATGAACTGGCGCAGTGCATCGCCAAAGGCATCCAGATTGCCGCCCACGGTCAGGGCGCCATTCACCTGTACCACCACGGCGGGCAGGCTTTCCACGGGCGCGGCCACGGCGGGGGCAGGGCGCTCGGCGGTGGGGTCGTAGGCGGCCACGTCCTTTTCCAGTTGCTCCCAGCCTGCAATGATCTGGGCGCGCAGCTCATGGTCTGGGTAATACCAGCAGTGGCGCTCCTCGATCAGCTGGCCGTCGCCAGTCCACTCGCTGGCCATGAACAAGATGCGATCGCAGCCGGACACCATGGCCTGCTGCTCCATCTGGACGCGGTACTGCATGGGGAGGTCTTCACCGGTGCAGCCCTCGGCCATGGCTTCGCGCAGTGCCTTGTTGAGCGTTTTGTGTTCAAACGCTGCATCGTGCATGAAGGTCAGGCCGTCAAAGCTGGCAGAGAATTTCCCATTGGTGCCCACGCAGGGCGACAAGTCCTCGCCAATGATTTCTTCAGCCAGCGGCCGGGCCAGTGCTTCAAAGCGGTGGCCGTCATCGAAGCGGCGCTGTGTGGCCGCGTCCACCTCTTGGCCAAGGCCGGTGGCCAGCTCTTTGACCAGCTCCGAGCGGGTCTTGTAGCTGCTGCAGCCCATCATGGCGGGGGCGTCTGAGGCGTTGAAGTGCTTGGCGCGATGGGCATGCCAATCAGCACTACCCTGTATCAGGTTCACGATTTGCATGCTCATTTTGTGTCTCCGGTTGTCAGAATGCCTTTGAGCGCAGCCTCAGCCATATCAATGACGGGCTGCAGCTTTGCAGCCTCTGCGACGTAGCGCTCAGCGGTCTTGTTGATTGCGTCTTGCAGCAGGTCTGCATCGATTACGCAGTAGCGGCCATGGTCTTGGTTGTACTTGTCAGCCTGCGGGTTGAAGATTTGCACGGTTACCCCTTTCGGGGCTTCTTTGTTGCGGCGCGATAGCAAGTCAGCAAGCAATGACGCTTGCTCTTTTGCTTCAGAGATCGCTTTTAGACGGTCGAGTGCTTGCTTTATGTTCATGGTGCTTGCTCCAGTTCCGCCTGCTTGGCGGCAAAGATTTCTTCAATGCGCAGCTTTGCTGCTTCGTCGGTGATGGCTTCCATCAGCCCGGCCAGCTCGTAGAGCTTGTCCAGGTCGTTGCAGGCCTGCATGTCTGCGGCCAGCTTGTTGGGGTCAACCTGCGGGGCGTCTTGTGTCTGTGGCGCTGGTTGCTGCAGCTTGGCCACTTCGGCGCGCAGCTGCTTTTCTTGCTCGGCCGTGACGCGGCCTTTGCTCTTGAGCCATGCCAGCACTTCATCGAGCGGCTTGCCGTCTGCGATGCCCTTGACCCACTTGGGCAGGCCTGCTGCCCAGCGGTCTGCTGGCCACTCGGGCTGCTCGACCACTTCGGCGGGGCCCATGTCTACGGGATGGCGCTGCTGGGGCTGCCCTTCAACAATGCGCTCAGCCTCGTCCTGGTCGTAGATGCCGCCATAGCCAAAGGCCAAGCGGGCGCACTGAATCATTGCCTTGTGACGCAGCATGCGCTTGGGGTGGGACTGCCATGGGCCCGTGCCGCGCTTGCATTCAGCCATCCACTCAGTGACCTTGATGGGGCGGTTGCGGTCCTTGCGGAAGATGATGCAGGTGCAGGACTGCTCGTCTTGCTCAAACTCGATGCCATCGAACTGCGGGTGCGAGTTGATGATGCGGCTCCAGCCATCCACCCCCACCACAGGCACGATGCCGTTGTTCTTGTCTGGGAAGGCATAGATTTCCTTGGTCCAAGGGTTCAGCGCGTACTGATTGGCCACCACCATCAGGGCAGTCATCTGCGCATCAGACACCTGGCCTTTGAATGCCGTGGCCTTCAGGGTTTCGATCAGGCCAGCACCATCGCCCATGTTCAGGGTGGCGGCCAGTTTCTGGGTCAAACTTACAAGAGCGTTGCTCATACATACCTCAGCTGGTGATTGCGGTTGATAAAGGGGAGGGGCTTGGCCCGTTTTGCTGGCTGCCCCAAGTGCCATGCGCCGCAGTGCGTGCACTTGTAGGCAGTCATGGCGTGGTCGTGTCTGGCGCTGGAGCGCCGGGCAAGGCCTTGCGCACGCTGGTAGTCCAGTGGCACCTTGCCGGTGGAGCATTCCAATGGGGTCATGTGCACCTCGCTATGAGTCCGGCACAGCCAGTGAAGAAGCAGACCGTGGCCACCCACCAAAACAAAGCCCGCACAGCGGCGGGCTTCATGGGGCGTTTGCGCTTGGGCATGCGCTGGAGCTGGATGGGCGGGGTCATGCTTGCTCCCCTAGAGCTTTGGCTGTTGCTGCAAGTGCAAGATCGATTGCAGGAACCTCCCCAGGGTCGTATTCCCCCCCAAGACCGTTCTTTCCAAATGCCTCGAGCATCGCTTGGAGCGCCTCCAGCAAATCATCCACAGCAGCCAGCTTGCGCGCTTCTGCCTCTGTGCAGTGCAGCAGGTTCGGCTGGCTCAGGCCGTGCAGGTGGTGATAGTTCGGCCCCATGCCTTGGGCTGGTCTTGTGCTCAATGTCATGCCGCCCTCACCACAATTCCCGCCCATGGCGTGCCAGCAAACAAAAAGGCCGCTGCAGTAGCGGCCTCGCGGGTGGGGAAAGAGTCACGGCTCGGCTGGCCGTTCACTTTGAAGATGTATCGCATGGTCTTGTCTCCTATAGCGCATCCGCGCTGTGCTCTGAATCGGTCGGCCCCAGCAGCTCCCGCACTTCCTCGGGGCTGCGTGGTGTGGGGTATTGCGGGGGAGGGGTGTAGTCAAAAGGCGTCATCGGTGGGCACGATCAGGTGGTATTGCGTGTGCGCATGTCGCTCCCGCAGCAGCTGGCGCAGCTTCTCGGCCTGTGGGTGGTCAAGCGTGACCAGCTCGGCAAAGGCACTGGTGATGTCGCTGTCAGCATCCAGTGCGTCGGTGAAGACTTCGTGCATCGTCCAGCTGCTGGAGAGCTTCTTGCTGAACCATTGCACCGGTGTGATGGCCTTTGTCTCGCGCTCCAAGATCTGTAGGGCGTGCTCCTGGGCAGCTTCAATAGCAGCTTCGTGTGCTTCAGCTGCGTCAACATCTGATTGGTAGCGGTCGAGCAGCATGGTGTCGTAGCAGGTCATAACTTCACCTCTTTCTCGTCTTGCTGGGGTGCTGGCTGGTTCATGCTCTTGATGACGTAGAGCGCTTCATTGAAGCCAGCGACATAAACGTCTTTTTGCTCGTCGGTCAGAAACCGCGGTGCAATGTCTTTGGTGATGGGCTCAGGAAAACGCATAGGGCAGTCTCCAGAAACAAAAAAGCCTGCGCGGCGGCAGGCTGGTGGGAATAAAAGGCCGGTGCCCGGCGGGGCTGTCGTGGGAACTTGGTAAGGGAGGGAGGAGATGCCCACGACCCGGCTGGAAAACGATCATTGAAGCTGGCCGGTGCTGATCTCCGGCTCAGGGCAGCGCTTGTTTTTTCATGGCAGTTGCATAGCCCTTTCGGGTACAACCTAGGACATCGTCTGCGCCGGTTCATTTCCAACACGCCGCGCATCAGCCTGCGCATTCAGCTTCAATGATCGCCCTGGATGACGCTCCAGGCGGCGGTGTTTTATGCCCACGGGGCTCTATCGCTTACATGACCTTCTCCAGCTCGGCTTCCGGCAAGAGTAGGCCGTGCTCACGGCAGTAGGCCATCTGCTCGTCATAGCCTGCATTGACCAGCACCAGCGTGCCGTCCGGTGCGTAAATGTTGCGCTTGCAGCCGTATTTGCCCAGGCGCTCGATGCGGTAGCCGTGGCGCAGCCAGCATCCGTTGGGGCTGTTGGGGTGTGGTGTGCCCATGTAGTTCTCCAGTGTGTTGACCAAACCGCAGCACCCTCAGCGAAGGCACTCTGGTTTGCACTCGTATCGCGTGACGGGCGGCACTGCAGGTTCTCCCAGCCGCTGCAGGCTTCCACCCCCGGCCTCAGAAGGGCGCAGACCTCGGCGGCTGCTCAGCTACGGGATTCCTTCGCTGCCTTCGTCATTGGCTTGATCGCTTGGGTGCACCTGCTGCTGCGCTCCTAAGAGCTGGACCTTCCTCTTGCTTCGATTCGGTTCAGGGTGCGTATCGCTCCCCCTTCGGTCGTTTCGCGTTTGGTGCTGCGATGGGGTTAATGTAAGTGTTCTAACAATAAGTTGTCAAGCGTGCTTACATAAATATTTTTAGAGTGCTAACATTTCAGCCATGACCACACACCACACAGACGAAAAAAAGCCCGCTCGGGGCGGGCTTTCGGGCATGAGAAGCTAGCGTTTAATACGCGAACTCTTCGAGGAAAGGCTTATTCAGGGATTGTTGTGCGGCAGACAGCATCTTTGCAAACTCAGTAGATGTCTCGGCCTGCGCCTTGAAGATGTCTGCATAGGTGTCGTTGCCATCTTCAGATGAGAGCGAGGCAAGCGCAGAGTTAAGTCGTTGGCACTCAAACATGCCAATGGAAGCACTGCCTGGCAACAGGTCTGCAATGGATGTTGTATGTGTCATGCGTAGCTCTCTTCGGTTGGTGTGTGCAAAGCAGCGAGCGATTGTACCGTAGGTAAGCCGACTTCCGCTGCAGGCGTTTCCTCAGCCGGATTGGCCGATGCATCGGCAGAATTTTCCTCTTGCTGTCGTTCTTCGATTGTCGGAGAAGGGCGCAATAACTCTACTAATTCAAGCTCTTCTCGCATGGCAAACCACAGGAGTTTTATCAACTCTTCCTCATGAGGAATTAGTGGGGGAATGTGATTGAAAAGTTCCTTGGCTTCCTTACGGTCAATCACGAAGCTATGTGATGGATACCCGGCAACAAGCTTCTTTAAAGAGCCTTCTTTGAGATTTTTACTATAGGAATTGAGACGTTGGCCATATTCGTGAGCAATTTGAATTGCTCGCTGCATTTCACCAATTCGATTTGGATCAATCTGCGCATAAAGAGGTTCAACTGTGCCTCGAGCCAGTTGTGTTGCAAGTTCGCCGGCCATTTTTGTCGAAAATCTAAACCGTGCACGCATTTGCATCAGGCTATCGGCGAAACTTTTCTGAGCATGTTCTAAGGCGACAGAAAGTGCTTGCGTATAGTCTAGGCCTGAGCCTCGCTCAAGAATTTCGGAGTGTTTGCTGACTTGAACGTCAAGTGGGCCAAGTTCGCCTTGATCCCCGATGGCAAGCTCCTTGGCACCAATGGCGATTAGTGTGCCTGCGCTTTTACAGAAGCTTGGAACGACGATTCGTATCGTGCCGTTTTTGTAGTAGTGTTGCAAAGCTCTTGCGATGCGAAACCCGGCATGAGGATCACCACCCCGTGTGGTGAGAAAAATAGTGCAATTTTCTTTACGGTTCTCGCCTAAAGTGCTGAAAATATCTGTGATCCGTTCATGTAAAGTACGATTTATTTCATGACTGACAACTAAAAAGTCTGTATTTGGATTGGCACTATGAGCGGAATTAATTGCTTTTTGATAGTTATTCATATCTCCTCCGTATTTAATAATTTGTTGAAGTGGGATTTTGTATCTTAAAAAGAGCTCACATTTTCTTCGTTTATCACTTCCTCCGAAACTTCCTGCGGTGCTCGATCATCGTGCCAATGACGCACAGGTGCTGCTCGTCGCTGCGCAGGATGGGGTAGTCGTCATTCAGCGGTACCAGCTCAAACACTTCATTGCCTGATGCGTCCAGCCCACGCACACGGTATTTCTTGAAGGTGGCTTCCTGCTTGGTATTGCGTGCGGCCACAAAGTCACCGGGGCGGGGCGTGACTTCTGGGTCAATCAGCACGCGGTCACCGGGCCGGAAGTCGGGCAGCATCGAATCGCCCTCAATCTCCAGAAAGAACGACCACGGCGAGGTGTCGTCGTCGCCGTACTCCACATCAAAGCCATCGCCTGGGCTGTAGGGGGCGGAGATTTCCTTGAGAGCACCCGCCTGGATGCTGGAGATCACGGGGTATGGGCGCATGCCAAGGGGGGCGGGCTTGGCGTTGGCGTCGAATGGCTTCGAAGCATCTTTTTCTGGGCCTGTTCCTGTAGCAATCCACATTGCGCTAAAGCCCGTCGCAGCAGCCAGCTTGACGGCAGGTGCTGTCTTTAGGCTTTTTGTTGGCCCGTCCTTCCATTGAGTAACTGCAGACGAGGAGACCCCGGCAATTGAAGCCAGGTCGCCAACGGTTTTGCCCGTCTCTGCCATCAGTTTGGCAATCCGCTCTTGTAGTGTCGTCATGTTAGTTAGCTTACAGGTTATAAATGTTAGAGTGCTTGCAAATAATCTGTAAGAGCACTAACATCTGCGCATGACTAAAGACGAAGCTATCTCTTTGCTTGGTGGCTCTGTAGCCAAAGCTGCAGAAGCTATTGGCATCAACTCTCAGGCGATTTCGCAATGGCCGACGGTTCTCCCGGCGCGCTTGGCGGATCGTGTCCAGGCAGCCCTGTACCGCAAGCACTTGGTGGAAACACAAGGCCAGTCCGAGAGCACCCCTGCAACCACGGAGGCCTGACTCATGACCACCGTGCAATTCCCCGTCACCGACGACCAACGCCAGGTCTATGAGCTGCTGCTGGCTCTGCGCGTGGCCGACAACCTGCAGCGCCTGTATCTGCTGGCGCAAGAAGAGGGGTTGGTGAATCTGGTTCGTGAGCATGTGCCCAGTGTGCTGGCTACGCGCTTTCCAGAAAACCAGCTGATCGCTAAAGCATTAGCAGGCGCTCACAAGGAAGGCGGTGCAGCGTGAGAAATACAGCAGCAGCGCAACGTCCTACACAGCGCAGCGCCTGGGACATTCCAGCGCGCTCCATCGCTCAAGACATGCAGCACAGCACCAACCTGGCCCGCACACCCAAGCCTTGCCAGCACTTTCACATCCCCAAACCAGCTGACACGCACCGCAGTCAGCGCATTGCGAGAGCAGCGATATGACGGAATCTCAATTTGCTGTCGTGCCACTTGAGGTGGTGCAAGACCGTCGCTTGACACTGGAGCAAACCCGCGTACTCGTGGCGCTGTTCAGCTTCCGCAACAAGGTGACCAACACGGTGTGGCCATCACGCGCTGCCATTGCCGAACGCACAGGCATGCACCCCTCGAACATCAGCAGTGCAACCACCGCTTTGGTGAACCTCGGCTGGCTGGTCAAAGAGGGAAATGGTGGTCACTCCAAAGCGACCCGTTACACCCTGTGTGTACCGGATCTGGTCAAGCCGGAAACGGTAGCCCATTCGGCTACGGTAGCCGATTCGGCAACGGTAGCCCGTTCGGCTACTCAAACGGTAGCCGATTCGGCTACACCCCCCCTAGCCGATTCGGCTACACGCAAAGAACAGTCCATTGAACATACCAATGAACAAAAGAATACAGCGCGTGCGCGCTCGACTGCTCCTGCTCAACCGGATGGTGTGACGGATCAGACCTGGGCCGATTGGCTGCAGCTGCGCAAGACCCTGAAGGCTGCGGTGACGCAAACCGCCATTGATGGCATTGCCCGTGAAGCCACATTGGCTGGCTACACGCTGGAGCAGGCTTTGGTGACCTGCTGCGCCAACGGCTGGCGCGGCTTCAAGGCTGCCTGGGTGGCGCCGAAGATGCCCAGCGGCTTCTCTGGCCAGCCCAACGGCCTGACCGAAACGCCTTACCAGCGTGCTGCACGCCAGCGCGTCGAGGAAATGAACCCTGCCGTGGCGCGCAAGGTGGCCAGGCCCAATGCCTTCGAGCAGTCCCAGGCCTTCCTGGACAGCACCAACAACGTCATCGACGTGACGCCTCGTCACCCACGCCAACCCTCGCTGATCGGAGGCTGAGATGCAGCAGGACACCATGACTTTTGACGACATCATCGACGCCATTTTTGGCCGTATGGCTGTGCGCTATGGCACGGAATGGCTGCGCAAGTGGGAGGGCGTGGACATGGCGGCAGTGAAGGCCGACTGGAAGCACGAGCTCAAGGGCTTTAGCTCCAACCTGGAGCCGCTGCGCTATGCCCTGAAGCACCTGCCTGTGAAGTGCCCCACGGTGGCCGAGTTCCGCAGCGTGGCCAACAGCTGCCCACCACCGGAGTTCAAGCAGCTGCCTGCACCTCACGCCAAGCCAGAGCTGGCCAAGCAGGTGGTGGGCGCGGTCAAGCAAAAGCTGGGTGGCCTGCCGGTCAAGGACCCCAAGCAGTGGGCCAGAAACATCATGGCCCAGGTAGAGGCCGGCAAGAACGTCCCCTCGTATCGCGTGCGTGAAGCGCGAATCGCCTTGGGCAAAGAGGGTGCCCAAGCGTGGCAATGAATAACAAAAAAAGGAGCGCAAAACGATGATCGTGATTGGAATTGACCCCGGTTTGACAGGCGCAGTGGCAGTGATGGACCACAACGGTGTGCGCGCAGTGTTTGACTTGCCCACCATGCCTGTGCCCGGTGCCGGCCCCAAGGCGCTGGTGAAGAACAAGATCGATGGCCGCGCCCTGTGTCAGCTGCTGCTCAAGCACTGCCCAGCCAGCGAAGGCAAGCCCCGCGTGTTCCTGGAGAAGGTCAGCACCATGGGCGGGGCCAACAATGCGGTGCAGACGCAGGGTTCTCTGATGCGTTCCCTCGGTGCTATTGAGACGGTGGTCGAGTGTTTGAAGTGGCCGCTTGAGCAGGTAGCTCCACAGACGTGGAAGCGTCTGTATGGGCTTGGATCGGACAAGGCTGCAGCGCTGAACAAGGCGCGAGAGCTGCATGAGGAGGCTGCAGCCGACTTGAGGCTGGCCAAGCACCATAACCGTGCCGAAGCCATTTTGCTGGCCCACTGGGGCCGCCAGGAGGTGGCATGACCAAGCTTGTGTTGACACGAAGCGAAGAGGGCAAGCTCTGCGGATTGGACGCCAAAGCAGAGCGCGCCTATGCAAAGTTCAAGGCGGCTGTGTCCAAGCTGATGCCTGGCGAGACTTTGGCATTCAGTTACCGCCTGCCGCGCAGCCCAAAACACCATGCCTATTTTTTCAAAAAGCTCTCCGTGCTGCTTGAGCGCCAAGAGGTGGTGCGCGACATGGACAAGCTGCGGGAGTGGCTGATCGTTGGTGCAGGCTTCGTTGACTACTACTTTGGTGCTGACGGGCAAATGCACGCCAAGCCTAAAAGCATGGCCTTCGATGAGATGGAGGAAACGGAATTTGCTGAGCTGCATCGTGCCGTGGACGAATTCCTCTACACCGAACGCGCACAGGCCTTTCTCTGGCCGCAGCTCACACCCCAGCAGCGCTGGAACTGTGTGGAGAGCTTTATGTTGGAGGTGCAGAGATGAACACCTGCCACGAATGCAAGCACTGGAACCCCAAGGCTACGGACACCATGCTGCGCTTCGGGTTCGCCCGCTGCGACAGGAAGGCACTTCCCGGGCACACCTTGAGCGCCAAGGCCCAGGCTTGCGCTGAGTTCAAGCCTCTGGAGGCAGAGAAGGTGCAGGCCCGTGTGGTCTGGCTGAAGCAGCGGAAGGCCATCGCATGAACAACCAGCTGACAAAGACTGAGCGCGAACACTTGGCCAAGGTGAAAGCCTTGCCCTGCAGTGTCTGCGATGCACCAGGCCCCAGCGAGGCCCACCACATCCAGCAGGGCCAGCAATACACCTGTGTGGCCCTGTGTCCTGACTGTCACCGTGGGCCGATTCTTGGCTGGCACGGCCAGCGCCGGATGTGGGCAATCAAAAAGATGGAAGAAATTGACGCTCTGGCAGTAACAGTCAAGCGCTTGATGCAACAAAAATAGGAGCAAAACTTGATCGAAACCCAAAGCATCGACACCACAGTCAACGAAATCCTGAAGGAGTGGCACGTCTGGTCTGCTGCAGAGGGGTGGGGCAAGGGCTACGGCAGCCGCTCCGCATCGTGCAATGACGGCACAGGCGGCACGACCGAGTGGGAGATTGCCGACATGCAGACTGTGGATGCAGTGATCGACGCCATCCCTCAGCCGCACCGCACGGCCATCGCGTTCATTGCACGCAACCTGGCCACGGGCGCGAAGGTCTGGTCGAGCCCACGCCTGCCAAGCAATCCAGCAGAGCTACAGGTGCTGAATCTTGAGGCGCGCAACATGCTCACGCGGGGCTTGATTGAAAAGGGCGTTCTGTGATATTGACGCACTCGAGATTTTTGGCACAATAGCCACCGGGTCGGGATAGCCGCGCCCAAAATTTCCAAAGCCTCAGCCTCGCCGCTGGGGCTTTTTTGTTTCTGTCACCGCCAAGCGCACCCGGCAAAGCATGCATCACGCATGGGGTGCATCCTTGGTGGTGGCCCCACATTCCTCCCCCGAGTCAGCCGGGGTCGCGCCTGAGCGGTCTGATGGCGCGAAAAATCGGCCGCGAGCTGTCGCGGAGCTGGCACACAGCGAACAGGCAGCACCCTGCGCCACATGGCGTAAGCCCTCAAGGGTGCCCAGATTCTTTTACGCCAGCCACACCGAGCAACGCCCCGCACCCCACGCGCCCAAGGGTTCACGCTTGGCAGTGGCTGGCACCAATACATTAGCTTGCAAGAGTGAGAAGCTCGCCTGTTGTGACGACTTGAAACTGCGATTCAGAGATCTGATTCACTTTGTTCCGATTCATATCCTCAAGGTATTGGAGGCCGGGAACAACAGCGTTTGGGTTGTCCAATGTACCAGCGGGAAAGTATTCCTGATAACAGATGATTTGCAGCTTGCTGCCGTGAGCATCCAAAACGCTGTAACGCTTAACTTCTTTAATCATTCAGTCCTCCTTATTAGAGGATGAGCATCTTCTAATGAAAGCCTCGGCATGGCAACCAAACCGGCAAAGAAGGCTGCGCCGGTTAAGAAAGCGATTGGCCGGCCCAGTAGATACAAACCAGAATTCGCAGACCAAGCCAAGAAGCTGTGCAAGCTGGGAATGATCGATAAGGAGCTGGCTGAGTTCTTTGGTGTGTCTGAGCAAACTCTGAATGCTTGGAAGAAAGCGCATCCTGAGTTTCTTGAGTCCTTAAAGGGTGGCAAGGCCTTGGCTGATGCTGAGGTGGCCGCCAAGCTTTTTCATCGGGCAACAGGCTATGAACACCCGGACAGCGACATCAAGGTCATAAACAACAAGGTGGTGATCACCCCAATGGTGAAACACTACCCACCAGACACCACGGCGGCCATCTTCTGGCTGAAGAACCGTCAGCCCAAGAAGTGGCGCGATAAGCCTGAAGGCACGGATGGCGAAGACGACAAGCCCATTCCCGCCAAAGTGGTGGTCAACGTAGTAGACGCGAGGGCCGACGATGCCGACGCTTAACGTCCCTCAGTCCAAATTTCTGGCGCTTGAGAGCAAGTACCGCGCCTTTGTGGCCGGGTTTGGCTCTGGCAAAACATGGGTGGGTTGCGCTGGCCTGTGTGCCCATGCGTGGGAGTGGCCGTGCATCAATGCAGGCTACTTTGCCCCCAGCTTTCCGCAGATTCGGGACATCTTCTACCCGACCATCGAAGAGGTGGCCCACGACTGGGGCCTGCGGGTGGAGATCAAGGAATCCAACAAAGAGGTGGACTTCTACTCGGGCAGACAGTACCGCGCCACGGTGATCTGCCGCTCGATGGATCGGCCGCAGTCGATTGTGGGCTTCAAGATCGGGCATGCCTTGGTGGACGAGCTGGACGTGATGGCCACGCCCAAGGCTGAGCAGGCATGGCGCAAGATCATTGCCCGTATGCGCTACAAGGTGGATGGGCTGAAAAACGGCGTGGACGTGACAACAACCCCTGAAGGGTTCAAGTTCACCTACCAGCAGTTCAAGAAGATGCCAGCCGAGAAGCCTTCGCTGGCCGGGTTGTATGGCTTGATTCAGGCCAGCACCTACGACAACGCCAAGAACCTGCCTGCGGACTACATTCCATCGCTGTTTGAGAGCTACCCCAAGCAGCTGATTGCGGCTTACCTGCGCGGGCAGTTCGTTAACTTGGCCTCGGGCAGCATCTACCCAGACTTTGACCGGGTGCTGAACAACAGCTTTGAGTCCATCCAAGAGCGTGAGCCCTTGATGGTGGGCATGGACTTCAACCGATTGAAAATGTCTGCGGTGGTCTACGTGGAGCGTGATGGCTGGCCGGTGGCTGTGGAAGAGATCACGGACGGGCGCGACACGCCCTACATGGCAAGGCTGCTGCGTGACCGATTCCAAGCCAAAGGGCATGCCGTGACGGTGTACCCGGATGCCTCGGGCGGCAACAGCAGCTCCAAGAACGCCAGCGAGTCTGATCTCTCGATCCTGCGTGAGCACGGCCTGACGGTGCGTGCCAACCCGACCAACCCTGCGGTGGCTGACCGCATCAACGCTGTGAACGCCCTGATCTGTAATGGTGACGGCGTGCGGCGCCTGAAGGTCAACACACTGCGCTGCCCCAAGCTGACCGAGTCGCTAGAGCAGCAGGTTTATGACAAAAACGGCGAGCCTGACAAGTCCAATGGCCTTGACCACTTGAACGACGCGGCAGGCTACCCGATCGCTTACCTGTGGCCCATCGTCAAGAAGACAGCTCAGGTGCAGCCATTCCGAATGTGAGTCCCTATGGCACTGCAAGTACATGAACGCGACCCCAAGCTGGACGCGATGGCCGCGCATTGGCCCAAGATTGACGCTTTGCTGGGTGGCACTGCTGCCATGCGCGCAGCCAAGACAACCTATCTGCCGCAGCAACCCAGCGAGAGCGATGAGGATTATGAGTACCGCCTCAGCACTTCTACGCTGTTTCCTGCCTTTGAGCGTACCTGTGGGGTGATGGCAGGCAAGCCGTTTTCCAAGGAGTTGACGCTGAACGGCGTACCTGCTGCTGTGGAGGCTTTGCTGGATGACATCGATGGCGAAGGCCGCAGCCTGCATGCCTTTGCTTCGGATGCCTTTACCGTTGGCGCAATTCAGTATGGCTTTGGTGGCATTCTGGTGGACTTCACTCGCACTGATGGCGAAGTCAAGACCAAGGCTGACGAGGAGCGCTTAGGGGCGCGCCCCTATTGGGTCTATGTGCGGCACGATCAGATTCTGGGCTACAAGACGGCCTTGCAAGGCGGGCGCGTGGTATTCACCCAGCTGCGCATCAAGGAAGTGCAGGAAGAGAAAGATGGCGAGTACGGCACCAAGGCTGTGAACTGCGTGCGCGTGCTGTACCAAGGTCGCTGGGAGCTGTGGAGAGAGCGTGCAAACAGCGGCAAGGCTGCCTATGTGCTGGAAGAGGACGGCGTTACCACGCTGCCCTATATCCCGTTTGCGCCTCTGTATGGCACGCGCCTGGGGTTGATGCATGGCATGCCGCCATTGCTGGGGCTGGCTGACCTGAACATCAAGCACTGGCAGCACCAGTCTGACCAGGACGATAGCGCACGCTTTGCTCGTAAGCGCCTGCTGGTATTCACCGGCCTGACAACGGATGACAAGATCACCATTGCCTCTGACATGGCCCTGCGTCTGCCGCCAAATGCTGATGCCAAGGTGGTGCAAGGCTCTGCCGAGGCTGTAACCGTGGGCCGCACTGAGCTGGAGGCGCTGGAGCAGCAGATGATCCAGACCGGCGCGGAGCTGCTGGTGGCAACACCCGGCCAGCGCACAGCAACCGAGGCCAGCAACGACGCCGAAGCCAACAAGAGCCAGCTGCAGCGCATTGTGGAGAACTTCGAAGACGCACTGGATCTGGCTCTGCAGTTCACTGCAGACTGGATAAGCGCGGGCGGGGGTGGTTCGGTGGCGTTGTTCAAGGACTTTGCAGCCAATAGTCTGTCTGATGCATCGGCGCAGCTGGTCGTGACCATGGCGCAGGGTGGGCTGATCACCAAGGTGACGGCGCTCAAGGAGATGCAGCGAAGGTCTGTATTGAGCCCTGATCTGGATGCAGACACAGAGGCTTCACTGGCGAAAGAGGCCGAGCCATCGCTGGGAACCAGAGGAATTGAGTAATGCCAAGCATCAACGACCTGCTGCAAGACGAATCCATTCGACACCAGGTCGCCTTGCAGGGCTACACGACCAACGTACTGCACCGGCTGCTGGCCGTGCTCAATCGCTCCGACAAGCGCCTGATGGCTGAGTTGGCTGAGAAGCTGGCCGACTTCGACCCGACGCTGTTTTCCATGGAGCGGCTGGAAAGCCTGCTGACCAGCGTGCGCAGCCTGAGCGCGGCTACGTATGCCGAGCTGGGCCAAGAGTTGACCAAGGAGCTGCGCGAGTTCGTGGGCTATGAGGTCAGCTACCAGCACCAGATGCTGACCGAGCACTTGCCGGTGGCTGTGCATGTCGCTGCCGTCAGTGCTGAGCAGGTCTATGCGGCTGCGATGGCTCGCCCGTTCCAAGGCGTGCTGCTCAAAGGCGTGTGGGCTGACCTTGACCGCAACAAGATGCAGCGGGTGCGGCAAACGATTGCCCAGGGCTTTGTCGAGGGGAAAACCACCGACCAGATCATCCGAGAGCTGCGAGGCACCAGAGCCAAGGGCTACTCGGACGGCATCATCGAGCGTGACCGGCGCGACGTAGAAGCGGTGGTGCGCACAGCGGTGGCCCACACGGCAGGAGTGGCGCAGGACAATGTGATGCAGGCCAATACGGACTTACTCAAGGCGCTGCAGTGGTCGGCCACGCTGGATTTGCGCACAAGCCCGCAGTGCCGCATCCGCGACCGCAAGCTGTACACGCCTGACGAGCACAAGCCTATTGGCCACAAGGTGCCGTGGGGCGCAGGGCCTGGGCGCCTGCACTGGCGCTGTCGCTCTGGCCAGGTGCCGGTGCTCAAGAGCTTCAAAGAGCTGGGCATCGATGTGCCGGAGATCGAGGTGGGCGACAAGACGCGGGCCAGCATGGACGGCCAGCTACCAGCTGACACCAGCTATGCGGACTGGATCAAGAAGCAAAGCGCAGCGCGGCAGGACGAGGTTCTCGGGCCGACGCGCGGACGTTTGCTGCGGCAGGGCAAGCTGGAAATGGCAGACCTGTACAGCGCCAGGGGTGAGCTATTGACCTTGGATGACCTGCGCAAGCGCGATGCTGAGGCTTTTAAGCGGGCAGGGTTGTAGGCACAATGGCGTGATGCCGCTTGAACTTGTCCCGCCAACCCCGCCAGATCGCAAGACCGCCATGGTCGAGCGCATCAAGGACATTGCACGCCCCGATGGCATGTTGCAGTGCAGCCGCTGCGGCGGCAGGGACACGCTGATGATCCGCAACGGGGATCGCATCGTGGGCGGCAAGATCAAGGCAGGCACGGTGATCGAAAAGGGCATCTGCCCGCATTGCTACAAGCGCGGCGTGATCGTCGACCTGATGCCGCCAAAGCCGAAGATCGTGAAAGCGCCAAAGCCAAGGCGGACAAAGCCAAAGCTAGTCAAATAAACCAAGCCAGTCCCGCGCTGGCTTTTCTCATTTCAAGAGCTGTCAAGCAGCCATACAGCAAACCGCCCATCGAGGCGGTTTTTTCGTTTCCATCGTTGAAAAGGTAATCCAATGAGCAAACTGACCTTCAATGGTTTTGAGTTCAATGTCATCCAGCACAGCGGCCAGCCGTACTTGACGCTGCAGGAAATTGCCCAGGTGCTGTATGCAAAGGAAGGGGGTCCCCAAAGTGCGACCCCCTTTACACGAGTTCGTGATTTGTACCGTCGCCATGCTGACGAATTTCGATCGGACATGACTGCTCTGGTCAAGATGCAGACCGCTGGCGGCTTGCAGGAAGTGCGCATTTTCAGCCTGCGTGGTTGCCATCTGCTGGGTATGTTTGCCCGCACTGCTGTTGCCAAAAAGTTCCGGGTGTGGGCTTTAGATGTGCTGGATGAGCACCTGAATGCTGGCAAAGGCTGGCAGCAGGAGTTCAACAAGGCTTGGCTGGAGTACACCAGCGAAAAGGCCGTGGCCAGCTTG
This sequence comes from Comamonas kerstersii, assembly GCF_002056725.1. Lineage (NCBI taxonomy): Bacteria > Pseudomonadati > Pseudomonadota > Betaproteobacteria > Burkholderiales > Comamonadaceae > Comamonas > Comamonas kerstersii. The sequence continues at coordinate 3,154,827 of NZ_CP020121.1, read as the reverse complement.
TGCGGTCGTGGCCTGAATCAGTGGCGCTTGCGCAAGAGCCCACTGGAGCAGCGTGTTGAGCATCTGGCAAGCCAAGCGCAAGTAGCGCTGCCTCTCTGATTACTTCTCGCTGGAAACGAGTTGACCGCCTTCGGGCGGTTTTTTTATTCCCGCCCACCTGGAGCAATCCCGGTGGGTTTTTTATTGCCCGAACACGGTGGATGCCAAGTAGGGCGCATCGGGCTGGATAGCCCAAAGCACAGGCCGGATGGCCGGAAAGAGCAAGCAGATGAAACTCAAACTGGACGCGCAAGGTCATGTCGTCGTGCAAGACGGCAAGCCTGTCTATGTCACCGACGACGGCCAAGAGGTGGCCTTTGACGCCGTGGAGACTACCGCCGCCATCAAGCGCTTGAACGGCGAGGCCAAGGGCCACCGCGAACGCGCTGAGGCGGCTGAAAAGGCGCTCAAGGCGTTTGAAGGCATTGACCCGGAGGCTGCGGCCAAGGCGCTGGACACTGTAACCAAGCTGGATCAAAAGAAGCTGATCGACGCTGGCGAGGTGGACAAGGTGCGCGCTGAGATCACCAAGAACTGGGAAAGCAAGCTGTCGGAGGCCGAAAAAGCCAAGCAGGCGCTGGAGCAGCAACTGCATAACGAGCTGATCGGCGGCAACTTCGCACGCTCCAAGGTGATTGCGGAGAAGCTGGCCATCCCTGCCGACTTGGTGCAAGCAGCCTTTGGCTCTGCGTTCAAGGTCGAAAACGGGCGTGTTGTGGCCTACGACAAGAACGGCCAAGCCATCTACAGCAAGGCAAACCCCAGCGAGCCTGCCGGGTTCGATGAGGCGCTGCTGTCGCTGGTCGATGCCTATCCCAACAAGGAGCACATCCTGAAGGGCTCTGGCGCAAGCGGCTCCGGTGCGGGTAGTTCATCTGCGGGCAAGACAACCATGACGCTCACTGAGCAGCATATGGCAGCCAAAAACCGTTAATGACAAAGGAACACTATGGCAACGACCAAACTTTCTGACTTGATCGTCCCCGAGCTGTGGACGCCTAACTTCCTGCTGGAAGACCCTGCGCTGATTGCCTTCTTTAATTCTGGCATCGTGGCGCAAGACAATGTGCTGGCAAGTCTGGCCTCTGGCGAAGGCTCGACCTTCCACATTCGCCACATGAACGACCTGGGCAACGACACTGAAAACTCGTCCAGCGACGACGATGCTCAGAAGTCCACGCCCAAGAAGGTTACTGGCGGCGAGCAAATCGCGGTCAAGCTGATGCGCAACCAATCCTGGTCCAGCATGGACTTGGCGGCAGCGCTGCACAGCCCCGACCCAGTGGCAACCATCCGCTCGCGCATTGCCAGCTACTGGGCTCGCCGCTTCCAGGCTGCGGCCATTGCTGTGCTCAATGGTGTGCTGGCTGACAACACAGCCAACGACAGCGGCGACATGCTGTACGACCACAGTGCATCTGGCGCGTCTGACAAGACCATTGCCGGTGATGCCATCATCAACGCGACTGCCACCATGGGCGACCGCTTGAACGATCTGGACAGCATCGCCATGCACTCGGTGCAGTACGCCAACCTGCAAAAGCGCCAGCTGATCCAGTACCTGCGCGATGGTGAAGCCAATATCAACTTCCCGACCTACCTGGGTCGCCGCGTCATCGTGGACGATGGCCTGCCTGTAACCGGCGCTGGCACGCAGGAAGACCCCTTCAAGTACCTGGCTGTGCTGTTCCAGTCTGGCACGCTGCGTATGGGCTTTGGCACTCCCAAGAACCCCATGGAAGTGGAGCGCGTGCCTGATGCTGGTAACGGCGAAGGTCAGGAGATCATCTACAGCCGCCAGCACTTCATCTTGCACCCTGCGGGTTTCAAGTACAAGGCCGACACCTTCAACCCCAGCAACACAGTGCTGGCTACCGGTGCAACTTGGGACCGCGTGTTTGCACGCAAGCAAGTGCCGGTTGCATTCCTGCGCACCCTGTAAACCAAGGCCCCTCGGGGCCTTTTTCTATGGAGGGCGTATGCCTGAACTGATCGACATGATTCGCGCCTCTGTGTGGCAGCAGCCCGCGCAGCCTGAGCCAGAAGCGCCCAAGGCCAAAACCAAGGGCAAAGCCAAGCAGGAGCAAGCTGCACCTGAGCAGCAGCCCGCGCAGCCTGAGCCAGAAGCGCCCAAGGAGTAAGCCATGGCACTGATCGTCGCGCCCGATGAGGGCTTTGATTCACTGGTGAGCCTGGAGGATGCGGCGCAGTACATGGCAGACTTCGGGCACGTCTGGACGGATGACGCCGCCAAGGGTGAGGTCGCCTTGCGCAAGGCCACGCAGTTTCTGCTGACTAGCTACAGCATCAAGCCTGAGTGCCTGGACCCTGTGCACACCAGCGTGAAAGCGGCGTGCTGCGAGGCGGCTGCGCGTGCGCTTAAGGGTGATTTGGTCAAGGACACCGATGGCCGCGTCAAGACTTCTCAGACCGTGGGCCCCATCACCACAACCTGGGCAGAAGGGGTGCAAGGCGGCAAGACCTCCTACCCGGTGATTGATGCGCTACTCAAGGGGCTGACCGAGGGTAATGCGCTGGGTGTGAAGCTGGTGCGGGGGTAGGTCATGACTATCGACTACGACGAAATCGCAGCCGATGCGCTGGAAGCCATCCAGGAAGCGGGGCAGGCGGTGACGCTGAACGTCCCCGGCTCTGGCGGTGGCTACATCCCAGGCCAAGGCGTTGTGCCAGCCAATCCGGCCACGACTGCCGAGGGCATCGGCGTGCTGCTGGACTACACCCAGCGGGAAATCGACGGCACGGTCATTCAGCACGGCGACCAAAAGCTGTTGCTGGCGCCTCAGATTGAGGTCGTGCCCACCACCGCGCACACGGTCACGGCCATGCACCTGGGTGTGAATAAGGCCTTCACGGTCAAGAACGTGGGCGCGGTGGCTCCTGCTGGCGTGCCTGTGCTGTACATCCTGCAACTGCGAGGTGCGTGATGGGGTTTGCTGCTGATCTTCGTAGGCTGTGCGAGGCCGCAGGCGACAAGGCTGAAGTGGTAGTGCGTAAGGCGGCGCTGGAGATTGGTGGGCAGCTGATTGACCGCTCGCCGGTAGACACCGGGCGCTTTAAGAACAACTGGGTGACATCCATGGGTTCTATGTCTACGGCCACAGGCGGCAATGCGGACCCATCTGCTGGAACAGCTAGAACCCTGCTCAAGACGCAGGTGGATGGCTGGAAGCCAGGGCAGACCATCTTCATCACCAACAGCCTGCCGTATGCGATGCGCCTGGAGCACGGCTACTCCAAGCAGGCTCCTGCTGGCATGGTCAAGCTGACCGTGCAGAACTACGCCCAAGCGGTGGCTAAGGCCGCCAGAGAGCTGAAATGAACCCAAACCTGATTGATGCGGCCTTAGAGTCGCATTTGTTGACCCTGCCGGGTGCGCCGTCCATTGCCTGGGAAGACGTGGCTTTTACACCCACAGTCGGCCAAGCGTATTTGCAGGTCAACCAGCTGCGCAACACACCCATCGACCATGCTGAATCGCTGGATGTTCGGGAAGATCGCGGCATCTTGCAAGTGACGGTAGTTCACCCGGCAGGGAGCGGCAAGGTAGCAGCGCTGGATCTGGCTCACAAGGTTGCACAGCACTTTGCCCTTGGCACGCGCCTGGAGTTCGCTGGCGGCGCTGTCACGGTGTACCACTCCCCAGACATTGGCACGGCTTACCCCGATGAGGGGTGGCTGCGCATTCCTGTGTCCATCCGCTGGACGACGGCCTAGCCGACTAGCTGCCCGCAAGGGCTTTACCCAATCCATGACCCGCCTTGTGCGGGTTTTGTTGTTTTAGAAGGAGGCAAACATGCCATCTTTACCTACCGGCGCACGTCACTCGCTTTGCACAGTCTTTGCTGAAGAAGTCGCAGTGACCGCCATCTCGAACGCCACCGAGGCCGTGTGTACCGCTCCCGGTCATGGCCTTGTCGCTGGTGACATTGTGCTGATCGAGTCGGGCTGGTCGCGCCTGAACAATCGCTCGTTCCGCGTCAAGTCGGTGGATGCCGATACCTTCACACTTGAAGGCAAGAAGGCCAACACCAGCAACACGGAGTTCTACATTCCGGGTGGCGGCGCCGGTTCGGTCAAGAAAGCCATCACATGGGTGGACATTGACCAGGTGATCAGCACCAGCACCAGCGGTGGCGAGGCCAAGAAGGTCACGTACCGCTATGAAAACGATGAGAACGAGTACGAAATCAATGACGGCTGGACACCGGTGTCCCGCACCATGGAAATCGACTCGGACGCTATCGACACCCCCGGCTACAACGCGCTGCTGGACCTGACCGAAGTGCAGACCACAACCATCATGCGCACGATCAACCGCAATGGCTCGATCACGCTGCTGCCTTGCACTGTGGCTCTGAACGAAGAAGAGATTCGCCAAGAAGGCCAGATCAACCGCGTTCGCGTGGATGTGTCCGGCAAGGCCCGCTCCATTCGCTACAAGTCCTAAGACTTGACCCTTTGCGCCTGTCGCGCCTCTTCCCTTTGAGCGGGGAGGGCGCGGCGGGCCTTTTTGTTGACCCGCTCAAGGATAAGCAATGACAGAACGCAAACACCCTAAATTCACGCTGGAAGCTGATCCCACCTTTGAATTGCCTGTGCTGATTCCCCGCTTGGGACTGCCCAGCGCAGAAGTGCAGGTGACATTCAAGGCGCGCAGCCCTGAAGAAATGGTGGCGCTTGATAAGAAATTCCGCGAAGAAAAGCCCAGCGATGCTGAAGCAGTGCTGGAAGTTGCCAGCGGCTGGAGTTTGGCTGATGCCTTCACGGCAGACAACATCGCCGCAGCCCAAGCCAAGCATCCCGGCTTTGCGGGCGCAGTCATCAAGGCCTACTTCCGCGAATACGAGCGCGTGCGCCTGGGAAACTGATGGATGTCGGGTGGGTGATGTACTGGCAAGCGCCAGAGGTGGCCGAAGGCTTTGAGCTGGAGGATTACCTGCCCGACGATGTGGCCGTCTGGCCTTGTCATGCGCAGGCGGCATGGTTCTTTACCGAGTTCTGCGGCACGCAATGGCGCTACAGGCCTGATGGTTGTGTTGCAGGGCTTGATTACACCGCTGTGCTGGCATGCATCAAGAGCCTGGGCCTCAAGAAAAAAGAGCAGCACAAGCTGTTTGCGGATGTGAGAGCTATTGAGCATGGCGCGCTGGTTGCCTCGCACAAGAAGGGTGAGCAGACGCCACCTTGGCGAAATTGATGGGTTGCTATACTTAGCGTGCTCTCCAACAGCGATCAGCCATGACTACATATTGCACAACTCCAATCGCCACCCCTCTACAAGAGGTGAGTGCAGCTATGGGCGCTGTCAGTGAGTCTGTGCAGCTTTTTGCTAATGCATATATAGCCCGCGCAAAGAAACAATCCTTAGAGCCTGGTGCGGCGCGGAAAGCAGAAGCTGCCCAGCTCAAGGTTCGTTTGCAGAACTTTTGCAAAAGCGTGAATGATGAGTTGGTGAGGGCAGACCCAATGCAAAAGCAGCAGATCATTGAGCAAATTGTTGCGAGAGTGCCTGTTTGGGTCAGGCTTTTCGACGAACTGTTGCTTTCATTTGAAGAGCTGGAAGGAACGCTAGCACTGGCTCCCAGAGAAACAAGGCGCAAGCATGCCGAGTGGGCACAACGCCTTCGTTCTGCGAACACCGACACACACGCGATGCGTGAAATGCTCTTGGATCTTTTGGAGCAGGTTGATCCTACCCCTGACGATTACCTAGAGTCTGAGGTTCGTGCTCGCCATGGCAATGACGCCGACCGGTTGATGCAAGGTTTCGAGGCGCTTGCAACCTCGGATGCGTTCACTTTGGATGCATTTAAAAAACGGCACAACCTTCGCTAGGGGCCATGAGCAGTGGCACCGGTTATTTTCGTCAGCGACGAGCTTAAAAGCGCCTTGCCTGCAGTCGAGCTTGCTGACTTGGTGGATGAATTCCGGTGGTGGAAAGCAGACCCCGCACGTGAATACGACAGTCCTTGGTTTGGAAAAGACTCCAAACTTCTAAGGCCAACGGTAGATGGTGTTGCTTATGTGATTTCGCACTGCCACTTGATTCCAAAGAACAGTACCAGTGACTATCTGCGCTGGCAAAGGGACTTCAGGCACAGGGCTAGAAAAACTAGCGACCGGGTGCTTTTCTACATTGAGGATGCAGGCAAGTTCTTTCTTGTCGATATTGTCGATGACCCCGGAGCGCATGAAATCATGCGAATGACGGATCGCAATGGGAAAGCGTTTATGCAGAAGTGCGCAGATCAGGCCAAGGCTTTCTTGGGCGGTGCGCTGGCATTAGAGCCAGCATAGGCCTTGGCGCAAAGCCGCCGAGTGACTACCATTAGGCCATCTCATAAGGAGGCGTGATGTTCTTTTTTTTACTGGCGCTGGCTCTGTGCTTTGTCGCAGGCGCGGTGGCTCAGTCTCGCGGGCGATCACTGATCGGGTGGTTGATTTTGTCGGCAGTCGCTGGGCTGCTGGTCAGTGTAGTGAATGCTGCCGCTGGCGTGGCAACCCCTGCGCTACTGGCGATACTGGCGCTGGTGCTGCCGAAAGTTGGCAATGCCGCATTTGGCAAAGATGCCGCAGGCGCGGCGATTACTCCAGACACGCATGTGAAATGCCCTGACTGTCGCGGCTATGTACCCAAAGATGCCAGCAAGTGCCAGCACTGCCAGACGGCACTTATTCCACAAGCATGAGGGAGGCGTGATGCGAATTTTGGTCTTTGTCGGCGCAATCATTGGCGCGATTTGCTTGTTTGCCTCTTTCTTTGTCGCAGGGGCGCCCCAGCAGGCCGCATTGGCAGCAACAGCTTGCGCCTTTGCCGTCATCCCGTACGTGCTATTCCGCGTCCAGTCTGTTGCAACAGCAGAGGATCAGAGGAAAGAAATCATTGATTTGCTAAAGCAGAAAAGCTGAAGCAAGTACATATTCAAACAAGAGCCCGCATTTGCGGGCTTTTTTTATTGGGGCCCGTAATGACTGATATAGCAGCAATCGGCATCAAGGTCGACACCGATGGCGTAGAGCGCGGCATTAAAAGCCTGGAGCAGTTGACACGCCAAGGCGAGGCAACAGAGAAAAGCATCAGCAGTTTGGAGCGATCGTCAAAAAAAACTGGCGATGGAATGCGCAATATCTCCGCAAATGCAGGACGAGCAGCGCAAGATATTAGGCTTGTTGGGAAATCTTCTGAAGAAGCGGCAGATGGCGTTGGAGAGCTTTCAGCGGCATTTGGGGTGCTTAAAACGGTCGCTGCTGCAACAGTGGCGAGTCAGTTTGTTGGTCAGTTGGCGTCAATGGCGGATGCATCTACCAATGTGGCTTCACGGCTTAGCTTAGTAACTGAAAGTGCTTCGAATCTTGTGGTTGTACAGCGCGAATTGTTTGAGATTGCCCAAGCCTCACGCGTCCAATACACAGGCTTAGTCGATACCTATGCCCAAATAGCGCGATCCACCAAAGAGCTAAGCATCTCACATGCAGATCTGCTAGGGATCACCAAGACCATCAGTCAGGCAATAACAATTTCTGGCGGATCTGCCGCCTCCGCGCAAGCAGCATTGGTTCAACTGTCGCAGGGTTTCGCATCAGGAGCACTGCGTGGTGAAGAGTTAAATTCTGTAATGGAGCAGACGCCTCGGCTCGCTATGGCGATTGCTCAGGGCATGGGCAAAAGCATTGGCGAGCTGCGGGCAATGGGTCAAGCTGGGGAGTTGACCGCAGAGGCTGTGCTCGGGGCTTTGCAGAAAGCCGCAGACTCTGTGAGTAAGGAGTTTGCACAGATGACGCAGACAATCGAGCAATCTGTAACGCAGGCTGAAAACAGCTTCCTGCGCCTGGTTGGAGTCGTGGATAAGATTTCTGGCGCATCTTCTGCGGCTGCGTCTGGCATTGGCCGCTTTTCCTCCAACATGGATGGCCTGAGCACAGAGATCGAAAGGCTCCATGCAAACAAAGGCAACATTTCGGACTTCTTCTTCCTGCTCTTCAACAACGAGAAGACGCTGAATGAGGAGTTGCGCATTTCGCAAGCAGAGCTGGATAAGCTCAATGCCAGATTGTCCAAAGCGCCGGACAACATCTATGCGAAGTCGGCTGCTTATGACATGCAGCTCTATATCAACAAGATTAAGGAAGCGATTGCGCGGCTAAATGAGCTGGATGGCAAATCCCCATCAGGAAGTGCAGGCGCAGGCGGCGGCAGCATCAACCCTGCGGACTTCCCAACTCGAGGCAGTCGTGCCAATTTCCTGCGCGAGCAGGAGGCGGCGAGCAAGAAGCTGCTGGACATCAGCGCCCGCGAAAACGGCATTACGAAGCAGTTCACGGACGACTTGGCAGCCTATCAGGAGGGCTTGCGCACTGGCGTCATAACGCTGGCTGAATACACTGCCGCAGTAACCAAGCTCAATGTCGAGCGCGACAAGGCGCTGCGAAAGAAAGAGGGCGGGGAAAAAGGCGACAGATCTGCAGAGCGCGAAGCTGGTGCCTTCATGCGCGCTGAAGTCTCGGCGGTAAAGGCGGCCATGAGCCAGATCACAGCGGTCTATACCGGCTCTGAGGCCATCATCGAGAGCCTGCATCGTGCTGGACTGGTGGATGAAAGGGATTACTACGAAGCCAAGATTGGTTTTGTGGAGATGCACCTTGACGCCAAGCGGCGCGAGCTTGAGGAAGAAAACCGGATTCTGGCTGCGCAGTCGCTCAAAGGTGCGGACGCCATCGAGCGCGACCGCAAGATTGCTGAGAACCGGGCGCAGCTTGCCAAGATTACGGAAGAGGCTGCATTCCAGACGTCCGTGCTGGCGATCGAATCTGCTTCGGCGGCAACTGCCCAGCAAGCCAGCTTCAAGGCTGCAGAGCGTGCGGCAAAGGATTACTTGGACACCTTGCGGCGCGGGTTTCAGCGCGACGCTGCCTCCGTAGGCATGGGTGACCAAGAACGTAGCATCCAGTCCGGCAAGCAACAGGTCGAGGATCAATATGCGGACCGCATGCAAGACATCTATGCCCAGCGCGAGCAGGCGGAGATATTGTCCGGCGGGAAGCTGTCCGCAGAGATGGAGCGACGATTTGCTGAGCGGCTTACGCTGGAGAAGCACTACCTGAGTGATGCGCTTATTGCGTACGACGAGGGTGTGGCAGCAAGGCTGGCGTCAGAAAGTCGCTGGGAGAACGGCGCAACCCGCGCTTGGAAGAACTACGCAGCCAATGCGGCCAACGTAGCAGAACACACGGCGAATCTGTTCACCAAGGCATTCCAAGGCATGGAGGATGCGATCGTCAACTTTGCAATGACGGGCAAGCTGAGCTTCTCGGATATGGCGAAGTCCATCATTGCTGACCTGATCCGCATCCAGGCAAGGCAGGCCATTGTGGGAATGGCTGGCAGCTTGTTTGGCGGGGTCTTTGGTGGAATGTTCGGCGGCATGTCGGCAGACCGCGCTGCGGTGTATTCCTCTGGCGGCTACACAGGTGACGGCGGCAAGTACGAGCCTGCAGGCATCGTGCACAAGGGCGAGTACGTCATCAACGCAGCTGCCACCAAGCGCCTGGGCCTTGGCTACCTCAATAGCCTCAATGGCTATGCCAATGGTGGATTGGTGGGTGGCGGCGGCGCGGCAGCGCCTGTTGGCGGTGTGATGAAAGTCGAAATCATCAATAACGGCGAACCAATGCGCGTTCAAAGCTCAGGCATTGAGGCTGGCATCTTGAAGGTTGTTGTTGAGCAGGCGGTGCAACATTCTGTTGGCGCTGTAGCAGGCCAACTGGCCAGTGACAGTGGGCAAATCGGCCAAGCAATGCGTGCGCGCAAGAGTATGGGGATGGCATAAATGGCAGCACTACCAAGCTATGTGAAGCTGCTCAGAGACGGCGCCGGGCGAGAATTTGACCCCGGCGTTGTTGTTTCTGAGATGGAAAAAGGTCTGCCCAAGATGCGGGTCGGGCAAAGCAGGGTGGTCGTCCATGTGGCGGCCACTTTGTTTTTTAAGACCAGGCAAGACGCCGTGGCGTTTGAGGCTTGGTATTTCGACACCATCAAGCGTATCGGCTGGTTTGATTGGTACGACAGCCTTTATGGCATCACCCGCAGTGTGCGCTTTCAAAACGGCAGCATCGGGCAGCTGCAGCCGTTGACGGCCCGTTACGGACATTCGAAGCGCTCCGTCACACTGGAGTACCTGCGATGACAGAAACCTTTCGCACTCGCAACCAACGCCTGCATGACGATGTGGGCTATGTGGAGCTACTGGAGGTGACCAACCCCAGCTTCTCTGGCCCCATGCATATCTGCAATGACGTGCAGGACTTTGTGAGCCGTGGCACCAGCTACATCGCACTGCCGTTTCGCTTCACGCTGCCAGATGACGTATCCGGCCAAGCGCCGCGCATGCAGCTGCAGATGGACAACGTGGGCCGCGGCTTCAGCGATGAGCTGGAGCGCCTGCAGCCAGGCACCACCACCATGGCCAAGCTGATCATCGTGGCGCGCGACCGGCCAGATGAGCATGTGCACACATTTTGGCTGCCCATGACGCAAATCAGCATCACCGGTGCAGCAGCATCTGCCACTTGCAGCGTGGACCACCTGAGCCGACAGGCCGCCTGCAAAGTGATTGCAGACCCGTTCACTTTGCCGGGGATCTTCTGATGCTGGACGTGACCCGCTTTATTGGCATTCCCTACTGCCCGCACCGCATGGACTGCGCTGACCTGGCCATGCTGGTGCAGCGTGAGCTGTTCGGTAAATCCGTACAACTGGCTGGCAAGCGCCCGCGCCCCCTGCACCCTGCCGAGCAAGCCGCTGCGATCGACGCTTACCGCGACCAGCTGGCCGCCCCCGTAGAGCAGCCGCAAGACGGTGATGCCGTCCTGATGCGCGAGCCTGGTGCCGAGCGTGCCGGGCATATCGGCACCTATTTCTTTATCAGTTACGCGCCGCATGTGCTGCACACGGCCTCTTGGATGCAAGGGGGCAGCACGCTGCACCGCTTGCAAGACTTACCCAGCCTCGGGCTTACTGTGGAGGGGTATTACCGTTGGCATTTTTAACTATTTCTTAGGAGTGGATATGCAGTCTTGGATGGGAAACGTTATTGGTGCAGCAATTGGCCTGATCGCCATTTTGATTGGCGCTTTATGGAATGCGCATCTAACTCGTAAACGTGATACGCATTTGCGCGAGCAAGAGGCGCGATCCATTAGCTCCGCCTTGGCTGCAGAGCTGCGCACGACTTTGGATATGACGGCTTCTCGTTTTATGCAGGCCGCTTTAGATCGAGGGGGAATGTCAAAAGAGGTTTTGCTGGCTTTGAGGCCACCTGCTTTGGTGGTTTGGCCAAAGCTTGCAGACAAGCTTGGCCTATTGGAGCCAAGGGTCGCAGTGACAGCAATTCAAGCATTTTCTCTGCTGGATTGGCACATGGCCATGACCGGCGTAACTATCGATGAAGCCATCAATGGATCCTTGAAAAAGGAAGCTGCGATGCTCCGTGCGCAAGCGTTTGCTAACGATTGGCATCGTTTGAATGCCGCAATTGAAATGCTTGGAGGCGAGCCTGTTAAGGGGCTGCCGTTTGTTGAATTTGGGATTGGGTTATAGCCATGGAAATTACGCGCGCAGAAATTGATGCTGTGTTTGATGCCCATGGTCGATTTGTTTTGACCCCCGACCCTATCAAGCTAGACGGCCAAAAGAATATCCCCTGCGACCTACAAGAGGGCGAGAGCCTTCTGGCATTCCTGCGCCGTCATGTGCCCGGCATTGAGTCTGGCGCGTGGGCTGTAAGGATTGGCGGCACTGAGATCCCACGCTGCATGTGGGGCAAGACTTACCCCAAGCATGGGATGCACATTGCGTGCCGTGCGACCGTTGGCAAGCAGGCAGTGCAATTGGTGGCTGTTGCTGCGTTGGCATATTTTTCCGGCGGGCTTGCTGCAGGCTTATATGGTGCAATGGGCGGTACGTATGTAGCCGCTAACGCAGGCTTGATGCTTTCCGCGCTGCAGATGGGCGTCTTTGTCGCAGGCTCCATCCTGATCAACAAAGTCCTGGGCCCCAAGACTCCCAAAGCTGGCACCCCTGAAGAAGCCAAGCAGGTCTACAGCCTGCGCAGCCAGCGCAACAGCGCCAGAGCCTATGAGCCGGTGCCCGTGCTTTTTGGCGAGATGCGCGTGGTGCCAGACCTGGCCAGCCAGCCTTACACCTGGCACCAGTCTGAAGATCAGTACCTGAGCACTATCTTGCTTGGTGGCGTCGGCGTGCACAGCGCAGCTGATCTTGCCATTGGCGATACACCCATCAGCAGCTACCAAGATGTTGATGTGTACTACAACGGTTTTTCTGGCATGCCAAACCAGAAGATCCCATTGTCCAGCAACATGGACAGCCTGGCGGGTGGTGCTATTGAGGATGATGAAACCTGGGTCACGCGTACCAGCTCGCCTGGCGCAATTCAGCTGGCGGTTGACCTTGAGTACGTCATGTACTTGCAGGGCAACAAGGGATTGTTGTGGGCGCACTCTGACATCACAGTGCAATACCGCAAGGTAGGCACATCTGAATGGCGTGTGCTGACAGGTGCTGTCAAGCGGATTGGAAACAACAAGGCAGAGCCCCGCCGCGTGACGTGGCAGCAGCCTGTTGATGAAGGCCAGTACGAAGTCCGCATGAAGCAAAAGAAGGTAGCGCGCACTGACCAGAATGGCACGAATGGTTTCCGTCAAGTGACCTGGGTGTCGCTGCGCTCTACGCAGCCAGACAATACGGACTACAGCGCGTTTGGCCGCATTGGCATCAAGATCAAGGCCACGGGGCAGATCTCCGGCAGCCTTGATACCGTGCGCGTCACCTACCGCGCCAAGCCAATGCCGATCTGGACGGGCACCGCCTGGGCCACTGCCACCACCCGCGAGAATGGCCTGAGCAATCCTGGTGCGATCTTGCTGCAGACGCTGCGCGGCATCTGGCACAAGGGCAAGCTGCAATTTGGGTTTGGCTTGAGCGACGATCAGATTGATATCGATGGCCTCAAGGCGTTCATGCTGCATTGCACCGCCAATGGCTACACGTATGACCGCTGGATCACATCCAGCATCAGCTTGCACGACTTCTGTCAAGAAGTGGCCCTTGCAGGGATGGGTGAGTTCTCATGGACAGATGGCTCGCGCCCCACAGCGGTGTTTGTGTCGGACGGCCAGCCTGTGTCTGCTGTGGTCAACATGGCCAACATGCTCAAAGCCAGCTTCAGCGTGGACTACGCGCTGAGCAATGCTGCTGACGGCATCGAGTACCAGTATGTGGACCGTGACAAGGGGTTTGAAACGCAGACGCTGCGCGTAACAGCGCCCGGCGTGACTACCATGCTCAATCCCGCCCGCGTGCCCGGTTATGGCGTGACAACCGAGGCGCATGCGGCCATCATGGCGCGCTACCACCTGGCGCAGTCGCTGTACCAGTACAAGGCGATTGGCTACACGGCAGACATTGAGCATCTGGACTACCGCCGTTTGAGTGTGCTGTCTATCAGCCATGACTTGACGCAGTGGGGCTACGGTGGCCGAGTGCTGGCCGCTGAGCGTGCGGGTGACGATGTGCGGATCACGCTGGACGAAGCCGTGCCTCCACTGGAGACTCCACACCTGGGCTTGCGCCTGCCTGGCGACCGTGACTACCGCGTCTGGAAGGTGCAAGCGCTGACTGAAGCCAGCAATACGCTGACGCTGATTGGTGAGTGGCCCGAGGATCTGCCGCTGCCTGGCGAGGGCGACAACCCCATGGATACGCTGTGGTGCTATGACTTTAAAGCAACCCCCGGTTACCGTGTGCGCGTCACCAGCTTGGAGCCAGAGAGCGACCTGAAGGGCGCCAAAGTCACTTGCGTACCTGAAGGCCCTGAGTTCTGGGACTACGTGCTCAATGGCACTTATGTGCCTGCGCCCAGCCAGACGGCGCTGCCGCAGCATGCCCGTGCGTCTGTCAAAAACCTGCGCGTGACAGAGCATGTCAACGTGCAAGGGGACACAGAGTGGTACGAGCTGTCAGCCCTGTGGGATGTTGAAGGCGACTACGACCACGCCCAGGTGTGGGCAGGGGTGGACGGCTCAGAGCTGCAGCTGGTCGATGCCAACGCCGTGGGCAGCCGCACACGCTTTCGCATTGATGGGCCAGGCCAGTGGCTGGTAGAGGTGCGTCCATTCAACGCTGGCGGCCAAGTGGGGCAGTCTGCGGCGGTGCTCTACATCACAACGCTGGTGCAGCGTGCACCGCGCAATGTGGATAACTTCACCGTGCAAGAGCTGGCCGGTGGCCTGCGCCGCTTTGCGTGGCAGTACACGGGCGATAAGCCGCCAGCGCTTGCAGGCGTGCAGATCCGCTATGTGCCCGGCGATGTAGCGCTCAGCACTGATATGTGGGGCGACATGACTCCGCTGGGCCAGCCTGACGACGTATACAAAGCGCAGTTTGAGACAACCCGCCCCGAGGCTGGCTTGTGGACCTTTGGCATCCGAGCCATTGACACTGCAGGCCAGCTTTCTTCTGGTGTGGTGCGCTTTGTAGCCAACCTGGGCGATAGCTTTGAGCAAGTACAGCAGCCAGACGTGACGCCGCCGCCAGTGCCCACGGGCCTGGCTGCCACTGGTGCATTTGCCACGGTGCAGGTGAGCTGGGATGTGCCGGTCTACGACCAAGGCCACGGGCACAGCCGCACTGAAGTGTGGGCCGGTGTGACTGCAGACATTGCGGATGCCGCCAAAGTGGCAGAAGCCTATGCTGGGCCTGCATCGTTTGAGTGGACGCTGGGCAGCACTGCTTATGTCTGGGCGCGCAATGTCACGCAAGACGGTGTAGCTGGCGACTGGGCTGGCCCGGTGACTGCGCAGACGGCACAAGACGCGGCTGCTTTGGGTGAGGTGCTTAAAGGACAGATCACTCAAAGCCAGCTGCATGCAGACCTGTCTGGCCGCGTTGACATGATTGACGTGCTGGATGTTGGGCGCCCAGAGCTGGGTGTGGCCACAGGCTTGATTCAAGCCACGGCCGCCCTGGCTGCTGCCGATGTGCAAAAGCGTGACGAGATTGACGCTGCAGCCCGGCAAGCGCTTGAGGCCTTGCTGATTGCAGACCGGGCGCTGGAGCGCATCACGGACGCTGGGGTCTATGTAGACCCAGAAAGCGGCACGGTCAAGATCGCAGGGCTTGAAGCCACGCGTGATGAGGTCACGCAGCTGGAGGTGCTGCTGGATGCAGTGCAGGGCCAGTTGGCGCTCAAAGCCACCACCGCATACGTAGACGGCAAGATTGCTGAAGCAGTGCTCAGCCCCGCAGACCTGCTGCTGTACGAAGGCCTGGATGCACGCGTGACCTCGGTGACGCAGGCGCTCAACAGCGTCAACGGCCAGCTGGCTCAAAAGGCCAGCGCGGCAGAGCTGACGCAGGCGCTAGTGCGGCTGACCACGGCTGAAAACAACCTGGATGCACTGTCTGGCCAGATCGCCCTGCGTGTGACCAGGTCGGAGTGGGAGTCTGCGCAGCAGGGTCTGGAAAACCGCATATCTAGTGCAGAGGTAACACTCAGTGCGCTAGATGTGCCAAGCATTACGCAAACTGTGATTGCCACGCGCCGCTTGGATAAGTCGGCAGACAAGGCGGCAGAGGCGCTGCTGCGTGACATTCTGACGGGTGAGCGCAATCGCTCTGAGGCAGCAGAGGCTCTGGCTTTTGCGCGGACTGAGCTGAGTGCGGCCATCACCGAAGGTCTGCAAGCTGAAGCGCAGCAGCGCACGCAGCTTGCGGCCAAAGTCGATAGCCAAGCTGCGGCGCTTTCGCAAGAGAGCACCGCCCGCAGTACGGCTGACGAAG
Organism: Comamonas kerstersii; assembly: GCF_002056725.1. Taxonomy (NCBI): domain Bacteria; kingdom Pseudomonadati; phylum Pseudomonadota; class Betaproteobacteria; order Burkholderiales; family Comamonadaceae; genus Comamonas; species Comamonas kerstersii. The sequence goes on along the minus strand of NZ_CP020121.1, from coordinate 3,138,911 downwards.
CCCTGGCACAGCAGCAGCAAGCACTTGTCGCACAGGTGATGCAGACAGACCAGCGCCTGCAGGCACAGATTCAGTCAGAGTCACAAGCTCGGGCTGATGCTGATGCGGCAGAAGCCACGCAGCGGCAGCTGCTAGCGGCTACGGTGGCGGCTAATCGAACCGAAGGCCTGAATGCGGTAGATGCAGCCTTTGCTGCTATCTCTGCAGAGCAGACTGCACGTGCAAATGCTATTTCTGCAGAAGCTTCTGCACGTCAAACACTGGCTGCCACCGTCTCCAGCAATCACAGTGCTGCCTTGGCTGCCGCGCAAGCGGCAAGTGATGCAGCAGGCAGCAAGGGCAAGGTGATCTTCGGGTCGTCTGCACCGGCTGTGGCTGACCGATTGGCGCAAAACCTGTGGATTGACAGCACTGGTGGTGCCAATACGCCCAAGCGCTGGAATGGGTCTGCATGGGTAGCAGTCACTGACAAGGCGGCCACTGATGCGGCTGCAGCGGCTGCGCAGGCGCAAGCCACTGCCAACAACGCTGTGGCTGCCATTCAGACGGAGCAAAGTGTGCGCGCAAATGAGACGGGGCACTTGGGTGCTCAGTACACCGTGCGCATGCAGCTTGGCCAAGGTGGGCAGCAGGTAATCGGCGGCTTTGGCTTGTCGGGCACCTCCAGCCAGACCGCAGGCGCGCATATCGATTTCGGCGTGCTGGCCAACATCTTCTGGGTAGCAGCGCCGAATGGCTCAGGCGTAGCGAACGTCAGGCCGTTTTCTGTGCAGACAACTGCGCAGACGGTCAACGGCGTGGTTGTGCCAGCTGGCGTCTATATGGATGCCGCGTACATCAACAACGTCACTGCACTGTGGGCCCGCTTCGGCACGCTGGTTGCTGACAGCATCCAAGCTACCGCCATCAGCGCTGGGCAGCTCACCGCAGGCAATGGCGTCATTGGTGGCAGCTTGAAATCCAGCAACTACGTGGCGGGCAGCAGCGGCTGGACGCTGCGGCCAGACGGCGTAGCAGAGTTCTCCGGCGTGATCGTGCGCGGGACTGTCTACGCAACCTCTGGCACGGTGGGTGGGTGGAGCATTGGCTCTAACTACTTGCGCTCCAGCAACTACCAGGCTGGCGTGCGTGGAGTGAATTTCGGCAGCGATGGCTCTGTGGAGATCCGCAGCACAGATGGCACTCGCGCGTTCAACCTGCAGGCCACGGGCACACAGGCATTGCTGGCGGTGCCAGGCCTGTCCATCTTGGGCAATGGCTCAGCCACATTCTCTGGGAATCTCAGCGGTGCCAGCGGTTCTTTCAGTGGCACCTTGACTGCCAGCAACATCATCAACACATCGCACTTGGTCAACGGAGCCGTAAGTTCTGCCGTAGGTGCTTTCTCAAATGATCAAGGGTCATTCACGGTGCACGACACGGAAGTGGCGATTGAAACCGTCACGCTGTCAGTCGCCGGTGGCCGTGTTGTTGTGCTTGCGGGCTTGGTGCTACAGGCCAGCGGTAGGTTCACAAGCTCTCTAAACCCACTGGTGCGGGTGCGTTTGAAGCGAAATGGGTCTGAGTTGCGGCGCTTAGACGTGAATGCGACGATTTATTTTGAATCCGGCACCAGCGCGATTGCTCGTACCTACCTGACGTTGCCGCCACTTGTGGACTCTCCAGGTGCTGGCGTTCATGTCTACACCCTCAGCCTTGAGGCGCGAAACATGGATACCAGCCCCGTGAGAGTGAATTACTGGCACAGAGGGCTGTCCGCTATGGAGGTAAAACGATGACACAAATTTGTATCACCGTACTAGACGAGCATGGCGCGCCTGTGCGCGAGCTGTCTGGCGCCGTTGACCAGGTGGCGCTCAACCTGCAGCCAGGCAGCACCTTTATTGAGGGGCACGCCGCAGGTGACTGGTGGGCAGATGGTGTGTGGCACACCAAGCCGGAGCGCCCCAGCCCTTTGGCAACTTGGGACTGGCAGACACATCAGTGGGTGACAGACGCTGATGCAGAAGCCGCAGCCGCTTGGGAGCATGTGAGAGCACAGCGCGATCAGCTGCTGGCTGCTACCGACTGGCGTGTCGTCAGAGCGCAAGAGCAGGGTGCGCCGCTTGATTCTGCATGGATCGCATACCGGCAGGCGCTGCGCGACATCACGCAGCAGCCAGATCCGCACAACATCATTTGGCCGCAAACACCGGCAGAAGGGAGTGAGTAATGGGGTGGTATAGAACCGGCACCGCAACGGTGACCAACAACAGTGCGACCGTCACAGGCGTTGGCACTGATTGGGTGGAGGGTGCAGCTCTTGGTGAGACCTTCCTCGGGCCTGATGGTCAGTGCTACGAAATCACGCAGATTTTGGGCGCGACCAGCATGCGCATCAGCCCCAACTACAAGGGCAGCACGGCAGCGGCCCAAGCTTACGCAATCATGCCAACGCGAGGAGACTTGGAAGAGCTCACAGCCGAGGCGGCAAAGCTGATTGCAAGTTACGCAGCCATCCGTGATGGTGCAGGCAAGGGCAAGTTTGCCGCAGGCACAGTAGCCGCGCCCAGCTTGCGCGGCACTGCTGACGAAAACACGGGCCTGCGCTTTGCCGGTAACGACATCCTGCAGCTCATCACGAATGGCGTTGTCCGACTGCAGATTGCTGCGGATGGTACGCCGTCTGGTGTGTTTGTTGAAAAGCTGCCAGTGAGCACGGCCACGCAGACAGCCATCAACAACCTGGCTGCCGCATGCGTTGCGATTGCCAATGTGGGGTCAGCTCCTAATGAGCTCCCCAGCAATCAGCATCTGGGCGAACTGGCCTTTCTTGACGCCCTGGGTGCAACAAGCGTGACGCGCCACACCCGAGACAGCAAGCCTGGTGACGTATGGCATGAGTGGGTAAGCAACACCCAGCTCATTAAGAAATTCCACGGCTTTGACAACGTAATCCGCACCATCACGGAGACTTACGCATGACAGCAATTGCAGATCTGCCTGATATTCGCCCCAGCCTGCTGCTGGATTTTGCAAATAGTGGGCGCGTAGACCCACGCATTGAATGCACCCGCGCAAGTAGTGCCACATGCTTTGGGCCAGATGGCAAGCTGCGCACCGTGCCTGCCAATACCCCGCGCATTGACTATGACCCCGCTACCGGGAAATGCTTGGGGTTGTTGGTGGAAGAGGCGAGGACGAATCTTCTAATCAGAAGTACACCTACTGCATCTACAGGGCAATGGAATCCAGTTGGCACTGAAATTACACCAGCATTCGACATTGCGCCGAATGGTTCACAGACCTCTGTCAAAGTCACATCGACTATTACAACTGCAGGAGCATCTACATACTTGTCAGCAGGCAGCGGGTCTACGTCATATACGGAAGGCAAAAGATACACAGCCTCCTGTTACGTGCGTTTTGGAGTGAATACATCTAACTGGAGTATTCGTCTACTGCTGCATGGGAATGCATTTGGAATGCAGCGAAGCGTTTTGCTTTCGCCTTCCGGTGTCGGCTCAAGCGCTGGTTCTGCAGAAGGTTACGGTATTCAGCAAATCGGTAATGGTTGGTACAGGATTTGGGTGTCGCACACTGCCACCAGTTCTTTGGTTAGCTGGGCCCCCATTATTTGGCCAGACCAAAATATGCCGTCGGGGGACTCTTTCGAGTTCTGGGGGTGTCAACTTGAGGAGGGCACTTACCCTACAAGCTACATCCCTACAGAAGGTGCGGCGGTGACGAGGTCTACGGATAAGGTCAGTGTGCCGTATACGACAGCAGGGGCAGGTGCTTTATTTGTCCATGGTCGCTATGACGTAGCAGCGTCCTCTACATTCTTTCCAGTCAGAGCAAGGAGTGAGGGTAATGGGTATATCGGAACCCCGTATTGCCTAACATCTGGCGCTATAGCTCGATCAAGTTACGTTCGTAATAATGGAGGAAGTCCTTCTAATGCAGTAGCTTCAGGAATGAATATTTCGACAGGGCTATATAAATCCGTTATCTCTTGGAATGGAAAAAACTTTGCCAGCTCCTCAAATGGGACTATCTCAAATTCAATGACGCATGAGCTTGAGTTTCCTATATGCACACACATTGACCTCTGCACTGCTTCATCTTCAGGTCCGGTATTGGGGGCATCGCATATATTTCAAATAGTTGGTTATGGTGCACAACTATCCCCCAAAAATATGCAAAGGCTCACAGCATGAAATTCCTTCGCTTTAATTCCGAAAGCACGGCCCGTGCTGCATTCGCTGAATATCTGACTGAAGATAATCAATGGCCAGCCTATATTGGAAATGTCGCAGTCGATGTGATTGGCACGATTCACCGACCCACAGGCCAGATAGTCCAAACACCAGAAGGCGATGCGCCGCAGATGGCAGCACTGCCGGGCTTCCACATCAACTTGAGCGACAGCGTGCCGGAACTTGTTGAGTTTGAGATTGAGCAGCCAAGCACCCCGGCGCGGGTTTTCTTTGGAGCCGCATGATGGATCTGACACCCCTGATTCACGCCGTCATCGCAGTCGCAGCCCAGCTCGCAGTCGGCAAAGCCACAGGCAACTGGTGGCTGGGCGGTGCTGCTGCCTGCATCTGGTGGATAGCCCGCGAGCACACGCAAGCCGAGTACCGCTGGATTGAAGAGTTCGGCCACGGCCTGCGCGCCAATATGCCGCAATGGGGTGGCTTTGATCCCCGCATCTGGAATGTGCCAAGCGTGCTGGATTGGCTGGTGCCAGTCATAGCCTGCCTTTTGATCTACGCACTCATGCGCAACAAGTAGCCCGCTCAAAGCGGGTTTTCTTTTATCCACGCCCCGCATTGCCGGGGCTTTTTCATTTCAGAAAGATGAACATGGAACCAACATCAAGCGCAGCCGGTGGCGTCATCGGCTGGAAGCTGCTGGCCTGGGCCTTTGGGGTGGGAGGTGTCGCTGCGGGCCTGGCCACGATCGTCGTCATGTGCATGACAACGCCGCGCAGCATGCGCGAATGGGCAGTGGCGCTGATCAGCACGCTGGTGTCCAGCTTGTCGCTGGGCTCGCTTGTCGTCCTCTGGCTCGACGTGCACGAAGAACTGCTGGTGCCGGACCCGACTGCAAACATGCTGGCCATGGTGGCTATCGGCGGGATCATGTTCGCCTGTGGACTGCCCGGCTGGGCCATTGTGCGCATGGCATTCACAGCGATTGCAAAACGGGAAGGGCGTGACCTGGTGGACGTGATCCAAGAGCTGCGCAGCGTGAAGAAAGGTGGTGACGCATGAGCACTCTGACACTCGGCCAGAAGCAGCGCCTGTTTGCAAAGCTGGTGGCGCAGCTGATCCAGTACGCCTACGCGCAGGGCTATGAGCTGACGCTTGGGGATGCATACCGCGACCCACGTGTGCACGGTGACGTGGGCGTGAAGAAGTCGTACAGCTCTGCAAACTCTGTGCACAAGCAGCGCTTAGCAATTGACCTGAACCTTTTCAAAGATGGCCAGTATCTGACGACCACAGAAGCCCATAAGCCTTTGGGCGAATACTGGAAGTCGCTGCACCCGCTGTGCCGCTGGGGCGGGGACTTCAGCACGCCGGATGGCAATCACTACAGCATGGCGCACGAGGGGCGGGCATGACTACGAAGCTCAAGCTGATCTGGGCCGCCGTTCTGGCGGCTTTGCTTTTTGGGGCTGGGTGGGTGAGCAATGGCTGGCGGCTGTCTGGGCAGATCGAAGCCATCAAGCACAGCCAGACCCAAGTCCAACTCAACAACGTCACAGCCGTGGCCCATGACCTGGCCGACACACACGGGAGATTTGTCGATGCACTGCAGCAATTTCAAACCACACAGCAAGCCAACCAGCTGGCGCAGCAAGATCTCAATCGTGTGCTGCTTGATCTTCGCGGTGTTACTTCAGGGCTGCATGGCGACTTCGCCGCTCTGCCCGGACGTATCGAGCGCGCAAGCCAAGCAACCCTCGGTCAGTACGCCGCCACCTGCACAGCCGTATTCGAAGCAATGGCAGCAGGAGGTTCAAAACTGGCAGAAGCTGGTGCAGGAATCGCGGCAAAAGCTGATGGGCACGCAGCTGATGTCAGACTGATGCAGGATGCATGGCCCAAATAAGTAACCCCCTCTGGCCTTCGGGTTGGAGGGGGATTTTTTGCGTTTGTATGCCGTCACTAACAATTACAATTTACCCGCTGTCTGCATGATGCGGACGCAGGTTCGAGTGAGATTGGGGAAATTGAAGTAGCACAAGCTTGTCTGTCGTTGTGCTGCTTTGTGGATGCTTTGAGGTGAAATCACACCGATTTCACACGGGCGGTGCTAAGTGCTTGTTATTGTTTGACTGCACGCGGGTTCAATTCCCGCCAGCTCCACCACCCACCCATCCAAAGGGGTTCAATGAAGTTCATTGAACCCCTTTTTCTTTTGATAAATCAATGACTTAGCGTCTTATGTTGTCTAAGGTGATCTAGTCACTGCCAATGCTTGGTGGGGGAACGAGTGGGGGAACAAAGCGGGGGTAATGGTAAATTTACCCCCGTTGTTCCCCCACTTCCCTCTGTGGAAGGGCTTTCTAAAGAGGATTTGTTCCCCCGGCGCTAAAAGAGAGAGATATGCAGATTCGGGAGGTCTGTATCTGGAGGTTAGCCCTGCAGGATCTCGTCGTTGGTTCTGGAAGTATCGCAAGGATGGTAAAGAGGGTCGCCTAGCTTTGGGCAGCTACCCCCAGGTCAGTCTTACGGCTGCACGCAGAGCGCGTGACGCGGCAAGGCTTCAAAAAGCGGAGGGTGTCGATCCGGCCAAAGCCAGGAAAGTTGAAAAGCTGGTCAACCCTACCGGCGTTGGCAGTACCTTCAAGGCCGTAGCGCTTGAATGGCACGGCAAGCAGGTTGCTCGCTGGAGTCCCAGCCATGCTAAGCGAATGCTCAGCCAGCTGGAAAGAGACCTTTTCCTTGGATTGGCGATCGAGAGATGTCTGAAATCCAGCCGATGGAGCTGTTGGCTGTTCTGCAAAAAGTTGAAGCCCGAGGTGCTATTGAGACAGCTGACAGAGCACTCATGCTGTGTCGCCAAATTTGGCGTTACTGGCTCCCAACTGCCAGCAATGCACAGAGAGACATCACGGAAGGCTTGAAAGCGCGGCTGACACCATATCGAGGCACCAACTTCCCTGCGATAGTTGAGCCAGAGCGCTTTGGTGATCTGCTAAGAGCCATGTATGCCTATAAAGGCGGGCCATTTGTTCGCACTGCCTTGCTGCTAGCGCCTTTGCTTTACCAGCGTCCAGGCAATTTGCGAACAATGGAATGGGCTGAGTTGGATTTGGATGCAGCCCTTTGGACTATTCCTAGCGCCAAGATGAAGCGCACCGTTGAAGAAAAAGAAAAGGGAGAGCCGCATGTTGTTCCACTGCCGAAGCAAGCAGTAGCGCTACTGCGCGAACTTTTGCCACTGAGTGGGCGTGGGCAGTATGTTTTCCCAGGACAGAGAGATCACGATCGCCCAATGTCAGACAATTCGGTACGCACTGCTTTGTACAGCTTGGGCTATGGCGATGAGCAAAGTTGGCATGGATTCCGCGCCAGCGCTAGAACGATGATGGTTGACCAGCTTGACCTCGATCCACTTGCTATCGAGGCCAATCTGGCCCACGCAGTCAAAGACTCGAACGGTCGAAGTTACAACCGAACAAAGTATTTAGCAAAAAGATTTGAACAAATACAGCAGTGGGCTGATTACCTTGATCAATTGCGTATGGCTAGCAATGTGCCTGAACGAGCAAAACTTCGTCTCGCTGCTGAGTAGTTGGCAGTAAGGGGGCATAGTCAACCTCCTCACCTGCACCTGCACCTGCACCTGCACCTGCACCTGCACCTGCACCTGCATCTGCACTAAGACTGCATCATCGACACAGCCTGTCGCTATCAATTCTTAAAGTTTGTCTTCAATTCAGCTTTAGTATTGAAGGCAGCATGTATGTCTACTAACTACGTAGTGATTCGTAACCCCCATGCACTATTGAGTGAATTGCATGTGCGTGAGTGCGAACTGAACCTTCGGTTAAGCCAAGAAGCATCAAAAGCACTTTGCCACTATGGCCCCCACATCCTGGGTCTTGATAGCGCAGATCCGCTGGATGCAGATTTCATCGCTTTGTACTATCAACTGGCACTGCGTCGCATCGATCAGTTCAAGCAAATAATTTCAGAACGCGCTTCCTATTTGAATGCTTCCAAGGCTGTGCAAGACACGTTGCGCCTAATAGGGGTGCGCACGGAATTGCAATGCGATTTGGGTGATGTACTTAGCCTTAATAACGCTAGCAAAAAAGAGGTATTGGCGCAGCAGATCAGTATGGCATTGCTTCATTTGATGGTTTGTAGCAACTCGCTGCAGCATCAGGTGACTGAGCTAGTTAGAGCCTTAGAAGCATGGATGAATGCCGAAGCTGTGAGTGCTGAACAGGTAGTGAGTCACAACCAACTTGATTCACACAAGCCAGCTTGGCGTATTGAAATTCTGGGTGCGACACAACCTGTCTCAAAAGCCACTTATAGTTACATTCATTGAATTACTTCCCTGCTCTTGAATGTCTGCTTCAACCTCGGCTAGCTCAGCATCAAAAGGCGAAAAACTTGCACAGCGCTTGTCTCAAATTCTTGCGCGCCTGCACCAAGGTGATGCAGTTGACAAGCACCAACTTGCACAAGATTTTCAAGTGGATGTGCGCACCATTGAACGCGACCTTGGCGAGCGTCTGTGCGGGATCGTTGAGCGAAGTGCCGATGGTCAGTGGCAGCTGACGCGCACAGCGAGAAGCAGTATTCCAGCCAAGCACCTGCATGGCTATGCACGTATGTCGGGGACGGAGCACTTGTTTCCGGATAGCAGCTTGCGCTACCTGTTGGAACAACTTCATACCCCGGAACAGCAGCGCACAACGCATGTGCAGGCCATCGCACATGAAGACTTGCGTCCGCGTACGCAAGAGTTTATGCAACTCCAAACTGCCATCGAGCAAAAACATACATGCAGTTTTAGTTATAAGGGCAAAGCACGCAATGTGCAGCCCTACAAGCTAATCCACAAAAACGGCGTTTGGTACTTGGCAGCGGAAGAAGGTTCAAAGCTGAAAAATTTCAGCATTGGCTTGATCGAAAACTTACTGGTAGACCAAGGCAGTTTCTTTGTACAAAAGAGCAACCACAAGGAATATATCGACGCCAAGGACGACGTTTGGTTTACTGAAGAGACCACGGAAGTCCTGTTGCGTGTGGCCCCAGAGGCGGCGTATTACTTTATTCGTCGCCCGTTGCTACCTCAACAGCAGCAACGGCAAGATCGTGACGGTTCGTTGCTAGTTACCACACATATCAATCACATCGACCAGCTGCTACCTGTGGTGCGGTATTGGTTGCCACATGTGCGGATTGTTCAGCCTGCGGAATGGCACGAGAACCTGTTGTCGAGCTTACGACATGCACTATTTCACTGGGAGTCTAGTGCGTCTCAGTCTTTAAAAACAAACGCATATCAAGACTGAAAACTGGTTTCAAAAACCTCAGTAAGCAGCGTCATATGAAGGAGGCAGGGTGAATAACGAAAATTCCGATAAAAAGAAGACCGTAGATATTCAACACGGTAGCCAAAGAGAAATGGAGCGAGTCGGTGTGAGCATGGCTGGTAGCGAGACAGTTTCTCGCTACGGCAGTGCGAACGCTGAGTTCGTTAAAGGCTACACAGGGATGGACAACGAAACCGGTCAAAAGATGGCTAAGGGGTTGTCTGAAGTCTCTAAGCATAAGCTCAACAGCGATCCCGTTGAAGCAGCAAAGAACATCAAGCAACAAGCGGGTTTTTCTGCAGAAATCGCCTCTACCAGCCGTGACAATGCAAAGGCCATCATCGAGCGATCAGAGCAACGTACTTGGCGTAGTGACGATTTGCCGGAATATGGCAGAAATCATAATGTTGTAGATCGTGTGCAAGTGTTGAATGGCGAGATTATTGAGGGTAGCCAGTCACAGATGAAATTTGTGGGTGATCGCAATCAACTCTTTGAGCGTATCGCTAAGGAGGATGGCAAATTTGCACGTTACCGAGGCATAAAGTTGGAGTTGCCATCAGAGCAATTCGAGGGTGCGGCAGAATATTGCCAGAAACAGGCAAGCGAGTTGCGCGAGCAAGCACTTAAAGTTGAGAGTGCTGGAAAGCCTCAGGTGGCTGCAGAATTAAGAGCAAAAGCCGACAACTATGAGCAGCTTGCAGAGAACGTCCGTGATAGTGGGCTCACGACTGACGAAGCGCTTTTTTATCGTAAGCACCCCGAGCTGGCTACGGCACTAGATATCGCGCGCACCAGCCATGGTGCAGGGGTTGAAGCAGCTAAATATGGTGCAGCAGTTGGTGCATGCATTTCAACGCTGCGAAATATTTTTGAATGCGCTCAAGGTAAAAAGGATATTAAGGATGCCATGGTGTCTGTTGCCTCCGACACAGGCAAGGCAGCTACGCTAGGTTACACCACTGGATTTGCTGGATCAGCCATTAAGGGAACGCTGCAACAGTCCAGCAGTGGCACATTACGAGCGCTTTCAGCCACAAACGCTCCAGCACTTGCGGTGAGCATCTGCCTTTCCTTGGGAAGCTCAGTTAAACGCTATGTGACAGGCGAAATCACGGAGGCTGACCTGCTTATAGAAGTGGGTGAAAAAGGCTCAGGAATGCTCTCAGGGGGCATGCTGGCTGCCCTAGGTCAAATCGCCATACCTATTCCAGTTGTTGGTGCCGCTATTGGTGGAATGATTGGCTACGCGATGTCGTCGCTTTTTTATCAGAGCGCACTAGATGCAGCACGTGGAGCAGAGCTTTCCGCACAAATGCTCAAACGCACGCAAGCGATTGAGAAAGCGGCTCGCGAGCGTCTTGCATCAGAGCAAGCACAGCTTGATGCTTTTTTGGAAAAAGAAATCCCAGAACTACAGAGCCGCACGGAAGTTCTAGGTGCATTGCTTAGTTCAACTGCAAACGTTAGCGCAGACGAGATTTCCGGCGCTATCAATGAGTTTGCTGAATTATTAGGACAGAAGCTGCAATTTCAAAATATGCAAGAGTTCGAAAATTTCATGCTTAGCTCTGATTCTTTAAAAATTTAAACAGTCTTTAACTTGAGAGGAGATACTTTGTTTGCAAGCTTAATTGAAGAATCAAAGAAAAAAGAGCTTTTAACGATCGCACGCCTTATTAATATATTTGATTTGCCGCTTTTATGGGATGGCAAATCTGAAAAAGAACGAAATGGTGAATGCGATCTTAGGAGAATTGCTTTTAATGTATCTGAAAACCACAAGATAAATTGGAGTAATTTCATTAAGGAATACGAAAAAAACTCATTCCTAAATAGTTATATGGAAGATGAGTTGCTTGCTGAAATCGGCAAGTTAAAGCTTAATTCGCAAAATAACGTTGAAAAGCGCTTTGAGATAGCAGAAAAAATTCTGAAAGAAGAAATTATCAAGGATAGGCATAATAATTCTAAAGAAATGCAGCAATCGAGAATTATTCTTTTTGAGGTGATGCGTTCTATTTTCATGATTAGTGGTTTAACGGACTTAAAAAGAAGGCTCTTGCAAATTATTAGTATAGCTTACAAGATAGATGGTGAGGATTTTAATGAATTACTCGCGCAAGCTACTTCATTGCATAAAGAAATGAAACGAACCATCAATCTAGTACTTGAATAAAGAAAGGAAAATTATTATGGCAGTACCTTTAATTCTTGGCGCAGTGGCTGCGGGAACGGCTCTCTATGGTGCGTACAAAGGCGTCAGTGGTGCAATCGACCAAAGCAATGCGAGTGACATCAATAAAGAGGCCAGCGCAATTGTCGATAAGGCCAATCGAGAGGTTGACATTCAGCGCCAATCCACCTCCGACATTTTGGAAGAGTATGGCAAGCGCAAGCTACGTGCTTTCGAAAGCGTGATTGAAGACTTTCTGATGACATTCGGACGCTTGAAAAACGTCGAGTTAGTCGGCTCTCCCGAACTCGAGAAACTGAAAATGGACGATTTCTCGAATAAAACTTTGGCTGGCTTGCGCGGTGACTATCAAGCTCTAAAAGATGCTGGACTGGGTCTCGGTGCAGGTGTTTCAAGCGGAGCTGCACTAGCATTTGGCGCATACAACGGTACTATGATGCTAGCCACCGCCAGCACAGGTACAGCTATTTCGTCGCTGGGTGGCGCAGCAGCAACTAACGCCACATTGGCATGGCTGGGTGGAGGATCGCTTGCGGCAGGAGGGGGTGGTATGGCCCTAGGTACGATGGTGCTGGGAGGTATTGTTGCGGGCCCTGCATTGGCAATTTTTGGCCACATTATGGGCAATAAGGGAGAAGAAGCGCTGAATAATGCGCGAAGCAACCTAGAGCAAGCTAAAACGATCCAAGAGGAAGCCAAGCTCGTGGTGACCTCTCTTGATGCCATCGAACAAGTAACGATTCTGGCAGATACTACATTCAGCAGGCTCAACCGTGAACTTCGTCGCGCAGTACAGTCGCTTGATGATGTGATCGACACCTATGGTGAAGACTTCGAGGCATTTACCCAAGACTCCCGTGAAGTTGTGTTCAAAACCGTAAAGTATGCCCAGTTGATCAAAGCGATGATTGATACACCGATTTTGGATACAGACGGCAAACTCGTGCTTTCCACACAAAAGCGAGTGACTGAAATCGCGAAAGCGATCAACGCCTGAGCATTGGCACTTCAGCAAGCAGTTGAGCGTTTGATAGCTTCCCTGCTTGCTTCAACCCAAACACATCCGTGAGTCAGAAATTCCCATGTACTGAGTGCGGCAGATGCTGCCAAAATGTTAACTTATCCGATGAAACTATTTTTTTAGATCGAGGTGATGGAACATGTAGGTACTTTGAAGAGACCACAAAGCACTGCTCTATTTACCTAAAGCGTCCAGATATATGTCGGGTTGATGTTCAGTTTCATAATCGTTTCTACAAGATTTATACATGGGATGAATATGTAAATATAAACTTAAAAATGTGTGAAATTCTTGATGAAAAATAGTTGTATATATAATAATATATATTTGGATGCATTTTATTTTTCTAGATTTTATTAGTGCCCGCTAATTATTAAAAATAAGAAATCCATAAATGTATTATTTGTGTTTTGTATAGAAATTAATTGCAAGAATGGTCGGGGATTAATTAATTACAATATTGAGATTAGTTAGTTCATTATTCGTTTCTTTTTCAAAATTTGAATTTCCAATTCAAATTTAAACCCATTACTAAATTAATTTAGTGTTAGATTTAAATTAATTCAATATAATATTGACTTCTCTAAATAACTGCTTTGTGAAAAGCAGCAGGCATTGATGGTGTGAAGTCGACGGGCAGCAATCGCTGCGGACCTGGCAGCGACCTGATGAAAGGCAGCGGCAGGATGTGAGCTGCAAAATGCGAAGGCTCCTGCAGTGAAGTTGCCCCTAGAAATGGGAGTTCTTAGCTTTGTCCAAAATGTAGACAAGGAGCTAAGAAATGGTGGCAAAGCAAGTACGTGCGGCATACACGCAGGAATTTAGGTTGAAGGCTGTGCGCTTGGTGCAAAGCGGGCAGTCTCAGATGCAGGTGTGCCAGACGCTGGGCATCCCCAAGGCCAGCTTGGGCAGTTGGGTGCGACAAGTAAAAGCAGGTACTCTGAAGCTTGGGGTTGCCGATGGTGCAAGCAAGGTCACGCCGGAGCAAATGGAGATAAGCCGTCTGCGAGCCGAAGTTACACGCCTGCGAATGGAGCGTGACATCGCAAAAAAAGCGGCGGCGTACTTCGCGCAGGACGTGCTGCGAGGTATGCCTGGATCGACCAAATGAAGAACGTCTATCCAATCGCTGTTTCTTGCCATGTTCTGCAAGTGAGCAGCAGTGGTTACTTCCGATTCAGACGCAACGGTGGTGAGGTATCACGCTTGTGTAGCGATGAACTGGCCCTAGCCCACATACGTGCCATTCATGCACAGGTTAAAGGCGAATACGGCTGGCCTCGCATGCACAAAGAGCTGCAAGCCAAAGGGCTGCGCATTGGCAAAGAGCGGGTTCGTAAGCTGATGGCAAGTCATGGCATACGAGCTAAAACCAAGCGCAAGTTCATCGTGACCACAGACAGCAAGCACAGTCTGCCTGTAGCTCCAGACTTGGTGCAACGGCGTTTTACGCCACAGGCCCCTAACCAGCTTCTGTGTGGAGATATCACTTACATCCAGACCGATGAAGGCTGGTTGTACTTGGCTGCAGTGATTGACATGTTCAGCCGTCAGGTGGTGGGCTGGAGCCTGCAGCCCCACATGCAAAGCAGCTTGGTTAAAGATGCCATGGCAATGGCTTGGTGGCGAAGGCGGCCCGAGCCAGGGGCCATCTTCCACAGCGATAGGGGAGCCCAATATTGCAGCCAGAACTTCCAAGCTGCGTTAGCAGGCTGGGGCCTACGCTCGTCCATGAGCCGCAAAGGCAATTGCTGGGACAACTCGCCCATCGAAAGCTTCTGGGGTCGATTGAAGACCGCTTGCGTGCATGGGCAGCGCTTCGCTACTCGGGAGCAAGCAAGGCAGGCCATCATGAACTGGATGGCCTTCTACAATTGCCGCAGATTGCATTCGAGCTTGGGCTATCTCAGCCCTATGCAATACGAGAAACGCTGGTACGAGGCACAGCGCAAAAAGGCCGCGTAAGCAGGGAGCTAAGAACTCCACAAAGCAGGGGCAACATCACGATCGCCGCTGTCCGTGTACCGTGAGTTGTTAATCAGCTCACCCCAACACTCCACCCTCGTTCATTAAACCTAGGGGTGTTGCACTTGGGTCTTGAATCCGCCGGGCAACCTCAGTTCCCTAAGAGCCAGACCGATGCCTTTATATAAGCTGACTCAGCGCAGCCTTTAAATCTCAGGCTGCGCTGGGGTTGCACACACAAAAGCAGTTCACTGAATATGAGTGTGCTCAAAGATAAGCTCCTTATTTCATTTAGTTGTTGTATTGAACCCAAGTATTGGAGCCGGAAGGACGGACCCAAAAACGTTGGTCATTAGTTTGCATAATGGTGGCAGAAGCACTTTCAGAAACAAACTGAGTTCCTGCAAGCTTTTGTATGCGTGAGGAAAGAGGCGTTGTGGATGCTGTAAACGGGCTATTTGTCAACATGTCGTCAAGTAAGGTGTATAAGTCAAAGTAACTCATCATTTCGTTTACTACGACAGGGTATTTTGGAATTGAAGGTGCATTGATTACATATACCAAGGCTGGGCCTAGTGTGATGTTGGGGGATGGAATCTCTCGTAATCCAGCAATTTGCATCGCATCACCACGAAGATTGGCACCATGTTCTGGTACTAGCACCATAATCGTAGGTCGCCCGCTAGCTTCAACATTTTGTTTGAAATGCTCAAAATCATCGAGCATTTTATTAGCACGTGGTAAATAGGTGTTGAGGCTATCTCTATCGGTACTACTAATGCTGCGCACGCCATCGTGCATGGTAATGCTGTTGTAGTAAAGGGCCGATGGCTTGGAATTTGGTTTTATATTTTCAGCATGCCACTTGGAGAGTACATCGTAGTCTCCGTAAATTAAACTGTTGTCAAAACTGCGCAAGGTGGCTCCTGGGCCAGATGGCAACTCTAATTTCCCGCGTAAGCCACCGCGATCTTCTAGTTCTTTTCCAAAATTATCAAATTTCCCATCGTGGTTAAGCAAGGCATGGGTTTGGAAGCCAGCCGTTTCAAGAGATGGAAAAACGAAACAACTGGCATCAGAGCTGCTATAGAGGTCACTGTGTTTTTGTTGGCCGCAATTTCCGTGCAGAACGCGCAAAGAGGCTGGTCCGCTATAACTGGTTGCCGTATTAAACTGCTTAAAAATGATATTGGCTTTACTAATGAAAGGGTGGTCACTTAATTGAATAAAAGCTAAATCATCCCAAGATAGTGAGCACACATGTAAAAGTATGACATCAAAGTTTTTGACGCTGCTATTATTAAAGCTCAAGTGTTTTAAACGCTCTTTATCAAAAAAATTCTCAAGCTGTGTATTGCTGGCTGAAATGCTGGTTGGCTCAATTAATAGTGTTTCGTCGTGTTCTGTATGTTCTGTATTTGCACGTTGTGCAGCGAAGTTTTGTGGTTCAGGATCGTTATGCCATAATAAAATAGATAAAAAACCCAGCCAAACAAAAGATGCAAAACGGACGCGGCGGCCAAGTACAATATAGACAATCACGCAGATGAGTATGGCTAATAGTATGTAATAGTTCACCATACGTGCTGCCAATTCCAGTAAGTATTCCAGACTGAAGCCGCTAAGCAGCTTTAGTTGTTGGAATGCATAAACTGGATGGGGTAATGGACTTTCACACCAAAGTAAAAATAAAGCAGCAAGGCTGCCAATTATCAAGCGTAGCCGTCGTAGATTTTTGCTTTTGATGGGCCAATATACGTATACGGCAAGTAAAACATTCCAACCGAGTTGCACTTTGAGATAGCCCAAATGGTGCAATACGATGGTGGCTAAGAAATAAAGACTCCAAAAACTCATGATCGTAATGGCTTGCTTACTTAGTGTCCAGTTGTTGAGGTTCTACTGGTTTTATCGGTAGAAATTTTCGTAGTTGATCACCCAGGACATTAAGGATTGATTGGTAATTCAACCAACTAATTTTTAAAATACGCACTATTGTGTCTTTGACGGTGTTCGGCGCTTGAACTTCATTCCAGTGGTCCCAAGCATCCATACGTGCAAAAGTGCATTGCACATATGCAAGTTTTTGCTGGGTGTCCATTTCGAGTAATTCCAAACCTATCATTCCTGTAGCACTATGGTGCATGACACGTGCCGGGAAGGCGTGTTCGATCTGATTGCTATAGAGGCTCACTGAAATTTCAGTTTCTCGGGGTAGGTGTTCCAAGCCTGTGAGTTGTAATCCTAGGCCAGTCATAGAGAAATCGTAACAACGCGCATGAAACACACGGCCATCAGATAGATACAAGCTGGCGGGTAGATCATCTGTAACCCGGTGGGTGTGGCGGACTTGACGTGTTTCGGATGCTACTGCAATTGCGGCACCTAAAATAATTATGCTATATAGGCACCAAATAAGATTGATGATTATGGCAAAGTCTTCATTGCTTTGCGTGAAGAATAATTTCCAGCATCCATAGGAAAATCCAATAACATTTAACCCTGCCAATATTCCGTAAGGAACAGAAATTCGCCAGTCAAAATATGGTTTGTCTATCATGCCTCCTTTGACGGTGACATTGAATTTTCCGAGTTTAGGAGCAAAAAGAGCTATTGTGGTTGGAATTGTAATGTACCAAGCTAAAACAGTCTCATAGACTTCTGCCCATAGTGTATGACGATATTTTCCTTGGATTCGTCCATTTGCAATGTTTGATTGAAGTATATAGGGTATTACATACAAAAGAAGAACTGTCGATAAAGTAGAGATGACACTGAGGTCGAATAATAAGAATGCTAAAGGCGCGGTTAAAAAAATCAAGCGGGGAATGCCAAATAAAAAATGAAGCATTGCATTTCCGTAGCATATTCTTTGAAATATGGAGAGGCCTTTCCCAAGGAATGGATTGTCAAGTCTAAATATTTGAGTCATACCTCTAGCCCAACGAATACGCTGCCCAATGTGGGCAGACAGGCTTTCTGTCGCTAGACCCGCAGCTAAGGTTTTATTGATATAAGCAGTGCGCCAGCCTAAGCGATGTAGCTTGAGTGCAGTATGTGCGTCTTCGGTGACCGTTTCGACTGCAATGCCGCCGATTTCATCCAGTGCGGTACGACGAATGACTGCACAAGAGCCGCAAAAGAATGTCGCATTCCAAAGGTCATTTCCATCTTGAACCAACCCATAAAACAAAGCGCCTTCGTTGGGAACCTTCTTGAAGGAGCGAAGGTTCCGCTCAAATGGATCTGGTGAAAAAAAGTGGTGTGGTGTTTGGACTAAAGCGCATCGGGTATCACGATAAAGCCATCCACATGTTTCTTTGAGGAAGCTTTTTACAGGGATGTGGTCACAGTCAAAAATTGCAATTAATGAGCCATTGGTGACTGTCATTGCATGATTTAAGTTACCTGCTTTGGCATGATTATTGTTGGTGCGTGTGATATAGCCAACGCCGAGTTCTTTTGCTAATGCTTGAAAGCTTTCTCTTTTACCATCATCTAAAATATAGACATTAATTTTATCTTTAGGCCAATCTAGTCCCATAGCAGCTAAAACAGTCGGCTGCACAACGCTCAATGGTTCGTTATAGGTTGGGATATAAACATCTACACTGGGCCACAGAGACTGGTCTTCAGGTAATGGTAGAGGCTTTCTTTTGAGAGGCCATGCGGATTGTATAAAACCCAGTACAACGACCAGCCATGTATACGCTTCGGCAGCAAGCAGACTGTATCCTAAAAATGCTTCTAAAAAAGTATCAAAGTCCAGGGTGTTATTAATTCGCCACCAAGCATAGCGGCACATGCTGATGAGACTCAGTGATGCTAAAGCGAGAGAGGCAAAACGGCCATTAATATGTAAAAGAATAATCGATATAGCCCATACAATCAGCATAAAAATGCCTTGATTGATAGCGCTTAAGGGAGTCGTCATGATCTCCCAAAGAATCAATAATCCAGCTGAAAAAATGAGCCAAGGCACACTGCGGTGCAATTGAATGGATTGTTGAGTGACTGCATCGACTTGAACGCCTATGCGTTGATGATCGATTTTTTTACCAAATAGGCTTAGCCAATACATGGCTTGGTTGATAGGCCATGAAAGTATCAACCACAGAATTTTTATCAAGCGAGTGAGTAAATATTTTATGGCGTGAAACAAGTAGCTGAAAAACCGCTGAGCCTGGCGGGTATAGGCTGTATTTGGGCTGGGTATGAACCAAAGCCGCAAGAACCACATCCATACAGGTGCCGATGGTTGAATCTGCAGGCTCTTAGCTAGCCATAGCGCTAAATTTGGAACCTGTTCAGGCTGAAAATCTTTCCAAGGCGTGCGCGGGTTATGTATCCAAAAAAGACGAAGCAGCCAGCTGCTTGGATTTTCTGGATGTTTTACCCGCATCTGGTTGGCAAACCAGGTGGTCCATTGATGATGCCAATGCATCATAAGCAGGTCTCCTTGCTGTCTGGTGTATCCAGCAATTTCATGAGGTGGTGGCTCACGCCATGTAAGTCATGAGCGACCTGTGCTTGTGGGTAGCACTCATGGACAGGGATGCCTTGTGCCATGCTGAGTGCCAGGTGCTCGTCCTCATGAATCGTGTCGATTAAAAATGAATCAGGCCATGTACGCATCATCTGCGATAGCGCATCTTTTTGACTAGGGCGGCGAACATCGTATCTATTGGCTAAGATTCGCAGGGTACACGGCCTACTTTCACATTTGCTGAGTTCGCGGAGCATGTGTTGCAGTTGCTGCTGAGCATAGGCTTGCGCACGGGTGCAGACGATAAGTACATCCGTCAGAGGCAAAAGATCAGGGGCATAGGTGGCTAGGTTTTGCCCAACATCGACGACACAGACGTGGTCTGATGTGGATAGTAGCTGATAGAGGGATGTTGGCACCGTCGTTGTGTGCATTGCATGGGGTGCCCCATGAGGCAGTAGGTGCAGACCATTCGGCGCTTGCAAAACTGCTGATTGCCAACTATCACTGTCTTCGCGTTGTGGTGGTGAAGTGGTCCAGCCGGACTCAGGAATTTCCGCTAAGCCTAACGCGAGGGCTAAACCATTATTCATGCAGAAATCTATGGCCAAGCTTGGGCGGCCCATTTGCTGAAATAGGTGTGCACAGTGGGCTGCTGTTGCACTGCAGCCTACACCACCAGCAGATGAGGCAAAAACAATCAGAGGCATGCGTGGTCGATTTATATTTTTTGGGTGAATGGTTTGAGATAAAATTTTCTTCGACTTAATTTTCGTGAAAGATATTTAAATCTATCATTCTTTAAAGAAAGTGCTCCAATGAGCAAACCGAAGCAAATAAAAAATAAGAAATGCAAATATCCCATCATTTTACCTCTTTGTTGCTTTGCACCCACTCGGTACGCTTGTTATGGTATATGTTTTTGTTTTTTGAATTTATAGAAAGAGGAAATTCTTTTTTTATTTCTTCTGTTGAATTAGTATCCTCTTTAATTCTATTTTTTAGAGATAATGCATTTGATTTTTCAAAAATCATTGAATAATCTGGCAAAGAGAGTTTTTGTAAGGAAATTTGCATCTTTATCAGATCGTGATTGATGTCCTCTGTTAGGTGAAAACTTTCTTGACTTTGAAATATGGATTCAATGGGTGATTGAAAAATCCGAGAAAGCACATTGTCCATATCGGCTTCTCGACATGCATATAAAAATATAACAATTTCGCGGGAATAATTTGTGAATAATTCACCAGGTCGACTAATTTTTAGTTGTTGTAATGCCATGGTGTGGGAGACCGTTGGCAGTAAATGCAGGTGTACCAAACTATGACTTAAGTGGGCCCGCAGTGGGTTCTCCAGAAAATTTCGGAGCGTATGGCAGAATTTTTCTGGACTGTGGTAGCCGTATTCTGCAATTGGAGTGAGTGCATCCAGGATTTCATCGACACTCTCCGGAACTTTTCCATAAAACCATGTATGTTGCAGCTCTGTGAGTCTTCGTACAGTTCGGGAGAATTGACTGCCTTTATATATCACTGTATTAATGCCCAGCTGAGCGAGAGCTTCTTCCGTATGAACGCGCAAATGATCACTGGTTTCTTTGACTGCAATCTTGAAACTAGCTGGATGAGTAATACGGAGACGATGTACCAAGGTCGCTAAGGCCTTTAGGTTGTCTGAGGTGCCTGCATCAATCAGCACCGTAGCTGCAATAGCGGACTGGCATGCTTGCTCCAAGGATTCCCAGTTGGGCAAAACTATCCAGTTGGGAGGGAGTAATCGAATTCCCGGAACACAGGCTTGCGTCGTATATACCGTGGAAAGATCTGCAGCCACGATCGTTTGTTGGCTGTCGTGCATATAGACCATGCTGCCATTCGCGCGAAGCCTAGGAGATGCTTCGTGTTCCGGCTCTAAACCATAGCGGGTTTGAAAAACGGCACCCTGTGCGCTGTTCCAGCGGTTGATATGCAGACTGAGACCTTGATGCTCCATTTGCAAAGTTGCTGCATAAGGGAAGGCGTGAGATAAAAAGCTACGCCGCTCCATAGATGGCTGGAAAGCACCGCGGAATAGTAAAAACCAGACGCTGGGCTGCTGGCGTTTTCGAGCCCATTGCCGCAGCAGCCGGTCAAGGTGTGACAGGTGCTCTAAGGCGGTGTAATGAAAAATAGGAAATAAATCTAAGCACAATAGGGCGTGGTTGGGCTTCAAACCGACGGCATTCAAATCGAGTAAAAAATCGAAAAACCCATTGGATTTCGCAATTTTCTGCTGATCGGAATCGCTCAATATCCAAATTTTTAAATGCCCTTTGCGCAGTGCTTGCGCAAAGTCAGGTTGATTGGCAATCGCTTGTGCTTGTTGTGCATCTGGTGCCAAGACTAAGACGGGTGCCTGTACCAGCATTTCACGCAAGACGCTGTATTGCCATATTCGCATGGCTGGAATGTCTTGTCCCCACAAGGCGGTGTTGCATGTGGATGGCAATGCATCCAGCATTTGGGGCAAATTTTCAATTGCCAGAGTGGCTCGTGGAGCACTGGTGGTTACTTTTCGATGCCACAAGTTTTGGAAAAAACGTTTGAGTGACATGGCCTAAAACTCCGAATAGGGCGTAACTTGGCGTGGTTGGTTTTCTAGCAACCGACGCACAGGGTTCAGCGCATAACGCAAATAAATTTGAAACTGGTTCGGTGCGAAGTTTTCCGATCGATCAATACCAAGTTTTGCGCCAATAGCGACATTGTTGTTGAGTTGTCTTTCTATGGCTGCTTGGAGGGCCCAGCTCGTTCCACTACCGCCATTAGAGCTGTAGTAACCGGACTGGTTGGACAGCGCGAGTGGGTGGGCCGCCCCAGGATATAAATCGGAGCGACTGCTCGATGTGTGCGAGACGCTGGCACTCCCTTGCAAACGCCACGTCCACGCTTGAGCACGCCCGGTCCATTCAATGGGTAAAGATAGGGTGACACTGGATTTGGGGCTGTAATAGCCCCCATGGCCCCAGCTGTATTCCGCCAAATTTTTGTTATGTGCCAAATATTGCAAGGTGACGCCAGCATAAATTCGCTGCTTTGCTGCACGCCACATGTCTTTGCCTGTAGAGAGTCTTAGCCGTGTGCGCGTGTTGTGTGCAACATTTTTTCCCGTGATGACTCCGAGAGAAAGATCGGCTGTTTGATCCCAAGCGCCTTGCTGCTGGGTCGCACGCAGTGCTGCAAAGGTATGCACCACGCCACCCCAAACAGCTCCTGTGACAGGGTCCTTGGCTCCTGAATATGACAGCAAGCTGCCAGTGATGGGCCTACGGCCGAGGGTTAAGCGCCAGTCAGTCGTTGGTGTTTTTGCAATCTCAAAGCGTGCGCCACCCACGACATTGGTCACGGGCATACCGAGCCCGGTTAAACCAATATCCCAGTCATAACGGTCACCCTGAAACCCGAGGCCCGCATTAAAACCGTTGGTTTTGCTGTGCATTGGACCTTGATATGCATTGGGGAGCAGGCCGGAGGCCGTTGCAGCGCCAATTTGTCCATAGTCTTGGGATTGGATGTCGCTGGTGCTGAGTGTGCCTGCATCCAGTGCAAGACGGTCTACGTGTAAGAAGTGGTGACCGTCTAACTCAGGACTGGCTTTCCAAGCCACCATGGGTATTTCCCAGCCTTTTAAGGCAGAGATGCCGGCGGTGCCACTTTTGCTCAGGCGCTGGGCTGCAATTTCAACCCACGATTGCCTGCGCGCTTCCACCGCTTGGTATTCTTCCCAAACGCCGGCTTGTTGGTTTGCAGGGGCACGTTGCAGCGCCGGGCTATGTGCTACGGTTGAAAAAGCCTCTGATGCTTGCTGGTACTGGCGTTGATTGAGCGCTAAGCGTCCTTGGTGGAGCAGTACCTCATTGGGATCTGCTTCAGGGTTGCTTTGTAGTTGGGCCAGCAAGTTTTGTGCTTTTTGTGGCTGATCCAGCCGTTGCCACAAACGTACCAAAGCAAGCTGTTGCCAAGGGGGCTGGCGCATGGCGGTTGCTTCCGCATGCTGCGCCAGCGCGGTAGCAGACGTCAGCTGGCCTGTACGGGCATAAGCGTTGGCCGTGTCCAGCGTCAACACAAAGTCATGAGGCTGCTTTTCTAATGCACTTTGCAGCAAAGGCAGCGCGGCAGACCAGTCTTGTGCGGCTGCCAGCAAGCGCCCCCGCACCGCCAAAGTGTGGCCTTGATCAACATGGGGTAAAAACGTATCTCTAGCCAGATTGGCTGCTTGTATTGGGTGCCCATCGGAGAGCAGGGTGGCAATACGTTGTTCTGCTTGGCGTGCGTACAAATCCAGCAGCTCCTGCTGTTGGGGTTGAGACAATGCGTCTTGCTGCTCCTTCAAGGAGTGCAGCAGAGGCATCAAGGCAGGATTCTCTTGGGGAGCGGCACTCAGCGCTTGGGCATACGCGAGTTGCATGGCAAGTGGTAGCGGGTGTTGACGACCTTCAATGTGCTTCCACATCGCTAATGCTTGGTCGTTATAGCCTGCTCGCTGCCAAATATTGGCCAACTGTGCTTGTGTCTGCACATCTTGCACTTGTATGGAAAGAGCCCACGCTCGTTCTAAAGCGGCTTCTTGTTTTTCTGTGTTTTCGGCTGTTATCGCTTGCTGTATCAGCGTATTTAGCTGCATTTCTGAGAGCAGCTGCTGCATGGATGAACTGCGCTGGGTCTCAGGTATGTGGGTGAGGTCTGATGCAGCCTCAGACCATTGGTCTTGTGCGGCTCGAATCAGGGCACGCGCATAGCGCATCTCGTTGGCATCTGGAGTCAGGGTAATGCCATCATCCATGGTGCTGTTGGCCAAGGCAGGTTCATTCATGGCCAGATAGAGCCGAGCAAGCTGGTGGCGCAGCCATGGGTTTTGTGGCGTTAATTGCAGTGCCTGCTCAAGCAGGCGCAACGCGGGGGCTTGCTTGTTTTGGGCCAGCAAGAGCTGCGCTTGCCCTTGGCGAATCTCTGCTTGCAGAGCGTTTGCATCGCTATCTGTTGGGGGCAGCTGCGCGGCATATTCCTTCAATACTTGGCTTGCTGCATCCCATTGCTGCTGTTTGATGAGCATCTGCACCAGTTGATTCAGTGCAGGCAGGTATATGGGTACCTGTTTCAAAGCAGCTTGATATGTATCTTGTGCCAGCTGGTACTTGCCTTCGAGGTTCAGCGCTTGCGCTTGCAAGGTCATGGCCTGCGCATGGTGGCTGTCGATGGCTAGAATTTGCTGCGCAATGGCACGCATGACCACCGTATCTTGGCGGGAGACGGCGGCATCTGCTTGTTGCAATAACGAGTTGATGTGCGCCGTATTCGCGAGGCGCTTCCAATGGGGTGCTTTGTCAAAGTGATAGGCTTTTTCAAAAGCTTCTTGGGCGGCTGCGTATTGTGTTTTGCGCGATGCGATATATCCCAGCAAACCCCAACCTTCTGCGTCATTGGGCTGGATGCTTAGAATTTTTTGGGCTTGGGCTTGGGCTTCATCGAGCCGAAGGTTGTCTAAGGCTTGATTGCCTTTGCGTTTTGCAACGTTCAGCGGCGATTGCTCAATACGTTCAGCTTGGGCGCGCTGTCGCCGTGATTCTGCAAGGTACGCTTGCATCGATTCGTCTTGGGGAAAACGGTTCAAAAAAGCTTGTGCTGTTTCTGGCACGGCCTCCCACGGTAGCTTGTGCAGCGCCCAGCGCCAAAGGTCTTTGGCGGTGTGGTCGCCTGATGGCGCTGCGACGGCGAGGCGTTCTATCTCACGCAACAAGGTGCTAGACGGTGGTGCTGCCTCCAGCTGCCTTTGAATCCATAAATATTTGTATTGCACATTTTGTGTGCGTGCATATTCCTCTTGAAGGGCAGCATCTAGTTTGGGATTGGGGCCTGGTGCTGTCGCCAAAGCACGGTAGTAATCGAGCTGGAAGTTACCCAACGCCAAAGGCCCTTCAGGAAATAGTTTGCGTGCTAAGGCCGTGGCTTCTGCCGTGCGACCCGATTGCGTAAACAAGCGCATTTGCGTGAGCTCTTGTTGTGCTTGGGGGGTGTAGAGCTTGAGTAAAGCCTGCAGTTGCGCAATTGCCTGGGGATTGGCGTTTTGGGACTGCAGCTTTTGTAAGAGTTGCTGGGCTTCTGCCTTTTTGTCCTCTTGCAAGGCAATACTGGCCAGCGTAGCTATGCCCCACGCAGAATTGGGCTCAATGAGCAATAACTTATTGACTTGTTGGCGCGCTAAATCCGTGCGGTATTGGCTTTGCCAGAGCTGTGCATTGCGCATTATTTCGCGCTCTGCATCACTGTTGGTTTGGACCATCCCGAATGCGGTATGAACGCACGAGCTTGCCAGTAAGCTGCTGCTGATGAGAGAAAAGTGAAAAAATCGTCGGTACATGTGTACAAGCTACCCTTCGCCACCAAGACGCAATTGACCCTGAGGGCCAAAGCTATAACTGCCTCTGAGCCACGCGGCACTGAAGAAGTCCAAACATTGCTGGTAGTAGGACGTTGGGGGGACGGGGTATTTTTGTAAGCGCTGCATCTGTTGATGGAGCACTTGCGTATCGTTAGATGCCTGCAAAAAAGGCAACAAGGCAGCGCTAAAACCAGGGGGGCCTTCGCCCTGTGTTTGCAATGTCCAAGGGTCAATAAACTCTGGGGGAATGCCGGCTTCTTGGACTTGATGGGCCATGGGCGCTAATTGCTTGATGAGTTGCGTGCGCAGGGGTGCCTGTACATTCAACAGTCCGGCCCACAAATAAACGCGTATGGCGTTATAGCCACCGCGCCCTTGTGCCTCGCCTTGGGGGTCTTGGCTGAAGCGCTGACCATCAAACCAGATCCAGTCTGCACAGATGCCGCGTGGACTAGACCCTGTAATCACTTTCATGGATGACTGTGCCACAGACAACCATGCAGGGTCTATGCTTCCTAAGGCTTGCAGCACTTGCAGAGGGGAGTAGCTGGCATTGAGTTTGTAGCGCCCATCACTGACGAATCCCACTGAGCCTGGCAGGAGGCTGAGTCCTAAACCCGGAATCACCACACATTCTTTGTCCAAAATACGTTGGGACAAGGCCTTGCCAATTGCCGTGTAAGCACGTTGGTTCCATAAGCGGCCCGCTTCCATGAGCGTGTATGCGATCCAGACATCGGCATCGGACGCGGAGTTCGGATCCAAAACCCCCCACTGCTGATCTTCGCGTTGCCCCCATAACCACGCGGGTAAGTGGCTCGCGATATCGCCTTGGCAGAGATTGTTTTCAGTCCATGCCAAGATGCGTTCAAAAGCGGAGCGGTCTTCGGAGATGAGCGCAAAGAACAGTGCGTATGCCTGCCCCTCTGAATAGGTTTGATTGCGTGCCCCGTCATCCGAGACCACACGCCCATCTTTTTGAATGAATTGTGCTTCAAACGCTTTCCATGCATGTGATTGCAGCTTATCTTTTTGATTTTTTGACGGCGCAGCCCATGTATAGAGCGGCCATAGCGTTGCTACAGACACCATGCTGAGTGTCTGTAGGCAGCTACGTCTGAGCGGTGAAGCTGGGCGCATCATTACATTTGCTCCAATCGGCGTCGCGCAAAGTATCGCAAGCCGGTGTAGATAAAGAAGCTAAGTAGCAAGCCCAAGAAGCTTCCCAGAATGGCCATGGTCACCGGATGCTCATGCAGCTTGAACCACAAGCGTTGGGCCAAAGAGAGCTCACCCACAAAGTAGGTTTGCTGGACCCGGAAGCTGGCAATATCTTTGTCGTTGAGCAGCGTGAGATCACCCATGAAGCGGGTGTTTGTCACGTTGTTGCTGATGTTTTTTGCAATCAAATCTAACGCTGGGGCACTATTGCCCATCAATGCCACCACACTGCGTTTTTTGTGCAGGGGTGACTCAAATCCAGCGACTGCGGCCAAGGGGCCTGAGCCTTGAAAGGTTGCATGGCCTGAGCTGGGGGGCGCCTTCTTTTGGCCTTGCCATAAATCGAGGAATTTACCCAAAGCACGCTGTGAAAGCGTGATGGACTGTGCGCTTGCTTCTACCAAAGCGGGCAGTTGTTTCTGCCATTTCTCAAGCAGGGAAGAGGCTTGCCCATCCGAAATCAATAAAACATCGGAGTCGCCAATTGCATCGCTGTCTTTGTCGTTGACCAGTTGGAAGCGGGTGCCCGGATAGCCTGTGATGCCAGAGATATGGGCAATGGCGTTCAGGTAGGCTTCTGTGGCTGCCGTGCTGTGAGCGGTTGGAAGTACCACCGTGGTTTCACGTAAATCAGCCAAACGGCTGAAGGGGAAACCGCCTTGCGCATAAGCCTGTAAATCGGGCATGGCAATGTAGTGAGGCAATCCAGACAAATCGATGGTCGATTTGGGGTCCAACTCTGCGCGCACTTCCACCGGAGCAGTGGAGAGGCAACTGCCCTGTTCTTGCGCAGGCATTTGCACTTCAAAATCTAGCCGATTGCTCGCGTGAATCCACTCCGCAGGGACATAAAACTTTTGCGATACCTGATCATTCTCATAACCGAACTTCGGAAAAAGACGGTTCTGACTTTTTTTGGAGTTCTCCAAAGGGAAAGAGTTGGCCAAATTTTGATTTAGCAACATGGACACCATACCGTCTGCAGAAACAGTCGTAGGGGTATAGCGGTACAGCAGATGTACCGGGATATTTTTACTATTCCACGTGAACAAATCTGGGGCCACACGCAAATAGGTGGTGATTGAAGAGTTCAGGGCATAGCCTTTGACTTGCAGCTGTTGCGGTGAACTGACCAAGTCTGCAAATTGAATAGGCTGCTCGGTATTGCGCCAGCGAGGGGCGTCGTACGCTTTGCGTGGGGCAGGAAGCTCCAAGCTCTGGATACGGGTGACATCACCAGTTAAAGCCACTCTGCCCAGTGCTAAAGCTTGCGCCGCAGTTTCTATTTGTGCGGCGTCCTTACCCATGACCAACAGCAATTGGTAGGCGCTGTTACTGGGGTGTTCAATGAGCTGCAGCGTAGGCTCTTGGATATTTTTAACCAGCGTTTTGAGAAACGCCGGTGCATCTTGTGCGCTGGCAAAAACAATCGCATTCCCATTGGGCAATTGATTGTTTAAGACCTGAATTTGACTACTGCGGAAATCTGCTTTGGCCCCTAGCCAACCCGCCATAACACCCGCTGCTTTGAGTCCACCGAGGGAGGGTGTCTCAGAAAACACAAAATGAGTCTGGACTTTACCGGTATCGCGGGGGTCAAAAAATGGCAGCGGTAACTGCGCCAAATTGTTAGGTAATTTGACTTGCCTGAGGGTGATTTGCAGCCGGCTTTCATTGCTCACTTGTGCCCACAAGCTGGAGTTTCCGGGGTTTTCGCACTCAAGGGTGTAGTGCCCCACAAAGCGAATTTCTAGCTTGTTGTAGTCAGAGAAAAAACGGGCATCAATGGGAATGTCAATGCTTTGTGGCTTGCCTAGTTGTGCCTGAGGTAATCCGATGGATTGCACCATTTGGCCATTTAGCAGCACTTGCAGGTGCGAAAGCTGTGGCAGTAGTGCTGGCGAGAGGGTGTACTCAAGGTGAAAAGAGGCAGATTCGACAACCTCATCTTGGCGAATACCAAAATTGACCTGCCCGCTGCTATCGGTGCCTCTTAGGGTGAGAGCATGCTCTAGTCCTAAGTTGAATAAGCTTTTATTCAGCGTATGGGTGGGTAATATGAGGGGGGCTGAGGCCGCAGCAGGGGCACTTGCCGTCGACCCCGCTGGGTTGTTGGGTTGCGCATGACCGGATAGGGCGATGAAACTTGCAACGATCGCCAGCGTTGCCTTAGCTACGGGAGAACGATTGATGAATGGGTTCGGACGCTTAAGGATGTGCTTCTGCGGTTGAACGAAGTTCATATAAAAGCTATGGAGAGAAGGGTGTGAGCATCGTTACGCGAATCTAGGGTCTTCTGCGATGACGGCGCTGCTGACAGTTCGTGTTTCAAAGATAGAGAGGTGGTCCCGCTCGTTTGAACAACAATCCTCTGTTGTTAAGCGAGATCCCTTCGGTCATGCAGCTTGCATTTTTGCAAACGGCAATGCTGCAAAGTAAGCCTCATCTGGGGTGGCTTGGCCGTGTGCCTGATGAGGTCGCTGTGCATTGCAGAACTGCAAGTATTGCGCGTAATCCCATTGCGTGCGGCACGCACGCTGTCATAGGCTTTGAGATAGATCTCCTCGTACTTGATGGAGCGCCACAGGCGCTCAGGGTGTCCGAATTTTTGTGTAAACGGTTCGGACGTCAGTTCGCGGAGAGTCCGTCTCCAAACTCAATCGTAAACCGATTCAGAGCTGCCTTCCAATCTCGGATGGGCATCGTCCACTTGCGGCTGATGTTGTGCAGTGCCAAGTAAAACAGCTTGAGCAGTGCCTCATCGCTGGGGAATGAGCCGCGGCTTTTGGTGATCTTTCTCAAGCTCATGTTCACCGATTCAATGGCATTGGTGGTGTAGATCAGCTTGCGTATCTCAGCCGGATAGTCAAAGAACGGCGTCAGGCGAGCCCAGTTCTTGCGCCAAGACTGGATGATGCTGGGGTAAGTATCTGCCCATTTAGCCTCGAACTCCTGCAAGCATTGTTGGGCCTCTTGCACGGTTGCCGACTGGTAAATGCGGCGCAGATCGGCTGCTACTTGAGCTCGCTGCTTCCAGGGCGCGTAGTTCAGGCTGTGGCGCACCATGTGGACAATGCACAGTTGCACCACGGTCTATGGAAACACCGCTTCAATGGCCTCAGGAAAGCCTTTGAGCCCATCGACGCAGGCGATGAAGATGTCTTGCACGCCCCGGTTGCGTAGTTCCGTGACGACCTGCAGCCAGAACTTGGCGCCTTCCGTCTGCGACAGCCACAGCCCCAGCACTTCTTTTTCTCCCTGCAAGTTGACGCCAATGGCCAGGTACACGGCCTTGACCCGGACCGCTCCTTCTCGCACTTTGACGTGAATGCAGTCCAGATAGACGATGGGGTAAATCGCATCCAGCGGCCTGGCTTGCCAGGCTTTGACTTCCTCGCTGACAGCATCAGTTACCAAAGAGATCAGGCTGGGCGAGACCTCGGTGCCGTACATCTCTTCAAGATGTGCCTGAATCTCCCGCACTGTCATGTCCCGGGCATACAGCGAGATGATCTTGTCATCAAAGCCCGTCCAGCGGGTCTGGTGCTTGGCAACCAACTGGGGCTCGAAGCTGCCATGGCGATCACGGGGAACGTTAATGGGCAGCTCACCAAAATCGCCTTTGAGCGTCTTCTGGCTGGAGCCATTGCGACTGCTGCGAGCGCCGTTGGTGATGGTCTCATGGCGTTCATGGCCGAGGTGCTCAGTCAATTCCGCCTGCAAGGCTTTCTCGACCACGGCTTTGGTCAGTTGCTTGAGCAGACCGTTCTCGCCAATGAGGTCTTCGGGCTTTTTGTAATCGGCCAGCAGAGCGCTGAGCAACGCTTCAGGAATGTCGTGTTGTACAGATGTCATTGTGTTTACGGGTTTGCAGATCCAAGTCTGCGGGTTATGGGCCATTTACACAAAATTCTGTACACCCTCAAATCCGAGGTGCCCTGCGTATGCAGGAAATTGGTGCCCAAGGCGAAGCAGCGTGGAGCGTGGCTGGCCTGCAGGCGCTGCAAGAGAGTATCGCAGCGCAAGGTCAACGCTCAGGTGTGCGCTGGGTCGATGCCTTGTCTTGCACCGTGCGGCCGGTGATCACGTACTGGTTCATGGGGCTGTACTGCGCCGCTAAAACTGCTGCGTTTGCCCTGGCGTGGCAGCAAGGCTTTAACCTTGCTGAATCAAGCTTACATATCTGGTCTGAGAGTGATCAAGCCATGTGGGCGGGGGTCTTGAACTTTTGGTTCCTCGGCCGTGTGCTGGAACGCAAAGGGCGCTGAGTATGCAAGCGGATACGCAATCAGCAATCCAAGTGCCCAAAGCTGCAGTGGATCTCGCCAAACGGTTTGAGGGCTTCCATCGGGTGCCCAAGCACGACCCTGCAAGGGCCTATCCGTACCTGTGTCCTGCGGGCTATTGGACGATCGGGTGGGGCCACTTGTGCAGCAAAGACCATCCACCCATCGACCAAGCACAGGCCGAGATCTACCTCGAAGCCGACCTGCGCATTGCACTCAATGCCACTTTGAAATTCTGCCCAGTGCTGGCCACTGAGCCGGAGGCGCGGCTCGCGGTCATCGTTGACTTCACGTTCAACCTTGGCGTGGGGCGGTTGCAGACGTCGACGCTGCGCAGGCGCATTAACCAGCGGGACTGGTCTTCTGCTGGGCAGGAACTGCGGCGATGGGTCTATAGCGGTGGAAAAGTACTGCCGGGACTGGTCACACGGCGTGAGGCTGAAGCCGCTTGGCTGCTCAACGCCGCATGAACCAGAGATTCAACTGAATCAAATCCCGGGCTGCAACTCCACCTGCACCTCTCGCGATTTGCCGGCCCGATCCACGGACAAGACTACGACATCGCCGACCTTCCTGTCGTCTAGCCGCGCGAGCAGCTTGGCCACATCGTCCGTTGCCTTGCCATCAACACCGATGATGCGGTCGCCGGGCACGATGCCTTGTGGGGTAATCTCGACCCCAGCGAGCCCGGCTTTGTGCGCTGCCGAGCCGGGGGTGACACGCAGCACGAACACGCCCTTGCTTCCCGTCAGCGCAAGCAGGCGCTGATTGAGCTGTTCGTCCACCTCGATGCCAAGCGCCGGGCGGATGTATCTGCCGGTCTTGATGAGTTGCGGCACTACCCGCATGACGGTGTCCACCGGCACGGCAAAACCGATCCCAGCCGAGGCGCCGGAGGGGCTGTAGATCGCCGTGTTGATGCCGATGAGGCGCCCGGCCGAATCGAGTAGGGGGCCACCCGAGTTGCCGGGGTTGATGGCGGCGTCGGTCTGAACCAGGTGATCAATGGCCGGGCCGCCCGCTTCTCCCGGTAACGAGCGGTCGAGCGCGGAGACGATGCCGGTGGTGAGCGTCCAATCCAAGCCAAAGGGGTTGCCGATAGCAAACACCTTCTGTCCCACCTTGAGGTCGGCGCTGGTGCCGACCGGCACGGCAGGCGGGCGTTTGAAGCCGATGCCGATCTTGAGTACGGCGATGTCGTGTGCTGGGCTCGCCCCCACCAGTGCGGCCTGGTAGTCGCGGCCATCGGCGAGTTTGACGGTGGCTTCGGACGCGCCCTGGATAACGTGGAAATTGGTGACGACGTGGCCGGCGTCGTCCCAGATGAAGCCCGATCCCGTGCCACGAGGCACGGAGAAGACATTGCGCGTCCAGACGTCGCGCACCAGCTGCGCGGTGGTGATGTAGACCACCGAGGCGCGTGATTTTTCGAACAGTTCGATGGTGGCCTGTTCGTCAGCGGCCAGATCGTCACGCGGCGTGACGGTGCGCTCAGCGGCTTGGCGCGGGCTGAACCAGGCTTCGATGGCGGGCAGGAACTGCCAGAACAGCATGAGTGCTGCAACGCACGCAGTGATGACGAGCCACCGCCGGACGAAATGATCAGGAGCTGGGCGTTGTGGGTAAGGACCGGGAGAAGACATGACGGAGGCTCCTTTCGAGTGATTTAGCGCCAAAGGCCGCTCAGGCCCCGGCGTGGTGGGCACATCGGGGCGAACGACCTTGGCACGAGATAATCCGTTTGTGTTGATTTCCACGCAGAACTGACCCGCAGGCTAGTGGGTCACTTCTGAGAGGAAATCAACACCGTTTGGAACGGCAGGGTCTGCGATGGCTGAGACGTCAACTCCATCAGGCGCGCGATACGATCCTCTGCACGCCGTATGCGTGCGCAACCAAGACGGCTCGGGATTTCCCCAGCCGGGCAGACCATCCGTGAGGGCAATGGAAGCAAGGCGCCTGGAGCCGTTGGCAAAGGCATTGACATTGACGATGCCGCTGGGCACGTAGTGCGGCACCGGCGTTGCGGGCAAACCGGCACGGACGGACAGCTCGCGCAACATGGCCCAAATCTCGGGGGCTTCGTGCGGGTGCAGTGCCCGCGCGCGATACAGGCGCAGGGTCAGCGCCGACGCTGCTGCCGGCTCCAGCAGCAGCGCGCCTGCAACGGCAAACAGCGCGAGCCAAAAGCCGCCTTCGCCGAACAACAGGCTCCCCGCAGCGGTCGCAATCCCGACCAGGGTCAGGACCAGCAACCCCGTCTGCAGGCGGTTGAGCCGGCGATGTTGCAACAACGCCGCGCGCAGGTCACTGGGATGATGACGGGTCATGCTCAGATGTCTCGGCGGCGCGGCCGTCGCGCTCGCGCAGCAGCCAGTAGGTCGCACCCAGAGCCAGCGTGGCGCCTGCCAGCGCGGCTATCTTTGCGGGGCTCGCGTCGGAGTCGAGGATCACGAACTTGCGGGAGAGTGCGATCAGCGCGATCAGGACCACCGTCTTGACCTGGATGATGCTTTCCTTACGCAGCGCCACGCGCACGATGGAATGCTTGAACTCCATCGCGATCAAAAGCGTCATGATCATGCCGAACACGCTCTGGAATACCTTGTGGTCCAGGGGATTGAAAGCATCTAGAACCAGCAGCGTGAAGACGATGGCGATGAGCTGGAACAGCGACACCACGATGATGACGGCAATTACCGCCGACAGAACGAGGGCGACGACCTGCTCGAAGCGCTCGTAAAACGTCATCAACTGCCACTGGGAGCGTATCTCGTCAAGGGCCGTGTGGCCAGATTCTTTATGCATAAGCGTTGCTCTCTTTCAATGAAACGTTAATGGAACGGGGAGTCCGAGAAGACGACTCGATTACACCTGGATTGCCGAGGCAATTGCGAAGCCACCCAGCGCATAATATCCTGCGCGCTCGTGGCGCCGCCGATGGGTGGATCAGCCTCTTGCACGTCAACCCTTTGTCCCATGCATGGCATCAATCCGGTTTCTGGTCTGGCGGCAGCAATCCCAGCAGATCCGCCTGCAAATGTTGCAACTTGTCGATGCCAGCCCTCAATGCCTCGACACGGCCGGCATTTTTCATTTCACTCAGGGTGTGCGCTAACTGCTGGATGCTCTGATGCAGGACATCGACCTGATCATCAGGATCCTTGCCGAAGAACGTAGGGCGGCCACTTTGATCCCGCCAGTATTGGAGTGCTTCGGGTTGAGGCGGCACTTGGATCTTACCTGACAGATAGTCGATCATCTGGGAAATCCAGACCCGGTGGTCGACGTATGTGAACGGCACGGGCAGCGCGGAGCGACTGTCAGGTTTGAATCCTTTCCAGGATAAGGGTACCTGCCAGGTGTGTAGCCATTGCTCGAATTCATGCGCCGGCATCGGATGCCCGATGGCATAACCCTGGCCCCACTCGCATCCCATACGCAGCAGCATTTCACCATGCTGAATGGATTCGACTCCCTCCGCGATGCAGTTCCTGCCAAACGACCTTGTCAGTGCCAGTAGCGCATCCAGGATGGCGATATCGTCCGGATCCTCGAGCATGTCGCGTATAAAACCTTGGTCGATCTTGAGCAGGTGCGCGGGCAGGCGCTTCAGATAGGTCAGCGAGGAATAGCCGCTGCCGAAATCGTCGAGGGCAAAACGCAATCTCATCCTCTCGCACAGCGCCATCAACTGAGACACTTGAACGAAGTCCTCCACGGCGCTGGTTTCGAGGATTTCCAGTTCAAGGTCTTGCGGCTGGGCGCCGGGATGTCGTGACAACATACCCCGTAGATGCGTGATGAACCAAAACTTTAGCCGCAAGGCGAAGCTCTTCCGCGGATCTTCTGCGTGAGGTGACATCATGGATATAGCCGTGCCAGAGGATGCTCCCATCAGGCATGGCTTCAGGCGACGCCTCGCCTTCGACCCAGATCACCCGACCGTCTGGAAACTGCACCCGGTACTCGTCATGCCAAAGCGCGAGTGACTGCCCCGACGCCCGTATGGTTTCATGCACACGGTCGCGGTCTTCAGGATGGAGCGCAGCGAACACAGGAGTGGCATCTTCAACAACATCCTCCGGTGTAACCCCGTATATTTCCTGTATCCTCGCGCTGGCATAAGGGAAGTGCGAGCTGCCGTCCGGACGAAGACGGTATTGGTAAAGCATACCGGGAACGTGGCTGGCCAACTCTTCTCGCTGCCGGCGCATAACGTTCAGCGCCTGCTCGACCCTCTTGAGATCGGTGATGTCCTCTACCGTCGCTGTGGTCAGCTCGATGGGTTCTCCGGTGAACAGCGGGTGCTGGCACCGCCCGCAATTGGGCTTCTCTGCCAACTTGTTGGCTGGCTCGCGATTGAGGAATTGGCAGTGTGGGCAGACGATATGAATGCTGTCCTCATGAGGTGGATCCTTGGGACACAGAGGAAGTAATGGCTCCGGCAGTTGGGCCGCTGTGACATGGGGATTCGAGCTGTAGCCCTTGCGTCAGTTGCCGGAAGCTGTATGCATCCGGCGTTTCCCGTGCGAGCAGTTCGCGCGCGCAGCGCTCCAGCACTTCTCGGTTAATTTTGATAATTCGGTATGCACGATCAAACACACCCATCACGATGTCACGGATGGCTTGGTCGATGCGTGTCTGGTCGAGGATTTCGGGGCGGTTGGTGGCGGCGAGGATGATCAACCCGACCGAGCTGTCGAAGCCGTCCATCTCTGTGAGCAGCTGGTTGAGGGTCTGCTCGCGCTCGTCGTGGCTGCCGACGCCGCGCGCATGAGCCCGGCGCAGCGCATCGACGAACTGCGCCCCGATGCCTTGGCTATCGAAGACGTACGAAGCCAGCGCAACGCTGTGCCGCGCCGATTCGATGGCAGCGAGCATGGCCGGGTAGGCCTGCTCGCCATCGATGAGCGGCTCGATGCGGTTGCCGCTGGTCAGCGACTGGCCGGTGGCGCGTCACACCAGGTGCGCCAGGCCGGCAAGCGGCGGCGATACGGGCTCGGGCACCGTGGGCGAGAGGGTGACTGCCCATGTCAGCCGTTGGGGTTGGACACGACAGCCCCCATCGCTCAAGATTCGCCACCCGCTGACTTCTTCTTGCGCCCAGGCTTGCTCGCGTCGCTCGGCGGTGCCTTGGCCACGTTCGCGGCATCGGGCTTTTCAGGCTCGGCCGGCTTCGCAGGTGGCTCCTGGCGCTCGAAGACCACCCGTTCGGCCTTGTCGTCCCAGCGGGCGCTGGCGTGATCGCCCTTGCCGATACCGCCACCCAGCATCTCGCGCGCCAGTGCCGTCTCCAGCTCGCTGCGGATCAGCCGCTTGAGCTCACGCGCGCCGAACTCGGGCTTGTAGCCTTCCTCCGCGAAGTGATCGATCAAGGTCTGATCGAAGGTCAGCGTCACGCCCTGGCTGGCGGCGTTGCGGGCCACACGATCGAGCTGCAGGCCGACGATATGGCGGATCTCCTCCTTGCCCAGCGCATGGAAGACGATGATCTCGTCGATGCGGTTGAGGAACTCGGGGCGGAAGTGTCCGCGCAGCACATCCATCACCTCGGACTTGGTCTTCTCGTATTCCTCGCCGGCGGCGCTACGGGCCTTCAGCCGACGCTGGATGATGTCCGAGCCCAAGTTCGAGGTGGCGATGATGATGGTATTGGTGAAATCCACCACCCGGCCCTTGCCGTCGGTGAGCCGCCCGTCGTCGAACACCTGCAGCAGGATGTTGTAGACGTCAGGGTGAGCCTTCTCGATCTCGTCCAGCAGCAACACGCTGTAGGGCTTGCGACGCACCTTCTCGGTGAGCTGGCCACCCTCGTCATAGCCCACATAACCCGGAGGCGCACCCACCAGGCGTGCCACGGTATGGCGTTCCCCGTACTCGGACATGTCGATGCGCAGCAGCGCACCTTCATCGCCATAGATGGACTCGGCCAGCGCCTTGGCGAGCTCGGTCTTGCCCACGCCGGTCGGCCCGAGGAACAGAAAAGTCGCCACCGGCTTGCTGCCTTCGCGCAGGCCCGCGCGCGACAACCGCACGGCATCGGCCACCGCGCGCACCGCTTCGTCCTGGCCCACCAGGCGCTCGTGCAGCCGCTGCTCAAGATGCAGCAGCTTCTCGCGTTCTTCCACCGTCAGCTCGTTGACCGGAATGCCGGTCAGGCGCGAGACGATCTGGGCCACGTGTTCTGCCTTGACTTCGGCGCTGCCCGAGGCGCGCTCGCGTTCCCATTCCTCGACGAGCTTCTTGAGTTCAGTCTCCTTGGCCTCGATGCGCTTGCCCAGCTCGGCGGCCTTGTCGTACTGTTTGCGCGAGGCCACATAGTCCTGCTCACGCCGCAGCTGGTGCAGTTCGGACTCCAGCTCTTGCACCGCCACCGGGCGGGCCGTGGCCGACAGTTTCACGCGTGCGGCCGCCTGGTCGAGCAGGTCGATGGCCTTGTCAGGCAAAAAGCGTGCGGTGATGTAGCGGTCCGACAACTCGGCGGCGGCGATGATCGCATCCTCGGTGATGCTGACCTTGTGGTGCGCCTCGAAGGTGTCGCGCAGGCCGCGCAGGATCATCATGGTCTGCGCTACCGTCGGCTCGGGCACCATCACCGGCTGGAAGCGACGCTCCAGCGCGGCGTCCTTCTCGATGTACTTCTGATACTCGTTGAGCGTGGTGGCGCCGATCAGGTTCAGTTCGCCGCGCGCCATCATCGGCTTGAACACGTTGGCCACGTCCAGCCCGCCTTCGCCGCCACCCTGGCCGGCACCGACGATGGTGTGCACCTCGTCGATGAAGAGAATCAGCTCGCCCTGGTGCTCGGTCACTTCCTTGAGCACCTTCTGCACGCGCTCCTCGAACTCGCCGCGGTACTTGGCGCCTGCCACCATGGCGTTGATGTTGAGTTCGACCAGACGCTTGTCGCGCAGCGTCTCGGGCACTTCGCCGGCGACCATCCGCTGCGCCAGCCCTTCGACAATGGCGGTCTTGCCGACGCCGGGCTCGCCGATCAGCACCGGGTTGTTTTTCTTGCGCCGGGCCAGCACTTCGATGGTGGTCTCGATTTCCTGCGCGCGGCCGATCACCGGATCGAGCTTGCCCTCGCGCGCCATCTTGGTGAGGTCGCGCGAGTATTTATCCAGCTCGGGCGTGTTGGTCGGCGTCTCGGCGCGGCCATCCTCGGCCCCTTTGCCGACCACCTTGCTTACCTGCTGGCGCAGCGCTTGCGGCGTGAGGCCGTAACGGCGCAGCAGGTTGGCCGCCAAACCTTCGCCTTCCTCGGCGAGCCCGATCAGGAAATGCTCCGGCCCGACATAAGAGTGGCCGAGTTCGTTGGAGGCCACGAAAGCACGGCTGAGCGCGTCCTTGACCCGGGGCGACACGCCGATCTCGCCCTCGAACGGCTTGTCGCCGCGCTTGGCTTCGGATTCGATCTGGCGCTTGAGGTCATCGACCTTGATCTTGAACTGCCCCAGGATGGTCTTGACCACGTCGCTGTCGGCCAGCGCCAGCAGCAGATGTTCGGTATCCACCTCGGAGCGGCCAAATTCGGCAGCGTGTTTGGCGGCCTCCTGCAGCAGGGCTTCCGACTGTTCGCTGATGCGGCTGGCCAAACCACTGCCGCGACGGCGCGGCGCACCCGAACCTGCGGCGGCGGGCTCGCCGAACGAGGCATCGACCACGTCATCGGTATCGGCGGCCATCGGCGTCGCGTCGTCGCCGATGCGGAAGAAGTCGCTGCCAAGGAAGTCCTCGAACAGGCCGCTGCGCGAGCCGAACAAGGCTTCTAGCGGCGAGACGGTGCGCTTTTGCTGGCGCACCAGTTGACGGTAATGGTCGTCACACAACAGCATGGTGCTGTGACGACCGTTGAGATTGGCTTCCACCCGCACGGTGGCGGGTTGGCCGCAGACCTGGCATTGTTTTCTGGCCATGCTGATGCTCCTGTAAAGATTGATCTGACGAGGCACCGCCGATCACGGTGCCTCATCTCTTTGTGGTTTTTGAGAAAAACGCGCTGCCCCGCGTCAGCCGTTGATCGGGATCGAGCGCCCCTGCTTGGGCGTACTGGCCTCGCGCTTTTCCATCGTGATCGTGAGCACGCCGTTCTTGAAAGCGGCCTTGATCGTGTCCTGGTTGGCATCGGCCGGCAGGTTCAGAGCGCGCTGAAAGCTGCCGTAGGAGCG
Source organism: Comamonas kerstersii (assembly GCF_002056725.1). NCBI lineage: Bacteria > Pseudomonadati > Pseudomonadota > Betaproteobacteria > Burkholderiales > Comamonadaceae > Comamonas > Comamonas kerstersii. The sequence goes on along the minus strand of NZ_CP020121.1, from coordinate 3,099,594 downwards.
CTCCACCCGGTGGAAACCGCCGTCTTTCGTTTCCTGCTCCTGACGCTTTTCACCGCGCACCAGCAGCACGTCGTTGTCGAGCGTGATCTGGATGTCTTTTTCCTCGACGCCGGGCACTTCCAGGGCGATCTTGTACTGCTTGTCGGTCTCCTGGATGTCCAGGGCCGGCTTCAGCAGGCCCGGCCACTCCGACGGCCAGCGTGGCATGGCCAGCGTCGGGAAACCGAAGCCCCGGAACGCATCATCGAACAGCCGGTCGATCTCGCGATGCAGTTGCAGGATGGGACTGACGGGACCGCCTGCCACCGGCAGGTCATTGCGCTGCACGGGCAGCGAGGCAGTGCTCTGTTGTTCTTCCTGCTCTTTCTTAAACCAGTTCCAGGGAGCCAATTTCTTGAAATCAATATCCATGTCATACCTCCAGAAATCAATTGAAGACTCACTCAATCCGTTTGCCCGCGGCTATGTACAGCGCGCCCTGGCGACACGGGATGTTCCGCTGACTTTCGCTGCTTATCTGTGCGTATCACCTCCTTCTTTCTGCCTGCTTGGATCTGATCATTGATCCATCGATCGATTTCACTTTGACGAAACCGCCACGTCCCGCCCACCTTGAAAGCAGGAATTTCCCCGTTCGCGGCGAGCCGGTAAAGCGTCCGCTTGCCGACTTTCAAGTAGGCAGTCAACTCGTCGAGTGTGAAGATCGCCTGCTGGCGCGCTGTCATACCCCCCCCAAAAAAAAAGTTCCGTCGTCACGCGGCCTCGCTCGAGGAAATTCTTGCAAGACTTTGCAAGATATTGCGCCAAACATGCCGAAAGTCAAGAGTCAACATCCCGCGACCTGCTGGGCGATTGATGTGACTCCAATTTCCAGAGAGGGGGTGCTGGGGCAGTCCGATCCGGCGATAGGTAAAGGTTTGATCGGGAGCCTACAAGTGCTGTGGGCAGCCGCAGCCAAACGCCGATCCTCACGTTGTAACCGAGCGCCCGCAGCCCCTTGCTCGTCCGCATGTTCCTTGGCGGAAACTCGTCTGGACGCGCCCAGCCGACGATTTCCCCGAGGCTGCTCAGACCAATGTGCGGAATTGCCCAGTCGTCGCTGCGGATCGCGTTCCATAGCCGGGCCGAAACACTGCCGTTGCCCCAGACGACGTAATTCAACAGATCAAGCACAGTCCGCCCTTGGCGGGATCGCTGCCGCCAGAGCCACTCGCCGAACTTTTCCACCTTGTCGTCGCCGGTCTGCGGTCGATCCGGCAAGCCCAAGTGCTCGTTTTCCTGCTTAATGGCGTGGTCTCGGATCGCGTGCACCCGGGAAACGGCATCCACGAATTCCTGCTCCGTCAGTTTGAGAATGCGATCGCGTGCCAGTAACTCGCGCAGCCGGGGCGACCACTCGTAGATGGTGCGTTCTTCAAACGAGTGGTCGAAGTCGGCGTCATGCCACCACTCCAGCGCGTCGCGTAACGCCAGCTCAGGATTTTTTCGAGTTCCTGTCGAAAAACTCCTCGTAAGGATGGCGGTTTCCATCCTTGACCTGCTTGTAGTAGTAGGCGTGCAGGAATTGGTCGGCTTGAACACCTGGAGCCACCGACGCATCGATCCAGTCGGGTTTGGCGTCCGGCGCGGAGACCCTGGATGCGATGGAACGCATCACTTGCAGCGTGTCATTCCAGTCCTGCTCGAACTTCTGGAAATGCTTCTCAGACGACCGCTTGGTGTCGACGAAGACCAGCCCCTGATTCTTTGGCAGCAAGCGATCCTTGTCGAACTGTTGCTCAAACCCGTATTCGCGCTTCGACAGTTCGGACCGTCGGTCCGCCAGGCGAAGCTGCTCTTGGTAGATCAACGACCCGTGCCCGCTCGTCCTGCGCCAGCGCGAGCAAGGGCTTGTACAGCGACGCACGCAGCCGTCGCTGCTCGTCGGCATTGACCGAGGCATTCGGAAAACGCCCGAGCAACTCTTCGGCGTCCTTGGCCAGCGTCGTGAGGTCGATGCCCACCGTCTTGACGGCAGCATCGTCGCGCAGCACCCAAGCCACGGCGAAGGCGCGAGTGGACAGGCCGCTGTCGCGCGCCGCCTTCATCGCCGCTTCCTTCTCCGCAGCCAACGCCGCCAGCTGGTCCATCGCGGCAGACCGGTCGTTTTGCGCGCTTCCAGATCCTTCAGGATGCGTTCGGCACGATCCTTCAGCGGTTGCAGCACCGGTGCGGCGGCGGGGTCTTCGTCAATCTCGTGCTGTAGACCGCGCACAAGGTTGAACACTTTGCCCTCGTCGGACCCATCCTCACCGCGCAATGACTTCAGCGTTGCCACGTCAAAGGTCACGGTCTTGGTCAATCGGCCAAGACCATGTTGCTCTGCGCTTTCCTCGATCAGGCGCCGCGTCTTGTAGGCAAGATCGGCCACAAAACCGACTTTTGCGGCGTAGGCATTGCGCACGGCCGCATACAGCTGGCTGAGCTGCTTGTAGGTCGCGATGTGGTCACGCAGCGCAGGATCAGGCGAGAGGATTGGGGTCACCCCTGGCCCGGATGAGTCTGACCGTGGCACGCGACACGCTGGAACGCGCGCCGCTGCCGGGTGACGTGTTCCTGCTCAACTGGCCGCGCTTGGGCATCGACCAGATGGTGGTCCGCGTGACCGGCATCGATACCGGCACACTGGGGTCATCTGAGTGGCGCATCGAAGCGATGGAGGATGTGTTCGGGCTGGATAACGCAGTGCTCGCCCCGCCGCCACCCATCATCGATGAGCCGACACTGGAGCCGCTGCCGCCTGCACAGATCGTGGCGGTGGAGATTCCGTACTGGGAACTGGCGCGCACCTTGTCGCGTGCTGAACTGGATTACCTGACCGACACCGATGCCGCAGTCGGTGCACTGGCCGCTGCCGGTGGTGTGGGGCAACTGAACTGGCAGCTCGCCACCGGCGCGTCCGCAGGCGAGATCGCCAGTGTGGCCAGCGAGGACTACGCGCCATTGTTCACGCTCGATGCGGCCTTGCCTGCCAGTGAGGCCGATGCCATCGGCTTGCCGGTGACCGCCATCAGCCAGCCGGAAAGGCTGACCGTGGGCGACTACGCCTATCTGGTCGGTGGCAGCGGTGAAATCCGCGAATCCGTCGCTGTCCTGCGCTCGTCGAGAACATGCTCCTCTTGCGCCGCGAGGACTTTGACGATCTGCTCGACCGGGCTGCCGAACGCGGAGCCGAGCGTTGCCTTGCCTTGCCTTGCCTTGCCCATCTCGGGCTGGAGAACGGCAGTGCCGCGAAGGACATCCGCGAACTGCGCGATCTGCTGGAAGCGTGGCGAGATGCCCGCCGCACGGCGTGGCAGACCACCATCAAGGTCGTAACCACCGGCATCCTGGCCGCGCTGCTGGTGGGGGCCGCCATCAAATTGAAACTGATGGGAGGCGTGCAATGACTGCCAAGCCGAAGATCTGCCTTCTGGACGACTGGCAGCGCGTGTTGCGACGGGCCTGGAGCATCCGCTTCTCGCTGCTGGCCGCTGCCTTCACGGCGGCGGAAGTCGTGGTGCCGCTGTTCGGGGACGTACTACCGCGCGGCGCGTTCGTGCTGCTGGCCTTTGCCGCCAGCATCGGCGCAACCGTAGCTCGCATCGTGGCTCAGCCGGAGATGCACCGATGACCCGGCCACCATCACAAGCGATGCGCAGGACGGTGGCCGGACTGACGCTGTCCGCTGCCGCCCTAGTTGGCATCGTGCTGCACGAGGGCTACACCGACCGTGCAGTGATCCCCGTCAAGGGCGATGTACCGACCATTGGTTTCGGCACCACCACTGGGGTGAAGCTGGGCGACACCACCACGCCGCCAAAGGCGCTGGCTCGGGCACTTACCGACGTGCAGCAATTCGAGGGGGCGCTCAAGCAATGCGTGACCGTGCCCCTGGCCCAGCACGCGTACGACGCGCTGGTGAGCTTTTCCTACAACGTCGGCAGCCGCGCGTTCTGCCAGTCCAAGCTGGTTAGAAAACTCAACGCCGAGGACTACGCGGGAGCCTGCGCCGAGCTGCTGCGCTGGCGCTTCTTCCAGGGCAAGGACTGCGCGCTGCCCACCAACGCGCGGCTGTGCGGTGGGCTCGCTACACGGCGAGAAGCCGAATACCGGCAGTGCATCGGGGAGGCATCGTGAGCGTGATTCCGTGGCCGTACCGGCTGCTGGCCCTGGCAGCGCTCGGCGTCGCCCTAGTCGGCTTTGGCTGGATCAAGGGTGCGAGCCACGTCCAAGCGCAATGGGATGCCGCCATCCAGCAACAAGCCCTACAGACCGTCGCCGTCCGCGAACGACAGGCGCAAGCCATCGTCAAGGTCGTCACCCAGTACGTCGACCGCATCCGCGTCGTCAGAGCGAAGGGCGACACCATCATCAAGGAGGTTCCCGTCTATGTGCCCGGCTTGGTTTCATCCACTGGCTGCGGGAACTGGCGGATGATGGCCATGGTCGCCGAGAGATCGCGCCGGTGCCAGAGATGATCGCGCAAGGTCGCCGTCTGCCAGAGCAATTGGGTGAGCGCCGTGCGCCGTACCGTGACGGGTTCAGTGGTGGAGCCGCCCGTCGCGATGTCGAAGGTCTTGCCGTGGGCGCGTGGATAGGTGGTGGCCCGTAGGCCATCGGCCTGCGTTTGCAGATCGGTGCGCGTCAGCAACGGAATCTCGTGCCAACGGGCCAGGTCGTTGGGTAGGCGCTCGCGATAGAAGGCGCAGTGGCGGCGCGCGTGGTCGAGCAGCGCACCCAGCTGCCGATCCTGTCGTTCCCGCAGCGCCTCGGATGACATCCACTGGGTGCTTTCCATCTGGAACAGCAAGGCCAGCACGGCGGCATCGCGTGCTCCCACCACGGCAGGCCAGCGGATGCCGTGTACCTGGCTGGACAGTGCCTCCGTCAGTGACGACGGCCGTCGGGCATTGCTCATCGCTCTCGACCGGCCTCGTGCCAGGCTTTTTTCACGGGTGAGAGCAGGTACTCCGCCACCGTACGGTCGCCCAGCAGGATTTCCGCCGTGGTCTGCATGCCCACCGACAAGGGATACTGCACCCCATCCATCTCCAGCGCGTTTGCGTCGAGCGCCACCAGGGCTTTGTAGCGCAGCGGCCGCTGGCCGCCCGCCAGCCCCTGGTCTCGGGCTTCTTCCTCGCTCTGGGCATCGGCACTCACGTGCTCGACGGTGCCCTGTCCCATGCCGTACTTCTGGAAGGGATAGGTGGCGAACTTGAGCTTGACCGTCAGTCCCGGCCGCACGAAGCCGATGTCCTCGTTGGAGACCCAGACCTCGGCCTTGAGCTTTTCTTCGCGAGGCACGAGGCTGGCCAGCACGGTACCCGGCTGCACCACGGTGCCGGCGGTGTGGGTGGCCAGGTCCTTGATCACCCCGTCCTGCGGGGCTTTGAGTTCCAGCAGCGCGCGCCGGTGCTGCTGCTTCTCCAGTTCCTTGGCCAGCTTGTCGATTTGTGCCCGCGCCTCATTGCGCTCGGCGTGCAGCTGCCGCAGATAGTCCGCCTCGATCTGCTTGAGTTTTTTGAGCGACTGGTCGATGCTGGCCTGGGCGGAGGCGATCAGGTGCTTTTGCGTCTTCAGCTCCTGTTCCTTTTCGATGCGCTCGCGGCGCTTGTCCGAGCCCGTCAAGGTTCCGGCAAAGCCGTCTTTGACCAGCTTCTCGTAGGCCTTGTCCTGCTCGCGGTAGTGGGGCAGCACCGATTCCAGTCTCTCCTTCTGCTGGCGGGCGGCGGCCAGCTCCTGCTGCGCCTTGGCCAGGCGGCTGCGTTCCTCGGCCAAGGCGGCGGCCAGGGCATCGCGGTTGGCCTGGTATTGGGCGGCGGTCTCGCGCAACAGCGCCGCCGGTGCCTGAACGTCCGGCTCAAAGGGCTTGCCGGTGAGCTCCGCATCAATGCGGGCCAGTTGAAGTTGCTTGCGGGCGTATTCGGCGGCGATGGCCTCGAGATCCGCCTCGGTGATCAGCGCATCCATGCGCATGAGCACCTGACCGGCACGCACCGTCTCGCCCTCGCGCACCAGGATGTCCTTGACGATGCCCGCTTCCGAGGGCTGCACGATCTTGAGATAGCTGGCGGGCACGAGTTTGCCGTCGGCCACTGCCACGATGTCCAGCCGTCCCAGCAACGCCCAGACGATGAGAAAGGCGACCAGCGCCAGGATGGCCCACAGCACCCGCCGCCCCTGCGGATTGGGCGCGCGGTGTTGCAAACGGACGAGCGGAGGATGGAAATCCAGCGGGTCGCTGTGGGCCTGCTGGAGGAGGGATTTCAATGCAAGCATGCCGGGGGACTCTCTTGTGGTTCTGGGGTCTTGCGGGTACGGTCAGTGTTCCAGCCTTCAAGCATCGCGCGCTCGATGGCGAACAGGCTTTGTTCGATGGCCTCGCTGGGCGAGTAATCGGCATGACGATCCCGGAACGCGCGGGCGGCCTGCCGATACGTCGGGTTGCCGAGCAGTTCCTGCAATGATGTGGTGACGCTGTCCACATCGATGCGGCCACTGAGCAACTTGCCCGCACCCAGTTCCTCCACCCGATGCGCAAAAAGTGTCTGCTCGACATGCCGAGGCCGCATCGCCAAGGGCACGCCTGCGAGCAGTGCCTGGGTCGAGAAGCCACTGTTGCCGTAGCCGAGCGCCAGATCGGCATGTGGAAGCAAAAGAGACAGATCGATCGATGCGAGTGCAATGCGCAAACGCCGCGTCGCGCACCGTTTCGCTGCCTCGGGGCGTATCCCGGGCACGATGCACAGCACCTCTGCATCCAACCGGGCGAGCGCCTGCAAGATCGATTCGAAGCCCGGTACAGCAGGACGCAGGTAGGCCAGTACCCTGCAACCCTCGCGGTTTTGCCAGCCAACACGCAAGGCTTGGGGCACCGAGACGATGGGCCCGACATAGCGCCCATCCGGCCGCGCGCCGTAGTGGTCGAGTTCGGCAAAAGTGTCCAGGATGTCGTGGGCACCAAACAAGTCGCGCATACGCACTGCGCTTGCATGGCCCAGTGCTTTCTGCGCGGCCTCCAGCACCCGGTCGAGCCTTTCCTCGGCAGCCATGAGCGCCTGATCGGACACCGCCTCCCAGGGCCGGATCGACGGCCAGGGAGAAACAGCCGGAGGGATCGCAAAGCCGTTGCCGATGGACAGATGGGGAATATTGGCAAGCCGTGCCGCCAGCAAGGCCGTCGGCGCATGGTCGGCGACCAGCACGTCAGGCTGGGCCAAGGTCAAAATCCCCCGCCAGGCGTTGAGCCGAGCGACCACGTCCTGCGCTTCGGCAAAACCGCTGACGCGCAGCACATCGGCGTAGTTCACTGGTGGGCTGCTGCCCGTGCCCGCCTGTGGGGTCAGGGGCGCGGGCAGCACGGTGATGCCGGGTGCCGGGCGCTGTCCGGCGGGTAGCCGCACGTCCTTGAGCGCCAGGGTCACCCCGTGCCCGCGGGCCATGAGCCCTTGCGCCAGCCGCAGGCACCGGGCGAGGTGACCGAAGGCCTCGCCCAGCTCCCACGCGATCAGAACGCGCGGCATGGGGGGCAGCAGCGCAAGGCCGTGACGCCTTCCTTCAGGCCGGCAAAGCCCTTGAGCTGGGTGCCGGCGGCCAGCCCCACGGCGTCGCCATGGGTGCGCAGCATCGCCGCGTTGCCAGAGAGCAGCCCCACCAGCCCCGAGAGGTCGGCACCCTGGCCCTTGCCCAGCCACTGCGCCGCCCCTTGCCGTTCGGCATCGAGCCTGTTCAATGCCTGCAGCAGGTGCTGCCAGTGGGCTTCGACCGCCTGGCTGTTGCTCGGGGACGGTGCCTGCCCTTGGGAGGGCACGGATGGCGACAGCCAGCGATCGAACCATCCGGCATCCAGGCTGGGCAAAGGATTTTGGTTCACCGCCTTGGCATCGGCCTTGAAGCCATCGAGGAAGCGCTCGAGCAGGTCATCCTGCTTGCCCTTGCTGCCGCCGGGATTGCCGGGCCCGGTGCCCGCGCCGTCATTGATGTTGGCGCTGTGTCCGGGCGGCGGTGCGTCCGCGCCGTTGCCCACGCCTTCGTTGCCCTTGCTGGCGGCGGGTAGCACCGTCTTGTTGCCGACGCTGATGCGGAACACGTCGGAGGCCGTCGAGCACACCCCATGGCCGTCGCTGGCCACCACCTTGACGTCGATGGCGGCGGTCGAACCTGTAGGCGCCGTGCCGCTGAACGTCTGCGTGGCGGCGTCGAACTTGAGCCAACTGGGCAGCGGCTTGCCGTTGGACAGGGTGGCCGCGTAGCTCAGCGTGTCGTTGCGGTCGGCGTCACGGAAGCTGCCTGCGGGCATCTGCCATGAGAAGGCCTTGCCCTTGGCGAGTTGCACATCACTCAGGCAGCGAACCAGATCGGGCATGTCGTTGGTGCCCTGTACGGTCACCGTCAATGCGCCGTTGCTACGCTGCGTGCCGTCACTGGCCAGGTAATTGAAGGTCTCCGTGACCGTCTCGCCCGCACCCAAGCCCTGCACCTTGGACGAGCAATCGTCGAGCACGTAGGCGTAGGTGCCATTGGACAGCAGGGTCAGCACGCCGTATTCGCCGCGCCGGATACCGGGGTCGGCCACGCGCAGGCGCTTGCCTTCCGGATCGCGGTCGTTGGCGAGCACATTGCCCCAGGCCAGCAGCTTGCGATCTTCGATGACGGTTGCCGTATCCGGCGCCGTGACCGGTGCCTGGTTGCCGCCGCCCGATTCGACCACCAGGGTGAAGCTCTGGCTGGCCGAAGCACCCGCCAGGTCGGTGGCGGTGACCCGCAGGACGTAGTTGCCCGCCGTGGCTGGGGTGCCGCTGAAGCTGCCGGTGGCGGCATCGAAGGTGAGCCACCCGGGCAGGGCACTGCCGTCGGCAAGCGTGGCCGAGTAGCTCAGCACATCGCCCGCATCGACATCGACAAAAGCGCCCTCGGGCAGTTGCCAGCGGGTGGGCTGACCGACGCGGCCGCTCTGGTTGCCAAGCAACACGCCCACCTCGGGCGCGTCGTTGACATTGGCCACCTCGATGGCGAAGGTCTGGCTGACTTGTGCTCCGGCCAAGTCCGTTGCAGTCAGGCGTACGGAGACGCTGCCCACATCGCCGTTGGCCGGGGTGCCCGAGAACGTACCGGTCTGGGCGTCGAAGCTCAGCCAATCGGGCAGTGGATCGCCGTTGGCCAGCGTGGCCGTGTAGGCGAGCTCATCGCCTATGTCGACATCACGGAAGCTGCCAGCAGGCAGCGTGAAGCTGAAGGCGCTGTCTTCCAGGGCGCGCAGGTCGGACAGGGGCGTGCCGACTTCGGGGGCGTCATTGGTGTTTTGCACCGTGACATGGAAACTGTGCAAACTTGATGCGCCCAGGGCGTCCATGCCTTGCACGATGACGTCAAATTCACCCACGTCGTCGTTGTCCGGCGTACCGAACAAGGTGCGCGTGGCCGCGTCGTACTGCAGCCAGTCCGGCAGCGTCGTGTAACCCGAAACCGTCACCCGCGTCAGGATATCGTCGCCATCGGCGTCGATGAACAGGTCGTCGGGCAGCACCAGACTGAAGGCAGCATCTTCGAGCGCCACCTGATCGTCGATGGGGTTAGCAACTTCCGGCGCGCGGTTCATGAACTCACGCAGCGTGACGGCGGTGCCGTCGGCGAACTCGAAGGTGTCGATCACCGTGCCGCCCGATGCGCCATCCGGGGCGTAGTTGCTCACCCGCACCACGTCGCCGCCCGAGCCGTAATGGATGAGCAAGTCATCGCCGTCTACTTCCAGCCGCACGTCTTCGCGGGCGATGCCTTCGCCGAAAGTGAGCACATTGCCGACACCCGCATCGAGGTCATCTTCGATGATGTCTTCGCCATCACCCAGATTGACCACGTAGGCGTCACGCTGGGCACCGCCACGCAAGACATCGTTACCCAAGCCGCCGGTGAGCACGTCCTCGCCATCACCAGATTCCATGACATCGTCGCCGTCGTAGCCGTAGAGGCGGTCGCCGACGTTGGTGCCTTCCAGCGCGTTACCCGCATTGTCGCCCTCGACCACGAAAGTCCAGGACACAAGGGTGGCGTAATCCACCGCCGTGCCGTCGGCGAACTCGAAGCGTTCCACTGCGTGGGTGCCGAGCACGTCCTGCGGGTTGAAACCGGTCAGGCGCACCAAGTCTCCGTCGTCCCCGTAGGGAATGAGCAGGACGTGGCCGCCGTTGCCGTCCGCCTCGAAACGCAGGTTGTTGCGTAGCGCATTCGGATCGATGCCGGGGCCGAAGCGCAGCACGTTGCCCGCATCTTGTTCCGCCACGTCGTCGATCGTGACGATGCCGTCGCCTAGCTGCACCACATAGGTGTCGTTGCCGCCTTCACCCGCCAACCAATCATCGCCTGGCGTGGCTTCGATCAGGTCATTGCCGTCGCCGCCCCGGACGCGGTCCGTGAGCGTGGTTCCCTTGAGAGCGTCGGCGTCGATCGTGCCAACGATGTCGAAACCGCGCGCGAGCAGTTCCTCGTAGCCGATCTCGTCGCCGTCGATACCGAAGCGGAAACGCTCCACGGCACGCGGCCCCAACGGGTCCTGCGGGTCGAAGCCCGACAGACGCACACGGTTGCCGGTGTTGTCGAGATCGAGGGTCAGGAAGCCTTCGGCATCAAAAGACAGGCGTACGTCATCGAGCGTCGTGCCCTCGGGCAGCACCAGCGTGTTGGGTGTATCGCCGTCTTCGCTGTCGATGATGGTGTCCGTGCCGCCATCGGCGTCGATGAGGTAGAGGTCCCCGCCCGCGCCGCCTCTCAGGGTGTCGTCCGCCCCGCGACCCTCGATCCAGTCGGCGAGTGCCGTGCCGGTTAGCTCGTCGTCGTTGGGTGTGCCGATGATGCGCACGCCACGTGCCAGCAGGTCGTCGAACGACAGGTTGACACCCAACCAGGGCAGACTGATTTCCGAAACCGGCGCCTGCATACCCTCTGCGCGCGGGTCGAATCCGGCAAAGCGGATGGCATCGCCTTCCTGGTTCAGGCGCAGCAGCAGGTCGCGTCCGTCGAATTCCAGGCGCAGGTCGTCGGCGTTGATTTCGCCGGTGATCTCGATGCGGTTCGTGTCCTGTTCGCGCCAGGTCTCGGCAATCAGCGTCTCGGTCGGGCGAGTGCCCCAGTCCTTGTGGATACGGTAGGTGTCCGAGCCTGCGCCACCCACAAGGCGATCCGCGCCGCCTTGGCCATTGAGCACGTCATCGCCGTCGCCGCCGATCAGCGTGTCGGCAAACGGCGTACCGTCGAGCCAACCGCCTTCATCACCGGCCATTTCGGTCTTGCCCGTGGGTTCGATGCTCTCGGCCACGATCTCGGTGCCATCGGCAAAGCGGATGATGTCCACCGAGCGGGTCTGCGTGGCCCGGTTCGGCTCGAAGCCCTTCAGGATTACCCGGTCGCCGGGCTGGTTGGCGAACTCGATCACCAGATCGCCATTCTGCTGCGAATAGCGCAGGTCTTCGGGGCGAATGCCGGGGCCGAAGGTGAGGATGTTGGGCGCATCGTCGACGATGGCGCCGCCGTACCACCAGCCGCCTTCGCCGCCTTCGCCGCCTTCGCCGCCTTCGCCGCCGTCCCAGCCGCCGCCATAGCCCCCTTCACCGCCATCCCAGGCGGCCGCACGAGCGAGTTCGTCACCATAAGCCCATTCGCCACCGTAACCGCCTTCACCGCCGCCGTAGCCCCAGTTGAGCACACGGTGGTCGTCGTCGATGATCACTTCACCGTGGCCAGGCTGATACACGTAGGTGTCGCCACCCCATTCGCCGAAGAGTTCGTCGCGGCCCGTGCCGCCGGTGAGCGTGTCCGCGCCCCAGCCGCCGTAGATCACATCGTTCCCGTCGCCGCCGTCGAGCACGTCATCGCCGTCGCCGCCGTGAATCAGGTCGTTGCCCTCACCGCCGAGGATCGTGTCATTGCCAGCCAGACCCAGCGCGATGTCGTTGCCCGCGCCCGCGTCCAGCGTGTCGCCATCGGCGGTGCCGTAGAGCACGTCGTCGCCGTCGGTCGGGGTGTTGTTGGCGAGATTGGCCGAGACGAACAGGTCGCCGGACTGCGCATAGGCCACGGCCTCCAGTCCGCCCGCCGGGGCCACCGTGCCGGTCAACTCAAAGCCCGTGCCCTCAAAAGCCAGCGGCGCATCCATCGTTGCCGACAGCAAAGCGCCTGTGTTGGCCTGCAGCCAACCCGCAAGGTCGAACACGCGCGTCTTCCCGTCGGCATCGATGAACTGGATGCGCTCCAGATCGCCCGGCAGATTGTCGATGCGGGTGTTCTCCAGCGTGATCGAGCCGCCCGCACCGCCTTCGATCAGCAATACCACCCGTCCGTCGGGGTCCAAGGCGGCGGAAAGCATCGCAGGCAGAACCGTGGCACCGAAGGACAGCGTGTCCGTGCCTTCGCCGGTGGTCAGCCGGTCATGGCCGTCGCCGTGGTTGAAGACGACCACATCGTCGCCCGCGCCGGTGTCGATGCGGTCATCGCCCGCCTCACCAGCGACCAGATCGTCGCCGGCACCCGAGTACACGTTGTCGTTGCCGCTGCCAGCCGAGACGATGTCATTGCCGGCAGCCAGGTAGACGTTGTCGTCGTTGCCGCGTGCCTGGACGGTGACCGACTGGCCGGTGTAGTCGTTAATGACGTCATCGGCCTGGCTGCCGAGGATCGTGGTCGGGTCGCCCCAATAGCGCTGCTGCCAGCCCATCTTGCCGCCATCGGCGCGGGCGATCACGTCGGAGAGCGTCCATTCGGTGCCATCGCCGAAGCGGAAACGCTGAATGGCGCCACGCCCCAGGTCATCCCCGTTCTCGGTGCGCACGACCAGCGCGTCGTTGCCACCGATGCCAATGACCAGGTTGGTGTAGCCGACATCACCCGCCTGGCCGCCCCAACTCGCATCCCCCAACTGCACCGACACGTCCTCGGGCCGGATGCCCGGCGCGAAGACCACGGTGTCGTTGGCCACCGCCAGGCTCGCGCCCATGGCGTTGTCCAGCCCTGTGCCCGGAGCCACGATGTAGGTGTTGTTACCCGCGCCGCCGTAGAGCGAGTCGCGGTCGGCGCCGCCATCCAGTGTGTCATCACCGGCTTCGCCGAAGAGCTGGTCGCGCCCCGCGCCGCCAGTGAGCACGTCGTTGCCCTCGCGACCATAGATCACGCTGTCCTTCTCGGTGCCCGCCAACGTATCCTCGTCCGGCGAGCCGTAGAGGATTTCCGCGCCTTCGCTGACATTGAGCTTGGCCAGCACATCGTTCACGTTCAGACTTGCGCCGTTGTCGAAGTCGAAGCGGTCGATGCGTTGCCAACTGTTGAGCCATTCCTTGATGCGCACCGCGTCGCCCGACGCGGTGACGGTGGCGATCAGGTCGTTGCCGTCGCGGCTGAATGTGATGTCGTTCTGGCCAATGCCGGGCTTGAACAGCACGCGGCCATAGTTGTCGGCAATGGTGTCTTGGCCATCGCCGGCACCGAAGCGGTAGGTGTCATAACCGCCCAGGTCTTGGAACTGGTCGTTTCCGGCGCCGCCATCCAGCGTGTCGTCCTGGTAACCGCCAACGATCGCGTCATCACCCGATGTGGCGGCCAGCGCCCGTGCCGCCAGTTCGGTGCGATCCCACACCGTGCCGTCGGCAAAGCGCAGTTGCTCGATCCCTCGCTCGGTAGACCACGTGTCGGCCTGCCCGCGCACGGTGAGTTGGCTGCCATCCGGCAGGGTGACGGCCATGTCGCCTTGCAACGTCCAGCGCACGGTGACATCGGCGGGGGTGATGCCTGCCTCCAGCTCCACCGTGTCCGTGCCAGCGGTGTAGCCTTCGTTGATTACATCCTGCCCGTCGCCCAGCGTGACGCGGTAGGTGTCGGAACCCGCACCGCCTTCCAGCATGTCATCACCGGTACCGCCGATCAGCAGGTCATCGCCCGCGCCGCCGATCAAGATGTCGTTGCCGTCGCCGCCAAAGAGTTCGTCATTGCCCGCGCCGCCCACGATCACGTCATCGCGCCCATTGAAGCCGCGCAATTCATCATCACCGGCCTCGCCCAGCAGACTGCGGGATTTGATCGCCTCCATATCCCACACCGTGCCATCGGAAAAAACGATTTCCTCCACCGCGAAGCGGTTGCTCTCGTTGAAATGGTTCTTGACGATGAGCGTCTCGCCGGTGTCGCGGATGGTGATCTTCAGGTCATCGCTGACCTGCCAGCCGTTGACCGTGCGCACCCGCTCCAGCCGCACATCGGAGGGCAGCACACCCGCCTTGAGCTCGATGCGGTCGGTCTCATTTTGCTGCCAGGAATCCTCGATGATCGTGTCGTGCCCATCGCCCCGACCGAAGCGGTAGGTGTCGCCTTCACCGTTCCCGTCGTAGACCTGATTACCCCAGCCAATGACACCGCCGCCGCGCAGCACATCGTTGCCCGCGCCGCCGTCCAGAATATCCCGGCCCGCGCCGCCGAGCAGCACGTCATCCCCGCCCTGGCCGGTCAGCACATCCGCCGCCCTTGAGCCGATGATGGTTTCTGCATCTTCGCTGCCGGCAAAGAGAATGGCCTGCACGTCGGCAAACGACAGCACCGTGCCGTCGGCAAAGGCAATCCGTTCGATCAACCACGGGCCGTTCTGCCCGCGCCAGTCTTCATCGAAATACTGCTTGAGCGTCACCCGGTCGCCGCTATCGCGAATGGCCAGCACCAGATCGTTGCCGCTGCGGATGAGCTTCACGTCCGATGGCAGAACGCCTTCCTTGAAACGCAAGGTATCGCTGTTGCCGGCGGTGGTGTCGCCATCGATCACCGTGTCTTGGCCGTCTCCACGACCAAAGAGATAGGTGTCGTCGCCGTTGGCGGCGATGGATGGCGTGGTATTGCGCTCGACCCGATAGCTGCCGTTCTCGTATATCCAGTTCCAGCCGGTGGAGCCGATCAAGAGATCATTGCCCGCACCGCCATCGATCACGTCGTTACCGCCGTTACCGATCAGCGTGTCATTGCCCGCCTGGCCGGCGATCGCGTCCCCGGCGCTGGAGCCGTGGATCACGTCGTCGCCCTCGGTGCTCGCGGCCACGGTGGCGCGCAGCGCATCGTCGTGGCTCCACACCGTGCCGTCGTCGAAGACGTACTGGCCGACGCCGTTCTGGCCCCACCAGTAGCCGCCGCGCGGCACGGACAGCGTCTCGCCCGTATCGACAATGGTGAAGACGAGGTTGTCGGCGTAGTCGGCGGTGACCCGGATGTCCGCTGGATTCAGACCCAGCAAGCGCACGGTGTCGCGCTGCACGCCGTTCTCGGCGATGTCAACGATGGTGTCGTTGCCGTAGCCGCGCCCGAAGACGTAGGTGTCGGCCCCGGATTCGCCGTAGAGCAGGTCGTCGCCCGCGCCGCCGGAGATCAGGTCGTCACCGGCCCCACCGTAGATGCGATCATCGCCGCCCTGGCCGAACAGACGGTCGTTGCCGTTGTAGCCATAGAGGGTGTCGTTGCCGTCGCCCGCCAGCACGATGTCGGCCTTGTCGGTGAGTCCCGTCACGTCATCGCCACCGGTGAGCGTGCGCACCTTGAATTCATCGAGCAGGGCCGCGATGCCCGCCGTCTGCGGTAGGGTTTCGACGAGGTTGTCGAAGTCGGCAAGGCCCTGCCAGTTGGTGCCAGCAAGGAACGCACCGGCGTATCGGTCCAGATCGAGCAGGTCGGCCAGATAGTTCTCGGGATCGGTTGCTTTTTTCTCTGCCAGTTTCTGGTTTAGTGCCGCAGCATCCAGCCGGATACCGTCGTTGTCGATGACGAGTTCGATCTGGTCGAGGTACGGTTTCAGTCGCGTTTGCATCACCAGGCTGGCGTAAACGCTTTCCTTCAGGCTGTCGTAGGCTTGTTGCAGCAGGTCGAGTTGCGCCGTCGAGAAATTGAGTTTCAGGGTCGGCACGCTGTAGGTCATGGCAATACCGCCACTATTCTGGGTGCTGCCGGGCGTGGTGGTAACGGTCATCCCCCAGTTGGCGTTGCTGGTCTGGCTTTTTTGTGTCGGCAGGTTGAAGAAATACTGGCCGTTGAAGGCCTCGAGCGCGTGCAGTTTCTGGTTCCAGCTGTCGATGAGCTCGCGGTAGTGCGCGCTGAGGTAGCTCGCGCCAATGTCAGTCGATAGCGCGCCGGTCATACCCTCAAAGGTCAGCGGGCCTGCCGTCTGGGCAGCGACGAAACCGACGCTGTCAATGTGGTCGGAGCGCCGGTCGTTGCCGAAGGCTTCGTACTGGATGATGTATTGGCCCTGGGCGCGCGCATCCAGGTTTTTTGCCATACCGGAGGTATCGGCCCAGGCAGTGAGCAGCTGGTCGATCAAGGCCTTTTGCTCGGCGCGGGTGGCGGCGTTCTGAAACTGGGCGAGAACACCGGCGAGGCTGCTGGATTGGGCGGCGGCCTGCTGCAATTCGCGCACGTTGCCCGCGCCCTGCATGTTGGGCAGTACCCTGAGCGCTTCGGGGACTTCGATCTCTTCGGCGAAGCGGGTGTCGAAGGTGTCGATGGCGAGTTTGAATTCGCCCATGACGGACGTTGAGCCGTCGGCACGGGTGAATGTCCCTTCGCGGGCGAGCGTGTTGCCGTTGGCGAGGTTCTGGTTCTTGAGGGTGTGGGCGAGGTTGAGGCTGACGATGCCGGCGTCGGCCAGCGAAACGAGTTCGCCGCCTTGCGAGACGCCGTCTTGCGAAATATCGCGCCAGAGCTTCAATTCTGCGAAGGCGGGGTCGGTGGCGTCGATCACGCCGTCGCCATTCGCATCCAATGCGGCGAGGGCTGCAAATCCATTCGGGGCGAGGGTGCCGTTGGGCAGTACGGTGAAGTCGCCGAACAACTCCGCGCCGGTGTCGATGGTGCCGTTACCGTTTCTGTCCCACACCAGCAGGGCGTCGTTCGCACCCGCCCAGCCGGTGAGGGTCAGGACGCCGTCGCCGTCGTGGTCGAAATAGACGTTGCTGGCGAGTCCCACCGTCTCCAAGCCGTCGCCGTCGAGGTCGAGGATGATGGGGTCGCGGGGCCAGACCCAGTTTTTAGCCGAGTCGAAGAAATTCGAGTATCCCCGATCGCGGGGACGCATTCCTTCAGGTAGAAACAGATTCAGGAATTCGTTGGCAGCCTTGTTCAAAAGATCGATCAAGGACTGTTGCAGCGGCTGGCCGTTCTGCACGAGTTGCTGTGCTGCAGAGGCGGCGATAGCGATGCCGGTCAGAGCAACTTTTTGTGGCGAGGGTGGCATCAATCCAGCGATCGTGCCCGCAGCACCACCCAATATACCGAGTGAGGCTGCCAAAGCATCTCCAGGTGACTGAGCGTTTTGCAATGCGTTCAGATTCATCACGGTCTGCGTCACGGCCGTTGCAGGAGCAACGCCAATACCCAGTCCTTGGGCAAAAGCACCAAAGCTACCCGTTGATGCCATGGCTGCCGCCCCTGCAGCTACCGCAGCGCCAAACGAAGCCTGGTTGGCTGGTGTACTCAGACCGCCTTGGTACGCTCCATATGCGTCGCCTGCTGCAGCCGCTACTTCTCCCGCCGTCACGATACCGCTCATATCAGCCTCCTATCCTGATGAAAAATGCAAATACGCCAAAGAAAATCATCCAGATCGTTGTCCCGGCAGCGCTGAAAAAAATCCCGATCCAATAAACGAACTCTTCTCTCTTAAGTCGTGGGTACAGTTCCATCTCTACGACCTGCTTAGGATTTGGAAAACCCCATTGTTTTGTCGGGTGCCATCCTCCTGGATAGTCATTGACCCGCCAGTTCAGAACGAGGAATAGAGCCAGAAGAACAAAAAACAGCACCATTGCCCAACCACTAAGGGAGGAGAAATCATGGAAAACTCGCTCAGCGACGGGCGTGGTCTCAATTACGGCGCGCCAGCCCTTCGAGAACATCGGTAGCAACACGACCACGAACCCGACCAGGGCAAAGGCTGCCTGCAGCGGGTACGACCACTTGGCGAGCCACGTTGCAGCTGCCTTATGGAATCTACGCCGCGCAAGAACTGCCGGATCAGCAGGCTCCGTTGGCTCGGTCAGGCCGTGGATTTTTCTAAGCCGCTCTTTGCCTAATGCCATCAAGAATCCTCCTTCACCAAACTCATATGCATGGCATGCTGCCCCATATTCACCACCTCAAACTGTCCGCACCATTGGGAACATGGTCGCGAGACTGCCTGCTGCGGTAATGGTTCCGGAAATCGTTGCCCCCGTATTTCCATCACGCGCGCTGACAGAGGCATTGATGACTCCGTCAACAGCGCCAACCTGTCCGCCAAGATTTCCAAGAACCAAGGTGACTGTCGATGGATTGCTCATTTTTCACGGCTCCTAAAATTGATGAAAAAAGATAGAGATTTCAAGGCAAAAAAAACCAGAGCAGCCCCTGTGGCAATGATTAACAGGAACCAATTTTTTTGGTACGGATTTCTTGGGTAACTCTGAACCCAGGTGTCTGCATAATGATTTGTCGCGACAATTTTTTTTCCAAAATTGTCGTGCATGCTTAACCTCTTGATTATTCCTTTTCCCGGCGAAATTTCTGTTACATCAGCAATATCAACAAAAGCGGGCTCGCCAGAATAATCCTCTCGACACACGACTTCTTTCAATCCGTCGCACGGAGATACGAAAACTCTTTTGCCTCTGTACGTAAGAACGATAACGGGTGGGGATTTGCCTCCACCTCCAAGTCTTAGGTTCACATTTTTGAAGCTTTTCTCTAACGGTGACCTATACAGCTGAGAAGAATCCCATATGTCAACAGAAAGGAAAGGGGTCAAACATATCAATGCAACGATTGCTGTATATTTTGAAACCACTCGGGATTTCTCTAACGCAGTGAGTGGCCGACCTATGCGCTGCTCTTCACTGTCAAAAATTGACTTTTCTGACGAAATTCCTCGCCACCTCATTAAATATCCTCCCTCACCAAACTCATGTGCATGGCATGCTGCCCCATATTCACCACCTCATCCACCTGCAAGCCCTTGGGGACTTATGCAGAGGTTCCCTAGAGAGTACGCGTGGCGGAAGGCATCTGCATCGCCATTTACCGGCCCTGTTAGTCCGTAGCTGTCTGAGTATTGCTGGGCCCTATCATGAAGATCACCGATATAGGACATTTTATTCCCTTTCAGATGATGCAATTCCAACGCGCTTTTCGCCCGTTGCTTGGTTAATGAATACTGAGAACTTCAACCGTACCCCTGTGGCACATTCCACACTTTTTCTACCGATCTCATCCTTCCATTCAACAGGATCAAAATCATTGGAGTCAACAGGACTGGAGAGCGGGTACTTATAACGATTAACTTTATCCAAAGCCAGCACCCCTTTGGAATAACGCAACAAAACCCAAAAACCTTCTTCGCCCCGAAAATTAGCCTTGTCTAGCTGAGAGTTAATGGCGTCCACGGCCAATATATCTGGCAGAGACCTCAACCTATTCTGATACGCCTGCAATGCACATACGGTATCTGCATCGGATATGCTGTATGGAAATGTAGCCTGATAATCTCCTGCCATCAAGTCAGAAAAATAGGTTTCAATATCCGAGTTGTTTTTTGCATAGAAAAGCAAAGCCACGCATAACGATAGGAGAATAAACTTTATGAGCCACCCCATAATTTTTTGGCTCTGTATCAATTCGCTCATATCACCGCTCTCCAGATCGCATCATTGGTGCTGGCGGTCTGGCTCTTGCCGTCCGGCAGGTTGAAGAAATACTGGCCGTTGAAGGCCTCGAGCGCGTGCAGTTTCTGGTTCCAGCTGTCGATGAGCTCGCGGTAGTGCGCGCTGAGGTAGCTCGCGCCAATGTCAGTCGATAGCGCGCCGGTCATACCCTCAAAGGTCAGCGGGCCTGCCGTCTGGGCAGCGACGAAACCGACGCTGTCAATGTGGTCGGAGCGCCGGTCGTTGCCGAAGGCTTCGTACTGGATGATGTATTGGCCCTGGGCGCGCGCATCCAGGTTTTTTGCCATACCGGAGGTATCGGCCCAGGCGGAGAGGAGTGGGTCGAGGAGCGCCTTTTGCTCGGCACGGGTGGCGGCGTTCTGGAATTGGGCCAGCAGGCTGGCCACGCCGTCCGACTGGGTCGCGGCTTGCCGAAGCTCGCGCACGTTGCCCGCTCCTTGCATGTTGGGCAGGGTTTTGAGGGCTTCGGGGACTTCGATCTGTTCGGCAAATTTCGTATTGAAGGTGTCGGTGGCAAGATTGAATTCGCCCATGGCCGAGGTCGTGCCATCGGTGCGGGTGAAGCTGCCTTCGCGGGTGAGCTGGTTGCCGTTGGCGAGGTTCTGGTTCTTGAGGGTGTGGGCGAGGTTGAGGCTGACGATGCCGGCGTCGGCGAGGGAAATCAGTTCGCCGGCGCCCGTCGCCCCGTTCTGGTCGGCATCGCGCCAAAGTTTGAGTTCGGCAAAGGCCGGGTCAGAAGCGTCGATGATGCCGTCGCCGTTGCTGTCCAAGGCGGCGAGTGCGGCAAAGCCGTTCGGAGCCAGCGTGCCGTTGGGAAGAGGTGTGAAGTCGCCAAAGAGTTCGGCGCCGGTGTCGATGGTGCCGTTGCCGTTTCTGTCCCAGACCAGCAGGGCGTCGCCCTGACCCACCCAGCCGGTGCGGGTGAGGATGCCATCGCCGTCGTGGTCGAAATAGACGTTGCTGGCGAGTCCCACCGTCTCCAGGCCATCGCCGTCGAGGTCGAGGAGGATGGGGTCGCGGGGCCAGACCCAGTTTTTGGCGCGGTCCCACCATTCTTTGATGTTTTTTGACCAATCATCAAAATGCTTCTTCCACGTATCAGTTACGATGCCCCACTTCTCGGAAAAATCGTCAAAATGCTGCCTCCATTTGTCGATTCTGTCCCGCATTTCCGGGATCTGATCACGATAAAAATCCATCAACTCAATAAGTCGCTGGTTTATCTCCAGCGCATCAACGCCATCGCCGCCGGTGTCGCGTAATTTTTCCCAGAGGCGCTCAACCGCCTCATCACCTGATCTCTCTCGGATTATCTCCATGGGTGTATTGATGGTCCAGTTGTCTAGTCCGAGACCATTGTCCTGAAAAACCCTTTCGTGAATATCCTTCGTTTCCTTGTATGTCAAATCCCTATCAAGCTTGCCGCCATTGTTATCAGCAATCTCTTTATATTTTTCCAGAGTCTTGTCCGCCATATCGGTGCGAATCTTATCGATCTGCTGCGGAGTCAGATTTCTGCACTGATCGCCGCCCATTCCCATGATGGCGGTTTCTCGCAAATATTTCAGCGCGGCATTCCCAGCAAACGAATCGCCTCTTGCAACGCCTTCAGCCCAACCGGCATAGTTATATCCTTGAGCATAAAGCCAGTTGTATGCATCAGCTGCTGCTGCTGCCCCTCCGGATTGTAAGGACTGTTGCAGTGATTGAAGTTGAGCGCTGGTGACAGTTTGTGGCACGGCGTATTTCCTCGATAATCAATGGACAATTACTTGTTTGGCGAATTTTTGGGTGGTGAATGACTGGCGGACTCTTCGCGAACTTCGAAGCCAGTCAGCAAATCTATTGTTTTTTTTCTAATCTCTTGCCACTCTGATAGGCGCGCTCTGTTAAAGCGGACATCAACGTACACTCTCGCCTTGGGCTCCAACGAGAAATCCATACTGCAACTTGCCACGCCACCAGGTACATAGGTTCTGCCACATGAAATATAGGTGTCGGCCAATCCAGATGGCGCGAAGTGAAAATATTTGTCGTCAACCTTGTCACTGTCTTTCGCAGGTTTGCCTGTATGAGGGTCAAGACCAGCAACTACATAAGCATCCAGCCCATAAACCTTACTTGGCAATCGTTCATAGTTTGAAAACCAAAACTCCGTTGGTTTTGCAATGCTGTCAATTACTATCCTTGCTTGCCTATCAACGGCCATAGCTCCCAATTTCGGATAAATTGACCCAGCGTTGACTCCAATGCTAATCCATGGTGATTCCTGCTTAAGGAATTGCTGACGCCTGTTTTCTCTCAATTCCGAGCTTTCCTGGCATCTCATATCCGTCATGCGGATATCGATTCCAAAGCTGCGCAGTTTCGATTCGAAGGTGCGTTCAGGAGCAGTCCCTTTGCGCTTCTCGCCAAATCCCGGATCGTCGTCGTATTCCACATATTCAACGCAGTGCCGGGGAATGCGAACTTTCATTCCGCCAAGGTCGCCAACAACATCTTTCGGGGTGTACTGCGCCAGCGCCATTTCCGGCGGCTGAAACCCAAATAACCGGTTTTTTATCCTCTGAAACTCCCAGAAGACATAACCGCTGGCTATTGACAGTCCTATCAATAAATAAACTATCCAGCGCCATGCCCGCCAACGATTGCTGTACTTGTTTTCGCCGCTCATATCTCGTCCTTCACCAAACTCACCTGCCGGGCATGCTGCCCCATATTCACCACCTCATCCACCTGCAAGCCCTTGGGCACCTGGTGCGTGATGAAGATCATCGTCACCTTGCCTTTGAGCCGGTTGATCGTCTGCGCGAAGTGCTCGGCGGTCATGCAGCCACCTGCCAGAGAGGATCATTGGCCCCATCGGTCTGGCTCTTTTTCTCGGGCAGGTTGAAGAAGTACTGGCCGTTGAAGGCTTCGAGCACGTGCAGCTTGCGGCTCCAGTCACTGATCAGGTTGCGGTAGCGTTCGGAGAGGTACAGGCCGCCTGCGTCGGACATCAGTCCTGCACTGCCGCTCACGCTGCCGGAGGAGATCGCCGCGAAGGCCACGGTGTCGATGCTGCTTGAGCGGCGCTCGTTGCCGAAGGCTTCGTAGACGATGCGGTATTTGCCAGAGGCCCGCTCTTCCAGGCTCTTGGCCATGCCGGAGGTGTCGGCCCAGGCGGTGATGAGTTGATCGAGCAGGGCTTTTTGTTCGGCGCGCGTGCCCGCGTTCTGAAACTGGGCGAGAACACCGGCGAGGCTGCTGGATTGGGCGGCGGCCTGCTGCAATTCGCGCACGTTGCCGGCGCCGCCCATGGTGGGCAGGGTTTTGAGGGGCTCGGGGACTTCGACCGGTTCGGCGAAGCGGGTGTTGAACGTGTCGGTGGCGAGGCGGAATTCGCCCATGGCGGACGTTGAGCCGTCGGCACGGGTGAATGTCCCTTCGCGGGCGAGCGTGTTGCCGTTGGCCAGGCGCTGGTTCTTGAGGCTGTGGGCGAGGTTGAGGCTGACGATGCCGGCGTCCGCCAGCGAAACGAGTTCGCCGCCTTGCGAGACGCCGTCTTGCGAAATATCGCGCCAGAGCTTCAATTCTGCGAAGGCGGGGTCGGTGGCGTCGATCACGCCGTCGCCATTCGCATCCAATGCGGCGAGGGCTGCAAATCCATTCGGGGCGAGGGTGCCGTTGGGCAGTACGGTGAAGTCGCCGAACAACTCCGCGCCGGTGTCGATGGTGCCGTTACCGTTTCTGTCCCACACCAGCAGGGCGTCGTTCGCACCCGCCCAGCCGGTCTTGGTGAGCACGCCGTCGCCATCGTGGTCGAAATAGACGTTGCTGGCCAGGCCGACCGTCTCTAAACCGTCGCCGTCGAGGTCGAGGATGATGGGGTCGCGGGGCCAGACCCAGTTTTTGGCGCGGTTGAAAATATCTCCGAGAGGCGAGAACTTGAGTGGTTCAAAGCGATCTGGTATCCCGTTACCGTCCAGATCATAAGGGGTGCATTCTTTGGGCTGGGTTCCCGGAAAAGGAAATTCCCGCCACCAGTTTGGATCATCAGGTGACGGTATACCTTGAGGCGGCCAGCGTGGTGGCCAATTTGTTTCCGTTGTCGGTAGCCGGTCGTTCGGGTCCGGAGTGGCATCATTCTTTGGATTCCCGTCCCATTCGCTAGGCGGTCGCCAAGATGCAGTATTAGGATCTGTTGAATTTGTCGAACCATTCGACACGGCCTTCCGAGCTCGCTCCAAGACTTCCTGCCATGATCGAGCATTCTTGCCGATACCAATCCCGACATCATTGTTGTGTTTATCCATTGCTGCACGGTCAGGCGGATTGTCTCTTTCTCTCCATTCCCCCCCATGCTCTGACTACGGATTCCGGATACCCTTGTCGTACAGCCTCGGCAGCAGCAAGGATGTGTCTGTAGGCATCTGCCGGACCATCCTGACGCCCAGGAAGTTGAGATGCCACAGCCTCGCGTTCTGCTCTTGCGTAAATTTCCCATGGAA
The DNA here is from genome assembly GCF_002056725.1 of Comamonas kerstersii. Classification (NCBI taxonomy): domain Bacteria; kingdom Pseudomonadati; phylum Pseudomonadota; class Betaproteobacteria; order Burkholderiales; family Comamonadaceae; genus Comamonas; species Comamonas kerstersii. Next base: position 3,075,377 of record NZ_CP020121.1, on the reverse strand, counting down.
AGTTCATCACCTCGTCTCCTCAATAATCTATTGAAAACATTTGCATTTGAGAGTGTGGTCGTAAATCTCGACCGAACAACTATCGCTCCCTTGCAGGTTTACTTGGCAAGAGAAGTTTTTTTGAACCTCGCTGTCCTTAATCGCAACATCGAGAGAAATTTCCTTGATAGGAAAAACGCCCCAAAATGAGTCGATTTGATGGCGGTCTAAAAAGTCGGACGACTTGAAAATGAGTCCCTTGGATGCATTCACCTCTACGATATTTACCGATTGCTGTCGGAAGTTTTGTACCGTAAATGACACAAAACTCGTGTTAACCAAGAATATTAGAAGTACTGCAACAGCGATCAGGAGAAAAAATCCTCCTAGCAGCCTGGCTATAGGGGCGGACACATGTATCTTGTTCATGCCGCTATCCTCCACGCCTTATTCGCCGCCTCGCCGTCCCGCCAGCGCCGACCTTTGCAGGCCAGCACCAGATCCTCGCCGCTGCGGATGAGCTTCACGTCCGATGGCAGAACGCCTTCCTTGAAACGCAAGGTATCGCTGTTGCCGGCGGTGGTGTCCCCGTCGATCACCGTGTCCTGGCCGTCGCCCCGGCCGAAGAGGTAGGTGTCGTTGCCGTTGGCGGAGATTTGCGGCGTGGTGTTGCGCTCCACCCGATAGCTGCCGTTCTCGTATATCCAGTTCCAGCCGGTGGAGCCGATCAAGAGATCATTGCCCGCACCGCCATCGATCACGTCGTTACCGCCGTTACCGATCAGCGTGTCATTGCCCGCCTGGCCGGCGATCGCGTCGCCGGCGCTGGAGCCGTGGATCACGTCGTCGTTCTCTGTGGTCGCGGCCACGGTGGCGCGCAGCGCATCGTCGTGGCTCCACACCGTGCCGTCGTCGAAGACGTACTGGCCGACGCCGTTCTGGCCCCACCAGTAGCCGCCGCGCGACACGGACAGCGTCTCGCCCGTATCGACAATGGTGAAGACGAGGTTGTCGGCGTAGTCGGCGGTGACCCGGATGTCCGCTGGATTCAGACCCAGCAAGCGCACGGTGTCGCGCTGCACGCCGTTCTCGGCGATGTCAACGATGGTGTCGTTGCCGTAGCCGCGCCCGAAGACGTAGGTGTCGGCCCCGGATTCGCCGTAGAGCAGGTCGTCGCCCGCGCCGCCGGAGATCAGGTCGTCACCGTCCCCACCGTAGATGCGATCATCGCCGCCCTGGCCGAACAGACGGTCGTTGCCGTTGTAGCCATAGAGGGTGTCGTTGCCGTCGCCCGCCAGCACGATGTCGGCCTTATCGGTGAGCCAAGCGTTGTCGTCACCACCGGTGAGCGTGCGCACCTTGAATTCATCGAGCAGGGCCGCGATGCCCGCCGTCTGCGGTAGGGTTTCGACGAGGTTGTCGAAGTCGGAAAGCCCCACCCAGTTGGTGCCGGAGAGGAAACCATTGGCGTAGCGGTCCAGGTCGAGCAGGTCGGCGAGATAGTTCTCGGGATCGGTTGCTTTTTTCTCTGCCAGTTTCTGGTTTAGTGCCGCAGCATCCAGCCGGATACCGTCGTTGTCGATGACGAGTTCGATCTGGTCGAGGTACGGTTTCAGTCGCGTTTGCATCACCAGGCTGGCGTAAACGCTTTCCTTGAGGCTGTCGTAGGCTTGTTGCAGCAGATCGAGCTGGCCTTGCGAGAAATTCACGCGCAAGGTGGGGTAGGCTGCGATGGCCATCGCCCCCGAGCCGCCGCCGCCCGAACCGGCCGAGATGGCCAAGCCCCAGTTCGCCCCGGCGGTCTGGCTCTTCTGCTCGGGCAGGTTGAAGAAGTACTGACCGTTGAAGGCTTCGAGCACGTGCAGCTTGCGGCTCCAGTCACTGATCAGGTTGCGGTAGCGTTCGGAGAGGTACAGGCCGCCTGCGTCGGACATCAGTCCTGCACTGCCGCTCACGCTGCCGGAGGAGATCGCCGCGAAGGCCACGGTGTCGATGCTGCTTGAGCGGCGCTCGTTGCCGAAGGCTTCATAGACGATGCGGTATTTGCCAGAGGCCCGCGCTTCCAGGCTCCCCGCCATGCCGGAGGTGTCGGCCCAGGCGGTGATGAGGGTATCGAGCAGGGCCTTCTGCTCGGCGCGCGTTGCGGCGGATTGGAACTGGGCCAGCACCGCCGCGACGCTGCCGGATTGCGCGGCGGCCTGCCAGAGTTCGCGCACGGAGCCTGAGCCTTGCATGTCGGGCAGGCTCTTGAGGGATTCGGGGACTTCGATCGCGTTGGCGAACTTGGTGGAAAAGGTGTCGGTGGCGAGGCGGAATTCGCCCATGGCCGAGGTCGTGCCATCGGTGCGGGTGAAGCTGCCTTCGCGGGTGAGCTGGTTGCCGTTGGCAAGATTCTGGTTCTTGAGGGTGTTGGCCAGATTCAGGCTGAGGATGCCCGCATCGGCGAGGGAAATCAGTTCGCCGGCGCCCGTCGCCCCGTTCTGGTCGGCATCGCGCCAAAGTTTGAGTTCGGCAAAGGCCGGGTCGGAGGCGTCGATCACGCCGTCGCCGTTTGAATCGAGGGCGGCGAGGGCGGCAAAGCCGTTGGGAGCGAGGGTTCCATTGGGCATCGGCGTGAAGTCGCCGAAGAGTTCGGCGCCGGTGTCGATGGCGCCGTTGCCGTTGCGGTCCCAGACCAGCAGGGCGTCGTTCGCGCCGGCCCAGCCGGTCTGGGTCAATACCCCGTCGCCGTCGTGATCGAAATAGACGTTGCCGGCCAGGCCGACAGTCTCCAAACCATCGCCGTCCAAGTCGAGGATGATGGGGTCGCGGGGCCAAACCCAATTTTTGGCGCGGTTGAAAAGATCATTGAAATACTTTTGAATATCATAGGGCGTCGGGATATTTTGCCCAAGCCACTCACCGAATTTTTGGCCGTAGACTGGTCCATATTTCAGCAAGATCGATAAAGCGGTAAGGCCAAGTGCAGCAGCTTTCGCTTGCGGTATAGGTGCAAGTGCCAAACGGGCGGCCACGGCTGAAGCTATTGCAGCCATGTCAGATGCTGTTGCGCTTACGTTCTGAACAGAGGCACCATTATCTGCGATATTTTTGATGTTTTGAATCGCACTTACCATATTCAGCGGAATGAGCGCCGTGTTGGCCATATAAAGGCCGACCGTCGAAGCTGTGCCGACTTGGGGTAGCGTAGACGCAATATTCAAACCTGCTGTCACAATGGTATTTACATCACCATTACTTGTGACTACCTGCCCAGCAGATTCGCCAACCGTCACGCCGTTCAGAAAACTTTCGAGATTGCCGCCTGTAACCATAATTCATCTCCCTTTAAATCGAACCATATTTAGATAGGTGAGTGAATGCATAACCAATCATTAAAGCCGCCATAATTGGCATTAGCCTGAGCAAAATATTGACGCTTCGCGGCGCATCCTTTCGAATATTCCATTGACCATGATCACTCAATTCGAAATATCTTCGAAGCATTGGACGCTCAAGAAACTTAGCGACGACAATTGCAATGAGTGGCAGCCAAAGAAAGAGTATTTTTGCAAGCTGCTCATAACCTACTCCAATCAGAAGCGACGATAACGCTATGGCGCTAACCAGACAGACAAAGTAAACGAATAGCCAAACCCCTTCCTTCGCAATGCTCACGCCGCCACCCTCCGCATCTCATCATTCGCACACTCGCCGCCCCGCCAGCGCCGACTTTTGCGCACGTCCGCCAGCGCCACGCCTTCCTTGAAGCGCAGGGTGTCGCTGTTACCGGCGGTGGTGTCGCCGTCGATCACCGTGTCCTGGCCGTCGCTCCGGCCAAAGAGGTAGGTGTCATCGCCGTTCGAGTCCAAGGCAGCGAGCGCGGCAAAACCATTCGGGGCGAGGGTGCCATTGGGAAGGGGCGTGAAGTCGCCGAACAGTTCCGCGCCGGTGTCGATGCGACCGTTCGCATTTCTGTCCCAGACCAGGAGGGCGTCGTCCTTGCCCACCCAGCCGGTCTTGGTCAATACACCGTCGCCGTCGTGGTCGAAGTAGATATTCGAGGCGAGGCCGACGGTTTCGAGGCCGTCGCCGTCAAGGTCGAGAATGATGGGGTCGCGGGGCCAGAGCCAGGTTTTAGCGCGGTCGTAAAAGTCTGAAATCTTGTCCCAGTTGTCGTAAATGAACAGTCCGCCGCTGGCGATAGTAAATGCGCCGCGTATCCACGGATTGACTTGTGCAATCGTCAACCCAAGACCGAGTAGCAGGTCTCCGGTCTTTTGAATCACATTGGCATAATCACCGCCGGTTGCTGTGCCATTGGCCATTTTCTCCCCAAGCGCGCCGACGGACGCCGCCCATGCAGCTTGACCGACAACCAATTTGGCATACCCCATGCCGAAAGTGCCGGCTATGCTGTTTCCAATCTGGCTGGCAACAAAACTGGCGGCAGCAGTCCCTGCTGCCGCATTCTGAATCGCACTCATGATTTTCCTCCCATCATTACGCCCATAACTACGAAAATAAGCCCAACAACCAAAGTCGGTATCCATAGCCTATTCGCCAATGAAACCCACGCCTTGGTTCGCGGGTGCCGCGCATAGAAGTCGGCCAGTTCACCCTTCGGGTCCCGCCACACTTCAAGCCATGAATACCCCCAAATAGCGCAAAAAATCAGCATCGCCGCGCCGACTGCTGTAAAAAACTGGCTCACGTGTTCTCCTCCTTCACCAAACTCATATGCATGGCATGGCTCCCCATATTCACGACCTCATCCACTTGCAAGCCCTTGGGCACTTGGTGCGTGATAAAAATCATCGTCACCTTGCCTTTGAGCCGGTTGATGGTTTGCGCAAAATGCTCGGCGGTCTGTTGATCCAGGTTCGAAATCGCCTCGTCGAAAATCAGCACCTTGGGACGCTTTTCAGCCTCCTTTCATGGAAAATAAAACGGAAATTCCACCAAGCAGAACAAACCACATGAATGTCGCCAGCCATATGCCGCCTGCGCTATCGGCAAAAAACACCCTTTCCTCCAATTTTGTTCTTGGATAAAGCTCGCCCTGCTTGATATTTTTGGGGGATCGAACATGGTTGATATTGATGGGGTAGCCGTATTCCGAGTGGCTTTTTCCGTCAATTTTGCTGGCCGAGTAGAAATAAAAAACCAGACCAACAGCGAGGCATAAATACAGCGTGCCAGTCAAACCGGAAAACTCTCTGTGAATCCACGAAACAATCGGAATAGAGGAAATAACCTCATACCAAGCTTTGTTGAGTTTCGGCATGAGCACAATAGTGAAGGCCAGAGGCGCGAAGATCAGGTGTAGTCGAGTGGTCCACTTGATCTCCCAATTCACGATTGCTTCGTGAATTGGTCGTCGACCAATGACATCGGGATCAGCTGGGTCCTTTGGTGGCCTGATTCCATGAATTTTTCGCCACTGATCTTTGCTCAACTGCTTCATTTGTCTTCCTTCACCAAACTCATGTGCATGGCATGCTGCCCCATATTCACCACCTCATCCACTTGCAAGCCCTTGGGTATCTGGTGCGTGATGAAGATCATCGTGACCTTGCCTTTGAGCCGGTTGATGGTTTGCGCAAAATGCTCGGCGGTCTGTTGATCCAGATTCGAAATCGCCTCGTCGAAGATCAGCACCTTGGGGCGCTTGAGTAGCGCGCGGGCAATGGCAATGCGCTGGCGCTGCCCGCCCGATAGCCCGGTGCCGCGCTCACCGATCTCGGTCTGGTAGCCCTGCGGCAGCTTCTCGATCACCTCGTGGATTTCCGCCGCCTTGCAGGCTGCGATCACGTCCTCGAAGCTGGCGTGCGGGTGCGCCATGGCCAGGTTGTCGTAGACCGTGCCGGAGAACAGCACCGTTTCTTGCGGCACCACGCCGAAGGTGGCGCGCAGTTCGTTGGCCGCCAGTTGCCGGATGTCTCGCCCGTCGAGCAGGATTTGCCCTTCCTGCGGCCAGTAAAAGCCCTGCATCAGCTTGGCCAGCGTGCTCTTGCCGCAGCCACTGGGGCCCATCAGTACTGTGAGCTTGCCGGTGGGGATGGCCAGACTCAGGTTCCGGTAGAGCCAAGGGTGCTGCTCGGAGTAGCGGAAGCCCACGTCCAGGATGTCGATGCGGCCTTCGCCGCCGGCGGCGCGTTGCGGGGTGAGGGTGAAGGGTTCCTGCGGCATGTCCAGGATGTCGCCCAGGCGCTTGACGGAAATGCTGGCCTGCTGGAATTCCTGCCACAGCCCGACCAGGCGCAGCAGCGGCTGGCTCATGCGGCTGGCGAACATCTGGAAGGCCACCAGCATGCCCACCGTCATCCCCGCTTCGGGCTGCATCACGAGCCACGCCCCCACGATGAGGATGGACAGCGTCATCACCTGCTCCAGCCCGTTGGCGACGACGTTGTAGGTGTTGCCGACCTGCTTGGTGGCGAAGCCCGCCGAGAGGTACTGGGCCAGATAGGTGCCGTAGCGCTTGCCGACATCCGGCTCCAGTTGCAGGGATTTCACCGTGGCCATGCCCGCCAGGTATTCGGTGAGAAAGGCTTGATTCCTTGCGCCGAGCAGGAACTGCTTGTCCAGCCGCTCGCGAAAGATCGGCACCATGATGAGGCTGGCGATGACGATCAGCGTCAAGATGCCCAGCGCGATCAGCGTGAGCTGCCAGCTGTAGGAGAACATCACCGCCAGGAAGATGAGCAGGAAGGGCAGATCGAGTACCAGGCTCACCGCCGCGCCGGAAATGAACTCGCGCAGCTGCTCCACGCCGTGCAGACGCGCCACCAGGGTGCCGGTGGGCCGCGCCTCGAAGTACGGCAGCGGTAGGTGCAGCAGGTGCTTCAACACCTTCTCGCCCAGCACGGCGTCGATGCGGCTGCCGGTGTGCAGCACCAGATACTGGCGCAGCCAAGTCATGCCGCTGGTGAAGAACATGAACACCACCAGCGCCACGCCCAGCACGATGAGGGTGCTCTCGGAGTGATGGGCGATGACCTTGTCGATGATGACCTGGGTGAAGAGCGGTGTGGCCAGGCCGACCAACTGGATGGCGAGGCTGGCGAGCAGTACATCCCGCCAGATGCGCTTGTGGCGCAGCAGTTCGGGCACGAACCAGGAGAAGCCGAAGGGCTTTTTCTGGGTTTCGGGCGATGCGGTTTTGCTGACCGATTCGGAAACGGGTGGCTCGGCCTGGGCCACCAGCAGCAGTACCGGTGCCGCTTGGGCGCGGGCGGCGTCGAGCGCCACGGTCTCCGGGGCCGACTGGCCGGGTTTGACCCAAGCCAGGGTGTCGTCACCGTGCTGGACGATCAGCGCCGGGGTGAGCGGGATGCGGGAGGGTGGCGGGGGTGACGCGGCATTTGTATCTTCGCCAGAGCCTGCCTGCGTAGCTTCAGCCGCGGGCGTAGGCAACAGCGCCACGGCGGGCAGCGGCAAGGCCGACAGCCCTGATGACTGGCCATCAGGCCAATGCGCCAACCCGGCCTTGAGGCCGAGGGCGTCCAAGGCCTCGATCAGCGTGGGCAGATCGATAGGCGGCGGAAAACGCTTGATCACCAGCTCCGTATCGAAGGGCTGGCGATAGAAACCGGCCAGGCTCGCCAGGAGCCACAGCGCGGCTTGGGTGTCTACGTGTGTATCCGCATCAGCAGTCGTATCCTGATGCACTCCCTGCATGCTTTGTCCATCTTGTTTGTTATTCTGACGAAATACAGGTTGTGCGAGTGTAATGAGGGGGCTGTCAATAGCAAGATGGCATGTTGTCGCAGGATTTTTGCAAACGTGTTGCAGCCGGCCGACATCCCATCACCCGCTCATCCCCTCACAAACACGCAGAAACGCGCTTATGCTCGGAGAACGGGTTTGGTTTCGGTCGCGACTGCACCACCAAGCACCTGAAAAGGCCTAATGTTTTAAGGCATTAGGCCTTTTTTCTTTTTGGGTGCAAGAAAGTACATGTTTTTTGCAGCACCGCCAGACGCAATGGGCAGGCAGCGCCGTAACATGCAGGATGATTGAGGGCGCCAGCAACTTCGATAGGGCATAACCAAGTGGGTGCAATGAACTACACACGCATGCTTGAGCAGCTGCAGACAGCCGTTCCCAGCCTGTCTGCGCTGTATGTGTTTGGCGCTCAGGCCACGGGCGATGCAGGCCCAGACAGCGACTTGGACCTGGCCGTTCTGGCGGATGAGGCGCTGGGCCCTGAAAAGCTGTGGGCTGCTGAGCAGCGAGCTGGCCGCCACGGCGCGCTGCCATGTGGATTTGCTGGACTTGCGTGCCTCGTCTACCGTGATGCAATACCGCATCATCACCACAGGGCAGCGCCTGTGGGCCAGAGACAGCCAGGCTGCCTTGTACGAGAGTTTTATCCTGAGCCAGAAAACTGCCCTGGATGAAGCCAGGGCAGGGCTGCTGCAAGACATTCAAAAAACACTACCAAGCGCTGCAGCTGCCCATTGTGGAGGCTGTGATTACCAAGCATCTGGGGGATTTCACGGCGTACAGCAAGACGCTGCTGCTTAAAAACGCTACTTTGCCGCAGCAGTAAATTTTGGATCTACAGAGGTAGGACACCAAAGAGTGTTGAGATGGCTTTAGAAGCTGCTAGCTTGGCAAATAGGGCCTACCTAGAATGCGCTTTGTTACAGGCATGGCGTGCATATGAAGCGGATAGTGATTGTCCGTTTAATGTTTTCATCGATGGCCTTCGCTCAGAGCGATGTCGTTCGAGGCGCAGGCAGATTGGCAGGTCAATTTGGCGTGGGCATCACTGACACTATTCGTGACAATCAGCCTCATTGGGAAACCATACCAGCCAAGTCAAAAGCTGAGTGCCTGAAGGAGTCCAATGGCGTATTGAACAATCAATTTGTTCGCTGCAGAAACGGTCGCCAAGAGTATGTGCAGTACAACAGCAAGAACGAGCGCATGGTGCTGAGAGAGCGGCCTATCCCGATGAATTGATGGTTCCGAACTGTTGACAGCAGATCTTCCAGATTTTTGGGTGTGCCCCCAGGTCGCTTTGGCAATCGGCTTGCCGAGCGCTTAGGACGATGCTTGCATGGGGCAGCTCAAGATTGGAGTCATTTTTATGTTTGGCTGGTTTTGCAAGCTATTCGTGACGTCAATGCGCGCAGCGCCGCGCTGGAAATATTGGAGCAGCAGGCGCAGGCTGCAAAGGAGCAGCTCAACGCATCTCTTCTGCTTGCCTATACCTCTTCAGGCCCTGAGACGAAAGTCGCATACCTGGAGCTTGCGAAATCCAGCTTTGCCACGCTGCAGGCCATTGCTGCAGAGCATCCAAGCATGCGTTTAACCAACGAGAACGAAGTGGATGACGCCATCAAACTGATGGAGGAAGAATTTACTCGCGCCGGTTATTACGCGATGTTCGATGCCAGCCGTAGGCAAGCAGCGTCGGCGCATGTGCATCTCAGCCAAAGAGCGAAAGAGTTGTTGCGCTAAAAGCCATGCTGCTTGCGCCAGCTCGGCAGCTGCAGGTCACAGGCTGCATGTGCTTTTGGTAGAGGCTGGTGCCAGTATTGGATAGCCCAATGTGCAGACCTGCTCAATAGGGTATGGTGTCCGTACTGAAACAAAGAAAGCACTTTCTGTATGGCTAAACCTAACTATCAATTCGAAAAGCGTCAGAGAGAGCTGGAAAAAAAGAGAAAAAAGGCCGAGAAGGCACAGCGTAAGGCCAGTGGCGCTGATGGCGTGCCTGCGGAAACACCGGTTGTGCCGACATTGGCGCAGTAAGCCCACTCTACGTCCCTTGGATCGCTTGTTCAAAGTCTTGACGTACTGGCTGAGGCTTGCGCGTCTGCACGGACCGGCCTGATCGCCAATGCAAACCTGCGGTTTGCTGTCTGGTGTGAGTAGCTTTAAGAAAAGCCCCTTCTGGCTATGGCCAAAAGGGGCTTTTACATTGGTGAGTCAGTGCCCGGGCTTGCTGCAAAAGGCATGGATTGATCTGCTGTGTCGACAGCGTAAGCCTGCAGCAGGACGGGCTGTTTGCTTTTACTGGGCAGATATTTCACGCACGATCAGCCATTGATTGCCTTCGCGCTGCAGCTCCATGGTTTTGAGGGTGCTGTCTTTGTAGTTGTCTGCAGAGTAGTCCTGGCGGAATCTGGCCGTGGCGCGTGCGCCGTTGTCTGCGCGGCTTTTTGCATCTGGCCCTGTGTGGCGTAGAGCACGGCCAGATTGTTGTAAGGCTCTGGCAGGTTGGGGAAGTCACGTGTCAGCGCGCTAAAGATGTCTATGGCCAGATCGTACTTTTGCTGTTCTGTGGCGATCACACCCTGCAGAAAGCGCATATGTACGTCGTTGCCGTTGCGGCTCAGGTGTGCCTGCGCAAGCGCTGCCGCTTCGGTCAGCTTGCCCTGGGCCATGAGCTGATTGACTTCGGTGACGGCCGTGGAGGCAAGGCTTGCGCTGGCAAAAGTCAGGGCCGCCAATGCCAGACTGGCAGTGCGCCAGCGCGACCAGCGTTGCATCCAGGTACGTGAGAGACCGGAGAGGGAAGACGCAAGAGCAGGGGGCATACAAGCGAATTTCACAGCAGCATGGCAATTCGGAAGGAGTGAATGAAAGCCTGTTACAAGGCAGAAGTTACGAAACTTTTACTTTGTTTCTGAATTTTGTATGTAGGTGGATTGCCTGCGCTGTGGGGGGGTTGTCTGTTCTGTACATCCTTGCTGTGCGGGTGTGGCGCAGTCGCAAAGCAGCACCAGGTGCAGCGGCTCGCTGCAAGAGGGGCATCGCCAATGCATACCCGGTGGTGCGCGTTTCATGCCGCCATGCGGGGTGAAGCAGCCTAGAATCGGCAGCAAGTGGCCATGCAGACCACAAGCCCTACGTTGAAGTCCGGAGATAGCTTCCTCATGCAGTACACACACATCCGCATTCCTGAAAATGGCAGCAAAGTGACCGTTAACGCGGACATGACCTTGAATGTTCCCGATCAGCCCATCATTCCTTTTATTGAAGGTGATGGTGTGGGCGTGGATGTCACGCCAGTGATGCGCAAGGTGGTGGATGCTGCAGTGGCCAAGGCCTATGGCGGCCGCCGTCAGATTCAGTGGATGGAGGTGTATGCCGGCCAGAAAGCCACGCAGGTCTACGGCCCGGACGTCTGGCTGCCCGAAGAGACGGTGGATGCCGTGCGCGAATATGCCGTTTCCATCAAGGGGCCGCTGAATACGCCTGTGGGCGGTGGCATTCGTTCCCTGAACGTGGCACTGCGCCAGACGCTGGACCTGTATGTGTGCCTGCGCCCCATGCGCTACTTCCAGGGCGTGCCTTCGCCCGTGCGTGAGCCTGAGAAGACCGATGTGGTCATCTTCCGCGAGAACTCGGAAGACATTTATGCAGGCATCGAGTTCGCTGCAGGCACGGACAAGGCGCAAAAACTCATCGACTTTCTGCGCGATGAGATGGGCATTGACCATATCCGCTTCCCAGCGACCTCTGGCCTGGGCATCAAGCCTGTCTCGCGCGAAGGTACGGAGCGCCTGGTGCGCAAGGCCATCCAGTACGCGATTGACCATGACAAGCCTTCGGTGACGCTGGTGCACAAGGGCAACATCATGAAGTTCACGGAAGGTGCGTTCCGGGACTGGGGCTATGACGTGGCCCTCAAGGAGTTCGGTGGCGAGCTGATTGACGGCGGCCCCTGGGTGGAAATCAAGAATCCCAGGACCGGCAAGCGCATCACCATCAAGGACAGCATCACTGACGCATTCCTGCAGCAGGTGCTGCTGCGCCCGGCCGAGTACAGCGTGATTGCTACCATGAACCTCAATGGTGACTACATCTCGGACGCTGTGGCGGCGCAGATTGGCGGCATTGGCATTGCGCCCGGTGCAAACATGTCAAGTTCCGTGGCGGTGTTTGAAGCCACCCATGGCACAGCGCCACGCTATGCAGGCAAGGACTATGTGAACCCCGGCTCCATGATTTTGTGTGGCGAGATGATGCTGCGCCACATGGGCTGGGTGGAGGCGGCGGACCTGATCATCAGCGGCATGGAGCTGGCCATCCAGAGCAAGAAGGTGACTTATGACTTCGCGCGCATGATGGAAGGGGCCACCCAGGTGTCATGCTCCGGATTCGGGCAGGTGGTGATTGACCACATGTAAGTGGCCCTGCGTATCCGCCAACCCCGCAGCCGCGGGGTTTTTTAGCTTTTGACCGTGTGTACGGCGGGCGCTTTGGCTGTGCAGCTGCGGTTTGCATGCATTCGCTTGACCTCGGTAATTACGAAAAAAAGAGCTGCCAGCGCTCTATTTGCAATGCTTTCAGATAGAAAAGTAGTTGAAACCATTGCTGTATCAGCGCTAGAAGCTATTGATTTGATATGACTCATACTTCCACTGTGGCATCTGCTGCTGAGCCAGATGGCATGCATGGGCGTGCACGCAAGCTGGCCATGGCAGTCATTATTTGCGGCCTGGTGATCTGTGTGCTCGACAGCACTATGCTGAGTCTGGCCCTGCCGCAAATGGCCCGGCAGTGGCAGATTGACCCGGCCCAGACGCTGTGGGTGGTCAATGCCAACCAGGTGGCATCGCTGGTGCTGCTGCTGCCACTGGCTGCGCTGGGCGATCGTCTGGGCTACAAGCGTGTGTACCTGTGGGGCATGCTGGTGTTTGGCCTGTCCAGTGTGCTGGCGGCGCTGGCACCTTCGCTGCAGTGGCTGATTGTGGCGCGTGCCCTGCAGGGCATGGGCATGGCAGGGGCGCTGAGCGTCAATGGCGCGCTGGTGCGGCAGATTTATCCGCGTGCCCAGCTGGGGCAGGGCCTGGCGCTGAACTCCATGATGGTGGCCATCAGCTATGTGACCGGGCCGGTACTGGCGGCGGCGGTGCTGTCGCAGCTGGACTGGCGCTGGCTGTTCAGCCTGCACATGCCGCTGGCACTGTGGGTGTGCTGGCTGGGGCGCAAGGCCTTGCCCAAGCCATTCAAGCCTTCGGATCTGCGGGGGCTGTCCTGGTGGGATGTGCTGCTCAACATCACCATGTTTGCAGCGCTGTTCCTGGGGCTGGATCGTCTGAGTCACTACAGCCCAGAGCAGGGTCTGCTTCCTGCCGTTGCCTGGCTGCTGCTGGGTTTGCTGGCGGGCTATGTCTATGTGCAGCGCCAGAAGCGCGGGGCGCAGCCCATGCTACCGCTGGACTTGCTGCGCATTCCGGCGTTCAGGCTGTCCATGGGCGCTTCCATCTGCGCCTTCAGTGCGCAGACCATGGCCTTTCTGGCCATGCCTTTCCTGCTGATGGATGCCTATGGCGTATCGACCGGGCAGGTGGGCATGCTGATCAGCGCCTGGCCGGTGGCGCTGGCCATCGTTGCACCCATTGTGGGGCGGCAGATTGGCAAGATTCCAGCCAGCCGCCTGGGCGGCATGGGCATGCTGCTGTTTGCGGCCGGGCTGGCGGCGCTGTCGCAGCTGTCGGCTGGCGCACCTGCTTGGGATATTGCCTGGCGCATGGCCATGTGCGGTGCGGGCTTTGCCATGTTCCAGTCGCCCAACAACCACACCATCGTCACCTCTGCACCCATGCACCGCAGCGGCGCGGCCAGTGGCATGCTGGGCTCGGCCCGTCATACCGGGCAGAGTCTGGGCGCGGTGCTGCTGGCGGCAGCCTTTGTGCTCTGGCCTGGCAGCGAAGGCATCGCCGAGCAGCGTGCCTTGCTGATGGGCGCAGGTCTTGCGGTGCTGGCGGCTGTGTGCAGCGTACTGCGCCATACGCCGGTCAAAGGCCGCTGAGGCGGCCTGCGCCAGCACAGCGCATGCTGGCGGAAACCGTGGCGGGTTTAGCCGATGTACTCCATCGCCTCACCAGATTTGCGGGGCGACTGCAGCGCATGCAGCAGCCCCTGTGGGTTCAGGCACTGGATCAGCAGTGCGCCCTGGTTGGCCTGAATCAGCTCATGCACCAGCAACTCTGCGCCGCCCGCCATGCTGGGCGCGGGGCGCACGCTCTCACGGGCGAAGTGGTGCACGCCATGCAAGGCGCTGACCAGCAGACCAAACTTGCGCTCGCCGTGCTCAACCACCACCACCTGGTGTTTTTCCGTCAGGCGTGAGCGCTGACCGGTCAGCAGCTCACCCAGATCAAACACCCAGACAAAGCCTGTGACCTGCCCCTGCGCATGCCGTGCCAGTGTGCCAATGCAGTAGGGCAGGCGGCTGGCCGAGACGGGGTTGACGGAGGTCGCGGGCAGGGCCTCCAGCACGGATTCGGCATGCAGTGCAAACAGCTGCTTGCCCACGAAGAAGGTGGCCATCTCGATGCCGTTGATGCTGGCACTGCTCTGGATGGCGTGGCTGGCCTCATGCACGCTGTCTGCTGTTTCCACCTTGCCAAAGGACTCGATGGAAATGGCCAGTACATCTTCGCGGTAGCCGTCAGAGGTTTTGAACTCACGGTAGCCGCGCGAGACGCTGGCGCCCACAATGCCGTATTCGTTCTGGTAGGTGGTGATGGCGGCATCGCTGTGGCCCACCTGCAGCTGCAGCAGCTCGGGCTTGGGCAGTTGGACCGTGCTGCCGGGGGGCGAAGCAGGATCGGTGCTCGCCAGCACCAGTCCCTGGCGGTTGACGTACATGGCGCGGGTCTTGGGTTTGCCGACCAGAGAGCTTTCCAGCATGGCCTGCAGCTCCGGTATGGCATTGAACACGATGGCAATGCCGCCTACGGTGCGTTCATGGGCATCGTCCGTGCGAATGGGGGCGTGGTAGACATAGGTGGCCCCTTCGCTGCCAACGTGCGCAGTGCTCCACGGCGTGACGTAGTAGGACTGGCTGTCATTGAGTTGCATGACGGCCTGCACGGCTGCGCTGTCAATCGTCTGCTCCAGCACGCTGCTGCCATCGGGCAGATGCGGATGGCTGGCGCACAGGATGCGGCCCTTGTTGTCATAGACCATGAGGCGCAGGTAGACCGTGTAGAGGCTGTTGATGTGTTCCAGTACCTGGGTCGCTTCGGCCAGCAGAGCTGCAGGCGCCTCGCCTTGCGCATGGTGCAGCGTCAGCAGCTGGCGCAGCACGGGCGAGAGCGCCCACCAGCGGCAGTCATTGGCGCGTTCGTAGAGGTTGCGGTCCAGCAGATCGACCAGCAGCTGGGTCAGCGACTGGCTGTCGCGCAGGCCGACGCTGAGCACGGTGTCGTACAGATCACGAATCGACTGGGTAAAGACCAGATTCGTGCGTGCGCCGGTCTCGCCAATCTGCTCGAGCACCGACTTCAGGCGCACCGACCCTCCGCGCTGCCCGGCCGTCATGACCTGGCCATTCCAGACCACGCGGCGGATGGAGTCTGCCGCGTTGATGATGTCGTACAGCGGCGGGCAGAAACTCTTGGCGTGGGCCAGCAGACCCTGTGCCACATCGTGGGGCAGACTGTCCACGCAACGCATGATTTTGGTGCCAAAGGCCTGTTCCACCGGAATCATGACCTGACCTTTCCACCCTGCAGGCCCCGGATAGCCTTGGTAGGGCTTGGCAGAAACGGTTTGCACCAGATAGGTGCGCCCGGAGTGTGTGAACAAATGTGGTGCGCCTTCGGGGTTGGTGGGGACCTTGGTGCCCGGCGCAATCCAGTGCGCGTCGCTGCTGGCGAGTACGTAGTCATGCTCGTTGAGCAGCAGGGCTACGCTGCGGCCTTCGGCGGCGCTGCTGCCGGCAAAAATGCCTGCCATCTCCCCCAGAAAGTCAAAGGACAGGCACAGCACGCCGCAGGGTTGGCCGGTCTGCGGGTGCAGCATGCGCTGTGTGTAGAGCAGGGCCTGGTCCTTGTGGGGGCGCAGATTGGTGTGGCGGAAGGTTTCTACAAAACTGTGGCTCTCCAGCGTCTGCGCCAGCAGTGGATCGTGCGAGCCATCGACGGGCGAGCTTTCATCGATCTGAGCTAGCACGGTGCCGGTCAAATCGAACAGCATGATTTCGTCGTACACCGTGTATTTGTGCTGGTACTCACGCAGGCGCTCGACGATGCCCTGGCCATCGGTGAACCCGGCGACGTAGTTGCACAGCGTGCGGTCCGTGGCCAGAAAACCGACGTCGGCCGTGCGTTCATAGAGATTGCGCACCACGATGTCGATGACGTGGTGGGCGCAGGTGGCGATTTCGGACATGACCTCGCCAATGGACTCCGACACCATGGAGTGCACCAGGTCCTGCTCCAGGCGCTGAAAGCCTTCGCGTGTGGCGGCCATCATGGGCAGCATGCTGTGCGCCTCTTCGGCGCAGTGCATCTTGGCCGATGATTCGATCAGGCGCCACATGAGGTTGAGCTCCTGCAATAAGCGCTCGCAGCGCGCGACATCCCGCATGTATGGGATGAAGGTGTCGATATGGATCTCGTTGTCGCTTGTCATGTCTGCCTCCCCTTTTCAAGACAGAGCTGGCAGTTCAGGGGCCCAGCTCTTGTATGTCTTGGAAAAGCAAAAGCCAGGCCAGAGCGAACAAAGAGTTACAGCAAATCGATGTTGTGTACCTGTTCTACGCCACGGGCACGGTCGTCCAGGTAGTGCTGCAAGGTGGTGCTGACGGTGCGAAAGGCCAATTCATCCCACGGAATGTCCTTGGGCTCAAACAGGCGCGCTTCAATGGTTTCGTGCCCGGGGTTGAAGCTTTCGCTGAGCAGGCGTGCGCAGTAAAACAGGTGCACCTGACCAACGCGTGGAACGCTGATCACGGAAAACAGCCGGCCCAT
This sequence comes from Comamonas kerstersii, assembly GCF_002056725.1. NCBI lineage: Bacteria > Pseudomonadati > Pseudomonadota > Betaproteobacteria > Burkholderiales > Comamonadaceae > Comamonas > Comamonas kerstersii. The sequence goes on along the minus strand of NZ_CP020121.1, from coordinate 3,058,689 downwards.
GGCAATCTGGGCACCGGCTTCTTCATCCATTTCGCGGGCAGCGCCTTCGGAAGTGGTTTCATCCAGCTCCATGAAACCTGCTGGCAGCGTCCACTTGCCCCAGCGGGGTTCGATGTTGCGCTTGCACAGCAGGATGCGGCCATCGTCGGTAACAGGGATGCAGCCCACCACATTCAGCGGGTTTTGATAGTGCACAAAGCCGCAGGAGGGGCAGATGGCGCGCACGCGCGTGTCGCCATCGTCAGGAATGGCGTGCTTGACGGGGCTGCCACACTGGCAGCAGAACTTGATGGTGGGGCGAAAACTCATGGGCAATGCCTGCTTCAGGCAGTGATGGCTACGCGCAATGTGCCCAGGCCGGTAATACCGCCTTCCAGCACATCGCCGGCCTGCACGGCACCTACACCTTCGGGGGTGCCGGTCATGATGAGGTCACCGGGCTGCAGCTCCCAGGCCTGGGAAAGCACCTCAATAGTCTCAGCAATATTCCAGATGAGTTGGTTCACATGGCTGCGCTGGCGGTCTTTGCCGTTGACCTGCAGCCAGATTTCTGCCTGCTCTACATCACCCGCCTGTGCAGCAGGCGTGATGGCGCTGATGGGGGCGCTGTGCTCAAAGGCCTTGCCAATGCACCAGGGGCGGCCCTGCTTTTTCATGTCGTTCTGCAGATCGCGGCGCGTCATGTCCAGGCCTACGGCATAGCCCCAGATATGTTCCATGGCCTGCGCGGCCGCAATGTTTTTGCCGCCTTTGCCAATGGCTACCACCAGCTCGATTTCGTGGTGCAGATTGCTGGTCAGCGTGGGGTAGGGCATGCCGACAGTGCCACCGTTTTCTGCGGGCAGTACGGCATCTGCGGGCTTCATGAAGAAAAACGGTGCTTCGCGCCCCGTAAAGCCCATTTCTTTGGCGTGCTCCGTGTAGTTGCGGCCTACGCAGTAGATGCGGTGTACGGGAAAACGGTCAGCGCAGCCAATGACAGGCACCGAGGCTTGGGCTGGGGGCGTAAACACAAATGGCATGGTTCAGGGCTAAGCAGTCAACGAAAGAACAAGTGTGCCATGAGTCAGGTGTCAAGTTATGCTGTGCAGGTGACTGATACCAAGCATCTTCAGCAGCAGTGGCTGCAACCCGATTGGCCCGCCATTGCTGGCGTGCATGCCCTGTTTACCACCCGTGCAGGTGGGCAAAGTGCAGCTCCGTGGAACGCCATGAACCTGGGTGACCACGTACATGATGACCCGCAGCATGTAGCGGCCAACCGGGCGCTGCTGCAGGCGGTGCTGAGCGATATTTCCGGTCGCCCAGTGCAGACCCGCTTCCTGCAGCAGGTACATGGCTGCGATGTTCAATTTCTGGAGCACGCATCGCCCAATGGACAAGCCTTTGACGCCTGTTTGACCACTGAATCTGATGTGGCCTGCATTGTCATGGTGGCGGACTGTCTGCCCGTCTTGCTGGCACACCGCAGCGGGCGCGCCGTTGCTGCAGCCCATGCGGGCTGGCGCGGACTGGCAGGACATAACGGCCATGGCGTACTGGAAGCCGTCTGGCAGGCTTACGCCGCCCGACTGGGTGTGGCTGCCGATGCGCAGCTGGCAGCAGAAACGCAAGTCTGGCTGGGGCCATGCATTGGCCCCGAGGCTTTTGAGGTGGGCGATGAAGTGCGTGAGGCCTTTGTGCAGACGCTGCCTGCAGCCGTGCAGTGCTTTGTGCCCGTGGCGGGTAAGAGTGGCAAGTGGCTTGCTAATTTGTCGCTCCTGGCGCGCCAGCGACTGCAGGCTGTGGGCCTCACGCACATTTATGGCAATGACGGCAGCGCGCCCTGGTGCACGGTGAGCAATGCCTCACGGTTCTTTTCTCACCGGCGCGATGCTGCTGTTCTGGGCAGCACCGGCCGCATGGCTGCCTGCATCTGGAAGGGCTGAAGCCTTGGCGGCCTGCGCCTGATCGTAGGCACGTTGCTCGGCTTCGCGCTGGGCCTTGAGCTTGCGTTTGCGCTCTGGCGTGCCAAAGATGTAGATGATGATGCCGACGGGCAGCAGGCCATAGAGCACCAAAGTGACCATGGCCCCCAGCACGCTGCCCTGAGGGCCGAAGGCTTCGGCCAGTGCCATCATCACCGTGACATAAAGCCACGCAATCACGATTAAATACATGGTCTGTAATTTGCTTGATTTCTGTGCCAGGCGCTGGTTGCGATGTTGATTGGAGTCAAGGAATCAGGCTTTTGACATATGGCTGTCATGCACTGATTGTCACAATTGGTGTGCTGGACAACAATCATCAACCAGCATGATGCACTGTCGCATGGTGGTGCCGCCAAGAACGCAAGGATGACAAGCATGAATTCCACACCAGACTGGGGTGCTGCAGGGGAGCAGTACACAGACTTTTTCTCCAGACAATGGCAGAACGCCTTCCAGTCGTTTGCCGCACTCGGCCAGGCAGAACCCGCCAAAACAGCGGTCCAGTTGGATGTGAATCGGCTCCAGGCATTGCAGCAGGAGTATGTGCAGGAGGCGGCCCGTCTGTGGAGTCAGGGACTGCAGGCGCCAGCACAGCTGCAGGACAGGCGTTTCAAGTCTGCGCCATGGCTGAGCAATCCCGTCGCAGCCATGACGGCTAGCGCCTATTTGCTCAATGCCAAGGCACTGATGGGCATGGCGGACGCGGTGCAGACCGATGAAAAAACACGCCAGCGCATTCGCTTTGCCGTAGAGCAGTGGGTGGCAGCCATGTCGCCCAGCAACTATCTGGCGCTGAATCCAGAAGCCCAGCAAAAGGCGCTGGAGACCAAGGGCGAGAGTCTGGCCAAGGGCATTCAGAACATGCTGCACGACCTGCAGCAGGGCCATCTGTCCATGACGGACGAAAGTGCCTTCGAAGTTGGCAAAAACGTTGCCACCACCGAAGGGGCCGTGGTCTATGAGAACGAGCTGTTCCAGCTCATCGAGTACAAGCCGCTGACGGGCAAGGTCTACAAGCGCCCGTTGCTGCTGGTGCCACCATGCATCAACAAGTACTACATCCTGGACTTGCAGCCTGAGAACTCGCTGATTCGCTATGCCGTCAGCCAGGGGCACCGTACCTTTGTCGTGAGCTGGCGCAATCCGGATGAGTCGCTGGGCCACTTGGGCTGGGATGACTATATTGAAGATGCTGTCATCCGCGCCATCGATGTGACCCAGCAGATTGCCGGTGCGGACCAGATCAACACCCTGGGCTTTTGCGTAGGCGGCACCATGCTGGCTACGGCGCTGGCCGTGCTGGCTGCGCGTGGTGAGGATCCTGTAGCCAGTGCGACCTTGCTGACCACATTTGTGGACTTTTCCAGCACCGGGGTGCTGGATGTCTTTATTGATGAAGCCTTTGTGCAGATGCGTGAAATGCAGCTGGGCAAGGGCGGTCTGCTCAAGGGGCAGGAGCTGGCCGCGACATTCAGCTTCCTGCGACCCAACGATCTGGTCTGGAACTATGTGGTGGGCAATTACCTCAAGGGCGAGACGCCGCCACCCTTTGACCTGCTGTACTGGAACAGCGATGCCACCAATCTGCCAGGCCCCTGGTATGCCTGGTATCTGCGCAATACCTATCTGGAAAACAACCTGATTCGCCCCGGCAAGCTCACCGTCTGTGGCGAGCAGATCGATATGGGCCGCGTGACGCTGCCGCTGTACATCTATGGCTCGCGTGAAGACCATATCGTGCCGATTGAGGCCGCCTATGCCTCGACGCAGGTATTCCCTGGCGACAAGCGTTTTGTCATGGGTGCATCGGGCCATATTGCGGGCGTGATCAACCCTCCGGCCAAGCACAAGCGCAGCCACTGGATTCGCAGCGACAACGCACTGCCAGCCAGCCATGGCGAGTGGTTGCAGGAGGCGACAGAACACCCTGGCAGCTGGTGGACCGACTGGTCGCAGTGGCTGCAGAGCCATGCTGGTACACAAATTGCAGCCCCCAAACGCTATGGAAAAGGGCGCAGCTACGAGGCACTGGAGCCAGCACCCGGGCGGTATGTACGGGAAAAAGCTTGAACCACGCTCACCCAAGTCATAGCAAAATGCTGCATTGCAACATCTGTCTGTAGCGCATTTGCCGCCGCAAGTACGTTGGGCACAAGTTGCAGCGCTTAGATCAACGAATAAAGGAATTAGAAAATGGAAGACATCGTCATTGTTTCGGCAGTGCGCACAGCGATCGGCAAGTTTGGTGGCAGCCTGGCCAAGGTGCCTGCTGTGGATCTGGGGGCTACGGTCATCAAGGAGGCGCTGCAGCGCGCCAATGTGCCTTTTGACCAGGTGGGCGAAGTCATCATGGGCCAGGTGCTGACCGCAGGCGTCGGTCAGAACCCTGCACGCCAGGCCATGATGAAGGCGGGTGTTGCCAAGGAAACACCTGCCCTGACCATCAATGCCGTCTGCGGCTCGGGCCTGAAGGCCGTCATGCTGGCGGCGCAGGCCGTGGCAACGGGGGACAGCGAAATTGTGGTCGCAGGCGGTCAGGAAAACATGAGCCTGTCGCCCCACGTGCTCAAGGGCTCGCGCGACGGCCAGCGCATGGGGGACTGGAAGATGCAGGACACCATGATCGTTGACGGCCTGTGGGATGTGTACAACCAGTACCACATGGGCATTACGGCCGAGAACGTGGCGCGTGAAAACGACATCACACGCGAGCAGCAGGACGAGCTGGCCATGGGCAGCCAGCAAAAGGCGGCGGCTGCGCAGGACGCAGGCAAGTTCAAGGATGAAATCGTTCCCGTGGTGATTCCGCAGCGCAAGGGCGACCCTGTCGTGTTTGATACCGACGAATACATCAACCGCAAGACCAGCCTGGATGCGCTGTCTGGCCTCAAGCCTGCTTTTGACAAGCAGGGCACGGTCACCGCTGGCAACGCCTCTGGCATCAACGACGGCGCAGCTGCCGTTGTGGTCATGAGTGCCAGCAAGGCGGCTGCACTGGGGCTCAAGCCGCTGGCCAAGATCAAGGCTTACGCCACCAGCGGTCTGGACCCCGCCACCATGGGCATGGGCCCTGTGTTTGCTACACGCAAGGCGCTGGAGCGCGCAGGCTGGCAGGTGGGTGATGTGGACCTGTTTGAACTCAATGAAGCTTTTGCCGCACAGGCCTGTGCCGTGAACAAGGTGCTGGGCATTGATGCGGCCAAGGTGAACGTCAATGGCGGCGCGGTTGCGCTGGGCCACCCCATCGGTGCCTCGGGCTGCCGCGTGCTGGTCACGCTGCTGCACGAAATGCAGCGCCGTGATGCCAAGAAGGGTCTGGCCGCACTGTGCATTGGCGGTGGCATGGGTGTGGCGCTGGCCGTAGAACGCGCATAACAGCCGCAGTTGGAGCCGCGAAGCGATGTGCAGCCATCGCTTCGCTGGCGTTTTCCCTGTGCAGGGCATCCGCAATAGGCACGAGCAAGGGTGAATGCCATAGTCACGGAGTCTGAGGTGCAAGCTCAGCCGCTGTGATGCTGTATGGGCGGTGTGAGTTGTAAAGAATGACTAAATCAGCAGGAGTACAAAGATGAGCCAGAAAGTAGCGTATGTGACCGGAGGTATGGGAGGGATTGGTACTGCCATCTGCCAGCGTCTGCATCAGGATGGCTTCAAGGTGATTGCCGGTTGTGGGCCTACCCGTGATTACCAGAAGTGGCTGGATGAACAAAAAGCCCTGGGCTTTACCTTCTATGCCTCGGTAGGCAATGTGGGGGACTGGAATTCCACAGTGGAAGCCTTTACCCAGGCCAAGGAGGAGCACGGCAGCATTGATGTGCTGGTGAATAACGCCGGTATCACACGTGACCGCATGTTCCTGAAGATGACGCCTGAAGATTGGCGCGCCGTGATTGAAACCAATCTGAACTCCATGTTCAACGTCACCAAGCAGGTGGTGGGTGACATGGTGGAAAAGGGCTGGGGCCGCATCATCAATATCAGCTCGGTCAACGGCGCCAAGGGCCAGGCCGGTCAGACCAACTACTCCGCCGCCAAGGCTGGCATGCACGGCTTTACCATGGCGCTGGCCCAGGAGCTGGCTGGCAAGGGCGTGACGGTGAACACCGTCAGCCCCGGCTATATCGGCACCGACATGGTCAAGGCCATTCGCCCTGATGTGCTGGAAAAGATTGTGGGCGTGATTCCCGTCAAGCGCCTGGGTGAGCCCAAGGAAATTGCCTCCATGGTGTCCTGGCTGGCTTCGGAAGATGGCAGCTATGCAACCGGGGCGGACTTCTCGGTCAACGGCGGTCTGCACATGCACTGAGTCTTGCCTCGCCAAGCAAAATGCCCACCGGAAGGTGGGCATTTTTGTTGCAGAGCATGGAAGATGAAAGCGGCCGCTGCCACGAGGGCGGGCCTTGCACCCCTCTTACAGACGGATGGGGGCGCGCTTGCGGTCGCGTTCGTCTTCAGGCCAGATGGTGGTAATGGTTTGGGGTTGCATGGTTTTCACTCCTTTGCCTCTTTAACGTCCTGATCGCTGGTGGCGTTGACGTCGTTGGTGCAACTGTTTGTTTGCTGCGTTCGAGAATGTGTCGAAGCTGGCGTCGTGCTCAGGCGCGCAGAGGAGCGCGCTTGCGATCACGTTCATCTTCGGGCCAGACAGCTAAAACTTGTGTGTGGTTCATGGGGTGTATTCCTTATGTACGAAGAACAACGCAGTTGCTAGGCAGCGCGTTGACACGCCCGAATAAAAAAAATTTGAAATTTTTTTGTAGCCCTCGGATTGGCCTCTTCTGAAGCTGCTGGTGCGGCCGTGCCGTACAGGCTGGCTATGCGCTGTATAGGGGAAAATATTGCGTCTCATGCATAACTGCTTGCGCAGGTGGAGAATGCAGCCCCTGCGGTTGGCGAAGGGGAGGAGGTCCCGGTAGCTGCAGCCCATGGAAGAAAAACGGTATGCAACAACTCACAGAATGGCTCCAGGCTCTTAACGGACTGGTCTGGGGCATCCCCATGATCGTGCTGATACTGGGCACAGGCTTTTATCTGCAGCTGCGTCTGGGCTTGATGCCACTGCGCAATATTGGCTACGGCTTTCGCATGATCTGGAAGAGCCGTTCCGTGCATGACGCTTCCAGCGGTGATATCTCGCCTTTTGCTGCCTTGATGACGGCGCTGTCTGCCACCGTGGGTACGGGCAATATTGCCGGGGTGGCTACGGCGATTGCCGTGGGCGGGCCCGGTGCCCTGTTCTGGATGTGGATGACGGCGCTGGTTGGCATGGCCACCAAGTACGCCGAAGTGGTGGTGGCCGTGAAGTACCGCGAGAAAAATCCCAGGGGCCATTGGGTGGGCGGCCCCATGTATGCCATCAAGAATGGTCTGGGCCCACGCTGGCGCTGGCTGGGTACGGCGTTTGCCATTTTTGGCGGCCTGGCAGGCTTTGGCATTGGTGCCATGGTGCAGGCCAACGGTATTTCTTCGGCCATTGAAGGTGCTTTTGGTGTGCAGACCTGGATCACTGGTCTGGTGGTCGCAGCCCTCACCGGTGCCGTGGTGCTGGGTGGCATTACCCGGATTGGCGCGGTGGCCGAAAAGCTGATTCCCACCATGTGCGTGGTCTACATCCTGTGCGTGCTGTGCGTGCTGGGCACCTTTGCTGACAAGATTCCTGCTGCGTTCGCACTGATTTTTGAGCAGGCTTTCAACCCCACGGCAGCCGTGGGTGGCTTTGCAGGCTCTACCGTGCTGATGGCCATTCGCATGGGTGTCGCGCGCGGCATTTTCTCCAATGAAGCGGGTCTGGGCACGGCAGGTATTGCGCAGGCCGCAGGCCAGAGCAAGGACCCCGTGTTCTCGGGCATTGTGGGCATGATGGGCACGTTTATTGACACCATCATCGTCTGCACCATGACGGGCCTGGCGATTGTGGTCAGCGGCGTGTGGAACAGCGGCGCCAGTGGCGCACTGCTGAGCACACAGAGCTTTGAAGCCGCCATGCCCGGCGTGGGCAAGTATCTGCTGGCGATTTCGCTGGCACTGTTTGCCTTCACCACCATCTTGGGCTGGGCCTATTACGGCGAAAAGTGCTGGAACTATCTGGTCGGCCCCGTGTGCGAAAAGCCGTTTCGCCTGCTGTGGGTGATCGGCGTCTATCTGGGGGCGGTCGTGACGCTGGATGTGGCCTGGCTGGTGGCGGACACGCTCAACGCGCTGATGGCGATTCCCAACCTGATTTCCCTGCTGCTGCTCTCGCCCGTGATTGCACGGCTGACACGCGAGTACTTTGCCGCGAAGCAGGCTTCAGAGCAGTAAGTCGTAGCCCACGGAACTGGGCAATTGCAGTGCCTGAAACTTCAAAAACAAGAGCTGCCAGCGCAGATATTTGCTTGTTTTCAGATACAAAACTATCTGAAACGCTGCAAATACGAGCGCTGGCAGCTATTTTTTTTATAAGTCCTTATCGTTGTTGAAGTAGGCACGCAGATGCTGCAAGGCATTGGGGTTCTTCATGCCAGAGCGTGCCAGCACCTCGCTGACGCTGCAGCCAGACTCCAGCCACTGCACCAGCACTGTGTTGCGCAGCACCTGGGGGCCCATGCGTGCAGGCTCGGGCAGCTTGGCGGCCAACGCCGCCTGGCGCAGGGTTTTGGTGACCAGATGCAGCAGGGTATGGCTGGTCAGCTGCGGGGCTTTGCGCGTGCAAAACAGCGCGCTCTGGCCCTGCATGGCGTGGTAGCCCGCGCGCGCCTGCAGCCAGGCTTGCAGGGCATGGTGCAACTGGGGGGAGACGGGCAGGGTACGGGTCTGCATGTCGCGCTCGCCTGCCACCAGCAGGGACTGAATCACACGCGGCTCGTCTTCGCTCCAGCGCAGGTTGCCCACTTCCAGGTGCTTGACTTCCTCGGGCGTGAGGCCCAGCTCCATCAGCAGCATCAGAATGGCGCGATCGCGGCTGCTGATCAGGTCGTCCGGCTGTGGAATGTGCTGCTGCAGGGCCCGCCACATGCGTGGAGAGAGGATGGCGCCTTGCGGGTTCTCGCTGGGGGGGATGTCCTGGGCAGCCAGGCCCTGGGCCGGATTGCTGCGTGCCCATTGGTGCAGCACGGCATGGTCGTACACGCGGTCCAGCACACGCCAGTAGCGCCGGCACGTGATGTCGCTGGGCTTGTGGCTCTTGGGGCTTTGCGGTGCGTGGTTGATGAACTGCAGCACTTGCACAGGCGTGGCACGGGCCCAGGCAAAAGGCTGTATGGCTTCGGCCTGCTCGCCAGACAGAAAGCGCAGCCAGGACAGCCAGATAAAGCGGTAAGGCCTGGCGGCCTCAGGGCTGAGCGGCTCCCAGGGGTTTTGCCCACAGGTCATCAGCCAGTGTTCAAACGCGTTGTCACCGCGCATGGGGATAAGAGGTGTCTCTTCTTCAGGGAGACAGTGGTTGCTGTGCAATGCGATGCGTCTTCCAAAAACAATGGGCCAACTGAAAAACTCAGGCCGTGTTTATAGCTGTTTCTGAAGATGCTATGCCGCAAAGTGCAGGCTAGGGCGTGTTCACATCAACATTGGGTTCGCTGCCCCTGATTATGGAGATCACAAATGGGGTTGAAGGCTTGGGGCGGTCTGCGTTGTTGCGGCGGCTTGCAAGGCGCTCGGCATTGCTGCGCCACCGCGCCGAGCATCCCATCCCCAAGCCTTCAACGCGAATCTCAAGCTTTATGTGAACACGCCCTAGTGCACATGCCTCTGATCACTGACGGCAGGAGTTTCCCGGGCATGTGGGCTGTGGATGGCGGCTTCCATCAGGTCGCTGGCGGAAAAGCGCTCATCCAGCGTAGAGGCATGGCTGATGCGCAGCATCTGAACATGGAACCTGAGGTAGTGGTGCTGCACCTCCTGTATGGAGCGGGTCAGGCGGTCCACAAGAGCAGCAAATGACGCAGCGTCCTTGATGCCAGGCAGCAGCACGGCCAGCAGGTCCTTGCTGTAGCGCGACAGCGTATCGGTGCAGCGCAGCTGCTGCTCCAAGAGCTGCGCCAGCAGGCGCTGGGCATTGTTCAAATCGTGAGGTGTAGCTTGGTCATCGAGCACAAACTGCACGCACACCACGCCCGCATGGGTGGACTTTCGGTGGGAACTGATGAGCTGGCTGGTCAGCCGGTCCATGAACAGCTTTCGGGTCGGCAGCCCCGTGCTGCTGTCATGCAGCTCTGCATGTGGCAGCATGACCTCCAGGCTGGGGCGCTCGCTGATATCGCTGATCACCACGATGAAGTGGTGGGGGCGCTTGATCTCATTGAGCACGGGAGAGATGGAAATACGCTGCATCCAGACCTGGCCATTGCTGCGGGTGAGCAGCACCTCAGCCTGCCAGTGCTGCTCGGTGGCCAGGGTATGCCACAGCCCGCTCATGTCGGGGGGGATATCTGCAGTTTCGTAAAGCCATGGCAGTGATTTGCCAATGCAGTCCTGCCTGTGCATTTCCATCAGGCGCTCAAAGGACGGATTGACATCCGTGATGTTGTAGTGCGCATCCATGATGGCAACGCCCTCATGCACGTGGTGAAAGACGCTGGCAGCAATGCGCAGCTGTGCGTCTGCACGCTTGCGCTCCGAGATGTCCTGTAGATAGGCAACAAAAATCAGCCCTGAAGGGGTGATCGCCTTACCCAGTGACAGCTGCAGGGGAATGAGCTTGCCGTCTTTGTGTATGCCCAGCACTTCGCGGTGTTTGTTGGTAATCGGTTTGCCCACGTGCTGAAGGTGGCCTTCCAGAAAGGCATTGTGCTGCTCTGCCAGAGGTGAAGGCATGAGCATATTGACGCTGCGGCCCAGTACTTCTTCCTTGGTGTAGCCAAACAGTTGCTGCGCCATGGAGTTGTATTCAAGGATGATGCCGCGGGCATCGGTGCTGATGAAGCCCGCATCGGCTGCTTCCACCATGGCAAACAGACGGGCATCGCGGGCTGCAGCAGCGTGCCAGTGGGCGCGGTAGCGCATGGCTGCATGCGCCAGCCCCAGAATGACAAACACGGAACCTGCGATGGAGACAATAAACAGTGACAGCATCTGGCTGCCATGCAGATCAGGCATGGCCGATGGCAGGGACTCACTCGTTCCAGGCAATGCAATGCGCATGGCATGCATGGAGAGGTAGTGCATATTGGCGATGGCGGCCGCCAGCAGGGAAGGGGGAAGCCAGCGCCAGTACAGCAGTTTTGTGCCACGGGCATGCTGTTCCACCCAGCGGTAGCTGGCAAAGCTCAGAATGCTCAGAGCGACGCCTGCGACGCTGGCCAGCAGGAACTGCGGCAGGTCCAGGCGCACCACTCCATCAATATAGGCAGCGCCAAGGCCGCTGTAATGCATGACCGTCACGCCAAGGCCAAACAGGCTGCCGCCCAGCAGCATGCGCGCTGTGCTCATGGGCTGGCTTTGCAAGGTCCAGATGGCAATGCCTGCGGCAGCCAGACTGGGCAGGATGGAGGCGGCAGTTTTCCAGACGCTGTAGCTCACATGCGTGGGCAGCTGCATGGCCAGCATGCCGGTGAAGTGCATGCACCAGATGCCAAAACCGAGCACGATGGCAGTGCACAGCCAGGCAATGCGCTGCTGACTGTGCGCGGCGGCAACCTGGTTGTTGCGCAGAATGTAAAAGCCAATATGGCAACTGACAAAGGCAATCAGCAAAGACAGCAGCACAACCCCTAGGCTGTGAGGCACATGGGTAATGAGATGTGAACTGGGGACGTTGATGTGCTCAAACACGCTCAAACCAAGCATGTGAACTCCTGGGTATCTCTGGCGGCGCTGCGCATGCGATGAAGGCGACCAAGTACTGGCGTACGCGGCTAAATTTGATTGCTATAGAAATATTTTTGGTTACTTTCCAGGCCATGTCTGTAGGAAGAGTCTTGGAACTTCACTTTTCATGACATTTTTGCGGCCTGCAACCCATTGCTGAAGTGCGTAAGCATGGCTTGGCGGCTGCCCTGCGCATTTCGAGCCAGCAGCTGCTGCATCAGCGCTTCATGCTCCTGCAGGCTGTCCTGTGTGCGCCCCTGCTTGAACAGGGACTGGTGGCGGTTGAGCTTCATGACCTTGCGCAGGTCAGTCACCGTCTGCAGCAGAAAGCGGTTGTCGCACAGCGTCAGCAGTTGCAGATGAAAGGCTTCGTTGATCTGGAAAAACCGGTTGGCATCGTCCACCGCGGCGCACAGAGACTGGTGCAGGGCGTGCAGCTGCTGCAGCTGCGCATCCGAGGCCTGCTGGGCCACGGTGGCGGCAGCATCGCTTTCCAGCAAGGCCAGCAGGTGGTACACATCGCGCATGTCTTTTTCGGATGTCTCGGTCACATAGGCACCACGGCGCGGCTTCATGGTGACCAGGCCTTCTGCGGCCAGCACTTTCAATGCTTCACGCAAAGGCGTGCGGCTGATGCCAAATTCCTCTGCCAGCTTCATTTCATCAATCCAGTCACCAGACTGGAGTTCGCGCTGGTAGATGCGCTGGCGTACCAGTTCAGCCACCTGGAGGTACAAGGGCTTGGGTGCAAGCAGGGGGGTAGTTTCTGTCATAGGTCTTAGGGGGCTTTCCCTAGGCCGGTGTTTCGTAGTTATGTATTCATAATTATGAATCACAAGCAGTGCGGAAAAACTGGCGTTTTCCAGCACAAGACTATTACGGAGACAGTTCTAGCCATGGGCATCGACAGCAAACAGGGCCAGACAGCGGCCACTGCCACATCTGAATTTCCATCAGCCAGCCTCGCAGACTGGGAAAAAGCCGCCGCCAAGGCTGCACCGCAGGGGGATATCAGCCAGCTCAACTGGACCACGCCGGACGGCATCACGGTCAAGCCGCTGTATACGGCGCAGGACACGCAAGACCTGCCCTATGCAGATACTTTGCCCGGGTTTGCGCCCTTTATTCGCGGCCCGCAGGCCACCATGTATGCAGGCCGCCCATGGACGATCCGCCAGTACGCGGGTTTTTCTACGGCCGAAGAGTCCAACGCTTTTTATCGCAAGGCACTGGCCGCCGGGGGGCAGGGGGTGTCTGTGGCGTTTGATCTGGCCACGCACCGCGGCTACGACTCGGACCACCCGCGCGTGACGGGGGACGTGGGCAAGGCCGGTGTGGCGATTGACTCGGTGGAGGACATGAAAGTCCTGTTCAACGGCATTCCGCTGGACAAGGTGTCTGTGTCCATGACCATGAACGGGGCTGTGCTGCCCGTGCTGGCGGGCTATGTGGTCGCAGCGGAAGAGCAGGGCGTGTCGCAGGAGCAGCTGTCTGGAACCATTCAGAACGACATTCTGAAAGAGTTCATGGTGCGCAACACCTATATCTACCCGCCCCAGCCCTCGATGCGCATCATTGGCGACATCATCGAGTACACGAGCCAGCACATGCCCAAGTTCAACTCGATCTCGATCTCGGGCTACCACATGCAGGAAGCCGGGGCCAACCAGGCGCTGGAACTGGCCTTTACGCTGGCTGATGGCAAGGAGTATGTAAAGACGGCCATTGCCAAGGGCATGGATGTGGACGACTTTGCCGGTCGCCTGTCCTTCTTCTGGGCCATTGGCATGAACTTCTATTTAGAGATTGCCAAGATGCGCGCTGCCCGCCTGCTGTGGTGCCGCATCATGAAAGACTTCGGTGCCAAAAAGCCCAAGAGCCTGATGCTGCGCACCCACTGCCAGACCTCCGGCTGGAGCCTGACGGAGCAAGACCCGTACAACAACGTGGTGCGCACCACCATCGAGGCCATGGCCGCCGTATTTGGTGGCACGCAGTCGCTGCACACCAACAGCTTTGATGAAGCCATTGCCCTGCCCACAGAGTTTTCGGCCCGGATTGCGCGCAACACCCAGCTCATCATTCAGGAAGAAACCCACATCACCAATGTGATTGACCCCTGGGCAGGTTCCTACATGATGGAAAAACTGACCCAGGAAATGGCCGACAAGGCCTGGGCCATCATCGAAGAAGTCGAGGCCATGGGCGGCATGACGCAAGCCGTGGATTCTGGCTGGGCCAAGCTCAAGATCGAAGCTGCCGCAGCCGAAAAGCAGGCGCGCATTGACTCTGGCAAGGACGTCATCGTTGGCGTCAACAAATACAAGCTGGCCAAGGAAGACCCCGTCGATATCCTGGAGGTGGACAACGTCAAGGTGCGCGAAAGCCAGATTGCGCGCCTCCAGGATTTGAAGCAAAAACGCGATGCAGCCAAGGTGCAGCACGCGCTGGATGCTCTCACTAACGCAGCGCAGACCGGCGAGGGCAATCTGCTGGATCTGGCTATTGCGGCCATTCGCCTGCGCGCTACCGTGGGTGAAGTGTCGGATGCGCTCGAAAAAGTTTTTGGCCGCCACCGTGCGGATACCCAGAAGGTGACTGGTGTGTATGCAGCAGCCTATGACTCAGCCCAAGGCTGGGAGCAGCTCAAGCAAGAAATCAACACCGCTGCCGAGCTGCTGGGCCGCCGCCCGCGCGTGATGATCGCCAAGCTGGGGCAGGACGGACATGACCGGGGTGCCAAGGTGGTGGCCACTGCTTTTGCTGATCTGGGCTTTGATGTGGACATGGGGCCGCTGTTCCAGACGCCCGAGGAATGCGCGCGCCAGGCCATTGAGAACGATGTGCATGCCGTGGGCGTCTCGACCCTGGCCGCAGGCCACAAGACCTTGGTGCCCGCCATCATTGAAGCACTCAAGCAGCAGGGCGCAGACGACATCATTGTCTTTGTGGGGGGGGTCGTGCCTGCGCAGGACTATGACTTTCTGTTCCAGGCAGGGGTCAAGGGCGTCTATGGCCCCGGCACGCCCATTCCCGCCAGTGCCAAGGATGTGCTGGAACACATCAAGAAAGCGGCAGGCCTGTAACTGGGGAGCGCATCTTGACTCCTCAACAAATTCAGGAAGGCATTCTGCGCGGTAGCCCCGCCGTGCAGCGCCGTGCCATGGCCAAGGCCATTACCTTGCTGGAATCCACCCGCGCAGACCATCGCGCGCAGGCCGATGCACTGCTCACGGCCTTGCTGCCGCACACGGGCAAGGCGCTGCGGCTGGGTATCAGCGGAGTACCTGGCGTGGGCAAATCCACCTTCATCGAAGCGCTGGGCATGTATCTGACGGGGCAGGGCCACCGCGTGGCCGTGCTGGCGATTGACCCTTCCAGCACCGTATCCGGCGGCTCTATCCTGGGTGACAAGACCCGCATGGAGCAGCTCTCGGTCAACCCCAATGCCTATATCCGCCCCAGCCCATCGAGCGGCACGCTCGGCGGCGTGGCCGAGAAAACGCGCGAAGCCATGCTCGTTTGTGAGGCTGCGGGCTATGACGTGGTGATCGTAGAAACCGTTGGCGTAGGGCAGAGCGAAATCGCTGTGCACGGCATGACAGATATGTACTGCGTGCTGCAGCTGCCCAATGCGGGCGATGACCTGCAAGCCATCAAGAAAGGTGTGATGGAGCGGGCCGATTTGGTGGTCATCAACAAGGCTGACATTGACCCCAATGCCGCCACGCGCGCGCAGGCCCAGATTACGTCCAGCCTGCGGCTGCTGAGCATGCACGGCAACCCCGAGCATGCCCAGCACAACGCCGCACTGTGGCAGCCCAAGGTGCTGCAGATCTCGGCCCTGCAAGGACAGGGCGTGGGGGAGTTCTGGCAGACGGTGCAGCAATTTCAGCAGCTGCAGACTGCCAATGGCCGTCTGGCCCAGCGGCGTGAGCAGCAGGCACTGGCCTGGATGTGGGAGCGCATTGATGCCGGGCTGAAGCAGGCCTTCAGGCAACACCCGCAGGTGCAGGCCTTGCTGCCCGGCACGCTGGCCGATGTTGCCGCAGGCCGGCTGGCCGCCAGTACGGCCGCCAGAAATCTGCTGGCAGCGCAGGCGGCATCAGCGCCAACCGCAGCGAAAAGTGATGAAACATGACCGATTTCACCACTCAATCGACATTACATGAATAAGAAAACCGCCATCTTTATCTGAAGAGGATCTGAGGAAGACATATGGAATCGAACAACATCCTGGCCCAGCTCGAAGCGAAAAGAGAAATGGCCCGCCTGGGCGGCGGACAGAAAAGAATCGACGCCCAGCACCGCAAGGGCAAGCTCACAGCCCGTGAACGCATCGAACTGCTGCTGGACGACGGAACTTTTGAAGAATGGGACATGTTCGTCGAGCACCGCTGCACCGACTTTGGCATGGAGAACACCAAGATCCCCGGTGACGGCGTAGTGACGGGCTACGGCATGATCAACGGCCGCCTGGTGTTTGTCTTCAGCCAGGACTTCACCGTGTTCGGCGGGGCGCTGTCAGAAACCCATGCAGAGAAGATCTGCAAGATCATGGACCAGGCCATGAAGGTGGGCGCTCCGGTCATTGGGCTGAACGACTCCGGCGGTGCACGCATTCAGGAGGGCGTAGCGTCCTTGGGTGGTTATGCCGATGTCTTCCAGAAAAACGTGCTGGCTTCAGGCGTGATTCCGCAGATTTCCATGATCATGGGCCCTTGCGCTGGTGGGGCGGTGTACTCGCCCGCCATGACGGACTTTATCTTCATGGTCAAGGACAGCAGCTATATGTTTGTGACCGGCCCTGAAGTGGTGAAAACCGTCACGCACGAAGAAGTCACGGCCGAAGAGCTGGGCGGTGCCATCACCCACACCACCAAGAGCGGCGTAGCCGATCTGGCTTTCGACAACGATGTAGAGGCGCTGATGATGCTGCGCCGCCTGTACAACTACCTGCCGCTGAATAACAAGGAAAAAGCCCCGGTGCGTGCGACGACAGACCCGGCCGACCGTGCCGACATGTCGCTCAACACCCTGGTGCCCAGCAACCCCAACCAGCCCTATGACATGAAGGAGCTCATCCTCAAGACCGTGGATGACGGCGACTTCTTCGAGCTGCAGCCTGACTACGCCAAGAACATCTCGATTGGCTTTGCCCGCATGCGCGGCCAGACCGTAGGCATTGTGGCCAACCAGCCGCTGGTGCTGGCAGGCTGTCTGGACATCAAGTCCAGCATCAAGGCCGCGCGTTTTGTGCGCTTTTGTGATGCGTTCAACATCCCCGTCATCACCTTTGTGGACGTACCCGGCTTCATGCCTGGCACATCGCAGGAATACGGCGGCATCATCAAGCACGGTGCCAAGCTGCTCTATGCGTATGCGGAATGCACCGTGCCCAAGATCACCGTCATCACCCGCAAGGCCTACGGTGGCGCGTATGACGTGATGGCTTCCAAGCACCTGCGCGGCGATGTGAATCTGGCCTGGCCCCATGCCGAAATTGCCGTGATGGGCGCCAAGGGCGCCGTGGAAATCATCTTCCGCGAAGACAAGCACGACCCCGAAAAGCTCGCTGCCCGCGAGGCCGAATACAAGGCCCGCTTTGCCAACCCCTTTGTGGCTGGGGCTCGTGGCTTTATTGACGATGTGATTCAGCCGCACGAAACGCGCAAGCGCATCTGCCGTTCGTTGGAGATGTTGAAAAACAAGCAGTTAGAGAATCCATGGCGCAAGCACGGCAACATCCCTCTGTAAGGGGCGGCGGTGATACAGCCCCCCGATGCTTTGTTGCATGGGCTTGCCGTAGCGCTGCTACTGCCTGCGCCCATGCGCCGCGCCTCGGTCGCTTCGCTGGGCTGTCTCACCACCTCCATGGATAAACCTGCTGCTTAAAGCAAGTACAAGAAAGAGACAAAGATCATGTTTACAAAAATCCTGATCGCCAACCGTGGCGAGATCGCATGCAGAGTCATCGCCACCGCCAAGAAAATGGGCATCCAGACTGTTGCGGTCTACTCCGAAGCGGACAAGGAAGCCCGCCACGTCAAGCTGGCCGATGAAGCCGTGCACATTGGCCCAGCGCCCAGCCGTGAGTCCTATCTGCAGGCCGACCGCATCATTGCCGCCTGCAAGCAGACCGGCGCACAGGCCGTGCACCCCGGCTATGGTTTTTTGAGTGAGAACGAAGCCTTTGCCCGCCGTCTGGAGGAAGAGGGCATTGTCTTTATCGGCCCCAAGCATGCAGCCATTGCCGCCATGGGCGACAAGATTGCATCCAAGAAGCTGGCCAACGAAGCCGGTGTGAACACCATTCCCGGCTACAACGACCCCATCGCTGGTCCTGAGCAGGCCGTGGAAATTGCCAAAGGCATTGGCTACCCCGTGATGATCAAGGCCTCGGCTGGCGGCGGCGGCAAGGGTCTGCGCGTAGCCTTTGACGACAAGGAAGCCTTCGATGGCTTTGCCTCCTGCCAGAACGAGGCGCGCAACAGCTTTGGTGATGACCGCATCTTTATCGAAAAGTTTGTGGAGCAGCCGCGCCACATTGAAATTCAGGTGCTGGGCGATGCGCACGGCAACGTCATCTACCTGAACGAGCGCGAATGCTCCATCCAGCGCCGCCACCAGAAAGTGATTGAAGAAGCGCCTTCGCCTTTCATCAGCGATGCCACGCGCAAAGCCATGGGCGAGCAGGCGGTGGCACTGGCCAAGGCCGTGGGCTACCAGTCCGCAGGCACAGTGGAGTTTGTGGTGGGCAAAAACCAGGACTTCTACTTCCTGGAGATGAACACCCGCCTGCAGGTAGAGCACCCTGTCACCGAATGCATCACCGGGCTGGACCTGGTGGAGCAGATGATCCGCATCGCCGCCGGTGAAAAACTCGCCATCCGCCAGGAAGACGTCAAGCGCGATGGCTGGGCCATGGAGTGCCGCATCAATGCCGAAGACCCATTCCGCAACTTCCTGCCATCGACGGGCCGCCTGGTGCGCTTTAACCCTCCGGAGCAGACCATGTGGCAGGCCGACACCGAACACCTGCACGGCGTGCGCGTAGACACGGGCGTGTACGAAGGGGGCGAGATCCCCATGTACTACGACTCGATGATTGCCAAGCTCATCGTCCACGGCAAAGACCGCAACGATGCGATTGCCAAGATGCGTGAGGCGCTCAACGGCTTTGTGATTCGCGGCATCAGCTCCAACATCCCGTTCCAGGCCGCGCTGCTGGCCCACCCCAAATTCCAGACGGGTGACTTCAACACCGGTTTTATTGCCGAGCACTATGCCCACGGCTTTAACGCCAGTGATGTGCCGCACAGCGACCCGGATTTCCTCGTTGCGCTGGCCGCCCACATGAACCGCCGCTACCGCGCACGTGCGGCCACCATCAGCGGGCAGATGAACGGGCATGAGGTGGTCGTGTCTGCGGACTACACCGTCATCGTCCTGGGTGCAGAAGGCCAGAACCAGCACCACAGCGTCACAGTGTCTGACTTTGAGTTCGACAGCCGCAAGAGCACGGTCACGCTCAACGCCAGCGGCAAGCGCTATGAGTTCCAGAGCTTCAGCGCCATGCGTGAAGTGCGACTGCAGGGACTTTGCAATGGTCAACCCTTTACCGTGCAGGTAGAGCGCGGCACGCCCAAGAATCCGCTGGCATTGCGCATCACCCACAACGGCACGCAGATTGATGCGCTGGTGCTCTCACCCAAGGGGGCCAAGTTCCATGAACTGATGCCCTACAAGGCGCCGCCAGACATGTCCCGGTTCCTGCTCTCGCCCATGCCAGGCTTGCTGGTAGATGTGGCCGTGCAGGAAGGCCAGAAGGTGCAGGCGGGTGAGAAGCTCGCCGTCATCGAAGCCATGAAGATGGAAAACATCCTCTTCGCCAGCCAGGACGGCGTGGTGCGCAAGATCAGCGCAGGCAAGGGGGCGTCGCTGGCTGTTGACGATGTGATTCTGGAATTTGAATGATCGGGGCGGTGTTGCTACAAGCCTTCAGACTTTGTTGCAAAGCTTTGCCGTAGCGCTGCTACTGTCTGCAGCTTTGCGTCGCGTCTGAACCGCCAAGCTTTGCTTGGCTGGCTTGTAGCACCACCTCGAAACGAAGAATGACTATAAAAATCATGCTCCAGCGCAATACCAGTAAGCGCTGACAGCTATGAAAACGATAAGGAGACAGCCATGAACATCACCGCACGCCCCTTCAAGGTCCTGGGCATCCAGCAAGTTGCCATTGGTGGCACCGACAAACAGCGCATGAAAAAGCTCTGGGTGGACATGCTGGGCCTGGAGCAGACCGGCACTTTCCAGTCTGAGCGCGAAAACGTGGATGAAGACATCCTCGCCATGGGCAAGGGCGCGATGAAGGTGGAAGTGGACATCATGCAGCCGCTGGACATCGACAAAAAACCCGCCGTTCACACCACGCCGCTCAACCACATTGGCCTGTGGATTGACGATCTGCCCAAGGCCGTAGAGTGGCTTACCGCCCAGGGCGTGCGCTTTGCGCCCGGCGGCATCCGCAAGGGGGCGGCAGGTTACGACATCTGCTTTCTGCACCCCAAAAGCAATGACGAGTTTCCCATCGCAGGCGAGGGCGTGCTGATTGAGCTGGTGCAGGCCCCCCCCGAGGTGATTGCCGCGCTGGGCTGAGGTGGCGCAGCCTATTCAGCGTTTATTCAGCCTGCAGGCGATTTTGTTTCTTATGCTGCTGCGCAACCACCGGAGACCACGCCATGCCAGGCAGCAATGCGCAAGCCTATTACGACCGCCAGTACAACGCCCGCGCCAGTGTGCAGGATGCGGCAGCCCTGATTGCCCGCTACACCCAGGAAAGCCAGGCTGCTTCGCAACTTCGAGCTATTAAAAACGTAGCTTATAGCGCACGCAGTACCGACGTTCTGGATATATATCTACCCCAAAGCACGCAACAGCAAGCGCAAGGCGCTCCTGTTTTTATATTTATCCACGGTGGCTACTGGCGGGCCCTGAGCAAGAACGATTCGGCCTTCATGGCCCCGGCGCTCACGCAGGCTGGGGCCATGGTGGTCGTGCCTGAGTACGATCTGGCCCCGGCGGTGACGCTGGACCACATCGTCGATCAGATGCGCCAGATGTTTGCCTGGGTGGTGCGCAACATCGCCATCTACGGTGGTGATGCTCGCAATATCTGCGTCTGCGGCAGCTCCGCAGGCGGTCATCTGGTCGGCATGCTGCTGGCCAAGGGCTGGCAGGAAGAGTATGACTTGCCCGCCAGTGCAACGCCCGCCTCGGCCTTCCCCCTGAGTGGCCTGTTTGACCTGCAGCCGCTGCTGCACACCCACATCAACGGCTGGATGCAGATGGACGACGCTGCCGCCCTGCGCAACAGCCCACGCTTTCTGCTGCCAGACGCAAGCACCCATAGCCAGTGCCAGCTGCGTGTAGCCGTGGGGGAGTTTGAAAGCCGAGAATTTCACCGCCAGTCGCGCGAATATCTGGCGGCCTGGAATGCCCGCCTGCTGCCGGGGCAGTGGGTGGAAGCCCCCGCCACCAACCATTTTGATTTGCCGCTGCAGCTGGCAGATGCGCAGTCCATCGTGCACCAGACGGCACTGCAACTCATGGGTTTGTCAACGCCTGCCCCTTGATGCAACTGTTGTGATTGCACCAATGGCCCCATGCCCGCGCTCCTCAAAAACGGCTGCGCTGTGTAGGCTTGCGGCGATTGATCGCCGTTGCTGCGCCGCAGCATTCATTCCACGATTCTGATATTTGAGACAAAGAGACATGAGCACCATCCACCGCCTGGCCCTGCGCGCCACCGCTGTCGCCGCCTTTGCCGCATCGCTGACCACTGCCGCCTGGGCGCAAGACCCCATTAAGGTGGGCGTGGCGCTCGATATCTCCGGCCCATTTGCGGGACCTGGTGTGGAAATCCGTGATGGCCTGAATCTGGCCGCCAAGCTGCTGGACAACAAGCTGGGCGGCGTGCCCGTGGAATTGATTCAGGCCGACATGGCGGGCAACCCTGAAACCGCGCGCCAGCTGGTGGACCGCTTCGTCAAGCGCGACAAGATTGATTTCTTCACCGGCCCCGTGGGTTCTAACGTGGTGCTGGCCGTGGGCCCCACCTTGTTTAACGCCAAGGTGCCGTTCCTCTCGGCCAACCCCGGCCCCAGCCAGCTGGCGGGCAAGCAGTGCAACCCGTACTTCTTTGGCACCAGCTACCAGAACGACGCCATGCACGAAGCTGCGGGCAAACACGCTGCGGACAAGGGCTACAAGAAAGTCGTCGTGCTCGCGCCCAACTACCCCGCAGGCAAGGATGCCGTCAACGGCTTCAAGCGCGCCTATGCCCAGCCGGTGGCGGATGAGGTGTACACCAAGGTCGGCCAGCTGGACTTTGCGGCAGAAATTGCCCAGCTGCGCGCCGCCAAGCCCGATGCGGTCTACATCTTCCAGCCCGGCGGCATGGGCATCAACTTCATCAAGCAGTTCATGGGCGCGGGTCTGAACAAGGACATGGTGCTCATTTCCTCGCCCTTTACCGCTGACCAGGACATCATCGCCGCCGTGGGCGAGCCCATGGTCGGCATCTACAACGCCTCCAGCTACGCACACGATCTGGACAACGCCGCCAACAAGCAGTTTGTGGCCGAGTTCCAGAAAGCCTATGGCCGCCTGCCCACGCTGTACGCCGCTTTTGCCTATGACGTGGTGATGAACATGGACGCTGCCGTCAAAGCCACGGGCGGCAAGGTGGACGACAAGGCTGCGCTGGCCAAAGCGCTCAAGACCGCCAAGTTTGACTCCGTGCGCGGCAACGTCAGCTACGGCAACAACCAGTTCCTCACCCAGGACTACTACCTGCGCCAGGTGGTCAAGACCGCAGACGGCCAGATCACCAACCAGCTGCAGCCCGGCAAGATCTATACCGCTCACCAAGATAGTTTTTCGGCCCAATGTGCTATGAAATAAGCGCTAGCCGCTATCAAAAATATGGAAACCATTACCTGGGATGACTTTGCCCGCGTCCAGCTGCGCGTAGGCCGCATTGTGGCGGCCGAGGTGTTTGCCCAAGCGCGCAAACCGGCTTACCTGCTGCAGGTGGACTTTGGCCCGGAGCTGGGCATCAAAAAATCCAGCGCGCAGATTACCCACCACTACACGCCCGAGGCGCTGATTGGCAAACAGGTCGTGGCCGTGGTGAACTTTCCCAAAAAGCAGATTGGCCCGGTCATGAGCGAATGCCTGGTCACAGGCTTTCCCGATGCAAACGGCCATGTCGTGCTCTGTGTGCCAGACCAGAACGTGCCTTTGGGCGCGCCATTGTTTTAAGGGCAGGCTGCAATGGATCTGGTTTTTTTACTGGAGCAAACCCTCAACGGCCTGGGCTATGGCCTCATGCTGTTTCTGCTGGCTGCGGGCCTCACGCTGGTGTTCGGCATCATGGACACGCTCAACCTCGCGCACGGCGCGCTGTTTATGGCCGGGGGCTATGTCTCGGCCAGCGTGCATACGCACAGCGGCTCTTTCTTGCTGGCGATTGCGGTGGGCATTGCCGTCACGGTGGCCCTGGCTGCGGTGCTGGAGGCCGTGCTCATTCGCAAGCTCTATGCGCGTGACCACCTGAGCCAGGTACTTGCCACCTTTGGCGTCATCTTGATTGCGGACGATGTGGTCAAAGCCATCTGGGGGCCTTCGCCCATCATGGCGTCCACCCCGGCGGCGCTCTCGGGGCCGGTTCAGCTGTTCGGCTTTCTGCCATATCCCAGCTACCGCCTGCTGATTCTGGCCGCAGGCCTGGCCGCCGCGCTGGCGCTGTACCTGCTGGTCAGCCACACCAAGCTCGGCATGTGGGTGCGCGCGGGCGCGTCCAACCGCCAGATGGCGCAGTGGATGGGTATTCGCGTGAACCGCGTGTTTGCCATCGTCTTTGCCATGGGGGCGGCGCTGGCGGCTTTGGCGGGGGCACTCATGGCCCCCATCAGCGCCGTGCAGGTGGGCATGGGGGAGAGCATTCTCATCCCAGCGCTGGTGGTGATTGTGATCGGCGGCATTGGCTCGGTGCGCGGCGCACTCATTGCCAGTCTGCTCGTGGGCCTTGTTGATACCGCTGGCCGCGCCTTGCTGCCGCCGCTGCTGCGCGAGGTGCTCTCGCCCACGCTGGCGGCGGACATTGGCCCCGCCGTGGCCAGCATTGCCATGTATGTGCTGATGGCGGGTGTGCTGGTGTTCAAACCTTCGGGCCTGTTCCCGGCGCATGGTTAAAAGGGCGGTTTTCTTGTGATGCATTCAAACCCTGTCAATACATACAGCGCTGCGCAGAACCCGCCGCCGATGGCATCCACCGCCCATGCGCGCTGGGTCAGCCACAGTGTGCTGGCTGCGCTGGTGATCGTGCTTGGCGCCTTTCCGTGGGTCGCACCCGCGCTGGGGCTGGATTACTACGTGGACTTTGTGCGCCGCATCCTCATCGTGAGTATTGCGGCGCTGAGTCTGAACTTTCTCATCGGCCGCGCAGGCCTGGTCGCCTTGGGCCATGCCGGTTTTGTGGGCGTGGGGGCCTATGCCGTGGTCGCCATGGTGGAGGGTGGCTACAGCAACGCCTGGCTCATCTGGCTGGTCGCGGCCGTGGCGGGCTTTGTGGTGTCGGGCCTGATCGGGCTGGTGGCCGTGCGCACCAGGGGCGTGTACTTCATCATGATTACGCTGGCCTTTGCGCAGATGCTGTACTACCTGGCCGTGTCGCTGCGCTTCTGGGGTGGGGATGATGGCTACACCATGTACAGCCCCCTGCAACTGTGGGAAGGTGTAGATGCACAAGGCAACTGGCTGTTTAGCCTGGTACTGCTTGCCTTTGCATCACTCTTTTTGGTGCTTTCGCGCATCGAGCGCTCCTACTTTGGCCGCGCGCTGGAAGGCATTCGTGACAACGAAACGCGCATGCAGGCCATGGGCTACCCCACGGTGCGGCTCAAGCTGCTGGCCTTTGCGCTGGCAGGCAGCATTGCCGCCTTGTCGGGCGCACTGCTAGCCACGCAAAACCTGTTTGTCAGCCCCAGCCTGATGCAGTGGAACCAGTCGGCCCTGCTGATTGTGATGGTCGTCATTGGCGGCATTGGCCTGCGCTGGGGCGCGCCGCTGGGCGTGGCCGTGTGGCTGGTGCTGGAAGAACTGCTCAAGCAGCACACGGACTACTGGCACGCCCCCATGGGCCTGCTGCTGGTGGCCGTGGTGTTTCTGGCCCCCAGGGGCTTGGCGGCATTCTTTGCCAAAAAAGACAGCGCAGCTAAAAAGCAGAGCGCCCAGCGCAGTAAGGACGCCGCATGAGCCTGCTTTCTATTCAAAACCTCGTCAAACGCTTTGGCGCGCTCACGGCGACGGACCATGTTTCGCTGGCCGTGGAAAAAGGCGAAATCCACGCCCTGATCGGCCCCAACGGCGCAGGCAAATCCACGCTGGTGCATCTGATCTCGGGCCTGCTGCCTGCCGATGGTGGGTCGCTGAAGCTCGACGGGCAGGAACTCATCCACCTTGCCCCCCACCAGCGCGTGGCAGCGGGCCTGTCGCGCTGCTTTCAAATTACGAGCATTTTTCCGAAGCTGACCGTGGCCGAAAACCTGCTGCTGGCCGTGCAGGCCCACCACAGCAATAGCTTTCGCTGGTTCAAAGTGCGCGACAAGGATGCAGCACTCCAAGCCAAAGCATGGGAGCTGGCGCACCGTGTGCAGCTGGAAGGCCAATGGAATACCGTGGCCGGCACCTTGCCCCACGGCGCGCAGCGCAAGCTCGATGTCGCCTTGGCCATTGCCGCCACACCCAAACTGCTGCTGCTGGACGAGCCCATGGCAGGCATGGGGCCCGCAGAGTCCGAAGAAATGGTGGAGCTGATCCAACAGCTGCGCAAAGACATGGCGATTTTGCTCATCGAGCACGATATGGACGCCGTGTTCCAACTGGCCGACCGCATTACCGTGCTGGTCTATGGCAAGGTGTTTGCACAGGGCACAGCCGCGCAAATCCAGCACGATGCGCGTGTGCAGGCCGTGTATCTGGGCCAAGAGGATGAGTTAGAAGAACAACTAGAAGAGGGCGCGGCATGAGCGGTTCCACGACACCATTGCTCGAAGTGCGCAACATCGAAGCAGGCTATGGCGCCAGTCAGGTGCTATTTGGCGTGAGTTTGACGATTGAACCGCACCAGGTCGTCAGCCTCATGGGCCGCAATGGCATGGGTAAATCCACCACCATCAAATGCATTACCGGCGCTTTGCCCGTGCGCAAGGGGCAGATTTTCTTTGAGGGCAAAGAGATTACGAATCTTCCTGCCGACGAAATTGCCCGCCGAGGCATTGCACTGGTGCCCGAAGGGCGCATGTGTTTTGCCAATTTAACCGTCAAGGAGCACTTGATAGCCTTTGCGCGAAAACCTGATGCAAAGCAAGAGAGTGTTTGGGATTTACCGCGCATCTATGAGCTGTTCCCACGCCTCAAAGAGCGTGAACACCATATGGGCAACCAGCTTTCGGGCGGTGAACAGCAGATGCTGGCGATTGGGCGGGCTTTATCGACGAATCCCAAGTTGCTGATTTTGGATGAGGCGACGGAGGGGTTGGCGCCGGTGGTGAGGGAGGAGATTTGGGAGTGTTTGAATAAATTAAAAAATTTGGGGCATTCAATTTTATTAATTGACAAATACTCTAAGGAAATAAAATCATTTTCTAATTCAATTATTTGTTTGGAAAAGGGTTGTTTGGCTTCTGATATTGAATTTTTTAAATAAAAATGTTCACCTCTGTAAGAATTGAGAAGTTTATGAGGATCAAGGACTCTGGCCTAATCAAGCTAGGTCCTGTAACTCTTCTTGTTGGTGAGAATGGATCAGGGAAGTCATCCATTCTAAAAGGAATTCACTGGGCTATTCGATGTGCTGTTCTCAAAGATGGCAATGACAAAGTAACACTTGAAAGAATGGATTATGTCCCTAGCAGGGATTTTTTATATTTAGGGCACAGTATTAAGCTTAATAGCGAAGCAGCATCTCCAAAAATAAAGATTACATTAGAGTCAAACGGTAAAAATCTTATTATTGATTTAAGTTCAACGAGAAATGATGCAGGCGTCAAGGCTTCTGTAAGAGGTACTTTATCATCGTTGATTAATGCTTCTTCAAGAATAACTTCATATATACCAGGATTGGCAGGGCTTTCAGAGGCAGAATCTTTACTTGCAACCCCTGTTTTGCATAGGAAAGCAGCTTCAGGTGAAGGAGGATCTGTTTTAAGACATATACTTTTAGGTCTGGCAATATCTCAGCAAGGCAATGAAAATATAGATAAGTTTGTTGAGTTGTCTGAATTAAATAATTGGGTTGGCAAAGTTTTTCCTAAAGTTAGATTTTGGGTTAAATTTGATCGGCTTCGAGATGTAAATATCGAGGCAAAATTTTTGACACCTGATATGGTGGTTGCTGGTAAAAAAATTGATCAGCAATGGCGCTCACTTGAGATGGCTGGAACAGGTTTTTTGCAAGTAGTGCAAATTTTTGCCTACCTTTTGCATTTCAAACCAAAACTTCTCTTGATTGATGAGCCGGACTCACACCTACATCCAGGAACTCAAGAGAGACTGATTTCTGCAATAGAGGAAGCTTCAAAAATATTCCCAGAAACGCAATACATAATTGCCACGCATTCCCCAAATCTTGTTAAGTCATCAAGTGCGATATCGGAAGTGCACTGGATTTCTAATGGAGTTAACAAAAATGAAAATGAACAAGTTATTAGAAATAGAATGGGATGGGGAGCCCTTGATAAAGACCTAATGATAATAACTGAAGATGGTAATATTGAATTCATGGATTCAATATTGAATCAATGGCCTGATTTGAAAAGAAAAATTCTAATATGGCCAACGTATGGGTCTGGGTCTTTGCCAAATGGTTCAGCTATAAAGAGGTTAAGAGCATCTCTTGGGATAAAAGTTATTATTCATAGGGACAGAGATTTTTTATCAGATAGGGATAAAAAAGCTTTAGAGAAAAAAATGGGTTACGATTCATGTGAAGTTAACCTATGGATGCCTAAAGGATCTGACATTGAAGCAGCTTTTTGTGACCCTGAACACATTAGTAATGTTTTTGAAATCAGTATAGATGAAGCAAATGAATTAATCAGTGATGCTTTGTTATTGCTAGATAGAGATCAAGTCGAAATAGATTTTAACCGTCTATATACATCTGCTACAGGTGGGATAAACGCTAGTGAGGTTAGCGTCCCATCAATGCGGTGGCGTGATCTTGGTGAGTTTTGTTCAAGAACTGTAAAAGGTAAAGTTTTATTAGAGAAGATTTTAGAATCTGCAAAAAATAAATTTTCCAGTAGTCCCGGAAAACTAAAAGGTTTATCAAAGATAAAAAATCCAACTATTAGCATGAATGAAGACCTCAAGAGAGTTATTGATTTAGAAATTGCTCGTAAATGAATTTAGAGAAAACCGCCATCATCATCGCCGCAGGCTCCGGCATTGGCGCAGCCACTGCCCGCAAACTTGCCGCTGACGGCTACCACGTGGGCTTGCTGTCATCGTCTGGCAAAGCCGAAGCACTGGCCCAGGAGCTGGGCGGCATCGGCGTCACCGGCACCAACCAGAGCCAGGCCGATATCCAGAAACTCGTCGATCTGGTCATGGAACGCTGGGGCCGCGTCGATGTGCTGGTCAACTCCGCAGGCAAAGGCCCGCGCGCGCCGGTGCTGGAGTTGACGGATGCCGACTGGCATGCTGGCATGGATGCCTATTTGCTCAACATCGTGCGCGCGGCGCGCTGTGTGACGCCGATCATGGTGAGCCAAGGGGGAGGTGCGATTGTCAATATCTCCAGCGCTTGGACGTTTGAGCCGGTGGATTTGTTCCCGACGTCTGCCGTGGCGCGTGCGGGGCTGGCGAGCTTTGCCAAGCTGTTTGTGGACGAATACGCCAGGCATGGCGTGCGCATGAACAATGTGCTGCCCGGCTGGATCAACAGCCTGCCCGAAAAAGACGAGCGCCGCGCGGCCGTGCCCATGCAGCGCTATGGCACGGTGGAAGAGATTGCGGCCACGATTGCCTTCTTGGCTTCTGAAGGTGGCGCCTATATCAACGGCCAGAATATTCGGGTCGATGGCGGGCTGATGCGTTCGGTGTAATCGCTTGCAGTTTTTAGCTTCATCTTTCTATAGCGGCAGACATCGCCATGCCTGAGTCCGAGCGTTCTGAACTGCCTGCAGCGTCGGACTCGCATGTCGTGGCGGTGTCCCGCGCTTTGCGTGTGCTCAATGCTTTCTATGGCGACGAAAGCTTTGTGTCCTTGGCAGAGTTGGCACGCCGAACGGGCATGCACAAGCCTACGGTGCTGCGTCTGGCGCGTACCCTGGAGCATGCCCGTTACTTGGTTCGGCGCGAGGATGGTGCCTGGCGCTTAGGCCCCAGTGCGGGTTTGCTGGGCGCACGCTACCAAGCGCAGTTTGATGTGAACACCATCGTTGAACCGTACTTGGTGGAGTTGTCGCAAATGAGTGGTGAGAGTGCCTCGCTCTACGTCTACGAAAACAACGCCCGCAGCTGCTTGCTGCGCTACGAAGGTCCCAGAGCACTTCCCCAGCACGTGCGCTCGGGCGAAGTGCTGCCGCTGGACCGTGGCTCAGCGGGGCGGGTGATTTTGGCAGCGCTGGGGGAGCCCGGTGCCATCTACGACGAGATTCGCCGCCAAGGCTACAGCGTGACGCGTGGTGAGCGCAGCGCTACCTCGGCCAGTGTCGCGGTGGTGGTGTATGGGACACGGCGATCGGTGCTGGGGTCGGTGTCGGTGGCGGGGCCGGCCGACCGCTTGAGCGATGCCCAGCTGCACAGCTACGCCCCGGCCGTGATGCAGGCAGCAGCACAGATTTCGTGGAAGCTGGGTGGCGTGAGTGCCTCTGCGCTGCGTTCGACCTGGCACCCCAACTGAGTGCTGCGGCCTCTTAGCGCTGGTTGCTTGCGCCGCGTTCGTTGTAAGCCTTGCTGGTATCCAACAGCGTTACGCCTAACGTAACGCTGTGTACCTAAGTTGGTGCGCTTACTACCATGCGTTTGCTCCCAACACAGGAGCGCACCATAAGGAGACAAATATGTTGAGCAAACGCACTCTTCTCAAAGCAACGGTGGTCGCATGCGCTGCATGGGGCGTGGCAGGCGGTGCCTGGGCGCAAAGTGATGGGTTCCCCAGCAAAAGCTTGCGTCTGGTGGTTCCTTTTGCCGCGGGCGGTCCGGCCGATGTGGTGGCACGAGAGTTTGCCCAAGACTTGGGTAAAGATCTGGGCCAAACCGTGGTGGTGGAAAACATGGGCGGCGGGGCTGGGGTGCCTGCGATCAATGCCGTATCGCGTGCACCGGCAGATGGCTATACCTTGCTGTTTGCTGCCTCGGGCAATGTCGTGATTCAGCCCTTGCTGACCAAGAACCGTGTGGACATTCTGACCCAACTCAGCCCTGTGGGCATGGTCACTACCAGCCCCCACGTACTGGTTACAACGGGCAAGTTGCCTGCCAAAAACACCAAGGAGCTGATTGAATACGCCCGCGCCAATCCGGGCAGTTTGAACATGGCATCGGCCGGTGTGGGCGGTTTGGCCCATTTGGCTGCTGAGCTATTTATGAAAGAAGCTGGAATTCAGGGGCAGCACTTGGCGTACAAGGGATCGTCGCAGGCCATGACGGACTTGGCCTCGGGCCAGGTGCAAGCCATGTTCAGTAGCCTGCCTTCCATGAAGGGCATGGTCGACAAGGGCTTGATCAACGTGGTGGGTGTGACGGCTGAGTCCAAGTCGCCCACTTACCAGAACTACCCGTTGATCAAAGAAGCCTTGCCGGGGTTTGAGTACGTCACCTGGTACGGTATCTATGGCCCAGCAGGTTTGCCGCAGAACGTGGTGAGCAAACTCAGCCAAGCGCTGCAAAAACTGGGCAGCGATGCCCAGTTTGAAGAACGCCTGCGTGACCAAGGTGTGGATTTACATGTAACCACTGCAGAGGTTCTGGCCGATCGCACCCGCAAAGAAACAGCCCAGTGGGACAAAGTGATCAAAGAAGCGGGCATTCATTTGAACTGAGCAGGCACGTTCCATGATCATCGATTGCCACGGGCATTACACAACCTCACCCGCTGCATTGGCGGAATTTCGCAAACTCCAAAAAGCGCAGTTGCACACGGACCTGCGACCTGTCTTTGACGGCGCCCAGGCCATCAGTGACGAACAGATCCGGGAAAGTCTGGAGAAAAATCAGCTGGCCACACAACGCGCACGGGGCATTGATGTGACGCTGTTCTCGCCAACCGCAGGCGCGATGGAGCACCACGTAGGCGATGTGCAAACCAGCATCAATTGGACGCGGGCGTGCAACGATTTGATTCACCGCGTTTGCAGCTTGTACCCCAAGGAGTTTGTGGGGGTGTGCCAGCTGCCACAGTCGCCGGGGGCAGATTTGTCCTATGCAGTCGATGAACTGGTGCGCTGTGTGCAGGAGCTGGGTTTTGTGGGCTGCAACCTCAACCCAGACCCTTCAGACGGGTATTGGACAGGCCCGCCGCTGACTGATCGCTACTGGTACCCGCTGTATGAAAAACTGGTGGAGCTGGATGTCCCCGCCATGGTGCACGTAAGCTGCTCATGCAATCCCAACTTTCACCACACAGGGGCGCACTATCTGAATGCGGACACCACGGCGTTCATGCAGTTCATTCAGGGGAATCTGTTCGTGGATTTTCCGACGCTGCGCTTTGTGATTCCGCACGGCGGCGGTGCGGTGCCTTACCACTGGGGACGTTACCGGGGCTTGGCCCAGCAATTGGGACGGCCACCGGTAGAGCAGTTGCTGAACAACGTGTTTTTTGACACCTGTGTCTACCACCAGCCGGGTATTGACCTGCTGCTCAGCGTCATACCGGAAGACAACATCTTGTTTGCCTCTGAAACACACGGTGCCGTCAAAGGTGTTGATCCCATGACGGGTTTTCACTACGACCACACCAAACGCTACGTGCAGTCGTCCACGGTGGTGCACGACGCGGTACGGGCCAAGCTCTTCGAGCACAACGCGCGCAAGGTCTATCCACGGCTGGATGCCTTGCTGTGTGCACAAAACCGTTAATTTCAGGAAATGGCTATGACATATTCCCAATTGCTAGAACTCTCAAGCACCTTGCTGGCCGATGTGGGCGCCTGCACCATGCACAGTCGCATACGCAGCCTCACCCCCGGCAAGCAACTGGTAGGCAAAGCGCTGACGGTGCGTGTGGCCCCAGGCGACAACTTGGCCATTCATGCCGCCTTGGCCCGTGCCCAGCGGGGAGATGTGCTGGTGGTAGACGGTGGCGGTTATACCGAGCGAGCCTTGATGGGCGGCATCATGATGACCCAAGCCAAAGCCACGGGGCTTGCAGGGGTGGTAATTGATGGTGCCATGCGCGATGTACAGGAGCTCCAAGCCTTGGGGTTGCCTGCCTTTGCCGTGGCTGTGCATCCGGCTGGGCCTTTTAAAGAGGGGCCTGGCAGTTTGTATGGTGCGATCCAATGCGGCGGTGTCGAGGTCCACCACGGCGATTGGGTGCTGGGCGATGACGATGGTGTGGTTGTTATGACCGAGGCAGCGTTGGCATCTTTGGTCGCAGCTGCAGCCGCGAAAAAGCAGCGCGAGCAAGACCGTATGGATGCTATTGACCGTGGCGATTTGAAGCCCAGCTGGTTGGATGCTGCTCTAGAAACGGCAGATATTGAGATAGTAAAAAAACCTAGGATGTATTGAGATTTGTGTGTGAGCACGAAGCCCTGTGCTGTCTTGACAATCTAGGCGTGCAGCGCGGTGAAGATGTTCATCCGCACAAAGAATGCACAACAGCCTGCCCGAAAAAGATGAGCGCCGCGCGGCCGTGCCCATGCAGCGCTATGGCACGGTGGAAGAGATTGCGGCAACGATTGCTTTCCTTGCCAGCGAAGGCGGGGCGTACATCAACGGCCAGAACATTCGGGTCGATGGTGGACTGATGCGTTCGGTGTAAGCCATTTCAGGCCATTTCGGGCCGTCCAAGAGCAGGTGCTCTCATAGAAAGAGCTGCCAGCGCTGGTGTTTATTGGGTTTCAGGAAGTTTTTTGGCTGAAACCCAGTCATTCCAAGCGCTGACAGCTCTTTTTTTCGGAGTGCAGCAATAACAAAGCCCCAGCAAGTGGGGCTTGGAAGGGCAAGGCCGCGCGGGGGGTGGCCTGTGGCACATCCAGCTTAGTGCGTGCCGCTGATGTCCATGTCCTTGAGCTTCACAAAGCGCGAGCCCTTGGCCAGCTTGTAGCCCCACCAGATGATGAGGAACAGCGGAATGCCGATATAGGTGGCAATGGCGCCAGTCCAGTCAATGGTGTCGGCCAGGAAGGCTTCGTAGTTCTGGCCCAGGGTGATGATCAGGCACAGCACAAAGGCAAACACAGGGCCAATGGGGAACAGCGCAGCGCGGTAGGGCAGCTGGTTGGTGTCAAAGCCCTGCACGATGCAGGCGCGGCGGAAGCGGTAGTGGCTGATGGCAATGCCCAGCCAGGCGATAAAGCCGCACATGCCGGACAGGTTCAGCAGCCAGATGTACACGGCCTCAGGGCTGAACACATTGGTCAGAAAGCACAGGGCCGCGATCACGGTGGTAGCCAGCAGGGCCAGAATGGGCACGCCATTGCTGTTCACATAGGCAAAGATCTTGGGGGCCATGCCTTGCTTGGCCAGCGCATACAGCATGCGGGTAGAGGCGTACATGCCGGAGTTGCCGGCAGACAGCACCGAGGTCAGCACCACGGCATTCATGACAGCGGCCGCACCCAGCAGACCGGCGCGCTCAAACACCAGGGTAAAGGGGCTGACGCTGATGTCGCCCAGGTCGTTGCGCAGCAGCTTGGGGTCGGTATAGGGAATGAGCAGGCCAATGATGAGGATGGCGAACACATAGAACAGCAGAATGCGCCAGAACACCTTGCGCACGGCGCGGGGCACGTTCTTGGCGGGGTTTTCTGACTCACCAGCGGCAATGCCGATCAGCTCTGTACCCTGGAAGGAAAAGCCCACAATCATGGCCACGCCAATGAGGGCTGCAAAGCCACCAGCAAAGGGGGCGTCGCCCGTCGTGAAGTTGGCAATATTGCCCCAGATGCCATCAGGTGCGCCGCCGGTCATGATGCCGAACACCATGAGCAGGCCAATGCCGATGAAGACCAGCACGGTCACGACCTTGATGGCCGCAAACCAGAATTCCGACTCGCCAAAGCCCCGGGCGCTCAGCGCGTTCAGGCCAAACATCAGCGCCAGGAAGATGGCACTCCATAGCAGGCCGTTGACCTCGGGGAACCAGTAGGCCATGACCAGCTGGGCGGCCACCAGGTCCACGGCAATGGTGACGGCCCAGTTGTACCAGTAGTTCCAGCCCAGCGCGAAGCCAAAGCCTTCGTCCACATACTTGGCACCATAGGTGGCAAACGAACCTGAGACGGGCAGGTGCGAGGCCATCTCGCCCAGGCTGGTCATCAGGAAGTACACCATCAGACCGATGACGCAGTAAGCCAGCAGGGCGCCGCCGGGGCCAGCCTGCGAAATGGTGGCACCGGAGGCCACAAAAAGACCTGTACCGATGGAGCCGCCAATGGCGATCATGGACATGTGCCGAGCTTTGAGGCTGCGGCGCAAAGAAGACGCGGTGGAGTCTGCGGACATAAACGAGCGGTTGGGAATCCAGTTCAAAGGTCCGCACAGCCTGCAGGACTGTACGGACCATGCCAAATGCACCGCCAACAAAAAAGCCGCTGTCTCAGCGGCCCTCTAGTGTGGAAGTGCTTGCAGCGGATTCTGGGCGATGGCGGACGTCTTGTCTGGCGATGTCGTTAATGCCCCTACAGTGAGTTTAGAGATCCTAACGGGTGGGGTGGGGGCAGCTGCGCTGCTGAGCGTACAGACCCTGCGCTCTGCGGCACACAGGCCCGGCAGCGCTGACCAGTACATACGAGCGTTTGTCTGACGCATGGAAGCGGTGGCTGCAAGCAGCCAATGGCAGTCCATCCATTTATGGTGCTTGAATCACACCCCGATGGTAATAAACAAGCTTATGAAGAATACAAAAAAATATATGGTGGTATCGGCACTGATGGCCGTATCTTTTCATACTTGCGCCATGGCAAAAGGTGGCACGATTACTTATACAGGGATGATTACCAGTCAGACCTGTACCATTAATGATGGCAGTCCTGATTTTTCCGTGAAATTGCCCACCATCGCTGTGGAAACCCTGATGAAAAGCGGCGAAACCTCAGGGCGCACGCCATTTCGCATCCGTCTGAGCAACTGTGACGAAGATCTGGAAGAGGTGGGCGTCTTCTTTGAGCCTGGCGCCAATACCTCACATAAGAACAATCGCCTGATTAATCTGGGAACTGCACAGAATGTGGAGCTGCAGATTCTCAATGATGATTTGGCGCCGGTAAAACTCAATGAAGGCGTAGATGCGCAGGACGTAAAGTTGGTCCCCGTGAAAAACCGCGGTGCGGTTTTGACATATTTCACACAATATTATGCGGAGGGTACGCCAGATGCGGGCAGTGTGGAAAGTAATACGCAATATACGGTGATCTACCCCTGATGATGGGCTGCGCATGAAACTGACATACAGATTTTTAGCATTATTTGCGTAATAGCCCGAAAAATCGGGGCTGCATGCAGTCCTCTGAGAAAAGTCAAAAAGCGCGCGCGTTGCCGACAATCTATGACAGTTCGCCGCATGCCGCCGCAGATGCCTTTGCTATGCTGCAGCACATGGTTTTGTCTACATCCTGCAAGCCACGCTGGCCACTTCCGTTTTGTGCGGCAGTGGCCGCGCTATTTCTGGCAGGCTGTGCTTCGTCGGTGCAGGCCCCGCACGGGCAGGTCAAGGGCGAGCGCTTTTCCATGCAGGAAATGCTGCAGTCCGATAACAGCCGCCTTGCCACGCTGGCCATGCAGGAGAACCTGAACAGCCTGTGGCTGCTGGCAGAAAAGCTCTACCGCCGCAACCCGCGTGAATGGCGCAAGACGGCGGCCTCACTGGAAGCGGCGGTGGCCTATGTGCGGCTGGCGGTGCTGGAGCAGCAGGGCTGGCACGATCTGGAAGACCAACACGATGTGCAGGCACTCAATACCGCGCTGAGCCCGGACTTTGCCGGAGACCGCGTGGGTGCACTGATTTATGCCTTGGGCAATACGCTGGTGACGGCCCATGGCGGCAAGACGCGTTTTACGCTGGTGGACCGCATTCACCCCCAGCGCGTCTACAACGCAGCGCGCAATGTAGAAATTGCCAACTGGGTGCTCAATACGCGCAGGGGGCCGGGTGGGCAGGTGCTGCTGCTGTCCAACCACATGGGCGCGGCAGACCGCAACCTGAGCTTTGAGCGCGAGATGGGCAAGATCATCGCGCGGCTGGATCTGGTGGCCAGCATGGGCACGGAGCAGGTGCGGCGCTCGGCCATCAGCTTTACGCAAAGCCTGCTGGTAGGGCCTATCCTGCCGTTTTTGCCTGTTCGGTAAAGCTTTGGTGCTGCACACCGAGCCGCTCGTGCAGCTTGGTGCTGGTGGTGGTGTATTGCAGCAGCACAGGCTCGCCCGTCAGATATTCCACAATGGAAAACGCCGCCAGCGTGGCTTCATGGAAGGCGCACAGCAGCAGTTTGCGTTTGCCGGGGTAGGTGTTGATGTCGCCCACGGCATAGATGCCGGGTGCTTCGGTCACAAAAGTGCCGGTATGCACGGGTAGCTGTTTTTTCACCAGCTCCAGACCCCAGTCCGCCACGGGGCCGAGCTTGGGCGAAATGCCCTGGTAGGCCAGCCACTGCTGCACGGGCAGGGTCTGCGTGCTGCCATCGGGCAGGCTCACTTCCACACTTTGCAGGTTTGTACCTGTGGCCTGCAGCGCAAGCGGCTGGGCGGCCAGCACCTGAATGCGGCCAGCGTCCTGCTGTGCCTGCAGTTGATCGAGCAGGGCCTGTGGGGCGTTGAACACGGCGCGGCGGTGCATCAGGGTCACGCTGGCGGGTTGGTAGGCCAGTGCATCGATGGCAGCCTGCACGGCCAGTTCATCACCACCGTGCACCAGTACCTGCTGGCCTTGCAGCGGCAGGCGGCCAAGATCGGCCGGGTGGTAGTGCACGCTGTGGCCCACCAGGGCTTCAATGCCTTCGACCTTGATGGTCTTGGGCACAAAGGAGCCCACGCCTGCCGCAATCACCACGGCCTTGGCCAGCAACTGTGTGCCTGCGGTAGTGCCCAGCAGCCAGCGGCCATCGTCCTGCTGCTGCAGCGTCTGGACCTGTTGGCCCAGATGCAGCGTGGGGGCAAATGGGGCGATCTGCTCACGCAGGCGCTCTACCAGTTCGGCACCGGTGCAGGTCTTGATGCCGGGCAGGTCATAAATGGGCTTGTGCGGATACAGCTCGGCACACTGGCCGCCCAGATGGGGCAAGGCGTCAATCAGATGGACATGCAGGCCCTGCAGCCCGAGCTGGAACACCTGAAACATGCCCGCTGCCCCTGCGCCTATGACGGCGACGTCGGTTGCAATGGCGGCACAAGGGTTCAGGTGTTCGGTGGTCATAGGCGTATCCGGCAATTAAAAAGCCCCATTGCTGGGGCTGTTCAGATCGAAAGTGTCAGATCGAAACGGGGGCTTAACGCTCCAGCAGTTCGAGCTTACCTTCCTTACCGTTCCATTCGTCGGCATCAGGCAGGGAAGCCTTACGCTTGGTAATGCTCTTCCAGCCCTTGGCCACAGCCAGTTCGGCGTTCAGCTTGATGAAGGCCAGCTGATCGGCAGGAACGTCTTCTTCTGCAAAGATGGCGTTGGCTGGGCACTCGGGAATGCAGACTGCGCAGTCAATGCACTCATCGGGGTCAATCACGAGGAAGTTTGGGCCTTCGCGGAAGCAGTCCACGGGGCAAACGTCCACGCAGTCGGTGTATTTGCACTTGATGCAGTTTTCGGTGACGACGTGTGTCATGAGGGATTCTTCTTATGCAGTGGAGTTCAGGTGTAACTCGCAATTCTAGGTTTTTTCTGCCGCCGCGCCATGACGGGCGGCAGATTTATACGTGCAGCGCTCTGGTTTGTCGCAGATCAGCGAACCAGTACGGCTGCGGCGGTGGCGTTGCTGGCAGTGTCCACCAGGATCAAAGACCCCAATGCACGTGCATGTGCAAAGCTGGCTGAGGGAATCGCCTCCTGCAGCAGCAGCTCCACCACGCCAATGGCGTTGGGCTCCAGCTGCGTGGCAGCTTCTTCTTGCAGGGTGTTGATATTCAGACGGTGCACCACACGCTGCGCCTTGGCCTTGACCCAGCGGTGGCCATGCAGCGCCCAGTACACGCGACCGGGCACGAGTGGCTCATTGTCCATCCAGGCAATGGTGGCAGTCAGATTGCGGCTGGCAGGCCAGGCGGGCTGGGCAGCGGGGGTGTCAAAGTCATCGTCTGCCACTTCGGCCTGCACGGGCGCCGCCACAATCCAGTCACCGCGCGAGACATCCACTTCGCGGTCCAGCGTAATGCCTGCGGACAGGCCCGCAGCGACCTCCTTGGGTGCACGCGCATGGTCAATGACCTTGGCAATGGTGGCCAGCTGGCCGCTGGGCAGAATCTGCACCTGCGCGCCCACCTGGGCCTGGCCTGCGGCCACGCGGCCCCAGAACACACGGCGGCCTTCGGTGGTGATGGCGCTGTCGTGAAATTTTTCCACCCACTGCACAGGCAAAGCCAGCGGCAGATCGGCGTCTGCAGGGGTGTTTGGCAGCTGCTCCAGCAGTTGCAAAAGGCTCGGGCCTTCATAGCCTGCCCATCCGGCCTCGCGGTTGACCACGTTGTAGCCCTTGAGCGCCGAGACAGGGATGGTGGCGGTCACAGCGATGCCAGCCTCTTGCGCAAAGCGCTGCAGTGCGCCTTGGATGTTGGCAAAGGCCTGCGCAGGGTCAGCCACGGCATCGAGCTTGTTCACCGCAAACACCAGCGAATGCACGCGAAGCAGGTGCACCAGCAGGCTGTGGCGGCGGGTTTGCGGCAGCAGGGCGAGCTGCGGGTTTTGCCACTCCAGCTTGGTGGCATCCACCAGCACCACGGCAGCGTCGGCGCTGGAAGCAGCTGTCACCATATTGCGGGTGTACTGCTCATGGCCGGGCGCATCGCCAATGATGAACTTGCGCGCATCGGTGTTGAAGTAGCGGTAGGCCACGTCAATGGTGATGCCTTGCTCGCGCTCGGCAGACAGGCCATCGGTCAGCATGGCCAGATCGGTTTCGCCCGACTTGGTCACGCCCGCCAGCTGGTCTTGCAGCACGGCGCGGGTGTCTACCAGCAGGCGGCCAATCAGTGTGGATTTGCCATCGTCCACGGAACCGCAGGTGATAAAGCGCAGGGCAGAGGCATGGTCAGAATATGGCTCAAATTGGCTTGTAGCGCTTGCTGTGCCTGCGCTGGCAGCTATGGTTTGTGTAGTCATCAGAAATACCCGTCTTTCTTGCGCTTTTCCATGGAGGCCTCGCTGGTCTTGTCGTCCATGCGGGTGGCGCCTCGCTCGCTCACTTCAGCAGCCAGCGTTTCGATCACGATGTCTGCCGCAGTGGCGGCCTTGCTCTCGACCGGGCAGGTGCAGGTGATGTCACCCAGGGTGCGGAAGCGCACATCGCGCACGACCACTGCTTCGCCGTCTTTGGGTGGGGTGAGTTCGGTCACAGGCACCAGCAGGCCTTTGCGCTCCACCACGTTGCGCTTGTGGCTGTAGTAGAGGCTGGGCAAAGCGATGTTCTCGCGCTCGATGTACTGCCACACGTCCAGCTCCGTCCAGTTGCTGATGGGGAACACGCGGAAATGCTCACCGGGTGCAATGCGGGTGTTGAACAGCGTCCACAGCTCGGGGCGCTGGGCCTTGGGCTGCCACTGGCCAAAGCTGTCGCGGTGGCTGAAGATGCGTTCCTTGGCGCGGGCCTTTTCCTCATCGCGGCGTGCGCCGCCAATCAGTGCGTCAAAGCGGAATTCCTCAATGGCTTCCAGCAGCGTGACCGACTGGTGCGCATTGCGGGGCTCATCGGGGTGGGCCAGGCGCACCGTGCCACGGGCCATGGAGTCTTCCACGCTGCGCACGATCAGCTCCGCACCCAGCTCCTTGGCGCGAAAGTCGCGGAATGCGGTGACTTCTGGAAAGTTATGGCCCGTGTCGATCATCAGCAGCGGATAGGGCAGGCGGCCACGGCCAAAAGCTTTTTCCGCACAGCGCAGCATGACCAGCGAATCCTTGCCGCCCGAAAACAGCAGGGCGGGGCGTTCAAAGGCGGCTGCCACTTCGCGCAGGATGAAGATGGTTTCTTCTTCCAGCGCATCCAGGTGGCGGTTGCTGAGCTGGCTCAGCACTTGGTTTTCCACACGGGCGTTCATAAATACACTTTCCAACAAAATTGGCCGTTAGCGCCTTTCAGGCAAGCGCTCGTAGCTCACTTTTTTAATGCGCAAGGTGCAAGCCGCATTCGCGCTGCTCTTCGCCCTTGGTCGGATCGACGTAGTCGAAGTTATTGGGCAGGCCGTGCTTTTCGCAGTATTCGTACAAGTCCTTGGACGACCAGTGCAGCAGCGGTGCGATCTTGATGAGGCCATCCGGGTTGATGCTCACGGGCTCCATCTGCGCACGCACGGCGCTGTCCGTGGCACGCAGGGCGGTGAACCAGACTTCAGGCTGGGTCTCGCGCAGTGCGCGGGCAAAAGGCTCGAGCTTCACTTCTTCGGTGAAAGCCGCGTGGCGTGGGTCATCCAGCG
Source organism: Comamonas kerstersii (assembly GCF_002056725.1). Lineage (NCBI taxonomy): Bacteria > Pseudomonadati > Pseudomonadota > Betaproteobacteria > Burkholderiales > Comamonadaceae > Comamonas > Comamonas kerstersii. The sequence goes on along the minus strand of NZ_CP020121.1, from coordinate 3,018,085 downwards.
CTGGTGTCGGGCCTTCCACGGCCTCGCGGTGGGCACGTGAGCGCAGCGGCAGGTAGATCTTGAGGTTCAGGCCCAGCTGCTGGGTGACGGCGTCGGCAAACTGGTAGGTGGCCGGCGTGTTGTAGCCGTTGTCCATCCAGATCACGGGCACATCGGGCTGTACCTGGCTGACCATGTGCAGGATCACGGCCTCAAACGGGCGAAAGTTGGTCGTGACAATGGCGCGCTTGTTCAGGCCCAGTGCCCAGCGCACCAGACCTTCTGCATCGTGGCCGAGTGCGGCATTGACTTTGGCAAGGTCGAGCTGGCTCATGCCGCCTCCACAAAATGGGGCTTGGGGTTGACGGCGTCGGCCTGATAGAAGCCGCTGAAGCGCTCAAACTGGCGCTGTGCATCAGCCTGGTCTACGCCTTCGCGCAGCACGGCGGTGCTAAAGCCTGTGCGGTACATCTGCACCAGCTGGTCAATCAGCACATCGCCCGTGGCGCGGATGTCACCTGCAAACTTGCGGCGGCGGCGCAGCAGGTAGGCCTGTGTGAAGGCGCGGCCATCGGTAAAGGCGGGAAAGTGCAGGTCAATCTGTGTGACGCCGTCCAGATTCACATCCAGCACATTCACGTCATTGGCAAGCACCAGGATGCCGTTGCCGCTCTCGGCGGGACTCTGGTAGTCGGTATGGGCCAAGATTTTCATCATTCAATCCTTGTTCTTCTCTTGGTATTCAGACGGCTTCTACGGCTTCAGGCGCGGGGTGGCGCGCAGCCTTGCCAGCTTCCTTGAAGGGGTCCAGCCCCACACGGCGAACGGTGTCGATAAAGCGCTCGCCCTGTGTGCGCAGGTCGCGGTAAGTGGTCAAGACGGCTTCGAGCACATCAGGCACTTCGGCTGCAGAGAAGGAGGGGCCAATCACCTTGCCAGCGACGGTGTCGCCCGAGAGCTTGGAGCCGTCCGAGCCGCCCAGCGTGACCTGGTACCACTCCTTGCCGTCCTTATCCACGCCCAGAATGCCGATGTGGCCGCTGTGGTGGTGACCGCAGGAGTTGATGCAGCCGCTGATGTGCAGGTCGATGTCGCCAATGTCGTCCAGCTCGTCCAGATCCTGGTAGCGCTGGGTGATGGCTTCGGCAATTGGCAGGCTGCGGGCATTGGCCAGTGCGCAGAAGTCGCCACCGGGGCAGGCAATCATGTCGGTCAGCAGGGCCACATTGGCGCTGGCCAGTCCCAGCGCGCGTGCGGCTTCGTACAGCGCGGTCAGCTGGCTCACATGCACCCAGGGCAGGACCACGTTCTGGTCGTGGGTGATGCGTGCCTCACCTGCGGAGAACTGGTCCATGAGTTCCGCCAGTGCTTCCAGCTGCAAGGCGGATGCATCACCGGGGGCCTGGCCGGGGCGTTTGAAGGACAGCGTCACGGCGCGCAGCTGCGGATTGCGGTGCTGGTGCACATTGCGTGTCAGCCAGCGGGCAAAAGCGGGCGTCTTGGCGGCGTAATCAATCAGTGCCTGCTCTGCAAGCGATGGGTTGACATCGGCAATCTCTGGCAGGACTGGGTCCACAAAGCAGGCCGCTACGCGGTCAAACTCGGCCTGTGGAATGGTGTGGGGGCCACCGTCCACCTCCAGAATCTGGCGGTACTCTTCTTCCACGGCATCGATATAGGCCTGGCCTTCGGCCTTGACCAGAATCTTGATGCGCGCCTTGTATTTGTTGTCGCGGCGGCCCAGCTCGTTGTACACGCGCACAATGGCTTCGATGTAATTCATGATCTGGTTCCAGGGCAGGAACTCACGAATCACCGTGCCGACGACGGGCGTGCGGCCCATGCCGCCACCGACGAAGACCTTGAAGCCAATCTCACCGGCTTCGTTTTTGATCAGGTGCAGGCCCACGTCATGCCAGCCGGTAGCTGCGCGGTCTTCCTTGGCACCCGAAATGGCAATCTTGAACTTGCGGGGCAGGAAGGCGAACTCTGGGTGCAGGGTGGTCCACTGGCGCAGGATTTCGGCGTAGGGGCGGGGGTCCACGATTTCATCGACGGCAATACCCGCCAGCGCATCGGTGGTGGTGTTGCGAATGCAGTTGCCGCTGGTCTGGATGCCGTGCAGATTGGCTGTGGCCAGCAGCTCCATGACGTCCGCGGCCTTGGACAGTGGAATCCAGTTGAACTGCACATTGGTGCGGGTGGTGAAGTGGGCGCAGTGTGTAGGCAGGAATTTGGTGCCCAGCTTGCCCTGGCCTTCCATGGCCTGCTTGAAGACTTCGGCTTCAGGCTCGTCGTACTCACGGGCCACACGGGCCAGCACGCGGATTTGCTGGCTGTTCACTTCACCGTAGGGAATGGCCACGCGCAGCATGGGTGCGTAGCGCTGCACATACCAGCCGTTTTGCAGGCGCAGCGGACGGAAATCGTCTTCAGAGAGCTTGCCGGTCTGCCAGCGTTCGAGCTGGTCACGGAACTGGGCGGCCCGTTGCTTGAGGAATGCTTTGTCGAATTCTGTGTATTGGTACATGGCGCAGTCGCTGTCGTGGGTAAAGGCATTCAACGGCTGAAGGCCTCACGCTGGCTGCGGACTGTAAGCAAGCTCTTTATGATTTCAAAATATTATTTTGTTTTTGAACTATCTCTTTTTGTTATATAGATCTGCGCAGTTTGCAGCAAACCGGCGCAAAAAAAGCTCCCGAAGGAGCTTGGCGCTTGTGCTAAGTCAATGACTTAAAAAGGCTTGATGGCCATCAGTGCACACAGTGCTACCAGTATCAGCAGCTGCAATGCCAGCAGGCCGCGGCGCAGCGTCAGCTGTTCAACGGCGCTGGTACGCTTCGCGAAACCCGCAGACAGACCGTGCACCACGAACAGAACCAGGCCGATGTAGGGGTACATCATCTGCTGCCAGGGGCCGACAAAGGTCACAGCCAGTCCTGTGAGCGCGGCCAGGCCGCCAAAGATACGGGTGAACACATAGGCCAGTGGGCTGCGTGCTGCAGGCGCTGCCTTCCAGGCCATGAGTACAAAGGCTATCGACGCCAGCAGCGTGAGCACGGCCAGCAGCATGTGAGAGTGTTTGAGAGCGGTATACATGGTCTGAGAAATAAGAAAAACAAAAATGTAGCTTATACCGCAGGAAAATTCAGGGGTTGAGGTACTTTCTATTTTGAAAACAAGGGTTTATATGCGCTAGCAGCTCTCTTTTTTGATACTGCGTGCCAGGCGCTCTGTGCCCAGGTGCTGGGCCAGCTTGTGGTCCAGTGGCAAAGGCTCGCCATGCAGCTGGGCCGCGATGAGTTCGCCACAGAGCACAGACAGGGTCAGGCCTCGTGCGCCCATGGCTGTGCTGGCCCAGAGCCCGGGCGCAGCCTGGCTGACGGGCCCTGCAATGGGCAGGCGGTCATGACTGGCGCAGCGCACACGGCCCCAGGTGGGCTGGCAGTGCTCGTCTCCGGGCGTAAACCAAGGTTGCAACACCGGCGCGCTGCGTGGCAGCAGGGTGGAGAGCTTGTCGTAATTGACGGCATGGGCGGCGTCCTGATCGGCCTGGCTGATGGGCATGGTGTCCACATCGCGCTCAAAGGTAGAGCCCATGACCCAGGCATGGCCACCCTGCATGGGGACATGCGTGACCAGATTGCCATTGCCGTTGACGGGAAAGGGCGGCAGCGCTGTGGCATTGGCAGCTGTGTGCCAGCCCCAGCTGATCTGGCCGCGCAGTGACTGCAGCTCCCACTGCATGCCGTCTGGCAGCAGGGCAGGCGTGGCAGGGCCACAGGCGAGTATGAGCAGATCTGCCTGGGCGATCACCTGAGCGGCATTGTCGAGCGCCTGCCACTGACCGCCTTCGCTGCGAGCCAGGCGGTTCACCTGCGTGTTGCCCTGAAAACGAATCTGAGGATGTGCCAGCTGGGCCTTGACCAGCTGCGCAGGCCGCACCCAGCCCGCCTGTGCATGCCAGCAGGCGATGGTGTCGGCATCCAGCCCTGCGGTCTGTAGCTGCGCTGCGGTGGTGGCATGGCTCCATTGCGCGCCGGGGCCGTTGGCCCAGCTGGCAGGCAGGCCTGTGCCGCCATCGGTGCAGTGCTCGAGCACACCGCTCAGGCCCCAGTCCTGATCTTTTTCGCACAGGTCGCGCAGGCGCTGCAGCGTCAGCCGCACCCCATTGCGTGACAGGCGTGAGAGTACGCTGTCGTCGGGCGAGACATGGGGGCAGAACAAGCCCGCAGGCAGGCCAGATGCACCATCGGCCGGTTCATCCCCTGCGCCGAGCACGGTGACCTGCCAGCCGCGCACGGCCAGGCTGCGCGCGACGGCGCTGCCAGCCAGCCCCGCGCCGATGACCAGTGCTGTGCCCGGCTGAGTGACAGCTTCGTGTTCCCCAGCACTGCGCTTGCGAGGCTCCCAGCGCGGTGCGTAGTGCGCCAGTGGCGGCTCGTGGCCATCTGCGAAGGCAAAGCCAGCAGCTTGCAGTGCCTGCTGCAGTGGCGCTGAAGGCTGACTGAGCTGCAGCACGCTGCCACGCTGGCAGTGGCGCGCCAGGGCTTTGACGCTGTAGGCGTCGGTCAGAAATTCAGGGTGCAGCAGCAGAGCATCGGCTGTGCTGGTCTGCTGGCGCAGCATGGTCTGGGCGTCGCCCACCCACAGCGTCAGCAGCACACGGCCTTGTGCAAAGCTCAGGCGGTGCACGCCGGGCAGCAGCCCGTACAGCTGCTGTGCCAGCTCCCGGGCTTGCGCTGTACATGCTGCAGGGGCTTGCGCGAGCACGGCACCTGCAGCCAGCGGCTGCGCCAGGATGCCGGTGAAATGCAGCAACTGGCTGCGCTGCGCATCGGCCTGCCACGCTGCCCATGCCTGCAGAAAGTGCTGGCCCTGCGCAAAGTCCGTGCTGAGCATGCGCCAGCAGGTGCGGCCTTGCCAGGCAAGCAGGTCAGGGTGAAGAGGGCAGGAGGCAAAAGAGGCAGGCATGAAACGCAGTCAATCAGTGCAGCAACGAGATTTACTCCCAGCGCTGCTGGTAGGAAAACACGGGCAGTCGCCAGCCAAAGCGGATGGCTGCCAGACGCAACGCCAGGCCGCCAGCAAAGCACAGTGCCGTGCTGATGCCCAGCGGCACCTGCAGCCACTGCAGGCCCAGATACAGCAGGCAGACGATCATGGAGACGCTGGCGTACAGCTCACGGCGGAAGACCACGGGCACCTGGTTGCACAGCACATCGCGCAAAATGCCGCCGCTGATGCCGGTAATCATGCCTGCCATGACCACGACCAGCGGGTCATAGCCGAGCTTGATGGCCACATCGCTGCCAATCAGCGAAAAAGCAATCAGGCCCATGGCATCCATGAGCAGGAACAGATGCTTCATGCGCTGCATGTAGCGCGCAATGATGGTGGTCAACAGACCGGCAGACACCACCAGATAGACATAGGCAGGGTGCTGCGTCCAGCCAATGGGGTAGTTGCCCAGCACCATGTCACGGATGGTGCCGCCGCCCAGTGCGGTGACAAAGGCAATCACGACCACGCCAAAAATATCCATATTGCGCCGCCCGGCAGCAAGCGCGCCAGACATGGCTTCGGCGGTGATGGCGATCAGGTAGATGACCAGAATGACGTTCAGCTGGGTGCTGAAGACGGAATGCAGAAAGTCAAGCAAGGTGGACACAGTGACACATGACGGGTGAGTCCACGCGCCAGCAGCCTGCCAGTGGCAAGAGGCTTGTGGGGCATGGAATAAGCCTCTCCCGCTGTCCTTTTACCTGAGAGTTTTTGCGCAACCCCTGTTTCGGCATGGGTGCGCTTGCCCCTTCGGTGAACCGGCTGGTCAGTGCTGACCCCGGCTGCTCTCCAGTCGGCGTATGTGTTCCGTGGTACTTGTGCCTGAGCGATTATGGGAGTTTGCGCCTTCGGCGGAGGCGGGCCGGATAAGGCTGCCTCGCTCTCCCACGGAATCCAAAACTTGTGATTATGGACCGAGTCCAGGCCTTTGCTGTGCGTGCAAGGGCATGCCGCTACAAAAAAGCCCATCCGTTTGGGGATGGGCTTTGGGGCAGGCAGTGCTGCAGGCGCAATTACGCGCTGGGAGGCACGTAGCCTGCCGCTGCATCGGCACCGGCGCCAAAAAAGTGGTTTTGTTCAAACCCCTTCTTGATCGGCTTCATTGCATTACGCCGATGGCGGGACATATCCCGCCGCAGCGTCTGCGCCGCTGCCAAAGAAGTGGTTTTGGTGAAACCACTTCCATTTGGCTTTACTGGGCGCTTGGGGGTACGTAGCCGGCCGCTGCGTCAGCGCCTGCACCAAAGAAGTGGTTTTGTTCAAACCCCTTCTTGATCGGCTTCATTACATTACGCCGATGGCGGGACATATCCCGCCGCAGCGTCTGCGCCGCTGCCAAAGAAGTGGTTTTCCATTTGACGGGCGAGGTACTGGCGGGCACGGGCATCGGCCAGGTTCAGGCGGTTTTCGTTGACCAGCATGGTCTGGTGCTTGAGCCAGTCGGCCCAGGCTTGCTTGCTCACATTTTCAAAAATGCGCTTGCCCAGCTCGCCGGGGTAGGGTGGAAAGTCCAAACCTTCAGCGTCTTGACCCAGTTTGATGCAATGAACAGTACGTGCCATGGGGTTCCTCTATGGATTTCAGATGTTTAGGTAATAAAGAACTGAAATCTTATTGGTTTAAGTTTTGAAATCTTGCTTTCAGAATGCAAGGCGACGAACAAAAAGCACCGCAACGCACCGTTTTGTCACCACATTCCCAAGAAAGCAGAACATGAAAAATCGCCGCAACTTTATCAAGTTTCCTGTTGCCCTCAGCCTTCTGGTGGGCTTCTCCTTGGGCGCAGTGCCATCTTTCGCTGCTGAGCCCGTGACCCTGCTCAATGTCTCCTACGACCCGACCCGTGAGCTGTATGTGGACTACAACAAGGCATTTGCCAAGCACTGGAAGGAAAAAACCGGCCAGGACGTGAGCGTCAAGCAGTCGCACGGCGGCTCGGGCAAACAGGCGCGCTCCATCATTGACGGCATTGACGCCGATGTGGCCACGCTGGCGCTGGCGGGTGATATTGATGCCCTGGTCAAGAACGGCAACCACCTGGCGGCTGACTGGCAACAGAAGCTGCCCCTGAACAGCGCGCCTTACACATCGACGATTGTGTTTCTCGTCAAAAAAGGCAACCCCAAGAACCTGAAAGACTGGGATGACCTGGTCAAGCCCGGCGTGCAGGTGATTACGCCCAACCCCAAGACTTCGGGCGGCGCACGCTGGAACTACCTGGCGGCCTGGGAATTTGCCAAGCGCAAAAACGGTGGCGATGAAGCCAAGGCCAAGGAGTTTGTGAAAAAGCTCTACGAAAACGTGCCCGTGCTGGACACCGGCGCGCGTGGCTCCACCATCACCTTTGTGCAGCGTGGCGTGGGTGATGTGCTGCTGGCCTGGGAGAACGAAGCCTTTCTGGCACTGAAGGAGTTTGGCCCCGAGAAGTTTGAAATCGTGGCACCTTCGATTTCCATTCTGGCCGAGCCTACCGTTGCCGTGGTAGACAAAGTCGTAGACAAGAAGGGCACACGTGAGGTGGCGCAGGCCTATCTGGAGTACCTGTACTCTGAGGAAGGCCAGAAGATTGCAGCGCGCAACTACTACCGCCCGACCAACGACAAGATCAAGGCCGAGTTTGCGCAGCAGTTCCCCCAGCTGGAGCTGTTCACCATTGACCAGGCCTTTGGTGGCTGGGCCAAGGCGGACAAGGCACACTTTGCCGATGGCGGCAGCTTTGACCAGATTTACGTGAAGTAATAAGCAGCCTGCGCTCTCGCTGCTGCAAGGAGGAGGACCATGACACCGACCACCAGACCGTTTGTGCAGGCTGCGCCGTCGCAGCAAGTGTTGCGTGTGCTGCGCACCACCGCCAGGCAGTGGGGCATGTGCATGGTGCTGCCTCTGAGCCGCGCCACGGCACCAGTACAGCAGCCATCAAAAACCGATGCGCCCTGTGCAAGGCACACAGCTTGCGATAAGGCGGCTGCATAGACAGGTCCGAAGCAGGTACATAGCACTTGCAAAAAAAGCCAGCTGGATATGTTCCAGCTGGCTTTTTGCATCTTCTCGCCGGTGGGGCAGCGTAATGGCTTGCGCCTAGGCCCGGGGCTGGAAGGCCTGGATGATGCTGGAAAAGTCCAGCCCACCATTGCCCTTGAGGCTGTGCTGCGCGTAAATGGCACGGGCCAGCCCTCCCAGTGGGGTGCTGGCCTTGACGTGGCTGGCATTTTCCTGGGCCAGCCCCAGGTCCTTGAGCATCAGGTCGGTGCCAAAGCCGCCTGCGTAGCCCTTGCTGGCAGGGGCGTTCTCATGCACGCCGGGGAAGGGGTTGTATTTCTCCAGCGCCCAGTTGCCGCCTGAGCTGCGGCGCATGATTTCGGACAGTACCTTGGGGTCCAGCCCGTTGGCTACGCCCAGGGCAATGGCCTCGCTGGTGCCAATCATCAAAATGCCCAGCAGCATGTTGTTGCAGATCTTGGCCGTCTGGCCTGCGCCCACAGGGCCTGCGTGGAAGATGTTGCCCCCCATTTTTTCCAGATAAGGCCTGGCGCGCTCGAGCTGCGAGGCTGTGCCGCCCACCATGAAGGTCAATGTGCCAGCAATCGCACCGCCAGTGCCACCGGAGACGGGTGCATCCATGAAGTCAATACCTGCTGCATCGGCCGCCTTGGCCACCTTCTGGCTGCTGGCGGCGGCAATGGTGGAGCTGTCAATGACCAGCGTGCCGGGGGCGATATGGGTCAGCAGGCCGGGTGCGCCGTCTTTGCCGAGGAATAGCGCTTCCACATGCGGGCTGGCGGGCAGCATGGTGATGACCACCTTGGCGCCTTCCACGGCATCCTGCGCGCTGACGGCAGCTGTTCCCCCTTCGGCCACGACTTTGGCAATAGCTTCTCTGGACAGGTCAAAGGCGTGCACGTCGTGTCCGGCCTTGGCGAGGTTGATGGCCATGGGCGCACCCATATTGCCCAGGCCAATGAATGCAATCGTTGTCATGCTGTCTCCTTATTAAAAATAGATAGCTGCTTGTGCCTGTATTTATTAGCTTTCAAGATGTTTTATGTCTGAAAACTAGATATTTCAAGCACTGGCAGCTTTTGTTTTGATAGTGTTAGCGCAGGGCCTGTGGCGCATCCGCCTCCAGCATGCGCCGCGCAATGATGAGGCGCATGATCTCGTTCGTGCCTTCCAGAATCTGGTGCACGCGAGCATCACGCAGCAGGCGCTCCAGCGGAAAGTCACGCAGATAGCCATAGCCGCCGTGCAGTTGCAGGGCTTCGTTACAGACCATGAAACCCGCATCGGTGGCAAAGCGCTTGGCCATGGCGCAGTAGGTGGAGGCGTCGCGTGCGCCTGCGTCCAGCTTGCTGGCAGCCAGCCGCACCATCTGGCGCGCGGCGACCAGCTCGGTCGCCATATCGGCCAGCTTGAACTGCAAGGCCTGAAAGCTGGCCAGCTGCTTGCCGAACTGCTTGCGCTCCTGCATGTACTGCTGCGCCTGCGTGAGCGCGCCCTGGGCTGCGCCCACCGAGCAGGTGGCAATATTGATGCGCCCGCCGTCCAGCCCCTTCATGGCAATCTTGAAGCCTTCGCCCTCGCTGCCCAGCAGGTTGTGTGCGGGAATGCGCACCTTGTCGAAATTGATGACGCGCGTGGGCTGGCTGTTCCAGCCCATTTTTTCTTCCTTCTTGCCGTAGCTGATGCCAGGGGCATCCGCAGGCACGGCAAAGGCGCTGATGCCCCTGGCACCGGAGTCGGGCGCACCGGTCCGCGCCATGAGCACCAGCACATCGGTGCTGCCCGCGCCGCTGATAAAGGCCTTGGCACCGTTGATCACGTATGCGTCGCCCACACGCTCGGCACGGGTCTTGAGCGAGGCCGCGTCAGAGCCTGCGCCTGGTTCGGTCAGGCAGTAGCTGGCGAGTTTCTGGCCGCTGGTCAGCAGTGGCCCCCATTCGGCCTTGACCGCATCGCTTGCCCAGGTACCCAGCATCCAGGTGGCCATGTTGTGGATGGTGATAAAGGCCGTGGTGCTGGGGTCCACGGCGGCCATTTCCTCGAACACTAGCGTGGCATCCAGCCGGGGCAGGGCCAGCCCGCCAATGGATTCTGGTGCATACAGCCCGCAAAAGCCCAGCTCCCCAGCCTGTGCAATGGCTTCGCGCGGGAAGATGCCTTGCGCATCCCACTGCGCCGCATGGGGGGCGAGGGCACTTTGCGCAAACTGGCGCGCAGTGTCGGCAAAGGCGCGCTGGTCTTCGCTCAGTTCAAAGTCCATGGTGGTCTCCTTTTTCGCCGCTAACACCACCCTTGATACGTTGTTGCGAAGCCTTGCCGTACGCTTGGTACTGTCTGCGGCTTCGCGCCTCGTCTCAAGCGCAAACCTACGGTTTGCTGGGCGCTGTTAGCGGCTCTTGTTCAGTTTCTCCATGGCTGTTGTACGGCGCTAGCGCTGGGCGGGTGCGCCGTGGTGCAGCCAGTACATCAAATCCTGGCGCCGTTCCTGTGTCAGCTCGCTCAGGCATTCATGCAAGCGCTGTGGCCAGTTAGCCGCTGCTTCATCGGCCGCATGGCGTGCCTTGCAGGTCGCGTGGCGCTGGCGGTTCCAGGCCGACTGCTCCTTGCGCAGCAGCGGCCGCTCGTTGGCAGACAGGGCCCGCATCACATCGCCATAGAGGATGTGGTGCGCGCTGTCGATGGCCTGAAAGCGCTGCACGGCACAGGCGTTGACATGTTCGGCAGCCGCGCTGTCCGGCACGCAGGCCGCACCCGCTTGCGCCCATGCGGCGGCAGGGGCCAGCACAGCCAGCCCGAGAAAGAGAGAAGTCATTCGCATGCCTCCATCATCTCAGAGCGGGCTGTGGCCTGGGGTTTACTTCAGGCTGATGGTGGTGTTCACGCCCTGGCCCGTGGTGCTGTCGTCAAACCAGCGTGCGGTCACGGTCTTGGTCTGGGTGTAGAACAGGATGACCTGCTTGCCGTAAGGGCCCAGATCGCCCAGCTTGGAGGCGCGGCTGCCGCTGAAGGAGAACAGGGGTACAGGCACGGGAATCGGCACATTGATGCCGACCTGGCCCACATCAATGTCTTCCTGGAACTTGCGTGCCGCTGCGCCGGACTGCGTAAAGATGGCAGTGCCGTTGCCGTTGGGGTTGGCGTTGATGAAGGCTATGGCTTCGTCGATGCTGTCAGCTGCGACCAGGCACAGCACGGGGCCAAAGATTTCCTGATCGTAAATGCTCATGCCGGGTTGGACACCGCTGAAGATGGTCGGGCCCACGAAGTTGCCCTTTTCATAGCCGGGCACCTGGGGCCTGCGGCCGTCCAGCTCCAGCTTGGCACCTTCGGCGATGCCACGTTCAATCAGCCCCTCCACGCGGGAAAGCGCCGCGCAGGAGACCAGTGGGCCTACGTCGGTGCCGGGTTCGGTGCCTGCGGACACCTTGAGCGTCTTGGCTTTTTCCACCAGCTCAGGGATCCAGTTCTGGGCTTCGCCGACCAGCACCGCCACGGACACGGCCATGCAGCGCTGGCCCGCCGCACCAAAGGCTGCGCCAGCCAGGGCGTTGAGGGTCTGCTCCTTGTTCGCATCAGGCAGCACAATGGCGTGGTTTTTCGCGCCCATCATGCATTGCACGCGCTTGCCGTTGAGGCTGGCGCGGTTGTAGACATGGGTGCCCACCTTGGTCGAGCCCACAAAGCTGATGGCCTTGATGTCGGGGTGGTCGCAGATAGCGTTGACCACGTCCTCGCCGCCATGCACCACATTGAGCACACCGGGGGGGATGCCAGCTTCCAGTGCCAGCTCGCACAGGCGCATGGTCACCAGTGGATCTTGCTCGGAAGGCTTGAGCACAAAGGTATTGCCCGTGGCAATGGCCATGGGGAACATCCACAGCGGAATCATGGCGGGGAAGTTGAAAGGGGTGATGCCTGCACACACGCCCAGTGGCTGCAGCAGGGTATAGGTGTCCACCCCGTTGGCAACGTTGTTGGCCAGCTCGCCCAGCTGCAGGTTGCCAATGCTGGCTGCGTGCTCTACCACTTCCAGACCACGGAACACATCGCCTTCGGCATCAGGCAGGGTCTTGCCTTGCTCGGCTGTGAGCAGGGCGGCCAGCTCCTTCATGTTTTCACGGATGAGCTGCTGCAGTTTCAGGAAGATGCGGGCGCGGGTGCCAATGGGCGTTTTGCGCCAGGTCTTGAAAGCTTGCTTGGCATTGCTGACGGCCAGATTCACTTCCTCGGGCGTGGCAAAGGGCACGCGGGCCAGCACCTCCTGGGTGGCGGGGTTGACCACATTGCGCCATTGCGTGGTCTTGGACTCTACAAACTCGCCGTTGATCAAGAGTTTGACGCTGGGCGCCAGTACGCCGGCTTGCGCTGCTGCATTCATGCTGTTGTCTCCTTCTCAAGTGTTTTCATGGGTATGGAAGCCATCCTAGATGTGCAAATCTGCTGTAGCAATACGCGTTTACGCACCTTGGCTTTGCATAAATGCACAGGCACACTGCCTGCATGGACTGGGACCATTTGCGTTTTTTTGCAGCGCTGGCGCAGACCGGCACACTGGCCGGGGCTGCACGCGTACTGGGCGTGGAACACACCACAGTGGCGCGGCGCATTCAGGCGCTGGAGCAGCACATGGGCTGCCCGCTGTTTGTGCGTGAGGCCTCGGGCCACAGACTCAATGCAGCCGGGCAGCAGCTTTTACCTGTGGCGCAGGCCATGGAGCAAGCCGTGCGTGGCATGGAGCAGCTGTCCATGCCGCAGGCCAGCGCTGCGGCTGAGGTGGCAGGCATGGTCCGCGTGGGAGTGCCGGAAGGGCTGGGGGTGCAGCTGCTGGCCGCACCTTTGGCCCAGCTGGCCCAGCAGTACCCCAAGCTTTCCATAGACCTGCTGGCCTTGCCCCGGCTGATGCACCTGTCGCGGCGCGAGGCGGACATCGTGATTTCGCTGGAGCGGCCCAAGCGGGGCACGGTGGTGGTGAGCAAGCTGGCGGACTACCACCTGTATCTGTATGGCGAGCGTCAGTACCTGGCACGCAGACCTCTGGTGCGCAGCAGCGAGGATTTGCGCCACCACCAGTTCATTGACTATGTCGATGACTTGCTCTTCACCAAGGAGCTGCAGTTGCTGGCCCAGATTTACAAGCCGCGGCAGTACGTATTTCGTAGCACCAGCATTGCAGCGCAGTACGCAGCTGTGCGTGCAGGGGCAGGGCTGGCAGTGCTGCCTGCATTTCTGGCGGACAAGGACCCGCTGCTGCAGCGCGTGCTGCCAGATACGGCCACTTTCGAGAAAACATTCTGGATGAGCATGCCGCAGGAGTCGCGAACGGTGCCGCGCATCCAGGTGGTGTGGCGCTTTCTGAAAGGCATGGCCAAACCGCTGGAAGAGCGCTTGCAACCGTAGTGCTGATAGCTTGTGCCATATCACCTTGTGCCACGTGTGCCATGCGATGCAGGCGTGGCCATTTCGCCCCCAAAATATGGCCAGCTCATAAGCCCAGCAGAAGCAGAACTCAATCAACTTTGTCTGCGTGATAGCCAAATCGCACTGATTCTCAGGTAATATTTGTTTGCATTTGCAGGCTGCAGGGATGGGGCAGCCGACTCTTTTCTGCTGACCGCCATTTTGATGGCGGCTTCCTGCTTTTATGACGGTAATACGTACAAGACTCAAAAAAACCTGGTTGCTTTGGGCCCCTGCTTCTGTTGTCTTCTGTGCAGGAGTGCTGGCCTCTGCCGGGGTAGTCAATGCATTGCTGGACCGTCAGGATAAGGAGGAGCAAAGCCGCGTCGATCATGAAATTGAGCTGTTTGCAGCTTCTTTGCAGCTGCGCATGACCACCTATGCAGATTTGCTGCGTGGCATGCAGCCGATCTTTGAGATGTCATCGACACACAGATCGCGCCGTGACTTCCTGCAAAAGACGGTGGTGAAGCAACTGCCCTATCGCTACCCGGGCATCGTGTCTCTGTCCGTGTCTTTGCGCATGTTGCCCGATGAATATCTGGAGTATCGCGACAGTCTTGTGGCAGAGCTGGGCGAAGCGGAGCGTGTTTCCATCGAGCAAATGCCCGCCTGGGATCCACAGCGCAAGACCTATAACGTGGTAGATCAGATCTGGCCGGAGCAGGCTGCTTCCAGGCTGGTGGGGTCGGATGCCATCGCACATCCTGCGGCTGAGCTGTACGCCTATAAAAATGCGCCGCGCACAACACCACGCATGTCCGAGCCGCTGCAGTTGCGGCAACTCCCGCACGGCGTGGTGGGAGTGCTGATCTCCGTGCCATTTCAGCGTATGGCAGAAGCTGTGCCAAGACTGGTTGGTACGGTCAATATGGGGGTGCGCCTGGACGCACTGATTGAAGACCTGCAGGAGCAGGGCTTGCTGCGTAATACGGCCATCAGCCTGTCGGACGTGGGCAGCGTATTGCCCGGCAATATGGTTCAGTACGACGAGCAGCCCCTTTATATTTCACAGGAATGGAATGCCATGGCGCCTGGCACACAGGGCGTCAGGTCATTCGATATCCTGGGGCGCAGCTGGCGTCTGGACTATGCGAGCCACCCACAGGTCCTGTCGAGCGCTGAACGCCTGTACCCCTGGGCCGCAGGTGCTCTGGGACTTCTCACAACGCTGCTGCTTGCCAGCATGCTTGCCCTGGCGGCACGCCAGCGTGAGCGTGCGCTGCTCAAAGTGCAGGCCAAGAACAACTTGCTGCGTTATCGCACGGGTCGGTTCAATGCGCTGTTCCATCAGCACGCGATCGGGGTGGCAGAAGTCAATGCCCAGACCGGGCAGTTTCTGCATGTGAACGCACGTTTTTGTGAGATTGCCGGGGAGTTGTCCAGCAGACTGACCCTGAAGGGCCTGCTGGGTATGCTGCAGCCGCAGGACAGGGAGAGCTGCGAGCAGGCACTGGCACAGCTGCGCCATGGCCAGCAGGGGCACCACAGTCAGGTTTTTCAGGTGCTGCGTGCGGATGGCAGCACCGTATGGGCTGAAATGTGGCTGGCTCCCTTGCGCGAGCATGGGCGTGAACTGCCGGGCAGCCATATTGTGCTGTTGCAGGATGTCAGTCAGCGCCATCACATGCAGCAGCAGCTACAGGCGCGTGAAGCCTATTCCAGCGAAATGCTGCGTTACATGCCGGTGGGCTTTGTCGTGGTGGGTGTGGTGGGCAATATTGAGTTCATCAATCACCAGTTTGAGTCCATGACCGGCTGGCAGCAGTCAGACATCCCTGATGAGTCCACCATGTGGCGCAAGCTCTGTGTAGATACGCTGGAGCACGCCAGACTGCTGCAGCGCCTGGCCTCTGTACGCAGCAACGTTGTGGGCAACAGCATGAACATGCTGGCTGCCGAATACCTGCTGCGTGCCAAGGATGGGCGAGAGCTGCCCGTGGAAGTGTCGGGCCGCTTTCTTGATGGCCGCGTGTTGCTGAGCTTTGTAGATGTCAGCCAGCGCAAGGCAGCAGAAGCCCAGATACGCTGGCTGGGCGACTACGACACACTGACGCAGTTGCCCAACCGCCGTCTGCTGCTCGACCGCCTGCATGAGGCACTGGTGCGCAGCAAGAAGGGTGGGGGAAGCAAGGGGGCCTTGCTGCTGCTCGATATTGATAACTTCAAGGCGCTCAATGAAACACTGGGGCATGAGCATGGCGATGCCCTGCTGCGGCTGGTGGCTACTCGCCTGAGTGGCTGCATTGCAGGCCGGCACACCCTGGCCCGTCAGGGCGGGGACGAATTTGCCGTGGTTCTGGAAGATCTGCCCGTGGATCCTCTGGAGGCCGGGCGCAGCACCGAGCAGGTGGGCGGCACCATCCTGGCGGCACTGCGCACCCCCTTTTATCTGAATGAGCAGGATTTCCATGTCACCGTCAGCATGGGGGCGGTGGTCTTCAGCGGACAGAATGACTCGGTGGAAGAACTGCTGAAACGCGCAGAGCTGGCGCTGTATCAGGCCAAGAGCGCCGGGCGCGACAGCCTGCAGTTCTTTGACCCCAGCATGCAGCAGGCCGTCAGTGCGCGGGTGGAGATGGAAAAAGATATCCGCCTGGCTCTGGAGCGGCATGAGTTTGATCTGTTCTATCAGCCACAGGTGTGCAACGGGCAGGTGATGGGCGCGGAGGCACTGCTGCGTTGGCAGCATCCCAGCAAGGGGCTGATATCTCCAGCAGTGTTTGTGCCTGCGGCCGAAGATTCAGGCTTGATACTGCCGCTGGGTGAGTGGGCGCTGTATGCAGCCTGCCGCCAGCTGGCGCGCTGGGCACGGGATCCTGCGCTGTCGCAGATGAGTATGTCGGTCAATGTCAGCCCCCGTCAGTTCTACCAACCCGACTTTGTCGCCCAGGTGCAGCAGGCGCTGGAGGTCACGGGTGCGCGAGCTGAGCGGCTGGAGCTGGAACTCACAGAGGGCATGCTGCTGGAGGATGTGGAAGACACTATCCGCAAGATGGTGCAGCTCAAGGCGCTGGGCGTCAGCTTCTCGCTGGACGACTTTGGTACGGGCTACTCCTCGCTGAGCTATCTCAAGCGCCTGCCGTTGGACAAGCTCAAGATCGACCAAGGCTTTGTGCGCGAGGTGGTCACCAGCAGTAACGATGCGGCCATTGCACGGTCCATCATTGCACTGGGTCACAGTCTGGGTCTGCAGGTCATCGCTGAAGGTGTGGAAACCGAAGCGCAGCGCGCATTTCTGGAAGAAAACGGCTGTAACTTCTGGCAGGGCTACCTGTTCAGTCGCCCGCAGCCCGCGGCTGACTTTGAGGCATGGGCACGCAGCTATAACGCCGAGACCACAAACCTGCAGGCCACATCACTTTGCCCCTGAAATGCAGCCTGCGTCAGCAGTGAAAGGTTACTCCTAAAAACAGAGCTGCTGACGCTGGTTTTATCAGCGATAAACAGGGTTTGTTACAAAGTTTAAGATTCGGTGCTACAGGCATCTGTAACAGGGCGCGGTATTATCACGACTCATACGTTTTGCTTTTGCTTGCTTCCGAGTCTGAATCTCCGTGCGTCTTAATTCCATCAAGCTGTCTGGCTTCAAATCTTTTGCCGAACCTACCAACTTCATGCTGCCTGGGCAGCTGATTGGTGTTGTAGGTCCCAATGGATGCGGCAAGTCCAACATCATGGACGCGGTGCGCTGGGTGCTGGGCGAAAGCAAGGCCTCGGAGCTGCGTGGCGAGAGCATGCAGGACGTGATCTTCAACGGCACCACGCACCGCAAACCCGCCAGCCGCTCCAGTGTGGAACTGGTGTTTGACAATAGCGACCACCGCGCGGGTGGCCAGTGGGGCCAGTTCACGGAAATTGCCGTCAAGCGCGTGCTCACGCGAGATGGCAACAGCTCCTACTTCATCAACAACCAGCCTGTGCGCCGTCGTGACGTGCAGGATGTGTTTCTGGGTACCGGCCTGGGCCCGCGTGCCTACGCCATCATCGGTCAGGGCACGATCAGCCGCATCATCGAGTCACGCCCGGAAGAGCTGCGTCTATTCCTCGAAGAGGCCGCCGGTGTGTCCAAGTACAAGGAACGCCGCCGCGAAACCGAAAACCGTCTGTCTGATACGCGTGAGAACCTCACACGTGTGGAAGACATTCTGCGTGAACTCAACGCCAACCTCGACAAGCTGGAAAAGCAGGCCGAGGTTGCTGCCAGATACAACGAGCTGCAGGCCAGCGTCACCCTCAAGCAGCACCAGCTGTGGTTTCTGAAGAAGCAGGATGCCGAAGGCGATCTGACCAAAATCCGCCAGGAAGGTCTGCAGGCCGTCAACGAGCTGGAAGCCCGCATGGCGGAGATCCGCCACATCGAGGCCGATCTGGAAGCCGTGCGCCAGGCCCACTACGAAGCGGGTGACAAGGTCAATCAGGCGCAGGGCCGTCTGTACGAAGCCACGGCCGAAGTCGGCAAACTCGAAGCCGAAATCCGCTATGTGGTCGAAGGCCGCCAGCGCGTAGAGCAGCGCCTGCAGCAGCTGGCCGAGCAGATCGCCCAGTGGGCGCAGCGCAAGGAAGATGCCGAGGTGGAGCTGGAGCATCTGGCTGAAAACGGCATGGATGCCGAAGAACAGGCAGAAATGCTGGCTGCCCAGCTGGAAGAACAAAGCATGCGCCTGCCTGATCTGGAAGACGCCTTGCGTGCCGCCCAGAACAAGGCCAATGAGCAGCGCCAGCAGGTGGTGCAGGTGCAGCAGCAGATTCAGGTGCTGGCTGCAGAGCAGCGCAGCATCAACGAGCAGACGCGCCAGCACGAAAGTCGGCTGGAGCGCCTGCGCAATGACCGCAATGCACTGGCCACGCCCGATGAGGCACGCCTGCAGCAGGTCTCTGCCCAGTACGAAGATGCGGCCGAGATGGCCGAAATGGCCGAGGCGGCCCTCATGGAACTGCAGGACAGCGTGCCGCAGCTCGACGATGAGCGCCGCCAGCGCCAGCAGGCCCTGAACCAGGAAACTGCACGTCAGGCGGAACTGGCTGCGCGCATGGAAGCGCTCAAGGCGCTGCAGGAAAAGGTCAAGACCGACGGCAAGCTGCAGCCCTGGCTGGCCAAGCATGGACTCGATGGCCTGCAGGGACTATGGACACGCATTGCCGTAGAGCCCGGCTGGGAAAATGCACTGGAAGCAGCGCTGCGCGAGCGCATGGGGGCGCTGGAAATCAGCCGCCTGGACATGGTGCGTGGCTTTCTGGGGGCAGGCGCTAAGGATGCGCCCCCTGCACGGCTGGCGTTCTATTCCAAGCCTGAGGGCAGCCTGAGCCTGAGCAGCAATGGCCTGCCCTTGATGGCAGAGCTGCTGCGTGTGGGGGATGCAGGCCTCAAAGCACTGCTGACCGAATGGCTGGCTGGCTGCTACACCGCACAGTCGCTGGATGAAGCGCTGAGCCATCGCGCTCAGCTCAAGGCTGGCGAAACGATTTATGTGCCCACGGGCCATGCGGTCACGGCCCACAGTGTGAGCTTTTTCGCTCAGGATTCTGAGCAATCTGGTCTGCTGGCACGCGCTCAGGAAATTGAGCACCTGGAAAAAGAACTGCGTGCGCAGGCGTTGATCAGCGAAGAAGCTCGTACAGCGCTGGTGCGTGCCGAGGCGGCTTATGCCGATGCCTCTCAACGCCTGGTGAGCGCACGCCGCGAAGCCAGCGAGGCCAAGCAATCGGCGCATGAGCTGCAGGTGGAAATGCTGCGCCTGACCCAGCAGGCTGAACAGGCGCGTGCACGCACCGCCCAGATTGAGGCTGATGTGGCTGAAGTACAGGCGGCACTGGATGATCTGCAGGAGCGGGCCGTCGCCGCAGAAGCGCGCTTTGAAGAGCTGGACATGCAGCTGGCTGACAGCCAGGAACTGCATGCCCAGCTGGACGAAAAAGTCATTGAAGCCGAGCGCAAGCTGGCAGAAAGCCGTGAGCAGCTGCGTGCGCTGGAGCGCAAGGCGCAGGAAGCGACCTTCAGCCAGCGCAGCATGCAGGCACGACAGGCCGAGCTGCAGCGTACGCTGGAGACCGCAGAGCAGCAAACCAAGGCGCTGCTGGAAGAGCGTGAGCGTGCCTATGCCGAGCAAAGTCGCCTCAACGATGCCGCCGCGCAGGGTGGCCTGCAGGATGCACTGGCACTGAAGATGGAGCGCGAGCAGGCGGTGGCCGCTGCGCGCAGCGAATACGAAGACCTGACCAACAAGCTGCGCGCCAGTGATGAGCGCCGCACGCAGATTGAGCGGGCACTGGAGCCCATGCGTGCGCGCATTACCGAGTTCCAGCTCAAGGAGCAGGCTGCAGCGCTGGGCAGTGCCCAGTATGAGCAGCAGTTGGCAGAAGCTGGCGCTGATCTGGCAGCCGTGGCGCAGTCCATTCTGGAAGGCAACGTCAAGCTCCACGGTCTGCAAAGCGAGATTGACCGTCTGCACCGCGAGATTGCCGCGCTGGGCGCGGTGAACCTGGCGGCGCTGGAAGAGTTGCAGCTGGCGCGTGAGCGCAAGGTGTTTCTGGATGCACAGGTGGCTGACCTGACCGAGGCCATGACCACGCTGGAAAACGCCATCAAGAAGATTGACAACGAAACGCGCGACCTCCTGTCTGCCACCTTCAACACCGTCAATACGCATTTTGGCCGCATGTTCCCTGAGCTCTTCGGGGGCGGGCAGGCCAAGCTCATCATGACGGGCGATGAAATTCTGGATGCAGGGGTGCAGGTGATGGCGCAGCCCCCGGGCAAGAAGAACCAGACCATTCACCTGCTGTCAGGCGGCGAAAAAGCACTGACAGCGATTGCGCTGGTGTTTGCCATCTTCCAGCTCAACCCCGCGCCTTTCTGTCTGCTGGACGAGGTGGACGCACCGCTGGACGATGCCAATACCGAGCGCTACGCCAAACTGGTGGCCAGCATGAGCCGGGGAACCCAGTTCCTGTTCATCAGTCACAACAAGATTGCCATGGAAATGGCGCAACAATTGATTGGCGTCACGATGCAGGAGCAGGGTGTTTCGCGCATTGTGGCTGTGGATATGGAATCGGCCCTATCCATGGCACACGCTTGATTACGAATAACGGGATACAGCAACTCCATGAGTACCCTTCAAATCAGTCTGGCCGTGGTGGGAGTCATCCTGCTGGGGCTGATCGTGGCCTACAACGCCTGGAACTATCGACGTCATGCGCCCAAGCGTCCCCGCCCTGTGGATGGCGACAAGGCGCAACTGGAACCGTCGGCACGCTTTGAACCTGCTCTCGATGGTCTGGACATCACCAGCATGCCGCAACCTGCACCTGCTGCCGTGGATGAACCACTCATGGATGCCGTGCCTGCGCAGGATGTAGCACATGCACCAGAGGCTGCGCCTGCGACCGATGCTCCTGAGACCACAGAAAGCGCTGAACCTGTGCAGGCTGTGCGTGCGGCGCAGCCCTCGGCAGAGCGCAAGCTGGCGCTGGATGTCTTGATTGATGCCATCGCGCCGATTCGTGTGGACCACCCCATCACTGGTGAGGCAGCTTTGCTGGTGCAGCCCACCACACGCCGTGCAGGTAGCAAGCCTTTCCGAATTGAAGGCCTGAACGAAGCCACGCAGGAATGGGAAGCCGTGCGTGCAGGCCAGCGCTATACGGCCTTCCAGGCCGGTGTGCAGCTGGCTAACCGCCTGGGTGCACTCAATGAAATTGAATTTTCCGAGTTTGTGGCCAAGGTGCAGAACTTTGCCGATGCGCTCAACGCCATTGTCGAGCTGCCCGACATGCTGCAGGAAGTGGGCCGCGCGCGTGAACTGGACCAGTTTGCCAGCGAACACGATGCACAGCTGAGCTTTGTGCTGCGCCCACGCCGTGCAGCCTGGAGTCCCGGCTATATCGAGCAGCACGCAGCCAGCCTGGGCTTTGTGACATCGTCCATGCCCGGCCGTCTGCTGCTGCCTTCGGCTTGCGGCGTGCAGCCACCGCTGCTGACGCTGGCTTATGACGCTCAGGCGGCGCAGTCAGACAATCTGGACCAGACCGCCGTGCATGAAGTCTGGCTGAGTCTGGACGTGCCCCAGGTGCCCCGCAGCGAAGAGCCTTTTGCACAGCTGCGCCGTGTGCTGCAGGCACTGTGCGAAAACATGGAAGGCTTTATCTGCGACCAGAACGGCTACCAGCTGTTGCCTCAGGTGTTTGACCCCATCGCTGCCGATCTGCAAAAGCTGTACGACCGTCTGGACCAGCGCGAGCTGTCCGCAGGCTCCATGCTGGCGCGTCGCTTGTTCAATTAAGTGAGCAGCCAACGCAAGCATGAGCGAGACTTTAGATCTGTTTGGCAGTGAAATGCCCGAAAAACCTGCGCCAGCAGCTCCTAAAACAGTAGTTGCCAAAGTGCAGGCATTGCGTGCGCAGCTGCAGCAATGGGCGCATGAATACTATGTGCTCGATGCACCTACGGTGCCAGATGGTGAGTACGACCGTGTCTTCCAGCAATTGCAGGCACTCGAAGGTGCCTACCCAGAGCTGGTCACACCCGACTCTCCCACCCAGCGCGTGATTGGCGCGGTGCTCGATGGCCTGACGCCGGTGCGCCATGTGGTGCCCATGCTGTCGATTCGCACCGAGACGGACAATGAAGCCAGCGGTGCCGAGGCCTTTGATGCGCGCGTGCGCCGCGAGCTGGAGCTGGACGACAGTGCCGCGCCTGTGGAATATGTGGCTGAGCCCAAGTTTGATGGTCTGGCCATGAGCCTGCGCTACGAGCACGGTAAGCTGGTGCATGCCGTCACGCGCGGCGATGGCGAAGTGGGTGAGGACGTGACCCACAACATCCGCACCATTCGTCAGATACCTCTGAGCCTGCCAGCAGATGCGCCCCCGGTGCTGGAAGTGCGCGGTGAGGTCTATATGCGCCGCGCGGACTTTGCCCAGCTCAATGAGCGGCAGGAAGCCGCAGGCGGCAAGCTGTTTGCCAATCCGCGCAATGCGGCTGCGGGCTCGGTGCGCCAGCTGGACTCCAATATCGCCATGCAGCGGCCCCTGTCTTTCTTTGCCTACGGTGTGGGTGAAGTCACGCCGGTGGAGCAGGGCGGCCCCGACTTTGTGACGCACTACGGCATGCTCATGCAGCTCAAGGCCTGGGGCTTTCCCGTGGCGCCGCAGGTGCGCATTGCGCATGGTGCTGCCGAGCTGGTGCAGTTCCATGAATTCATGGGGCAGGAGCGTCCGCAGCTGCCTTATGAAATGGACGGGGTGGTCTACAAGGTCAACAGCCTGGCGCTGCAACGCCAGCTGGGCTTTGTGACGCGTGAACCCCGCTGGGCCGTGGCCCACAAATATCCAGCGGAAGAAATGCCTACCGTGATGGAAGGCATTGATGTGCAAGTGGGCCGCACTGGCAAGCTCACCCCCGTGGCACGCCTGGCGCCTGTGAGTGTTGGCGGTGTGACGGTGACGAACGCCACGCTGCACAACCTGTTTGAAATCCGCAAAAAGGGCGTGCGCGTAGGGGACACCGTGGTCGTGCGCCGTGCGGGTGATGTGATTCCGGAAGTGGTGCGCCGTGTGCCCGGTGAGCGCACTGCCTATGTGCCCAACTTCCGCATGCCTGCCGCTTGCCCGATCTGTGGCTCCGAGGTGGTGCGTGAAAAGGGCGAAGCCAATCACCGTTGCACGGGGGGGCTGTTCTGCGCGGCACAGCGCAAGGAAGCCTTGCTGCACTTCGCAGCACGTCGCGCCATGGACATTGAAGGTCTGGGCGACAAGCTGGTGGACCAGCTGGTGGATGGCAATGTGGTGCGCAGCCTGCCAGACCTGTACCGCCTGCGGCTGGACGATCTGGCATCGCTGGATCGTATGGCAGAAAAGTCCGCCCAGAACGTGCTCGATGCCCTGGAAAAGTCCAAATCCACAACGCTCAACCGCTTCCTGTTTGGCCTGGGCATTCGCCATGTGGGAGAGGCCACAGCCAAGGATCTGGCGCGCCACTTTGGCACGCTGGATGCCATCATGGCGGCCAGCGTGGAGCAGCTGCTGGAAGTGCGCGATGTAGGCCCCGTAGTGGCCGAGAGCATTCATACCTTTTTCGCCCAGCCTCATAACCGTGAGGTGGTGCAGCAGCTGCGCGAGTGCGGCGTGCACTGGGAGGAAGGCGCTCCTGCGGAAAAAGCGCCGCAGATTCTGGCGGGCAAGACCGTGGTGCTGACCGGCACGCTGCCCACCATGGGGCGTGATGAGGCCAAGGAGCTGCTGGAAGCGGCGGGTGCCAAGGTCAGCGGCTCTGTCAGCAAAAAGACCAGCTATGTGGTCGCAGGTGCAGAGGCAGGCAGCAAGCTGACCAAGGCGCAGGAGCTGGGTATCCCCGTGCTGGATGAGGCTGGGATGCTGGCACTGCTTCGCGGCGAGGACGTGTAAATGGCACTGGCACCGCGCATTCCCAAAATTGGTCTTGCGCTGGGCAGTGGCTCTGCCCGTGGCTGGGCGCATCTGGGCGTCATTCAGGCCTTGCAGGATGCGGGGATCAAGCCCGATGTGGTCTGCGGTGCGTCCATTGGTGCGCTGGTTGCCGCCGTCCATGCGGCCGGCGAGCATGAACGCTTTGCCGACTGGGTGCGCAGCCTGAGCATGCGCGATGTCTGGGGCTTCATGGACTTCAATCTCTCAGGCGGCATGCTCAAGGGCGAGAAGCTCATCAACTTCTGGCGCCGCAATTTTGCGGACTTTGTCATTGAAGATTCGCCCACTCCCTTTGCGGCCGTCGCGACAGACCTGCACTCTGGTGCAGAAGTCTGGTTGCGCCATGGCTCGATAGCAGACGCTGTGCGGGCCTCGATTGCCTTGCCAGGCCTGTTTACGCCCGTGGTGCATGAAGGCCGTTTGCTGGTGGATGGAGGGCTGGTCAACCCTGTGCCTGCCTCGCTGGCACGTGCGCTGGGCGCTGACATTGTGATTGCCGTGGACCTGAATGCAGACCTGATGCAGCACGCCATGCGTCGAAACAGCATGGCAGTCCTGGAGGCGGAGCCACAGGAAGCTGCGGCAACGGCGGAAGTGAACTGGATGGGCCGCCTGCAGCAAAGCCTGCCCTGGCGCAAAAGCGATGCCCATGAGGAAGACCGCATGCCCATGCCCTCTTTGCTGGATGTGGCCATGACCAGCATCAACATCATGCAGATGCGTATTACGCGCAGCCGTATGGCGGGAGATCCGCCGGAGCTGGTCATCGCCCCGCGACTGGCGCATCTGGGGCTGCTGGATTTTCACCGGGGGGAAGAGGCCATGGCCGCAGGCTATGCAGCGGCGCAGGCGGCACTCCCCGGGTTGGCGGACTTTGGCTGAAAGGCGCAGCTTTCTAATTAATTGATAGCTGATAGCGCCCGTGAATAAAGGATTTCAGATGCAAAAGTATCTGAAGCCTTTATCTTGCAAGCGATAGCAGCTATGTTTTTTATCTGTGCCTGCGCACCGCACCTGCGCGTCCAGCCTTGCTCCAGTCATAGACATGGACATCAGGTGTGTGGCCGTTCTCCACGGCAGCGACGCCTAGGCCGCCAACCATCTCGCGCATTTCTGAAGAAATGCAGACATGGGCATTGCGTGGATCAGCGCGCAGCTGCTGGCAATCGGCCAAGGCCTGGGACATGGCATGGTCCTCATAGGCGCGGCACTGGGGTTGCCATGAAGGTGTCTGGTCTTCTGGCGCGGTGTTGTGAAGGTGAAAAACCACGATGCTCATGGAAGCAGGCAATAGCAGAGGGAAAACTTCTGTTGTAACGCATGTGGATGAGCCGGGCGTGACACAGCATCGATACACCTACAGCCCTCAATGTTTGAGGCGCGAAAGTAAACTGGCGGGTTGATTTTTCACTGCTGTCTCAGCACAAGCATCTTCCGATGAACGCACCCATTGATGTTTCCTTCTTTCCGCGCGACGCCAAGCCTTTGACGAGCTACCGCCCGTACTGGGCCAAGCGCTTTGGTACGGCGCCATTTTTGCCGATGAGCCGTGCGGAGATGGACCAGCTCGGTTGGGACAGCTGTGACGTGATTCTGGTCACGGGCGATGCCTATGTGGACCACCCCAGCTTTGGCATGGCAGTGATTGGCCGCGTGCTGGAGGCCCAGGGCTTTCGCGTGGGCATCATCGCCCAGCCTGACTGGCAGAGTGCCGAGGCCTTCAAGGTGCTGGGCAAACCCAATCTGTTCTGGGGCGTGACGGCGGGCAATATGGACTCCATGATCAACCGCTATACGGCCGATCGCAAAATCCGCTCCGACGATGCTTACACCCCTGGCGATGTGGGCGGCAAGCGCCCCGACCGCGCCGCCATTGTCTACAGCCAGCGCTGCCGCGAGGCCTACAACGATGTGCCGATCGTGCTGGGCGGCATCGAAGGTTCGCTGCGCCGTATTGCGCACTACGACTACTGGAGCGACAAGGTGCGTCGCTCCATCGTGGTGGACAGCAAGTGCGACATCCTGCTCTACGGCAACGCAGAGCGTGCACTGGTTGAAGTGGCACACCGCATTGCGCGCCGTGAGCCAGTGGAGAGCATCACCGATGTGCGCGGTACCGCCTTTGTGCGCCGCAAGTCGGAAGAGGGCTGGTACGAGGTGGACTCCAGCGAAGTCGATGAACCCGGCCCTATCGATGCGCTCATCAATCCCTATCTGACCACCAGCGAGCAGGCCGCAGCCCAGGGACAGTCCTGTTCCAAGGAAGACGGTGCCCAAGCTGCGACACCCGGCACCGCCTGCGGTACAGCCCCCAATGTGCCAGCTATGCCTGCTGTGCAGGCCGTGCAGTTCGATGCGCTGGCCAATCGTGGCAAGAGCGGCCGCAAGCTGCCTCCCCGCGAAAAGACGGTGCTGCGCCTGCCCAGCTATGAGCAGGTCAAGAGCGACCCCATTCTGTATGCCCACGCCAACCGTGTGCTGCACCTGGAAACCAACCCCGGCAATGCCCGTGCGCTGGTGCAGGCGCATGGCGAGGGCACGGCTGCGCGTGATGTGTGGCTGAACCCGCCTCCCATTCCGCTGACTACGGCTGAGATGGACTATGTGTTTGGCCTGCCTTACGCGCGCGGCCCGCACCCCAGCTACGCGGATGAAAACGGCAGCCACGAAGGCGAGACCAAGATTCCTGCATGGGAGATGATTCGCACCTCGGTGAACATCATGCGTGGCTGCTTTGGTGGCTGCACCTTCTGCTCCATCACCGAGCACGAAGGCCGCATCATCCAGAGCCGCTCGGAAGACTCCATCATTCAGGAGATCGAGGACATTCGCGACAAGGTCAAGGGCTTTACCGGCACGATTTCGGACCTGGGTGGCCCTACGGCCAATATGTATCGCCTGGGCTGCTCCAGCCCTGAGATTGAAAAGCACTGCCGCAAGCCCAGCTGTGTGTTCCCCGGCATCTGCCAGAACCTGCATACCGACCATGGCCCGCTGATCAATATTTACCGCCGTGCGCGCAAGCTGCCTGGCATCAAGAAAATTCTGATTGGCTCCGGTCTGCGCTACGACCTGGCCGTGAAGTCGCCCGAGTACGTGAAGGAGCTGGTGCAGCACCACGTGGGTGGCTATCTGAAGATTGCGCCCGAGCACACCGAGCAGGGACCGTTGTCCAAGATGATGAAGCCTGGCATCGGCAGCTATGACAAGTTCAAACAGATGTTTGAAAAGTACAGCGAAGAGGCCGGCAAGAAGCAGTTCCTGATTCCATACTTCATCGCAGCCCACCCCGGCACCAGCGATGAGGACATGATGAACTTGGCCATCTGGCTCAAGAAGAACGGCTTCCGCGCAGACCAGGTGCAGACCTTCTACCCCAGCCCCATGGCCACAGCGACGGCCATGTACCACTCAGGCCGCAACACTTTGACCAAGGTGCGCCGTGAGATGCGTGATGAGGATGAAGAACGCGTGGACATCGTGCGTGGTGAAAAGCGCCGCCGTCTGCACAAGGCCTTCCTGCGTTACCACGACCCCAACAACTGGCCACTGCTGCGTGAAGCGCTCAAGGCCATGGGCCGTGCGGATCTGATTGGCAATAGCAAGAACCACCTGATCCCCACCTTCCAGCCGCTCACCGATGGCAGCTACCAGAACGCGCGCAAGAAAAACAGCACGCCAGCCAAGTCAGGCAAGGTCGGGCTGGGCTACACCACCAACAAGGATGGCAAGGTTGTGGCGCTGCGCCCCCGCAAGGTCGATGAGATCGCTGCGCGTGAGCCCAAGGAAGATGTGCGCTTTGCACGCAACCAGCCCAAGGCTGGCCAGATGCTGACCCAGCACACGGGCTTGCCTCCACGTGCAGGCGTGAATGCACGCAGCAAGCCTTTTGGCAAAGCCAAGCCCAAGCGCTGAAGCGAACGACTTGCTGAGTTACTGATCCACCGCGCTGTCTGTCTGGACGCGCGGTGGTTTTCTGAAGTAAGCCGCATCAAAAGGCACGGGGCGTGCAATGTGGTAGCCCTGTGCATAGTCCACGCCCATATCCTGCAGTGCCTTGAATGTGGCGTCATCGGCCACAAACTCGGCAATCGTCTTCTTGCCCATGACATGGCCGATATGGTTGATGGAGTCGACCATGGCGCGGTTGCATGGGTTTTGCAGCATGTCCTTGACAAAGCTGCCATCGATCTTGAGGTAGTCCACTGGCAGTTGCTGCAGGTATTTGAAGCTGGCCATGCCGGAGCCGAAATCATCCAGTGAAAAGCGGCAGCCGAGCTTGCGCAGCTCTTCAATCATGGCAATGGCAAGGTCCATGCTGGCAATGGCCGTGGTCTCCGTGATTTCAAAACACAGCTTGTCGGCAGCAATGCCATGTTCCTGAATGTTCTGGCGGATAAATTCCAGCAGTTCGCTATCACCCAGGCCTGAACCAGACAGGTTGATGGAACAGGTGCAGATATCTGCACCTTCCGCCAGGCGCTGCTTGAGCAGTATGAGCGAGTTGCGGACCACCCAGCGGTCGATCTGTGGCATGAGATCGTAGCGCTCGGCAATCGGGATGAACTCGTTCGGAAGAATGAGCTTGTCCGGGCCATCTTGCAGGCGCAGCAGTATTTCAAAGTGTGCACCATGCATGCCGGTAACCGATGGCTGCAGAGGGTAGACGGTCTGTGCCATGAGCGTGAACTTGTCATGCTCAAGGCTGAAGCGCAGCCGCTGTACCCATTCCATGTCCCCCTGGTAACGCTGGAACACACGGTTGAATGGGTTGTCGACAGAGATGCGATTGCGTCCGCTTTCTTTGGCATGCTTGCAGGCACTCTCGGCCATGCGCAGCAGGGTTTGTGCATCCGTAGGGCGCTGTGGATGGATGTGGACCACACCAATGCTGACACCTGTGTGCAGATTGTGCTGGCGCCACGGTACGTGCAGGTTATGAATGAGCATGCGCAGCCGCTCTGCCGTCTGCATGGCTGCATGGGGCTGGCAGTGGTTGAGCATCACTGCAAATTCGTCACCACCAATGCGGGCCAGTACATCGCTTTCACGCACGGCAATGCGCAGCTGCTGACAGACTTCGCGCAGGATTTCATCGCCAGCAGCATGCCCGTAGCTGGCATTGATGATCTTGAAGTGGTCCAGATTAAGGTGCAGCAGCGTGCAATGGTGCTTGCCCAGCGTTTGCTGCAGGTATTTTTCAAAGGCTGCGCGATTGTCCAGACCCGTCAGCATGTCGTGGCTCTGCTGCCAGGCCAGCATCTGCATGTATGCCTGTTCCTGTGAGACATCGTGCAGCACCATGACCGTGCCGGTGCGTTGCTGCGCATCTTCTACAGAGGTGGTGGATATGCGTACGGCGACCTTGTCGCGGTTCTCTCGCTCGATCCAGTGAATCTGGTCTTCTTCAGCCTTGGAGCGGCCCTGTACAGGTGAGGCTTGCTCATGCTGCGCAATGAGGCTGGGGGCAAAGGGGATGATTTCAGCCACAGGATGCCCCAGAAGATGCCCAACAGGTGTGTCCAGCAGACGGGAAGCTGCGGGGTTGGCATAACGGATGCGCTGCTTGGCATCCAAGGTGAGTACACCGTCAGCCAGCGCCGCCAGCGTAATGCTGCTGCGTTGCCGTTCGGCCTCCAGCGTGCTGTGAGCCTTGTGGCTTTCATTGATGGCACGCTGCACGGATAGCAGGTACAGCAGGCTAAGCACCAAGGCAGTTGCCAGATTGATCAGCAGCAAGTGATGGCTGAGCCCCCGGAAGAGATCGCCAAGTACAGCACTGAACTGCTTGGCCAGTGGAATGACGATGCTGTGAATCTGGGAAATTTGCTGCAGCCAGGCGTTGACGGTCTGAGCGTTGGCGACAGTTTTGCCGCTTTGCAGGCGCTGGTGTATGGCTTCACCAAGCTGAGCGAGTTCATTGGCATAGGCATCACCTTGTTGCCAGAGCGTGCGCGCGGGAAGCAGAGCAGGCAGATCCCAGACCAAGGGGAGGGCGTAGAGAACGGTCTGTACATCGTCAGGATGGTTTTCGCCCTTCAGCAATCCTTCACGGATGCTGGATATGTCGTGTGCACCATCATCGAGTGCCTGGCGAGCAGTACTGACGCCAAGAGGTATGGCAATCGCGTTCCTGAAATCTATGAATTCCTGCGGGGCTGCGGTAGTGGCATAGCGCTGCAGATGCATGACGGCAGCATGCATGCCCTTGGCCCAGAGACTCTCGCCACTGACCACAATGCGCACGGCAGAAAGCAGCACTATGCTGGCAATGGCTACCATCAGCTGGATCGCCACCGCGCTGATAAACAGCCAGCGCCGCCATTTGTATGTCTTGTTTTGCGAGTTGGTCAAAACCGTGCTCCCCAGATCAGGGATATGAGGTCTTTGTGTACCCCCTGCAGACGGAGGTTGACAGGCGCCTGATGGTCTGCCTGAAAGTGAGTCAGTTGCGGTGTTGTTGCACTTTGCTGTGTATGTGAGTGTGTGTCAGGACCGCTTGCCTGTACGTTAGATATAAAAGTGCAAACGATTGCCAGGCCTCTCAGGGACAGCACCTGGGTTCACTAATTGCACCCTTGAAGCGTTATTGCGAAGCGACGTTGACTGCCTGCAGCTTTCGCCTGCGGATGGCAGTCTCGGCACCAACGCATTGCTGCAGTCTGACAGGTGGTGTTAGCGGCACTCATTCATGGACAACCCACCATTCACGAAAAGTATGTGGCTTTTGTCCATGTGCTGTTTTCGTAATTATTTGTATCTGTGGGGAATGACATGTAGGGGGATATCGCATTGTGCTGCCATCGATGCTATGGATTCGCAGTTTTGTGCCTGCATGAAAGAGGCAATGGTTGTGTGCATCTCTGGTGCTCGCATGCTGGCTGTACTGCCAGATATGTCTGGCATGCCCAATAGTTTGCACAGCCGCTGCGCGAAATGCGGCTCCAGTGCTGCCAATGCCACCCAGCCATCCTGACAGGCATAGATGCGATAACCGGCATGGGCTCCACCGACATCGCCGTCCGATGTA
The DNA here is from genome assembly GCF_002056725.1 of Comamonas kerstersii. Taxonomy (NCBI): domain Bacteria; kingdom Pseudomonadati; phylum Pseudomonadota; class Betaproteobacteria; order Burkholderiales; family Comamonadaceae; genus Comamonas; species Comamonas kerstersii. The sequence goes on along the minus strand of NZ_CP020121.1, from coordinate 2,987,106 downwards.
CTCATGCCCCATTGGCAAGGCAGTGACAGCCATTGCGCAGCCTGAGCCAAGCCAGTATCCAGGCAATGTCCGTGTCCGCTTTGTGCGCGCAGCATCAAGCTCCGTAACACTGCTTCACTGGCCATCACTGCACCCGCCATGTCAGCAAACAGACTGGCAGGCATATGACCGTCACGCACAAGACCTGCCTGCGCCTGGTAGGTCAGGTCATGACCAGCGTGTTGAATTTCATCAGGGGCAGTGCTGCCAAAGATGCGCACCATGTTCAGGCGTGGATACTGGCTGTGAAGCTGTGGCCAATCCATTCCCAGTTTGGCGAGGGCACTGGGGCGAAAAGAGGTCAGCAGCACGTCGGTCTGTGCCAGCTGCTCATGAAGCAAAGCTTGCCCAGCCTCGGTTTTGAGGTTGGCCTGCACGATGGTGATGCCATCGTGCAGCTGTGCGTAGGCTGCTGGGCTGTAGATGTGCATGGGGTCTGCACTGGTGTATCCCTCAGGTGCCACGGGCTCCAGCTTGGTGCATTGCGCTCCCATGTCATGACAGCGCAAGAGTGCAGCAGGGCCTGGCAGATTCAGGGCGAGGCTGAGCACGCGAATGCCTTGCAGGGGAAGGATGGTGGGGCTGGTGACTTGCATGCATGCTTTGTAGAGCCTGCGCCTGTCTGTGTCTGCCGCCTAGGTGTCACAGCATTGCGCATTTCGCTGATGGTGATGAAGTCATAAAAAAGGCTTCCCGAAGGAAGCCTTGTTCAGCATGCAGCGTGTGCCTTACTTGGTGCCGAAGATACGGTCACCAGCGTCACCCAGGCCAGGCAGGATGTAACCGTGGCTGTCCAGCTCGCGGTCAATAGCGGCTGTGTAGATGTCCACATCAGGGTGGGCCGCCTGCATGGTCTTGATGCCTTCAGGAGCAGCCAGCAGGCACATGAACTTGATCGTCTTGGGCTGGCTCTTGTCCTTGAGCTGCTGCACGGCGGCGGCTGCGGAGTTGCCGGTTGCCAGCATGGGGTCCACCACGATCACGTCACGTTCGCCCATGTTTTCGGGCATCTTGTAGTAGTACTCGACGGGCTTGAGGGTCTCAGGGTCACGGAACAGGCCGATGTGGCCGATACGCGCGCCGGGCACCACGTTGAGCATGCCGTCCAGGAAACCATTGCCAGCGCGCAGGATGGAAACCAGTGCCAGCTTCTTGCCGTCGATGACCTTGCCGGTCATCTTTTCCATAGGCGTCTCAATTTCGATGTCCTGCAGCGGAAAGTCGCGGGTCAGTTCGTAAGCCATCAGTGTCGACAGCTCGCCCAGCATGCGGCGGAAGCTGTTGGTGCTGGCTTCCTTACGACGCATCAGGGTGAGTTTGTGCTGAACGAGTGGGTGGTCGATGAGGTGGACGGTGCTCATAGTCGGGTGTCTGTATAAAGAAAAATCGCAGCTGGCACAGGGTGCTTGGAGGGTGTAGCTGTACTTTCTTCCCCAAGCACGTGGTGTGCCACTGCATATTACGATGTGCTTGCATTGTGCTGATTTCTGCCCGGCTATGTGGAAGGTCCTTATCTTTTCTGCATGTGAAAGGGTGTTTCTTTGCGCTGGTGCACATTCCACGGGCATTTCGCGCTAGTAAAAATTACGACTGCATCTGTCCGAATGCACGTTGTGGCATCAGTGGCGGGAATGTGCTGCTGCGTTTTTGCTGTGTGGCCTGCACGGATTCCATGACATGGCGGTTGCTCCAGATGCCTGCCTGCAGCCAGCCCATCTGGCGCAGGCTGTCCTGCACGCTGTGGTCACGCGCAAAGTCCAGGGCCTGTTTGCTGCCCCAGATGGCAATCGGCGGCTTTGCGGCAATTTCTTGCGCAGTCTGCATGGCCGCTGCCAGCATGGCTTCCTGCGTATCAAACACGGCATTCACAAAGCCGTGCTGCAGCGCCGCCTGTGCTGGCCAGCGGCGGCCTGTGTAGGCCAGCTCCTTGACCAGGCCCATGGGCAGCAGTTTAGGCAGGCGCTGCAAGCTGCCCAGGTCCGCCACCATGCCGATATTGATTTCCTGCACACAAAAGAAGGCATCCTGCGTGGCATAGCGGATGCAGGCGCAGCAGACCATGTCCAGCGCACCGCCGACACAGCCGCCCTGAATCGCCATGATCACTGGAATGCGCAATTGCTCGATGCGCGTGAAAACCTGCTGCATGTCCCACAGAAACTCAGACAGGGCCGCTCGACCTTCCGGTGACTGGTCCTGTGGCGCAAAGTCTGGGTTGGCAAAGGTCTCCAGTGCCATGCCAGCGCTGAAATGCCTGCCTGTGCTGCTCAATACCAGCGCACGCACATCCCCATGGGTGGAGATGTGGGTGAGGGCAGCATCCAGATCCCGCCAGAAGACGGGAGACATGGAGTTAAGTGTGTCTGGCTGAGAAAGCTGCAGGTGGGCAACATGCGCTTGCACCTGCAGCTGCATGAGGGAAAGCGGAGGGAGGGATGTGGAACTGGTCATGGCGGGCCACTCTAGCCAGTGGCTTCGCCCGCCAGAAGTCGCATATTCCCTGATAGGGCCATGCTTGCGACTATTTCTTGCTGCCCGTCAAACTACCCAGTACGCCGCGCAGAATCTGGCGTCCCAGCTGGTTGACCATATTGCGTGCGGCGGACTTGGCCACGCTTTGCACCAGGCCATCCTTTTTTCCACCACGTGGCCCTGTGGAGCCGAACAGAAACTCGTTCAGACCTCCCATCAGCCCATTGTCAGCCTGGGTGGCTGCTGCCTTGTCGGTGATGCCTCCAGTAGCTGTGGGCGCCTGTGCAGCGCGAGCCAGCAGCACTTCATAGGCAGATTCACGGTCCACGGTTTTCTCATAGATGCCAGCCACCAGCGAGCTGGCCAGCAAACGCTGACGCTGGGTGTCTTCAATTGGACCAATGTGACTGCCAGGGGGGACGACATAGACACGCTGTGTGATGCCGGGACGCCCTTTTTCATCAAGGAAGCTGATCAAGGCCTCACCCACAGCCAGCTCGGTAATGGCAGCTTCTATATCGACGTCAGGGTTGGGACGCATGGTCTGTGCGGTCGCCTTGACGGCCTTCTGGTCCCGGGGCGTGAAGGCACGCAAGGCATGCTGCACGCGGTTACCCAGCTGGGCGAGCACGCTGTCCGGAATATCCATGGGGTTTTGCGTGACAAAGTAGACACCCACGCCCTTGGAGCGCACCAGCCGAACCACCAGTTCAATGCGCTCGATCAGCGCCTTGGGTGCATCGTTGAAGAGCAGGTGTGCTTCGTCAAAGAAAAAGGCGAGCTTGGGTTTTTCGGGGTCTCCAATTTCTGGCAATTGCTCGAAAAGCTCCGAGAGCATCCACAGCAGGAACGTGGAGTACAGGCGTGGCGACTGCATGAGCTTGTCGGCGGCCAGGATGTTGACGATGCCCCGACCTTGGGCGTCGGTCTGCATCAGGTCATCGATGTTGAGCATGGGCTCGCCAAAGAACTGGTCACCCCCCTGCGATTCAATCTGTAGCAGGCCGCGCTGGATGGCTCCCACACTGGCTGCGGAGATGTTGCCGTATTCCGTCGTGAACTGTTTGGCGTTGTCTCCCACGTGCTGCAGCATGGCGCGCAGGTCCTTGAGGTCCAGCAAGAGCAAACCGTTGTCGTCCGCGATTTTGAAAACGATGTTCAGCACCCCCATCTGGGTGTCGTTCAAGCCCAGCATGCGCCCCAGCAGCAGTGGCCCCATGTCGGAAATCGTGGCTCGAACGGGGTGGCCCTGCTGGCCAAAAACATCCCACAGCGTAGCCGGGCATGCGACGGGGTCTGGCTGGGCAATGCCTCGCTCCTGCAAGGAAGCTGCCAGCTTGCTGCCGATATTGCCGCTTTGGCTGATGCCGGTGAGGTCGCCCTTGATGTCGGCCAAAAAGACCGGAACGCCTGCCAAGGAGAAGCTTTCTGCGATTTTTTGCAGGGTCACGGTCTTGCCGGTGCCAGTGGCGCCGGTGATCAGCCCATGGCGGTTGGCCATGCTAGGTAAGATGGAGCAGACTATGTCGCCGCGCTGGGCAATAGGCAATGCTGAGGCCATGTTCGGGTTTCCTCTGTCAAGTGGCGCTGTCAAAAGTAGAATCCGTGCCTAGTAGATTAAATCAAGACCAAAGGATTTCCCGTGGCAGGACATAGCAAATGGGCCAACATCCAGCACCGCAAGGGTCGTCAGGATGAAAAGCGTGGCCGTATCTGGACCCGTATCATTCGTGAAATCATGGTGGCTGCACGCCAGGGCGGCGGCGACCTGAATGCCAATCCCCGTCTGCGCTTGGCAGTTGACAAGGCCAAGGCAGCCAACATGCCCGCCGACAACATCAAGCGCAATATCGACAAGGCGACTGGCAATCTGGAAGGCGTCACTTACGAAGAAATCCGCTACGAGGGCTACGGCATCGGTGGTGCCGCCATCATTGTCGACACCATGACCGACAACCGTGTGCGTACCGTGGCAGAAGTGCGTCATGCCTTCAACAAGCACGGTGGCAATATGGGCACCGAAGGCTCGGTGGCTTTCCAGTTCAAGCACTGTGGTCAGATCATCTTTGCCCCTGGCACCGATGAAGACAAGGTGATGGAAGTGGCTCTGGAAGCCGGTGCTGAGGACGTGATCACAGGTGATGACGGCTCCATTGAAGTGCTGACCGCTCCCAATGAGTTTGAAACCGTCAAAAATGCACTGGAAGCTGCTGGCCTGCAGGCTGAAGTGGCAGAAGTGACCATGCGCCCGGAAAACACCATCGAACTGACTGGTGAAGACGCGGAACGCATGCAGAAGCTGCTGGACGTACTCGAAGATCTGGACGACGTTCAAGACGTCTATCACAACGCTGACTTATGAAAATTCTTGTGATTGGCGGCGGTGGCCGCGAGCACGCACTGGCGTGGAAACTGTCGCAATCGCCCAAGGCAACCAAGGTGTTTGTGGCACCCGGCAATGCGGGCACGGCACTGGCTGGCGGCAAGCTGCAGAACGTAGACATCACGGATGTGGTGGCGCTGCGTGAATGGGCACAGGCGGAAGGCATTGCGCTGACCGTGGTCGGCCCTGAGGCACCTCTGGCTGCTGGTGTGGTGGATGAATTCCGCAACCATGGTCTGAAGATCTTTGGCCCGACCAAGGCTGCAGCGCAGCTGGAGTCTTCCAAGGCTTTCTCCAAGGCCTTCATGCGCCGCCATGGCATTCCTACGGCGGACTATGACACCTTCACTGACCCTGTTGCAGCCCACGCTTTCGTGGACCGTCTGGGTGCTCCTATCGTGATCAAGGCCGATGGCCTGGCCGCAGGCAAGGGTGTGGTTGTTGCCATGACCCTGCAGGAAGCACACGATGCCGTGGACTTCATGCTGGTGGACAACAAGTACGGTGTGCAGCACAACGAAGGTGGCGCACGCGTGGTGATTGAAGAATTCCTCGCAGGCGAGGAAGCCTCTTTCATTGTGCTGTCTGATGGCAAGAATGTGGTGGCCATGGCTACCAGCCAGGACCACAAGCGCCTCAAGGATGGCGACGAAGGTCCCAACACCGGTGGCATGGGTGCGTATTCGCCCGCCCCCGTGGTGACGGCAGACGTACACGCCCGCGCCATGCGCGAAATCATCCTGCCCACCATCCGTGGCATGGAAAAGGACGGCATTCCTTTCACGGGTTTCCTGTATGCCGGTCTGATGATTGATGCCAACGGTCAGCCCAAGACGCTGGAGTTCAACACCCGCATGGGCGATCCTGAAACCCAGCCCATCATGATGCGCCTCAAGAGCGACTTGGTGGATGTGATGCTGGCGGCTGTGGATGGCAAGCTCGATCAGGTAGAGCTGGAGTGGGACCGCCGCACTGCACTGGGCGTGGTCATGGCCGCTGCGGGCTACCCAGAAGCACCTCGCAAGGGTGATGTCATCACCGGCCTGCCTGCAGAAGCCGATGACGCCATGGTCTTCCATGCTGGTACGCAGCTCAATGACGCAGGCCAGCCTGTGACATCGGGTGGCCGTGTACTGTGTGTGACCGTACTGGCTGACAGTGTGCGTCAGGCTCAGCAGCGTGTGTATGACGTCACGCGTGGCATCCATTTCGATGGCATGCAGTTCCGCCGTGACATTGGCTATCGCGCCATCAAGAACTAAGGAGCAGGCCTTGCAAGAATTCACTGCTACCGTGCCGCAGGTGCGTGCGTATCTGCTGGATTTGCAGGCGCGCATCACCCAGGCGCTGGAGGATGTGGAGGCGCAAGCCGGTGAGGGCGCTGCCAAATTTCTGGCAGACCCCTGGCAAAAGGGCGCTCAAGAGCGTCTGCAGGGCGATGGCATCACCAAGATTCTGGAAAATGGACTGGTGTTCGAGCGCGCTGGCTGTGGGTTCTCCCACGTCAAGGGCGCGCAGCTGCCGCCCTCGGCCACGCAGCACCGGCCTGAGCTGGCTGGTGCACCGTTTGAGGCCATGGGTGTTTCGCTGGTGTTTCACCCGCGCAACCCCTATGTGCCCACGGTGCATATGAATGTGCGCATGATCGCAGCCGGCCATGAAGGTCAGCCCAAGACCTGCTGGTTTGGTGGCGGCATGGATTTGACGCCGGTCTACGGTTTTGAAGAAGATGCCGTGCACTTTCACCAGACCTGCAAGAGCGCCCTGGAGCCGTTTGGTGCGGACCTGTACCCGCGCTTTAAAAAGTGGTGCGACGAGTATTTCTACTTGAAGCACCGCAACGAGCAGCGCGGCATTGGCGGCATTTTCTTTGACGACTTCAGCGAGCTGGGTCAGGAGCAGGGCTTTGCCATGCTGCGCTCGGTGGGCGATGCCTTCTTGAAGGCCTACCTGCCCATCGTGGAACGCCGTAAGGCCATGGCCTACGGTGAGCAGCAGGTGGACTTTCAGCGCTACCGCCGTGGTCGCTATGTAGAGTTCAACCTGGTCTGGGACCGTGGCACGCACTTTGGCCTGCAATCGGGTGGGCGCACAGAGTCCATTTTGCTGTCCATGCCCTTGCATGCGAACTGGAGCTACCAGCGTCAGGACGCTGAAGGCACGCCAGAGGCTCGCCTGCTCAGTGAATTCTTGGTACGCCGCGATTGGCTTTGAGCCAGCGCACAGCGCTTGTGCTGCAGGAAAACTATAATTTCCGTAGCTGCCGGCCTCAGATTGCCTGTGGCCGGCATTTCTTTTTTTACAAACACAATAAAAGCCCTGTCTGCGCGGGGCGGCATATGAGGGGCGTTGTTGCTCGCACATGCACCGCGCTATATTTGACCGGAACTTTCCAACCAGACATCGCCTGATGAGCACTTCCACCCAATCGGATTCCGCAGCCAAAAAAGACGTGACCAAACTCCAGCGTGCCATCGTCGATGGCCTGGAAGACGTCAAGGCCCAAGACATTCAGGTGTTCAACACCGAACACCTCTCTCCACTGTTTGAGCGCGTCATCGTTGCAACAGGCTCTTCGAACCGCCAGACCAAGGCACTGGCTGTCAGTGTGCGTGATGCCGTCAAGAAGGCTGGCTTCAAAGTGCCCCGCAACGAAGGTGAAGAAAACGGTGAATGGATCATCGTGGACTGCGGCGCCTGCGTCGTGCACATCATGCAGCCTGTGATTCGCCAGTACTACCGCCTGGAAGAAATCTGGGGCGAAAAGCCTGTGCGCCTGAAGCTCGGCGGTGCCAAGCCCGCCAAGATTTTTGCTTCAGAAGATGCTTCTGAAGAAGGCAAGCCCGCCAAAAAGCCTGCAGCCAAGAAGGCTGTGGCTGCTGTAGATGGCAAGACCGTGGTGAAAAAGGCTGCTGCCAAGAAGTCTGCCGCCACCAAGACCGCAGCTGCCAAGCCTGCTGCAACAAAGACTGCCGCGAAAAAGCCTGCAGCCAAGAAGCCTGCTTCTGCGGTGAAGACTGTGGTGATCAAGCCCACCGCACCCCGCGGCGGTGCCAAGAAGGCTGCAGCCAAGAAGTAATCAAGCATGAAGCTGCTGATTGTGGCCGTAGGCCAGCATGTGCCTGACTGGGCGCAGACGGCTTACGACGATTACGCCAAGCGCTTTCCTCCGGAGCTCAAGGTCGAACTCAAGGCTGTCAAGACCGAGCCCCGTGGCTCCAAGACCGTCGAGACCCTGTACGCTGCGGAGCGCAAGCGCATTGAAGCTGCGATTCCTCGCGGCACACGCATTGTGGTACTGGACGAGCGTGGCACCAACCTGACCACCAAGGCGCTGGCTGCACGGCTGCAAAGCTGGCAGCTCGAAGGCGATGACGTAGCGCTGGTCATTGGCGGCCCAGATGGGCTGGATCCTGCTTTCAAGCAGGCCGCGCATGAAAAGATTCGTCTGTCTGACATGACGCTGCCACATGCCATGGTGCGTGTGCTCCTGATTGAGCAGCTGTACCGTGCGTGGTCCGTGAATGCCGGACACCCTTATCACCGCGAGTAATCGCTGCTGCTGCTTGCATCTACAAGGCCCGTGCTGACCAGCCGGGCCTTTGTTTTGGTGCAGCGCCAGGCACATAAGGTGCTTGCGGATTGCAGTCTGCCTGCGCAACTGATACTATTTTTTTAATAGCTTCTTGCGCTTGACTGATGAGCGCTACAAGCCAATTTACTTGATATTTCTCTATGCCTGAATTTCTCTATCTCGCTTCTCAGAGCCCCCGTCGCAGCCAGCTGCTGCAGCAAATTGGTGTGCGCCATGAAATTCTGGTAGCCAATACCGATGGTGACATCCAGGAAGATGCCGAAGCCATTGAGGTGGTACTGCCGGGCGAAGCGCCGCGCGACTATGTGCAGCGCGTCACAGGCCTGAAGCTGGACGCCGCTGTGGCACGCCTGCAGCGCCGTGGCCTGCCTGTGGCACCGGTGCTGACCTCAGACACCACGGTGGCACTGGGCACAGAAATTCTGGGCAAGCCCGCAGATGCGCAGGACGCCAAAGCCATGCTGCGCAAGATCTCCGGGCAGACGCATGAAGTGCTGACGGCCGTAGCGGTACAGCATGGGGCGCAGCGCCTGCAGACACTGTCTGTATCCAAAGTACGCTTCATGCCCATGACTGAGGCACAGATCGATGCCTATGTCGCTTCGGGCGAGCCTTTTGGCAAGGCCGGTTCCTACGGCGTACAGGGTCTGGCTGCAGCCATGATCGAGCACATGGACGGCAGTTATTCAGGCATCATGGGTTTGCCCGTGTTTGAAACGGCGCAATTGCTGCGTCAAATTGGCTGGAAGCTGTAAGCCACGGTATCGGCAGCACACAACCCCTCAAAAAAACAGACAAGACATGCAGCAAGATATTTTGGTTAACTGGTCACCGCAGGAAACGCGTGTGGCTGTGATAGAGCAGGGCGCTGTGCAGGAACTGCACATCGAACGCACGCTGGAGCGTGGCTTGGTGGGCAATATCTATCTGGGCAAAGTCTCGCGTGTGCTGCCGGGCATGCAGTCGGCCTTTATCGACATTGGCCTGGAGCGTGCCGCCTTCCTGCATGTGGCCGATGTGTGGCAGCGCCATGAAAGCGGCGACGCGCCCATGATCGCGCGCAAGAACGAGCCGCTCAAGCCGATTGAGCACCAGGTGTTTGAAGGTCAGTCCATTGTGGTGCAGGTCATCAAGGACCCCATCGGCACCAAGGGCGCACGTCTGTCCACGCAGATCAGCATTGCAGGTCGCCTGCTGGTGCACCTGCCGCAGGATGAGCACATTGGCGTGTCGCAGAAAATTCCTGCGGAAGAACGCGATGCACTGCGCGCACGCCTGCAAAAGCTGGTGGGCCTGCGCGAAAACGGTGGCGGCGGCGGTTTTATTCTGCGCACCAACGGCGAAGATGCGAGCGATGAAGAACTGGCAGAAGACATTGCCTACCTGCGCAAGACCTGGGCACGTGTGAAGAACGCGGCCATCACGCAGCCACCCATGACCTTGCTGCACCAGGACCTGAACCTGCTGCAGCGTGTGCTGCGCGACCTGGTGGGCGAGCAGACGCAGAGCATTCGCATTGACTCGCGCGAGCAGTTCGACAAGCTCATGGCCTTTGGCAAGGAGTTCATGCCCAGCGCTGCCACCAAGCTGCAGCTGTACAAGGGCGAACGGCCGATTTTTGACCTGTACGCAGTGGACGAAGAAATCGCCAAGGCACTGGGCAAGCGGGTGGATCTGAAGTCTGGCGGCTATCTGATCATTGATCAGACCGAGGCGCTGACGACGATTGACGTGAACACCGGCGGCTTTGTCGGTGCACGCAATTTTGATGACACCATCTTCAAAACCAATCTGGAAGCGGCGCAGGCCATTGCGCGCCAGCTGCGGCTGCGCAATCTGGGGGGCATCATCATCGTGGACTTTATTGACATGGCCCACGAAGAGCATCGTGAGCAGGTGCTCGATGAACTGCGCAAGCAGCTCACACGCGACCGCGTCAAGACGATGGCAGGCACCTTCTCGCAGCTGGGGCTGGTGGAGATGACGCGCAAGCGCACGCGCGAGTCGCTGGCGCACATGCTGTGTGAGCCATGCCCCGTCTGCCAGGGCAAGGGCTCGGTAAAGACCGTGCGCAGCGTGGCCTATGAAATCCTGCGTGAAATCCTGCGTGAAGCACGCCAGTTCAACCCCAAGGAATTCCGTGTGGTGGCGAATCCGGATGTGATTGATCTGCTGCTCGATGAAGAAAGCCAGCATCTGGCGGGCCTGAGTGACTTCATTGGCAAGCCCATCTCTTTGCAGACAGAAGGTGCTCTTTCGCAAGAGCAGTACGACATTGTGTTGATCTAAGCTGCGCCTCCGCATCTGGGTAGCGAACGTATCCCGGAAGGTGGCGGCTGCTGCATGCTCTCATGGGGTGAGAGGAGTATGATCCACGTCAATTTCAACAATGTTTGAAAACATTGAAGCTGCTGCCGCAGCATTTTGAGACCCGCAGCCGCCCGAAGGCCCGGGCTTCGTTACAGCTAGGAAATTTTTCACCATGGATTGGGTACCAGTAGCCTTTATCACGTTCAAGGCGCTTGTGTTCGGCGCGTGCATGTTCTATGCCATCAAGTGGCACTACGAGCAGGGCAAGAAAAAGGGCGAAGATTCGCGCACCTTGCTGCTCACCAGCACCATGGTGGTAGGGGGCTTTGTGGCTGCGGTTGGTCTGGTGATGTACCTGACGTTTTATCTGGCCACCAGCCTGGGTATGGATTTGAGTTTCTGAACAACGCCGACGGCAGACATCTGCTGAACGCACGGACAAAGCGCCCTGGGCCCCAAAGCCCATGGCGCTTTTTTTGCATCTGGAGTTTGCAGCGCAGCCGGTATGCAGCGTTCTGACATTCAAAAAAAGGAGCTGTCAGCGATTAATTGGTAAGCTTTTCAAGGTGATAAGTGTTTGAAATCCTTATAAATTCATCGCTAGCAGCTATGGTTTTCTTTTAAATATACAGCGTATGTGCTCATAGGCTTTGTTTCTAAGATGTTTTGGATATAAAAAACTGAGCAAATATTCGTTGGTAGTCAGAAGGGCGGTTTTCATAATGCGCACAAAGATGCTGCTGTCAGTATGTGCAGCAGCCCTGTTTGAACGATTTGAAAACCACCTTCGCCATGTCCCGACTGCCACTGCTAGACACCACGACCGCCCCTGAAGCCAGCCAGCCTTTTGTGCAAAAGGCACTGGCTAACAACGGCTTTCTCCCCAATCTGATTGGCGTGCTGGCCCATGCGCCGGCAGCGCTGGAAACCTATCTGACCGTGGGCGGCATCAATGCAAAGGCTTCGCTGGGGCTGCCCGAGCGTGAGGTGGTGCAGCTCACCGCTGCCAAGGTGCATGGCTGCGACTTCTGCCTGGCCGGTCACACGGCGGTAGGCACCAAGAAAGCCGGTTTTTCACGTGAAGTGGCACTGCAGCTGCAACAAGGCCTGCCTACAGGCGATGCCCGCCTGGATGCCGTGCAAACCTTTACCCAGGCCGTGATCGCCACACGTGGCGCGGTCAGCGATGAGGCACTGGCAGCCTTCAAGGCCGCAGGCTTTGGCGACCAGCAGGCGCTGGAAGTGGTGCTGGGTGTGAGCCTGGCCACGCTGTGCAACTTTGCCAATAACCTGGCCAAGCCTGCCATCAACCCCGAACTCCAGCCCTTCGCGCCCGGCGTGTTCACGGCATGAGTGCAAGCTATCTGACTCCTGCGCTGCAAAGCTGGCTGCGCACGCATGCTGCGGCTTTGCACGAAAGTGACGCGCAGGGCGATGCGCTGCTGGAGCAACTGGGCCGTGCAGGCCTGTTTGGTATTGCCGTGCCCACAGCCTTGGGCGGCGGCGGACAGGTGCCACACCAGGCTGTGCAAGCCATTGCCGAGGTGGCGGAGCATTCGCTCACAGCGGCCTTTGTGCTGTGGGCGCAGCGCGCCTTTATCGACTATCTGTGCGTGAGCGACAACCATGCCGCCCGCGAGCGCTGGCTGCCCGGCCTGCTTGGCGGCACTCTGGCGGGGGCGACAGGGTTGTCGAACGCCATGAAGTTCCTCTCCCAGCTCGAGCCCTTGCAGGTGCAGGAGCAAAGCGGTGAGGGCGGCGCGCGCCAGGTAACGGGCCGCATGCCGTGGGTAACCAACCTGCGCAGGGCCGGGTTTGTGGTGGCGGCTGCCGTGCAGCCTGCACAAGCAGGAGCGCAGCCCATCATCGTGGCGCTGGAAAGCAGCAGTGCAGGCTTGCGCCGCTCCGACGATCTGGACTTGCTCGGCCTTCGCGGCAGCAATACGGCTGCCATTGCATTGGAGAGCGTGGCAGTACCTGCCTACAGTGTGCTGGCCGAAGAAGGTCTGGGCTTTTTGAAGCGCGCACGCCCCATGTTTTTGAGCCTGCAGTGCGGCATGTCCATAGGCCTGATCCGCGCAGCATTGCGTGCGGCAGAGCAGGTAGGGGCAGCGCGTGAAGTGCTGCAGCCACGCATCACCCGTGCCTGGGAGGTGCTCGAGACCCAATGGCAGCTGCTGCGCGAGGGGCTGGATAGCGGCCAGTTCGTCCAGGATGCGGCGGCGCTGTTCCATATTCGACTGACGCTGGCAGCGCTGGTGCAGGAAGCGATACAGCTGGAGCTGCAGGGCTCGGGCGGGCGCGCCTATCTGCGCAGCCATTTGCCAGACTTTGGCCGTCGCCTGCAGGAATCGGCCTTTGTGCCTGTGGTCACGCCCAGCCTGACCCAGCTGCAAGGCGAGTTGCTGCGCCAGTCCGCACCCGCAACAACGGTGGCTGCATGAACCCGCCCGTGGCTGATTTTGTCAAGCCAGCTGCGGTACCAGTCAGCCAGGCGCCGCTGGCTCTGCAGGCCCGTGGCCTGAGCTATGCCTATGGCACTGGTGCGCCGGTGTTTCAGGGCATTGATCTGGACATTCGCGCCCAGGAAATTGTCTGCCTGCTGGGCGGCTCAGGCTGCGGCAAATCCACCCTGCTGCGCACCCTGGCCGGGCTGCAAGCCCCTGCACAGGGCACGGTGGAGTTTCTGGGCAAGCCCTTGACCGAGCCGCACCCACGGGCTGCCGTAGTGTTTCAGCATGCCAGCCTGCTGCCGTGGCTGAGCGTGCAGGCCAATGTGGCCTTTGGACTGAACTTTGCCAGACAGCCGAAGCTGGATGCTGCGCTGCAGCACCAGCGGGTGGTCCAGGCGATCGAAGCCGTGGGCCTGAAGGGCAAGGAAAAGCTTTACCCCGCACAGCTATCCGGCGGCATGGCCCAGCGCGTAGCACTGGCCCGTGCGCTGGCGCGCGAGCCGCAGCTGCTGCTGGCCGATGAGCCGTTTTCAGCGCTGGATGCCATCACGCGTGCCGAGATGCAAAGCCTGCTGGTGGATGTGGTCCACCGCTGGCATACCGCCGCGCTGCTGGTTACGCACGATATTGACGAAGCCATTCTGGTGGCTGACCGCATTGTGCTGATGGCCCCGCACGACCCACAGCACCCTGAGCGCCAGGGCGGCTGCGTAGTGCGCCAGTGGCAGGTCAATGTTGCGCAGCCCCGATGTGCGCAGATCGCCGCCATGACCGCGCTGCGGCTGGAAATTCTGGCTGCCTTGCAGGCACTGCGCACTGCAGCTGTGCCTGCGCACTGAGTCATTCCCCACGTTTTTCGCAAACCCAACAGGCAGGGCCAGGTCCACAGTCTGTGGCCCTTCTTTCCATTTTTTCGAGGAGATGCAATGCCCCAAGAACGCCAAACATTGAACTACCAGCATATCTGCGCATCATCGAGCTGCGACTGCGGCATCAGCCGTCGCGACTGGCTGCGCATTACCGCCATGACAGGTGCTGCCGCTGCACCGCTGCTGCGTGCCGGTGATGCGGCCGCGCGGGCCAGCAAGGGCGATGATGTGCCCGTGCGCATTGGCTATCTGCCCATTACCGATGCCACGCCGCTGCTGGTGGCCCACAGCCGCCAGCTGTTTGAGGCCGAAGGCCTGCGCACCGAAAAGCCGCGCCTGTTCCGCACCTGGGCGCAGATCATTGAAGCCTTTGTGGCAGGGCAGGTGAACGTGGTGCATCTGCTCTCGCCCACCACCATGTTTGTGCGCTATGGCTCGCAGTACGGTGCCAAGGTCGTGGCATGGAACCATATGAATGGCTCGGCCATTGCGGTGGCCAAGCACATCAACTCGGTCAAAGACCTGGGTGGTCAGCAGGTGGCGATTCCGTTCTGGTATTCCATCCACAACATCGTGCTGCAGCAGCTGCTGCGCGCCAATGGCCTCAAGGCCGTGAGCAAGCCCCGCAGCGGCGCACTGGCCAAGGATGAGGTGAATCTGGTTGTCATGCCGCCCGCAGAGATGGTCTCAGCCCTGGCCAGCAAGTCCGTGGCGGGCTATATCGTGGCTGAGCCCTTTGTGGCTGCGGCTGAGGTCAATGGCGTGGGCAAGGTGCTGCGTTTTGTGGGCGATGTGTGGCAAAACCATGCCTGCTGTCTGCTGACGCTGTCTGAGCGCGACATTGCCGAGCGCCCCGAATGGGCACAGCGCGTGACCAATGCCGTGGTCAAGGCCCAGCTGTGGACACGCAACAACCAGCTGGATACCGCCAAGCTGCTGGCCAGCAGCGGCCCTGGCAAGTACACACCGCACGGCCTGCCTGCGCTGTCCAAGGTGCTGGCAACTTCCGAAATGGCGCAGTACGAGCGCGATGGCGTGATTCAGCACCCCGAGTGGAAGCAGCGCCGCATTGACTTTCAGCCTTATCCCTATGCCTCGTACACTGAAGAACTGGTCAAGGCGCTGCAGAACACCTATGTGGAAGGCAATACGGCCTTCCTTGAAAAACTGGACCCCAGCTTTGTCGCCAGAGATCTGGTCGATGACCGCTTTGTGAAGCAGGCGCTGCAGCAAGTCGGTGGCCTCAAGGCCTTTGGCTATGCCGAAAGCTTTACCCGCCAGGAAGTGATTGCCCCATGAGCCTTAGCCTGAAGGTCTGGGCCGAGCGCTTGCTCTGGCCTGCGATTGGCCTGGGGCTCGCCGTGCTGCTGTGGGCCTGGGGGGCACGTTACCTGTCAGATGTGGATGCCATACGCGAGGCCTTCGGGCCTGCGGCCGGTTTCTCCGCGCTGTGGCGCTTGCTGGCAACGGGCGAGCTATGGACGCACATGGCCCTGAGCCTGCAGCGCATTGGGCTGTCGCTGCTGATTGCCTTGCTGATTGGCGTGCCGCTGGGCATATGCATCGGGCTGTCGCAGTGGTTCAACAAGCTCACGGGTATGTTGTTTCAGTTTCTGCGCATGGTCTCGCCCCTGTCGTGGATGCCACTGGCCGTGATGGCGCTGGGCGTGGGCGAGTCACCCGTGGTGTTCCTGCTGAGCTTTGCGGCCGTCTGGCCCATCATGCTCAACACCGCCACGGGGGTAGCATCGCTGGACAAGCACTGGCTGCAGCTGGCCGCCAGCCTGTCTGCCACGCACTGGGAGCTGGTGACGCGCATCGTGCTGCCGGGGATTGTGCGGCATGTACTCACCGGCTTTCGCCTGGCGCTGGGTATTGGCTGGATTGTGCTGGTGCCCGCCGAAATGCTGGGGGTGTCGGCAGGCATGGGCTATTTCATCCTCGACACACGTGACCGCCTTGCTTATGACGAGCTCATGGCAGGCATTGTGGTGATTGGGTGCCTCGGCTTTGTGCTGGACTGGCTGGCCCGCACAGCCAGCAGCCGCTGGGTAGATGCAGGCGCAAGGAGTGCATAAACCATAGCTGTCAGCGCTTGCTGCATAAGCGCTAGAGGCATATTTGATGCATAAAAAAGGGAGCTTTGAAAGCTCCCTTTGTGTTTTGCCGGACTGGCTCAGTGCTTGCCCAGACCCTGTCCCAAGGCCAGCATGGCAGCAATATTGCGCGCGCTGCTGCGTACATTGAATGCGGCTTCGGCCACGGCTTCCAGGATGTTGCAGGGGCGGCTGAGCACGCTGAAGATGGCGTGAATGCCATGTGCATGCACCACATGGGCGTTGTGCCCCAGGCTGCCAGCAATACCCACCACGGGCACGCCATGCTGGCGTGCAACGGTTGCCACGCCAAACGGGGTTTTGCCAAAAATGGTCTGCTGGTCGATGCGGCCTTCGCCGGTAATCACCAGATCCGCGCCTTGCACGGCTTGGTGCAGGCCCACGGCCTGGGCAATGATTTCGCAGCCGGGGCGCAGCTGGCCTTGGAGCACGGCCAGCATGGCAGCGCCCATGCCGCCAGCAGCACCTGCGCCTGGCACTTGATCTACATCCACGCCCAGATCGCGCTGGATAATGTGGGCAAAGTGATGCAGGCAGGCGTCCAGCTGCTGCACCATGTCTGGCGTTGCGCCTTTTTGCGGGCCAAAGATGGCGGAAGCGCCGCGGGGGCCGGTCAGCGGGTTGTCCACATCGCAGGCCACTTCAATGGTGCATGCGGCCAGACGTTGGTCTATGCCAGAGGCATTCATGCGTGCCAGCTGGGCCAGCGCTGCTCCGCCACGGGTGATGGATTGGCCGTGGGCATCCAGCAGCTGCACGCCCAGCGCCTGCAGCATGCCAGCGCCGCCATCGTTGGTAGCGCTGCCGCCCAGGCCCAGAATCAGGTGGCGTGCACCGGCATCCAGCGCAGCCAGGATGAGTTCCCCTGTGCCGTAGCTGGTCGTGAGCAGTGGGTTGCGCTGCTCGCGTGGCACCAGGGCCAGCCCGCTGGCTGCAGCCATCTCGATCATGGCCATGCGGCCGTCGCCTGACAGCGCATAGAAGGCCTGCACCGGCTGGCCGAGGGGGTCAGTGACCTGCACATCCACCATGCGGCCATTGGTGGCTTCGACCATGGCTTGCACCGTACCTTCGCCGCCATCGGCCATGGGCACTTTGACGTACTGGGCGTCAGGAAAGACTTCCTTGAAGCCCAGTTCAATCTGCGTAGCCACTTCCAGTGCAGACAGGCTTTCCTTGTAGGAGTCGGGAGCGATCACAATTTTCATGACAAGTACCCGTTGCTTACAGCATGAAAGCGCTGGCGGACCAGATGCAGGCAAACGTGACCGTACCCATCACAATGGTCGAGGTGGTAAACACGCGCAGCGACTGCTGCATCTCGATGTTGGAGAACTTGGTCACCACCCAGAAGTAGGAGTCATTGGCGTGCGAGGCCACGATGGAGCCTGCACCAATGGCCAGGACAGCAAACAGACGGCCCATTTCGGAGTCCAGGCCAAAACTGGCCAGGCTGGGGGTGACGATGGCGGCGGTGGTCAGCGCTGCGACCGTGGACGAGCCCTGTGCGGTCTTGAGCAGCGCGGCGATGATGAATGGCACGAGCAGACCGACGGAAGCGCTGCTCAGTGCCTCGCCCAGTGCAGTTCCCACGCCGGTTTCCCTGATCACGGCACCAAACATGCCGCCCGCTGCGGTGATGATGAGGATGGGACCAGCCTTGACAATGGCTTGTTCCAGAACATCTGTAAAGTCGCCTTGTTTGCCACCGTTGCGGCTGAGCAGCCACAGACCACACAGCATGCCTGCCAGCAGGGCAATCACGGGGTTGCCCAGGAAATGCAGATAGACCGCAAAGCCGGTCTTCAGGCCCAGGGTGGTCAGCAAGGTGGAAATAGAGATCAGCACCAGCGGCAGCACCACGGGCAGCAGTGCATGCGAGAAGGGGGGCAGGGGGCGGTCGCTCTGGAGTTCATCCACTTCCATGGCAGCAGGGGCGTAGTCTTGCCCTTTGCTCATGAAGTTGGCCCAGTAGTAGGCAGCCAGCAGACCGGGAATGGCAAAGATGACGCCGGCCAGAATGAACAGCCCGAGGTTGGCGCCCAGCGTATTCGCAGCCGCCAGCGCACCGGGGTGGGTAGGCACAAGGCAGTGCACGGCGTAGAGTGAAGAGCCCAAAATAGCCGCCATCAGCGGCATGGGGGTCCTGGATTTGGCGCTGATACTGCGCGCAATGCCGCTCAGAATGATGTAGCCCGTGTCACAGAAGATGGTCAGGCCCGGAATAAACCCCGTCCAGGCCAGCGCTGGCTTGGCATTGCGCTCACCGGCTTTTTTCAGAATATGGGTGGCAATGCTGAGCGCACCGCCGCTGCGCTCCATGCATACCGCGATGGCGGCGCCAAAAATGATGATGAAGGAAATGCCGCCCAGCGTGTTGCCAAAGCTGGTTTTGAGCAGATCGATGACTTTTTCGACCGGCACATTGGTGGACAGCGCCAGCACAATGGACACGGCAAACAGCGAGCCAAAGACGCTGAATTTGACTTTTGCCGTGAGGTAGACAATGGCCACGATGCTCAGGGCCACAAGAAGTGAAGAGATAGCAATGCTGCTCATAGGTTATTTACCTGATTTTTGGGAAATCTTGCGCAGAGGGCGGCTTGCGTCTTCACGGCAGGTGCGGGCAGGGCGCTGGGCGGTGGCGGCAACCTGATAAGTCATGCACTGTGGGATTGCATGCTTGCCATCAAAAGCTATTATAGGAGCGGGTTCTCCTCTGGCTGAGCGGCTGCTGCCATGAAACCTGCATGAGCATTTGCCTGCATGCAGTTTATTTTTGAGAGCGGCTAGCGCTGATAAATCAAGCATTTGTGACATATAAGTGCCTGAAAACAAGAAAGGGAGCGCGCTAGCAGCTCCCTTTTTGATATCAGCAGTCAGTGCTGCGTGTATTACAGCTTGCGCAGACGCTCAATCGCTGCCTGCAGGGTTGCATCCTGCTTGGCAAAGCAAAAGCGCACGACCTGCTGGTCAAAACCATCGCCATAGAAGGCAGACAGCGGAATGGCAGCCACGCCAATTTCCTTGACCAGCCACTGGCAGAAGTCGGACTCGTTCATGTCTGTCACGCCGGAAATATCTACGCACTGGAAATAGGTGCCAGTGGTGGGCAGGAGCTTCAGGCGCGTGCCGCGCAGCCCTTCGGCAAACAGATCGCGCTTGCGCTGGTAGAAGACGGGCAGGTCCAGATACGGGCTGGGGTCTGCCATATAGCTGGCCAGACCCATCTGCATGGGGGTGTTGACGGTGAACACATTGAACTGGTGCACCTTGCGGAACTCTGCCGTCAGCGCCGCAGGCGCGGCCACGGTGCCCACCTTCCAGCCCGTGACGTGGTAGGTCTTGCCAAAGCTGGACACGATAAAGGCCCGCGCTGCCAGACCGGGAAAGCGCGCCGCGCTTTCGTGCTGGGCACCGTCAAACACCATGTGCTCGTACACCTCATCGCTGATGAGCAGCACATTGGTGGGGGCGAGCAGGTCTTCCAGCTGGCGCATTTCCTCAGCGGTCCAGATGGTGGCACTGGGGTTGTGCGGGGTGTTGATGATGAGCAGGCGCGTTTTGGGCGTGATGGCAGCGGCAATCTTGGCAAAGTCAGGGCGGAACGTACCGGGCGTGAGCGGCACGCGCACGACCACGCCGCCTGCCAGCTCGATGTTGGGTGCGTAGCTGTCGTAGCAAGGGTCCAGCACAATGACCTCATCGCCCGCATGCACGGTCGCCAGAATGGCGGTCAATATGGCTTGCGTGGCGCCTGCCGTGATGGTGATTTCGCTGTTCGCGTCATAGCGTTTGCCATGCAGGGCTTCGATCTTGGCAGCTACGGCTTCACGCAGGGGTGCGGCGCCGGGCATGGGGGGGTACTGGTTGTGACCTGCCTGCATGGCGGCAGTCACTGCATCCAGCAGCTTGGGGTCGCAACCAAAATCCGGGAAGCCCTGGCCCAGATTCACGGCCTGGTGCTCGTTCGCCAGTGCCGACATGACGGAAAAAATCGTGGTGCCTACATGGGGCAGCTTGCTGGGAAAAGTAGGGGTGACAGGTGTAGTCATGGCAAAAAAAGGGATGCCCAAGGCATCCCGTACAAAAGCAGGCAATCAGAGTTCGTAGTCGTTGACGTGACCGCTCATGGCACGCAGGATCAACTCGCGCGAGAGGCGGTCGCTCAGCGTCTCGGCAAACTTGTAGACAAAGTTGCGCAGATAGGCACCGCGCTTGAAGGCGACGCGCGCGACGCTCTGGCCAAACAGGTGGCCCAGTGGGCGCGAGACCAGATCTGGACCGGGGTCATCACGCATGGCCATCTCGGCCACGATGCCGATGCCCAGACCCAGACGCACATAGGTCTTGATCACGTCAGAGTCAATGGCTTCGAGCACGATGTGGGGCTCGATCTTGCGGGTGGCAAAGGCCGCATCTACCTTGCCACGGCCCGTGAAGGAGGGGTGGTAGGTAATCAGCGGTTCATTGGCCAGATCGTCCAGGCCAATGCGGTCCTTGGTAGCCAGGGGGTGGCTGGCGGGGACCACCAGCACGTGCTGCCATTCGTAGCAGGGCAGGGTGACCAGATCCGGGTAGTCCGCCAGTGACTCGGTCGCCATGCCGATTTCTGCCACTTCATCGAGCACCATGCGCGCGACTTCGTGTGGGGTGGCCTGATGCAGGCTGATATTGACCTTGGGGTAGCTGGCGCGCAGCTTGGCCACTGCGTGCGGCAGCACATAGCGCGCCTGCGTGTGGGTGGTGGCAATACTGAGCGTGCCGCTGTCCTGCGCGCTGAACTGCTCGCCAATACGCTTGAGGTTGCCGACCTCACGCATGATGACTTCAATGCTCTTGAGCACGTGCTGGCCGGGCTCTGTGATGCGCTTGAGGCGCTTGCCATGGCGGGCAAAGATGTCAATGCCCAGTTCCTCTTCCAGCTCGATGATGGCTTTGGACACACCAGGCTGCGATGTGTGCAGCGCTTTGGCGGCTTCCGTGAGGTTGAGGTTGCGGCGCGCCGCTTCTTGCACGAATCGGAACTGGTGGAGGTTCATAAGAGGAAGGTTTTAACGATGTTTTGCTTATTATGAGCGAAGCATCTAAAGATTTCCAATCTTATGCAGTGTATTGTGCGGCAATGACTGCCAGCAGTTCGGTAACACGGGGGTCTTCACCCACGGCGGTAGCGATCTCGAACTCCACGGCAGGGTGCTGCTGGCGCAAGCCATCAACCAGCACGGGCAAGTCATTGCGTGCATGGCGCCCTGTGCCCAGGAACATGGGCAGGATGGTGATGTGCGTGCAGCCTTGGGCAATCAGGCCTTGGGCCGCCGTGGCAAGGTCGGGCTCCGTCAGCTCCAGATAGGCACATGCACACAAGGCATGCGGGTAACGTGCCTTGAGGGCCTGAGCTACCGCCTCAATGGGCTGACGCCACAGCGGATCGCGCGAACCATGGGCAAAGAAAATGACGCCCGCCCGGGCGTCTGTGTTCAGCGGCGCAGCACCAGCCATGTGAATGCCCCCAGTGAAAGCAGTGAGTAGATAAAGCCAGGGGCAGCAGCGGTCAGCATGGGTGACCAGTTCTGCAAATTGCCTGCATAGCCAAATACGTTGTTGAGCATGAAGAAGCTGATGCCCGCCATCACGCCACTAAACACATAGGCCGCAATGCCGCCGGAGCGAAAGTGCAGATAGGCAAAGGGCAGGGCCAGCACCACCATGACCAGGCAGCTCAGGGGGTAGAAAACCTTGCGCCAGAACTCGATTTCGTACTTCTGCGTGGACTGGTCATTGGCCTTCAGATGCTGAATGAACTGGAACAGCTCCAGCGTGGGCATGCGGTCAGGCTTGTTGACGGCGGCCATCAGCATGGCGGTCGTAATGCCAGTCTTCCATTGATAGCTGGGCAGCTGCTCACGCGCCATTTCCACAGCGTCTTCAATCTTGGCGGAACCATCCTTGTACGCAAAACGTGTGATGCGCACCTGCTCCAGATTCCACAGGTTGTCTGTTTCTTCGACGTGGCCGTTTTGCGCATGGATTTGCCAGGTGATGCGGCCTTGCGGGTCAAAGTTGAAGATACGGATACCGGTGATGGCACCATCAGCACGCACGGTGCGGACGTTGACGGCCAGAGTGTCGCCATCGTTCTTTTCCTTGAGCCACGCGCCGGTTGCACCCGAGGTAGACACGCGACCCAGGTATTTGGCCTTGACAATCAGGCCCATGCGCTCTGCCGCCGGGGCAATATAGTCACCAACAGCAACAGTCAGCACCACAAAGCAGGCACCGATGGTGAGCATGGTGCGCAGCGCCAGCCAGGGCCCCAGACCGCTGGTCCGCATGATGGTGAATTCCGAGCTCTGGGCAAAGCGGGCCATCACAAAAATACTGCCAATCAGCACGGCAATGGGCAGCAGTTCGTACAGGTGGCTGGGGATGTCCAGCGTCACGGTCAGCAGTGCCATCCAGATGGTGTAGGTCACACCGCCGTAGTTGCGGCCCACGTTGCCCATTTCATCGAGCAGATCGAAGAAAAAGAACATGGCCAGAAAGGCCAGTGCCACAAAGCCCACGGCACTGAAAATATCGCGGTAAATGAGTTTGCGAAGTGTCTTCATGCTGCCACTCCACGGCGCTGAAAGAGATCTTTGAAACGCCAGCGTTTGTGGCGCAGGGTCAGCCCGAACACGGCGATGGCAAGCAGACCGCCATGAATGCCTAGCATGTATGTCAGCAGCGACATGCGGCCAGAAGCCACCCAGCTTTGGCCGATGCTCATGAGGTTGTAATAGACCACAAAGGTCAGCAAGGCCACGAGCAAGCTGCTGCTCTGCCCGGCACGTGGGTTCACGATGGTGATGACAAGCGCCAGGATCAGCAGGTTAAAAGCAGCCAGCGGCAGGCCGGCACGCCAGCCTGCTTCCGCCAGGTTGACGGCCGAGGGATTGCGAATCAGCTCCAGCGTAGACAAGGAGCGTGCGGTGACATAGGGGCGTACGGCACCGCCTTCTTCAAGGCGCAGCTTATAGACATCAAAGCGCGTCAGTTTCGTCTGGCCGGTGGCAGGGTCTGTCTCAAGGCGCTGACCGGCGGTGAGCACGGCATTGCGCGAGCCATCATCGGCTTGCTCGACGTGTGCGGTTTTAGACGAGGTGACGAATTCGCGGCCCTGGCGGCGCTCCACGAGAAAAATATTGTTTGCAGCCTCATCAGAGACGCGGTCTTTGTCAATAAAGATCACGCGAGAGCCATCGGAGGATTCCTGAAACTCACCGGGCGCAATGCGATCAATATCGCTGCGCTGCTCAAACTGCGCGCGCAGCTGCTGAATCTGCTGGTTGCTCCAGGGCCAGACCAGCAAAGAGAGTGCTGCGATCACTGCAATAATCGGCCAGGCAAAACGCAAGATAGGGCGCAGCATGCTGGCCAGTCCCTGACCACTGGAAAACCAGATCGCCATTTCGCTGTCGCGGTACATGCGTGCCAATGTCCCTACCACTGCGACAAACAGGCTCAGTGTCAGAATGGTGGACATCTGTCCAAGCACGGTAAAGCCCATGACCAGCATGACGTCAGAAGGGCTGACGGTGCCTTTGGTGGCTTGGCCCAGGGTGCGGATCAGCATCATGGTCATCACCACGGTGATAAGCACCACCAGAGTGGCTCCGAAGCTGCGTCCCAGCTCCTTGCGTATGGATGAATCGAATAACATTGGCTGCAAAGGAAAATGCTGATTATGAACTTTGAACTGAAGGCTTTGAATCTGTCTGGCGCTGCCGCAGCAAAGTGTGATCTTCTTGTATTGTTGGTGCCTGAGTCCTTCAAGCCTGAACAAGACCCTTTGTCAGCACTGGTGCAAAGTGCCAGCAAGCACGGTGACTGGTCGCAGGCCGCTGACAAATCGCTGCAGCTTTACCAGGCTGCAGGCGTGCAGGCGCGCCGTGTATTGTTGCTGGGTATTGGCGCGGCTTCGGTGCGCGATATCCGCAACGCCATGCAAAGCGCTGCTGCCTGCCTGAAGGCCGACGGTGTCAAGCATGCCCTCGTGTACCTGGCTGCAGTGGAAGATGCCGCCCAGGCCGTACGCACCAGCGTGCAATGCATTGCAGATACCAGCTATGTCTACACCCTGACCAAATCCAAGGTGACAAAGCCTGCCTTGAACAAGGTCACGCTGGGTGTACAGAACAAGGCGGCAGTCAATGCCGAATTTGAGCAGGCTGTGGCAGTCGCTCTGGGCCAGAGCCTGGCGAAAGAGTGGGGTAACCGCCCTGCCAACCATGCCACCCCCACCATGCTGGCGCAGGCGGCCAAGGACCTCGCCAAGCATGCAGCTATCCAGTGCAAGGTACACGGCCCCAAGGACGTGGAAAAGCTGGGCATGGGCGCCTTCATGGCCGTGGCCAAGGGCTCCAAAGAACCTCTGCAGTTGATTGAGCTGAGCTACAGCGGCGCGGCCAAGTCTGAGCCACCTGTGGTGCTGGTTGGCAAGGGCATTACCTTTGATACAGGCGGTATTTCCCTTAAGCCTGCGGCGGCCATGGACGAAATGAAGTTCGACATGTGCGGCGCTGCCAGCGTGCTGGGCGTGTTCCGTGCTTTGGCGGAACTCAAACCGGCCATCAATGTGGTCGGACTGATTCCTGCCTGCGAAAACATGCCCGATGGCGGCGCTGTCAAGCCTGGTGATGTGGTCACCAGCATGAGCGGCCAGACGATTGAAATTCTGAATACCGATGCCGAAGGTCGCCTGGTGCTGTGTGATGCGCTGACCTATGCCGAGCGCTTCAAGCCTGCGGCTGTGGTCGATATCGCTACGCTGACCGGTGCCTGCGTGATTGCATTGGGTGGTGTGCGCTCGGGCATGTATGCCAACCGTGACGATCTGGCGCAGGCACTGCAGCTGGCAGGTGACAAGAGCGATGACCTGTGCTGGCGCATGCCTCTGGATGACGATTACGCAGAAGGCCTGAAGAGCCATTTTGCGGACATGGGCAATGTGGCAGGTCGTGCGGGTGGCTCGATCACCGCCGCCAAGTTCCTGCAGCGCTTTGTGGGCAATATGCCCTGGGCACACTTGGACATCGCCGGTACGGCCTGGAAGGAAGGTGCTGCCAAGGGCGCAACCGGTCGCCCCGTGCCCTTGCTGGTGCAATACCTCGTGGATGCCGTGCAGTCCGCGCCTGCCAAAGCCAAGAAACCAGCTGCTGTGACCAAGGCCAAAACTGCCAGTGCTCCCAAGCGCAAGGCAAGTGCCAAGCCTGTAGTACAGGGCTGAGAGGGACTGAATACGCATGCCCAGCATTGCTTTTCACTTTAATGCGCCAGACAAGCTCGATTACGCGTGCCGCTTCATTCGCAAGGCATTGCGCCATGACGCACGTGTGACTGTGGTCGCTCCCATGGACCGTCTGCGTGCGCTGTCTGGTCGTCTGTGGAAGTTTGCCGGGCATGAGTTTCTGGCCCACGCAGTCTATGGCGATGACGCGCAGTTGTTTGCACTGGCTCCTGTCCATCTGGTTGAGCAAGCCATGCACAGCAGCTACCATGAGGTACTGCTGCACCTGGGTGAATACATGCCCGAAGGTCTGGAGGCCTTTGACCGGGTCGTAGAGGTGGTCTCCAGCTTTGACGAAGAGGACAGGGCACAGGCACGTCAGCGCTGGCGCGCCTATCAGCAGGCAGGCTATCAGATAGAGCGTTTTGATCTGGTACTGAAGGAAGGGCCATCTGCATGACGGCCATGAACCCACCGCGCCAGCCGCCGCGTTTTGTGCCAACCTTGACTGATGTGGTGGAAGTGCCACCTGCTGCACCTTCAGCACAGCCGGAGTCTGAAGCTTCTGCGCCTGCTACACCCGCAGTAGAAGAGGCAGCACGGGAAGTACTGGTCCCAGAGGCAACGCTGTCTGCTGAGGAGGCATTCATACCAGCTTCAGTCGAAGCTCAGGATGCCGCCATCCCTGCGAATGTGCTGGACAGTGCTGAAGCCACAGAGGCTTTACGCACACGCGTCATGGCACGGGTGCAGGCCAATCTGCAGGAGCGGCTGCATGCCACGCTGACAGAAGTCGTGCAGGAGCTGCAGACGCAAACCCTCTACAAGCTGCTGCGTGCAGAAATTGATGCCATGGTGGTCAATGCCGTGCAGGAAGCCGTAACTCAGGAGCTGGAGCAGCTCAGGACCCGCTCACGCCACCCTTGATTCAGGCTGAGGCATCGTCAGCCAGGCAGCACTTGCGGATTCAGAATGTTGCTGGGCTGGCCCTGAACAAAATTCAGAATATTGTCAAAAGCAGCACCAAAGTACAGCTCATAGCTGTCTTGCTCGACATAGCCAATGTGGGGTGTGCAAATACAGTTCTCCATGCGCAGCAAGGCGTGCCCTTGCAAAATGGGCTCGCTCTCGAACACATCTACAGCTGCCAGTCCTGGCCTGCCCAGCTGTAAGGCCGTGACCAGGGCATCTGGTGCGATCAGCTCCGCACGTGCCGTATTGACGAGCAGGGCAGTGGGCTTCATCAGTGCCAGATCCTCGGGCTGCACAGTGTGCTGTGTCTCGGGGTGCAGCCGCAGGTGCAGGCTCAGCACATCGCTTTCGGCAAACAAGGCGGCCTTGCTCGCTGCAGCGCGAAAGCCATCGTTTTCAGCTTGCTGGCGCGAGGTTTCACTGCCCCACACCATGACATTCATGCCGAAAGCACGTCCATAACCTGCTACCAGGCGGCCAATGCGGCCATAACCCCATATGCCCAGCGTGCGGCCATGCAGGACCGTGCCCAGCGAGAAGTTAGCTGGCATGGATGCGGCCTTAAGGCCTGACTGTTGCCAGGCGCCATGCTTGAGGTTGGAGATGTACTGCGGCAGGCGACGCATGGCGGCCATGATCAGGGCCCAGGTCAGCTCAGCAGGCGCTGTCGGCGAACCCACGCCTTCAGCCACGGCAATGCCGTACTCAGTACATGCCTGCACATCCAGGTGCGGCCCTGCCTTGCCAACCTGCGCAATGAGTTTCAGGCGTGGCAGCTTTTGAAGCAGCTGGCGTGTAATCTGGGTGCGTTCCCGTATAAGCACGATGACATCTGCATCTCGCAAGCGCACTGCCAGCTGCCCAACGCCTTTGACTGAATTGGTAAAGACCTTGGTGTTAAAACCATCAAGCCGCGCAGCACACTGCAGCTTGCGCACTGCATCTTGGTAGTCGTCAAGAATGACAATGTTTTGGATGGTGTGGTGTTCGGAAATCACGGGTTGAGCGAGATACGTCTTGGCTGACCTGCGCAGGAAGAACAATTGCGCTGAAACGGGTGACAGCACCCTAACATGACAGGTCACTTTTGCAGAAAGCCTTCAGCCAGGTGCTGTAGTTATTGCACAAACATGGCAGCTTCTGGCCAAGCATGCCTTACCTCTGTCTGTAGCAGACGCTATTGTGATGGAAGGTCTTGCGTGAGCACGGAGCAGGCGTAAGTAACGGTACGCAGTGCAAGAGTTCTCTCCCAAGGCTTGTCAGATGTTGATGCTGCTGATAAACATAAAAATAGCTTCCAGCGCTTACACAGCAAGCGTTGGAAGCTATGATTTTTGGAGTTTCTCAATCAGCTGAGCAGCAGGGCATCATCCGCCAGCTTTTCGCCACGCACTTTTTCAAACATGTGCAACAAGTCCGTGACATCCATTTGGGCGCGCTCTTTACCCGACACATCCAGCACCACCTGCCCTTGATGCAGCATGACAGTGCGCTCGCCCACATCCAGCGCTTGACGCATGGAGTGGGTCACCATCATGGTGGTCAGCTTACTTTCGGCCACGATGCGTTCGGTCAGCTGCAGTACAAAGTCGGCTGTACGGGGGTCCAGCGCTGCCGTGTGCTCATCCAGCAGCAAAATGCGCGAGGGCTGCAGGGCAGCCATGAGCAGGCTGACTGCCTGGCGCTGACCACCTGACAGCAGCCCTATGCGGTCGGTCAGGCGATTTTCCAGACCCAGTCCGAGGATCGCCAGACGCTCGCGGTACAGCTCACGGTGCTCCTTTTTAACGGCCAGTGATAGCCCGCGGGACACCCCTCGGCGATGGGCCAGTGCCATGTTTTCTTCAATGCTCAGATCTTCACAAGTACCTGCCATGGGGTCTTGAAACACACGCGCCACACGGTGTGCTCGGTCCCAGACAGGCTTGTGCGTCATGTCTTCACCCGCGATGGAAATGCTGCCCTTGTCGACAGCCTGGTCACCGGAGATGGTGTTCAGAAAGGTGGATTTACCCGCACCGTTGGAGCCGATGACGGTTACAAACTGACCGTCAGGAATGTCCAGCGACAGACCGCGCAGGGCGCGCGTCTCAATCGGAGTGCCGGGGTTGAAAGTAAGTTCGAGGTTTTTGGCGCTCAACATGATTCTTTTTCCCTTTGCACCCATTAAGACTTGCGGCGAAGCTTGCGCTTGAGTTGTGGAATCACCAGTGCGATGGTCACCAGTACGGCAGTGACCAGGTTCAGGTCCTGCGCTTTCAGGCCGATGAATTCACTGTTGAGCGCTGCGGCGATAAAGAAGCGATAAACGATAGCGCCAATGACTACGGCCAGTGTGGCCCAGACGATTTTGCGCGACGGCAAAATGGACTCACCCACAATCACGGCAGCCAGACCAATCACGATGGTGCCAATGCCCATGGAGATGTCGGAGCCGCCCTGTGTCTGCACAAACATGGCGCCGGCCAGGCCTACCAGGGCATTGGAGATGGCCATGCCCAGCAGCACCATGCCCCCAGTATTGACCCCTTGTGCGCGGGCCATGCGTGCGTTAGAGCCTGTGGCGCGAATGGCAAGGCCGCGTTCGGTGGCAAAGAACCAGTCCAGCAGCAGCTTGGCTGCGATGACGATCAGCAGGAGCAGCAATGGGCGGAAGATGTAGTCGTCCACGCCCTCGGGTTGCAGCATGTTGAAGATCGTAGGGTCATTGATGAGGGGGACGTTCGGGCCGCCCATGATGCGCAGATTCACGGAGTACAGCGCAATCATCATCAGGATCGAAGCCAGCAGATCCATGATCTTGAGCTTGACGTTCAGCCAGCCCGTGATGGTGCCTGCAATAGCGCCTGCGGCAGTCGCTGCCAGTGTTGCCAGCCAGGGGTTAATGCCGGCAGCAATCAGCACTGCGCAGACAGCGCCGCCCAGGGGGAAGCTGCCATCTACGGTCAGATCCGGGAAGCGCAGCAAACGGAAGGAGATGTAAACACCCAGTGCCACCAGGGCGAAGATCAGGCCAATTTCTATGGCGCCGAACAGTGAGAACAGGGACATGAACGGGCAATCGGAAAGCGAATAAGAAAAAAGGCAGGGCCAGTGATTTGGCGCCTGCCTTGCTTGGCGCAGTGAATTACTTCACTACTTCGGCAGCACTCTTGATCAGTGCTTCAGACAGTTCGATTCCCTGTTTCTGTGCCGCAGCAGGATTGACGAACAGTTCCAGCTTGGTGCTGACCTCGGGCTTGATGCTGCCCGGTGCCTCACCCTTCAGAATACGGGCCACCACACGGCCTGTTTGCTCGCCCAGATCGCGGTAATTGATGCCATAGGCTGCTACAGCACCGCGCTTGACGGAGTCAGTGTCTGATGCAACCAGCGGAATCTTTGCGTCCTGGCCGACCTTGACCAGCGCTTCATAGGCAGAGACCACGTTGTTATCGGTAGAGGTGTAGATCACATCGACCTTGCCGACCAGGCTACGAGCTGCGCTACTCACGTCCACGGAGCGAGGGGCTGCTGCTTCCACCAGCGTCATACCCATGGTGGGCAGGAGTTTCTGCAACTCCTTGACGACTACGACGGAGTTGGCTTCACCAGGGTTGTAGACCATGCCCACGCGCTTGGCATCAGGTACTACCTGTTTGACCAGATCCATCTGCTTGTCCAGTGCCAGCAGGTCAGATACACCAGTGACGTTGGTGCCGGAAGCTTCCCAGCTGGGCACCAGCTTGGCGGCGACTGGATCGGTCACGGCGGAGAACACCACAGGCACTGTCTTGGTGGCTGCCACTACAGCTTGTGCAGAAGGCGTGGCAATGGCAACGATGGCATCAGGCTTGTCACCGACAAATTTGCGCGCGATCTGCGCTGCGGTTCCGGTGTTGCCCTGAGCGCTCTGGTATTGCCATTTCAGATTCTTGCCACTTTCATAACCTGCTTCCTTCAGGGCAGCTTGTACGCCATCACGGACAGCATCCAGGGCAGGGTGTTCGACGATGGCCGTTACCGCCACAGACTTTTCCTGCGCGACGGCAGTACCTGTCAGGGATGCAATCGCTAGGACTACGACGGCACCCACAGGTGCCCAAGACTTGATGTTCATTCTTGATATCTCCACCGCTGTTATCCAGCCAAGATGGCTGTTTACTTCACCAAGCAAAGTCTGGGCCAATGACCAGACAAGCCAAACAAGTCTAAGTCAGTCTGTCAGGGCTCTGTACATGGCAAGCCTTGTTTTGTGACAGATTGCCTACGTTGTACAGACTATGTGCATGGCATACAAAAATGTGTAATGCATTTTGCAGACAGCGAAGGGAGCATGCAAGAAAAACTTGTGCTGAACAAGTTTTTTGCAGTTTATGAGCTAGCACTCAGGCTTTGTCGGGATCGAGGTGAAGCCGCAAGAGCGTCCGCCATGGAGTGCCTGTGCGCTGTATGGGACAGCCCAGGCTGGGCATCGAAGATTTTTCATCCATAAACAGGGTGGGATTTGCGATTCGGAATCGTCTTAGTCCGAAAAAGGGGTCCATTTCATAACATTCGTCTGTGCCCAACAAATTGAGTCAAAAAAGCGAATCAGGCTAAGACGAAATTTAGAAGGCGTTTCTAACCTTTAACCATGAATATGGAGCAAAAAATGAACCGTAAAGTAATTCGCATAGGAATGGCCGTCGTTTTGTTGGGTCTGGTTTCCCCCTTCGCCATGGCAAGCACTATTACCTTTGATGGTGAAGTGACCGACCAAACTTGCACTTTCTCAGTAGCCGGTAATACCGACCCTATCGTTTTGCTGCCCAGCGTTGCACAAAGCGATCTGGCAGGTGGCGTTGGCAACACTGCCGGTGAAACCAAGTTCACCATCGAAGTGACAGGCTGCACACCTTCGCAAACCGCAGAAAGCTTTAAGACCGTTTTCTCGGCAGTGGGCCCTGTAACTACCAACGGCAACCTGGATAACACCAGCGCTAACGGTGCAACCGGCGTGTCTCTGCAGCTGTTTGATGACGCAGCCAACCAGGCAATGCCTCTGTCTAACGGCCCTGCCGAAGCCAGCCCATTTACGCTGGAAGCCAACAGCAGCAGCACCTCGGCGACTTACACCGTGCGCTACTACTCTGAATCGACTGCACCTACCGTTGGTCCTGTTTCCGGCGCAGTGATGTATGCAGTGCGCTACGAATAAGCTCGTAAAAGTTATCGTCTTTCGATAAGAGGCGAAAAGTACCACAGCCGGACCTCAGGTTCGGCTGCATAATTTTTTTCATTTTAGGGGGTGTGAAATGTCAGTATTAGCTTTAAACCACTGTGCACGCGGCTTGTCATATGCTTGTTTCAAGATGTACAGGCTGCTGTCTCTGCTGCTACTCCCTTTGCTGTTGCTATTTTTAGTGCTCCCTGCTCAGGCCAGTCTTGTGATCAAGGGGACGCGTGTGATCTATAACGCGGATAGCAAAGGTGCTACCGTAGAAATCTCTAATACCGACGATTTTCCCAATATTATGCAGGCCTGGATTGACACAGATCCGGAGAACAAAAGTCCAGAAAATGCAAAAGCTCCGTTTATTATTACTCCTGCGGTTGCAAGATTAGACCCTAAGTCCAGTCAGACACTGCGCATTATTTATACCGGCGATGAACTGCCTAAAGATCGGGAAAGCGTTTTTTATCTGAATGTTCTGCAGATTCCTGCTCAAAACAGTGCGAATGCATCGGCGAATCAGTTGCAGTTTATGCTGCTTAGTCAGATCAAGCTTTTCTATCGGCCATCCATCTCAAATAGCAGTGCTATTGATACAAAGAATAAACTCAGCTTTTCTGTGAAATCACCCGAAGGGACTGATTGGTCGATTGAAGCCAAAAATGCAGGGGCCTATTATGCATCCCTTAGCAACGCGCAGCTGATTGCTGGCGGCAAGGAAATTCCACTACAAGCAGAAATGCTGGCTCCTTACAGTGAGCAGGTATGGCATCCTGTGAAATCTTCTCCACTTCCTGCAGGCAAGTTGATGCTGAAAACATGGCTGATCAACGATTATGGTGGGCGTGAAGAAGTAACTTATGAAATTGCCCGTTAGCATAATGATGAAAAATAAAACAGTATTTTTTCTGGTGCCGCTTTGTTTTTGGATTGGTTCTGCGTATGCACAAGAAGAATATTTTTTTGATGACTCCTTGCTGAAGGGATGGGGGCTTCGTCAAGATCAAATCGCGCGCTACACCCAAAGCGGGCATTTTGAGCCTGGAACCTATGAAGTAGAAGTCTTTGTCAATGGGAAGCATCGCTCCCGCATTCCTGTTCAATTTTTGGACAACCCAAAGACTGGACGTCTGGAGCCATGTTTTACACCTGAGCAACTGGTCAAGACGCTGAAAAGCAAGTGGGAAGATGAATCCGCTCAAGAGGGTGCTACGCAATGTCTATTGCTGGAACAAGCACTACCAGGTGCCAGCTATGACGCTCAGCTTAACAAGCTTCAGCTGCACTTGAGCATTCCCATGGCATTGCTGTTAACAGAAAGGCTTGATCACGTTGATCCATCCGAATGGGATCCTAGAGAGACAGCTTTTTTTGCTAACTATGATCTGAACTGGTATCAGTCCAAGTACCGCAATGGTTTTGATGGAAGCTCAGACTATGGATTTGCCGGTCTTAACTCTGGCTTCAATATCGGTCTCTGGCGCTTCAGACATCAATCCACCTATAGTTATTCACAATTTGGCGGGCGCTCTAACAACAGATGGAATAATTTGAGGACCTATGTGCAGCGTTCTATTCCGAGCCTGCGCAGTGAACTGACGGTTGGTGAAAGCTTCACGACAGGGCAACTTTTTGGCGGCATGAGCTACCGAGGGGTGAACATTAAGTCAGATCAGCGGATGTTGCCACCCAGTCAGCAATACTACGCTCCAGAAGTGCGATGAACAGCAACTACGACTGCACGGGTGCTTATTCGGCAGCGTGGTCAGATTATTCGTGAACTTACCGTTCCGCCTGGCCCTTTTATTGTTGATGATCTGCAAAGTACTTCATACAGCGGTGACTTGGACGTTGAAATTATTGAAGCAGACGGCAATGTGACACGTTACACCGTGCCCTTCGCGGCCGTCCCGCAGTCTATCCGGCCAGGCCTGTCTCAGTACAGCCTCACACTGGCGCAAGCTTCTCAATATGATGAACCATGGTTTGCTGAAGCAACGTATCAGCGCGGCTTGACCAATAACTTGACGGTCAATCTCGGCAGCAGATTGGCCAAAGACTATGTGTCATTGCTGGCTGGAGGCGTGGTCGCTGGGCGCATGGGGGCTCTGGGTGTGAATTTCACATCCTCCCACGCACGTGTGGAAAATGGAACCCGCAAGAATGGCTGGCGACTGGGTGCTGACTACAGTCAGACATTTGATGGGTCCAATACGACGCTGACGCTGGCCGGTTACCGTTACTCTTCGGCTGGTTATCGTGAGCTAAGCGATGTTCTGGGCATTCGTTACGCTGAAGGTCGTTATGGGAGCTGGAATTCTTATAGTTATCAGCAACGTGCTCAATATTCGCTCATGCTGAACCAGAACCTGGGGCGGTACGGATCGCTGTATTTTTCAGGATCAACCAGTGATTATTATCAGGGGAAGCAGAAAAATACGCAATTCCAGCTGGGTTATACCAATAGCTGGAAGAGTATGAGCTATACGCTTTCATGGTCTTATCACAAGAATGCTTATTACCAGTCTTATTATGAGTTTGCAGGAGCGCCTCAGATTTCCAATGTGCAAAAAGGCAATGTCATCTCTTTGACGGTATCTTTCCCATTGGGTTTTAGTCCGCGTGCGCCATCTTTGACCAGTACTTACACCTCGAGCTCAGGTGAAAACAGAGGCAATACGCTGCAGACTGGAATTACAGGTGCTTTTGGTGAAAACAATGCATATAGCTATGCAATTTCCACTAGCAAGGATAGTGAGCTGGATGGCCTGAACTGGAGTGGTAACCTGCAACGTCAAGGCCCGTATGCATCCATGACACTGGGCTATGGCCAAGCGCAGGACTACCGTCAGTACAACGTCGGGATACGTGGTGGCCTGGTGCTGCACAAAGGGGGGCTGACACTGGGCCCATCGCTGGGTGACACATTTGCGCTGGTGCATGCTGCTGGCGCTGAAGGCGCGCAGATTCACAATGGCCAGATCACCCGCATTAACAGCCGTGGTTATGCCGTCGTTCCTGCATTAAGCCCTTACCGCTATAACACCATTCGAATTGATCCTCAGGATCTTCCTGCATCTACAGAGTTGCTCGAAACTGAAAAACGTGTCGTGCCTTATGCGGGTGCGATTGTGACCATGTCTTTTGCAACCCGGTTTGGACAGGCGCTTCTGATCGAGGCAACTCAGGAATCTGGTCAACCCATCCCCATGGGGGCAGCAGTATCCGCAGCAGACGATCCAGAAATTGGTGTGGTTGGACAAGGCGGTCAAATTTATGCACGTGTTTCTGAAAAAGCGGCAATCTGACAGTGCGCTGGGGTTCTTCGGATGAAGATAGCTGCGTGCTTTCATATGACATCTCTGATGCAGACTGGAATCAGGATCTGGTGCGCCGCAAGGATATTTGCCGACGTGCAGATGCCAAAGTGCAGTAATTCTGACTCATCAATTATTGAACGCATTAAAAGTAAAAAATATGAGAATCACAAAATCATTTTTATGGCCTGTGCTCGCTTTGGTGCTTTGTAGCGCGGCACCTCATGCTTTTGCAAGATGCTACAAGGTCATTGGTACTCAAGATAATCCAGGGGTCACTTCCGGCTATATCAAGCCAAGTGAAGGCGTCGCAGCAAGTTGGGCAGGTGCATGTGACACTTGTAATGGAAATTTGGGAATTCCATCGGTGATTAACTTGAGCAGTGGAGATTTTATTCCGCCCGGAACAATGCTAGCCAGCAGTGTGGCTCCATTTGTTCAATATGGAACGACTGGTGGTTATGACCCAGAGAGGGTTTTTTTTCGCTGTGCACCGGAAGATCCTGTTTATGAAATGTATTCGACGAATGGTGATAACTATTACAGTGGTCACCCAACGCGGGATAAGACAGGGCTGGCACTTGGCCTTGAAGCTGCCTATGAGACAGCATGGGACAATATTCTGCTCAGGCTCACTAATGTGACAACGGGTGAGTATTTTACGGACATCTGGAAAGAAAGACTTTTAACGGATCTTGATACTGATAGTCATGGCTACCGCTTGGTAAAGGCTAAAAATCTATCAACAGTGCGTGCAGAAGTCTATAGTTGGTGGAAATCAAAGTCATTATTATGCAAACACAAGATTAAGCCAGATCTATGCCTATACGCAGCCAAGTGCGTACATTGCGATAAAAGGACCAGGCCTGGCCGCTCCTACAACCGGCAATTCACACGTGAATGACTTTAACGGATGGGCTGGCAACTGGCCAGGTGCGATTGGCATGTACAGGAATGTTACGCTCAAGCGTTATCCAACGTGTGTGGTGCTCAATGCCACTCCTTATGTCTTTCTTCCGTCAGTGAGTCGTAACGACATAGAAAATGGTACGGCGACCAGTGAGGTGCCATTTCAGATCAGCTTTAAATGCCAGAACGCCATGGTCTCTGGAACGGGTAATAATCAAACTGCTTTAGGTATTCTTGCTTCGCCGGGGGCATATGCTGCGGCCCAAAAACTGGGACTGGTTAATGCACAATCAGGTATTTCGCATCTGGTTTCAGACAACTACGGCAGTTCTGGCTATGCGGAAGGGGTAGGGATAAGAATTCTGAGAGACAACAACCCTATCAACCTGCTTTCCAGTGAAAACTCCGCACTTGGAGGAGCCAATGCCAACCAAATGGGCTGGTATCCCATAATTGGAAACAATACGGTGCTGACCGGAAATCGCAATGGCGTTGATTTCTATACTGAAAACTTTCGGGCCAGACTGGAAAAATTACCCCAGGCTGCTGCTGTGACACCAGGACGTGTCCGAGCGACAGCTACGGTCGTTATTCGTGTTCAATAGCAGTTTTCACATGAAAAAAAGCAGCTTTATCTCTTTGCTTTCTCTGGCTTGCATGGCGCTGATGTCTACGGCATTTGCCGGAGTAACGGCAGAGCGCACCAGAGTCATCTTCCCTCAGGACAAGAGAGAAGTATCTTTAATGCTCGCCAACCTGAACACGTACCCAGTTATCACTCAGGTCTGGGTCAATGACGGACAACCAGGAAATACGCCTGAATCTGCCAAGGCACCGGTCATGCCTCTGCCACCTGTTTTCCATATGGACCCGCAGCAGACGCAGACATTGCGCCTGCTGCAGCTCGGTGACAAATTGCCCAGTGACCGCGAGTCGCTGTACTGGCTGAACATTCATGAGGTTCCGCCTACGCAGCAGGGGCCTGAAGGAGAGGACAGCACGCAAGTGACAGTCACCATGCAAACCCAGATGAAGCTGATATTGCGGCCCCCAAAGTTACCCCTGTCTCTGGAACGCACGGCTGCATCTCTGCAATTTCGCATGGATGGCGATCGCATCACTGTCACGAATGAAGGGCCGCACTATATCTCGCTGGCTTATCTGCAGATTGATGCAGGTCTGGCGCCCCTTGATCTTGAAGACGGCACCTTGGCACCTTTTTCGACCAATGAACTTCGCTTGCCTCAACCAGGTTCAGGAGCACAACCTGTACGTGTACGTTATGGCTGGATAGATGACGATGGTGTTGTGCACGATGCATCACGGACGCTGGAGAGCTCAGAGCAAGCACGCTGAAAACTTCGCTTCCAGATGCGTCAGAAAGCTTGACGCCTGACATACGAAGAAAGCCTGCAATGCAGGCTTTCTTTTTGTGAGCTGGGATTGAATTTACATGCCCGAGTAGTTGGGGCCGCCGCCGCCTTCAGGGGTCACCCAGACGATGTTCTGTGTGGGATCCTTGATATCACAAGTCTTGCAGTGCACGCAGTTCTGCGCATTGATCTGCAGACGCTTACCGCCCTGTACTTCATCATCCACAAATTCGTACACGCCAGCAGGGCAGTAGCGCTGCTCAGGGCCAGCGTATTTAGCCAGGTTGACATTCACAGGCACGGACGCATCCTTGAGTGTCAGGTGTGCAGGCTGGTCTTCGCTGTGGTTCGTATTGCTGATGAACACGCTGGACAGGCGATCGAAGGTGATCTTGCCGTCAGGCTTGGGATATTCAATGGGCTGGCACTCTGCAGCAGGCTTCAGATATGCGTGATCTGGCTTATCGCGGTGCAGCGTCCATGGGATATTGCCCTTGAGCAGAAACTGCTCAATGCCATTCATGATGGTGGCAGTAGACAGCCCCTTCTTGAACCAGGTCTTGAAGTTGCGAGCCTTCCACAGCTCGTCGTACAGCCAGCTTTGTTCGAATGAGGTTTCGTAGGCTGTCAGCACGTCGCTCTGACGGCCTGCAACGATGGCGTCATAGGCAGCTTCCGCAGCCAGCATGCCGGTCTTGATGGCGGCGTGGCTGCCCTTGATGCGGGAGGCATTCAGGAAACCTGCATCACAGCCCACCAGTGCGCCACCGGGGAACACAAACTTGGGCAGGCTCAGGATGCCGCCAGCGGTGATGGCACGTGCACCATAGGAAATGCGCTTGGCAGGCTTGATGCCCTGAGATTCATCTCCTTCGAGGTAGTAGCGAATGTTGGGGTGGGTCTTCCAACGCTGCATTTCCTCAAAGGGAGACAGATAGGGGTTGGCGTAATCCAGGCCCGTCACAAAGCCCAGCGTGACCAGATTGTCTTCGAGGTGGTAGAGGAAACCGCCGCCATAGGTCTTGCTGTCCATGGGCCAGCCACCGGTGTGGATCACCATGCCGGGCTTATGGCGGGCAGGGTCAATCTCCCACAGTTCCTTGATACCGATGCCGTAGGCCTGAGGGTCCTTGCCATCGTCAAGCTTGTACTTGGCAATCAGCTGCTTGCCCAGATGGCCGCGTGCGCCTTCGGCAAAGATGGTGTACTTGCCGTGCAACTCCATGCCCAGCTGGAAGTCACCTGTGGGCTCACCATCCTTGCCCACGCCCATGTTGCCGGTAGCAATGCCTTTGACGGAGCCATCTTCGTTGTACAGCACTTCAGCGGCTGCAAAGCCCGGGAAGATTTCTACGCCCAGTGCCTCGGCCTGTTCCGCCAGCCACTTGGTGACAAAGCCCAGACGTACGATGTAGTTGCCTTCGTTGTGGAAACACTGTGGCAGCAACCAGTTCGGGGTGCGCATAGAGCCTTTTTCGCTCAGGAACACCATGGCGTCTTCTGTCACAGGCTGGTTCAGCGGCGCGCCTTTTTCCTTCCAGTCAGGAATCAGCTCGGTCAGTGCGCGAGGATCCATGATGGCGCCAGACAGCGTATGCGCTCCGGGCTCACCGCCTTTTTCCAGTACGACCACCGAGACGTCCTGACCCTTTTCCGCAGCCTGCTGCTTCAGGCGAATGGCTGTGGCCAGGCCGCCGGGGCCACCACCGACGATTACGACGTCGTATTCCATGGCCTCTCGAGGGCCGTATTGCGCCAAGATTTCTTCGTTTGTCATCGGGGATGTCTCTCTGGGGAATATAAAAATCGAAATGAGGTGCTCACGCGCGTCAAATTGCGGCTGATTCTATGCGGGCTTGTATCAACTCCCAAAGAAAACTGGGGTGGCATGCTCTGATTGGGCGAGCAATGCATGTTTTTAGAGACATTGTTGACAAGGCGACAATGCATCAGCATTGCTTGAATCCAGCTATTAAAGTCTCGCATGGCACGGTGCTTTGGCTTCCTTGTAACTCAGCAAGTGCTCTTGCTGGAGCAGGCGGCGATCAGCTGCATCGTTTTTTGCGAGGAGCAAGACAAGGGCTTATGGCCTCTTTGACGCTGATCCCTCTCCCCACTGCTGCAAAGCGCGGCGCAAGCTGGCGACCAGCTCCTGATGCCATGCCACAGGCTGCAAGATGCGCACATGGGGCAGCCAGTAGCGCACCACGGGCAGCAGCTGGTACATATGGTTCACATGGGTGCTGACCAGCAGGGAGCCATCACGGTCCTGTCGCTGCTGCTGGTGAGGCAGCAGCGCACGCCGCAGAAAGTAGTGCGCAACTTCCGGAGCAATACGCAGCAGCACTTCTGTGGTGTCTTCAGTGAACCATACATCCTCTTTGCCATTGATGTATTCCGTGTGTTCACGCTTGGGGGCAAATTGCTGCGTTCTGTCCAGTTGCAACGCCTGGATCAGTGAGATGCTGAAGTTCTTCAGCCGACCGTCCTCTTCGGCAGCCAGATACCAGACACCATTTTGATGAATCAGCTTGTAGGGGTAGACCAGGCGTGCCTTGCTCTTGTAAGCAAAGTGGCAAGGGTGCTTGTGCGTGATCGCAGCCTGCAGTAATGCAAACTCTTGCGCGTAAGCTTGCATGTCCTCATGAGAGACAGGGTGTACCTGTGTCGTTCGCTGTGGCTCGGGCGTGTGCAGCTGTTCCAGCAGATAGGGCAGGCTCCCATCCGGGAAAAGATGCTCTGTGCCTGACAGCCGTGCGTAGGCATAGAGGTGCTTGGCCGGAATATTGCTGCGCACCGCATGCTTGATCTGCCACTGACCATTGGTTGCGCGTTCGATGATGCCCCCCAGACGTTCACTGAGGTCTCGTTCAATCGTGCGCACGTCAACCTGAAACTCTTGGGCAAGCGCGTGTTTGTTAATGGCTTCGCCCTGGTGCAGGCGGGCCAGAATCTGCGACAGACGCTGCGCCAGCTTTTCACCTTTGGACTCAGCGCCTGTCGTATTGAAAAAAGACATGAAAAAACGCCAGGAATCAGAAAATGTAACTATACGTTTTTTTATGTGGGCGTTTGAGCCAACCCGACTGGTGACTTGCTTGGATGCTGCTGGCGGCTGGGGCCATCAGGCAGCGGCATCTTGCAGATTTCTTAAACCCTGAATCAGTCCAAGCATCTGCTGCTGTATTTGCTCAAGACCATGGAGTAAGGCCAGGAAGCCTGTCGTGATGTGCTGCAGTTTGGCTTGCTTGATGCTGGGCACACTCGCTGGCTCCGGATCAGTTGTTTGCCATGTGATGGCAGTACACGACGGCAGCATTTGTATTGCCCGCTGCACCAGCGGGGATGCATTCAGCATGGTCACGCGTTGCAGGATGTCGTTCCTGAATTGCTCGATGCGCCAGATGGCCAGGTGGCCATACACCTCCAGAAACTGCATTTCCAGCGGGTCTTGCAGCTGCAGCGCCTGTATTTGCGAACCAAAGTGGGCGAGTGCCTCGGTGATGTGGAGGCGCAGATCTTGATGTGTACGGCACTCGCGCGCATACAGGGCCTTCAGTTGTGCGATGAGGATGGGTACGACAGTCTCACACATAGTCATGGCGTTGAAACAGAACACACCAGACTGTAGAAACTGCAGGCGACAGGCTGTGTCGCCTTACTCTTGCCTCATTCTTTGTAGGCCTGCACTTTTTCGGCCTGCAGCAAATAGCCGCTCACGCCCATCTCGGAATGCTTGCGGTTCAGACCTAGCCTGCCGCTGACCCACACGGCACTCATGCTCTCAAAACCACGTACCGGCTTGCTGGTCGTGACGTGGATGATCTGGTTGGCAGGCGGTGGCGGCGAATGGATGCAGGCTCCGAAATAAGGCACAAGCAAAAATTCCGACATCCCTTGCCTGTCGCCTTCCAGAGGTACGACATAGCCGGGAATCCGAATGTTTTTGCCTTCCAGCGCTGCCACGGTGGGGGCTTCGTCCCAGACCTTGCGCATTTGCTCGTAGAGCTTGGCTACGCGCGGATCCGTATCAGGCAAATTGGCCAGATCCTGGAGATTGCTGAAGGACTGCATGGGGTCCCAGTCAGCAGGGACCAGTGCTTCCCAGTCCAGCTTTTCGAACGACGCGGCATGCAGCCATGAGGCATTCATGCCCATCAGGGCAGCCGTGGAGCACTGAAACCATCGGCGGCGGGTCAGCAAAGAAGCAGAAGCAGGCATAGGAATCAGACTTTGGGGGACAGGCCATCTGCCAGAGAAAGCCGGTAGGCACGCAAGCCAGGCAGCAGGCTGGCCAGCCATCCTGTCAGTACCAGCCCAGCGAGCAGCAGCATCTGCATGGAGTTCAGCTGACTCCATTGCAGGCGGAGGCCAAAACTCGATTGCAACCAGGGTGCGAATGCCCAGCCGCAGAGGGTGAATGTCAGCAGCCCCAGGGCGCAGCCCAGCACGGTCAGCAACAGGCCTTCGAGTGTCAGCAGTATCAGAATATGGCGCAAGCTGGCGCCAACGGCACGCAGCACGGCCAGCTCCCTGCGGCGTTCATTGAGGCCAGCCAGAATGACCGACATCAGTCCGGCCATGCTGACCAGCGCAACGACACCTGACATCAGCAGCAGAGCCTGTTCGCCCATACCCACAATGCCCCAGAGCTCATCCAGCGCCACACCGGGCAGGATAGACATCAGCGGCTCTGCGGCAAACTGGTTGACCTGACGCTGCACGGAAAACACCGCGGCACGGTTGTGCAAACCTACCAAAGCCGCCGTCACAGACTTGGGCTGCAGGTCGTGCTCACGCGCCGCCTGTGCATTGACCCGCATCTGGGGGAGCGGCGCTCCCGCCACCCAGTCCAAGTGCAGCGCTTCCATCGCCTCCAGACTGATGTGCACGGTACGGTCTACAGGTGTTCCTGTCCGCGCCAGAATGCCGGTGATGGTGAATGGCTTGTCGCTATGGTCGTTGCCCAGTCTGACTTCGCTATTGCCATGCGTCAGAGTGATGCGCTGGCCCAGCTGGTAGCCCAGTCGCTCCGCTACCTCTGCACCAATGACTGCGTCATACAAATCTTCAAAGCGCTGGCCCTGCTGCAGTTGCAGAGACTGCTTATTGCCATAGCGCATGTGGTCGAAGTACGCGGCCGATGTTCCAAGCACGGGAAATCCACGGTGCGAATCTCCCAGAGACAGCGGTACCACCCATGCGACGCCACGCATGGACTGCAGTGCCTGCACACTGCTCCAGCGGATATTGTTAGTAGGGCTGCCTACCCGAAAGACAGCGTACAGCAGCAGCTGTACCGAACCAGTGCGTGCACCCACAATCAGGTCGGTGCCTGAAACCGCCGAGCTGAAGCTGCTGCGCAAGTCTGTGCGCATGCGCTCTACACCCATCAGCATGAAGGTGGAGAGGGCGATGGAGCAGATGGTCAGCAGCAGGGTCGAGCGGCGGTTCCAGGCGCTCAGGGCGGCCAGCTGCATCAGATAGCGAAGCTTCATGCCACCCCCTCGCTGCTGCGCTGTGCTCGGTTCAGTGTGGGTAGTGAGATCTGGCGCGAAAAGCGGCTGGCCATGCGTGGGTCATGGCTGACCATGACGAGGGCCGAACCCGCCTGTGTACATGCCTGCAGCAATACATCCAGAAAAGCATTGCGCCGCTCTTCATCCAGTGCAGAGGTTGGCTCATCGGCAATCACCAGGTCCGGGGTGCCAATCAGGGCTCGGGCAGCCGCCACACGCTGCTGCTGACCAACGGAAAGCTGGTGTGCGGGCTTG
The DNA here is from genome assembly GCF_002056725.1 of Comamonas kerstersii. Taxonomy (NCBI): domain Bacteria; kingdom Pseudomonadati; phylum Pseudomonadota; class Betaproteobacteria; order Burkholderiales; family Comamonadaceae; genus Comamonas; species Comamonas kerstersii. The sequence continues at coordinate 2,944,058 of NZ_CP020121.1, read as the reverse complement.
TTCCACAGGCTGCTGTCCAGATCCATGTTGCTAAGCCAGGTCTGGGCCGCAGCGTCTACCGAACCTGCCTGCTGCAGGGCAGCCCGCAGGCGCTGCTGTGAAAAGCGGCAAGGCAGTATGGCGTTGTCCAGCGCAGACAGATAGGGCAGCAGGTTGAACTGCTGGAAGATATAGCCTACGTGGTCTACGCGCCACTGGTCTCGTGCCGTAGCGCGCAACTGGTTCCAGGGCGTACCCAGCAGTGCAACATGCCCGGACTGTGGCAGCAGCACCCCTGCCAGCAATGACAGCAAAGTGCTTTTGCCACAGCCACTGGGTCCGTGCAGAAATACGGTGTCGCCACGATCCACGCTCAGTGCAGAAATATCTATGCAGTCTTGTGTTGCACCAGGCCAGGCAAACCGCAGCTGGTCAACTTGGAGTACAGCTTCAGCCATGTGGACCTTCATCGAACCAGACGAAGCCGTGTCTCGCCGCCGTGCAGCTGGCGCTTGAACTGCCCCTGCGGTGCAGCCACTTGCACCGCTACCTGCTCCAGGCGTGGAAACGCACGGAACAGCTGCTGTACATCCAGAAATTGCGCCTTATGGGCATGCGCACAGGAGAAAACCACATACACATCCATGTCCGCATGTTCGTCATGCGCGTGGTCGTGCGCATGGTCTGCATGGTGGTGATCATGCGTGTGATCAGACAGGATGGGGGATTCCACATCCACGCTGTCCAGCGCGCATTGCGCTGCAGGGTCAAGCTGTATCAGCTGCTGCGCTGACTGCAGCGTAGCGAGCAGCTGTTCAAGCTGTTGCTGCTCTGCTTCTGTGCGTGGAGCACGTTCAAAACCCAGAAAAGTGTCCAGTGGGCTGGAAAGTGTGACGGTGATAGCCCGGGCATCTACTGCCACATCCATGTGCATGCGGCCATGCGTATGTGCATGCTGCTGGGCAAGGCTTTCTGAAGGGGAGAGTAACAAGACAGCCAGCATGGCGCTGGCGGGGATGGCAGCTTTCAGATTTCCCAACATAGGCAGTCCGGTTGCAAGTTCCTCGTGGCGCAGGCTGCTTGCTGTTCAGTGCTATACAGAAAGTGAACCGGCCAGCACCATGTTGTGGAGCATAGTGCTGGCCGTGGAGTGCACCTCAGTGTACACAAGGTGCGGGCTGCTGCTGCCGTTCAGCGACTGGCGCCAGACGGCATCTGAAAGACATTAAAAGTCCCAGTCTTCGTCCTCAGTAGCCACTGCCTTGCCAATCACATAGGAAGAGCCCGAGCCAGAGAAGAAGTCATGGTTCTCGTTCGCGCTGGGGCTCAGCGCCGCCATGATGGCGGGGTTCACCTGGCACATGTCCTCGGGGAACATGGGCTCAAAGCCCATATTGCTCAGCGCCTTGTTGGCGTTGTAGTGCATGAAGCGCTTGACGTCTTCGGTCAGGCCCACGGGGTCATACAGCTCGGCGGCGTAGTGGCATTCCAGGTCGTACAGGTCGTACAACATGGCGTAGGCCTCGCCCTTGATGGCTTCCTGCTGGTCTGCAGGCAGCTTGGCAAAGGCCTGCTGGAACTTGTAGCCAATGTAGTAGCCGTGCACCGCCTCGTCACGGATGATCAGCCGAATCAGGTCGGCCGTGTTGGTCAGCTTGCCGCGGCTGCTCCAGTACAGGGGCAGGTAAAAGCCGCTGTAGAACAGGAAGCTTTCCAGACACACCGAGGCAATCTTCTTCTTGAAGGGGTTCTCTTCGGCCTTGTACTCTTCGAGGATCAGCAATGCCTTCTTCTGCAGCCAGGGGTTCTCTTCCGACCAGCGGAAAGCTTCGTCGATTTCCGTGGTTGAGCACAGTGTCGAGAAAATCGACGAATAGCTGCGCGCATGCACCGCTTCCATGAAGGTGAAGTTCGACAGCACGGATTCTTCGTGCGGTGTCACTGCGTCCTGCATCAGCGAAGGTGCGCCCACCTGGTTTTGCACGGTGTCCAGCAGCGTCAGGCCGGTGAACACGCGGATCGTCAGCTGCTGCTCGTTGGGGCGCAGCGTGGCCCACGAGGGGATGTCGTTAGACAGTGGCACCTTCTCAGGCAGCCAGAAGTTGGCCGTGACGCGGTTCCAGATCTCCAGATCCTTGTCGTCTTCAATACGGTTCCAGTTGATGGCTTGGGTCAGCTTGGTCATGACTAATCTTTCTTACAGAGTGCAGGACACGCAGGTCGCATTGACTTCCGTGCCTTCCAGCGCCAGCTGACGCAGGCGGATGTAGTAGATGGTCTTGATGCCCTTCTTCCAGGCATAGATCTGGGCCTTGTTGATGTCGCGCGTGGTGACGGTGTCGGGGAAGAACAGCGTCAGCGACAGGCCCTGGTCCACGTGCTCGGTGGCTGCGGCGTACACGTCGATGATGGCGTTGGGGCCGATCTCATACGCATCGCGGTAATACTCCACGTTGTCGTTCGACAGGAAAGGCGCGGGGTAGTACACGCGGCCAATCTTGCCTTCCTTGCGAATTTCAATGCGCGAGGCGATAGGGTGGATCGACGAGGTGGAGTTGTTGATGTAGCTGATCGAACCTGTGGGCGGAATCGCCTGCAGATTGCGGTTGTACAGGCCGTGCGCCATCACGTCCTTTTTCAGCTGTTCCCAGTCTGCACGGGTAGGCAGCTGCACGCCGGTCTTGGCAAACAGGGCTTTCACCGTTTCAGAGGTGGGCAGCCAGTCGCGGGACACGTACTTGTCAAAGTACTCGCCCGTGGCGTACTTGCTGTCTTCAAAGCCTACAAAGCGCTTTTGCTTTTCCTGGGCCAGCAGGCAGGAGGCACGCAGGCAGTGGAAAGCCACGGCAGCAAAGTAGACACTCGTGAATTCCACCGCCTCAGGGCTGTCGTAGTGAATGCGTTCACGTGCCAGATAGCCGTGCAGGTTCATCTGGCCCAGGCCAATGGCGTGGCTGTCCTCATTGCCCTGGCGCACCGAAGGCACGGAGTTGATGGAGCTCATCTCCGACACGGCAGTCAGCGCTCGGATGGCGGTTTCCACGGCCGCGCCCAGATTGCCGCCGTCCATGGTCGTGGCAATGTTCAGCGAACCCAGGTTGCACGAAATATCGTTGCCAATGTGCTCGTAGTTCAGGTCTTCGCCCAGCACGGACGGTGTATTGACCTGCAGAATCTCCGAGCACAGGTTGGACATGTTGATGCGGCCCGCAATCGGGTTGGCGCGGTTGGCCGTGTCCTCGAACAGAATGTAAGGGTAGCCCGACTCAAACTGGATCTCGGCAATGGTCTGGAAGAACTCACGTGCCTTGATCTTGGTTTTCTTGATGCGGGGGTCGTCCACCATCTCCTTGTAGTGTTCGGTCACGGAGATGTCGGCAAAAGGCTTGCCGTAGACGCGCTCGACGTCATAGGGCGAGAACAGGTACATGTCCTCGTTCTTCTTGGCCAGCTCGAACGTAATGTCCGGAATCACCACGCCCAGCGACAGCGTCTTGATGCGGATCTTCTCGTCCGCGTTTTCACGCTTGGTGTCCAGGAATCGCATGATGTCAGGGTGGTGTGCGTTCAGATACACCGCACCTGCGCCCTGGCGTGCGCCCAACTGGTTGGCATAGGAGAAGCCGTCTTCCAGCAGCTTCATCACGGGAATCACGCCCGAAGACTGGTTCTGGATGCCCTTGATGGGCGCGCCTTGCTCGCGCAGATTGCTCAGCAGCAGGGCCACGCCGCCACCGCGCTTGGACAGCTGCAGGGCAGAGTTGATGCCGCGGCCAATGCTCTCCATGTTGTCTTCCAGACGCAGCAGGAAGCACGACACCAGCTCGCCACGCTGTTTCTTGCCAGCGTTCAGGAAGGTAGGCGTTGCAGGCTGAAAGCGCCCGGCAATGATCTCTTCCATCATGCGCATGGCCAGCTTTTCATCGCCACGGGCCAGCGACAGTGCCGTCATGACGACACGGTCTTCAAAGCGCTCCAGATAGCGCTTGCCGTCACGGGTCTTCAGGGTGTAGGCCGTGTAGTACTTGTAGGCACCCAGGAAGGTAGGGAAGCGGAACTTCTTGGCAAACGCGGCCTTGAAGATCTGTTCAATAAATTCCGGCGAGTACGCATCCAGCACTTCGCCTTCGTAATAGTTTTCAGTGCGCAGATAGTCCAGCTTTTCCTGCAGGCTGTGAAAGAACACCGTGTTCTGGTTCACATGCTGCAGGAAGTACTGGCGCGCGGCCATGCGGTCGGCATCAAACTGGATCTTGCCCTCAGCATCAGGCAAGTTCAGCATGGCATTCAGGGCGTGATAGTCCAGTTCAGTTGGGGTATGCAAGGTCATGGCGATGCTTGGAAAGCAGAAAATTCAAAGTGTTCAGAAAAATGCTGGTCAATGGCCTGCAGGCGCTGCCAGTCTCTGGCCGTGCCGCTCATCTCGATGCGCAGCAGCAGGGGCACGCCACATTTGCGTGCCACAACTTCTGATGCCTGCGCAAACAGGGCCCCAAAGTTGCGGTCGCCACAGCCAACGACTGCGCGCAGCCACTGGCGGCGCTGCGGGTCATTCAGAAAGCGAATCACAGGCTTGGGCACGGCACCTTTGCCGGTGCTGTCGCCAAACGAGGGGGTGACCAGCACGAACGGACCATCTACCGCTGGCATGGGCGCGTCTACCTCCTGCGGAATGCGCAGTGCGGGCAAACCGGCCTGGCGCAACAGCTTCTCGGTATTGCCAGAGCGGGAGGAGTAGTACACCCAGCGGGTCATGGCTCAGGCGATAGCGCCCAAGGCAGCCAGACGGTCGGGGCGAAAGCCGCTCCAGTGCTCATCACCCGTGAACACCACGGGCACCTGGCGGTAGCCCCAGGCTTGCACTTGTGCGGCCGCTTCCGGGGTTTGCGAGACGTCGATGACCTCATAGGCCACGCCCTGGCGATCCAGAGTGCGTGCAGTCATCGAGCACTGGGGGCAATTGGGTTTGGAGTAAAGCGTAATCATGAAGCCGACAAGTCCAGCAAACACAGGCAGGACGTCGGGCTTGCACATCACAAAAGAAAAGTGAGCACGCAAGCCATGCAGGCATGCGCGACAACCACAAAATCTTCAAAAACATATGCATACCACCCAGGCGTCCCCGCCTGTACGGTTGAGGAAATACATGGAGGAACCAGGTCGTTCCATGTGGTTAGTTGGCCGGTATCCAGACTGGTGGGCCTGGGCAGCACGCCTTCCCAAAGGCTTTCAGGCTTCAGTGGCTGTGTGTGCTACCTTGCACCGCGGTTTGACGCAGCGCGCCTCACTTACTGTTGCGGGGGCAGTTCAGGTTGGCACTGTGAAAAAGTGCGCCCTGATTCCCGTTTAACCTTGCTCAAGCACTCGAGCAAGTGCACCAACGGGCTCAATTCTACGGCCGTTAACCGAGCGAAATATTGCGCTGCATGCCGTGCTTGAATGGCAAAAAAATGCTAGGCACTGAGCACCCCGGAGGGTGGCCTTGTGATCTGAGGATGTGCCGCCCAAGAAATCAAAGACTTAGGCCTTCGACCTTGTCGCATGCCGGCATGCAGGTAGTGCGGCTAAAACACAACACACACTGTATGTATGGGCCAAGAACCATGGCAGACCCTAGGGGTATGGGGCGAAGCGCTTTAATTGCAACACCATGTAACAGCGTCATAATGCAGCAGACAAGAAAAAACACACGGAGCAATGCGGGTGAGCAATTTCGAGTTTTTGCAGGCACATTCCAACGCCTTGGCCACACTGGGCGCCACGGCAGAAAAAATCTTTCCTCACGACCCGGTCAGTTGCGTGGCCAAGCTGCGCCTGCTGGCCGAGGCCATTGCCAAAGACATGGCCAACCGGCTCGGCATCCAGTTGCTGCAGCCCACCCAGGCCGAGTTGCTGCGCGCCATCGATGCCCGCCTGGGGCTGGATGCACAGGTGCGGCAAATGTTTCACTTGTTGCGCACCCGTGGCAATGAAGCCGCGCATGAAGTCGATCACCGCATTGGCTACCGCGAAGCGCTGGAAAGCCTCAAAGTCGCGCGTGAAGTGGCCCTGTGGTTTCACCGCACCTTTGGCAAGGACCCACACTTCAAGCCCGGCCCCTTTCAGCTGCCCGATGACCCCAGCCAGAAGCTCTACGCCCTGCAAAAGCAGATAGAAGATCTGCAGCGCAAGCTCAGCAGCACCGAGGCTGCCAGCAGTGACACTGCCGCGATGGCCGAGCTGCTGCGCCAGCAAGCGGAGCAGGAAAAAGCGCTGGCCGAGCAGGCCCAGCAGGAGCGCGATATTTACGAACAGCTGGCCGAAGAAGCCAGCCAGACCATTGCAGCCCTGAAGGCCGAGCTGCACAAAGCCCAGGCACAGGCCGCGCAGCAACAAGCACCAAGCAGCCAGTCCATGCGCAGCTGGAGCGAGCGCTCCCGCAAGGCGGCCAGCCTGGTGCACATGGACGAAGCCAGCACACGCCTGCTCATCGACCAGATGCTGCGCGACGCGGGCTGGGAGGCCGACACCGTCCACCTGACCCACGCCAAAGGCGCACGCCCGCAGCGCGGCAAAAACCAGGCCATTGCCGAGTGGCCCATGCAAGGCATGCAAAGCGCAGACTATGTGCTGTTTGCCGGGCTGGTGCCTGTGGCCGTGGTGGAGGCCAAGCGCCTGAACCAGAACGTGGCAGGCAAGATCAGCCAGGCAGAGCGCTATGCCCGTGCCTTTTTACCGGCCGATGGCGTGCAGGCCGCGTGGCAGCTGGCCCAGCGCGTGCAGCCCTGGGAAGACGGGCAGGGCGCGCACTTCACCATTCCCTTTGCCTACTCCTGCAATGGTCGCCCTTATGTGAAGCAGCATGAAGAAGCCAGCGGCACCTGGTTTCGTGATCTGCGCCACAGCTCCAACCTCGCCAAGCCGCTGCAGAACTTCCACTCGCCCGAAGGGCTGCTGGACATGCTCCAGCGCGACATTGCCAAGGCGCAGGAGGCGCTGGCGGCCGAAGGCCACGCCTACCTTGGCCTGCGCGACTACCAGGTCAAAGCCATCAGCGCCGTAGAAAGCGCGCTGGCGCAGGGCCAATCCAACTGCCTACTGGCCATGGCGACTGGCACGGGCAAGACGCGCACCATCATTGGCTTGATCTACCGCCTGCTCAAGGCGGAGCGCTTCAAGCGCATTCTGTTTCTGGTGGACCGCACGGCGCTGGGTGACCAGGCGCTGGAAGCCTTTGACGACGTGCTGCTGGAGCAAAACCTGCCGCTGTCCAAGCTCTATAACGTGGCCGATCTGGGCGACATGGCGGCGCAGGCCGAAGACCGCGTGCAAGTCGCCACCGTGCAGGCCATGGTCAAGCGCATCTTTGCCAGCGACAACCCGCCGCCCGTGGACCAGTTTGACTGCATCATCGTGGACGAAGCCCACCGTGGCTACACGCTGGACCAGGAAATGACCGAGGGCGAGCTGGAACTGCGTGACCAGGCCCAGTACCTGTCCACCTACCGCCGGGTGCTGGACTACTTTGATGCGGCCAAGGTGGGGCTGACCGCCACCCCCGCCAAGCACACCAGTGATATTTTTGGCAAACCTGTGTATACGTACAGCTACCGCGAAGCCGTAGCCGATGACTGGCTGATCGACCACGAGCCACCCATTCGCTACACCACGCTGCTCACGCAAAACGGCATCCACTTTGACAAGGGCGAAGCCGTGGAAAGCATCAACCTGCACACAGGCGAGGTGGACCAGGCCGAGCTGGAAGACGAGCTGCACTTTGACGTAGCCAGCTTTAACAAAGGCGTGCTCAACGACAACTTCAACCGCGTGATCTGCAACCAGCTGGCCATGGAGCTGGACCCCTTCAGCGACGAAAAGACCATGATCTTCTGTGCCACCGACACCCATGCCGACAAGGTGGTGCGCATGCTGGGCGAGGCGTTCAAGGAGCTGCATGGCGATGCCTACAACCAGGCCACCGTGGTCAAGATCACCGGCAAGAGCGACAAGGTGGACCAGCTGATCCGCCGCTACAAGAACGAGCCATTTCCCAAAGTGGCCGTCACCGTGGACTTGCTCACCACCGGCATTGATGTGCCCGCCATCTGCAATCTGGTGTTCATGCGCCGCGTGCGCTCACGCATTCTGTATGAGCAGATGATTGGCCGCGCCACGCGCCGCTGCGACAGTATCGGCAAAACCGTGTTCCGCATCTATGACCCCGTGGACCTGTACGCCACGCTGCAGGATGTGAACACCATGCAGCCGCTGGTCAAAGACCCCAAAGTCAGCATCGAGCAGCTGCTGGCCGAGCTGGACAACCCCAAATCCTACGAAGCCGCAGGCAGCAGCCCTGAGCGCCGCCATGCCGACGATGTGCTGGACCAGTTGAACCAGAAGCTCATGCGCGTGCTGCGCAAGGCCGAGCACATGGCGCAAAAGAAACCCGCGCTGAAAGCGCAGCTGCAGCAGCTGGAACAAAGCTGGGGCGTGCCACCGGCCAAGCTGCACCAGCACCTGCATGCCGTGGCCAAAAAAGACGGCGTCAAGGCTGCAGCCAACTTCCTCAAAGAAAACACCCGCCTGCTGGCCCAGCTGGGCGAAGTGCAGCAGCTCATGGGCACGGCCTACCAGCCCGTCCTTTCCACCCACCATGACGAGTTGGTGGCCCGCGAACAAAGCTGGGGCCAGTACGCCAAACCGGCAGATTATCTGGACAGCTTTGCCCGCTTTGTGCGCGAGCAGGTCAACCAGTCCGTGGCGCTGTCCGTCGTGGTCAACCGCCCCAAGGACCTCACGCGCGAGCAGCTGCGCGAAGTGCGCCTGCTGCTCGATGGTGCAGGCTACTCGGAAGCCGCGCTCAAGGCCGCGTGGCGCAACCAGAGCAACCAGGACATTGCCGCAGGCATCGTCGCCTACATCCGCCAGGCTGCGCTGGGCGAGGCGCTGCTGCCTTTCGAGGAGCGCGTCAACCGCGCCATGCAGCGCATCTACGCCATGCACAACTGGATGCCTGCGCAGCGCAGCTGGCTGGAGCGCATTGCCAAACAGCTCAAGCACGAAACCGTGGTGGACCAGAACTTTCTGAACGAAGCCTTCCGCCAGCAAGGCGGCATCAAGCAGGTCAACAAGGTGCTGGACGGCAAGCTGGACAGTGTGGTTGCCACACTCTCCGAAGCCCTGTGGCAGAAAGCCGCCTGAATGCCTGCGGTCGCTTGACCCCTTGCCATCCCTTGCTATGCTGCATGGCAAAACTTTTCATATTTCAGAAAAAAGAGCGGCTAGCGCTGGATTTATAAGCATTTCAGGCATAAAACATGCTCAAACCCATATAAATCCAGCGCTGGCAGCTATCAAAACTACAACACACCCTCTATGACCACCTCTGACATCGTCCAGAAACTCTGGAACCTTTGCGACGTGCTGCGTGACGACGGCATCAACTACAGCGACTACGTCACCGAGCTGGTGCTGCTGCTCTTTATCAAGATGGAGCATGAGAATGTGGAGTCCGGCGTCATCACCGCACCGCTGCTGCCCGAATACGCACGCTGGAAAGAACTACACAGGTTGTCAGGCCCGAACCTGATGAATCACTATAAGGAGACGCTGCTCAAGCTCTCGCGCTCGCAGGATCCGCGTCTAGCAGCCATCTATGCCGATGCGCAGACGCGCCTGAAGGAACCGCGCCATCTGGAGCAGCTCATCCGCAGCCTGGACCAGATTGACTGGTTTGACACTGACAAGGATGGCCTGGGCGACCTGTACGAAGGCCTGCTGGAAAAGAACGCCTCCGAAACCAAAAGCGGCGCAGGCCAGTACTTCACACCACGCCCGCTGATTGACGCCATGATCACCGTCATGCGCCCGCAGGTGGGCGAGACCGTGCAGGACCCGGCCGCAGGCACGGCCGGTTTCCTGATTGCCGCAGACCGCGCCATCCGCGCCCAGACGGACGATTTGCTGGAACTGACCGAAGCCCAGCGCGCCTTTCAGATTGTGGATGCCTATGTGGGCATGGAGCTGGTGCCCAACACCCGGCGCCTCGCGCTCATGAACTGCCTGCTGCACGGCATTGAAGGCCGTGGCGAAGGCGCGATTCGTCTGGGCAACACGCTGGGCAGCGCAGGCAGCCAATTGCCCAAGAGCGACATCATCCTCAGCAACCCGCCGTTTGGCACAGCCAAGGGCGGCGGCGGCCCCACACGCGATGACCTGACTTTTGCCACCAGCAACAAGCAGCTGGCCTTTGTGCAGCACATCGTGCGCCACTTGAAGGACGGTGGCCGCGCCGCCGTGGTGCTGCCGGACAATGTGCTGTTTGAAGCCGGCGTGGGCACGGACATTCGCCGCATGCTCATGGACAAATGCCGCCTGCATACCATCCTGCGTCTGCCCACGGGCATTTTTTACGCGCAGGGTGTCAAGACCAATGTGCTGTTCTTTGAAAAAGTGAGCGAATCTGCCACCGGCAGCACGGACAGCGTCTGGGTCTATGACATGCGCGCCAACGCCCCCAAGTTTGGCAAACGCACCCCGCTGACCGAGGCGCACTTTGCCGAATTTATTGCCGCATATGGCCAAGACCCCAATGGCCGCAGCGCACGTACCGATCAAGGCGAGCAGGGCCGCTGGCGCTGCTTTACACGCGAGTGGATTGCCACGGAAAAGCAGGACAGCCTGGATATTGCCTGGCTCAAGGACGATAGCGTGGAAGACGCGGCCGATTTGCCTGAGCCTGCGATGCTGGCGCGTGAAATCACCGATGAACTGAATGCCGCGCTGGAGGAGTTGGAGGGGATTTTGGCGGAGTTGGGGGAGGGTGAGGAATGACAGTAAATATTCCGAATTGGACCTCAGCAAATCTCTCAGATATTTCTTTAGTAGTGCGAGGAATCACATTTCCAGCAAGTGCTAAATTAAATGAATGGTCTATAGATCGAGTTTGTTGCCTTAGAACCAGCAATATTCAAAAGAAACTTGATTTACGAGATGTGTATTTCGTTGATCGTTCATATGTTAAAAGAGAAGAGCAAATAGTTCAGCCAGGTGACATTCTCATGTCTATGGCGAATAGCTATGAACTTGTTGGCAAGGTTGCAAGAGCCGATAACTTAATTTATCCATCAGCATTCGGTGCTTTCTTAGCCGCAGTTAGGTCGACTGATGTAATTAATGGAAGTTATTTGTTTAATTTTCTAAAAAGTAGCGAAGCTCAAAGAAAGTTGCGCGAGGGTTCGAGCCAAACAACAAATATTGCAAATATTTCCGCCAGTACGTTGGGAAAACTGGAAATTCCATTACCACCTCTTGCAGAACAACGCCGCATAGCCGACAAACTCGACACCACACTGGCGCGCGTCGATACCCTGAACGACCGACTGGCGCGCATCACCCCCTTGCTCAAACGCTTTCGCCAGTCTGTGCTGGCTGCTGCGACTTCGGGGAGGTTGACAGAGGATTGGCGATCTACGACAGGTTTTCCTCTTTGGCAAAAAAAGCTGCTATTAGATGTCTGTTTAAAGATAACTGATGGAGAACATATTTCTCCAAGAAAAATTAATGAGGGAATTCCTCTTTTAACGGCGAAAAATGTTTTGGACGGCGATCTAGATTTTTCGGTTAAAGATTTTGTTTCTAGGGAAGATGCTGAGAAATTTTGGTTGCGTTGCAAGCCGCAAATAAATGACATTTTGATATGTAGTAGAGGCACGATTGGAAGATGTGCTTTAGTCAGGGAAGAAATTGATTTTTGTTTAATGGGTACGGTTATTTTAGTAAAACCCGATGCAAATTTAATCATTCCAAAATATCTTTTCCACTATATAGCATCACCACTAATTCAAGAAGTATTAAAAGGTGCCTCTGGAGCAACCGCAGTGAGCGCACTTTATTTGCGAGATATAAAGAAATTAGAATTACTTTTGCCAAGTAGGGAAGAACAAACCGAAATCGTCCGCCGGGTCGAAATCCTGTTTGCCTTTGCCGACCGCCTGGAAGCCCGTCTGCAATCCGCCCAGACCGCGGCCGAGCGCCTGACCCCCGCGCTGCTGGCCAAGGCCTTTCGCGGCGAGCTGGTGCCGCAAGACCCCAGCGACGAACCCGCCACCGAACTCCTGCGCCGCCTGCGCGAGGCGCGTGCTGCTGACACCGCCAGCAAGCCCAAGCGTGGGCGTGCGGCCAAAGCCCCAACCGTTTCCGAATAAGCCCACACCCCGTCACACCCGCTGCCATGCCTGCACCAGACCATCGCAGCGGGCACACCACACACACCACATCCGCTATTCCCATGCGCCAGCCACTTGCCCTTGCCGCAGCTTGCGGCCATGGGCGTGGCGGGTGTTTGCCTTGTTTTGTTGAGAGAGTGAGCAAGCCTGTATGGCAATCAAATACCGCGAAGACCCCGGCCTGAAATTTCTGGCCATGTGCGACAACGATGATGTGTCCAATCTGGCGCAGATTCTGATTCATGACACCGATGGTGAGGTGCGCCGCACCAGCAGCATCCTGACTGACGAGGGCTTTACCAAGCACCTGGACGATCCGCAGAAGTGGGTCAAGAGCTGGCAGGTGGTGGCGGGTGAGCTGCAGCTGTACGGCGGTGACTCGGTGGTCAATCTGTTCCGTGGCACGGGCGTGCTGTATGAGGAAATTCTGTCGGACGTGTGCGAGCGCGTGGGCGTGAAGCTGGGCAGCGAAGAGCAAGAAATCGTGCAAAAGGAAGAAAAGCTCATCGAGTTTCTGGCCGACAAGGCCTGGGACAAGATGGACGAAGCCCAGCGCACAGAGTTTCTGGAAAAGATCAATCTGATCGAGCGCTTCAAGGACGCAAGCGGCCTGTCGCCCGTGCGCCTGGCACTGGCAACGGGTGGCGCTGCTGCCATGCTGCTGTATGAATATGTGGCGGGGGCCATGCTGGCTTCGCTGGGCGCAGGCCTGGCCGCACGCTTTGCGGGACCTATGGCTGCGCAATTCATTGGCACACGTCTGGGTGCAGCTGCTTTTGCCGGGCCTTTTGCCGTGGTGCTGGGCGTGGCGCTGACGGTGCCCATGATCTCTGGCGCGGCCTACCGCGTGACCATGCCAGCGGTGATTCAGATTGCCTATATGCGCAAGAAGTATTTGGAGAGGGACTTGTTTTGATTAATAACTTAACTGACTTGCTCGACAAGGTCTGGATCTTAGATCCCAATAGCATCAAGCCAGAATTGATTGAGGCGCTACAAAAAGGCCAGGCAGCCATCTATGACGGAGTTGCTTACTGGGCCAAGGGTAGCGGGAAGACTGGAGTCATTCAGCATCTCGACTTCATCCAAAGCAAGGCAGAGAACGCCAAGCAGATCATGGAGCAGCTGCAGTCGGTGGCATCGGCCACGCAAAATGTGGCGCAGGCGGTGCAAAGCATGCAAAACGTGCTGATGGCCGCGCAGGTGCTCAGCAGCGTGGTGGTGGTAGGCGCCATCGTGGTGCAGACGCAGTATCTGGGCCGCAAGCTGGATGCGATTCAGGACACGGTCGATGAAATCGCGCAGACCCAGCATGAGCAAAATCTGGTGTTCTACATGGACAAGATTGGCGACTACATGGGCTATGTGGAATACGCACGCAGCCTGCTGGAGGACCGCGCCATGGCCACAGAAATCCGTGAGGTGGCCACCCCCTTGCTGGCGCATCTGGGCAGCAAGCGCAACCACATTGCATCGCTGGTGGACAACATTGCAGGCTATGTAAAGAACAGCGCAGGAGAGCGCAGTGAAAGCAAGCACTTCAAGCTGATGCTGGACTTTATCCATATGCTGGTGGACATCCTGCCCGGCGCCCTGCATGCCGAGCATTTGCTGGCCGCACGCATTGGCAAACCCGCGCTGGCACAGTCGATTCTGTGGAGCGGTGCTCAGAAGTACGAACAGGTGCTGGGCAGCTACCGTGGGCTGATGAACCAGCTCAACCGTGAGATGGTGGCCGGTGCCCTGGGTCAGCAGGGTGAGCGGGTATTCATGGAATACAAGCCCAAGCTGCTGGAGCTGATGCAGTCGCCCGTCAATCAGATGCTGCTGTTCAGGCAACAGGCCAAGATCGCGTTGTAAAGCGCTCGTGGTCTTGCGCTGTAACAGCGCCTCTGCTCAAAACCGCCCTGTGCCTTGGTGCAGCAGGGCGGTTTTTTTTGTGTCTGCCTCTGGTGAGGAGGGTTAAGCCCGCTCGAAAAACCGTCCAATGCAGTGACGATGCTCAAGCCTTGGGCACAACCAGCGCTGACAGCACCTGTCCAGCCTGCGCTTCACGCTCGAGCTGGCCCAGGCGCTGCAGGCTGCTGCGTGCCTGTGCCTCTGGAATACCTGCAAAGGCCAGGCAATCGAGGTACTTGTTGCGCATTTCATCGGCAGACATGGGGTTGTAGGGCTCGCCCTTGGCCTTGTCGACACGTGCCTGCAGCTGCTGGCCGTTCTTGAGTTGCACGGTGATGACGGTCGCGCTGGGGCCGCCCTGTGCACAGACGAGCTGGTCGTCATGCTCCCAAACCCAGCAAACCACCCATGTGTGCGCTCCACGACCCAGCGATGCCTGCCCAGTTTCTCGCTGCTTTCAACACCGCGTCTTGCGATACGGCTGAGGATTCCACGCTTTTTCAGATGAGACCTGCACCGCGGGTAGTCATATCCCTTATCTGCATGAAGCTTGTGGGGCCGCCTGCGAGGGCGGCCTTGCAGCCCTTTGACTGCAGGTATGGCATCCACACACGACTCAAACATCTTGGAGTCATGTCTGTTGGCTGCACTCACAAGGACGACCAATGGGATGCCCTGAGCATCTACGATGATGTGTCGCTTGGAGCCTAACTTGCCTCTATCTGTGGGGTTTGGGCCTGTTTCTTGGCCCCCCGGGGGCTTGGCACCGAAGAGCCATCAATGCTGGCTCGGTTCCAATCAATTGGGTCATGTTCGCGAAGGCGAACCAGCATGGCGTGATTTTCTAGAACTCCAGATTGTCAATCAGCCGTGTGTTGCCTAAACGCGCAGCGCCCAATGCGACCAGGCTGGAAGCTTGAATGTCTGCTGGCGCAGGCGGCAGAAGATCATTGCGACGGCGAACGGTCAGATAATCAGGCTCCCAGCCCAGGGCCGATAGCTGTGCCATGGCCTGCGCTTCCAGCTCGGCCAGCGCAGAAGTGCCCTGCAGAGCCTGTTCGGCGAGCCACTGCAGCTGTGCATACAGTGCACGGGCCTGGTTGCGTTGCTCCGGTTCCAGATAGCCATTGCGTGAGCTCAGCGCCAGTCCGTCTTCAGCGCGCTGGGTATCAACGCCAACAATCTCTATCGGCATGGCAAACTGCTGCACCATGTGGCGGATGACCAATAGTTGCTGGTAGTCCTTTTTGCCAAATACGGCAACGCCCCCCACCGAATGACCAAAAACGCAGTGAAACAGCTTCATGACGACAGTGCTCACGCCGGTAAAGAAGCCTGGACGGAACTGTCCTTCGAGGATGTCGGCCAGTGCAGGATCTGGGTGAACCTTGAATGTCTGGGGTTGAGGGTAGAGGTCAACCTCCTTAGGGGCGAACAGCACATCACAGCCCAGTGAAGCGAGCTTGGCACAATCAGATTCAAACGTGCGTGGATAGCTGTCGAAGTCTTCGTGCGGCAGAAACTGCAGACGATTGACGAAGATGCTGACAACCGTCACGTCTGCAAGTGTTTGCGCATGGCGCACCAAGGAAAGGTGCCCCTCATGCAGATTACCCATGGTCGGGACAAAGCCGGGGCGGCCGCGGCCGGCCAAAGCCTGGCGCAAAGCATCTGTGGTGTGAACGATTTGCATAGGTGAAATATCTCGAAGATGCTGAGCCTGTGTTTACCAAGCGTGCAGAGCGTTGTCGGGAAAGCTGCCTGCTTTGACCGCCTGGACATAGGCTTGCATGGCTCCCTTGATGCTGTCTGCGCCTTCCATGAAGTTGCGCACAAATTTAGGCATCTTGCCCAGATTCATGCCAAGCATGTCATGCAGCACCAGCACCTGGCCTGCAGTTCCGTTGCCTGCGCCAATCCCTATGGTGTGGCAATGCACCAATTCCTGGGTAATGCTGGCTGCCAAGCTTGCAGGAACCATCTCCAGCACCAACATGCTTGCACCAGCCTCCTGCAGCTGCAGTGACTGCTCGCGCAGCAATTGCGCGGCAGACTCGTCTCTGCCTTGAACACGATAGCCGCCCAGAGCGTAAACGGTCTGGGGCGTCAGGCCAAGATGGGCGCAGACGGGCACGCCTCGAGCGGCCAGGAACTCAACGGTTTTGACAGTCCAGCCGCCACCTTCAAGCTTCACCATGTGAGCGCCAGCCTGCATCAAACTGCACGCGTTGCGCATCGCCTGCTCGGGACTTTCTGCATAACTGCCGTAGGGCAGGTCGGCTACCAGCCAGGCGCTACCCTGGCTGCGATGAATGCCTCGAGCGACGCTAGCCGTGTGATAGACCATGTCTTCCATGGTGACACCCACCGTGCTGTGGCGTCCCTGACATACCATGCCCAGAGAGTCTCCGATCAAGATGCAATCTACGCCTGCGGCATCGGCGACTGCTGCAAACGTTGCATCGTAGGCTGTGAGCATGGCGATTTTTTCACCCTGTGCACGCATCTGTGCCAAGCGAGGCAGGCTGACCGGCTTACGCCCAGGCATGGGTGAGGCTGGGGGAATGGTGCCGTAAGGTGTCCCAGAAGAAACGCTGGCCTTGGAGTCCGTCGTATTGCTCATGTCCGTACACTTTCATTCAGAAGTTAACGGCCGCTAACCAATCCCTTGATCCAGCACTGCTCAGTCAGCGCCTTGAGGGTTTGGCTTATTTCTTGAACTGTCAGCGGCTTTCAAGTGCGGAGCCTGCCGTGCTGGCAGGCAAGATCCACAGGGCGCTTATGCCCTGTGCGTAGCTGTCAGGTGTGGGCGACAAAGTCTTAAAGAGACTGTGTAGGAACTTTATGGCGCAGCTCTGTCTGGCGGTTGTTGTCATCCACAAAAACCAGTTGCGGCTGGTGATTGGCGACATCTTTTTCATGAACCTGGGCAAAAGCGGCAATGATGAGCAAATCACCCACCGCAGCACGGCGAGCGGCCGAGCCATTGACCGAAATCATGCCGCTGCCACGTTGCCCCTTGATTGCGTACGTGACAAAACGCTCACCGTTGTCAATGTTCCAGATGTGAATCTGCTCGTTTTCTGCAATATTTGCGGCATCGAGCAAATCCTCATCAATGGCACACGAACCCTCATAGTGCAGCTCGCACTGCGTGGTTTTGACGCGATGAATCTTTGACTTCAAAAGTGTACGAAACATATATCTCCCTGCTTATTTATTTTGGGTAGTCACCAGGCAAGGCTAAATTGAAATGCCGGTGATCTTGAGCGTTTGCGCACAAGGCGCGGATTATGCGGAGTCTGCCCAATGAACTCGGCATCTGCAATGGCGAGTAGCCACTTCGTGTATTGGAACTGCTTTGCCGTGCACCAAATACCAGTTCCTGTCTTTTACAAATCAGGGGCGGGAGCAAGTGAAAAAAGCCAGGATCAGGCCCAAGGTTGAACATGCCCT
This sequence comes from Comamonas kerstersii, assembly GCF_002056725.1. NCBI lineage: Bacteria > Pseudomonadati > Pseudomonadota > Betaproteobacteria > Burkholderiales > Comamonadaceae > Comamonas > Comamonas kerstersii. The sequence goes on along the minus strand of NZ_CP020121.1, from coordinate 2,926,518 downwards.
CAGGGTGATCAAATGCCAATTCGGACACCGCAAGGTCCGCTATTGAGGTTTGCAGAAGAACACCCCGCAGCTACACACCTTATTTGCCTTAGCCAACTTGTGGATGGTTCCTGGGGCGTGTCATCAATTGAGCCATATGGCGATTGCTGCCAGATAAATGCCTCCCAAGAACGCATCTGCAGTTTTGTCGTAGCGTGTTGCAATACAGCGGTACTGCTTCAAGCGTGCAAAGAAGTTCTCGATGAGGTGACGTGCTTTGCATAAGTGTTTGTCGTCCGGGCGTTTTTCTTTGCAGCACCTGCGACTGGGAATAACCACTTGTTTGCCTTGTCGCAAGAGCGGTTCAACGACTCGCTCTTGTGCGTCATAGCCCTTATCGGCTAAGACGGCTGCAGCAGGAATGGATGCGATTAGATGACACACCCTAAGCGCTTGCTGAAAACACCAGAAAACAGGGCTTAAATGCATGGCCTCAAAGGCCAATGCCCGCCAAAAGGCGGGCATTGAAGCTGGCTTGAAGATGAAAACCACCTCTGTTTGGACACATCGGGGGCTACAAGCACACCAGAGCACTATTTGTGCAGAGCTTGCTTAGGGTGTTGTTGGCTCATGTCAGGGAGCTGTCTCATCCGGCACATAGATGATCTCGCCACTTTCCAGCCGGTAGGCCGTACCCACGCGCTGGCCCTGGCGGGCGCTGTTGCCTTCGGCCTGGGCGTCACCGGCCACGTAGCGTGAGACTTTACCGCCTTCGCGGGTGATGATTTCCATGTCTGGCTGGCCGGGGTTTTTCACCACGGTGAAGTCCTTGGCGGTGAGCATGTCGGCAATGCGCAGGTTGGACACCAGCGCAATCATCAGCGCCAGCGCAAATACCAGGGCCACATCGAACAGGTTGATCAGAAAGCCCATGGGGTCCATGTCGTCGCTGTCGCCACCGCGCAGCAGGGAGCGGCGGCGCTTCATGCCTTGTCTCCGCGCAGGCGGGCGCTGACCAGATCCAGCAGCGACAAATCGTCCATGGCCCAGCGCTGGGTGGTCTGGTGCAGCATGAAGCCAATGGCACCAATCACCAGTCCGACCACGGTCGTGGCAAAGGCGACTTCCATCTTGCGCGCCAGCACAGCAATGTCGCCGCCTGCCAGGGCTACCAGTGCGGGGCCCAGCGGAATCAGCGTGCCCATCAGCCCCAGCAGGGGGCCAATGCGTGTCATGGTGCGAAACAGCGCCAGGCGCTGGTCAACAGCCAGTTCAAACTCGGTGACTACGCGCTCATGCCAGACCGGGTCAGCAGGTGCTTTCCGCAGTGCCTGCAGGGCCTGACGCAAGGCGTCTTTGGGGCGAACGCAGGCTTGCTCCAGTGTGTCGAGCAGCTGCGTTGCGGGAATGTCTGCCAGCGTGCCCATGTGATGTCTGCGGCGCAGGCGGTCGCTCCATTGGCCATAAAAGCCGCCCAGTGCCAGCAGGCCGCGCGCCAGCAGGTAGAGGATGGCGACCACCACCGGCACTTGCAGCGCGGTGGAGATCCAGGACAGGGTGTAAATCAACGATTCCATAAAACTTGTGTGTCAGAGAGAGTTGTGTATTCAGAGAGAAAAGCCGCATCAGCGGCGGCGCTGCCACCACCAGCCCACAGCGGCCAGTGCCAGCACCACGCAGGCCGTTGCGGCCAGCCGTTCGCCCCACAGCGGCACCGGATCAACGCTGGGGGGCAGCACCGGACGCGCCAGCCACAAGGCAGCCAGGGCCTGCACACCATGCAGACCCACGCGCAGCACATGGCGCACGCTCATCTCAGGCAAGGCCCAGTGCAGCAGCGCGCTGATGGCAGCCAACACCAGTGCAAAGCTGAGGGCGCACAGCCAGCCCAGCTGCTGGTAGTCCCAGCCATCGACCAGCAGCATCACGCCCACCTGCGCAAAAAACAGCATCAGCATGGCCGAGGGCAGGGGCAGCCAGCTGAGCAAGCGCCACCACCAGTTACTTTGGCCCTGCGCGCCGCATATGGCCTGGCAGCCGTAGAGCAGGGCTTCGGCCAGCATGAGGGCGGCCAGATCCTGGCGGCGCTGCGGGTTGGCCGCCCATTGCAGGATGCTGGCCATGCTGGTGTGGCTGGCCAGATCGCCCGTAGCCAGCAGCAGGGCTACGAGTGCCAGCGGCGCAGCCAGCTGCAGCCAGCGCGGCCACAGGCTGGCCTGTAAGGCGAGCAGCACCCAGCAGCAGACGGCCAGCAGGAGCAGCAAGGTGGCATCGATACTCATGCGCCAACCCCTGCATGGCGGCGGCGCAGCCACCACACCAGTGCGCCCAGTGCCAGCACCACGCCCGTCAGCACAGCCAGCAGAGCACCGCTGGGGCGCAGGCTCAGCGTGGTTTGCTCATCCTTATTGGGCTGCTGCGCCTTATTGGTGGGCTGTGCCTGCGCTGCATCGCTGCTGGCAGCAGGCTGGGCGGGATTGCCCAGGGGGCCATCGTTGGTTTTTTGCAGGACCAGTGCCTTGTCGGTGTTCACGCTGACCCCGGTGTTGGCGGTCTGCAGCGCGTCCTGATAGGCCTGTCGCACGTCCTCATCGCCCAGCTGCTGCGCAATAAAGGTGCGCAGCGCCCGGTTGTCGTTCACAAAGCCGGTGCCACTGGCGCCAAAGCGGCCTACCAGGTCGGCGTGCAGCATGCTCAGCTCCTGCAGGCGTTCATCGCCAGGCAGCCAGTAGCCTTTGCGCGCGGTTTCGAGCATGACGGCGGTCATCTCCTGCAAGGCGTAGGGGTTCACGCGCTCAAAAAATGCCTGCACGCCCAGCTGGTGGCGGTCACGCACATAGGTGTCGTGCAGCGCATCCCACATCTCGGGGGCAAAGGCATCGGTTTTCATGACGTTCCAGCCGTAGAGGTTGCGGGTGATTTCCGCCAGGTTTTCTGCTGCAGAAGCGCCGCCTTGGGTCAGCGACTGGATGTAGGACGGGTTGAGCACCGTGGCGCGTGCCTCCACCGCAATGGCGGCCTTGGTCTCGCGCATGGCGGGGCGGCTGGGGCTGCGGTAGTCGCTGAAGTAGGCGTCCGGCTCCTCGCCGGTGACTTCACGCACGGCCAGATTCAGGCCGCCCATGAACTCATAGACGTGGTCCAGCGAGATCGGCCCCCAGGTGTTGGACTCCAGCGGTTGCACCACCAGCTGCGTGCCCGCCAGTGCGGCTTCAAAGGCACCGGCCTGGAAGTCGCCCCAGATTTCGCCTTCGCCATAGCTTGCGCCCATGTTGGCGATATAGGTCTGGGCCACTTCAGAGCGGTCTTGCCAGCGGTCACCGGCTTCCACCATGTCCATGATGCCGCTGCCGTAGCCGCCATTGACGCCACCGAACACGCGCACATGGGCCAGTTTGCGCGCCTGCGCCGGGGCTGCACCGCGCTCTTTCAGGGTGCGCTCCACCGCCTGCACGCCCTGAGCGACGGCATTGTCCGCTTCACGCGCCTGTGCCGCCATGGCCACGGCCTGGTTGATCAGGTACAGGCGTGAGGCGGCCAGATCGCGCAGCTGGCCCGAGGTCTGCACCACCACATCAATGCGGGGGCGGCCCAGCACTTCACGGTCAATCAGGCGCAAACTGGAGACACGGCCAAAGGCATCGCGCACCGGTTCCACCCCCAGCAGGTAGAGGATTTGCGCCACGCTGGTGCCTTCGGTGTGGATGAAGTCACCCGCCCACAGCGTGAACGCCACTTTGCTGGGCCACTGGCCCTCATGGGCAGCGCGGTGCTGGGCCAGCATCTGGTCCACCATCTGGCGTGCCACACGCCAGGCCTGCTCGGATGGGGCCTTTTCCGCATCAATGCTGTAGAGGTTGCGGCCCGTAGGCAGCGCCTGCGGGTTGACCAGGGCATCGCCCCCCGAAGACGGCTCGGTAAAACCGCCAGAGAGCGCATTGCTCAGCGCCGCCAGTTCACGCGCAGGGCTGTGGGCCAGCTGCTCGCGGTAGTCGGGGATGGCCTGCAGGCGTGCGCGCAGCGACAGCACGGCCTGGGCAAAGCGGCGCTCGCTGTCCTGCTGCTGATCTTCTGCTTTTTGTAGCGCTTTGCGCAGATGCTCTAAGCCTTTCAAAGCATTTTGTATTTGAAATGCTGATGTATCAAGCGCTGGCTGCTCTGTTTTTTGCCAGAACGCCAAGGCAGCGTGCAATTGCGCACGGGCCGCTGGATTGAGTTGCTGCACGTGCTGTTGCGCCTGTTCTGCACTGGTGATGGCAGCTGCCGTATCCAGCGTGCCTTCATACTGCTGGGCCTGTGCCAGCCATGCCTGCTGCGCGCGCTGCCTGGCCTGCAGTAGTTCAGCTTCTACGCTGGCCTGCAACGTGGGGTCGGCCAGCCAGTCGAACACTTTCTGGCGGCCTGCCGCGCTTTGCATGACTTGCAGCAGGGGCAGCACATCGGCATCAGTGGCGATGTCCAGCGCCTTGCCCATGACCGGAATGGCCTTGGCGATGCTGCGTGCGGTTTGCAGCGCCTGAGGGTCCAGCGCCCGCAGTGCGTGCTTGAGCTTTTGCTCAGAGCGCAGGCTGTGCAGAAATTCCTGTTTGTCAGGGTCGGCCAGTGCGCGGGCGAGGTGCTGGCGCAGCACGGCATCATCCACAGCCGGGGCTGCGGCAGGTGCTGCAGATGCGCGCTGGCTGCCCAGTGCGATAAAGCCGCGCACCAGGTCGTCATCGCTGGGGCGGTGCTGGCTGTGCTCCCAGTCCAGCGCGCGTTGCAGCTCGCCGGGCTGCAGCACTTGCTCCAGCAGTTTTTGTGCAGGCTCGCCTTGCTGGGCCAGCTCGATCAGCGCCTGCACACGCGGGCGGTAGGTCTGTGCCAGCCATGCGCTGTGCTCCAGCTGGGCCCGTGCAACGCTGCCGCGTGCTACGTCCAGCTCTGCCAGTGCGTGCAGGATGGCGTCTTCCCCCATCAGCTGGGCCATGCTGTCCAGCGCGCGATCCGAATAGGGCGTGCCCAGTGTGTAAAGCCCATCGGTGATGTTCGCGCTGGTCACGGTTTCCATGTGGTCGGCCAGCTGCTGCAGCTGTGCTTCGCTCCACGGGGCATCGGCGGTCAGGGACAAGTCCTGGTGCAGGCCCAGTACCACCGCCTGCTGCTGGATGTCCTGGGCGTACTGGTGCTTGAGCGCGCCACTGTCTGCGCTGCTCCAGGCCAGCAGCAGATCAGCCAGCTGCTTATGTGCAGATTGGGCACCTGCAGCACGCAGTGGCGGCGTCAGGTGCGAAACAGTGGTGGCATAGCTGCGCCGTTTGGCAATCATGGCTTCACCCACATTGGCCATGGTGTACAGGTACAGATGCGGCACATTGCCAATCAGGGCATCGGGCCAGTCGTGGTCTGACAGGGCCATCTGCTTGCCGGGTGTGAATTCCAGGCTGCCGTGGGTGCCAAAGTGCATGACCACATCGGCGCCAAAGACTTCGTGCGTCCACAGATACGAAGCCACATACGGCCAGGGCGGAGCCTGCTTGGTGCCGTGCACGATTTTGAAGCTGTCGTCACCCACGCCAGACAGGGGCTGCGGCAGCAAGACCACATTGCCCAGCGGCACACGGGCCACGGCGACGTGGTTCTGGTGGCTCAGGTAGTTACCGGGCGCAGGGCCAAACTGCTGGCTGACTTGCTCACACAGTGTTGATGCAATGCGTGCGCCGCACCATTGCTGCAATTGCGTGGCAGACACCAGTGCAGGGTCTGCATGCTGCAGAAACTGGGCAAAGTCGCCCTTGGCGTAGGGCCCAATATTGGGGCCGCGCTGTTGCAGCAGGCGGGCAAACTCCGCTTCAGTGGCAGGCAGGCCATCCACTCGGTAGCCCTGTGCACGCAGGTGCTGGAGCAGGGCGTACAAAGAGGGCACGACCTCCAGATCACCTGCCGTCAGCGCACTCTGGCCGGGGCCTTTGTAGTAGTAAATGGCCAGTTTTTTCTCGGCATTGGGCATGGTTTTGAGGGCCACGCTGCGCTGCACCAGATCGGCAAAGCGCTCCAGTCGCTGGGGCAGGGCGCGGAAAACGCGCAAACCCGTGCTGTCGCGAAACTGTGCGGCAATCGCCATGGGGGTGGTGGCGCCGTCCAGCTCTGGCAAGGTGATGGACATGGTCAGCAGGCTGCCGTCAAAGCTGCACGGCTCATCCAGCCATGCTTGCTCTTCCGCAAAGATGCTCACGGGGGCAAACAGCGGAATATTGCGCTGCGCCAGCCACTGGCGGGCCTCATCGGCCTGGCCCAGCGTCAGCCGCCCATGGGGCATGTAGACCACGGCGTCGGGCTGGACCTGCTGTAAAAAAGCCAGGCGCTGGCGCACCGCTGCCATGGGAATGACTTCAAAGCCACGCGATTCAAATGCGCGGATGGTGGCATCCACATGGTCACGATTGGCATTGAAAGGTCCGGGCACGCTGGTCAGCAATGCCAGACGTGGGCGCTGTGGCTGCCAGCCGGGCTGCTGTTGCAGGTGTTGCTCCAGGCTGGGTAAATCAGCGAAGACAGCTTCATCGCCCAGGTGAAAAAACACATCCTGCGGCATTTCCTGCGCAGGCTGTACGGCCTGCGTAAAAAAGCGCTTGCCATCGATCATGCTGCGTACGTAGGCCTGCAGGCGTTCGTAATTGGCAGGGCCACCGCTGTGCAGGTAGCTGGAGACGGCGTCCAGATCCCCACCCTGCAAGTTGGTGAGGGTGTCGTGTTGCGGGTTGCTGGCCCCATCCACAAACAAAGGGGTGCCTGCCTGCGCAGCTTCGCGCAAATGCTGCAGCTGCGCTTCATCCAGCTTGAGGCCACGGCCAAAAACCAGCACCAGGTCATAGTCCTTGACCTGCTGCAGGCGCTGCAGTGGCAACACGCTGATGCGATGAAAAGCATCAGGGCTGGCCTTGACCAGGCGTGCTGCCTGGAACTCCGGGTAGTTCACCAGCGCGATGCGTGTGGGTGCCAGCCATGTGCGCCAGCCTATCCACAGCCACACAGCACATGCCAGCAACAGTAAAGCGCCCAGCGCAATGCGCTGCCAGCGCCGGGCAGTAAAGCGTGAGCGAAAAGCTCCTGTCATTTTTCTTGACCTGTTCAGAAAATCAATTTGTGATGTTATAACATTCTTTGTTTCGCATTTGGTTCAAGGTGAAGTGAGATGTTTCGTATGACTGCGCTGCAAGCAGCGATCTGGGGGGTATGTGCCAGCATGGGAGTGGCCTGGGCACAGCAAGCACAGGGGCAGATGCATACGCACCCCGGCGCACAAGACAAGGCAAGTGCCAGCCTGGAAGCCGTCACCATTACGGCAACCCGCAGGCCCTCCGCAGCGTTAACGACGCCTGCGACGGTGACCGTGATTGACAGCCAGCAGCTGCAGGAAGACCTGGTGAGCGATCTGCGCACCATGTTTCGCCACGAGCCCGGCGTGGCTGTGGGGCGCGATCCACGTGGCCGAGGTGGAGAGGCGCATATCGAAGTGCGTGGCATTGGCAGCCAGCGACTGGGCTTGATGGTTGATGGCGTGCGCCAGCCAGGCGGTTATGTGGCCGCAGGCGCCAACCATGGGCAGTTAAAGCTGGATGTACGGTCGCTGTCGCGTGTGGAAGTGCTCAAAGGGCCGGCATCCAGCCTGTATGGCAGCGATGCGCTGGCGGGTGTCGTGCTGTTTCGCACGCTGGAGCCACAGGATTTTCTGGACGATGGTCAGCACCTGGCAGGCTCTGCATCTGCAGGCTTTGATGGTGCTGATGACAGCCGCTGGGCCAATGCCAATCTGGCATTTCGCGCGGGTGCCGCGCAAAACCTGGTGTCGGTTTCATCCAGCCGTGGGCATGAGCTGCAAAACCACCCTGACAGTGCACTGCAGCCAGACCCACAGGATTGGCGCATGCACAACGTGTTGCTCAAGTCTGTGCTGGGCATAGATAGCAGCCAGAGCATGACGCTTACGGCAGAACACTTTCGCAAGGAAAACAGCGCCTATCTGCAATCGCTGCTAGGCCCCATCGCAGGTGGTACACGCATTACGCGCAGTGCGGCCGATGACAGCAGCCAGCGCGATCGCCTGGGGCTGGCTTATCGCTACACACCCGGAGGGGCATGGTTTGAAAACCTGTCCGCACAAATCGATGTGCAGCACAGCCGCAGCAACGAATTCACCGACGAGGCACGCCAGCCGCCGGGCGCACAGCCTGCCCAGCTGCGCGAAAGCACACTGGCACACAGCGAAAAGCAATGGTCTGGCAGCCTGCAACTGGATGGCCAGCACCAGCAGGGCGCACTGACCCACCGCTGGGTACTGGGCGCAGACATGCTGTACAAAAAGCTGGAGGTGCGCAATGACGCACTGCAGCGCACTGTGGGCAGTCAAGTGGTGAGCAAGATCGTGGATGGTGACTTGTACCCGCGCAAAATCGCACCAGACACCACGGTGCAAAACCTTGGCGTTGTTGTGCAGGATGAAATTGCGCTGCTGCATGACCGCCTGCGCATCACGCCCAGCCTGCGCTTTGACACTTACCGGATTACGCCACACCCCGATGCGCTGTTTGCCAATGCCAATGTGGCTGGCAGCAAACCCGTGGGGCAATCCAAAACCGCATGGACGCCGCGCCTGGGCCTGAGCTACAGTTGGCTGCCCCAGCAGGTGATCTATGCCAACTTCGTCACGGGCTTTCGCATGCCCACCTATGACCAGCTCAACCGCATAGGGCGCGTGCCTGTCGCCAGCTTTATTCACGACTTTATTCCCAACCCCAACCTCAAACCTGAGCGCAGCAGGGGATTGGAGCTGGGCATGCGTGGGCAGTTTGAGCGCGGCTCCTATGAGGTTGCGGCTTTCTACAACCGCTATACCGACTTTATCCAGACGCAGATGATTGCCTTCATTCCACCAGGGCAAAGCGGCGATGCGCGGGCCATCCGCACGTTTCAGTCACGCAACATTGGCGAAGTAGAAATCTACGGCATTGAAGCCAAGGGGCATTTGTCAATCGGGCAGTGGCTGCACGCCAAGGACCACTGGAAGTTGCTGGGCGCGCTGCAGTTTTCTGTGGGTAACGACAAAGTCACCAACCAGCCACTCAACAGCATTCAGCCCGCACGGCTGGTCGCTGGTCTGCGCTGGGATGAGCGCAGCCGCCGCTGGGGCGCAGAACTTACCGCCAACCTGGTTGCCGGTAAGCGCCGTGTCAATGAAGCTTTGGCGCAGACTGGCCCCACCGCACCTGTGCCGCTGAAAACCAGCGGCTATGCCACCGCAGATATCACGGCCTACTGGAGGCTGGGCAAGCAGGTGACGCTTCATCTGGCGATCCACAATATGTTCAACCGCTCGTATTACGACTGGTCCACCGTGAGCCACCTGACAGGGAATGATCCACGCCTGGCTGCCTACAGCGCACCGGGGCGTACAGCCGCAATGAGCCTGCGGCTGGATTTTTAAGGGCGAAAGAGGCAAGCCGAGGGCTCAGGCCCCGGCTGTCGGTTCAGGTTCAGGTTCAGGCTCTGCCGCAGCCGTTTGGTGGCACTGGTCACAGGTGCCATGCATTTCTACCGTCGCCGTGTGCATGTGAAACGCATTGCTCTTGGACCAGTTTTTCAGACGGCGCTCCACCGTCTGGTCGGGAAACTCATTGACATGCCCACACTGGTCACAAATCGCAAAGACGACCAGGCCATGCTGATGATCATGGGGGTGGGCACATGCCACATAGGAGTTCAGACTCTCTACACGGTGCACCAGGCCGTATTCGATCAACTTGTCCAGCGCTCTGTAAATCTGCTGTGGAGCACGCAGACCTTCACCACGCAGCTGATCCAGCAGCGTATAGGCGCTCGCCGGAGCTTCCTCACGCGCAAGCGCGTTGAGCACGAGTGACTGGTGCTTGGTCAGCTCATGGTGGTGCGTCTTTGCTGTGGATGACATTGCTTGCATAAGTGATGTTGTAACGCCAGAGAGTTTAGCCTTTATCGCAAGCACGCATGACTGACCCCAAGTGCAGGAGCGTGTGCGTCCAGCAAGGGCAGGGGAAAGCTGCAGATGTGCAGAACGAGGGCATGAACGGGTAGCCCATGAAAAATACAGTGCACCTGGCTACACCAGCCACTAATGCAAAAAGCATGCTACTTTTCCAGTAGCAGGCTTTTCTTTATTTCATTGGTGCCGGAGACATGAATCGAACACGCGACCTTCTCATTACGAATGAGCTGCTCTACCAACTGAGCTACACCGGCAACGAGGAAAAATTATAGCGCTTTTTGATCCGCTTCGAGGTGATATTGCGTCACGCGTTCCACTTCGTTCTTGGAGCCAAGGATGACGCTCACGCGCTGGTGCAGCTCGGTGGGCTGGATTTCCAGAATGCGCTGGCGGCCGTTGGTGGCCATGCCGCCAGCTTGCTCAATCAGCCAGCTCATGGGGTTGGCTTCATACATCAGACGCAGCTTGCCGGGCTTGTGGGGCTCACGCTTGTCCCATGGGTACATGAAGATGCCGCCACGGCACAGGATGCGGTGTACGTCTGCCACCATGGCTGCCACCCAGCGCATGTTGAAGTTCTTGCCACGGGGGCCTTCTTCGCCTGCCAGGCACTCGTCCACATAGCGCGTTACGGGGGCATCCCAGTGGCGCATGTTGGACATGTTGATGGCAAATTCCTTGGTGTCTTCAGGAATCTTGACGTTTTCTTCAATCAGAATGAAGGAGCCTTGCTCGCGGTCCAGCGTAAACATGGCCACGCCATCGCCCACGGTCAGCACCAGTGTGGTCTGGGGGCCGTAGATGCAGTAACCTGCCGCGACTTGCTGGGTGCCAGGCTGCATGAAGTCGTTGTCGTGCACGCCGGGGTGGTTATCAGGTTTTTTGAGCACGCTGAAGATGGTGCCAATCGACATGTTGATGTCGATGTTGGAGGAGCCATCCAGTGGGTCAAACATCAGCAGGTATTCGCCCTGGGGGTAGCGGTTAGGCACCACATAGATGCCTTCCATTTCTTCCGAAGCCATGGCTGCCAGGTGGCCACCCCATTCGTTGGCTTCGATCAGGGTTTCGTTGGCGATGATGTCCAGCTTCTTCTGCACTTCACCTTGAACGTTTTCACTGCCAGCGGTGCCCATGACATCGCCCAGTTCACCCTTGTTCACGGCAAAGCTGATGCGCTTGCAGGCGCGTGCCACCACTTCCAGCAGCAGGCGCAGCTGGGGGGGGATGCGTCCGTCAACGCGTTGTTGTTCGACCAGATAGCGGGTCAGGCTGACACGACGTGTCATGGGGTCTCCTTCGGGTAGAAGTGAAAAATAAATATCAAAAATGCTAGCTACTAGCGCTTGCTGCACAAGCGCTAGAGGCCAATTTCTTATTTAATCGCCAATCGCGCGGGTGATGACTTCACGCACATCGTTGCTGAGGTCGGGCTTGGCAGCCACGCGGCCCAGTGCTTCACGTGCGGCAGTGCGGTAGGGCTCGGCCAGCTTGCTCCAGCGGTCCATGGCACGCGCAAGGCGGGCGGCAACCTGTGGGTTGATGGCATCCAGCTCCAGCACACGCTCGCTCCAGAACACATAGCCTGCAGCATCGGGACGGTGGAAGGCGCCGGGGTTGGCTGCGCAGTAGCTGAAGATCAGGCTGCGTGCGCGGTTGGGGTTCTTGAGGCTGAAATCAGGGTGCTGCATCAGCTGCTTGACCGCAGGCAGCACCTGGCCACCACGGTCGCAGGCAGCAGCCTGCAGGCTGAACCACTTGTCAATCACCAGCGGCTCGTTCTTGAACATGGCGTGGAAGCGCTCCAGCGCAGGCTGGGCCAGCGCCGCGCCGCTGTGCACCAGGGCAGACAGGGCATTGAAGCGGTCGGTCATATTGCCTGCCACCTTGAAGCGCTGGTAGGCCTTGCCGGGCCAGACCGTGTCGCCCGTGCTGCGAGCCGCCAGGCACAGCATCAGCAGGGCCAGACCAGTCAGCGAGCGGCGACCTGCAGACACAGGGTCTGGCCGGTATGCGCCGGTGTCCTGATGGGTCTCATAAGCCCATTCCCAATCCGCTTGCAAGGCCAGTGCCAGCTGCTGGCGCATGGATTCGCGCACGGCATGGATACGCTGTGGGTCCACCACGTCCAGCTGTTCGGCAATGTAGGCTTCAGAAGGCAGCTGCAGCACGAGTTCCTTGTAGGCCGCGTCCAGTTCAGGGTGACGCAGCACATCGCGCAGGGCGCTGACAAAAGCTGCGGGCAGGATGTCGGCAGCCACTTCACCTTCAGTACGGATGGCTTGCAGCGCGTAGCGCAGGGCCAGGCGCTGGCCCGCTTCCCAGCGGTTGAAGGCATCGCTGTCGTGCGCCAGCTGGGTCAGCAGCTCTGCATCGCTGAAGTCGTAGTGCAGCACCACAGGGGCGCTGAAGCCACGCAGCAGCGAGGGCACGGGCGCTTGTGTCACACCGTGAAAGACCCAGGTCTGCTGGTTTTCTGTCAGCACCAGCGTCTTGCTCAGGCTGCTGTCTGCTTCGCCTTGCAGCTGCAAGGGCAGGGCGGTGCCGTCCTGACCCAGCAGCCCCATTTGCACAGGAATCACAAAAGGCAGCTTCTCGCTCTGACCTGCAGTAGCAGGGCAGCTTTGCGACAGGGTCAGGGTATAGGTCTGTGCAGCGGCATCGTACTGGCCCACAGCCTTGACCGCAGGAGTGCCAGACTGGCTGTACCAGCGCTTGAACTGCTCCAGATGCTGAGCCAGTGGGCTGTCGGGGTTGGCATCTGCCATGGCCTGCACAAAGTCGTCACAGGTCACGGCGTTGCCGTCATGGCGCTCAAAGTACAGCTTCATGCCCTTGGCAAAGCCTTCGCGGCCGACCAGGTTGTGCTGCATGCGCACCACTTCGGCACCTTTTTCGTAAATCGTGACGGTGTAGAAGTTGTTGATTTCGATATAGCTGTCCGGGCGCACGGGGTGGGCCATGGGGCCTGCGTCCTCAGGGAACTGCACGGTGCGCAGCACGCGCACGTCTTCAATGCGCTTGACGGCGCGGGCCGAAGGTGTACCCGCCATGTCCATGCTGAATTCCTGGTCGCGGAAGACCGTCAGGCCTTCCTTGAGGCTGAGCTGAAACCAGTCACGGCAGGTGATGCGGTTGCCGGTCCAGTTATGGAAGTACTCGTGCCCCACCACGCTTTCGACGTTGGCAAAGTCCACGTCGGTCGCTGTGGACTGGCTGGCCAGGACGTACTTGGTGTTGAAGATGTTCAGGCCCTTGTTTTCCATGGCGCCCATGTTGAAGTCGCTGGTGGCGACGATCATGAAGCGGTCCAGGTCCAGGCTCAGGCCAAAACGTGCCTCGTCCCATGCCACAGAGTGCATAAGCGAGTTCATGGCATGCTCGGTTTTTTCCAGATCGCCGGGGCGCACAAACACCTGCAGCAGGTGGTCACGGCCTGCACGGCTCTTGATCAGCTGCTCGCGAGCCACCAGCTTGCCAGCCACCAGTGCAAACAGGTAGCTGGGCTTTTTGTGGGGGTCTACCCACTTGGCAAAGTGGCGGCCATCCTCCAGATCACCGGCTTCCACCAGGTTGCCGTTGGACAGCAGCACGGGGAAGGCTTCCTTGTTGGCGCGCAGTGTCACGGTATACATGGCCATGACATCGGGGCGGTCCAGGAAGTAGGTGATACGGCGAAAGCCTTCTGCTTCACACTGCGTAAAGAACGTGCCCTCGCTCACATACAAGCCCATGAGCTTGGTGTTCTTCTCAGGCGCGCAGGTGGTGAAGATTTCCAGCTCGATAGGGTCATCCCCTTCTGGGAGGTTCTCCAGCACCAGCTGGCTGCCATCCATCCTGAACGAGGTGCCGCCACCGTTGACCAGCACGCGTGCCAGATTCAGCTCGTCGCCATCCAGACGCAGTGCCTGTGCAGGCACGTCGGGGTTGCGACGGATGCGCATCTTGTTGAGCACACGGGTCTTGGCAGGGTCCAGGTCGAACGTCAGATCGACGGTCTCAATCCACCATGCAGGCGCCTGGTAGTCGGCGCGGTAAATGGCAGTGGCTTGTCCTTCACGCAGCATGAAAGCTCCTTACAGGCCTTGCTTGAGCGAGGCTTCAATAAACATGTCCAGATCGCCGTCCAGCACCTTCTGGGTGGCCGAGACTTCAACGTTGGTGCGCAGGTCCTTGATACGGCTGTTATCCAGCACGTACGAGCGGATCTGGTGGCCCCAGCCCACATCGGTCTTGGTGTCTTCCAGCTTTTGCTGTTCTTCCTGGCGCTTGCGCATTTCGTAGTCGTACAGGCGCGAGCGCAGGCGTTGCCATGCCACGTCACGGTTGCTGTGCTGCGAGCGGCCGTCCTGGCACTGCACCACAATACCCGTAGGAATGTGGGTCAGACGCACGGCAGAGTCGGTCTTGTTGATGTGCTGACCACCAGCGCCGGAGGCACGGTAGGTGTCGGTGCGCACGTCAGCAGGATTGATGTTGATCTCGATGGAGTCATCAATCTCTGGGTAGACAAACAGCGAAGAGAAGCTGGTGTGGCGGCCGCCCGAGGAGTCAAAAGGCGACTTGCGCACCAGACGGTGCACGCCGGTTTCCGTGCGCAGCAGACCGTAGGCGTATTCGCCTTCAATCTTGATGGTGGCGCTCTTGATGCCAGCCACGTCGCCGGGAGTTTCTTCTTCCACGGTAGCCTTGAAGCCCTTGCGCTCCGCGTACTTCAGGTACTGGCGCAGCAGCATGCTGGCCCAGTCGCAGGCTTCGGTGCCGCCGGCACCCGCCTGGATGTCGATAAAGCAGTTCAGAGGGTCTGCTTCATGACGGAACATGCGGCGGAACTCCAGCTCCTCGATCAGGGGCTGGAGCTTGGCGGTTTCTTCTTCGATGGTCTCCAGACCAGCGTCGTCGCCTTCTTCCTTGCTCATCTCGAACAGCTCGGCATTGTCAGCCAGTTCTGTGGTGAGCTTTTGCAGGGTCAGGACGACGGAGTCCAGCGACTTCTTTTCCTTGCCCAGTTCCTGAGCCTTCTTGGGGTCGTTCCAGACGGCAGGGTCTTCCAGTGCCGCGTTTACGGTGCGCAGACGTTCGTACTTTGCATCGTAGTCAAAGATACCTCCGTAACTCTTGGGTCCGGGTGGACAGGTCTTCAAGAGTTGCTTCGATTTGATTGATGCGTTCGGCTTCCATGTCTGATTCCTGTTGTTTGGGGTTTGTATAGCCGAGTGCAGTCCGCATAGGAGCTGTAGGCTAGTCAAAACGGGGATTTTCGCATGTCCTGACCGCTCATGGCTTGAATGCTGTCCAGCAAAAGCAGTGAATGGCTGCTATTGCCTGTGGCGCACACCAGCGAGCCATCCAACAAAAACGCCACCAGCAGTGTGGTGGCGTACAGATGCCGGCCAATGGCGTGCCGTAAATTAGCGATTCTTGGTTGCAGGTGGCAGATCACGCTCATCCATGATGAACGCCTGCAGCTCCAGGTCCATCGCCTGGGCTTCAGGGGCGCGCAAAGGCTTGACCGTCGCTGCGGCAGGCACAGCTGGCTGGCTAGCTGCTTCACTCAGATCCAGAGAGAGCTCTGCGACCAGCGCCTCGTCAGGTGCAAAGTGCTGCACAGGCTGGAAGTGCGACTGGCCCGATTGCTGTTCCAGCGGTTCATGCACGGGCATGGTGCTGAGCAGGCCCAGATGCGCTTCATCAAGCGACAGTACAGGGGGAGCTTCAGCGGCAGGCGCTGCCGCAGCCTGCACAGGAGATGCTGCACCAGGCACTTCCGGAAGAGGGGGAACAGCTTGCCCCGGCGTCACCTCAGGTGCAATTTCAGGCAAGGGCGCTTCGCTGGGAGCGGTGCGCCTGCGACCAGGCATGGCACCGCGGCTGGCGGCTGGGGTGCTCTTGGCCACGTTGTAGAGCATCAGCAGCTCATCAAACGCGGCCAGGTCAAAGCGCTGCGCTGCTTCGTTCTTGCGCAGAATCAGATTGCGCAGCAGCTCCTGCACTTCATCTGTGGGCCACAGCGCTTCAATCTGCGCCAGTACGTCAGGGTGGGCGCTCCACAGATCATGCCCCTTGCGTGAAAAGCCCAGAAAGTCAGGGATGTGCACATTGAAGTGCTTCTGGAACTGCTGGCGCACTTCTTCATAGGCGTCCATGCGGCCAAGGCGGAAAAGCAGCTGCAGCAATTCCACATAAGCCAGCGGGGAAGAGTTCTCATGCTCCGCAATATGGGCCTGCAGAATTTCAATGGCCTGATCGTTTTCGCCAATAGAGGCATAAAACTCAGCCTGCTCCTGCACATCGAACAAGGCCTGGGCAGTCAGCACCTCGGTGAGCGGGAACATGGTCGCAGGAGCGAGCGAAGGCGGCTGAATGCTGGATTCAGCAAACGCCGTATCCGGGAACTGCGTGAGTGCCTGCGCCTGCGGCACGCTGTCGCGCGTGTGCAGGGAAGCGGCGGCCATAGAAGCCACAGGCTTTGCCACTGGTTCCGCCTTCGCCGCAGCCACTGGGGACGCAACTGGTGCAGAAGGCAACTGGCCCTTGCCGGTACGGACTGCGGCGCTGTCAGTATCAACACGCGTAAGGCTTGCAGAGTTTTCCACTGCCAGCACGGTGTTTGCCCAGTCGTTCTGCGCTTTCAGGCGCTCCTGGCGCAGGCGTTGCAGCAGCCAGGCGATACAGGCCAGCGCCAATGCCAGCAGGCCCAGCGCTGCATGGACCCAGACTGGCAAGGCTGCGTTCTGCGCTTCGACCAGTTGCCGCTGGAGGGTAGAAATTTCTGTGAGATTGCTGGTCAGCTGCTTTTTAAGCGCCAGCAACTGGCCTTCCAGCGCATCAATGCGTTCCGTATTGGCCTGCAGCAGTACCTGTGTTGCTTCAGCAATGGGCGACTCTGCCTCTGGTACTGTATCCGGCAATGGCGCGGCAGATGCTGCTCCAGTTCCAACTGCAGCAGCATCTGCGACTGCGTCTGTAGCGGGGGCCGTGCTTGCATTAGCAGGTTTTGCATGCAAGCCTTCCAGGCCGTCGAGTGGTTCCATGCGCTGGCGAGAGCGGCCGGTATCAGCGGCCTGTGCATCTGCTGTACCTGAGGGCACCGCAGCTGGCTGCGAAGCAGACTTGGCGGGTGTTTCTTCAGGCGCAGGAATATCTACCGTATCGGCAGACGCAACCATGGAGGGCACAAAGTACGCTGGCAGGCTGTTGTCCTGCACCGCCCGTGGGTTGACGGCGCGTTTGGCAGGGCGACGAGGTGTTGCCGCAGCGCGTGTTGCAGTGCTGGCGCCTGCGCTGCCTGCCACAAACGCAGCGGGCAGAGGGGCTGCCGCCTGAATTTTGCTCAGATCAATGGGCTGCACCGACGCTGCCATAGAGCCTGGCGGGTCCGCAAAGAAGGTGTAACTGCGCGTCATGGTGGCGGAACAGCCAGCACTGAGCTTGACGGTAAGCAAAGGCTCGTTCACCGGAATGGTGGTTTGCACACGCACAGAATTGCCTTGCGGCACGAGTGTGAAGTCTCCGCGCGCGAGCGGGACGTCGCCCATCAGAATGTCAGCAGCAACGCAGCTGGTTTCTGCCGTATGGCCAGCATCCGGCTTGAGCTGAAAGACCAGATCCATGGGCGAGCCAAGCTGCACATTGCCCTGGCTGTTGCCAAGCGATAAGGCGCTGACTTGCGAAGCAGCAGCCACACCGCTGAGCAAAACGAGTAGATCACGAAGGTTCACGGTCATTCTTTGCCGTCAGAAGTTGACAAGCGCACTGTGCGCTGCGAATGCATCTCCCACCCCTATGCGATCGCTGCCGTGCGAGAGCTGAAAATGTATCAAATCGTGAAGCACAAATGCCTTGCCTCAAAGCAATTCAGTGCGAAAAACTCCGAATGTGGCGCAATGAGAACTAAATGTTAATTAATGCTAACTATCTAGAAGGCGTCTGAATAGCTTGCATCGACAGCGCCTGCAAGTGTTCTGCCAGACGCTGGATAGAGCGTGGCGCACAGCCTTCCGCATCGTTACTGATAGTGACAAAGGCCGATTGACCAGCACCTGTGATGCCTTTCACGGTGCGCGCCAACACCGCCAAGGTGTGCGGGTCTGGCGTGCGGATTTCGTGAAACGGCTGGTGCTTTTCCTGTGCGACAGGGTAGCCAAAGGGACCAAATGCCGTATTCAGATTCCACCTGCAGACCAATGGCGTGGGCCAGAGGCGGCGCAGCATGGGGAGTTGCTGCTCAATGGGTGGCATCTTGCCGTGCAGGCCCAGGCACAGCGTAGCTCCATGCTGCTTGAGCACCTGCACCAGCGCCTCTTCCAGCAGCAGCGGATCACGCACCTCGACAGCCACGATCACATCCGGGGCCTGTGTCAGTGCTTCACGCGTGGCTTGCAACAGGCTGGCGAGCAGGTCATAAAGTGGCGCTGTGTGCGAGAGCATGTCCCACGGCAGGGGACTGAGTTGGTAGACCAAGACCCCCAGCTTGCTACCCAGCCCCTGCAGGGCAGGCTCTACAAACTGCTGCACAGCCAGCCCCCCGTCCAGAAAAACCGGATTGCGCTGCTGGCCCTTGCCGTCCTCGCCGCGCACCAGCGCATCGGTCACTACGTTCGGACATTTGACGACGAAGCGAAAGTCCTCAGGCACCTGCGCCGCCATCTGCGCGTACTGCTCCACGCTCAAGGGCCGCCAGAAGCTGCGGTCTACACAGACCGTGCGCATCAGCGGGTGCTGGCTCAGTGCCGTCAGCCCCTTGCGAGAGAGCACGCTGGGGTCGTATGCACCGTCCCACACCAGCCCATCCCAGCCAGGATAGGACCAGGTCGACACCCCCATGCGCAGCTGGGGCGGCATGGCCTGCGCCAGTGCCAGCAGGGCTTCGGACGGCACAACCGCCTGCACGCCCCTGGACTTGCGCACAGACTGCGCGGCAGGCGTGGTGGAGGGCGGTGGCGCATCTGCGCCAAACAGATCGTCTTGCATAGATGATGAAATTTTGAGCGATTTTGGCCCCCAGGGCAGATCCTGCCTGCGCGAACAGCTATCAAATGTGAGGATATGTTTTTGTCTATGGGCACGGCTGCGGTCTATGGCAAACTTGCGCGCTTTCGGAGCTACAGCGCCAAGGGGCGCGCAACGCATGCAAAAAATCATTGGGCAGATTGCCGCAGAGATCAAAGTCAGTGCGCAGCAGGTGACAGCTGCCGTGGAATTGCTGGACGGCGGAGCCACCGTCCCTTTCATCGCCCGTTACCGCAAGGAAGTCACAGGCGGGCTGGACGACGTGCAGCTGCGCGAGCTGGAAGCTCGTCTTGCCTATCTGCGCGAGCTGGAAGACCGCCGTGGTGCCGTGCTCAAGGCCATTGACGAGCAAGGCAAGCTCACGGACGCGCTGCGTCTGGCCATTGCCAATGCGCCCACCAAGCAGGAGCTGGAAGACATCTACCTGCCATTCAAGCAAAAGCGTCGCACCAAAGGGCAGATTGCCAAAGAGTTCGGCATTGAGCCCCTGGCCGACAAGCTGTTTGCCGACCCAACGCTGGACCCGCACGAAGAGGCGAAGGCTTTCTGCAAGCCTGCCACTACGCTGGATGACGGCAAGCCCGGCCCAGACTTTTCCACCACTTTTGCCGTGCTGGACGGTGTGCGCGACATCCTTTCTGAACGCTGGGCAGAAGATGCCACCCTGGTGCAGAAGCTGCGTGAATGGCTGTGGCAGGAAGGCCAGCTGCGCTCACGCAAGGTGGACGGCAAGGACGAAAACGACGCTGAAGTCTCAAAGTTCCGCGACTATTTTGATTACGAAGAACCCATCTGCCGCGTGCCATCGCACCGGGCGCTGGCTGTGTTCCGTGGCCGTGCGCAGGAGATTCTGGAAGTCAAGCTGGCGCAACCTGAAGAACCGGTGGTGGGTCAACCCAGCCTGGCCGAAGGCCGTATTGCCCTGCATCTGGGCTGGAGCCACGCCAAGCGCCCCGCAGACGATCTGATTCGCAAATGCATTGCCTGGACCTGGCGCGTCAAGCTCAGCCTCTCGACGGAGCGTGACCTGTTCAGCCGCCTGCGTGAAGATGCCGAGCAGGTGGCCATCAAGGTGTTTGGCGACAACCTTCGCGACCTGCTGCTGGCCGCACCTGCCGGTGCGCGTACCGTGATGGGTCTGGACCCCGGAATCCGCACCGGCGTGAAAGTGGCCGTGGTAGACAGCACCGGCAAGCTGGTGGATACCGCCACGGTCTATCCCCACGAGCCCCGCAAGGACTGGGATGGCTCGCTGGCCGTGCTGGCCCGTCTGGTGGAAAAGCATGGCGTGAACCTGATTGCCATTGGCAACGGCACGGCCAGCCGCGAAACCGACAAGCTGGCCGCTGACCTGATCAAGCTGGCTGCCAAGGTGGACAAGCAGCTGGAAAAAGTGGTGGTGAGCGAAGCCGGGGCATCGGTCTACTCGGCCAGCGAATTTGCCTCGCAGGAGCTGCCGGATGTGGATGTGAGCCTGCGAGGTGCGGTCTCCATTGCCCGCCGCCTGCAGGACCCGCTGGCAGAGCTGGTCAAGATTGACCCCAAGAGCATTGGCGTGGGTCAGTACCAGCACGATGTCAACCAGAGCGAGCTGGCACGCAAGCTGGATGCGGTGGTGGAAGACTGCGTGAACTCCGTGGGCGTAGACCTGAACACGGCTTCTGTGCCGCTGCTCACCCGCGTGTCGGGCCTGAGCGGCTCGGTGGCCAAGTCGGTGGTGCGCTGGCGTGATGCGAATGGTTCGTTCCGCAACCGCAAGCAGCTTATGGAAGTCTCTGGCCTGGGCGCCAAGACGTTTGAGCAGGCTGCAGGCTTTTTGCGCATTCGCGGGGGGGACAACCCACTGGATATGACCGGCGTTCACCCTGAAACCTACCCCGTGGTGGAGCAGATCATTGTGGCCACCGGCAAGCCTGTGGACCAGATCATGGGCCGCCCCGAAGTGCTCAAGCCCCTGAAGCCAGAGCTGTTTGCCAACGAGCAGTTCGGCCCCATCACGGTCAAGGACATTCTGAGTGAGCTGGAAAAGCCCGGACGTGACCCACGCCCTGACTTTGTTGTGGCCCGTTTTAACGATGGCGTGGAAGACATCAAGGACCTCAAGGAAGGCATGATTCTGGAAGGCACCGTGAGCAACGTGGCGCAGTTTGGCGCCTTTGTGGACCTCGGTGTGCACCAGGACGGTCTGGTGCACGTGAGCCAGATGAGCCACAAGTTTGTGGAAGACGCGCGCGAAGTGGTCAAGACCGGCCAGGTTGTGAAAGTGAAGGTGCTGGAAGTGGACGTGGCCCGCAACCGCATCAGCCTGACCATGAAGCTGGACGCCGCCCCTGCACGCCGCGATGGCCCACGCGACAACCGCTTTGAAGCTGCAAGCCGCAACCAGCAGGGCCGTGGTGGCTACGCCCAGCCCCAGCGCAGAAACGATGCCCAGCCACAAAGTGCCATGGCATCGGCCTTTGCCAAGTTGCAAGGGCTGAAGAAATAAGGCTTGGGCCTTGGCTGCAAAGAGCTGCTTCGGCAGCTCTTTTTTATTGCTGCAGAGGCGGTAAAAGCGATGGTTTACGGCCTGGATTTGCTCAAAATTCATAGCTTCCAGCGCTTGATTGACGGACGCCACATTCTGAAAACACTCATAAATCAGGCAAGGGATGACGTAAAAGCCTGACAGCCTGCAGCTGCATGGCATCTACGCGACCTGTGCCAGCCATGCACTGACGGCGACAGTGGCGCAGGAAGCAACCCAGGGCTGGGGCGATGTGCAGTGGCTGGTGGTTTCCGTCTTTCATGCCCAGCCACAGCCCATGGTGCGCCAGCTGCGCTGCCAGACAGCGATGCCGAACGCGTGCAAGCCCTGCAGCGCAGCGGGTTGCGCTCTCCCAGTCTGCTGCCTGCGTACAAGGAAGCGGTGCTCAAGGCAGCCAATGCCTTTCATGTGAAATATGCACAGGTGTCGTTGGTCGATCACGAATGGGTGCATACCCCCGGCAGTCTGCTGGCGCATGACCATGCGCCCGATGAACTGCCCGGCCTGGCACGCGATATATCCATTTGTTCCTATGTGGTTCACGATGGCGAAGCGCTGGTTGTGGAAGACGTGGCACGCGATCCACGCTTTGCCGATAACCCGGCCCTGCAGGAGGCCGAGGTCAAGTTCTATGCCGGTGTACCGCTGCGCAACAGGCAGGGCGATGTACTGGGTACGCTGTGCATCATGGATGAAGCCCCTCGGCAAATGGCTGAAGGGGAAATGGATGTCCTGCAGGAAATGGCCAAGGAGCTGGAGGAGGCATTGCGCATAGCCTCGCAGGACAAAGGCAGCACGGCCAACCCATGAAACCACGGCACTGCAGCTCGTGCATCAAGCACTTGTTGCCATATTTTTGATTCCCCGCTTTTCGCGGATGCCCAGCTTGCACTCAGCAGAGTGCGCATGCCACGAAAGTGCCAGCGAAAACTCACTTGTAAACATCTACTCACTCGCATTTCGATAGCTTCAAAGCCATATAGCATCAACGCTTTCTCGTGAGTGCGGCGCTGCATCAGGAAAAACCACACTGCTTACATTGTGTAACAATGAGCGCCTCTTTATCGAAGCCACTGGCGTATTGCCTGTGGCTTTTTTTCATTAGACCTTATGCAATTTCAAAATATTTCAGTTGCCAAAAAAGTTTGGGCATTGGTCATCGCCATTCTGGTGTTACTCGTTGCAGCCAGCCTTGGGCTGGCCCGCCACATCAGCAATCTGGAGCAGGAGGTACGTGAAAACACCAGCCTGATGGAGCATCGCATCTTGCTGGCTTCCAAGCTGAGAACAGGCATGGATCTGGGCGGTGCAGAAAATGCGGCCTCCAACCTGGGCAAGGACCTTGCCACGCAGGACTTTTTCGACGCACGCTTTGCGCGGACCAAGCAGCGCAATGCGGCCATGATGCAGGAGTTTCTGAAAGTGGCCACTACGCCTGAATCGGAAGCACTGATGGCCAGTCTGATGGCCCAGCTCAAGAAGTGCGACGCCTTGATTGATGAGTCCGACAACCTGCGCAAGCGTGGTGTGGACGTGGACGACCGCGTGCGTGGCGTGAACATGGTCTGTACTGACGAGTTCACGGCCAAGTTCGACGAAATGGTGGATCTGCAAAACCAGATGAAGCAGGCCTATCTTGCCAAGGCAGACGAGCAGCGCCGCACCGCATGGCTGGTAGCCAGCCTGTGCTTTGCCGTGGTCATCATTGTGTCCTTGCTGGTCGCTTCCTGGCTGGTGCGTCAGCTGACCGAGCCTTTGGGCCATGCCGTGGTGCTGGCGCAGGAAATTGCCAAAGGCAATCTCACCCATGAACTGAACGACAGCCGCCAGGATGAACTGGGCGTGCTGCTGCGTGCGCTGAACACCATGACACAAAAGCTGCGTGCCCTGGTGGGTGAAGTGCGCCATGGCGTGGACTCCGTACAGACGGCAGCAGCACAGATTGCGGAAGGCAACCAGGACTTGTCGGTGCGCACAGAGCAGACCGCCGCCAACCTGGAGGAAACTGCTTCCAGTCTGGAAGAGTTGAATGCGCATGTGTCACAGGCTTCGGACACTGCACGCCAGGCCAGCCAGCTGGCAGCTACCGCCGCCAAGGCGGCCGAGCATGGCGGAGACGTGGTCAGCCAAGTGGTGCACAGCATGGAGCAGATCAATACCTCCAGCCGCAAGATCAGCGACATCATTGGTGTGATTGACGGCATTGCCTTCCAGACCAATATTCTGGCGCTCAATGCAGCGGTGGAAGCCGCACGCGCTGGCGAGCAGGGTCGTGGCTTTGCCGTGGTGGCCGCAGAGGTGCGCTCTCTGGCCGGGCGCAGTGCCGAGGCTGCCAAGGAAATCAAGGAGCTGATCACCAGCAGCGTGGCCAATGTAGACACGGGCACCCAGCAGGTGGCCGAAGCCGGCAAGAGCATGCAGGACATTGTGGACAGCGTGCGCCGCGTGACCGATCTGATCAGCGAAATTGCTGCTGTCGCCACCGAGCAGCGCGATGGTTTTGGCCAGGTGAACCAGGCCGTCAACAATCTGGACCAGATGACGCAGCAAAACGCGGCCTTGGTGGAAGAGTCCAGCGCTGCTGCACTGGCCATGAAGGAGCAGACGCAGCGCCTGGCAGAGCAGGTGGCACAGTTCAACCTGGGAGCACGCCAGAACGTGATGTAAGACGGCTATAGCGCTGCGGCATACGCGGCGCTTCTAAAAGCAGAGCTGCCTGCGCTTATGTATTCTTGATTTCAAAGTTGTAATGCTTTGAAATCCAGCAAATAAAAGCGCAGGCAGCTCTTTTTTATGTAGCTTCAGAAGAAAAAATGCGCTGTTTCCAGCGCATTTTTTAGGTGCTTTGTGTTTTGTGCTTTGTGCTTTCAGCCCATTAATTTCCGCTGGAGAAAGCATCACTATTGCTCGACCTGCGCATGCAGCCTGCAATATTGTTGTTCCAGTTGTAGCCATCCGGCGCGCACTTCCAGAAGGTGGCAGGTCCTTCCAGCATGCAGACCGGGCGCGACAGGAAGTGCGCCTCGCTGCAGCTGCGCACCTGAACGGCAGGCTGTGGAGCAGGGGCTGGCGCAGCTGGAGGAGGGCTACTGCGTTGCGCCGCCTCACGTTCCCGGCGCTCTCTGGCTTCTGCTTCACGTTTGGCCTTTTCAGCCTCACGCTTGGCGCGCAGCTCTGCATCGCGCTTGGCCTTGGCTTGCGCCTCTGCCTTGGCTTTGGCTTCATCCTCTGGCGATGTGCTGGGGACGGCTGCAGCTGGGGGAAGTCCAGCCGTGTCAGGCTGGGGTGCTGGCTCAGATGCAGGAGCAGGCGCTGGCAAAGACTGCGGAGGAACGGAACCTGTAGAGGAGGTGGCCTTGTCTGCCTTGTCAGACTTGCCATCAGCACTACCCATCAGGTAATACGCAGCACCACCAGCTGCCAGCAGCAGCACCAGAACGCCTGCAATGATGTAGCGCCACATATTGCCCGGAGGAGGCGGAGGTGGTGTAGTGCCAGACTGGCCACCACCCGTCGCGGGCTGGGTCTTCAAGCTGGTATCCAGAGGCGCTGAGTGGGGCGTGGAGGGCTGGACACTTTGCGGCTGCCCCACACCTGCTGGTGATGGCTGCGACTGGCCCGCTGCTGCAGCGCCTGCACCTGCACCTGCAGTAATGGCAGTCACTGCTGCGCCGGTGCCGAACAGATCGTCAGCATCAACACCTGCTGCATCAGCAGGCTGGCTTGTGTTTGCGGTGCTTTCAGCAGTAGCTGCCTGCGCAGCTGTGGGCTGTGCGGCAGCCGCACCAGTATTCACAACCACGGGAGCAGGTGTGGATTCGCCAGTGCCAAACAGCTCATCCACTTCAGCAGGGGCTGGTGTGACAGCAGCAGGTGCAGAAGCTGCAGATGGTGCTGCGGGCTGTGTCACCTCAGGCTGAGAGCCTGCAGCATCCGTGCCGAACAGCTCATCCACATGGGTCACAGCGGCTTCGACTGCCACTGCAGCAGTGGTTGTGGCAGTAACAACAGCCGCCGCGACCAGCGCATCATCGGTCTTGGAAGCTGTGTCTGCTTCTGCTGGGGGTGTATCGGAGCCAAACAGCTCATCCACATCCAGCGGCTTTGCTGGCTCAGCGTTGACTGGGGCAGGCGTCACAACGGGGTCAGTAGCAGGTGCGCTCTCAGGCTGGGGCTGCTTGCTGCCGCAATGGCTGCAGAAGCTGGCATTGCCTCTGAGGGGGCTATGACATTCCCAGCAGGTGGGTGCCGTCGATGCTGCGCTGGGCGCAGGCGTGGTTTTCTGTCCGCATCCGGAGCAGAACGCCGCGCCGTCCGGTAGTTCTTTATTACAGTGTGGGCAATGCATGGCTCAAGCTCAACGAAGTTTGTGACCGCAGGAAGTGTAGAAGGCATCGCCTGCGCCTACCACCTGGTGGCATGCAGGGCAGCTGATTGTTGCAGCTGCTGCAAGCTGGGCCACGGGCGCAGGGGGCGTACTGGTGCCTGTGCAGCAGGAGTTGGCACGGGGGCAGGTGCCGCAGCTGGAGCCGCTGAAGGGACAGGCGCGGCAGGGGTTTGCACAGGTGCTGGCGCAGTGGCAGCAGCATAGGACTGACGGTTAGCTGTGTTGATTGTCTTGACCGCAGCCTGCAGCGCTTGCAGCTGACCGCCTTCCGTGGTTGCCACATAGACACGCATGCCTGCTGCAGGAGGAACTTCAGACATCCATTCCTTTTCCAGCGTGAACAGGTATTTTTTATTTATTGCCATTGGAATTAATCAAGCCTGTGCCGTGCTGACAGTCGCGCAGGATAGTGCCTTGGTGCATGTTTGTTTGCATGGTGTAGTTAGTGGTTATAAACAAAGCTTTATTGCACAAAAGCACAGCAATGCATCTAAACCGGGCAATATATCGCGATGCATGATCTGCAATGTGCTTAAAGCACAGTATTTACTTGGCTGAATGTTTTATTTTTTCTTCTCAAGACAGCACATCACAACTTCTGGAATCACCGCTTTGGCGACTGATTTTGTGAATGATGCTGATCTACGCACCTGCATTCGTGCGAATACTTAGCCAAAAGATAAAGAAAACTGCGGTCAGCAAAGCTGAAACCGCAGTTGACAAAAGCTGGCTTACGCATCAGAGGCTTGCATGAAGCAGGCCAACAGCCTGCGCATCAGGCATAGACATGGTCAAAAAACTGTCGCTCCAGTTGTACGGCACGCTGAAAGTAGCTGGCAGCTTCAGTGCGCTCTGCCTCGCTCAGATCTGTTGCAATGCGATCCAGCTCACTGCGCAGCCAGCCGACAAAGCCACGGAAAAAGTCATTCGCGTGCAGCGTGATCCATTCTGCATGCTCAAATCGTGCAGGCAGGGGCAGATGCTTTTTGGCGGGCTGATCAGCCCAGTCCAGGTACAGGCCTTCAGCCACGGCCAGCACCGCAATGCAGTTGGCGTACTTCTGGCTTTGCGCCGCTTCATGCATGAGCTGCTGAAATGCCTGGGTAGGCGCCGTCAGCGCAGGCTGCAGGCGTTCTGACGCGGGAACACCCAGCGCATCAAAGCAGCGCAGAAAATAAGTGTTCTCATCGCTGGTAATCATGGCTGCAAATTGCGACAGCGTAACGCGAGGTGCAAACACATCGGCACTGGCAATGGCTGCGCCCAGCAATGCCACAAAGCGGTTGATGAACTGATAGTCCTGCACCAGATAACGGCGCAGCACGTCATCACTGAGGCTGCCATCAAAAATCTCATGCACGAAGCGGTGCTGCACGCAGGCATTCCAGTCATCCAGACAAAGCTGGCGCAGCTGTTCGGCAAATCCTGTGGCGACACTCGCCGGGGCAGTGGTGGCAGACATATGGTCCTGGTCTCCTGAAACGCTCTATATATGTACGGGCTTAAATGCTGCGCTGCAGCGCGCGTATTGTGCAGGCAAATCTGCGCAGCCCTTTGACCTGCATGCCGACCTGCTGGCAGTGCAAGACGCAAAAAACATAGCTGTCAGCGCTTGATGAATCTTGATTTCGAAGATGCTTTACCTTGAAACCAAGATGAATCAAGCGCTAGCCGCTCTCTTTCTAATAGAAGTCGCAAACACTGCCAGCGCTACTCCTCATCCATCAGATTCGCGGCCTGGTTGTGGATCACGGATTCCGCGCGGAAGTAGCCCAGCACGGTCGCCACGCTCTGGTGCCCCGTCAGTGCCATGGTCTCCGCCAGCGGCACATTGCGCTTGCCAGCTTCCGTCACAAAACCCGAGCGCAGGGAGTGCGCTGAAAAATCACCTTCCACTCCCGCCAGAGCGCAGCGTTCCTTGACGATGGCGCGTACTGCGGGTGCCTGCAGGGGCTCGCCCACATGGCCACCTTTGCGGATACGGCGAAAGATGGCGCCTTCCGTGATCTCGCTGGCCTGCAGCCAGTCACTTAGCGCTTTGCCTGCCGCTCCCAGCACCGGCTTGGTGTTCTCAGGCAGGTCTGCGCCGCTCTGGTTGGTTTTGGAGACAGCCAGTTCATACAGATATTGATCCGGGCCAATTTGCCGCAGGTACTGCATGTCTGCTGCACTGACTTCAGAGCGGCGACGGCCGCCGCTGCTCCAGGCAAACAGGAGCAGGGCGCGATCGCGCTTGCCGCGCAGGCTGTCGTCACAGGTGGCCAGCAGCTTTTGCAGCACATCTTTGGTGATCGCCGCTTTTTTCTGTGCACGCTCGCCACGTTTGGCGTAGGCCTTGCGCGTGCGTGAGAGCAGTTCGCGCACGCGCTCGTCATGACAGGGATTGGGCAGACCGCGGTTCTGGTGCGCCTTGGACATGACAGCCACACGGTGCACCAGGGTGTTGTGTGAGGGCGGACCTAGCCTGGCCTTGCAGCCGGACTGCACCAGCGCAGCGTCAATCGATGCAGGCAGCTCACAGCGCAAGCCATAGGGCGTGCTGCGCTGGGCGTGGTCCGCAATAAACAGCAGCACAGTTTCCACGGGCAAGGGCAGGGCAATGGCTTGCCCCATGCGGAACTGGTGCCAGCCTGCCCAGTAGCGCATGGCGCTCTGGTAGCTGCGCACTGTGTTTTCTGCTTCACCTTCTCTGAGCAGCTCACGCAGGGCATTGAGCGTGCTCTGGCTGAGCTGCGTGAGGCTTTGCGCCCCAGATCCGGCGAGCAGTTGGTTTTCACCTGACATATGTTGTATTTTTTCTATATTACGTATTAAATATTACATGTTATGTATGTTGTTATATAATAATATTTAACAACTCACGATAACAATCTCTTATCGATGGTAATCTACTTCCTATGCAACCAGTAGCACCAAAAACATCGCGTGGCATTCAAGAGGCAGACGTCTGGGCTGCCGCAGACGCCTTGCTGGCCGATGGCCAGAAACCCACGATTGAAAAAGTCCGCCAGCGCATGGGGCGCGGCTCCCCCAATACCGTGGCCCCCATGCTGGACGCCTGGTTCGCCACACTGGGCGCACGCCTGGGGCTGAATCAGCAGACGCAGGAGCTGCGCAATTCCGTGCCCAACGAAGTGCTGGAAGCCGCACAAACCCTGTGGAGCAGTGCACTGGAGCAAGCGCGTGAACTCGCAGAACAGGCACTGGAAGTCAGAGAAAAGGCAGCCAGTGAGATGGAGCAGGCGCTGCAAGGCCTGCAAGCCAAACTGGCACAACGCGAAGAAAGCCTGCAGCAGCAAAAAGAGGCCATGGATGCCGCACTCAAGCTGGCCCATGCCCAGCGCGAAGATCTGTCGCGCCGCCTCGATGAAATGCAGCAGCAGTTGACAGAGCGTGACCAGTGGCTGGAAAAGCTGCGCCAGGAAAATGCCGAGCAGCGCAAGGCCAAGGAAGCCCTGCGTGAGCAGCACTCCCGCGAGCTGGAAGCAGCTGCGCAAGAGCGCCAGCGGCTGGCCGAGCAGTTCGCAGGCAATGAGCGCCGCATGCTCTCTGACGTGGATCGCAGCCGCCAGGAAGCGGAAAAGCTCAAGAAACAAATGCAGGATGCAGAGCGCGCCGCCGCTGCACGCTATGAAGAGCTGCAAAACCGCCATCTGCAGACCGAGGAAGAATTGCTGACCACCCGTGCTGCTCACATCAATCTGCAGCAGGCCCTGGACATGGCCAATGAGCGCGTAGCTGAACTCAAGCTGCTGCTGCAGGCTCGTACTGCTGCCCCTGCAGAGTTCGCAGCAGCCGCCGAAGCACCAGCCGACAAGCAGCGCAATAGCCGTTCGTTGCAGCGCCGTGCACTGTCGCAGCGCTCGCTACGACTGGGGCGCAAATCCATCTGATAGCCGTCCCGTGGGTGGCTGCAGCGGCACAGCCATCCACTTTTGAGCTTTGTCCTACAAACAAGGCCCTGCACAGCGCCGCAACTGCTGGACAATAGTTCTTTGAAGGTGAGCACCGTGGCCTCACCTGCAAGGATTCGCTCTTTCCCCATGACTGCTGCAGCAGCACATCCCCATCCATCTCTGTCATCACTGAAAGTTCTGGTACTTGCGGCCGGGCAGGGCCAGCGCTTTACAGCCAGTGGTGGGCGCACGCACAAGCTGCAAGCTTCTTTATTCGATAAACCAGTGCTGCAGCATGTGCTGGATACGGTGGCCGATGCAGGCTTGCAGGCCTTTGTGGTTCGCCCTGACGGCGCAGCCACCGCGGGCATGGGTGACTCGATTGCCAGCGGGGTACGCGCAAGCTCTGATGCCTCAGGTTGGCTCATCCTGCCTGGCGATATGCCTCTGGTACACGCGGCCACACTGCGCACCATTGCGCAGCAACTTCTGAGTACTGACCGCTTTGACGCTGTGCAGCCCGTCTGCAATGGCCAGCCTGGCCACCCCGTAGGTTTTAGCGCCCCATGTGCTGCGGCGCTGCAGCAGCTCACTGGCGACCAGGGCGCGCGCTCGGTACTGCAACAGCTGCGCAGCCAGGGCAGGGTGGTGCAACTGCCCGTCGAAGACCCAGGCATCCTGCAAGACATAGACACGCTGGACGATTTGCAGCGCGCGCAAGCCGTGCTGGAGCAAGGTGCTTTGGTGCGCCCGCTGTCAACCCCATAGAAAGACTCCCCGATGGACGCTGTAGATATCACCGTATTGCGCGCACTCAAGGCCTGGCGAGAAGCGGGTGAAGACGCCTTGCTTGTCACCGTCGTCAAAACCTGGGGCTCCTCACCGCGCCCTGTTGGGGCCATGCTGGCGGTCAGAGTCGGAGTGGAAATGGTGGGCTCTGTCTCAGGCGGCTGCATCGAAGACGATGTGTTCCAGCGTTTTGCCGATATACGCGACATGCCAGCCACCACATTGCTGCGTTATGGCGTAAGCGCCGAGGAAGCACATCGCTTTGGCCTGCCATGCGGTGGCACGATTGAACTGATGGTGGAGTGCAATCCCAGCCTGCAGTCCATCGATGCCTTGCTGACACAGCTGGATGCAGGGCTGCTGGTGCAGCGCAGGGTAGACCGGGCTTCCGGCAGCGTTGAACTGGAGCCTGTGAAAGCCTATGTGCCTTTGCAGTTGACGGAGCAGGCCATGTCCTTGTGCATTGGCCCACGCTGGCGCATGCTGCTCATTGGCGCAGGGGTGCTGGCCCAGTATCTGACCACCATTGCACACAGCACAGGCTTTGCCGTGACGGTGTGCGACCCACGCTCCGAGCACAGCTTCAGCTGGGATGAAAGCCTGGCACCGCTGATGCGCTGCATGCCAGACGACGCCGTACAGGCATTCAAGCCTGATTACAGCAGCTGCATCGTCACCCTGAGCCATGACCCCAAGCTCGATGACCTGGCTATTCTGGAAGCATTAGGCAGCCCGGCCTTTTATGTCGGAGCCATTGGCTCCCGCCGCAATAACGAGGCCCGACGCGCCCGACTGATGGAGCATTTCGATGTCTCGCCTGCAGTCATGCAGCGCCTCAGAGGCCCGATTGGTCTTTTTATAGACAGCAAAACCCCGGCAGAGATCGCGGTGAGCATCATGGCAGAAATCATTGCCGTGAAAAACGGGGTGCCCTTGCTGCCGGAAATGCAGGTCTGCGCTGGCAAAGCGCTGCACGAACTGCGTGCCAGGGCCGAGGCCTAACAGCGAAAGAAACCGCTGCAGCACAAACCTGAAGGCAAGATTCAGGTATACCGACCTCAAGGTGTTGGATTTTTTACGCCCATCTCAATAATCCAAGACTGTTGGCGTAGGAATTTTCCTTCATGTACGTAGGAATTCAAGAAATTCAGGACACAACTTCAATCAATAAAAACAATAAGACATTGTTTTTATTAAGTTTATTTTGTTTGAAAAATGTTTGATTCATCTAGCACTGACAAGACTTGCTGAATTGAAAAGTGCCATTTCTTTGGCACACTCTCACAGCACACAGATATTCATGCTCCACGAATCACCCAATACATCAGCCCATGTGCTTGAGTATGTCTTGCGGTGAGGTCCAGACAGGAAAAACAAATAATGGCTGCAAGTTTTAGTCGCCGCGACTTTATCAAGTTAGGCACATTTGGCAGCATCACCGTCATGCTGGGGCGCCTGCCCGTGACGCAGGCGACGGAGGTGCATTCTGGTCCCCAGACCAGTGAGTGGATGGCGCCCAACGGGGATGTCAAATACCGCTGGGATGCCATTCGCAAGGTGACGGGGGAGAAAGTGTTCGCACGCGACTTCCGCGCCAAGGATCTTGCGGGCTGGCCACAGGAACAGGCCCATGCCTTTTTCCTGAAAGCCACTGATATCGAACACAGCTTTGAGGACATTGATCTTTCCGTACTTGGGCAAGATCTGCAGCCAGACCAGCTGGTACGTCACGAAGACATGGCGCGTGACGGCATCGCCGTGCCAGAACTGCAGGATCTGGGCATTGGCTTTTACGGCTACAACTTCCTGCTGCCCAAAGGTGAAACATCGCCCATGTATGGCCATCCTGTGGCTTTGCTGGTCTACAAGGATTTTGATCGCTTTGAGGCAGCCAAACGCCTGCTGCGCTTTGACAAGAACGTTGTCAAATATGGCAAGCACACAGGCCCCAAGCCACCACCCAACTATGGTGCAGCCCGCTATGTGCGCATTGGCGGTGAGACGCCATCTGCAACGCCCGCCTTTTCGCCCATGCAGGATGCAGTGATCTGGGGCAATTTTGACGGCGACACGCCCGTGTGGCCCAGCCCGGATGCAGAAGGCTTTCTGGTGCCGCGCTCCGTCATGCTGCGGCATCGCGGGGGTGGGGCAGTGCGTGATCCAGAGCAGGTGGCCCACGAAACCTATGAACCCATGCGCCGGGGCATGGCAGCAGCCAAGGCCCTGGAAGCAGAAATCGAGGCAGCACGCCAGAACCCGAACAAGCTGGTGCTGCAGCGCCAGGGTTTTTCGCAGTCTATTGACCCCAGTGCCATGGAGCCGGACAACGGCAATGCCTGGTACGACGCGGCCAGCAAAACGCTGCACATCATGATTGCAGCGCAGTCGCCCTACGAGGTGGCGCGGGTGGCAGCCTTCATGATGAAGGACAACAAGCGCTTCCCCGTAGAGAACATCGTGCTGCTGTCTGGCTCGACGGTGGGCTATGGCTCCAAGGACCACTCCATCTTTCCGTTCTACGTGATTGCTGCCTGCTTCTACGGCAATGGTTTGCCCGTGCGGCTGGCCAATGACCGCTATGAACAGTTCCAGATGGGCATGAAACGCCACAGTATTGAGGCAGACCTGACACTGGTGGCAGATCGTGCAACCGGCAAGTTTGAATTGCTCAAGGCTTTCTACAACTGCAACGGAGGAGGGCGGGCCAACTTCTCTTTCTCTGTGGCACAGGTAGCGGCT
The DNA here is from genome assembly GCF_002056725.1 of Comamonas kerstersii. Lineage (NCBI taxonomy): Bacteria > Pseudomonadati > Pseudomonadota > Betaproteobacteria > Burkholderiales > Comamonadaceae > Comamonas > Comamonas kerstersii. The sequence goes on along the minus strand of NZ_CP020121.1, from coordinate 2,893,192 downwards.
ACTGCCGGGCAGTCTATTTATTACTTCCCCAAGTCCGACATGTCCAGCGCCGCTATTGCAAGTGCAGCAGTGGAAGCAGGTTCCATGCGCGGTTACGGCACGATTCAGGCCATGTCCCTGACGGAGCTGCTGGTCGATGAGGCGGCTGCCGAGCTGAAGATCGACCCGATTGAACTGCGCCGCCGCAACGCACTGCGTGCAGGCGATGCCAACACCCAGGGTGCAGTGCAGCTGGGTGATCCACGCAATGTGGAAATGCTGGAACTCGCGGCCAAGCATCCGCTGTGGACCAACCGTGACAAGGCCAAGGCAGCCTACGAGGCGCAGCACCCTGGCAAGCGCTACGGTGTGGGCTTTGCCCAGGTCCAGAAGGACTACGGCACAGGCGCTGATACCTCGGCACTGGTGCTGGAGTTTGATGCCCAGGGCCAGATCACCATGCGCCATTGCGTGCAGGAAATTGGCACAGGCGCCACCACAGCGCAGCAAGTCATGGTGCAGCGCATGCTGGGCAAAGCACCAGACGTGACGATCTGGGGCGAAACCGACTTCCCGCAGCTGCCGCTCAAGAGCAATTTCGAGCCTTTTACCATTACCCAGGAGCAGCAGGACGAGCTCTCACGCGACCCGCACTGGGTACCGTGCATTCTGCCGGCCATGAGTGCCTCCAACAGCGCTTACTTTCTGGGCTTTGGCACACGTCAGGCTGCACAGTTTCTGCTGGAGAACACCATCTGGCCTGCCGCCAAGGCCATCTGGAGCAGTGGCCCAGCAGGCGGGCAGATCGCCAGTGGCAATGTGACCCTGCAGGATTTGCGTGCCGTGCCCGGCGGCATTGGCGGTGGCGGCATGGCCACCATTGCTTTTGCGGACATTGCCCGCAAGGCACATGAGATGGGCCTGGTCACCGGTGTGGCCGTGCACTGCTTCAGCCGCTGGGAATGGGCAAGGGCGGACTTTGACATCCCCGGTGTTGGCAAGCGCCATCTGGCAGTCGATGCGCTTGCCGTGCGCTACGGCGATGGTGCACCGCAAGCCCTCAAGTCGCGCATGACGACTGGCGGCTATGACTTTATTGCACGCAGTCAGGTGCATTTCCCCTCTGCCCAGCGCAACAACGCAGGTGTGACGACCTACACGCCTGCTGCCTGTCTGGTGGAGCTGAACGTCAACACCTTTACCGGTGAAGTGCAGATCATGAGCCACCACAGTCTGCTGGACCCCGGCAGCGTCATCGTTCCCGCGCTGGTCTCCGGCCAGCAGCAGGGTGGGGTGGCCATGGGCATTGGCCACGCACTGATGGAAGAGTTGCCGCTGTACGCCGATGGCCCCGGCAATGGCACCTGGAACTTCAACCGCTACACCTTGCCCCGTGCACGGGATGTAGCGGTCTGGACCCAGACTGCAGACTATCTGGAGCCCTTGACCGAAACCTCCCCACCCAAAGGCATGGCTGAGGTGGTGATGATCCCCGTCGTCGCTGCAACCGTGAATGCGGTGACGCACGCGACCGGCACACGTTTTTATCGTCTGCCCGTGACCCCTACCAAAATCAAAAAGGCGCTGATGCTATGAGTCTGGAAAAACGCCCTCTCGCACTGACGATCAATGGTCAAAGCATTGGCCCTGTGGACGTACCCGTCGGTATGCCCATGATCGACTTTCTGCATGACTATCTGAACCTGACTGGCACACGCTTTGGCTGCGGCCAAGGCATATGCCATGCCTGCACGGTCATGGAGCTGCGCGAAGGCAATACACCCATAGAGACACGCACCTGCGTGTTTGATGCCCATTTCTTCAATGGCAAGAAGATCATCACCATTGAAGGCCAGGCCAAGCGTGACGAAAAAGGGCAGGTGCAGGAGCTCACACCCGTGCAGCAAGCCTTTATCGAGCACTTTTCCTTCCAGTGCGGCTACTGCACACCGGGCTTTGTGACGGCTGCCACCGTCTTCATTGAGTCACTCAAGCAAAAGCCGGTAGCGCGCGCTGAGCTGCGCAGCCGTATTGAGGCATCGTTGAACGACCACATCTGCCGCTGCACGGGCTATGTCCGTTACTACCAGGCGGTAGAGGAAGTGGCGCTGAAGACACCAGGCTGCGTAATCGGCTGAAGGAGATGACGATGAAAAGCCATACCTTGCGCAACAGCCTGCTGGGCATTCTGATTCTGCTGATCGTCTTGTCCATTGCCGTGCTGGTTGGCGTGTTTCGTAGCAGCAGCGTCGCCCCGCAGGCCAAACAGCCGCTCAGTGATGCCCAGATGCATGACCTGATCCCCACAGGCCGGGAACTGGCGCTGGCAGGTAACTGCATGGGCTGCCACTCGCAGGCCCAGGGTCCCATGGGAGCAGGGGGCGTGCCCATTGACACACCTTTTGGCACGTTGCACTCCACCAACATCACGCCAGACCCCACCTACGGTATTGGCAAGTACACGCGCGAAGACTTTCACCGCGTGATGCGTGATGGCATTGCACCCGGCAATCGCAATCTGTATCCCGGCATGCCGTTTGTGTTCACGCACATTACGCGGCCTGACGATATCGACGCCCTGTATGCCTACATCATGAGCGTGCCGCCCATTGCACAGCCCAATGCGAACAACACCGGCGTGTTCACCTTGCCCGTGCGTCCGTTCATGAACTTCTGGGCGCTGATCAACTTCCCGGACCGTGAACCACCCACACGCCAGGGCGCTTCCGAGCAATGGCTGCGCGGTGCCTATCTGGTGGAAGGCCTGGGCCACTGCGGTGCCTGCCATACGCCACGCAATATCACCATGGGGGTGTCGTTCTCGCGCTCCTTGCAGGGCGGTGATGCGATTGACGGCTTGACGGTGCCCAACATCACGGCTGAAACGCTGGCACAGCGCGGCTTTGATGCGGCATCGCTGAGCCAGTATCTGCGCACAGGCACTTCGGCGCAGGGCACATCGTTTGGCAGCATGTACACAGTGACGCATTTCTCCACCAGCGCCATGCAGCGCGAAGATGTGGATGCAATTGCTACCTATCTGATGACCGACAAGCAAGGCAAGCTGCTGACTGCAGCACCTGGCCCCGAAGCATTGCCGATAGCTTCTGATCCACTGCTGCAGCCAGGCCGCCTGAGCTATATGTCTGCCTGCGCGGCATGCCACGGCGTAAGTGGTGAGGGCATTCCCAATGTCGCGCCGCCCATGCGTGGCAATACTGCCGTCATGATGGAAGACCCGAACAATCTGGTCACAGTCATCCTCCATGGCGTACAGACGCAGACCTTTGCTGGCAACGAGCGCATGTATGCCATGCCTGGTTTTGCCGACCGCATGAGTGCAGCAGACGTTGCAGGACTGGCCACCTGGATGCGTGCGCAATGGGGCGCTCAGGCGCAACCCGTGACTGCAGAGCAGGTGCAAAAGCTCATCCCCAAGACATACGACTGACGCGCTTTGCGCCTTCGAACCATCCAGCCGTGCTGAGAGCGATCTCAGCGCGGCTTTTTCATGCATATGGCACACACGCCAACGCACAAGCGCTTTACAAAAAATAGCTGCTAGCGCTTGCAAAATCTTGTTTTCAAAGTCTTATGGCATTGAAAACCATATGAATTCAGCGCAAGCAGCTCTGTTTTCAATAGTGCAGTACCCAAGCTATGCTGCGATGACTGGATAGCTTCATACATTAGCTATTTAACATAATATACATTGTATTTAATTCGCAGATCCCCACAGGGTAAGCACCGATTGGGCTACTTAGTTGCCTGTGCAACTATTTGAACATTCATCCACGTTGATTGTTCATTGCGTTTTGCCCAATAGCTATGCACCAGCCAGATTCCACACCCCGTCCTTCGATTTACTACGACTACCAAGTCTTTCAGCCATGGTTGCCCAGCGCGCATGGCACGCCAAGCCGCCAGCAAGTGGTGATCGTTGGCAGCGGCCCTTCAGGCATGGTGACGGCGCTGGAGCTGGCGCGTTACGGTGTGCGTAGCGTGGTGCTGGAGTCCGAGCTGCAGGTTTCCGCTGGCAGCCGCGCCATTGTCTTTACCCGCCGCAGCATGGAAATCCTGCAGCAAGTGGGCGTGGCAGACCGTATGGTCGAAAACGGTCTGCCATGGCAGTTTGGCAATTCCTACTATCGCGGCCAGCGCGTTTTCCGCATGGAAGCACCGCACGATGCGGATGATCGCTTTGGCCCCATGCTCAATATCCAGCAGCAATACATGGAGCAATACCTGCTGGAGGCATGCGAGGCATCGGACTTGATTGACTTTCGCTGGGGCAACAAAGTGGTGAAAGTCAGCCAGGACGCACAGACCGCCACACTGGAAATTGATACGCCCGAGGGCACATACACGCTGGAAACAGACTGGCTGGTCGCTGCTGACGGTGGCCGCTCCGGCATCCGGCAGGGATTTGGCCTGAAGATGGAAGGCGCTTCCTACGAAGGCCTGTTTGTGATTGCAGATATCAAGGTCGATCTGCCGCTGCCCACGGAGCGCCTGGCCTTTTTTGACCCTGAGTGGAACCCCGGCAACACCATCTTGATGCACCGTGAGCCACACGGCATCTGGCGCCTGGACTATCAGCTGCCTGCAGGTGAGACACCTGAAGAGGCGCTGGCACCTGAATCCTTGAAGTCGCGCATCGATGCGCAGCTGGCCATGATCGGCTATCCGGGTATTGCCTGGGAGCTGGACTGGTCCTCGGTGTACTCCGCCCGCACGCTGACACTACCCAGCTATGTGCATGGCCGTACCCTGTTTACTGGCGATGCCGCCCACCTCCTCCCCATCTTTGGCGTGCGCGGTGCCAACACAGGTTTTCAGGATGCGCAGTCACTGGCATGGCATCTGGCCATGGTCGTGCAAGGCCGCGCAAAGCCCAGCCTGCTGGAAAACTACAGCCGCGAACGCGTAGGTGCGGCACGCGAAATCATTGACGAGGCTGGCAAAAGCACACGCTTCATGACCCCGCCCACCAAGGGCTTTCGCCTGCTGCGCGATGCCGTCCTGTCTCTGTCATTGACGCAGGAGTTTGTGCGTCCCCTGTTCCACTGGCGCACTTCCCGCCCCCATGCCTACGAGCATTCAGCCCTGAACAGCCCATGTGATGACAACGCCCTCTTCGCTGGTGGCCTATCCCATGGCGCACCGCCACAGAACATACGCCTGGGCGAAGACCAGTTCCTGTTGGACAAGCTGGGCGCGGCTTTCGAGCTGCTGTACTTCACAGATGCAGACGCCCTGCCAGCAGACATTCAGAGGGTAGTCACCGACATTCAAGCCACAGGCATGCCGCTGCGTGTGACGGCCATCCGCCGCAGTGGCACAGCCAGCGTTCTGGGAGTTGACCAGACCTTGCTGGACCCTGCAGGTCAGGTGCACCAGCGCTATGGCGTGCAGCAGGCAGGCAGCGCGTATCTGCTGCGACCTGACCAGCACGTCTGCGGCCGCTGGCTGCAGCTCGATGCACAACGCCTGAAAGCCACTTTGGAGCACATCCAACAATGCTGAATCACCTGGAGACAAGCACCATGACCCGTAACCCCAACACCTCCAGTCTGGCCGATACCGAGGCCATCTACGATTTGCTGGCCGAGGCCATTGACCAGGCTGGCCCCGGAAAAACCGAGCTTTTCCTCACCAAGCTGGCTTTGCTGCAATCGCACGCTATTGGCCATGTGCCCAGCGTGCAGCAATATGTGAACACGGCTTTGCAGGATCTGTGACGCGCTTTTGCCAGGGCGCATCACGACTCAACCCCTTCAGGAGACAAACACCATGCTGATTCAAAAAATTCACCACGTGGCCTACCGCTGCAAAGACGCCAAAGAGACCGTGGAGTGGTACACCAAGCATCTGGACATGAAGTTCGTGCTGGCCATTGCCGAAAACGAAGTGCCTTCCACCAAGGCACCTGATCCTTATATGCACGTGTTTCTGGATGCCGGTGATGGAAACATTCTGGCCTTCTTTGAGCTGCCCACCAAACCAGAAATGGGCCGCGATGAAAACACGCCTTCGTGGGTGCAGCACCTGGCCCTGAAAGTAGAGTCACTGGATGTGCTCAAGTCCACCAAAGCGCGTCTGGAGTCCGAAGGTATCAAGGTCATCGGCCCTGTTGACCACACCATTTTCTATTCGATCTATTTTTTTGACCCCAACGGCCACCGCCTGGAACTGGCTGCCGATGTCGGTACACCCGAGATGTACGCAAAGCTCGATGCCGTGAAGTGGGACATGCTGCAGGAGTGGAGCGAAACCAAGCGCGCCCCCAAACATGCGGCCTGGATGCATGACGGCAGCATGCGCAAGCAGTAAGAACCGCCAAGCCTGTGGCTTTGCGCCATATTTTTCCCTCCGCAGCGCTCGCACTTGTGCCGCTGCGGCTTTTGCATTTGTACTTTTTCCGTTGAATGCCATTTGCCATGACAGACTTTTTGAACGAAACCCACAACCCTGAACTGCGCAGCTGGGTGGGCAGCGCCAATGTGGCCGGATGTGACTTTCCCATCCAGAACCTGCCTTTTGCCAGCTTCAAGCGCAGCGGCAGCAGCGAGCCCATGCGTATCGGCGTGGCCATTGGCACTGAAATTCTGGATTTGACGGCCGCTGCAAAGACGGGCGTTTTTTCGGACCAGGCCGCCGAGGCTTTGCAAGCGGTGGCACAGCCCACGCTGAACGCACTGATGGCACTGGGCAAGCCCTGCTGGAGTGCGCTTCGTCTGGCCCTGTCGCGCGCTTTGCGAGAAGGTGCAGCGCAGCAATCGGCCCTGCAATCCTGCCTGGTTCCGCAAGCTGAAGTGGAATACGCCCTGCCCGCGCAGATTGGTGACTACACCGACTTCTACACCTCCATCTACCACGCCACCAACATCGGTCGACTCTTTCGCCCCGACAATCCATTGATGCCCAATTACCAGTGGGTGCCGATTGGCTACCACGGCCGTGCATCCAGTGTGGTGATTTCGGGTGAAAACTTTGCGCGTCCATGCGGCCAGATCAAGGCACCTGATGCACCTGCACCTGTGCTTGCACCCAGCAAGCGCCTGGATATTGAGCTGGAACTGGGTGTATTCATTGGCAGCGGCAACACGCTGGGCCAGCCTATTCCTCTGAGCCAGGCCGAAGACCATGTCTTTGGCATCTGCCTGCTCAACGACTGGTCCGCCCGAGATATTCAGGCCTGGGAATACCAGCCGCTGGGCCCCTTCCTGGCCAAAAACTTCGCGACTACGATTTCCCCCTGGGTTGTCACCCTGGAGGCATTGGCCCCCTACCGCGCCCCGCTGGAGCGCCCTGCGCAAGACCCGCAGCCCCTGCCCTATCTGGACAGCGCAGACAATCGCAGCCACGGCGCGCTCGACATTCAACTGGAAGTGGGCCTGCAAACCAGCCAGATGCGTCAGCACGACCCTAAGGCAGAAGCTCGCATCTGCCGCACCAGCTACCGCCATGCCTACTGGACCATGGCACAGATGGTGACGCACCACACCGTCAATGGCTGCAACCTGCAGCCCGGCGATCTGCTGGGGACAGGGACGCTGTCCGGCCCCACACTGGATCAGGCAGGCGCACTGATCGAGTTGACCAGCGGCGGCAAAAATCCCTTGCAACTGCCCAATGGAGAGCAACGCACCTTCCTGGAAGATGGCGATGCAGTGGTCCTGCGCGGCTGGTGCGAAAAACAAGGCTTTGCGCGCATCGGTTTTGGTAGCTGCTGGGGCACGATCCTGCCTGCTAAACAGCCAATTTGAGCCCGGAAACAGCCATGAAGCACTACAACTACTTTCGCAGTGGCACTTCCCACCGCCTGCGCATTGCGCTCAACCTCAAAGGTGTCAGCGCGGAGTACATTCCGGTCGATCTGCGCGCAGAAGCGCATTTGCAGTCTGACTTCACCACGGTAAACCCCCAGGGGCTGGTTCCCGCCCTGGTGCTGGACAGCGGCGAAGTGCTGACCCAGTCTCCCGCCATCATTGAATGGCTGGAAGAGCGCTACCCTGAGCCATCGCTGCTGCCCGATACCCCTGAAGCACGCGCTCATGTGCGCGCCCTGGCTGCGCTGGTCGGATGTGATATTCACCCCGTGAACAACCGCCGCATTCTGGAGTATTTGCGCCATCAGTTTGGTGCGAATGAAGACGCCATCAACCAGTGGTGTGGACACTGGATCACGGCTGGTTTTGATGCCTATGAGGCACTGCTGGCGCAGCATGGGCAGACCGGGCCCTACAGCTGGGGCGACAGCCCCACACTGGCCGACGTCTATCTGGTGCCACAGGTAGAAAGCGCACGCCGCTTCAAAGTGGATGTGTCGCGCTGGCCCAGAATCTCGGCCATTGATGCTGCCTGCGCCAAGCTGCCAGCGTTTGCACAGGCATCTCCCTGGACACAGCCAGACACACCGGCTTAAAAACGATCAAGGGCTGCGTCCACAGCCCTTGTTGTTGCGTAGCGCTATAGAAAAACGCCCTGCATGCGCCAGATCATGCAGGGCGTTGTGCTTGGGAAAGCAGTGTCAGGCCGATTCGGTCACCAAGGTGCCGCGACGGATCTGGTCACGCTCGAGCGACTCAAACAGCGCCTTGAAGTTACCCTCTCCAAAGCCTTCATCGTTCTTGCGCTGAATGAACTCAAAGAATACGGGGCCCAGCAAAGGCTGAGAGAAGATCTGCAGCAGCAGGCGCTTTTCGCCATTGGCCGTCGTGCCATCCATCAAAATGCCGCGCGTCTGCAGTTCGGCAACGGGTTGGCCGTGGCCTGGCATGCGCTCTTCCAGCATTTCGTAATAGATGTCATTGGGCGCAGTCATCAGAGGCACCCCGGCCATTTGCAAGGCATCCACACTGGCGATGAGATCGTCGGTCAGCAAGGCAATGTGCTGAATACCTTCACCGTTGAACTGCATCAGGAACTCTTCAATCTGACCGCCGTTCTTGCCCGACTCTTCATTGAGCGGGATGCGAATCATGCCATCGGGGGCCGTCATGGCCTTGGATGTCAGCCCCGTGTATTCGCCCTTGATATCGAAGTAGCGAATCTCACGGAAGTTGAACAGGCGCTCGTAAAAATCTGCCCAGAACGCCATGCGGCCTTTGTACACGTTGTGCGTCAAGTGGTCTATGACTTTGAAGCCGTGGCCTGTCGGGTGACGATCTACACCGTCAAGGTATTCAAAGTCGATGTCATAAATGCTCTTGCCGTCTTCGAAACGGTCAATCAGATACAGCGGTGCACCGCCAATGCCTTTGATGGCAGGCAAGCGCAACTCCATCGGACCTGTGGGAATTTCAATGGGTTGCGCGCCCAGCTCCAGCGCACGGTTGTACGCGTAGTGCGCATCCTTGACGCGGAAAGCCAGACCACAGGCACTGGCACCATGCTCTGCCGCAAAGTAGCTGGCGATGCTTTTGGGTTCACGGTTGACGATGAAGTTGATGTCTCCCTGGCGATAAAGCACCACATCCTTGGAGCGATGCTTTGCGACCAGCGTAAAGCCCATGCGCTCAAACAATGGCTCCAGCACTTGCGCCATGGGAGAGGCAAACTCCACGAATTCGAAGCCGCACAGCCCCATGGGGTTGTCATACAAATCTGCCATTTCTGTCTCCTTGGTCGTTTGCATGCAGCTCTCCGATGAACGTTTCTGCATGCAAAAAGATTTCTTAACTGCTCCTGCTGCTCTGATCCCGGAGCATGTCAAGATAGTTGTCGCCTCATTCCTTGCCCGTAGATCAGCAGCCATGCATTGGATAAAGTCTAAAAATCAAGCCTCACAAAGAGTTTTTATTTGAAGCGCTGGATTTCCCTTAAGCACCAAATAAAAATTCATCCAAAGCCAATAAAAAGAGAAAATATTTCCTATGAATGAGACAAGCATCACACTGGACCGCATCGACCAGAAAATCCTGGCCCACCTGCAGACCAACGCACGCGCGACCAATCTGGAGCTGGCGCAAGTGGTGCAGCTGTCTCCCGCGCAGTGCCACCGGCGCCATAAGCGGCTGGAAGAACTGGGGCTGATTCGTGCCTACGAAGCGCGGCTGGAACCTGCAGCGCTGGGCTGGAGCGTGACAGCCTTTATTCATGTATCCATGGAGCGCAGCCATGTCCGCGAGCTGGAGCAATTTCTGGTGCATGTGCGCCAGCTGGCTGAGGTACTGGAGTGCTACTCCGTCACTGGTGACTTTGACTATGTGCTCAAAGTCACTGCGCGGGATTTGCCATCGCTGTCCCGCTTCCTGATGGGCACGCTCATGCGTCTGCCTGGCGTGGCATCTGTGCGCTCCAGTGTCTGCATGGATGAAATCAAATGCACCAGTGCGCTGCCTGTCGAGCTGTAATCCATCCGCTGGAATCTGAGCTTTGCGTTAATAGATTTCTCATTGCTTTTCCACCTGAATAATCAAACTCAACGAGAAAAAACTCGGGAAACCTCTTGGTTGCGTGCGCAACCTTCACCGCTACAGTCTCCGTGTTGCTGCCACAAGGCAACACTATTCCAACCAGAAAAAAAGAACCAGAAGGTTCTACGGAGACGTTTCATGTCCTTAGCCCGACGTAGCTTTGTTATTTCCTCCTTGCTTATGCCCCTGGTCACATGGGCAGATGCTTATCCCAGCAAACCCATTGAATGGGTCGTGCCCTATGCTGCGGGTGGCGGCACAGACGTAGTGGCACGCGTACTCAGCGAGCCCATGGGCAAGGCACTGGGCCAGTCCATCATCGTGGTCAACAAGCCTGGCGCAGCCACCAACATCGGTGCGGATGCCGTAGCGCGCGCCAAGCCCGATGGCTACACCATTCTGACTGGGGACACTGGCACCCTGGCTGCCAACCCCTATCTGTACAAAAAACTCAGCTACAGCGCAGAAAAAGACTTCGTGCCAGTGGGGCTGCTGGTGCGCTTTCCCATGCTGCTGGTGGTCAACAGCCAGCTGCCGGTCAACAACTATGCTGAATTTGTGGAATGGGCCAAGCAGCAGACCAAAGGTGTTTCCTATGGCACGCCTGGTGCAGGCAGCCCACACCATCTCGCCATTGAGTTGCTGCGCTCGCAAAGTGGCTTGAACTTTGTGCACATCCCCTACCGCGGCTCAGCCCCTGCGGTACAGGACGTTGTGGCGGGTCAGCTGCCATTCATGTTTGTAGACACGGCCGCAGGCATTCAGCACGTGCAAGGCGGCAAGATTCGCGCCATTGCCGTGGCCAGCCCTGCCCGTCTTCCTACACTGCCAGATGTACCTACGCTGGATGAACAAGGACTCAAAGGCTTTGAAGCCTATGCATGGCAAGGCATTGTGGCGCCGGCTGCCGCCCCTAAGGAACGCGTAGCCAAGCTCTCCGATGCCCTGCAATCTGCGCTCAAGCAGGCTGACATCGTGGCCAAGCTGGAAGGCATGGCGCTGGAAGTCACGCCCAGCACCGCTGAAGAAATGGATGCCTACGCTAGCGCAGAACGTAACAAGTGGCGCAGAGTGATTGAAGAGAGCCAAATCACACTGGACTGAGCCGCCTCAAGATCGCCATCTTGTGCGGGAACGTACAGGTAGTGAGAATTGGGGCTTTCAAAGACCCCGCCTTGCAAAGGCCTGCCACATATTCTCTGGCAGGCCTTTGGTTTGAATGACAGCCATGAATTCACGCGAACACACAGACTGGGTGCCTCTGGACAGGACCTACACCCACCGCATTCACACGCTGATGAAGCTGGCCGATCGCATCACGCAGCTCGCCTATGAGCAAGAGTCCGGCATTCCCGCCCATGAAGCGCGCTGCCTGGCAGCCATTGGCAACTTTGCGCCGCTTTCCGTGAAAGATCTGGCACGAAGCGCCAACCTCGATAAGGCCCAGGCCAGCCGCGCAGCGCAGGCACTGGTAGACAAAGGCCTGATTCTGAAAGCAAGCAGCCCAACCGATGGGCGCGGTGTGGTGCTGAACCTCACGGCGCAAGGCCGCGAAGTATGGGTGCGAACCATGCGTCTGGTCACGCGGCGCAACCAGGAAATAACAGCCTGTCTGGATGCAGAGGAAGCACAGCAGCTGGATGTCATTCTGGACAAGCTTGTGGCCCATGCGCGCCAGAGTCTCACGTAGTGGCACCAGCCAAGGCAATATTTCCCGTGCACTGCCATGTGCGCTGCATCTTTGTGCAGAATATGCGCTTATGAGAATCCTCCACACCATGCTGCGCGTTGGCAATCTCCAGCGCTCTATCGATTTCTACACCAAGGTGCTTGGCATGCAATTGCTGCGCACTTCGGAAAACACCGAGTACAAGTACTCGCTGGCCTTTCTGGGCTATGAAGGCGGCAACCCCAACCAGGCAGAAATTGAGCTGACCTATAACTGGGGCACTGAAAGCTATGACATGGGCACGGCTTATGGCCACATTGCCATTGGTGTGCCAGACGCCTACGCGGCTTGCGACAAGATCCGCGCTGCAGGCGGCACCATTACGCGCGAAGCTGGCCCCGTCAAGGGCGGCACAACCGTGATTGCTTTTGTGACAGACCCTGATGGCTACAAGATTGAGCTGATCGAACGCAAGGACGACGCTGGCACTGGTACTGGCTTGCGTTAAACCATATCCACGGTCACCTTCAAACGCCCAGGTAGCTGATGCACCGGGCGTTTTTTATTTCTTCAGCAGTGAAACTTCCACACGGCGGGCTTCAGCCAGATCGAGCGTGTCTTTGGAGACTGCGGGTTTGTTCATCTGCATGACAGATGCTGGTACACCCAGATCTATCAGGCGTTTTTGCACTTCCAGCGCGCGTTTTTTTGCCAGCGCAGTGTTGAGCATGGGATTGCCTGTCTGATCATGAAAGCCCGCAATCTGAATCTTGTGTCCGTCACGCCAGGCATCTGCAATGGCTTTCAGGCCCTGATCCGCAGTCTCGCGCAGCTCTGCACGGCTGGCCGCAAAAAAGAACTTCACCTTGTCCTGCTCTACCCGGTAAGCCGGTGTACCCGCCTGCACGACGGCCGAAGGAGCCAGTGAAGGCGGCTCGTATGCGTGGGGGCTTAACCCCGCCTGCTGCAAAGTCTCTGTGCTTGAAGCAGCAGATGCTGATGGGCTGTCGCTGGAAGCATCAGCTTCCACCGAAAACGCCACAAGCATGGCAATACCTGCAGCAAAAGCAGCAAGAGGCAGTAAGGGAGGATGGGCAGCGGCGCTGAACTGTGACATGGGCAGGATCTTGCAAGCGAACGGATGTGCGCAGTGGAGCGTGGAGGTCGGTTTCTAAGTGTTACGGGAAATTGTAAAAAAATCTATACATTGGTGAGCTCTTTTTACTGCAGCACATCAAAAAAATGCCTAGTAACTTCCCTTTCATTGGCATTTTCACGGTACACAATCCGCTGTATGAGCCAAATTTCCACCCACATTGCTGATTTGCGCAAGAGCTATGAACGTGCGGAGCTCAACGAAACAGCCTCGCATGCTGACCCTCTGCAGCAGTTTGACCAGTGGCTGCAAGAAGCCATCAAGGCAGAAATTGCCGAACCCAACGCCATGACGGTAGCCACCGTGGGCAGCAACATGCGACCCAGCACACGGGTCGTGCTGATCAAGGGCTATGACGAGCGAGGCATTGTCTGGTACACGAACTACGACAGTCGCAAAGGCAAGGAGCTGGCTGGCAACCCTTTTGCTGCATTGCAGTTTCACTGGGTGGATCTGGAGCGTGTGGTACGCATCGAAGGCCGCGTCGAGCGTGTGAGTGCGCAGGAAAGTGACGCCTATTTCAACAGCCGCCCGCTTGACTCACGCATTGGCGCCTGGGCCAGCCCGCAAAGCCAGGTCATCAGCGGCCGCAGTGTGCTGGTGACGAATGCGGCCAAATACGGTGCGCAGTTTCTGTTGAACCCTCCTCGCCCTCCGCACTGGGGTGGCTTTCGTCTGGTGCCGGACCGCTGGGAATTCTGGCAAGGGCGCAAAAGCCGTCTGCATGACCGTCTGCGTTATGAACTGAGAAACAACGAGTGGGTGCGCGAGCGTCTTGCCCCTTGATGGCAATGGGCCGCTAAAAATCAGCTTTCCACGTTTGAAAGCTGATTTTTACACCATGTAAGCTAGATTCAATCCAATATTGATAGCTGCTTGCGCAGTTCTATAAAGGTTTTCAGATATTTTTCATATTGAAACTCAATGAATTCAAGCGCTAGCAGCTATCTTTTTATTGAACCGCACTGATCAGCAACAGCATCACAGGCACGGTGACAAGACAGCACATGGTGCCCAGTGCAATGCTGGCCGTGACCTCTTCTTCTGCCACACCATAGCGCTGGGCAAACATCAGCACATTGGCCCCTGTGGGCAAGGCAGCCGCAAGTGCCATGGCCACCATGGGGATGCCCTGCAGATGCATGCACCAAGCCACGGCCAGAAAGACCAGCGGGTGAATCACAATCTTGACGCCTGCCATGCGCAGTGCCGGCTTGAGCAAACTGCCGATGCGGCTGTACGCTAGGGTCACGCCTACCAGCAGCAAGGCCATGGCGCCCAGCGCTGAGCCCAGCAGTTGCAGGGGCTTGTCAATCACAGCCGGAATGCTCCAGCCCGTCTGCGCAAACAGCAGCCCTGCAATAATCGGCAGCGGCACAGGGTGAATGACGCTGTTTTTCGCGGCCTGCCCCAGCGTGCGCAGCAGTCCTTGCGACCGCCCTGCCTCGCTGTGCTGCCGGGCCTGCGCAAGTTCCAGAATCAAGGTGCCACTGCCCAGCAGCAGCAGCGCGTGAACGGAAATCAAGGTCAGCAAAACCACCAACCCCTCCTTGCCCAGCACCAGGCCAATCAGGGGAATGCCGATCATCACGTTATTGCTGAAGGTATGGCCCAGCGCACGCGTTGCAGCCAGCGTGTTAAAGCCGTTGACCAGCAAGGTGCCCGCAAACACCAGCCCTGCGGCCATGAAGTACACCACGATGGGCTTGAAATCCAGCTCAGACAGCCGCACGCTGGCCATGGTGCGAAACAGCAGTGCCGGGGTCAGCACATAAAACACCAGGTGCGACAGATCGCGAATGGCCGTAGCCCGGATCCAGCCCAGCTTGGCGGCCAGCACACCGCTCATGATGATCAGAACAACAGGCAGCAAAGCCGTCAGCGCAGGGGAATCCACGTTGCCACACCCATAAAAAAAGCCGAGGCACGCACCCTGCGTACCTCGGCTTGACATCTTAAGAAGATTTCAGTGCATGGACGGACAAACTGGCGACCGATTTTGGCGAGCAATTTCAGCGCTCACCGTGCTCGCTACCCGGCATTGCATGGATGCAGACCAGGAACATCTACATCGGAAATATGCATAAAAAGTGGCTTTACCGCTGATACAGCAGGCGATAACAGCTATGGTTTTAGAAAATTCAGACCGGCATATGTGGCGGTGCACGTGCATCAAAGCCCGCGCGAGCCACAGGCCATGCACCGGCTGCCGGGCACCAGACCGGAACAGCATGCGGCTGGCCATGGGGGTGCAATGCCAGCGGCAAGGGCTGGTCGCAACCGAGGTTGAGCTGGTCAAAGGCCAGACACTCCAGCGCAGAGTGATCCGCAAACAGCGCATGCCCTGCTTCATCCCCTGGCTGTGCCTGGGTGTGTGGCAATACAGGTGCGTGCAGCACTTCATGCATGCGCCCCAGCGCTGGTGCCACCACCAGAGCCAATGCCAGCCACCACGCCATCCAGGGCGTGCGCAGTTGGTGCATGCGGGACAAGAAAGTCATGACAAAGTTACGCAGCAGCTCGCCCTGTGCTTAGTGGCTATGGCGCATGCCGCAGTTCTTGCCCAGTGCCAGGCCCTTGCAGCTGGTCTGCAATTGTTTCTGGCAGTCTTCGTACTTGTTGCCCTGTTCCAGACACTGTGCGGCCTGCTCGTGGGCGCGCGCCATACCGCGGTGGCGTTCGATGTCTTCCAGCGTGTGCTTGTCCAGCTGGCTGGATGCAGGCGCTGCGTGGTCATGGGCGTGCGCATCCTTGGCATGGTCGTGGTTATGGGCAAAAGCCGGTGCGCTCAGCGCCAAAGTGGCGGCAAAGATGCAAAGCAGTGATTTCATGGTGTGAAGTCCTTGAAGGGGTGAAGGTAAAAAAGCCAAACGTGCTGCGTGTGGCGCTCATTCAGGGCTTTGTGCACATTGCGCGCACTCGCCATGCATGGCCACATCAATGGAAGAATTGCGCACACCCGCGCTGTGTGCCAGGGCCTGGCGCAGAGCCTGCAGCGCCGACTGCACGGCGGCTGAGCCCTGATCCAGGCTGAAGTGCTGGCGGCAGCGCGTGCATTCGAGTTGCGGCACGGCATCGGCACCCTCTGCCGAGCGCAGCCAGTAACGCGTCACACGCGAAGCATCCACGCTGCGCTGCAGCAAGCCCGCCTGCACAAAGCGGTCCAGCGCCCTGTACACCGTCACGCGATTCACCACCACCCCACGCGCCTGCAAGGCGGATTCGACCGTACTTTCGGTCCAGCCCTGCATGGGCTGCTGGGGCAGGATGTCAAGCATGGCCAGCACCGCACGCGTGGCACGCATGCCAGCGGGCAGCTGCAGTGGTGTAGAAGGTGAAACAACAGGCATAGGCAATTCCATGGCATTGCTAACGCAACACAGTTGCAATTATGCCTGTGCAAAGTGCAGCTTCAGTCGTCCTGCTTCACGTGCTGCGCAAAGGTATGCAGGAACTTCTGCACCTTGGGGCCGACCACATAGGCGCAGTAGCCCTGCAATGGATTGCGCGCAAAGTAGTCCTGGTGGTAGCCCTCGGCGGGCCAGTAGTTGTCCAGCGGCTGCACCTGCGTCACAACCGGCTGACCAAAGGTGTTCTGCGCATTGAGCTGCTGCACAAAAGCCTGTGCCTGCTGCAGCTGGGCCTCGGTGGTTGTGTAGATGGCACTGCGGTACTGCGTGCCTACATCGTTGCCCTGGCGGTTAAGTGTGGTGGGGTCGTGCGTGCCAAAGAAGATCTCCAGCAACTGCTCCAGTGCAATCTGCGCCGGGTCAAACTCCACTTTGAGCACTTCGGCGTGCCCGGTCGTGCCTTCACACACCTGCTCGTAGCTGGGGTTGGGCACATGGCCATTGGCGTAACCGCTTTGCACATCCAGCACGCCCCGTACGCGGTCGAACACAGCTTCTGTGCACCAGAAGCACCCGCCGCCGAAATAGATGGTTTCCTTCATGCCCTGTTTGTACACGCTGTCATCCCGCACTGACTACCGGCACCATGCTTGTCCATGCAGGAAGCAATCCTTACTTGACGCACACCCATCTGCTTTCTAAGATTCTGGTTAATGACCGATCGGTCATTTTCTTTTTCCCCTACCGCTCTGACACTCAGGTGAACACTGCTTCCACCCGCCGCACTCGCCGCAAAGCAGCACGCCCGGCTGAACTGCTGGCGGCGGCCACGCGCCTGTTTGTGGCAAAAGGCTATGCCGCCACCCGCGTGGAAGAAGTGGCTGCGCTGGCCAATGTCTCCAAAGGCACCTTGTTTCTGTACTACCCCAGCAAGGAGGCCCTGCTCAAGGCCGTGGTGCGCGAAAACATTGCCGGGCGCTTTGCCGAATGGCAGGCCGAGTTGGAAAGCTTTACCGGCAGCACGGCCGATCTGGTGCGCTATGCCTTTGCTGTCTGGCTGGAGCGCATTGCCAACAGCGAAGCAGGTGGCATCTACAAGCTGATGACCAGCGAGTGCTGCAACTTCCCTGAGCTGGCCAGCTTTTACCTGCAGGAAGTGATTTACCCCGGGCAGGCGCTGGTGCGCCGCATTCTGGAACGCGGTATTGCACGTGGCGAGTTCCGGCCCATTGACCTGGACGCTGGCGTGCACCTGATCATGACGCCCATGTTCTCCTACATCCAGTGGAGGCATTCCATGGGTGTGCACTACCCCGAATCGCTGGGCATCAGCGACACGGCGTACTTCGATATTCACGTTGACAACCTTCTGCGCGGCCTTGCCGCACTATCCGCATGACGCAGACTTCTTCTTCCTCTTCCTTTCGTGTGCCGAAATGGATGTGGCTGCTGGCCATTATTTCTGTCATTGCCATCGCAGCTGGCGTCTGGCGAGCGGTCGATGGCAGAAGCGCAAAAAAAGAAGCACTTGAGGCAAGCACAGCAAGCGCTGCACGCACTTTCAGCATTCCTTCACAGGAGTGGTTTACCGTGCAGCCCAGGCAGATGCCACTGGGCATTCCCATCACCGGCAGCCTCTCAGCCATGGACAGCGCGCTCGTCAAAGCCCGCATTCCCGGGGAACTGCGCGATCTGCAGCTGCGTGAAGGCGACCGTGTCACACGCGGCCAGGTGATTGCCCGGGTCGATGCCACAGAAACCGAGGCACGCTTTCGCCAGGCCAAGCTGCAGGCCGATGCTGCACAGGCCCAGGTCACGATTGCCCAGCGCCAGTACGACAACAACCGCGCACTGGTGGCCAAGGGCTTTATCTCTGATACGGCCCTGACGGCTTCGCTGTCTAACCTGCAGGCCGCACAGGCCAACCATGCCGCAGCACGTGCGGCGCAGGATGCTGCCCGTAAAAATCTGGACGACACCGTGCTGCGCAGCCCCATTGACGGCCAGATTGCCAGCCGCATGGCACAAAACGGCGAACGCGTGAATGTGGAAGCTCCCATTGTGGAAGTCGTAAACCTGTCTGCGCTGGAGCTGGAAGCGCAGATTCCTGCCAACGACTCTGCACAGGTTCAGATCGGCCAGGCGGCAAGCCTGCAGCTGCGTGCCAGCAACGGTCAGCTGCCTCAGAGCCTGCAGGCCAAGGTGGTGCGCATCAACCCCAGCGCCTCCAGCAGCAACCGTGCGGTACCTGTCTATCTGCAGGTACTGCCCGCTGAAGGCATCACCCTGCGACCCGGCATGTATGTAGAAGGCTTTATCCAGACCGGCAGTCTGGAAACACTGGCTGTTCCCCTGTCTGCCGTGCATACCGACCAGCCTCTGCCCTATGTGCAGACCGTGCGGGATGGCACCGTGCAGCACACCACGGTGTCGCTGGGCGCACGCAGCGTGGGGCAGGACGTGACCTGGGTAGCCGTTGAAGGTCTGCAGCCTGAACAGATCGTGCTCACAGGCTCTGCGGGGCGTATTCCTGCAGGCACGCGGGTTGAGCTGCAGCCGCAATCCACACCTGCCCAGCCGTCCAATGCCTCGTAGCGCAGAAAGAAGAGCTGCATCATGTGGTTTACCAAGGTAAGTCTGCGCAATCCGGTCATGGCCACCATGGTCATGCTGGCCTTTGTGGTGCTGGGTCTGTTTTCCTACCAGCGTCTGGCGATTGATCAGTTCCCGAATGTGGATTTTCCCGTGGTGGTCGTCACCGTGGACTATCCCGGCGCTTCACCCGAAGTGGTGGAAAGCGAAGTCACCAAGCCGCTGGAAGAAGCCATCAATTCGATTTCGGGCATTAATGCGCTGACCTCGCGCAGCTACGAAGGCAAGTCCGTCATCATCATCGAGTTCCAGCTGCACATGGATGGCCGCAAGGCCGCTGACGATGTGCGCGAGAAAGTAGCCACCGTACGTCCTACGCTGCGAGATGAGGTCAAGGAGCCGTGGGTGCTGCGCTTTGACCCGGCCAGCGCACCCGTGTGGTCTGTGGCGGTACTGCCCAATCCAGCTACCTTGCCTGAAGGCGCCCAGCCACTCACGCCCATCCAGCTGACCACCTGGGCCGACCAGGTGCTTAAAAAACGCCTGGAAAACGTGCGCGGCGTGGGTGCCGTCAATCTGGTGGGCAGTACACCGCGCGAGATCAATATCTATCTGGAGCCCACATCGCTCAAAGCCTATGGCATCACCCCAGCTCAGGTGGTGCAGGCGGTGCGCAGCGAAAACCAGGACCTGCCGGTAGGTACCATCCGCTCTTTGCAGCAGGAACGCGTGGTGCAGATCAATGCACGCGTTGCCCGCCCTGAGCAGTTCGCCGACATTGTGGTTGCACAGCGCAATGGCGCCCCTGTGCGCCTGGGCCAGCTGGCGCGCATTCAGGATGGCGCGCAGGAACTGGAGAGCCTGGCGCTGTACAACGGCGAGCGCACGCTGGTGCTGTCGGTACAAAAAGCACAGGATGAAAACACCATCGAAGTGGTCAACGGCCTCAACCGTGTGGTCGCAGAGCTGGACCAGGACCTGCCGCCCGGCATCATGCTCGAGACCATTGCCAACACGGCCCGCCCCATTCAGGTGGCTGTGGACAACGTGCGCCAGACGCTGATTGAAGGCGCGGTGCTCACGGTGCTGATTGTGTTTCTGTTCCTGAACTCCTGGCGCTCGACCATCATCACCGGCCTGACCCTGCCCATTGCGCTGATCGGCACCTTCTGGTTCATGTACATGTTTGGTTTTTCAATCAACATGGTCACGCTGATGGCGCTGTCGCTGTGCGTGGGCCTGTTGATTGACGATGCCATCGTGGTGCGCGAGAACATCGTGCGCCACGTGCAAATGGGCAAGTCGCCCTATGACGCTGCCATGGACGGCACGCAGGAAATTGGTCTGGCCGTGCTGGCGACCACCCTGTCCATCGTGGCCGTGTTCCTGCCCATTGGTTTCATGGGCGGCATCATTGGCAAGTTCTTCCACGAATTTGGCATCACCATCGTGGCAGCGGTGCTGATTTCCATGTTCGTCAGCTTCACGCTGGACCCTATGCTCTCCAGCGTCTGGCATGACCCCAGCATTCACCTGCACGGGCAGCCTGCCGCGAACAGCAAACGCAGCCTGTACGACCGCACCCTCGGTCGCCTCACGGCCTGGTTTGACAAGGCGACAGAAGACCTGACCGAGCTGTACCAGCGCCTGCTGCGCTGGTCGCTGATGCACAAGCTGGCCACCGTGCTCTCTGCGCTTGCCATCTTTATCAGCAGCTTGCTGATGCTGCCCTTGCTGGGCTCTGAATTTGTGCCCGGTGCGGACTTTTCGGAAACCTACGTCAACTTCGAAACGCCGCAAGGCTCCTCCATCGAAGCCACGGAAACCAAGGCACGGCAGGTGGAAGCCATCATCCGCGCCCAGCCCGGCGTGCGCTATACGCTGACCACCATCAACACAGGCAGCGCCGAAGGCAAGCACTCGGCCAGCATCTACATTCGCCTGACAGACCGCAGCGAACGCGCTCAGAGTCTGGAGCAGATGACGCGCACGCTGCGTGATGCACTGCGGGGCATTCCCGGCATTCTGGTCACGCACGTGGGCCAGCTGGAACCCGTGAGCGGCCAAAAGCAGATCGAGTTTTCCATCATGGGGCCTGACCTGCAGGAGCTGGACCGCATCAGCCAGGAGCTGCAGAGCAAGCTGCAGCACATTCCCGGTCTGGTCGATCTGGACAGCAGCCTGCAGCCGCCCAAACCCATTGTGGAAGTCAAAGTCCACCGTGATGCAGCGGCTGATCTGGGGCTTTCCGTGGCCAGCATTGCCAGCAGCCTGCGCACGCTGGTGGCTGGCGACACCATTGGCAACTGGCGCGCCAGCGATGATGAAACCTATGACGTGAATGTGCGCCTGGCGCCTGAAGCACGCACCCAGCCTGCGGACTTGCAGCACCTGCCTTTTGTACAGACACAGGCAGATGGCAGCCCGCGTGTGGTGGAGTTGAATCAGGTGGCCGATGTGGTCGAGTCGCGCAGCCCCAGCCAGATCAACCGCCGCTCCATGACGCGAGAAGTGCAGTTCACCGCCAATACCTCGCTGCGCTCGGCGGGTGAAGTCTCCAGTGACATTGCCAAGATGCTGCAGGATCTGCAATTGCCGCCCGGCTACCACTGGGAGTTTGGGGGCTCTACCAAGAACATGAATGAGTCCTTTGCCTATGCCGTGTCTGCACTGGCGCTGGCCGTTATCTTCATCTACATGATTCTGGCCAGCCAGTTCAAGAGCTTTATCCAGCCGCTGGCGCTGATGACTTCGCTGCCCCTGACCCTGATTGGCGTGGTGCTGGCACTGATGATGTTCAACTCTGCCATGAGCATGTTCTCCATCATCGGCATCGTGATGCTCATGGGCCTGGTCACCAAGAACGCCATCTTGCTGGTGGACTTTGCCATCCGTGCCCGTGGCGAACACACGAACGAGCAAGGCGAGATCAGCCCGGGTCTGCCCCGCGAGCAGGCCCTGCTGCTGGCAGCTCGCGTGCGTCTGCGCCCGATTCTGATGACCACGCTGGCCATGGTGTTTGGCATGGTGCCGCTGGCCTTTGCCGTCAGCGAAGGGGCCGAGCAGCGCGCCCCCATGGGCCAGGCCGTCATTGGTGGGGTGATTACCTCGTCGCTGCTGACGCTGGTGGTCGTGCCCGTGGTGTATTGCTATCTGGATGATTTCACGCAGTGGCTCAAGCGACTTTGGCATGGGCGCGAGTCCGATAAGGCCGCAAACCCATCCTCACCCTCGTAGAATCACGGATTTGTTTCAGATAAGCCATCCCGTAGCGGAGGAGACCACCATGAATTTGCCCCTGAACAGCCTGTTAGACCGTAACGACCCCACCGAAAACGCACGTTACAACATGGTCCAGCAGCAAGTGCGCCCCTGGAATGTGGACGGTGAACGCCTGCTGGACGCGCTCTACACCGTGCGCCGCGAAGATTTCACCCCACCTGCACACTACAGCCTGGCATTCATGGACGTGCTCGTTCCTCTGACTGAAGGCGCTCAGTCCCTGGACAAGGGCGAATGCATGTTCCAGCCCCGCGTGGAAGCCCGCATGATCAACGACGTGGACGTGCAGCCCACCGACCACGTGCTGGAAATTGGCACCGGTTCTGGCTACAGCGCTGCCCTGCTGTCCAAGCTGGCCAAGGAAGTGGTGACACTGGAGCTGAACGCCGAGCTGGCCGAAATGGCACGCGAAAACCTGGCTGACGCTGGCTGCGACAACGTGAGCGTGCGCGTGGCCGATGGTTCCAAGGACGTGCTGCCTGAAGGCCCCTTTGACGTCATCATGCTCAGCGGCTCGGTGGAAAGCATTCCTGAAGAGCTCCTGCCCCACCTCAAAGATGGTGGCCGACTGTCTGCCATCGTTGGCAATGAGCCCGTGATGCGTTTCACCGTGGTCACCAAGCAAGGCGGCTCCATCGTGACCAAGACCCCCTGGGACATCGTGGCTCCTCGCCTGCACGGTTTCAACACGACCAACCGTTTCAAGTTCTAAGTTCCCTGCCCGCATCACCGGAGAAAGTTTGCATGTTCTATCAAGTCCCCCCAGCCCAGTTTGATGAGTGGCTGGGTCAATTCGCCGGTGATGCCGTCAAGCCTCTGGTGCTTGACGTTCGTGAGCCTTGGGAATGCCAGATCGCCAGCATTGCGCCCAGCGACCAGTTTGAGCTGCAGTGCATTCCCATGGGACAAATCCTTTCTCGCTTTGAAGAGCTGGACCCTGACCGCCCCACTGCCTGCCTGTGCCACCACGGCGCACGCAGCATGAGTGTGGCGAACTATCTGGTGCGCGCCGGTTTTGAATCGGTAGCCAACATCGCCGGCGGCATTAACGCATGGTCGCAGGAACGCGATCCGAGCGTGCCCACGTACTGACACAGCCCTGAGCGAGATTCTGGAGACGAATTCATGGTGTTCCCCACTGCGTTGCGAAACCTTGCCGCTTTCCGCTTCTCGCTCAGTCATCTGGCCTGCGCTGCAGCACTGTGCTGCGCATGGCCTGCCGCGCAGGCCCAAAGTCTGGTCGAACTCACCGAGCGGGCCCAGACCTACGACGCTGCCTGGCAAAGTGCACGTGCACAGTACGAGGCCACCCTCAGCCAGAGCGCACAGGCCAAAGCCGGCTTGCTGCCACAGATTGGCATTCAGGCCGACAGCCAGTACAGCGAAACACGTGTGCGCGGTGATTTCCCCTCACGCCAGCTGGATGCCCGTCAAGACTCCGCTAGCCTGCAGGCCACCCAGCCGCTGTACAACCCTGCCAACTTTGCCACTTACAAGCAGGGCCAGTTTCAGGCAGAACTGGCTCAGATTCAGCTTGATGCAGCCTCGCAGGACCTCCTGGTGCGCACAGCCCAGGCCTACTTCCAGGTACTGACCACACAGGAAACGCTCAAGCTGGTCCGCGCCCAGCAACGCTCGGTCGCTGAACAATACGAATTTGCCAAGCGCCGTTTTGAAATTGGCGACGCCACCATCACGGATGCGCGCGAAGCGCAATCCCGCCTGGACCTGATCCGCGCCCAGGAAATTGCTGCAGCCAACGATGTGCGCGTTGCCCAGGCTGCGCTCGATCAACTGCTGGGCACCAGCAATGCCAGCCCCTGGCCCCTCGCCCAGCCCGAGCGCCTGCCTGAACTGACACCTGGCGACCTGCAAGCCTGGCTGGACCAGGCGGAAAACCACAGCCCGCAAATCCGCCAGACTCGCATTGCGCAGGACATTGCCAGACTGGAAACTGACAAGGCCTACGCTGGCCACAAGCCCACGGTGGATCTTCAGGCCAGCTATGGCACGCAGCGCAACCCGGATGGTTCCCTCACTCAAGGCTTGCCTGGCCGCGTCAACTCCACAGTCGGCAGCGTGGGCGTGGTCATGAACATTCCTCTGTTTGCAGGTTTTGCCGTACAAAACCGCGTCAAGGAAACCCTGTCACTCGAGGAAAAAGCCCGCGCAGATCTGGAAGGCGCCAGACGCCAGGTCGCCCAGGCCGTGCGCACGGCCTTCTTTGGCGTGCAGTCGGCCTATGAACAGGTCAAGGCACTGGAAACTGCGGTCGCTTCCAGCCAGAGTTCTCTGGAAGCCAATATGCTCGGCTACGAGGTAGGTGTGCGCATCAATCTGGACGTGCTCAACGCCCAGAGCCAGCTTTTCCAGTCGCAAAAAGACCTGGCACATGCCCGATACCAGCTGCTGCTTGGCCTGCTGCAACTGCGCCAGGCTGCGGGCAATCTGCGCATGCAGGATGTGCACACCATCAATGCCGTCCTCAGCCCTGCAGCGCAAAACCCCGCACAGCCTGCTTCATAAAAAAGAGCTGCCAGCGCTTGTCATTACTGGTTTTCAAAGTCATAGAGCATTGAAACCTTTATTTTTGCTGCGCAAGCAGCTCTATTTTTCATAGTTCCCTATCACACCTCTGTCACAGCATGTGCAGGACTGCCGATCTGTGTTTCGGCCGCTTTAAAACAGCATGTAAGCTAGATTCAAATGCCGTAAAAAAAGCTCCGGCAGTCACGCCGGAGCAGTGGCTGGTACTGGCTTACTTGACCAGCTCCAGCATTTGCTTGAATGCGGGGTGCTCGCAGCTGCGCAGCCACTCAAAAGCCACCATCTCTGTGGTCACCAGCTCTGCGCCAGCACCGGCCAGGCGGTCGAATGCTGCATCACGGTTGCGCTCTGTGCGCGAGCTGCAGGCATCCGTCACCACCCAGACTTCCATCTCTTCTTCCAGCAGTTGCAGTGCGGTCTGCATCAGGCAGACATGGGCTTCGCAGCCTGCAATCACAATGGAGGGGCGCTCGGGCTCCTGCGGTGCCGCAGGCTTTTGCAGGTGCTTGGGCAAGCTACGGGCATTGCCGCCCTGCTGCTTTTTGACGGGAGGACGCAGCAGATCAATCAAGCCGTCTTCCACCGCGCTAAAGCTCATCTTGGCCAAAGTGCGATCACTCAGGGCGCGCAGCTCTGCCGCATTGGGCCCCAGTTTGGAAGGATTTTGCTCGGTCGCCCACACAGGCACCTGCATCATCTTGGCAATCTTGGCCAGCTTGACCGCATTGGCCAGCACCTGCTGCCCTTCGAAAATGGCAGGCATCAGTTTTTCCTGATAGTCAATCAGCACCAGTTGCGAATCATCGGCATCCAGCAGCATGTAGTTTTCCTGTGTTCTGTTGTGCAAAACCTTATTGTCGCAGCGAAGCCTCAACCCCGTGGCATGCCTGCACACACAGCGGCGACAGGCTGCAGTCTCACAATATTGAAACAAGACGTTTCAGAAGCCGGGATATGCCCCGTCTTTGACATAGCTCTCATTTGTGCCATGCCCGCCGCGTGATAATCTCAAGACTATGACATGCAAATGGCTATTAGTTCTGGCCCTGGCATGTGGCAGCGTACATGCCACGCCTCCAGACCAAGAAGAACATCAAGCCCCCCTTTCCCATGAACGTCTGACAGAAATTCTGGCAGAGCGTGGGTTGGGCGCTAATTTGCAGTCCATGGGCGAGTCGGTTGCGTCCAACACTTCCGATCTGATCAGCACCGCCATGGGCATGATCGGCATTCCCTACCGCTTCGGCGGCACCAATGCTGAAACGGGTTTTGACTGCAGTGGCTTTGTGCGCGCCATCTATCAGGAAGCCGTTGGTCACGTTCTGCCCCGCAACGCACGTGAGCAAGCCAAGGCCACCCAGAAAATCGATAAAAAAGACCTCAAGCCCGGTGATCTGGTGTTCTTCAACACCATGCGCCGAGCTTTCAGCCATGTCGGCATTTATGTGGGTAATGGCCAGTTCATCCATGCACCACGGCGCGGCAAAAGCGTGCGCGTGGAAAGCATGAATAGCAAATACTGGTCCAAGCGCTTTAACGGTGCACGTCGCGTTGACGTTGCACTGAGCCAGCCTCAAGCCATCAACACCAGCATCTCCCCCATTCAGCCCTGAAGTCAGGCCCTCCTCTGGCCCACAGTTCAGGACTTCACACTTATGTCTACACCACAGCCCGACAAGGCCATGCCACGGCCCAAACTGGTTTTCTGGATCATTGGAACACCTGTGGCCCTGTTTGCCATTCTGATGCTGGGCAGCCAGATTCTGTTCAACCTCTCTCCTGCCAAAGAGCAGCAGTGGGTGGAGCGTGAAACCATTCGCCTGTGCTGGAAAGAGCGCGAAAAAGGCCCCAAGGAAGACACGCCACCACAGTTCACACCGGGCCAGTGTGAGCAGCTTGAATACGACTTCAAGAAGAAATGGAACATTAATCCATAGGATTCAGGCAGCTGATGCTTCACCAGCCATCAAGCTGCCCTTTGCCCCAGATCTCCTGCTTACTGATTCGCCGTAGCTTGCGCCTGCTGCTCGCGCAAGGCTTCTCCCGAAACCACAGAACTGGCTGTTTGCGACAGCGCTTCCTTGATTTTTTGCGGCGTGACAGGGTAGTGATAAAAGCGCTTGCCCACTGCATGGCTGAGCGCATTGCTGACCGCAGCCACCATGGGCACCATGCCCAGCTCTGCCAGCCCCTTGGGCGGCGATGTTTCTGACAAGGGCGGCAAGTAGTCTGCGGTTTGCGTCCACACCGCCACATCTCTGGCGCGTGGCAGCGTGTAGCGGTTGAAGTTCCAGGTGCCATTGCCCGGACCGTCTTCATAAAGCGGCAGCTCTTCCATCAGCGCATGGCCAATCCCCATGGCTGCGCCGCCCTGCAGCTGCCCGGAAACCAGCTCCGGAACAATCATGGTTCCCGGATCCATCAGCCCATGGTGACTCATTACCTGCACCTGTCCCGTAAAAGTGTTCACATTCAGCTCAACGATATAGGATGCAGGCGTATAAGTGGTGGGCCCAGCGCTGCTGCGCTGCGTGGGAGGATAGGTGGCACTCTTGCGCTTGATAAAGTCATATCCGGCTACGGTCATGCGGTTTTTCAGCGCAGCAGGCGCGCCATCGCCATAGCGCACGGCCAGCGCATCAATGGGCAGGTTGCGCAAGCCCACGCCCGGGATATCAAATTCTGCCCGCGCCCATTCCCAGCGGCTGTAGGTATGCACGGCCACCCCGGTGATCAGGCCCATTTCGTGGGCCTTGCGGGCCAGCTGCTCAAAGGCAATTGGCTTCATACCAGCGCCCCCCAAGCCATCTGGGCCAATGCGCAGATCAGCCAACTGCACATTGAAGCTGGACATGGCGCCACCGCCTGCCCCCTCGCTCCAGATCGCACGCGCTGCAGGCCACAAGGTGAACTCCAGCAAAAAGCGTGCTGCCTGGCGCGTGGCAAAGCCGATGTAATACACGCTCGACGACGAACTCATATCCGGCACGATGGATGGCACCCAGTAAGGATTGTTCTTGGAATACTCATCCTGCAGCTTCTGGTCAGCCCAGGCACTGGTCAGTGGCAGTTCCGGAAACTCCGTCACGCCAAACTCCACTTCGTCCGGCGCTTTGCCCAGCGCTTGCCACACCATGACCTGCTGTGCCGTCGTCGCGCCCGTGCCAATTTCCTGCACGCAATGGCGCATGCTCAGCTTGCCGTTGCTGTCAAACTCCAGCACCAGAATGCTGGGGTCACCGCTGGAACCATAGACTTGCTGCACCTGCGCAAAACCAACGCCATAGCGCTTGCCGGGGTTGGCCGCCTCAAAATCCGCCTTGGCTTTCTGGCGATTGACCCACAAAGGGTGCTTCGCTGCCAGATCCAGCATCTCCAGCAAGCGCGGATCACCCGCCTGCACGCCCCCTTGTGTGTTCTGCCAACCTTCACGCAAGGCATTGCGCCGGCGCAGCTCGATAGGGTCCAGCCCCAGTTCCCCAGCGATCTCGTCGACCATCACCTCGGTAACGCTCAACGACTGCAAGGAGCCAAAGCCCCGCATGGAGCCTGCCTCCACCGCGCGGGTGGCCAGCGCCACGGCGGTCAGATCAGATTTGGGAAAGTAGTAGATGGACTGCGCCCCACGCGCCGCCACGTGTGACACCGCCACCGACAGGTTTTCGCGGCCTCCGCCATTGCAAACGTAGGCACCTTTGAGCACCTCGAACTTACCGGTCTTGCGATCTGCGGTAATGGTCACGTCCATCTCGATGGAATGGCGCTTCATGCCCAGCTGGAACTGCTCGTAACGATTGTTGGCCATACGCACTGGCATACCGTCGCTATACAGGCAGGCCGCAATCGCGTAGTACGGAAACACCGAATAGTCTTTGGAGCCATAGCCAACGGTGGAACCCGTCAGCAAAATGATGCGCTCCACAGGCGCCTGGCTATTGTCTTTGACCATGGCTGCCGCAGCACTGGCCACACCTGCGGGTGACTGGGTCGCCGTCATGATGTACAGGCTGCGGTTTTTGGCGTCATACCAGGCCGTGCAGTTATCGGGCTCCATGGCACATGGGTCGATGGACTGTGAAAAACCACGGCGCGCCAGCACCAGCTTGTCTGGGTTGTTGCGTGCTTGCTCGATCTCATCCGCAATCAGCATGGCGGCATCCATGGCCTGCTCTGCCACGGTTGGATCCAGGCTGGATGCATGCAGGGAGTCCTCGAAGCCGCTGCCACGCTTGCGCTTGATGACCTCGGGCATGAAGAGTTCGCGGTCAGGCGTAAAAGGCGGCCATACCACCTCGTTGCCATCAAAAGCACCTTTGATGGAGCCGTTCTGGAAAGGCGCGAACAATGGTGCTTCGTAAGGCTGCGCCCCACCTATACGCACAAAGCGGCCTGCACCGTAATTTGCTGGAGGCTTGGGGCCTGTGAACTCTCCGTACTTGACCGCACTTTTCTCAAAAAGCAGTGCGCGCTTTGCGGCCTGGAAACGGTCAAAATCCTTGTAAAACAGAATGGCAACAGGGTGCCCCAAGAGCGGCGCTGTTTCACCAACCGGCAGCAGAATATGTTCGCCATAAAAGCCCTTGCCCATGCTGTCTGGTGCTTGCAGGCCTTTGTCTGCCAGGTCTTTTTGCAGCAGCAGCCGGTCTGGCTGCAAATCAGCGCCCAGCACGGATAGATCAATGCCTTCAAAGCGATGCTCCGCATCCGTGGCCTTGAGCATGAAGGCATAGCCCTGCTGTTCTGGCCAGCCCGGTAAGTCCTTGGCCCGGAAGTCAAAAGAGAAATTCTTCTCACCCGTCACTTTGCGGATGGCATCCCAGCGGAATTTGGGCTTGCCATTGCTGCCCATCCAGTCTGTGGGACTTGGGCCTGAGTTGACTTCCACCGCCTGCGCTGTTGGCAGGCGCCCCAGCAGCAAGGTGATACCGCCCACAGTACCTAGCTTGATAAAGTCCCGACGAGAAAATCCATTGGGGTGGGTACTTGCCACGTGCCTGCTCCTGAAATCGACTGAAATGATGTTGCGCTGCAGTGCTTAGAAACTATGGTCCAGGCCTGCAAACATTTGCTGTGCGGTGACGTTCTGGAAAGCAAAACCCGTTGCATAGGCTGCTATGACGTAGAACGAGGTGCGCTTGGAAAGGTTGTAGGTATATCCAGCGCTATAGATGTTCTGCTGGCGTTTGTCCAGGTTATAGGCGTTGTGAAAGCCGCTGCTTGCACGAGAGCCGCTCCAGCCCACCATCACGCTGGCAGCCGTACCGA
This sequence comes from Comamonas kerstersii, assembly GCF_002056725.1. Taxonomy (NCBI): domain Bacteria; kingdom Pseudomonadati; phylum Pseudomonadota; class Betaproteobacteria; order Burkholderiales; family Comamonadaceae; genus Comamonas; species Comamonas kerstersii. The sequence goes on along the minus strand of NZ_CP020121.1, from coordinate 2,862,931 downwards.
CAGGCACGGTGGCATTGAAAGTCAAACCCGTGGTTTTAAAGTCTGGCACATAGCCAGAGCCCCAGGTCGCAAAAGCTGGGTTGGACAGATAGGAACTCAGCGCCGACTGGCGGCCATTGATGTCCTGCCCCACCGCAGCCCCCAGCGACACCGATTTAAGCTCATAACCGGCCACCGCCACCCAGGAGTGGACATTTTTGGCCCATGCGCTGGAGTGCAGGCGGTCATAACCCAGGCTCAGTGTCAGCGGGCCTTTGCTATATCCAATAGCACTGGTAATCAGCTTGATTTTTTCATCATTGCTTGTGCCGGATGAGCCCTTGGTATCAAAGGAGTAGCCCACCGAGAAATCCACACCGCTGAATGTTGGAGATTTATAGACAATGGTGTTGTTGGCTTTATTGGAGCCGGCAGCGCTGAAGATATTTTCAATATCCGCAAAGTTTTCTTCGTCAGAGATACCGGCAATAAAACTGGCGTACTCTTGGATTGCGTTGCCCACGCGCCCCATGCGCACACGCCCCCACTCGTTGCTGGACAGGCCGACCCATGCCGTTTTGAAGTAATGGCTGCTGGAAGTGCTGCCATTGAGCACATTGAACCCGCTTTCCAGCTCAAAACTGGCCGTCAAGCCTTGACCCAGATCTTCCTTGCCCTTGATCCCCCAAGCGTTGCTATTCCAGATGCCGTTGAACAAGCCAGATTGGTGCACCTTCACCCCCTCTGATTTGTTTTTCCAGGTCTGAAACCCATAAGCGGCATCCACATAGCCAAACAAGGTGATCGAGCTTTGTGCAGATGCAGTGCCTGCCCAAAAACCTGTGATGCACGCCATGCCGAGCAATATTTTTTTCATGCATTCCTCTCTCTTTGGTGCTGAATCAATGCGGCAAAATTCAAACTGGGTATTGGCGATGGTCGCTCAGTTCTCACGGGAATCTGCCAAGATTCTTTGGCCAACTATAGGAGCATGCTATTTCGCTTCATGTAGTAAAAATTCGATTTCAAGGGGCTGCACCCATAACTTGTGACATATCAAGCACTTCAGCGGCACATTCACTTTGAAACTTCATTGCCTTGAAGCTTTACCCGCCTCAAGACCATGCCCCGCATGCCACCCAAGCATCGCCATGCTTCAGACAAAGCCTTGTTTCTGAAAACCGTTGTCTGTCTGGGCACAATAACGCCCTGCTCTTGAAGGCGAACCTGTACCGCATACCTGTGCCGTATACGCAGTTGCTCCATTCTGAACTCCAAAAAGACGGGGAATTTGGCGTTTTTTGGGGTGCTACAGACGGTGCTACAGACCGCCAAAAATGCCAATGAATTCCAAAGAAACCAATACAAATCAAGAACTTAAGCCTTATCCACGCATGAGCGTTGCGCCGATGCTGTGCTGTACTGACCACCACGGCTGTACAGGCCACCACCGCCAACAGATACACCGCTGAAGCTGGGGCCAGACTGCGACTCAAACGCGCGGCTGCTTTCATGGTCTGAGCTGTAGCTGCTGGTGGTGGCATCCAGATCCACCAGCTTGACGGTGACTGTCTTGCCCGCGTAGTTGACCGAGCCACGGCCTGACAGGCCGCCCTGCCCGTCATCGACCAGCTGGTGCTGCACCTGGTCTTGCGTCTTGCTCAGGCGCTGGCTGGTCGTGCTGTAGCCACCGTTGCTCTGGCTGATATAGCCATTGCCGTAGCTGGTGGCGTAGCTGCGCTCACTCTTGTTTGCGTTGCCACCGCTGGACTGCGCACCGCTGCTGGCAGAGACATTGCGCACGGTCATCCAGCGCAGCTCCAGGCTGCCGGGGGCGGGCACGCTGTCCAGCGCAATCGTGGCCCAGCCGCCCGCATCTGGGCTGGCAGATACCGACTGGGTCACTTTGGGCGCCCAGCGGTAGCTGATCTGGAACTCGCCACCCGCATCAATCCACGCCGTGGGGCGGATCAGGATCTGGCCGCTGGCGTGGTTGACCAGCCCTGTGCCGCCACTGCCCGCCAGCGCAGTGCCACCGCCTGCATCGCTGATGGTTTTGAGCACGCCGCCACTTTCCCAGCTGACTGCTACGCTGCCGGGCTGCAGGCACTGGTGCTGCAGCTGCAGGGCGTACTCTGGCTGGCGCACTTGGGCCGCGCTGCCGGTGCGGTTGGTAAAGCCCGTGGTTTCACCCCACTGGAACAGCACCATGCTGCCCACGTCCGGGAAGGCTGGCAGGCTCAGCGCCACGTTGCCGTTGCTGTAGTTGACGGTGCCCACGGCGTCGCCCTGCAGCTCGCCCTGGCCGTTGTCCTGGCAGGTGTACCACTTGCCCAGGGCGCGAAAGCTCACCACCACCGTGCCGGGGCTGGGGAATGGGCGCAAGATGGTGGTCCAGCTGTAGCCACGGTTTTCCTGCGTCACGGTAAAGCGCTGGGTGTGCGGGGCCACGGCCACGGTGACTTCACGCGGGCCAGTGGCCAGCGTGATGCTGCGCAGTGCAGCCGGGCGCTGGTCCAGGCTGATGGTCTCGCTGCGGCTGCTGGGCACCAGCTGGGTGTAGATGCTGGCCACCTTGATCTGGCGCGAAGGGTCGCCCAGCTCGTAAGCCGCCGTCAGCGTGCTGGCTCCGTAAAAGCGCATGGCATCAGCCACGGTGGTGTCGCGCAGCTTGGCAGCCCCGGCATCAGCAGTAAACATGCGGTTAGGCTCGCTGCCTTTGAACGCATGGCTCAGGCGCGGGGAGATGTCGCAGGTGGACACCAGCGCCTGGTAGTCCTTCACCTCAGCGCCCTGCATATAGGAGAAGGTGCGCTCCACGGTCTCCGTGCGGCGAATGCGCACGAACTGGGCGCGCTCCGTGGGCTGGCCTTCGTCTTGCACAATCACCAGCGTGGCCCCAATGTTGGGGGCCGCCGTGCCAACGCGGTGGAAGATCTGGATGTTGCCCTGATTGGCCACGTGATTGCCCAGCAAAATGCCGCTCCAGACCGTGCCCGCAATCTGGTAGTCCGCAATGGCCTTGGCAATCTGGGTGCGGGTGGCGAACATGTCACAGGCGGCCAGCGTTACGCTCACATTGGGGTCTGTGGGCATCTGGTCAATGATGATGTTGGCATCCAGCAGCGGGTCGGTGCTGCCCGTCTGCACGGCCGCATGCAGCTGGCGGATGCTCACCTGGCCGCCAGCGCGTGCCACTTCGGTCACATCGTCAAAAATCTGGTTGCTCTTGCCCCACTCCACCACTTGCCCGGTGGGGCCGCCACCGCCTTCGGGCACGTCGTCCATCACTTTGGACTTGAGCAGCTTGATGTCACCGTCTTGAATGGCCATTGCGTTCTCTCTCGCTTCAAACAGTCAACAGTCGCAGCGTGGCGACGTAAGGGTGGGTGCTGGCAGGCAGCTCAGGGCGGCTGATGGGCCGCGCAGAAATGGGCTCATCTGGCGCAAACTGCACAGTGAACTCACGGCCATCGGCCAGCTTCAGCAGGTACTGGCCTGCGGGGTCATCTGCCAGCGCCTGCACGGCCAGCAAAGTGGCACGGCGTATCCAGCCGTGGTTTTCTGTGGCCTCCAGCGTGATGGGGCGGCCAGCCAGCTTGGCGGCGGCATCAATCACCTGTGCGCCGGTGATGCTGCGCTCTACGCTTTTTTGCACGGCAGACCAGTCAAACTCATCCGTCCACAACATGCCGCGTGGCAGCTCAATGCCTGCCAGAAAATGCCCCGCCATCAGAACCGCCCCCCTGCCATTTGTGCGCCACGCTCCAGCTGCTCAAACAGCGCATTGAGTGCATCGCTGCTGGCGCTGTCTGCCACATGGATGCCCAGCACATCGCCCCCAGGCAGCGCAATTTCGTGCCGGATGATTTGCTGCACCTGCTGCGCGCCCCAGCCTTGCTGCTGCTCGGGCTGCGGCTGGCCAGTGGGCTGCTGGCGCATTTCTGCCAGCAGATCGCGGTTGCTGGGGCCTGTGTCTGCGCTGGCCAATTGCTCGCGCCGTGCCTGGTTCTGGCGCTCCAGCTCGTCACGCTCAGACTGGCGGCGCTGTTCATCCTCATCTTTGCGGATGCGCTCTTGCACCTTCTCCAGCTCGCGGTCATAGACCCACTTGCCCTGGCGCTGTGCTTTGCGCAGGCGCTCGGCTTCTTCTTCGGTGGCCCCCCGGGGCACCGCGGGGCTTTGCGATGTGCGCCCGGGTTTGTTGCCGGGTGCTGGTTTGGTGTCGCTGCCGGGCTGCTTGTCAGGTGCAGGCTTGTTCTCGGCGGCTTGCTGCTGATAGCGCAGGCGCTGCTGCTCGGCTTTGGCCCAGGCTTGCATTGAACGGTCTGCAGACTTTTCTGCCGCGTCTGCTGCTTTTTCAAACGCCAGGGCAATTTCACGCGGGGTGGCGGTGCCGCTGTCGCGAATGGCCTCATAGGCTTTGCGGGCAGTCTCTGCCGTACGCAGCAGCGATTCATCTGACACCACACCCAGCTGGCGCATGGCTTCCTGCACGCTCTGGATGCCGGGGGTGGAGTCTTCCAGCGCCGTCTTGAGCTCACGCGCCTTGGCGGCAGCCTGGTCCAGCAGGCCATCAGCCACCTCATCACCGAGTTTTGCACGCAGCTCTTCAATCTTCCCTTTGAGCGCCTCCACTGCCTGCTGGCTGTCTGCCGTGTTGATAGCTTTGCTCAAGCTGACCTGCAGGGCCCGGGCTGCGTCTACGCCCTGCGCTTGCAGGCGCTCCATGCTTGCTGCAATGGCGTCCACATCATTGATAGCGCTGCGGCTGGCCGCACCAATCTTGCCCTGCAGCACATCAAAATCCAGCCCCGTGCGCAGCACAGCCTGGTGCACCACGGCATCCATCACCTGCGCCAGGCGCTCAGCCTCACGCGCGCCGCCTTGCAGCGCTGTCTGGGCATTCACGGCAAATACGCCCAGGTCGATCTTTTCCAGCGCACCCTGCCATGCCTGGGCAAATTGCTCGGCAGTGATCTGGCCATCTGCCTGCAGCTTGTCCAGCACGGCAGCGGCGTTCTGGATGCCTGCTTTGCCAGACAGGTCAAAGCCCTCACCAATCTTGGCCAGCGCCTCATCCACCCGCTTGCCCTCGCGCACCATGCCCTGGAAGGTGGCAATCAGGCCCTGTCCCTCTTTGCTCAGGCCAAAGCTGGCATTGCGTGACTCCTCTAGTGCCTGAGAAATTCTCTTATTTGCTTGGGCAACTTCTTCAGCCACTTTCGCCTGGTAGCTAGAAACCTCAGCAGCTCGTCGCTGCTCCTCCTCAAACTCTTTTAACTGCCTACCTGCTGCAGTAAAAGACTTCCCCCACTCGACAACGCTGCGGATGCCGCTTTCAATCTCGCTGCGAAATAAAACAAGATTAGCGACGAGACCAACCCAGCCCCCTGCAAAACCCACCACAGCGCGTCCCACAGAGCCAAGCCCTTTGCCAAGCATGCCAGCGGCACCAGCACCTCCCTTCATGGCAGCTGTAGCTGCCTGCTGTGCCTTGGTGGCCTTCCCCCCAAAGATGGCCGCATTTTTGGCATTGCGCGCCAGCTCTGCCTGAATGAATGCCGATGTTTTGGCCGCAGCCGCCTGCGCACCCATGGCTGCTGCGCTTGCGCCCACGGCCGCAGCATTGGCCTTTTGCACAGCCGTGTTGGCAGCGGTGGCCACGGTGTTGGCTTCCATGGCCTGCGTGGCAGCCAGCGTTTTGGTGGCCCAGGCGCCAAAGTCGCTGGCCAGCTGGGCAATCTTCAGGGCTGCCCACAGCTTGCCTGCGGTCTGCAGCGCGTTGATCAGGGTGTCAATGTTCTCGGCCAGGTAGTTGATGGCCTTGGCTGCGTTCTCCGTGCTCAGCAAGCCAGCATCTGCGCTGCCCACGTACAGCATCCACTGGGTGCGCAGGTTTTCCAGCGCACGGCCCACGGTGGCAGGCAGCTTGCCAAACTCGTTGGCCACCACGTCAGCCTGACCCTGCAGGGCTTTGGTGACCACTTCTGTGGTCAGTGCCCCCTCACCCGCCAGCTTGCGCAGCTCACCCGTGGTCACACCCAGCCCATCTGCCATGGCCTTGGCCAGGCGTGGGGCCTGCTCCATGACACTGTTGAACTCTTCGCCACGCAGCACGCCAGACTGCAAGCCCTGGATGAGCTGGGTGATGGCTGCATCAGACGCCTGCGCGCTGGCACCTGACAGCTGCACGGCCTGGTTGATGGTCTCCGTGAGCGCCATGGCCTGCTGCGCAGCAGCTTGGGCACTCTGGCCTGCAGACTTGCCTGCATCGGTCAGCCGCGCAAACAGCGTGGCGGTGCTGCTGAGGCTGCTGTAAGTGGCTTGCGCCACGCGGGACACCTGCTCCCACGACTGGGCAAACAGCTGCCCCTCCCCCGTGGCCAGCTCTACGCGGGCGCGCAGGTTCTTGAATTCGTCCGCGACATCTGCAATCTCTTTGGCTTTGCCAATGGCCCAGCTGCCGCCCAGGGCCACCATGGCAATGGACTGGATGCGCTGGATCTGCGCGGCAATATCACCCAGCCCGTCTTTGAGTGTGCGCTGCGCGGCCAGCTGCTGGACAGCTGCACCAGAGGCCGCCGCAGCCGCCTGCTGGTAGGCTGGGGCCATGCGCTGCACTTCTTCACGCTTCTGAGCGATGGCGTTTTTCAGGTTGCGCTCATGAATGTTCAGATCCGTGGTGGCCACGCCCAGGCGCTGCATCTGGGCCGTGGCTTCAGCCAGTGCTACGCGTTTTTGCTGCAGTGCGGCCGACACATTGCGCACATTGCTGACCGCGCCTTTGTACTCTTGCTGCAGCGCAGCTTCTGCGCGTGCGGCCTTTTGCGCTTCACTACCCGCCTGCTGCAGCGCTGCCTTGCGCTGGGTCAGCTCGGTCTTGGCAGCGGCAATGGCGGCTTTCAGGCCTTCTTCTGCGCGCTTGTAGTCTTCGGTCTTTTTGCCTGCGGCGTCTGTCTCTTTGCGCAGGGTGCGCAGGGCATTGCGCTTGCTGTCCAAGCTGCGCTTGGCATCGGCCACGGCGGTCTGCGCCTGCTGCTCTGCCTCTGCAAAGGCCTTGGCTGCAGCGGCTTCGGTCTTGAGCTCAGTGCCCAGGCGCTTGGCATCGTCTTGTGCCTTGCGAAATTCAACGCTCAGATCACGGGTCTGCGTGCCCAGCTCTTTGAAAGACTCCAGCGCCCGCTGCTTGGCCCCCAGGGCGTCGAGTGCCTCTGCTGCCTCTTTGGCATGCTCAGACAGCTCATCATCCAGCACACCGCTGAGGGCGCGCAGGTCATTGGCCAGCTCATCAACATTGCGCTGGCCTTTGACTATTGCCTCAATGGCAATCTGGATGGGCTTGGGAGTGGACATGGGTGCAAGAAAGTCAACGGTTTGCGCTGCAGCTGATCAGCCGCACTGCAAACCGCCCCGGCACGGGGCCGGGATGGTTTGACGGGTTGAAGGGCTTCAGGAGACGACCACGGGGCGGCCATCGCAGTAGATGGCTTCGCCATTGGCGGGCTTGAGGGCTTCCAGGCCAAACTCCATGGCCACCACATCTGTGCCCTCAGCAATCAAGGGCAAGTCACCGTTAGGGGTCAGCGTGACCTTGGGCAGATACCAGTCGCGGTTGCCGCCTGCGGCGTTGTCAGACACCACGCGCAGCGCACCGGTCAGCTCTGCCTTGGCGCCAGACTTGACGGACTCAAACGCGCCCGCCACGGTCTTGTAGCCAAACTGCACCGTGGTTTCGGCCGTGATGGCACCGCCTTCAATGATCTGCACGCGGCCGGTGGCGGTGTCCACGTTGTAGTCCTTGCCTGCCACCAGCGCCTGGCCTTGCGCGCCGCCATCGTCCAAGTGCACGGTGATGTCCGTCACATTGCGCACGCCCAGGGGGTTTTCTGCGGTAGCGCCCAGCTGGTACTGGCGGCCGGGCAGCACCTTGCGCTTTTCGCCGGTGACGGTCTGCGCGGCCTGGGTCTTTTTCTCCACCGTACCGGCCAGCCACAGGGCTGCGTTCTGGGGAGAAAAGTTGTCGCACGACAGTGTGCCGGTGCGCGAGACTTCCACAATCCAGCTGCCGTCTTTCTCGCGCAGGCCAGACTGGCTGCTGTAGTGGTCGGTCTTTTCGGTGCTGATGGTCAGCGACACGCCGGGGCAGTTGCCCAGGTCAATTTCGCCCGTGAGCTGCTCGCTGGCGTTGTAGGGGTCAAAGTACACACGACCGCGTGGGATCAGGTACTGGTTGGTGGTGTGGTTAATAGGCATATCCAATCCCTATGTGTGATGGTCACTGCTGACCGTTGAAAACAGAGGTGGTGGTGAACGTCAGCTCAAAGCCAATGAGCGCTACATCCACAACATCCACTGGCAGCACGCGGACCAGCTTCAGCTCAGTCCATGCGCGGCTGGCAACCGGGCGCCAGTTATGCAGCGCGGCAATGACGGCCTCGATCACGCCATCCAGCACATCTGCCGCATCGCTGGAGCGTTTGCTCACCAGCACAACCTGCCATTCGGGCTGCAGCTGCACCGAGCGCTGGTTGCCACTGGGCACAGAGGCACCACCCATGCGCACATCGACTGCAGGCACCGGGCGGCGATCCGCATCGTCAGTCCCTGTGCGCACGGCCCAGCCAGTGAGCGCAGGCAGCTCCCGCAGACGCTGGGCCATCAGCTTTTCAAGCGCCAGCATCTGTGGCTCCTTCAAAAACGACGGGGAAAGTGGCCCAGCCCGAGGCGTCCGGGATCACGGCACCGCTCACCCGGACTGGCCGGCCATTGACGCACAGCCCTGTGCTGCCCTCTGCAATGCCTGGTGCATTGGCTACGCACATGGATACGGCGTAGCGGTCAGCAGTGACCACCTCGGGCATAAAGCCGGTGTCTGCCTCACGGTCCAGCATCACGCCGAAGGGCGCACCGCCGTTCCAGGTGGCCGTGGCATTGCTCAGCATCTGTGCAACGCCCTGATTGATCAGGGCTTCCACGTCAGCAAAAGGCGCAAGCTGCTGCGTCATGGCTGCGCCCAGGCTTAACCGCGCTTGGCACGCAGCAGCATGCCGGGACGGGTGCACATGAACAGCGGGTAGCTGTACACCTCGGGACGCACCCAGGCCTGGCGGTCCTTGTCCGGCACGATGAGGGCGTACACGTCCTGGCCGGGCGTGTTCACAAAGGGCAGGAACTCGGCAGGCGAGAAGCCAGCCTTGAAGGCCTCTGGCGCACCTACGGGGAAGAAGTGGCACTTGTCGCTGCCAATGGCCACCGTGCTCTTGTCATCAGTGCCACGGTAGTTGATGAACAGGATGTTGCCGTACTTGAAGGTGCTAAAGGCCTGGCCCACGTCGTTGCGCAGATCGCTGGCTTCCTGCTGGCCCAGGTAGGTGCTGCGCGTTTCGGGGTTGCCCACCAGGTCATCGAAGAAGTTGTCACCACACAGCGCTGCAGCGTAGGTTTGGCCGGGCAGCCAGGCACCATGGCTGGCACGCACCATGGCGCGCACCACTTCATTGCACTTCTTGCGAATCTCACCGCCATCCGCAGTGGCAGATGCCAGGTTGAAGTTGATTTCATCGGGCTGCTTGATGTCAAACCCGCTGTACCAGTTGAACAGCTCCGAGCCATCCGCATCCAGCACCTTGCCTTGCACAGCACCCAGGCGCATGTTTTCGTGCGTCAGCTCCATGGCTGCGCGCAGGCCTGTCTTGCCGTTCATGATGTCGGCCACTTCATCCTGCACGGCCTGCAGCTCACTGGTGGTGCCAAACGCACGAATATTCTGGATTTCGTGCGCATACAAGGTCTTGCCACGCGCCAGGCGCACGGTGCTGAAGTGCTTGACGCGGCGGCCTTCACCCTGGCCCTCTTCAATGGGTGCGCCACGCTGCGAGGATTTGATGAGCGAGAGCACACCGCCCTTTTCCTCCACCGTGATGGTGGTGGTGCGGGAGCGATCGGGCGTAAAAATGCCCATCTGGCCCAGCAGCTGGGGCACATAGGGCGCGCGCTGGATGGCAGCAGACAGCGAGGTCATGCTGAACTCATCACGATTAAAAATTGCAAGATCTGCCATGGTGTTTCACCTCTTTCTTTCCGGCGCGATCAGCGCGCCACAATGCCTGCCTGAGCCAGCTGGGCCAGCGCGGCGGTTTTTTGTTGCTCGGCAATGCCTGCTGGCCAGAGCAGCGCATGGGCGGCCACTTCGGCATCACGGGCGGTAATCACGCCGGGCTTTTCACCCAGGGTGGCGTCCACTTCCGCAAACAGCACGGCCGCAGCGGTCTGGCTGCCGTCAGGGGTCTCGTCCTCTCCACTGCCTTTTGTGGGGGCCAGGGGCACGTAGTGGCCGGTGGCAGTCACCTTGCCCAGCACGGTGCCTGGCAGGGCATGCACACCTTTGGCAATGGTCACCACGTCACGAGAACGGGTGCCATTGGCTTCGCTCACCAGGTAGCTGGCAGCGCTCGGGGTCTTTACAAACATGGTTTGCGCTCCTTTTTTGTCAGCAGTCGCTTACTTGCTGTTCACGCCAAATGCGCGATCCCAGCCCGCGGAAATAGCTGCAGGGCCTGCATTTGCCTGCGTGGCTACGGCTTCCACGCCAGACACATCAGGGTTGCCCATGGCCGCCATGGCTGCAGCAAACGGATTGGCAGGTGCAGCAGCGGCAGCAGGTGCGGCGTCCAGGAAGCCCTTGGCCTGCTCGGCACTCAGGCCTGTGGCAATGCACTGCTGGGTGATCAATGGGTTGGCCGCTGCATTGGCATGCCCCAGGATGGCGGTCACGCGGGCACGCTCTGCCTGCACGCCATCGGCATAGGTCTTGCCCTGTTCAGGAGCTGCCGACGCAGCTGCGGCCGCTTCAGCAGCAGGCGTAATGGCACCAGCGGATGCAGTCGTAGCTGCAGCCGCTGCATTCGCGGATGCTTGATTCATAGTGGTTCCTTCAGATTGGTGAGACATACCCACGCCCGTTGACACGGCATGAGTGCGCCGGGCCGCCAGCTCAGCCACCACCGCATCCACAGTGCCGATGCGGTCTGCCAAGCGCGTGGCAACAGCTGCCACGCCCCGGTACACGGCTGCGCGCGTGTTGCGCACCGCCTGCTCATCCAGCCCACGGTGCTTGGCCACGGCCTGGATAAACATCTGATAAAGCCCCTCAATGTCGGCCTGCAGCGTGGCGCGCACGCCCTCAGGCAGGGGCTGGTATGGGTTGCCGTCGATCTTGTGTTCACCGGCAAAGATGTGTGTGACGTTGATGCCGTCATTGGCAAGTGCGCGGCTGAAGTCCACATGGCGCATCACCACACCGATGGACCCCACATAAGAAGTCGGTGTGAGCACCACTTCATCCGCTGCACTGGCCGCCAGATAGGCAGCACTTGCAGCCATGCCATCTGCAATGGCCACAATGGGTTTGCTGCCACGGGCGGCAAAAATGCGCTCTGCCAGCTCAAAAGCGCCAGAGACTTCACCGCCGGGGCTGTCGAGCACCAAGGCAATGGCATGCACATCACTGCGGCCAAGGGCATCTTCCATGTCGGCTGCAATGTCGTTGTAGCCAATGAGCAGGCTGCTGTTGGCATCAATCCTGGTGCGGTGCACCAGAGCGCCCATGGCGGTGATGACGGCCACCCCATCCAACACACGGTAGCCGCGCTCGGTACGCTCACCACGGCGGGTGCTGAACATTTCAGCAGGCAGTGCAGCCTGGGCCGTCAGATCTGCGGCCTCAAAGCGCAAACCGTCTGCACCCAGCAGGCGGCCACCAAGGCCGGCCAAAATGGCGTCGAGCTTTTGGGGATGGACCAACAGCGGCGTGTTGAACACACGCGCTGCAAGATGGGGGTACATGCGGCTGCTCATGCGGATACCTCTTTGTCTTTTACGGGGTCGTCCTGCTCAGGCCCTTGCTTGCCGACCACCCACTGCGCCGCAGCAGGTGCCGCAACACCCAGCTCTGCACGGCGTTTTTGCTCCACGGCCTGCTGCACCAGAACTTCCTCCCAGTCCAGGCCCTGCTCTGCGCACTCCTGCTCCAGCGTGGAAACGCCGATTTCCAGCCGCAGCTTGGCGGCCGTGATTTCTTTGACGGGGTCCACCCAGCCACGGCCACCGAACACAAAGCGGCAGCGGCAGTAGGCGTAGCGGTTGGCGTAGAAGTCGGGCGCTTCAATCACACCGGCATTCACGGCCTCTTCCAGCCACAGCTCGTAGATGGGCTTGAGCCAGTGCGTCATGAGCCAGCGGCGGCGGCCCTGGAAGTAGCGCCAGGCCTCCAGCAGCACGGCACGGGCGCTGGAATAGTTCAGGCGGCTGAAATCTTTGGCGAACAGCTCATAGGGCAGGTTCATGCCTGCGGCGATGCGCCGTTCCACCGCCTGCATGAAAGCCTCAAACGCCACATTGGGGCGGCTGGGAGCAAAACTCTGCAGGCGTGCGCCAGCAGGCAACGGGATGACAGCTGCGCCCTGCAGCTTGCCAATGCTTTGCGCCTGCTTGACGGACTTGCCCCAGGCCTCGCGGGGATCGTCGCCAAACAGGGCTGCTGCAGATTCCTGGTCCAGGTTGGATTCCAGGAAGGCGGCCACCAGCGAGTTGGCCAAGCTGGCCTGCAGCTCGTTCTGCGCATACTTGCCCGCCATGTGGAATTCGCGCATCACGGCGCTCACAATGGGCTTGCCGCGCGATTGGCCTGTGCGCTCTTTGGCATGCAAGTGCACCACCCGGCGACGCCCCCAAGGCGTGAAGGCAGGCACACGCTCCCAGCGGTACAGATCGTGCACTTCATGCCCGCTCAGGTATGGCGCATCGCCAGGGTGTGCTGCGCGGAAGTGATAGGCCACAGGGGCACCGTTGGTGTCGTACTCAATGCCACGGCGAATACGGGCCATGCCCTCCAGGTGTGGAGGCGTCTCCAGCCGGTCAGACTCAATCAGGCACAGGCGGGTAGCCCATGGGCTGTCTGGGCGGGGCAGCCATTTGGGAATAGCCACTGCATCACCATTGAGCATTTCGCCGCTCAGGGCCAGCACTGTCATGCCCAGCAGGTCCAGCGTGCGGGCGGCATCGCAATCCGTGGTCTCTGCCCAGCTGCGGAAATGGGCCTCCACCTTGTTGCCCCACTCCCGCGCCTGCTCTACGGACCAGCCCAGCAGGCGGTAGTCCGGCATGGCAGAAAGGCGCAGCACCGCACCCACAATGTTGTCACGGTGGGTCTGCAGGCCACCGGCCATGAGGCCGTCATTGCGTGCCAGGTCACGGCTGCGGCTGGTGAGTGCGCCCAGTTCAGGCAGCAGATCAGCATCTGGGCTGCCCAGGCCGGGCTGCCAGTCACGCAGTGCCAGGTCGGTGTGAGACGCGCCCTGGTACGCAGACATGCTGGCACCCGCTGCCACAGAGGCAGCTGCGCGAGTACGGCGGGAGAGAGATTGCTTGCGCCCCATCACTACACCAGATAGATGGGGCCACGACGCTTGCCAGTGCGGCTGTCAAGCTCTTCATGGATGGCTTGAATTTGCCGCTCAATCTGGGTCGTGTCCTGATTGAACTGAACGGAGCGGCCGCCCCCGCTGGCTGTGGTGGGCAAGGTCAAGCGCGCCTCCAGCGCCTGCATCAGCTTGTCGCGCTTGGCCTGGAGTTGCTCAACAGAAAGATGGCGGTAGATACCCATGCGCCGAATGGTCGGCGAGGTGCTGCGAACAAACCAGACGAACTAGTTCGCTAAATTTTGTCGCAGGCGGCTAGGGCTTATGCAGCAAAGAAGTCAACAATCAATTTAATAGCATTTTTGTGGAAACCGGGCACTCAATGACCATTGCGCATTCCCCAAACAGGCAGAGCCATGTCTGAATGGATCTCCATTGTTATCCGCCTATTTTTGGGTGCCGCAACAGCGTGCATCACGGTCAGACCTGCATGCCATCGTGAAGCAACATACAAAAAAAAGATGCCATTGCATCCATTTAAAACAATCAATGCTGCAGAAAATAAAAAAAGATGCAAAAGCATCTATTGATTGCCGTGCATAGCCATATGTGGTAAAAATAGATGAAAAGGCATCTTTTAACACCATGAAACACAGCATCCACACCGTCGCAGACCTCGGCCTGATTTTGCGTGCAGTACGTAAAAGCCAAGGCTTGCGCCTGGACGATTTGGCAGGCAGCGCAGGCGTTGGCCATGTGTTTGCCCGTGAGGTGGAGCACGGCAAAGCAACCGTGCAGATGGGCCGCGTACTCAAGCTGCTTCAAGAAGCAGGCCTTCAGCTTACCGTAGACATCCCATCCAGCGCGCTGGAGCAATTTGAAGCGCTGCAATCCACGGGCCTCAAACCTCTGAAGCCACGTACACGCAGCAGCAACGCAAAGGCCAAGGCATGAGCACGGCACGCCAGCTTCTTGTGCGCATCAATGACGCCACAGTGGGCACCCTCAGCACCCAAGACGACATCTGGCGCTTTGCCTACGCCCCTGAATGGATAGCAAGCCCCAAAGCATTTGCGCTGGCTCCAGGACTGCCGCTTTCAGAAGCCGAATATGTAGACGGAGCCAGCCAACGCCCCGTGCAGTGGTACTTTGACAACCTGCTGCCCGAAGAACAACTGCGCAGCGTGTTGGCCAAAGAAGCCCAAATTGATGAGGCAGACGCTTTTGGCCTGCTGGGCTACTTTGGCGCAGAGTCAGCAGGCTCACTGGTGCTGGCTGCACCCGATGCAACCGCTGCAGCAACGGGGCTGCAACCTCTGCCTCTGCCAGAGCTGAATGTCCGCATTCGCAACCTGCCCCGCGCCACGCTCACGCAAAAATCGCCCAAGCGCATGTCACTGGCGGGTGCGCAGCACAAAATGGTGGTGGTCTACCGCGATGAGCAACTGTTTGAGCCACTGCCCGGCACGCCCTCCACCCACATCCTCAAGCCGGACAGCCAGTCTGCCGACTACCCGCACTCCGTCATCAACGAATACTTCAGCATGCGCCTGGCCGCAGCAGTGGGCTTGAACGTACCCGCCGTACACCGCCTTTATGCCCCAGAGCCTGCATACATTGTTGAGCGCTTTGACCGCCGCACAGGCCCGGATGGCAGCACCCAACGCCTGCACATCATTGATACCTGCCAGTTGCTGGCCAAGTCACGCGCCTTCAAATACGAGCAGGCAACCTTGGGCACACTGGTTCAGGCTGTAGAGCAATGCACCGCCAAAGCCGCCACACGCCTGCAGCTGTACCGTTGGCTGGTGTTTAACTACCTGCTGGGCAACGGTGACAACCACCTCAAAAACATCTCTTTCCTCATCAGCCACGCAGGCATACAACTCGCCCCCGCTTACGACTTGCTGTGCACCGCGGTGTATGACACCCGATCGTTCAGCGAAAGCCCCGTCTGGCCTAAAACCCAACTGGCGCTGAGCTTGGGCCAAGCCACCCAGTTTGAACACGTCAACCGCGCAGTCATGCTGCAGGCGGGGGCAGATTTAGGCTTGTCCAAAGGCACCGCAACACGCGAACTGGACAAAATGCTCAAAACACTGCCAGAGCATGCCGACCGACTGATCGCAGCAATTGAAGCCAGCTACCCTGCTCAGGCCACCAACTACCAGGCGGGTGAACTACGGCTGCTGCGCGCCATACGCCATGTGATCGTGCAAGACACACTCCAGCGCTTGCAATAAAGACCACCCAAAAACACAAAGCCCCTGCCAGCCAACGCCAGCAGGGGCTTTCTTCAAGCAAAATCAGCCGCTAACGCTTACCCAGCAAGCGCTAGCAGCTATCAAATTTGAAAACCCTCACCCAAGCACAGAGCGAGATGTGTCAGAAAGCCTTGGCTTGCGGTCGCGCTCGAGGCGGGGGGATACGGGCGCGGCCACGGCGGTGGAGGTGGTTGCAGCGGCGGCGGCTTTGTTGGCCGCGCGCAGCTCGCGTATCTGGGCGCGTTCGGAGAGTTGGTGGGCACAGGCGGTGACCAGTGCGGCCAGCTGCGCGTCGGAGGGGATGACGTCGTGCTTGGCGATGTGCTGGGTGAGCGCGTTCAGTGAGGTAACCATCTGGTCATCACCCACCACATGTGTCTGGGGAATGGTGGGCTGGCCATCACGGTCGTAGCCAAAGCTGAGCAGGTAGCGCACGCGACGCCAGTCACTGTTGCGGCCGGAGGCAATGGCCTCAAACACAGTCTGCGTCACTTGCGCGGCGGCCTGGGCGGCCAGGCTGTGGGCCAGCTCAATGCGGGCGGGGTCGTAGGCGGGCTTTTGCAGCTCGGCCTCCATGCGGTTGAAGGCGGCGATGTAAGCCAGCTTCCAGCGCAGTGCCTCTTTGCCGGTAAAGCCCATGGCAAGGAGCATGAAGCCTTCGCGGTTCATGCGGTAGGCTGGATCTTTCCGAGTTGCACCTTTGATGTTTGCAGCCCCTTCGATCTTTGTTTCTACAGAGGTCTGCGCAAAATTGCGCGCATCTGCTTCAGGCAGTTCTTGAATCAGATTCTTGATTGCACGCATGACGTCGCGATGGCGTTTGCCAAAGAACTGTGCGACTTGCACGCTGGTGGTGGTGACTGTGCCGTTGTGAATAGAAAGCTCAGGACGAGCGCAAACAGCGGATGCAGAAGAACCGGGAGTGATGTCAGCCATAACAGGCTCCTTGACGACAGGTTTTGAACCCATCCTCTCCCCGACCAAAAGGAGGTGATGGACCGTGCAGGGTTGGTCGACCGGGTCAAGGAACCGGCACACCCTTGCGGGTGTCCCCACACGGCCCACCGTAAAGCGAAACCATGTGCACGCAGACATGCTTAGAAAGCAAAAAGCCGCAACCAACTTTTTTGTGGCGCGGCTGCTGCGCCTTGACTACCGAGCGACCAAGCCCAGATCACGCTTACGGGCGTGATGTGCAGATTCTATGCGCTTTTCTTTACGCCTCCAACCGTCCGGACATCTCACAGACTTCTAAATATTTATTTAATTTAATAAATATTTCGTTTTCCTGCCCACTTCTTAAATTAAAAGATTGCATTACATAACCAGCAAGCCTTAACTCATCAAAATCAACCCTACTCCTACCATTCTTGGAAATAATTGAAATAATTGCAAAAGATTTCAAAAAATCTCCCCAAGTCCTTATGATAGTGCTATACGAAGAGCCATTTTTCAAAAAAATATGCTTACTCAATTTATCAAAACCATTACCTATTTGATTAAAATTTTCAATAAAATTTCTACTTATTAGCTTCTCAAGCTTTATTAAACACAACAATAAAAATATTATCTCTTCATGTGGCAATATTGAATCACCTTTCTTAAGAAGTTCTAAACATATACGGAGCCTAGAAAACAAAGATTTTATCACTCTAAGATCAAAATTATAATTCAGACAAACAAACTCATAAAATCTCAATGCATCCCCATTAAAACTTATTGAATCACTCAGGAGAGAAGATTTCGAATCCATAATACTCCTAAAATCGTCCAAAGAATATATATATTCTTTTATTGTTGGAGATGGTAACTTTAATCTATGATTAAAAAATCTATCCAAGTATCTATCTGCTTCGAAATTAGCACCATAAATTGTCCTAATTGACTCTTTTAATTGAAATATATTCACAGAAGATATAAAACATATACCTTTTGAATTAAAAATGTGTTTTACCACTTCCAGAAGGCGCACAGCATAATCCGGCCGACATCTGTCTAATTCATCAATAAAAATGAACACTGGGCCTATAGATGATTTTTTTCCACGCACCAAATCTTCTGCGACCCTAGACAATTCAGCTTTAAATTTCTCGATAAGCTGTATATTTTTATTGTGCGCTTTTAATTTTGTGTGGAGCGAGAAAGATGCAATTTCATTTTGTTCATCTTTCTCACTATCAAGAACCTCTTTAGTACTATCAGCAATTGATTTAGCTACTTCTTTAGCGACCTCGTCCGTAACCAGATAGCCAAGTGCTTTAACTCCTGCACCTTTCACTAGTTCTTGAGCAATAGGCAGCAGCCGCTTTTGAGATTTTTTAATACTTTCGCTAGCTAATTTGACGCACCCCCTCTTATCCCAACGCTCCAGATCAGCGTAAATATGACTGAGAAAGCCAATCAACGGCTCATCAACAATGTCGTTCTTCCACGCATCGAACCGACTGACGAGATGGCCCTTAGCTTCCAAATCACGCATCCAGCAATTGATAAAAAAGCTTTTTCCACTACCCCAATCTCCATCAATTGCAAAGATTAATGCATTGTCTTCAGCTTCGCTTGTTTCCGCGAATTCAATCACTTGGTACAGAAAGTCTGCATAGCCTTTTCTATTTAACTTATCATTAGCCCAAATATTATTTATTTCTATTTCTTTATCTTGCAAAAGCATACATACCTTTAAATAAAAAAGCCACTTCATTTACAGGAAGCAGCTTGAAACATAAATGTTATTTTTTACTTGATTTTGCTAATCTTCTTTTCCATTCGAGAGGATCACATTCTTCGCAAATATTAAATGCATCATGCCCATGTGTTGCTTGGAAAAATTTCCGCATTAATTCAAAAAGATCTTTCTGATAACTATTAACGCTTTCCGCAGAAAATGCAGCAGCGTGATCACGAACAAACATCATCATGCTTGGAAAGTCTGGCAGATAGACTTCATAGATATGATCACCTCGCAAACAAACATGCGCTAGAAATTCTCCTCTGTTCTCAGACTCATAAATCTGAATATGCGACAAATCTTCTCCACCGAATTCCATTGGTAAAGTTTTGAAATTTATCCTTATAAGATAATCATCAAAATCTTCACCATCTTCCCAATCCAATAAATGACAATCGTTAAACCATTCACCACGCTTGTATGTATACCGCATATCCAGCCTCCTCCTTTTAATTAAATAGAACGTAACTTGTATTTCTTTATCTCTGTCGCACTGACAGGATCACGAAATACGGTAACGCTTACAGGCAGATTTACGCTTTGCCCCAGGCGCATTGCGGACACCACATCGGCTTGAGCTTTTGGCTTGAATTTAATATTTATTTTTTCACCAGATGCCGTAAGCAATTGGATACGGCCTGATGCTGAAAGCAAACTAACAGCACCTGCTATTTCAGCATCTTTAGGCTCAGGGTCTTTAGTACTTTTTAAAAGTGTTCTGATGTGAATGACTTCTGAATAAGAAATCATTTTGCTTTTGGCTGCACCATTGGCATGCCATTTCACTTCCACAGAGCATTCCTCTTTTTCAATGGCATACAGCACGTCGTGCAGTGCATCAGCAGCCATTTCCCCCAAACCATCAATGGAGGCATAGAACTCTGCCGCATCCCTGCCGCTATTAAGTGTGTCAAATAAGTGTTCAACACCTTCAACTAGCGCTGTGGTGCCAGTCATGTCTGGCATGGTGTTGCCAACAATAAATAAGCGGGCAGAGCCTTCTGCAAGGCCGGCGAGCTTGAGGTTCATTTCATTGGAGAAACTTTCGCCAGTGCCGTTTTCAGGCTCCTCATGGTTTCGGGCGAAATAGGCTGCGCGCAGCAATAGCTTGTTAAGGGGGTCTGACAGACGCGCCAAAAGCCCCATTGGCACTGCGCCGCCTTCTGTGCTTTGACCAATCAAGCGCCATTCAAGCGCTTGAGCCGCAAGTAAACCTTTTGCCTCTTCAAGCTGAATTTCGGCTTTTCTAGCAGCACCTAGTTGGTTTTTTGCTGCGATTTTAAGAAGCGGGTTTGCAGGGTCTTGTGCTGACCGCTGTGCCGTGATGGTGGCGAATTCACGCAGTTTTTCTGCGTGCTGCTGGAGAAAGGCGAGATTCATATCAAAACCTCCGCAATACCTTTGGCGGTCACTCGGTCGTGGCAGTACCCAAACATGCCCTTCCAGTAGGCCTCTTCGTGAATGACCCGCTCTGGTGCGGGCATTGCAAGGTATACATCAAGCCCGTAAACAGCTTTGCAGGTTGGGTTATCAAAAAGCAATTCGGCCTGTGTTTGTTGGTCATCATTGAAAGGCGCTTGAATCATGGGGGACCACATAATTAAGTCGATGTCATTGGGCGTTTCTTTTTCTGTAAGAAAAGAGCCGTCAAGCCACACGCAACCTGATAAGCCCAGTTGCTTGAGCTGCTGGCGCCAAGCCAAGAACCGACCAAAGAGGTCTGCTCGCTTTGTGCTGCCAGGGAAAGCTTCGACGGTTAAAACTTTGATCTCCTCAAGCGTCAGCCGGTGTAGCCCGGGCTGCAACAATGGCTTGGCATCTACCTTCATTTCGCTTCATGCGGACACCTAGTCGCACATGCCTCCTTGTTATTAGTGATGGCATGTTACACAACCGAATATCAGGCACTCAACTCTCCCCCAACAACCTCTGCACCCACCGCACACTCACCCCGTACTCCCGCGCCAGGGCGCGGGTGTTGCGGCCGTTGAACTTGGCGCGCACCTCTGTGGCGATGCGTTCACGCTCCATGACCCGGGGGTTGCGCACGTAAACGGTGGAGCCACCCAGTCGGTCTACATAACGGCTAACCAACGCCTCGGTCAAATCTTCCACCCGCTCCACGCCATGGCACACGGCGGCGGCTGTCAGCTCTTCACGCAGCACGGCGATGGGGTCCAGCTTGTTTGCTGCTGTGGTCTTTTTGCTCATGGTTTTGATAGCTGGTTGCGCTTGATTCATGGTCATTGCAGGCTAATTGGGGCAAATATGTCTTCGTCGGCTGTACTGGTGGCAGGCTGCGCCACGGCAAGCGGTACGGGGGCGGCCGGTGTTGAGGGCTGTGCGCCCTGCTCTTGCGCGGGTGGTGTGCTGAACAGGTCTGGCGGGGGCTGCACGGTTTGCTCCAGTTGCAGCCATTTAGACTCTGGCCATTTGTGGAGGCCGTTGGCCATGGCGGCATGCAGCGAATAGTTTCGGCAGTTGCCCGCGATGAAGGTTTTGCCGCCACGGCGCACGATCAAGGTGCCATTGGGAACTGTTGCGCAATAGACACGCCCTGCGTAGTGCACGGTTTGGCCGATGTAGCCACGTTTGCCATTGCCACCGCCGTCTAGATAGGCACGCGAGGAAAGCCGTTCATAGACGTGGTATTGCAGTTTGGGGGTGGTGGGTGATTGATGCCCGCTGATGACAGGCCGGTGTTTGGGCTGCACCACCCGCATAGTGGCCGCGTTACCAGTTTTGATGAACAGCTCCTGCATGTCATCAGCCAGCAACCGCGATGTGGTTGCATAAGCCCGGTTTGGCCGGTGGTGCGCTTTGCGCTGCTGCGCCCAACCATCGCCTGCAATAGCGGCGTTCAGGAAGGCTGCGATTACGCTGGGCTTGGCATCTTTGATCCATTGCGGCACGCGGCGCTCATGCTGGAGTGCACCAAGCGGCGCCACGAGGTCGTAGACCTGTTTGCAGGTGAAGATGTATCTGTCATGGGTGACATGGAACTTCCAAGGCAGACGAGCGAGCAGTGCTTCAATTTCAAGACGTCGATGGGGCTTGGTTTGATGGATGGTGACGCGCCTGCGCACATTGCCTTGTGTTTTGCTGCGCACCTCTTGCACGGAGCCTTCTGACACCCACCAGCCAAAGAAAGCGGCCATGTCATGCGCATCTACCGCGACTTCTGGGAACAAAAGGCGGTTTTGCGCTGATATGGAGGCGGGGATGACATAGGCGTCTGCCTGGTTGCCTTGCCAGGTGGCCGCAATTTTGAGGGCATGGTGAACGGTGAGGTCTTTCGCCAAGGTAATGGCCGGTGACACATCCAAGTTCCATTTGCGCACGCCGGGGGCAATGGTCTGATGCGCTTTCTTCAAGGTCACCATGCGGTGCCCAGGCGTTACCAGCACATCAATGGACTTGCCTTTGAGTTGCACCATGTCGCCGCTGTAGGGTTTGTCAATGAGTAGCGATGGCTGCTGGTACTCCATCAGGTCGGTGGACAGGTTGACCGTGGCCAGAAGGTCTTCATAGCAGACATCGCCCCAGCGCTTCCAGCCTGTATGGGTGAGCACTTCA
Organism: Comamonas kerstersii; assembly: GCF_002056725.1. Classification (NCBI taxonomy): domain Bacteria; kingdom Pseudomonadati; phylum Pseudomonadota; class Betaproteobacteria; order Burkholderiales; family Comamonadaceae; genus Comamonas; species Comamonas kerstersii. Next base: position 2,840,963 of record NZ_CP020121.1, on the reverse strand, counting down.
GTTTCTGCGTCAAAGCAGTCCAACACTTCATTGCGTGGGCGGCGTTTGACCCACTTGTAAACGTCCCGGCCTTGCACCTTGGCCAGGATGCGCTGCTCGGCAGTGAGCTGCTCATACCATTCGCGGGGGAGCTCCTGGCTGGTGTGCACATAGCCGGGGCCTGGCTCTGTAATGGCGAGCTGGCCCAGCAGCAGGTCTTTGGCGTTGTCTACGCCTACGAGCCACAGCTTGATGCCTTTGGCGATCTTGCGGCCGCGGTGGTTGACCTCCTGCATGCTGCTGGGGCCCACGATGTTGCGGTTGTCGTTGGTGTCACCCTTGATGGCACGGAGGTTGGCAATCCTGGTCTGGGTATTGCGCACCCAGTTGTAGACGGCCTGGGTCTGGTCTGAGGAGTCAATGCTGACTGCAGACAAGCCCAGGGTGCCACCGTGGAGCGCCTGGGGGAAGCGCTGGAGCAGGAACTGCTCTACGGGCTCCCAATCTGCGTCATTGGCTGGGTTGCCGTAGATGACGTGGTGCATCACTGTCCAGCTCTCCAGGCCCCTGCCCCACCCCCAGATGGCGATTTCCCAGCGGTCACGCTGCACGTCAACCCCGGCTGTCAGGTACAGCGCGCCCACAGGTACGCGGCCGAGCGGAAAGTCCTCTGCCCGCTGCTGCAGCACGTGCTCGTCGCTGCTTTCGCCCTTCACCTCCCAGGTCTCGCCCAGCGTTTCGTTGGTGAAGCTGGTCATGGGGCCCACGTCGCCAGCTTGCATGGCGCGGTAGGCTTTTTCGTGCTCGTCCACGATGCTGGCCCATGTGCGCTGGGGGCTGTAGGCCGCCCAGATGTGCACACCCAGGGTGCGCGGTGGGCGGCAGGGCTCGCCCTTGGCGTTGCGCCACTGGCCATCTGCGTCGTAGCGGATGCCGGTTTTCTTGCAGACCCATGCGCCGCTCAGGGGCCAGCCGCCGGGCAGGTAGTCTGCCTGGGTGATGCTTTCGCGGCAGTGGGGGCAGACGTGGCGCACGGTTTCGGGCTTGCCTTTTTCCCACTTGAAGCCATAGGGCAGGTCTTTGCTGCCCCAGATGAGCGGATGCTCACCACCGCAGTGCGGGCACTCTATGTGGTACTGCACATAGGCTTCAGACTCTTCACAGGCACGCTCTACGTGGCACAGGCCTTTGATGCGGGGCGTGCTGCCGCCCACAAACTTGGGGTACGGCGCACCCTCCAGACGGCCCTTGGCCAGGCTGCCTGGGTCGCCGGACTTCTCAATGGTCTGATCGAATGCGGACCATTCATCCAGAATGGACACGGCCACCGTAATACGCCGGTAAGCGCGTGCCGCCTTGCCACCCAGCAGGTGCAGCACCGAGTCACGGAAGGGCTTGTACTTGATGGTGTCCACCACGCCCTTGCCCTGCTTGCGTGCAGCGCGCACGGCGGGCACACCGTCCAGCACGGGCTCAATCTCGCTTTTGACGTAGCTGTCCCGGTCATCATCCGTGGGCTGCCATAGCGCCTGCTTGCGGCGGCGGTGGGCGATGTTGTAGGCCACAAAGGCCGTGATCATCTTGGTATAGCCCACGCGCTTGGACTTTTTGACGGCCAGCTCCTCGATGCGGTCATCGCTCATGAAGTCCAGAATGCCGCGCTGGAAGGGCCACCCTACCCAGCCGCCCTTCTGGTGGCTGGACTCGCCCGCCAGAATGAAGTGCTGGGCCGCCCACTCGCTCAGCGTCTGCGGCTCATCGGCGCGCAGGCTCTCCAGCCCCAGCCGCACAGCGGCCTTGATGGCGTGCAGGGCTTCTTTACTCAGGGGCGCGGTCATCGTCGGCGTCCTCCTGGTCTTCAGTCATGCCATCCACTTGATCGGATACCAGCTTGGCTGTGCTGCGAATCCACTCATTGCGCGCATTGGCCAGCGTGCGCAACACCACCACCCGTGCGTCCTCTGGCAGGTCGGGGCAGGCCTTGCGCAAGTCGCCCTCCACCTGGTCCATGCGGTCCACCACGGCAGATGCCGCCTGGCCCAGCACGTCAGCCAGCAGGCCGATGGGGGCGAACTCGCCACGGGCCACGGCGTTTTTCAGCTCCTGCGCCTCGCGCTGCGACCGTGCCAGCGCAGCGCGCTCCTGCACCAGATCCAGCCCACCGACTGAGGCACGGCCTGCCGCCATGTCACGCAGGCGCTCGCAATACCCCAGCAGCCAGCCGTGGGCGTTGTCGCCCTTGGTCAACACTCCCTCACTGATCAGCGTGCTCACTCTGGCCTCACTGATGCCAACAATCTGCGCGAACTCCGCTTGAGAAATAGGAGCAGCCAAATAAGGCAGTATCTTCACTTAACCCCCTTAGGAGCACCACAAAACACTGAGACAGCGCGGCGCGAATTACCCGCGTCCGAGGCTGCCGGGAAGGACCCGCGCACCCCAGCCACCATGACAGCCGCCGCCCTCATACGCCTGCCGCCTCACGAATGCGGAAGCGCACACGCTTGGCCAGGTAGTTCTCGGCGTCTGCACGCTTGGCCACCTTGTCCATGTCCAGCCGTTGTGTGTAGATACCCTGCTGCACGAACAGCAGCACAGCACGCACTTCCATCCCTTCATGCCCCATGACTGCCCAGATACCAGGGCGCAGATGTTGCCCTCTCCCCCCCTTAGAACCGTGGCTGACAAAAAAGCGCTGGCCACGCACATGCTTGGTCCACCCTTTTTGCCCCATGGGAATGTCATCTTTGCGGCTGTTCTTGTGGATGCGCTTATAGCCCTTCTCGGACATGTTCACCTTTGCACCACCGCCTTGAAATGACTGCAAGTAGCTGAGAAGCTTCTTGAGAAAATCCCCCCTCAGGTTGCCCTTACCATCGTCGCTCCCAGGGAATGGACCACCGTATTTTTCGTCAGGGATAACAGTTTGGTAGCCATTGGGCAGGATGCGCGCGCGGCGCAATGCCACCTCGCTGCGCTTGTCACGGCGCCGACCACCCCACGCCTGGGCATTCAAAATCTTCTGCGGGTCAACACCATCTCCACCCTTTCCCTTGGCTCGGCCCATGTAGGCAGGCTCGATGGTCACGCTCAGGCGCTCTGGCGTGGCCCGCTTGAACCGTGGGCTGCGCAGGATGTAATCCGTCGGGTCTTTGAACACCACACGCATTTCATCCTGCATCGCCCTGCGCACCTCAAAGCCCACGTCATTGAGCGCCTTGGCAGCAGCCACGGCCATCTGCCTGCCGCTTAAACCGTGCAGCACACGCAGCGCCTCAGCTTGCCCAATCACCTTGGCACCCAACCTAATGTGCATTCAGACCTCCAAACTGATTCCGATAGGCCTGCATCACACGGGCCTCATAGACACTGAACAGCCTGTCCTTGCTTTCATCCCACACGCCCAAGCCAAGCTGCTGCCCCATCAGCTCAATGCCAGAACGGGTCTCGTGCCACTGACCTGCGACACCTGTAACGCCTGTCACGCTACCTGTAACGCCACCTGTAACGGGTGCTGGAACGGCCTGCGACGCATCCAGCCAGCGCGACTCTTTCAGCCAGCGCAACACACTGGGACAGGCCTTGCCGTCATCCCGGCACAGCGCCGCGGACTGGGCAGCCGCAGCCGTCAGCAACTGCTGCTCTGTGACCGCACCACCCTCCACAAGGCGCGTAACCATGCGGGCTACCTCGATGACGCGAGTGCGCCGGTGTTCAGGGAAAAAGCCCATCAGCTTGCTCACCGTGGCCGCAGGGTTCTCCAGCTTCAAGCCCTTGCTGGTTGCCAGTTCTGCGCCCTCCTGCTCACCGGATTGCTCAGCAGACTGTTCGGCAGACTCAACTGCTTCACCCGTCACAGCCCCCCCTGCAGGGGGGTTGGGGGGTAAGTTTTGGTTATGGGTATTGGTTAATGGGGAATGGTTAGCCGTGACAGGTGCGTGACAGGTCCGTGACAGGTCAACCCCTTTGCAATGCTCATTGAAAGCAGCACGCACCTCAGCAATCGGCGCATTCCACAACAAATGCACACCCACCTTGCGCAGCGCCTCAAACATGGCTGCACGCTGCTGCCTGTGCACCTGCTGGCGGCGGTTCACCGAATCCTTCACAGCGCCATTCGCCGCCACCTTCTCGCGGTACTCCTGCAGCTCACGCTCGCACCGTGGCTGCACGTACCGCTCAGCGTCGATATCGAGATCGAAGAACTCATCCAGCACATACTTCAGCGCCTGCTTCTCTTCCTCAGACTGGCAGCACAGCCTGCGCGCCAGCCGGTCAAAGTCCGTAGCATCCAGCGCCTCCTCAGTCACGTAGTAAAACTCGATCGCATCGCGATATATCGAGCGCTCCAGCCGCGTCAAATGCCGCGTGGCCGTGTTGAAGTCGCCAATATGGTGGGGATAGTGATTCATCGTTTTCTGCCTCCGCCCCACACTCACACCAGCGCCTGCTGCTGCGGCACCGCCCGAATAGGCGTGATATCGTGGCCCGTCACGCTGCACTTGCGCAGCACCTGCAGGCGCTCCACCCGCCGCGCCTTCACCAGGCCATTGACCGTGCTGGAAATGCTCGACATATCCACCCACGCACCCGTCGCATTGAAATACGCCGTGCGCAGCTCCTTGGCAGACATATTCACCACCCCCTGGCGGTGCTGCTCAATCAACACCGCCAGCAAACGGCCCTGAAACTGGGCCATCAGCTTGGGGCTCAGCCCCCAGTACGCCTGTGCCTTGGCATCCAGCGAAGTGACAAACGCCACCCCACCGCCACCAGCAGCGGCAGCAGCTGCCACAGGCATAGCAGCCATCGACTCAGCTTGCATAGTTCACCTCCGATATCGAAGTGCAGGAATAAAAAGCCCCGACCACTGCACTGCAGCGTGTTGACGCTGCCGGAGACATGAGCAGCCACCCGCAGCACAGCATGGGAAAAGTCAGGGGGGAAAAACTTTGAGATATCGCGCGCATGGCTACACCTCGCGCTTGGCAGCCCTTGCAGCCACCGTGTTCACCAGCGCCGTAATACCGGCCATCAGCTCATTGGCCTCATGCTCCACACGGCGCAGCGCATTGGCACTCACCGCCCCGCGCTCAGGGCGCAAGGCATCTGCAGCTGCAGCGGTGAAGTCCCCCATGGCCTGCTGCACAAAGCGAAAAGCCTCCCAGGCATCGCCCTCTGCCATATCAGGGCGGCTGCGCAGGCAGGTATGGTCCAGCTGGGCCGCCATGGCATGCAGCACATAAGGCAGGCCAGACACCACCTGCAAGGCCACAGCCTCCTTCAACGTCAGGTGGTGCGTGCTGTTATTGGGGTTCAGCTTGTGCTGCAGCGTGTTAGGTGACACACCCATGCGCTGCGCCAGAGCACCAACACCACCAGGCGTCTCTTGCGCAATCAGAAAGGCGGCATCCAGCACATCCATGCCACGGGCAATGTCGGCCTTGGGCGCGTTTTCGCCATAGACCGGCACCGCAGCCGCCATGAAACTAAAGCCTGTCATCAGCCCCCCCTTTCGGAGACACCATGGCAACAGCACCCACACCAACCGCAGCACCAAGCGCAGAAGAATTTGCAGCCCTGCAACTACGCGTCACAGCGCTGGAAGAATTTCTGGCCCAGCTGGCCACAGTCCTGGAATGCGAGCCACGCGGCTTCACCGCAGAACGGATGAACCACTGGCTGAACATCTGCACAGCCAAAATGATCACCACCGGCAGCGCCAAGCCCGAAGAAGTCGCCGCACTGCGCCGCTTGCAAGGCATCGTTGTGGGGTAAGCGCCATGCTGCACAGCCGCAACACCCGATATGGCGCCTGCACACCCCGTGGCTACGATGGAGGCTCCTACACCAACCACCGAACCACGGAGAGCGGACACAACCATGGGCATCCTAGACTCACAGCGCATCGACATCCCCTGCCCGAACTGCGGACACAAGCGCAGCGAGACGATCGCAAAGCTTCGCCTCAATCCAAAGCTCACCTGCAACGGATGTGGCACAACGCTGAACATCGACACCAGAAGTCTGGACACCGCTGCCAAAAAAATCGACAAGAGCATTGCGGACCTTCACCGAACGCTCCGCCGCATTGGCAAGTAATTGCAGGTCTGCAACCATGGCATCCAGGCCATCAAGGTGCACGCTTATGTGCTCAGTCGTCATATCACGCACTCCTACAACAAAACCTCGGCCGCGCAGCGGGCAGCGCTCAGCGCCTCCAGCTGCAGCAGTGGGCCGAGGGGATCAGATTGGAAAGTGACGGCCTTGACGCTCAGCGCACGCGCCTGCCAGTACAGACGAACCGCGCGCGCCTGAACCAGCGTATCTGGGGTGCATGCGTCAACGGCTGGCCCCAATTCAGACAGCAGGCCGCTGAGGATTCGCTCACGCTGCGCATCAAGCATTGGAGCTCCCGTTCTGTACCTGTTCAGGAACGATCGTTGGCTTCACGCCATCCGGTGCTTCAACACCGTATCCCTCTCCGATAGCGAGGATTGCAGTGCCGAGGGAGTACCGTGGCTCACGGGTCTTACCTGAAGCCAGATCAGAAATAGTGGTTTGCCCACAGCCGACTAGATTCGCCAGACGGCTTTGAGAAACCCCCTTTTCAAAGATTTCGGCGATGTAGTCTTTCCATTGCATGGAATGAACTATATCGGTTTGCCGATTTTTACACAAGCGGTTTACCGCTATCGGAATTCCGTATGCTTTGCACTATGAATACAGAGTTCGGCCAACGCCTTAAAACAGCACGCAAAGCGGCAAAAATGACCCAAGCTGATCTGGCCAAAAAGGTCGGTATCGGCCAGTCAACCATTGCTGAGCTTGAAAAGTCCGGCAACGGCTCCAGCCATGTCCCCGTCATGGCGGCCGTACTCGGCTGCTCCGCGTTGTGGTTAGCTACTGGCGAAGGTCAAATGAATACCCCTGTTGGGGCTGGATCAAATGTTGAACCAGGTCCAGACATAAGAGGCAAGGTACCCCTGGTTTCTTGGGTCCAGGCGGGTGCTTGGTGTGAGGCGTGCAATCCTGTGGACATATCAGAAGTAGAGCGCTGGCTTGCTTGCCCAGTGCCACATAGCAAAAGCACATTCGTACTGCGCGTGCGCGGAGACAGCATGACAGCCCCGTCCGGCAATGCACGCACCTACCCGGAAGGCTGCTTTATTTTTGTGGACCCTGAGCGGCGCTCCCCCGTGAACGGGGACCGCATCGTGGCCTGCCTGGCCGGCAGCAATGAGGTGACATTCAAAGTCTTCAAAGACGAAGACGGCCGCCGCTGGCTGCAGCCCCTGAACCCCAGCCACGAGCCCATCCGCGAGCCCTTCAAGGTGCTGGGCACAGTGATTGGGAAATGGGAGGATGGGTAGGAACCCTCTGCACATCTAGGACAACACCAACAACTCATGGCTTTGCAACTGAAAAATAGTTACACTGCTAGGCCAACCTAACACTCACGGCATGTCAAAGCACGACAAAACGATCGCGAAACTTACAGCGAAGCCTGTGCCAACAGATTTGAAATGGGATGACCTTGTTGGACTGCTCTCGCACCTAGGCTATGAACAACTCAACAACAACGGGTCAAGGCGTAAATTTGTGAACAAAACTAGCGGTCACATGTTGTCTTTGCATGAACCTCACCCTCAAAACGTTATCAAACAATACGTCGTTCGGATGGTCTGCGAAGAGCTCATCAACCAGGGATTGATTGCTGAAAAATGAATTCACTCTAAGAGGTACCGCAATGGATAAACTTCTCAATTACAAGGGTTATCACGGGTCGGTAGAATTTGATCTTAATGAAAAACATTTATTTGGAAAAATTCTCCATATTAATGATTTAGTAACTTACGAAGCCGAAACCGTTAGCGAACTTACTAATGAATTTAAAGCAGCTGTTGATGATTATTTGGAAACCTGCAAGCAATTAGATAAATCACCTGACAAAGCATTCAGCGGTTCTTTCAATATTCGCACAACTGCTGAGGTTCATAAAAAATTAAGCATTATCGCCAGCGCCAAAGGTGAAAACCTTAATACTATTGCAAATTTAGCGTTAAAGAATTTTATTGACAGTAACGATGATAAATTAAAGCCTTCTACAACTATTATTGTGCAGGTGCAACAACAAAAAAGCCTCAGCACTGCGACTGGCACAGGCCAAACCATATCTTGGAATAGCACAAGCATGACTGACGGAATGGCATTTAGAAATTTATCGACGGTGCAATAAAATGGCTGAAAAAAAAGATCCAACAATCAAATTCTCAATGACTGAAATTGGGAAATTATTGATTAGAGAAGCAAAATTTACAGAAGGCCGATATGAAGTAGCTGTAGGCTTTAAAGTAGGAGTTGGTGTGGTTGGACCGACAGAAAACGAAGCCCTTCCAGGTGCTATAATAGGCGTTCAAGATATTGGCCTTTCCCGTGTAGCAGACGATGCTTCAGGACCAATGATTTTGGATGCCGCTGTAATATCTGCACAAAAAACTTCAAGAAAATCAAAAAAATCTTCGTAGCATAAGCCCGCCGCAAGCGGGCTTTTTTACGCCCTCACCCCCGCCGCTCCAACCACCTGGATCCTCATACCAGGCACAGACCAGCAGCAATCCCACAGCCAGCATCACAAACACTGAAGTGGCCGTCCGCAGCCACTCCAGCACGGGACATGGCGCACAAAGCCCAAAGCTGTGTTCACCAGCATCCAAACGGCACAGCCATCCAACCTACAGCCCACCACCCGGTGGGCTTTTTTACGTATTCAAAACGCCAGCCCTGTAGCACGAATCCGACATTCCAGACGAACGGCATCGGTGCACCTATAAATTTATCGGGAAACCGCTTGCAATGAATAATCGGTTTGCCGATACTATGCCCAACGCAGCAATGCGCTGGGCACCACGGCATCGACCGGGCCAGCCCCGGTCTTTAACAAGAGAGTGGATAGGGAAGGGTTAGCCCGACATGACCTCTTGAATCATGCGCAGCGGCACAAACGCCGCCACAAAGGCAAACACCACCACCATGAATGCGCAGGTAAGGCACCACATCGTCAACAGCGAAAACTGAAGCAAGGTGACACGTGTGACCGGCTCTGACTGCGCGCTTGCATAAACCAGCCAACCCACAGAAAGGAGCCACATGAGCGCAAACCCCCATACCCGCGACTTGAACCACCTCCACCTTTGGATGATTGGATTGTCTGCCGCCTCTTGCGCCGCCTTGGCCGCACTGATCTGGGCACGCTGGTGCTTGGCAGAGTTGACGCAGGCCCAAGCCGTCAAGATTAGCGATGCAATCTGGATGCTGATTTCAATCCATTCCTTGGTAGTCATTGTGATTGCCACACTCCTGCAAAGCAGACGCACGTAGCACCTGCATGACGGAGTCCCTCCTGTAAGAAGTTTGAATGTTGGATCCTCAAATGTATTGCAGAGAGCGGACTCCACCCTTACCGGCAACCTACCCGCCCTTTTCTATCCACTCTCGAAACTGTTGGATAAAAGCACCAAAGCCAGCCGCTGCCGATAGCGCCTGCGACTGCGGAGCCTGCCCCGTACGCACTGGCAGCAACCAAAAAGTGCAAACCGCCCTCTCCCCACCGCGAGGCCATGCCAAGTGCACCGTGCATGCCCTGTGACCGGTATAGAGGACGACTCCCAGGCCAACCCCGCTGCCCATATGCCAAGCAGCCGCGCTGGCCAGGACGCCCACCAGCCGTGGCGCGGTAACGGCTGGCCATGGTGCCCACGCTGCCGGGCTGGCGGCGGGGCACCGCAAACCCAAGCGTCTTGGCATCAGGACGTTTGGGTTTGAAAAAATGCTTCAAGTGAAGGAGACTGCCGTGCAGGACCAATTGACGCACTATCACGCCATGGATAGACAGGAACTTATACGTCTTGCTGGTGAGCAAGCCCTGCTGCGCCGAGAAGTAGAAGAACTTAGCGCACAAAAAAATCGAGATATGCAGGCACTACGCAACCTGCCTGCTCAAATCGGTTTTTCCAACAACTGGCATAGCGATGGAATAGCAATTCTTGATCGGCTGAAAGATGCTGAATCCAAGCTAGCGAATGGCTATGCACGCTTGCATGAGCTGTCAAAACTCACGGGCATCAAATAACGCCTGACTGCCCTCCCCCAGCCCACCACCCGGTGGGCTTTTTTTCGCCCCTGCACAGGCTGCAGGGCCATGCAGCGAGTCTTTTTGCCACCTTGCGGGTGTCAGCCGCGCCAGCTTCCCTCTTGGCTGGCGTGGTGGTGAAAAGGCTCACCCCATGGCTAGCGCCCCAGTTTTCAAGCCGGGTTGTGGGCCCAACTCCTCCCACCTTCTCTCACTTCCCACGACACGCCAAGGCTGCAGGCTTTGCTTGGCACCGGCTTTCTTATTCCATGCGTCACGGAGAAAGACCATGCAAACCACCACCACCGAAGCTGCGCACCAGCGCATACGCGCCAACGCGCCTGAGTACTTTGGGTTCAGCGATGTGGAAGACCCCACCATGTGGCTAGCCTTCTACCTAAACAACCTGGCAGACCAGGTAGCACTGAAACACCTGTACCAGACGCAAGACTTTGACGAAAGCACCACACACGCCCTGCACTTTGCCAGCGTGCTGGTCACCGACAAGGTGCGCGAAACAGCCAAAGAGTGCCAACGCTGCGGCCTGCTGCCATTTGCCTGGCATGGCACGCAGTACTTTCGCCGCCACAGCGCAATGCTGGGGCCCGTACAGGCCGCCCACTGAGGTGGCTTTTTTACACCCCACAGGAGACCAGCCATGCACCACCTCCCCGGCCGCCTGACTTTGCCCCGTGTGTCCGTGTTAAGCCCTGCGTTTCGCTACACCAGCGCCGCCGCCACCAACGTGGCCGAAACCATCGAGCGCGAGCGCCGCCTGCAGGCCCAAGAGCAAGCCCGGCAACGCAGTGGCAGCCACGCCGCCCAGCACACGCTGCCCGGCATACCCAGCCAGAACCGCCCCACGCGCCTGGTCGCAGGGCTGGGCCACAAAGTCATTGAACTGCCCTCTTTGTGATTGGAGAGCACATGCAACCCCGCGCCTACCATGTTCAAGTTGTCACACCCCAGGGCCGCAGCGCATACATCACCCTGGCAAACGGCGGCTGCACCGCAGTTGCCCACGCCATGCAGCACTTCCCAAGCGCCCGCCGCATCAGCGCCAAGCCCGTGCGAACCAGCTCCGCTGGATGAACTGCTGCACCAGCTGCGCGCCCACGACCTGCGGCGCAAGCAGATTCTGAACGCTATCGAAACCAAAGCAGCCAGCGCACGACCTGCCTTTGCATCACTTCAAAACTATTTTGAAAGCGAGCAACGGCGTGCGCTAGGCGCTCTGAAATTTGCACACCGCAAGCTGCACCTATGACCACCACCAAACCCCACGGCTACTGGCAGCGCAATGCCCAGCTGCTGCGCGACCAGGCCAAAACCATGACCTGCAAAGAGCTGGCCACAGCGCACCACGCCACGCCCAAACAGATCCGGCACCAGCTGCACCTGCTCAAAACCACCTGCAAAAGCGCCAAGCTGGCGCGCTATGAGCACCTGAGCGAGCTGTGCAAAAAGCAGCTGTCTGTGCGGCAGATTGCAGAGCTTGAGGGCAAGACCACATCTGCCATCTACCAGGAGCTCAAGCTGCACGGCCTGAGCACCATCAACACCCAGCTGCGCTGGACAGAAGCCGCCATTGCAGAGCTGACCGAGCAGGCCAAGACACGCACCGCCGCAGAGCTGGCTGCCCTGCGCCAGTTTGAGCTGAAGTACATGTACAAGCTGCTGCGCCGCTTTGGCATCAAAACGCGCCCACACCGCACCGTGGTGCCGCGCTCCCCAAAGCCCAAGGCGGCACCCAAGCAGCGCACCGCTGCCGCATACACGCCCGTGCTGCGCAAGCCAGCGCAGCCGGCCTATGCACTGCCACAGCCCAAGCCCCAGCCAGAAATCATCTGGCCCACCCATGTGCAAGTGCAGCGCATTGCCACCTGCATACCTGCCAACGCCCCGCTATGCACCAGCACCAGCCGCAAACCACTGGTACTGGGCAAAAACTTCTGCAACGGCCCACGGGCCATCTAACGCACACACACCATGCACCAGACACACAAGCTCACCCCCGTCCTGCTGGGCATTACCGGCCTGGCCAACGCAGGCAAAGACACACTGGCCCAGCTGCTGGCCACCCACTGCGGCGCCCGCACCATGGCCTTTAGTGACGGCATTTATGCCGAAGTAGCAGAAGCCTTTGACTGCACCATCACCGACCTTGCCCTGCGCAACACCAAGGAACAGCCCCAGCCCTGGCTGGCACTGGTGCACTGCCGTGACGTGGCCTTTGTGCAGCGCATACAGGATCACTGTGCCGCCCAAGGACACGCGCTGGACCTGATGGCAGCACGCAGCCCCCGCACCATTTTGGAATGGTGGGGCACTGAATACCGCCGCCACCAGAACCCCGCCTACTGGGTCAACACCGTGCGCCAGCGCATCCAGCGCCTGCGCAGCGTGGGCTGCAAGATGCCCATAGTGATCAGCGACGTGCGCAAGCCAGACGAAGCCGCCATGCTGCGCGAGCTGGGCGGCCACCTGTGGCGCATCACCCGCCCCGGCAGCGAAGTGCAGACCGGCCACGCCACATCCACCACCGGCCAGGAATTTGCACCAGACCTCACCCTCATCAACTGCCACGACATTGCGCACCTGCAGGGGCTGGCGCTGGTGCATTGGGGGGAGTTGGTGCAAAAAGCCCACACAAACAAACCAAGACATAGAGTCGTTGAAGCAGCTTCATCCGATAGCATCGGAGAACAGCTTCACTAATCAGGACAACACAAACAAGTGAGCAAATGGCGTTAACCGCCGCCACCGCTGGGAGAAACATACAAATGACCACCGTCAGCCGCATTGAATGGACAGAGCGAACATGGAACCCTACTGTCGGGTGCACCAAAATCTCGCCCGGCTGCAAGCACTGCTATGCAGAAGCAATGTCATACCGTCTGAAGGCCATGGGCACCCCAGGCTATGAAAACGGCTTCGCCCTCACCCTGCTGCCAAGCCGCTTACAAGACCCCATTGAGCGCAAAAAGCCCACCGTCTACTTCGTCAACTCCATGTCGGATCTGTTTCACGACAAGGTGCCAGACGAATATATAGAGCGCGTCTTTCAAGTCATTGAGCAAACACCGCAGCACACCTACCAAATCCTCACCAAACGCGCTGCCCGCATGGCCCGCTTCTTCAAAAAGCGCAGTGTGCCTAGTAACGCATGGATGGGTGTCTCGGTAGAAGACAAAAAATACGGTGTTCCGCGCATCAAGCACCTGCGCAAAGTGCCCGCCAGCATCCGCTTTCTGTCGGTTGAGCCATTGCTGGAAGACGTAGGCCAGCTTGACTTGGCAGACATCCATTGGGTCATCGTTGGTGGTGAATCAGGCCCCAAAGCCCGCCCCATGGAAAAAGCTTGGGCACTCTCCGTTCAGCAACAGTGCGAGGACCAAAACGTTGCCTTCTTCTTCAAGCAATGGGGCGGCTGGGGAGTTGACGGTAAAAAGCGCGCTAAGGCGGCCAATGGCCGCGAACTGAACGGCCGCACATGGGACGAAATGCCCGATGGCGTAGCAAATCGCATTAGCCCTGTCTAGCTGTTTGATCGTACAGCTTGATACTTCTGGCACTGTCATGCAGAGTAATAAGCCCCCGGCTTAAATCTGGCAGCAATTGCTGCCACGCACTGCATGACAAAAAAGCACTACGAATGGGTATTGGGAGGCACTCCACCACAAATTTTGCGCCACAGCCAGGTCAAACACGACCTGCTGCGCGACTATCTTGTGGATTATTTTTTAACCCTGGTCACAGCACCCGGGCAAGAGCGCGTACAGCTAACCATTGTTGACGGCTTCTGCGGCGGTGGACTTTACCGCGACGTAGCAGGCCGTGAAGTACCCGGCTCACCCATCGTTATTCTGCAGGCGATTAAAGAGGCACAAGCCCGCGTCATGCTGGAAATGCAAAGGCATAAGCCTATCGACTTTGACGTCAAACTGATCTGCATCGACATCGATGAATCCGCCATAGCCCATCTGCGCTATGTGCTTGACGGTCATGGTTATGGCGACAAGCTGCGCTCAGGCGCCATCGAAACCCTCACGGGTGACTTTTACGAGCTCAGCGAACCTGTGATCAATGAAGTAGCACGCCGCTCACCCCGTGCAGGGCGCGCCATATTCATTCTGGATCAATACGGTTATGACAAGGTACCACTGGCCACCATCAACACTATTTTCAAAAAGTTCAAAGGAGCCGAAGTTATTCTCAACTTCAACGTCGACTCTCTCATTAACTTCTTGAACCCCAAGAATTTGAGTGACTTTGAACGCAAGACAGGCATCACAGATGCTGTGCCTGCTGATCTGCTGGATAAAGAAACACGCCTGCCTGGCTACCGCCGTACTGTTCAAAGCAATTTGCACCAGCGCATCATTCAAGGTTCAGGGGCCAAATATTTCACACCGTTTTTTATCCGCCCTGAACGCGGTCATGGGGATTACTGGTTGCTGCACCTGTCACAACACGCTAAAGCACGCGATGTGATGGCAACTACACATTGGAAATACAACAATCATTTTTCACACCATGGAGGTGCAGGATTTGATATGTTCAGCACTGGCTATGCTGCAAAAATTGATGATCAAGACAAAATTCAAAGAGGATTTTTGTTCGATGACCTAGCCGAAAAAATAAGCATCGAAACCATGCTGGAGCAAATTCCACGCTATCTGGCTGAAGCCAAAGAAGGCATCAGCTTTGAAGCCTTCTTTGCACAGAGAATCAACTCAACACCAGCAACCAAAGCCATGGTTGAAAAAACAGTACTTCAATTGGCTCATGCAAATGAAATTGTGATTACTGATGAAAATGGAAAAATACGCAGCCCAAGAGTCGCAATTAAATCCACTGATTTAATAAAGCCATATCCTCAAAAATTATTTTCATTTTAAAACAATCATTCCTCTTCCATTCCATACCAGCTTGTCGTATCAACCACGAGTGAATAAGGCTTCATTTCTATTTTATTTGGCGCTTCAAAAGAAGCTGTAAAGATACAGGAAACTGGATATGAACAACTGATAGTACAAGGATCATCTCTTGACCCATAATATTGATCCACTGAAACTGAACCAGTAGCATGGTACTCAATATAGAGTGGCAGGAATTTCACTTCGACCTCACCACCATAGAAACCATCTATTGAATGAGACTGAGCAATTTCATCCAGTGAAGCTTGTGTTTCATTTGCAAACATGGACATAATTTCATCATGCGCTTTAGCCTCAACTGATTGAGAGAGCTCATTTTTTATATCGTATGCAGAACTTATAACATTTAATAAACTCTGCATAGATCCAAGGACTAAGCTTCTATATTTATCATCAGGAACATCAATAGTTCCTTCGGATAAATGAACATATTTGCTCAAATCACCAAATTTCTTATTCAAATCTTTTGCAATATCATCTACATCAATTTCAAATTTATCAGAAAAATATGCAGAATCAAACCCTCCATGCAAAAAATATCTTATTCTTTGCAATCTAGTTATGCCGTTCTTCGAAGTTTCATCTGCAACAAACCAACTGCACGCTCTCAAATCATCATCAGCAGCGCTTAAATGAAAAAATTTAGTCAGTATTTCTCTAAATACAAGCGTAAAATAAGCTGCTCTTAATAATCCATCTTTTTCATTTGCAAGTCTCTCAGATTCATCTAGCAAACGGCAAAGCAGCTCATTATCTAAAAGCTCTTTAATTCTATTTACTGTCGCTCTTACGCTCTCTTCAAAGCTGATAGCACTCATAGTTTTATCTCCAAAATTTCAGAGCGTACTGTAACAAAACAACACAAGTCGCATAAAGCGACTAGATGCCTTACACTACACCCCGTCACGCCCGTAAAGCGTGATCAGGGTTGGAAGCCTGTAATACCGCTTGCGGCGACAAAGCCGCACCTCGCTACCGCAGTTGTGCGGCTTTGTCGTCTGTGGCCCCAGTTTTATGGTGGCTCGGAGGGGGAGCCGCAAGGCTCGCCGGTTCGCGCAAGCGGTCCCGGTCTTCCAACCCCTTCGAGTCACCGCCATTCGGTTGGAAGCGAAGGCGGTGGTTGTAGCAAATATGACCGCAAGGAGGCCGCCATGGCTGAAATCACGCCCTTCAACTTTGGTTCCAACATCGTCCGAGTTATTTCTCGTAATAACGACCCTTGGTTCGTTGCTAATGACGTCTGCAAAGCACTCGGCTACAGCAATACCAGCAAGGCCATAGCTGATCATCTTGATGATGACGAACGCTATAACGAATCGTTAGACCGTGGCGGCAGCCTGCTTCTGATCAGCGAATCCGGCCTCTACGCCCTCATCCTTCGCAGCCGCAAACCCGAGGCACGCAAGTTCGCCAAATGGGTCACCAGCGAGGTGCTGCCCACCATCCGCAAAACCGGCAGCTACCAAAGCGACACCCAGAGCCAGCGCACCGCACTGGCCCACCAGCTGGCCAGCCAGGCCACCGCGCAGGTGTTTGACACCGTGTTCCGCGCTGTGATGGATGGCAGCTTCAACCCATCGCTGGACCGTCTGCTGCTCAGCTTTACCCCCGGCGGCCCCAATGGCGAACACACCCCGCAGGCCACCACCCTGCCGCACAACGCCATAGTGACCACCGTGCCACACTTCATACGCGCCGTGGCGAGTGATCTGGCCATTACCACCCCAGACCTCACCAGCCTCGCCCTCGCCTGCACCCAACGCCTTGCCAGCCGCACCTGCCGCCAGCAAGGCGTTTTTTCATGAGTGATAGCACCCAGCGCTTGCTCCACAAGCGTTAGAGGCTAATTTCCTTCACATCAACCAGCCCACCACCCGGTGGGCTTTTTGTTTTTCTGGATGAAGCGCGGCGTGATAATTGAAGGCAGTGAGGTGTGATAAGTCTTATCCAACGCTGTTTCAATAGGTGCAACGAAATTGCATATTTGAGCATCTCACTCGATTTCGTCTGCCTCGCGCCACAAGGGTTCAATGATCAAGCCTAAATTACCCATCAGACGACCATCATCTGGATAGATGAACCCTAGGGCATTGCTCGCACTCTGTAGCTTGGTCTGGATATCAGCTAGAGGTATGGTTCTTTCTTGGCCTAAGTGCTGCAATAGTTTTCTAGAACCATCAATTTTCTTAACGCGGTATGAGTACCTGGCCCAGGTGTGATCTTGCTCAACAGCATGAATCTCGTTCACAGCGACCCGCAATTCATCAGGTACCGCCCCCAACTGCAAGACTGTGACCATAGTCTCGACGTCAGATAGAAGTTCTGGAAGACCGTGTCCGCTCTCTGCTCGATCAGTGAGGCCCTTGCTGAGGAAATTAGGATTAGGTTTGCCCAACTTCTCACGATATTTCTGAATTTCGATTCCTAGCTGTAGTGGGGCTTTGAGCAGTAACTCGGCTGCGTGACGTTGAAGAAAGAAGATAGGCAGGCTATGGTGATCCAAAGTCTCCTCATGCAAGGACACCTTTAACAAGGTGCTAGCCGCATGCAAATAGGCCTGTGCATAGTTTGGAGTACGAAATCCCCCGATTCGAGCGATCCCCACAGACAAGTCTGCTTTCGCTAGCTCTGGAGATTTCCCCCAAATCAATACGTTGGAAGGTTCTGAATCCTTAGGTAAATACAGCGGTTCTTGCAATTGCGACATAGGTGCTCCTCAAAACAGACCTGCAGGCTCAGCTTCTCTGTCCCAACTATAGATGACCAGTTCGCCGCGCTCGACGCGGTTGGCGGCGCCGCCTACGGTGTAGTCCAGCTTCAGGGCTTCCATCTCAAAGTCTTTGAAGCATTCACGGATGGCTGGGTGGTCGTTGATGCTGACCACGGCCTTACCCTTGATGGCCTTGAGCTTCTTGGCCATCAGCTCGTACTGCTCCCAGGGGAACGGCACGCCGTAGCCTTCGGTTTGCCAGTAAGGCGGGTCTAGATAGAAGAGCGTGTGGGCGCGGTCGTAGCGGTCGATGCAGGTGGCCCAGTCCAGTTGCTCTATATAAGTACCGGCTGCCATTCTGAGGTGGGCGGCCGAGAGGTTCTCTTCAATACGCAGCAAGTTGATGGCCGGGGCCGTGGTGGCAGTGCCGAAGGTCTGGCCTGCCACCTTGCCCCCGAAAGACTGCTGCTGCAGGTAGAAGAACCGGGCAGCGCGCTGGATGTCGGTCAGGGTTTCGGGGCGGGTGTCCTGCAGCCATTTGAAGACCTGGCGGCTGGTCAGCGCCCATTTGAACTGGCGCACGAACTCTTCCAGATGGTGCGTCACTACTCTATATAGATTGACGAGGTCGCCATTGACGTCGTTGAGCACCTCGACGTCGGCCGGATGGCGGGCAAAGTAGACGGCCGCGCCGCCTGCAAACACTTCGACGTAGCAGTCATGCGCTGGAAAGCGCTTGAGCAGCATGTCCACCAGACGGCGCTTGCCGCCGATCCAAGGAATGATGGGGTTGGTCATTGATCTCAGCTTTCGGCACTCGGTGGTGCTCTTTTGGGGCGCTCTGGGCGCTCAGCTGATTGAATGCCCCACAGCGGGGGCACTTGATGGTCAGGCGGATGTACTCGCCTTCGGCCAGTTTGCGGCGGCAGTTGCCGCAGCGTATTTCAGTCATTGCAAGCCCGTTTCAACTATTGAAAGGTGATAGGCTCACCGCACTCTGATCAGGGTGGCGGGTCTTGCCTGGCTTGCAGGTCTACTCTGCAGGTTGGGGGCTTGGCCAGGTGTTCGTAGCACCTGACCAGGTCGCCCGTCTTTTTTTATGCCCGGCTCACCTCCCATGCCACGGCCTGGTGGCTGTATTTCCCCCCTTGTTCGCAGTCCAGCACGATGCGCAGGCTGGTGAAGGGGCCGCCGTCGGCGGTCTCGTCGGCCGTGCTGTAGGTTTTACTGGTTCCGGTCAGGCCGCTGTAGGTGCGGCGCAAGGTGGCTCCGGTGTAGATGCGCAGGCGGTAGGTCAGGCCGGCGCCGGTGCCCACGCTGGCGGCGTTGGCGTCGATCAGCTCGTCGCTTTGGATGATGCGGTCGCGGTGCGCCCAGCTGACGGTCAGCTCCCCAGTGATGGTGGCTGGCCAAGCCTGGCCATTGATGCGCAGCTGGCCCGGTGGGTATGGCTTGGCAGCGCGGCCTTGCACGGCGGTGGTGTCAAACGGGGCGATGGCCATGTCCAGAATGCCGCTGCCCGTGCGGGTCAACACCTTGGTTTGCACCTGCACGCCCTGGGTGTATTCCACCTCGGCGGCCGCGCTGAAGTCGTCATAAAACCAGATGCGAGTGCCTTCGGCATGGGCCACGGGCACCGTGTCTACGCAGCCTCGGCCGAAAGTGCACAGGCCCGTGAGCGGGTTGATGGCATCCACCCGCACAATTTCTTCGCCCAGCAGTGCGGCGGTGCCCACGCGCACTTCCCCGAGACCGTTGCCACCGACCAGTTGCACGGCCGTGGTGCCAGGCGCGATGCCCGTGGCCAGCAAGGCGCTGGGGCAGTAAGCCCCGTCGATGGCGGTGGTGGAAAACTCAGCCGGTGCCACGCGGGTGGCCACCTCATAGGCCATGGCCATGGCGGTCGGTGCCACGGCCGCCACCATCAGCATGCCCGCTGTCGGGTCTTGGGCTTGTACCTCGGCAGCGCCCAGCTGCTGCACCAGTTCCCGGTACGGTGCCTCAAACACGCGGCGCAGTGTGGTGGCCACGGGTTCGGTCGACGGCGCGGTGTAGCCCGGTGGCTCGGGCTGGACGTAGGCTGTGCCGTGCAGGCCAAATATGTCCTGCACGGCGGTGATGGTGACCGTGCCCTCGGTCAAGGTGCCGTATTCGCAGCGGCCGGCGCGCAGCACCATGCGGGCAATGCCGCGCTTGGCATCGCTGATGGCAAAGACGCTGCCGGGCATGATGTCGGCCCCTCTGCGGTCAAAGCGCAGCTTGAACTTGCGCACAAAGCCACTGCCAGCGCGGCGCTCACGCTCGGCCACGCGCTGGGCCAGATCCACGGTGGGGATGCCGAAAAAGTCTTTGGTGCTGGTGTTGGTGACACCGCCTGCGGCGTGGATGGCCCCCAAGTTCTTGGCGCGCACCTGCCGGTCTTGCTTGGTGACAGGGTCGCGGAATTTGACGATGACTTCGTTGACGCCACCGGTCTGGCTGGCGGATTCGTCCTCATCCACGCCCAGCAGGCCGTTGTCGTAGGTGAAGTGGGGCAATTCGGCCACGTTGTAGTCATCGCGGATGGGCTTGAGCACAACCAGCCCCGTGCGGCGGCTGGTGTAGAAGGTGGCGCCCGCGTGGTCGAGCACGCTTTGGGCGAACTTATCAATATCGTCCTGGCGCGACCATTTCAGGCACAGGCCCATGCCTTCGCCGTGGAACACATCGGCGGCGGCACGCCAGCTGGCGTCGTCCAGCCGGGCGCTGGCCAAGCCCCGCCCCATGCGGGGGTCGGTGAAGGCCTGGTACAGGATGTGCGCCGGGTTCATGGCGTGAACAGCACCGCCGCCCAGCACAACACGCGCTTTATCGGCATACCAGGCGGCGCCGCCATGCCAGCCCTGCAGGGTGCGGCGCACGCGGAAGGCCCAAGGCTTGGGGTATGGACTCATGGCACAGATCAGCCCGTCGTAGAAAACCGTGACCACGCCCCGGAAAGCGGGCACCAGGCCGCCGAGCATGCGGGCCAGCCTGGCATGTACCGGCTGGGTGGGGCCGCCCATCAGCACGGCCAGCGTGCCTTGGATGCCGCCTTCCTTTTCTTCACCACCGAACAGGTTGGGCTTGTTGATATAGACCTCGGTGTTGCCCGTGATGCTGCCTTGGAAGGCCGTTTTGTCGCCCACGCGGATTGCCACGATTTCATCGTAGGGGCCACGGCCCAAGGCCATGTGCACGCCCATGAAGTAGCGGTGGCCAATGGTGGATTTCTTCTTTTTACCCCCCATGGTTGCTCTCCTGTTGGGCCGCAGCGGCGGCTTCGGCGGCCGCCACCGCGTGGGCGTGCTCGACCAGGCGCAGGGCCAAGGCATCGCCCGTGGCGATCAATACGGACGCATCCAGCCCGTGGGCCACAAAGTCTGCCCAGTTCAGGCCATGGGCCGCAAACCATTGGCGGCTGCCCTTGGCGCAGTAGCCGGTGCTGCCCTTGTAGTCGGGCACGCTGTAGAGGTGTTGGGTGGTGATCAGCATGGCGCTCTTTCCGGGCATTTAGCGGCGGATGGGTGTGGTGCGGTAGTTGCCAACGCCCACCACCGTCCAGTCTTCAATCCACACATCGCCAAAAATGAAGCACTGGGGGGTGCCTTCTTTGGCCTGGGGAAAGTCAAAGTCTTCAAACGCGGCAGGCCGTGGGGCTTGCGTTTTGGGGCGCGTGGCGTAGCTGATGATGGCGCTGACCACAAAGATGGCGAGTTGTACCCACATGGCGCTTCCTTAAAAAACGGGATCACCGTCAAACGGTGATTTGCCGGGCATGTGCCGAAAGCCGCCATAGTTGTCCATATTGGCAAACCGCCCGTGGCACATGGCGCTGGTGCCGTTGCAGCCTGGGTACAGCGTGACATTGCCGCCCACTGCCAGCCCGGCCGTGCCGCCCAGCAAAGAGAGCTTTTGCCCGACCTCGGTATCAATGCCACGGCGCTCGGTGCGGCCGCTGAGCTGCCACTCGATAAAACCGCCCGCATAAGTACCCGCTCCGGCCGCGTTGTGCACGATGGCCGCACCGTCCAGGCTGGTGATGGTGGCCGTTTTGGCATGCAGCACGCGACTGACCTTGCACTGCGCGTCGTACACGGTGTGTGGACAACTGCGCTGGTAGGTCAGCTTCAGCCCTGGGCGGCGCATGCTGGCGGACAGGGTTTCACAGCTCAGCTCGCAGCGGTCATCCTGGGGCCAGCGCACACCCGAGATAGAGCCCACCCAGACCACTTCGCTGTCGGCCGCCGTGCTGCCCAGGCCGTGGTGGGTGTCGCGGATGGTCACAAACACTTCGTCCGAGGGAGGCACAGTACGCCATGGCACGGCCACGGCCAAATCCGCTGCTGCGGTGATGCGCAGCGTGTCGGCGCTGGCCTCGCCCGTCATGCGGATGCCATCGTCGCTGATGGCCGCAGGCTGGTAGGTGATGCCCAGCAATTGGACGGCACGGTCTGCCGTGCAGTAGGCCCAGCGCTGGTTGCCGCCCAGCTCGAACAGGTACAGACGCACGGGTGCGCCGTCTGCAATGCTTTTTTCACGTGCTGCAAAGCTCATGCCACCTCCAGGTCATCACGTACACCGCGCAGGGTGATGGCACAGCGCGCCACACCGTCTTGGTCAGTCAAATGTTCCAGCTCGATGTCGTCGCTGGCTAGACGGCACAGCGCCATATAGCTGATGCGTGCCACTTGGCCAGGCTGGATGACACCGGGGAAGTCGGCATCCACCACCAGCTCTTCGATGGGGCCGCGCGCCACGGCCGCTGTGATGCGCCGCATGAGCACACTGCCGTCGGCCAACTCGATGCGGATGTCTTGGCGGCCCAACTGGCCCACCCCAAACCGGGCATAGCCCACACGCTGCACCTTGAGCAATGACCCAGAAAGCGGCTCTACGGGCACCAAGTCCTGCGCATGCGTGGGCAGCCAGATGGATTTGGCACGGCCTTGGAGTGCGTAGAGCAAGCTGCGCCAGGCGCTGTGCTCAGCCCGCCCTGCCAAGCACCAGCGGTGTTGCTGCAGCACAAAGCCCTTGCCAGCGGTATCGGTGACGGCGGTATTGCCTGTCGTGTTGTCCAGCAAGAGCGTTAGGCGCTCATAGCTGTGTGACAGGTCGGTGGACTCGTCGGGCCGCTGGGCAAAGACCGGGCGCCCCCGGTACAGGGTGCTGGGCAGCGCAGCGGGCCAGTTAGCAGACTCGGTCAGCTCAAAGCTGCAATCGACCTGCAGCAGTGCATCGGTGCGGCGGGTGGTTTGTGGCATTTCTGTCAGGCGGGCACTGCGCAGCGGGTACAGCTTGGTGCCAGCGGGCCAGGTGGACTGCGTAACCCGCTTGAGCGTGAGGCCGGCTGCGGTCATGTCCAGAATTTCCACGGCCTCGGTGTCAAAGGCGGTCTCGCCGCGCAGCAAGGCCAGGCCACCCACGCGGAAGTCACGGCCCGTGGTGTCGCAGGCAATGGCGCTGCTGCCTGCAGGCAGCGCGGCATCCAGCTGCAGCACATCCACCCACACTGGCAGGGCCCAGACGCGGCGGCCCCAGCCCGCCATGGACAGGTCAAACAAGGCCCGCTCGGCGCCTTCGGCCGTAAAGCTGGCCTGCCAGCCCTTGCGTGGCGCGGCACGCAGGCTGCGGCGTTGCTCGGCCCCCCGGTTGTTGGCCAGGATGTTGGTCAGCCATGAAAGCGTCTCCAGCAGCGGAGACGACCAGTTGGGCGCAAAGCCCCAGGGCACAATGCGGTTGCCCGTCAAATGCAAAGGCCGGGTCGATGCGCCGTCAAACAGCCACCCTACATAGGCATCCAGCACGGCCGGCCCGTCTGGCGTCACCGCAACCAGCCAATTCGTCTCCTGCATTGCGGAGAGCACCATGGGCAAAGCTGCAGGCGGGGTGATCTCAATGCCTTCGTCGACGCCGTCCAGCCCGATGACCGTCTTGGGTGACAGATACGCGTTCCAGACGCGCACGGTGGACACCTGCGTGCTCACGACATTACCCAGTGCCAACGCAATCGGAGTGATGTAGATCCGGTTGTAATAGTCGGCGCTGTAACTCCCCCCCACTTCCCCTTGCACTGGGCGAGCATTCGCGCAGACAGGCCAGGCCGTGACTACGGGACGCGGCAGAAACAATGGTAGGGACGATGCGTGCGGTGGCCACGAGATCGCCCCCTCCCCATCAAACGCAGTCAACTCCCCTGCGAGATAGGGATTGGAGGCACCGCCCGTCCCGCTGATGGATAGAAATCCGGTAACGACAGCCATACTTGTCAACCCGGCAGATAGCGTATGGCCCAACCGAATGTACCGGTGTGATCTATGTAGCTCCCTCCATTGCGAACACTGGCATTCTTGCGATACGCGGGGAATACCATCCACTGGTCACTGCCCAGCGTGATCACCTGACCAGGCACGTAGTTGTCAATGCGTACATAGCGCGCATGCCGCACGCTCAGCACCAGGCTCCAGAAATTCTCCGGCCGTCGTTGATACACGTGGATGGGCACCAGAACGGATTCCTGATTCCACGCGCTCGGCGATCTCTGGATCAGCGGAGCAGCGCCATAGAGTGCGCTAATTGCTCCCACGTTGGTGCCGACGCTAGCGCCAGCCCAATCTCCATCTATGCCGCTATAGACGGCCTGACATCGGTAGAGAAAATTACCACCGTTGGTGCCACTAGATTCCCAGAAAATGAGCCCGGAATGATTCCCTGGGTAGCTATAGCCCCCTCCAGCACCTTCAGTGATAACTATCTTCGGATATGACAAGTTGTAGTACCCACCATATGAACTGGCAGACACCCAAGGGCCTTGCTGCCGTGCCGATGATCCAAACGCCAGCCAGTAGTGGCGGTCCACGTTGAACTGCAGCACCATGAAAACCTCATCCGGTTCACTGCACACGAACAAGTGGTAGATAGCCGGCCACGTCACAGCCTCCAGTCCGGCATTGGCTCTGCCCAGCCTGGGTATGCATCCACTGCCACCGGTGATTGCAGCGCCACTGCTTCCCGTACCAACCTCCAACAGCAGTCCCATTCCAGTGTTCGCAGTCTCCGTGGTACTGACATAGGGGCGCACGAATGCCAGGCCTTTGCTCAGGATGGAGTCTGACCAGGACCAGCCGTTGTCGACGCAGCCATTGACCAGCGCGGTGTGCAGATCCTCGAAACTCGATACGCTGCCCGTGTAATAGTTCGCCATCAGTCATCCATCCTTACCGCGTAGTAATCAATGTGGCCAGTGCGCGCCACGTCCTGCATCACAACGTGGGTAACGCCGTCGATCTCCACCGTGTTCTCCACAGCGTTGTTGAACCCGCTGATGTGATAGACGCCATCCAACTCGCCAAAAATTCCGCTGGCGGCGTCGCTCAGCACAACAGGAGTGAGCGGATAGACCCCATCCGTATCCCGCGCCTTGTTGGTTGATCCGCACAGCTGGGCGTTGCACCACGGGTATGCCTCTGGGGTTTTCCACGTGCCGTCGTTAAAACGCATACGCATGTTGTTCCATGTACCGCTACCCACCGCACGGCCTGATCCACCCTTGACCCAACAGCTGTGCGCCGTATCACTGAACCGCGTGGTGGCCTCGCCATTGAGCATCCCCCCCACCACCATCGGGTAGGGATACTGGCTGGGCCTGGCATAGGGAAACATCTTGCCGATGTACATCGACTCATAGACCGGGGTGCCCACCTTCATGGCCAGCACCAGCCGCTGGCCGTTGAGGGTGAGCCAGTAGTCAATCCGCTGGTTATGGGCCGGGACACCGCTCAAGATGACGCCAGGCTGGGCAGTGAAAGCCGCGCCGGGGACATGGCCGGTGAAGCCCGCAGCAGTCAGGTTGTAAAAGTCGGAATTGGCGTTGTCATAGGTACGCATCCCCACAAAAATCTCTTCGGTGCCCGACAGGCCTGGCGCTTTGAGCAGCAGTTCGTGCTGGGCCTGCGTGGTGTCAAAGCGCAGCACTGTCCAGCCGTGTGCGGCCGCGAACGTGGCCACCACTTCCAGCATCTTCTGGTGGGCCAGCTTGCCGCCGCCCGCCTCTACAAATCCAATTTGATGGGGCATGTTTAATTTCCTATGCCCAGGAGCTGGCGGAACTTGGCCGGATTGCGGCTGAGCATGACGGTGAATGCCTCTTGGCCCTGGCGGCTGCCAAAGGCCATGGAGGCAATGCGGTCGGGGTCGTCAATGAGGTTGAGCTGCAGGCGGTTGTCGACCGTGCTGCCGCCCACATTGACGGTGGCGGGCTGAAAATTGGCGCTAGTGGGCACGCCGGAGTGCGCACCAGGCACCACCAGGCCACCGTCGGCGTAGCCTTGCCAGCCTTTAAGGGCGGCCATGCCTACGCGGTTGAACTCCGACAAAAAGGCCAGTGCACCGGGCTGGCGTACCACCTCTTGGCGGTTGACGAACTCACCCGCATGCACCACGCCTGCTGGCTGGTATTTGCCGCCGGGGCCGGTGTAGCCCCCCGAAGCAAAGCCGGGGATGGCTGCGGCCGCGCCGCTTGCGGCACCGGCGCCAGCCCCAAACATGCCCATGATGGAGCTGGCCGCACGCATGGCCAGCTGCTGGGCGGCCCACTGTGCCATAGCGCTGGCCAGGTCAGCCACAAAGCCGCGCACGGCGTCACCCAGGGTGGCGGTGCCGTCGGCCAGTGACTCCAGTGCATTCGCAAAGCTGTTGCCCAGCGCGTCGCTGAAAGCGTTTTTCAGCTCATTGGCCTGGGTGCGCAGGCCCTGCACGCGCAGCTCCATGTCGGCAAGGCCTGCGGCCAGGCTGGGGTCGCCCGTGATGGCGGCCAGCTCTTGCATGCGTGGCAGCAGTGCGGACACCTGGTCGGCGGTGCGCGTGTTCAGATCCAGAATCTGGCGCTTTGCCTGCAGCTCGCTCGTCAGACCGGCCGTGACGTTGAGCTGCAGGCTTTGCTCGGTGCGGCTGTGGTTGCTAAAGACTTGCTCCACCTCGCGCTGCAGCTGCTGCAACTGGGCACGGGCGGTTTCGATGTCGATCAGCCGGTCGAGCTTGATCAGGTCTTCGGTCTTGCCCTCGGCCTGCAGGTCTTCGCGCAGTTTGCGGTAGCGCTCCTTGATGCGCCCGATTTCCGCATCGACGGCGCGGCCCGTGGCCTGTGCCAGTGCGGCGTCCACACTGGCCATGCCCTGGGTGATGCGCTCGGCACGGGCGCGGGCGTCCTGCAGGGCCTTGGTGGCGGCCACGGCGGCGTCGGTTTGCTGGGCCAGGCTGCGCAGCTGGGCGATGCGCGTGGCGTCCAGCTTGAGGGCGTGCTGGTTGGTGGACAGCCATGCCTGCAGCTTGACCGTGGCCTGCGCCGCGCTGCTGGCCACATTGGCCTGGGCGTTGGCCAGGGCCTGCTCGGCGGCCGCACGGGCCTGTGTGAGCTGCTGCAGCTGCGCCTGGAAGGCGCTGTCGACGGGGTTGACCTTGGTGGCTGTTTGGGGTGTCAGCTTGTCACGGACAGCCGCAATCTGGGCGTCAATCTCTGCCTGCGTCTTGCCCAGCAGCGCGCCTTGTTCCTTGATTTTCTTGGTCTCGTCGGCCAGCTGCTCGCGCCAGGTGCGCAGTGACTTGGCGCGGGCGTCCCAGCTATCGGAGGCCTCCATGCGGGCGCTGCTGTCACTGGCACGCTGGGCCGCAGTGGCCGCTTTGCGCTCTTCAGCGGTGATCTGCTTTTGAATCCGTACCACCTCGGCAAGTGCTTCCTGGCGGGCTTGCTTGGTGGTATCGACCCCTTGAATACCAAAGAAGCCCGCAATCTTGGAGCTGTTGTTGGCGGCGGTCACCAAGGTGGCGTACTCTTTTTGCGCTTCGGCCAATTGGTCAGCCAGCGGGCGGACTCGGCCGATGTTTTTCATGGCGTTCCACATGCCACCAGCTTGCTCACCCACCCAGTTAAATGCGCGCCCCAGCGCGTTCAGCTGGGCTTTGACCTCTGCCACCCGGTCGGTCATGGCCTGCGCATAGGTGCGCTGCGCCAGCGCGGCCGCATCTTCCTTGCGGCCTCGCTCTTCCAAGGCCTTGATCTGCTCATAGACCGATGCTGTGAGGTAGTTGTACTGCTCATTGAGTTTGCGGCTGGCTTCTACTGGGCTTTTGCCCAGCTCGGCAAACTTGGCCGTCATGTCACCTACAGCAGCTGCGCCCACTTGGGCCATGCCTACCGTAGCCTGCGCAGCCAAAGACAGCTGTGCATTGGCTACACGGCCTGTGGCGGCCAACTCGCGGGTGGCCTCAATGGCCAGGCTGTAAGAGCCGGTGACGCGGCCCACCGCCTGTGACGTGCTGGTGAGCTGGCTGGTGGTGGTGCCTGCGGCATTGCCATTCATGAGGATGGCGGCCGTGAATGCCTCGCTTTCTTTGGCCCCTTGGTACCACGCCGTGCCCAGTGCAGCGACTGCGCCAAGCGCCACCGTGGTGGGGTTGACCAGGGCCAGCGTGGCTTTGGTGACGGCAGCGATGGCTGGCGCCACGCCGCCGTACATATCTTTGAGCTGGCCGCCCTGCTGCAGCGCCACCATGAGCGGGCTTTGGCCCGTGGCCAGGCCTACGGTGATGTCCGTCATCTGCGCGGGCAGCATGCGATCGGCCTGCTTGCGCATGTTGGCCTGCTTCCGGGCCTCCTTGGCGGCGGCCTCGGCGGCCTTGTTGGCTTCTGCGAGGGCCTTTTTCTCGGCCTCTGCCTGCGCGCGCAGGGCAGCCGCTGTTTCCTTGGCCGCCGCCGCCCGCTGCTTGGAGGTGGCGGTAGCGGCCTTGTCTGCCTGGGCCGTGGCCTGGCTGGCCTTGGCCGTGGCCTTGGTCGTGGTGGCAAGCTGCTCCACGGCTTTGCTGGCCGTATTGACCCGTGAGCCGGCGTTGCGCATGCCGTCCAGCTCGGCGCGCATGGCCTTGACCTGCTGCAGGGCTTCGGCAAGGTCTGCCTGCACGCGCAGCGCCACTTCCATTTGTTTGCCAGCGGTTGCCATGGGTTAGCTTTCGAGGTCGGTGTCTTTCGTCAGGTCACGCAATCGGTCGGTGGCCGCTTTGCCGCCGGCCATGCCGGCGTTGACGTCCACCAGCCGGGCGGCGCTGCGGCGGCGTTCCAGGCGCTGCGCCTCCCGGTAGTACAGCTTCAGCTGTCGGTCGGTGTAGTGGCCGAGGTCGCAGGCCCTGTGGCCGTGGGCGATGAGGGTGGCGTAGATTTCTCCCCAGCCAATGGTTTCCGCGCCGCCATTGCCTCCTGGTACTGCGCCATAGCGCGGTTTTTGGCGCGGTTGACGAAAAAATGCCCGTTCACCCCCCACCAGTGCATGAGCAGCGCTTCCAGGTCGTTGCTGTTGAGCGTCTCCACCCAGTCCACGTCACGGTCGACGGACTGGACGACCAGGGGCAGCAGTCCATCGGTGTGGTGGGCAATGACGGCCAGCACGTCTTCGTAGCTGGGCGGTGCGCCTGCGGACAGCATGGCGGTGATGTTGGCCACCAGCGGCTCAGCCTGCGGCAGCAGGCGCAGCCATTCCACGTTGCCGTATTCGCGCACGGTGACGGTATCCACGGAGAGCTTCACCTCGCGCTCTGGGTGCAGCACCTCCAAGTCGGAGGGCTGCTGTTGCGCGGCTTTTTGCTTGGCGCTGCGCGGCTGTTTGGGGGTGACTTGAGCCATGTCGCTGCCCGCTTACGGTGTGATGGGGTTGATCTGCACGAAGCGGCCAAAGCGCCCTAGGGGGCCATTGGCGGGGCGCGATGCGTCTGCCAAGCACTCGGCCTGGTAGTTCATGCCTGCCAGCTCGGTACCGCTGGTAATCAAGGCCAGCTCTTGCAAGGGGGCCGTGCTGACTTTGTAGAACTCGGCAATCACCGGGGCATTACCTTCTGCCAGGTTGATGCCTTCGTAGCGCAGCTGCATTTGCTTGGGCGGTGCGTTGAAGAACGCCACCTGGCGGGCACCGGCGTGCTTGTAGGCAGCCTTCAACGGCTGGGTGAGCGCACCGGGTGCGCTGGGCAGGCTGAGCAGTTCAATGCTGCCGTGCTCCAGGAATGCGTCGTAGTGTTCCGGTGCCAGTGTGACGGGCGATCCGGCGCTGTCAGTGATGACCAAGTCACTGACGTTGTAGGGGAAGTCCAGCTTGATGGTGTCGCCCACGGCTACAGTCTGGGGAAAAGTCTCTGCCGTCACAGTGCCCGGTGAAATCACGGTCACGGTGCCACGCAGCAGCTCGGCCAGAATGTTGGTGTCCATCTGGTGGATCACGCCATTGAGGGTGCGGTCACCGCCAATGGAAAACTTGCGCACGGCGGATTTTTGGCCGCTGTAGCTTTCCTTGTGGGTGGCCTGCTCATCGGTGCCGCCAAAGGTCAGGCTGGACATGTCGCCAATCCAGCGCCAGCCGCCATTGCCCACGCTGCCCACCGGGCGCACAAAAATGCGGCCCTGGCCATAGAAATACTGCTCAATTGTCTTGTTGCTCATAGTGCTGCGCTCCTGTGCGTTGTGCAGGTTCAGGCCTTGTTGGCGGGGGGGTATTGGGCGGGAGCGATAACTTCGGCACCGCGCAGCCATGCGGCGGTGGCCGCGTCGACCTCAATCTCTGCGCCTTTTTCATGCGCTTTGCCCGCATGGGTGTGCGGCTTGAGCAGCGTGACTTTTTCAGTGGCTGCAACGGCTTTTCCGTTGACGTCTGCGGCGGTGGTTTTGGGTGTGCTCATGGGTGGCCTCACTTTTGGAGCAAATGGGTCAGTTGATAGGTTTCGACGTACAGCACCGTGGAGGCGTCGTAGTCCATGACGCGGCCGCCTTCCCATGCCAGGGCAGTGGCGCCAGGCACCGGGGGCACCCAGCCCAGCAGTGCGCTGCGCACGGCACCAATCACCTGGCGCAGCTCCTCGCTGAGCTGCCCGCCTGCACCGGCGCGGTAGTTGCGCACGGCCAAGGCCACGCCAAAGCGGGTCTCAGCGGGCTGCACGCGGGGGCCACGGGGTGCGGGCCCAGCGCTGCCGGATTCCCCCGCAAAAATCACATAGGCCGAGGGCGTGCGGAAGGTACTCAGCTGTTGGATGGCCGCGTACTCGGCCGCGCCGCCCACTTCCAGCAGCACGGGCACTTGGGTTTTCAGGCGCTGCTCCACCAGGCCGGTGTCAAACGGCTCAAAGTTCATCGGAATGCCCCCAGCTGGCGGCGGCCGAAGACCGGGGCATCACCGGCAAAGCGCACATCGGTGCTGCTGCCGCCCGTGGCCACGGTGTCGTCAGCGCCCAGGCTGAACTTGCCGTCTGCAGTGAGCTGCAGCAGCTTTTGCGCATCGCGGTAGTCGCGCACGATGGGGTCGGTGCTTTCCATGCTCAGGCGGCTCTTGTGCAACAAGTAGCGGGCAATGGCGCGGCTCCAGCCGGTGACCAGCGTGGGCACCGGGTTCAGGGGCAGCGCATAGCCGCGCTTGGCCAGGAAGCCGTCAACCATGGCGTCGGCCTCGGTGACAGCGTTCAGGATGCGCGCCAAAGCCTCATCCGCCACCGCCTGATCCGCTGGTGCCCAGCTGCTGCGGTCGGTGCCGCGCAAGGTCGCGTCCATCAGCGCGGTGTCCAGGGTGCGCTTGCCATCGGGTGTGGCCACCTGGGCCAGCTCGGTGGCACCGGGTCGCTCAGCAAGATCAGGGGGGAGGATGTAGGGCATGGCGGTGCGACCTTGCTTTACAGCCAGCCGGAGACAACCACTTCCAGACGATCCTTGAGGTCGTTGGTCTCGGTGGTCACTTCATTGCCCACGGTCACGGGCACCAGCTCGGCAGTCATCAGCTTGTTGGCTTGACGCTGCAGCGCGGTAGGCACCACCAAGGTGGTCGCTTTCAGTGCCAAGGGGCGGCCCATATCGCCTTTGAGGCCTTCAATCGCATTGATAGCGGCCCACAAGTTATCGCTGTTCAAAGGCTTGTTGCTGGCATAAGCCATTTGCCAGAAGCCAAAGCCCACATTGCGGCGTGCGTCTACGCCGTATTGGAACTCTGCTTTCGTGAAGACATTCGGATCTGTCTCTGCCGTCATCGCCACAAAGTGGGGGTTCTTGCGGTTCTGGAAGATCAGAGGCTTGATGGAGCGGCTGGTGTCCAGCACATACCACCAAGGGCCGTTACCGCCAGCATCCACGTTGCTGACGGCCTCTACCTTGCCCGATGCGTTCTTGACAGGGTGATTGGCTGCAAAGAATGGCTTGCCGTCGTAGCACTTTTCGGCGGTGCCGCTAGACAGCAGGCCAAAAATCAGCTGATCAGGGTGCGCGGCAGCGGCGCGGCCAAGCTCACCCATCAGGGGCGTATAGACGCCATAGGTGTCATCTTCAATCGCGGTGCGGGGCACACCCACGGTCAGCTCGAAGGGCTTGTTCTTGATGCTGTAGCCGTGCGCTTCCAGGCCGTGGATGACGCGCTCGCCAATCCATTCACGCATGCCGGGCACCTGGCCCAGCCAGCCGTACTCTTCGGTACCCGTGGAACTGGGAACGACGGTGGCGAGCTTTTGGTAAATGCTCTGGGCTTCGTTGAGACCGCCTTGGAAGGCGGTTTTAAAACCCGTGAACAGGGTTTTCAGGCTAGATGGGGTCAGTTGCATGGTGCTGCCTTTTGACTGGTGGTAATGGGGTGCCAGGCCGGGGCTTAGGCGGTGGTGGGCACGGCAGCCTTGCCGATGTGCACCCAGACACCGACGTCGTCCACGTCGATGATTTCGCCTGCGATGCACGTGCCGGTCTTGGACACGGTGCTGTCGTCGGCCACAAAGGCGTTGTTGCCAATGTCTGCGCGGGTAATTGCTGCGGCCGCAGTGCTGTTGTCAAAGCGGAAGACACCGCGCTCACCCGGCACGGTTCCATCGGCCGGAACGGACTGGCGTGTGGATACGGCACGCACCGGCTTTTTGTCGGCTGCCACGGCGGGCTTGGCAGCGCCTGTGGCGTCCAGCACATACATCCCCCCGGCATAGAGCACGGTGGAAGCGGCGACGGGGTCACCCACCAGCATGGCGTCGCCACGGCGGGGGGTGTTGCGGTTATCGGTTAGAGCGGCCATGGGGTTTCCTTGAAGTGGTCGGTCAGTGGATCAAGCTCAGGCCGCAGCCTTGCTCTTGGCGAAGTCCTCGGGATTGATGCCCATGGCGCTGCACACGGCCACTTCCGAGGCATCCAGACCATGCGCGCCCTTGGCGGTGTTTTCAGGCTGCTTGCCTTGGGTCTGGGTGCCGGTCAGCGCAGCGATGGGCTGTGCAGTGGCCAGATAGCTGGTGAGCGCAGTCATATTGGTTTGGCCCAGCTCACGCGCCCAGGGCTCCATGGTGGGCTGCAAGCGCCCGTCTGCTAGCGCGGGCTGGATGAGGGCGTCGATCTCGGCCTCCTGCTGCTTGGCGGTCAGCGCAGCCAGTTGGGTTTGCAGAGCAGTGAGCGCAGCCACTGGCGCATATTCGGCAGGGTTGGGCTTACCGGTGGCCACAGCAGCCGTCAGCGCGGCGATCACCGTCTCGGCCTTGGCGTCAGCGGGCAGGCTCAATGCTGTGCACGCGGCGGTAGCCACTTGGGTGGCGGCCTCACCGGCGGCGGCTTTGGTCTGCAGGTCTTTGATGGAGCCCACGGCGGTCAAGGCAGCAACAGCGCCTTTTTCGTCGGTGGTGTTGGGCAGGCCAAAGGCTGCCAGCACAGCGGCTAACAATGGATTCATGGTGGTTTGCTCCTGGGGGGCGGGAAGAAAGGCCGCCGTTGCAGCAGCCAGAAGGGAAAGCGGCTCCAGCCCGTGCAAGCCGGGGTGGTTGGTGACAGCGCCCATGTGAATGGCCAGGACGTGGCCCTCCGGCTGGGAGTACTCAAACACGGGGCTGAAATAACGGTATTGCTTGGCGGCAATCAGCGCTTTGGCTTCGTCTGTCCACTCGACTTCGCCAAAAAGCCCACGGCCTTCAACCCAGCGCAGCCGGTGCAGCCAGCCCGCGGCGGGCGCGGGCTGACCGTTCTTTTCTTTGTGCAGGGTCTGGTGCTCGTAGTCGATCACCGAGGGCTGACCGCGTGCGGCGTGGCGGGCGATCACTTGCGCGGCCAGCTCGGCGTCGATGTACCAGCTGGCCACATCCATGGCGCGGCCATCGGCGGGCAGAAACTTTCCCGCCGGGGTGCACTGCACCAAGTGGCGGCCGCCGCCGATGTCTTCGCCGATAGCGGTGCCTTCGAGCGCAAAGCTGCAGGCAGCCAGGGCCAGATTGCCGGCGCCTGCACTGCACAGTGCGATGGCGCTGGCTGCGGCGGCAAGGGGGTGGGTGCGGTGTTTTTGGGCCATAGCCGCCATGGTCGGCGGCTGCGGCCTTGTGGTCTTTTAGCGGGCGCTAGTGATTGCCTAGCGGCCCAGCAGCCAGTCCCGTGTGATGGTTTGGATCTCGCGCTCGTCCTCGGTGCTGATGCCCAGGAATGGCCGGGCGGGCATGACGGCTTCGTGCGCAGGAATGGTAACGGCCATGCTGCGCTGGGCCTTTTTCTTTTTCACGAAAAGGCGCTCTGTGCTGCCCGCGCCAAAGTGCACGGTGCTTTGGCGGGCTGGCTGCTCAATGGTGCCACCATGCTGGTGGATGGCCGCATAGACACTGTTGCTGCCCCAGCGCACCGCATCATTGCCCACCGGCTGCCAGTGGATGCGGCGCAGGTAGCCGTCCAAAGTGAGCACCTTGTCTTTGTTTTTCTTTTTGCGCTTGAGGTAGCGCGGGGTGAGCGCCTGCCATGCGGTGCCATCGGGGCCGGACTGGCTTTTGAAGCGGGCCTCTGTGCTGCTTTGCCCGTATTCGCCCAGCTGGGCCAGCAGCTCGGCGGGGTTCTCCAGCCGCGCTTGAATTTGCCCCAGCACGTCGGGGCCAACCATGGATAAATCAACGCGGATGTGGGTGCCTGCCATTTTTGGGCTCCTGTGCTTACAATGTGATCAACTCATCGGGGGAGAAGGCCGCGCCAGGCCCACCGACCCTACCCCCGGAGGAGCCCAGCAAGTGGCGCTTTGCTGGGCTCGCCGTTTCAGCTGCGTGCATATACCTGCACGCCCACGCGCCACTCTTCGGCGCTGCCGCTCGCACCCTGAAACAGGGTGACACCGGCCCAGCCGTCATCCCCCAGCTCAAACACTGCCAGCGCTGGCAGCGCTTGGCCTTGCACCGCAAACTGTGCGATGTAGCGGCGGCGCACCACTGCCTTTTGCAGGGTGTAGAGCCACTCCAGCCGCACCCAGATTTCGTCCGGGTGGAGCAGCGCTTGGGCCAGCAGCGGCAAAAAGGTTTCACGGCCACGCTTGGTGACCTTCCACTCGCCTTGCGCCGTCTGGAACAGCTCTTTACCCACGACCAGCCGCTCACCCACTGCATCGCGCACGATGGCGGGCTGCTCCAGCGTGGCCCCCAGCGGCTGCAGGAATGCCTGCACATAGGCTTCGGGGGCCAGCCCTTGGGGCAACAGCGCATCGCTGGTGACGGGGCGTGGCGGCGGCAGTGGTGCCAATGGGCGGGTATTGGGCAGCCCTTGGCCGCCCGCGCTGCCCGGCACGGGTGGGTCTGGCCGCTCAGGCGGTATGGCGCTGCGCAGGCGGCAGCTGCCGGGTGCGTACTCAAAGCCGGGGCCAACGCCTTCGGGCACCTGCACCGTGCGCGGGCCGTTGGGACTGTTTTTGCCAATGGTGTGCTCGACAAGGCGGATCTCGGGCGCGGTATCTGGCCCGCTCTTGCCCAGGCGCTGCAGATCGCGTGGCCACAGGCCGCGCACCTTGCACTGGCAGCCCCAGTCGTTGGGCGGGAAGTGAATGCGCCACCACGGGTCTTCACGCAGCAGCACCAGGCCATCCCACGCGACGTGCTGCATGCGTGGGTGCTCGACCCAGTCGCTGTGCTCGTACTGCCAGTACGGCGCGGCCTGCAGCTGCTGCCAGCGGCCAGCGGCGTAGCTGGTGGACAGGTTGGTGTCATAGATGACGCGGCTGCGCCAGTTGCGCCCGCCGTTGTAGTCCCAGCCGTGCTTGGCGACGATGGCATCGAAGTCCTTGCGGAAGGTCTCCAGCGTAGTGCCCTCGGAGATGGCTTTTTCTACAGCCGCCCGAAAGTCCGTGACGATGTCGTTGCGGTTGGCCCCAGCCACGACGAACGCCCAGTCATGCTCGTGGGTGTAGATGTCTGTCCAACTGGTGGTGGGCAGGTTGAGCTTGCGCTGAAAAAAAGCCTGCTGCTCCTTGAACGGAAAACTGCCATACGCGGCGGCGGGTGGGCTAGTGGCCATAGCCAGCCGCCTCCTGCAGCACGTCATGGCGGCCTGCCAACTCGGCCGTAGCCAGCGCATCGGCCAAGGCACTGGCGTACTGATCCAGCGTCATATCGGGCAGCAGCTGCTCCAGCCCATCGCGGATGTCTTGCAGGCTGGTGGCCCGCATCACCAGCTCGCGCAGTTGGGCCACCCAGCCGCCCGCTGCCGGGTCAGCCTGGCGGGCCAGCTGGGGCAGCATGGCCCCGGCCACGGTGCGCGGCTGAGATGGGGCTGTCTGTGCGGTCAGCGCGGCGGCGGCCGCAGGTGGAGTGCCGGGCACAGCAGGCGCGGCATGGGCAGCTATGGTAGTTGGGGCTGGGGTCAGCACCTCTTCGCCTGCTTGCGGCAGCGGAATGCCCAGACGGCGGTTGGCCCAGGTTTTGGGCACTTGCACGCCAACAGCCACCAGCTTGGGCAGAGCGTTGGACATGGACTCCATGTCCTCGGTTTCGTCGGCCGTCAGCCGCATGCGTGGGCAGCGCTTGATACCACCCGGCGCCAGGCCATTGAGCGTGGCCATGGCGTAGACCAGGTCGCGGGTCAAGGTGGTGTTGAGCTGGCGCAAGTCGCCGTCGCGCAGGTCTTTGCGCACCTCGTTGTGCACATTGCCCAAGGCGTTGGTGCTGCTTTTGCCATCGGCCCCGCTGGTGAGCGTGCCGCCCAGGATGACCTTGGACTGGTTGCGCTCACACCAGCTGATCATCAGCTCAAAGGCTTTGGGGTCACCCGTGGCAGCATCCTTGAAGTCGATGAGCATGCCGTCGGGGATGATGCCCGCCGCGTTGTGGCCAATGCCCACCAGGGCACGCAGCAAGGTGGCTTTTTCCTTCTCAGTGGCATTGGCCGGGTATTTGCCCAGCCGCACAGGGATGCCATAAATCTCCAGAAACTCGGCCAGGTCGCCCACGGAGTAGTTTTTGAACAGGTACGTCCACACCAGCTGGCGAAACAGCGCCGTGCGCTCCAGGTAGCCGGATTTGGCCTTGTGGATGTGGGTGATCCAGTTGAACGGACGCAGCACCTCGCCCTGAATGCCGTCAGCGTCTGCGGTGTTGGAGCGCAGGCGCAGCTCCTGCCGGTAGCCACGGTGCAGCTGGAACCAGCTTTGCGGCCGGTGCGTGACGGTTTTGGGCAGCCACAGCTTGCCCTCACGGTGCCATTCCATTTCAAGGCATGCAAAGCCTTTTCCGATCGCGTCGGTGGCGTCAAAGATCACGTCTTCAAAGTCGGGGATAGCCTGCACCAGCTCGCCCAGTTGCTCGGCGTTGCGCTTTTCCAAGGCGCTGGCGCCCTCGGGCGGCACGACCTCCCAGTCCACGATGCAGGCGCGGCGGCGCTTGCCCATCTCGCTGGCAATGTGGCCGTCCTTCTCTTCCATGTCTTCAAACAGGTCGAACTGGGCCGTGAGGTCACCTTGCTCGGCCGCGTCCAGGATGGTGGCCAGTTTGCTGGGGGTGAGACCGCGTGTGGGGTGGGACTGCAGCTCACGCTGCAGGTGGCCCAGCTGGGAGGTTTGCGGGGTGCGGATGTCATCCATCTCAATCGGCTGGCCATCGGCCCCCAAAATCATGCTTTTTGCCATGTGGGCACCTCGTGAAGGGGATTGCGCCAGCGCATTGCATGGCTGCAAGGCGCGGCAAGGCGTTTACGGGCGTTTACAAGGCCGCAAACACAACAAACCGTGGGCGTTGCATACCCTCGGCCTAAAAATCGCTTAAATCGCCGGATTTCGGCAGCTGGGTGTTGCGGCATCACCAGCCCTCGGCCTCGGGCATGGCCCAGTCGTTGTCATCCACGGCGCTGGGGTCGGCCCGGTGGTCAAAGCCACGGGCGTGGGTGGGCACGGGGATATAGTCGATGGGAATAATCTTGAGCTTGGCCGCCGCATGGGCGTACACGCAGGCCATGGCGCGGTCGCCGTGGCTGTCGCCTTCGGTCTTGCCCTCCGGGATGCGCGCCACCCCGCGCACCAGCCTGAAGGCGCGGTGGTCTTGCAGCAGGCCATCGTGCTTGGGCAGCGTGATTGTGCCGTCTTCAAACGCGGCCTTGTAACCGGGCATGTTGTCGCGGTACCAGCCCTCGGTGGGCATGAGCTTGAGCACCATGGCCCCATAGCGGTCTTCGGCGGATTCACCGATGTAGGAACCATTGCCCCGGCTGTCAATGACGATGCCCGAGCAACGGGGCAACGCATCACAAATGGCGAACAGCACCTGCTCTTGCTGCTTGTAGGGGACGTTTTTCAGCTCGACCAGGAACGGCACACGCTCATGCAGGTTGGCTGCCACCTCCACCGGTGCCAGCACAGACAGGTCGCCCGTGCGCGCAAAGTCCATGCCCAGCGCGTGGCGCAGCTCGGGGGTGAGTTTCTTGAGCAGGGGCCGCAGCGTTTCGTCGATCCAGTCCTGCATGAGTGCTTTGCGCACTTCCGGGCTGGACTGGTTGAATGCTTTGGTGCCCGTAAA
The DNA here is from genome assembly GCF_002056725.1 of Comamonas kerstersii. Taxonomy (NCBI): domain Bacteria; kingdom Pseudomonadati; phylum Pseudomonadota; class Betaproteobacteria; order Burkholderiales; family Comamonadaceae; genus Comamonas; species Comamonas kerstersii. The sequence continues at coordinate 2,802,412 of NZ_CP020121.1, read as the reverse complement.
GCGGATGACGGGTGCCTCCACCATGCGGCTTTCCACCTGCACGCGGGTGAGCCAGGCACCACCGCCCTGGGCGGGAATGCAAAACAGCTCTTCGCCCTCGTTGGGGCGGTAGCGGTTGATGATTTCTTGCCGCCACTGGGCCTCGCCCTCGCGGCTCCAGGGCCGCTTGCTGACCGCACAGATCTTGCGGTATAGGCCATCACGCAGGGCGTCGTCAAAGTCCACGCGGTGCAGGCTGTAGGGGTAGCGGCCTGCGCGCACATCGGTAATCAGTTCGTTGAACGGGTTGTCCTCGCCGTTGTGGGTGCTGATGATGCGGATTTGCCCGCCCCACATGGTCATGGCCATGGCGGCCTTGAGCAGCTCTTTGATGTCGTCCACAAAGGCGGCTTCGTCAATCACCAGCCGTTCACCGGGGCGCCCCTTGGAGCGCAGGTTGCGTGGGTTGCTGGTGAAGGCCTGAATCTTGTGGCCGCTGTCGAAGTGGATGCTGTAGCTGAGGATTTGCTTGTCTTCCTCTTCCAGCACCGACTCTTGAATCTGGCTGGCGGCCGCATTGAAGGCCTTGGCCCAGCCGGCACAGTCCTGGATGAAGCCTTGGGTCATCTCCTTGTTGTAGGAGATGTAGTAGACGTTGGCCCCCTCGGCGCTGGCGGCATACAGCACGTCGTCGGCCGCCTCGGCATAGCTTAGACCGATGCGGCGTGACTTTTCCATGATCTTGACGGGTGCCATGTCTTCCACCCACTTGACCTGGTAGGCCATGAAGATGGCCTGGCTCAGCTCCGTAGGCTCTGGCGCTTGCAGCTCGGGGGTGACCTGCTCCATCACATGGTCCCCATGATGGCGGCGCGCAACGCTGCCACCCCGTTGGCGGACAAGCCAGCGGCCTTGGCCGTGGTTTCTGCGGTGGCGGCGGCGTCTTCCAGCGCTTTCTTGCGTGCCTCGGCCTCTACCTTGGCCTGGAATTGCTTCAAGTTGACGCTGGAGCGGGTGAGCGTGGCAATGTTCTTGGCCGCTTTGCTGAGCAAGGTGACGCGCTGGCCGGGGTCGGCCTCGGGGTCGTCGGCTTCTTGCAGCAGCAAGATGGCGTCAAACAGCTCGGTCTGCACCATGGCAACCAGGGCTTCAGAGCGGGCGTCTTCGTCGTCACCAGCATGCTGGCGAATCAGGCGTGCGGCTTCGGTGCTGGCCCGGATGGCGTTCAAGCGCCGATCCAGCTTGGCGCCGTAGCGGTGCAAGGCCGAGCGGCTGGGCAGTTCGCCCTTGCTGGCCTCGGTGGGAAAGCGCTCTTGCAGGTCTGCAATCAACGCATCCAGCGTCTGACTGCCTGTGGCCAGCATGGCCTGAATGTAGGCCTTGACGTCAGGACTCATGCGGTCGATGGAGCTTTTGCGGCCCATGGCTCAGCCCGCCCAGTACTTCTGGGGCCGGGCAATGCCAGGCTCGCAGTCGATGGTGTATTCGGCAATGTCTACGCCATTGCGGGTCAGCTCTGCATGCCAGGGGCCGCTGGGGTCTTTGCGCAGCTTGACCAGGTCACGGTCGCCCAGATAGTCCAGCTCACGGCGCAGCTCCAAAGGGCTGGCGTCGGGGTAGATGGACTGGGCCACGGACAGGATGGGCGACTCCTGCGCGCCACAAGGGCGGGCATTGTTCAGTGTGAGCAAGATGAGCCAGCGCAGGCTCTCGCGGCGGACTTTGGCGTGGTCAATGTGCATGGCTTACCCTCTGTTGTTCTGGATGCTGGCAACGCGCAGCTGGGCGTTTTCGAGCTTGACGGCCACAGCGTCCAGCTTGGCTTCAATGACGCTTTGACCCCGGATGTAGTCTTCGCGGCGCACGTACTGCAGCGGCAGGTCGGCCCGCAGCTGCAGCATTTCGCGCTCAAGGCGCTGCCACTGCGCGGCCTCTTGTTTGTTGGTCTGCTCCATGCTGTCCAAGCGCGAGAGCAGTTGCAGGTGTGCAGCGTCCTGGTGCTTTTGGGCTTGCATCAGCCCAAACTTGAGCAGGCCCACCACCACACCAAGCCCCGAGAGCAGCAGGCCTACCAGCTGCCAAAAATCAATCTGCAGGCTCACAAGAACCGTCCTTTCATGCGCTCTTGGGCGCTTTGGCACTTCACGCAGCGCGTGCACCCTGGCACCGCCCAGCGGCGTGCTTGTGGAATTGGCTGCTCACAGTCCTGGCATTCGGTGGCTGAATCGGTCATGGCTTTGCCCTGCAAGCCCGCCCTTGTGGCCTGGCGGCGCAAGGCGGTATCGCGCTGGCGTGCCTCCAGGTCTTGGGCGCGGTCGATGTCGTCAGTCACTGGGCGGCTCCTGCGGCTGGCACGGTGCAGACACGGCTGTGCCATTGCTGGAGGCCGAGGACTTGGTCTCGGAGGCGGTCAGCGTCTGCTGCCAGCACTGTGTATCTGTGGCTGCACGTGCCGAGTAGCTCTCGGGCGGTGGTGGCTTCGCGAGTGCAGGCGGCAAGGCCGGTGTCGTCAACGGTAAAAGGCTTGGGTCTGCTGTTAAGCCGCTTGATTTCTGCGCGCAGGCTGCGCTCAGTAGCGGCAGCAAGAGCAAAGCGCTTTTCAGTAGTTGCTTGGCGTTGTGCTTGTTCATCGGCCACTTTCTCGGCCGCACGCTGGCGCACGGCGTTGGCCTGGCCGGTGGCCAGATTGCGTTGGTAGGTTTCGGCGTTCCAGGCTTGCTGCACACGGGCAGCGCCTTGTGCATCGCCTTTGGCGATCAGATGGCCTTGGTAGCTGTGCACGCCCCAGACCAGGGCGGCCAGCGATGCTGCCCCCAGCAGCCAGTGCAGGCCCGGCTTCATAAGCCCGGCCCCCAGTGGCTGTAGCGGGGCTGCAGCTCATTCAAGATGCGGCGCGGATACTGCAGGTTCTCCCCGCAGTGCACAGCTGCGCGGCGGGCTTTCCCGCAGGCTGCGTCCACTTGCTCGCGTGTGGGCTGGGTGGCACCGGAAGCCACGGCCTCACGTTGCCAATGGCCCAGCCCGCCGTTGTAGGCACGCAGCGCCACCCACATGCGGTCGTAGCTGCTATAGCGGGTGGGCGTGCGGTCGTAGAGGTATTTGTTGTAGCCCACCAGGGCACGCAAGGCCCAGGCAGGGTTGTGCGGCAGGCAGGCTGCGGGGGCAATCTTGTTCAGGTCACACCACCAGCTGGCGGTGGCGGGCATGAACTGGGCCAGGCCCCCAGCGCCTACGCGGCTGATGGCCTCTGGCTTCCAGGCAGATTCTTGGTGTACCTGTGCGGCAAAGACGGCCACGGGTGCATCCAAGCCCCACACGCTGTGTGCGGTGCGCACCAGCTGGGCACGGTATTGCTGGGCTGCGGCTGGCACCTGGGCCTGCACAGGCTGAGCGCAGGTGCTGAGCACAGCACCTGTCAGCGCTGCAGCAGCCAGCAGCCAGGCACGCATGGAACGGGCGCGCATGGCTTATCCCCCCATGCTGACCGCAATCATTGCGGCCGCGATGATGACGGCCCGGCGCAGCATGCAGCCCAGCATGAAGTGCAGCGGTGCCGGGTCAATGGGGCCGCAGGTGGCGGTCATGACCTCGTCCAGCGGGATGCGTTGCCCGTCGCCTGCGAGGATGTAGCCGCGCTCCTGGTCTTCTTGCGTGATCTCGATGCCGTCCAGGTCCCAAAGGGTGCGCAGCGCACGGGTGTCGGGGCGTGCATAGGGAAAGACTTTGCGGTCAATCCAGTACCCGGACACAGCGGCCACAGCGATCAGGTTGAGCTTGTACAGGCTGACGGGGATTTGCTGCGGCGCGATGAAAAACACCGCCAGCGACAGCAGCGCTGCAATCAGCCACCAGCTGGTCAGTCTGGGCAGCTTGGATTCGGACACGGGGGCAGGGGCCATGGCGTACTCCATAAAAGACTTTCGGTCTGAAAGCCTTTACTGTGAAGCGCCGCATGCCTGCGGTCTTTTACCCCGCGTTACTAAAACAAAACGGCCAATTTGGCCGTTTTCAAATCCGCCAAATTGGCAGATTCCAGCGTGTCATCGTCGTGGGTGACAAGCTCAAGGAATGCACTGGCTCGCCAGTGAGTGCCAGCTCATCAATCTGTTCATCATCCAGAACCAGCATTTCAAACAGCTTGGACTGTGAATCGACTGATTTCAAAAGCGTCGACGTCGACGCTTTTGAGAACTTCAACGCCGATTGCATGAATTTCTGTGCCACGCGGGTTTCAATGCCCAGTGCTTTTGACCTGGGTGCTTAAAACCGCCAAATTGGCGGATTTGGCGGTCTTTGCCGCTGACTGCATAAAGCGTTGTTCTCAGGAACGTCACAATGCCAAGCCGTGCGCGACGGCTGGCAATGATCGCGGCCAGTGTGGCCAAGCCAAAAAAAACGATAAAGCCCAGTAGTTCCATGGTTTGCCCCCCCGGCGCTTATGCGCCTATTTCTTCGTGCATTTTGATTTCGCTTCGTTCAATGATCGTCTCACAGTAGCGGCGTGCACGAAATACCTCCCCGTCAGTCAGTTCAAGCACGCGGCTGGTGCCGAACGTGGTCTCCATCCACTTCACCACTGTCTGCTCTTTGCCGGTGCGGCGCATCAGCCGCAGCAGCTCCCTCCGGTCCACCGTGAGGCGCTGCTTTTTTTCAGTCTGCACTACTGGCCGGTTTTGAATGTGCAGGGTCACCTGGTTGACCACCACCGGGCCGCCTGCCTGGCCTATCTGTACATTGCCTTTGCCTACATCAGCCATGGTCATGCCAGTGCCCATATTTGCGGCCTCTGCTGCAGGCGTAAGTCCTTGCACTGGTGGTGGCGGGGGTGGCGGTTCTGTCTGTGGGGCCGGGCCATTGTTTAACACGTACCTCACTGCGGTTCGCAGCTTTTTTTTGAACCATTGCCACATTTCACACACTCCCTGCCGTGACCCGGCCTTTGTTGTTATTGCCCGATTACTGCCCTTGCTTGACTTTCACCCTCGCGCCTTGGCCCACCTGCACGTTGCCATCGCCCACATGCGACATCGTCATGCCGCCTGGCGCCCCCGACGCTAATGCCGCGATGGCGGCCTTGCGCACGGCAGGCGCCGCATCACGAAAGAGATGCAGCAGGGTTTGCTCTTCCATGGTGAGCTGCGGTGCTTGTGTGTCTCCGCGTTTGCCCGTAACCACATAGGCCACGTCTACGCCGGCCATGGCCACGCCTGCCAGGTATTCGGCATCTGGCGTGCGATCCCCTGCCTCGTAGTTGATCTGCGCGCGTTTTTGCACGCCGCCGATGGCGGCGAACCGTTCCTGAGAGACCTTGAGGCGCTCCCGTTCTTCGCGCAATCGTTGCCCTATGCTCATTTAGACACCAAAAAATGTATTGCAAAGGTGCACAAACGTGCACATAATGCGTTCAACAAGTTCAACAAATCACTACTAGTTAGCGCTAGTAGCTACACAAAGGGACGCAGCATGACACCCAAAACTTGCGAACAGGCCCCGGTGCTCAAAACGCGCGAACAAGTCCGCAACGAGTTCAGAAGCAAGGGCTTATCGATCTCCGCGTGGGCGGTGAAGCATGGTTTCAACCCTGCGCTGGTGACCGCCATCATCAACGATGACGATGCCAGGCCCGCACGCAAATGCCTGCGCGGCGACAGCCACAACATTGCTGTCGCGCTGGGCATCAAAAGCGGCGAGGTCTCCCGCGAGCGTCTGGTTGCCTGAGCGTCCCTATGTTGCAGCGAAATATTACAGGCAATCCGCCGGGCCAGGCGCAGCTGATGTTTGCCCAATGTCACCGCGTCACCCCCCGTACTTGCGGGTTTGAGGCAAGTCATTGCCGTCCACCAGTCCTGCCAGCTGGCACAGGTACAGCTGCCAGCTGTTCCATGCAGCGCCGTCGCGGTCTTTTCGTCCATCTGCCCGTGCCTGCAGCTCCAGCCTTTGCGCTGCATCCAGCAGGCTTTGCCGTGGCAGCTGGCGTGCCAGCTCAACCAGCAGCCAGTGCTGCGCCCATGCCTGGTCCTCGAGTGGCCGCAGGCGCTGCTGCACGGCCCGCTCGACCAGCTTTTGCATCAGTGAAGTGTCAACGCCCATATCGCCTCCATGCAGTTCGTTGGGGCCAGTGTCAAGGCGCGGTGCATTTCAGCGTGGATTTTTTTCGGAAGACATGAGGAAGGAGGAAGTTCAGATGCGCCTGCGCAATTGGAAACAGTACAGGCCCATAAGCCTGCCGGACGCCATCCGGGCCTGCAAGGACTACGCGCTGGAGAAAAAGGGGCTGTCTGTGGCCAGGATCTGCGTGTTCCTGTGCACCAACGAGGACACGTTTTACAAGTGGGCAAGCACTGGCCGCATGCCCGCTCTGGTCATCCCCCAGTTTGAGCTGATCTGTGGATGCCACTACGTGAGCGACTTTTTGTCGGCCCACGCTGGCCGCATCGTCATCCCGATGCCCAAGGGCCAAAAGGCCACGGAGTCTGCGCTGCTGGCCGTTAACCAGGCATGCGCGGACGCGGTGTCCACGCTGGCCAAGTTCTATGCCAACCCCGCCAGCGTGGACACCGGCGCGCTGTTGGCTCAGTTGCGGCAGCACCTGGAGCAGGTGGCATTCCACCACGGCAATGTCCAGCGCTACCACCAGCCAGAGCTGGAGGGTTTCAGCCATGACGACTAACGCCATCCCACTGGACGCTGTGCGCGCTGCGCTGACAGGCTGCGCCGTGAAAGCAAAGCGCGACAGACAGGGCAAGCCCACCGGGCGCGTGGCCGCATTTACGCGCTATCAGCACTTTGCGCCCTGCTGCAGCCGCAAGGGCGTGCCTGCCGACACGTTCATTCACTTTGCGGTGATGGAGCACGGCGAGCTGTCTCGCCTCGTGGATCGCGTCAGCGCTGAGCATGGCGCGGATGCCGTGCGCCACATCTGGGGCGTTGGCGTGCGTGCCCTGAAAGCAGAGATTGGTGCGGGGGTGCTTGTATGAGCGCCGGTGTCACCAAGAGCGCAGCACCCGTGCTGCAGGTCCTCGAAGCCCTGTGCGGCTTTGCCGAACAAGGCGCATCCAACAAGGACCTGGCCGACGCCTGCAAGACCACCCCCGTGCAAGTGACCCGTGCCACGCAGACGCTGATTGCTTACGGCTGGTGCCGCAAGAGCGATGAGACGGGGCGCTTTTACCCCACGGCCGCTTTTACCCGCCTGACTTTCAAGGTGTTGGACAGCTTTGACAAGGCCCAGCGGCGCCTGGAAGACCGCCGCCATTCGATGACTTCTGGTTTTTAACTGTTAACTGATTGGAGAAACCACATGGCTCGTACCCCTAACGCAGTGCTTAAACCCGTGGCCGACGTCGTGCTCAACGACCAGGCTGTTGCACGTATTGAAAGCGCACAGGAGGCGCTGGCTGTCATGGACCAGGAGGCCCAGGCCCGCGTCCGCGCTGTGGCCTTGAGTGTGGGCTATGAGGGCACATTGAGTGTGGGAGCGCTGGAAGGCGAGATTCGCTTTTATCAGCGCCGCACGGTCGAGGCCATTTTGGAAACCGGCAAGCGCTTGCTGGTGCTCAAGGAGATGACCCCGCATGGCGAGTTCAAGCAGCGTGTGGAGATGCTCGGATTTTCCGAGCGCACAGCACAACGCTTTATGCAGTCAGCGGCAAAGACCGCCAAATCCGCCAATTTGGCGGTTTTAAGCACCCAGGTCAAAAGCGCCAGTGCATTCCTTGAGCTTGTCACCCACGACGATGACACGCTGGAATCCCTCAAGGACATGGACGACATCGACCGCATGAGCGCCAGCGAGCTGCGCCAGGCCCTGCGCCAGGCCAAGGAGGACAACCGCTTCCTGGCAGAAAAGCGCGACAAGGAGTCGCAGCGTGCCGACAAGCTGGAAAAACAGCTGCGCTCTGGTCCCAGCACGCAGCCACTGGACGAACGTCTGCAGGGCTTTTGCGCCGATATCAACAAGGCTAACGACGCGGCATGCGAGGCATTGCTGCAGGCCAAGCAGCAGGCCCAGGCGCTGGAGCGCTGGTGGCTGGAAGAAGCCGCCAAGCAGCCCGGCTACTCGCCTGGCGACTACGTGCCGATGCCCGATGAGGTCAAGGCAGCGGCCCAAAAGCTCTACGACAACCTGTCACGCCTGACTCTGTCCGCCGCCGCATTGCGCCAGGAGCTGTGGGACACCTACGGCCAGGACCTGCAGGCTTTCGTGGATACCACCGCCGCATAAGCCATGCACACCGACCTGGAGGCTACTGACATGGCTTCACTGAGCCCTGCAATCTGCGATTACATCCGTCAGCTGGCGCGCAAGCTGGATGACGCGCCCCACGGCACGGGCGGCAAGCTGCTGGACGAGGCCACCGCATTCCTGGGCATGAGCCGCCAGACCGTGTACCGCCACCTCAAGAAGGTGGCGGGCTGGGAAAGTGGCCGCAAGTGCCGTGCCGACAAAGGCACCACTAGCGTGAACAGCGCCGCGCTGCTGACGCTGGCCACGATCCAGCGCGAGAGCGTGCGCGACAACGGCAAGCAGACCATGCACACCCCGGTGGCACGCAGCGTGCTGGAGGCCAATGGCCTGCAAGTGGACGTGAGTAACGCGCACCTGAACCGGCTATTGCGTGACCGCGGGTTGAATGTGCAGGCCCAGCGCCAGGCAACGCCTGCAACCAAGCTGCGCTACCCGCACCCCAATCACACGCACCAGGTGGACCCCAGCCTGTGCCTGGTGTACTACCTCAACGGCCGCCAGCACATCATGGAGGACAGCCAGTTCTACAAGAACAAGCTCGAAAACCTTGCGAAAGTGAAGTTCAAGGTCTGGCGGTATGCCCTCTACGACGGTGCGTCGGGCGCAATCGTGGTCTGGTACTGCGAAGCAGCGGGCGAGACCCAGGCCAACCTGTTCAACTTCCTGATGCACGCATGGGGCAAGCAGGATGGCCGCCTGTTTCATGGTGTGCCCAAGGTGATGGTGTGGGACAAGGGCTCGGCCAACACATCGCACGCTATCGGCCACCTGTTGCGCGCGCTGGAAGTGGAGGCGATCACCCACGAGGCCGGCAATGCACGCGCCAAAGGCGGCGTGGAAAACGCCAACAACGTCATCGAAACCCAGTTCGAGAGCCGCCTGCGCTTTGAACCTGTGGACAACGTCGAGCAGCTCAATGCTGCGGCCACGGCCTGGTGTGAGGCATACAACGCCAACCTGATCCCCGGCCAAGACACTCGCCTGCGCCGCGATGGCTTGGCCGAGCCTGTGTCGCGCTATGCACTGTGGCAGCGCATCCGCAGCGATGAACTGCGCCTGCTGCCTGATGTGGAGGTGTGCCGCGCGCTGATGGCGGGCAAAGAAGTGGAACGCAAGGTGGATGCGCACCTGTGCATCCGCTTTAAGCACCCCAAGGCAGAGTCCACGCGCACCTACAGCCTCAGCGGCCTGCATGGCGTGAATGTGGGTGACGTTGTCAGTGTGCGGCCCCTGGTGTATGGCGAGCAGGCCATACAGATCGAGCTGCAGCGCTACGACGGTGAGCCGCTGGTGTACCGCGTCGAACCAGAAACCGAGTTTGACGAATTCGGTTTCCCGCTGTCTGCCGCCGTGCCTGGCGAGGGCTACAAGTCCCACGCCAAGACCGTGGCCGAGGCGGCCGGCGAGGCGATGGACGAGCTGGCCTTCCCTGGCCAGGACGCCACGGCAGCACGTCAAAAAGGGGCTGTGCCGTTTGGCGGCGAGATCAAGGCGCACAGCTACCTGGCCGAAGTCGAGCACCCCAGCTATCTGCAGCGCCCCGGCGTGGAAATCGCCACACCTGCGCACGCCAAGGCCGAGCCGGTGCTGCTCGACGCTGTCACCGTGATGCTGCGCATCCGCAAGGAGCTGGGCCGCAATCTGACGGTGCAAGAGAACCAGTTTATGACCGCGCGTTTCAAGGACGGCGTGCCAGAAGACCAGCTGGCCGTGCTCATTGAGCAGCTCAAGAACGCCGGCAAGGATCAGCCCGCACGCGCCGCTGGCGGCCTGCGTGTGGTGTGAAAGCGAGGGAAATGATGAACCAAGAAACCGACCTGCTGCAGCTGCACTTGCACCAGATCCTGAAAGACCTGTGCACGACCCAGGCTGCGCTGGCCAAGTACCTGCGCAAGCAGCTCAAGCTGCCCATTTCATCGGCCACCGTGTGCCTGATTTGCCGCTACGACAGCTGGCCCCGCCGTCCGAGCATGGGCTACGAGGTGCTGGCGCCCCATATCAAGCGCTTTCTGCTCGAGAACGGCGCCACCGCACAGCAGCTGGAAATTGCGTTCGAGCGCGTACACGGCCCCCGCGAATCTCTTAACGGAGGTGAGCCACTGCAGCGCGGCAACGCTGCAGCGGCCCCTGTTTCCCCCGGCCAGAAGGCCACTTTTGATGAGGACTTGACGATGCTTTTGCGACACCAACGCCTGGCCCCCGAGACCCGCCAGCACTTCAAAATTGTACGGGACTCTTTTGTGAACGAGATGTGCGGCCCCGACGATGTCTTCCTGAGTGACGATATCCGGTATGTGCGCGCCGCAGTACGCCAGACCGCACAGCACGGCGGCATGCTGGCTGTGACAGGCGAGTCCGGCTCGGGCAAAAGCACGATCCGCAAGGACTTGCTGGCGTGGATCGCGGCCAGCGGTGAGCCTGTGATCGTGATCGAGCCCTACGTGGTGGGCATGAGCGCCACCAGCAAGGCCGGGCGCCCGCTGCTGGCAAGCGATATCACTGCCGCAGTGATCCGCAACCTGGCCCCCAGTGTGTCTCCCCGACTCAGCCACGAGCGCCGGACCGAGCAGATGCACAGCATCTTGCGCGAGAGCGCCCGTGTGGGCAACAAGCATGTGCTGATCATCGAAGAGGCACACGATCTGGCCGTGCCAACGCTCAAGGCCATGAAGCGCTTTTACGAGCTGGAGGACGGCTTCAAAAAGCTGCTATCCATCATCCTGATCGGACAGCCCGAGCTGGCACGCAAGCTCAGTGAACAAAGTCCGGAAGTGCGGGAGGTGGTGCAGCGCTGCGAGCTGGTGACGCTGCCGCCGCTGGACAACAACGTGGGCGACTACCTGGCTTTCAAGTTCAAGCGTGTGGGCATGGACGCGGAAAAGATCATCGAGCCTGGTGCGGTCGATGCCATCCGCACCGTGTTGCGCCGCCATGTGCGCGAAACCTTCGGCGCACGCCAGGGCACGGTGCAGTCCCTGTGCTATCCGCTGGCGATCAACAACCTGCTGACCCGCGCCATGAATGCCGCCGTGCAAATCGGTGCGCCCAAGGTCACGGATGAGCTGGTGATGGCGGCCATTCGCGGGGGAGACTGACATGCGCCGTTATCAAGTGCTGATCACGTTCGACGATGGCCGCCGTGGCGTGCTCTCTGGCCTTTTTGCCAGTGACTGGCAGGCCATCGACATGGTGTACCGGGCCTTTGATGACGAAATGGTGCTGGCCGCTGTGCCGCGCCGCTTGGAGGTCGCATGAACAGCTGCCGCAAATCTCGTCGCGTGCACCCCCTGGCGTACCTGGTGCTGTGGCTGGGCATCGGGTTGCTGGCCACGCTGGCCGCCCTGGTGCACGTCGTCGGCCGGCCGCCTAGCTCGGCGCAGCTGGAAGCGTCCCACATGGCCGGCATGCGCGTCGGCTATTCCATCTGCCTTGGCGTGAAAGAAAGCGATGCAGAGACGCTGCCAAGGCCCCGTTTAACTGCAACCACTGGAGGTCGACCATGAGCGGAATCAAGATGGGCCAGGCCAATCGCCTGCTGATCCAGTACCTGGCTGAAAACGGCCCTCGCACCATGGAAGCGCTGCTGCTGCGCTTCCAAGGGCACACAGCGTGCGATATGTCGCTGCGCCTGCGAAAGCTGGCCAGCAACTGGTGGGTCGAACGCGGCAAGTCGCCCACCGGCGAGACAGTGTGGCAGCTGCACCCGGACGCACGCACCAAGCTGCCCGATCTGGGCATCACAACGAGCAAGCGCGGCCGCCCGCGTGACGTGGTGCGCCCGCCGTCTGCCGACGCGGCCCAGCCGCGCCGCGTCAATTTGATGTCGGCCCCGGTCTGGACCCCGCCAGTGTCGGCGCCGGCGCGCCCAGGTGCAATGGATTTCATGGCATGCCCCAGCCGCGGCTTTTGATGAGGTGACACATGGATATCGACAACCGAACCCCCGCATCTGTGCTGGAACTGGAGCAAATGGGCGCAGCGCTGGCCAGGGAAATGGCCGCAACCCTCAAGGGACGCACGATCTGCACGCCCGTGATCCTGCACGCATTGATCACGTTGCACCTTTTTCATGTGCGTTCCATGCCTGTCGACGCACAACGTGAGATCGGCTTTGCCATGGCTTCGTATGCCGGGGAGCTGATCTCAGCGCCCTATGCAAACCCTCAGCACGACGCACACCAATTCCCCACCGATTTACCCACTGCCTTGCAATAAAGGAACGACAAACCATGAACCAAAATATTCCTGAAACCATTCCTGGCTACTGGAAAAACGCGCAGGGTGCCCTGGTGCCGGAAGACAAGGTCAAGCCGATCGACAAGCTGCGCGACCAGCTGGTGCGCAGCCTGGTCGAACAGGCCCACGCGGCCAGCAGCACGCTCAAGCAGTTCAAGCTGCACGCGCTGACTGAAGTAAGCGCTCTGGTGGAAACCAGCGTCGAGCAGTACGGCGTGAAAACCGGCGGCGACAAGGGCAATGTGACCTTGTACAGCTATGACGGCAAATTCAAGGTGGTGCGCCAGATGCAAGAGCGCATTACGTTCAGCGAGCAGCTGCAGGCTGCCAAAGCGCTGATCGACAAGTGTGTCGCGCGCTGGTCCGAAGGCGCCAACGACAACATCCGCGCTCTGGTGAACCATGCTTTCCAGGCCGACCGCGAAGGCAACATCAGCACGGGCCGCGTGCTCGGCCTGCGTCGCCTGGATATCCATGACGAGGAATGGCAGCTCGCCATGCAGGCCATTGCGGACAGCATGCAGACCGTTGGCTCCAAACCCTATGTGCGCTTTTACGAGCGCGATGACCAGACCGGCACATATAAGCCGATCGCACTGGATTTGGCGGTGGTATGAGCGCGTTAGACCGACCTGTAAAGTGCTGCCGCTGCCGTTTTATACATACGGAGGCTGACCGCGTGGACCAGCCTTGCAAGCGGATCAATGGGGTTATTGAAACGGTATGCCCTCGATGCGGCTGCAAATCTTTCTACGACATGACACCAATTGTGGCGTGGTGCTATCCGTCCGGGCTGATCGCTTTTGGCACTCAACTGCCCCCGGAAGAAAACCGGGTATGGGCAGAAATTGGCAGCGGTCCCGCCTATTCATTCAGACCCTTCATTGCGGCAAAGGCTCGCCGAGGCTACGGAGAAGATGCTTTCAAGCACATAGTGCCCGGCATGTCAGAGGCAGAGGGGCTGCATGACAAGCACGCTGCATTTAGCCGCTGGATAGCCTCTATCAAGCCACGGCGACCGCGTGATGGCATTACGGTCAAAGAGCCGCAGCCATTTGTCAACGCTAACTAATAGATACCCCCCAGCTTGGCCCAACCAGCTGGGGGTTTTTACAAGCACTTCGCCACTTAGACCTATGAAGACAGTCGATGCCATTAACAACGCACAAGACAAGGCCAAGGCATACCGCAATGGCATGATCAAGCTCGTGCATGTGGCCCGCCGCGAACTGGGGCTGGACGAGCCGACTTATCGTGCCATCCTGCAGGCCCAGGGCGGCACCGAGTCACTGTCTGCCATGACCAATGGCCAGATCGACAAGGTGCTCACCTATCTGAAATCCCAGGGCTTCAAGGTGCGCCGCGCGCGCGCCGACCGCAAGCAGGCCGACAACCCGGACGCCCGCAAAATCCGCGCCCTGTGGCTGCTGCTGTATGAACTGAGCGCGGTCAAAGACCCATCAGAGGCCGCACTGGCGGCGTACGTCAAGCGCGTGGCCAAGGTGGACGACCTGCACTGGGCACATGGCACCCGCAAGTACTCCACAGCTGCTGGCGCCAAAAGCCGCGACCGCGCTGAAATCGTCATCGAAACTCTCAAGAAGTGGGCCATGCGCTTTCTGCCGCAGGCGATCGACCAGCTGAAAGCCGAAGTGCGCGGGCTGTACCAAAAAGGCGCGCTCACCGAGCAGCAGCTCGAGCACGCGCAGGCAGCATTCAGCCGCGATCTAACGCCTGGCGTCGGGTTTGATTCGCATAATTTTGTCTGGGACAATTTGCGCATCGCCGTGGGGCGACCTTTCCCACTACATAGCGCAGCAACGGACGATGTCCAAGTTCACAGACCGCGATTCCCACATGGCACACCGCAGGCATGAGTTTCTGGCGGATATGCAGGACGTCGCCAAAAAGGAGCTGACAGCATATCTGCCAGAGCCAGCCGCGGAAATGGTGGCTAGTGCGCTCACCGACCACCTGGCCACCCACTGGGGTGGCCAACTTATCAACATCCCCAAAGATTACCGTTGGCGCTTGAGCCAGCGCGACTCCGAAATCTACGCTGCTTTCAACGGGTACAACCATGCCGAGCTGGCCCAGCAGTACGGCCTCACCCAGATCCACATGCACCGGCTGATCCGCAACATCCGCGACCGACTGAAAAAGGCTTCCGACGCACGGAACCGTGACCTTTTTCACAGCTGAACCAAAAAAATTCGCCCGCCTGCGTGTTTCAATAGGGGAAAGAGAGTTTCAACACCGGGTTTCGATAAATTCCGGCCAATCCCACAATGTCCCGATTTATCACGTTCCCCGGTATCTCTTTATCTCACTCTCTTTCATCTGGAGATGCCATGAGCAACAACTGCCCCCATTGCGCCCGTGAGCACAGCCATGCCAACCTCACGCAGTTCTTTACGGAAGTCTTTAACACGCTGTCTGAACTGCGCCCAGGCTGGCATGGATCTGCGCTTCAGCCACTTGGGGAATGCTGCCCATGAATATGGCCCTTTGGATTGTCTTTGGACGCAATCACATGAAATGGAACACCGGATGACCTCACGCCGCAAGCGCCAGCGCCGCGACAAGCGAGCGCCTTGGCCAGACTTTGATGAACCCCAGCCCCGCCAGTGAGCGGGGCTTTTTCATGACCCAAGCCCGCAAGGGTGACTATCAGCCTGAAGAATCATGAGCCATACACACTTTGCATTGCTTGCCAAATTTGGCGATGTGAACATCCCGCTGGAGAAAATCTGCAAGGACTTCTTTGGCATGGAGCCCAAGAAGGCCAATGAACGCGCATGCCTGCAGGATCTGCCAGTGCCTGCGTACAAGCTGGGAGGCCAGCGCAGCCCTTGGTTAGTGGATGCCAAGAAGCTGGCTGACTATATTGACCTGAAGAAGAAAGAGGCCGAAAACGATTGGCTGAAGATGCGTGCTTAACGCTCAGGCACGTTCTCAGGCCTCAGGTGGGTATAGCGTTTGAGGGATGACCAGGATTCATGCAATGTGAACTGCGCTACCTCTTGAATGCTGTACCCCTTTTCAAACAAGCGGCTGGTGGCCTCGTGCCGCAAGTCATGAAAATGCAGCCCTTCAATCTCCAGGTAGTGGCATGCCCGCGTGAAAGCAGCCCCTACGCTCTTTGGGTTGTACGGAAATACTTCCTCTGCCGTTCTGGGCTGTGCCAGGATGATTTCCATGGCCGGTTTCAGAACACGAAACTCACGCCTGTTCCCTTTTTTCTGCGTTGGATGCTTCACGTCATCCAGCCAGCCCGTCCCCTTTTCAAAGTCTATGTCTGCCCATTTCATGCGGCAGACTTCTTCCTGACGCCGTGCAGTCAACAGCGCAAACCTGAAAATGTCCTGCATTGGGATGCGAGCACGGGCGTCACGGCTCCCAAAATACTCCAGCAGTTTCTGTTCTTCTTCAGCAGCGAGCCGACGCTTGCGCTGCACGGGCTTGGCAATGAGCTTGGTGCGCAAGAGCTCTGCTTTTGCCGCGTCTACAGCCACAAGCGGCTGTTTGACGTCAAACAGCGTCGCACCTGACAAGAAGGCTTGCCGCAGCCAGATGATGTCGTTGAGCACTGTGGCCGGACCAGCACCGTCATTGAGGCGGCGCCCCTTTGCGTACTCAATCAGGTCCATTGCCGAGAGGAAGCGCGCATCTTTGTCTGCCAGGCCAGATGCCCGCAGCCGTGTGATGTCGGCCTTCTTGGAACGCCCCCACTCAGTGATCCCTTTGGACTGCTGAACATATGCATCCAGCAGTTGACCAACCGTAATTTTTTCTTTTGGAAGCGCCCCCATTGCTCGCGCTTCCTGAAGCACTGCTTCTCGACGCTTTAGCCAGGCCTGCGCCAAAGCCTTCTTCGTGAAGGTCTGTGCTTCTGTGTGCACAATAACGCCCTGCTCTTTAAGGCGAATCTGTGCCGTGTATGCGGTAGATCCATCCGCACGCTTCCTTGCCGATATGGTTCCCATAGTGTCCAGTGCTACAAGCCTCATCCGTAGCACTCACTGTAGCACTGCAGTGCTGAAAACGGGGTTTTTTGGCGTTTTTTGGGGTGCTACAGACGGTGCTACAGACCGCCAAAAATGCCAATGAATTCCAAAGAAACCAATACAAATCAAGAAGTTAAGTCTTATCCACGCATGAGCGTTGCGCCGATGCTGGATTGGACCGACCGACATTGCCGCTACCTGCACCGTCTGCTGAGCAAGCACACCCTGCTCTATACCGAGATGATCACCACGGGCGCCCTCATCCACGGCGATGTGGCACGCCATCTGCGCTTCAATGAGGAAGAGCACCCCGTTGCCCTGCAGCTGGGCGGCAGTGAGCCTGCCGATCTGGCCAAGGCCGCCAAGATTGGCCAGGACTGGGGCTATGACGAGATCAACCTCAACTGCGGCTGCCCCAGTGAGCGCGTGCAGCGCGGTGCCTTCGGTGCCTGCCTGATGAATGAAGCCCCGCTGGTGGCCGACTGCGTCAAGGCCATGCGTGATGTGGTCGATGTGCCAGTGACCGTCAAACACCGCATTGGCATCGACAAGATTGAGAGCTACGACTTTGTGCGTGACTTTGTGGGCACGGTGGCTGAAGCAGGGTGCGACACCTTTATCGTGCATGCACGCAACGCCTGGCTACAGGGCCTGTCGCCCAAGGAAAACCGCGACATTCCACCGCTGCGCTATGAAATCGTGGCCCAGCTCAAGCGCGAATTTCCGCATCTGACGATTGCCATCAACGGCGGCATCAAGACCGACGAAGTGGTGCAGCAGCAACTGCAGGCCGTTGATGGCGTGATGATTGGCCGCGAGGCCTATCACAACCCCTGGTGGCTCTCCCGCTGGGATGAGCTGTATTTTGGCGCGCCACCTTCAGAGCTGACCCACATGGATGTGGAACGCGCCATGGTTGAATACATGGAACGTGAAGCGCGCGAGCACGATACGCACTGGTATGCCATTGCACGCCACATGCTCGGCCTGCGCCACGGTCTGCCCGGTGCGCGCCGCTGGCGTCAGGTGTGGAGCGACCACCGCCTCAAGCATCTGCCCGCCAGCGAAGTCTCGGCCATTGCCAACACCAAGCCATCGACCGCTGAAGCCCAGTAAATCCCGCTGAAGGGCTCAAAGTCCTCTAAAAACATAGCTGCCAGCGCTTGCAAATGAAGCATTTCAGATAGGTAAGTATTTGAAATTCTTATAAAACATGCGCTGGCAGCTATTATTTTTTATACCTTCCCAAGCGGCATGGTGTACACCTACAGACAGCCTGTCACCGCAGCGACTGCATCTGCAGAAATTGAGAGTTCCAAAGTGACCGCCCGTGCTTTATATTGCACTGCAACATTTAGCAGTGGGCCTCACTATGCTCTACCAGATCTATGAAACCCAGCGTGCGCTGATTGAACCCTTTGCCGACTTCGTTCAGGCTACGTCCAAGCTCTACAGCAACCCCTTGCTGCCGCTGTCGCAGATGCCTTTTTCGCAGCGCATGGTGGCTGGTTTTGATCTGTTTTACCGCTTGGGCAAAGGCTATGAAAAGCCGCAGTTCGACATTCAGTCCGTGCCTGTCCATGGCGTCAATGTCACGATTTTGGAGCGCGTCGAAATCGATAAGCCGTTTTGTGAGTTGCGCCGCTTCAAGCGTTTCTCGGACGATCCGGCAACGCTGGATGCCTTACTGCAGCATCCGCCCGTTCTGGTAGTCGCCCCCCTGTCCGGGCACTACGCCACCTTGCTGCGCGACACCGTGAAAAGCCTGCTCAGCGACCACAAAGTCTTTATCACGGACTGGAAAAACGCACGCCAGGTGCCACTGGAAGAAGGTGACTTCCACCTGGACGACTACATCAACTACGTGCAGGACTTCATCCGCTATCTGCAAAAACAGTACGGCAACTGCCACGTTATCAGCGTCTGCCAGCCCACGGTGCCTGTGCTGGCCGCCATTTCGCTGATGGCCAGCCGTGGCGAGACCACCCCGCTGTCCATGACCATGATGGGCGGCCCCATTGATGCACGCCGCTCACCCACCGCCGTCAATGATCTGGCCACACAGCGCAGCTTTGAGTGGTTCGAAAACAATGTGATCTATCGCGTGCCCAGCAATTACCCCGGCGCAGGCCGGCGCGTCTACCCCGGCTTTTTGCAGTACGCAGGCTTTGTGGCCATGAACCCCAACCGCCACGCCAGCAGCCACTACGACTATTTCAAGAACCTGGTTCAGGGAGACGACGCCAGCGCCGAGCAGCACCGCAAGTTCTACGACGAATACAACGCCGTACTCGACATGGATGCCCACTACTATCTGGAGACGATTGAAACCGTGTTCCAGGAGTTCAAGCTGGTCAACGGCACCTGGGAGGTGCGCGCACCCGATGGCACGATCGAGCGCGTCAAGCCTGAAGACATCAAGACCACGGCGCTCTTTACGATTGAAGGGGAGCTGGACGATATCTCCGGCTCCGGCCAGACCCACGCCGCCCACGACCTGTGTGCAGGCATTCCCAACGATATGCGGCTGCGCTATGACGTGATCGGCGCGGGGCACTACGGCATCTTCAGCGGTCGCCGCTGGCGCGACATGGTCTACCCCAAGGTGCGCGGCTTTATCTATGCCCACCAGCCTGCCTCCACTGACAGGCCCGATCCCCTGCAGCAAGGGGAATATGTGGCCGAAGCTGACATACCACGCTGATTTGCGCGACACTCTGGCCTCTTACAAGCCCCATCCACCGGCGCGGGACTGCCTGTGCCGCCACGGTCGTTGCTGAAAACTGCATGCCTGAGACACCTACCAAGCCAGCCCTGACAGGACTGGCTTTTTCCATTGATGCTGCCCTGCCACAGACGCAATGCCAGCGCTGCGGCTACCCTGATTGCGCCAGCTATGCCCAAGCCATTGCCAGCGAAGGCGCGCCCATCAACCAGTGCCCGCCCGGTGGCCAAGAAGGCATTGCCCGCCTGGCCGCCATTACCGGCCGCCCCGCTGAGCCGCTCAACCACAAATTTGGCATTGAAGGGCCGCTGACCGTAGCGCGCATTGACGAAGACTGGTGCATAGGCTGCACGCTGTGCATCAAGGCCTGCCCGACCGATGCCATTCTGGGTGCGAACAAGCGCATGCACAGCGTGATCCCGCAGCACTGCACAGGCTGTGAACTGTGTATTCCTGTCTGCCCTGTGGACTGTATTTCTCTGGACGTCGTCAGTGGCGAGCGCACCGGCTGGGACGCCTGGTCTGCCCAGCAGGCCGAGCACGCCCGCCAGCGCTACCACGACCACCAGCAGCGTCTGGCACGCAGCCAGCCAACGGTTACTGCGCCCAACGCCCAGGCTGCCGCGCCTGTCCCTGAAGTCGTGCCTGACAAAAAGGCCGCCATTGCTGCGGCGCTGGCCAAGGCACGCCAGCTACGCAAGAGCAACTGATGGAAGCTTCTGGCGCGGGGTGGCTGCCTGTGCCTGGCTCTGCGGCGCGCCATCTCCCACAAAGCTCTTGTAGACCCCGCAGCCCAGGTACACCCCATCCTGCTTGCACACGTAGGACATCTTGGTCTGCACTTTGCCTGTCGTGGGATTGGTAATGTCGTACTCCACCCAGCCAGCGCCCTGTTCGGCCTGCGCCACGATGGCTGCCAGCAGGGCATCGCCATCTACGCCAGACACATCCTGCACGCGGCTACCGCATTTCTCGGGATGGCCTCCAAAGGCCAGGTAGCGGCCACTGGCATCAAGCACAAAGACATACATGTCCCGGTCATGGAAGGGCTGCTGCGGGTCTGACAGGGCCTCCCAGTACTGCTGCAGCGGCATGCCCAGGCGCCGCAAAGCCACGGCGCGCTGCACCAGTGCTTCGGCCTCTACTGCCGTGCCCTGCTGCAGGCGAAAGCGCTCCACCACCCGCGACAGGGTCTCGGCACGCTGCTCCAGCGCCTGTGCCTCCTGCACCACACTGCGTACCATTTGCGCGTTTTCCTGCGTGACACGGTCAATGCCATGCACGGCCTGCTGGATCTGCGCCAGCCCCATGTCCTGCGCCTGCCCTGAGCCGGATATGGCCTCCACATGACCCGCGACCTGGCGAATGCCCTGGGCCACCTGTTGCATGCCAGCGCCTGCCTGGCGAATCAGCCGGGTACTGCTGGCCACCTGCTCTATGGAGTCCTGAATCAGATGCCGGATCTCCCGCGCTGCCTCGGAGGAGCGCTGTGCCAGGCTGCGCACTTCAGAGGCCACCACGGCAAAACCCCGCCCCTGCTCTCCTGCGCGCGCTGCTTCCACCGCCGCATTGAGGGCGAGGATATTCGTCTGAAAGGCGATGCCATCAATCACGGCAATGATCTCGGACATACGGTCTGCGCTGCGCTCAATCGCTTCCACAGAGTGCACCGCCTGTTCCATGACACCGCTGCCCTGCTCCACGACCTGGCGCAGCTGGGTGGTGTATCGGTCTGCCGCCACAGCCGCCTCGGCATTGTTCTGCACCACAGCGGTCACCTGCTCCACGCTCACCACGGTCTGCGTCACATTGCTGGCCTGCAGCTCGGTACGCTCCGCCAGGGCCTGGTTATCCTGCGTGAGTGCATGCCCGGCCTGTGTCACCAGTGCGGCATTGCTGCGAATTTCCGCCACCATGCTGGACAGCGCCACCACCATGCTGTCCAGCAGACGTGCCATCTCGCCGAGTTCATCCTTGCTGCTGGCTGTGATGCGGTGGGTCAGATCGCCATGCGCCGCCTTGTCCATGGCCTTGAGCAGACGTGCCACCTCATACGAAAAATTGCGATAGACGCTATAGAGCACAAACAGGAAGAGCAATCCACCTGCCGCAGCCACCGCGCCTTGCAGCGCCACGTCCTGTGAAAAAACCGCCGTTGCCCATAAGGCAGCCATGGCCGCCAGCCCACTCACAGCTACACAGCCCAGTTTTCCTGCCAGCTTGCAGCGCCTCAAGATCCACAGCATCTCCGCCCTCGCCTTTGATTGGTATTGACCCCAAAGTTTGTAATCCCATGGTGCTGGCGCTGCCTCGGGAGTTTTCCTAGCCGGGCACGTAATCCTCAAGCAAGCCAATGCTGCATTCATGCTTTTTTTGCATTTAGAATGCAAATTTACGCATGAAGCGCATGAGCGCTTGTATTGATATCCCATAATGTGCGGATCATGAATCCCCTGCTCCAACACTTACAGCCTTATCCATTTGAACGGCTGCGTCAACTGTTTGCGGGGGTCACCCTTCCCTCGCATCTGAGACCCATCAGCCTGGGTATTGGTGAGCCTCGCCATGCCACGCCCCACTTTCTTACCGAGCAGCTGACCGCCCATCTGGACGGGCTTGCCAGCTACCCTGCCACGGCGGGTTCCATGGAACTGCGCCAGGCCTGCAGCCACTGGCTGCAGCGCCGCTATGGCATTGCCGTGGATGCCGCCACGCAGATCTTGCCTGTCAATGGTTCGCGCGAGGCGCTGTTCTCATTTGCCCAGACCATCATTGACCCCACCCAGCCCGGCGCTACCGTGCTGTGCCCCAATCCCTTCTATCAAATCTATGAAGGGGCCACCCTGCTGGCCGGTGCCCAGCCCTGCTTTGTGCCGAGCGACCCGGCGCGTAACTTTGCCGTGGACTGGGACAGCGTGCCTGCCGATGTCTGGATCAAGACGCAGCTGATCTATGTATGCTCGCCCGGCAACCCCACGGGTGCGGTCATGCCGCTGGATGAATGGCAAAAGCTGTTTGACCTGTCTGACAGGTACGGTTTTGTGATTGCCTCAGACGAGTGCTATAGCGAAATCTATTTCCGCGATAAGCCGCCGCTGGGTGGCCTGGAAGCCGCTGTCAAACTGGGGCGCACCGACTACCGCAACATCGTGGCTTTTACCAGCCTGTCCAAGCGCTCCAACGTGCCCGGTCTGCGCAGCGGCTTTGTGGCGGGTGATGCCCAGCTGCTGAAATCTTTCCTGCTCTACCGCACCTACCACGGAGGCGCCATGGGCCTGCCTATCCAGCATGCGTCGATGGCCGCATGGTCGGACGAAGCCCATGTGCAGGAAAACCGCGCCATGTACCGCGAAAAGTTCGCGGCGGTCATGCCTATTCTGGAGCCTGTCATGGACGTGCGCCTACCAGATGCCAGCTTTTACTTGTGGCCACGCATTCCTGATGCACTGGGCATGAGCGACACGGAGTTCGCCCGCGAGCTGCTGGAATCCACGAATGTCACCGTGCTCCCAGGCAGCTATCTGGCACGAAACGTGCATGGGTACAACCCTGGTGCGCAGCGCGTGCGTCTGGCTCTGGTGGCAGAGACTGCAGAGTGTGTGGAAGCCGCGCAGCGCATCGCTGACTTTATTCAAAAGAAACTGAAATAGACCATGACCCAACAACTGCAACAAATCATCGACTCCGCCTGGGACAACCGCGCAGAAATTTCTGCCAAGTCGGCCCCCAAGGAAGTGGTGGAAGCCGTGGACTTCGCCTTGAACGCACTGAACAACGGTAAGTTGCGCGTCGCCAGCCGTGAAGCTGTCGGTCAGTGGACCGTGCACCAGTGGCTCAAGAAAGCCGTGCTGCTGTCTTTCCGTCTGAATGACAACAAGCTGATGCAGGCAGGCGACCTGAATTTCTTCGACAAGGTTCCTACCAAGTACGAAGGCATGAGCGAGGCTGACATCGCCGCCACCGGCGTGCGCGTGGTGCCTCCTGCCGTGGCTCGCCGCGGCTCCTTCATCGCCAAGGGCGCCATCCTGATGCCTTCCTATGTGAACATCGGCGCCTATGTGGATGAAGGCACGATGGTGGACACCTGGGCCACCGTGGGCTCCTGCGCCCAGGTCGGCAAGAACGTGCACCTGTCCGGCGGCGTGGGCCTGGGCGGCGTGCTCGAGCCCCTGCAGGCCAACCCCACCATCATTGAAGACAACTGCTTCATTGGTGCGCGCTCGGAAATCGTGGAAGGCGTGATCGTGGAAGAAAACTCCGTGATCTCCATGGGCGTGTACATCGGCCAGTCCACCCCTATCTTCAATCGCGAAACCGGCGAAATCAGCTACGGCCGCGTACCTGCGGGCTCCGTGGTGGTCTCGGGCAACCTGCCCAAGAAGACCAAGGACGGCAAGGACTACTCCATGTACGCAGCCATCATCGTCAAGACGGTGGATGCCAAGACACGCTCCACCACCAGCCTGAACGACCTGCTGCGTGACTGATAGACGCGCCGCATTGCGCTCTTGATACGACTCAAACGCCTAGGTATGTCCTAGGCGTTTTTCTTGGTTTTTTTGTTGCACACTCAGGGGCATTCTGGTTTCACACAACAATGAGGCGAGGGAAAACCTATGGGCATGATGGAGCGCTTGCTACGCTTGATGGCGGAGAAAAAAGCTTCGGACATTTATCTGTCTGCAAGCTCGCCAGCACTGATCAAGATTGATGGTGTCTGCGTACCCATCAACAACCAGCTGCTCAGTCCAGACACCCCGCGCGCCTTGCTGGCCGAAGTCGTCAAACCGCAAGACATGGAAACCCTGCAGGAAACAGGTGAGCTCAATATCGCCGTTCCGCTGCAAGGCGTAGGCCGTTTTCGTATCAGCGCCATGCGCCAGCGCGGCACCACTGCCGTAGTGATTCGCTTTATCTCCCAGCAAATCCCCAAACTGCATGACCTGCAGCTGCCTTCCATTCTGGAGCAACTGGTGCTGGAAAAGCGCGGATTGATTCTGGTCGTCGGGGCAACAGGTTCGGGCAAGAGCACCACGCTGGCTGCGATGATCGACAGCCGCAATGAACAGAAAACGGGCCATATCCTCACGATTGAGGACCCGATTGAATTTCAGTTCAAAAACAAGCGCTCCATCGTCAACCAGCGTGAAGTGGGCTCTGACACCCAGTCACTGCAGACTGCGCTCAAAAACGCGCTGCGCCAGGCACCGGACGTGATTCTGATCGGCGAAATCCGCGACCGCGAGACCATGTCTGCCGCCATTGCCTACTCCCAGTCTGGCCACCTGGTGCTGACCACCCTGCACGGCAACAACTCCTACCATGCACTCAACCGCATTCTGAGCTTCTACCCCGTAGAGGTACGTGCCACCATGCTGGGCGATCTGGCTTCATCCCTCAAAGCCATCATTACCCAGCGCCTGCTGCGCACGACCACTGGCTCACGCGTTCCAGCCACTGAGGTACTGCTCAACACCAAACTGGTGTCTGAGCTGATTGAGAAAGGTGACTTCTCCGGTGTGCGCGACAACATGGAAAATTCCATGGCCGAAGGCTCTCAGACCTTTGAAGAAGACATCGCGCGCCTCATCACTAATGGCACAATTGAGCGCAGTGAAGGCTTGGCCAACGCAGACTCACCCACCAACCTGATGTGGCGCCTGCAAAACGCACCTCAAGGCAATGTGCAGCCCCTCCGCACGGAGGTACGCGCCCCTGCTGATGAGACTTCTGCGGTTCCGGCCCTGCCTGCGTTTGACAGCGCATTGCTCAACACCTGAAAAGCTCCGTGACAGTTGTCAGGGGGCACAGACTGCAGTTGCATGCTGCAGTCTCGTCTGGATTCCTTTTATGTCTCGCACCCTGCAACTGGCTGAGCAATTGATCAGCCGCCCCTCCGTCACCCCTGAAGATGCGGGCTGTCTGGAGCTTTTAGCCGACCGCCTGCACGCGCAGGGCTTTACCTGTGAACGTCTGGACGGAGGCCCTGACACTTTCCGCGTTCACAACCTCTGGGCTATCCGCCGCAGCCAGCACCCCAACGCCAAAACCCTGGTCTTTGCAGGCCACACCGATGTGGTGCCCACAGGCCCTGCCGAGCAATGGTCCCACCCGCCATTCACCCCTACCTACCAAGACGGCAAGCTCTTTGGTCGCGGCAGCAGCGACATGAAGACATCGATTGCCGCCTTTGTGGTCGCGGCAGAAGAGTTTTTGGCAGATAACGCCGAGACTCCGTTGAATATTGCCTTCTTGCTGACCAGCGACGAAGAAGGCCCCGGCCATGATGGCACCAAGATCGTGGTCGAAGCGCTGCGCGAACGTGGCGAGCCACTGGAGTGGTGCATCGTAGGCGAGCCTACCGCCGTGAAGCAGACAGGCGACATGATCAAAAACGGCCGCCGCGGGTCGCTGAGCGGTCGCCTCACCGTGGAAGGCATTCAGGGCCATATCGCCTACCCACAACTCGCTCGCAACCCCATTCACCACGCCCTGCCTGCGCTGGCAGAACTGGCCAGCATCGAGTGGGACCAGGGCAATGCGTTTTTCCCGCCCACCAGCTGGCAGATCAGCAATATGCACGGCGGCACGGGCGCGACCAATGTCATCCCTGGCGAAGTCGTGATTGACTTCAACTTCCGCTACAGCTCGGAAAACACGGCCGAAAGCCTGAAGCAGCGCGTCAAATCCGTGCTGGACAAGCATGCGCTGGAGTATGACCTGGCCTGGGCGCTGTCTGGCGAGCCCTTCCTGACCACGCCTGGCGATCTGGTCACTGCTGTACAGCAAGCAATTCGCGCTGAAACCGGGCTGGAGACTGAGCTTTCGACCAGCGGCGGCACCAGCGATGGCCGCTTTATCGCCAAGGTCTGCCCACAGGTGATAGAACTCGGCCCACCGAACGCCACCATCCACAAGATCGACGAGCACATTGCCATCGCCGATGTGGAACCGCTGAAGAACATTTACCGCCGCGTGCTGGAAAACCTGCACACACGCCTGCAGCCTGCTGCACTGGAACAAGGAGCCGCTGCATGAGCCACGCTTACACCCTGCCCCACGGCAACACCGTGGGTGAATTGATTACAACCGGCGCTCAATGCCTGGAACAAGCTGGCGTAGGCTTTGGCCATGGCACCAGCAATGCCGAAGAAGAAGCCATCTGGCTGGTGCTGTTCAAGCTCGGCTTGCCTATCGACGCTCCACTGGGCGACGAAGAAGCTTCTGTAGAAAATCAGGCTGTAACGCCCGAGCAGCAAGCGCTGGTAGCTACACTTTTTAAAGAGCGTATCGAGACACGCAAGCCTGCGGCCTATTTGACGAATGAAGCCTGGCTGATGGGCGTGCCGTTTTATATCGACGAGCGCTCCATCGTGCCACGCAGCTTTATTGCAGAGCTGCTGGCCGACGGATCCATCGACCACTTCCTCTCGGACAAGACCAAAAACGTGCTGGACCTGTGCACGGGCAACGGCTCGCTGGCCTGCCTGGCCGCCATGGCCTACCCCGAGGTCAACGTCACCGGCGCGGATATTTCCACGGATGCACTGGCTGTGGCCCGCATCAATGTGGACAAGCACGGTCTGCAGGAGCGCGTGACGCTGGTGGAAACCGATGGCCTGTCCAAGGTACCCGGCCCCTGGGACCTGATCCTGTGCAACCCGCCCTATGTGAATGCCGACAGCATGTCCAAGCTGCCTGCCGAATACCTGGCCGAGCCAGAACTCGCGCTGGCCGGTGGCACAGACGGCATGGACTTTATCCGCCAGCTGTTTGCCGATGCACCTGCCTGCATGACAGAAGACGCCGTGCTGGTGCTGGAAATTGGCAATGAACGCCCCTTCTTTGAAGCGGCCTTCCCCGAGATGCTGGTCTACTGGCTGGACACCAGTGTGGGTGAAGATGCCGTACTGCTGGTCACACGCCAGGAACTGCTGGCCCATGCCCAGCGCACGGCACAATAAGTTCCACACCAGCTTGGAATCATTTCAAGCCTTTTTGGCCTCTAGCGCTTATGCAGCAAGCGCTAGCAGCTATTAAATTTTTAACACCCGCATGATTTGCAACATCTGCGGGTGCGCTTTTTTCTCAAATCTCGATGATTACCCTGAAAAACGTCACCCTGCGCCGTGGCACCAAAGTTGTGCTCGACAGCGTCAATGCCACCATCAACCCCGGCGAGCACGTGGGTCTGGTGGGGCGCAACGGGGCAGGCAAGTCATCGCTGTTTGCCCTGCTCAATGGCACGCTGCATGAAGACGGCGGCGACTTTTTTATCCCTCCGACCTGGCGCATGGCCCAGGTGGCCCAGCACATGCCAGAAACCGACGAATCTGCCACACAGTTTGTGCTGGACGGCGACACACGCCTGGCTGAAGTGCAGGCGCGCCTGAAAGCCGCAGAAGCCTCTGGCGACGGCATGGCCATTGCCCAGGCCCACGCCGACCTGGCCGATGCCGGTGCCCACGATGCCACCGCGCGTGCGCAGGCCCTGATTCTGGGACTGGGTTTCAAGACCAGTGAGCTGGAGCACCCGGTCAACAGTTTCTCCGGCGGCTGGCGCATGCGTTTGCAGCTGGCTCGCGCGCTGATGTGCCCTTCGGACCTGCTGCTGCTGGACGAGCCCACCAACCACCTGGACCTGGACGCCCTGGTCTGGCTGGAAGCCTGGCTCAAGCGCTACCCCGGCACCATGATTGTGATTTCGCACGACCGCGAGTTTCTGGATGGCGTCACCTCCGTTACCTTTGAACTGGCCAGCGGCAAGATCACGCGCTACGGCGGCAACTACAGCAAGTACGAAGAACTGCGCGCCCAGCAGCTGGAACTGCAGCAGGCTGCTTTTGACAAGCAGCAGGACAAGATTGCCCACCTGCAAAAGTTCATTGACCGCTTCAAGGCCAAAGCCACCAAAGCCAAACAGGCACAAAGCCGCATGAAGCAGATTGAGCGCATGGAAAAAGTAGCACCTGTGCTGGCCGATGCCGAGTTCACCTTTGAATTCAAGGAGCCCGCCAACCTACCCAACCCCATGCTGGCGATTACCGATGCCAGCTTTGGTTACACCGACGATGCAGGCAATGAAACCGTCATCCTGCGTGGTGTGAACCGCTCGGTGCTGGCCGGTCAACGCATCGGCATTCTGGGTGCCAATGGACAGGGTAAATCGACCCTGGTCAAAACCATTGCGCGTACCATGCCTGCGCTCGGCGGCAAGGTCACCGAGGGCAAGGGCCTGAACATTGGCTACTTTGCCCAGCAGGAACTGGACGTACTGCGCCCCGATGAAGACCCGCTGCAGCACATGACGCGCCTGGCCAAGGATCTGGGTGCCGATGCCCCTGCCGCCAGCCGTGAGCAAGACCTGCGCAACTGGCTGGGCACCTTCAATTTCACCGGAGACATGGTCAAGCAACAGGTAGGCAGCATGAGCGGCGGCGAAAAGGCGCGCCTGGTGCTGGCCATGATTGTCTGGCAGCGCCCCAACCTGCTGCTGCTGGACGAGCCTACCAACCACCTGGACCTGGCTACCCGCGAAGCACTGGCCATGGCCATCAATGACTTTGATGGCACGGTGATGCTGGTCTCCCACGACCGCCACCTGCTGCGCGCCGTGTGTGAAGACTTCTGGATGGTGGGGCGCGGCGTGGTCGGCCCGTTTGACGGCGATCTGGACGACTACCAGCGCTATCTGCTCGATGAATCCAAGCGCCTGCGCGAAGAAGCCAAGCATGCCGAGCTACAGGCAGCCGCTGCCGATGCACCTGCGCAGGACGCGGCTGCACCCCAGATGGATCAGCGTGAAGCACGGCGTCTGGCCGCACAGGCGCGCCAGCAGCTGGCGGAAAAAACCAAGCCTCTGAAAAAAGAGTTGGAGCAGGTAGACAAAAAAATGGCCGCGCTGTCTGCAGAAAAAACGCAGCTGGAAGAAAAGCTGTCCACGCAAATTCCACCCGCAGAAATTGCTGAAGCCGGCAAGCGGCTCAAGGCGGTGGGCGATGAGCTGGACACACTGGAAGAGCGCTGGCTGGAGCTGAGCGAGGAGATCGAACAGCTCACCCAGCAAGCAGGTCTGGGCGCTTAACCAATGACTGCCAGGCCGATCATCCACCGGCTTGGCAGTCACTGGACTGGCCCTTGACAGGGACAGTCTCTCAGGGCTGCGCCTGTGTGCTGTGCTTATGCTTATGCTTATGCGGATGCAATGGACTGAGCCAGGCGCTCAATCGCCGCATCACTCAGGTCATCCACTTCCCATGAGCTGCGTTGGTCCCACTGCACAAAGTGCTTGGACTGTGAGCGCTCGTACAGCGGGTCGTAATGCAGGTGCATGAGCTCGTCAAACAACGATGGCAACGCACGAGCCTGCGCCCATTCCTGCCAGCGTGTCACGGTGGCATTGCCCTGGATTTCCTTCAGGAAGGACAGGCGTTCACAAAGCTTTTCTACGTCATCGCCCAGGTAGGCATAGTCGCGCAGCAGATAGCTCAGGCGCGCTGAGGCGCTGGCCTGAATCTCTACCACCGCCGACTGGCGCATGCACTGCACCAGCACCAGAGGCAGTGCCACGCGGCCAATCTTGGGGCTTTCGCCTTCCAGGTAGACGGGACGGCTCAGGTCCAGCGCCTTGAGCTCGCCAGCCAGCAAGGTCTCGAAATGCTTCTGACTGGGCTGTGCAACACCAGGCAGACTCCCGAGCAAGGAGCCCTTGTGGCGCGCCAGCCCTTCCAGGTCAATCACCTGCTCGCCCAGCTGCTTCAGCGCATGCAGCACACGGGTTTTGGCGCTGCCCGTAGCTCCGCAGAGCACACGCATCTGCATCTGTGGAACGATGGATTCAATGTCGTCCACCACCTGACGGCGGAAAGCCTTGTAACCACCGGCCAGCTGCTGGGCATCCCAGCCCACCAGACGCAACCAGGTCACCATGGAGCCGCTGCGCAGCCCCCCGCGCCAGCAATAGACCAGCGGTTTCCAGTTGGCAGGCTTATCGGAAAACGTTTCATACAGGTGCTTGGACAGGTTGGCTGCCACCATGGCAGCGCCCAGACGCTTGGCTTCAAATGGGCTGACCTGCTTGTAAATCGTGCCGATGGTGACGCGTTCTTCGTTGCTCAGCACGGGGCAGTTGATGGCGCCCGGGATGTGATCGAGCTCGAATTCCGCTGGAGTTCTAGCATCAATGATGGTGCTGTAGCTGTCAATTTCCGTGACGCGCACGGGTTGTCGATGGGACATCAGTTAGTCAACGCTTCTCATATGGCCCTTGAGACTTCGTACGATCGACATCTCAAAGCCCAGCAAACACAAAAGGAAGGTCGAACTCGACACACCCATTAACCGTATGGCGCAAGCATACGGATTCACAAATCCCCTCGCCGCTGCATTACCTCCGGCTGCTATGGAAGCCGCAGCAAGTAAGACTGAGCCTGACAGGAAATTCAGGGATTTACATATGTATACCTAATTTCAAAACGTGTAAGTATTGAGCTGCATTCTCCAGTCTTCGGTATCGGATAAAGGTCTATACGTGGTCTTGTATGAGACATAACTCTAGAATGCGCCGCACAAGCGTCAAGTTTTAAAAAGGTAACCCCATGGTGCAATTCTCCAGACGCCAGTTCATGAAAGTGACTGGCTCAAGTCTGGCAGCATCCAGCTTGGCGGTAATGGGTTTCTCGCCCACTGCTGCACTTGCGGAAGTTCGCCAGTACAAGTTGACCGCCGCCACAGTGACACGCCAGACGTGTACTTACTGCTCGGTAGGCTGCGGCATTTTGATGTATTCGATGGGCGACGGCACGCTCAACAACAAGCTGTCCGTCATTCACGTCGAAGGTGACCCAGATCACCCAGTGAACCGCGGCACACTGTGCCCCAAGGGCGCATCGCTGCTGGACTTTGTTCACAGCCCCAGCCGCCTGCAGTACCCCGAGTACCGCGCTCCTGGTTCCAGCGAGTGGAAGCGTATCTCCTGGGATGAAGCACTGGATCGCATCGCAAAGCTTCTGAAGGAAGACCGCGATGCCAACTTCATCGAAAAGAATGAAAAGGGCCAAACGGTTAACCGTTGGGTCACTACCGGCATGCTGGCGGCTTCGGCCTCCAGCAACGAAGCCGGTTATGTCACGCACAAGGTAGCCCGTTCCTGGGGTCTGCTGGCGCTGGACAACCAAGCACGTGTCTGACACGGCCCAACGGTGGCAGGTCTTGCCCCAACATTTGGCCGTGGCGCTATGACAAATCACTGGGTTGACATCAAGAACGCTGATGTCATCCTGATCATGGGCGGTAACGCTGCTGAAGCGCACCCCTGTGGTTTCAAATGGGTTACCGAAGCGAAGGCGCACAACAACGCGCACTTCATGGTAGTTGACCCCCGCTTTAACCGTTCTGCCGCTGTGGCCGATTTCTATGCCCCTATCCGTTCGGGCTCGGACATCGTGTTCCTCGGAGGCATCATCAACTACCTGTTGACGAACGACAAGATCCACCACGAATACGTGAAGAACTACACAGACTTCTCGTTCATCGTGCGTGAAGACTTCGCGTTCGACGAAGGTATCTTCTCGGGCTACAACCCTGAAACTCGTACCTACGACAAGGCTTCGTGGGATTACGAACTGGGCGAAGATGGCTTCGTGAAGGTGGACCCCACCCTGCAACACCCTCGTTGCGTGTACCAGTGGCTCAAGCGCCATTACGCTTCCTACACCCCTGAAAAGGTGGAAAGCGTCTGCGGTACGCCCAAGGAGAAGTTCCTGCACGTTGCAGAAAAGTTTGCTTCCACAGCGCAAGCTGGCCGTGTTGCAACCATCATGTACGCCCTGGGCTGGACACAGCACACCATCGGCGCACAGATGCTGCGTACTGGCGCCATGATTCAGCTGCTGTGCGGCAACATCGGTGTGGCCGGTGGTGGTATGAACGCGCTGCGCGGTCACTCCAACATTCAGGGCCTGACCGACCTGGGTATTCTGTCCGCTTCGCTGCCTGGTTACCTGTCGCTGCCTAACGAAGCTGAGCAGGAATACTCCAAGTACATCGCTGCACGCACCCCTAAGCTGCTGCGTCCCGGCCAGATGAACTACTGGCAGAACACGCCCAAGTTCCATGTGAGCTTGATGAAGGCGTGGTGGGGCCCTGCTGCAACTGCGGAAAACAACTGGGCTTATGACTATCTGCCCAAGCTGGACATGCAGTACGACATGCTGCGCATCTTCGACCTGATGGTGCAAGGCAAGGTCAATGGCTACATCGCCCAAGGCTTCAACCCTCTGGCGGCTCTGGCCAACTCCAACAACGTGCGCGAAGGCTTGAAGAAGCTGAAGTTCCTCGTTGTGATGGATCCGCTGGTTACAGAAACTTCCGAGTTCTGGAAGAGCTACGGCGAGTTCAACGATGTGGACAGCGCCTCCATCCAGACCGAAGTGTTCCGTCTGCCTACGACCTGCTTCGCTGAAGAAGACGGTGCAGTAGTGAGCTCTTCGCGCGTGCTGCAGTGGCACTGGAAGGCTTCCGAACCTCCAGGAGAAGCCCGCACCGACATAGCCATCATGTCGGGCCTGCACCTGCGCCTGAAGAAGCTTTACGAAACCGAAGGCGGCAAGTTCCCTGACCCTATCGTCAACCTGTGGTGGCCTTACGCCCGTGCAGACCATCCTACTTCCGAGGAAATCGCCAAGGAATACAACGGTCGCGCACTGGTAGACCTGAAGGATGCCAACGGCAACATCATCCGCAAGGCGGGTGAACAGCTGGGCGGCTTTGGAGAGCTGCGTGATGACGGTTCGACCGTGGGCGGTTGCTGGATCTGGTCCGGCTGCTGGACATCGTCGGGCAATCAGATGGCTCGCCGTGACAACAGCGACCCAACAGGTATCGGCAATACGCTGAACTGGGCGTGGGCATGGCCTGCTAACCGCCGCGTGCTGTACAACCGTGCCTCGGCTGACCGCCAGGGCAAGCCATTCAATCCAAACCGTGTTCTGATCGAATGGAACGGCAGCAAGTGGGTCGGTGCAGACGTACCAGACATCGCTCTGACAGCCAACCCTGAAGTGGTGAATCCGTTCATCATGAACCCCGAGGGCGTGGCTCGCTTCTTCTCGCGCAAGGGCATGAACGACGGTCCATTCCCAACGCACTACGAAGCGTTCGACAACCCACTGGGCTACAACCCCATGTACCCCAAGAACAAGCTGGCAGTGATCAACCCTGCTGCTCGTATCTTGAAGTCTACCGAAGGCACTCAGGGCTCGCCCGAAGAGTTCCCGCACGTGGGTACGACCTATCGTTTGACCGAGCACTTCCACTACTGGACCAAGCACGTGCAGCTGAACAACATCATTCAGCCACAGCAGTTCGTGGAAATCGGTGAAGCGTTGGCCAAGGAACTGGGTATCGAAGACAACCAGATGGTGAAGGTCTCGTCCAAGCGTGGCTTCGTGAAGGCAGTTGCCGTGGTGACCAAGCGCATCAAGCCTCTGCAGATCGACGGCAAGACCATCCACCAGGTGGGCGTGCCCATCCACTGGGGCTTCTCGTCGACAGGTCGTAAGGGCTATCTGGCCAACAACCTGACTGCTTCGATTGGTGATGCCAACAGCCAAACCCCTGAATCCAAGACCTTCCTCGTGAAGGTTGAGAAGGCATAAGGAGGAATAGCTGATGTCTTCAACCATGTCTCTCGATATCAAGCGTCGCTCTGCGACGACTACCCCCTCCCCCAGCGCGCGCGGCGCGCACGCTGGCGAGGTGGCCAAGCTGATCGACGTCTCCAAGTGCATTGGCTGCAAGGCTTGCCAAACAGCTTGCATGGAGTGGAACGATCTGCGCGATGCCATCGGTGTGGTGGATGACGGTTATAACAACCCGACCGATCTGACCGATCAGTCGTGGACCGTCATGCGCTTTACCGAGTACGAAAACGAAGCCACAGGCAATCTGGAATGGCTGATCCGCAAGGACGGCTGTATGCACTGTGACGACCCCGGCTGCTTGAAGGCTTGCCCTTCGCCCGGAGCCATCGTTCAGTACAAGAACGGTATCGTTGACTTCCAGCAAGACCAGTGCGTGGGCTGCGGCTACTGCGTCACAGGCTGCCCATTCAACATTCCACGTATCTCCAAGAAGGACAACAAGGCGTACAAGTGCACCTTGTGTTCGGACCGCGTGGCTGTTGGCATGGAACCTGCTTGCGTCAAGACCTGCCCTACCGGTGCCATCATGTTTGGCACCAAGGAAGCCATGAAGGATCAGGCCGAGACTCGTATCGCCGACCTGAACCGCCGTGGCTATGCCAACGCTGGCCTGTACGACCCACAGGGTGTGGGCGGCACGCACGTGATGTACGTTCTGCATCATGCTGACAAGCCATCTCTCTACAAGGGCCTGCCTGACGATCCTTCGATCAGCCCCATGGTCTCTCTGTGGAAGGGCGTTGCTAAACCTTTGGCTGTTGCAGCCTTGGGCGTTGCTGCCGTTGGCAGCCTGTTCCATTACATCACCAAGGGCCCGAACGACGTGTCCAAGGAACTGGAAGATGAAATGGAACGCAAGGACGCCGAAGCTGAGAAGAAGGAGAAGAGCAAATGAAACGCAATCCCCGCGACCTCGTGCGCTATAACGCATCGGAACGCGCCAACCACTGGGTGGTAGGCATTTGCTTCATCTTGCTGGCTCTGTCTGGCTTGGCGTTCTTTCACCCCGCCTTCTTCCCGCTGACTCAGCTGTTTGGTGGCGGCCCATGGACTCGCATCCTGCACCCCTATATCGGTGTAGTGATGGCTGTGTTCTTCATCATCATGGCGTTCCGCTTCTGGCGCTTGAACGTGATTGAGGCTCGCGACATCGAGTGGCTCAAGAACGTGAACAAGATGATTGATGGTGATGACCATGACATGCCTGAACAAGGCAAGTACAACGGCGGTCAAAAGCTGCTGTTCTGGGGTCTGGTCATCGGCATGGCTCTGATCACCATCTCCGGCTTCCTGATGTGGCGCGCCTGGTGGAACCTGCCCGTGGACGTGGTCCGCTCGGCTTCCGTCATCCACGCCGTCGCAGCAGTCTGGATGATTGGCCTGATCATCATGCACGTCTATGCGGCTATTTGGACCAAGGGTACGATCCGCGCCATGCTGTATGGCACAGTGACACGTGCTTGGGCCAAGCAACACCACCGCGGCTGGTATCGCAAGATGACCGGCGACAACAAATAAGTCGCCGCAGAAGCTGCAATAGAAGTCACTTAGACGCTTGTTGATTACCGCCGGTATTGCCCAGCTGGGCGTACCGGCGGTTTCAATTCAGGGATTTATTTCATGCAAACACGCATTCTCCAACCCGGCGAAATTGAAGCACTGGACAAGACCTCCTTCCCCCGAGTGCTGCTACCACAAGTCTCCACACTGTTTGCGGAACGTGCTGCGCGTCTGCGTCAACTGGCTGACGGCAATCCCATTGCCGACTATCTGCAATTTGCAGCCAAGATTGTGGATGCACAGCATGCGGCTGCAGGCTCCGTAGAGCTGCGGCCCATGGACCGCAGCAACATCGAGCGCTCGCAGCAGTTCTCCATGCCCCTGCTGCCCGCCGCCGACCACATTGACCCCGCATGGCAGCAAGTACTGAATGCCATGCTGGACACTCTGTCTGGCAGCGAAGGCCTGCCAGAGCCCCTGCAGCCTTTGCTGCAGTCGCTGCGCGACCTGAGCCAGGACGAGCGTGACACCATTGCCAAGCGCCTGCTGCAAAAAGAAGTGGCCGCGCGCCACATTGGCATGGCTCCTTTCATCATGGCTGCCCTGCAAGTCACCTACGCCAAGCGTGCTGCAGCCCTGGATGTGGAAGATGTTCCCTACACCGACCCTGCCACCATCTGCCCAGTCTGCGCCAGCGAGCCTGTCTCCAGCGTACTGCGCATTGGCGGCAAGGCCAACGGTCACCGCTATCTGCACTGCGGCACCTGCTGCACAGAGTGGCAGCTGGTACGCGTGAAGTGCTCGCACTGTGAATCCACCAAGGGCATTCACTATCAGAGCGTTGAAGGCAGCAAGGAAGTCGTGACCGCTGAAACCTGTGACGAATGCGGCACCTACCGCAAGGTCGTCAACCAGGAAAAAGACCCCATGGCCGAACCTCTGGCCGATGATCTGGCCACCCTGACGCTGGATTTGCTGATGAGCGAGAACACCCAGTTCAAGCGTGCCAGCGCCAACCCTCTGCTGTTTGTGGCTGTGGCCGAAGAACAGACAGACGCACAAAGCGCGGAACTGGTAGACCCTGCGGCAGAATAAAGGCTTCCGCATCCGCCGAAAGGCCGCGCAAGCGGCCTTTATTTTTGTTAGTACCGTTCACACCACCGTGCCAACCGCAGATCAAGGGTGGTGGGAGCGGGCCTTAGCCCCATTGCGAGTTCCACATTGAACACTGCCGCCCCCCGTCTGCCTTCGGTAGACAAACTGCTACAAACCCCCGTCTTGCAAGGCTTGCAGACTGAATTTGGCCGCTCCAGCGTGACCAATGCAGTTCGGCAAGTGCTGGATACCCTGCGTCTGCAGCTGCGTGATGGCTCGCTGCAGGCCGAGCAGGTGCAGGAAACTGTACTGACCACCGCTGTGCAGCAGCGCCTGACTGAGCGCTTTGCACCACGCCTCAAATCTGTGTTCAACCTCACGGGCACCGTGCTGCACACCAACCTGGGCCGCGCCCTGCTGCCGCAGGAAGCCGTAGATGCCGTGGTCGAAGCCCTGACCAACCCCGCCAATCTGGAATACGACCTGGAGACTGGCGGCCGTGGCGACCGTGATGATCTGGTCGAGCAGCTGATCTGCGAACTCACCGGCGCAGAAGCTGCCACCATCGTCAACAACAATGCCGCTGCTGTGCTGCTGACACTGTCTACCCTTGCACCCGGCAAGGAAGTGGTGGTCTCACGCGGTGAGCTGGTGGAAATTGGCGGTGCTTTCCGCATTCCAGACATCATGAAGCGTGCAGGCTGCCAGCTCGTGGAAGTGGGCACCACCAATCGTACGCACGCCAAGGACTATGCCGAGGCCGTCACCGAAAACACCGCCCTGCTCATGAAGGTGCACACCAGCAACTACGAGGTGGTGGGCTTTACCAAGAGCGTGTCAGATGCCGAAGTGACCGCCATGGCGCACGAGCGCGGCCTGAACATGATCGTAGATTTGGGCAGTGGCACCTTGGTCGATCTGCGCGACTGGGGCCTGCCGCATGAAGTCACCGTGCGCGAGACCGTGGAAGCAGGCGCTGATGTGGTGACCTTCTCTGGCGACAAGCTGCTGGGCGGCCCACAGGCCGGCATCATCGTCGGCCGCAAGGACTTGATCGCCAGGATCAAGAAAAACCCCATGAAGCGCGCCCTGCGCGTGGGCAAGCTCACACTGGCCGCGCTGGAGCCCACGCTGCGCCTGTACCTGCACCCCGAAAAACTGGCCGAGCGTCTGACCACGCTGCGACTGTTCACCCGTCCCCAGGCCGATATGCAGGCGCAGGCCGAAAGCCTGGTGCCGCAACTGCAAGCGGCGCTGGGTGCAGCCTGGGTGGTAGAAACTGCCGCCATGAACAGCCAGATTGGCAGCGGCGCCCTGCCCGTAGAAAACCTGCCCAGCTGGGGCCTCAAGCTCTACCCCGCCAGCGGCAAGCAGGCGGGCCGCCAGCTCACCCAGCTGGAAGCACGGCTGCGCGCCCTGCCGCGCCCCGTCATTGGGCGACTGCATGACGATGCCCTGTGGCTGGACCTGCGCTGTCTGGAAGCGCACATGCAGCCCCAATTTGAGCAGCAGCTCTCGCAGCTCTCAAAATAAATAGCTGCCAGCGCTTGATTTATAAGTGATTCAGATATAAATCATTCTGAAACCCTTGTTTTTTCAGCGCTAGCCGCTCTTTTTTTCATAAAAGCTACCGAGACAAGCCTGTACCGCAACCACGATGGACCGGCTTGTTTCCGCAGCGCTTGATACGCACCGCTGTCACGTGCACCGTGCATGACTGCGGTGCACATTCGGGAAGTAATTGCATGATCATTGGTACCGCCGGACATATCGACCACGGAAAGACCACCCTGGTTCGCGCGCTCACCGGGGTGGAGACCGACCGCCTCAAAGAAGAAAAAGCACGCGGCATCTCCATTGAACTGGGCTACGCCTATGTGCCGCTGCCCAATGGCGATGTCATGGGCATCATTGACGTGCCCGGCCACGAACGCTTTGTGCACACCATGGCCGCCGGTGCCGTAGGCATTGACCATGCCCTGCTGGTGGTGGCTGCAGACGACGGCGTCATGCCCCAGACGCTGGAGCACCTGGAAATCCTGCAACTGCTGGGCGTGAAAAAAGGCACGGTGGCGCTGACCAAGGTAGACCGTGTGCTGCCCGAACGCATTGCCGATGTGCGTGCAGAAATTGAAGCCATTCTGTCGGTCACTGCTCTTGCCGGCAGTCCCATTTTTGAAACGGCGGCCAGCCAGCCCGAAGACCCCGGCGTTGCGCATCTGCGCGCCCACCTAGAAGTGCAGGCGCAGATGATGCACGCCCGCCCGCAGGATGGCCTGTTTCGTCTGGCCGTAGACCGCGTCTTTACCCTGCCCGGTCAGGGTACGGTGGTCACAGGCACGGTGTTCAACGGCAAAGTCGCTGTGGGAGACGTGCTGCACCACTCCAGCAGCGGCAAAGAAGTGCGCGTTCGCAGCATTCACGCCCAGAACCAGGCCGCAGAGGCGGGCGTTGCAGGTCAGCGCTGCGCACTCAACCTTGCAGGCATTGCCAAGGAAGACATCATCCGCGGCGACTGGATTGCCGACGCCCGCGTGCTGCAGGCCACCGACCGCATCGACATCCGCATGCACCTGCTGGCCGAAGCCCCCCGCATGCAGCAGTGGACCACGGTGCACGTACACATCGGCACCCAGCGCTGCACGGCCCACATTGCCCTGCTGCAGGACGAGCCCATAGAACCCGGCACAGAAGCCGTCGTCCAGCTGGTGCTGGATGAGCCCGTCTTCGCCATCCCCGGGGACCGCCTGATTCTGCGTAACGCCCAGGCCACCCGCACCATTGCCGGCGGCATGGTGCTGGACCCTTACGCCCCCGCACGCAAGCGCCGCAGCGCGGAACGCTTTGCCTACCTGCAGGCGCTGGAGCAGCTGATTGCCACCGGCAGCCCCGAAGCGCTGATTGCCCACTCCAGCTACGGCGTCAGCCTCTCGCAGCTGCGCTGCCTCAGCGGCCATGCGCTCGATGCCCTGCAGCTGCCTGGCGTGCAGCGCATCGGCCAGACCGACGAAGATGCCATCCTGATCGACGCCGCACGCTGGAAGCAGCTGCAGCAGCAGGTGATAGACACCATCACCCATTTCCACGAGAAATACCCGGACGAGCCCGGCATCAACGCCGCACGCCTGCGCCGCATGGCCTGGCCCGGCCTGATCCACGCACAGCACGACAAACTCTGGCGCGCACTGATTGATCAACTGCTGGCTGAAAAGCACCTGTCCAGCAGCGGTGCCTGGCTGCACCTGCCCGGCCACAGCGTGCAGCTGACTGCCAATGAGCAGACGCTGGCCGAGCAATTGCTGCCCAAGCTGCAGGAAGGCCGCTTTGACCCACCCTGGGTACGCGACCTGGCCAATGACACCGGCACCAGCGAAGAACTGGTGCGCCAGCTGCTGCGCAAACTCGCACGCCAGGGCCAACTGTTCCAGGTGGTCAAGGACTTGTTCTACACCGCCGCCAACATGGACGAGCTGGCACGCATCATCAAGACGCTGGCCGATGCCACGCCCAACGGCGAAGTCATGGC
This sequence comes from Comamonas kerstersii, assembly GCF_002056725.1. NCBI lineage: Bacteria > Pseudomonadati > Pseudomonadota > Betaproteobacteria > Burkholderiales > Comamonadaceae > Comamonas > Comamonas kerstersii. Next base: position 2,762,394 of record NZ_CP020121.1, on the reverse strand, counting down.
CCGCGAATTCCGCGACGCCACCGGCCTGGGCCGCAAGCGCGCCATCCAGATCATCGAATGCTTTGACCGCCTCGGCTATACCCGCCGCGTGCGGGACGCACACATCCTGCGCCCCGATGCCCAATGGCATAGCCACAAGGCCTGAGCATAAAATTGCCCGTGTTCGCGCATGTATCTTGCGCAACGCGCTACAATTTGCGCCTCTTCTTTGGAAGGCAATCGTGCCCGGTGGTGCGGCCAGGCTTCAAACTTGGTGGAGGGTGTTAGCCACTCTCGGGTTGGTTCGACTCCAGCTGCTTTCCGCCAAATTCAAAAGCCTTGGCTCCGTGTGGAGCCGAGGCTTTTTTCATTTTTAACTCATGACTAAAACTGAGTTGCAGACCGAATTGACCACGCGTTTCTTTGAAGTTACTTGAACCTCTTTGATAAGAAATATTGCCCCATGCACTCAGACTTTCAGTACTGGAAGGCATTACGACCCAGCAGTCACTGGATCGCATCGCCGAACTGGTCGCACAGTGGCGACAGACACACCAGACCGGTTCAGCACACTAAGCAATCGTGACAGGTAACGCTTTGATGACCATAGCTGCTGACCGCGCCCTGGTATGGATACGCAGAGACCTGCGCTGCAACGATCACGCTGCGCTCTACTACGCACTGCGCCGTTTCAAGCAGGTGTACTGCGCTTTTGTGTTTGATACCGACATCCTGCATGCGCTACCCAGCAAACAGGACCGACGCGTGGAATTCATCCATGCCAGCGTCGTGCAGCTGCATGAGCAACTCCGAGCGCTCGGTGAGCAAAGCGGCGTGCAGGGAGCCGGCCTGATCGTGCGCCATGGGCCAGCCTCCCAGTGCATTGTCCAGCTCGCCAGCGAACTGGGCGTACAGGAAGTTCTGACCAACCGCGACTACGAGCCTCAGGCCATGGCGCGCGACCAGCAGGTGCAGCAGGCACTGCAACAACTGGGCATTGCCTTTAGTGATTACAAAGACCAGGTGCTGCTGGACAGGAACGAAGTCCTTACACAGCAAGACAAGCCCTATAGCGTTTTCACCCCGTACAAGCGCGCCTGGCTTCAAAAACTCGATGCATTCCAGCTCACACCCTACCCCGTAGAGCGCCACGCCCACCATCTGGCAACATTGCCAGCACAAAATCTGCTGCCGACACTGGAAGAACTTGGCTTTGTCCGCACCAACTTGCACACACTGCTCCTGCCTATTGGCATGCAAGGCGCCCAGCAATTACTACGGGACTTTCTGAGCCGCATGCACCTCTACCATGAAGCCAGAGACTATCCAGGCCGCAAAGGGGTGTCATACCTGTCCGTGCATTTGCGCTTTGGCACGATTTCCATCCGCCAAATCGCTCAACTGGCCCATGAACGTGCAGCACAAGGTGACGAAGGCGCACAGACCTGGCTGTCTGAACTGGCCTGGCGTGACTTTTATTTCATGATTCTGTGGCATCACCCCCATGTGGTGACGCAATCTTTCCGCCCTGAATATGACGGCGTGCAGTGGGATGAAGCCCCTGCACTGTGGCAAGCCTGGTGCGAAGGCCGCACCGGCTACCCGCTGGTGGACGCCGCCATGCGCCAGCTGCTGCAGACCGGCTACATGCACAACCGCCTGCGCATGGTCGTTGCCAGCTTTTTGACCAAGGACCTGGGCATTGACTGGCGCCGTGGTGAGCAGTTTTTTGCACAGCATCTGAACGACTACGACCTCGCTGCCAACAACGGTGGCTGGCAATGGGCGGCCTCCACAGGCTGCGATGCCCAGCCCTGGTTTCGCATCTTCAACCCCATTACCCAGTCACAGCGGTTTGACCCAGACGGTCGTTTTATCCGGCGCTATGTGCCAGAGCTGGCCAGATTGCCAGACAAACACATCCACTTCCCGGCCAGCATGCAGCCACAGCAATTGCAAGCCTGCGGCGTGCAGTTAGGCAAGGACTACCCACAGCCCATCGTAGACCACGCTTCGGCGCGCCAGAGAACACTGATGCGCTTTCATTTTCTCAGCCAATCAGACAGCTGATGCAGCCATCACACCTTGGCCATGGAGAGAAGCACTTCTCCTGCAGCGCTGCATGAACGAGCTTTGTAGGATGACGCTTCCGCACACCACCACCCTCACACCATGGATGCATTACTGACTCACGGAACGGCATGGATCGTCAGCCTGAGCCTTGCGCTACTGCTTACCGGCTTGGTAGCAGGCACGCTGGCAGGCCTGCTTGGTATTGGCGGTGGGATTGTGATTGTTCCCATGCTGTATTTCCTGTTTCACCTGCTGCAGGTAGACCCAGCCGTGCTGATGCATGTGGTGATTGGCACATCCCTGGCTACCATCATCCCTACCTCCGTGATGAGCAGCCGGGCACACAACAAGCGCGGCAATCTCGATAAAGCACTGGCCATGCAGCTGCTGCCTGGTGTCTTGCTGGGTGTCTTGCTCGGTGCGCTGACCAGCCGCTATCTGGCAGGTACATGGCTGACTGTCATTTTTGCCAGCATGGCCTTGTTGATCGCCATCAAGATGGGCATCAACTTTCAGGCCGCACCGCTTGGCCAGCATATGCCTGCACGCATAGGCAGCACTGCATTTGGCACCTTGATTGGTGGTGTTTCCACCCTGATTGGCGTCGGTGGCGGCACTTTGAGCGTACCTATTCTGTCCAGCTTCGGTGTTCCCATGCGCACTGCCGTGGGCACCAGCGCCTTGATTGGCTGCTTTATCAGTATTCCGGGCACGCTGGCTTTCATCATCAATGGCTGGCACCAGAGCCAGCTGCCGCCCTGGAGTCTGGGCTATGTCAATGTGCTGTGCTTTGCACTCATTGTGCCAACCAGCATGCTCAGCACCTCCTGGGGTGCTGCCCTTGCAAGCCGCATCAACAACCAGCACCTGCAAAAGGTATTTGCCTTGTTCTTGCTGATCACGGCTGCGCATATGTTCTACGGATTGCTGCAACAGCACACCTGAGCGCTACCACCTCAAGCCCCTGCTGCTCAAGCACCAGCAGCACCACATTACGCCGACCGCCTCAGTCTGCATGCACTGCTTGGCCGTGGAATTCACTTTGCTTTGCAAAGTGAGAAACAATGCGCGCTTCGTGCTCTCATTTTTGGAATCATGTCACTGCACATTTCCCACGCCGAGTTTCTTGACTATCAGGCCTTTGTCTATGAACACACAGGCATCAGCATGCACGAAGGCAAGAAAGCCCTGATTTGCGGACGCCTGAGCAAACGCCTGCAGTATCACCAGATCAATTCCTATGCGGAATACTTTGCGCTTATTCAAAGCCCCCAAGGCGCATCAGAGCGACAGGTCTGCATCGATCTGCTCACCACCAATGAGACCTATTTTTTCCGTGAGCCCAAGCACTTTGAATGGCTGGCTCAGTACGTGCAGCAATTGCCACCAGGCGAACAGCCCCTGCGCGTATGGAGTGCAGCCAGCTCCAGCGGGGAAGAGGCATACAGCATTGCCATGACACTGGCTGAGCATTGCAAGCAACCCTGGCGGGTACTGGGCTCTGACATCAGCACCCGCGTGCTGGAGCGCGCCTGGACGGGCCACTATCACCTGGAGCGCGCCAGAAATATTTCCCCTGCCTACCTCAAGAAATACTGCCTGCGCGGCACCGGCAGCCGTATCTGACCTTCATGCTCGGCAACGATGCCTATGCCATTGGCATTCTGTCGATCAAGGAAATCATCGAGTACACCACGATGACCGAGGTGCCTCTGATGCCTGCCTGTGTGCGCGGCGTGATCAATCTGCGCGGCGCTGTCGTACCCGTCATGGACTTGCAGGTACGCTTTGGCCAGACACCCAGCCCGGTCACCAAGCGCACCTGTATCGTCATTGTGGAAGTACTGGGCCCCGAAGGGCAGCAGGTCATGGGCGTAGTGGTCGATGCCGTCAATGAAGTGCTGGATATTGATGCCAGCGACATTGAGCCGCCACCAGCCTTTGGAACCCGCATTCGTACGGACTTCATCTCCGGCATGGGTAAGGTACGCGGCAAATTTGTGATCTTGCTCAATGTGAATCGCGTGCTGGACCTGGACGATCTGCAGGCCATGTCCGAAGCGCTGTCCGTAGCCAGCGACATGGCGTAATCGCTGCGCCCTGAGAGCCCTAGGGTTCTCAAGGTAGCCATCCAGATAGCAGTCCTCCAAGATGGGGCCAGGAGGACTGCTATGACCTGGATGAATTACGTCACTCAGATTCAATTTGACTTTGGCGCTGTGCGCCTGCTTCCCCAGGAATGCCAGCGGCTTGGCATTCACCGGCCACTGATCGTGACAGACGCTGGCGTCAAGGCGGCAGGCGTGCTGCAAAAGGCGCTGGACACACTCACGGACCTGCCTGTTACCGTGTTTGATGCCACCCCATCCAACCCCACAGAAACTGCCGTGCGCACGGCTGCCCAGCTGTACCAGCAGCATCAGTGTGATGGACTGATTGCCGTGGGCGGCGGCAGTGCCATCGACTGCGCCAAGGGCGTTGCGATTGCCGTGACCCACCCAGGCCCACTCAAGCACTACGCAACCATTGAAGGTGGCTCTCCACGCATCACCGAAGCGGTAGCCCCCATCATCGCCGTCCCGACCACCAGCGGCACAGGCAGCGAAGTGGCGCGCGGCGCCATCATCATCGTGGATGACCAGCGCAAGCTCGGGTTTCACTCCTGGCATCTGGTGCCCAAGGTCGCCATCTGCGATCCTGAACTCACCTATGGCCTGCCCCCGCTGCTGACCGCAGCAACGGGCATGGACGCCATCGCGCACTGCATGGAAACCTTTATGTCCGCCGCCTTCAACCCTCCAGCTGACGGCATTGCCCTGGATGGCCTGACACGTGGCTGGGCACATATTGAACGCGCCACACGCAATGGCAAAGACGCTGAAGCCCGCAGACAACTCATGAGTGCCAGCATGCAAGGTGCGCTGGCTTTTCAGAAAGGGCTGGGCTGTGTACACAGTCTGAGCCATAGTCTGGGTGGGCACGCCCCACACTTGCACCACGGCACGCTGAATGCCATTTTTCTGCCTGCTGTCGTGCGTTTTAATGCCGATGCCGAACCCGTGCAGCGTGAGCAGCGTCTCGAAAAAATGGCCCACGCCATGGGACTGCGCAGCGCCAGTGACATACCAGATGCCATTCGCGACATGAATGCACGACTGGGCCTGCCCCAAGGCCTGTCAACGCTGGGCGTACAGCCCGAAAGTTTCCAGGCGGTGATTGATGGCGCACTCAAAGACCACTGCCATGGCACCAATCCACGACTGGCAACGGCCGAAGACTACGAATCCATGCTGCTGCAGTCCATGTGAACACACCCTAACCCAAAGGCATTTCCGCACGCTTGAGGGTGCGCAGCACAAACATGGACTGGCTGTGCTGAATGCCTTTGATCTTGTAGAGCTTCTCACGCAGCAGGCGTTCGTAGTCGCGCGTGTCCTTGACCATGACGCGCAGCAGATAGTCGTAGGTGCCAGAGACCAGGTGTGCCTCCACCACCTCGGGAATGGTCGCCAGCTGCTCGCCAAACTTTTCCAGCGTGTTGTCGCTGTGGCTGTTGAGCGTGACCATGAGCAGCACCGTGTCGTTCAAGCCCAGCGCCTGGGGATTGAGGCGCACGGTATAGCCTTCGATCACGCCTTCGTCTTCCATGCGCTTGATGCGTGTCCAGCACGGCGATGGGCTCAACCCCACTTCCTGGCCAATCTCCTGCAAGCTGGCACGTGCATTACGCTGCAAAGCAGCGAGAATTTTTCGATCTGTTTTATCCATGCAGCAAATTTTGCTGCATATCCATATTTCAAAAAATATTTTTCTAAAAAACTTCAAGTTTCATAGCGCAGCAGCAGCATTTTTTGCGGCGCAACATGCACACTTACAGCCATGGAAGCAGCGCCTACCGGAGTTGTTGAAAGCCATTTCATCGCCACGGCCGATTACCGTCAGCCCGCAGCCATGTGACCCCAGCCATCGCAAGCTTTATGCAAAAAGGCCGATCTGCCATACCCCCTGCAGATCGGCCTTTTTGTTTGCAACCGGCTACAACGTGCTTGATGCTTCGTTGCCAAGTCTTGGCTCAAACGCCCATCTCCGATGGGCTGTCCGCTGTACACGGTTGTGTTATGAATTGCTGTTGGAAACGACAGCAACCGTCTCCTGCCCGCCCAGCGTCTTCCAGAGCGTGACACGGTTGATCTGCTCTGCCAGTCGCAGCGCAATCAAGTTTTGCTGGGCCGCATACAGGCTGCGCTGGGCGTCAAGCACGGTCAGGTAGTCATCCACACCTGCCTGAAAGCGTGCTTCCGACAGCTCAAACGCTTTTTGTGTGGCTTGCACCATGCCGTACTGGGCCCCCAGGCGGGCGCCCCACTGTGCGCGGTCAGCCAGTGCATCGGCCACTTCCTTGAAAGCGGTTTGCACGGCTTTTTCGTACTGCGCCAGCGCAATGCGCTCATTGGCCTTGGCAACTTCTACCCCTGCGCGCAGGCGACCACCATCAAAGATAGGCAGCTTGATCTGCGGCATAAAGCTCCAGGTGCCAGTGCCACTGCCAAAGAGTTGATCCAGTTCACGGCTGCCAGAGCCCACACTGCCTGTCAGAGAGATGCTGGGGAACAGCGCTGCCCGCGCCGCGCCGATATTGGCATTCATGGCACGCAGGTTGTGCTCTGCAGCTTGTACATCCGGGCGCTGCAGCAGCACGCTGGATGGCAGATTTTCCGGCACAGGCAGCAGGCCCAGATTGCTGGACGTATCCACCATCAGCGTCTGAGCTTCAGGCAGCAGCTCGGCAGGCACACTGCCGCCGACCAGCAACTCCAGCGCATTGCGGCTGCGCTGCACCTGAGAGGTATAGGCCGCCACATCGCCGCGTGCAGTCTCGACAGTCGACAAATTTTGCGCCAGCACCAGCCCGGAAGTGGCGCCCAGCTCATACATCCGCCTGGTCAGTTCATAGGCTTTTTCGCGGCTCTCCAGTGTGCTTTTGGCCAGCGCCAGACGTGCCAGATCAGCCGCCAGATTCAGCCAGGCATTGCTCACCTCGGCAATCAGCCCAATCTGTACATTGCGCTGGTTGGCCTCAGACTGCAAAAAGGCCTGCAGACCTGCTTCACTCAGGTTGCGAATACGGCCCCAGAAATCAATCTCATAGCTGGCAAAGCCCAGCTGTGCGGTGAACTGCTCGCTCACCGTGGATTGACCGTTGCTCAAGTCCGCACTGTTGCGGCTGCGCGTACCTTGCGCCTGTGCGGTAACGCTGGGCAGCAGATCCGCACGCGTAATGCCGTACTGGGCACGCGCCTTCTCCATATTGGCCACGGCCACGCGCAGGTCGCGGTTATGACTCAATGCCAGCGCCACCACCTGTCGCAGCTGTGGGTTAGCCACCCAGTTCAGCGCCTTGGCGGTGTCAAGCGCACTTTCGCTGGCCTCTATGCTGCGAGCAGCACCGGCAGCGATGCTGTCTGGCACAGCCAGTGCAGGCTGCTCATACTTGGGTGCAAGGTTACAGGCAGACAGCCATACAGCTGCCAAGGCAGCGGCCACCACGGGCCGCAGTGTCATTGTCTTCATCATGCGGCTTTTTCCTGTGTGTTGGCGGGAGTGTCATCGTTGCGCGAACGGCTCTTGAACCAGCTGCGAATCAGCAGGAAGAACACGGGCACCATGAACAGGCCCAGCACGGTAGAAGCCACCGTACCACCCAGCACTGCGGTGCCGATGGAATTGCGGCCACCCGCTCCAGCACCCGTACCCAGTGCCAGCGGAATCACACCGAAGCCAAAAGCCAGCGAAGTCATCAGGATAGGACGCAGACGCATGCGCACGGCTTCCACCGTCGCATCAAACAGGTTTTTGCCTTGCTCCTGCAGCTGCACGGCAAACTCCACGATCAGGATGGCGTTCTTGGACGCCAGGCCCACCGTGGTCAGCAAGCCCACCTGGAAGTACACATCGTTGGTCAAGCCACGCGTGTAGGTCGCCAGCAGCGCCCCGACGACACCCAGCGGCACGGCCAGCATGACGGACAGCGGCACGGTCCAGCTTTCGTACAGTGCGGCAAGGCACAGGAATACAAACAGAATCGAGATGGCATACAGCAGCGGAGCCTGTGCACCCGACTGACGCTCCTGCAGCGAAGCACCCGTCCACTCATAGCCAATGCCAGGAGGCATGTCCTTAAGAATGTCTTCCACGATCTGCATGGCCACACCTGAGCTCACCCCCGGCGCTGCATTGCCCACGATTTCAAAGGCTGGAGAGCCGTTGTAGCGCAGCAGCTGCGGAGAGCCATAGGCCCAGTACGTGGTCGAGAAAGCGCTGAAAGGCACCATCTCGCCGTTCTTGTTGCGCACCGTCCATTTCGCAATATCTTGCGGCAGCATGCGGTGTGGCGCATCACCCTGAATGTAGACCCGCTTGACGCGGCCGTTGTTCAGGAAGTCGTTCACATAGGTACCACCCATGGCGCTGGAGAGCACGCTGTTGATGTCGCTGTATGACAGGTTCAGCGCTGCGGCCTTACGGTCATCAATATCCAGGCGCAGCTCTGTGGCGTCGTCCAGATTGGTGGTGCGCACACTGGCCAGCTCCGGATGCTTGCGCGCTTCGGCGAGGAACTGGTCTTTGGCTGCCAGCAAAGCATCATGACCCAGGCCATTCAAGTCCTTGAGCATGAAGTTAAAACCAGCGTTGGAGCCCAGACCGCGCACGGCAGGCGGCAGCATCACAAAAATGCGTGCGTCACGAATCTGGGCAGACAGCTCCTGTGTGGCACGGTGTGCAAAAGCACCTGCGCCCTGCGACTCCAGGGGACGCTGATCCCAGGGCTTCAGGCGTACAAAGCCGCGTGCCGAGCTCTGGTCACCGCTCAGACCAGAAACCTGGTTAAAGCTCACCACATCAGGCTGCGCAGCAAAGTATTCACGCACCTGATCCAGCACTTCCTGCAAACGGGCATCGGCTGCGCCAGCAGGCAGATTCACGTTCACATACACAAAGCCTTGGTCTTCATCGGGCAGGAAGGACGTGGGCAATCGACTCATCAACAGCCACACGGCCGCCAGAATCACCAGAAAAATCAGCATCATGCGCTTGGCTCGGCGCAGCGACCAGGCCACAGCGTTCTGGTAGCGCACGGCGGTCGCATCAAAGTGGTGGTTGAACCAGCGGAAGAACCTGTCATTGATGCCCAGCAGACCACGGCGCACCATCTTCTCACCACCATGATTGGAAGGTGCTTTGAGAATGGTGGCGCACAGTGCAGGCGTGAGCGTCAGCGCTACAAACACTGAGAAAGCCATGGCAGCCACGATGGTGATGGAGAACTGACGGTAAATCACACCGGTGGAGCCGCCGAAAAAGGCCATGGGCACGAATACGGCAGACAGTGTCACACCGATACCAATCAGCGCTGAGGTGATCTCCCGCATGGACTGGCGTGTTGCTTCCTTGGGTGACAAGCCGGTTTCGTGCATCACCCGCTCAACGTTTTCCACCACCACAATGGCGTCATCCACCAGCAGGCCAATGGCCAGCACCATGGCAAACATGGTCAGCGTGTTGATGGAATAGCCCGCAGCAGCCAGCACGCCGAAGGTGCCCAGCAGCACCACAGGCACGGCAATCGCAGGAATCAGCGTGGCACGGAAGTTCTGCAGGAAGATGAACATCACGATCACCACCAGCACCATGGCTTCCACCAGCGCCTTGACCACCTCCTGAATCGATGCACGCACAAAGGGCGTGGAGTCCGAACTCACAAAGTAATCAATCTCATTGGGAAAGAACGGCTTGAGCTCGGCCAGTTTGGCAGATACCGCATCGGCCACATCCATGGCGTTAGCACCGTCAGCCAGCACAATACCCAGGCCTGCACCTGCCATGCCATTGAGCTTGGCTTTGACGGTCAGGTTGTCCGGGCCCAGCTCCACACGCGCCACGTCCTTGATGGTCACCACCGAGCCATCGGGTGAAGCCTTGAGCACCACATCTTCAAACTGCTCCACCGTCTGCAGCTTGGTACGTGCGGTAATGGTGGCATTGAGCTGTTGCCCCTCGACAGCAGGCAGTGCACCCAGCTGGCCGGCAGAAACCTGTGCATTCTGGGCATTGAGCGCCGAGATCAGGTCCGCAGGCATCAGCCCGTACTTTTGCATCAGTGCCGGATCCATCCAGATACGCATGGCGTAACTGGTGCCAAACACATTCACATCACCCACGCCATCAATGCGGCCAATGATGTCCACGATATTGGAGTTCAGATAGTCACCAATATCCACCTGCGTCATCGCAGGGTCAGTGGAATAGAAGCTGTAGGTGACCAGAAAGTCCTGGCCGCCCTTGTTGACGAATACACCACGGCTCTTGACCGCATCTGGCAGCCGGTTCATGGCCGCCTGCAGCTTGTTCTGCACCTGCACCTGGGCCACGTCAATGTCCGTGCCTGGCGCAAAGGTCAGTGTGGTGCGCGAGCGGCCAGAAGCATCCGACGTAGAGCTCATATAGAGCATGTTGTCGATGCCCTTGAGTTGCTGCTCAATGATCTGGGTGACGGAGTTCTCCACCGTCTCAGCCGAGGCCCCCGTGTACTGCGCCGTGATGGTCACGCGTGGCGGGGCAATATCCGGGTATTGCTCCAGCGGCAAGGTAAAGATGGAAAGCGTCCCCGCCAGCATGATGACGATGGCGATCACCCAGGCAAAAATGGGGCGATTGATAAAAAACTGTGCCATAAACTGCAGCCCTTTGTGTCGTGCTTACTTGGGCTGCGCTGCGGCACGCAGGGCAGCAGCCGCGGCTTGCGGATCTACCGGCTTGGCACCGGACTTGGCATTCGGATCCACTTCTACCACCTTGACCGTATCACCAGGTTTGATGCGCTGGAACCCGTCCACAATCACACGCTCACCCGCCTGCAAGCCCTTGTCCAGCAGCCAGTTCGTACCAATGGCGCGCCCCAGCTCCACGGCGCGGCGCTCAACATTGCCATCCGCATTGACAACCATGACATGGGCACGGCCCGTCAAATCGCGCGTCACCGAACGCTGCGGCACCAGAATGGCTTCAGGAGCCAGTCCCGTAGGCAGCTGGGCCTGCACAAACATGCCGGGCAGGAGCACCCCATCAGGGTTGGGCACCACAGCACGCAAGGTCACGGTGCCCATGGTGGCATTGACAATCTGCCCCGAAAAGGCAAGCTTGCCCTCATGGTCATAAGTACTGCCGTCTTCGAGCTGGATACGGACGGGTATCTGATCCCCATCGACCTTCTGGTAGCGCCCTGACGCCCAGTCATTGCGCAACTGCAGCAAATCGGCCGTGGACTGGGTGAAGTCCACATACATGGGGTCCATCTGCACGATTTCCGTCAACGGTGTGGTCTGGTTGGCAGTCACCAGCGCACCGGGGGTCACGTTGGAGATGCTGATGCGCCCGGAAATGGGTGCTTCAATGCGGCTGTAGCGCAGATTGATACGTGCATTGTCCAGCGCGGCTTTGGCCACGGCCACATCTGCTCGAGCCTGTTTGGCTGCTGCTTCGCTCTGCTCAAACGCCTGCTCACTGATGGCCTTGATCTTGACCAGCTCTGCATTGCGGCGTGCCGTGGCTTCTGCCGTCTGCAAATTGGCTTGCGCCTTGGCCAGCGCTGCTTCCGCGCTGGTTTCGGCAGCCTTCAGGCTGGCAGCATCGAGCTGGTACAGGGGCTGCCCCTGCTTGACCATGGCACCTTCGGTGAACAGACGCTTTTGCACAATCCCGCTGACCTGGGGCCGCACTTCCGCACTCAGAAAGGCTGCGGTACGACCAGGCAAGGTGGTATCGAGCTGCTGGCTTTGCTTTTGCAGTATGACCACGCCTACTTCTGGTGCAGCAGCCTGTATCTGCCCTGCTGCTGGGGCATCAGATTCTTGGGCACAGCCCGTGAGCATAGCTACGGCCAGCATGACTGCGGCCATACCTCCGGTTTTTAAACGCTGCTGATGCGGAACAACAAAGCTGCTGGGCAAGCGGTTTCTGGCAGGAGGGCTGGCATGTGCTGAGGTCATGAGAACTTGTTATTGGATGGCAAAACTGACACATTCTCACGCCGTAATGTTGCGTTTCTGTAAAGCCATTCAAGCAAGCCGTAATTCTTGCCATGCTTTCGCAGAAAACGCTCGTCAAAGAAAGCTGCAACGCGAGAAAAAAACTGCCTAAAGGATGGGCTGTGCACCAGAAAAGTTCCCACTGGTAAGCAATTTACATACCCAGCCCTGCCGGGCAGTTCTGTCAGTCTCAAACCGCCTGACGCAGCATCTGGCGCATCTGCTCACCCAGCTCCGGGCGGCTGGCAAAGGCATCGGTAGGATTGCGCAGCTCCAGGAGATCTTCCATGCGCATTTGCACGCCGTCCAGGGCATGGGGGTGGCTAAAGATATAGAACTGGTTATCAGCCATGGCGGCAAACACCTTGCTGGCAATGTCCTTGGCTGAGACCTTGCCCGAGCTGACCGCCTTTTGCATCATGCTGCGCGCCAGCTGCTGACTGGGCGTCAGCGTGGCTGCATCGGGTGCATCAGGCCGGTTGCGCTCGCTGTTGGCTATGCCCGTAGGCACGAAATAAGGACACAGCACACTGCAGTGCACTTGGTCAGTGACCAGCCGCAAATCCTGATACAGGGTTTCGGTCAAGCTCACCACCGCATGCTTGCTGACGTTATAGACCCCCATATTGGGCGGCGACACCAGCCCCGCCATGCTGGCGGTGTTCACCATATGCCCCTGCCAATCCGGGTCCTTGCGCGCAGCCTCCAGCATCATGGGCATAAACAGGCGGACCCCGTGAATCACGCCCCACAGGTTCACTCCCAGCACCCATTCCCAGTCACGCACAGACTGCTCCCACAGCAAACCGCCTGCGCCCCCCACACCCGCATTGTTAAAGACGAAATGCGGTGCACCCAACGTGCTTTGCACCTGGCTGGCCAGCGCCTGCATGGCGGCGGCATCGCTCACATCAACCTGACACGCCATGACCTCGGGGGCCCCCAGCGCGCGCGCCTCGGCCTCCGCACTGGCCAAGGCTTGCGCCTCTACATCCACCAATACCAGCTGCATGCCTGCGCTAGCCGCAATGCGCATGCACTCCAGACCAAAGCCAGAACCTGCACCGGTCAGCACAGCGGTTTTACCTGACAAGCCATTCAACATCGGTGTCTCACTATCGTTATGTACTGGAATACGACCACAGCAAGACTGCTTCAAGCCTTGCTGCATTGAAAGCGTGAACAGGTCTAGATCAGCTGAACCAGCTGCTTGCCAAAGTTCTTGCCCTTGAGCATGCCCAGAAATGCCTCGGGGGCGTTTTCCAGCCCCTGCGCGATGCTCTCGCGGGGACGCAACTGCCCCTGTGCGACCAGGGTTGCCAGCTCCTGCAGGGCCTGGGGCCAGACCTCCATGTGCTCGCTGACGATAAAGCCTTCGATCTTCACGCGGTTGATGAGGATGAGGGCGGGGTTCTGCAGAGGCAGTGGCGCGCCGTCATAGCCTGCGATCATGCCGCACAGCGCCACCCGCGCAAACGCATTGGCACGCAGCAGCACCGCGTCCAGCAGATAGCCCCCCACATTCTCGAAGTAGCCATCAATCCCATTCGGGCAGGCCTGCTTGAGTGCCTGCGACATGGCTTTGAGGTCGCTGTGGGAACGGTAGTCAATACAGGCATCAAAACCCAGTTCATTGACCGCATAGGCGCATTTTTCCGGGCCACCTGCAATACCCACAACACGGCAGCCGCGTGCCTTGGCCAGTGCACCAAAGGCACTGCCCACCGCGCCTGTCGCTGCACTGACCACCACCGTTTCTCCGGGCTTGGGGTTGATGATCTTGACCAGCCCATACCACGCCGTCACGCCGGGCATGCCAACGGCTCCCAGGTAGTAAGACAGTGGCACGTGCGTGGTATCCACCTTGCGCAGCATGCCAGGGGCGTTGCCATCCACCACGCTGTACAGCTGCCAGCCGCCCATACCGACGACCTTGTCCCCTGGCTGGAACTTGGCATGGCGGCTTTCCACCACCTCACCCACCGTGCCACCGAGCATGACTTCGCCCAGCGGCTGGGGCGCGGCATAGCTCTTGCTGTCATTCATGCGGCCACGCATATAGGGGTCCAGGCTCAGGTAATGGTGGCGCACCAGCACCTGGCCTTCCTGCAAGGCAGGAGTTTCCGTTTCCACCAGCTTGAAGTTGCTGACAGCAGCTTCGCCCTCAGGACGGTTGTCCAGCAGAATCTGTTGATTGCGCGGCATGTATATCTCCTTTATTTATAGCTATAAACGCTTGCTACATAAGCGCTAGAGGCCAATTTCACTCATAAAGCAGAACAGCCTGTGCTGTCCTGCCTGTCAGTCTGTGGCAATCACGGTCTGCGCCACCCCACCCTTTTGGCCGGGCTTGACGGTGCGCGGCATGTACTTGAAGGTGCCCGTGGCATGGGTGCACAGGCGGCCTTCGCTGTCATAGACCTTGCCCTCGCAATAGGCCATGGTCTTGGTGCGATGCAGCACCCATCCCTTGGCGACCAGAGGCCCGCGCGCTGCCTGCATGAAGCTGGTCTTCATCTCGATGGTCACGCAGCCAAAGTCATCACTTTCCAGGCTGCGTGCAGCCACGGCCATGGTCACATCCAGCAGCGTCATGCTGGCGCCGCCGTGTGTCACATCAAAAGTGTTCAGATGCTCAGGCCTGGCGGTGTAGTGCAACTCCGACTCACCGTTTTCCATCTTGTGCAAAGTGAATCCCAGGTGGTCCACAAAGGGGATGGGATGTACGCCAAAACTCAACATATCGTGTCTCCGTATACATGCTTGCTGCAATGGGCTGCAAGCATAGCGGCGAGAACACCAAGCCACGCTGAAAAGCTGTCACTTTGGAGTAATGGCGACAATTCCATACGCGCAGGCCTGACTGCGCTTAGCCCAGAATGGCACTCACGCCACCGTCCACCGCCATCCATTGCCCGGTGATGTGCTTGCCTGCATCGCTGGCCAGCAGCACAGTCAGGCCCTTGAGATCTTCGCTGTCTCCCAGGCGGCGCAGCGGCGCGCGGCCTGCCATCTTGTCTTCGCCCATGGTGTCAATCAGCACCTCAGCCATCTTGGTACGGAAAAAACCGGGGCAGATGGCGTTGACCGTAATGCCATGTGGCCCCCACTCAGCCGCCAGCGCGCGCGTGAAATTCAGCACGGCACCCTTGGAGGTGTTGTAGGCAATGGTTTTCATCTCAGTGGGGTTACCGCCCAACCCTGCAATCGAAGCCAGATTGATGATGCGCCCTCCGCGCTCGAGCATGCCCGCCTTGGCCACCGCCTGACTCAGCAAAAAGTAACCACGGACATTGAGGTCCATCACCTTGTCCCAGGCGGAGACTGGGTGGTCTTGCGCAGGCGCGCCCCAGCTGGCTCCCGCGTTGTTGACCAGGATGTCAATGTGGCCCAGCTTTTCGGTGGCCTCTGCCACCAGACGCTGAATGTCGGCCTCATTGGCGCAGTCCGCCGCAATCCACTGTGCGTCAATGCCCTGCGCCTGCAGCTCCTGGGCAGCAGCTTCCAGGTCATGGGCTTTGCGCGAAGTCAGCACCAGCCGCGCTCCGGCCTCTCCCAGCGCCTGCGCCATCTGCCATCCCAGGCCGCGGGAACCTCCCGTTACCAGGGCCGTTTTGCCTTTCAAGTCAAACAGTTGTTGCACGGTGCGTGTCATGTATGGCGTCTCCTGCTCAATGTGTTGCTATACCAGTCCATTGTGCGGTGCACACGGCACAGCCCCTGTCGCCAGCGCGAAGCCTGAAGCTCAGGAAAGCCCTGATACGCAGCACCGCCATCAGCCTCTTGCATGACATGCAAAATTAACTGTATATTTACACAATACTGTTGATTTATACATACCTCATGTTTGCAACTGAATTGACCGAAGCCTCCGCAGCTTTCACCGTTTCCCTGTGCGACTACCCCGGCCTGCCCGAGCAGGAACGCCAACGCGCTGAAACCCGCTACGCACGCACGCTGGCGCGCCAGCTGGGCGGTGAAGCACAGGTCATAGAAACACTTCGATTGCTGGAGCGCCTGGAAGATGCCCCACCTGAAGAGATCACCGAAGAAGCCAAGGCTGCCTACCAGCGCTGGATGAAAGCCGCACGCGCCGCCGCCGAAATGGGCATGCAAGGACTGGGCGGCGAGGAAGGCTGCTACTTCGAAGTCCGCACGCATTGATCGTAAAAACCGTAGCTATCAGCGCTTGCTGCATAAGCCCTGAAGCCTTAAAAGACCAAAAACTCAAGCACAAAAAAGCCCCAAGGCCAAAACCTTGGGGCTTTTTGATACGTAGTGCAACTGCTGGAGACGCTCTCACAAGCCAGCACATCGGAGATATGCGTTTGAGACGAGAAGCGAAGCAGCAGACAGTACAAGTAGTACGGCAAGGCTTCGCGACGAAGTATCAAGGCTTGTGTGAGTGGATCACCCCAGCCACTTGCGGGCGTTGCGCCACACACGCATCCAGGGGCTGAATTCCGACTTATCGCCCGAAGTCCAGCTCATCTGGATGTTGCGGAACACGCGCTCTGGGTGCGGCATCATGGCGGTGAAGCGGCCATCCGCAGTCGTCACCGCCGTCAGGCCACCTTCGGAACCATTGGGGTTGAACGGATACTGCTCGGTCGCATTGCCGTGGTTGTCCACATAGCGCATGGCGCGCAGCACCTGGTCGGCATTGCCACGGAACTTGAAGTTGGCGTAGCCCTCACCGTGCGCCACAGCGATAGGCAGGCGGGAACCCGCCATGCCCTGCAGGAAGATGGAAGGCGACTCCAGCACTTCCACCATGGACAGACGTGCCTCAAAGCGGTTGCTCTGGTTCTGCGTAAAACGTGGCCAGTCCTGCGCACCGGGGATAATGTCCGCCAGTTCAGCAAACATCTGGCAGCCATTGCACACGCCCAGACCAAAGGTGTCGCCGCGGCCAAAGAAGGCCTGGAATTGCTCGGACAGGCGATCATTGAACGTGATCGAGCGTGCCCAGCCAATACCAGCGCCCAGCGTGTCGCCGTAGCTGAAACCACCGCAGGCCACCACACCAGCAAAGTCCTTGAGCTGTGCACGGCCCGACTGCAAGTCCGTCATGTGCACGTCCACGGCTTCAAAACCGGCTTCGGTAAAGGCATAGGCCATTTCCACGTGCGAGTTCACACCCTGCTCACGCAGCACAGCCACGCGGGGCTTGGCCTGCAGGTTCAGGAATGGCGCAGCCACATCTTCCTTGGGATCAAACGTCAGATGCACGTGCATGCCGGGATCGCTTGGCTCACCGGCAGCAGCATGCTCGCTGTCAGCGCAGACAGGGTTGTCACGTTGCTGGCAGATCTTCCAGCTCACAGCGTCCCAGACCTGGTGCAGGTCAGACAGCGAAGCGCCAAACACCTTTTGCGCATCGCGCCAGACTTGCAGTTCGCCCTTGCCAGCATCGACGGGCGACGATACAGGACGGGTCTTGCCAATAATGTGGCTGCACTGGATCAGACCGTGCTCGCGCAGCACCTGCATGACTTCGCTGCGGTCTTCGGTACGGATTTGCAGCACCACACCCAGCTCTTCGTTGAACAAAGCACGCAGGGTCTGCTCTTCGCGGCGGCCTGCGACCTGCTGACCCCAGTTCTTGCCTTCACCAGAATCCATGCGACTGTCGGAAATGCCATCACCTTCGGTGATCAGCATGTCCACATTCAGCGCCACGCCCACGTGGCCAGCAAAAGCCATCTCAGCCACAGTAGCCAGCAAGCCACCGTCGCCCTTGTCGTGGTAGGCCAGGATCTTGCCTTGGGCGCGCAGCTGGTTCACGGCATCGACCAGGGCGATCAAGTCCTTGGGGTCGTCCAGATCTGGCGTTTCATTGCCCGCCTGGTTGACCACCTGACCGATGATGGAGCCGCCCATACGCATCTTGCCGCGACCCAGATCAATCAGCACCAGCGAGGAGTCGTCCACTTCAGCATTCAGCTGCGGCGTCAGCGTGCCACGCACATCATCAATAGCGGCAAAGCCGGTGATGATCAGGCTCACAGGCGATGTGACCTTTTTCACCTCGCCGTTTTCGGTCCATTGTGTGCGCATGGACAGGGAGTCCTTGCCTACGGGAATGGAGATATTCAGCGCAGGGCACAGCTCCATGCCCACGGCCTTCACCGTGGCGTACAGCTCGGCGTCTTCACCGGGCTCACCACAGGCAGCCATCCAGTTGGCCGACATCTTGACCTTGGACAGCTCAATGGGCGCAGCCAGCATATTGGTGATGGCTTCGGCCACGGCCATGCGGCCCGAGGCAGGCGCGTTGATGGCAGCCAGCGGTGTGCGCTCGCCCATGGCCATGGCTTCGCCCTTGAAGCCCTGGTAATCAGCCAGTGTCACAGCCACGTCAGCCACGGGAACCTGCCAGGGGCCAACCATCTGGTCACGGTGTGTCAAACCACCCACGGCGCGGTCGCCAATGGTGATCAGGAAACGCTTGGACGCCACCGTGGGGTGGGCCAGCACTTCGATCACGGCCTTTTCCAGGGGCAAGCCGGTCAGGTCCATAGCGGGCAGTTCACGCTGAACCGTCGCCACGTCCTTGGTCATCTTTGGTGGCTTGCCCAGCAGCACGTTCATGGGCATGTTCACGGGGAACTTCTGGTCGCCGGATTCAACGGCGGTGTCTTCCAGAATCAGGTCACGTTCTTCGGTGGCCACACCTATCACGGCGAAGGGGCAACGCTCGCGTTCACAGAAAGCGGTGAACTCATCCAGAGATTCAGGAGCAATCGCCAGCACATAGCGCTCTTGCGATTCGTTGGACCAGATTTCCTTGGGTGCCAGGCCCGACTCTTCCAGCTTGACCTTGCGCAGGTCAAAACGTGCGCCACGACCTGCATCGTTGGTCAACTCAGGGAAAGCATTGGACAAGCCGCCTGCACCCACGTCATGGATGGCCAGAATGGGGTTCTTGTCGCCCTGGGCCCAGCAGTGGTTAATGACTTCCTGCGCACGGCGCTCGATTTCGGGGTTGCCGCGCTGCACGGAGTCAAAGTCCAGCTCAGCCGCATTGGTGCCGGTTGCCATAGAGCTGGCCGCACCACCACCCATGCCAATACGCATGCCGGGTCCGCCCAGCTGAATCAGCAGCGTTCCTGCGGGGAATTCGATCTTCTTGGTCAGATCCGCATCGATCACGCCCAGACCACCGGCGATCATGATGGGCTTGTGGTAGCCGCGGGTGATGTCACCCACTTGCTGTTCGTATTCGCGGAAGTAGCCTGTCAGGTTAGGACGGCCAAACTCGTTGTTGAACGCCGCGCCACCCAGGGGGCCTTCAATCATGATTTGCAGCGGGCTGGCAATGTGCTCGGGCTTGCCCACTTCGCTGCCCCACAGCTTGGAGACCGTAAAGCCCGTCAGACCTGCCTTGGGCTTGGATCCGCGGCCGGTTGCGCCTTCGTCGCGGATTTCACCGCCTGCGCCGGTGGATGCACCGGGGAAAGGCGAAATCGCGGTGGGGTGGTTGTGCGTTTCCACCTTCATCAGCACATGGTTGACAGCCTTCTGCTTTTGATAGCTAGGAGCGCTTGCTGCATCTGCCTTGGCATCAAATTTCGCTACAAAGCGCTCAACCTCATGGCCTTCCATGATGGAAGCGTTGTCCGCATAGGCCACGATGGTGTGCTGGGGCGAGACGGCTTCGGTATTGCGGATCATGCCGAACAGCGACTTGTCTTGCGCCACGCCATCGATGATGAAGTTGGCGTTAAAGATCTTGTGGCGGCAGTGCTCGGAGTTGGCCTGCGCGAACATCATCAGCTCTACGTCCGAAGGGTTGCGCCCCAGACCGTTGAAGGCATTGACCAGGTATTCGATCTCGTCGTCTGCCAGCGCCAGGCCCCACTGCTTGTTGGCAGCTTCCAGCGCAGCGCGACCACCGCCCAGCACATCCACAAACTCCATGGGCTGTGCGGCCAGTGTGGTGAACAACTTTTCTGCTTCTGCACGCGTAGCAAACACCGACTCGGTCATGCGGTCATGCAGCAGTGCGGCGATCTGGCCCAGCTGCTCGCTGCTCAGTTCAGGCGTGCCGCCAAGCAGGCCAGACTTGAGGCTGATGCGATATTCCGTGATGCGCTCGACGCGAAACACATCCAGGCCGCAGTTGCGCGCAATGTCTGTGGCCTTGGAAGCCCAGGGCGAGATCGTGCCCATTCGGGGGGTGACGACCAGCGCCACACCTTCGCCACTGCCTTCATACGGATCACCATACGTCAACAAGGCCGCCAGACGCTGAGATTGTTCAGCAGTCACAGCGGCCTCGGTGGCAACAAGATGTACAAAGCGGGCGTCAATGCCCGTGATCTTCGGATGGATAGCGACCAGATCGGTCAGGAGTTGCTGGGCGCGGAACGAGCTCAGGGCGTTTCCACCCTCAAACTGAGTCAAATGCAAGGTCACGAGGCGGCCTGTTTATGTGAAGGCTGGTGAAAAGCATCCACACCCTGCAGGCAAGGCAACAGCGTGTGGATGCTGAATCGAGAGAAGGTCTATTTTACCGGGACGAATACTCCCTATATGGAAAGCAATATGAGCAAGCGACATAGATACATGAGTGAAGCACAGGCTTCAGGACTCTGCTAGGGGCAAAAAGTGCATTGTGTGAGCGATGGAAGCGCTGCAGTGGAATAATTGACGGCATGAGCATCACCATCAAAACCCCCGAAGAAATCGAACGCATGCGTATTGCAGGCCGTTTGGCTTCGGAAGTGCTGGACTACATCACCCCCTTCATCAAGCCCGGCATCACCACTGCAGAAATCGACCGCCTAGGCGCAGAATGCATGGCCAAGCAAGGCACACGCTCTGCGACGATTGGCTACCAGCCCCCCGGCTACCCCCCCTACCCCGGTCATCTGTGCACCTCTCCCAACCATGTGGTGTGCCACGGCATTCCCAACGACAAGCCCCTGAAGAAGGGAGACATCCTGAACGTGGACGTGACTGTCATCACCGAAGATGGCTGGTATGGCGACAACAGCCGCATGTTCATGATTGGTGAAGGCACCATTGCAGGCAAGCGCCTGTCCAAGCTCACCTTTGAAGCCATGTGGCTGGGCATTCAGCAAGTCAAGCCCGGAGCCACCTTGGGCGATATTGGCCACGCCATCCAGACTTACGCAGAAAAGCACAACCTTTCTGTGGTGCGCGAATACTGCGGCCACGGCATTGGACAGAAGTTCCACGAAGAGCCCCAGGTACTGCACTATGGCAAGCCCGGCACTGGCGTTGTCCTCGAAGAAGGCATGGTCTTCACCATTGAACCCATGCTCAATCTGGGCAAACGTGAGGTCAAGGAACTGGGCCAGGACGGCTGGACCATCATCACCAAGGACCGCAGCCTGTCTGCCCAATGGGAACTGATGCTGGCTGTCACCAAGACCGGCTATGACATCCTGACCTGGTCGGACGGCTCACCCACACCTCCCGATTTCATCCAGAGCATTCGTACCTGATACGCAAAGCGACTCAGGGCTGAATGCATCTCTGAGCTGAAATCATCGCCACGGCCCTCATCAGGGCCGTTGCTGCTTGATGGGCGGGAAAAAACGACGAGAAATCTCGGCATCGTTCGCTGCTACCTGCGGCTGACAGATGGCTGTGCGGCTGATGTTTGATTCGGGAGTAGCTCTCCCCACACCCTCTTTTCCATCATTGACCGAAAAGTGAAGCACCCATGAAAAAAGGCAACGTGCCAAACACGTTGCCTTTTTAATGTGCATGCCAGCTGTTACGGCTGGCATGGCTCCATGACTGGAGCGCTTGCAATCTTCAGAGAAGATTACTTGCGTGTACCAACCACCTCGATGTCCACGCGACGGTTCTTCGCACGGCCTTCGGCAGTCTTGTTGGAAGCGATAGGCTGAGCTTCACCCTTGCCTTCGGTGTAGATGCGGCTTGCATCGATGCCCTTGGACACCAGGTAAGCCTTCACAGCTTGAGCGCGACGCTCAGACAGCTTCAGGTTGTAAGCTTCTGTACCGATGGAGTCGGTGTGACCCACAGCCACAACCACTTCCAGGTTGATGTCCTTGATCAGCTGAGCCAGCTCGTCCAGAGTAGCCTTGCCAGCAGGCTTCAGCACGGACTTGTCAAAGTCGAAGAAGGTGTCAGCAGCAAAGCTCACCTTGGAAGCTGTAGGAGCAGGTGCAGGAGCTACAACAACTTCTTCAACCTTTTCTACCACTTCAACCACAGGAACCAGAGCACCGTCGCAGCCAGCAGCTGCAGTAGCGGGTGTCCAGTTGGCATCGCGCCAGCACAGTTCGTTGGTGCCGTTCTTCCACACCAGCTCGCCGGAGCCGTTTTGCCAGTTATCGATGGTCTTGCCACCGTCGGCAGCTGTCACTTGTGCGCCGGCAGCAGTTGCCAGAGCTGCAGTTGCAAACAGGATCGCTACTTTGTTCAGTTTCTTCATGGTTCTCCTCTTGGGGATTAAGCCGCAGTGCATGCACTACGAAATTCATGGACGTCATTAGTGACCATCACCAAGAACGCTGGAAATCATTGTGCCACACGGATTCTTCGAATGCTTGGCTGCGCAAGACTCTGGTGGTAGGACAAATGCGGAATGCAGATCAGATGTTGCCTGTCAGCAACAACGCATTGCATCTAAAATGGCCTCCATCGTCGTCATTGCATAACCCCGCACAACTACATGACCCAGTTCGCTAAAGAAACTTTGCCTATCAGCCTCGAAGAGGAAATGCGCCGCAGTTACCTCGATTACGCGATGAGCGTGATTGTGGGCCGCGCCCTTCCCGATGCGCGTGATGGCTTAAAGCCTGTGCATCGTCGCGTGCTGTATGCAATGCACGAGCTCAACAACGATTGGAATCGCCCCTACAAGAAGTCTGCCCGTATCGTGGGTGACGTAATTGGTAAGTACCACCCACACGGCGACATCGCGGTATACGACACCATCGTGCGCATGGCCCAGGACTTCTCGCTGCGCCACATGCTGGTGGACGGCCAGGGTAACTTCGGATCGGTGGACGGCGACAGCGCAGCGGCCATGCGATACACCGAAATTCGCCTGTCCAAGATTGCCCACGAAATGCTGGCTGACATCGACAAGGAAACCGTCGATTTCGGCCCCAACTATGACGGCTCCGAACAGGAACCCCTGACACTGCCTACACGCCTGCCCAACCTGCTGGTCAATGGCTCTGCTGGCATTGCCGTGGGTATGGCGACCAATATTCCTCCGCACAACTTGAATGAAGTGGTGGACGCCTGCCTGCACCTGCTGCGCAACCCTGAAGCCGGTGTGGATGAACTGATGGACATCATCCCTGCGCCTGACTTCCCAACTGCCGGCATCATCTACGGCATCAACGGTGTCAAGGAAGCCTATCGCACCGGCCGTGGCCGCATCGTGATGCGCGCCAAGGTGCACTTTGAAGATATCGACCGTGGCCAGCGCCAAGCCATCATCGTCGATGAGCTCCCCTACCAGGTCAACAAGAAGACCCTGCAAGAGCGCATGGCTGAGCTGGTGCACGAAAAGCGCATTGAAGGCATCAGCCACATCCAGGACGAGTCCGACAAGTCCGGCATGCGCCTGGTGATCGAGCTCAAGCGCGGCGAAGTGCCAGAAGTGGTGCTGAACAACCTGTACAAGCAGACTCAGCTGCAGGACACCTTTGGTGTGAACATGGTGGCACTGGTCGATGGCCAGCCCAAGCTATGCAACCTCAAGGATCTGATCCAGGTCTTCCTGCAGCACCGCCGCGAAGTGGTGACTCGCCGTACCGTGTTTGAGCTGCGCAAGGCACGCGACCGCGGTCACATTCTGGAAGGTCTGGCCGTTGCACTAGCCAATATTGACGACTTCATCGCCATCATCCGCAACGCCCCCACGCCACCTGTGGCCAAGGCCGAGCTGATGAACCGCACCTGGGACAGCAAGCTGGTGCGCGAGATGCTGACCCGCACCCGCGAAGATGGCTCTGCAGTCAATGCCGACGACTACCGCCCCGAGTCGCTGGAAAAAGAATTCGGTCTGGGTCAGGACGGCCTGTACCGTCTGTCCGAGACACAGGCGCAGGAAATTCTGCAAATGCGCCTGCAGCGCCTGACTGGTCTGGAGCAGGACAAGATCGTCGCCGAATACCGCGACATCATGGCCGCCATCGAAGACCTGCTGGACATCCTGGCCAAGCCTGAGCGCGTGTCCGTCATCATTGGCGACGAGTTAACCCAACTCAAGGCTGAATTTGGTCAGAACAAGATTGGCGCTCGCCGCTCGACCATCGAGTACAGCGCACAGGACCTGTCCACCGAAGACCTGATCACCCCCACCGACATGGTGGTGACGCTCTCGCACACCGGCTACATCAAGAGCCAGCCTTTGTCTGAATACCGCGCCCAAAAGCGTGGTGGCCGCGGCAAGCAGGCCACACAGACCAAGGAAGACGACTGGATTGACCAGCTGTTCATTGCGAACACGCACGACTACCTGCTGTGCTTCTCCAACCGTGGCCGCATGTACTGGCTCAAGGTCTGGGAAGTTCCCTCGGGTTCGCGCAACTCGCGTGGCCGCCCCATCGTCAACATGTTCCCGCTGCAGGAAGGCGAAAAGATCAACGTGGTGCTGCCGCTCACGGGTGATAACCGCAGCTTCCCTGAAGACCACTACGTCTTCATGGCCACCAGCATGGGCACCGTGAAGAAGACCGCTTTGAACGAATTCAGCAACCCTCGCAAGGCCGGCATCATTGCCGTGGGCCTGGACGAAGGCGACTACCTGATTGGCGCAGCGCTGACCGACGGCAAGCACGACGTGATGCTGTTCTCTGACGCAGGCAAGGCCGTGCGCTTTGACGAAAACGATGTGCGCCCCATGGGCCGCAATGCACGTGGCGTGCGCGGCATGAACCTGGAAGATGGCCAGAGTGTGATTGCCATGCTGGTGGCCGACGCTGAAGGCCTGGATGGCGGCGACCACTCTGTGGCCCAGAGCGTGCTGACCGCCACTGAAAACGGCTACGGCAAGCGCACCCACATCAGCGAATACACCCGCCACGGCCGTGGCACCAAAGGCATGATTGCCATCCAACAGTCCGAGCGCAACGGTAAGGTGGTCGCAGCCACCCTGGTTGCACCTGAAGACGAAATCATGCTGATCACCGACAAGGGCGTGCTGGTGCGCACCCGTGTGGCAGAGATCCGCGAGATGGGTCGTGCAACGCAAGGCGTGACACTGATCAGCTTGGACGAAGGCGCCAAGCTCAGCGGCCTGCAACGCATTGCCGAAAACGATGCGAATGGCAATGAGAGCGACGGTGATGGTGAGGCGGCCGACAGCGGCGCAGCACCAGACGCCGCTGCCGAGTAAGAAAAGAACGACACCCCATAGCGCAAGCCGTGGGGTGTTTTTTCATCTAAGATCGATTTTTTTGATAGCTGCTGGCGCACACCCATGCTGCGCCAGTCGTGATTTGACTGTAAGAACGATGAGCCGCCCTTTCAATTTCTCCGCCGGTCCTGCCGCCATTCCTGAAGAAGTTCTGCAACAAGCTGCCAACGAAATGCTCAACTGGGGCAATTCCGGCATGGGCGTAATGGAGATGAGCCACCGCGGCAAGGAGTTCATCAGCATTTACGAAGCTGCAGAAGCCGACCTGCGCGAGCTGCTGGCCGTGCCTGCCAACTTCAAGATTCTGTTCATGCAAGGCGGCGGTCTGGCAGAGAACGCCATTGTTCCGCTGAACCTGTCCAAGGGCGGCACGGCCGACTTTGTGGTCACCGGCAGCTGGAGCCAGAAATCCTTCAAGGAAGCCGCCAAGTACGCCCACAACCACCTGGCCGCCAGCGGCGAAGCCAGCAGCTACACCTCCATTCCTGATGCAGCCAGCTGGCAGCTGTCCAGCGATGCGCAGTACGTGCACATCTGCAGCAACGAAACCATCCATGGCGTGGAATACCAGGAACTGCCCGACCTGAAGGCACTGGGTTGCGATGCACCTCTGGTGATTGATTTCTCTTCCAACGTGGCCTCCCGCCCACTGGACTGGAGCCGCGTAGGCCTGGCCTTTGGTGGCGCGCAAAAGAACATTGGCCCTGCGGGCCTGACCATCGTCATCGTGCGTGAAGACCTGCTGGGCCATGCGCTGGACATCTGTCCCTCGGCCTTTAACTACAAGACCGTGGCAGACAACAACTCCATGTTCAACACCCCACCCACCTGGGGCATCTACATGGCTGGCCTGACCTTCCAGTGGCTCAAGCGCCAGCGTGAAGGCGAGTTGACCGGCGTGGCCGCCATGGAAGCGCGCAACAAGGCCAAGGCCGATTTTTTCTACGACTATCTGGACCACTCACAGCTATACGTGAACAAGGTGGACAAGGCCTGCCGCTCGCGCATGAACATCCCCTTCTTCCTGCGTGACGAAAGCCGCAACGAAGCCTTCCTGGCCGCTGCCAAGGAGCGCGGCCTGCTGCAGCTCAAGGGCCACAAGTCCGTGGGCGGCATGCGCGCCAGCATCTACAACGCCATGCCGATGGAAGGTGTGCGCGCACTGGTCGACTTCATGCAGGATTTCGAACGCACCAGCGCCTGATTCGTCCACAAGAATTTAAAAATAAGAGCTGCTAGCGCTCTCTAAATAAGGGATTCAGAATGATTTCATATTGAAACCCTTGCTGGACCAGCGCTAGCTGCTTCTCTTTTCGAGGAAGCCATGAGCACAGAACCCCAAGCCAGCCCTGAACTGCTGCAGCTGCGCAATCAGATTGACAGCCTGGACCGCCAAATGTTGGAGCTGGTCAACCAGCGCGCCAAAGTCGCGGAGCAAGTGGGTGAGCTGAAGAAAAAAGAAGGCTCGGCCTTCTTCCGCCCTGACCGCGTCGCGCAGGTGATCGAAAAGATCAAGGCCAGCAACCCCGGCCCACTCAAGGGCGCGCATGTGGCCGCCATCTGGCGCGAAATCATGTCGGCCTGCCTGGCGCTCGAATCTCCCCAGCGCGTGGCCGTGCTCGGCCCCGCAGGCACGTTCTGTGAAGAAGCCGCCGTGCAGTACTTTGGCGGCGCAGCCGACTTCCTCTACTGCAACACCTTTGAAGAAGTGTTCCACGCCACGGCCGCAGGCAGCGCGCAGTACGGCGTGGTCGGCGTGGAAAACTCCACCGAAGGCGTGGTCAACCGCACGCTGGACATGTTCCGCCACACACCCTGCCACATCGTGGGCGAGGTCAGCATGCTGATTCGCCACAACCTGCTGCGCACCAGCAACTCCATCGATGGCATCGAGGTCGTGGCCGCCCACCCACAGGCCCTGGCGCAGTGCCACGCCTGGCTGTCCAAGCACCTGCCGCATGCGGAGCGCCGCCCGGTCGAGAGCAACGCCGAAGGTGCGCGTCTGGCTGCACTGAACCCCACATGGGCGGGCATCAGCAGCGAACGCGCCGCTCAGCAGTTTGGCCTGCATATCGTCAGCCATGCGATTCAGGACGATGCCTACAACCGCACGCGGTTTGCCATCATCTGCCTGCCCCATACGCTGCCAACCCCTGCGCCCACGGGCAAGGACTCGACCAGCCTGGTACTCTCCGTCAACAACCGCCCAGGTGCGGTACACGACCTGCTGGTGCCACTGAAAAAGCACGGCGTGTCGATGACGCGCATCGAATCGCGCCCTGCCCGCACTGGCCAGTGGGAGTATTACTTCTACATCGACATCGAAGGCCACCCCGCGCAGGACAACGTTGCCAAGGCGCTTCAGGAGCTGCAGGATCTGTCAGCCTTCTACAAAGTGCTGGGCACCTACCCCACCCCTGCGGAATAAGGCTGCGCCATGTTTGAACAACTCGGACTCATTGGCTGCGGTCTCATGGGAGGCTCTTTTGCGCTGGCACTCAAAAAAGCCGGACTGGTCAAGCGCGTGGTCGGCTACAGCAAGTCCCCCACCACCACGGCACGCGCCCTGCAGATGGGCGTGATTGATGTGGAAGCCCCTTCCGCACTGCTGGCCGCAGCGGGCGCGGATCTGGTGCTGCTGGCCGTGCCCGTGGGTGCGACCGAAGCCACACTCAAATCCATCAAGCACCTGGTCACCCCAGAGATGCTGATCATGGACGTAGGCTCCACCAAGGGCGACGTGGTGCAGGCTGCACGCCATGCGCTGGGCAACCAGCTGGCCAGCTTTGTGCCTGCACACCCCAATACTGGCAAGGAAGTCGCGGGCGTGGCTCATGCGGATGCCGACCTGTACCAGGGCGCCAAAGTCATACTCACGCCCACCGAACGCACGCTGACCCAGCACCTGCACAAGGCGCAGGCGCTGTGGACCGCGCTGGGCTGCGAGGTACGCGTGATGGCGCCCGAGACACACGACGCGGCTTTTGCCGCCATCAGCCACCTGCCCCACATGCTGGCATTTGCCATGATGCAAAGCGTGATGCGCCAGGAGCAGGCCGACGCTTTCCTGAGCGTGGCGGGCCCCGGTTTTCGGGACTTCACCCGCATTGCCGCTGGCGACCCCAAAATGTGGCGCGACATTCTGCTGGCCAACAAGGCCGAGGTACTGGCCCAGGCGCAGCACTTCAAACAGGCTGTACAAGCCTTTGAAGACGTGCTGCAGGCTGGCAATGCCCAGGCCCTTGAAGACCTGATCACCCTGGCCAGCGCCGCACGCGCCCAGTGCCGCTTTAACCAGCCAGCTTCCGCTGCCGAACCTGCCCTCACCGCTTGAGTTGCTTGCGCATGTACACCACCGCTTTTCTTGACCTTCCTCATCTGGCCACTGCCAGCGGTAGCGTGCAGCTGCCAGGCTCCAAGAGCATTTCCAACCGCGTGCTGCTGCTGGCAGCGCTGAGTCAGGGCTCGACCACCATCCACGACCTGCTGGATTCGGACGACACCCGCGTCATGCTGCAGGCCCTGCAGCAGATCGGCTGCGTGGTCGAGCCTGCCGCCGTTGTACCCGGTCAGCCGCTGCGCATCACAGGCCTGGGCGGCAAGCTCCCCAGCACTGATCTGCACCAGCTCTTCCTCGGCAACGCTGGCACAGCCATGCGCCCCTTGACGGCGGCGCTATCGCTGCTGGGCGGCAATTTTGAGATGAGCGGTGTGCCGCGCATGCACGAGCGTCCCATTGGCGACCTGGTCGATGCCCTGCGCCAGCTGGGCTGCCAGATTGATTACCTGGGCAACGAAGGCTATCCCCCGCTGCGCATTGCACCCGCAGACTTGTCACAACTGGACCGCAGCCAGCCCATTCGTGTGCGTGGCGATGTCTCCAGCCAGTTTCTGACCGCGCTGCTCATGGCCCTGCCGCTGATTGCCCAGCAGCAAGCCGTGCACATCGAAGTCGTGGGCGAGCTGATCTCCAAGCCCTACATCCACATCACGCTGGAGCTGCTGGCGCGCTTTGGCATTGTGGTGGCCAACGACAACTGGCAGCGCTTTACCATCCCCGCAGGCAGCCGCTACCAGTCGCCCGGCGAGGTATACGTAGAGGCAGATGCCTCATCCGCTAGCTACTTCATAGCGCTTGGCGCAATATCCACGGGCGCTAGAGGCCAAAATGGCATTAAAGTGCTGGGCGTAGGCAAAGACTCTATCCAGGGCGATATCCGCTTTGTGGAGGCCGCCCAGGCCATGGGCGCCGTGGTGGAAAGCGGCCCCAACTGGCTGCATATTTCACGCGGCAGCTGGCCCCTGAAGGCCATTGATCTGGACTGCAACCATATTCCAGACGCTGCCATGACCCTGGCCACCATGGCGCTGTATGCCACAGGCAGCACCACGCTGCGCAATATTGCTAGCTGGCGCGTCAAGGAAACCGACCGCATCGCTGCCATGGCCTGCGAACTGCGCAAGCTGGGTGCCACGGTGGAAGAAGGCCCAGACTTCATCCGCATTACGCCGCCCGCCCAGCCGTCTGACTGGAAAGCTGCCAGCATTCACACCTATGACGACCACCGCGTGGCCATGTGCTTTTCACTGGCCGCGTTCAACCCGGCGGGTCTGCCCGTGCGCATTGAAGACCCCAAGTGCGTGGGCAAGACCTTCCCCGATTATTTCGAAGCATTTTTCAGCGTGACCCAAGCTTCCCAACCCGCTCCCGTGATCTGTATTGATGGCCCCACCGCCTCGGGCAAAGGCACGGTCGCTTCTCTGGTGGCCGAGCGACTCGGCTTTCACCTGCTCGACTCTGGAGCGCTCTACCGCATCACCGGCCTGGCGGCTTCGCGCGCAGGTATGGCCCTGACCGAAGACAACGCCCAGGCCATTGCCAACCTTATTCTCAGCAAGGCCATTTGCTTCACACCCGACCAGCGTGTGCTGCTGGACGGCGAAGACGTGTCGCTGGCCATCCGCACCGAAGCAGCAGGCATGAATGCCTCCAAGGTCTCGGCTTTGCCCGCCGTGCGTGAGGCGCTGCTGCAGGTGCAGCGCGACTTTCGCAAGCTGCCCGGCCTGGTGGCCGACGGCCGCGACATGGGCACCACCATCTTCCCTGACGCCCCTTTGAAGGTCTATTTGACGGCCAGCGTGCAGTGCCGCGCTGAGCGCCGTTACAAGCAATTGATTTCCAAAGGACTTTCTGCTAATATGTCAGACCTTTATGCCGACCTTGAGGCGCGCGACGCACGCGACATGAATCGCGCCGCATCGCCCTTGAAGCCTGCTGAAGACGCTTTGCACTGGGACAACTCCGAAAGCACGATTGAACAAGCCGTGCAGCAGGTACTGGACTGGTGGCAAGCACGCCAGCCTTTTGCGCCAGCACAGGGCTGACACCCCAGGCCCGTCAGCCACATCCGCGCTACACGCGCACTGGCCAGAACGGTTCTCAACCTTTAACCCGCAGGAATTTCCTGCACCCTCCGATTGCAGTCATAAAAACGTGTGGCAATGGTGCCGCCGGAAACCTGCATTCGGTCAAGGAACTACATGTCTGAATCTTTTGCCGCCCTTTTTGAAGAATCGTTGCAACGCACTGAAATGCGTCCCGGCGAAGTTATCACTGCTGAAGTCGTGCGCGTTGAGCACAACTTCGTGGTGGTGAACGCTGGCTTGAAGTCTGAAGCCTATGTGCCAATCGACGAGTTCAAGAACGACCAGGGCGAAATCGAAGTTCAAGTTGGTGACTTCGTGTCCGTGGCCATCGGCTCGATCGAAAACGGCTACGGCGACACCATCCTGTCCCGTGACACCGCTAAGCGTCTGGCTTCCTGGCTGTCGCTGGAGCAAGCTCTGGAATCCGGCGAATTCGTGACCGGCACCACTTCTGGCAAGGTCAAGGGCGGCCTGACTGTTCTGGTCAACGGCATCCGTGCATTCCTGCCCGGTTCGCTGATCGACACACGTCCCGTTAAGGACCTGACTCCTTACGAAAACAAGACCATGGAATTCAAGGTCATCAAGCTGGACCGCAAGCGCAACAACGTTGTGCTGAGCCGTCGCGCTGTGGTGGAAGCCTCCATGGGCGAAGAGCGCGCCAAGCTGATGGAAACCCTGAAGGAAGGCGCTATCGTTCAGGGCGTGGTGAAGAACATCACCGAATACGGTGCGTTCGTTGACCTGGGCGGCATCGACGGTCTGCTGCACATCACCGACATGGCATGGCGTCGCGTACGTC
Source organism: Comamonas kerstersii (assembly GCF_002056725.1). Taxonomy (NCBI): domain Bacteria; kingdom Pseudomonadati; phylum Pseudomonadota; class Betaproteobacteria; order Burkholderiales; family Comamonadaceae; genus Comamonas; species Comamonas kerstersii. Next base: position 2,730,647 of record NZ_CP020121.1, on the reverse strand, counting down.
ACCCATCCGAAGTGGTGACAGCTGGCCAGGAAATCACTGCCAAGATCCTGAAGTTCGACACCGACAAGAACCGCGTGTCTCTGGGTCTGAAGCAAATGGGCGACGACCCATGGATGGGCGTTTCCCGCCGTTATCCTTCGGGCACACGTCTGTTCGGCAAGGTGACCAACATTGCCGACTACGGCGCATTCGTGGAACTGGAACCCGGCATCGAAGGCCTGGTGCACGTTTCCGAAATGGACTGGACCAACAAGAACGTTGCTCCTTCCAAGCTGGTTGCCCTGGGCGACGAAGTCGAAGTGATGGTTCTGGAAATCGACGAAGACAAGCGTCGTATCTCCCTGGGCATGAAGCAGTGCAAGGCTAACCCCTGGCAAGAATTCGCTCAGAACACCAAGCGCGGCGACAAGGTGAAGGGCCCCATCAAGTCCATCACTGACTTCGGCGTGTTCGTGGGTCTGCCTTCCGGCATCGATGGCCTGGTGCACCTGTCTGACCTGTCCTGGAACGAAACTGGCGAAGCCGCCGTTCGTAACTACAAGAAGGGCCAGGAAGTGGAAGCCATCGTTCTGGGCGTTGACGTCGAGCGCGAGCGCATCTCCCTGGGCATCAAGCAGCTGGACAGCGATCCTTTCACCACATTCGTGACAGTGAACGACAAGGGCTCCATCGTGACCGGTAAGGTCAAGACTGTGGACGCCAAGGGCGCTGAAATCGACCTGGGTGACGACATCGTTGGCTACCTGCGCGTTTCCGAAATCTCCGTTGAGCGCGTGGAAGACGCACGCAACGTGCTGAAGGAAGGCGACGAAGTGACTGCTGTGGTGACCAACGTGGACCGCAAGTCCCGCAACATCCAGCTGTCCATCAAGCAGAAGGACCACGTGGAACAGCAAGAAGCCATGGCTTCCCTGTCTGCGCAAGCTTCCAAGGAAAATGCCGGTACAACTAGCCTGGGTGCTCTGCTGCGCGCCAAGCTGGACGCCGACAAGTAATCAGCTTGTTGCCAACTGCTCTCTGAGCAGTTGCTAAGCTATACGGCGGACGCTTTAGGGCGTCCGCTATTTTTTTCCAGGTTTTGCTTGGGATGATTGAGCCATGACACGATCTGATTTAGTTGAAGAGCTGGCAGCACGCTTCGACCAGCTCACCCAGCGTGACGCAGAACATGCTGTAAAAACCATTCAAGACGCGATCTGTGCCGCCCTTGTTCAAGGCCAGCGCATCGAAATCCGCGGTTTTGGCAGTTTCTCTGTCTCCCGCCGCCCCGCTCGCATTGGTCGCAACCCTCGCAGCGGCGAATCCGTACACATTCCCGAAAAGCGCGTACCACATTTCAAGCCTGGCAAGGCTTTGCGTGAAGCCGTCGATTTTCAACCTACCCCCTCTGCTGCGACCGGCAGCTAAAAAGACCGTGCAGGTCTTACAAGCTTGCCCACTGCCCCTCCTATGCCCCTAAAATTCAGGCACTAAGGAAGGGCTCGCATGAAATACCTGCTGTGGCTGCTCAAGGCAGCCATTTTTTTCACCCTGTTTGCCTTTGCGCTGAACAATCAGCAAACCGTCACCGTGCACTTTTTCTTTGGCACGTACTGGCTGGCCCCGCTCGTGCTCGTCGTGCTGGCCGCTTTCGTGGCCGGGCTGATTGCAGGCATGCTGGTGATGGTGCCCCGCTGGTGGAAGCAGCGCAGCACAGCGGCCAAGCTCAGCAAGACAGAAGCTGCCGCTGACAACCAGGCGGCAGACTCCGCATCTCCAGACCCTATTCCTCCCACCATCCATGGACTTTGATCTCAGCTGGATTCTCCTGGGCCTGCCCCTTGCCTTTGGGCTGGGCTGGCTGGCCTCCCGCATGGACTTGCGCCAGGTGCGCCAGGACAACCGTCAGGCACCCAAGGCTTACTTCAAGGGCTTGAACTTTCTGCTCAACGAACAGCAGGACAAAGCCATTGATGCCTTTATCGAAGCCATCCAGAACGACCCGGAAACTGCAGACCTGCACTTTGCACTGGGCAATCTGTTCCGCCGCCGTGGCGAATATCACCGCGCCGTGCGCGTGCACGAGCATCTGCTCTCGCGCGCCGACCTGTCCAAGGAAGACCGCGAACGTGCCCAGCATGGCCTCGCACAGGACTTTCTGAAAGCCGGTCTGCTGGACCGCGCCGAAGAAGCCCTGCGCCGCCTGGAAGGCTCGGCCTATGAAGCTGAAGCCCGCCTGGCACTGCTGGCGATTTACGAGCGCTCTCGCGACTGGGCACAGGCTGCAGACATCGTGCGCCGCATGCAGCAAGCCCATCAGGGCGACTTCAGCGGGCGCCTGGCGCATTACCTGTGCGAACAGGCTGCCGAACAAGCCAGCCACGCACAGCTGGACGCCGCACACCAGCTGCTGCAAGAAGCCGTGCGCACAGCGCCACAAAGCCCACGCCCACGCATTGAACTGGCACGCATTCAGCACCGCCTGAACCAGTCGCAACAGGCGTGGAAGACATTGCAGGACCTGGCCAATACCGCCCCGCAAGGCCTGCCACTGGCAGCGCCCCTGCTGCTGGAAGTGGCTACTGCGACCGAGCAACAGGCCGCAGCCGCCCAGCTGCTGCGCAGCCGCTACGAGCAAATGCCTTCGCTGGATTTGCTCGATGCCCTGGTGGCCCTGGGCACCTCGCCTGTCGAAGGCCAGGGCGAGAGCCGCGACTGGTATGTGCAGCACCTGGCCAAGGAGCCATCGCTTGTTGCCACCACCAAGTGGCTGGCAGGTGAGCAGCTCGCGCATGAAGAGCATCACCCTGCCGTGCAGAAGGCGCTGGAGCACGCCAGCAAGCCGCTGAGCCGCTACCGCTGTGCCGCCTGCGGCTTTGAAGCCCGCCAGCACTTCTGGCATTGCCCCGGCTGCCAGAGCTGGGACAGCTACCCAGCACGCCGCGTGGAAGAGCTGTAAGCACCACGCTTTCAAAACAGAAGCTGCCAGCGCTCGCCAATCAATGATTTCAGATATAAAAGTATTTGAAATCAAGCATTGGAAAGCGCTGGCAGCTTTTCTTTTAGGAGCAATCCCGTGTCTATGACCACTTCCGCTATCCACCAGACCCTGCTGATCGTCTACCACTCCAGCACAGGCGGTGCAGCGCAAATGGCACAGGCCGTACTGGCTGGTGCACAGCTGGAGCCACAGATACAGACACGGCTGCTGCACGCCAGCCAGGCACAGCCACAGGACGTGCTCGACGCCGATGGTTATGTCTTTGTTACGCCCGAATATCTGGCCGCCATCAGCGGGCTGATGAAGGATTTTTTTGACCGCTGCTATTACCCGGCACTGGAGCGCATTCAGGGCCGCCCCTATGCCAGCCTGATCTGTGCAGGCAGTGACGGCAGCAATGCCGCCCGCCAGATCGCGCGCATTGCCACAGGCTGGCGGCTCAAGGCAGTGTCAGAACCCCTGATCGTCTGCACCCATGCACAAAGCCCGGAGGCCATTGCAGCCCCCAAGCACATTCCGCAGCAGGATCTGGACCGCTGTAGCGAACTGGGTCAAGCGCTGGCCAGCGGCCTGCAGCAGGGCATCTTTTAGCGCTGCGGACCGGTGATGACTTCCCGCACGCGCACCGGCTGCGGGCGGAACCAGAACGTCAGCACCAGTGCTGCGCAGCAGGCAAACAGCACCGGCACCATGGCCAGACGCAGCCCCCAGATTTCGCCAATAAAACCCAGCGCTGGCGGCCCCACCAGAATGGCCACATAGCCCAGCACGGCGACTGCACCCACACGCTGCGCGCTGTTGCCCTCGCCTTCTGCCGCAGCAGACAGCGCCAGCGGAAAACCCAGGGCCGAGCCCAGCCCCCACAGCACCACGGCCACGCCGCCCCAGAGGGCATTCTGTGCGCAGATCACCATCAGCAGCCCCACGCCGCCGAGCACAGCACTGGCACGCATCAGCTGCAGGCGGGTCAAGCGCTGCAGCAGCCACTGCCCACTCAGGCGCGCCACAGTCACGCCGATCGTGAACAGCAAATAGATCAAGGTGCCCTGCGCGCTGCTGAACTGGTAGCCATCCACCATGAGCAGCGGCAGCCAGTCATGGGCCGCACCTTCAGCCAGAGCCAGCCCCAGCGCAAACAGCCCAATCAACAGCACACGCGAGTCTTTGAACGCCATGAGCACAAAGCCCGGTTTTTCGTCTTGCGTGCCGGATGCCGTCTGAGCCTGGGCGCTCAGGTTATCCACGTGGCGCAACAGGGGCACAGTCAGCACCGCAGCCATCACCGCCAGCCCCAGCAGATGCCACAGCACGGGCACATGCAACCAGGCCATGCCTGTGCCCAGCAAGGCACCCAGCACGCAGCCCAGGCTAAAACTGCCATGCAGCGTCGTCATCAGCGTGCGTTGTTGCTGCCGCTCCAGCGCCCCGGCTTCCACATTCACCGCAATGTCGGCCCAGCCCATGCCCACGCCAAACAGCATGAAGCCCGCCACGACCACGGGGATGCTGGCCATCCCTGCCCCCACAGCCAGCAATGCCACGCCCAGCAGATTCACGCTCATGCCAGCACCCGCCGCACGGCGGGCATGCAGACGCTCCACCAGCAAGTTGGCCGAAAGAATGCCCAGCATGGAACCCGTGGAAAAGCCGAACAGAATCAGGCCCATCTGCTCCGTGCTGGCCTGCAGTCCATCGCGCAATGCAGGCGTGCGCGACACCCAGCTGGACGTCACCATGCCCAGCAATACGAACAGCGCATACAAGGCCCTGCGCTGCACGCGCTCCTGTTTGTTTTCCAACATCTCACACCTTTAATCAGGCACGCATGCTAGCGGCGAACCGTCTGGCCTGCCGCATCAGCCAGCCTCTCTGAGCAAAGCCTGGGCCTATCCATGCATCAGCACGGCACGCTTTGGGGTTTTCATGCGCACACATGAGCTGCAGTGCCATACGCCTGAGGCATAGTCATGCCCCATGCATACCAATTCACAAATTCATGCCCACCTGCGGCTCGTTGGCATGGCCGTTCTGTGGGGCGCATCCTGGCCTGCTGGCCGCATCATTGCCCAATCCATGCCGCCGCTGGCAGGTGCCTGCCTGCGCTTTGCGCTGGCCGCCATGGCGTTGATTCCCTGGCTGTACTGGGCAGGCGGCATGCAGCAGCTCAAAAGCTGGAGTGTGCAGCGCTGGCTGGGCATGACTGCCGCTGGCGCCACCGGTGTGTTTGGCTACGCGGCGTTTTTCCTGTCTGGCCTGCAGCATCTGCCTGCGGGCAAAGCCGCACTGGTGATTACGCTCAACCCGGTCATGACGCTGCTCATTGCCGCATGGCTGTTCAAGGAAAGGCTGAACACCATCATCGGCCTGGGCATGCTGCTGGCCTTTATCGGTGCTGTGGCGGTGCTCTCGCACGGCCAGCCACTGGCGCTGCTGCAAGGCGGCATGGGGGTAGGCGAACTCCTGATTCTGGGCTGCGTGGTCTGCTGGGTGCTCTACACCCTGATTGGCCGCTGGATGCTCACGGGCGTAGATGCGCTCTCTACCACCACCGTCACCAGTTCTATTGGTGCCTTGCTGCTGCTTATCGCCAGCCTGTGCATCGAAGGCCCTGCTGCGTTCGATGCTGCCATCCACAGTGGCCGCACGGCCTGGATGGCGCTGCTGTTTCTGGCCTTTGGTGCCACAGCACTGGCTTATGCCTGGTACTTTGATGGCGTCAAGGCACTGGGCGCCGGCGCTGCTTCCGGCTATATCACCCTGGTGCCGCTGTTTGGTGTGCTGATCTCTGCCTGGCTGCTGGGTGAAGCCATAGACCTACCCATGGTGGTGGGCGGTGCCATGGCCATTGGCGGCACAGCCATCATGAACTGGGGGCGCATGCGCGCCTGATTGTTCAGTCGCGCCCGCAGAAACTACACGCCGGGCCATACCATTGGAGCCAGCCCCCATCGCTGCGCAGAGGCTGGCGGACAATGGCCGCTTTTCATTGCCGCAGTGCCGTTGCACTGCATGACCGTCTCATGTCCGTCAGTTTTACCCCGCAGCCTCAGACATTGAGCGCTGCCATTGCCGATCGTCTGCGCCAGGAAGTGTTACAGGGGCAATGGTCACCGGGTGAAACCATCAACGATGGCATGCTGGCCGCGCGCTATGGCGTTCAGCGGGCCCCCGTACGTGAGGCCATGCAGCAACTGTCCCAGGAAGGTCTGCTGTGCGCCTGCACGCCGCATGGCATGACGCTGGCTAGCCCCAGCCCGGCGCAGATTGCGGAGGCCCAGGAACTGCAGGCACTGCTGCAGCACTATCTGAACCAGCACCAGGCTGTAGACGATGGGCTGGCGCAGCGCATGCTGACGATGGCCAGCCAGCGCATGCAGCTGGCTGCACTGCATGCCTAGCCCGGTTGCCGCGCACCCTGTCTGTACTGTCAACCTGCATTTTTTCGGCCAAGTTTAGGTTCTCATAATACAAATAAAGAAAATCTGCAGGATTAACAAAGGTTCACAATGCGACCATGAAATATCGTCGCCTTTATTGGGGTTGCACATTCACCCTTTCAGCATCTTGATAGAATCAAGCAATTATTCGGCAAGTCTTTAATAATATCTTCTATTATTCCAGTCTGTGTTTTTCGTTGGATTTCAAGGCTCTGCGCTCTCTCATCGCACAATTCACCATTTAGCTCCGATTGCATATTGGATTTTTCGCATGAGCGCGTCTGCTTTTTCTTCATCTATTACGAGCGCGCACAGCCACGCCGGCAACACACTGAGCGTACAGAGTGCCATGGACCACGTCAGCCTGCAGGCTGACCGCCTGATGCTCGCCCTCGTCGCCATCGCCTCCATTCTGGCTTTCCCGATTGGCTGGCACTACTCCAACATGGATATCGCCACCTGGGCAGCACCTTTGCTGATCGCTGTGGCGGCTGGTCTGTATGCCTGCTGTGCTGGCACGGCAGTCACACGCTATGCCCTGCCCTTGATTCTGTGCGCCGCCGTGGCACTGCAGATCCAGGTATCGCTGGGCACCCTGGAATTTCACTTCGGAGTGTTCGTGACCCTGGCCCTGGTCATGGTCTACCGCGAGTGGCGCGTGGTGGTGGCATGTGCAGCTTTTTTTGCCATACACCATATTCTGTTTGACCGCTTGCAGGCCTGGGGCTATGACATTTACTGCACCAGCGCAGCTGATTTTCAGAAAATTCTGCTGCATGCCATTTTCGTGGTACTGCAAACAGCGGTAGAGATATTTATGCTCCTGAGAATATCCAGTTCTTTCAAACAAGGCATTGAATTAAAGGCCTTGGTGAATACCATTCATGATGGCGACCGATTTAATCCGCATATTTCCAGCGAAAATGTGCAGACCCCGCTGACCCTTGATCTGAAGCAATTGATTATGAAGCTGGACAGCATTGTGCGCACCGTCACCGACAGCGTCGGCCCAGCTGCATGCCACCACCCAGTCCATCCAGAGCGGCAGCAGCGATTTGTCGGTACGCACGGAAACTGCCTGCAGCGCGCTGGAAGAAACCGCCAACGCTGCCGCCCGTGTGCTCAGCATCGTGGAGCAGGCCCGCAGCCTGGCGCAAGATGCCGATCGCGTGACGCACGACGCTGCGCATGCGGCCCAGCAAAGCCATACACTTGTGGAACAGCTCACACAGAGCATGAGTGCCATCAACCAGCAGTCCGAGCAGATTGCAGACATTGCCACCGTCGTGGACGGTCTGGCCTTCCAGACCAATCTGCTCGCACTGAACGCGGCGGTGGAAGCTGCCCGTGCCGGTGAACATGGCCGTGGCTTTGCCGTGGTGGCAGAAGAAGTGCGTCACCTGGCGCTGCGCTCCGCAGACTCTGCCAAGCAGATTCGTGAGCTGATTCAGACATCCGTGCAGACCGTCGGTGTCGGCAGTGCGCAGAGCAAAGACGCGCTGAACGCCATCGGCACCCTTTCTCGCATGGCACATGACATTACCAGCCGCATGCAGGATATTGCCAGCGCCACCCACTCGCAGACGGAGGCCATGTCTGACATTACCCAGGCCATCCACCAGCTGGAAAGCACCATGTCGCAGAACGCTGCGCTGGCAGAGCAGTCCAGCGCCTTTGCCGCCAGCCTGCAAAGGCAGACGGTCCACCTGGCAGACAGTGTGCAAGCTTTTAAAAATTAATAGCTGTCAGCGCAGATAAACAAAAGGGTTGAGATAGATATCTATCTCAACCCTTTGTTTTTTGGGCGCAAAGCGCTTTCAGTTTCAGAGCAATATGTGTGCCGCTACCTGCAGCTCATAGCACTTTGCGCATGGTGATATGGTCAATGCCCGCCTCGTCGTAGACCTCGCCTTCCGCCACAAAGCCTGCGCGGGCGTAAAAGCGCTGGGCATGCAGCTGGGCGTGGAGTACGACTTCCTTGTCGCCACGGTCACGGGCGGCCTGGATCAGGGTGTCCAGCACCTGGCGACCCAGCGCGCCACCACGCATTTCGCGCGCTACGGCCATGCGGCCGATGCGGCCTACGCCGGGCGCATCGCTGACCAGACGGCCTGTGGCCACGGGATGCCCCAGACGGTTCACGGCCACCACATGGCGGCAGATGGGATCAAACTCGTCAATCTCGATCTCGCGCGGCACGCCCTGCTCTTTGACGAAGACTTCCATGCGCAGGCGCTCGGCCAGACGCCCCAGATCGTTCCAGTTACCTGAGCGCAGCTCGACCATGTCCTCCCCCGCCTCATAGGCGGTGAGCATGTCGCGCAACTGCTGCGGCACGGGCTGGGGCTCGCGCTCTTCATTGGCGAACACATAGACCAGCTCTACGGTGTTGAGCAGCTGCTGGCCGCGGAAGATACCTGCCTCAAACTGCAGCGAGGTATTGCCCTGCTTCACGCAGCGAATGCCAACGTCCAGCACATCCCCCATCTGGGCAGAGGCGTGGTAGGTCACCGACGCCTTTTTCACGAACAGCTCGCCGCCCAGGCTGGCCCAGCTTTGCGTATAGGGCATGGCCATCTGCTTCCAGTATTCGGTGATGGCCACATCGGCATACATCAGATAGTGGGCGTTGAACACAATCTTCTGGGCATCGACTTCTGCCCAGCGCACGCTCAGGCGGTGGTGGCAGCGGAAATCCTGTGGTTGCATGGGTGCTTTGCTTCTTTCTTTGAATGTGTCAGAGGTTTACAGTGGTTCCAAGCGCTGCACGCAGCGCGGCGGCCATGTCTGCATGGGCCTGGCGGGCTTCGGCAATGGCACGGCCCATTTTGACGAATTCGTGCGTCACGCCCTTGTAGATTTCCAGCTCCACCGGCACACCGGCCATGCGCAGCATGTCCGCGTACTGCACGCCTTCATCCACCAGCGGATCGAGTTCAGCCAGGCAGAAAAAGGCCGGGGCCACACCTTCCACATCGGGAGCGAGCAGCGGGGCAAAGCGCCAGTCCTCGCGGTCCGCCGCATCACGCACATAGTGGTTGAAGAACCAGTGAATGCCTTCGCGCTCCAGCACCAGGCCGGTAGCGTAGCGTAGGTGCGAGTCCGTGTCCTGGTGCGCGCAGGTGCCGGGGTAGATCAGCAGCTGCAGCTGCAAGGGCAGCCCGGCATCGCGTGCCAGCAGCGCACAGGCAGCTGCCAGCGTGCCACCGGCGCTGTCGCCGCCCACGGCCATGCAGCTGCTGTCCAGCCCCAGCGTCTGGCCTTGCTGGTGCAGCCACTGCAGCGCATCCCAGGCGTCGTTGATGGCGGTGGGGAACTTGTGCTCCGGCGCAAGCCGGTAGTCCAGCGACACCACGGCGCAACCTGCCTGAAACGCCAGCTCACGGCACAGGGTGTCGTGCGTGGCCACGCTGCCAATGGTGAAGCCACCGCCATGCAGATACAGCAGCACAGGCAGTGGCTGCGCGGTACTTGGTGCATACAGGCGCGCATGCAGCTGCGTGCCATCGCGTGCAGGAATCGCAATGTCTTCCACGCGGGGCAATGCTTTGCTGGCAATTTCCAGCACCCCTGCGCCTGCCTCGTAGGCCGCACGCGCCTGCTCGGGCGTGAGCGTATGCAGATGGGGACGGTTGGCACGCGCCATGCGGCGCAGCACATCGCGCATGGCAGGGGTCAATGGGTGGTTCAGTTCGTGTGGTTCAGTCACGGCGCACAGGCAGCAATCACAAAGCCGCACATCATGCAGCAATCAGATACCGATTGCAGTCACAACAGCACAGACTGTGGGGCTTGCGATGCACGTCCTCGCACACGCCGCAAGCCCGCACACCACGGTCACGTGCAGAACTGGCGCACAATGTGCGCTGAATGCCACACAGGGCATATCTTCTTTTTCTGTGAGCCACTTAACTGTGCTGCGTGCAGCCATTGAACCAACATGACACAAGCTCCCAACTCCACGCCTGCTGCCAATTTGACGCCCCGCCTGACTTCCCTGTCCCACGGCGGTGGTTGCGGCTGCAAGATTGCCCCCGGCGTTCTGGCCAAGCTGATTGGCCAGAGCACCCTGCCCAAGCAGTTCTTTGCCGACCTGCTGGTAGGCACGGAAACGGCAGACGATGCTGCCGTGTACCGCATCAACGATGAGCAGGCCATTGTCGCCACGACCGACTTTTTCATGCCCATCGTGGACAACCCACGTGACTTTGGCCGCATTGCTGCCACCAACGCCCTGTCGGACATCTACGCCATGGGCGGCACACCGCTGATGGCGCTGGCCATTGTGGGCATGCCTATCAATGTGCTGCCCCACGAAACCATTGCAGAAATTCTGGATGGCGGCGCATCCATCTGCCAGGAAGCTGGCATTCCGCTGGCCGGCGGCCACTCCATCGACTCCGTAGAGCCTATCTACGGTCTGGTGGGCATTGGCATCGTCAACCCCAAGCAGCTCAAGCGCAATGCCGACGCCAAGGCAGGCGACGTGCTGGTGCTGGGCAAGCCACTGGGCGTGGGTATCTACTCCGCAGCACTGAAGAAGAACCTGCTGGACGAAGCGGGCTACGCTGCCATGGTGGGTGCAACCACCAAGCTCAACCGCCCCGGTGCAGACCTGTCCAAACTCGACGGCGTGCATGCCTTGACGGACGTGACCGGCTTTGGCCTGCTGGGCCACAGTCTGGAACTGGCACGCGGCGCCAAGCTGACAGCCCACATTGACCTGAATGCCCTGCCCATCCTGCCCGGCGTGATGGAGCTGGCCGAGCAAGGCATCTTCACCGGTGCTTCTGGCCGTAACTGGACGTCCTACGGCGAAGCCATCCGCCTGCCCGAAAACATCACCGATGCCCAGCGCGCCTTGCTGACCGACCCACAAACCTCCGGCGGCCTGCTGGTGTCCTGCACGCCAGACACTGTGGACGAAGTGCTGCGTACCTTCCAGCAACACGGCTTTGCCGATGCCTGCGTGATTGGCCGTATGGAAGCTGGCGAACCCGAAGTGCGCGTGGCCTGAGCGCCCTTCACGCCTCTTCACAAAAACGCCCGTGCACCAACGCCTGGCGTTTTTTCTTACATGGCTTGCGCATGCGCACTGGCATATGGAGACAAGCGCTGCGCACACAGTACAAGACTCCTCATCCCAAGCTGTTGAAAGAAGTTCTCCATGCTGCAATTGAATGCCAAGCTGCTCGCCCTGCTGGCCTGTGCTTCGCTGGCTCCACATGCCTTCGCACAAGGCAATACCGGTGCCATTCCCGCTTTCGTCACCCAAGGTGCGCTGTCATACAGCTGTGGCGGTATTGGAGAGACCCAGTCCAGCGCCATGACGCAGGCTCAAAGTCAGTTTCCTCTGTCCTTGCTGTTTGTGGCCAAGGGGGGCGCGTATCTGGCCAATGTGAATGTGAGCGTCACCAATGCGCAGAACGCCACCGAGCAGTTCAATGCCGGTGGCCCCATCTGCCTGCTGAAGCTGCCTGCAGGCAATTACACCGTGAGCGCCACAGCACCAGATGGCAGCACCCAGACCAAGACCGTGACGGTAGACAGCACCAGCAAGACGCTGGAGTTTGTGTATTGATGCCTGCACCTGCCTGCGCTGCGTAGCAGGTGCGCATGAAAAAGGGTTGTGCCAAGCACAACCCTTAAAAATGGCGCTAAGGCTTATGCTGCAAGCGCAGGCAGCTATCAAAAGCGCAATTACTTCGCCTGCAGCTGCTCCAGCGTGGGGTAGTCGTTATAGCCCGTAGCATCCGGGCTATAGATGGTCGAAGCATTGAGTTCGTTCCACGCCGCACCCTTGGCAATGCGCTCTGGCAGATCAGGGTTGGCGATAAAGGCACGGCCAAAGGCCACGGCATCCGCCGCACCGCTGGCAACCACGGCCTGGGCCTGCTCTGCCGTAAAGCCATCGTTGGCAATGAATGCGCCCTTGAACACCTGGCGCATGTGCTGGCCAATGGGCAGCACGCCATCCTTGAGTTCTTCGCGCGAGAAGATAAAGCCCAGCTTGCGTGCCTGCAGCTGCTCCGCCACATAGGTAAACAGCGCCACAGGGTTGCTGTCGCTCATGCTGTGCGTATTGCTCATGGGGTTCAGGTGCACGCCAATGCGCTCGGCGGGCCACTCCTTGAGCAAGGCATCCACCGTCTCCAGCAGGAAGCGCGCACGATTTTCAATGCTGCCGCCGTACTGGTCGGTACGCTGGTTGCTGCCTTCGTGCAGGAACTGGTCAAACAGATAGCCGTTGGCAGCATGCACTTCAATAAAGTCAAAACCTGCCTCTTTCGCATTGCGGGCGGCTTGCACAAAGTCCTGCACGATGCCTGCAATCTCCGCCGTTTCCAGCGCGCGAGGCACGGCATAGGGGCGCTTGGGACGCAACACACTCACATCGCCTTCAGCGGCAATCGCACTGGGGGCCACTGGCAGCTGGCCATCAAGCAATTCAGGGTCAGAAATACGGCCCACATGCCACAGCTGCACGGCAATATGGCCACCTGCGGCATGGACTGCATCGGTTACGCGTTTCCAGCCAGCCACCTGCTGGGCCGACCAGATACCGGGGGTGTTCGGATAGCCCACGCCCATGGGGCATACGGAAGTGGCCTCCGTCAAAATCAGGCCCGCCGTGGCACGCTGGCGGTAATGCTCTACCTGCAAGTCACCCACGCTGCGCTGCTCAAAGGCGCGCATGCGGGTCAAGGGAGCCATGAAGATTCGGTTGGGCAGCTGCACGCTACCGATTTGCAAGGGGGTATGTAACTGCGACATCAATGACTTTCTTCAGGCCAGCAACACCTCATCAGGTGTCTGGCAATTGCACAACAGGCTTGCTAGATGCAGCCTGCTACAGGAAATACAAGAGCAAGCACTATCAAAAAAATCGCCATGCATCGCAGGGGGCCATCAAGTGCCACCACACGCGCAGCGCCAGCTTGCTCAGATCTTCCACCAGCCCACCATGCCCAGTGCAGACAGCGCCCACATCAGCATCAGCGCGTGGCGCTGCCACTGCACACGCTGGCGCAGCCATGTGAAATAGACCACGGCCGTCACCCCTGCAATTGCCAGTGCCATCAGTGGCAGGCTGGTCATCAAGGCGCTGGCGCGTGCGCCTTCTTCCAGCGGCACATGCATGGTAGCCAACAAGGCCAGTGGCAGGCAGCCCGTCACAGTCAGCGTGAAAGCCGCCAGCGCATAAGACCAGCCAAAGCTCAGGCCCAGAAACGAGTGGAATACGGGAGGAGTTGGCATGGACATAGGTACCACAGAGAAAACAGAAAAAGGGGCTCGGATTGTAGAGCCGGGGCCACACCAGTGATGGCAACAGGCTCTTGGCCCAAAGGCCAGGGAGCCCGTCCCCACCAAAGCACAGCCTGAATCGTTGTCTGCCGACTGCGCCCAAGCATTCTGACTACGGTGCTGCACTGAACAGGCTTGCAGTGCTTATGCAGTCAGCACTGCAAGCTATAAAAACCAATGAAGCCAGCAACTCCAGGTTTCAGGAGGGTGTCCGAATTTTTGTGTAAACGGTTCGGACGTCAGTTCGCGGAGAGTCCGTCTCCAAACTCGATCGTAAACCGATTCAGAGCTGCCTTCCAATCTCGGATGGGCATCGTCCACTTGCGGCTGATGTTGTGCAGTGCCAAGTAAAACAGCTTGAGCAGTGCCTCATCGCTGGGGAATGAGCCGCGGCTTTTGGTGATCTTTCTCAAGCTCATGTTCACCGATTCAATGGCATTGGTGGTGTAGATCAGCTTGCGTATCTCAGCCGGATAGTCAAAGAACGGCGTCAGGCGAGCCCAGTTCTTGCGCCAAGACTGGATGATGCTGGGGTAAGTATCTGCCCATTTAGCCTCGAACTCCTGCAAGCATTGTTGGGCCTCTTGCACGGTTGCCGACTGGTAAATGCGGCGCAGATCGGCTGCTACTTGAGCTCGCTGCTTCCAGGGCGCGTAGTTCAGGCTGTGGCGCACCATGTGGACAATGCACAGTTGCACCACGGTCTGTGGAAACACCGCTTCAATGGCCTCAGGAAAGCCTTTGAGCCCATCGACGCAGGCGATGAAGATGTCTTGCGCGCCCCGGTTGCGTAGTTCCGTGACGACCTGCAGCCAGAACTTGGCACCTTCCGTCTGCGACAGCCACAGCCCCAGCACTTCTTTTTCTCCCTGCAAGTTGACGCCAATGGCCAGGTACACGGCCTTGACCCGGACCGCTCCTTCTCGCACTTTGACGTGAATGCAGTCCAGATAGACGATGGGGTAAATCGCATGCAGCGGCCTGGCTTGCCAGGCTTTGACTTCCTCGCTGACAGCATCAGTTACCAAAGAGATCAGGCTGGGCGAGACCTCGGTGCCGTACATCTCTTCAAGATGTGCCTGAATCTCCCGCACTGTCATGCCCCGGGCATACAGCGAGATGATTTTGTCATCAACGCCCGTCCAGCGGGTCTGGTGCTTGGCAACCAACTGGGGCTCGAAGCTGCCATGGCAATCACGGGGAACGTTAATGAGCAACTCACCAAAATCGCCCTTGAGCGTCTTCTGGCTGGAGCCATTGCGGCTGTTGCGAGCGCCGTTGGTGATGGTCTCATGGCGTTCATGACCGAGGTGCTCAGTCAATTCCGCCTGCAAGGCTTTCTCGACCACGGCTTTGGTCAGTTGCTTGAGCAGACCGTTCTCGCCAATGAGGTCTTCGGGCTTTTTGTAATCGGCCAGCAGAGCGCTGAGCAACGCTTCAGGAATGTCGTGTTGTACAGATGTCATTGCGTTTACGGGTTTGCAGATCCAAGTCTGCGGGTTATGGGCCATTTACACAAAATTCTGTACACCCTCTTACATGGGCTGCTGCCATGCTCGAAACAGGCAAATGAGGTGGCTACTCAGGTCTGTAGGGTTTCCCCAGACAGGCTGGCCGTCTGGAATCTACTTTGCAGCGACAGCGTTCTGTGGACTGACGACAGGTTTGGCCGATCAGAGAGACAGCTGCTGACCCAGCAATTCATAAAAACAAATCAGCGCTTCACTGATTTATCGGGATCAAGAATGTTTTCCCGATAGTCTTTGAGGATTGTCGAAAGCTGCTGATCGTTGCGGGTGAAACTCCGGCAGCGATGACAAATAAGCCGGTGCTGAGCAGCCCAGAAACGGTCGATAGCGCCTGCTTCCTCGGATTGCCCCGATGTGATGTGAAAGATGTATTGCTTGCAATTCATCATTGACTGGCACCTCCGAACCATTTCTGGCTCAAGCACAGCTGTATTTGTTTGCGGGCCCGGCTCATGCATTGCCAGTAATCGGTTTTGCTCAAGCCCAGAGTGGTGCAGATTTCATCGGCATCGCACTCCAAAAACACCTTCATGCTGAACACCTGGGCAGGTTTGGTCGGTAAGTTGTGCACGCACAAATCGACCACGGCAAAAAACTGATCTGTTTGCAGCCGTTCGTCTGGCCTGTGCCAGCCTGCAGGAGCGACGCCTTCTATCCAATGGCTGCGCTCATTGAACAAATAAACATCCAGATCGTCCGAAAACGCTTCGCAGTAGCTGACCTCCCCGCTATAGCGCTTGCGTAGCCGATCTGTGATTTTGTTCTTGAGAATTCCGAACAAGTAGCGCTTGGGGTCTACAGCTTGCAGCTTGTCGAAATCGATCTCCAACAATGCAATCAACGCATCTTGCACTGCGTCCTCAGCTTCCTCGCGTGGGCTTAGATGCAGGCAAGCAAATCGAAGCATGGGCCCACGCCATTGGCATATCCACTGCGACCTGTCGTCGATCACGAGACTCATACGGTGTATTGCTAGGTAGAGGAAACTCGCTTGGATGCGCCCTGATTGGACTTTGGCGACATGCTTGCTTGCGCTGCATCCAGAGAAAATCGCCCAGGTCCTTGGGTCAGCACGGCAAACAGCATCAGTCCCAGCATGAGAGGAACCTTAAACCCCAGGCCTTCATCGGTTTCAATCGCCCGCCAACCTGCCCAGCCCAGATCAAAGTGCACGGTATAGACAGCGACGTAGGTGATATAAATCAGGCCCAATGCCGCGAATCGGCCCTTGTACCCCAGTAGCAGCAAAAAGCCCAGCACGACCTCGCCAATACCGGCTGCCAGCCAGTTCAGTTGTGCTCCCAGGAACTGATGGGGGAAAGGAAAGTCCAGACCTGCAAACCATGCAGGAGCAGAGCCGCCAGCGCTCAATTTGGTCCAGCCGGCGAACAAAAACTCTTGCGCTGCCCATATTCTGAGTCCCAGCAGTCCCAGGTCACGCATGTGTGTCTGTGCTTTCTCGCCCCAGATAAGCAATAAATTCATGACGCAAATCTCCGTAATACGGTGATGTCCAAGCGGATTGCCGCACGAACCCTTCAATCAGCAGGCGCCACGCCTGCTCTCCCAATTGCTCTCGCAGGGATGGGAAATTGGCCTCCACCATCTGGCTGGCGCCCAGATACACCAGATACCGGTATGCACGAAGTCCTGCCAGGGTGTACCCTGCCGGCACTGTCTCGCTGCGCCCCCTCACGTAGTCATAAAAGGCGTTAGACATATGAGTTCCTGGTTGAGTGTGTCCATAGACGGCACATCGTTATCCCACTCCAGCAGCACTTGTAGGCCATGGGTGCGCTGAAGTTGGCGGGCCATGGTCATGGTTTGCTCTTCCACGGTCTCGCTGTGGGTGTCAATGAACAGGCCAAAACGAGTATCGAACTCATGGCCAGCCACATGGATGTAACTGACTCGCGTCAGATCCACACGCGCAACAAACTCCTGCAGACTGTGTTGCCCATGGTTCTTGTAATTGACCATGATGTTGTTGAGATCCAGCAGCACACCACAGTCGCCCCATTCGGCGACAGCGCCCAAGAAGTCGGGCTCAGGGATGTCACCAATATTGGTGTACCAAGTGCTGTTCTCGATCGCAATTTGCTGCCCCAGGATGTCCTGCACCTGGCGGATACGGTCTCCCACCCGCTTGACCTCTTGCTTGGTGAAGGGGATGGGGAACAGGTCATACAGCTGATGGGCGTCTCCACTGGCCGCCAAGTGGTCTGAATACCTGATGGTCCCCAGCTCATCCATCAAGGCGCGGACATCCCGTAAAAAACTGTGATCAATTGCACTGTCTCCGCCCAAGTTCAGAGACACACCGTGCAGGTGCACAGGCCGGCCGGATGCTCGCAGCCTGTGCAAAGGGCTGCGATCACGTCGTATCCAGTTCTCGGGGGCAACTTCAAAGAAGTCAGCCAGAACCAGCGACATGTCCCAGTCGGCCATTTCGCGGCGATAACCCAATCCGGCCATAGTCATGCTCCTTCACTTCTTGGAACAAGCAGCGTCTTTTTTGGAGCAGGCCGCATCTTTCTTGCTGCACGCACTGTCTTTTTTGCTGCACGATGCATCGCACTGGGCACCAGGTTTGCAGGTCGTTTCCTTCTTGCCGCAGGTTCCCGCGCCGCACTTTTGCTCAGCAGCGCCTGCAGCCCAGGCCGAAGAAGCAATAAGAGCAGCAGCAATCGTTGCAACAGATTTGATGTTCAGGGCGGACATGTTTGACTCCTAGAAAATGGCATGCACAAGACGTGCACGGAGATCTAGTCGTACCGAGATGCGGATTCCTGACAGAGTTGAGAAAAAAATTCGAGCGCTTTGTCCACCGAGGAAGGTGCGGCGGATCAATGAGAAACATGCCAACCCTCACTGATCCTAAGCTTCGGCCAGCAATCGACGAACTCCTGTCGTACGAGTCCCATCAAGCAAAGTCTGCTGTGCAGAGGTTGCGGTTCTTGGAGTTTCCAAGTTCACCCTCCTCCCTGAGACTTCCAGCAAGTGCGATGCACAAAAGCAAAAAGCCCCGCAAATCATTGATTTGCAGGGCTTTTATTGTTGAGCTGCTAGGCAGTTCTCAACGCGGGATTACTCCCACTCAATTGTCAACCGATCGGAAATCAAGTCGCTATTGAACGAAGCTACACGTTGTTGCATATGATTTGGCCTTGCTAGAAAAGACCATACCGTCACTTTTACCGTCAAAGCAATTGGTTGTCTCTGGGCGTTACTGGACGTTGAGCGAAACCGATACAAGCTAGCGCGACAACACCGTTGCAGCCGTAGCTTTCCAAGCTAGCATCCCCCTGAGCATCAGCACATATTCCATCACCTGCAGCGCCGTGTCGATGGCCCAAGTCGTAACTTCAGCATGATCAAGGTTTGAAGGCTTCCAAAGCCCATCACACCAGCAGCAGCTGATTTCCCACTTGGTAGCACTGATGCGCTCAAACATGGGCTGCTGCAGTTGCGCTGCTTTCCAGCGCTTGGCGATGTCCAGCTGCAGCTGAGCTGGCAACACGCCTTCGCCTTGCAGCAGCAAGCGTAGCCCCAAACCAGGCCCCCAGCCTTCTTGCCCCAGCTGCACCATGGTCAGGTTGGGCCAGGCAGGTGCCGCACCAAACGCACGGGGCAGCTGAATCGTCAGCATGGGTTGCCCCTGGCGCAGGTGCATGGCCAGCGACAGCGGCAAAGGCTCTTTGACTCCCTGCACTTGCAGTTTGACCGCTGTAGCGTTGGTTAGTTGCGCTTGCAAAGTGCGCTTCACGCATCGCCACCACGCCAGTCGAAATTCGGGCACATCGCCCAAAGCTTGAAACAGCCGCTCATGCCAAGCAATACGCCTGGCTAAAGCCTTGGCACTCAGGTTCATAGCCTCAGCCATTTCTTGCATAGCCAACATGACGTGACCATGCGCAGGAGCCTGCCCCAACACACGTTTGGCAAACATCAGCACCCAGGGCACATCACAGCGCACGCTGTCCAAGTGCCACAGCAAAGCGTTGATCGTTTCTGGTGCCTGATGCGGTGCACCGTGCACAACCGCTTGCGCATCTGCCGAATCCCGTCACTGCAACCAACGGGCTGCATCCGCGATGCCCTGGCTTTGCAAGAATGCGACCAGGCTGCGCAAACGCTGCACGGCCTTGAGTACGGCTGCTTGTTGGGTGGTTTCACCTTGCCACAACAAAAGGGCCAGTTCGGCATCGTCATCAGACCCGTATTGCTGCAGCAGTGCCACCAGCCGTGCAAAGCTGCCCAAGCCCAACTGAGGCACGGCACACCGTGCAAATGCCTGCCATGCAGCGGTGCGCTGGCTGATTGGCTCAACCGACTGCAACGCCGCATCGGCCAGTTCCAGCACCATGGCCGATTGCGGCTCCATGCATGGCCTTGAAGCATGCACATAACGCCCAGCTTCGGCACAGCCATTGAAGCAGCACGGCCACTGCCCACTGAATTCATGCGGAACAGGCGTTGAGATATCCAGTGCAGGCAATGTCATCACCGCCGCCAACAAACGCCGGTAGCGGTACCACCTCAAGTGATAAGGGTGCATGGTCAAACTTTCAAAACAGGCACGCCGCAACGGCACCTGAGTGCATCTTCAAAAGCCAAGCACCAGGCGCACAACGTGCACAAAGGAAATCAGGAAAAGAACGCGAGAAACTGAAACTCAAGCCAGCGCGATGGTCGTGCCACGGCGGCTGCGCAAACCAACTTGCACCACCTTGTCCAAGGTGGCTTTTTCTGACCAGCGGGCGTTGGTGTTGCGCAGCTTTTTGCTGCCCCAATGCTCCAGCAAGGCATTCCAGGGAGTGAGCGGCACACCGTCCATCAAGGGGTCGAGCACCAGCAAGGAATGTGGCTTGCCATCGGCATACATCACACCCACTGCCAGCACCCAATGGCTGTAGCTGGGCGAAGTGAATCGCACCAGGCACACATGGTCAGATTCCAATGCGGCCACCGTGCGGGCCTCGACATTGCGGCGCAGTTGGCGGCACTGCAGTTGCTCAGAAAACGGTGCAAACTGCTCTCTGATGGCTGCGCTGCTACAGCCGCTAAAGTACAGAGCTTGGCCCATGGCACTCACCTCCATCAGGCGTGCGTCAAGGTCGCCTTCATACAGGACATCGCGTGACACCTGACCCAACAGCATCAAAGCCATCAACACGCAGTGGTGCCCGCAAGCCATGTCGTTTTCGCCCTGGCGCAGCAGCAGCTTGTTTTGATAGGCCATTGCACCTGAGCGGCCCACACTCAGCTGCGAGTGCACCACAAAGTGCCGCCCCAGCATCAGTACTCCTCAGGCAATAACAGCGTGGTGCTACTGCGGTCAGCTTCTGTGATGATCCACAGGCGTTCTGCCTTGGAAAGCTCATACACCGACATCAGCCTGTAGCCGTACTGCAAAGCGTCAGCATTACTTTGCCTGTCTTCAGCACAGATATCGCCCCAATCACACGACACATGGCGCAGCACAAACGGCAGTGCTGTCAGTTGATGGGTTTCCAGTAGCTCCAATGCCCCAGGTGTGACCAGTACCTGGCCCAAGGCAAACAAGGGCGTACCAGCAGCAGTCTTGTCATGAGCAGCAGGAGAAGAATCGTTTGGGCATGCGGCGGCCTGACCTGTATCAGTCATAGAAAACTCCAAAAGGGAAAAGTGGGAAAGAAGTGCCCTGTGCTGCCCAACACTTCCCCCAAGGCTCACGACCTCAAATTGACAGGCATGGCTACGCCGCACAAGCGTTCAAAACGCATGCGCGAGCAAACGGCCTGATCAATTCAGGCTGAGGGCAAAAACAAGAGAGGGAAGTGCTCGGGAAACTGAGCGGAGAACGGTACTCGTGAGCCCATGCCAAGGCGGCACGTCACTACCATAACGTACGGTAATTATATCAAATATAACAAAAATACATATTTATTTGATTTTATATTGAAATTAAGAATAAACATGGCGGATTCAAAAGTGAAGTGCAACACCTGCCAACCTGTAAGGTCCGCAGATGCCAAGCGCCTCCTCGCACTATCACCAACTCCAGCCTGAAGACCGCGTCACGATTGAATCGCCCCGGCTTTCAAGGAGGTCGGTTGGTTTAAGTCAGGTCACCACAGCGGTGGCCTGATTGGCAAGTTGCCGATAGTAGTTTGCCTCAGCTTCTGCGGGCGGGATATACCCGATGGGTTCGAGCAGGCGGTGATGGTTAAACCATGACACCCATTCGAGCGTCGCAAACTCCACGGCTTCCTTTGTTTTCCACGGTGCACGGCGATGGATTAACTCGGCCTTGTAGAGGCCGTTGATGGTTTCGGCCAAAGCGTTGTCATAGCTGTCGCCCTTGCTGCCCACGGAAGGCTCTATGCCCGCTTCCGCCAGTCGCTCGGTGTACCGGATGCTGACGTATTGCGAGCCTCTATCGGAGTGACAAACCAAACTGCCATCGCGCTCAGGCTGACGGGCATAGAGGGCTTGCTCCAGGGCGTCGAGAACAAAGTCCGTGCGCATTGAACTGCTCACCCGCCAGCCCACGATACGGCGGGCAAACACGTCAACTACGAAGGCTACGTATAGCCAGCCCTGCCAGGTTGACACGTAGGTGAAGTCCGAGACCCATAGCTGATTGGGCCTATCCGCCTTGAACTGACGGTTGACTCTGTCCAACGGGCATGGCGCTTTGCCATCACTGACGGTGGTTCGCACGACCTTGCCACGCATCACGCCGCGCAGTCCCATGCTGCGCATCAGACGCTCGACCGTACAGCGGGCCACCGTCACGCCTTCGCGGGCCAGTTGGCGCCATACCTTGTCAGCGCCGTAGACCTGCATGTTGGCCTGCCAGACGCGTTGAATCTGAGGCATCAGCACCTCGTCACGCTTGGCTCTGGCGCAGCGTTTGTGAGGCTCGCGCATCAGCGCGGCGTGGCGCCAATACGCCGATGGGGCGACCTGCAAGACCTTGCAGAGCGGCTCGACACCGAAAGCATTGCGCTGCTGGTCGATAAAAGCCTTCAGGACTTGAGTCGGCGGTCGAGCTCCGCCTGGGCGAAAAACGCGCTGGCCAGCTTCAGTATCTCGTTGGCCCGGCGCAGCTCTTTGACCTCGCGCTCCAGCTCCTTGACCCGCAGGGCTTCGGTTGTGGTGACACCTTCTCGCGTGCCTGCATCCACTTCGGCACGTTTGACCCATTCGTTCAAGGTCTGCGGCACGCAGCCTATCTTGGGGGCAATGGATTCGATGGCGGCCCACAGGGATGGGTACTCGCCGAGCTGCTCCTGCACCATTCTCACTGCGCGCTCACGCACTTCAGGCGAGAACTTGTTTGTCTTCTTCATGGCTCAATCCTCTCAGAGTGTTGAGCCTCCGCAAAACCCGGGGCGATTCAAACATCCAAAAAGACAAGCCTAGCTCAACCCTACTTCCAATCCCTAAGTTCTAAGAATTTCCAATCATATCCGAGCGCTCCTTGCGCGTCGGCGATGCAGACAACTGTGAACTAGGTAGAGACAGAGTGAAGCGCGCACCTGCGAGAGAAGGAGACACAACCAGCGTACCTCCTAATAAGCCTGCTAGTGAGCGAGACAGCGACAAGCCAAGACCAGTGCCTCCATACTGATGTCCTATACGTGAATGCCCCTGACGGAATCTCTCGAAAATTCGCTGTTGCAACTCCTCGGGAATTCCCGGACCGGTGTCCGTAACGTGTATCAGCACCTGACGAGTGTTTGGACTCGGCACTACCTCTAGGCTAACATTCCCCTGAGACGTAAACTTGATGGCGTTAGACAGTAAATTACTCAGAATTTGCTTTAATTTAAGTGGATCCGTAACCAGAGGAATGGTGGTTGTCGCGGCAGGAATTAGAAGCTGGAGCGTTAGACCTTTGGTCATGGCGCTGGCGCGAAACAGATCAGTCAAATCACGTAGCAACGTGAGCAACTCCACCGCCTCGGGGTGCGTAGGCATTGCTCCGGCCTCAATCTTGGCAAAGTCCAAGACTTCATTGAGCAATGCGTTTAGATGCTCTGCGCCTTGGCGGATCAGGCTCGACTGCTCCCGCACACGCGCGTCACTGCTGCGCAGCTCCATCAACTCCGCAAACCCCCTGATGCTGGTTAGCGGCGTGCGCAACTCATGCGACATAGCGGCGAGATATTCGCTCTTGGCCTCATTGGCCCGCTGAGCCTCGGCCGCACTGCGAGCCAATGCCGCGTGGCTAGTGGCCATTCGCCTGGTACGTATCACGACGATAGCTACAAACACAATGACGACAAAGCTTAGCAAGCCTGTCAGCAGCAAGACTGTATTGCGGGTGGCGCGCCAAGCCGCGAAGACTTCCTCTTGAGCTGTGCCAATAAGTACGAACAAGGAATAGTCGCCAATCCGGCTGTAGCCGGTAACACGCGGCACTCCGTCTGATGAGGTGGTCAGGGTTGCGCCTGTGACCTCCTTGTAGAGCTTCTGCATAAGCGCTTCTGGAAGCGGCCGCTGCGTTTCGGTGCTGAGGCCACCAATCACACGTACCCGAATCGCACCATCAAGCCCTGCCAGCACAACGCCCCCCCGCTCCCCCAAGCGCACGCCTTGGTAGACATCTGCAAAGTGTCGCTGGTTCAGCGAGGCAACAACTACTCCGAGAGTACGGCCATCACGGGCAATAATCTTGCGCGACAGCTGGATCGTCTTGATGCCCGACACCTTGCCCTGCACAGGGCGGCTGATGAACAAACCATCCTGCAAGTTGCCAGCGGATCTTGGCGCCTCATCGCTACTATCTAGCAGGTGCACGCGGATATGCTCGCGGTCTAGCAAACTGACATGATTGCTACGGGAGCCGTCGGGATCGAGATTACTACTCTGAAAATCACCGGTCTCGTTCACGAAAGACAGCTGGGTCAGGATATGCGGAGTCATCCCGGTTTCGTTGGCAATACGCACAATTTCTTCGCTGCTAAAAGTCCCATCACTCACTCGCTCTTGCAGGCGTCGCATTGCGTGATCGACCGTATCGAAGATGCGCAGCGTGTGCTCCTTCAGCGCCAGAGCCGTATTGGTGTTCTGGCGCATTTCGGATTCCAATGTTTCCTGCCATTGTGAGTGCAGCATCGTTGCGACTGTGGCCCACCCCCCAAACAACACTGCCACGCTGAAAACACAGATACCACTGGCATGCATTAGCGCCTGGTCGGTACGCCAGTGTCGGATATGAGAAAACAGCTTCATGGTGCAGTGGTTACATACTCTGAGTTGGTGAGCTCTGCAGCAGGCAAAATGATATGGAAAATTGCCCCTCCCCCAGGTGCATTGGCTGCATAAATGCTCCCACCGTGAGCAAGCATGATCTTCTGACAGATAGCCAAGCCAAGGCCGGAGCCTCCCGAACCATCACTAGTCTGGCTTGATTGCACAAAAGCCTGAAACACTGTTTCTAGTTCTGCAAGCGGAATGCCTGGCCCCTGGTCGCGCACAGTAAGGTGAATTCTGGAGTTATTCTGTAATGCAGCGGTGATGCAGATAGGCCGGTTTTCCGGGGAGAATTTCACTGCATTCGCGAGCACATTACGCACCACCTGAACAAAACGTACTCGGTCCACTTTGGCAATCAGCGGATCGCTACCCAATTGCAACGCCAACGCCTGGCACTTGCGCTTAAGTTGCGGCTCGAGCTCACTGGCAACTTCCTGAGCAAGCATACGCACATCATGGCGTTCGAATTTAAAGGCTCCGATGGAGATGTCCATTTTGCCTAGATCCAGTAGATTATTGACCAGTGCAAGCATGCGTTCGCCAGCAGCATGAATATCGCCAAACATGTGTGCTAGTTTGTCATACTGATGTGCACGTAACATCCCAAGTTCGGAAAATCCTAGAATCGATTGCAACGGTGTACGTAACTCATGGCTGATATTCGCCACGAACTCGCTCTTCGCGCGAGAAGCCTGCTCAGCCAAGTCACGCGCTGCTAAAAACGCTGTAATGTCCATCTTGACGATCAACAAGCCCAAAGGCTGGCCCTGGTGAGATTCCAAGCGTACCTTGGTCACCTGGACATCACACACACTGCCATCAGGGCGATGCAGACGCTCCTCATAACGTACGTGACCACCAGCAAGAAGCAGCCTTTCATTGTGGGAGTCATAGGCCCTGGCTTCCTGGGGAGGCAAAAATTCACTGTTGCGCAAGCCAAGAACGCGCTCGCGCGGCAATCCCATGAAGTGTTCCCATGCCTGGTTGACGGTCATAAAGCGCCCGTCCATATCAGTCATGCAAATCGGCAACGGATTGGACTCGAGCAGTTGGCTAGTAAGTGCTAATTGCTCTTGCTCGCGCTTTGTCGTGGCTTGTATGACTTCGTTGCGCTCGCTCTGCGCAATTTCACGTGCGCGGGCGTTGCGCCAAGCGATAAAGGTCATCAGCACAATCAGTACCAGCGCTAGAAGCATGAAGATCAGCGGTCCACGCAGCGATGCCCGCCATTCTTGCTGTGTGGCAGCATAAGGTTGCTCGACAAGCGTCACCAAGGGCAAACTGGATGAGCCGTGCCATGCGCCAAGTACCGATTCGTCAAATTTTTTCAAGGGACCATAGCTGCCCTTGCGCGCCGACTGCATTGAGGAAAACAGAACATGCGTTCGTGGATCACTGCCCGCAGGTGATGGATGCTGGCCTACTTGTGATAGCAGACTTCCGTCATTCAGGGACAGTAGCACGTGAGTGCCAGGCCCACTCACTTCCAACAGTTGCTGCTGGTAAGTTGCCAACGCGTCAGGGTTGAGTTGTGCCACCAACACGACACTGCGGTTGGCGTCGAGTTGAACGCGGCGGATCAGGGGAATGAATCCCAGGTGAGAAGGGATGCTTGCAGAAGTGTCTACCTCTACCAACGAACGCCCTTGTATCCACGGACCAATCATGACACGTTGGTCCATAACACCGCCCGGCATCAAACGCTGTAGATCAACAGTGCCACCACGATCACTAGACGTAGTCGAGGCCAACACATGACCCTGGATGCTAACCAGCGCAAGACTGCGCAGAAATGGCAGACTCTGCAAATAATAAGTTTGCTGGGCCTCCAGTGCACTAATAGAAAGTGGTTCCTGCGTCAGGCTCGCTGCCAAATTGTCAAGTGCAAGCAGGCCACTCTCGAACACCTGGGTTGCATGAGCCTCCATAACGCTGGCAAGCATTTCGAGCTGCTGGAGCTTGCGCTGCTGCGCATAGCCCAATTCGCGCCACATCAATCCAATTGCGATAGAGAAAACGACCAGGGTCAGTACGATGCCACTGGCGAGTACGCGGCAACTGGCCAAACGCAGGGCCAAACCCTTTGGGCGTAGAAATATATGCAGTGAGAGAGCGCTCATCTATGCACCACCATGTCCTGCAAGCCATAGCGTCTAGCTGCTGCGTAGAGTCTTCCGTCCTGCTGGATGCGTGCCACAAACGCATTCAGCACAGCCTGCCACTCCAGATCCCCAGGTTTACTAGCATGAGCATACGGTAGCTGGTGAAACGGCTCGGGCGGCGCTAGCAGCAAAGCCCAGTCGGTGTTGTCAGTCAGTGTACGTCCATAGGGGTAGTCAGTCATAAAGACGTCCACGCGACCAGCAAAGAGCTCCCGTTCACGGGTGCGCGGGAGCTCTACGCTCACTAAACGGGCGTAGCGCAGCCGCTGTTGCATCACAGGTTCCATGAAGGTTCCAGCCTGTACACCCACCAGCACGCCCGGCTGATCGATGTCACTCCACTGCCGCACGACACGGCTGGTGCGTGTACTAATAGCGTAGATATCGCTTTGCAGATAAGGGGTGGCAAACAGCAGCTTGTCCATACGCTGACGCAGCATCGCGATGCCAAACATAGCCACATCACAACGGTCATCAAGCAGATCCTGTATCAGCGAAGGAAAGGAAGAGTTTATGAATTGCAGTGTCAGCCGCAAATCGGACGCAAGGCCCCTCGCCAGATCAATGTCTAGACCGCTCAGTTGTCCAGAGCGTGGGTCGCGCCAACTGATACCTTGGTAGGCGGGCCAGACACAGACTTTGAGTTCACCACTCGCCTGGACGCGCTCAAGTACTTCGCCTGCGTGCGCACCCTGACTGCTCCAGGCGCTAACCAAGCACAGCAAGAGCCTAGTAATACCAATTCGGACGCTATGCCACGTCATGGAATGGAATGTTCAGCGTTGACTAAGTCAGCAAAAGTCATTCGGCGCTCCGCAATCCGTTGACGTACAGCACGCAGCGTTCCATGATTACGAGCGAAGCAATCCACTACGTCCGGATCGTAAGCTGTGGCACGTTGCGCGATGATCATTTCCAGTGCTTCTTCGTGCGAAAAGGCTGGACGATAGACACGGTCCATAGTCAGCGCGTCATAACAGTCCACTACCGCAACAATCCGACCAGACAAGGGAATGTCCGTGCCGCTAAGTTGCTTGGGATAACCTGTCCCATCCCAGCGCTCATGGTGTGTAAGTGCTACTTCGGCTGCTAGCTGGAATAACGCGATGCGAGACTTTCCTAGTATGTCTGCCCCAATGCTGGGGTGGCTGTTCATGATCTCTCGCTCTTCGGACGTGAATGGGCCCGGCTTTTTCAGAACCCTGTCAGGGATGCCAATCTTGCCGACGTCGTGCATTGGCGCTGCTTTGCGAAGTAGCTCTGCATAGGTCTTGCTCTGACCGAGCAGCAGTGCGAGTGCTTCAGCCAGAAAGCCAATCCGCACAATGTGCACGCCCGTATCGTCGTCCTTGTATTCAGCAGCCAGGGTTAGCAAAAATAAGGCTTCGTGATGGGCGCGGGCAACTTCTTGGAGGGCTTCGTTGCGCTCCTGGTACATCCGCCCCAGATCGGAGATGATCTTCTCCATCTGCACTACCGCTGCAGGATCAAACTGCGTGGTCTCAGTCATAAGTTGGCTCATGACAGATCGGTGTCGGAAAAACTCAGACGCTCAATGGTTTCGATCAGCTTGAGCGGGCTGAAAGGCTTGAGCAAATATGCGTCGGCGCCAGCATGCATCCCGGCCTCTATATCCTGACTCTGCCCACGCGCAGTCAACAACACGACCTGTGGTGCACCTAAAGCAGGATCACTCTTTACGCGGCGACACAGATCAAGACCATTCATTGCGCCAGGCATCATCACATCCAGCAGCAGCAACTGAGGGCGCAGGCGCTGCGTCGCCTCCAAACCCTCTTGTGCGCTCGATGCCTCATGAATTTCGTAGTTTTCGAACTCCAGCGTCATGTGGATCAGCTTACGGATATCCGCGTGATCTTCGACGATCAGTATGCGTGTACTCATATCGGAGCGTGGTGGTGATTAGATGAATCAATTGTATCATTTTTATCTTTTTAACAATGATAAAATTTGGCAATGGAAAATGATTTGTTAAAGTCCCTGCCCGACGAATGCAGCACACGGGATGTAGCGCGAGTTTTGGGCTTGGCTGTGCGGTCCGTACAGCTCATGGTGGATCGTGGCGAGCTAGACGCCTGGAAGACGCCAGGTGGCCACAGGCGCATCGCACGCTCGTCGGTCGAGCGCTGGCTTACACGTCATCAGGATTCCAGCCAGACACAGAGCGCACAACCAGCGCCAGCGCCCTCAGTGGACGCGCACGCCCGACCACGGGTCTTACTCATCGAAGACTCCGCGCATTTTCAGAACTTGGTGCGATTGTTGATGGCACACGATTTTCCCGGGGTCGATCTTCATGTCGCCGAAGACGGCATCGTCGGCCTAGCAATGGCGGGAGAGTTGCAACCCGATGTACTCATCGTCGATATCCTGCTGCCGGGCATCGACGGCGCCACCCTGATTGCCCGGATGCGCTCGCACCCTCAGTTTGAGCGCAGTCACCTGATTGTGCTGACATCCCTGGATGAAACACAGCGCAGTGCTTATGCTTTCGCATTGACAGGTTTGCCTGTGGTGCACAAGCCGCGCATAGTTCAAGAGCTGCCAACCTTGCTGTCAGCCGCTTTGCACCAGGAAGATTGAGCATGCTCGACATACCCCGACCACGTATTCTGCTGCTGGAAGACGATGCAGGTGTGCGCCGGTTTATACAACTGGCGCTGGAAAATGAAACAGTAGAGCTTATCGCCTGCTCCCGCCTGTCCGAAGCCTTGCAGGTGCTGGCAGACACACCAGTGGGGCTTGTGTTCACCGATCTACACTTGCCTGATGGTTCCGGGCTGGATTTGCTGGAATGGCTACAGCGCCAGAAAACGTTAGCAGCCTGCCGCACCGTGGTTTTCAGCGGCAGCATCGATGGCACTGTGCAGCAACAGTTGCAGGATTTGCATGTCTGGCGGGTACTGCACAAGCCGGTGAGGCTGGATCGACTTCACGAATGCGTGCGCGAGGCATTCAGCTATCAAGACAGCACCGCACTGATCAGCTGTGCTTTGCCTGCAGAGCTAGAAACTGATCCAGTGGCAGAGTTCTTTGGAGGCAATCAGGGAATATACGAAGCGTATCGTAGTACCTGTCTAGCGCAGCTTCCCAAAGATATAGAAGAAGGAGATCAGACTGCACGTGCAGGCGATGCTCCTGCTCTACGGCGAGTTGCACACAACCTCAAGTCAGCACTATCTATGTTGGGCTGGGAGCATGCCGCTCAGCTGGCTCGCAGTACCGAAGACCAGGCGGCACAAGGCATGACTGACCTGATGCGGTCATCCTGGCAGCGACTGCGCCAACAGGTTCGCGCCTGCATCGTAGAACAACAGCAAGGCTGATGCTGCACTTAGTTAAGACTTTTTAAAAAGATTCCCAATCGACGTCAGGCATCGCTTTTGCGGGAAGGGGCTGCGCAGCACGCGGAGTCACTGTATTGACTGCCGCAGTAACTTTAGACGTGCGTACAACTGGTGCTGCAGCCTCCTGCGATGCTGGCTGGGCCGCACTGGCGTGCTTGGAGCCCCTGTGCTTGACGTTTAAAGTCACTGCCGTGGCGTCCAACTGGAACAATTCCACTGTGACGAGGAGTTCTTGCGCTTGCATGCTCAGACTGGAAGCGGCCGCAGCCATCTCCTCAACCAGCGCAGCATTCTGCTGGGTTACGTGATCCATCTGGGTCACAGCTTCACCCATCTGCGCCACGCCTTGGCTCTGCTCTGAGCTGGCAGCGCTGATTTCACCCATGATGTCAGTCACACGCTGTATGGCATTAACCACTTTGGCCATGGTCTTACCAGCTTGATCTGCGAGTGACGTGCCGCTTTCCACGCGATCAACACTGATGCCAATCAAATCTTTGATCTCTCGCGCTGCTTGTGCCGCACGGCCAGCAAGGCTGCGCACCTCAGTGGCAACAACTGCAAAGCCTCGACCTTGCTCTCCCGCACGCGCCGCTTCGACGGCGGCATTGAGCGCCAAGATATTGGTCTGAAAGGCGATCGAGTCGATGACACCAATAATGTCAGCGATCCGGGTGGAGCTGTCATTGATCTCCCGCATGATACGCACTACATCAGCAACCACTTCGCCTCCCTCTGCAGCCACGGCAGAGGCGCTCAGTGCAAGCTGGTTGGCTTGCTGTGCATTATCTGCATTCTGGCGCACGGTAGAGTTGAGCTCCTCCATAGAGGCTGCGGTTTGCTGCAAAGCACTAGCTTGACTTTCTGTGCGCGAGGATAGATCTTGATTGCCATGGGCTATCTGCTCACTGGCGGTCGCCACGCTTTCCGAACCCTCACGCACCTTGCTAACCACCTGCACCAGACCCTGCTGCATGCTTTTGAGAGCTTGCATCAGTTGGGCAGTTTCATCAGAACCGTGGATTTTGATGGAGTTGTTAAGTTTGCCCGCAGCGACGGCATTAGCCACTTGCACGGCCTGTCCAATTGGACGAGTTATCGAGCGAATGATCCACAGTGCCATGAACACAGAGATGATCAATGCGCTGCTGGTACCCAGCAGGATCGCAATCTGGATGCTGCGCACGGCGTCAGCAGCGCGTGTGATAGAGGCGTCCATCAGATGGTTCTGATAGGCAATCACATTGTCAAGCGCTTGATGGTAACTGGCGCGCGCGGTGGAAAAGTCTTGGAGCAGCAGGCTACGGGCATCTTGCGTGCGGCCAGCCGTAACCGCATCCATGTAGCGATTTTGCACGGCAATGTACTTAGCCCCATGCTCCTTGAATGCTTCCAGGGCGGCCTTCCCACGATCTGTAGTGATTTGTCCTTCTAACTGCTTCAGCAAACCGCTTATCTGCTGGCGTGTCTGCTGGACCATAGCAGCCTCTTTGGCGACGCTAGCGCTGTCGTCCTGATGGTGCAGCATGCTGTTAAGGGCAACCTCATTGATGCCCAGTAGATCCTTGATGGCGTGCAGTTCGCTGATCTTCGGATACTGGTCATAGACAACAGCACGGAAATCACGATGCAAATGGCTGGTTTCCCACAGTGCCACTGAGCTTTTGATCACTATCAGCAGGGCTACGACACCAAAGCCTGACGCAAGGCGTGCCCAGATTTTCATATTTTGGAAGTTCATAAGGTCTTCTCGATCAAGAAGGAAATGACACAAAGCGCAAAGCAAAGACAGAAATCATTTGGGAAATTTGAGACAAATGGTAAATCACACAAAAGACTTTATCATTTTTATCATTAAAATTTAATACAAACGCAGAAAAATTTAACAACCAGAAGTGGTGCATTTTTTGCTAAGGAAGATCTGTACAAAGCGCCAAACGATGTGCAGAACACCTGAACAACATTGTTGCACAATGGCCTGCTGCCGGTTTCAAAGACACCTTGTTAAGGTGGAAGATGAAACCGGAGGTGGTTTATGGGAACGAGACGGCAGTTCAGCCGGGAATTCAAGGTTGAAGCGGTCAAGCTGGTGACCGAGCGAGGCGTCGCAGTGGCGCAAGCTGCGCGTGACCTAGATGTGCACGAGACGCGGCTGAGGGCATGGATGCGCGAGCTGACAGCAGATTCGCAGCAAGCGTTCCCCGGCAAGAGTGTGATGAAGCCCGAGCAGGCCGAGATAGAGCGGCTGCGCAAGGAGGTTGCCAAGCTCAAGATGGAGCGTGACATCCTGAAAAAGCCGCGGCCTTCTTCGCCAAGGAGTCGATGTGAAGTTCGGCTTCGTTGCGAAACACCGAGGGGCCTGGCCGGTGAATCTGATGTGCGAGGCGCTCGGTGTCTCGCAAAGTGACTTTTATGCCTGGTTGGTGAGGCCACGCAGCCAGCGTAGCCTGAGTGAACGGAACTGAATGCTGTGCTGCCCAAGATGAGCCCTCTGAACCCGCAGTACCTCACCAAGAAGCAGACGGTGTTTCAGAAGATCGCTGCGTTTGTGGAGAAGTTCAAGGGTGTGGGTGGGCAGGTTTGAATCTGCCCTTTTCTCGCCGGAAAATCCATAGGCTGCAAGAATGACAGCAAGGAGGTGGGGATCGCACGTAGGGCTGTGTGACCCCCATCCTGCAGCGTGACCTGATTGGGTCAAGGCCGAGTTGTCATGCAGGCAGTTTGGCTGCAAGCAGTTCGACCTTCTCGATATTGGGCGGAGAACTGAGCAAGGTCGCTGCGTTGGCCATCAAGGCCGCGGCGATCTGGCCGTTCAGATGTGCCTGGCGACCTGCCTCATCGGCAAAGGCATCGAACACACCAAATGTCGAAGGGCCAAACTTCAATGCGAACCAGGCCGTGGTGCCGGACTCGGCGTTGGCGAGCGGCAGTGCGCTGGCCAGGAAGTCGGCAAGCGCAGCCTCCTGGCCGGGTTTAGCTTCGAGGCGAACAAACAGGGCGAGCTTGGTCATGCTGTATTCCTTTGGGTAAATGGAAAAGTGGGTGAAGGGATCGAAGAGACTGCAGTCTAAGTCTTCATGACAGACATCTCTATAGGCAATAATGACAACATTGATATCATTGTTGCCATGAAACTCCACCTCCTTGTTTGTGATGGCGTGTTTGATCTGGGGCTTGCGGCGCTCACTGACACAGTGGGCTTAGCCAATGCGATGGCGGGCTCGCTGCCACAGGCTTCCGCGCACATAGAGCTCACGCTGGTGGGCGTGCGGCGTCGCATCCGAACTGCGCAAGGCTTGACGGTCCCCGTTGTCACTGCGCATGGTGTGCCCGAACCAGACGTAGTGCTCGTGCCAGCGTTTGGCGACAAGATGCCTGACACGCTCTCGGCTCGGCTCACACGCCCCGATGTGCCCGACGCGGTCGCAGCGCTACAGCAGTGGTCCACCGCTGGCGCGCACCTTGGTGCCGCTTGCTCCGGTAGTTTCTTGCTTGCAGAGAGTGGCCTGCTTGATGGGCATCGTGCGACGACGTCATGGTGGCTGGGGCCGATGTTTCGGCAGCGCTATCCGAACGTCGCGCTGGACGAGTCACGCATGATCGTGAACTCGACACGCTTCACCACCGCGGGTGCCGCTTTGGCCCACGTCGACTTGGCCTTGCGCATCATCCGAGGGCGCAGTCCGGCGCTAGCGGCCCTGGTGGCACGCTATCTGCTGGTCGAGACACGCAGTTCGCAAGCCGAGTTCGTGATTCCCGACCACCTTGCGCATGCCGACCCGATGGTAGAGCGCTTCGAGTGCTGGGCCAGACGTCGGCTCGCGCAGGGGTTCTCGCTGGCCGAGGCGGCCAGCGCCGTGGGCACAAGCGAGCGCACCTTGGCGCGGCGGCTGCAAAGCGTTTTGGGAAAGACACCGCTGTCGTATTTCCAGGACCTGCGCGTGGAGCATGCCGTCCATCTCTTGCGCACCGGGAACGCCAGCGTCGATCAGGTCGCCGCACAGGTCGGGTACTCGGATGGAGTGACGCTGCGGGCCCTGTTGCGCCGCAAGCTGGGCCGGGGTGTCAGGGAGTTGCGACGCGGTGGATGACCAAAGGCGTTTGGTGCATGTACGGCTGGAGACCGCCGCGAAACTGTCGGTAGCAAAGGCTTACCCACTTGCGTCTACTACATCGTGCGTTGGGTGCAAAAGCACCAGCCGTGCCAAAGCAGTCTTCAGTGGCCTTTCAAAGGTCTGAGTATTGGGAATACTGTTAGCTTTACCACTGTTTTCTGTTCACTAATCTGGGTTTTCATTCGCATGCTATTCAATCCACTTCAAGTAGGTTCTCTCACCCTGCCCAACCGCATCCTTCTGGCACCACTGACACGCGCCCGTGCCGACGCTGGCCACATGCCCAACGCGCTGATGGCCGAGTACTACAGCCAGCGAGCCACCGGCGGCCTGCTGATTTCCGAATGCACCATGGTGGCGCCCGGTACATCGGCCTTCGTCAATGAGCCTGGCATCTACAACGACGCGCAGATTGCAGCCTGGAGGCAAGTGACCGACGCGGTGCACGCCAAGGGTGGACGCATCTTCATGCAGATCTGGCACGCTGGCCGCGCAGCCTACCCTGGCGCTGCCGATGGCGCCCCCATTGTCTCCAGCAGTGCCACCGCTATTGAGGGTGAGATCCACACGCCCCAAGGCAAGGTGCCGCACGCGGTGCCCCGCCCCCTGACCGTCGAAGAGATTCCCGGCATCGTGGCTGCGTTTGCTCAAGGCGCACGCAACGCCATTGCCGCCGGCTTTGATGGTGTGGAAGTACACGGCGCCAACGGCTACCTGATTGACCAGTTTCTGCGCGACACGCCCAACCAGCGCACCGATGCTTATGGCGGATCGCTGGAAAACCGTGCACGTTTGCTGTTCGAGGTACTCACTGCCGTGACCCAGGCGATCGGTTCCGAACGTGTGGGTCTGCGCCTGTCGCCCCTCAACAGCTTCAACAGCATGAAAGACAGCGACCCGCTGGCCCTCATCGGCTTCCTGGCCGATAGGCTCAATGCCTTCAAGCTAGCCTACCTGCACGTGATGCGCGCCGATTTCTTCGGCGTGCAGAAGGCTGATGTCATGCCCGTAGCGCGTGAAAACTACAAGGGTGTGTTGGTGGGCAATATGGGTTACAGCGCTGATGAGGCAGAGGCAGCTATTGCCGAAGGTAAGCTTGACGCTGTGGCCTTTGGCACCGCCTTCCTGGCTAACCCGGACCTGCCCGCACGCATCAGGGCCAAGGCACCGCTGAACGCGCCTGACTCCAACACGTTCTACGCAGGTGGCGCCAAGGGCTATACAGATTACCCGACACTGCAGGTCGCGTAAATCACCGCTCCAGAAGACCGAAGAAACGAGCCACTTTATACCCAAGGCTCTGCTCTGATGTTGCCCCTGTTTTTTGGAGTTCTTAGCTCCCTACTTACGCGGTCTTTTTGCGCTGTACCTCGTACCAGCGTTGCTCGTATTGCATGGGACTGAGATAGTCCAAGCTCGAATGCCTTCTGCGGTAATTGTAGAAGGCCATCCAATTCATAACGACCTGTGTAGCTTGCTCCCGGCTAGCAAAGCGCTGGCCGTGCACGCAAGCTGTCTTTAATCGCCCCCAGAAGCTTTCAATGGGGGAGTTGTCCCAGCAATTGCCTTTACGGCTCATGGACGAGCGTATTCCCCATTGGGCTAAAGCAGCTTGGAAGTCATGACTACAGTATTGGGTAGATTCAACCGGTCGTCGCAACACCTTTAATCAGGAGGTGTTTATGGGACGTCCCGCAGGATGGATGAAGCAATTTACTGGCTGAGATGCCATGCGATCTCCTGGTGCTCCGTCACATCGACGTGAGATCGAGCGTCAGTTCTGGCTTCAGATTGCCAAGGGCATCACCAGCGAGAAAGCAGCCGAAGCTGTTGGCGCATCACAGGCGGTTGGGGCTCGTTGGTTCAGGCATCGTGGCGGCATGCCATTGTTTATGTCCAAGCCTGTATCCAACAGGTATCTGTCGTTTGACCAACGAGAAGAGATCGGATTGCTTCGTGCGCAGGAGATCGGCGTGCGGGAGATTGCTCGCCGAATTGGCCGAAGTCCGTCTACAGTATCAAGGGAGCTGACACGCAATGCAGCGACTCGCGGTGGCAAGTTGGAATATCGAGCATCAGTTGCGCAGTGGAAGGCAGAGCTAGTGGCTAAACGCCCCAAGCCATCCAAGTTAGTGGTGAATCCACGGCTGCGTGAATATGTCCAAGAACACTTGGAAGGTTCCATTTGCGACGCGCAGGGACGGGAAGTCGCCGGCCCCCAGCAAGCGGCATTTATTGGCCGCAACAAGCCTCATCGTTGTGATCGCAAGTGGGTCAAAGGTTGGTCGCCACAGCAGATTGCCAATCGATTGCATCTCGACTTCCCCAATGATCCATCAATGCGTATCTCGCACGAAGCCATCTACCAAGCCCTGTACATTCAGGGCCGAGGTGCCCTCAAGCGAGAGTCTGTCAGTTATCTGCGCACCGGGAGGGCCTTACGTGTTCCTCGAGCACGATGCCAAGCTAAAGCGTGGGCCCATGTCAGCGAAGAATTAATGATCTGCAATAGGCCACCCGAGATAGAAGCTCGCAAAGCACCGGGGCATTGGGAGGGAGACTTGATCATCGGTTTAGGGCGATCAGCGATTGGTACGCTGGTCGAGCGCACAAGCCGCTTCACCATGCTTGTGCACTTGCCTCGAGAGGATGGCTATGGCTTGAGCCCAAGGGTAAAGAATGGGAAGCCGTTAGCTGGCTATGGGGCTGCCACGATGGCCAATGCGCTGAGAGCAACTGTCACTGAACAGCCTACTCAACTATGGAAATCGTTAACGTGGGATCGAGGTAAAGAGCTGTCAGACCACGCACGGTTTACTGCCGAGTCAGGGGTGCAGGTGTTCTTTGCTGATCCTCATAGCCCATGGCAACGTGGTACGAACGAAAACACCAATGGGCTGCTGCGGCAATACTTCCCCAAGGGCACGGACCTATCTCGATGGAACCATCGAGAGCTTCAAGCTGTGGCATTGACACTCAACAATCGACCACGCAAAACGTTGGGCTGGAGAACACCTGCGGAAGTCTTTAATGAGTATCTAGAATCGGTAACTTCACTTGGTGTTGCGACGACCGGTTGAATCTACCTTGGCTGCCCCTGTCGCTGTGGAAGATGGCTCCTGGTTCTGGACGCCTTCGCCACCAAGCCATCGCCAGAGCATCTTTAACTAAGCTGGTTTGCATATGGGGCTGCAGGCTCCATCCCACTATCTGACGGCTGAACATATCCATGACAGCGGCCAAGTACAGCCAACCTTCATCGGTAGCGATATAGGTGATGTCACCGCACAGAAGTTGGTTGGGTGCCTGCGGCGTAAAACGCCGCTGCACCAAGTCCGGAGCTACCGCTAGGTTGTGCTTGCTGTCTGTGGTCACCACAAACTTGCGCTTGGTTTTAGCCCTGATGCCATGGCTGGCCATCAGCTTGCGCACCCGCTCTTTACCAATGCGCAGCCCCTTAGCATGCAACTCTTTGTACATCCGTTGCCAGCCATACTCGCCCTTGAACTCAGCATGAATTGCTCGAATGTGGGCCAGTGCCAATTCATCGCTACAGCGCTGTGATGTCTCACCTCCGCTGCGCCGCCAGCGGAAGTAACCACTGCAGCTCACTTGCAGCACATGGCAAGAAACAGCAATCGGGTAGACGTACTTCATTTGCTCGATCCAGGCATACCTCGCAGCACGTCCTGCGCGAAGTACGCCGCCGCTTTTTTTGCGATATCTCGCTCCATCCGCAGCCTGGCGTTCTCCGCCCGTAACCGAGCCAGCTCCATTTGCTCCGATGTGACCTTGCTTACTACACCATCGACAGCTCCAAGCTTGAGAGTGCCTGTTCTTGCCTGCCTCACCCAACTACCCAAACTGGCCTTCGGTATGCCCAGCGCCTGGCACACCTGCATTTGAGATTGCCCGCTTTGCACCAAGCGAACAGCCTCCAACTTAAATTCCTGCGTGTACGCCGCTCGCACTTGCTTTGTCGCCATTTCTTAGCTCCTTGTCTACATTTTGGACAAAGCTAAGAACTCCCAGTTTTAGGGGCAACTTCAAGTACCCAGCAAGTAAGAATTCAGACTTATTAAACCTGCTTCACTACACCTCAGATCGTCTAGAGCGACCAAACGATCAAGCAGCTCTGTGCTTTCAGCTGCGACTTTCTGGAAAGTTCGCAAAGTGTCCTCATGCTGCTGGCTAAGTCGGCGTTGATCCAACCACACCGTGGCGACCAGTGCTCCCAACACAAGAGCGAAGGCCAGAAGAAGTCCGATCCCGAAAGCAAAAAACCTAGGCATTTCTGCCATTTTTAGAAGCAGCCAGTAACGGATCTTATTCAAACCAGCCCCCCCTACTCTCAGCAAATCGGATTGGACAGAACAAGGATGCCCATCACTTCAGCGAGCATGAAGGGATGCAGCGTTGTCTGTTGAACTATTTTGCGGCTGGCAAATTGTAAATTTGACAATTTTTTAGTCAATTGTGTCCACCACGCGATTTCGGCCTTCGCGTTTGGCGAGGTACAAATTTTTGTCGGCACGCTCTATGGTGCTTGCCAGCATTTCTTTCTTATTGCGCCGCAGTGCCAGCCCTACGCTGATGTGGATCTGAATCACTTTTTCCCCAACACGCACTGGCTGAGATTGCATTGCAAGGCGCAACCGCTCAGCGACCGCACGAGAGCTAGCTTGGTTGGCTTGGCGTAACAATACGATGAACTCTTCACCACCATAGCGCGCCAGCACATCACCTTCACGCAACTGGGCCTGCGAGCGATGAGCGACCTCTCGCAGCACTTTGTCACCGACTGGATGACCAAATCTATCGTTGATTTTTTTGAAATAGTCGATGTCAAACATCAACACAGCCAAGTCCTGGGATGTATCGCTATCAAACGCTACCTTGTCTTGGGAGTTTTGTGCTTGATAGTGGGCTTGGGCTAGATCGAAAAAAGCACGGCGGTTCAACAGCCCAGTCAGGGGGTCATGTGACGCCTCTCGTCTCAGCATTCGCTCGAGTCGAATTTGAGCCGTGACATCTTGGAAGAGCCAAACTCGACCATTGTGAGCATCATTGAGGACAGGGTGTGTGTCTACTCGCCAGATGCATTCGTCCAGCTCCCAATTGGCTGTCACCTGAGCATTCAGAGAGTGCTGCAGCGCCTGGTAGACAGACTCCAAGTCAGCGGCGTTATCGCAACGCATACGCGCAGCACGCATGGCTTGCGCGAGTGTGTTCAGTGGAACATACCCGGCCGAGATGTTGAGCAAACCTGATGCGACTTGATTGACTTGGGCATGTTGGCCCAGACCTGATACGACGACGACCCCCTGTGGCACGCTGTTGAAGATGTCGTGAAACTTCGCACCAGACTCAATGGTCTCTTCAGCCAGATGACGAGCATCCAGCAAACGTGCATAGATTGGTCTGAGCAATCCGATCAAGTGCTGCTGCGATAGTGGATTGCTGCTTAGCGTTGCCGCTTTGGGTGCTTGGGAAGCATTCCACACAAAAAGTACACCACCCTCTGCCCGTTCTCCAAAATCCAAGCAATTCAGATAAGCGACTTTAGCTGCGGTGAATGTCAAACCAACCGTCAGCATGCTGGGTAAGTCTGCGGGGCACAAAAACTGCAAGGCCCCAGCTTCGTTGCTTAGTTCTTTAGGAACGCGCCAAGACCATGCTGTGCCGCGCTGCCAGCTCAAAGGAGGCTCGCTACGCAGCGGTACAACCTGATCAGCCGCGCGTTGCTGCAATGCGATCACCAAGCTTGCTTGAGATAGCTGACGCGCCAACTCCAGAAAAGCCGCCAGTGAATTGGTGTGCATCCTCACGGGCAGAAGCTCTCAGCAATCCAAGAGATGACGCAATACGGCAGGTGCCACGATCTCAGGTTGCGTTATGTGAGGCAAGTGTCCTTCCAACTCCAAAACCTCGGACACACTGCCAGGCATGTGGGCATGCAGCCAGTGGGCAACATCGACTGGCACAGCCATATCCTTGCGACTATGAATCAATCGAGTGTGCGTAGTCACACGAGGCACAAGACTGCGGTGATCACTTTGAAAGATCATGCGCAGTATGTGTTGTGCGATATCTGGTCGAATTTTGAACAACGTCGCGCTGAAATGTGCAAGGGAGTCCTGCGCTGCCAAGCCCATGACCATGGGCACAAAACCAGCTGCCCAACTCTGATAGTTGGTGGCCATGGCATCGTAGAGTGCATTCAGGTCATTTTGCTCAAAGCCGCCGACATAAGACATTGCAGGATCATTCAAGTAGCACGGAGAAGGCTGCAAGAGCACCAAGCGACCAAACAACTCAGGCCGTGCTACTGCTGCAATCATGCCGATCATTCCACTGACCGAATGACCCACATAATGCACTCGGCTCACTTGCTGCTCGGCAATGAGTGCCAGCAGATCATCGGCGTATCCAAACAACGAGCTGTGCAAGTGCAAATCATAGCTAGCCTCGCCGTGGTCGCCACAGCCAGCCAAGTTGTAAGAAAGCACCCGGAAATTTGCATCCAAAACGGGGCGAATGTACTCCCACGATGTCTGATCGGAACCAAAACCGTGGCTGAGCACAACTACTTCGTCCCCAGAACCACTCCACGTGGCTTTCAAACGGTTGGAAGCTGTTGTCACGTCAGAAGGCTGGTTGGTCATGGTTTTTTAGAATATGGAGTAAACCAATTTTTGTCATACAAATCTTTAGAGCCGCGAACACTACCCAGCAAATCGAAGATTTGCCTCTTAGACGAGGCGTTTAAATGTGCATTGGCTTAGAGCCGCTAACACAACCGGTCAACGAAGCGTGCGCAGATGATTGCTGCCGCTAATTTGAGCAAGGCCAAGTGTATGTCCAGCCGCCTCTCAAAGCGTATGCGTAGCTTTCCAAACCCTGCAAACCATCCATGGGTGCGCTCCACCACCCAGCGATGCTTGCCCAGTTTCTCGCTGCTTTCAACACCACGTCTTGCGATGCGGCTGAGGATTCCACGCTTTCTCAGGTGCGCTCTGCAGCGGGCGTAGTCGTAGCCCTTGTCTGCGTGAAGCTTGTAGGGCCGCCTGCGAGGGCGGCCTTGCAGTCCTTTGACTGCAGGTATGGCGTCCAGGCACTGCTCAAACATCTTGGAGTCATGCCGGTTGGCAAGCGCTTCTTGATGACGGCACTTGATCATGGCGATCCATGGGCAGGCTCAGAAGGGCTCTTGGATGGCTGAAACCTTGCCCCAGTCCTGGTTGATTTCAGCTCATGGCAACGATTCGCCGAAAGATTATTTCTTCTCGTAGTCCTTGCGGAGATTTCCAACTTCCTTGTCACTGCGGGCATTTCGACCGTCGGGGTTCCTGATGTGTACAGAGCCCGCAGGAAGACCGTAGTCTTTCTCAATACGTTTTTCGATTGAACCAACGCGAGCATCGCTACGAGCATCACGGAAGCGACGAGCATCTTCACCACGGGTTGCCATTTTTTATCTCCTGAGTTTAGATAAGTAATGGTAACAAAACGATTCAAAAATTTCTTACCTTCAGCGACACTCAATCCGTCCCAAGAGCTGGTCGATTCCGTTGGCTATCGATTGATCGCGCCGATAACGATTTCGTGACGTTGGTGCGTCAGCGGTAGCGTGATTGATTTTTTCAATCTGCAGCTCCACATTCCCAGTGCGATTCACTCCTATAAAGCACTCGCCAGAACATCCTGCGCTGTGGGAGGAATCATCGTCGGGACGCGCACGAAACACTAACGGGAAGATTCTTGTACTGTTCTCCGAACTTTTTGGATCCATGCGCACCGACGGCATAGGCGTAGACATTCAGCCGAACTTAAAGCTGGAGGTTGCACCAGCCAGATGGCCTATGCTCATCGGCGGCGTGTTGTACCACGTCCAAGTGGTGGCTTGGGTTCAATTCTTGGCCTACAGTAAAATAATTGCCCCAGTTTATCCGCCAGGTCGCCCTGCGAAAGTCAAATGAAATCAGATAGTTATGACACAGTTTCGGCATCAGAAGCAGTCAAAGCTCCGAAGGTTGGCTTTATAAGTCTTGGGTGCCCGAGAGAGGGAATTGCCCCCCTTTTTCTTCAACTCAATCACAAGGGGATTGAGTTTGCTCTTGCTTCCACCCAGCAAGCTCCAGTGGCCGCAGCCCAAACCGCACTGCATTCCCGGCATGCAAGCCAGCCAGTTCCTTGAGCACGAGCTGTGTGAAGTGCTCGCGGTCTTCAGGCTGCACACTTCCAGGAAGCATGGCGTTGACGCTCGCCTTATTCACGGGCTGGCCGCTGCGAACAACAGCTGCAATCACGTCACCTAGCACTTGCCGGTAGCGTAAGCGCAGGATATCGGGCGGCACTAGACTTTGCTGCACCGCCACGTACTGCTGGCAGGAGCGCTCGTAAGCCCACACAAAGACATCCCGCAGCAGATCAACCTGATTGAGTTCGTACACACCGATCATCGCGTCCACGTACGCTTGCTGCGGCACATCAATAAATGACAGCGGGCACAGGTTGTGGCGTATGAAAGGAATGTTGGCAGCCAGGCGCGACACCCGCTTGTTCACATCCTCGAAAGGCTGCAAGTAAGGCAAGTGCACCATCAAGAAGAACGCTTGCTCAAACGGATCTTCGATTTCTGCGGCCATGCCCACCACGATGCCGAACAACTCTTCCAAGCGCTGCGGCAAAGCCACTGGCAGGTAAACGCTACCGCCAATTTCAATTGCACGGCTGCGAATACGACCGCACATGGCGGGTGAAGTTGCCCCTAGAAATGGGAGTTCTTAGCTTTGTCCAAAATGTAGACAAGGAGCTAAGAAATGGTGGCAAAGCAAGTACGTGCGGCATACACGCAGGAATTTAGGTTGGAGGCTGTGCGCTTGGTGCAAAGCGGGCAGTCTCAGATGCAGGTGTGCCAGACGCT
Organism: Comamonas kerstersii; assembly: GCF_002056725.1. NCBI lineage: Bacteria > Pseudomonadati > Pseudomonadota > Betaproteobacteria > Burkholderiales > Comamonadaceae > Comamonas > Comamonas kerstersii. The sequence continues at coordinate 2,687,576 of NZ_CP020121.1, read as the reverse complement.
GGGCATCCCCAAGGCCAGCTTGGGCAGTTGGGTGCGACAAGTAAAAGCAGGTACTCTGAAGCTTGGGGTTGCCGATGGTGCAAGCAAGGTCACGCCGGAGCAAATGGAGATAAGCCGTCTGCGAGCCGAAGTTACACGCCTGCGAATGGAGCGTGACATCGCAAAAAAAGCGGCGGCGTACTTCGCGCAGGACGTGCTGCGAGGTATGCCTGGATCGACCAAATGAAGAACGTCTATCCAATCGCTGTTTCTTGCCATGTTCTGCAAGTGAGCAGCAGTGGTTACTTCCGATTCAGACGCAACGGTGGTGAGGTATCACGCTTGTGTAGCGATGAACTGGCCCTAGCCCACATACGTGCCATTCATGCACAGGTTAAAGACGAATACGGCTGGCCTCGCATGCACAAAGAGCTGCAAGCCAAAGGGCTGTGCATTGGCAAAGAGCGGGTTCGTAAGCTGATGGCAAGTCATGGCATACGAGCTAAAACCAAGCGCAAGTTCATCGTGACCACAGACAGCAAGCACAGTCTGCCTGTAGCTCCAGACTTGGTGCAACGGCGTTTTACGCCACAGGCCCCTAACCAGCTTCTGTGTGGAGATATCACTTACATCCAGACCGATGAAGGCTGGTTGTACTTGGCTGCAGTGATTGACATGTTCAGCCGTCAGGTGGTGGGCTGGAGCCTGCAGCCCCACATGCAAAGCAGCTTGGTTAAAGATGCCATGGCAATGGCTTGGTGGCGAAGGCGGCCCGAGCCAGGGGCCATCTTCCACAGCGATAGGGGAGCCCAATATTGCAGCCAGAACTTCCAAGCTGCGTTAGCAGGCTGGGGCCTACGCTCGTCCATGAGCCGCAAAGGCAATTGCTGGGACAACTCGCCCATCGAAAGCTTCTGGGGTCGATTGAAGACCGCTTGCGTGCATGGGCAGCGCTTCGCTACTCGGGAGCAAGCAAGGCAGGCCATCATGAACTGGATGGCCTTCTACAATTGCCGCAGATTGCATTCGAGCTTGGGCTATCTCAGCCCTATGCAATACGAGAAACGCTGGTACGAGGCACAGCGCAAAAAGGCCGCGTAAGCAGGGAGCTAAGAACTCCACAAAGCAGGGGCAACATCAGTTTCTCGTCGGCCATTGAGGCGGTAGTCATAGCGGAATGACTTTGTGCCAGCAGTAGTCACCATGACATACATACCATCACGATCCGAGATTTTCTAGGCTTTTTCTTTAGGGCGCAGGCTGCGCAGTTCGGTGTCAGTAAGCATATTGGCTAGGCTTTCGTTGATACCGTCACAGGGGGTGTCGGTATGGGAAAGCAACGTTCCGAAATGTTACAGCTTTACCGTCAGGCGTACCGCACGAAATTGCGGCTAGTGTTGTATTTTGTCGGTTGTCCCTGGACGAACAACCGACTATTCCTTATAGGGAATCAGCAGTTTCCAGAACGTTGCGGTACGTTGCTGGAAACTTTAAATTATTCCCACTCAATGGTTGCTGGTGGTTTGGTGCTCACGTCGTAAGTCACGCGGTTGATGCCGCGCACTTCATTGATGATACGGCCAGACACCTTCTTGAGCAGGCCGTAAGGCAGCTCGGCCCAGTCGGCCGTCATGAAGTCGCTGGTCACCACAGCACGCAGAGCCACGACGTAGTCGTAGGTGCGGCCGTCGCCCATCACGCCCACGCTCTTGACGGGCAGGAACACGGTGAAGGCCTGGCTGGTCAGGTCGTACCAGCTCTTGCCGGTCTTTTCATCGATCCAGTTGCGCAGCTCTTCGATGAAGATGGCGTCCGCACGGCGCAGCAGGTCGGCGTATTCCTTCTTGACTTCACCCAGGATACGCACGCCCAGTCCGGGGCCTGGGAAGGGATGGCGATACACCATCTCGCGGGGCAGGCCCAGAGCTACGCCCAGCTCGCGCACTTCGTCCTTGAACAGGTCGCGCAGGGGTTCCAGCAGCTTCAGACCCAGCTGCTCAGGCAGACCGCCCACGTTGTGGTGGCTCTTGATGGTGACAGCCTTCTTGCTCTTGGCGCCGCCCGACTCGATCACGTCGGGGTAGATCGTACCTTGTGCCAGGAAAGTCGCGCCCTTGGAGCCTGCGGTGGCTGCCTTGAGCTTGGCGGCTTCGCTCTTGAACACGTCCACAAACAGACGGCCAATGATCTTGCGCTTTTGCTCAGGTTCAGACACGCCAGCCAATTCGCCCAGGAACAGCTCGGAAGCGTCCACGCGAATCACCTTGGCGTGCAGCTTGCCTTCGAACATGTCCATGACCATATCGCCTTCGTTCAGGCGCAGCAGACCGTGGTCCACAAACACGCAGGTCAGCTGGTCGCCAATGGCGCGGTGGATCAGCGCAGCAGCTACGGACGAATCCACACCGCCAGACAGACCCAGAATGACTTCTTCGTCACCCACTTGTTCGCGAATCTTGGCAACTGCTTCTTCGATGTAGTCGCCCATGATCCAGTCTGCATTGGCACCGCAGATATCCAGCACAAAGCGGTTCAGCATGGCTGCGCCCTGCACGGTGTGCGTGACTTCGGGGTGGAACTGCACAGCGTAGAAGCGACGTGTTTCGTCAGCCATACCAGCGATGGGGCAGGAAGGTGTGGAGCACATCACCTTGAAGCCTTCGGGCAGCTGGGTGACCTTGTCACCGTGGCTCATCCACACTTTGAGCATGCCGTGGCCTTCAGCGGTCACGAAGTCTTCAATGCCCTTGAGCAGTTCTGTGTGGCCGTGTGCGCGCACTTCGGCGTAGCCGAATTCGCGGGTGTTGGAGCCTTCAACCTTGCCGCCCAGCTGGGTGGCCATGGTCTGCATGCCGTAGCAGATGCCCAGCACGGGAATGCCCAGCTCGAACACTGCGTCAGGCGCGCGGTCATCGACTTCGTAGACGGAAGCGTGGCTGCCAGAGAGGATGATGCCTTTGAGCTTGCCGTCAGCGGCAAACTCGCGCACCCATTCGCTGCTCACATCGCAGGGGTGGACTTCGCAGTACACGTGGGCTTCGCGCACGCGACGTGCGATCAGCTGTGTGACCTGCGAACCGAAGTCAAGAATCAGGATCTTGTCATGTTGCATGGTGTTATCCAAGGGCAAGAAAAGGAGAAATCCATGTCAAAAATCGCCAGGTGCCAAAAGTGCAATTCCGCGCTTTCGGGCCGCAGCAATCTGGGCAGGATCAAAGGTCGCCAGCGGCACACGCAGTGATTGCGCGAGCCACAGATATGCAGCGTCGTACACGGGCAGGCCCGTATCCAGTGCCACATCCAGCACGGCTTTGTGCTGGGCAGGAGCCAGCTCGTGCAGTTCCACGCGATGGCGAATAGCTTCGAGCACACCCCACAACCCCTCGACCGAGGTCTGCGGAATACGCCCATGATTGACACCCGATGCAATCAGGTTGCCGCACTCCCACTGCCAGACATTGGGAGCTTGCGGTTCCACCTCATCACGCCGGATGCGTGCGTACAGACGCTGGGTATCAGCACTGGCATGCTCAGGCAGCAGCCAGGCGGAAGTCACGGAGACATCCAGCACAAATGCGCTCATGTCTGACTCCGCCCTGTATGGCGCAGTGCCACTACAGAATCAGTAGCTTCCGGGGCACGCACAGTCTGCTGTAGCGCCTGAATTTGTTCTAACTCACGGGCAATCTGCTCGTCCGTAATCACCGGGCGACGGCGCACAGGCAGCATGCGCACCACTTCCTTGCCGTGACGGGTAATGCGCACCTCTTCTCCCTGCTCGACCAGTTCGATCAAGGCAGAAAAGCGGGTTTTGGCTTCGTAAATACCGACAGATTGCATGGGTAGAAATAAAAAAATCTGGTCTGAACCAGAAGTTCAGGCCAGATTTTAGCATTCTGACCAGAATCCTGCGACTCTGGTCTATTTCCTCAAAGGGAATTAGTCGGCACGGTAATTAGGTGCTTCCTTGGTGATCTGCACGTCGTGTACGTGCGACTCACGGATACCGGCTGCGGTGATTTCCACAAACTCGGCCTTTTCGTTCATCTCAGCAATGGTCTTGCAACCGCAGTAGCCCATGGAAGCACGGATGCCACCTGCCATCTGGTACACGATGGCAACCATGGAGCCCTTGTAAGGCACGCGGCCTTCAATACCTTCGGGCACCAGCTTGTCAGCTGTGGGGTTGCCTGTAGAGGATTCCTGGAAGTAGCGGTCTGCAGAGCCTTGCTGCATGGCGCCGATGGAGCCCATGCCACGGTAGCTCTTGTAGGAGCGACCCTGGAACAGAATCACTTCACCAGGTGCTTCTTCGGTACCAGCAAACATGCCGCCCATCATGATGGTGGATGCGCCAGCTGCCAGCGCCTTGGAGATATCACCGGAGAAGCGGATACCACCGTCACCAATCAGTGGCACACCTGTGCCCTTCAGGGCTTCGGCCACGTTGGAGATCGCCATGATCTGGGGTACACCCACACCGGCCACGATACGTGTGGTACAGATGGAGCCAGGGCCGATACCGACCTTCACAGCGTCAGCGCCCGCTTCCACCAGCGCCAGCGCAGCAGCGCCGGTAGCGATGTTGCCGCCAATCACATCGATATGGGGGTAGTTTTGCTTGACCCAGCGCACGCGGTCGATCACGCCCTTGGAGTGACCGTGGGCTGTGTCCACCACAATAGCGTCCACACCAGCCTTGGCCAGCAGCTCCACACGCTCTTCCGTGCCAGCGCCCACACCCACAGCAGCGGCTACGCGCAGACGGCCAGCGGCGTCACGTGCAGCGTTGGGGAAATTGGTTTGCTTGTTGATGTCCTTGACAGTGATCAGACCCTTGAGTTCAAAGGCATCGTTGACCACCAGCAGGCGCTCGAGCTTGTGCTTGTTCAGCAGCGCCTTGGCTTCAGCAGGCGTTGTGCCTTCATGCACAGTGATCAGGCGCTCGCGGGGCGTCATGATCTCGCGCACTTTCACGTCGTAGCGTGTTTCAAAGCGGATGTCGCGGTTGGTCACAATACCCACCACCTTGCCGCCTTCCACCACAGGGAAGCCCGAGATGCCACGCTCTTCAGACAGCTGCAGCACCTGCAACACAGTGAAGTCAGGGGTGATCACCACAGGATCAGCCACCACGCCGGATTCATGGCGCTTGACCTTGAGCACTTCAGCCGCTTGTTGCTCGGCCGTCATGTTCTTGTGAATAACGCCAATGCCGCCTTCTTGGGCAATGGCGATCGCCAGACGCGCTTCAGTCACGGTGTCCATGGCCGCAGAGACCAGTGGCAGGTTCAACGTGATGTTGCGAGTGAACTTGGTAGAAAGAGAAACGTCCTTGGGCAGGACTTCGGAGTAGGCGGGAACGAGCAGAACGTCGTCAAAGGTCAGTGCTTTTCCGAGAAGGCGCATTGTGAAGGCTCCAAAAGAGGGATTGTAGCTTCGTCTGGCGGCTCCCGTGCCAATCACGCAACAAGAAACCTTGCAAGCCAGAGCTACACTGCCAGTCATGAAAACGCTCAAACTTCTTCTTGCAGCAACGCTAAGTGTTTGCAGTTGCAGTGTTTTTGCACAATGGCAGTGGATAGATGCTTCAGGGCAAAAAGTCTATAGCGATCGTCCTCCACCCGCACACATCGCGCCACCACAGATCCTCAAGCGCCCGGGCAGCAGCGCGCCTGCCGCGCCCAGCGTGCGCTATCCCAGCGCTGAGGGCGCGACAGCTGCACCCGTAGCAACGCCTGCTGTAGTGCCAGAACCTGCTTCTGAAACAAGCACTGTGCAGGCAGCACCCGAAACATCAGCGCCTGATCAGGACAAAGCCCGGGAAGCGGCTCAACGCAAGGCCGAAGAAGACGAACGTAAGAAGCACGAAGCCAGGCAGGCCGAGGTTCGCCGCAGCAACTGCCAGCGCGCCCGGGCAATGCAGGCTTCGCTGCAGTCCGGTGCACTGCATGCCTATGTGAATGAAAAAGGGGAACGCGGCTTGATGACGGACGCGCAGCGCCAGGCAGAACTGCAGCGCGCCCAGGCTGCCATCAAGGACAATTGCAGATAAAAGAGCTTAGTAGCCCGACTTGCTGTTGGCCCGGCGCTTGGCAAACAGCCCTGCCCCACGCGCGCCCTGTTGAGCAAACCGCTCACGGCGCGCAACTTTGGGGTCAACCTTCAGTGGCTGATACAGCTCGACGCGGTCGCCCTCCTGCAGCGCATATTCCAGCGGCTTGACGCGGCCCCAGACACCACAACTTTGCTGGACTGACAGCTCAAGACCGCATGCGGTGATGGCATCCTGCAGGCACGCACCAGCAGGCAACTGCACCGAACGCTCCTGCACCTGACCCTGAGCATCCATCCAAACCACTTCAATGTTGAGCATTGTTGACCTGCCTCAACCGTAGACTTTTTCTGCGCGCTTGATAAAGGCATCCACCATGGAGTTGGCGATGCGATCAAAGATAGGGCCAATCAGCGTTGCCAGCGCCATGCTGTCAAAACCATAGTCCAGCTGCAGCTGAACCTTGCAGGCCCGCTGGGTGCCATCACCCACAGGATGAAAAATCCAGTGCCCTTCCAGGCGCGAGAACGGCCCTTTGATCAGGCGCATGCTGATCTTGTTTTTGCCCTCGTGCACATTGCGTGTCACAAACGACTTCTTCAGAGCACCCATGGCCATACCCACTTCAGCCGTCATGCCGTGCTCGTCCTGCTCCAGCACCTTGGTATGCGAGCACCAGGGCAGAAATTCGGGATAGCGCGCAACGTCTGCCACCAGGGCAAACATTTCTTCAGGGCTATACCAGATGAGGACGGACTTATTAACGTTTTTCATGAATAAACAAACCAGCGCCTTGAAACCTTGGGGCATTGTGAGGCCGCTTCGGTCAGTCTGGCGCTGGAGAAACTAAAATCAAAGCTGAGCGGGAGAAACGCCCATCATTGTAGGTAGAGCCCAGCATCTGTGGGCCCGCCACCCAGAAAGACCCATGGCAAAAAAACCAGAAACCAACTCTCGCATTGCAGAGAACAAAAAAGCTGCGTTCAATTATTTCTTTGAAGAACGCCATGAAGCCGGCATTGTGCTGCAAGGCTGGGAAGTCAAGGCACTGCGCAGCGGCAAGGCACAGATCAGCGAGGCCTATGTTGTCATCAAGGACGGCGAGCTGTTCCTGATCGGCTGTCAGATCCAACCCCTGAAAACCGCCTCCACCCACATCAGCACCGACGCTACGCGTCTGCGCAAGCTGCTGATGAAAAAAGACGAAATCCGCCGCCTGATCGGCAAGGTCGAGCAAAAGGGCTATACCCTGGTGCCCACCAACCTGCACTGGAAGAACGGTCTGGTCAAATGCGATGTTGCTCTGGCCAAGGGTAAGGCAGAGCACGACAAGCGCGACGTGATCAAAGACCGTGAAGGCAAGCGCGAGGTGGAACGCGCCATGAAAAGCCGCAACCGCTAAGCAACACTGATACCAGCTTGGCGCATGCCCTTGCGGAGTCTGCAAGACTCAGAAACGCTTCATACCCAAGACTGCTCGGATCAAGCAGCAAGACTGCAGTACAGGAATCTCACTGTCAGGACGCTTGTGGGCTTGCTGCGTCCGCAAGCTACTGCTGCGGTCAGGACGCCAATTTGGATGCCATCCTGCACGCCCCCTCAGACACCCTCAAGAGACAGCTGCAGGCTGTGGAGCCTCAACACTCCACTGCATGTCCTGAATCAGCGACTGCAGCAAGGCAAAGCCCAGCGGCCATGGGCCATAGCCCGATTCCACATTGATGTGCCCCGCATTTTGCAGACGCACAAATTCGCTGCCCCAGGCGCGCGCGTAGGCACCTGCGAGGCGAATGGGGCAGTACGGATCATTACTGCTGGCCACCAGCACGCTGCGATATGGCAGGAGCTGATAAGGCACGGGCGCAAAGTCTGCCAGATGCGCCCGGCGCTCCGGGTCAGCAGGCGCCACCAGCAAGGCACTGCGGATGCGTGCAGCTGCCTCAGCGCCCAGGTGCGTGGTCGTAATACAGCCCAGGCTGTGTGCTACCACGATCACTGGCTCAGGGCGCGACAGAATCAGGTCTTCCAGCGCACGCACCCAGTCTTCACGCTTTGGGGTCAGCCAGTCGTTTTGCTCCACACGCTCCACATTGGGCAAAGTCTGCGCCCACAGGCTTTGCCAATGTTCAGGGCTGGAATTGCGCCACCCCGGAACGATGATGATGCGTGGTGCTGTGCTTGACATGGCTTGCTCTCCTTCAGAGCCGCCGATTGTGAAAGTCAGAGGCGCAAAACCCAACTATTGATTCGTTGTTTTCTTATGGGCATAAGCTTTTAGCTGCATGCACCGGAAGCCGCAGGTATCCGAGCTCGAGCATGGTTATGCGGCCGGCAACACACGCCCCACAAGTGAGCGGCATAGGATGCGAGTAACAAATAGCAACATAGCTTTTTCTGCTCCTCCGACCCCTTCATGTTTCACCGGAAAATTAGTCACCGTCTTCTGGGCTGCTTTGCCCTCATTACGGCCTTGCTCATTGCACTGTCCACTTACAGTGTGTTCGTCACACAAGGCATCGACTCCAAGCTCACCGCCAACTCCAGCCAGAACGCCGTCATTCAGCGCGCTGCCATTGACTTTCGCGGCTCAGTGCACGACCGCGCCATTGCACTGCGCGATGCAGTGATTGCTCCCGACCCCACCGCTGTACAACATGAGTTGCAGCAAATCGAGCGCCTGGCACAGGCCTATGTACGGGCTAATCAACAGTTGCAGCAGGTGCTACAGGAGCAGTCAGGCACTATTCCGCCTGAAGTGCTCAAGATGCTCGAAGACATACAGCGTCAGGAAGCCAGCACACAGACAACCACTGACCGTATCCTGCAACTACTCCAGCAGCAAGACCGTGCCCGTGCCGAGTCACTGCTATGGGCGCAGGCCAAGCCCCAGTATGTGCAGTGGCTGGCCAGCATCAACCGCCTGATCGACTTTGAAGAAGCACGCATCATCACCAACAACAGCGGAGCCAATGATGCTGCCAAGGAGTTTGGCACGGCCATGCTGCTCATCACCGTACTGGCCGTAGCTGTCAGCGTGGCCGCAGCCATGAAGCTGGCCCAGTACATCACCCATGAACTGGGCGCAGAGCCCTATGAAGTACGCAATGTGGTGCAGGCCATGCGCAATGGGGAACTGACCGTGCACATTCCCGTGAGGGCTGGCGACAGCCGCAGCGTGATGGCGGCCGTAGCTGCCATGCAGCAACGCTTTCACGAACTGGTGGCAGCAGTACATACCAATATCACGCACCTGCGCTCTACTGGGCACGAAATTGCTGAAGGCAATCTGCGCCTGGGCGAGCGAACCGACCACACCACAGACAACCTGCACCGCACCACCCTGGCCATGCAGGCACTGACCGACACCGTGCAAAGCAGCGCCAATGCCGCTCAGCAGGCCGAAACTCTGGCAGATAGCGCCCTGCATGCGGCAGGCAGCGGAGGCCGGGTCATGCAGCAGGTCGTTGGCACCATGCAGGACATTGCTGCCAGCAGCCATCAGGTGGAAGAGATCATTGGCCTGATTGATAGCATCGCCTTTCAGACCAATATCCTGGCGCTCAATGCTGCCGTCGAAGCTGCACGCGCTGGCGAACAAGGCCGTGGCTTTGCCGTCGTAGCAGGTGAAGTACGAGCCCTGGCTGGTCGCAGTGCCGAAGCTGCACGACAGATTCAGCAGCTGATTGCCTGCAGCGTGGAACGTATCAATTTGGGCAACCAGCTGGTGGATGAAGCCGGACATGCCATGCAGGACATCGTGCAGCACGTACAGCGTGTGCACCAGATCATCAGCTCCATTGGGCAGACAGCACAGGTGCAAAGCCAGGATATTCTGCAGGTCAATGCCTCCGTCCATGATTTGGAACAGATGACACAACAAAACACGACCTTGGTACAGCAAAGCACGGCAGCCGCCAAAGATCTGCAAGATCAGGCAGAAAAGCTGACCCAGCTGGTATCAGCCTTTAGCGTGCAGCGCAGCAGCGACGAGATGCGCCTGGTACGGGCTGAATCTGCTGCTTGAAGCCGATAAAAAAGCGCTCCCCCCAGGCGGGTTGGAGCGCTTTTGGAACCGCTGTCAGCATCCATGCTGTATGTTTTTCAGAGTTCGCTCACCAGCCCTAACTGCATGCGCTCACAGCTGCCATACAAGGCATTGAGCGAGACCTTGGCCATCACATGCTCGCCGTCGGGCAGCTCCAGCTCAAACACAAAATGACTGCCACGGAAGGTGCGCTCCAGCACTTTGGCGGAAACACCGCGCTCCACCACGCAGACATGCTCAGGGCGCAGCAGCACCTTGGCGCCTTCGGATGTTTCGTAATGCGGATGGCCCGCTGGCAGCAGGCCCAGTGCCGTCTGCCACTGACCACCTGCCGTGCGCTGTGCGGAGACCAGCGCCCCCTCTCCCACAAACTGCGCCACAGCCTGCGTCGCAGGCGCGCAGTACACCTGCACGGCACTGCCCCACTGCATGAGCTGGCCATGGGACATCACGCCAATGTTGTCCGCCATGGCAAAGGCTTCGTTCTGATCGTGCGTCACCATCAGCGCCGTGGCCTTGGCCTGCTTCAAGATGGCGCGCACTTCACGCGCAATGGCCTCACGCATGCTGGTGTCTAGGCTGGAAAAAGGCTCATCCATCAGCAACAGGCTGGGGTTCGGCGCCAGCGCACGGGCCAGCGCTACACGCTGCTGCTGGCCACCAGAAAGTTCATGGGGCCAGCGCTGGGCCATGCCCTGCAGGCCAACCAGCTCCAGCATTTCCTGCACCCGTGCAGGGCGCTGCGCCTTGGGCATGCTGTGCAGACCAAAGGCTACGTTGTCACCCACCGTCAGATGAGGAAACAGCGCGTGATCCTGAAACACCATGCCAATGTCACGCAACTGCGGGGCCACATGCACCGTTGGGCTGGCCACCGTGCTACCTTGCAGGACGATGCTGCCAGCACGCACTGGCTCAAAGCCTGCAATGGCGCGCAGCAGCGTGGTCTTGCCGCAGCCAGAAGGCCCCAGCAGACAGGCAATTTCACCCTGATCCATGCGCAGGTTCACCCCTTGCACAACCGTGTTGGCACCATATCCCAATGAAATATTGTTGATTTCAAGCATCACAAAAACCCGGCATTGATCAACCGGCCGAGGACGGTTTCTTTTCCGTTTGCAGCACCAGCAGGATCACTGGCACCAGCCCCACCAGCACAATGGCCAGCGCTGGCAAAGCAGCCTCTTCCCACATGGATTCCGATGTCAGCTGAAACACGCGCACGGCCAGAGTGTCCCAGCCGAACTGACGCATCATCAAGGTGATGGGCATTTCCTTCATCACATCTACCACCACCATCAGAAAGGCAGACAGCAAGCCTGTGCGCAGCAGCGGCAGATGCAGGCGGCGCAGCGTCTGCCAGGGGCCCAGCCCCAGCGAAGCACAGGCCTCCTCCTGACTGCGCGTGATGCGTTGCATAGCAGCATCGGTCGAGTGATAGGCCACGGCCAGAAAGCGAGCGGCCAGCGCCAGCAGCATGCCTGCCAGAGAACCCTTGATGATGCCCAGCGCCTGAATCCCAAAGGGCTCCAGCAGCGCCATCAGCCAGGCATCCAGCCAGGCGATGGGAATGAACACACCCACGGCCAGTACCACACCGGGCATGGCATAGCCCAGCACCGCCAGGCGAATCACCCATGCGGTTTTTGCATCGCCATGGCGGCGGCGAATCCACGACAGCAGCAGCGCCAGCACGGTGGTGATGACAGCCGTCAGCAAGGCCAGATACAAGGTATTCCAGGCGTAGCCCCAATAGTCGCTATTGAGCTGTTCACGCCAAATCGACAGTACCCAGGCCACCATCTGCACCATGGGAATGGCAAACGACGCAGCAAACACCAGCAGGCAGAACCCAAATGCCAGCCAGCGCATGCCCCCCTGCAGCACAGCGCGGTGCTGCTGCGGATTGCTGACGTGAAAACGCTTGGCATTGCGCGAGCGCTGCTCAGCGGCCACCAGCAGCAAGACGACCAGCACCAAAATGGCTGCGAGCTGCGCGGCTGCGCCAATGTTGTGCAGGTCAAACCACGATTTGTAGACCGCGGTCGAGAAAGTGTCGAAGTTAAAAACGGCAATGGCGCCAAAGTCGGCCAGCACTTCCATGAGCACCAGCGCCAGACCGGCACCAATCCAGGGTCGCGCCAGTGGCAAAGCCACTTTGAAGAAAGCTGCCACAGGGCTGTAGCCCAGTGCCTGTGCGGCCTCCATGCTGCGGTGCCCCTGTGTCAGAAAGGCACTGCGCGCCATCAGGTACACATAGGGGTAGAAGGCCATGACCAGCACCATGACCAGCCCCCACAGGCTGCCGCGAATGTCCGGAAACCAGCGGCTATTGCCCATCACATCACGCACAAAGCTCTGCACCGGACCGGCATATTCGAAGATGCCCATCTGCACAAAGGCCAGCACATAGGCAGGGATGGCCAGCGGCAGCACCAGCGCCCAAGCAAAAAACCTGCGCCCCGGAAAATCACACATGGCCGTCAGCCACGCAAGCGGGACGGCAACGATCAGCACAGCCACACCCACCAGCAGCATGAGCAGCAAAGTGTTGCCCAGCACACGCGGCAGGACGTAGTTCCACAGGTGCAGCCAGATATCTGGCTGGGGCGTGACAGCCATGCCCACCACCGCCAGCAAAGGCACGATGGTCAGCAAGGCAATGGGAAGCGCAAAAGCGAAACCGCGCCAGCGGTGTGCTGGCGCGGAATGGTCTATGACAGACAAGTAACTAACCTAACAGGAAATCACCAATTAACGATAGCCTACACGATCGAGCAGCTTGATGGCTTCAGGCTGGCGCGAGCCGATGTCTGCAGCATTCAGAGGGCTGGGAACAAACGTGCCCCATGCCTTCACGATGGGATCAGCCTCAGCCTGCTTGTTGATGGGGCTTTCATACGTGCCATGGGTGTAGGCAGTCTGCACCTTGTCAGAAGACAGCCACTCCAGCAGCTTGCGAGCGCCTTCGGGGTTCTTGGCATGGGCTGTCACACCGCCGCCAGACAGGTTCACGTGGGTACCGCCCTCATCCTTGCCCTGGTTGGCCCAGAACAGCTTGACCTTCTGGTTGAAGTCAGGCTCCTTGGCCAGGATACGGCCGTAGTAGTAAGTATTGGCAATGCCCACATCGCACTGACCGGCAGCGATGGCCTTGAGCAAGCTGGCATCGTTGGTGAACACATCACCGGCCAGGTTGTTCACCCAGCCCTTGGTGATCTGCTCGGCCTTGTCCACACCGTGCTTGGCGATCATCATGGCCACCAGCGACTGTGTGTAAGTCTGCTTGGAAGTGCGCAGGCACAGCTTGCCCTTCCACTTGGGGTCAGCCAGGTCTTCGTAGGTGCTCAGCTGCTCAGGTTTGACACGGTCAGCAGCGTAGAAAATGGTACGTTCACGCTGCGACAGGCCCCACCAGCGGTTGCCGGGGTCACGGAAGTTATCAGGCACGTTGGCGTTCAGTGTGGGGGAATCCACCTTCTGCAGCAGACCACGCTCTGCAGCGTTGTGCAGATTGCCCATGTCGACGGTAATCAGCACGTCTGCGGGAGAGCTGGCACCTTCAGCAGCCAGACGCTCAGCCAGAGATCCGCCACGGTCTGTCAGCAGATTGATCTTGACGCCGGTCTGCTTGGTGTATTCGTCCAGTGTGGGCTTGAGCAAGGCCTCAATGCGCGAGGAGTACACGGTCACTGCCTGTGGCGCATCCGCAGCTTGTGCCAATGTTGCAGCACCAACCAAACCGGCGCACAGGGCTGTCTTCCAAATTTTCATGCTTACCTCAAAAGTGTGAAAAAGGCACTCCTGCGAGTGCCTGCACAGATGGCAGATCCATGAGCGCAAGTGGCCTGACGCTCATAATAAGAATAATTCCCATTAATTATTCTGCCACTTTTTAGCCAGCTGCAACACATTCCTGAGCGGGATTGCAAAAAAAAATGCTGCACCGCTCAGTCCACCCTGCTTGCTCAGCGCCCCCAGGAACTGCTGCCCGGCACGAATTCCCCCAGAAAATCCAGAAAACTGCGCACCGCAGGCGTGAGCCCCCGGCGTGAACTGAACACCGCGTGCACGATGGCTGGCGGCACACTCCACTGCGGCAGCACATGCACCAGCTCACCACGCTCCAGCTCCTGACGACACATATAGTCAGGCAGATAACCAATGCCTGCCCCACCTTGCGCCGCCAGCTTAAGGGTCATCAGGTCATCGGCCATATAGCGCACAGGCGGCTGTACCTGCACTTCCGCCCCGGTGTCGCTGCGCATGCGCCAGTGGGCCACACCTTCGAAAGCCGACATGGACAGCACCTGGTGCTCCAGCAATTGCTGCGGATGCTCAGGCGTGCCATGGTGGCGCAGATAGTCAGGGCTGGCCATGAGCACCTGGTGCGTGACATCCAGCTTTTTGACCACCAGTGTGGCGCTGTCTTCCAGCGTGGCGCGCACCCGCAGGGCGATGTCCACCCCCTCCTCCACCACATTGACCGGGCGGTTGACCACCTGCATCTCCAGCCGTACCAGCGGGTACTGCGCCAAAAAACGGGGAATCAGCGGTGCCAGCACAGTCTGCGACAGTGTCACCGGACAAGTCACGCGCACCGTGCCACGGGGTTCGCTTTGCACCTGCTCGACGGTGTCCTGCGCGGCCTGCGCTGCGTCACGCATGGCCTGGCAGTGGCGCAGATAGGCTGCGCCTACCTCGGTGAGCGACAGCTTGCGGGTGGTGCGCTGCAACAGTCGCACACCCAGCTGCGACTCCAGCTCCGCAATCCGGCGCGACAAGCGCGACTTTGGAATACCCAGCGCCCGCCCGGCAGCCGCAAAACCGCCACGCTCCACCACCTCCACAAAGTACAGCATGTCATTGAGGTCTTGCATGGGGCAGCTCCTTGTTTGTTCCAAAATTAGAACAATCTATCGCATTTATGCTGACTTATCAAAGTGGCGCGTGTAATCCATACTTGCGTCCATTGAACACACCAACACAGGAGCCTCTCTTGAAACTGCTGCACATTGACTCTTCGATCACTGGTAACAACTCCGCTTCGCGCAAGCTGACTCAGCAAATCGTGGAAGCCTGGGTCGCCAAGCACCCCGACACACAGGTGGAATACCTGGATCTGGTGGTAGATACCCCCAACCACTTCACCATGGCGGCCATGGCTCCCCGCACTGGCCAGACCGAAGGCCTGAGCGCCGAGCAAGTGGCAGAGAACGCTGTGTCTGAAAAGCTGGTGAGCCAGTTCCTGGCCGCAGACGTGGTCGTGATCGGCGCGCCCTTCTACAACTTCACCATTCCTACCCAGCTCAAGGCATGGATTGACCGCATCGCCCAGCCTGGCCGCACCTTCCGCTACACCGCCAACGGCCCTGAAGGCCTGGCCAAGGGCAAGACCGTGATCGTGGCCTCCAGCCGCGGCGGCGTCTACTCCACCAGCGAAGCCATGCAGGCGCTGGAGCACCAGGAAAGCTATCTGAAGGTGGTCATGGGCTTCTTTGGCATTACCGACGTGCGCTTTGTACGCGCCGAAGGTCTGGGCATGGGCCCTGAAGCCGTGGCTGCTGCCTTTGAAAAGGCCGCCAACGATGTAAAGGCTGTGACTGCTGCCTGAAAACGATCGCGCTCCGCGAATCGCACAACGCCTGCTGATGCAGGCGTTTTTTTATGGCCTGATGGCTTTGCCGCAGGTGCAAAATTGCAGCAAAAGCTCCTAAATAAAGAGCATTCAGCGCTTGAATATCAATGACTATGAAGTCATTTCCACCTGAAACCATGGTGCTGTCCGGCAATACCGACCGTGAAACGGCTAATGCCATGATGCGCCAAGTGCTGGATAGTAACCCCGGTATTGTCTCTACATGGACGATTTGGGAGCCCAACGGCTTTGATGGCCGTGATGCCGAATACGCCAACACCCACGCCCACGATGCCACCGGCCGCTTTGTGCCCTACTGGATTCAGGACGGCAAGGGTGGTCACTCCACAGCAGCCATTGTCGACTACGACAAGGAAAACTATTACCTCCTGCCCAAGCGTACGGGCAAGATCGCCATGCAGGAGCCCTATGTCTACAACTACGGCGGGCGTGAGATTTTGCAGACAGCGGTGACCGTACCCATCATCGTCAACGGCAAGTTTTTGGGCGTGGCAGGCGTGAGTGTGCCGCTGAGCAGTCTGCAGAAGATGGTGGAAGACATTTCCATCTATGAAACCGGCTATGCCAGCCTGGGGCATCTACGTGGGTGACGGTGAAGCCAGCGTCCTTGGCAAGCGCCTGGACCAAACCGGCCGCTTTGACGCAGCCCTGGGCCAGGAAGTGCTCCATGCAATTCAGAACGGCCAGTCGCGAACAAAGCGCTGGCGTGGTGCAGGTGGGCGAAGCCGTCACCGAAATGGACCAGGTCATCCAGCAGAATGCAGCACTGGTGGAGGAAATGACCGCCTCCGCACGCAGCCTGCAGCAGCAGGCTCAGGCGCTGGTCGATACTGTGGCCATCTTCAAGTACTGATCACAGACACTTCAGATAGCGCTTGCAAAAAAGCCTTGCAGTACATGCTGCAAGGCTTTTTTTGTGACCGCTTGCTGGTTGCGGGAGCTGCTCAACGCGTCAACGCATAGGCCAGCTGCCCCAGCCATTCGTGCAGCGCCACCTGCCAGCGCAGCAGGCTCTCGGCCATACGGTATTCCGTCCATGGCGTGCTCTCGCCCGTGCGAAAGTCCACGGGGTATGGCGTGATCTGGCAGCCCACAGCTTCAAACTCGGGCACGGAGCGCGGCATGTGCCAGGCCGATGTCACCAGCAGCCAGCGTTCGTTGTGGCAGCGCTCACCCAGCGTCTGGGCCACACGCTGCGCGTTTTCGCGGGTGGTGCGCGAGCCTTGCTCGATATGCACACGCGCCATGTCCAGGCCTTGCTCCCGGTAGAACTGCGTGGCCAACTGGCCGTCGGTCACCCCCGTGGTGAGCAGGCGCCCTTCGCCACCGCTGAAGACCAGCTGCAGCTCAGGGTGCGCATGCATCCAGCCGACAGGCACCGTCATACGCTCTACCGACTGGCCCAGCGGCACCTGTCCATGCGCCTGCCAGCTGGCGGGGTGCTCCAGCGCACCACCCAGCACAATCACGCCAGCATGCTCTGGCACACGTTCAGCCGCAGGTACGGCATAGCGGTTTTCCAGCGGCCGCAGCAAAGCATCTGGCCCGGCCTGAAAACCCAGCAGCCCCAGCACCACCAGCCCTGCCCACAGCATGCGCCGGGCCAGCCTGGGTTGGCGGCTGAGCAGCAGCAAGGCCAGCAGCCACCACAAAGCCAGCCAGAACACAGGCTGGGTGATGGCCGACAAGAGTTTGGAAACAACAAACACGGTGCACACCCTCTATGAATACAAGAGCAGATAGCGCTTGATTTCAAAGGATTTCAGATAGTTTTCTATCTAAAAACCAGCAAAATCAAGCGCTAGCCGCTCTGATTGTGAGAGTGCGATTATTGACCAATGCCGCCGTGGGCCAGCGACCATTGGGCGGGGTTGTGCAAAAAGGCCTGCCACACTGCCAGCTGCTCTACGGAGAACCCGCCGCGCTGGAAGGCCATGGCCAGTACATCCTGCCAGTTGCACAGCGCATGCACGCACACACCGTGCTGCGCCAGTACGGCGTCTGAGCCAAAGCAGCCGTAGTCAAATACGACGAACAGGTCTTCCACACGCGCGCCCTGGTTGCGCAGCGCTTCGATGAAGTTGAGCTTGTACTGGCCCGCCGAGACCATGTCGTCCACCAGCAGCACCTTGCCACCTGAGTGCACCACGCCCTCAATCTGGCGGCTGCCCACAGGGCGCTTGCGCACGTACTGCAAAGGCATATCCAGCTTTTCGGCAAACCAGGCCGCAAAGGCAATACCGCTGGACTCCCCGCCTGCCACAGCAGACAGGCCTTGCAGAGCACCCGCATCGAGCAGGCGTTGCACGCCCTGCTTCATCAGCTCGCGGCGTATGGTGGGCAGCGAGATCAGACGCGTGGCATCCATGTATACGGGGCTGGCCCAGCCCGAAGGCAGGATAAAAGCAGCATCAGTGCGCACTTCCACACAGCCCGCATCGAGCAGCATGGCTGCTGCGTCATGTCGTAAAGATTGGGTCATCACTTGGTCTTTCTTTGCAGAGATTGCATGGCTTTACGCAGTAATTGCGAGCATGGTGTCCGCCAGCACCTGGGTGCCCAGCATGAAGTCGCTCAGTTCCATGGCTTCATAGGGGTTGTGCGAGCCGTTCTGGTTGCGCACAAACACCATGCCAGAAGGCACACCGCCATTGGCAAACAGCGCGGCGTCATGCCCTGCGCCACTGGGGATGCGCTCGTGCGCAATGCCGCGCGTGCGGCAGGCCTTGGCCATCAGCTCGCACAGCAGCGGGTCGGTCACTGCGGGGTCACTGGTCAGGCGGCGGTCCAGCGCAAACTTCACGCCGCGCTCGCGCTCGATCGAGGCCATCTCGGCCTGCACCAGCTGGTAGAAAGCTTCCAGCGTGTCGCTGCTCTTGCTACGCACCTCAAAACTGAAATGGGCGTAACCGGGCACGCGCGAAATCGAGTGCTCTGCCGGGTTGGTCTGCACCACGCCGCAGGTCACCACCAGGTCTGTGCCGCGCTCCAGCAGCGCACGCCAGTGGTTGTCCAGGCGCACGATGAGGTCCGACACGGCAAACACCGCATCCTTGCGCAGCCAGCGCGGCACCACACCCGAGTGCTGGGCATCGCCAAAGCACTCAATCTTGTTGTGGCGCACATTGCCGCGAATGCCACTAACCACACCCACGGGAATCTCTCGTGCCACCATGACGGGGCCCTGCTCGATGTGCAGCTCCAGATAGGCACGGATATCGGCAGGATTGAACAGCTTTTCCTGACGGCTGATGGCGTCCATGTCCGCACCGCATGCGGCCAGCGCATCACGCAGCGTCACTTCGTCACCACGGCGCTTGAGCGCCAGATCTGCCGCCGTGAGCTTGCCCCACAGCGCACCCGAGCCCATATAGGCCTTGCCAAACCAGGCGCTTTCTTCCCCACGAAAGCCAATCACCTTCAGCGGTGCAGCCAGCGTGACGCCTTCACGCCGGGCCGCCAGCAGCACCAGCAGACCGGCAACCACACCAGCCAGGCCGTCGTAATTACCGCCCTGTGGCACCGAGTCCAGGTGCGAGCCGCACCAGATCGCAGGGGTGCTGCGTGTGTCAGCAGGGTCGAAATAGATGAAGTTGCCAGCGCGGTCCGTGGTCACATCCAGACCTTCGCTGCGCACAAATTTTTCCAGATAGGCAGCGCAGGCGTTCTCGCCCTCACCGTAACTGGCGCGGGTGACACCCACACCATCAAAAGTCAGCGCACGAATGTCAGCAAACAATTGCTGGGCCAGTGGCTGTAGAGCATGCATTTCCATATCAACATACCTGCATCACATGCCGCGTGCAGGCTTACAGGTTGCTAAGAAAGCATGCTACTAGCAAAAAATATACGTGTTATCCGCAAATCTCTGCAAAAAATACGCATGAAATCTGGAGCAACAGGAATACTCAAGCCTCCAGGTCAAACAGCAAAAACTCGGCGGGACTGCTTCCCGTAAATTGCAGCAGCGGCTCCTGGTCCACCAGCAGTGCATCCCCGGCCTGCAGCAGGTGACCTGATACCTCCAGCTTGCCGTGGATGAGCTGCACATAGGCTTTTCGCCCCGCTGGCAGGACATGGCTGAACTGTACGGCAGCCCCATCTTCTGGCCGCAGCACACTGGCATAGATACGGGCATTGGCATGCAGCTGCACCGAGCCCTGCGCCCCGTCAGGCGACGCCACCAGCCGCAGCGTGTTGGTTTTTTCGGCTTCGCTGAAACGCTTTTGCTCATAGCCAGGCTGCAGCCCTTGGGCACTGGGCAGCAGCCAGATCTGCAGAAAATGCGTCTGCTGGCCCTGGGCATGGTTGTGCTCACTGTGCACCACGCCCGTGCCCGCTGTCATGCGCTGCACTTCGCCGGGTGTGATGGTCTGCACATTGCCCATGCTGTCCTCATGCGAGAGTGCACCGTCAATGACGTAGCTGACAATTTCCATGTCACGGTGCGGGTGCGCGCCAAAGCCTGCTCCGGGCGCGATGCGGTCTTCATTGATGACGCGCAGATTGCCCCAGCCCATATGACGGGGGTCGTAGTAGCCAGCAAACGAAAAGCTGTGAAACGAGGTCAGCCAGCCGTGATCGGCAAAACCTCGCTCATGCGATGGGCGGATACGAAACATGAACACACCTCCTTGGCAGCAAACACCCCACTGTAAAAGCCCAGCTTTGCCTTCGACACAAAGCCGTTTGATGGCATCATTCAAACTCTTTGAATGGACTTGTCTTCTTCAGACACATTTCCTGCATGCCCAGTCCTCGTGATGTTTTAACCCCGGACAGCCTTGCCATGCTGCAGGTCATTGCCGATACCGGCAGTTTCGCAGCTGCTGCACGCCAGCTGCAACTGGTGCCCAGCGCGCTCACCTACCGGGTGCGGCAAATGGAAGAAGCCCTGGATGTGCTGCTGTTTGACCGCAGCACCCGCCAGGCCCAGCCCACCGAGGCCGGACAGGCCCTGCTGGCCGAAGGTGCACGTCTGCTGCAGGACATTGATGCCGTTGCCAACCGCGTACGCCGTGTAGCCACTGGCTGGGAGCCAGAGCTGACCATCGTGGCCGATGCCGTGCTCTCACACAGCACGCTGCTGGATCTGGTCGAAGCCTTTTACGCGCTCAACGCCCCTACGCGGCTGAAGCTGACCACAGGTACCCTGTCTGGCCCCATGGAATGTCTGATCCAGGGCCGCGCCGACCTGGCGCTGGGCATGACGCCCACCAACACCAGCGCCGCCGGTCTGCAGGTACAGGACCTGGGCGATGTGCAGTTTGCCTTTGCCGTGGCGCCCTTTCACCCGCTGGCCCAGCATGAAGGCCCGATCACGGATGAAGTCATGCGCGAACACCGCCTCGTCGTCATCAGCGACTCCGCACAGCGTGAACGCACCTCCATGGGACTGCTGGACGGGCAGGACATCTTCACCGTAGACCACATCCAGGCCAAGATCGACGCCCAGGTGCGCGGCCTGGGCTGTGGCTTTCTTTCACAGGCCATGGTCCAGCCCTATGTGGATGCCGGCCTGCTTGTTATCAAACCTATAGCGCGCGCGGCACGCAATGTCCGGGTGCGCTACGCCTGGAAAAAAAGCGGTGGCAACGCCCCGGGCAAGGCCCTGCAATGGTGGCTGGAGCAATTGCAAAGCCCTGTGACCCAGCAGGCCCTGCTGGAGCAGCACCGCTACAGCTGGTTGCCTCAGCGCTGATTCGCTGACTCGCTGATTGTTTCTTCTTCCCATGACAGTTTCATTGCCCTGTCCCTACCGTGGGCGCTTTGCACCTTCACCCACAGGCCCCTTGCATGCAGGCTCGCTGGTCGCGGCCCTGGCCAGCTGGCTGGACGCACGTGCCCACCACGGCACCTGGCTGGTGCGCATCGAAGACATTGACCCGCCACGCTGCATGACAGGGGCCGACCAGGTCATCCTGCAGCAGCTCAGCCAGTGCGGCCTGACCCCGGACGAACCGCCAGTCTGGCAATCCCAGCGCCACGCACACTATGCCGACGCGCTGGAGCAGCTGCGCGCAGCCGGTCTGGCCTATGCCTGTGGCTGCACCCGCAAAGACCTGGAACAGGCCTGGCAGCAGCTGGGCCTGGTGCATGAACGCCATGTGGAGCGCCCCTACCCCGGCACCTGCCGCGATGGTCTGCACGGCAAACCTGCCCGCAGCTGGCGCTTCGCCCTGCAAAAATATATAGAAAATTGGCCTCTAGCGCTTGATACACAAGCACAGACAGCTCCTTTTTTCATAGAACCCAGCCACATGCTGCACTGGCAGGACCGGCGACTGGGCGCCGAGCAGCAGGACCCGACACAGGTCGCTGGCGACTTTGTGCTGCAGCGCGCTGATGGCCTGTACGCCTACCAACTGGCCGTGGTGGTAGACGATGGACTGCAAGGCATCACCCACGTGGTACGGGGCGAAGACCTGACGGACAACACACCGCGCCAGCTGCTGCTGCAGCATGCGCTGGGCCTGCCACACCCGCGTTACCTGCACACACCGCTGGTGCGCATGCCCGATGGCGAAAAGCTTTCCAAACAGCATGGTGCACCTGCCGTGGATGTGAGCGACCCGCTGGCTGCCTTGAACACGGCGGCACAGAACTTGCAACTGCAGCCCGTAAGCCCTGCAACCACGCTGGCAGACGCACTGCAGCAATGGGTGAACGAATGGCGAGCCACATACAATAGCCGGCGTGACTGAGCATCAAAACACCACCATGGCTGACACAGCCCCTAACACTGCCGCTGCAGGCCAAGCGCCTGCCGATGTGGCACATCCCCGCACCATTCGCAGTTTCGTGCGCCGCACTGGCCGCGTGACCACCGGACAGGCCAAGGCCTTTGAAGAGCTGGGCCCCAAGTTCGTGCTGCCTTACACCGGCCAGCCGCTGGACCCGCAGACCGCCTTCGGTCGCCCCGGCAAGCTGATTCTGGAAATCGGTTTTGGCATGGGTGAGGCCACGGCCCACATCGCACGCGTGCGCCCTGATGACAACTTCCTGTGCTGCGAAGTGCACGAGCCCGGCGTGGGCGCGCTGCTCAAGCGCATTGGCGAGCAGGACATCCACAACATCCGCATCCTGCAGCACGACGCCGTCGAAGTCATTGACTTCATGCTGCCCGAGGGCATGCTGGACGGCGTGCACATTTTCTTCCCAGACCCCTGGCACAAGAAAAAGCACAACAAGCGCCGCCTGATCCAGTCGCCACTGGTGGCCAAGCTGGCCAGCCGACTCAAGCAAGGTGGCTACATCCACTGCGCAACCGACTGGGAACCCTACGCCGAGCAAATGCTGGAAGTGCTGGGCGCCGAAGCCCAGCTGGCCAACACCGCAGAAGGCTATGCGCCCAAGCCTGATTACCGCCCTCTCACCAAGTTTGAGAACCGCGGTCTGAAGCTGGGACATGGCGTCTGGGATCTGGTGTTCGTCAAACGCTAAGCACACCACCCGGGATCGTCCAACTGCCCCGAACATTCATGCGTATTCTGCAAAATCTGGTCCAGATGACCGAGCAACGGGATCATCTTCGCCTGGAGCTCTCCGTCCTTTCCACTTTTTTGCAGCTGCCACATATACAGAGTGTTCGGGCGCTGGAACTGCTCAAGCTCGATGACGCTTACTGGGTGCGGCCACGCACCTGGCTGCACAACGACCAGCTGGTCACTGCTGCGCAGGACTTCATGAATGACCCTGCACGCAAGCCGCTGCAGTCCGTCCCCCATCTGCACGCATGTATCACGCAGCGTGCCCAACAGGCCCAGCAGACGGGCGTTCATGGGCAATACATACTGTGGCTGCCAGTCTGGATGCATGAGCCAGTGCATGCCTGCGTCGAAATCATTCGCGCCACCCCGCCCAGCAAGCATGAGCTGGATGTCATTCTGGCCATTTTTACGGTCTACAAGAACTACCAGAGCCTGCTGGACTACAGCGAGCGCGATGCACTGACCGGCCTGCTCAACCGCAAGACTTTTGATGAACACCTGATGCGTTTTGCCGCCCAGGTGCATGACTCAGAGGAACAGCCCTGGCTGGCCGTGATCGACATTGACCACTTCAAGCAGGTCAATGACCGTTTTGGCCATCTGTTTGGTGATGAGGTCCTGATTCTGGTGGCCAATCTGCTGCGCACTGCCTTTGGCACACAGCACCGTATCTTCCGCTTTGGTGGTGAAGAGTTTGTGGTACTCATGCCCCCCATGCGCCGTGAGGCTACACAGGCAGCACTCGAGGCCTTTCGCGAGACCGTCGCCCGGCATGCATTTCCGCAGGTGGGCTCTGTCACGGTCAGCATTGGCTTTGCCTGCGCCAAGCTGTGTGCGCCTATTGAAATTCTGGGACAGGCCGACCAGGCCCTGTACTTTGCCAAAGAGCATGGCCGCAACCGCGTCTGCCAGTACGAGCAGCTCCATGCCGATGGGCAGCTGCACCACGCACAGATACACGACGACATCGAACTGTTCTGAATAGCCCGCTCAGGCCTCGGAACACACACTGTCGCGCCCCTGATGCTTGGCCCGGTACAGCAGGCCATCCACACGCTGCAGCAGCGCCTCCATGGACTCACCATTGCGGCGCTGCGTCACCCCGAAGCTGCAGGTCAGCTGTAGCTGCAGGCCATCACCTTGCCAAGGCTCACTGCGCACCACCTGTGCCAGGCGCTGCGCCACTTCGCTGGCCTGATCCAGCGCAGTATCGGGCAGGCAGATGACAAACTCCTCCCCGCCAAAACGGACCATCCAGTCCTGACCCGCCCGCAGAGCATGCTGCAGGCGCTGGGCAATGGCACGCAGCACCGCATCACCCACCGCGTGACCGTGCCTGTCATTGATGCGCTTGAAGTGGTCGATATCCGTAAAAATAATGCTGAAGGCCCTGCCTTCGCTCATGCACTGATCCAGCTCCAGCGGCAGGCGCTGTTCCATGGCTCGGCGGTTGTACGCACCAGTGAGCACATCCACCTGCGACAGTCGCTTGACCTCTTCCACCAGCTCGGAAAGCTCCTGCGTGCGCTCCTTGACCAGGCCATCCAGCTGCCTGATATGGCGATCCAGCTCCTCCTGCAGATGGTGAAAGCCTTGCACGACCAGATCGATTTCATCGCAGCGCTCATGCCGCGCACGCTGAATCTGCAGAGGCTGGCTCACCGCCTCAGGGCGCAGATGGCGCACAAAGTCCGCAATCTGGCGCAGCGGCAGACCCAGGTCACGCCGGATCACCCAAGCCACCATGATGCACATCAGTGCCGTAAAAATCAGATAGCCAGGAATCACATGCTTCTGCGATTCCCACAGCAGATTGCGGTGGAAGTCCGGATCAGCCCAGACCTCGATCGTGCCTAGCACCTGCTCCTTGTCATCTGGTGAGTGAATCACGGCTTCATACGAGGGCGCATCCAGCACGGCTTTGCTGCGCCCAGCCGTCAATATTTCACCGGTCAGCGCCACCTGAATATGCACCGCCCCTACTGCCTCAATTTCGGTAAGTCGTTGCAGATGGTTGTTCAGGCGCTCCCGGTCAATATCCCACAGCGCATGGCCAATCGCACGGCTGCTGGTCTCCACAATCAGCGCCATGGTGTTGAAGAACTGCTTTTCCTGAACAGAGCGCTCCACCCATACCTGCACACCACCAATTCCAATCAGGCACACCATGGCCAAAGCAACAATGCGTTGCAGCATGCGTGTAGAGATGGATCGGAATTCAAGATGGCGACTTGGCATGGCGGTCAGGATACCCAGTCAGTGCAGCAGCCTGTGAATGTCAAAATCATAGCGCTTCAGATGAGGGTTCAGGTATTTACTGAACTGTCTGAAGTCCAAACGGACCTTGCTACCCGCTCCCATGCGCTGCTCAAAGCGTTTGCTGCTGCTAGCGTCAAAGAACATGAACATGGGGCGCTTTTGCTCCAGACCTTCATCGGCAAAATCAATGCCGTGGTGGTAGTCGAACAGCATGACCATGGCCCATGCCCCGGCCAGAAAATGACCGCCTGCCATGGCGGTCAACTCACCCTGGCGCAATTTTTCCAGTGCCTGCGCTGAGGTATTGATGCCGCTGAAAACAGCATCCTGACCTGGCTTACCACCCTGCTCTTGCCAGGCCTGCATGGCGCCCAGCGCCATCACATCATTACCACTCCACACAATGCGCGCCTGCGGATAGCGCTGAAAAAGCACAGCAGCCTGCTCGCGTGCCTTGTCCTGGCGCCACTCACCGTAGACCTGCTGCATCAGCTTGACGGAATCACCCGCCTCACTCACGGCCCTGAGCATGCCCTGATTGCGGGTGATGGAAACAGGGGTCGAACGGTCGCCAGCAATGGCCAACATCTGCCACTGGCCTTGCTCATCACGCCACTGTGGATGCTTTTGGGCTGCTTCAATCAAGGCCTTGGCTGTGCGATACCCCGCATCTTCGGCATTGGACTCCAGACTGCCAAGCCAGAATGGGAAGCGCTCTCTGGGAAAACCCACCTGCGGGCGTAGATCTTCATGAATTCCGCTGAACGCCATGAACGCCTGGATGCCGGCCCCCTCCAGCGCCTTGAGCACACTGGGCGCCACACTGTACTCGTTACCAAAGAGCACGTAGTCAGGGCGTTCCTGCGGCGGCAACTGCGCCAAGGACTGCGCAACCTCCATGGGCTTGAGGCGGTCGCGCTCCACAGTCACCACTTGCAGCTGCATACCCAGACTGTCAGCCGCCTTACGCATGGCATCACTGGCGGAAGTCCAGAAAATCTCATCGGACATGCCCGGGTTGATGAACACCACAGACTGCGCCTGTGCCATGCCTGCAGTCCAGAGACATACCGCCGCCCCCCATAGCCGCAGCCCAGCCTGCCAGCAGCGCTGACACACTGCACACCACAGCAACTTGCTTGTTTGCATATGTCTCAATCTCATCATCAGGCAGCCAGAAAGCGCCTGCGCTCTTTCCATAAAAAAACCAGAAGGCAGAACTGCCTTCTGGTTTTTAGTGAGGTGAAGTACGCAATCAGATGCGCTCAGCCACCCAGGCCTGAACCGATGCCAGCGCAGCTGGTACGCCCTCGGCATTGGAGCCACCGGCCATGGCCAAGTCTGGCTTGCCACCGCCCTTGCCGCCTACCTGCTGGGCCACAAAGTTCACCAGCTCACCCGCTTTGACCTTGGCAGTCTCAGCTTTGGTCACACCGGCAGCCAGCTGCACCTTGTCGCCGTCGACAGCGGCCAGCACGATCACGGCCGCACCCAGCTTGTCCTTGAGCTTGTCCATGGTCTCACGCAGGGTCTTGGCATCCGCGCCATCGAGCTTGGCAGCCAGCACCTTCACGCCCTTGACATCCGCAGCTTGCGTAGCCAGTTCATCGCCTTGGCTGGAAGCCAGCTTGCCCTTGAGTGCGGAAATTTCCTTTTCCAGCACCTTGATCTGATCCAGCGCCGAACCAATGCGGTGGTTCAGTTCTGCCACAGGCGCCTTCAGCGCTGCAGCAGCCTGGTCCACGGTGGACTCCAGCGATTGCAGATAGGCCAGTGCGTTCTCACCCGTCACCGCTTCCACACGGCGCACACCAGCGGCCACGCCCGACTCGGCCACGATCTTGAACAGACCGATATCGCCGGTGCGATGCACGTGGGTACCGCCACACAACTCACGGCTGGTACCAATGTTCAGCACACGCACGGTTTCGCCGTACTTCTCGCCGAACAGCATCATGGCGCCGCTGGCCTTGGCCGATTCGATGTCCATCACGCGTGCATCGGTGGCGGTGTTGGCCAGAATTTCCTGGTTCACACGGCGCTCGATTTCGCGGATTTGCTCTGCGGTCACAGGTGCGTTGTGCGTAAAGTCAAAGCGGGTGCGGTCAGCATTGACCAGCGAGCCCTTTTGCTGCACGTGCTCACCCAGCACTTCGCGCAATGCCTTGTGCATCAGGTGGGTAACCGAGTGGTTGCGCATGGTGGCGGCACGCAGCTGGGTGTTGACCTCCGCCTGCACAGCATCGCCCACCTTCAGGCTGCCGGACTCCAGCACGCCATGGTGACCAAACACATCGGCCTTGATCTTCTGGGTGTCTTCCACCGCAAACACACTGCCTGCGGCGCTGATAACGCCCTGATCGCCCACCTGGCCGCCGGACTCTGCATAAAAAGGAGTGGTATCCAGCACAACCACGCCGCTTTGACCAGCCTTCAGCTCAGAAACGGGCGTACCTTCTGCGTAAAGCGCTACGATCTTTGCAGATTCCACCAGCTTTTCGTAGCCGGTGAAGGTGTTGGCCGCGCCGGTGTATTCCAGCGCACGGTCCATCTTGAACTTACCAGCGGCGCGGGCCATGTTCTTCTGGGCTTCCATCGCGGCGTTAAAGCCTGCTTCGTCCACGGTCACACCGCGCTCGCGGCAGACGTCGTTGGTCAAGTCCAAGGGGAAGCCGTAGGTGTCGTGCAACTTGAAGGCCACGTCACCAGCCAGTACCTTGGCGTCACCGGCCAGGGCGCTGTCCAGAATTTCCATGCCATGGGCCAGGGTCTCGAAGAAACGCTCTTCTTCCACGCGCAGCACTTCGGTGATGCGGGCCTCCTGCTCGCGGATCTTGGGATAGGCATCGCCCATCACGGCGACCAGGTCCTTGACCAGCTTGTGGAAGAACGGCGTCTTCTGGCCCAGCTTGTAACCGTGGCGGATGGCTCGGCGCACGATGCGGCGCTGCACATAGCCACGGCCTTCGTTGGAAGGAATCACACCGTCCGCCACCAGGAAGGCAGTTGCACGGATGTGGTCGGCAATCACGCGCAGCGATGGATGCTCCAGATCGCTGGTGCCGGTTTCACGGGCAGCGGCCTTGATCAGGTTCTGGAACAGGTCGATCTCGTAGTTGCTGTGCACGTGCTGCAGAATGGCAGCCAGACGCTCCAGACCCATGCCGGTGTCCACGCACGGTGCGGGCAGCGGCTTGACGTTGCCCTGCTCGTCCATGTCGAACTGCATGAACACGTTGTTCCAGATTTCGATGAAACGGTCGCCGTCTTCATCGGGCGAGCCAGGAGGGCCACCGGCAATGTGTTCGCCGTGGTCGTAGAAGATTTCCGAGCAAGGGCCGCAAGGGCCGGTGTCAGCCATCATCCAGAAGTTGTCGGACTTGTAACGTCCGCCCTTGTTGTCGCCAATGCGAATCACGCGCTCTGGAGGCAGGCCAATTTCCTTGGTCCAGATGTCATAGGCCTCGTCGTCTTCAGCGTACACCGTCGCCAGCAGACGCTCCTTGGGCAGCTTGTAGACCTCGGTCAGCAGCTCCCACGCCCACTTCAGCGACTCACGCTTGAAGTAGTCGCCGAACGACCAGTTGCCCAGCATTTCAAAGAAAGTGTGGTGGCGCGCGGTGTAGCCCACGTTTTCCAGGTCGTTGTGCTTGCCACCGGCGCGCAGGCAGGCCTGCACCGAAGTTGCGCGGTTATAGGGGCGCTTGTCGGTACCCAGGAACACGTCCTTGAACTGGACCATGCCCGAGTTGGTGAACATCAAAGTGGGGTCGTTACCGGGCACCAGAGGGCTGGATTCCACAATGGTGTGGCCCTTGGATGCAAAAAAGTCCAGGAACGTCTTGCGGATGTCCGCAACGGAGAATTTGGGAGTGCTCATGGATAAGTCGTTGTCTTGTGCGCAAACACTGCTGCACGAATTAACTTTTGATTATAGGTTTCATGCATGGCATGGCGCGCAAGCCATTCAATCGTTCCGATAGTTCAACACGGGCTTGTGCACCGCTTCATGCCGCGGCAGCGGGCCCAGCGTGCGCCGGGAACGAAACTGGTGCTGCAGCCCGGTCACGGGATCGCAAAATGCCAGGCTTTGCGCCAGCAACATCAGGGGGCGAGAAAAATCCCCTTCTGGCGCATCATCCACCACAGGGTACAGACCATCGCCCTTGAGCCCTAGCCCCAGCGCTGCCATGTGTACGCGCAGCTGGTGGCGCTTGCCACTGATGGGCAAAAGCCGGTAGCGCGCCCAGTGCTGGTTGTGCTCCAGCAGTTCCATCTGTGTAAAGCTGTTGGGCGTGCCTGCGACTTCCTGCATCCGGATGAAATTGTTGCTTTCCACCATGCGGCTTGCGTGCTCACGCGGAAAGGTGATGGCGGGGTTCCACGGCGCAATCGCTTCATAGGCCTTGTGCACCGTGCGCTCTCGAAACAGGGCCTGATAGGCACCACGGTCCTCTCGACGCGCGGCAAACAGCACCAGCCCCGCCGTATCACGGTCGATGCGGTGCACAGGCGACAGATCCGGCAGGCCCAGCTGGTTCTTCAGCCGCACCAGCAAGGTGTTCTGCAAGTACTTGCCGCCCGGTGTGACCGGCAGAAAGTGTGGCTTGTCTGCCACCACAATGTGGGCGTCCTGGTAGAGCACCTCGGCTTCGAATGGAATGTGCGGCTCTGCCTCTACCTCACGGTAGTAATAAATACGCAGCCCTTTGAGCAGCGGCGTGTGCGGCTGCACGGGGCGAGCCAGCTCGTCCACCACTTCACCGCGTGCCATGCGCTCCAGCCAGCTCTCACGCGATACAGCCGGCAGGCGCTGCACCAGAAAGTCCAGACAAGTCCCGTCCCCCACATTGGGGAGCACCACGCAGCTGGGCTTGACGCCATCGCGTATGGGCAGCACTTGTGGATCATGGGTGTTATACATGGGGCTTCCAGCAAACCAGACCATGCAATCATGGTCAAATCAGGCTCCAGCGCTTGCTACACAAGCGCTGACAGCTATATTTTTCATACTAACGGTACGGCAACAGCTGCTGTATGGCCTGCGCCGTCGCTCTGGCGGTACCACG
This sequence comes from Comamonas kerstersii, assembly GCF_002056725.1. NCBI lineage: Bacteria > Pseudomonadati > Pseudomonadota > Betaproteobacteria > Burkholderiales > Comamonadaceae > Comamonas > Comamonas kerstersii. Next base: position 2,657,020 of record NZ_CP020121.1, on the reverse strand, counting down.
GTGTGAGGCCGCAAACTCCAGCGCGGCCTGCCGCGCAGCTGCCAGACTGCTGGCATCACGCACCAGCGCAGTTGCCAGCTGCACGCCCTGCTCCATATCCAGCACACGAAATGCAGCCCCCACTTCGCAAGCCGTCTGCGATACCTGGGCAAAGTTGAACGTGTGTGGGCCGATCACCATGGGGCAGCCACAGGCCGCAGCTTCGATCAGATTCTGCCCCCCCAGCGGCTCAAAGCTGCCACCGAGCAAGCCGATGTCTGCCGCAGCGTAGTACAGCGGCATCTCCCCCAAGCTATCGCCCAGCCAGACATCCACATCGGTCGGTGGCAGGCCATCGCCCCACTGGCTGCGGCGTGCCACACGCAGCCCGGCTTCCAGAAGCTGTGCATGGACTTCATCAAACCGTTGCGGGTGGCGCGGCACGATCAGCCACTGGCACTGCCCAGCCACCCCGTGGAATTTGCGACCAGCCCACTGGGCCATCCATTGCGCTTCTTCCCCTTCGCGCGAGCTGGCCAGCACCACCACGGGCCGCTGGCTCACCGCACGCCAGGCCTTGCCTTGCTCCAGCAAAGCCGCATCAGGCTGCACATCAAACTTGAGATTGCCCAGCACGGCCTGCACGGGAGCGCCTACGCTGCGCAGGCGCTCGGCATCTTCCTCGGTCTGCGCCCATACGGCACGCAAAGCGCCGTAGGTGGGTTCAAACAGCGATGACCAGCGCTGCGCACCAGCCTGCGACTTGGCATTGAGACGGGCATTGGCCAGCACCAGAGGCACGCCCATGCGCTGGCAGCCCTGCACCAGATTGGGCCAGATCTCGGTTTCCATCAGCACACCGATGGCTGGCTGAAACTGCTGCAGAAAGCGGCGCACGGCCTTGCGACTGTCCCACGGCTGCCACACCTGTATGTCGCCAGGCTGCAGCAGCTTGCGTCCTTCAGCACGGCCCGTAGCCGTTCCATGCGTGAGCAGCAGGCGCATGCCTGGCATGGCAGCACGCAGCTCATGGATCAGCAATGCCGCAGCACGCGTTTCGCCAAGGGACACGGCATGCACCCAAACCCACTGGCCTGCGGCCTCACGACCCAGATCCCTGGGCGTGTAACAGCCAAAGCGCTCAGGTACGGCTTCCGCATACCCTGGCTCTGCCTTGGCTCGCCTGCGCAGCTTGCGCTTGAGCAAGGGTTGCGCCGCCCACGCCAGCAGGGAATAAGCCGCCAAGCTCAGGTTCATGCTGCTCCTCTGCGCTGCGCCATCAATGCGCGGCACTGCCGATCTTGGCACCGGGCTTGACACGCTCGAGCAGTGCCAGCATCTGGGCCTCGATGCGGTTCAAAGCTTCCTGGGTATGGCCTTCAAAGCGCAGCACCAGTACCGGCGTGGTGTTGCTGGCGCGAATCAGACCAAAGCCGTCTTCCCAGTCCACACGCAGACCATCAATGGTGCTGATCTGGGCAGGCGCAGCAAACACTTCAGGCGCCAGTGCCTGCAACTGTGCAGTCAGGGCATGGGGCTCACCTTCGGCGCAGGCTACGTTCAGCTCCGGGGTTGAGAAGCTGGTGGGCAACGCATTGAGCACAGCGCTGGGGTCCGCTTCCTTGCTCAGAATTTCCAGCAGGCGACAGCCTGCGTAGGTGCCGTCATCAAAGCCGTACCAGCGCTCCTTGAAGAAGATATGACCACTCATCTCGCCACCCAGGGGAGAGTCCAGCTCCTTCATGCGCGCCTTGACCAGCGAGTGGCCGGTCTTGTACATCTCGGGCACACCGCCTGCTTCGCGAATGGCAGGTGCCAGGCGTTGCGTGCACTTGACGTCAAACAAAATCGTGCCTCCGGGCACGCGTGAGAGCACATCCTTGGCAAACAGCATCATCTGGCGGTCGGGGTAGATGGTCTGACCGTCCTTGGTCACAATGCCCAGGCGGTCGCCGTCACCGTCAAATGCCAGTCCCAATTCCGCATCAGTTTCCTGCAGAGCCTTGACCACATCGCGCAGGTTCTCTGGCTTGCTGGGGTCTGGATGGTGGTTGGGGAAATTGCCATCCACCTCAGAGAACAGCTCCAGCACCTCGCAGCCCAGCGCGCGGAAAATCCCCGGCGCCGTGGCACCCGCCACACCATTGCCGCAGTCCACCACAATCTTTACAGGGCGCGACAGCTTGACATCACCCACAATGCGTGCGGTGTAGTCAGCCAGCACATCGGCCTGGCGAATGCTGCCACCTGCCTGCAGCTGCCAGCTTTCCGCTTCCATGGTCTGGCGCAGGGCCTGAATCTCAGGGCCGTAAATGGCGCGACCTGCCAGTACCATCTTGAAGCCGTTGTAGTCCTTGGGGTTGTGGCTGCCCGTGACCATGATGCCGCTCTTGCACAGCGTGGCGGCCGCAAAGTACAGCATGGGGGTGGTGCACATGCCGACATCAATCACTTCAATGCCTACATCCACCAGACCTGCCATCAAGGCCTGGCTCAGCGCTGGCCCGGACAGGCGCCCGTCACGCCCCACGGCCACGACTTTTTCACCTTCAGCCAGGGCAGCCATGCCAAATGCACGGCCTACGCCGCGGGCGACCTCTTCGGTCAGTGTGGCTGGAACCACACCACGAATGTCATAGGCCTTAAAGATAGAAGCAGCAATCTGCACAGTGAAATCCTCAACGTGGCACAGGCCACAAAAACAAAGAGCACCGTACGTGCTCGGCCGTCATTCTAGAGACTTGGAGCAACCACCCCTACGGAAAGCTCGACTTTCTGCCTGCACTTCCTACACTTTGTTACGAGGTAATCCCTCATAGCGCTCCAACCGGGAAGGCTGCACGATGAGGCCGCACTCACAGATCACCCCCCGCAAGACGTCCTGCTGGCCAGGGCCTGCGCACGACCAGGCGCCTTGCCTCTGCTGCGCTTTGTGTGAGTACATAACGCCCATGGATCAGACGGCCTATGACCGCCTTTGCCTCACAGCTTTTCGCTCATGTATTGCGCCATTCCTTCAGCGCCTGGCTACTGGTCTCAGCGCTGGCTGTCATGCTGCCAGTCACATGGCAATGGCTGCAGCTACCTGCAGATCTATCTGGCTGGCTCGGCAGCTATGGCCAGTGGCTCAGCCTGCCCTGGCTCACGGTACTGCTCCTGGTTGTGGTCGTCGTGACTGCACGGCAGCGCAACATGCCGCAGGACATGTCACACACGCTGTACAGCGCTGCCTACCGCGCCTCACCTGATGCAGTGGGCATTACTTCCATCAAGGACGGGCGATTCATCGACGTCAACCCAGCCCTGTGCAATATGCTGGGCCTGCCGCGCGAACAAATCATCGGGCGCACCAATGCCGAACTGCAGGTCTATGCCACACCCGAAGAGCGTGTGCGCCTGCTGGACGAGCTGGCAAGCAAGGGGCAGGTGCACCGTCTGCGCATTCTGTGCCAGTCCCATGGCGAGATCGTCCCTGGCACGATTTCCGCGGTGCTGGTCGAGTTTGACAGCGAGCCCTGCATGTTCTTCATCTTTCATGACATGCGCGACTATGAAAAAGCGGTCGATCAGCTGCATTCCGCCAACCGGCTGCTGCAGCAAGCGGGCCACCTCGCCCAGCTGGGTGCCTGGGAAGACCGGCGCGGTCAAGGTCTGGTGTACTGGTCCGATGTCTGCTACGACATCCACGGCGTGCCGCGCAGCAGTCCGCTGCCCAGAGACTACCTCAGCACTTTTGTCGCCCCGGAACACAGAGAGCATATGCGCAGGCAGCTGCAGCAATGCCTGCGCGTGAACAAAGCATGGAATATTGACATGCAGATCATCCGCACCGATGGGCGCAAGCTCTGGGTCCGCTCCCACGGAGAAGCTGTACAGGACGACAACGGAAGAATCATTGCCATGCGCGGCGTGATGCAGGACATCGATGCCTACAAGCGCCAGGAGGAATCCATCCGTGAGCGCGAAGCCCTGCTCGCAGTCACGCTGGAGGCCGCCACCCTGGGGCGCTGGGACTGGGATCTGCTCCATGGGAGCATTACGGGCGACAGCTTCTAGCACAAGCTCAACGGCCTGGAAATCAAGCCTGCCTACCTCAGCCCTGCCGGTCAGAAACGCTGGCACTGGACAGAAATCATGGAGCCTCACGATGTAGCGCGCTGCAACGCCGAGCTGCAGCGCCATATCGATCACCCGGAAGGTGGTCCATTTGATATCACCTGGCAACGTCCAGGGCCTGCGGGACAGCCTCGCTGGCTGCGCTCTATCGGAAAAATCGTGAGTTACGACCTGCATGGCCGTGCCATGCGCATGCTGGGTGTGTGCCTGGACGTCACCGAGCAGCAGGAGCAGAAAAACACGCTGCGGCAACTGGCCCATTTCGACACACTGACGGGTCTGGCCAACCGCGTAGAGCTGGCTGCACGTCTGAACGATGCCCTGCAAAGCAGTCGCCAGAGCACGCAGCTGATGGGCATTGCCTACCTGGATCTGGACGGATTCAAACCCATCAACGACCGTCTGGGCCACGCAGCTGGCGACCGCCTGCTGGTACTGGTCGCCAAGCGCCTGCAACACACCATGCGCTCCAATGACTGTGCAGCCCGCTTTGGGGGTGACGAGTTCGTGCTGCTGCTCAACCTGCTCAACTCCCGTGCGGAGTGTGAAGCCATGCTGCAGCGGATCATGCACAGCATCTCCCGGCCCTATGCGCTCGATGGCGAGCAAGTCTTGGTCACCGCCAGTATCGGCTACACCCTCTCCCCCGATGATTCCAGCGATGCGGACACACTGATACGCCATGCCGATCAGGCCATGTACCAGGCCAAGCAGTCCGGGCGCAACCGCATTGAAGCTTTTGATGCCAACGAAGATCGCAGCCAGCGAGAAAACCACATCAAGGGCCAACGCATTCTGCAGGGGCTGCACCACCATGAATTTGTGCTGCACGTCCAGCCCAAGGTAGACATGCAGTCTGGCCAGGTCATCGGCGTGGAAGCGCTGGCCCGGTGGCAGCATCCACAGCAAGGTTTGCTGACACCCCAGCATTTTTTGCCGCATATCGAAGGCGGCGAGCTGGAGCTTGCCTTTGGGCAGTGGTCCATCATGCAGGCGCTGGACATCCTGGAAGACTTCCAGCAGCAAGGCCTGTCACTGCCGGTAGCCGTCAACCTATCTCCCACACATCTGCAGTACAGCCATTTCACGCAGTGGATGGCATCTCAGCTGCAAGCCCACCCTCGCATCCCACCCAGACTGCTGGATCTGGAAATCACGGAGAACGCAGCCTTGCACGACATGCAGAAAATGTCTCAGGTCCTCAAGGCGCTGCGCGCGCTCGGGTTGAACATTTCACTGGACGATTTTGTGGTACCGGCTACTCCTCCCTCACCTATCTGAGCAAGCTGCCACTGGACAGTCTCAAAATCGATCGCAGCTTTGTCTGCGACATGCTGACAGACCGTGCGCACCGTGCCATCGTGCACGGAGTCATCACCATCGCCAGCTCGTTTGGCTGCAAAGTCATTGCGGAAGGTGTGGAAAGTCACGAACAGTGCGCCTGTCTTTCAGACATGGGCTGCCATTGGGCACAAGGTTTTTATTTCGCACGCCCCATGGCGGTAGAGGACTTTTACCGCTGGCTGCAGACCCGGGAGCAGACCAGCCAGCCACAGCTGGCCAGCTGAGCATCGCCGCCATTCCATGCACAAGCACACAGAGCAAGCCGCCGCGCTGCGGCAAGCTTGCTCGGCATCACCTCGCATCAGTCATCGGACTTCAAGCACTCACGCCTGCTCAGCCGGGGCTGAGCCTTGCAGTGCGTCCCTGATCTGTGCCAGCACCGCAGGATCTTCCACCGTGCTCAGATCGCCGGGGTCGCGGTTTTCGGCGACAGCCTGCAATGCACGGCGCAGCAGCTTGCCGCTGCGTGTCTTGGGCAATGCCGTTACCAGCAGCACGCGCGCAGGCCGCGCCACGGCACCCAGCCGATCATCCACCAGCTTCATGACCTCGGCCTCTATGGCACTGCGCTGCTCGGCACTTTGTACTGCGTTCACATCGCGCACCACGGCAAATGCCAGAGCCACCTGACCTTTCAGGCTGTCCGCCACACCAACCACCGCGACTTCTGCCACACCGGGGTGAGACGAAATGGTCTCTTCAATCTCACGGGTGCCCAGGCGGTGTCCTGCCACGTTAATCACATCATCCGTGCGGCCCAGAATAAAGTAGTAACCCTCTGCATCGCGCACGCCCCAGTCAAACGTGCTGTAAATCATGCGCCCCGGGATGCTTTGCCAGTAAGTTTTGACAAAACGTGCATCATCACCCCACACCGTCTGCATGCACCCCGGAGGCAATGGGCCCTCAATTGCCAGCACACCTTTCTGGCCCGCCCCCTGCAATTCCTCTCCGGTTTTATCGTCAATCAGTTTGACGTGATAACCATATACAGGCTTGCCCGGACTGCCAAACTTGCTGGGCTGACGCTCTACACCGTTACACAAAGTCATGATGGGCCAACCGGTTTCTGTCTGCCAGTAGTTATCAACCACCGGCACATTCAGTGCTTCGCTGATCCATTGCGCCGTCGGCTCATCCAATGGTTCTCCGGCCAGCCACAATGCCTGCAGACTCGACAGATCATATTTGCGCAGATATTGCGGGTCGTGCTTTTTCAAAACACGCACTGCTGTTGGCGCAGAGAACATGTGCGTGACACGGTATTTTTCCACCAGCTGCCACCAGATGCCCGGATCTGGCCGAACAGGCAGACCTTCATAAAGAATCGTCGCCATGCCCGCAATCAAAGGCGCATACACGATATAGCTGTGCCCCACGACCCAGCCAATATCACTGGTGCAGAAAAAAGTCTGTCCGGGCTTGGCATTGAAAATATGAGGCATGCTGGCTGCCAGTGCCACGGTATAGCCGCCTGTGTCCCGCTGCACACCTTTGGGTTTGCCCGTCGTGCCGCTGGTGTACAGCACATAACTTGGGTCGGTAGATTTCACCCATTCGCAAGGCACTTGCACATCCAGATATCTGGCGCGTAACTCCTGCCACATATGATCACGCCCTGCCCGTAAATCCATGGCCGCCAGACCGCGATTTACCAGAAGTACCGCCTTCGGCTGATGTGCACTCAGTTTCAGCGCCTCATCCAGCAAGGGCTTGTACGCCACGACACGGCCACCGCGTGCACCTGCATCCGCACTGATAATGACCTTGGGCTGTGCATCCTCAATACGCGAAGCCAGCGATGCCGAGGCAAATCCCCCAAACACCACACTGTGAATCGCCCCCAGACGGACGCAGGCCAGCATGGCAAATACTGCCTCGGCAATCATGGGCATATAAATCTGTACACGATCGCCTTTACCCACGCCAAATGACTGCAATACCGCAGCCATGCGCTGCACCTCGGCATGCAACTGCGCGTAGGTATAGCTTTGCTCGGTATTTGTTTCTGTGGAAATGGCAATCAATGCCACCTGATTCCCGCGTGCGGACAAATGCCTGTCAATCGCGTTATGGCAAAGATTCAAACTCCCGTCAGCAAACCAGCGCGCAAAAGGTGGTTGCGAATAATCACAAATTTGCTGAGGCTTTTGGTGCCAGTCCACCAAAGCTGCCTGCTCCAGCCAAAACTGGTCGCGCTGCTGGGGATCGATAGAGTGTTGATAAAAGTCATGAAATTGCTGCATGGCCATGTCTCCTTTTCTTCTTTATATTTCGAGCATTATTCATGGCCCACTTGCGATAAGCTGACACAGCCTGAGACACAGACTCCCTGCATATGTTGCAAAAAACAACAAGCAGCCCTGCAAACAGCAGCACCAGCAAGCACGTTTTTTGCAAATTTTGCCAGCTGCTCTTTTACTGCTTTTCAATTTCGATATAAAATCAGCGCATTCACCAGTACGTCACAACCTCGTGGCGTTTATTTTTTAGTTTCACCTTCCCCTTAATTCGATGAGCACATACAAAGAACTCCTGGCACAACGCGCAGAACTGGAAAAGCAAATTGAAGCTGCCCGCAAAGAAGCGCTGGCTTCTGCCATTGCCCAAGTGCGCGCCATCGTTGCTGAATACGAACTGACTGAAGAAGACGTTTTCTCCAAGAAGGCTCCTCGTGCAGCCGCTGCTGGCACCAAGACCGTGGCCCCCAAGTACCGCGACCCTGAAACCGGCGCTACCTGGACTGGCCGTGGCAAGCCACCACTGTGGATTGCTGGCAAGGACCGTCTGAATTTCCTGATTCAAGACCAGACTGCCTAAATAAGCACTCTCTTATTTAAGTCAATCAAAAAAAGCCCAGTACTTTGGTTCTGGGCCTTTTTTGCTCTGCCACCCTGCACGCACAGATTGCGCACAGCATTACCTGGATGGCGCATCGGTTGCCTCAGCGCACAGGTGCCAGCCTGACGAGAAACCATACCTTGAATGCGCATTGGCGCTCAGCACCCTGCTGGCAACGTGCCAGCACATCCACCCCAGCTGCATGACCTGCCTCAGACCTCACTGCACACTGTCTGCACTCTGTTTTTAAGAGCTGCTTGCGCAGGCAGAATCAGCAACTGCAAGCTAAAAATATTTCAAACACAGTACACACAAGCGCAAGGCGCTATGAAAATTAAAGAAGCAACAATGAAAAAGCCACTTGATCTTGCGATCAAGTGGCTTTCAAACTGGTCGGAATGGCGGGATTCGAACTCGCGACCCCTTGCACCCCATGCAAGTGCGCTACCAGGCTGCGCTACATTCCGAAGCCTCAGATTATACCCCGGATTTTTCATCCAGATTTCAAAGCTCTGAAGAAACTTTGAAATCCAAGCCCCAGACAAAGCCTGAAACCAGGGAAAGATTGATGGTCGGAATGGCGGGATTCGAACTCGCGACCCCTTGCACCCCATGCAAGTGCGCTACCAGGCTGCGCTACATTCCGATCAATCGATAGGTTGAATTCTACACCTATTTTTGTAGCGCAATTTCAAAAAACTGCGCCACTTTGCGTGCTGTTGCCTAAGTTATTGAAAACTGGGCAACAGCACCTGCCCTCAGCCCTGGATCTGCTCCTTGAGCTTGCTGCTGGCGTGGAAAGTCACCACACGACGGGCGTCGATCGGGATCAACTCCCCGGTACGAGGGTTGCGGCCAGGGCGTGGTGCCTTGGAGCGAATCTGGAAATTACCAAAGCCCGAGAGCTTGACCTCTTCCCCGCGCACCAGGCTGCCAGAGATCAGGTCAAAGTAGGCATCCACCATGTCCTTGGCCTCACGCTTGCTCACACCCAGTTGGTCAAACAGCAGATCGGCCAGCTGCGCCTTGGTCAGCGCACCCGAGGTTTCTGCATCCCCCAGCATGACGTCTTGTGTGTTCATAACTTCCTTATCCACGCAGTCGTGCGCCTACTTGCGCCTGCAAAGCTGCAATCGCGCCTTGCATGGCAGCATCGATTTCCACATCCGTCAAAGCAGCGTCATCGCGGCCCAGCGTCAGACGCACGGCCAAGCTCTTCTCATCCTGCGCCAGGCTGCCGGGAGCCGCTTCTTCACCTGCCTTGAGCTTCTTGGGGCGGAACACGTCAAACAGCACGGCATTGCGCAGCACACCGCCCTTAACGCCTTCTGCCACCGCAGCCATCACCTGGGCGTGGGTCACGCCTTCCTTGACCACCACGGCAATGTCACGCTCCACCGCCTGGAACTTCGAGACAGTCTGGAACTTGGGCACTTCACGTGCCAGCACGGCGTCAAGCTCCAGCTCGAACAGCACGGGCGCTGCAGGCAGATCCCAGCTTTGGCGCCACTTGGGGTGCAACTCACCCACATGACCGATCACCTTACCACCAAGCAGCACGCGTGCGCAGCGACCGGGGTGCATGGCGGGGTGTTCAGCCGCTTCAAACACAGGCTTCAGAGGCGCCAACAGCGCTTCCACATCACCCTTGACGTCGTAGAAGTCCACCTTGGCATCGTCCTGGCCCCATTGCAGCTGGTCAGCCAGCCCATAGGCCAGACCGGCAACGCGCATGGGCTGGTTAAAGCCCTTTACGCTGGAGTCAGACTCCTGCACGCTGTCGTCACGCAGGAACACGCGGCCCAGCTCAAACACACGCACGCGCGAGGCCTTGCGGTCCACGTTGAACTTGAGCACCTGCATCAGCGAGCCGATCAGGCTGGTGCGCATCACGCTCAGCTGGCTGGCAATGGGGTTGAGCAGCTTGATGGGATTGGTATTACCTGCCAGCTCTTCTTCCCACTTGGCTTCCACGAACGAGAAGTTGATGGTTTCCTGATAGCCCAGCGCGGCCAGTTCACGGCGCACCGCAAAGCTGCTGCGCTGGTTTTCCTTGCGCAGCTTGGGCGAGATGGGGGCCACAGGCTTGGTGGTGGGCAGATGGTCATAGCCAATCATGCGCGCCACTTCTTCAATCAGGTCTTCTTCCAGATTGATGTCAAAGCGGAAGGTCGGCGCGGTCACACTGATGACGTTCTCACCTTCCGCCTTGGCAGGCAGACCCAGACCGTTCAGGGCGTCCAGACACTGCTGCTGGGTCACGGGCATACCGATCACCTTGGCGGCGCGGTCCACTCGCAGCTGCACCACCTTGGGCGCAGGCATGTTGACCTTGTTGTCATCCACGGGACCCACCACGGTCTCGGGCGTGCCGCAGATCTCCAGCACCAGCTGGGTGATGCGCTCGATGTGCTCGACGGTGTATTCAGGATCAACACCACGCTCAAAGCGGTGGCCTGCATCGGTCGAGAAGTTGAAGTGGCGCGAGCGGCCAGCAACTGCCTTGGGGAACCAGAAAGCAGCTTCCACATAGATATTGCGGGTGTCATCAGACACGGCCGTGTGATCACCGCCCATGATGCCGGCCAGCGACTCGACAGCGTTGTCGTCCGCAATCACACCTACCTTGATGAAGTCATCGAACTTCACGGTGTTGCCGTTGAGCAGCTTGAGCGTCTCACCCTCTTTACCCCAGCGCACGTTCAGGCCGCCGCTGATCTTGTCCAGATCAAAAATGTGGCTGGGACGGCCCAGCTCAAACATCACATAGTTGGAGATGTCCACCAATGGCGAAACGGAGCGCTGACCGCAGCGTGCCAGACGATCCACCATCCACTGGGGTGTCTTCACCTGCGTGTTCACATTGCGCACGATGCGGCCCGAGAAACGGCCGCACAGATCAGGCGCTTCGATCTTCACAGGCAGCTTGTCCTGAATACCGACAGCTGCTTGAGGGTATGCGATGGCCTTCAAAGGCGCACCTGTCAATGCCGACACTTCACGTGCAATGCCGTAGACGCTCAGGCAGTGCGCCAGATTGGGCGTCAACTTCAGCGTGAACAGGGTGTCATCCAGATTCAGATATTCGCGGATGTTCTGACCCAGAGGTGCATCAGCAGGCAGCTCCAGCAGACCACCGTGGTCATCCGCAATGCCCAGCTCCTTGGCCGAGCACAGCATGCCAAAGCTTTGCACGCCGCGCAGCTTGCCCACCTTGATCTTGAAGGGCTTGCCATCAGGGCCGGGAGGCAGCTCAGCACCCACGGTGGCGCAAGGGATCTTGATGCCCACGCGCGCATTGGGCGCGCCGCAGACGATGTTCAGCAGCTCGGGGCCGCCCACATCCACCTGGCACACGCGCAGGCGGTCAGCATCAGGGTGCTGCACGGCTTCCTTGATTTCACCCACCACAATGCCGGTGAAAGCAGGCGCTACGGGCTCCAACTCTTCCACTTCCAGACCCGCCATGGTCAGGGTGTCAGCCAGTTCTTGGGTAGTGAGCTGTGGGTTGCAATATTCGCGCAACCAGGATTCAGGAAATTGCATATTCAGACTCTTTGGCGTTGGTGTCAGCGCCCTGCTCACAGGGCTGCTGACGGGCATGCGTACTCTTAAAAGAAGAGCTTTCAGCGCTTGTATTCGCTTGTTTTCAGTATTAAAAGCATCTGAAAACCTTATGCATCAAGCGCTAGCTGCTCTCTTTATTGCTTACTGAAATTGCGACAGGAACCGAATGTCACCGTCGAAGAACAGGCGCAAATCATTCACGCCATAACGCAGCATGGTCAGGCGGTCCATGCCCATGCCAAAGGCAAAGCCAATGTACTTTTCAGGGTCCAGGCCCATGTTGCGCACCACGTTGGGGTGCACCTGGCCTGAGCCTGCGACTTCCAGCCACTTGCCAGCCAGCGGGCCGCTCTGGAACTGGATGTCGATTTCAGCCGAAGGTTCGGTGAAGGGGAAGAAGCTGGGGCGGAAACGCAGCACCAGATCGTCCGATTCAAAAAAGGTCTTGCAGAAGTCGGTAAAGACCACCTTCAAGTCCTTGAAGCTCACGTTCTCGCCAATCCACAAGCCTTCGCACTGGTGGAACATGGGCGAGTGGGTAGCGTCCGAGTCCACACGGTAGGTGCGACCGGGCGCAATGACGCGAATCTCTGGCATGCCCTGGCCAGCATCGAGCGCATTGCGGTATTGCTTGACATGACGCACCGCATGGCGCACCTGCATGGGGCTGGTGTGCGTGCGCAGCAAATTGGGGGCGTGTGCACTGCCGCCTTCCACATAGAAGGTGTCGTGCATCGAGCGTGCGGGGTGGTCTTCCGGCGTGTTCAGCGCCGTGAAGTTAAACCAGTCGGATTCAATCTCCAGGCCTTCAGCCACATCAAAGCCCATGGAGCCAAAAATGGCTTCAATGCGCTCTTGCGTCAGCGACACGGGGTGCAGACCACCCTGACCTCGGCGACGACCGGGCAATGTCACATCCAGCACTTCAGTCTTCAGGTGCGCTTGCAGCTCCGCATCGGCCAAGGCCTTACGACGCGCTGTCAAAGCCGCTTCAATGGCTTGCTTGGCCACATTGATGGCAGCACCACGCGACTTTTTCTCTTCGACGGAAAGCTGCGCCATGCCCTTCATGAGCTCAGTCATCTTGCCCGACTTGCCCAAGAACTGCGCCTTGGCATTTTCCAGCTCAGCGGGGGTTTGTGCCTGCGCAAACAGTTGCTGCGCGCTCTCGACCAGAGAATCCAACTCGTTCATATCGACTCTTTATCGACTTGTAAAAATAAACAAGGGCTAGTGCCTTTTCAAGCCCTAGCCCTTGCTGATAGTGCGCCAGTAGCTACTACATCACTAGCGGCTACCGATCGTGTAATCAAGCAGCCAGCTTGGCCTTCACTTGATCAACGATGCTGCTGAAAGCAGCCTTGTCGTGCACAGCGATATCGGCCAGCATCTTGCGGTCGATTTCGATGGAAGCCTTCTTCAGGCCGTTGGCAAACTGGCTGTATGTCAGACCCAGTTCACGGACAGCGGCGTTGATACGGGCAATCCACAGCTGGCGGAACACGCGCTTCTTGTTACGACGGTCACGGTATGCGTATTGACCGGCCTTCATCACCGCCTGCTTGGCGACGCGGAAGACGTTACCGCGACGACCGCGGAAACCCTTAGCAAGATTCAGAACTTTTTTGTGACGGGCGCGTGCCGTTACACCACGTTTGACGCGAGGCATGTGTTTTCTCCTAGTTCGTCAGTGAATTACAGGCCAGCGGAAGGCAACATCTTAGCGATGGAGCCCATATCGCCCGAGTGCACAGCAGTGATGCCACGCAGATGACGCTTGTTCTTCGTAGTCTTCTTGGTCAAGATGTGACGCTTGAAGGCTTGACCGCGCTTAACGGTACCACCTGGACGAACGCGGAAACGCTTCTTCGCGCTGCTCTTGGTTTTCATTTTGGGCATGTGAATGCTCCTGTTGTTTGTGCTCGTGAGGCGTCTGCACAACCGCGCAGATCTTGTTGGCCCCGAGACACTTCTTGGGTTTGCCAGTCGAAACCGGCAATGCTTGCCGCAAGCGGCAAAACAATTGCCTACCCCTTGCGGGGCAGGCAATTGCAAATTTTACCTCAGCTTAGGCTGCGTTGCTCGCTGGCGCTGCATCTCCAGCAGGTTTATTGCTGCCAGTACCAGGCTTTTTGCGCGCAGGCGCGATCATCATCACCATTTGACGACCTTCCAGCTTGGGGAACTGCTCCACCTGGATAGTGTCAGCCAAATCATCACGCAAGCGATTGAGCAAATCCAGACCCAGCTGCTGGTGCGTAATTTCACGGCCGCGGAAACGCAGCGTGACTTTTACCTTGTCACCATCGGCCAAGAAGCGGCGAATATTGCGCAGCTTGATGTTGTAGTCACCATCATCGGTACCAGGACGGAATTTCACTTCCTTGATATCGATCACGGTCTGCTTGGCCTTGGCTTCAGCAGCCTTCTTTTGCTCTTGGTACTTGAACTTGCCGTAGTCCATCAAACGGCATACCGGAGGATTTGCAGTGGCTGCAATTTCCACCAAGTCCACATCCAAATCACCGGCCATGCGCAGCGCTTCTTGCAGCGGCACAATGCCCAAAGGTTCATTTTCAGGACCAGACAGGCGCACTTCAGGCGCAGTGATCTCACGATTCAGACGGTGCTTGCGTTCCTCGCGGTGGCGACGGTCACGAAATTCTGTAGCTATGGCTCTCACCCTAAATTAAAAACGCTACGAAAAGCGTAGCTGCTTGCATTGATGAAACTGGCGCGAATTGCTTCGCGCCAAACTTGCATCAGATCTTGTTTGCAATATCGCTCTTCAGCAGTTCAATGAACGCTTCCACCGACATTACGCCCAAGTCTTTATTACCTCGGGCACGCACAGCGACGGTGCCTGCCGCTTTTTCCTTATCGCCCGCGACAAGGATGTAAGGCAGCTTCTGCAATGCATGCTCACGTATTTTATACGTGATCTTTTCGTTGCGCAGGTCAGACACAAACTTAAGACTTTGATTGGGCAATGCTTTTTGCAGCTTTGCGACAACTTCCTGCACGTAGCCGGCCTGAGAATCGGTGATATTGAGCACGGCAACCTGCTCTGGAGCCAGCCACACAGGCAGCGCTCCAGCAAATTGCTCGATCAAAATACCGATAAAGCGCTCCAGCGAACCCACGATCGCACGGTGCAGCATCACAGGGCGGTGACGATTGCCATCTTCACCCACGTATTCCGCATCCAGACGCTCTGGCATGGAGAAGTCCACCTGAATGGTGCCGCACTGCCACTGACGGCCCAGCGCATCCTTGAGCGTGTATTCAATCTTGGGACCGTAGAAAGCACCATCACCGACAGCAATCTGGTATTCGCAGCCAGAAGCCTTGAGCGCATCAAACAGCGCCTTTTCGGCCTTGTCCCAGATTTCATCAGAGCCAATGCGCGCTTCAGGGCGGGTCGCCACCTTGTAGATGATGTCGGTAAAGCCAAAGTCGGCGTAGACCTTTTGCACCAGCTGGTTGAAGTTCAGCACTTCCTGCTGAATCTGGTCTTCAGTACAGAAGATGTGACCATCGTCCTGGGTAAAGCCGCGCACGCGCATGATGCCGTGCAGGCCACCTGTGGGCTCATTGCGGTGGCACTGACCGAACTCGCCAAAACGCAGAGGCAAGTCGCGATAGCTCTTCACACCCTGCTTGAAGATCAGAATGTGGCCAGGGCAGTTCATGGGCTTCAAGGCATAGTCACGCTTTTCGGACTCGGTCACGAACATGTTGTCGCGGTACTTGTCCCAGTGACCCGTCTTCTCCCACAGGGTCCTGTCCAGAATCTGCGGTGCCTTGACCTCTTCATAGCCATTGTTGCGGTAGACGGCGCGCATGTACTGCTCCACCTCCTGCCACACACGCCAGCCCTTGGGGTGCCAGAAAACGGTACCAGGTGAGCATTCGTCGATGTGAAACAGATCCAGCTCACGGCCCAGACGGCGGTGGTCGCGCTTTTCTGCTTCTTCAATGCGAGTGATGTAGGCCTGCAGGTCTTTCTTGTCTGCCCAGGCAGTGCCGTAGATACGCTGCAACTGCTCGTTCTTGGCATCACCGCGCCAGTAGGCACCTGCCAGCTTGGTCAGCTTGAAGACCTTCAGGAAGCGGGTGTTGGGCACGTGAGGGCCACGGCACATGTCGATGTACTCCTGGTGGTAGTACAGACCCATGGCCTTTTCGTCAGGCATGTTTTCGACCAGACGCAGCTTGTAGTCTTCGCCGCGCTCGGAGAACACCTTGATGACTTCCGCACGGGGCGTCATCTTCTTGATCACGTCATAGTCCTGCGCAATCAGCTCCTTCATGCGCGCTTCGATGGCGGCCATGTCTTCCATGGTGAAGGGACGCTCGTACGAAATGTCGTAGTAAAAGCCCTCATCGATCACAGGACCAATCACCATCTTGGCAGTGGGGTACAGCTGCTTGACAGCGTGACCTACCAGGTGGGCGCAGGAGTGGCGAATGATTTCCACACCTTCCTGGTCCTTGGGGGTGATGATTTGCAGCTGTGCGTCTTGCTCGATCAGATCGCAGGCGTCCACCAGACGGCCATTCACCTTGCCCGCCACGGTGTTCTTTGCCAGACCGGGGCCGATGGACTGCGCCACCTGCATGACAGTAACTGGGCCTTCAAATTCGCGTTGCGAACCGTCGGGAAGCGTGATCTTTAACATGAAATTCCTTAAGTATCTTTGTATGAAACAGGGGCCCGCAGACTGCTTACAAAGCAAAAGCGCGGATCAGTGTCCGCGCTTGAAGATGACCAAGATTCCGGGCAGGCGCGAACGTGCAGCCTCAGCAGCTGCGTAGCATCTCCTGCATCGTCGTTCGCGGTGTCATAACCAAAATGCCTTTCTCGCCCTTGTGAGTGAAATACTGAAATATCGGGATATTTTAACCCTTTGCCAACCACGGCGCAGGGCATCAATCCCGTTGTTCAGAAAAGCTTATGCCCGACGGCGCAGCCCCATGACCAACAGCGCCAGCATCAGCGCCGCAAAGCCTGTAAAGCACAGGAATGACCAGTTGGCGATGGTGCCACCAAGGAAAGTCCAGTCCACTGCCGTGCAATCACCGGAGCCACGAAAGATCATGGGAATGGCGCGGCTGATGGGGTAGTTTTCGATCATGCCGTAAAAATCTCGGCCACAGCTCGCAAACTCTGGCGGATACCACTGCAGCCAGCTCTGGCGTGCTGCCACAAAGGCACCAAAGCCAGAGGCTGCAAGCGCCAACACACTCCACGACATCCACCAGCCTTTTTGCCCTCTAAAGCTTGCCAGTCCTGCGAAGACAGCTACCAAAATCAGCGCATAGCGCTGCACGATGCACATGGGGCAAGGCTCCAGCCCCACCACATGCTGCAAATACATGCCAAAGGCCAGCAAGGCCACACAGCACAAGGCAATCAGCGCCAGCACGCGGCGCGGGGCATCCGCCATCCAATTCAAAACCTGCATATTGCTCTCAAGTAAACCATGCAAAAAGGGCGACCCGAAAGCCGCCCTGCTGTATGAATTGCAAGAAATGGCGTTCAGATACCCGCTGCCTCATCCAAGAATACCTTAGCACGACGCGGTGTAACCACCAGTGTCTCACCTTCACGCAGCCCCATTGCATGGAACTGCTGTGCAGGAATTTGCGCCTCGATCACTTGCTCAGCTTCGGCATCGTGAGATGCTTGAGTCTCTTCGGCCAGAACAAGTTCCAGACGCGCAATCGGCCCGACCACAATTGCACGACTGAGCTGCACCACCAGACCTGTGGTGCGCCCCGTACCATCGGTGTTCTGACCGGGCGAGTAGCGCTCCACTTCCAGATCATGGGGGCGCACATAGGCAAAGGCATTGCGGTCCACCACACCCTCAAGCTCGGAGCAGTCCAGCTGCATGCCGTCTTGCAGCTCCACGCGGCCATCCTTCGCTCGGCCCTTAAACAGGTTCACATCACCCAGGAAGCCATAGACAAAGGGGCTGGCAGGGCTGTCCCACACTTCCTGGGGCGTGCCCTCCTGCTCGATCTTGCCTTGATTGATCACGACCACACGGTCTGCCACTTCCAGAGCTTCTTCCTGATCGTGCGTCACAAAGATAGATGTCACATGCAGCTCGTCATGCAGACGGCGCAGCCAGCGGCGCAGCTCCTTGCGTACCTTGGCATCCAGCGCCCCGAAAGGTTCATCGAGCAGCAGTACCTTGGGCTCCACCGCCAGCGCACGGGCCAGCGCAATACGCTGGCGCTGACCGCCCGAGAGCTGCGAGGGATAGCGATCGGCAATCCAGTCCAGCTGCACCAGCTTGAGCAGGCTCATCACCTTCTCCTTGATCTGGGCTTCGCTGGGACGCTCCTTGCGGGGCTTGACGCGCAGGCCAAAGGCCACGTTCTCAAACACCGTCATGTGACGGAACAGCGCGTAATGCTGGAACACAAAGCCCACATTGCGGTCACGCACATGCACATCGGTCGTATCTTCACCACTGAAGTGGATGCTGCCCACATCGGGCGACTCCAGGCCCGCGATGATGCGCAGCAACGTGGTCTTGCCGCAACCCGAGGGCCCGAGCAAAGCGATCAGCTCGCCCGACTGGATGTTCAGACTCACATCGCGCAGCGCCTGGAAATCTCCGAACTGCTTGCTGACATTGCGAATTTCGATACTCATGGTAGGTCTTCTTCTGTTCTGACTTGGGCGCAGACCCAGGAATTACGGTGTCACACGGGGCGATGGACGCTCAGGCGGCAGGTTTTCTGCAGCCTTGCGCTGGTTTTCCACCTGCCACTCAGCAATCGATTTAATGGCCAGCGTCACCAGTGCCAGCAGCGCCAGCAGCGAGGCAGCAGCAAAGGCAGCCACCGACTGGTATTCGTTGTAGAGAATTTCCACATGCAGCGGAATGGTGTTGGTCTGCCCGCGGATGTGGCCGGACACCACAGACACCGCACCAAACTCACCCATGGCGCGGGCGTTACACAGAATCACGCCGTACAGCAGGCCCCACTTGATATTGGGCAGCGTCACCTTCCAGAAGGTTTGCCAGCCGCTGGCACCCAGCACAATGGCAGCCTGCTCTTCGTCATTGCCCTGCGCCTGCATCAGAGGAATCAGCTCACGGGCAATAAAGGGAAAGGTCACAAACACGGTGGCCAGCACAATGCCGGGCACGGCAAAAATGATCTTGATATCGTGCTCTGCCAGCCATGGTCCAAACCAGCCATGAGAACCAAACACCAGCACGTACATCAGACCCGCCACCACAGGAGAGATAGAGAAAGGCAGGTCAATCAGCGTGGTCAGGAAAGCCTTACCTCTGAAGTTGTACTTGGCAATACACCAGGCAGCAGCCACACCAAACACCAGATTCAGTGGCACGGCAATGAGTGCCGTCAGCAGCGTGAGCTTGATGGCCGACCAGGCATCGGGCTCTTTCAGACCTTCCAGATAGGCATCCAGCCCCTGGCGCAGCGCCTCCGTAAAGACCGCTGCCAGCGGCAGCACCAGAAACAGCAGGATGAAGGTCAGCGCCACACCGGTGATCAGCCAGCGCACAGCACGCGGCTCGGTGGTGGTGATGGGGGTGCGGTGCTGCGTGGCGCGCGGAGCGGTGATCTTGTAGGCAATCAATACCGCAGCCAGCACCAGTACAACGAGGAGCAGCAAAATGGTCCAGGATGTCATATGCGTGCTCCCGAATGGCGACGCTGCCAGGCCTGCAGGCCATTGATAACGAGCAGCATGATGAAGGCAAAGAACAGCATCACAACAGCCACGGCAGTAGCACCTGCATAGTCATACTGCTCCAGCTTGCCAATGATGATCAGTGGCGTGATTTCCGAGACCATGGGCATATTGCCGGCAATAAAAATCACCGAGCCATATTCACCCAGTGCACGCGCAAACGCCATGGCAAAGCCCGTGAGCAATGCTGGCGTGATGGTGGGCAGCAGCACCTTGTAGAAAATCTGCCAGCGCGATGCCCCCAGACTGGTTGCTGCTTCTTCCAGCTCTTTTTCAGAGTCTTCCAGCACAGGCTGCACCGTGCGCACCACAAACGGCAGGCCGATAAAGATCAGCGCAATCACGATGCCATTGGGGTTAAAGGCCAGCTGAATGCCCAAAGGCTCCATGAACTGCCCGACCCAGCCATTGCCAGCGAGCAAGGCCGTGAGCGAGATACCTGCCACGGCAGTCGGCAGCGCAAACGGCAAGTCCACCAACGCGTCCACAATCTTTTTTCCGGGGAACTGATAGCGCACCAGCACCCAGGCAACCAGCAACCCAAACACCAGGTTCACGAAGGCCGCCAGCAAAGAGGCACCAAAGGTCAGCTTATAAGACGCCACCACGCGCGGCGCACTGACGGCCGTCCAGAACTGCTCCCAAGTCAGCTCGAACGTCTTGAAGAACAGCGCCACGATGGGGATCAGCACGATGACGCTCAGATAAAACAGTGTGTAGCCCAAGGTCAGCCCAAAACCGGGCAAAACACGCTGAGCGCCACGCCCACGGCGCACCGGGGTTGCGGCACTCGCACTTGGACTGACGGGGGATGCAGCAGACATGAATTTCCCTGACAGCCTGGTTGTTGTTATGGATTGCGAGCAAGGTGCCCTGAGGCACCTTCTGGATAGCTTGCTTACTTACCTGGGGTGTAGAGTTCGTCGAACTTGCCACCGTCATTGAAGTGCACTTTCTGCGCTTCGCTGAGCGAGCCGAAATACTTGCCCACGGTGAACTGCTGGATGGGCTTGAACACATCAGCGTGCTTCTTCAGCACGGTTTCGGAGCGGGGGCGCAGGGCATGCTTGGCGGCGATTTCCTGTGCTTCGTCCGAGTACAGGTAGTCCAGATAAGCCTTGGCCAGATCACCCGAGCCCTTCTTCTCTACGGTGCGCTGCACCACGGCCACAGGGTTCTCCGCCACGATGGAGGTCGAGGGGTATACGGCTTCTACCTTGCCCTTGCCAAATTCACGCTCCACCGACACCACTTCAGATTCAAACGTGATCAGCACGTCGCCAATATTGCGCTGCAGGAAGATGGCGGTGGCATCACGGCCGCCCTTGCCCAGCACGGGGACGTTCTTGTACAGGTCTTTCACAAAAGCCTGCGCATCAGCTTCTGTACCACCGTTTTCCAGCACCGAGCCCCAGGCTGCCAGATAGGCGTAGCGACCATTCCCACCGGTCTTGGGATTGACCACCACCACCTTGACGTCAGGGCGTGTCAGGTCTTTCCAATCCTTGATGTTCTTGGGGTTACCGTCACGCACCAGGAACAGCATGGTCGACGTGGTGGGCGATGCATCGTGAGGGAACTGCTTGGCCCAGTCTTTGCCGACCACGCCGTTGTTGGCCAGGAATTCAATGTCGGTGGTGGTGTTGAAAGTCACCACATCAGCGGGCAAACCGTCATTGACTGCACGCGCCTGGGCGCTGGAGCCACCGTGCGACTGGTCAATCTTGACATCCTTGCCTGTGGTCTTCTTGTAGTGGTTCACAAAGGCCTGGTTGTAGTCCTTGTAGAACTCACGTGCCACGTCATACGAGACATTGAGCAACTGATCCTGCGCGCTGGCCATGCCACCCGCGGCCAGTGCAATCGTTGCCAACAGCGTCTTGAGCTTCAAAGATTTCATGGTGTTGTCGCCTTTGTTCACACGGTGCAATAAATGGATGCCGTGGATTGTGCGCAGCACACCTTAAAACTCAAAAGAATATATTTTTCTAAATTTATCCGATTTTTGAATATAGAAATCTTGTGCGGCTAAACACATGATCAGCACGCAAAAGATGGAATCTGTCTGCAAGTTGCCGTCAAGCTAGCGTGGCGTACCTTCTGTCTCAACGGCAAAGAATCATGCTTGAAAAAATGGTCTTGCTCTGATCGAGGTCTGCCCAAGCCCTCCCTTGACACAAACACCGGCACAAAAAAGCGCCCTTGCGGGCGCTGACCAAGCATGCATGTAGGATGCATCAAGCCTTCAGCTTGTGTCCGCATTCACAGCAAAATGCATCCTGAGGCAGCACCAGAGCCTGGCAGGCTGGGCAATGCAGCTGCGCAACGGCAGCAGTAGCAACAGGCGGCTCCGACTGCGGAGCAGCGGCAGCAGCGCTATGGGCAGCTCTCGCAGCAGCTGCACGCTCGGCGGCCACCTGCTGGGCACGAGCTGCAGCGGCGACGGCGCTTTCCTTGGCAGTTTCGGCGCGGTGCTTGATGTTGGCCATCACCTTCCCCAGATCTTGGGAAGCTTCTGAGAGGTCAATGCCATTGGCAGCCTGGAGGTACATCAGGTTAAAGCCCATGATCCACACCTGTGCAATCAGCACACCGACCACCATCATCAGCACCGCCATGCCAGCCATGGCACCAGCCAGTGCACCGCCGCCCAGATCAAAACGCCCCATCATGAAAGACATGCCGGTATTCATCAGCATGCCGAAAACATTGAAGAAACTTGAGGGAGACAGAATGCCCGCGGCCATGGAACTCATCAGCGCCGTGGCTGGCACCAGCCCCAGCATCAACAGACCTGCCACCACCATCACAACCAGGTACAGCACGATCAGCATCAGCACCACCTGCACCAGGCGTTTTCTGGCAATCGCAATCAGACTGGTCATGGCCCGACGAAAGCTCAGGCCAGACCACACCGCAGGCGCAAACAAGGGAATCGCCACGAAGCTGACTGCAACCATCAAAAATGCAGTCAGCAGCACCAGTGCCGGATGCACAAAAAACGCCAGCAAAGCACCCAGAAAAGGTATTTTGCACAGCAGATACAGCAAAGTTGCAACCAGCCCTACAGCCAGCGTCAGCACCGCCAGCATCAGCACAAACAACAAGAAGCGGGGAATGCACAGCACGCCCAGCGTCATGGCATCCGTCAGTGAACGCGCAGGCAGATTGCGTGCCTTGTCCATGAGCATGATGCCCACGGCGGAAAAGCCACCAAACATGACGACCAAGGCCAGCAGCCCCAGCAAACCGGCCAGTACCACGCCAAAGAAATTGCCAAGAGCCGCCATGGCTGCGCCACTGATTCCCATCAGCACACCACATAGCAGCAGACTGCCAAATCCCACCAGCATGGGACGCCATTGCGTCAAACCTTCTGTAGCGCGCGCCAATTCACCAAACTCAACGCCATGGGATGCCTTGCTGTGATTACTCATTGCTCACTCTCTCTTTAGGTTGTGAAAAACGCTGCCCGCCTCTCGGCAGCACAGCGTTAGCTCATGAAGCGCCGCCCTGACAGCGCCGAGCGCTCTTCAACTTGCAGCCAGAGAACGCACCGCCTGCCAAGGACGGACCCTCCCAAAAAACACGGTGTGAAATTACAGCTGGCCGCGGATTTCTCCGGCCTTGACCACGTAGCGCTCCATGCCAACAGGCGTATTGCTGTCTGCCTGCTTGCGCACATATACAGGCTTGCCGGAGAGGCTTTTGAGCACTGTTTCTGCAGGATTGGCGCGCCCTGCACTCACATCGGCGGGGTTCTGATAGACGATGACGCTGGAGCTGCCCCGGTTGTCTGCCACCAGGTTGGCAAAGTCCAAAATGGCATTGAACGTAGCCTGGTGTCCAGGCAGGCCTTTGCCTGCCAGCGGCAGATGGACGGCCACCGTATCCAGCGTGCGAATGGATTGCTGCTGTTGCGTCTGGCTGTCTGTAATCAGCACATTGATGGTGTTGACTGCACCTGCCGTAGCGCGCTGGCGCGGGGGCAGGCTGGCGCTGCTGGCAACTGCTTTTTGCTGGGCAGCACGTGCTTGCTCAATTTCCTCATCAAACGCCAGCTGTACACGGTCCCAGCGGCTGGCGTCATTCGCAGCCGATGGCTGCACAGTCGCCTCACAGGGCTGCCCCATCATGCGTCCAAGACTGCACTGCAGGGACTCTCCACCGGTGGTGGCACATCCGGCCAAGAGCGTGGCCATGACCGCAGCCGTTGCCATAGGGAATAAACGCATGCTGTCTCCTTGTTGCTATGTAATGAGTGGGCTAATGAACCGGCCGAAGGCAGCTTCAGCGGCGCTTAATAAATCAGTGCGCGATCACCAGACAAATTCTTCTGGGGCGCAGCAGGTGCTGGCTGTGTCTGCGGAGCTGCGGGCTGTGTTTTTTCCTGCACCACAGGTGCTGCCATTTCTGCAGCGTCAGGCACAGCCGTTTGCTGTGCGGGCACCACAGTGGAAGAAGCCATCTCTGTATGGGATTCCCCCCTTGAGCCATCCAGAGAAAACGGCGTCTCAGAAAGAGTTGGCTGGTGCGCTGGCGTTTTAAACACCTTCGAGGCTGAATCCCGCATCATCAGCCAGGTGCTCACAGCCAGTACGACCAGCAGCGCTACAAAGGCCAGCAACAGCTTTTGCCACAAAACCAAGCCAGCCAGCCCGGTCCTGCGCGGCTGCGCTGGCTGCACATCGTTTTGCATGCTGGTCATGGCAAAGCCACAGTGTCTGCAAAATTTGTCGGTTGCTGAAAGCGCTTGCGCACATTGAGGGCACATCATGTTTTCCTTCTACAGCGGCCAAGCACCTGAGGGTGGCGTTGTGCCAATTTGAAAAATATACAAGAGCCGTCAAGCAATCACCAAGCATGCCAAGCCAGCGTGCAGACACTCTGTGGGTCAGCAGCGGGCTTGCCGAGCAGCGGCCTCAGGGCAGCGCAGGTGCGGCAATTCTGTGCTGCAGCGCCTGCAGCGGCGGGCCAAAACGCACATCGCCCTGCTCCCACTGCGCGCGGTATGCACGTATGGAAACCCAGTCCGCCCCCAGAAAATTCCACCACATGAGCACAGACTCACCCAGTGGCTCGCCACCAAGCACCAGCAGTCGGGTACCCGCTTGCAGCCGGACGTGTACCGCGCTCCCGCCGGGCGGCAGGTACAGGAGTTCATCTGCGGCCAGCGCCATGTTCTCCACGGCAAAGCCGCCTTCCAGCGCCACTAGTCCATATTCAAACGATGCATCCAGGGTCAGCTGCACTTCACAGGTCTCGCTGGCCAGCACTTCCATGCCCAGCAAAGGGCTGAACAGCCGCGTAGGTGCTGTGTGGCCCGCGTAGTGCCCAGCCATGAGCACCCAGTCACAGCCCTGCTCACGCCACTGCGGCACCTGGGCGTAGTGCTCAAACGCGGGAGGCTGATCGGCCACAGCCTGCGGCAGTGCAATCCACAGCTGCACGGCGTGCAGTCGATCGCCATCGCGCACAGTGTCTTCGGTATGCGCAATGCCGTGCCCCGCCGTCATGAGATTGACCTGTCCTGCACGGATCACCTGCTCCGATCCCAGGCTATCGCGGTGCAGGATTTCGCCTTCTATCATCCAGGTGAAAGTCTGCAAGTGTGTGTGCGGATGTGCCCCCACATGCATGCCCTGCCCAGCAGGAAAGGCCACGGGCCCGAGATGATCCAGAAAACACCATGCGCCCACCATGCGCCGCTCGCGCGTGGGCAGCAGCCGCGCGACTTCCACGCCTTCTGCCAGGCGCCCTTTGCGCGCTGCAATACGCTGCCACTGGGGGTGATCTGCTGCTGACATGTTCTGTTCCTTTCACCGGACGGAGCAGGCCGTAGCCCACATTGGGTGCTTTGCAAGCACAATACAGGTCATTACACCGCATTCCTTTTGCACGCTCACCGCATGAATACTGCTTTTTTCCATCGTTGCTCTGTGCGTCTGGCGCTGTCTGCATGGCTGGCTGGCCTGGGACTGGCCCATGCGCAGGCATCTGCTCCAGAGCCCCAGTTGAACCTGCCCCGCACAGAGCTGCGTGCAGGCATGTACCGCATTGATGCGCAAGTGGCCGCCCGTTTTCATGAACGCCAGATCGGGCTGATGCACCGCAAGTCCATGCCCCAGCACGAGGGCATGCTGTTTGTGTTTGAGCAGCCCGGCGTGCAGTGTTTCTGGATGAAGGACACACTGATTCCGCTGACTGCAGCCTTTCTTGCCGATGATGGCCGCATCGTGAACCTGGCCGACATGCAGCCGCTGGACGAGCGCTCGCACTGCTCGACTGAGCCCGTGCGCTATGTGCTGGAGATGAACCAGGGCTGGTTCCAGTCCAAGCACATCAAGCCTGGCAGCAAGATCACTGGCGCGCCCTTTCAGCAGCCGTAAAACCCGCCAAGAAAAAAGGCCTTGCAGTGCAAGGCCTGGTTGTTGCATCACTTTTGATGCGCAGCCTCAGACGCTGGAGGCATTGAGCTGCTTGAGCGCCTCACGCTCCAGCGCTGTGGACTCGCTGGCAAAGGCCTTGTAGTCCGCGCTGTTCATATAGATAGGCAGCATTTCAAAGCGCTTGAGCATGGTCTGGTAGCTTTCCATTTCCATGGCCTGCTTGAAGGCGTCATGCAGCTTGGCCTGCACGCTGGCAGACATGCCCTTGGGGCCGACCAGGCCAAACGGCGAATACTGGGTCGTAGGCAGGCCCAGCTCCATCAGCGTGGGGGTATTGGGCAAGGTGGGCAGGCGCTTTTCGGTCCAGACGTTCAGCGCCACCATGCGCCCTTCGTCCACATAGGGAATCACGGCGCTGGTATCGGCGGCAACCATCACTTCCCCCGCCATGGTCGCGCGCATCAGCTCGGCCGAACCCTTGTAAGGCACATGCACCACATCCAGCCCCAGCTGCTGGGCGATGATGGCGCTGGTCACATGGGGTGAGGTGTAGGTGCCGGTATTACCGATAGTGAGCTTGCCCGGATTGGCCTTGGCCCAGGCCACCACATCATCCCAGGACTTCAAGCCCGACTGGGTGCTGGCCACCATGCAAAACGCGTAGCCGGTGACGTTGAGGATGTAGCTCAGGTCTTCCACCGGGTTCCACTTCAGCCCCGTGGTGAAAGGCAGGCGCATCACGCTCATGGGCAGCTGGGCAATGGTGTAGCCGTCTGCCGGGGTGGACTGCAACTGCGACGCGGGCAAAGAGCCCGAAGCGCCGGGGCGGTTTTCCACAATGATGGGCTGACCCAGAATTTTGGAAGCGTTTTCCGCCAGCTGGCGCATGGTGATGTCTGTGGGGCCACCTGCGGGAAATGCCACCACCAGCTTGATCGCACGGCGGGGAAAGCTGTCATCTGCCCATGCCAGTGCGGGCATGCCTGCCAGTGTTCCGGCCATGGCGGCAAGCCCTGCCTGCAGGCAGGTTCTGCGACGCATTGTCATTATCTTTGTCTCCCATTTCGTCATTGAACGACATTCAGTCTAGGAGCAGACAGGCACAAAACCCTCCCCAAAAAACCCTTAAGGGAAAACCCACCACAGCACAGCCACCAAGGCAAAACACAAAAAAAGAGAGCTGCTTGCGCTTGATTTACAAGGTTTTCAGATACTTTTCGCTCTGAAAACCAGTAAATATCTGCGCAAGCAGCTCTTGTTTTTCATGATCTGCAGCCGGGTCTGGCTACAGATCATGCAGCTTCAGGTGATCAAACGATCAGGCCTTCAGCAACTCCACCACTTTGTTGAAGGTGGTGCTGGGGCGCATCACAGCGTCCAGCTTGGACAGCTCAGGCAGGTAGTAGCCACCGATGTCGGCTGGCTTGCCCTGCACAGCCAGCAGCTCCTGCACGATCTTGGCTTCGTTCTCTGCCAGGTACTTGGCAATGGAGGTGAACTTGGCAGCCAGTTCCGCGTCTTCGGTCTGCTCGGCCAGCGCCTGTGCCCAGAACAGGGTCAGGTAGAACTGCGAGCCACGGTTGTCGATCTGACCCACCTTGCGCGAAGGCGACTTGTTTTCGTCCAGCAGACGGCCGGTAGCCTGGTCCAGGGTCTTGGCCAGCAGCTTGGCGCGGGCATTGTTTTCCTTGATGCCCAGGTCTTCCAGCGACACGGCCAGCGCCAGGAATTCACCCAGCGAGTCCCAGCGCAGGAAGTTTTCTTCCACCAGCTGCTGCACGTGCTTGGGCGCAGAGCCGCCTGCACCGGTTTCGTACATGCCGCCGCCAGCCATCAGAGGCACGATGGACAGCATCTTGGCCGATGTACCCAGTTCCATGATGGGGAACAGGTCGGTCAGGTAGTCGCGCAGGATGTTGCCGGTCACGGAGATGGTGTCCAGACCGCGCACCACGCGCTCCAGGGTGTAGCGCATGGCGCGCACCTGGCTCATGATCTGGATGTCCAGACCGGTGGTGTCGTGATCCTTCAGGTACTTTTCCACCTTCTTGATCAGCTCTGCTTCGTGGGGACGATAGGGATCCAGCCAGAACACAGCAGGCATGCCGGAGTTGCGGGCACGGGTCACGGCCAGCTTCACCCAGTCACGGATGGCTGCGTCCTTGACCTGGCACATGCGCCAGATGTCGCCAGCTTCCACGTTCTGGGACAGCAGCACTTCACCGGTTTCGATGTCCACGATGTTGGCCACGCCGTCTTCGGAGATTTCGAAAGTCTTGTCGTGCGAGCCATATTCCTCAGCCTTTTGTGCCATCAGGCCCACGTTAGGCACGGTGCCCATGGTCTTGGGGTCGAAGTTGCCGTGCCACTTGCAGAAGTTGATCATCTCCTGATAAATACGGGCAAAGGTCGACTCAGGCATCACGGCCTTGCAGTCGTACTGCTTGCCGTCAGCGCCCCACATCTTGCCGCCAGCGCGAATCATGGCAGGCATGGAAGCGTCCACAATCACGTCGTTGGGCGAGTGGAAGTTGGTGATGCCCTTGGCAGAGTCCACCATGGCCAGCGCAGGACGGTGTTCCTGGCAGGCGTGCAGGTCGCGGATGATTTCTTCGCGCTTGGAAGCAGGCAGGGTCTCGATCTTTTCGTAGAGCGTAGCCATGCCGTTGTTG
Source organism: Comamonas kerstersii (assembly GCF_002056725.1). Classification (NCBI taxonomy): domain Bacteria; kingdom Pseudomonadati; phylum Pseudomonadota; class Betaproteobacteria; order Burkholderiales; family Comamonadaceae; genus Comamonas; species Comamonas kerstersii. The sequence goes on along the minus strand of NZ_CP020121.1, from coordinate 2,628,368 downwards.
ACGTTGATGCCCAGCTCGTCAAACAGCTTGCCGTGCTTCTCGAAAGCTTCCTTGTAGTAGATCTTCACGCAGTGACCGAACACGATGGGGTGCGAAACCTTCATCATGGTGGCCTTCACGTGCAGTGAGAACAGGATGCCAGCTTCCTTGCAGTCTTCCAGTTCCTTTTCGTAGAAGTCGCACAGCGCCTTCTTGCTCATGAACATGGAGTCGATGATCTCGCCATCCAGCAGCGCCACCTTCTCCTTGAGCACGATGGTCTTGCCAGACTTGGTCTCCAGCACCATCTTCACGTTGCGCGCCTTGTCCAGCGTCAGCGACTTTTCGCCGTGATAGAAGTCGCCTTCGTGCATGTGGGACACGTGGGTCTGCGACCATGGTTTCCACTCACCCATGGAGTGGGGATGCTTGCGGGCATAGTTCTTCACCGCGGCAGGCGCGCGGCGGTCAGAGTTACCTTCGCGCAGCACGGGGTTCACAGCCGAGCCCAGGCACTTGGAGTAGCGAGCCTTGATTTCCTTTTCCTGCTCGTTGGTGGGCTGGTCAGGATAGTCGGGCACGTTGTAGCCCTTGGCCTGCAATTCCTTGATGGCAGCAGTCAGCTGGGCCACGGACGCCGAGATGTTGGGCAGCTTGATGATGTTGGCATCAGGCTCCAGCGTCTTCTTGCCCAGTTCGGACAGCGAGTTGGGCACGCGCTGCTCTTCCGTCAGATAGTCTGGGAATTCACCCAGAATGCGCGCAGCGACCGAGATGTCGCTGGTTTCGACATTCACGCCAGCGGTGGAAGCAAAAGCTTGCACAACGGGCAAGAATGCACTGGTGGCCAGACGGGGAGCTTCATCCGTCAGGGTGTAGATGATGGTGGATTGCTGAGTTGTCATCTTCTTGCTTTTGGCTCGATGGATTGCAGGGATGTGGATAGGCACCAAGGCCTGCTCCCGACAGGGTCGCCCGCTGTGGTGCTTGGCTCCTGATTGGCATGAAATGCAAGGTCAGAAATTTCGCATGCTTAAAGCGGACTCCCACTATGCAAAATTCTAACCCTTGATCCACACTTTTTATCAAGTCTTGTACAAGAGTTGATCAAAAACTCTTCTATAAGACTTAGATTGACGCCAGCATGTTTTCATGCTTGCCAGGCCCAATCTACCAGTGACGCAAAAGAAAAGCCCACGGGCTTTCACCAGTGGGCTTGGGCCGACCTCATGATCGGCGTTGACAGCGATCTGTCAGGCAGAGGCTCAGGCTGCGAAGTTTTCTTCCGCGAACTTCCAGTTCACCAGGTTGTTCAGGAAGGCTTCCAGGAACTTGGGACGGGCATTGCGGTAGTCAATGTAGTAAGCGTGTTCCCACACGTCCACAGTGATCAGAGGCTTCTTGCCGTCAACCAGAGGGTTGCCCGCAGCGCCGGTGTTCACGATTTCCACGGAACCGTCGGCGTTCTTGACCAGCCATGTCCAGCCGGAGCCGAAGTTGCCAGCAGCAGACTTGGCAAACTCAGCCTTGAAGTTATCGAAGCTGCCGAACTTGGCATTGATGGCGTCAGCCAGCGCGCCAGCAGGAGCGCCGCCGCCGTTGGGAGTCAGGCACTTCCAGAAGAAGCTGTGGTTCCAGTGCTGGGCAGCGTTGTTGTAGATACCGCCGGAGGACTTCAGAACGATTTCTTCCAGAGACAGGTTTTCAAACTCTGTACCCTTGATCAGGTTGTTCAGGTTCACCACATAGGTGTTGTGGTGCTTACCATGGTGGTATTCAAAAGTTTCTTTGCTGTAGTGGGGCTCCAGAGCGTCGATGGCGTAAGGCAGCTGTGGCAGGGTATGTTCCATTTTTGAATCCTCGTGGTGGTTGAAATTCTTGAAAAGTGACCGCCATACATGGGCGCTTTCGGCAAACAGGCTCAACACGTGTTTTGACCTGGCGCAATGCATGGCTCGTATTCCATTGTAGGAACAAGCCAAGCGCATTGCAGCCTAAAAGGCGTACTTTCTCCAAGCGCTTTGCACGCACGGCAAGGCTTACAGCAGCTTGGGCTGGGTCACGGTCACGTCCAGACTACCATCCGCCACCATGGCTTTCAATGGCGTGCCCACAGGGGCCTGGTCTACGCTGGCCACCACTTTCCCTTCCTGCGTCGTGAGCACGCTGTAGCCACGCTCGAGCACACGCTGCGGATTGAGCAGCTCCATGCGCACGCTCAGCTGCTGCAGCCATTCACGGCTGCGCTCCAGGCGGCGCATGGTTTTTTGCTTCAAATCTCCCTCCAGCGCTTGGTATGTCTGCCCCTGCTGCTGCACTTTCATGAGTAAGCCATGGCGTGTACGCTGCCCCAGCTGTGACAGCTGCAGGCGCTGCTGCGCCAGTTTCTGGCTGGGCCTGCCCAGGCGCTGCGCAGCCACATCGAGGCGCTGTGCGTGCCGGTCCAGCTGACGCAGCAAGGCAGACTGCATGCGCTCTTGCAGCAGATCCAGCCCATCGAGCCATGCCTGGCGTGGCTGCGCCACCAGCTCTGCCGCCGCCGTCGGCGTAGGCGCGCGCAAGTCAGCGCAAAAATCGGCAATGGTGAAGTCGGTCTCGTGCCCCACCCCGCTGATCAGCGGCACCGGGCTTTGCACAATGGTGCGCGCCACCTGTTCATCGTTAAAGGCCCACAGGTCTTCCATGGAGCCACCACCGCGCACCAGCAAGATCACATCGATGTCAGGCACACCGGGCTCGCCCTTGCGCTGTGCCAGTGCATACAGCTGCTGCAGCGCCTGCACGATGGAAGCGGGAGCCTCTGCGCCCTGCACCAGCGAGGGCACAATCAGCACCGGAATATGCGGCACGCGTCGGCGTAAGGCGGTTGCCACGTCATGCAGGGCTGCTGCGCCCAGCGAAGTCACCACACCAATGCCTTTGGGCATGACGGGCAGGGCACGCTTGCGCTGCGCATCAAACAGCCCTTCGGCTTCCAGTTGGGCTTTGAGGCGCAGAAACTGCTCAAACCACGCGCCCTGCCCTGCACGCTGCAGGCTGTCGACGATGAGCTGCAGGTCACCGCGCTGCTCGTACACGCCCAGCTTGCCACGCACCTCCACCAGCTCACCATCGCGGGGCATGAAGTCCAGCGCCATGGCAGCGCGGCGGAACATGGCGCAGCGCAGCTGACCGGCGGCATCCTTGATATTGAAGTAGCAGTGGCCACTGCCTGCGCGCGAAAAGCCAGTGATCTCACCACGCACAGAGACCGGGTTAAAGCGGGCCTCCAGACTGTCAGCAATGGCGCGGCACAACGCACCTACCTCCCAGACGCGGGAGCCAGCCGTCACCGCAGCAGTGTGATCAAAGAAAGACATGAGAGGCCAACCAATTCCCAAATAGTCCACATCGCGCAGACAAGGCTGAAAACAACAACACAGCACGGCAGCAAGCGCTTAAGCTTTGACGCTCGCAAAAGACGCAAAGACGCCAGCGCTGCAATCTCCAAAGGGGTGCAGGGGCTGCGCGATAATGCAAAGCTTGCACGCTCACAACAACACAAGCACGGGAGAAAAAGTTGCTGTCGATCATACAGGCCGCTGGCTGGCCCATCTGGCCCCTTATTGCATGTTCCATCCTCGCTCTAGCCTTGATTTTTGAGCGCTTCATGTCATTGAAGACGGCGCGCGTGGCGCCGCCCCAGTTGTTGGATGAGGCTATTACCGTCTCCAAGGACCGCCTGCCCTCTAACGAAGTGATTCAGCAGCTGGCACAAAACAGCGCACTGGGTGAAGTACTGGCCAGTGGCATGCAGCAGCTCAGCGCCCACCCTCACAGCTCAGAAGAAGACCTGCGTGCGCGCATGGAAGGCGCAGGTCGCGCCGTGGCGCACCGCCTGGAAAAATACCTGGGCGCACTGGCCACCATCGCCTCTGCCGCGCCCTTGCTGGGCCTGCTGGGCACGGTGATCGGCATGATTGAAATCTTTGGCTCACAGGCTGGCGGTGGTGCGGTCGGCACGGGCAACCCTGCACAGCTGGCCCACGGTATTTCCATCGCGCTGTACAACACGGCATTTGGTCTGATCGTGGCCATTCCCGCGCTGATCTTCTGGAAGTACTTCCGCGCTCGTGTGGATGCCTACCTGCTGCAGCTGGAGCTGGCCAGCGAGCAGTTTGTGCGCCACCTCAACCGCCTGCGCAGCAAGTAAAGCAAAGGCAAGGCACACCATGGCCATGAATTTCCGCCCTCGCCGCTCGGAAGCGCCAGAGATCAATCTGATCCCCTTCATCGACGTGCTGCTGGTGATCCTCATCTTTCTGATGCTCACCACCACCTACAGCAAGTTCACGGAGCTGGAGCTGACCCTGCCTACGGCCGATACCACGCAAATGCGTGACCGCCCCCGGGAGGTCATCATCTCCATCGCCGCCGATGGCCGCTACGCCGTGGACAAGACCGCGCTGGAAGACCGCTCCGTGGAAGCTATTGCCAGCGCGCTGGTGGGCGCCGCACCTGCGGGCGCTGAGAGCATCGTCATCATCAGCGCAGATGCATCGGCACCGCACCAGTCCGTGGTCTCTGCCATGGAAGCCGCGCGCCGCGCAGGGCTGACGCAAATCACTTTCGCGACCCAGTCCACAGCAGGCAGCGGCCAGTAAGCCCGGCATGTCCTCCCCTGCACACCACAGCACCAGCTCTGAACGGCTGCGCCGCATCTGGCGCAGCCGCGGCCCTGCTGCCTGGGCTTTGCTGCCACTGGCCGGTCTGTACGCAGCGCTGTCCGGGCTGCAGCGCAAGCTGTACGCCTGGGGCATCAAGTCCGCTGAACACCCGGGTGTGCCCACCATCGTGATTGGCAATGTGATTGCCGGTGGCGCAGGCAAAACGCCCGTTACGCTTGCCACCGTGGAGCATCTGCGCGCCCGGGGAGTGCAGGTGGGCATCATCTCGCGCGGCTATGGCCGCAAGAGCACACAGTGCCAGCAGGCCACGCCCGAGTCCTCACCAGAAGCTGTGGGCGATGAACCCCTGCTGATGGCGCGTAGCAGCGGCGTTCCCGTGTTTGTGGCGCAGCGCCGCATCGAGGCTGCACGCGCCCTGCTACAGGCCTATCCAGCCACACAGGCACTGGTCTGTGACGATGGACTGCAGCACCTGGCCCTGCAGCGCGATGTGGAAGTCTGCGTCTTTAACAACGAAGGCATTGGCAATGGCTGGCTGCTGCCCGCAGGCCCTTTGCGTGAACCGTGGCCGCGCAAGGTATCTGCCGTGCTGCACACCGGCGCACTGCCCGCACACACGCCTGCCAGCACCCCCAGCTTTGGGCTGCAGCGCCAGCTTGCCTCCTATGCCATCAATCAACTCGGCGAGCGCATGCCGCTGGATGCGCTGCGCAGCCAGCCGCTGCATGCCGTAGCAGGCATTGCCCGGCCTGAGGATTTCTTCCACATGCTGCAGGCCGCTGGCTTGTCACTGCACAGCACCGAAGCTTTGCCTGACCACTACAATTTTGAAAGCTGGCAGCGCCCGACTGATGAGCGTCTTGCCGTGATTTGCACAGAAAAAGATGCCGCCAAAATCTGGCAGCATCTGCCCCATGCCTGGGCCGTCCCCCTGCAAGCGCAGGTGGAATCCGGGTATTTCGATCTGCTGGATCGTCTGCTGTGCCTATCATCCACCCATTAAGAACACAACTGCGACACCGCCATGGATCCCAAACTGCTTGAACTCTTGGTCTGCCCCGTCACCAAAGGCCCACTGCGCTTTGACAAAGAACGCCAGGAGCTGATCTCCCAGAGCGCACGTCTGGCCTATCCCGTGCGTGACGGCATGCCCATCCTGCTCGAAAACGAGGCCCGTCCTCTGGAAGACAGCGAGCTGGAAGGGTAAGCGCCATGGCGTTCATCGTATTGGTTCCGGCACGCCTGGCCTCCAGCCGCCTGCCTAACAAGCCGCTGGCAGATATTGCCGGGCTGCCCATGGTCGTGCGCGTAGCCATGCAGGCGCGCCAGAGCGCGGCAGCCCGCGTGGTTGTCGCTGCCGACAGCGATGCCATCGTGCAGGCCTGCGCCGCCCATGGTGTGGAAGCCGTGCTCACGCGCGCTGACCACCCCAGCGGCAGCGACCGTCTGGCTGAAGCCTGCGAAAAACTGGGCCTCAGCGGTGAAGATATGGTGGTCAATGTGCAAGGTGACGAGCCATTGATCGACCCCGCGCTGATCGATGCCGTGGCCCAGGTGCTGGCTCAGGCACCGCAGGCCAGCATGGGCACAGCCGCCCACCCCATCGCCAGCCGGGATGAATACCTGAACCCCAACGTGGTCAAAGTGGTCTGCAACGCTGCGGGTCTGGCCAGCTATTTCAGCCGTGCCCCCATTCCCTTTCACCGCGACCGCGCCAGCGAGCAGTGGTGGAGTGCAGACAGCAGCTTTACCCCGCTGCGCCACATCGGCATATACGCATACAAGGCAGGGTTTTTGCGCCAGTTTCCACAGCTCACGCCTGCGCCCACGGAGCAGACAGAGTCGCTGGAGCAGCTGCGCGCACTATGGCATGGTCACCAGATTGCCGTGCATATCACGCAGCAGGCCCCGGGCGCTGGCGTGGACACACCCGAAGATCTGGAACGCGTACGTGCCCACTTCCAGCATGACTAAGGCTTTCATATTTCAGTAATTTCTGAAATATTCAATTAAAATAGGAGCAGTTACCGCTTGCTGCTTCTATGTTTGCAAAACATTTGTTTTGCAAACCGTGTAAAAACTAGCGCAAGCCGCTCTCTTTTTTGATAGTTGCTTGCCGCTGTCATGGCTTTTCATCGGCGGATGAGAAAACCCTGACCTATACCCGATACGCATCACAGCAAGCACCCCAATGCATAGTTGTCAAGCGCCTGCGATGGCCGCACGAAAACAGCCTGCCCGTGCAAATTGGCCGCGCTGTAAGCCCCTGACAAGGCCGTGCGTGCTATCCTTGAGCGGATAACGTGCGGCTGCCGCCTGCTTTTTCCATCTGAAAAAGCCCCGCTCCGCCAAGAATTTCTACATATCGAGGATCTCCATGAAACTGATTTTGTTGGGCGCACCCGGCGCCGGCAAGGGCACGCAAGCCGCCTTCATCTGCAAGAAGTTCGGCATCCCCCAGATCTCTACCGGTGACATGCTGCGTGCTGCCGTCAAGGCTGGCACTCCTCTGGGCCTGCAAGCCAAGGCCGTGATGGAAGCTGGTCAGCTCGTGAGCGACGACCTGATCATCAACCTGGTCAAGGAACGCATTGCGCAGGCTGACTGCGCCAACGGTTTCCTGTTCGACGGCTTCCCCCGCACCATCCCCCAAGCTGACGCCATGAAGGCTGCTGGCGTGGATCTGGACTACGTGCTGGAAATCGACGTGCCTTTTGAAGCCATCATCGAGCGCATGAGCGGTCGCCGCTCGCACCCCGCTTCGGGCCGTACCTACCACGTCAAGTTCAACCCACCCCAGGTGGAAGGCAAGGACGACGTGACTGGCGAGCCTCTGGTGCAGCGCGACGACGACAAGGAAGAAACCGTCAAGAAGCGTCTGGACGTGTACAGCAGCCAGACCCGCCCTCTGGTGGACTACTATCAGAACTGGGCCAAGGAAGAGCCTGCCAAGGCTCCCAAGTACCGTTCCATCAGCGGCATGGGCAGTGTGGATGAAATCACCGCTCGCGTCTTTGCTGCACTGGACGCCTGATCCTCTGCGTGACACGCATTTGCAAAGCTGCCCTCGGGCAGCTTTTTTCATGCCTGTCTACAGGCTGTGTGGCGCTTGCTGCAGCAACGCCAGCATCAGGCTGATGCGCGCCTTGACGGGGCTGAGTGCCACCACATTGGCATCTCGCTCACCATCGGCCAGCACAATCACACCTTGCTCACAGCGCGTGCAGCGCCACACTGGCACGCCCTGCGCCACGGCGCGCTGCAATGCCTCCAGCAGGCGCTGGTGGATAGAACCATTGCCCGTACCTGCCACCACCAGGCCCTGAACCCCTGCAGCCACCAGTGCATCCACAGCTTCTGGCCGCGCCAGCGCAGTGCTGGTGACGATTTCCACCCACGGCCACTGGGCAGCAGGCCTATCCCAGACTGCAGCCGGTAGAGCCTGCTTCACAGTGCATGCCTGTGGCTGCAGCTCAGAAGCCCAGCGCACACGCCCTTCTTCCACCCAGCCTGCAGGCCCTTGCGCACCCGAGGCGAATGCGTTGACACGATAAGGATGCACCTTGCGCACCCACTGCGCACTGTAAATTTCTCCCACGGCGGTCATCCATACCCCTGCCACACTGCTGGCGGCACAGATCAGCGCATCCCGCAAATTCGCAGGACCATCGGCAGAAAGCGCGGTGGCCGGGCGCATGGCGCAGGTCAGCACCACAGGCTTGGCTGGCTGCAGTGCCAGCTGCAGAAACCACGCGGTTTCTTCCAGCGTGTCTGTGCCATGGGTAATGACGATGCCTGCCACATCCTCCTGTGCCAGCCACTTCTGGCAGGCCTGCGCCAGCTGCTGCCAGGTCTGCACATCCATGTCTTTGCTGTCGAGCTGTGCGACCTGCTCTACCTCCAGCGCAAAGTGCTCCTGCAAGGCCAGCTGTGCAATGGGCTGTAGCAGCTCAGCAACACCAATTTGCCCCGCCTTGTAGCCCACGCTGCCGCCCATGGCTGCGCCCTGGCCTGCAATCGTCCCCCCGGTCCCCAGGACCACGATTTTTCTTGTTGCTAACACTTGCATCCCTTATGGAACTGGTTAAAAATACAGGTACTGGATAAACACACAGTTATCCTTTCTGAAGGACAGGCATGGAGCACACCACACTCACCCCCCGGCAACAGCAAATTTTGGACCTCATCCAGGACGCCATTGCACGCACGGGCGCACCACCCACCCGTGCAGAAATCGCACGCACCCTCGGTTTTAAATCGGCCAACGCCGCAGAAGAACACCTCAAGGCCCTGGCACGCAAGGGCGTGCTGGAGCTGGTCAGTGGTACCTCGCGTGGCATTCGCCTGGTCAGCGACACCGTGCGCCGCATCAATGCCGCACGTGGCACCCACTTTGATCTGCCCATGCCTGAGATGCAGCCCATGCTGCTGCCTCTGGTAGGCCGCGTGGCTGCTGGCTCACCCATTTTGGCGCAAGAACATATTGACCAGAGCTTTGCGGTGGAAAGCAGCATGTTCCCCACCAAGCCTGACTACCTGCTGCGCGTGCGCGGCATGTCCATGCGCGATGCGGGCATCCTGGACGGCGACTTGCTGGCCGTCAAAACCACGCACGAAGCACGCAATGGCCAGATCGTTGTCGCCCGTCTGGGCGATGAGGTCACCGTCAAGCGCCTGCAGAAAACGCCCCATGGCATTGAGCTGCACCCAGAGAACCCGGACTACCCCGTCATCCACGTCCGCCAGGAAGAAAGCTTTGCGATTGAAGGTCTGGCCGTTGGTCTGATCCGCAACAGCCTCCAGCTCTAAACCGCCACCCGCTCCTTTTTCCCGTTTTGCCATGCTGCGCACACGCGCCGCAGGGAGAGTTTTTGCCTGCTCTAGCCTGTCCTCTGCTTCTCAGGAGACCACCATGTCCATGACTTTCTGCCAGCTGCCTATGTCTCGCATCACCACGGCCACCATGGCCAGCAATGAGGCGCACTTCTTGCCTCAGGCGCTGCCCCACAACGTGCGCCTGCTGCGCCGTGCCCACGACCCGGATCGCACCCGCTTTGTCATGAGCGGTCGGCTGTCAGACGTCTGCGCTGCTTTGGAACAACTGGCAGAGCAGGAGCAGCGTAATGTCTGTCTGTAGCGCAGGTACTGTGTGTACCTGACACAAGGAGCTCGCAGCATGAACACGCCAGACACTCCAAAGCCACGCCAGCCCGTGCAACCCAGCACTGGTGGACTGCTGGGCCGCCACTTCACCTACCGCCCCGCGGCACAGACCGATGTCCGCGTGACCTGGGAGCGGGCCAAAAAACAGTCGCCCCACCCGCAGCCGCCTGCACGCTAGCCGTCCTGCACTGCAGGCTGCCAAAGATGTGAGACAGCCGTCTCGGCCTGCCACGCAAGCGCCCACCTCCCCCCTTCAGAACAGCCGTGCGCGCCCATGAGAGCGCTACTGGCGCAGGCGGAACGACCACAACGCAGATCAGGCGCAGATCATCCACACCACCTCACAGCGGGGTTGCACAACTGCTTCAATCAGCCTGCCAACACCTGAATACATAGCAGCCAGCGCCTATGTATGAATGATTTCAGGCTCAAAACTATCTAAAACCCTGTTTTTACGAGCGCTAGCTGCTATTTATTTTTAAGCATTCGCTATCCACAACGGTAAGCGACGTGCACACATACCAGCGCTCCCAAGTATCTGTACCTCCACAGCGCTTCAAAACAGTGCATGCCATCACACTGACTGCACCAGTACAGACCAGCTGCGCAAGCAACATACAAAAACTGCATACAAAAAGCAGGCATAGCTTTTGCTGAATCTGGAGACCCAACACTGCCGCCAGCACCTCCATACCGTGCTGCGGCTGTTTTGACCACCACATACATCGGGAGTCTCCATGCACAAACGCACTTTCTTGCAAGCAACCGCTGCACTGGCGCTGGCTGGCAGCTTTGGCCTCGCTCATGCCCAAAGCACGCCCATCAAGTTTCTGCTGGACTGGCGCTTTGAAGGGCCTTCAGCCCTGTTCCTGCAGCCTGCCGCCAAGGGTTACTTCAAACAGGCGGGGCTGGATGTATCGATTGACGCAGGCAGCGGTTCGGGCGCAGCCGTGCAGCGTGTGGCCTCTGGCACCTACGACATGGGCTTTGCCGACATGGCTTCGCTCATGGAGTTCCATGCCAACAACCCGGATGCACCCAACAAGCCCGTGGCCGTCATGGTGGTCTACAACAACACCCCTGCCGCCGTCATGGCACTGAAGAAAAGCGGCATCCAGACAGCAGCAGATCTGAGCGGCAAAAAAATGGGCGCGCCCGTGTTTGATGCAGGCCGCAAAGCCTTTCCCACCTTTGCCAAGGCCAACCAGGTCAGTGATGTGACCTGGATTTCCATGGACCCACCGCTGCGCGAGACCATGCTGGTGCGCGGTGACGTAGATGCCATCACCGGCTTTACCTTCACCAGCCTGCTCAATCTGGAAGCGCGTGGCGTCAAGGCCGAAGACGTGGTGCTCATGCAGTATGCCGACCACGGCGTCAAGCACTACGGCAACGTCATCATCGCCCACCCCAAGTTGATTGAACAAAACCCGCAGGCGATCAAGCAGTTCCTGGCTGCTTTCACCAAGGGCGCAGGGGAAGTCATTGCCAACCCCGCAGACGCCATCCAGCACGTCAAAGCACGCGATGGCATTGTGAACACGGGCCTGGAAACCCGCCGCCTGCAACTGGCCATTGACACCGTGGTCAACAGCGCCGATGCGCACCAGGATGGCTTTGGCCGCCTGAACCCCGGCCGCCTTGCGCTGATGGCCTCTGAAGTGTCTGACGCCTATGGCACCAAGACCCGCATTGACCCCAAGGTTGTGTGGAACGACAGCTTCCTGCCTGCAGCCGCCGAGCTGGACATCCTGCCCCAGAAGTAAGCCCCTAACCCCGGTCTCCACGTGCCTTGTGCAGGTGGAGACCCTGAGCAAAGAACACGCATGCAAAGCGCTGCCGAACCCTATTTCGTCGATTTCCGTGATGTCTGGCTGGCTTACAACGATGAGCTGCTGGCCCAGAATCACTTTGCCGTCGAAGCCATTGACCTGCAGGTCAGGCAAGGCGAGTTCATCGCCATCGTCGGCCCCTCGGGCTGCGGCAAGTCTACGTTCATGAAGCTGGCCACCGGCCTGCGCATGCCTTCCATGGGCAAGATTGTGATTGACGGCCAGCCCGTCACCGGCCCGCTGAAGATTTCAGGCATGGCGTTTCAGTCGCCCTCGCTGCTGCCCTGGCGCACCACGGTGGACAACGTGCTGCTGCCGCTGGAGATCGTGGAGCCCCACCGCTCCCAGTTCAAGGCCAAGCGCAAGGAATACGAAGCCCGTGCACGCGCCCTGCTGCAAAAAGTGGGACTAGGCGGCTATGAAGACAAATTCCCCTGGCAGCTCTCCGGCGGCATGCAGCAGCGCGCCAGCATCTGCCGGGCGCTGATTCACGAGCCCAAGATGCTGCTGCTCGACGAGCCTTTCGGCGCACTGGATGCTTTCACGCGCGAAGAGCTGTGGTGCATCCTCCGTGACCTGCAGGCCGAGCAGCAATTCAACGTCATTCTGGTCACGCACGATCTGCGCGAATCCGTGTTTCTGGCAGACACCATCTATGTGATGAGCAAAAGCCCAGGCCGCTTTGTGGTGCGCCGTGACATTGATCTGCCCCGCCCCCGTGAGCTGGAGCTGACTTACACCAAGGAATTCACCGACATCGTGCACGAGCTGCGCGGCCACATCGGTGCCATGCGCAAGGCAGGCGCTGTCATCAACCAATAAGCAGCCGGAATTCGCGATATGTACAAGTTCGACAACAAACAAATTGAGCGCTGGTCGCCCTGGATTCTGCTGCTGGCCGTGGTGCTGCTGTGGCAGGTGCTGTGCGCGGCGCTGGATGTCTCACCCTTTATCTTCCCCAGCCCTGCGCTGATTCTCAAAGACTTCATCGAGTACCACAGCGTCATTGCCACCCACGCCTGGCGCACCTTCTGGGTGACCATGGCTGGCTTTGGTCTGGCGATTGTGGTGGGTGTGCTGCTGGGATTTCTGATTGGCAGCTCCCGCCTGGCCTATGCCGCCGTCTACCCACTGATGACGGCCTTTAACGCCCTGCCCAAGGCCGCCTTTGTGCCGGTGCTGGTCGTGTGGTTTGGCATTGGTATTGGCCCGGCCATTCTGACGGCCTTTCTGATCAGCTTCTTTCCCATCACCGTCAATATCGCCACGGGCCTGGCCACGCTGGAGCCCGAGCTGGAAGACGTGCTGCGCGTGCTGGGCGCCAAGCGCTGGGACGTGCTGATCAAAGTCGGCCTGCCCCGCTCCATGCCCTACTTCTACGCCTCACTCAAAGTGGCGATTACGCTGGCCTTTGTGGGCACCACGGTGTCTGAGATGACGGCCTCCAATGAAGGCATTGGCTACCTGCTGATCTCAGCGGGCTCGTCCATGCAGATGGGCCTGGCATTTGCGGGGCTGCTGGTGGTGGGCGCCATGGCCATGGCCATGTATGAACTGTTCAGCTGGGTGGAAAAACGCACCACAGCTTGGGCCCACCGTGGTTCGCAAAATCACTGATGCACGGCCCCACGATGCACAGACACCTGTTTTCGGCGACGTGAACTCCTCGCACCTCGACTTGGGCCAGCCATGCGCTGGCCTTTTTTTGTGTCCAGCATTGCCCAATATTGGTGCATCAGGCGCAGTTTTTGCTTGTATGCAGCCATGCCCTGGCTTGCTCAACTTGAACTGGATTACACCCTCGCCGCAGCGCGCACCCGCCTGCACTTTCGCCATGACGGCCCATTGCGCGTGCTGCGCAGCCTCTACCCCGAAGGCGATGGCATCTGCCACAACGTACTCATCCACCCGCCCGGAGGGCTGGTCAGCGGTGACACGCTGGACATTCGCTGCCGCGTAGGCACTGGGGCCCATGCCCTGGTCACTACGCCGGGCGCCACACGCTTTTACAAAACCGATGCCCAGGGCGCTGTGGCCCAGCAGATCACCCACTTGCAGCTGGAGTCCGGTGCGCGGCTGGAATGGCTGCCCCTGGAAGCACTGGCCTATAACCAGTGTCAGGCCCAGAACCTGCTGCATCTGGACATCGCCCCTGGCGCAGAACTCATGGCCTGGGACATCACCGCCTTTGGCCTGCCCCACGCCCATGAGCCCTTTGTACAGGGCAGCTTTACCCAGCACATGGAGTGGCCAGGCCTCTGGCTGGAGCATGGCACGCTACGCGCCGAAGATGCACGCCTGATGGATGGGCCCCTCGGCCTCGCAGGGCAGCGTTGCATGGCCAGCATGGTGCTGGCCTGCGGCACGCCTTTGACCCGCACCCAGCGCGAACACCTGCTGGACGCCACGCGAGCAGTGCTCGACGCTCATCCGCAGGGCAGCTGGTGCGGAATTACCGCCCCCAACGACCACATGCTGGTACTGCGCGGCCTGGCGCCTGTCGTGGAGCCACTGATGCAGCTGTGGCAACAGGTGCGTGTGTGCTGGCGCAAGGAGCACTGGGGGCTGGAAGGCAGCATGCCGCGCATCTGGAACATGTAGCCGCAGCGCATCCCCGCTGCCCGCTCTGGCAGGCATGGGCATACCTGTGGGTGATTGACTGACAGTGCTGGCACAGCCCTGCTTTTAGACTGGGTGCTCAAGTGTTTCACCACAACCAGGAGACCGCATGCCCGCACCCCGTATTGCAGAAAAAGAATTACTCACCGCTGATGAAATGGCCCTGTTTACGCTGAGCCAGGACAGCGCCAGACTGGCCCAGCACAGCCATGCCCAGCTGCGCGACCATATTGCCCGCGCCCGCAATCTGCGTGACCGGGCACGCGACATGTACCGCCGCCAGGTGGGCCGCACACGCTCAGCCACCGGCAACAAGCGCGGCTTCAGCGGCATGGCCAATGAGCGAACCCGCCAGAAAGGACAAGTGCTGCACGGCGTGGTGGAGCGCTTGGTCGAGGCGCGGGACAAACTCGCGGCTTGAAAGCGCTGCCCTCTCAACAAAAAACCGCGCCTCGAAAGCGCGGTTTTTTTGTGGTTCATCCTGAAGTGAAGGACGTGCTCAAATCGCCACCAGCTTCTGAATCTGCTTTGCCTGCATCTCCGAGCCCGGCCCACGTGCAATCACCTCACCACGCTCCATGACCAGGTATTCGTCGGCCAGCTCTTCGGCAAAGTCGTAGTACTGCTCGCACAGCAGCACGGCCATGCCGCGTTCCTTGGCCAACATGCGGATCACACGGCCAATGTCCTTGATGATGCTGGGCTGAATACCTTCAGTGGGTTCATCCAGAATCAGCAAACCCGGCGCAGGCGCCAAGGCGCGGGCAATGGCGAGCTGCTGTTGCTGACCACCAGACAGGTCACCGCCGCGGCGGTGCAGCATCTGCTTGAGCACGGGGAACAGCTCGTACAAGTCGGCAGGAATGGGCGTGCTGCCGCTTTTGTAGGCCAGGCCCATGCGCAGGTTTTCTTCCACCGTCAGACGCCCAAAAATCTCGCGCCCCTGGGGCACAAAGCCGATGCCCGCGCGGGCACGGTCGTAGGGCGAGAGCTTTTCGATGGGTTTGCCGTTCCATTCGATGCTGCCGCTTTTGATGGGCACCAGTCCCATCAGACTCTTGAGCAGCGTGGTCTTGCCCACGCCATTGCGCCCCAGCAGCACGGTCACTTTGCCTGCTTCGGCTTGCAGGCTGACATCGCGCAGGATATGAGAGCCACCGTAGTACTGGTGCAGGTTTTGAACTTTGAGCATTTTTCGCCTCCAGCGCAGATCCTGTCTGCGCAAGCAGCTCTCATTTTTCAGAGAACTGCTTTTCTATCTTGATAGCTGCCAGCGCTTGTCAATGCTTGATTTCACAGAGAAAACTATCTGAAATCATTGATATTCAAGCGCTAACTGCTATAGCTTCTACACAGATATGCAGATCAGCCAGCACCTCGCAGAGGTGCGTTTGAGACGAGGCGCAAAGCCGCAGACAGTAGCAGCGCTACGGCAAGGCTTTGCAACGACGTATCAAGGCTGATATGCATATCACTACCGTCCTAAGTAGACTTCGATCACGCGCTCATCGGCTTGCACCTGGGCCAGCGTGCCTTCGGCCAGCACGCTGCCATCACACAGCACCGTCACCTTTTCGCTGATGGTGTTGATGAAGGACATGTCGTGCTCCACCACCATCAGGCTGTGCTTGCCCTTGAGCGTGAGGAACAGCTGGGCCGTGCGGGCGGTTTCGTCGTCCGTCATGCCGGCCACGGGTTCATCGAGCAGCAGCAGCTTGGGCTCCTGCATGAGCAGCATGCCAATCTCCAGCCACTGCTTCTGGCCGTGGCTGAGCACACCTGCCTCGCGGTTCACTTCTGCGGCCAGGTGGATGGTGTGCAAGATGTCGGCCAGCCGGTCTTTTTGCGCGCTGTCGAGCTTGAAGAACATGCTGTGCTTGACGCCCTTGTGCGTCTTGAGCGCCAGCTCCAGGTTCTCGAACACCGTCAGCTGCTCGAACACCGTGGGTTTCTGGAACTTGCGGCCAATGCCCAGCTGGGCAATTTCGGGTTCGTTATGGCGCAGCAGGTCGATGGTCGAGCCAAAGAACACCGTGCCTTTGTCCGGCCGCGTCTTGCCGGTGATGATGTCCATCATCGTGGTCTTGCCTGCACCATTGGGTCCGATGATGCAGCGCAGCTCGCCGGGCGCGATGTCCAGGTTCAGGCCGTTGATGGCCTTGAAGCCGTCAAAGCTCACATGCACATCTTCCAGGTACAGGATGCGGCCATGGGTCACATCCACCTCACCGGGCACGGCAATGCGTTTCATGCTGGCGCTGCGGCCGCCGGATTCGGTATTGAGGGCCGCTTTTTCCACGGCCGCACGCATGCGGGCAGCGCCCGCTTCCATCAGGTCCGGGGTCATGCCGCACCTCCTTCCTTGCGCACAGAGGTTTGATTGGCTTCGGTCGCGGTGACTGGCGCCGCTGGCGTCTTCTTGCGGCGCAGCTTGCGCACCAGACCGACGATGCCATCGGGCATCCACAGCGTCACGGCAATGAACAGCGCGCCGAGGAAGTACAGCCAGATCTCAGGCGCTGCCACCGTCAGCCAGCTCTTGGCTCCATTGACGGCAAAGGCACCGACGATGGGGCCAATCAGGCTGGCGCGGCCGCCCACGGCCGTCCACACCGCGATCTCGATGGAGTTGGCGGGTGACATTTCCACGGGGTTGATGATGCCCACCTGCGGCACATAGAGCGCACCTGCCACACCGCACATCATGGCGCTGATGACCCAAATGGTCAGCTTGTACGGCAGGGGCGAGTAGCCCGAGAACATCACGCGCGACTCGGCATCGCGGATGGCCTGCAGCACGCGGCCAAACTTGCTGCGCACCAGCCAGCGCGCCAGCAGGAAAAAGCCCAGCAGCGTGCAGCCGGTGATGACGAACAGCGCCATGCGCATTTCCTGCGTAGCCAGCGGCATGCCGAGGATGCTTTTGAAGTCGGTAAAGCCGTTGTTGCCGCCAAAGCCGGTCTCATTGCGAAAGAACAGCAGCATGGCCGCATAGGTCAGCGCCTGCGTGATGATGGAGAAATACACCCCCTTGATGCGCGAGCGGAAGGCAAACCAGCCGAACACAAAGGCCACGAGGCCGGGCACGGCAAAGATCAGGATGAAGGTGGCGATAAAGCTGTCGGACAGCGCCCAGAACCAGGGCAGCTCCTTCCATGCCAGAAACGTCATGAAGGCAGGCAGCGCATCCGGCCCGGCCGACTGGCGGCTCAGGTACATGCCCATCACATAGCCACCCAGCGCAAAGAACAGGCCGTGGCCCAGACTCAGAATGCCGGTGTAGCCCCAGATCAAGTCCATGGCCAGTGCGCAGATGGCAAAGCACATGATCTTGCCCAGCAGCCGCACGGCATAGTCAGACAGGTGGAGCGCACTGCCCTCTGGCACCCAGAGGTTGAGCACCGGCGCTACAGCGCAGACCACGATCAGCGCCACCATAAAGGCGGACCAGCCCGCCTTGCTCAGCAGCGGCTTGCGATCGGGCAATTCCACCGGCACAAATACGCTGCTCTTTAATGTTGTTGAAGCATTCATAACTTGGTTCCTTCAGCATGCGCATAACGCAACCCACATTCGCCAGAGACAGCGAGCAAGGGCCGCCCCGCAGCGAGGCTGTCGTTCCGCTTCTCGCACAGCGAGAAAGGGGGCTGAGTGCCGCGGCTCCAAGCCTGCCTGCGCAGGCTTGGACGGCAACGAAGAGCAGCCGCCTCTGGTGGCTGCACGTGGGCAAAGCGATTCAGGGGGTGTTTCATGTTTCCGCGCTGCGTCCCTTCATCGCGAAGATGCCTTGGGGCCGCTTCTGGATGAAAGCAATGATGAAAACCAGCACCGCGATCTTGGCCAGCACCGCACCGGTCCAGCCTTCGAGGAACTTGTTGAGAATGCCTAGCCCCAGCGCGGCATACACCGTGCCAGCCAGCTGGCCCACGCCGCCGAGCACCACCACCATGAACGAGTCCACGATGTAGCTCTGCCCCAGGTCCGGCCCCACATTGCCCACCTGGCTCAGCGCGCAGCCCGCCAGCCCGGCAATGCCGCTGCCCAGTGCGAAGGCCATGGTGTCCACGCGTGCGGTGTTCACGCCCATGCACGAGGCAATCGGGCGGTTTTGCGTCACACCGCGCACAAACAGACCCATGCGTGTTCTGGCGATGATGTAGGCCACCCCTGCCAGCACCGCAAAGGCAAAGGCAATGATGATCAGGCGGTTGAACGGCAGTGTCAGATTGGGCAGCACCTGCCAGCCGCCGCTCATCCACACGGGGTTTTCCACGGCCACGTTTTGGGCACCAAAGACGCTGCGCACCAGCTGCATCAGCACCAGCGAAATGCCCCAGGTGGCCAGCAGCGTCTCCAGCGGACGGCCGTAGAGGAAACGCAGCACGCCACGCTCCAGCACCGCGCCCACCAGGGCCGAAGCCATGAAGGCCACAGGCACGGCAGCCAGCAAATACCAGTCAAAAAAATCGGGCAGATAGCTGCGGAATACGCCCTGCACCACAAAGGTGGCATAGGCGCCAATCATCATCAGCTCGCCGTGGGCCATGTTGATCACACCCATCAGGCCGTAGGTGATGGCCAACCCCAGCGCCACCAGCAGCAAGATGGAGCCCAGACTCACGCCGGTGAAAGCAACCCCAAGGCGCTCGCCCCAGGCCAGCTTGTCTTCTACTTCAGCCAGCGCACGCTTGAGGGCTGCCTTGACCTTGTCATCCTGCTCGCTGGATAACTGTTCGTTGAGCAGCAGGCGTGTCTGCGGTGAGGCTTTTTGCGCCAGCTGCACGGCTGCTGCCATGCGCTGCGCTGCGTCGGCACTGCCCAGCAAGGCGGCAGAGCGTGCCAGTTCCAGCTCTGCACGCACCGCTTCATGTTTTTCCTGTGCCAGCGCCTTTTCCAGCGTGGCAAGGCGATCCGGGTTGGCGCCCTTGAGCATGGCGCGCGCAGCTTCCAGGCGCTCGCTGTCTGTGCCCACCCACAAATTCAGTTCTGCCAGCGCATTGGCAATTTCACGGCGCAGGCGGTTGTTGGTGCGTGCGTCTTCTGCCGCCGCAGGCAGACTGGTAGCAGTGCCGCTGACAGGGTCGATGGCCGCACCACCACGCACGATGAAAGCACGGCCTTCGCCATGCTGCACTTCGCCATCACGCAGGGCATTCAGAAACTGCGCCACGCGGGCAGCGTCACCATGGGCGACAGCGTCCTGCATGGCCGCAATACGGCTGTTGTTGTCGCCATCGGCCATGGCCAGGGCTTGTTCCGCCGTGAGCGCATGGGCCGGCAGCTGGCTCATGGCGGCAGCCGCTATGGCAGCTCCCAGCCAGGGCCTGATAAGGCGCAAGAGAGGTAAAAACATAAGCAGTCCAATCAACAAAAAGCCCGTCACTCCGGACGGGCCCTTGCAACAGAGATTCCGGGTCTGACACAGCCTTGCAACAGCTGTGCCAGATTCGGTGTTTGCAGCGCTTACTTTTTCTCTGGCTCGTCCTTCTTCTTGTCGTTGCCTTCAATGAAAGGGCTCCAGGGCTGGGCCTTGATCGGGCCCTTGGTCTGCCACACCACGTCAAACTGGCCGTCAGCCTTGATCTCGCCAATCAGCACAGGCTTGTGCAGGTGGTGGTTCTTGGGGTCCATGGTCAGCACATAGCCGCTGGGTGCCTGGAAGGTCTGGCCCGCCATGGCGGCAATCACCTTGTCCGGATCGGTGCTCTTGGCCTTTTCCACGGCCTGCTTCCACATGTTGATGCCCACGTAGGTGGCTTCCATGGGGTCATTGGTCAGAGGCTTGGTGGACTGGCCAGGCAGGTTCTTGGCCTTGGCGTAGTCGCTCCACTGCTTGATCCAGGCTTCGTTGGTGGGGTTCTTCACGCTCATGAAGTAGTTCCACGAAGCCAGATGACCCACCAGCGGCTTGGGGTCCAGACCGCGCAGCTCTTCCTCACCCACGGAGAAAGCCACCACGGGTACATCGGTGGCCTTCAGGCCCGCATTGCCCAGTTCCTTGTAGAAAGGCACGTTGGAGTCGCCATTGATGGTGGAGATCACCGCTGTCTTGCCACCGGCAGAGAACTTCTTGATGTCCGCCACGATGGTCTGGTAGTCGCTGTGGCCGAAGGGGGTGTAGGCCTCCATGATGTCCTTGTCATCCACACCCTTGGACTTCAGGAAGGCACGCAGGATCTTGTTGGCTGTGCGGGGGTAGACATAGTCTGTGCCCAGCAGCACCCAGCGCTTGGCAGCACCACCGTCTTCGCTCATCAGGTATTCCACGGCGGGAATGGCCTGCTGGTTGGGCGCTGCGCCGGTGTAGAACACATTCTTGCTCAGCTCTTCGCCTTCGTACTGCACGGGGTAGAACAGCAGGGCGTTGTTTTCTTCATAGACGGGCAGCACGGACTTGCGGCACACCGAAGTCCAGCAGCCAAAGGTCACAGCCACCTTGTCCTGGCTGATCAGCTGCTTGGCCTTTTCTGCCGCCAGCGGCCAGTTGGAGGCGGTGTCAATCACCACAGGCTCCAGCTTCTTGCCCAGCACACCGCCCTTGGCGTTGATTTCCTCAATGGTCATCAGGGCCATGTCCTTGAGCGCAGTTTCCGAAATGGCCATGGTGCCCGACAGTGCATGCAGCACACCCACCTTGATGGTGTCTGCCGCCTGTGCAGCCAGACCAGTAAAACCCAAACCTGCAACAGCTGCAGCAGCAGCCAAAGACTTCAAAGTGAAACGACGCTGGGTCATGGAAAGTGCTCCTCAATGGGCTGTATGAAGTATTCGCTGGCCTCCCTGACCAGCTTGCTGCACTTCAAAGCAAGCGGTGTGCCACTTTCAGTCCAATCCATGCAATTCACGCTATTGGTGCGCCCCATCCAGCGATGCACCACAACAGAACGCAGACGCACCAACTGCGCCACGGGCACATCCAGAGCGCGTCCAGTCATGGCACCAAAAAAGACAACGCCACGCACCACAACAGCGCTTGGCACGCCTCTTGCAGATTGCATAGCAAGGGGCACAGATGCCCCACACCAATACGTCTACCGACGAGGGAATCGAAACGATGGAATTAACTCCCCGCGGTCAGTCGGCGCAGCCGACTGCTCGGACCCATTAAGGAAGCTGTAATGGAATTGACGCCAAGAGAAAAAGACAAGCTGCTGATCTTTACCGCAGCCCTGCTGGCCGAACGCCGCAAGGCCCGAGGCCTGAAGCTGAACTACCCCGAAGCCGTGGCCCTGATCAGCGCCTTTGTGATGGAAGGCGCACGCGATGGCAAGACCGTAGCCCAACTCATGAGTGAAGGCCGCACCGTGCTGACGCGTGAGGACGTCATGGACGGTGTGCCTGAAATGATTCCCGACATCCAGATCGAAGCCACCTTCCCAGACGGCACCAAGCTGGTCACGGTGCACGAACCCATTGTTTGATTACAAGCCTTTTTGGCCTCCAGCCCTTATCCCATCTGCGCTAACAGCTATGAAAACTAAACACCTGATTGCCGCTTCCGTTGCCACAGCTGCAGCCCTGCCTCTGACCGCCCTCGCCCATGTGGGCAGTGATGGCGGCGGCCACCATACTTTTCTGGACAGCTTCACCCACGCCATTGCCCACCCCTTTGGCGGTGCCGACCACCTGGCCGCCATGCTGGCAGTCGGTGCCTGGAGTGCACTGGCCTTTGGCAAGTCAGGCAAGGCCTGGGCCGCGCCTGCAGGCTTTGTGGCACTCTTGGTTGCAGGCTGCCTGGCAGGTTTTGCTGGTCTGCAAATCCCTGCGATCGAGCCCATGATTGCTGCCTCCGTGCTGGTGCTGGGGCTGCTCGTGATGGTGCAGCAGAAGATGGCCGCAGGTGCGGCAGCTGGCCTGGTGGGCGTGTTTGCCTTCTTCCACGGCGCAGCCCACGGCTATGAGCTATTTGAAGAGTCCTTGGCCCCTGCAGCGGGCGTCATCGTGGGCATGGCCGCAGGCTCTGCCATCTTGCACCTGGCTGGCATGGCAGTGGGCCACCAAGTCATGCGGCGCTTTCAGACTTTGGCCAAAGTGGCTGGCGGCCTGACCGCTGCGCTGGGCGCCTTCATGCTGACCCGTCTGGCTTGAAGAAAGGGCTTGCCATGATTCCCGGAGAAATCTTGGTCGATGAGGGCGTACACGTCCTCAACCCCGGTCGCCCAACTCTGACGCTGGTGGTCAAGAACGCCAGCGACCGCCCGATTCAGGTTGGCTCGCACTATCACTTTGCCGAGACCAATGCAGGCCTGGAATTTGACCGCCAGGCAGCCCACGGCAAGCGCCTGAACATTGCCAGCGGCATGGCCGTGCGCTTTGAGCCGGGCCAGCAGCGCACGGTGGAACTGATTGATCTGGCAGGCAACCGCAAGGCCTATGGCTTTCGCGGCCTGGTGCAAGGAGATTTGTGATGGCTAGCATGGACCGACGCGCCTACGCCGAAACCTTTGGCCCCACCGTGGGCGACCGCGTGCGGCTGGCAGATACCGACTTGCTGATCGAAGTGGAGAAAGACTTCACCCTGAACGCGGGCGGCTATGGCGAGGAAGTGAAGTTTGGCGGCGGCAAGACCATTCGCGATGGCATGGCACAAAGCCAGCGCTCACGGGAACAAGGCGCCATGGACACGGTACTGACCAATGCGCTGATCGTGGACCACTGGGGCATTGTCAAAGCCGACATCGGCTTGAAGGACGGGCGCATTGCAGCCATTGGCAAGGCCGGCAATCCTGACACGCAGCCGGGCGTGGACATCATCATTGGCCCGGGTACGGAAATCATCTCCTGCGAGGGCAACATCGTCACCGCCGGCGGCATCGACACCCACATCCACTTCATCGCACCCCAGCAGATTGAAGAAGCGCTCACCAGTGGTGTGACCACCATGATCGGCGGCGGCACGGGCCCGGCCACAGGTACTTTTGCCACCACCTGCACGCCTGGCCCCTGGAATATGGAGCGCATGCTGCAGGCCGCGGACGCCTTCCCCATGAACCTGGGTTTTCTGGGCAAGGGCAATGCGGCGCTGCCAGCAGGGCTGCATGAGCAGATTGCCGCCGGTGCCATTGGCCTCAAACTCCACGAAGACTGGGGCAGCACGCCTGCGGCCATCAGCAACTGTCTGGATGTGGCTGAGGAAACCGACACCCAGGTGGCCATCCACACCGACACGCTCAATGAGTCTGGCTTTGTGGAAGACACGGTGGCAGCGTTCAAGGGCCGCACCATCCACACCTTCCACACCGAAGGCGCGGGCGGCGGCCATGCACCGGACATTCTGAAAGTGGTGGGTGAAGCCAATGTGCTACCGTCTTCAACCAACCCCACGCGCCCCTACACCATCAACACGCTGGACGAGCACGTGGACATGCTGATGGTCTGCCACCACCTGGACGCCAGCATTGCCGAAGACCTGGCCTTTGCCGAAAGCCGTATCCGCAAGGAAACGATTGCGGCCGAAGACATCCTGCACGACATTGGTGCCATCAGCATGTTCAGCTCCGACAGCCAGGCCATGGGCCGTGTGGGGGAAGTGATTCTGCGCACCTGGCAAACCGCCCACAAGATGAAGCAGCAGCGCGGCCAACTACAAGGCGACAGCGCGCGGCACGACAACTTCCGCGTCAAGCGCTACATCGCCAAGTACACCATCAACCCCGCAATCGCCCACGGCATCAGCCACGAAGTAGGCAGCATTGAAGTGGGCAAGTGGGCCGATCTCGTGATCTGGAAGCCTGCATTTTTTGGCGTCAAGCCCTTTTGCATTCTCAAGGGTGGCTTCATCGCCATGGCCGCCATGGGTGATCCGAATGCCTCCATTCCCACGCCCCAGCCTGTGCACTACCGTCCCATGTTTGGTGCATTCGGTGGCGCCATTGCCAAGACCTCGCTGACGTTTGTTTCGCAAGCTGGTTTGGCCGCAGGCATTAGGGAACGCTTTGGGCTGCACAAAACGCTGTCCGCCGTCAAAGGCATTCGCGGCGTGCAAAAGCAGCACATGATCCACAACGATCTGGCGCCACGCATGGAAGTGGATGCACAGACTTATGCCGTGCGTGCGGACGGGCAGCTCCTGACCTGTGAACCAGCAAGGAGCCTGCCCATGGCCCAGCGCTACTTCCTGTTCTGAAGTGTGTTGAGCGTAAAGGCCGTACCAGGATGCTGAACACCCTTGCCCGCATACCAGGCCAGCCAGTCGCTGGCAGGCACCACAGGCGCATGCTGCACCGTGGTGGGCAAGGCTTCATAGACCAGCACGGCCATCATCTGTGTGCCGCCACCGGTCAGCGCCACAGGCACGGTCAGAATGCGTTTGGTGTATTCGCCCACATCGGTGGGCCACAGGCCTTCGATGCCATCGAGGGCCTGTTCCAGCGCCGCATCAAGCGGATACACCTCTGCCAGCACCTGCTGCGTGCCTACCAGCTGCAGGCCCGGGTAGTAGCCCAGATCATGCAAAGTGCCTGTGAGCGTGGTGCGCCCTATGCAGGCAATGCCCGGACGCAACCGTGCAATGTCGTTGATGCCACCGGCACGCAAGGTCCCGTACACCGCCACATGGCCCACACCACAAGGCTGCCAGTCCGTTGCAGCCACCGAAGAAAGTGCAAAAGGGGTTGACATGTCTGTCATGCTATCAAGTGATGAAAACCGTGCGAGATGCACGATTCGCGCCAGTTTGTAGCTCCCCTTTTGAAAGTAAGCAACCTATGTTGACCATCAACAAACTCCTTCCCCAGGGCCAGGGCCTGGCCCGCGTGCTGCTCCAGCGTGCTGCCACCGTGGAGCTGGACTGGGATGTGCGCCAGAAATCGCGCTTTGCCGCCACCGACAGCCAGGGCCGTGAACTGGCCATCTTTCTGCCACGCGGCCAGGCCGTGCGCGGCGGCGATGTGCTGGTCGCCGAAGATGGCTCCATGGTGCGCGTGATTGCCGCACCGCAAAAGGTGCTCAAGATCACGGCCTGCGCCGAACACGGCACAGCCTTTGACCTGATGCGCGCTGCCTACCACCTGGGCAACCGCCATGTACCCATTGAGCTGCAGCCCGACCACCTCAAGATTGAACCCGACCACGTGCTGGCCGACATGCTGCGCAGCATGCACATGACGGTGGTTGAGGCTGATCTGCCGTTTGAGCCCGAAGGCGGCGCCTATGGCGGCCATGTGACCAATGATGGTCACAGCCACCACCATCACAGCCACACACACGATCACGGCCATGGGCATGACCACGGACATGCACAACACCAACACGCCCATGACGAAGGCTGCTGCGGCCATGGCCATCACCATGCGCATCTGCATGAGCATGAACACGGTCACTGCTGCGACCACTCCCACGGCAAAGGTTGTGGTGGATGAGCTGGGTCTTTCTGATCGCTGCCGGTCTGTGTGAAATCTTCTATGCGGCTGCCATGCCACGCACGGAAGGTTTCACGCGTCTGTGGCCCAGCCTGTTCTGCTTTGCCTTTATTGCGGCCAGCATGTATTTGCTGTCGCTGGCCACACGCAGCATTCCGGTGGGCACGGCCTATGCGGTCTGGGTGGGCATTGGTGCCGTTGGCACTGCAGCCTACGGCATGCTGGTTCTGGACGAAGACCGCAGCGTGGCCCGCATGGCCTGCTTTGGTTTGATCATCATGGGCATTGTGGGACTGAAGTTCCTCAGCCTGCACGGAGACTGAGACATGCCACTGACCCCTTTGCACCTGACCTCAGGCAGCTTTCTGCAGCTGATGTGGCTGGCCTCTCCGGCGCTGCCCATTGGAGGATTCTCCTATTCAGAAGGCCTGGAAGCAGCGATCAATGCTGCCCTGGTCACTACAGAAGATGAAGCGGCGCGCTGGCTGGTCGATCAACTGCACCTCACCCAGTCACGTGGCGATATGGCAGCCATTGCCCAGGCCATGCCTGCCTGGGCCACGGATGACCACACACGCCTGCAAGCACTGAACACCTGGGTACGTACCACACGCGAGAGCAGTGAACTGCGCCTGCAGACCGAGCAAATGGGCCGCTCGCTCATCGAATGGCTCAAGACCCGCTACGCCGATACGCCTGAAACGCTGGAGCGCGTGCAATGGCTGGGCGCGCAGGACGCCAGCTACCCACTGGCCTTCTCACTGGCCGCCATGCTGGCCGGTGCCACGACACGCGATGCCCTGCTGGCCTATGCCTTTGGCTGGGCCGAGAACATGACGCAGGCGGCCATCAAGGCCGTGCCACTGGGCCAGAGCGCTGGCCAGCGCATCCTGGCACGGCTGACCCACGAAATTCCTGCCGCCGTTGAGCATGCCCTCACCCTGCCCGACGGAGCACGACAAGCTTTTTCGCCCATGCTGGCCATTCTTTCGGCACGGCATGAACACCAATACTCACGCCTCTTTCGTTCATGAGCACTGCACTGCATCACATTCCCAACCGTACCAAGAAACTGCCACCACTGCGTGTAGGCATTGGCGGCCCTGTCGGCTCCGGCAAAACCACCATCCTCGAAATGCTGTGCAAGGCCATGCGCGAGAAGTGGGACCTGATTGCCATCACCAATGACATCTACACCAAGGAAGACCAGCGCCTGCTGACCATCAGCGGTGCCCTTCCGCCCGAGCGCATCATGGGTGTGGAAACCGGTGGCTGCCCGCACACAGCCATCCGTGAAGACGCCTCCATCAATCTGGAAGCCATCAACCGCATGCTGGTGGATTTTCCGAATGCAGACATCATCTTTATCGAATCGGGCGGTGACAACCTGGCAGCGACCTTCAGCCCCGAGCTGTCCGATCTGACCATCTACGTGATCGACGTAGCCGCAGGCGAAAAAATTCCACGCAAAGGTGGCCCCGGCATTACCAAGAGCGACCTGTTCGTCATCAACAAGACCGATCTGGCGCCGCACGTGGGCGCCAATCTGGACATCATGCGCAGCGACACCATCAAGCAGCGCACCACACCCAAGGGGCTCAAGCCCTTTGTGATGACCAATCTGAAGACTTTGGATGGGTTAGAGGAAGTGATTGCGTTTATCGAAAAACAGGGCTTGCTGGTGAGCAACAGCTAATTGCTGCACGACTGCGTGGGGAGCTGCGGCTCCCACTGTACCCTCGTCCAGCGTGACAAAGCACAGAAAAAACAAAAAAGCGCCACAGCTCTTGGAGCTATGGCGCTTGATGGTGGTGGGTCCTGAGGGATTCGAACCCTCGACCAACGGATTAAAAGTCCGCTGCTCTACCGACTGAGCTAAAGACCCGCCCGAAACTTTCAAATGAATAACAAAGCCCTGCTATTTTTACAGTAGCAGGGCTACAAATCTTTTGGTGGGTCCTGAGGGATTCGAACCCTCGACCAACGGATTAAAAGTCCGCTGCTCTACCGACTGAGCTAAAGACCCGACCTACTAATCAGAAAAGCAAGCTGTGCTGATCAGCGAATAAATGAATTGTAGCAGCACTTTTTTGGTGTTTTTGAAAAAACGTGCTACTTTTTCGGGTTCTTCGCAATCTCATCCAGCACCCAGCCCACGGCGCACATGCCAAAGGCGGCGGTCACAGACACCACCGAGCCATAGCCGCTGCAGTTGAGTGTGCCGTCTGCCCCAGACATCTGGCACGATGCATCGGGCTGCATCACGGTCTCGCGGCTGAAGACGGTCACAACCCCCATCTTCTTGCCATCGCGGGGAGCGTTGAATTCCTTGCGCAGGCGATAGCGCAGCTGGGCCAGCAATGGGTCATGCGTGACCTGAGACAGATCATCGACCTCTACCTTATGGGCCAGACGCTTGCCGCCGGCTGCACCCACCGTAATCAACATGCGCTTGTTTCTGCGTGCCCACTGGGCCATGGCCAGCTTGGCCTTGACCTGGTCACAGGCATCAATCACCGCATCTACACCCGCGGGCAGGATCTGCGGCCAGTTCTCAGGCTCCACAAAATCTTCAATGCAATGCACGACACAGGCTGGGTTGATCTGTGCAATGCGCTCACGCATGGCCTCTACCTTGGCCTTGCCCAGTGTGTCAGTAAGCGCATGGATCTGGCGATTCACATTGGACTCGGCCACATTGTCCAGATCAATCAGCGTGAGACTGCCAACGCCACTGCGTGCCAGTGCTTCTGCCGCCCAGGAGCCCACGCCCCCTACCCCGATCACAGCGACATGCGCACCACGGATGCGTGCTGCACCATCTCTGCCGTACAGGCGCTCCAGCCCGCCGAAGCGGCGCTGCAAGTCTGCACCCTCTAAAAAACTGTCGCCAGCAGAACTGGCGACAGAAGCATTCGAATGTTCTGTGGAACTCATTACTTCAAACGTTGCAGACGCTCTTTGGCCACGGTTGCGGCCTCGGTGCCGGGGTAGTTCTTGACCACTTCCCCTAGCGTCTGGATAGCACCCTTGGTGTCTTTCAGCTCCAGCTGGCAGTTCGCAATCGACAGCGTTGCGTCTGCGGCGCGCTCATGCTGAGGGGCAGCTCTGAGCATGGACCTGAAGTTGGCAATGGCTTCCTTATAGTCACGTCCTGCATACTGGGTATTGCCCAGCCAGAAGCGCGCCGAAGGCATGTAGCCACTACCTGGATAGGTATTGACAAAATTCGCAAAAGCCTTGCGCGCGTCTGCAAAGTCACCGGCGCGGAACTTTTCCAGCGCAGCATCAAAATCGCGCTTTTCTGCAGGGTCTGCCGAGAATTCCAGGCCGTCCATCTGCACCTGTACAGGCTCAAACTTGCTCAGACGCTCATCCAGCCCTGTGGCCAGATCTTTCTGACGGCGCTGCAGCTCGGAGATTTCACGTTCCAGCTGTTCCTTGGTGCCTGTGAGCTGCGCAATATCGCGTCGCATGGACTCGATCTGCGCCTGCAGATCCAGCATGCCTCGGCGCATGGCTGCCGTTTCTTCGGCATTGGCATCGAAACGCTGACGCAGCTCCAGAATCGCACGACGAGCTTCTGCATCTTCCAGAAATGCATGTGCAGGCGTCATGAATGCCGTGCACAGGCTGGCGGCAGCCAGTGCACGGACACCCATTCGCAAAGTGAGATTGCGAATGTTCATGCTTTAACGGTAGGAGATTTCAGCACGACGGTTCTGCGAGTAAGCAGATTCGTCATGGCCCACGGAAGCAGGCTTTTCTTCACCATAGCTGACGGCTTCCACCTGGCTGTCGCTCACGCCCAGCAGGTTCAGCGAACGACGCACAGCTTCGGCACGCTTTTGGCCCAGCGCCAGGTTGTATTCACGACCACCGCGTTCGTCGGTGTGACCTTCAACGGTCACCTTGCGCGCAGGATCAGCCTTGATGAAGCGGGCATTGCCTTCCACCAGTGCCTGGTCTTCGGGCTTGACGACAAAGCTGTCAAAGTCGAAGTACACCACACGGCCTACGCCCTTAGGGCCACCGTCTGCGTCGATTTGCATACCGGTCAGATCCACACCGGTCACGCCGCTGGCTGCGCCGGAAGTGGTGTCGCTGCCGTTGGCACCGTTCGCGTTTTCATCCAGCTTCACGCCGGACGAGCAACCGGCCAGCAAAGCCGCAACAGACAGTGCAATAGAAACACGTTTAAAAGTAAACATCATTTTTTCCTCTCCTAGGAATGCTAGGTAAGTCTTGTAACGCGGCGCGATGACAAAGGTTTACCTGTCGCAATCAATATTTTTGATAAGGACCCCAGTCAGGCTCTCGGATTTCGCCGCCTTTGCCTGCCAGACGTGCTTTGATCTTGCCGTCCAGTGTGGTCGTCATCAATGCTTCACGACCGCCTTGCTTGGTCGCATACACAATCAGGCGGCTGTTAGGCGCGAAGCTGGGGCTTTCATCCTCGGAGGTATCGGTGATCGCAGACAGCTGACCGTTTTCCAGATCCATGACGTGCAGCTTGAAAGCTCCACCCACACGCGAGATGTACGCCAGCCAGCGGCCATCGGGGCTGACCGCAGGCGAAATGTTGTAGTTACCGCTGAATGTGACACGCTGCGCGCTGC
Organism: Comamonas kerstersii; assembly: GCF_002056725.1. Lineage (NCBI taxonomy): Bacteria > Pseudomonadati > Pseudomonadota > Betaproteobacteria > Burkholderiales > Comamonadaceae > Comamonas > Comamonas kerstersii. The sequence goes on along the minus strand of NZ_CP020121.1, from coordinate 2,598,129 downwards.
CACCACTGACGGGCACCTTGTAGATCTGGGGAGAGCCGCCGCGGTCGCTGACAAAGAAAATCGTCTGGCCATCTGCCGAGAATGCGGGCTCGGTATCGATGCCATTGCTCTGGGTCAGACGCTTGGGCTCCCCACCGTGCGAGCTGATGGTGTAGAGCTGGGACAGGCCATCGCGCGTCAACGTCACAGCCAGTGTCTTGCCATCGGGCGACCAGGCTGGCGCACTGTTGGAGCCACGGAAGTTCGCCACCAGACGGCGGCGGCCCGTTGCCACTTCGTGCACATAGATCACGGGCTTGCGTGCCTCAAAAGACACATAGGCCAGCTCTGCCCCGTTGGGTGACCAGGCCGGAGAAATAATGGGCTCAGTGCTCGACAACGCAGACTGGGCATTCTCGCCATCGGCATCGGCCACCCACAGCACATAGCGCTTGCCCGCCTTGGTGACGTAGGCAATGCGGGTGGAGAAGATGCCTTTTTCACCCGTCAGTTTTTCATAGATGAAGTCAGCAATGCGGTGCGCCACCAAACGCAGATCACCCTGCACCACGACAAAGCCCTGCCCGCCCAAGTCCTGGGCCTTGACCACATCCCACAGGCGGAAGCGTACGTCATAGCGGCCATCGGTCAGGCGTGTCACGCTGCCCGTTGCCAGGGCATCAGCGCCACGCTGGCGCCACTCTGCCATGTCAGGACGCGAGGTTTCATCCAGTGCCTGTCCCGTAGCCGGGATATTGCGAAACAGGCCACTGCGTTCCAGGTCGGCGCGAACGATCTCAGAGATCTTCTGCGACACGCCCTCTTCGCCACGGAATGCTGGCAAGGCAATCGGAATCTGCGTCAGACCAACGCCACTGACTTCGACACGGAATTGCGCCAGCGCTGGCATGGCCGGCACAGCCGCCAAAGCCCCGAGCATGGATCGACGCGATGCAAGTGCAGTGCTTGCACTGGAGATAAAAGCTTGGAATGGGTATTCAGTATTCATGCGCAGCCATCATGTGCCGGATTAGGCTCCCGGTGTAATGTGGGAATGTTACACACAGTTCAGTGCCCGCGAGCAAACCATTGCTGTGTCAATGTGTATGACTGCGTAAGCGCCCGAGAGAGCGCACGTAGAATCGGCGGCGACATGCAAAGCAATTCCCCCCATATCCGCATGGCAGCCCCTGCCTCCACTGATTTGCCCCTGCGCCAGCGCCTGGCTCGCGTTGCGCCCTACTTTGGCAATCAGCGCATGGCGTGGAGTCTGGCCATCATTGCCACCCTGGTTGGCTCAGCGACAGAGCCCTTGATTCCCGCCCTGCTGCAACCACTGCTGGACAGCGGCTTTACCAAGGGCACGCTCAACCTGTGGCTGGTGCCCGTATTCATCATCGGGCTTTTTTTCATTCGTGGGCTGGCCCAGTTTGCCGGTCAATATGCACTCTCGCGCATTGCCAATGAAGGCATGCTGCGCCTGCGCAAGGATTTGTTCGAGCGCGTGCAGGTGGCGCAGATGGACTTGTTCTCCAAGCAGTCGGCCAGCGCCCTGTCCAATACCGTGGTGTATGAGGTGCAAACCGGCGCTACGCAGCTGGTGCAGGCATTTCTGGCCATTTCACGCGATGGTTTCACGCTGATCGCGCTGCTGGGCTATCTGCTGTATCTGAACTGGCAGCTTACGCTGGCTGTAACCTTCATCGTTCCCACCGTGGGCTGGATCATGAAGACCCTGTCGCGCCGCCTGTACCGCATCACCAAGAGCAGCCAGCAGGCTACCGATGCACTGGCCTATGTGGTGGAAGAAAATGTGCTGGCCCACCGCATGGTGCGCCTGCATGGTGCACAGCAGTCCCAGACCAACCGTTTTGTGGAACTCAGCCGCCAGCTGCGCAAGCTCAATATCAAGTCCACCATCGCCTCGGCAGCCATGACACCGACCACCCAGCTGATGGCGGCCGTTGCCCTGTCTGCGGTGATCTGCATCGCCTTGTGGCAGGGGCGCAATGAAGACGTTACCGTCGGCAGCTTTGTGGCTTTCATCAGCGCCATGCTGATGCTGATTGCGCCGCTGCGCCGTATGGCCGATGTGGCCAACCCCATCACGCGTGGCGTGGCTGCCCTGGAGCGCGGCCTGGCGCTGATGGAAGACAGCACCGCCGAGCAAGGCGGCTCGCAGCGCCCAGCCAGCGTCAAAGGCAAGATTGAGCTGTGTGATGTCAGCGTCTCTTTTGGCGAAGACAAGCCCCCCGCACTCAGCCGCGTAAACCTGACCGTTCACCCTGGTGAAGTCGTGGCGCTGGTTGGTCCGTCCGGTGCGGGCAAGACCACGCTGGTCAATCTGCTGCCACGCTTTCTCAACCCTACTGCGGGCGAAGTGCGCATGGATGGGCTAGCCCTGCCGCAGTGGGACCTGAACTATCTGCGCCAGCAGTTCGCCATGGTCAGCCAGGATGTGGTGATGTTCAATGACACTGTGGCCGCCAACGTGGCTCTGGGGCTGGAGGTGGATGAAACCCGCGTCTGGTCCTGCCTGGAGGCCGCCAATCTGGCCGAGCATGTGCGCCAGATGCCCAACGGCATCCACACCGAAGTGGGCCACAACGCCACGCAGCTCTCAGGCGGTCAGCGTCAGCGCCTGGCCATTGCACGCGCGCTGTACAAGAATGCGCCGATTCTGATTCTGGACGAGGCCACCTCTGCGCTTGATACCGAGTCCGAGCGTCTGGTGCAGCAGGCCTTGCAGACCCTGATGCAGGGCCGCACCACCCTGGTGATTGCCCACCGCCTGTCCACCATTGAACATGCCAACCGTGTCGTGGTCATGGAACGTGGCCACATTGCCGAGCAAGGCACCCACGCCGAACTGATGGCCATGGGCGGTCTGTACGCCCGACTGCAGGCACACACGGGCAGCCAAGGCAACTAAAGACAGCTCTGAAAATCAAAGCGCCTTGCGCTGATTGCAAGCCACTTTCAATATGAAAACTATCTGAAAGTGAATATGGATCAGCGCAAGGCGCTATTTTTTTATAGAGTTTGAGCTTAAGCTTTTGCTCTGGCCCTGCAGTGCTTACCAGCTGGCCTTGGAGCGGCGTGTGGCCTGGTAGGCCTCATCCAGCATCTTGACCATGAATTCCCGCTCGGAGCGACGGGCAAAGTCCACGGCGCTCAGCCCCTGCTGGTTGCGCAGCTGTACATCAGCGCCCCCATCCAGCAGCAGCTTGACCATGCCCTCCGAGCCATACTGCGCAGCCAGCATCAGCGGCGTGCTCTTGTTGGGTGACTCCGCATCGATGTAGGCATGGTTTTCCAGCAGCAGGCGCACAATTTCCGTGCTGTGCTCGTGGTTGGCGCTGGCGGCATAGTGCAGCGGCGTCCAGCCTGGCTTGTTGACCGAAGCCCCCATGGCCAGCAGCCGCTGCACCAGCGCCAGATTGCCCTTGATGCTGGCGTACATCAGCGCGGTTTCGCCTGAAGGACTGGCCAGATCGACCTTGATCTTGGGGGAATTGAGCAATTCATCCGCCACACGCAGAGACTCCTGCTGCATGGCCTTGACCAGCATGGGCACGCCCTGGCGGTCTCGTGTATTCGGGTCCAGCCCCTGCCGCAGCAAGTCGCGCATGCCCAGATAGTCATCACGAATGACCAAGGTGTGCAAATGCGAGCCCAGATCGGCCGCCTGCACCCATGGCATTGCACCTATCCACACACTGGCACTCAGTGCCTGCAGCAGGGTTCTGCGTTTCATTCCGTCACCACACCTTGAAAGAGTTGGTCAAAGTTCCTACTGGTCAATGCTGCCACGGCTTCCACCGTCATGCCGCGCACTTCAGCGACCTGCTTGGCCACATAGGGGACATAAGCAGGGGTATTGGTCTTGCCGCGGAAAGGTACAGGCGCCAGATAAGGACTGTCGGTTTCAATCAGGATACGGTCTGCAGGCACATAGGCGGCCACTTCACGCAGGTATTGCGCACTCTTGAAGGTGACGATCCCAGAAAACGAAATGTAAAAACCCAGATCCAGCGCCTGCTTGGCCACTTCCATGCTTTCAGTAAAGCAGTGGAACACGCCACCTGCGCTGCCTGCAGAGCCGTCTTCGCCCTCTTCCTTGAGGATGCGGATGGTGTCTTCCTGCGCCGCGCGGGTGTGAATCACCAACGGTTTCTGTGCCTGCTGCGCCGCACGGATGTGGGTGCGAAAGCGCTCACGCTGCCACTCCATATCCGCAATCGTGCGCCCGCCCTTGCGGTCTTCCATGCCGTAGTAGTCCAGCCCTGTCTCACCAATGCCCACCACACGAGGCAGCCCTGCCAACTTGACCAGATCGTCCACACTGGGCTCGGTCATGTGTTCGGTATCAGGGTGCACGCCGACGGTACACCACAGGTTGTCATGCGTGGTGGCCAGGGCATGCACATCCGGGAACTCTTCCATGGTGCAGGAAATGCACAGCGCACGCGTGACCTGCGCCTGTGCCATGGCTTCTTGAATCGCAGGCAGATTGGCAGACAGTTCTGGGAAATTCAGATGACAGTGAGAATCGGTAAACATGAGAAATCAAAGGCACAAAAAACAATGCCGGCCGAGGGTCCCCCTGGCCGGCATCGGAAAGAGAAATGGCTTACACCGTCTGCGTCGCCCGGTCAGAGCCCAGTGACGTGCCCAGCATCTGCTCAATCTTGGCCTTGAGCTGGACAGACTTGTCGTCCTTGGGAAAGCACACACCAATGCCCTGCGCGCGGTTGCCTGCAGCACCTGCAGGCGTTACCCAGCCGACCTTGCCAGCAATGGGGTAGCGCTGAGGGTCATCTGGCAGGGTCAGCAACACATAGACATCGTCGCCCAGACGGAACTGGCGGTTGGTCGCCACAAAGATACCGCCATTGGCAAACAGCGGGATATACGCTGCATACAAAGCCCCTTTTTCCTTCAGGGCAAGCTGCAGAACACTGGGGCGAGGTGGCGACGACTGCATATTCATAAAGTGTGCAACAACAGGTTAATGCCTGGAGTTTAGAACCGTGCACGCCTGCGCCACAAGGGCTTCAGTCATGAGGTTGGCATTAAATGGGTGCTCCGCCGTGCGCGCTTCCTGCGCCAGCGACTTGGCCCAGCGCGCCAGCACCATCACGGAAGGCGCGCGCGGCAAGTCCTGCGCAGCAAAGTAACGTGGGGCCGCGCCCTGTGCCACACACATCAGGTCATGGCAGAGCTTTTGCAGCCACTGCACCACTTCAGGCGGCGACATCTCCGCAAACACGGCCACATCCCCGCTGGCCACTGCCTTGGGCAGACGTGCAAAAACGCCCATGCCTTTGCCGGACTGTGCCATCTGCCAGGCATCAAAAGGCCGACCACCTGCCGCACGCAGGCAGACCTCGGCATCCTGCTGCGAAACGCCCTGCTCCTGCAGCCACTGCAGCATCTGCGCCTGCTGTGGCCAGAGCATGGTGTGGGCCAGACAGCGGCTGCGGATGGTGGGCAGCAACTGGTGCGCCGCTTCCGTTGCCAGCACAAAGCGCACATCGCCCGGCGGCTCCTCCAGCGTCTTGAGCAAGGCATTGGCCGTGACCGCATTCATCTGCTCGGCCGGGTAGACCAGCACCGCCTTGCCGCACCCTCGCGCCGAAGTGCGCTGCGTGAACTCCACGGCATCGCGCATGGCATCGACGCGAATTTCCTTGCTGGGCTTGCGCTTCTTGTCGTCAATTTCAGACTGCGCCTTTTCACTCAAAGGCCAGCCGCGCGCCATCATGTCCACCTCGGGCATCAGCACAAAGAGGTCAGCATGGGCATGCACATCGATGCTGTGACAGCTTGCGCAATGACCACACGCAGCGCCATCGGCACCCGGCTGCTCGCACAGCCAAGCACGCACCAGCGCCATGCCCAGTTCAAACTGCCCCATGCCGGATGGTCCCTGCAGCAGCCATGCATGACCGCGCTGCGCCAACAGACTCTGGCGCTGCTGTGCCAGCCAGGGAGCGAGTGTGCTGGCGGCTGCGCTCACGCTGCAGCTCCTGACTCTCCGGGCAGATAGCCACGCGCCACCAGCACATCGGCCACCTGCTGCCAGACCGCTTCACGGCTGCAATTGGCATCAATGCGCGCAAAGCGCTGGGGAGCAGCCGCACAGCGGCGGGCATAGCCATCAGCCACTGCCGCAAAAAAGTCCTGAGGCTGCGCCTCAAACCTATCAGGCACGCGTGCACCTGCCAGCCGCCCAGCAGCTACGGCAGCAGGCAGATCGAACCAGATGGTCAGATCAGGCTCACGCATCAAATCTGCTTGCGGGGCGCACCCCGTCTGCGCCATACGCTCCAGAATTTGAAGCTTTTCCCAGTCAAAACCACGGCCTGCGCCCTGGTAGGCAAAGGTGGCATCGGTAAAGCGGTCGCTGACCACCACCTCCCCGCGTGCCAGCGCAGGCTCTATCACCTGCACCAGATGGTCGCGGCGTGCAGCAAAGGCGACCAGCGCTTCGGTCAGTGGGTCCATGGCCTCGTGCAGCAGCAGCGCACGCAGCTTTTCGGCCAGCGGCGTGCCACCGGGTTCACGCGTGAGCGTGACCGTGCGCCCCGCGTCACGGAAAGCCTGCGCCAGCGCTGCAATATGCGAAGACTTGCCGGCGCCATCAATGCCTTCAAAACTGATAAACAGGCCGGTTGCTTGTGTATGTGTCAAAACAGAGTCTCAGATTCAGAAAGGCTGGCACATGCTGCCAGCCGGTAGTGCCTCTACCCGTGCAATTACTTACCTCCGCGCTGATAGCGGTTGACGGCACGGTTGTGCTCGTCCAGTGTCGCGCTGAAGTAGCTCGTGCCATCACCGCGCGCCACAAAATAATAAGCCTTGGTCGGTTCAGGCTGCACGGCAGCCATCAGCGACGCCATACCGGGCATGGCAATCGGCGTGGGTGGCAGCCCAGCACGGGTGTACGTGTTCCAGGGCGTGTCCGTCTGCAGGTCACGTTTACGCAGATTGCCATCAAACTTTTCGCCCAGTCCATAAATCACAGAGGGGTCGGTCTGCAGGCGCATGCCAATACGCAGGCGGTTGCTGAACACCCCGGCAATCTGACCGCGGTCGCTCTCACGCCCAGTTTCTTTTTCTACGATGCTGGCAAGAATCAGTGCCTCATACGGCGTCTTCAGGGGCGAATCCGCACTGCGCTGTGCCCAGACTTCGTTCAGGCGTCGCTCCATGGCATGCATGGCACGGCGCAGTACTGCCAGCTCACTGCTGCCTTTGGCATAGGTATAGGTGTCGGGGAAGAACATGCCCTCTGGCGCCACGCCGGGCTTGCCCAGAGCCGCCATCAGTTCAGCATCCGTCATGCCTTGCGTGTCATGCTTGAGAAACTCGTCTCTGGCGATCTGGGCGCGCATCTGACGGAAGGTCCAGCCTTCCACAAAAGTAATGGCGCGCAGGCTTTCTTCTCCGCGCACCAGCTTTTGCAGCAAAGAGCGTGGCGTCACGCCTGCCTCCAGCTCATAGTTACCAGCGCGAATCTGGCGATCCTGGCCAGAGACCCGGAACCAGTAGTACAGCAGGCGTGCATCGGTATCCACCCCAGCAGCGACTACGGCCTGCGCCACACCACGCGGAGAAGTGCCTGCTTCAATGTCCAGCTCCACCGTGGACTGAGCCAGTTTCAAGGGTTGCCCCAGCCACCATGCAGCTGCGCCGCCCCCCATGGCCACCAAAGCCACCACCACCAAGAAAACTACGAGTAAACGTCGCACAACCTTTTTGCGTCCATAGAAAAAGATCGGGCATCATAATTCACCCATGACCGAGACCCTTCAAGGCATTGCTCCTATTTCGCATCTGGGCATCATCCGTGTGCAAGGTGATGATGCTGCCAGTTTCCTCCATGGCCAGCTGACCAACGACTTCGTGCTGCTGGACCAGCAGCACGCCCGTCTGGCAGCCTTCTGTTCGGCCAAAGGCCGTATGCAGGCCAGCTTTATTGGCTTCAAGCGCGCGCCAGACGACATTCTGCTGATCTGCAGCCAGGACCTGCTGACACGCACGCTCAAGCGCCTTTCCATGTTTGTGCTGCGCGCCAAGGCCAAGCTCACGGATGCCAGCGCCGACTTTCAGCTGTTCGGCCTGATCGGCAACGCTGTTCCAGCGACCGAAGCCCCCTGGACGCTGCACACACAGGCTGATGGCAGCCATCTGGTACACCTCTACCCTGCGGCAGGTCAGCCTCGCGCCCTGCTGGTAGCTCCCGTGGGCACACCTGCGCCGCAAGGTACAGTGCTGACACCCGAGCAGTGGCTGTGGACCGAGGTAGCCAGCGGCATCGCCATGGTGTCCGAGCCCGTATTTGAGCTGTTCGTGCCACAGATGCTGAACTACGAATCCGTAGGTGGCGTGAATTTCAAGAAAGGCTGCTACCCCGGCCAGGAAGTGGTGGCTCGCAGCCAGTTCCGTGGCACGCTCAAGCGCCGCGCCTACATCGTGCATGCAGACCAACCATTGAACGCAGGCCAGGAAGTGTTTGCGGCCAGCGACGCCGAACAGGCCACAGGCACCGTGGTGCAGGCCGCCCCTGCCCCACAGGGCGGCTGGGATGCCATTGTCAGCATGCAGATTCAGTCGGCACAGGAAGCACTGACGGCAGGCAGCCCTGAGGGCGTTGCTTTGACGGTCCAGTCCCTGCCCTACGCGCTGCTGGAAGATATCTAAATCTACAGAGCACAAAGCGTCGCATAAAAAGAACGCCACCCGAAGGTGGCGTTCTTGCTGGAGCCGTTACTGCATCAGGGCTTGATGGCGATCTTGAGCACGCCATCGCGCTGGTTGGCAAACAGATCGTAGGCCTCCACGATGTCGTCGAGCTTGCGCTGGTGCGTGACCAGCACACCCAAGTCGAGCCGGTTGCCCTGAATCACATTCATCAGGCGGCGCATACGCTCTTTGCCGCCGGGGCACAGGGCGGTACGGATGGTGTGGTCGCCCAGCCCCGCTGCAAAGGCAGACAGCGGAATCTTCACATCTTCGGAATACACCCCCAGGCTGGACAGCGTGCCACCGGGCTTGATCACCTTCATGGCCTGCTCAAACGTAGCCTGTGTGCCCAGCGCTTCGATGGAGCTGTCCGCGCCCTTACCACCCGTCAGTTTCATGACTTCGCTGATCACATCCACATTGCGGAAGTTCAGCGTCACATCTGCGCCCATTTTTTTCGCAATATCCAGACGGTGGTCATTGCCGTCCACAGCAATGATGGTGGTTGCGCCCAGCAGGCGTGCACCAGCTGTTGCACACAAACCAATAGGACCTTGCGCAAACACCACCACGGTGTCGCCAATCTTGATGTTGGCGTTTTCTGCACCGACAAAACCGGTAGACATGATGTCCGGGCACATCAGCACCTGCTCGTCAGTCAAACCATCAGGGATAGGTGCCAGGTTGGCCTGCGCATCAGGCACGAGCACATATTCCGCCTGGGTGCCATCAATCAGGTTACCGAAGCGCCAGCCTGCCGTGGCCTTGTAGCCATGGCAACCGCACAGCCCGCGTGGCACCAGATAGCTGCCATCCTGGCTGGGATAGCCATCTTGCGCAGCGTAGCTGTTGAAGTTGGGGCAAATCGCACCAGCAATCACGCGCTGGCCTTCCTGGTAACCCTGCACTGCGCTGCCCAGCTTTTCAATCACGCCCACAGGCTCGTGCCCCACGGTCAGACCTTTTTCCACAGGGTATTCGCCCTTGAGGATGTGCACGTCTGTGCCGCAGATGGTCGTGGTAGTGATGCGGATCAGCGCATCATTGGGCCCAACGTCAGGGATGGGTTTCTCGACGATTTCGATGCGACCTTTTTCCAAAAAGGCAGCTGCCTTCATCATTGCCATATCTATGCTCCTTACCGGTATCGACTGCAGCCAGCCGTGCAGTTCATGTGCCAGACACTGTGTCTTGGCTTTACATACTACGGGCTTTGCACCCCACTACACACCATGCCAAAGTTTGTCTTGACTCCTATCAAGAAGCAGACAATTCACCCCAGACCATCCGCTCAGGCTCTGCCATCTCCAGTAAAATAAACAGCTTGTCCAGCGCACTGGCTTGTACGCCACGACTGGGCATGTTGGCCAGAATCCGAAAATTTCCTGCTTGAATTTTTATTAGGCGTTTTTTCGGCATATAATCTAGGTCTTGTCGGCGTGTAGCGCAGCCTGGTAGCGCACTTGCATGGGGTGCAAGGGGTCGCGAGTTCGAATCCCGCCACGCCGACCATTGATATAGAAAAAGGCTAACAGCGTGCTGTTAGCCTTTTTTGTTTTTTCATTTTTATTTTTAGCCCCCACTGGGCTGCGAGAGTGCTATAGAAAATGATTGAAGGTTTGATCACCGGACGCTTGACCACAGACCCTAGCGAGCGCGTAGACCGTTTTGGCAAAACATTCATGGTGGCCCGTATGCGCGCCACAGTTGGTGACGGTGGATTGCGAGCCAATTCGGGCGACGGCCCCAGCAGCCTGTTTGTCAACGTGGTGGCATTCGACCCCGTACCCTGCGCACAGCTGCGCGAACTGATGGAAGGCGATGTGGTGTCGCTTGTTGGCCCCATTACCCCCAAAGTCTGGACTGATCGCCAGGAAATCAGCTACCCCGCGCTCGATGTCGTCGCCTATCGCGTGATGGCCCTTCCCAAACCACGCACACCCGAGTACGACATCTAAGCCCAAGCAAACAGCTACTTATATTCATTTTTGAATATAAAAATAAGAAAATATTCATCCGAAGAATATATTTACCGTATTACATTCTTCGCATCTGCATATTTTTCGTAGACTGAGATGCTCAACAAACGCCTGTTCCTCCAAGCCGCTCTGGCCATTGCCGCTGCTGGCGCATACACCGCACATGCACAAGACGCGATCAAGGTCGGCGTCACAGCGGGCCCTCACGCGCAAATCATGGAGCACGTGAAAAAAGTGGCTGAAAAAGACGGTCTGAAGATCCAGATCATCGAATTCAGCGACTACGTGCAGCCCAATGCAGCACTGTCCTCCGGCGATCTGCATGCCAACAGCTATCAGCACCAGCCCTATCTGGATGCGCAGATCAAGGACCGTGGCTACAAGTTTGTGAAGCTGGCCAACACGGTCAACTTCCCCATCGGCCTGTACTCCAAGAAGTACAAAAACCTGAACGACCTGCCCAAGGGCGCCAAGTTCGGTATCCCCAACGACCCCACCAATGGCGGCCGCGTGCTGCTGCTGCTGCAGGAGCAAGGTCTGCTCAAGCTCAAGCCCAACGCGGGTCTGAAGGCTACGCCTCTGGATGTGGTCGAAAACCCCAAGAAGCTGAAGTTTGTAGAGCTCGATGCAGCCCAGCTGCCCCGCTCGCTGGATGACCTGGATGCCTCGGCTATCAATACCAACTTTGCCATCTCCGCTGGCCTGAACCCCAAGCGTGATGCGATTGCACTGGAGCGCGCAGACAACCCCTACGTCAACATCCTAGTGGTGCGCGAAGGTGAACAAAATGCCCCATGGGCCAGCAAGCTGGTGAAAGCCTACCAGGATGCCTCCACCAAGGAATTTATTGACGTGACCTTCCAGGGTTCCGTCTTCCCCAGCTTCTAATCGCTGAAACACTTGATCCAAAGCCTTTGGCCCAGCCAAAGGCTTTTTTCATGCCATATGCATAACCTGACTGGGAGGAAGTGTTTGCAAATGCGATGAATTCGCATTTATAATTCTCGCATCACATCAATAGCCAGCCACAACTGCCTGTAGCCATGATCGTTTGTGTATGCCACCGAGTTTCTGATCGCGAAATTGCTCGCCACGCCAATGCCGGCATGAGTTTCGACGAAATCCAGTTTGAACTGGGTGTTGCCACACAGTGCGGTCGCTGCGAGACTTGCGCACGCGACGTAGTGGCCAGATGCGGTGCCCATGGGGGCGCTGCGGCCATCTACAACGAAGTCGCTGCCCAGCCAGTTCAGCTTGCCACCCCTATTCTGGAGAGCAAAGCATGGCCTTCTTCTCAGTTGCTGCAGGCAGCCTGATCCTCGTACTCGGTTGTTCCCTGTGGATCTTTCGCAAATAATCTTCGCTTGCGTCTGCCAGATTCACATTCACGATTGCCCCATTCCCAAGGCCGGATGACCTGCACTGGCCAGCCCAGCGCCCCGAAACTGGTTGTCTGATCTTCTATGTCTTTTCCCGAACATTTCGCCCCCGGTGCTCTCAAGCAAAGAGCCATCATCATTGGGGCCGTCCTGGCTCTGCACGCGGCAGCCATATGGGCACTGCAGCATGGGATGAGCAAACCATCTGCACAGCCGCAGATCATTCCCGCAGAAGTCATTGCGCAGTTCATTGCCCCTCCTGCGCCTGAGCCTCCGGCCCCTGCTCCTGCTCCTGCTGCACCACCCACACCTGCGCCTCCAAAGCCTCAACCCAAGCCCAAGCCGCAGCCGCCCAAACCTGCACCCAAACCCGTGCAGAAGGCCCCTCCTTTGCCTAAGGCGATTGCAGACCCCACGCCTGCACCTGATGCCCCCACAGGCACGCTGGAAAGTGAATCTGCACCCGTGGCAGATACCGCACCACCTGCGCCACCCGCTCCAGCACAGGCCGCACCCACGGCTGCAACGCCGTCCGGCGCACCTGAGGTCGTACTGCCTTCAAGCAATGCGTCCTATCTGAACAACCCACGGCCGTCCTACCCTTCGATCAGCCGTCGCATGGGGGAACAGGGCAGGGTCATGCTGCGTGTGCTGGTCAACACCGATGGCCGTGCCGAGCAAATCGAACTGAAAGAGTCCAGCGGTTTTGACCGCCTGGACAAGGCCGCCATCGCTGCCGTCAAGAAGTGGCGTTTCGTGCCAGGTAAACGCAACGGTGTTCCCGAAGCCATGTGGAACATCGTGCCCATTAATTTCGTTCTCGAATAAACAGTTACTCAGGAGTTTTCATGGAATCCCAATTCGGCATTGCCCACGTCTGGGCGCAAGGCGACTTTGTCACCCGTGGCGTGGCCATCTTGCTGCTGCTCATGTCCGTGGCATCGTGGGTAGTCATCATCGTCAAGGCCCTGGGTCTGATGAAGTACAAGAAGTACGCCAATGAATCCAAGGACTTCTGGCACAGCGAAGACTTTGGCAGCGGCCTGACCAAACTCAGCAGCGATCCCGCCAACCCTTTCCGCTATCTGGCACTGGAAGGCCGTGAAGCCATTGCCCACCACCGCAAGACCAGCGCACACCTGCATGACACGCTGGATGTGTCTGACTGGGTCACCCGCTGCCTGCGCAACGGCATCAACGAGTTCACATCGCGCATGCAGGCAGGTCTGGCGATTCTGGCCTCCGTCGGCTCCACCGCACCCTTCGTCGGTCTGTTTGGCACGGTCTGGGGCATCTACCACGCCCTGATCGTGATCGGCACATCCGGCCAGGCCTCCATCGACAAGGTGGCTGGCCCCATTGGCGAAGCGCTGATCATGACCGCCTTCGGTCTGGCCGTGGCCATTCCCGCCGTGCTGGGCTACAACGCCATCGTGCGCGGCAACAAGGGCGTGCTGAACACCCTCAACAGCTTTGCCCACGACCTGCACGCCTACTTTGTGACCGGCGCCCGCCTGACGGTAGACACCACAGGCGCCAACCCTGACAGCAAAGTACTCTCCATGAAGAAAGGCGCCTAAGCCATGTCTTTCGGCACCCAAGACGACAACGATGAAGTCATGAACGAAATCAACATGACGCCCCTGGTGGACGTTATGCTGGTGCTGCTCATCGTCTTCATCATCACCGTGCCCGTGATGAAGCACGCGGTCAACGTGGACCTGCCGCGCGCTTCGAACGAGCCAGAAGTGGTCAAGCCCCAGAACATCAGTCTGAGCATTGATGCCCAGGGCCAGTACCACTGGAACAAGGAAGCCATCAGCGATGAGCAGCTGGTCGAGCGCCTGCAGGCCGAAGCCGCCAAGGACCCTCAGCCAGATCTGCACATCCACGGCGACAAGGAAGTGCGCTACGAACGTGTAGCCAAGGCCATGGCTGCCGCACAGACCTCTGGCATCCGCAAGATCGGCTTCATCACCGAGCCTGAAAAATAAGCGCGGCTACCGCACTCCTGAACCGCCACCAGCCCTGCACGCCTTGCGCCTGCAGGGCTTTTTCATTGCTGAGCTTCTCTTAAAAAAATAGCTGCTTGCGCTTGAATTTTCTTGTTTTCAAATACTTTTATATTTCAAACCATTGATAAACAAGCGCAAGCAGCTCACTTTTTAATGGCGGATTCAAGACCCAAGTGCAACACCCCTAGGTTTAATGAACGAGGGTGGAGTGTTGGGGTGAGTTGATTAACAACTCACGGTACACGGACAGCGGCGATCGTACCCCAAGCCCCTTGCGAGGGCGGTTGTTGGTCCGTGCCTTTGGGCAGGTACTGCCTCACAAGGCCATTGGTGTTTTCGTTGGAGCCTCGCTGCCAAGGGCTGTGTGGGTCACAGAAGTACACCGCCATACCCGTGTTCTGGGTGAGTTGTTTGTGTAGCGCCATTTCTTTGCCTTGGTCGTACGTCATGCTTTGGCGCATGGGCTGGGCAATGCCGAGCAGCTTGTCCGTGAAGGCTTGCATGACGTTGACTGCACTGGCCGGCTGGAACTCAGGGAGTTTGACCAGCATGAGCAAGCGGCTCGTGCGCTCGACCAAGGTCCCCACAGCGCTGGCGTTGCCAGCGCCCTTGATGAGGTCTCCTTCCCAGTGCCCTGGGAACTGGCGGGCTTCAATCTCGGGCGGGCGCATATGGATGCTGAGCATGTCCGAGATCTGGCCACGGCGGTCTTTGCCCTTGCTGCGAGGCAAGCGTTTGTTCTTCGCTTGGCGCAACTCGCCCACTGGCTGAGCATAGATGCAGTTGTAGATGGTTTCGTGTGACACGCGTAGCTCATGGCCTTTGGGATACAGGTGGGACAGTGTCAACGCAATTTGCTCAGGTGACCAGCGACAGCGCAAGAAATGAACGACCAATTGCCATAGAAGGCTTTGCGGATGCAGCTTGGGCTGAGGTCTTGCGCAGCGCCTTCTTTGTTCGCTGCGCTGCTGAGCGGGTGTGCTTGCATATCCTTGCCCAGACACGCTGTTACGAGCAATCTCTCGACTGATGGTGCTGGCACAGCGGCCTAATATTCGAGCAATGCCACGTACGCTATAGCGCTGCTGTAGCAAGCTGGCGATGGTGAGGCGATCTTCGGGTTGGAGTTGGCTGTATGGCGAACGACTTGCAGACATCTGCTGACCTTAACAGTTGCAGGTGTTGCAGTTCAGATTCGAATCCGCCAATAAAACACTGTCAGAGTTATGGACTAAAAAAAGCTTGCACTTCAAATAAGAATCGTTATCATTAACAACATTCAACGCCATCACTGTTTCACACCATGCAAGTCACACTTCCCCTCCCAAGCACACGCCGCGCCCATTCCGCACCGCCTGCTGTGGCAGACAGTGCGCCTGCATCCAAGGAGCTGTGCCTGGACAGCGAAGCCCTGCTGCGCGGCAACAAGTCCGTCTCTATTGCACACAATGGCGCCATCTACCGCCTGCAGGCCACCAAGCTCGGCAAGCTGATTCTGACCAAGTAAACACATTCATTGTTCATCGTGGGGCGAGGCGGTTTTTCCGTCTCGATTGGACCAGCCAACAAGGCATTCATCGGGCATTGCGTAGCCAGTCTCTTTTTTCCACGACACACAGCCAACAAAAAAAGCGACCACCAGGGTCGCTTCTTTGTTTTCAGGCTTGCAGACTGAGGCTTACAGACCCAGTGCCGCAATACCGGCCTGTGCCACCTGTGCATCTTCGCTGGACTTCACACCAGACACACCGACAGCGCCCAGCACCTGGCCGTCCTTGACGATCATCACACCGCCTTCGAGCAGTCCGTCTACATAGGGCACGCTCAGGAAAGCGTTGCGGCCGTTGTTGATCATGTCTTCAAACGCCTTGGTGTCCTTGCGGCCCACAGCAGCAGTGCGAGCCTTGGCGGGTGCGATGTGCGAGGAAATAGGCGCTGCACCATCCAGACGCTGCAGCCACAGCAGATGGCCGCCATCGTCCACGATGGCAATCGTCACCGCCCAGTTGTTCTTCAGCGCTTCTGCTTCAGCCGCAGCAGCGATTTTCTTGACGTCAGCCAGCTCCAGTTCGTACTTGTTTTTCATTGCTCAGGGTCCGTAGTAAGTTACAGCGCCTGAGCATACTGATAAAGTGTGAGCTCGCCTGATCCTTGTGCGCAAAACATTCCATACAAAAATAAACAAGGCAAAACCTGCATTCCGCGCATCAGCAATGACGCCGGAACTTCTTGCGCCGCTCGCCACTCTTAGAATGTGTGCCGAAAGCGCATCGCTTTTTTGCAAACAGGAGAAATCACACAATGAACCACCCTATCAACACTTGGGACACTGCAGGCTACGGCATCTCGCAGCAGCAGCGCCACAGAGTGCTGCGCAACACCTACTGGCTGCTGGCCCTGAGCCTGCTGCCAACCGTGTTAGGCGCATGGGTTGGCGTGGCAACCGGCATTACTGCCGGTCTGACAGGCTTCATGGGCCTGATCGTCTTTATGGTCGGTGCCTTTGGCTTCATGTTCGCCATTGAAAAGACCAAGCACTCCGCCGCAGGCGTGCCCGTGCTGCTGGCCTTTACCTTCTTCATGGGCCTGATGCTCTCGCGCCTGATCGCCATGGTGCTGGGCTTTAGCAACGGCTCGCAGTTGATCATGACTGCCTTCGCTGGCACCGCTGGTGTCTTCTTTGTCATGGCATCGCTGGCCACCGTCATCAAGCGCGACCTGTCCGGCATGGGCAAGTGGCTGTTTGTGGGCGCCATGGTGCTGATGGTGGGCGCCATCATCAACGTGTTTGTGGGCTCCTCCGCAGGCATGATGGCCATCTCCATGCTGGCGATCGGTATCTTCTCGGCCTACATGCTGTATGACATCAAGCAGATCATCGACGGCGGCGAAACCAACTACATCAGCGCCACACTGGCACTGTATCTGGACGTCTTCAACGTGTTCCAGAGCCTGCTGGCACTGCTGGGCATCATGGGTGGCGAGCGCGACTAAGCTGGCGCACATGCACCTGCAAGGCTCCTTCGGGAGCCTTTTTCATGCCATGCACACAACAAAATGCTTAAGTTTTTATTCTCCGCTGCCGATAATTGAGCCACATGCCAAAGATGATTCACTCCATTCGTCCTGCTTTCTTGCTGTTGCCAATGACTGCAGCGCTGCTGGCAGGCTGTATCGAACAAGTCCCAGGCCTGGGCCCGGACCCGCGTACCGTAGTGCGTGAAAACGAAGCCAAAGCCATCGGTGGTGCCTGCCGTCATGCCATGCGTGGAATTGAGGACTGCTATGCCCTGAACCCGCAGGCACCCAAGTCCATGATTTTTACGGGCTGGAAAGAGATGGATGAATACATGCGCGAGCACAAGATAGAAGGTATCCCTTCCGTGCTGCCACCCAAAGCCCAGACCCCTAAGCCTGCCGTCGAAGACGAAATAGAGACTGAGTACAAAAGGTCTCGCAGCTAAAGCGCCGAACTTTTTGCTGCGCAGACAAGCAAAGAAAAGCCCGGAAGGCATACACCTTCCGGGCTTTGCCGTTTCAAATCTCAGAACTGCTTATTCAGCGCGCTCGAAGACGGCCATGGACTCCACGTGTGCCGTATGCGGGAACATGTTCACCACCCCCGCAGCCACGCAGCGGTAGCCCGCCTGGTGCACCAGCAAGCCTGCATCGCGCGCCAGGGTGGCAGGATTGCAGCTCACATAGACGATGCGCTTGGGGAACTGCCAGTTCTCGTGGCCCTCCGGCAATGGCGGCAGCAAGTCAGGCTGTTCTTCAGTAGCCACGCCGGTCTGCTTGGCGCCAATACGGATCTGGTGAATATCTGCCAGCGCTTTGGACAGTGCAAACGCACCTTCGCGGGGTGGGTCTACCAGCCACTTGTCCGCATTGCCGTCTGCCATCAGCAACTCAGGTGTCATATTGAACAGATTGCGGCCCACAAAGGTGGTGGGGGCCAGCTTGTCACCTTCAACACGCTGTGCATTGTTGGCAGCATAGTTTTCGTGCGAACGCTGCACCAGCGCATCCGAGCCCTCAATACCCAGCACTTCGCGCGCCATGGTCGCAATGGGCAGGGTGAAGTTACCCAAACCACAGAACCAGTCGATCACGCGCTCGTCCTTCCTGGCATCCAGCAGACGCAGAGCCTTGCTCACCAGCACACGGTTGATGTGCGGGTTGACCTGCGTAAAGTCCGTGGGCTTGAAGGGCATGGTGATGCCAAAGTCAGGCAGGCTGTACGACAGCTGCGCTGTGGGCGCATCCATCAGGTGCACGGTGTCCGGCCCCTTGGGCTGCAGCCACCACTGCACGTCGTACTGCTTGCCAAAGTCACGCAGGCGCTGCTTGTCTGCATCGCTCAGCGGCTCCAGATGGCGCAGCACCAGGGCCGTGACATGGTCACCGCAGGCCACTTCAATCTGGGGGCAGGTTTCGCGTGCATCCATGCTGGCGATCAACTCGCGCATGGGCAGCAGCATGGCGTCCACATGGGGGGGCAGCACCTTGCAGGTTTCCATGTCGGCGATGTAGCGGCTCTTGCGCTCGTGGAAGCCCACCAACACCTTGCCCTTCTTGATGACATAGCGCACTGCCAGACGGGCGCGGAAGCGATAGCCCCAGGTGGGCCCCTCGATGGGGCGCATCATGGTCTCGGGCTTGACCTTGCCCAGGTGCCACAGGTTGTCCTCCAGCACGCGCTGCTTGATCGCCACCTGGGCGCTGACATGCATGTGCTGCATCTTGCAGCCACCGCAGGCACCTTCGTGCAGCCCAAAGTGGGGGCAGCCTGGCTGTACACGCTGCGAAGACTCGCGCTTGACTTCCAGCAGGCTGGCTGCCTCCCAGTTGTTTTTCTTGCGGTGCACATTGGCCGTGACCAGCTCTGTGGGCAAGGCGCCATCGATGAACACCACCTTGCCATCAGGCTTGCGGGCCACACCCTTGGCCTCCATGTCCATGGAGATCACTTCCAGCCAGCCCTCAGGCAGGCTGGGATCACCAGCAGGCATGTCTACGTAATTCGAATCGGGGGAAAGCTTGTCGTTCTGGTCACTCATGATGGGCAACATTGTCTCAGGCTCAGGGCGCTTGTAGACATTGCCCATCAGGAAAACCTGCTGCCGCGTGACATCAAGCACCGGCACTGCCCACCAACGTGGCATGCAACACCTGCGAGCCATCCGTGTGAAATACATGCCCCTGCTGAAGGCGTGCACAGTGCCTGATCAAGTAAGCTTGGCAGTATCCATACTGCCCTGCCATCGCATGCCTGCTCTTTATTACGCCCTATCCCCTCGCTGCTGAGCGCGCCTTTGCGCCAACGTCCTACCGCTTCAGTCAAAGCCTGAGACGTACAGTCCATGCTGTTTCCATGGGTCAGCCATTGCAAGAATGGGGGATGTCTTGAATAAGAAATTCAAAAAAAAATCGGCCATATACGCCACACTCGTGCCACTTTTTTCTGGATGCACCGGCACAGGGCAGGCACCAGACTTTCTGATACTGAACTCCTACTTTCCAAGCTGGCTCGTCGGAGCCCTTGTGTCCATGGTGATCACGGTCTGCATTCGCGTGCTGCTCATCAAACTGGATCTGGATGACTATCTGCCCTTCAGATTTTTTGTCTACACAGCGCTTTGGCTGAGTATTTCCATCGTATTTACCTATATTTATTCGCCAAGGTGAAGCCATGACCAGCACCACAGAGTCTGCCAGCAAAAAGCCTTTGGCGGCCAAACTCATTGCCGTATTGATTTTTCTGGGCCTGCTAGGAAGTCTGCTCTTTTTCCACCGCCACCAGGAGGACAATGTTTCTTCGGATGATGCGGTCATACAGGCCAATGTCGTCCACATCAGCACAGCCGTACCCGGCAAGATTGCAGAGCTACTGGTGCAAGACGGTGCCCGCGTCAAGCGTGGCGATGTGCTTTTCCGCCTGGAGCCAGAGTTGTACCAGTGGCGGCTGGAGCAGGCACGTGCCGAACTGGCCATTGCCCAGGCTGCGCTGAACACCAAGGGCAGGGTCATCAAGGCCGAATCTGCCAACGCCACCATTGCCCAGGAGCAGATCACACGCGCCAGAACCAACCTGGCACTGGCCAAGCGCACGGTAGAGCGCCTGCGCCCTCTGGTTGCACAAGGCTATGCCACGCAGCAGGAACTGGACATTGCACTGACGGCCGAGCGCGACGCGCAGATCAGCCTGTCCCAGGCTGGTTCACAGAATCAGGCAGCCCAGCATCTGGTCGGTCAGGCCGATGCCGCACTAGCCGCCGTGCAGGTGGCTGAGGCTGCCGTTGCCATCGCCGAAAAAGCACTGCAAGACACCGAAGTCCGCGCCCCGCATGATGGCCTGGTCGTTGGCTTGCGCGTGGCAACCGGAGAACGCCTGCTGCCCGACCAGTCACTGTTCACACTGATTGAGACACAAAGCTGGTATGCCCAAGCGCTGTATCTGGAAACCGAGCTGACCGACATTCCACTGGGTGCCTGTGCATCCGTCTACGTGCTGGCTGATCCCAAGCGAGAGATCAAAGGCAAGGTCGTCAATATTGGCTGGGGGGTGAACAGTGAAGAAGTCATCAACCTGCCACGCAGCCTGCCCTATGTGCAAAAGTCGCTGAACTGGGTACGTGTGGCACAACGCTTTCCGGTACGCATCCAACTGGACAACCCACCTGCTGATCTGATGCGCATGGGTGCGTCTGCCACCGTCACCATTCGTGCACAGCAGACATGCGAATGAGCGGTTCCACACTGCAGCACTTCCTGCGCACGGAACTGGCGCCTTACGAAGGGCGCCTGGCCATGACCTGGCGCACGGCACTGGTCTGCGCCCTGGTAGCCATGGTCTTCATGGTCTACCAGATTCCACTGGCGCCTATTGCCTGCTATCTGGTGCTGTTTGTCGTCAAGCCCAACTCCACCGACAGCCTGCTCATGGGCATAGGCGTCATTGTGCTGGTGGGCATCATGATTCCCATTCTGGTGGGGCTGGCTGTGCTGTCGGTCGACAGCCTGCTGGTGCGCATGCTCATCCTCTGCATTGGCTCCTTTCTCTTCATGTACCTGAGCGTGGCCAGCAAGGTGGGCGAAGTGGGCAGCATCGTGGCACTGGTGATTGGCTTCATCATGACCTTGGTCGGCATTGCGCCCTTTGGTGAACTGCTGACCCGTGCCATCCTGTACGCGGCACTCATGGCCGTGGCTCCCATGGCCATCATGCTCATTGTGCTGGCCATGCTGGGCCCCTCGCCTGCACGTCTGGCACAGCGCCACCTGCTGCGCCGCAGCCAGACGCTGGCAGCCGTTGTCAAAGGCCATGCGCCTGCCACCGAGCTGCTGCCCTTTCTGCGCGAAGGCAATGCAGACATCGACAAGATGCTGCTCTTCACCACGCTGTTTTTCCTGCTGCCCAGGCAGCGCCTGCAGCAGCTCAAGCAGCTTGCACTGAGCCAGTACCAGCTCATGGCGGCCTGGAGTGCACTGCCGCCAGACAGCGTGCCCACCGAACTGCGCACCCGCTGGGGCCAGTATTGCGACCATGTGGCCGATGCTCTGCAGCACGGCCGCTTGCTCGACAAGCCTGCCCACGTGAGCAGCGACCAGCCTCTGCCTGCGCTGCTGCAGGATGTGGAAGCCCGCTTTCAGCATTTGCCAGCCCTGCCGCCCTATGCCATTGAAAAGTCACCACTGCCCAAGGATGGCTTTTTCAACCGTGATGTCGCACACAACAGCAGCTATGCGGAATTCGGCACCAAGGTCACCTTCTGCGCCGTGGTCTGCTACCTGACCTATACCGCGCTGCAATGGCAAGACATTCACACTGCCATGATCACCTGCTATGTCGCTGCACTGGGCACCGTGGGCGAGACCATTCACAAGCTGGTCCTGCGCATCTGTGGATGTCTGGTGGGCGCGGCCATGGGCATTGCATCGATTTACTTTTTGATGCCACACATGACCAATATCGGCCAGCTCATGGCACTGGTATTTGCGGGCTGCATGGTGGCAGCCTGGGTGGCCCAGGGCTCGGAGCGCATCTCCTACGCCGGGGTGCAGATTGGCCTGGCCTTTGTGCTGACCGTGCTGCAGGGCTTTGGACCAGACGTCAAGATTTCCGTAGCCCTGGACCGTATCTACGGCATTTTGCTGGGCAACTTCATGCTGTTTATCGTGTTCACGCAGATCTGGCCCGTCAGCTCGGCCTCACGCGTGATCAAGATGCTGCGCCAGCATATTCGCGGGCTGGACCTGTTCATCCACAAGCCCCAGGCTGCGCTGCAGATGCAGGCTGCATTGCCTGAGCTGCTGCCGCAGCTGCAGACCCTGCGCGAGCAGGTGATCTCCAGCAAATACGAAGCGGCCGTGCTGCACATTCCCGTCTCCGAGCAAACGCGCATGCAGCAAAGCATCAACGCGCTCGAGAGCATTTATCTGCAAACTGCTTTTGGCGAACTATCGCTCGAAGACCCCAAGATTCAAGAACAAGTCCATGCCCTGCAAAACAAAGTCATGGCTGGAGGACTAAGCTGATGCCACTACGCACCTGTTTCCGCTACGGACCTGCAGGCCTTGCTGCCCTGACACTGGGCGCACTGACGGGCTGCACCACACCCGCCGATCTGCGCCTGCCCGAAACACCTGCACAGGCCTGGCAGGCAGACAGCAGCGCCTGGGATCTGCCTGCCCAGTCCAGCACTGTCCACACAGCTGGTGAAAGCCAGGTGTTTACCATCCCTGCTGTTCCAGCGCTGCAGACCTTCAAGCCCAGCGCCATCTACCCCAGCGACACGGCGCTGACCCTGCCGCAGCTGATTGATATCGCCCAGCGCGAGAACCCCAGCACCCGGCTGGCATGGAACCGTGCACGTGAGGCAGCCCTCTCCATCGGCCTGACCGATGCACTGTTTTTGCCTTCGCTGACCGCCAGCGTCATCACTGGCGAGCAGCGCCTGCGCATTCCCGTCAAGCTGCCACTGGAGCTGGGCACGGTGGATGTCGACAACAAGGTCAGCGGCACCACGCCCATGCTGACGCTGACCTGGCTGCTGTTTGACTTCGGTGAGCGCGATGCCATTCGCGAAGGCACGCAGTACACGGCACTGACCACGAATATTCTGTTCAATGCCGCACACCAGAAGGTCATCCGTGACGTCACGGATGCCTACTACCGCTACAACGCTGCGCGCACCAATACGCAGCTGGCGCACAAGTCGCTCAAGCAGCACGAGCATGTGCTGCAGGCGGTCACTGCCCGTCTGGAAGGTGGACTGGCTACCCGCATTGATCTGGCGCTGGCCAAACAGGCACTCGCACAGGGCAAGCTCAATGTCGTCACCCATGAGGGACTGGAGCGCTCCAGCTATCTGGCACTCATGCAGGCTGTGGGGTTGCCGCCCGACACCCAGCTGCAGGTGGCAGCGCCAGGACTGCAGGAACTGCCCGCCTCCTCCGCCCCCCTGACGCAACAGCGCATCGAGCAAGTCATTGCCCAGCGCGCAGATATCGCCGCCGCCTATGCGGCCGTCAAGATTGCCGATGCTGGTCAGCGTGCTGCCAAAGCCGCCTTCATGCCCAAGGTCTACATGGGTGCAGGGCTGGCCAAGAACAGTTCCACCTTCCAGGCCGGCAATCTCTCAGGCCTGGGCGTGCAGAACACAGGGTCTGGCGTGCTGCTGGGTATTTCCATTCCGCTGTATGACGCCGGCCTGCGCTCTACCCAGCTGAGCAAGGCCGAGCTGGCCAAAGAGCAAGCCCAGCTGCAACTGGAGCACCTGCAGATGACGGCCGTGCGCGAAATTGTTGCGGCAGAGCAGGTACTTCAGACGGCACTGCAAAGCCATGAAGCAGCCACAGAGCTGGTGGAAACCGCTAGCGTGGTGCACGATGCCTCACTGGAGGCCTACAAAGTCGGGCGCATCAGCACCGTGCTGCTGACTGAGTCAGCCATCCAGCTCAACAAAGCCAACCAGGCTCTGGCTGAAGCGCAATATGCGGCCGTAGCCGCCGCAGCCAATCTGGCCTTTGTCATGGGCACCATGGTGTCTGCCGATGCCAGCTGGCTACCCACGGCTAGCAGCACCTCTTTGCCAGAGACGCCAACCGCTACCATGCTGCCTGCACTGCCCAGCCGTTCACAGCCATAACTGCCTAGACCCAGCACACCAGCCCTGCCATGCCGCCTTGTTGCGCCATGCACCGATTTCTTTGAGGAGAACACCATGTGCACATCGTTGCTCTACACAGATGCCAACCATGCCCCCTATGCCGGCCGCACCATGGAGCTGCCCATGGAGCTGCCCTACAAGCTGGCCTACTTTGCGCCAGGCTCCGAGTTTCAATCCACGGTCAAAGGCCATGCCCCACTGAACTACCAGTCGAAATACGCCTTCATTGCCGTGACCGTGCCTGACCCTGTCTCCAAGGACCAGAAGGTGGCAGAAGGCATGAATGCAGCCGGCATGAGCTTCAGCCTGCTGGCCTTTGCCAGCACCGAAGGCCCACAGGACCAGCTGGACAAGACACAGTCAGCGCTGGCAGCTATTGATCTGGGAGCATGGACACTCGCCAATTTCGCTACCGTGGCCGAGGTCAAGCAGGCACTGGAGCAAACGCCCGCACTGGTCACCGCACTGCTGCCCTTTGGCGTGCTCAAGACACCATTCCACTACACCCTGCACGATGCCACGGGGGCTTCCATCGTCATCGAGTTCGCCAACGGGCAGCAGAACGTCATCGACAACCCGATTGGCGTGATGACCAACGGCCCGGAATTCCAGTGGCATCTGACCAATCTGAACAACTACACCTTTCTGAGCAACAAGGACCAGTCCAGGCTCACCATCAAAGGCGTGCAACTGCAGCAGCCAGACTCTGGCATCGCCACCGTGGCTCTGCCTTCGTCCAACACCTCGGTCGGTCGCTTTGTACGTGCTGTGTACTACGCCACATTTGCCGAGAAAGCCAAGACGCCAGAGCAGGCACTGGTTACGCTGGCGCATGTGATGAACAACTTCGACCGTCCGCGCGGCATCACGGTGGATGAGCGCTTCAAGGCAGGCCTGCAGGACATGACCGCCCCCGGCGTCACAGGTAGCCCACGCTATATCTCGGAGTACACCTCCTGGACGGCGCTGTCGGATCTGAAGCAGCGCAAGTTCCACATCCGCAGCTACAACGCCTTGAACTACATCAGCATCGATCTGCAGCAGCTGCAGCAATCAAACGCAGCCAGCAAGTACCTGGAGCTGGCCACGTTTGCCACGCAGGCAGGCGACATCACCAGCGCCTTTCAGTAAGCAAGCCTCCGCCATCAAAAAAACCTGCATCGAATACCGATGCAGGTTTTTTTACGAGAAGCACTCGGCAAGCTGCGATTACTTCACATAGTTATCGACCAGCAGATGCTCCACGTCTTCTGCGCGGCCGCTGATCAATGCCTTGGCGGCGTACAGCGTGGTGCTGACCACCTGGCTGGCCTGCACCGTAGGAGGCATGACCAGCTCAAACGGTGAGGTATGCACGCTCAGCAAGCCCGGGCCGGGCTGTGCCAGCAGCTCACGCACGCCGGCTTCCACCTCATCGGCCTTGCGCACACTGTGGCCCCACATGCCCAAGGCCTGCGCCACCGCACCAAAGTCAGGATTGACCAGGTCGGTGTAGTTGTTCAGCAGGCCATCGACCTTTTGCTCCAGCTCCACAAAATTGAGCGAGCCATTGTTGAGCACCACGATCTTGATGGGCAGTTTTTCCTGCAGCGTAGTGAGCAAGTCGCCCATCAGCATGGCCAGACCGCCATCGCCCGACACGGAAATCACCTGCCGCCCGGGGAATGCCTTCTGTGCGCCCAGCGCCTGTGGCATGGCATTGGCCATGGTGCCATGCAGCATGCTGGTGAGCGTGCGGCGTTTGCCGTTGACCTTGAGGTGACGCAGCAGCCAGGCCATGGAAGAGCCGCAGTCGGCTGCAATGATGGCGTCTTCTGCCGCCAGTTCGCTGATCACACGGTAGACATGCTGGGGGTGAATCACATCACCCTTGCCCACGCGCTCCTGTGCCTCCAGCGTCTTGAGCGCATGTTCACGGTGCTTCAGACAGGTCTGCAGGAAGCTGTCATCGGTCTTTTCGGTCAGCAGCGGCAGCAGGGCCTGCAGCGTAGGCACGATATCGCCCACCACACCCAGATCCACCGGATGGCGGCGGCCCAGGTGCATGACTTCCTTGTCCACCTGGATGATGCGCGCCTTGTTCGGGTAGAACTGTGACCAGGCAAAGTCCGCGCCGAGCAGCAGCAGCGTGTCGCACTGCTCCATCATCTCGTAGCCAGAGGAAATGCCCAACAGCCCCGTCATGCCCATGTTGAAGGGGTTGTCGTATTCCACAAAGTCCTTGGCGCGCGAGGTATGGCCAATCGGGGCCTTGAGCTTGCAGGCCAGCGCAATCAGCTCATCGTGCGCACCTTCCACGCCAGAGCCACAGTAGATGGCGACCTTTTTGCCCTCTGTGAGCAGCTGTGCCATGGCCTGCAGCTCGGTATCGGAAGGACGCACCACAGGCTGCGGCACATGCACGTTAAAAGGCAAGCCTTCCGGCACCTCGGCACTGCTCACATCCACCGGCACGACCACCAGCGCCACGCCACGCTTGTTCAGCGCAGCCTGGCAGGCCTGCGTCAGAATGCGGCGCGCTTCGCTGGGGTGGTTGATCTGCTGGGCAAATACCGTGCACTCACTGTAGACCTTGAGGAAATCCACCTCCTGCGGGAACTGCGTGCCCAGCTGCGGCGTGCCCAGCTGGCTGGCAATCAGCACCAGTGGCGAGCGGTTGCGGTTGCTCTCAAAAATACCATTGATAAAGTGCAGGCTGCCTGGGCCACATGAACCCGCACACACCGCCAGCTGCCCTGTCAAAAGGGCATCAGCACCTGCGGCAAAAGCACCTGCCTCTTCATGGCGCATGTGCACCCATTCCAGCTTTTTGCTCTTGTGGATGGCATCTGTAAAGTAGTTCAGCGTATCGCCCACAATGCCATAACAGCGCTGCGCACCTGCCTGCGCCAGAATCTCCACCATCAAATCCGCTACACGTTGGGTCATTCCTGCTCCCTTTGAGTCACTTGTTAAAACCAGTTGCATTGGTTGCCTGACGCATTGATTGTTCAAGCCTGAACTGCTGCAGGCTGTCAGCCAATCCCTGATATGCCAACTGTTTGTACAGCAGGCAGGCGCGTTACGATCCAGCCCATGAAACCTCAGCTCTACATACTTACTGGCGCTTCACGCGGAATGGGTCTGGCCATGGCCCGTCAGATCCTCGAACAGGGCCACCACCTGATCACCATGGCACGCCATCGCAATGACGCACTGGAAGCCGTGGCCCAGACCCACCAGGCCACGCTGCAGCAGTGGCAGCATGATCTGTCTGCTCCCGATACGGCCGCCCAGCAACTGCGCAGCTGGCTGGCTGCACAGGAAGCCAGCCGTTATGCCCGTGTGGTGCTGATCAATAACGCTGGCGTCATTCCCCCCATTGCACCGCTGTCGCATACGGACTGGAGCGCTATCAGCCACGCATTGCGTGTGGGTCTGGAAGCCCCCATGCTGCTGACCTCGGCATTTTTGCAGGCGACGGAAAACTGGAGCATTCCCCGCCGGGTGCTCAATATTTCCTCTGGCCTGGGCCGCCGCGCCATTGCTTCGCAGGCCACTTACTGTGCCGCCAAGGCTGGCATGGACAACTTCTCGCTGTCCGTAGCGCTGGATGAAGCCAGCAAGCCCCATGGCGCCAAGATCTGCTCACTGGCTCCTGGAGTGATTGATACTGACATGCAGTTGCAGCTGCGCAGCGCCAGCGTGGAGGACTTTCCGGGCGTCGGCCGCTTTGCGGACCTCAAGGCCAATGGCCAGCTCACTTCGCCCGAAGCAGCAGGCGCCCGCGTTCTGGCCTGGCTGGAGCGCGAGGACTTTGGCGATCCTGTGATTGCGGATGTGCGACAGGCCTAAACTTGGTTGATTGGCTCTGCTTGATTCGCGCTGCATGGCTTCGTGCGATGCGCACAGAACATCCTGAGCCGATGCCGAATCGGAATGTATTTTTTGCAGCGTTTGACCTTGTACAAACAATTACGGCGCTAACATTCACACATCCCAAGAACCTGTCTGAGTCAAGTGGGCCACACCGCGCTGTGCGATCTGATCGGTCAGCACAGCCCGTGATCATCCCGCAGGCAACCCCTGCGGGCTATATACAGACAGGTTCCATAGAGGAACTCCGCGCCAGATGGTGAACACCCTTTCGCTGTCGACAGGCCCACAAATTTGCTTGAAAGCAGTTTCCGCTCTGCTGTGTGTTGCACAGGGCCTGCTGCTGTTTTAGATACCTGTGTTCTGGAGAGACTCTCATGTACCGCAAACTGATCACCTGCACTGCCTTGGCGTTGACTGCAGGTGTTGCCGCCCCTGCCTTTGCCCAAGACGCTGCAGACTATCCCAGCAAGGCCATTCGTCTGGTGATTCCATTTCCTCCCGGTGGCGGCACAGACATTCTCTCCCGCGTCGTCGCCAACAAGCTGACCGAAGCCACTAACTGGACCGTTGTTCCCGAAAACAAGGCTGGCGCAGGCGGCACCATCGGCATTACGGAAGCTGCCAAGGCTGCACCTACCGGCTATGAGATGGTGATGGGCCAGAAAGACAATCTGGTGCTTGGCCCCTACCTGTACAAGAGCCTGCCCTGGCACCCCGTCAAGGACCTGACCCCTGTGGCACACGTGGCCTATACGCCTGTGATCATCGCCACCAGCGTGAACTCCCCCTACAAGACGATTGCAGATGTGGTGGCTGCCGCCAAGGCCAAGCCCACCCAGATCACCTACGGCTCGCCTGGCAACGGCACCAGCATTCACATCGCTGGCCACCTGTTTGAAAAGGCTGCCGACATCCAGCTGACCCACGTGCCCTACAAGGGCTCCAACCCGGCGCTGATGGATGCCATCGCGGGCAATGTGGACCTGCTGGTGTCTTCCGTGCCATCGGCCATTGGCCAGATCAAGGCTGGCAAGCTGCGCCCCCTGGCTGTAACTTCTGCCCAGCGCGCCACTTCGCTGCCTGATGTGCCCACCATGCAGGAGCAAGGCATCAAGGACTTTGACGTGAGCACCTGGTACGGCCTGTTCATGCCCGCTGGTACACCTGCAGCCATCACCGCCAAGATGAATGCCGAAGTGAACAAGCTGCTGGCCCAGCCCGCCGTGCAGGAAGCCATTCTGGCCCAGGGCGCAGAGCCCAAGGCCATGAGCATTCAGGAGTTTGAGACCATGTTCCGCGAGGACTTTGCCAACTCCGAAGCGGTGGTGAAAGCCTCTGGCGCCGTGATCCAGTAAACACAGGCCACTTGCCTGTCAAACCCCTGCCTCATCCGCAGGGGTTTTTTATTGCCCGCTTAAAGGCCCAATTCTTTCGCCGCTGCCTTGATCTCCGCCAGCTGGAACTCCTGCACCGTGTGCCTGGAAGCAATCGTGCGGTTCTCAGGGCCTGCTACCAGCAGCCAGGCAGTTTCACCCTCTTCCACGGGGTGGGGCATGGCAAACATCAGAAATTCGCAGTCAATGGCCCAGACGTCGTCCACCTCCATGTCCTTGCACTCGGCAGGAATGTGCATATAGGTGACCTGGTGCGAGACAGCGCGCAAAAAGTTGTCGCTTTGCACTTCATCGGCGTCAGCCGCGCCTTCTACAGGGTTGACGTAGCGAATCAGCGGCGTGCTGCTGAAGGCGTTGTGCTCCCATTCTTCGTGCTCGCGCTGGAACATCAAGGTGGCCTTGCCGGTGAAAGCAAAACCTGAGGGGTCATCGCCCATGCGGTAGGCGCGTGCAGCGGCCACGGCCTGGGCGTAGCTGTCGTTGTCAATGGCGACCACGCGCAGGTCCTGGGTGATATCGGTCATGAAAAGTCCTTAAAAAACAAGCCCGACCCAGCAGTGGATCGGGCTGTGGTGTGGGTGATGGTGTTTTTTGGCTGAAGTGACGCTCAATACTGCAGCTGCGCCCAGACCTTGTCCAGACGCTTGGCGCTGACCGGATATGGCGTGCGCAGCTCCTGCGCAAAAAAGCTCACGCGCAGCTCTTCCAGCATCCAGCGGTATTCCTGCATGCGTGCGTCCACCTGCCCCTTGCGCTCGGCCACGAGACGCCAGTAGCGTTGCTCCAGCGGTTGCAGCTCCTTGAGCTTGGCGGCATCACGCGCAGGGTCGGCGCGGTATTTGTCCAGGCGCGCAGTGATGGCCTTGAGGTAACGCGCATAGTGGCCCAGCTGCGTCCAGGGTGCCACGGCGATGAAGTGCTTGGGCATCAGCTTGCCCAGCTGCTCTGCCGCATCCTTGGTGGCATCCGGCGCGTTCTTGGTGTCCTTGATCTTGCGCGCCGCCGCAGCGTACTCGGTCAGGATGACACCGGCCATGCGCGCCACTTCGTTGGCAATCAAGGTCAGGCGGCCACGGCCATCCTGCACACGCTGCTTGAAGTCGGCTTCGCTGGCAGGCAATGGGTCTTGCAAAAAGGCACGGTCAATGGCCACATCAATGATCTGCTGGCGCAGCTCTTCCTGCGTGCCCAGCGGCATATAGGCCACGGCCATTTTCTGCAGGTCGGGGATGTTCTTTTCCAGGTACTTGAGCGCATCCTTGATCTGCAGCGCAAACAGGCGGCGCAGGCCCACGCGGTGCTTGGCGGCGGCCACTTCAGGCTCGTCAAACACCTCAATGCCAACTTCGGTGCCGTGGTCGATCAGGGCGGGAAAGCCAATCAGCGTGGTATTGCCCTTGCTGATTTCCATCAACTCTGGCAGCTCACCAAAGGCCCAACTCGTGTAGCGCTGCTCGGCTTTTTGCGTGGGAGCAGCCTTGGCCGGCTTCTCATTTTTAGGAGCTGCTTGCGCTTGCTGCTGCTTGTTTTCAGATACTTTTCTATCTGAATTGCTTGATTGATCAGCGCTAGCAGCTACTTTTAATGCAGCAAGCGCCTGAAAAGCACCACGCGCCTTGGCACCCCACTCTGCCTTGAGTGCAGCCAGATTGCGGCCCTGGCCCAGTTGGCGGCCATGCTCGTCCAGCACGCGGAAGTTCATGAACAGGTGCGGGCTGAGCATGTCCAGCTTAAAGTCTGCGCGCTTCACATCCAGCGAGGTCTCATCGCGCACCTGCTTGAGCAGCACATCAATCAGGCTGCCCTTTGCCCAGCGCTCGGGCTGGGTGAACAGCTCGGCCAGCCGCGTCGCGCTTTCAGGCAGCGGCACAAAGCGGCTGCGCGGGCGCTGCGGCAAGCTCTTCAGAAGCGCCTGAATCTTGTCCTTGAGCATGCCGGGCACCAGCCACTCCGCACGCTCTTCGCTCACCTGATTGAGTACAAACAGCGGCACGCTCACCGTGATGCCATCGCGTGCGTCACCGGGGCTGTGCAGGTAGCTGGCCGTGCAGTCCACACCGCCGAGCTTGACTACCTTAGGGAAGTTTTCGGTGGTAATGCCTGCGGCCTCATGGCGCATCAGCTCATCCCTGGACAGGCGCAGCAGCTCCGGCTTGCCCTTGCTTTCCAGACGGAACCACTTGTCAAAGGTAGCGCCGCTGTAGATACCCTTGGGGATGTGCTGCTCGTAGAAGGCGTAGATCAACTCATCGTCCACCAGCACGTCCTGGCGGCGAGACTTGTGTTCCAGGTCCTCAATCTTGCGCACCATCTTCTGGTTGGCCGCCAGGAAATGCCAGTGCGTATCCCACTGCCCTTCGACCAGCGCCTGGCGGATGAACATGGTGCGCGCCGCATCGGGGTCCACGCGGCCATAGCTGACGCTGCGGTTGTTGTAGACCACGATGCCATAGAGCGTGGCGCGCTCCTGCGCCACCACATCGGCCTGCTTCTTAGACCAGTGCGGATCGAGCAGCTGTTTTTTCAGCAGATGGGCGCCGACTTCTTCCAGCCACTGCGGCTCAATCGCCGCAATGCCACGGCCATACAGGCGCGAGGTTTCGACCAGTTCGGCCGCCACAATCCAGCGCCCGGGCTTTTTGGACAGGTGCGCACCGGGGTGTGGGTGGAACTTGATGCCACGCGCGCCCAGATAGGCTTCGCTTTCTTCGCCCTTGTAGCCAATATTGCCCAGCAGGCCAGACAGCATGGACAGGTGCACAGCGTCATAACCTGCAGGTTCGTTATTGATGAGCCACTTCTGCTCTTTCACCACGGTGAGCAGCTGGCTGTGAATATCACGCCACTCGCGCACGCGCCGGATGTTGATGAAGTTCTGGCGCAGCAACTGCTCCCACTGGCGGTTGCTGAGCTTGTGGGTGTCGGCCTCCTGGTCTTCCGCCGGGTTGAACAGCGCCAGGCGTTCTTCCACCGAGCCTTCCACCTGCGCACCGCTGGCACGCTGGCTCACCGGCAAAAAGGACTGGTTGCGTGCGTTGGGTTTGGCAGCGGGGGCATTTTGTGCGGCCATTTCCTTGCGGCTTTTGGCCACCACCTTGCCGCCGCGCGCATCCTGCAGCCACTTCCACAGGCGCAGATAGCCGGTGAACTCGCTCTTGTCGTCATCAAACTTGGCATGCTGCTGATCGGCCTGCTGCTGCGCTTCCAGCGGCCGGTCACGCACGTCCTGCACGCTCAGCGCCGCGGCAATGATGAGCACTTCAGCCAAGGCCCCGCGCTCGCGCGCCTCCACAATCATGCGGCCCACACGCGGGTCCAGCGGCAGGCGCGACAGCTCCTTGCCCATGTGCAGCAGGTTGCCGCGCTCGTCCACCGCGCCCAGTTCGGCCAGCAGCTGGTAGCCGTCAGCAATCGCGCGGCCAGAAGGAGCTTCAAGGAACGGGAAGTTCACCACATCGCCCAAACCCAGCGACTTCATGCGCAGGATCACGCCCGCGAGCGAAGAACGCAGGATTTCCGGGTCGGTAAATGGGGGACGGCTGCTGAAGTCTGCCTCGTCATACAGGCGAATACAGATACCGTCTGCCACGCGGCCACAGCGGCCTGCGCGCTGGTTGGCTGCTGCCTGCGAAATCGGCTCGACCAGCAGCTGCTCCACCTTGCTACGGAAGGAATAGCGCTTCACACGCGCCGTGCCTGCGTCAATGACGTATCGGATACCTGGAACTGTGAGCGAGGTTTCGGCCACATTGGTGGCCAGCACAATGCGGCGGCCCGTGTGGCCATCAAAAATACGGTCCTGCTCGGCCTGTGACAGGCGCGAGAACAGGGGCAGTACCTCGGCACTGCGCAGTGCAGGCTGGTGTTGCAGATGCTTGCGCAGGTGATCGGCCGCCTCACGGATCTCACGCTCACCGGGCAAAAAGACCAGAATATCGCCGCCCTTGGCGCCGCCGTTCCACAACTCATCCACGCCATCGGCAATGGCGTCATTGAGGTCGTAGTCTTTCTTTTCCTCAAACGGGCGATAGCGCACTTCCACCGGATAAGTGCGACCCGAAACCATGATGACCGGCGCTGGCCCCTTGGGGCCTTCAAAATGCTTGGCAAAGCGCTCGGCATCAATCGTGGCCGAAGTCACCACCACCTTCAGGTCGGGGCGCTTGGGCAGGATCTGCTTGATGTAGCCCAGCAAGAAGTCAATGTTCAGGCTGCGCTCGTGCGCCTCGTCAATGATCAGCGTGTCGTACTGTTTGAGCAGCGGGTCGGTCTGCGTCTCGGCCAGCAAGATGCCGTCCGTCATCAGCTTGACGGAAGCGCCCTTTTGCAGCGTGTCCTGAAAACGCACCTTGTAGCCCACCACCTCGCCCAGCGGCGTGTCCAGCTCTTCGGCAATGCGCTTGGCCACGGATGACGCCGCAATACGACGCGGCTGGGTGTGGCCAATCAGATGGCCTCTTACCTGGCCATTGGCATCGGGCTGCGCATTGACCTTGCCTCTGCCAAGTGCCAGCGCAATCTTGGGCAGCTGTGTGGTTTTACCCGAACCCGTCTCACCACAGACGATGATGACCTGGTGGCGGTCCATGGCCTCCATGATTTCTTCACGGCGGCTGGATACGGGAAGCGATTCGGGGAACGTGATCTTCAAAGGCATAAGGGGCGTAATTATCCCCGTTGCAGCTCAGCCATGCTGCCTGCAAGCCTTGCAACCTGCGAGCAGGAAGCTTGGGAATCCAGGGAGTGCGGATCAGTCGCGCTTTTTGCTGTCTACAAAACCCAGCCCCGCACCAAAGTCTGCGCCCTGCTGGGTAAAGGAGTAGCCAATGTCAGCGCCAATATAGGTTTTGTGCTTGGCCAGATAGGCCAGCCCCACATTGGGGCGCAGGCCATGGTCACTGAATGAGTAATCCACCCCGATATAGGCGGCACCCTTTTGTTCCTTGTCGGTAGAAAACAGCTTGATGCCTAGCGCTGGCCCCGCCATGGGCTTGGGGCCGCCGAAAGTCCAGGTCACCCCTGCCCCCACGGCAGTCCCTGCCATGGCCGAGGCAGATACCACCACGGCAGCCAGCGCCAGCCCCAGCTGCTTCATGCATTTGTATGGCATTGCAAACCTCCAGTTCCTGTTGCACCGTGCATCCCGCGCCCATGCCGGGCACGTATGTGCGCATGGTGTACCAGCCTGCATAGCCGTTTTGTCAGGCAAGGTGCAGGATGCATTTCCTTACGGTCTGGTGCGCAGGCTCTGGGGGTTCTGCAGCTGTTGCTATGCTCTGCGGCTCTGTCCTGCGCTGACTATCCGAATCCTTCCGGTTTTCATCATGGTTTTTCTGATTGCTTTCGCGGCACCACTGCTGGCCCTGTGGCTGTGGTATCCGCTGTTTCGCGCCCAGCGCCGTGCTTTCTGGTGGCTGCTGGGCATCAGCACGCTGCTGATCATCAGCCCCGCACTGCTGATTCTGGCCATGCGCAACGAATGGCTGCCCTATGAGCAGCTGGCGCCCCTGCAGCTCATCTGCGGCGGTCTGTTTGCTGCAATGGGCATGGGGCTGGTCTGGGCGCTAGTGCGCGATGTGCTGGCCCTCATCCTGCGTCTGGCACGCGGGCATGGTGGTGCACGCCCCGTGCTGGCACCACGCAACACCTGTGTGGTGCTTGGCATCAGTCTGCTGCTGTGCGGCTATGGACTGATCCAGGGCACGCGTGTACCAGAGGTGCGTGAGCACCGCATTGCCCTGCCCAATCTGCCTGAGGCGCTGGAAGGCCTGCGCATTGGTGTGCTGGCAGATATCCATGCCACCCCCGTCAACAATGCCGAATATGTGCAGGCACTGGTCGAGCGCCTGAATGCTGCACAGCCCGACATAGTGGTGCTGCCCGGCGACATGGTCGATGGCGATGCAGCCACCCAGTCCAAAAATATTGCCCCACTGGCTGGCCTGAAAGCACCTCTGGGCGTATGGGCTGCCCCCGGCAACCACGAGTACTACAGCGGCTTTGATGCCTGGGCCAAGGTTTATGGCCAGCAGGGCATGCACTACCTGGTCAACCAGGCCCACGTCATGGACGTGCGTGGCCACAGGCTGGCCATTTCTGGCGTGGGCGATCCCGCCTATGGACGCCTTTCCCGACAAAACGCAGACCCCAGCAAGCCCGAAGGCGTGCCGCCTGATATTGAAGCCGTGGCCGCACAGGCCAAGGCCGCAGGGGCTGAGTTCCACATCCTGCTGGGCCACCAGCCCAAGATGGCACGCAGCTATGCCCCGCATGGGGTGGATCTGCAAATTGCCGGGCATACCCATGGCGGTCATATCAAGGGCATGGACCAGTGGCTGGTCGCCCCCGCCAATGACGGCTTTGTCAGCGGTCTCTATGAAGTGGGCCCCATGCGCCTGTTTGTGAGCAATGGCGCAGGTCTATGGCCCGGTTTTGCCGTGCGACTGGGTGTGCCTTCGTCGATTGATGTGCTGGTGCTGGAGCGCGCCAGCCTCTGATCGGCTTCGCCCTGCCCCCGTGATGCCAGACAAAAAGCCCAGGTGCATGCACACCTGGGCTTTTTTGCGCCTGCTGCGGCCATTATTTGGTCTGTAGTGCCTGCTGCAGCTGGGCCAGCACCGCCAGATCATGCCCGGCTACGCGCCGTACCTTGGCCGCCAGTGCGGGGGGCAGTCCAGGCTGCTGGGCCAGTGCCTGCCAGGCCTGCTGCAAGCCTTGCGGAACACCCCCTTCTGCGCGCTCCAGCTGCCACTTGGACAGTCGGCGCAGCGCCAGCTCTGCGCGCCGCAAGCTACGGGCGGGGGCCTGCGCACCCTGTGTGCTGCGCCAGTGCTGCAGCTGTTCCACGACGGACTGCGTGCTGCGCAGCGCCATGCCATAGCTGGGCAGCAAGGAACGGCTGGCCCACTGCGTCTTGTCTGCCCAGCGC
Organism: Comamonas kerstersii; assembly: GCF_002056725.1. Lineage (NCBI taxonomy): Bacteria > Pseudomonadati > Pseudomonadota > Betaproteobacteria > Burkholderiales > Comamonadaceae > Comamonas > Comamonas kerstersii. Next base: position 2,561,674 of record NZ_CP020121.1, on the reverse strand, counting down.
ATCAGGCGCAGCACCCGGTGGTGCAGCTGTGCGCGCCACTGCGCATCGGGCGTGCCGCCCTGCAGTGCCTGTACGGCGGCAGCAGGCAGCTGCTGCCACATCATGCTCAGCAGGTGGCGCATGCGCACCACAGCCTGCGTGGGGTAAATCAGCCGGTAAATGCCCCAGGCCAGCGCAGGGCCGGCCACAATGGCCAGCGCCAGACTCAGATGGGCCTGTGCGCCCAGGGTGTCCGGAAAGCGTGGCGCCAGCAGGATAAACATCACCATATTGGTGTCCATGGCCCCCATGGCCGTGCGGCGGTGGGCAAACAGCAAGCCGCCCATCAGGGCAAAGGGCAGCGTCATCCAGACCATGTCCCAGGAAGATGAGGCCAAGGGCCATACGCACAGCTGGCAGATCAATGCCAGCACCGCACCAATAATCTGGCCGCGCAGCACATACAGCATGGTGCGGCTGGGGCTTTCAAATGAAGAAAACACCAGCAGCATGACCGACAGCCCCAGCAGACAGAAAGCCATGACGCTGGAGCCCGTCCAGGCCCATGCCGCCCCCACCAGCAGCATGGTGCCGCCGGTGCGCACACTCGCCTGGCGCGCACCCATCCAGTCACGGTGCAAGGGTGTCACAGGAATGGAAACACTGGTGCCCTCACCCACTTCCTGCTGCCCCAGATCATGCTGCTCGGCATGCAGCCCCGCCTGCACGGCCTGCAGCAGCGCCGCCACCTGGGCCAGCACCTGGTTGCCCACCGTGTCAGCAGCTATCTGGCGCTGCACCAGCTCGCCCGCCTGCTGCACGACACGGTAAAGCTGCGCTTCGTCCGTTCCAGGCGCGTGCTGCAACTGCTGCACCACGGCCTGCAGTACAGGCAAGAGCTGCGCCGCTGCGGTGGGCGTACACAGTGTCTTGCTGGACAGCCCTTGCGCCAGCCATTGCAGCTGGTAGAGCAGCTCCATGGCCTGGCTTTGCTGCCAGTGGATGGCCTGTGCCGTGCGGCGTGCACGGGTCGAGCCTTCGGGGTACAGATCCAGCAACTCATCCACCTCGGCCAGGCGGCTGAGCAACACAGCGCTCTCGCAGCCTGCAGGGCGTGGTTGGCCCTGCATCTGCGCCATGGCAGCCTGCAGCACCTGGGCCAGCGTCTGGCGGCTCTGACCAATCAGCACCATGGCCTTGCGCCGCGGCGCAAAGCACCATGACACACACAGTGCCGCAGCCACGCCCGTCACCACGGTGAGCATGCGGTCCCAGGCCAAGTCGGTAATGCTGGCTGCCGGGCCGTGGTGCAGCAGCACCACCATGGCGGCCGAGTAGCCCGCCAGCATCCAGCCGTAGACCATGAAGCCGCGCTGTGCATTGCCCCAGAAAGCGCACAGCGCGCCCCACACCGCCAGGCCCAGCGCCAGCAGCCACAGGTTGTCCTGCGCCAGCAGCACCAGACCCACGGCATAGATCACCCCCAGCAGCGAACCGGCAAAGCGGTACATACCGCGCGAGAGCAAATGCTCGCGCAAGGGCTGGCTGGAAGCCCAGGCCGACATGGCCGCCCAGTTGGCATGCTCCAGCCCCATGGCCTTGGCCACCACAAAAGCCACAAAGGCGGCCAGCGCCGTGCGCAGGGCAAAGACCAGCACCTGCGAGTTAAAACCTGCACGCTGCGCCCATTGCTGCCAGCCAGGCTGCGCGGCAGCAGAAACCGTGACACTCATGCCGCCACTCCTTCTGCACGGTCTTGCTGCTGCAGGGCGCACAGGCGCTCGTGCAGCAGCATCATGCCAGCGTACAGCTGTTCAATGACAGCGCTATCCATGCCTGCGAGCAGCTGGCTTTCGGCCTGTTGCAGCTTGGCACGCACATCCGCCACCATCAGATGGCCCTGCTCGGTCAGCAGCAGCTGCTTGTTGCGCCGGTCTGCCGCATCCTGCTGGCGCTGCAGCAGGCCGCGCTGCTCCAGCACATCCACCACCCGCACCAGGCTGGAGCTGTCCAGCCCCACGCGCTGGGCCAGCTGCTTGAGGTTCAGGGGCTGGGCTGCGGCATGCAGGTGAAACAAAGGTGCCCAGGTGGCATCCGTGAGCCCCAGCTCACGCAGGCGCACTTCCAGCACGCTGCGCCAGGTACGGCTCACGCCCATGAGCAAATGACCAAAAAAAGGCTGCTCAGTGGCAGCCTGTGTGTGCATCACAGAAGAAGACATGCGTTCAGTTCGAATACGGATAAATAATTTGCATTGCAAACTATTTTATTCGCCAAGCATTCAAACCGCTGGTGCGCCAGGCCTTCCCCCTTCAAAATATAGCGGTTTGCGCAGATCTATACAGCGTTTGCAAGCATTTTTCATCTCAAATCCGCATAAAACCTGCGCTATCCGCTATCAGTTTTCCACCTCCACCACAGCCCCTGTCGCGTAGAAATGGCCGCCAGCCACATAGTGCAGGGTGCGCAGTGCATCCGGGGCGTGCTCAAACTGCCAGTGCCCGTTGGCAAACACGCGCACATCAGCCCAGGCGCCCTCCACTTCGCCAATGAACAGGTCATAGGCCTGCTGGTTGTGCGACTCAGGAATCAAACGGCACTCCAGCCACGCAGCACAGCCGGCCACCAGCGGCGTGCCATGCAGGGGTGAGGCAAACAGCGGCACGGCGTGCTGCTGCAGCTTGTCGGGCATCTGGTGGGCGGAGGTACTGCCCAGCGCCACCGTCAGCGCTGCCTGCGGCACCGTAGGCAACTGCAGGGCAAAGCGGCCGGACTGCTCAATCAGCCCGCGTGTGAAGGCGGCCTTGTCAATCACCACCGTCACCTTGGGCGGGTGGAAGTCCAGCGCACAGGCCCAGGCGGCTGCCATCACATTGGCATGCCCATCATGCTGGGCCGAGACCAGCACCGTGGGGCCGTGGTTGAGCAGGCGGTAGCACTTGTCCAGCGCCACAGGCGCAAAGTGCTCGGGCAAAGAAGCAGAGAAATCAGAACTTGGCATGGCTGCCATTGTGGCGCGGCACAGCCATGGCCTGCAGCGTCAGTCTTTGCTGCGCTGCTGTTCGGCATCCACCGCCTGCTGCACCTCACGGTAGAACTGCTCGCGCGCCTTCATGGCAGCCGGGTCACACGCGCCACCGGCCCAGTTGGCGTTCGTGACAATCACCAGCTCGCGCTGGGGGTCGATAAAGATGCCCTGCCCAAAAATGCCCCGCGCGGCGTAGCTGCCATCGTCATTGGTCCACCACTGGTAGCCATAGCCATGCCCGGGCCGGCCAATGTCGGCCTGCTTGGTGGTGGCAGCCTCCCACCAGCCATCAGGCACGATGCTTTGGCCATCCACCTTGGCACCATTCAGAATAAACAGGCCCATGTGGGCATAGTCACGTGGTGAAGCCTGGATGCAGCAGCCGCCAACTTCCTGCCCGGTCTTGCTCACCAGCCAGGTGGCATCGTGCTCCATACCGGCTGGCCCCCACACCTTTTCGGCCAGATAGGTGGCCAGCGGCTTGCCCGTGGCCTGCTGCACCAGCGTGCCCACCAGATTGGTTTCCCCTGTGCTGTACAGCCAGCGCGTGCCGGGCGGCGCTGCGCGCGGCAGCTGGCGCATATAGCTGACCAGGGCTTCCTGCCCCGCTTCGGGCTGGTGGTTGTTAAAGCGCGCAACATCGGACTGCGGGTCGGCATAGTCTTCGTTCCACTGCACGCCAGACGTCATGGTCAGCAGCTGGCGCACGCTGACATCGTCATAGGCCGAGCCCTTGAGGTCAGGAATGTAGTCACTGACCTTGTCATCCAGACTGCGGATATAGCCATCCTTGAGCGCAGCGCCGACCAGCGTCGAAGTAAAAGACTTGGCCACGGAAAAGCTGGTCCAGCGGCCCGCGCCATCAAAGTCCAGCCCATAGCGCTCCAGCCGCAGTTTGCCGCCCTGCACGATGAGCAGCGCGGCACTGCGCTGACCCGCCATGAAGGCATTGATATCTGTGCGCAGCGGCAGCGGCTCTCCGGGCGGCAGCGGTGATGGCGTGCCGCTCGCTGGCACCATATGCGAGCGCGCCAGCAGCGGAATGCGGTCCAGCGCACGGAAGGCCGCATCGCGCTGCGGCTCAGACCAGAACAGCAAATCACGGTTCGTCGGGAACGTAGCCAGCAGGCCCCGCGTTTCCTTGTCCAGACTGAACCATCCCCCTACGGCAGCGGCCCCTGCCACCACCAAAGCGCCCAGCGCTAATTTTTTCCACTGCACCTGTGTCTCCTGTCTCCGCCTTGTTCCGGCTTTGCCTGCATTGTGCGCTGTGGCTGACCAAAGGGCATGGGGCCTATCCTCTACCCGGCCTCTTGCCTTTTGCAGCTGCCGCCACAATGTGGGCCTTTGTGTCATTTGCGCTTTCACCCATGCAGCACGCCTTGCCTCTTGCCGACCCAGCTTCCGACCAGTTCGCCACCTTGCCCAGTGGCCTGCAGCTGTGCTATCGCAGCTATGGCCAGCCCGAACACCCGGCCATCGTGCTGATTGCCGGGCTGGGGCTGCAGCTGGTGTCCTGGCCCATGGCATTGATCGACGGGCTGGTACAGGCGGGGCTGCGGGTCATCACGCTGGATAACCGTGACGTCGGGTGCTCCAGCCATCTGCCGCAGCTGCCGCCGCCACGCTGGCGTCTGCTGCTGCGCAGCGTGCCGCCCGGGCACTACCACATTCGCGACATGGCAGACGATGTGGCCCAGCTGCTGGATGTGCTGGGCATTGCACGCGCCCACGTGCTGGGCATGTCCATGGGCGGCATGATTGCGCAGAACCTGGCCGCGCAATATCCAGACAAGGTGCTGTCACTGACGTCCATCTTTTCCACCACGGGCAACCCGCGCGTTGGTCAGGCCGCAGGCTCCACCGTGCTGCGCATGCTGTTCAGCCGCGCCGCGCAGACGCTGGAGCAGGCCCAGGAGAACTATGTGCGCATCATGCGCCACATTGGCGACCCCAAGGTGCCGGGCATTGAGGACGCGTGGCGCAACTATGTGGCCCAGGCCTGGCAGCGCATCCCTGACCCGGAACAGGCGCGTCTGGGCTATGAGCGCCAGGTGACGGCCATTCTGGCTGCAGGCGACCGCAGCGCCGCGCTCTACCGCATCGAAGCGCCGACGCTGGTCATCCACGGTGACAAAGACCGCATCGTCCACCCCGGCGGCGGGGCAGCAACTGCTCGCTCGATTGCCGGGGCGCAGCTGCACATCATTCGCGGCATGCGCCACCAGCTGGATGCACAGATCAGCCCCGTGCTGCTGGAGCTGATCGTGCCGCACCTGCGCAATGCGCAGGCCGCATCAGCGCATGCTGCGCCGTAACCACGCACTGGCCTGATCCACTGCAATCGACAGCGCCAGCATGGCGATGATGACGGTGCTGGCCTCGGCGTAGTGGAACAGCGAGAGCTTGAAATACAGCAGCTGCCCCAGACCACCTGCACCCACAAAGCCAAGGATGGCGGCCATGCGGATGTTCATCTCCCAGCGGTACAGGGTGTAAGCCACCAGCTGCGGCGCAGCCCCCGGCAAGGTGCCATACAGAAACGCCATGGCGCGGCTGCTGCCTGTGCGGCGCAGGGCCTCCGCGGGCTGGCTGGGTGCGTTCTCCAGCGCTTCGGCATATAGCCGCCCCAGCACGCCTGCCGTGTGCAAAGCCAGTGCCAGTGCACCCGCAAACGGCCCCAAGCCCACGGCCAGCGCAGTGATGGTGGCCCAGACCAGCTCAGGTACGGAGCGCAGCACATTCAGCAGCACATTCCACGGTGCGCGAAATTTAGGCAGCGCCAGCAGCAAGCCAGCGACAGCCGCCAGCAAAGTGCCGACCACCGAGATGGCCAGCGTCTCCCAGATACCGACCAGCACCTGCCACAACCATGCACGGCTGGTGTCTGGCGGGAAAAAACCGGAGACAAAGTCGCCCATGCTGGAGGCCGCATCGGCCGTGAACAGCGCGCCCAGATCCATGTCCAGCAGCCGCCAGCTGGCCACCACACCCGCAGCCACGGCCAGCAGTACCACCACACTGCGCACACCAAAGGCTGAAGTGCGCGCAGCGGGCGGCACATCCAGACTGCGGCGCAGCCAGCCCGACAACGCATCGGCCAGCAGCACCAGCACCACGAACACCAGCAGAATGGAGCAGGCCTCACCGCCATTGAGCATCTTCATGGCCTGATCCATGAGCTGGCCCAGCCCCCCGGCCCCCACAAAGCCCATGACCACCGAGGCGCGAATCGCACATTCCCAGCGGTAGACCGTGTAGGACACCAGTTCCTTGGAGGCCAGCGGCAGCAGGCCATACAACAAAGCCAGCGCGCGTGGGCTGCCAGTGCGCAGCAAGGCACGGGCGGCGGCGCCGTCTTCGCTTTCCAGAATTTCGGCATAGACCTTGCCGAGCATGCCGCCGTAGGTCAGCCCCAGCGCCAGCACACCGGCCGCTGGCCCGAGGCCAAACACGCGCACAAACACCAGTGCCCAGACCAGTTCGGGGATGCCGCGCAGCACCGTCATCACCGCACGGGCTACCGGGTTCTGGCTGGCACGTTCACGCACGGCACTGGTAGCCAGGTACGACAGCGGCACCGCCAGCACAAAGGCCAGCAGCAGCCCCAAGGTGGCAATGGCCAGGGTTTCCAGCGTGGCCTGCCACAGATAAGCAGCGAATTCAGCACTGGTGTCTGGCGGCAGAAAGTTGGCGAGAAAGCCGCCAATCACCCGCAGGTTGTCTGCATCGAACAATGCCGAGACACTGACGCCTGCACCATCGAACAGCGGCCACAGCACCACCACGGCCAACACAGCACCCCACAGGCGCGAACGCGCGGCGGGGTCACGCAAAGCGATCGACTGCTTGCTACTCGGCATCAGCGGCACCCATGCAGTGGCAAGGCAGGTTCTGCGCCCGGTGCTGCTTCAGCCGCCACGGCAGTGGGCTGCGCGGCATACAGGGCCTGCAGCTGGGCTGGTGTGACCTGAGCAGCAGGCAGATCAAAGGCAATGCGCCCATCGCGAATACCCACAATGCGCTCGAAGCAGCGCAGCGCCAGCTCCACGGTGTGCAGACTGGCCACCAGGGTGGCGTGGCGTGCCTTGGCTTCATGCACCAGCAGCTCAATCGTGTCCAGCGCCAAAGTCGGATCGAGCGCAGACACAGGCTCGTCCGCCAGAATCAATTGCGCCTCCTGGTACAGCACCCGCGCAATGCCCACGCGCTGCAGCTGCCCGCCCGAGAGCTGGTCGCAGCGCGCAAACAGCTTGTCGGCCAGATGCACCCGTGCCAGCGCAGCCTGTGCGCCGGGCATGTCCTGCGGGTGGATGAGTGACAGCAAGGACTTATACGCTGGCCACTGCCCCAGCTTGCCTGCGAGCACCGCCGTCACCACCCGCTGGCGCGGCGGAATGGGTACGGCCTGATGCACCGTGCCAATGCGCGCGCGCAGTTGACGCAGGCCGGATCTGGAATCAAAAGGCACGGCCTGACCCAGCACTTCGATCTGCCCCAGCGTCGGTGGCAGCGCCGTGCCCAGCGTGCTCAGCAGCGTGGTTTTGCCCGCGCCCGAGGGGCCAATCAGCGCAATGCTCTCGCCCTGCGCGGCACGCAGCGTGATATCGGCCAGCGCCACATGGCCGTTGGCATGGGTCAGCCCCAGCCCCTGCAAAGAAAAGCTCATAGCGTTACTCCGCAAAATATAGCTGCCAGCGCTTGCTACATCAGCGTTAGATGCCAATTTGGCTTGTAATCAAAAAAACAGAACGGCACCAAGAACCGCTGGCACAACCCAGCAAACCACAGGTTTGCGTTTGAGACGAGGCCGGGCCGCGCTGGAGCGAAGCCGCAGGCAGTACAAGTCGTACGACAAGGCTGAGCAACGACGTATCAAGGGTTGTGAAGCGGGTTGAACGCCACAAGCCAGCGCAAAGGCTGGCTTGTAGGTCGCACAAAAGCAGCAATTACTTGAGCAGGCCTGCGGACTTGGCCGCTTCTTCAATGCCTGTGTAGTTCTCTGGCTTGGTGGGAATAAATTTGGAAGCTCGCTGCAAATCCATGATGGCCTTGTGTTCAGGATTGGCAGGGTCCAGCTTGAGGAAAGCCTCGGTCAGCTTCTTGGTGATTGCTGGGTCCAGATCACCGCGCACCGTCCAGTTGTAGTCGAAGTACTCTGGGGTGGAGGCAAACACGCGCACCTTGGCAGGGTCCACCTTTTTGGATTCGACCAGCTTGTCCCACACGGAAGTGTTCAGCACACCGGCATCGGCCTTGCCCGCAGCCACAAAGGCCACGGTGGCATCATGTGCACCCGAGAAAGCCACATTCTTGAAGTCTTTTTCAGGCTGGAGACCGGCTTGCTGCAGGAAGTAGCGCGGCATCAGGCTGCCCGAAGTGGACGAAGGCGCGCCAAAGGCAAAGGTCCTGCCCTTGAGGTCTTGCAGCGACTTAATGTTAGGGTCTGCCGTGATGAAGCGCGAAGTGAACACAGCATCTTCCGCACGCTGCACGATGGGGTTGGCCGTGCCATTGGTGCGAATCTTGGCCTGCACAAAAGTGAAGCCGCCCAGCCAGGCCATGTCCAGCTTGCCGGTGGCCAGCGATTCAACCACGGCGGCATAGTCGCTCACAGGTGTGAACACGACCTTCATGCCGGTTTCCTTGGACAGGTATTCACCCAGAGGCTTGAACTTGCGCTGCAGTTCGGTCGGCGCCTCATCAGGAATCGCGGACACGCGCAGCACCTTGTCGGCAGCAGAGGCCGAGAAAGCAGTCAGGGCAGAAGTTGCGGCAACGGCAAGCAACGCCTGCTTGATCACCAAGCGGCGGGCAAAAGAAGTAGTCATGAATGATCCGTTTCTTGAATCCACCACCGAGACGGAGCACTCGGCAGCTTAATAAACAGCCCACACGGGGCATGGAATAAGGGCGGTACGACTGACCGCTGGCGGCGATTCTCACACGGGCTGCTTCGGTACAGCACGCCGCCTGGCTTTTAACCATGCTGCGTCTGGCCCCATAGAGCCCAGCGTGAAAGCTATGAATTTGAAAGCTGCTAGCGCAAGTATTTCAATGTTTTCAAATATAAAAGCATCTGAAACACAGGTATGTCAAGCGCTAAAAGCTATGTTTTTAAAAGCAAAACCGTAACATGAGCAGCATGCGACTTTTGCCTACATGCCCCTGTGAACCACCGCACTAAGGTAGTAGTGCACATGCGGGGCGCCGTATCCGCTGCCCCCCCCCCGGAAGGAATACGCCATGCTTGAAAGTATTGCTCTCCAAAGCTTGATGCCCGCTGCGTTGTACTACGTCAGCCCTCTGCTTTTGCTGGCCGGGCTGGTGGGACTGGTCATCTGCATCACCCTGTGGCTCACGCAGCCATAGCGTCCTCACGCTCTGCGCACGCTTGCCATACAGATTTACGCAGACGCCTGGCTGCGAATAAACGCTGCAGCACGCACACAGGCCGCTACACTTCACACTGGCTTGCATGTTCTGTGCGCGTACAGGACATGCAAGCCTTTCGTCCCTTTGCAGCCTTGTACGCCCATGTCCACAGTCTTCAACTTCACCTTTGTTCCCTGGTTCCGGTCCGTGGCCCCCTATATCCACAAGTTCCGACACCAGACCTTTGTGGTGGGCATCACAGGGGAAGCCATTGCTGCCGGCAAGCTGCAGGGCATCGTGCAGGATCTGGCGCTGATCCAGGCCATGGGCGTGAAGATCGTGCTCATCCACGGCTTTCGCCCGCAGGTGAACGAGCAGCTGCGCATCAAGGGCCACGAGCCCCAGTATTACAACGGCGTGCGCATCACCGACAGCGTGGCCCTGGACTGCGCCCAGGAAGCAGCAGGCCAGCTGCGCTTTGAAATTGAAGCCGCCTTCAGCCAGGGCCTGCCCAACACCCCCATGGCTGGCGCACGCGTACGCGTGATCTCCGGCAACTTTCTGACAGCCCGCCCCGTAGGCATCGTCAATGGGGTGGACTTCATGCATTCCGGCCTGGTGCGCAAGGTCGACGGCGAAGGTATTCGCCGCGCGCTGGAGTCTGAGGCCATGGTACTGATCTCACCCTTTGGCTTTTCGCCCACAGGCGAGGCCTTCAATCTGGGCATGGAAGAAGTGGCGACCCGCGTGGCCTGCGAGCTCAAGGCGGACAAGCTGATCTTCCTGACCGAAGTGCCCGGCGTGCGCGCCAAGCCGCACGAGCCCGCAGGCGAAGACAACCCCATCAACACCGAGCTGCCACTGGCACAGGCCCGCCGCATTCTGGCCGAGCTGCCACCCGCACAGCGGCCTACCGACACAGGCTTTTACCTGCAGCACTGCGTGCGTGCCTGCGAGCACGGCGTGGAACGCAGCCACATCCTGCCCTTTGCCATTGACGGCGCCCTGCTGCTGGAAATCTATGTGCACGATGGCATAGGCACCATGGTCATTGACGAAAAGCTCGAAGAGCTGCGCGAAGCCACCATTGATGATGTGGGTGGCATCATCCAGTTGATCGAGCCTTTTGAGAATGACGGCACCCTGGTCAAGCGCGACCGCACCGAAATCGAACGCGACATTGCCAGCTACACCGTGATCGAGCACGACGGCGTGATTTTCGGCTGTGCCGCCCTGCACCCCTATCTGGAAGCGCAGACCGCAGAGATGGCGGCCGTGACGGTATCGCCCAAGTCACAGGGCACGGGCGATGGAGAGAAGCTGCTCAAGCGCATCGAGCAGCGCGCCCGCGCTCTGGGCTGCAAGACGCTGTTTGTGCTGACCACCCGCACCATGCACTGGTTCATCAAGCGGGGCTTTCAGCCCGTCAGCCCCGACTGGCTGCCCGAAGCACGCAAGGCCAAATACAACTGGGACCGCAAGAGCCAGGTCCTGGTCAAGCAGCTGTAAGTCTTCCACTCGCAGCCAGCGTCTTGTGGATGCATACAACACATTTAGTGTGTCACCCACAAGACCACACTATTTATGTGTGGCAATTCACCACAAGAATGAAAAAATGTTTAGCACTGAAATTCTCAATAATTTCAATGCTATGCGTTGTCATGTATTGATTTTTTGCTATCTTTTTTGATAATTTGCTGGCCGTAGAATACGTCTGCATATCCCCTTGGTTCTGACCTAAGACATTCCCCTAGCCCGTGCGGTTTTGCTTCCAGGTGCTCTTGCACTAGACTGTCTGGGTTCGCGTGATGACCTTGCAGACAGCACTACATATTGTGTATTGATACGCAAAACAGGCTAGATTTAGGTAAAACTCGGGCCTTCGCCCATTCGATGGGATAGGCCCTGGCAGCTCCGATTTCTACCCAGGCCGGGCGACGAACGTCCGGCTCTTTCTTTTTGTAACGCGCCTGTGCACGCCTATTGCTTGGCATCGGCGCAACCATGTTTATCTTCACTCACAAAGACGCAATGACTTCTTTGAACACTCAACCCATCAGCCAAGACGTATTGGCTGAAAAATACCTGGCCGCGGGCGAGCAAACCGCCGAAGATCTGTTCCGCCGCGTCTCCAAAGCCCTGGCTGACCAAGAAAAGCCAGAACTGCGCGCAGAGTGGGCAGAGAAGTTTTTCCAGAACATGCAAGCCGGTGCCATCGGTGCAGGCCGCATCATGGCCGCAGCCGGCCTGGATACCAAGGCCACACTGATCAACTGCTTTGTGCAGCCTGTGGCCGATGCCACCAACGGCTTTGACGAGCACGGCAACCCCGGCATCTACACCGCGCTGTCGCAGGCAGCAGAAACCATGCGTCGCGGCGGCGGCGTTGGTTACGACTTCTCTAACCTGCGCCCCAAGGGTGCCAAGGTCAAGGGCACGAACTCCTTTGCCTCTGGCCCCTGCTCCTTCATCGACGTGTTTGATGCATCGTGCACCACCGTGGAATCGGCCGGTGCACGCCGTGGCGCACAAATGGGCGTGATGCGCATTGACCACCCCGATGTGCTGGACTTCATCACGGCCAAGCGCCAGAAGGGTCGCTGGAACAACTTCAACGTCTCGGTGGGCGTAACCAGCGCTTTCATGCAGGCGGTGGAAAGCGACGCTCAGTGGGAGCTGGTGCACATTGCCACCCCTTCTGACAACCAGATCGAAGAAGGCGCCCACCAGCGTGAGGACGGCAAGTGGGTCTACAGGACGGTTGCCGCACGTGAGCTGTGGGACACCATCATGAAGTCCGCCTACGACTTCGCCGAGCCCGGCATTCTGTTCATCGACAACATCAATACCGACAACAACCTGTACTACGCAGAGACCATTGCCGCTACCAACCCCTGCGGTGAGCAACCTCTGCCACCCTACGGCTGCTGCGACCTGGGCCCCATCATCCTCACCAAGTTTGTGCGTGACGCGTTCACCGAGAACGCCCACTTCGACTTTGAAGCCTTCCGCGCCGCTGTCTCCATTCAGGTGCGCATGCTGGACAACGTGCTGGACGCTACCGTCTGGCCCCTGCCCGAGCAGCACAAGGAATCGCAGCAAAAGCGCCGCATCGGCGTGGGCTTCACCGGCCTGGGCGATGCGCTGATCATGCTTGGCCTGAAGTACAACAGCGAAGCTGGCGTGGCCCAGGGCGAAGAAATTGCCCGCAACATGCGCGATGCAGCCTATTTGGCTTCTGTCGAGCTGGCCAAGGAGAAGGGCGCCTTCCCGCTGTTTGATGCAGACAAGTACCTGCAAAGCGGCTTCACCCAGCGCCTGCCCGAGGAAATCCGTGCAGCCATCCGCAAGCATGGCATCCGCAACAGCCACCTGCTGTCCATCGCACCAACAGGCACCGTGTCGCTGGCCTTTGCAGACAACGCCTCCAACGGCATTGAGCCCCCCTTCTCCTGGACTTACCAGCGCAAGAAGCGCACGGCCGACGGCGGCAATGCCTTCTACACCGTGGAAGACCATGCCTATCGCCTCTACAAGGCAAAGTTTGGTGCTGATGCAGAACTGCCAGCCTACTTCGTCAGCGCACTGGAGATGACTGCGGCTGAGCACGTGGCCATGATGCGCGCCGTGCAGCCCTATATCGATACAGCCATCTCCAAGACCGTCAACATTCCTGCGGACTATCCTTTTGAGGACTTCAAGAACCTCTATATGGAAAGCTGGAAGGCTGGTCTGAAGGGCTGCGCCACCTACCGCCCCAACGACACACTGGGTGCCGTGCTGTCGGTAGAAGCCCCCAAGACCGAAGAAAAGCCTGCACCGCAGCCTGCTGCTGCCCACACCAGCGGCCTGTCCGCCGTGGTGGAACGCCGCCCCGAAGGCCCACTGAACGCGGTCGTTGACAAGATCGAGTACTACACCCACGACGGTGTGCGCCGCCTGTACCTGGTGGTGAGCTTCATGTACGTCAATGGCGTAGAGCGCCCCATCGAGTTCTTCATGCCTGTGGGCCAGACCGGTGAGAGCCAGCAATGGATCACCGCCACCATGCGTTCGCTGTCGCTGGCAGCACGCGGCGGCTTCCTGGACAAGGCGCTGGATGATCTGCGCAAGGTGGCCTGGGACCGCGGCCCCATCCGCTACGGCTGGCGCGACAAGGAAGACGGCACCCGCATCCCTCTGTGGCACGACAGCGAAGTGGCACTGCTGGCCTACGCCATCCAGTCCATCATTGCCAACCGCGCAAGCCAGGAGCAGCAACCTGCCCCCATCAATCCCGCAGCGCCTGCAACCGTAACTGCCACACCTGCTGCAGCCACACCGGCCCAGGCCATGAGCGGCACCAAGTGCCCTGAGTGCGGAGCCCATGCCGTCATCAAGAAGGATGGCTGCTCCTTCTGCACATCCTGCGGCTATATTGGTGCCTGCGGCTGATGCAGCCTACCTGAGCAGCTATCAAATCTAAAGCAAAGCCCACTGGTGATTTCCGCCAGTGGGCTTTTTTACGGCTATGGCCTCCACATCATGTGAAACAAGTTTAGGACTATTCCTATGAAATAAAGCATTCACTTAGTTTTTGTCAGATAGCCAGCCGCAGAGACAGTTTTTACACTAGCGGTCACCTAATCACGGTTTGTTACGAACTGCAGTTACAGGCCCTCTTACTGTCAAAAGGTTGACCATGAAAAAAGCATCCCTCGCTCTGGCTTTCTTGCTCACTGCTGTACTGGCACAACCTGCCTTGGCACACAAAGAGAAAATTGGTGGAATCATCCATTTCTCGGGCCAGATCGTTCACGGCACCTGCACCCTCAACTATCCCACCGCAACCCAGAAGGACATGCAGATTCAGCACTGCACTGGCGTAGAACCTCAGGTGGAACTGCAGCACAAAACAATTCCTGTGGAGCAACCCAGCGCAATGGCTGCATCCTCTCAACCCGTCCTGATTGCCAGCGCCGCAGGCTCTACCAAGTCCGTACCCTACTATTTCATCAGCTACCCCTGATACCAAGAACGGCAGCGGGATAGCCAAGGCGCCCCTGCTGCCGTACGAGCCCTAGTTTATTCTTGGGGCTTCGCAACTATTCGGCGGCCTGATCCTTAGGTCATCCATCCAGCACCTGCTTCACAGCAGATGCCAGCACTTCCAAGGCCTGCGCTATTTCAGTAGTAGGTGCCTGCCCCTCCACCATTCGTTCCAACGCTGTGGTTTGCTCCACCAGTGCATGGGCACGCAACATGGCAAAGCTGCCTTTGATAGCATGCAACCCACGCTGGAGCACTGCATATCACCTGCATGCAAGCCTTGGTGCATGCTGTGCATATACATCTCACAGGCATCTCTGACTGCCTCCAGCACCTCTGGCGTTACTGCTTTTTCGGGCACATCTGCAACCGCAGCCTGCCCTGTCAAAGTAGCCAACATATGCGCCAGCTGTTTCATGGACAGAGGCTTGAACAGCACCTCATTGATGCCAGAAGCCTGACACATGCTCCGCTCCGACTCGCCCGCATGAGCGGTAAAGGCCCAAATAGGCTGCAAAGCGCCCTGCGCTCTTAGCGCCTTGGCAAGGGCGTAGCCATCCATACCCGGCATGTCCAGATCCGTCAGTACCAGATCGAATGACTGGGTATTGAACAGCTCCAGTGCACGACCACCGCTTTCAGCCATCACTACGTCATGCGCCAGCAAGTCCAGCTGCTCTTGCAGCAATCGCCGATTTGCCGGATTGTCTTCTGCCACCAGAATCCGTAAGCGAGGCGCAGATTCCTGATGAGGCAACATACCCGTTGCCTGGACGTCATCGATGCTCGCTAGCCGCTGCGCTGGCTCTACAGCAAGGGATTCATAAATACCTGCCAGCGAATAGCAGGAAACTTGCACCCAACCATCGCGCCTGAGGGGATGAGTCGGACCACTTTCCTGCACATCGATCACCGCAGGCACAGCCTTGATGGCGGCATCTTCCAGGACGAACGGCCAAGTACGAGGATTGCCCAGCAGCACCAGAGCATCAACCTCGCTCAATGCATTCAATGCTCTTTCGCAGGAAATGCTCTCCACGCCCCAATACGACCAGTACGGAGCCAATGCAGCTTGCCATTGCGGGTTATCACACCAGATCGCAATCCGTTTGCCCGACCAGTGACTGGACTGCAGTTTTTCATGTTGAATGCCATGTGCCAGTGGCAGCTCCAGCACAAAAGTACTCCCTTGCCCCAGCGTACTTTCTGCACGAATGACACCCCCCATCAGGCCAGCAATTCTTTGACACAGTGCCAACCCCAGACCAGAACCACCAAACTCACGGGCAATGGACGAGCTGGCCTGCGTAAACGGTGTAAACAACTGTGCCTGCTGTTCTGGGCTCATACCAATGCCGCTGTCTTGCACTGTCAGCCGCAGCAAACGCTGCCCATTCACCACCCAAGAATCTACAGTGACCAGTACATGCCCGTCCTGCGTAAATTTGATGGCATTGCTCAGCAAGTTCCCGAGAATTTGCCGAAGACGGAACGGGTCCCCTTCGCATGCAGAAATCCCAGGCATGATGCGACAGTAGAGGGCAAGGTCTTTGGCTTCTGCACGCGGCAAAAAGGTCTGCACCACACTTTCTACCTCCTGCGTGATATCAAAAGCTTGCATCTCCAGCGACAGCATTCCGGACTCAACCCTGGACAAATCCAGAGTATCGTCAATCACGCGCAGCAAAGTCCTAGACGCAGAAGAAACAATCTGCACTCGCTCTTGTGCACGCAGCTGCAACTCTTCACGCTCCAGCAGTTCCAGATTTCCCAGAATGGCATTCAAAGGCGTGCGAATCTCATGGCTGACAGCCGCTAAAAACATGGATTTTTCCTGACTCGCCCGCTCTGCAGTCAGTCGCGCATGCTGCAACGCATGCTCAGCCTTTTTGCGCTCTGTGATATCCAGGACACTGCTGAGCAAAGCTGCCTGCCCCTGGTAATAGCAAGGCGCCATGTGCACCAGCAGGTCTGCCGGCTGCAGTGCTTCATCCAGAGCATTGATTTCACGTACAAGCTCTACATTCTGCGCGCCTATTTCCTGCTGATAACGTCCAAAAAGATATGCCGCCAAAGGCATACCCTCAATGGTATAGCGCTCCATGGCCTTATTCTCGAGCAGCACAAGACCCGAACCTTTGCTCAACAGCCCAAGCCCCACATGAGCCATGCTCAAAATACTGCGACTAAGTTTTTCACTTTCATATATTCTTTGAGAATTTTGATATGCAGGCAAAAAGAAACGGTAATGAAAGACAAAAACAGCCGCCCATAACACCAAAAGCATTCCCAACGCAATCGCGCCATACAAAGAAAGTGGCCCCTTCAATGCCTGAACGCCACCCCAGCATGCAGCATTTCGTGGAAAATGGTCTGCACAAAGTCCAACCCATCACTATGAGCATCCGCAAACAGGTACACACGCCCGTCAATCAGCGCACCCTTTGGTGTGTCGGGGGGAAGCGAGACACCAAGCTGCCGCGCGCTATTCAGCAAGATAAAGTCTTTCGCCAGTGGCAGCTGGGCCGCCACTCCATCGAGCAACGCACGCGCTTCGGTATACGAGACTGGCTGCTGGCGCTGGCCATAGTGGCTGTCCTGGCTGCCATTTGCTGGTACGCTGCGCGCTGAGCGCGCCAGCACCACGTTCTCACGCATCACCTCGACACCCAGCGTCATGGCTGCAGACAGCGCATTGGTAGAGTTGGCAGGCAGCCCCAAAATGCGCTTGAGCACGCGAATCAGCGAATCCCACGCACTGCGCAGCGTGCTCTGAGGCGGCGCGCTCATGCCCTTGAGGGCGCGCTGGAACTCGGGGTTAGTGAACGCCTCGGCCACAAACTCGCGCACGTTCTTCATGCCGTATTGGCCAGCAGCACCCCCTTGTTTCTTCACGTGCTCATACAAGCGGCGCATCTGCATCGATGCCAGCCCCTTGGAATCCAGCGCCTTGAGCGTGGCCGCATGCACCAGCTCGTGCAGCATGATCTGCTCGGCCCATGGTCTTCACGGTGTAGGCATAGACTGCAAACCACTCCGTATCTCCCAGCGGCTGACTCACAGTAAACAAACCTCGTGAGTAATGTACTTTCAAGTTGGGACCGGGCAGTTGCCACGCCTTTGTCTTCTTGAGTATTTGCGCCATGGCGGCCATCTCTGCATCATTGGTTTTATCACCAGTGCTTTGCAGAAGTATTTGCCCATCATTGCTTACAACAAAAAAAGTCCCATCAAAATCGCTGCGCTGCAAGTTTGCCTTCAATCTGTCCACAGCCAGATCACTGGCATAAACCATGAATACCTCATCCCCATCAAAAGCTGGCTGCACCAGCCGAATCACCTGATCTTCCAGCAGCAGACCCTCTCCTGGAAGAAGCCACTTGGTTGCACGACTTTCTTTCCATGCTTTACGTACTTCCGGATCACTGAGATCACCCAGGTCCAGCGAAAACTTCTGCATTAACTGAGGAATTTTTTCACGTTCAATAAGCTCAATGTTTTCCACCGATGGAGGCATAAATGCCATATAGCTTCCATCCGGAGTGTAGTGATAACTATGCAAAGGACTTTTTGTGGCCGAAACATCTCCTGTTGCAATTTTTGCGAGACGTTCACTGAAACGAATATAATCATCAAAATATTCAACCGAATGATTATCTACATCAGCCTTTGCAAAAACTTCAAAGAAGCTCGGCTCATCCTTTATATAAATATAATCCTTTGCTTCACCAAATTTCGGCAAAGCACTGGATGACACAGAAGCTTGCCTTTCGTTGGCCCATAGCATTTCTGCATGGCTAATACCTCTCCTGACTGAAGCCTGCTTGGCATCCAGCTCTGCCTGGATCAACGTTTTTTGCGCACTAAAAATCAGACGTGCATTGGATACATACCCCAGAATTTTCACCATTGCACCCACACAAAACACAGCAACTATCAAGAAACTTATAAATGCAGCGCCCCAAAAAAGAATTTTTTCTCCAAAAAATCTTTTTACATCAAAAAAACTGAAAAAAACCATTCGTATTTTTTTGCTTCACAATATAAAAATATAACAGTATTTACCGCATTAGATCAAAAAACACATCCTGACAGAAAAATCCTACTCATACGATAAGAAAATTCCTATTTCTATATAGAAATAATGCTTTTCTTAGAGTTTAAATATGATTTACTTGTAAAAAATCAAAAAATCGTATCTGATCAGGAACTATTGCAATAACCAGCTTGTCAAGTAAGTACAACGAGCAAGCTCTGGCTGCACATTAAACGCTGACCGACTGCTTGCTGGAGTGCTCTATCGGCCCCAGAAACAGCAGCCCCCTCCAAATAGACTCTACAAACCCACTCCACAATGTCTGCTTCCATCAAAATTTTGCTGGCCGATGACCACCCTGCACTGATGCTTGGCCTGCGCAGCGTTGCTCTGACAAACAACACACTGTCTCTGATTGGAACGGCGTCTGACTCAACAGAAGTGATGAATATCCTGGAGCAGCATGACTGCGATGTTCTGGTGACAGACTACATCATGCCCGGCGGCCAGTACGGCGATGGCATCTCCATGATCACTTTGCTGCAGCGGCGATTCCCTCATTTGCGCTTTGTAGTGCTAAGCATGCTGGACAACCCAGCCATTCTGAAAACACTCATGGACGCACAAATTGCCTGCATTCTGAGCAAAGCCGATGACCCCAACCACATCGTGCCCGCCATCCATGCCGCATACGCCTACGGCAGCTATTACTCACCCAGCGTGCGACAGATTCTAGAAAGCACCGCTTTCTCCAACCACTCGCGCCAGGGAGCGACCGCCCTGTCACAACGAGAGACCGAAGTTATTCGCTTGTTTGTTGCCGGACTGTCTATCAACGAAATTGCAGATCGCCTGCACCGCAGCAAACAGACCATCAGCACACAGAAAAACAACGCCATGCGCAAGCTGGGACTGACACGCGATGCCGATTTGTATCGGTATGCAATGAGCACCGGCCTGCTCACGCAAACACCGGCTACGCCACAAGATCCAAGCTAAGCAGAAAAAGTAAAAGGGCTAGATCTTGCGATCTAGCCCTTTTCAATGTGATGGTCGGAGCGGCGGGATTCGAACTCGCGACCCTCTGCTCCCAAAGCAGATGCGCTACCAGGCTGCGCTACGCTCCGACGATGGATAAATTATACGCGCAAAAAATCAGGCTTCGTCGAAATTTTTTATTTTTTGATAGCACTCTTGGCTGACTATACAAGCGCTGCAACCGAAAACACCAAAAACGAGAAAGGGCCAGATCTTGCGATCTGGCCCTCTAATCTTATGGTCGGAGCGGCGGGATTCGAACTCGCGACCCTCTGCTCCCAAAGCAGATGCGCTACCAGGCTGCGCTACGCTCCGACAAGACGCAGATTATATACAGATTTTCGAAGCCATTTTGAAAACTTCAAAAAATCTGCACATTCCATGCTTAGCGCGATGTCGTGGGAGCTGGGCCACGATTGGGCAGATGACGGAATGTGATACGACCCTTGCTCAGGTCGTAAGGAGACATTTCCAGAGAAACACGGTCACCCGCAAGGATACGGATGTGGTGCTTGCGCATCTTGCCACCGGTGTAAGCAATCAGCTGGTGGCCGTTTTCCAGGGTCACGCGAAAACGCGAGTCGGGCAAGACTTCAGTGACCTGGCCTTGCATTTCAATCAATTCTTCTTTCGCCATGTTCAATTAGCTCTTAAGGATAGGTATATGCTTGCGGCGCCTTTGCTTCAAAACCACGCTGCCCTCGCAACAACACAAGGTATGTGTGCATCTGCGCGGCAGGAAAAGTGCGCAGGGCGCAAACCGAACAGAGGGCCTCAACGGAATATGTCGCGTGGCATATTCAGCCACAAAAATAACCGCTAATTGTAGCGGCTCGGCATGAATCCTTGCAAAAACAACGCAGTTTTCCGCATACAGCTACGTGCAATTCTTGTCATAACCAGACGGCCACACGCAGCGCGCCGTAGCGCCTCCACACTACTGCGCAGGCATATTGATGGCCGCTCCCAGTGCGCGAATCAGATCAGTCTGGGTAACGATACCAACCAGCTTGCGCTGCGCATCCACAACCGGCAGGTGGTGGCAATTCCCTGCAGAAAACAAAGGTATCAAGTCAACCAGCATGCAGTCCACCTGCACCACTGGTGCATCCGCATCCATCAGCTCCTGGACCTTGCTTTTATTGACACCACGACCTGTCACGAGGTTACGCAGCTTCTGCACCATGCCTTCTGGTGTTTCCATATTGGCCTGACGCACAAAATCTGCCGTACTCACCATCCCCAGCACCTGGCCTTCACTATCCACAACCGGCAGTGCCTTGACGTGCTCCTGCCGCATCAGCGCCCACGCTTCCTTTTGTGAGACACCCGGCTCCACGGCAAACACCGGCTTGGTCATGATGTCCACGCAGCGCAGATTGCCAAAATTGCGGTTGAATGCCGAACGAGCAGCCACATGCAGCAAGCCCTCCAGATCTGCACGACTGACGTCCAGCACCTGGTTGTAGTGACGCAGTGCAGCGTCCACGTCAGCTGCAGTAAAGGTCTGCAAGCCTCCGGATGCGCTGTCCGGCTTCAGGCTGTGCTGAGGGTGTGGATAGCGTCGCCCCGTCAAAGCGTTGTAGAGGACCGCACACACCAGCAGTGTGGTGATATTGAAAAGGATGGGGAACATCACCAGCCCCACACCATCCAGGTGCTCCAGAACCACATAGGCGGCAAAGCCGGCACCAGGCGGATGCATGCAGCGCAAGGGAACCATCAAGATCACAGAAAGGCCCACAGCCAGCGCACAGGCCACAGCCGTATCTGACACCACCATCTGCACCAGAGCTCCAACCAGCGCAGAAACAATGGTTCCCACCAACACCGGCCATGGCTGCGCCATAGGGCTGGCTGGCATACCGAAGAGCAATACAGCACTAGCCCCCAGAGAGGACACCATCCAGATATTGTCCGGATTCCCACCCCACCACCTGGACAGCCAGCCGGTAATCAGCACCCCGAGCGCAACACCAAGAGCAATGCGAAAAGCCTCTGCATAGCCAATGCGTACCGAAGCTGGCAAAAAATTACGCAGCCAAAGTGCCCACCTGCCAAGCTGTGCATGGTGAGCGTCCAGTGTGGTCGAAGACTTTCTCAGGGGATCCATAAAAGCACTAACACCTTGTTCATATCGGGCCGCCTCTGTTTATGACAGCACGGCGACATTGTGCAGAACTCGGCCATATGTCGCAGTCGTGCGGATCACATGGCCCCTGCCACACCCTATAGAATCCCGAGTCCTTTGCCTTTTCTTCGTAGATTGCACGTGTCTGATCGCCTCGCGGTTCTTCCGCAATACCTTCTTCCCAAGCGCGCACTGACGCAGCTCATGGGCTATCTTGCCAGCCGAGAAGCTGGTGCAGTGACTACCGCAGTCATTCGCTGGTTCATCCGTCGCTACCAGGTCAACATGGCCGAAGCCCTCAACCCGGACCCAGCTGCCTATTCCAGCTTCAACAGCTTTTTCACGCGAGAACTCAAGCCAGGCGTACGCCCACTGGCCGACTCAGAATGGATCTGCCCCGTAGATGGTGCAGTCAGTCAGCTCGGACGCATTCAGGGCGATCAGATTTTTCAGGCCAAAGGACACTCTTACTCCACGCAGGCACTGGTGGGTGGCGATGCGCAGCTGGCAGCACAGTTTCAGGATGGTCACTTCGCCACCATCTACCTTAGCCCTCGCGACTACCACCGCATCCACATGCCCTGCGCAGGCCGTCTGCTGCGCATGATTCATGTCCCGGGCGACCTGTTTTCAGTGAACCCCACCACCGCCCGAGGCGTACCCGGTCTGTTTGCACGCAACGAGCGTGTGGTGTGCGTGTTTGAAGGCAAGCATGGTCCCTTCGTCATGGTGCTGGTAGGTGCCACCATCGTCGGCAGCATGGCCACCACCTGGCATGGTGTAGTGAACCCGCCCCGCCCTGGACACGTGCGTGAATGGAACTACGCGGATAAAAACATACACCTGGAGCAAGGTGCTGAAATGGGACGTTTCCTGCTCGGCTCCACGGTCGTCCTGCTCACACCGCCAGGCCCGCTGCAATTCAATGCAGACTGGTGCGCGACAGCACCCGTACGCCTGGGCGAGGCGATGGCCAGTCAGCAGCCGTAAAAAAAAGCTCCATGGATTCAACATGGAGCTTTTTTCTCAGAGATACCAGTGCAGAGTCTCAGGCCTGCGGGTCGTAGTGAACCAGGTAGGCGTCAGACTCAGGTGTTCCGGCTTCACAGGCTCTTCCTTACCAACCAGATACACCATCATCTCACGCCTGCGCAGCACCACATGGCTGACAACTTCCTGTCGGCCACCTTGCATGACCTGCACCCCGGGCTTGAAAACAGGCATCTGAAATACCGTGGAGCGCTCATGGTGCGTATGAACAGAATCTGTAGAGCTTGGGCTGACAAGCAACATAAGGCAGTACCTTTAAGACGACAAGTTACCTCCGTATCGGCAGCTTGCAGCAAATATTTAGCACTTTTTACTCCGCAATCACAGGAGTCCATCCAGCGATGAGCCTTTTCCAACGTCTGAGACCTGACAACTTCACCATCGCCCTGGCAGCCACTGTCCTATTAGCCAGTGTGCTTCCTGCTTCCGGCCAGTTTGGCGACATCCTGGACAAGATCACCAGCGGCGTCATCGTGATGCTGTTCTTCCTGCACGGCAGCAAGCTCTCGCGCAGCGCCATCTGGGCCGGCATCAGCCACTGGCGGCTGCATCTGGTGGTCACCCTCACCACCTTTGCCTTTTTCCCGCTGCTGGGCTGGCTGGCACAGCCATTACTCAGACAGTTGCTGCCAAGCGAGCTGGTATTTGGCGTACTGTTCCTGTGCACCCTGCCTGCAACGGTGCAGTCTGCCATTGCACTGACCACGCTCTCTCGCGGCAATATTCCAGCAGCCATCTGCAGTGCCTCTGGCTCCACGCTGATGGGTATTGTGTTTACGCCGCTGCTGGTGGGTATTTTGCTGGCGCAGGACGCCAGCATTGGCAATCCGCTCGAATCCATAGGCAAGATCGCACTGCAACTGCTGCTGCCCTTTGCACTGGGCCACTGGCTGCGCCCCTGGACCTCTGGCTGGCTGCAAAAAGCTGGCAGCAACATCAAGCTGCTCGATCAGGGTTCGATCTTGCTGGTGGTCTATGCCGCGTTCAGCGGCTCCGTAGTCGCAGGCTTGTGGAAGCAACTGCCCCTGAGCGCCCTGCTCATGCTGCTGCTGGTCTGCGCAGGTTTGCTGATGTGCGCCATGTCCTGGTGTGTCTGGATCAGCCGCCGCCTGGGCTTTGACGCCAGCGATGAGGCCTGCATCTTGTTTTGTGGGGCTCAGAAAAGCCTGGTCAGCGGCATTCCGATTGCCAACGTCCTGTTTCCTGCAGCCATCGTCGGCCCCATGGTTCTGCCCATCATGCTGTTTCACCCCATGCAGCTGATGGTGTCCGCCGTCATTGCTGCGCGTTACGGGAAAAATGCCGAAAAACGCACCAATTTACGCAAAAATGATTGACCCACAAGGCCATTAAACCGGATCTGTGCCGATCAGCCAGAAACCAGGCAGACCCCATACCATTTGATGTCACAGCTTCTTAACATGCAGGCTGCACGGCACACGTGCTTCTGTTTCCACAACGTTCCGTAACGGAGGGAGATATTCGCATGCTCAAGAAACTGCTTGTTTTGTTTACTGCGCTGTATGCCACACTGGCCATGGCGGCCGTCGATGCCAACAAAGCCTCGGCCGATGAGCTGACCTCAGTCAAAGGCATTGGTCCGGCGACCGCCTCTCACATCGTCGAAGCACGCCAGCAAGGACAGTTCAGGAACTGGGATGACTTTATTGCGCGCGTCAAAGGTGTTGCGCACACATCTGCAGCCAAACTGTCTGAAGCCGGGCTGACCATCAACGGACAGACCTATGGCGCCACGCAAAAGGCCACCCAACAGAGCAACAAGCCTGCAGAAAAATCCGCAAAACCCGCACAAAGTGCAGGCAAAAAACCAGAAAAAAGCTAGTTTTCTCCATTATGCTTAGTACACGCCCGCCGATGGCGGGTTTTTTTGTTCCCAAATTTCCTAGCGTGCGTGCCCCACACGCTTTATTTCGTTCCATACGCAAAGATATCTGGCCCTTGAATACACATTCATGCCTCTGATCTCCCTCATACTTCTCCCTTTCATTGGCAGCGTTCTGGCTGCCGTATTGCCTGCTAACGCGCGAAATACCGAGTCCACGCTGGCCGGCATCATTGCGCTGGTCTGTACTGTTCAGGCCGCCATGCTGTTTCCAGAAGTGGCAGATGGCGGTGTCATACGCCAGGAGCTGGTGTGGCTGCCGGCTCTGGGTCTGAACTTCGTCGTGCGTATGGACGGTTTTGCCTGGATGTTCAGCATGCTGGTGCTGGGCATAGGCTCCCTGGTGGTGCTGTATGCGCGCTACTACATGTCGCCAGCAGACCCCGTCCCGCGCTTTTTCTCGTTTTTGCTGGCTTTCATGGGGGCAATGTCGGGCGTCGTGCTGTCCGGCAACATCATCCAGCTGGTGTTCTTCTGGGAACTGACCAGCCTGTTTTCCTTCCTGCTGATTGGCTACTGGCACCACCGCAAGGATGCCCGCCGCGGTGCACGCATGGCACTGACCGTCACGGGTACTGGTGGTCTGTGCATGTTCGCAGGCATGCTGATTCTTGGTCATATCGTGGGCAGCTATGACCTGGAGAATGTGCTGGCAGCTGGTGAGCAAGTGCGTTCGCACGAGCTTTACACCCCGATGCTGGTGCTGATCCTGCTGGGTGCACTGTCCAAGAGCGCGCAGTTCCCCTTCCATTTCTGGCTGCCGCATGCCATGGCAGCTCCCACCCCCGTTTCGTCCTACCTGCACTCGGCCACCATGGTCAAGGCTGGCGTGTTTCTGATGGCCCGACTGTGGCCCGTGCTGTCCGGCACCGATCAATGGTTCTGGATTGTGGGCGGTGCTGGTGTGGCCACCTTGCTGCTCGGTGGCTTTCTGGCCATGTTCCAGCGTGACCTCAAAGGCTTGCTGGCTTACTCCACGATTTCGCACCTGGGTCTGATTACCCTGATGCTGGGCCTGAACAGCGCCTTGGCCGCTGTGGCGGCCGTGTTCCACATCATGAACCATGCCACCTTCAAGGCGTCCTTGTTCATGGCAACAGGTATCGTGGACCACGAAAGCGGCACACGTGACATGAACCGCCTCTCCGGCCTGCGCAAGATGATGCCCATTACGGCCACCCTGGCCTGTGTGGCCAGTGCGGCCATGGCGGGGGTGCCACTGCTCAACGGTTTCCTGTCCAAGGAAATGTTCTTCGCAGAAACCGTGTTTGTGGATGCTGACCACTGGGTACGCGTAGCCCTGCCTCTGGCCGCCACGATTGCCGGCATGTTCAGCGTAGCCTATTCGCTGTGCTTTACGGTGGATGTGTTCTTTGGTCCCAAGGCTACAGATCTGCCACGCAAGCCCCACGAGCCGCCCCACTGGATGCGCGTCCCCGTGGAGCTGCTGGTGCTGATCTGCTTGCTGGTGGGCATCTTCCCTGCCTGGACTGTAGGTGCTTTCCTGAACGCCGCCGCCTTGCCGGTCGTTGGTGGCAATCTGCCCTACTTCAGTCTGGCGGTCTGGCACGGCATCAATACACCGCTGATCATGAGTATCGTCGCCCTGCTGGGCGGCGTGGTGCTCTACATGGCCTTGCGCTGGCTGCGCAAGCAGGAAGTGCTGGGTGACGAGGCACCACTGTTTTCACGCATCGATGGCCAGCGCGTATTCGAGAACCTGCTGGCCCGCACCACCTTGCTGGCGCGTGACACACGCCGCCTGCTCAATACGCAGCGTCTGCAATGGCAAATGCTGTGGCTGGTGCTGATTGCGCTGCTCGCCGGAACGCTGCCGCTGTGGCTGCAGGGGCTCACGATTGGTCATCGCGCCAATCTGCCACTATCACCCGCCTTTGTGCTGCTCTGGGTCATCGGCTGTGCCTGTGCCCTGGGCGCGGCATGGAAAGCCAAGTACCACCGAATGGCAGCGCTGATCATGCTTGGTGGCTCGGGCCTTTGCACCTGCATCACCTTCCTGTGGTTCTCTGCCCCTGACCTGGCGCTGACCCAGCTGGTCGTGGAAGTGGTTACCACCGTGCTGATTCTGCTGGGCCTGCGCTGGCTGCCCAAGCGCGACAAAAACCTGCAGGCGCCTGCCCTGTCTACTGATCTGACCGTGCGTGCACGCCGTTTGCGTGACTTGCTGATCGCGCTGGCCGCAGGCGGCGGTGTGGGCTGGCTGGCCTTCACCATGATGAGCCGCCCCTTCCCGGAAAGCACCTCAACTTTCTTCCTGGAGCGCGCCCTGTCTGAAGGTGGTGGCACCAACGTCGTCAATGTGATGCTGGTGGACTTCCGCGGCTTCGATACCTTTGGCGAAATCGTGGTGCTGGGCATTGTGGCGCTGACTGTCTATGCCCTGCTGCGCCGCTTCCGCCCTGCACGTGAGACCATGGATTTGCCCGAGCAGCAGCGCTACATTCCGGGTGACCTGCAGACGGATCTGGTCAACCCCCGCAATGCAGCCGACACTGCCGTGGGCTACCTGATGGTGCCTGCTGTGCTGGTGCGCCTGCTGCTGCCTTTTGCCACCATGGTCTCCATCTATCTGTTCATCCGTGGCCACAACGAACCTGGCGGCGGCTTTGTGGCTGGGCTGGTGTTCTCCGTAGCACTGCTGCTGCAGTACATCATCTCTGGCACGCAATGGGTCGAGGCGCATATGCCGCTGTACCCACGCCGCTGGATTGGTCTGGGGCTGCTGTTTGCGCTCTTGACGGGCCTGGGTGCCATTACCGCAGGCTATCCCTTCCTGACCAGTCACACCTTCCACTTCAGCCTGCCATGGATCGGGCAGATCCACCTGGCCAGCGCTACCTTCTTTGACATAGGAGTATTTACCTTGGTTGTGGGTTCTACCCTGCTGATCTTGACCGCCATTGCCCACCAGTCCGTGCGCGGCCATCGCTATCACGCACGCATGCAAGAAGAGCAAGCAGCTCAGGAAGGAGGCCGCTGATGGAAACCGTACTCGCTATTGCCATTGGCGTGCTGGCCGGCTCCGGCGTATGGCTGCTGCTGCGCCCACGTACCTTTCAGGTCATTGTGGGCCTGTCGCTGCTGTCCTATGCCGTCAACCTGTTCATCTTCAGCATGGGGCGTGAAGGTCTGGCCATCGACAAGGAACCCGTGCTGCGCCCCGGCGTGCCAGAAACACTGGCGCACTATGCGGACCCCATGCCACAGGCCCTGGTGCTGACAGCTATCGTGATCGGCTTTGCCATGACGGCACTGTTCCTCGTCGTGCTGCTGGCTTCGCGTGGCATGTCGGGCACCGACCATGTGGACGGCGTGAAGTCGCGTGACGTGCAGGAGATGCCATGAGCTTGATCCTGCAATGGCTGGCATCGCTGATGCCACACCTCATGCTTGGCCCCATCTTGCTGCCCATGCTGGCTGCAGCGCTGATGCTGTTGCTGCGCGAAGAGCGCCTGACCATCAAGATGGTGATGAACGTGGGCGCTACCGCGCTTGGCCTGCTTATCTCCATTGCCTTGCTGCTGTGGACCAACCAGTCGGGCTCCACCAGCACCATGGGCGTTTATCTGGGCAGCAACTGGCCTGCGCCCTTTGGCATTGTGCTGGCCGTAGACCGGCTCACCGCCCTCATGCTGGTGCTGACCTACAGCATTGCGCTGGCGGCCAGTCTGTTTGCGACCGCACGCTGGCACAAGGCGGGGGTACATTTCCACCCGCTGTTCCAGCTGCAGCTCATGGGTCTGAGCGGTGCTTTCCTGACGGCCGACCTGTTCAACCTGTTCGTCTTCTTTGAAATCATGCTGGCAGCTTCCTACGGGCTGCTGCTGCATGGATCGGGCCGCCAACGCGTGCAGTCGGGTCTGCACTACATCGCCATCAATCTGGCAGCTTCCTCGCTGTTCCTGATTGGTGTGTCCATGCTCTACGGCATTACCGGCACGCTGAACATGGCGGACCTGGCACAGGCCATTCCCAATGTGTCTGATGCAGACCGCGGGCTGCTGCACACGGCAGCCGCCGTGCTGGCTACGGCCTTTCTGATCAAGGCTGCCGTCTGGCCGCTGAACTTCTGGCTGGTACCCGCCTACAGTGCAGCCACCGCCCCTGCAGGTGCGCTGTTTGCGCTGATGACCAAGGTGGGCATCTACACCATCTTGCGGCTGTGGACGCTGATGTTCTCGAGCGAAGCTGGTGACTCTGCCCTGTTTGGCGCCATGTGGCTGATTGCAGGCGGCATGATCACCATGATCTTTGGCGGCATTGGCATGCTGTCTGCTACACGCCTGACGCACCTGGCCGGTTACGCAGCCATTCTGTCTTCCGGCACGCTGCTGGCGGCCATTGGCTTTAACCAGAACATGCTCACAGCCGGTCTGCTGTATTACCTGCCCAGCTCCACACTGGCCGTGGCCATTCTGTTCATGCTGGCCGACATCATGGATCGCTGGCGCAATGACGGCAACGTAGACATTGACGATGAGGAAGCGCCCTTCCTCAACTCAGAGCTGGTGCCTGCCCAGAACATCAACCTCGACGAAAACGAGCAGGTGCTGATCGGCCGCGCCATTCCAGCGTCTGCCGCCTTCCTGGGTCTGGCTTTCATCATGTGCACGCTGGTGGTCTCCGGCCTGCCTCCGCTGTCCGGTTTTATCGGCAAGTTCGCCATGCTCAGCAATCTGATCAACCCTGTGGGGCTGGGTCAGTCTGCGGGCTACCAGGCAGGCTACTGGGGCTGGGTGCTGATGGTGCTGATGATCAGCACCGGACTGATGGCACTGATTGCACTGACCCGTGCTGGCATCCGCCACTTCTGGGCCACGCACGAACGCGACACGCCTGAACTGCGCGTGGCCGAAGGTCTGCCCATTGCCGCGCTGATGGCGCTGTGCATCATCCTGACCGTCAAGGCCGATGCCGTGATGCAGTTCACCCAGAGCACGGCCAATGCCCTGCACTCGCCCGGCACCTATATCCAGGCAGTCATGGGTACCCGCCCTGTTCCCAACCCTGTTGCTGCTCCTACGAAGGAACCAGGAGTTCAGCCATGATGAAGCTACTCTTTCCTGCCCCTCTGCTGTCGATTGCCCTGTTCATTCTGTGGCTGCTGCTGAACCACTCAGTCAGCCGTGGTCACATCGTGCTGGGCGCCATTCTGGGCCTGTTGATTCCCATCATCACGCGCGGCCTGCGTCCTCTGCCAGTGCGTGTGCGTCACCCATGGACCATCTTCAAGCTGTTCTGTACCGTGGTGGTGGACACCTCGATCTCGAACTTTCAGGTCGTGCGCTTTTTGCTGTTCCCATCGCTGCGCAGGCATCCAGCAGCCTTTGTGCACATTCCGCTGGAGCTCAAAGACCCCAACGCACTGGCCGTGCTGTCCATGATCACCTGCATCACGCCGGGCACTGCCTGGGCTGAGATTTCGCGCGACCGCTCCATGCTGCTCATGCATGTACTGGAAGTCGATGACCCACAACAGGTGATCGACCATGTCAAAAACAGTTACGAACGTCCTTTGATGGAGATTTTCGAATGAGTCAATGGCTGGTCTGGGTGCTGTCGGTCGCCCTTTTCATGCTTGTGCTGGCCATGTCCTTCACCCTGGTTCGCCTGTACCGTGGCCCTTCTGCACAGGATCGCGTGCTGGCACTGGACTGCATGTACCTCAATGGCATGCTGGTCATGCTGGTGCTGGGCATTCTCTATGGCTCGTCCATGTACTTTGAAGCCGCACTGCTGATTGCGCTGTTTGGCTGCGTGGGCTCAACCGCCATGGCCAAGTTCCTGCTGCGTGGCGAGGTGATCGAATGAACGAATTTGTCCTGCCCCTGTGGGCTGAGATTCTGATTGCCGTGCTGGTGCTCGGCGGCGCTCTCATCGCTCTGCTGGGCTCCCTCGGCCTGATGCGGCTGGAGAGCTATTTCGAGCGCGTACACACGCCCTCCATCATTGCCACCATGGGCTGCTGGCTGATCATGTGGGCCACCTTTGTGTTCTTCAGCGCTACCGGTCAGGGACTGGCACTGCACGCCCTGCTGATTGCCATCTTCATTGCTGTGACCGTGCCTATCACCACCATCTTTCTGATGCGTGCAGCCCTGTTCCGTGCACGCCGTGCCGGACAGAACGTGCCTCCCAGTGTCAGCCGCATTGTTCCCAATGCGCCTCAAACGGCAGAGGAAGCAGAGGCAGAGTCCACCGCGGAAGCTAAACAAAAAATGAGCGCCTAGCGCTTGCTGCACAAGGCTTAGAGGCTTTTTTAACGCTCAAAGTCATGCTTGCCGTTCTTGCCATCTGTACCGGAGCCAGCCTGGGCGCATTGCTACGCTGGCAACTGGGCCTGTGGCTCACTGCCCCGGGGCAACTACCCTGGGGCACCTTGGCCGCCAATGCCATCGGTGGCTATGGCATTGGGCTGGCCATTGCATGGCTGGATGCCTCACCCCAGCTCGACCCAGTCTGGCGGCTGGCCATCATCACTGGCTTTCTGGGCGCACTGACCACCTTCTCCTCTTTCTCGGCCGAGGTCGTCGGCCTGCTGCAGGCGCAGCGCTGGGGCATGGCCATAGCCTGGGCGGCAGCGCATCTGTTCGCCTCCCTGCTGCTCACTATCACAGGCATCTACACCGTGCAGCAGGCACTGCGTTAATGGAAGGGCCCGCCCTCTTGCTGCCGTGCAAGCGCTGAAAGCTCGCTGCAATCTGCGAAGATCAGCACCTGTTTCCGTGAAAGTGCGACTGGATATCTATGGACTCAAAAACCTCTTTGCATGCGCGTTCTCTGGCTGAAGATCTGGCTCCCCTGAATGCACCTGCAGCGGTGCGTGACACCACCACGGCCGACCCTCTGCTGCCCGATGCCTACCGTCTGGCCTTTGCCGACCCCGAATTCATGGCTCGCCGTGAGGTACGCGGCATCCGCTTCCAGCTGGAACTGCTCAAGCCTGATCTGGGGCAGAAAGCCCTGGGCATTGAGCACACGGTTGTCGTCTATGGCAGCGCACGTTTTGTGGATGCACAGGCGGCTCAGGCTCGCCTTGCCGAGGCCCAGGCCAGCGGTGATCCTGCAAAGATCAAGGCCGCAGAGCGCGACATGCGCAATGCCACCCGCTATGAAAACGCCCGCGCCTTTGCACGCATGGTGGCCGAGTACAGCGAACGCCACCCCGAAGACCAGCGCCTGTATATCGCCACAGGTGGCGGCCCCGGCATCATGGAAGCTGCCAACCGCGGCGCCCACGAAGCAGGTGCCATGAACGTAGGCCTGAACATCCTGCTGCCGCACGAGCAGCAGGGCAACCCCTACATCACGCCTGAGCTGTGCTTCAAGTTCCACTACTTTGCACTGCGCAAGATGCACTTCATGATGCGTGCCAAGGCGCTGGTGGCCTTCCCCGGTGGCTTTGGCACCATGGACGAACTGTTCGAAGTGCTGACCCTGGTGCAGACCACCAAGGTCAAGGCCGTGCCCATCATCCTGTTTGACAGCCAGTTCTGGAAGCAGCTGTTCAACTTTGACCTGCTGGTCGAAGAAGGCATGATCTCGCCCCAGGACGTGAAGTTGTTCCACCTGGTAGACACGCCCGAAGCGGCATGGCAGGTCATCAAGGACTTCTACCAGCTGCCTGATTAATCCAGCAGCAAGCCCCCTCGCAAAACAGGCAGCCCAAGGCTGCCTGTTTTTATTTCTGTTTCTATTTCTGCTGCAACGCCTTGGCTGCCTGATGCTTGAGCGCCGGCAGATCCTGCTGTCCCAGCAGCCATGGCAGGCGCGAACAGGCGCCGACCACGCCGCCAACCGCCCAGAACAGAGCTCCCACACCGACGACAGTGCCAATAGAGCCAAACAGCATGGGCATGAGCACGCTGGAGCCGTTGATGGCCATCATGCGCAGGCCCAGTGCCTCGCCCTGGCGGTGCGCTGGCGTGACCATGTGGATCATGCTCATCACCATGGGCTGCACCGAGCCCAGCACAAAGCCCAGACACACCGAGCAGGCCATCATGGCCAGGGCGCTGGGCATCAGGGGATAGATGCAGAACAGCATGCAGGCGCCGATCATGGCAGTCATGACTACCTTCCACTCGGTGATGCGCTCAGACACAAAAGGAATCAGCAGGCGCACGGCAGCAGCAGCGATCGCAAATGCACCAAGGATGGAGCCAATCGCCGAGGCAGACAGACCGCGTTCATGCCCCAGAATCGGCACAACAAAGGTATGCACATCCCAGCATGAGGACAGCGCCCAGTTCATCAGCAGCAGGCGGCGAAAGCCCTGACTTTGCAGCATGTCCCAGGCTGTACTTTTCTTGCTGCCTGCAGGCTTGGGCTCTGGCTTGGTTTCCTGCAGGGTACGCACCCACAGCCAGGCACTCAGCGGCAGCAGTGCCAGCAGCAGAAAAGCTGCGCGAAAGCCCACATCGCTGGCTGCCTCACCGCCTGCATAGTCAATCAGCAAGCCAGCCAGAAACGGCCCCAGAAAGTTGGAGGCCGCTGGGCCAATGGCCAGCCAGCTGAACATCTTGCGCAGCATGACCTGGTCTTTGGCCTCGCGCCCCACATGGCGCTGCAGGGCGATCAGAGCCGAGCCAGAAGCTCCCCCGCTGCACAGCGCCGCAAAGCACAGCACGGGGTAGATAGGGAACATTACCGCCGCACCTGCGCCGATGCTGGCGACCGTGACGCTGATGGCCAGCGGCCGCTTGAGGCCGTGGCGGTCGGCATAGCGCCCGGCAGGCAGGGACAGAAACACCTGCGTCAGCGCAAACAGAGCCAGCAGAAAACCGACGGCCGCCGGGCTATAGCCTTCGCGCAGCGCCAGCAATGGCGTTGCCATGCGCATGCCCGTCATGCAGGCGTGCACGGAGATTTGCGCCAGGATCAGGCGCAGCAATGTCCAGGTCACTTGACTGTTACTCGTCGTCTAAATCAGCCGCTGCAGTTGGCGTATCGAGGCTGTGCAGCGGCAATGAGGAGGAATGGGCAACTGCATCCGGCAGCTCCTGTACGGTGCGCAGACGACGCTGGATGGCACGCGTGCGCACATCCACCTGCTCAAACTTGCGGGCCGCCGCATCAATCGACTTGCGCGTGGCCTCTACCACTTCACCAAACTTGGCAAACTCGGTCTTCACCTGGCCCAGCACGCCCCACACCTCGGAGGAACGCTTTTCAATGGCCAGCGTCTTGAAGCCCATCTGCAGACTGTTGAGCATGGCCGCCAGATTGGCAGGCCCCGTAATCACTACGCGGCTGTCATTTTGCACCGCTTCCACCAACCCTGGTCGCCGCAGCACTTCCGCAAACAGCCCTTCCGAAGGCAGGTACATGACGGCGAAATCGGTGGTGAATGGCGGGGACACGTACTTGGCAGCAATCTTTTTGGCCTCGTTGCGGATGGAACTTTCCAGCGCATTGCCCAGCGCCACCATGGCCACTTTGTCGCCCGCATCCCAGGCGTCCTGCAGGCGCTGGTAGTGCTCGACCGGGTATTTGGCATCGATCGGCAGCCACACGGGGTGCTCACCATCGCGCCCCGGCAGGCGAATGGCAAATTCCACGAGTTCATCACTGCCCGGCACGGTCTTGACGTTGCGTGCGTACTGCTCGGGCGTGAGCACGTTGTCAATGATGGCGCCCAGCTGCACTTCGCCCCAGGTGCCGCGCGACTTCACATTGGTCATCACGCGCTTCAAGTCGCCCACGCTGCTGGCTAGCGACTGCATCTCGCCCAGCCCCTTGTGCACCTGCTCGAGCCGGTCGCTGACCAGCTTGAAAGATTCGCCCAAGCGCTGCTCCAGCGTGGCGTGGAGTTTTTCGTCCACCGTGCGGCGCATTTCTTCGAGCTTGGCAGCGTTGTCCGACTGGATACTAGCCAGCCGCTCGTTCAAGGTGCCGCGCAGCTGCTCGGCCGTCTGGTGGTTGTCCTGGTTCAGACGCTGCAGCTGCTGGGCCAACGCCTGCTGCAGCGCCGTGAACTGCTGCTGCAGCTCCACGCGGCTTTGGCGTGCTTCACCCAGCTGGCGTACCATGTGGCTGTCCACCAGCTGGCGCAGGCTGTCTGCGGCGGTGGCCTGGTTCTGACTCAGGCTGTGCACCAGCCCCTGCACCTGCTGGCCCATGGCGACCAGCGCGCCATCGTTCTTGCTCAGCGCCATCTGTATGTGCTGCTGTGCGCGCTCGACCAGCTCCAGGCGCTCCAGCAGATCCAGATCGGCAGGCACGGGCCGGGGGCGCAGCCACATCAGAGCCAGCAGCGCCACCACCACCAGCAGCAGAACAAGCACTGCCCACAGTAAAACCTCCACAGCAACTCCTTGAACCATAGCTGCCAGCGCTTGCTATTGCTTGTTTTCAGATAGTTTTCTATCTGAAATGCTTATATATTCAGCGCTAGCAGCTATTGTTTTTATGCAACCCAGCGCACAGCGCGCGCCCTGCCATCCGGCGTATTGACCGGCGTGCGCGGTGCCTGCCCGCCCAGTACGGCAACCAGATTGTCTGCCGCCAGCTGTGCCATCCGGATGCGCGTAGGCACGGTGGCGCTGGCGATATGCGGGGTCAGCACCACATTGGGCACGGTCAGCAGATCGGGATGCACCTTGGGCTCGCCCTCGAACACATCCAGGCCTGCAGCGGCAATGCGCTGCGCCTTGAGGGCCTGCGCCAGCGCTGCATCGTCCACAATGCCGCCGCGTGCAATATTGATCAGCGTGGCCGTGGGCTTCATCAGCGCGATTTCTGCCGCTCCAATGGTGTGGTGGTTCTCTGGCGTGTAAGGCAGCACCAGCACCACATGGTCGGCCGTGCGCAGCAGCTCTTCCTTGCTCACATAGCGGGCCTTGCACTCGGCTTCCAGCTCGGGCGTAAGACGCGAGCGGTTGTGATAGATCACCTGCATGCCAAAGCCATGCGTGCCGCGCTTGGCAATCCCCTGGCCGATGCGGCCCATGCCGATGATGCCCAGCGTGCTGCCGTGTACTTCGCAGCCCGTGAACATGTCGTAGCTCCACTTGCTCCATTGGCCAGCGCGCAGGAAATGCTCGCTTTCCGTGATGCGCCGGGCTGTCGCCATCAGCAATGCAAAACCAAAGTCTGCCGTGGTTTCGGTCAGCACATCAGGCGCATTCGTGCCCTGCACGCCAGCGGCAGTCATGGCGGCGACATCAAAATTGTTGTAGCCCACCGCCATATTCGCCACCACTTTCAGCTGCGGGCAGGCAGCCAGCAGCTGCGCATCGATGCGCTCCGTGCCCGTGGTCAGTACACCATCCATGCCCTGCAGCCTGGCGATGAGTTCATCATGGCTCCAGACGGTATCGTCTTCATTCGTCTGCAGCACAAAGTGCTGCTGCAAAAATTGGAGCACCTGCGGTGGAATCGCACGTGCCACCAGCACACGGGGTTTGGAAGTTGTCATAGCGTCAGAACCAGATCAGCGTCATCACCACAAACAGCGGCAGCAAAATGCAGCCGGACCACAGCAGATAGCCAAAGAAGCTGGGCATGGCCACGCCACGGTCTTCGGCAATGGCCTTGACCATGAGGTTGGGCGCATTGCCGATATAGGAGTTCGCCCCCATGAACACAGCACCGGCGGAAATGGCAATCAGCGTGGGGGCCATGCTGCCCATCAGCGTCACAGGGTCACCGCCTGCGGTATTGAAGAACACCAGATAGGTGGGCGCGTTGTCCAGGAAGGAAGACAGCGCACCGGTGGCCCAGAAGTACATGGCGTTGTTGGGCGAACCATCGGGCTCAGTCACGGCACGCACAATGGCGGCAAACGGGCCATCCACCCCAGCCTTGAGCATGGCGATGACGGGAATGATCGTCAGGAAAATGCCCGCAAACAGCTTGGCCACTTCCTGCATGGGGCCCCAGCCGAACTGGTTGCTCTCATGCACCGCCTTGGGCGTGAGCGCCAGCGACACCAGCGCCACCACAATCAGGCCCACATCACGCACCAGTCCGGGCAGACCGACGGGCGTGCCTGCCACGTCAAACACCACGTCCGACTTCCACATGCCGCTGAGCAGCACCAGGCCCACCACGGCGCCCAGCAGGATGAAGTTGAACTTGCCATCAAAACCCAGGGCCTCGCGGGCCTGATCGCTCACAGGCTCTGGCAGCTTGTTGTCGTCATGGCGGCTGATCCAGGTGTCCAGCACAAAGAACATCAGCAGCAGCACACCGACCAGAAACAAGGCATGGGGCCAGATGTGCAGCAGCGTCCAGCTGAAGTCCACACCCTTCAGAAAGCCCAGGAACAGCGGAGGATCACCCAGCGGCGTGAGCGAGCCACCGGCGTTGGAGACGATGAAGATGAAGAACACCACAATGTGCACCACCTTGCTGCGGTGTGCATTGGCGCGAATCAGCGGGCGAATCAGGAGCATGGAGGCACCCGTGGTGCCCATGAAGCTGGCCAGCACTGCACCAAGTGCCAGAATGCCGGTGTTCAGCAATGGCGTGCCCGTGAGCGAGCCGCGAATGTAAATGCCGCCTGCCACCACATACAGCGCGGTGAGCAAAATCACAAATGGCAGGTATTCGGCCAGCAGCGCATGCACAAAGTTCACGGCTGCCGCACCCGCGCCATGCGTGATGACCAGCGGAATCAGAAAAGCCAGCGACCATGCGGC
The DNA here is from genome assembly GCF_002056725.1 of Comamonas kerstersii. Taxonomy (NCBI): domain Bacteria; kingdom Pseudomonadati; phylum Pseudomonadota; class Betaproteobacteria; order Burkholderiales; family Comamonadaceae; genus Comamonas; species Comamonas kerstersii. Next base: position 2,524,441 of record NZ_CP020121.1, on the reverse strand, counting down.
CGTTACCTTGCCAAAGTGGTGGTGCCAGAAATTGGGCAGCAGCAAAGGCATCAGCGCAATCGACAGCAGCAAGCCCGCAAAAGGCACGGCCCACAGCACGCTCAGGCTGGCGCCATCGAGCTCGGCCGCCTGCGCCAGCGCGGGCAGTGCCATACACAAAACTGCTGCAGCAGCAGATCGCACACACTTCATTCGTTGGTCTCCTCTGGAATCTCAAACACCTGGCGCAGATAGGCCAGGTACTTCTGGTCGTCACACATGCTCTTGCCGGGTGTATCCGACAATTTGGCCACGGGCTGACCATTGCAGCGCGTCATCTTGATGACGACCTGCAGCGGCTCATAACCCAGGTCATTGGTCAGGTTGGTACCAATGCCAAAGGCCAGCTGGCAGCGCCCATGAAAGCGCTGGTACAGCTCAATGGTGCGGGGAATGGTCAGCGCATCGCTGAAGATCAGCGTCTTGTTCAGCGGATCGACGCGGTTTTTGCGGTAGTGCTCCAGCATGCGCTCACCCCAGACAAAGGGGTCGCCGCTGTCATGGCGCGCACCGTCAAACAGCTTGCAGAAATACAGGTCAAAGTCGCGCAGAAAGGCTTCCATGCCATAGACATCCGACAGCGCAATGCCCAGATCGCCCCGGTACTCCTTGGCCCAAGCTTCCAGTCCGAAGATCTGGCTGTCACGCAGCCGGGGGCCCAGCGCCTGGCAGGCCTGCAGAAACTCATGTGCCATGGTGCCCAGCGGCGTAATGCCCAGACGCATGGCATACAGCACATTGCTGGTGCCGGCAAACTGCCCCGGTCCGTGGCCCGGCTCCGGGCGCTGAGCACCCGTGCCCAGCTTGGCGCACAGCACGCGCAGCACTTCTTCATGCCAGGCTCGGCTGAAGCGCCGGCGCGTGCCGTAGTCGGCAATTTTCAGGCCTTCCAGACCTTCACCGCGCAGCAGCGCGATTTTCTCGTCCAGCCGCCTGCGCCCTTCCATGAAGTCGGGCACGGGCTGGGTATTACGGAAATACACCTCGTTGACGATGGCCAGCACCGGAATCTCAAACGGGATCACGTGCAGCCAGGGGCCCTTAATGGAAATATCAATCTCGCCGTTATCCAGCGGTGTGATCGTGATGTATTTCTCGTTGAGCCGGAACAGGCTCAGAAAGTCCACAAAGTCGCTTTTGACAAAGCGCAGCGAACGCAGATAGGCCAGCTCCGCTTCCTGAAACTGCAGCTGGCACAGCGCGCGCACCTCGTCACGGATTTCCTGCACATAGGGCGCAAGCTGCACGCCGGGATTGCGGCATTTGAACTTGTATTCCACCTGCGCGCCCGGAAACTGGTGCAGCACCGCCTGCATCATGGTGAACTTGTACAGGTCGGTATCGAGCAGACTGGTAATGATCATGGGTGTGCGCGAAAACGAAAGGCACAGTGTAGGTCAAAGCACAGGCGCCCCAGGGTTTGCTGCCTGTGCCAACCAAGCCGTTGCCCCCTGCGAACATCGCAAGGGGTTCTGATGAAGAACGTCTAGTCTGCCTTGGTGGCCACGCCAGCCGAGGCAAAGCTGGCCATCTCGCGCAGGATGGCGCAGGCCGAAGGCAGCAGCGGCCAGGCAGTGGCAGCGCCCGAGCCTTCACCCAGACGCAGCTGCCAGTCCAGCAGGGGCTGGGCGTTCAGTGCCTTGAGCATCAGATCATGCCCGGGTTCGCCCGAGCGGTGGGCATAGACACAGCGCTGCAGCACCGCTGGCTGCAGGCGGCTGGCCACCAGCACGGCCGATGTGGTGATAAAGCCATCGACCACAATCACGCGGCGCTCGGCCGCGGCCTGCAGCACAGCGCCGACCATGGTGGCAACTTCCAGCCCGCCCATGGCGGCCAGCACTTGCAGCGGTTCGGTCACATCCGCATGCTTGGCCAGCACTGCTTCCAGCACAGCAATCTTGCGCTGCACGCCTTCGGCATTCAGGCCCGTGCCCATGCCGGTCACCTGCGCCACAGGAATGCCACACAGCCTGGACAGCAGCAGCGAAGCTGTCGAGGTATTGCCAATGCCCATTTCACCGAGCAGCAGCGCATTGCCGGGCAACTGTTTGACCAGCTCCACACCATTGCGAATGGCCAGCGCGCATTCCTGCGCCGTCATGGCGGGCCCCTGGCTGCAGTCCTGCGTGCCATAGGCCACCTTGCGGCGCCACAGGCGGGGCTGTCCAGCCTTGGGCAGCTTGTCGTGCGGGTCCTGTTCACGCACGGCAAAGTCGCGTGCCACACCGCAGTCCACCACGTTCAGCGCCACCCCATGCTGGCGTGCCAGCACGCTCACGGCCGCACCTCCAGCCATGAAGTTTTCCACCATCTGCCAGGTCACATCCACGGGATAGGCCGACACACCGCGCGCCGCCAGGCCATGGTCTGCCGCAAACACCACCATCTGCGGCTGCTGCAGCACGGGCTGGTCCGTGCCCAGAATGCAGGCGATGCGGTGGGCCAGCTGCTCCAGCACGCCGAGCGATCCGACTGGCTTGGTTTTCTCATCAAGCAGGGTCTGCACATGGGCAGCAAAACCAGCATCGTGGATGCAAGCAACTTCAGGGATCACGCAGGACATATCAACACACCTCATACAAACAAAATGGCGCCACGGCGCCCAGACTGAAGTATGCAACTTGCAAGCCAGGTCTGAAGCACGGCAGCTCAAAACCCACGCACAAAAAAACCCGGCCATGCCGGGTTGCGCAGGTGCAGCACGCCATCAGCGGGCAGGTTTTTCCGGGTGATGTGCCTTGTGCGGCGCATGGGCAGGAGCATGGGCAGGAGCATGCCCCGGTGCATGGTGGTGGCCTGCCGCTGGCGCTGTCTCTGTGTACTTGCGCAGCACACCACCGCCTTCCACGCTGCCTGTCACCTGTGCATGGTGCACACGTGCCACACAGGAGCGGCGATCTTCTTCGGTCTTGAACACATCGCAGCGCTTGAGGGCATTGCGCTGGTACTGGTCCATGCTTTCTCCATGGCCTGCACCACGGCGGCGCTCAGCCGCAACGGCTGCTGCTTCGTGCTTTTTCGGGCTGGCGTACTTGTTCGAGCCCTTGTGCTTGGTGCCGTGCTTAGGTCCGTGCTTGTGCATCTGCTTGGCCGGGTGGTGTGGCTGCGCATGTGCGGCTGCAGGTGGCGGCGGTTCCGGGGCAGGCTGTGCCTGTGCCAAGGCCAGCGAAGCGCCCATCACAGCCAGGGCACCCAGCGACCAGCGAAAAGCGGTATTCCATTGCTGCTTCATGGGTCAGTACTCCTTGAACATGAGAGATGGGACGAGCATCCTGCACTGCCATGAAAGCATGTATCGGTGCAAGACCTCAGTGGCTGAAGTCTGCAACCTACACAAAAAGCATGTGCTTACCTTTTGTAAGCAAACCAGTCTTCAACCCCCAAAGCCATGCGCGCAAACACCTGATCCAGCGACGGTGCCTGCGCCCCCCACAGCGCCTGCAGCATGGCCGCGTTTTCCAACATGCCATGCCAGTACGTACCCCAGACATTGCCCTGCGCACTTTGCCAGACCATGCCGGGCACGGGTTCATCAGCACGCTGTGCCTGGCCCGCCTCCATGTCCGCACGCAGCTGGGTCTGGCCGTGGTGAATTTCATAGACCTGCAGCTGCAGCCCATTCAGCGCCGACCACACCCCGCGCAGCGGTGGCAGCTGCACCTTTACACGGCGCACGGTTTTCTCCGGCGCAAACAGCGTCACCAGCGGCAGCAGGCCCAGGCCAGCGGCATTGCCATCCACGCCGTGCAGGTCAATCAGCGCCTCGCCCAGCATCTGCAGGCCGCCGCAAATGCCCAGCACGCGCCGCCCGGCATGTGCATGGGCCACCACGGCCGCATCCAGCCCCTGATGGCGCATCCAGGCCAGGTCGGCCGCCGTGGCCTTGCTGCCAGGCAGAATCACCCAGTCGGCACCCGCCAGATCTGCCGGGCTGCGCGCCCAGACCACGCGCACGCCAGGTACGCTGCGCAGCGGCTGGAATTCGTCATGGTTGCTCATGCGCGGATAGGCCACGATGGCCACCGTCGTGTGAATGGAGCCCTGCCCCGTGCTGCGTGCATCGAACACCCCATCTTCCTCAGGCAGGCCGTGGCCACACTGCATGGGAATCGTGGCCACCGTGGGCACGCCCGTGCGTTCCTGCAGCATCTGCGGCGCGGGAGCCAGCAGGCCTGGGTCACCCCGGAACTTGTTGAGCACAAAGCCACGGATCAGCGCCTGCTCCTGCGGTGGCAGCAGTGCCCAGGTGCCGTACAAATGGGCAAAGGCTCCGCCTCGGTCGATATCCGCCACCAGCAGGCAGTGCGCATCGCAATGCCGCGCTACACGCATGTTGACGATGTCGCTGTCGTGCAGATTGATTTCTGCTGGCGAGCCTGCGCCCTCGATCACCACCACCTCATATTCCGCACGCAGGCTGTCCAGCGCTGCGGTGATATGCGGCCACACCTGCGCACTGCGCGCACGCCAGGGCAGCGCTGAGAGCTGGGCATTCACCTGCCCCATCAGCACCACCTGGCTGCGCGTATCCGCCTCTGGCTTGAGCAGCAGCGGGTTCATGCGCACATCGGGCTCCACACCACAGGCCAGTGCCTGCAGGTATTGCGCTGTGCCGATCTCGCCCCACTGTCCATCAGGCGTAGCCACCACACGTGCGTTGTTGCTCATGTTCTGGGCCTTGAAGGGCGCCACCTTGTAGCCCTGGGCGCGATACCAGGCACACAGCGCCGTGCTGACCCAGCTCTTGCCTGCATTGCTGCTGGTGCCCAGCACCATGACGCACAAGGCCTGGCGCTGGCCCGGTTGGGGCAGAGGGAGTGTCGTCATATTGATTCCTTTAGGACCAGTTCCTGCCACGCCTGCTCCAGCACCCGCTGCGATGCAGGGGGCAGCACAGCTAGGCGCACGCAGCCCGGCAAACCAAAACTGGTAGCATCCCGCAGCTTGATGCTCTGCGCGCGCAAGGCGGCCAGCCACTGCGGCATGGCAGTGTGCAAATGCTCTGGCCAGCGCGCGACAAAATAGTTGGCCTGGCTACCCGGCAGCACCTGCCAACCCAGCCGTTTGCACAGCTGCAACTGCTGGCTTTTCCAGTCTCGCAGCTGCACCAGACTGGCTTGCAGCCATTGCTGCACCTCGGGTTGCGTCCAGGCCTGCAGCATGGCCACGCCATGCGCCCCCACCACCCAGGAAGGGGCCAGCAGGCGCAGCGCAGTCAGCTCCTGCTCCGTCACATGCTCCGGCGCAATCGCATAGGCGGCACGCACGCCCGTCATGCCCAGCGCCTTGTTCGGCGTCCACATCTGCCAGAGCTGGTCCAGCCCTGGCAGCGCTGGCGCGGAGTCCAGACGCAGCGGTGCATAGGCGCAGTCCAGTACACGCCAGGTGCCGGGCGTTGCAGGATGCGCTGCCCACTGGGCCAGCACTGCATCTTCTTGCCCCAGCGGGCTGGACGGCGCGCAGGCCCAGTGCAACCCTGTGCCGAGGCGCTGCGCTGCACGATCTGCCAGCTGCAAGCCCCAGACCTGAGCGGCCTGTGGATAGTCGCCATAGTGGTGGGCCGGAAAACTCACGCAGGATGCGCCCTGGCGCAGCGCATGCATGGTGATGCGGTGGATGAATTCGCTGGCGCTGCCCGCCATCACCACGCGCCGCGGCTCCACGCCATGGAACTGCGCCAGCTGCTCGCGCAGCGCGGTATAGGTGGGGTCCGGGTACTGTGCTCTGTGCGCGGCCTGCAAGGCTTCTACGGCCAGCGGGCAGGGTCCACAGGCATTGCGGTTGGTCGAAAAATCATGCGCCGGGATGCCCAGTGCATCCGTGCCGCCATGCACGCCTATCTCAGCCATAGACCACCCCGCCTGCAGCCAGCAGCACCACCGCGCTGCACACGGCCATCACAAGCACCACACGCCCAGCCAGCTGCACACTGCGCTGCAGCTGCGCCGTCTGCGGCACCTGCCCTGCGGGGTTGAGCACATAGACCCCGGGCTTGCCCAGCCGCACACCCAGCGCCTGCGCCATTGCGCCCATGGGCCAGCCGCCATTGGGCGATGGGGTCACAGCCGCATCGCGGCGCAGCGCAGCCCAGGACACACCACGCGCCACCAGCGCCAGCAGCAAGGCTGTGAAGCGCGCAGGGATCCAGTTCAGCACATCGTCCGTGCGCGCCACCCATTTGCCCGCCCATTGCCAGTGGCGGCGCTGCGCACCCTGCCCGCGCCAGCCGGGGTAGCCCCACATGGCATCGGCCGTGTTGGTGAGGCGATAGACCGCCGCCCCCGGCAGGCCCAGCAACGCAAACCAGAACAAGGGGGCGATCACGGAGTCCGAGAGGTTTTCGGCCAGCGTTTCGATGGCGCTTTCGCGCACCACGCCTGCATCCAGCTGCGCGGTGTCACGGCTGACCAGCCAGGACAGGCGCTCACGCCCTGCTGCCAGCGACTGTTGCAGTGCGGCTTCCACGGCCAGCACTTCGTCGCACAGCATGCGCCAGGACAGCAGCGGCTTGAGCAGCACACCCAGCACCACGCCTTGCATCCACCACGCCGTAAACAGGAACAGCCATTGCAGCGCGGCATAAACTACAAAAAAGAGAGCTGCTAGCGCAAGCCATGCAAGCATTCCAGATAGAAAAGACTTGCAATCCCTTGATTTATCGGCGCTAGGCGCTATGCATTTACCAATTCCACCCAGCAGCTTGCCCATGAGCACCACGGGGTGCAGCCACACGGGCGGCTCACCCCAGAGGCGATCCAGCAGCAGTGCCACCAGCACGGCCAGTGCGGCCACCATCAGCTGCTGCGCACCCCAGGCCTGCCAGATGCTTTCCGTGCTCCACAACTGGCACAGCCATGCCACAGGGCTGATGGCCTGCACCAGCGCCCCGATGCCATCGAACCAGCTCATGGCTGCGCAGGCGGATTGTTGGTGACGGCGGGCTGGCCCCAGCGCTCGTCAAACAGCATGTCTTCCAGCGGTGCGCGTGCGGCCCATTTTTCCTGCTGCAGCATGGGCTCGGCGTAGTAGGCCTGCACGGGGCCCAGGCACAGCACGGCCAGCGGGTAGCTGCCTGCGGGCATTTCCAGCAGCTGGGCGAGCGCCACGGGGTCGTAGATCGACACCCAGCCCATGCCCAGCCCTTCGGCCCGCGCGGCCAGCCACATGTTCTGGATGGCGCAGGCGGCAGAGGCCATGTCCATCTCGGGCATGGTGCGGCGGCCAAACACATGGGCTTCGCGCCCCGGCGGCAGGCTGACGATCAGCACCTCGGCCGCGTCCAGCACGCCCTGCACCTTGAGCTGCATGAAGTCTTCTTCACGCTCTCCCAGCGCCTTGGCGGTGAGCACGCGCTCCTGCTCAACCAGCGCATGAATACCTTCGCGCATGGCACGCGAGCGAATGCGGATAAAGCGCCAGGGCTGCATGAAGCCGACGCTGGGCGCATGGTGCGCGGCACGCAGCAGACGCAGCAGCACCTCGTCCGGCACCGTGCCCGGCACAAAGTGGCGCATGTCGCGCCGCTCGTAGATGGCGCGGTACACGGCCGCTCGCTCGGCCGACGAAAACGGTGTGGCCGCAATGGTGGCGTACTGGTCCAGATCGTGGGTCTCGCTCATCCCGTTCCCCTTTCAGTCTTCAATGCCGCGTTGCGCAGGAATGCCTGCCTGAAAGGCGTGCTTGATCATCTGCATCTCGGTCACCGTGTCCGCGATGGCGATGAGCTCCTGCGGGCAGCGGCGGCCCGTGAGGCACACATGCACGTCTTTCGGTCGTGCCTGCAGGGTATCGAGGACTTCCTGCAGCGGCAACCAGCCATAGATCAGGGGATAGGTCACCTCATCGAGCACGACGAGGAAATACGCGCCCGAGAGAATGGCCGCCTTGGCCTTGTCCCAGCCCTCACGCGCCAACTGCGCGGAGTGGTCCAGGTCCTTGCTCTTCCAGCTGAAGCCGTCGCCCAGCCCTTCCACGGGCAGGCCCACGCGCTCTGCCAGGCGGTGCTCGCCAAAACGTGCCGTGGGCACTTTCATGAACTGGAAAACCTTGACCGCCTTGCCCCGGCCCAGCGCACGGAACGCCAGCCCGAAGGCGGCCGTGCTCTTGCCCTTGCCGTCACCGGTGTTGACGATGACCAGGCCGCGGCGTTCGCCCTCGGCCTTGTCGTAGGGCTTTTCGCTCGGTGGTGTTTCAATTTGCATAGCTGTCTGCGCTTTTAGCATCGGCCTTAGCGGCCATTTTTGTTCTTCATCGATGGGGCATGGCCTGCCGTGGGCAGCGCCATCCACATGCCGTCGATCTCGCGGATGCGGATGCGGTGCTCGAACACCGCCTCCAGCGCCGCATGGGTGGCTGCATCCTGCGTCGCACCCTGGTGCAGCACACGCCCGGCCTGCATGACCACCATGTGGTCGGACTGCAGCGCAATGCCCAGCTCATGCAGCACGCTGACCACGGTGTGGCCGCTGGCAACCTGGGCCTGCACAGTGTCCATCCAGGCGCTCTGGTGCGGCGGATCCAGATTGGCCAGCGGCTCGTCCATCAGCAGCACCTGCGCCTGCACGGCCAGCGCACGCGCCAGCAGCACGCGCTGGCGCTCACCGCCGGAAAGCTCCGCCAGCGACCGATGTCGCCAGTCCCAGGCCTGCGTCATCTGCAGGCATTGCTGCACCACAGTGTGGTCCTCAGCATTGGGGGCAGCCAGCCAGCTCTGGTGTGGCAGGCGGCCCAGCATGACCACGTCATAGCTGCACACATCCTGCGTGGTGTTTTCGTTTTGCCCCATCCACGACAGCATGCGTGCGCGCTCGCGGCGTGGCCAGTCCTGCAATGCGCGACCCATCAGCTCTATCTGCCCCTGCCACGCGCTGCGCGGCAGCAGCCCGGCCAGCGCCCGCAGCAGCGTGGACTTACCCGCCCCATTGGGGCCCACAATGGCCGTCCACTGCTGTGCAGGCAGCTGTACATCCAGGCCATGCAGCAAGCGCTGGCGACCGGCTGATACCTGCAGCTGCCGGGCCTGCAGTGCCACAGGCAAAGCGCTCTTCATGTGCCCCTCCCCTGCCGCGCAGCGTGGCCACGGTGCATGAGCCACAGCAGATAGCTGCCACCCAGCAATGCGGTCAGCACGCCTACGGGCAATTCCTCTGGCGCCATGACCCAGCGCGCCAGAATGTCGGCCAGCAGCAGCAATACGCCGCCCATCAGACTGCTGAGCAGGCAGCTGCGTGCCTGCCCTGCGCTGACCATGCTGCGCACCAGATGCGGCGCAGCCAGCCCCACAAAGGCAATCAAGCCAGCCTGTGCCACAGCCGTGCCCGTGGCCAGTGCCATCACCACAATCAGCCCTGCACGCATGGGTGCCAGCGGCAGGCCCAGACTGGCTGCTGTGGATTCGCCCAGGCTCAGCCCATCGAGCACCCGCGCCAGTCCCCAAGCCGCCAGCAGGCACACCAGCAGCGCCCCCAGCATCAGACCGCAGGACTGCCAGCCTATAAAGGCGGTACTACCCAGACCAAAAGCTTTCATGGGCTGCAGGATGTCCGGATAGCGCAGCTCCAGCATGTCACGCATGGCGCTGAGCACCACGCCCACCACCACCCCGGCCAGCAAAAGGCGCAGACTGTTTTGCACGCCCTGCGCCAGCATCAGCGCCAGCAGCACGGCAATGCCAGCACCCACAAAGGCCATGCCCGTCATGCCCAGGCGCTGCATCCATTCCATGCCCATGGCGGTCGAGCCGCCCAGCACCATGGCGACCGCACCGCCCAGCGAAGCGCCCGAGGCGCTGCCCAGCAGATAAGGATCGGCCAGCGGGTTGCGAAACAGCCCCTGCGCCACCGCACCTGCCAGCCCCAGCAATGCGCCCGCCAGCCAGGCGCCCAGCGTGCGCGGCAGGCGAATGTCCCAGACGATCTGCCAGGCCACAGGGTCCTGCTGCATGTGCCACACGCTTTCCCAGCCGGTGCTGCCCACACTGGCACCGATGCCCATGGCGCCCACACTCAGCAGCAGCAGGCCCAGCGCCAGCCAGGCACTGCGCCGTTTTTCACGAAACAAGCTGCTGTTTTCTTGAAACAAGCTGCTGTTTTCTTGAAACAAGCTGCTGTTTTCTTGAAACAAGCTGGTGTTTTCACGCGACATGGCACTGTTATTCATGGCCACGGCGAGGTGCTTTCTCACGCACGCAGCGTGCAATCAGTGCGGCGGCTTCGTCCATGCGCGGCCCGGGGCGCACGATCACATCGGACTCTCTTGCATCAAAAGTACAGATGCGCTGCTGCTTCACAGCCTCCAGCGACTGCCAGCCCGGGTAGGACGAGGCAGCCTGCATGCTGTGGTTGACCATCAAAATCACATCAGGCCGCGCACGCACGATGAACTCCGGGTTCACGCGCGGAAACGGCCCCATCTCCTGCGGCACCACATTGCCCAGTTGCATGCGGCTGAGCATTTCCCCGATAAAAGACGATGGCCCCGCCACATACGGCCCACGGCTGACTTCAAAGTACACGCGCGCACCCTGCACTTCTGGTGGCAGGGACTGCGCCGCTGCCTGCACCCCGTTCTGCATACGCTGCCACACGGCCTGCACCTGCTGCGGTGGCTGGCCCAGCACCACGCCCACGGAATGCATCACGCGCAGCACATCGGCCGACGTACGGGGCTCCAATGCCACCGTGCGCAGGCCCAGCGCCTCCAGACGCTCGCCCACGCGCGCCGAACTGGACAGCAGCACCACATCGGGCTTGAGCGCCACAATGGCTTCCACATTCGGGTCCAGCCCACCGCCCACCACGGGCAGCTTGCGCTGCAAGTCTTCAGGCCAGTTGGAATAGCGGTCCACCCCGACCAGCTTGTCGCAGGCCCCCAGCGCGCACACGGTCTCAGTCAGCGAAGGCAGCAGGCTCACAATGCGCTGTGGTGGCTGACTCAGCACCACGCTACGGCCGCGCTCATCCTTGAGCGCCTCAGGCGGCACATCGGCAGCCTGCACACTGCCCAGCAGGCCCAGCCAGCAGGCTGCCAGCAGGCTGCAGCGTCGTATATAGCGCTTCATTTGAGCTGCAGTGGCAGGCCAGCTGCCATCAAAGTCACGCGACTGCATGCCTGCGCCACGTCCTGGTTCAGGCGGCCCAGTGCATCTACAAAGGCACGTACCTCACGCCCCATGGGAATCACGCCCATGCCAATCTCATTGCCCACCAGCACCACCGGCCCGGGGCACCGAGGAAACACTTCCAGAAAAAGAGCACGCTGCGCGCTCCAGTCCTGCGTCAGCGGCTGGTTTGGCTCAAATTCCACGCCTTCCATGGGCATCATCCAGTTGGTGAGCCACAGCGTCAGGCAATCCACCACCACCAGCGTCTGCGCATTGCTGTGCTGCTGCAGCGCCTGGGCCAGCAGACGTGGCGCTTCCACCGTCTGCATGCCTGGCACGCGCTGTGCACGGTCTGTCTGGTGGCGTGCGATGCGCACGCGCATTTCCTCATCCCAGGCCTGACCCGTAGCCAGATACACGGCGCGGCGACCAGCACTGCCTGCGATCCAGTCGCGCGCGGCCAGCTCTGCACGGCGCGTCTTGCCGCTTTTCTGGCCGCCCAGAATCAGTTCCTGCCAGGGCCCGTGATTCACAATATTCATAGAAATGGCTGTCTGAGCGCACATACCATGGCTTCAACTGCTGCGTCAGCAGTCTGCGGACCCGCTGAAAACATCCAGAGCCGATGAAAGTGCATGCACATCGTGTAGAAGATCACCCGCGCCAGCCTCCCCGCCAGCCATGGGCAAAACAATAGCCGCCTGCGCGTGCTACACCTGATGTTGGCCGGTATCCGGGCTGGTTCGTCAAGACCATCGCCTTCCCAAATGCTTGTTCAAGGCATTCAGTGGCTGCGTGGATGGCTGGGTGCCAGATCTGACACCAGGAACTCACCGTTGCGGGGGCAGCGCAGGCTAGATGTACGCGAAGGATTCGCCGCATCGCCCTGCTTCCCGTTGAACTGCACACTTGTGAACCAAGTTGCGAGCACCAACATTGAATCCGCTGATTTTAGCGGTCCACACCACTCCCCCACTGGATACACAAAGTTACACCCCAATGAAAAACCAAGGCAAGCTGCGTACAAAGCCATGCAAGTTCGCAGATATGCTCACCGATCTCACCTAGTTTTGCATTCTCGCGAAGAGTGGAGTCCTACAATTAGAGCAATCCATGACGACACCATCGATCCTTGCCCCCATTACCGAGCGTGTAGAGCTGCTGCTGGCCAAGCACGAAGCGCTGGAGCACGCCAATCGCCTGCTCACCGAAGAGATTCAAGCCCTGCAAAAAGAGCGCGACTCGCTGAGGTCACGCCTGAAGGCCGCGCGTGCACGTGTGGATGAGTTGATCGAGCGTCTGCCAGAAAACCGGGAGGCACGATGAGCAAGCTGGACGTCACGATTCTGCATCAGGACTATGTACTGACCTGCCCTGACGGACAGGAAGCACAGCTCCTGGAGGCCGTAGAGCGCGTGGATCAGCAGTTCCAGAAAATGCGTGACTCCAGCAAGCTGCGTGCCCGCGAGCATGTGGCGGTGCTGCTGGCTGTCAATCTGGCGTTTGAAAATCTGAAACTGCGCGAACAGCTGCTCGACCTGCAGCAGCAGCTGTCTTCTCAGCTGAGCAATGAAGATGGCGAACGCCTGCAGACGCTGGAAGCACTGCTTGCGCAGGAGCAGGCACAGGCCGAACAGCTGCTGCAGCGCCTGGATCAAGCACTGGGGACTGAGCCCAGTTCTGCTGACGAAGCACAGGCACAACCTTCTCTAGACAATGACAATGGTGTGGAATTGCCTGCAGCACCACAAGAACCGCAGTAAAATTGCACCCGTCTGCAACCCGCCGGGCTTTATATTGCCTTGAACCAATGCTCATTGAGCACGGGCTTGATACATTGCCTAGCAAGCGTGATCGTCTCGCGTCAGATGAACCCAACGTTAGGTTGCTCTCGCCCACCTGAACCCCCGGTTCAGGTTGACGGCCCGGTGGCTTTGCAGACACCTTCATCGGCAGTTCCGCCAACCTCCCCCCCCCCGCTTCTTTAGCTTTAGCTTTCGATCTGGCCTAACGGCACCACAGTGATGGCTTGTAAATCAGATCCATCCACAGTGCCCACAACGACACCAGCACCAGCATGCCACCTGCTGCACGCGTGCCCCACGCACTGCGAAAACGGCTGACACGGCCACTGAGCCAGCGCCATGCATAAGGCGCAGCCAGCAGCCACAGCGCCCCACCCAGACCAAAAGCCACCATACTCAAGCCCCCCGCCAGTGGCGAAGCGCTCAGCGCCGCCACCAAAATGGCGGAATACAGCAAGCCGCAGGGCATCAAGGCCCAGCACATCCCCGCCAGCACCACACCGCCTCGCATGGCCAGTACAGGCTGGACCTTGCTCCAGGCCATGCGCCCGGCACGCTCCAGCCACAGCGGCTGCTGCCCCTGAAACAGCATCAGAAGGCCCCAGGCCAGAATGGCCAGGTGCATCATCACCCACACAGGATGCAGCATGGAGGTGCGGTCTGAAAACCAGGCCACCTGCTCCATGGCAAACGCAGCCACTGCTCCCAGCACGCCATAGCCCAGCAAGCGACCTGCGTGAAACTGCGTGGCACTCCATACAGGCCATGCAGCAGGTTGAGGCAACGTCGCATGCATCTGCACCGCCTTGCCATGCCCTTGAATCACGGCATGGCAGGGTGCTGCGCACATAGCAAGACAATGGGGCCCACCCACGAGCCCCATGAAAAATGCAGTCCACAAAAACGAAAGTGTCATAAAGATCAGATGATCCGCGAGAATCTCGCGCGATCACGTGCTTCTTGCAAATAGCGGTCAAACACCAATGCTACGCCACGCACGAAGAACCAGCCCTTGGCCGTCACGCGGATGCAGTCGTCCAGAATCTCCACCAGACCTTCTTCTTCCTGCGTCCTCAGTGCCTCAATCTCGGCAGCGAAATACTTGCGAAAGTCAATGAGCCATGCACTGTTGATGGACTCATACTGCACCTCGCCCTGACACATGATGGCCATGATCACCGCACGGCGCAGCATGTCATCACGCGAAAGCGCCAGGCCACGCACGATGGGCAGACGCCCCTGATCGAGCAGGTCGTAATACTCTTCCAGCGTCTTGGCATTCTGGCTGTAGGTGGCCCCTACGCGACCAATGGCCGAAACACCCAGTGCAATCAGATCGCAGTCAGGCTGTGTGCTGTAGCCCTGGAAGTTGCGATGCAGGCGACCCTGGCGCTTGGCTACGGCCAGTGAATCTTCAGGCAGGGCAAAGTGGTCCATGCCCACGTACACATAACCAGCCTCCATGAAACTGTCCAGCGCCGCAGCCAGCATATTGACCTTGTCCGCTGCTGCAGGCAGATCCGCCTGAAGAATGCGACGCTGAGGCTTGAAGCGCTCGGGCAGATGTGCATAGGCATACAGCGCAATACGATCAGGGCGCAGCTCGGCCACTTGCTGCAGCGTTCTAGCGAAGGACTTTTCATTTTGCTTGGGCAGGCCGTAGATCAAGTCCACATTGATCGACTCAAAGCCCAGCTCACGTGAAGCGGCCACCAGATCAAACACCTGCTCGGCAGGCTGCTCACGGTGCACCGCTTTTTGTACATCCGGGTCAAAGTCCTGCACCCCAAAGCTCAGGCGGTTAAAGCCCATGGCCTTGAGGGCGGCCAGACGCTCACGTGTCACAGTACGTGGGTCAACTTCAATGGAGTACTCACCCGCTTCATCAAAGACAAAGCGCTGGCGCAGCATGTCCCACATCTGCACCAGTTGCTCGTCCGAAAGAAATGTCGGCGTTCCACCACCTATGTGAAGCTGGCTGACCAGCTGACCTCTTCCACAATGGGCCAGATGCAGATCCAGCTCCCGCTCAAGATACTGTAGGTACGTGACCGCACGCTCGTGGTGCTTGGTGATGATCTTGTTGCATGCACAGTAGTAACACAAAGAGTTACAAAATGGGATGTGCACATACAGCGACATTGGCGACTTGGCCGCTGCAGAAATTTTGCGTTGCTTTAATGCCAAGATATAGTCGCTATCACCAAATGCCTCAACGAACCTGTCCGCAGTAGGATAAGAGGTGTAACGAGGTCCTGGCACGTCATAGCGACGCAAGAGTTCCGGGGTGACTGCAGTCATGTTTTCTTCCTTAATGCTGCAACTGTGCAGCAAGATGGCATGCACACTCTTGACATGAATCAAGCACTCACCATAAGGGAAGTGTCAGAATTTGACTGAAATCATTCGAGATACATAGCAAGCGCCCGATAGTCCCCGTTTATTGACATCCAACTTTTAATTCTGGCCTTTACACCCGTGTCTACCTCGTGTTCAGGCCTTGCGTACATGACTCCACCAACCATCAAAGTAACCTGCTCCAATTGCAACCTGCGTGAACTGTGCATGCCCGTCGGTTTAAATGACCAGCAGCTGCAGCGCATCGACGACATTGTGGCTACGCGCCGCAAAGTCAAGCGCGGGATGACACTGTTCCGCAACGGAGAGCCTTTCACGTCGCTGTATGCCATCCGCACGGGCTTTTTCAAGACATGCGTAGCCACCGAAGACGGACGCGATCAGGTCACAGGTTTCCAGATGGCGGGAGAGATCATCGGGCTCGATGGCATCGTCAATGACCACCACACCTGCGATGCAATCGCACTGGAAGATGCCGAAGTCTGCGTGATGCCCTTTGACAGCCTCGAAGAGATCTCGCGCGAGGTTACAGCCCTGCAGACGCACGTACACAAAGTGATGAGCCGCGAAATCGTGCGCGAGCACAGCGTCATGCTGCTGCTGGGCAGCATGCGCGCCGAAGAGCGTCTGGCGGCCTTTATTCTGAATCTGGTGCAGCGCCTGCATGCACGCGGCTTCTCCTCGTCAGAACTCATTTTGCGTATGACCCGCGAGGAAATTGGCAGCTATCTGGGTCTGAAGCTGGAAACCGTCAGCCGCACTTTCTCCAAGTTTGTGGATGAAGGCTGGGTCGAAGTGAAGCAGCGCCACGTTCGAATTCTGGACACTGCCGCCCTGCAGCGCCTGGTCAACAGCCAGCACGACTGCAACAAGCAGCTGTAAACTCAGCCAGCCTGCGCTCTCACACACCCAAACGCCCACTGCATGCTGTGGGCGTTTGCTTTGGGTGCGATGCCAGAGCATCTACACCGCATAAAAAATAGCGGCTAGCGCTTGATTTATCAGTATTTCAGATACAAAAGTATCTCAAACACCCATAAAACAAGCGCTAGCCGCTCCTCTTTTTAAGAAGCTGCAAGTATCACTTGGGTGTCAGATCAGGCAAATCTTCATCAGGTGTAACAACATGGTTGCGCACGGCGCCTGCAGGCGCCAGGCTTTTTTCCAGCTTCTGGTTGATATTCAGCCCCTCCTGGTAGTAGTTCGGATCCACCACAGGGTCAGCGCCATCCATGGCAATCATGGCCGTCACAACGCCTGCCACCACGACGATGGCAGGGCCTGCCAGCACCATCCATACATGGCCATACTTCCACCACGGACCGGATGCTGACTCCACTTGTTTTCCTAGCTGGGACATTTCGAACACTCTCTTCCTTCAACAGAAAGTGTGCACAGCAACGCCATGCACACTACAGGATCATTTTTAGCGCGGCACGAGGAAGACAGATTTCTCCGTCACATGCCCTTGGCCACTTTGCGCTGCGATATCAAACTCAATGGCGTGTGAGCCAGCGCTGGCCGCACCGTAAGGAATCTGCACTCGCACCGCTACGCCGCGCGTCTGTGCAGGATCAACCTTGACGGTCTGCCCTTCCACCAGCTCAATGCCTTGAATACCCTGCACCGACACCTTATAGGTCTGCGCTTGCTCGGTCGCGTTCATCACCTGCAGACGATACACATTTTCGAGCTTGCCGCCTGCAACAATGCGTGCCAGTGAAGCGCGGTCACGGATGACGTCCACCTTCAGCGGTTCTCTGATGGCCAGACTGATGGCCATGGCCGCTGCCAGTGCCAGCAAAATGCTCGAATAAATCAGCACCCGTGGACGTGCAATGCGTTGCCAGATCTGTGCGCTCTTCCAGCCTTGGTTCACCGCATTCTGGGTGGTCAAGCGCACCAAGCCACGTGGATAGTGCATGTTATCCATCACGCTGTTGCATGCATCGATGCACAGGCCGCAGCCAATGCACTCGTACTGCAGGCCGTTGCGGATATCAATACCCACAGGGCAGACCTGTACACACAGCTTGCAGTCAATGCAGTCACCCAGTCCTTGCGCCTTGTAGTCCACATCTTTCTTGCGGGGGCCGCGCTGTTCACCACGCTGTGCGTCGTAGCTCACAATCAGCGTGTCCTTGTCGAACATGGCACTCTGAAAACGCGCATAGGGGCACATGTACTTGCAGATTTGCTCGCGCAGATAACCAGCATTGCCGTAGGTGGCAAAGCCATAGAACAGCACCCAGAAAATCTGCCAGCCGCCTTGCAGCGCCAGCAGTTCACTGCCCAGCGTACGAATGGGAACGAAATAACCCACGAAGGTAAAACCCGTCCACAGGGCAAAGGCAATCCACAAAAACTGCTTGAGCGATTTTTTCCAGATCTTCTCGAAGCCCCATCCACCTTGGTCCAGGCGAATACGTGCACTGCGGTCACCTTCGACCTTGTGCTCTATCCACATGAAAATTTCGGTGTAGACCGACTGCGGGCATGTAAAACCGCACCACAGACGCCCGGCAACAGCTGTAAACAGAAACAGTGACAGCGCGCTAATGATCAGCAGGCCTGTCAAATAGATAAAGTCCTGCGGATACAGCACATACCCAAACAGGTAAAAGCGCCGCGCCCCAAGGTCAAACAGCACCATCTGGCGCTCGCCCCAGTTCATCCAGGGCAGCCCATAGAAGATCAACTGCGTCAGCCACACCATGACCCAGCGCCAACTCATAAATGTTCCACGGATGGAGCGCGGGTATATCTTTTTATGCGCTTCAAAAAAAGACACCATTTTTTCCTGGCTTTCCGCTTTGATAGGTATCGTTTTATGCGGTTTTTTTTGCTCGGAACTCATGAGCTGCACTCCCTATATCGCACCATAGAAAAAGGCGGCACACCGTGCCGCCTTCCATACTCTCTCACAGATTAATTACCTGCTGTAGCGGGTTTGTTCGACAGTCCCCAGACATAAGCTGCCAGCACATCGATCTGTGCAGGTGTCAGCTTATTACTCTGGGCAGGCATTTCATTCATCTTGCCATTGGTAATGATGTCGATGATGGCCTGCTCGCCCCAGCCATGCAGCCAGACGTCGTCTGTCAGGTTGGGGGCACCCAGCATGGTGTTGCCCTTGCCGTCCATGCCGTGGCATGCTGCACAGATGGTGAACTTGGACTTGCCTTCTGTAGCTCTCAGTGCGTCGTGGGGGCTGCCAGACAGGCTCAGCACATAGTGCGCCAAATTGCGAACATCTTCCGCTGTACCGATGGCTTCTGCCTGGGGAGGCATCATGCCGATGCGGCCGTTGGCAATGGTTTCCTTGATGTTCTCAGGTGCACCGCCATGCAGCCAGTCGCCATCCACCAGATTGGGGAAGCCCTTGCTGCCGCGTGCATCCGAGCCGTGGCACTGCGCACAGTTGTTCATGAACAGGCGCTCGCCAATGGCCATGGCCTGTGCATCACCCACCATCTCCTCAGGAGTCATGGCGGTAAAGCGTGCATACAAAGGCTCCAGCTGGGCATTGGCCTTTGCCATCTCGGCTTCATAGGCACGATTCTGGCTCCACTGCAACTGACCGCCATAAGAGCCCAGTCCGGGATAGGCAAACAGATACAGCAGCCCAAACACGATGGTGATCACGAACATCCAGACCCACCAGCGGGGCATGGGGTTGTTCAACTCGCGCAGGTCCTCGTCCCACACGTGGCCAGTGGTATTGTCACTGTCAGACACTACTTTCTTACGAGCAGTGATGATCAGCAAAATGAGGCAAGCCAGAATGCCTGCAACAGTAATGCCTGCGACGTAGACCGACCAGAAGTTATTTACGAAATCGCTCATGGGATATTCTCGTTCTGGTGAATAGATCAGTCTTGTTGAAATGGCAGCTGGGCCGCTTCATCAAAACGCGCCTGGTTGCGGCGGGCGTATGCCCACCACCAGATGCCAATGAAGCACACCAAAGAAACCAGCGTTGCCACAATGCGCATGGTGGTGATATCCATAAGACCCATCCTTCCTACTTAATCGCAGTACCAAGACCTTGCAGGTAGGCGATCAGAGCCTCCATCTCGGTCTTGCCCTTGACCTGTTCAGCCGCACCGGCGATTTGCTCATCGGTATAGGGCACGCCCACCTTGCGCAAGGCGCTCATACGCTGCGCCACCACGGTGTGGTCCACCATGTTTTCGGCCAGCCATGGGTACTCAGGCATGTTGGACTCGGGCACTACGTCACGTGGATTCATCAGGTGAACACGGTGCCATTCATCGCTGTACTTGCCGCCCACACGCTGCAGGTCAGGACCTGTACGCTTGGAGCCCCACTGGAAGGGGTGGTCGTACACGAACTCACCCGCCACCGAGTAGTGGCCGTAGCGCATGGTCTCGGCACGGAAGGGACGGATCATCTGCGAGTGGCAGTTGTAGCAGCCCTCACGGATGTAGACGTCACGGCCCATGAGTCGCAGAGGCTCGTAAGGCTCAACGCCCTGCACCGCTTCCGTCGTGGACTTCTGGAAGAACAGTGGAACGATTTCCACCAATCCACCCACGGCGACCACCAACAAGGTCAAGACAATCAGCAAGAAGTTGTTGGTTTCGACCTTCTCGTGGGTGAAGCCTTTGTTGTTTGCAGACATTATTCTGGCTCCTCGTACTTAGGCGTGAGCGGGGTTAACGGCAGGCACTTCGACCTTGACGGAGCGACCCGAAGCCACAGTCTTCGCCACGTTCCAAGCCATGATCAGCATACCGATCAGGTACAGCAGACCACCCACCGTACGGATCACGTAGAAGGGATAGGACGCCTTCACGCTTTCCACAAAGGTGTATGTCAAAGTACCGTCTGGATTAATGGCGCGCCACATCAGGCCCTGCATCACGCCGGAGATCCACATCGCAGCGATGTACAGCACGATACCGATGGTGGCCATCCAGAAGTGCAGCTCAATCGCCGACTTGGAGTACATCTCTTTCTTGCCGAACAGACGGGGCACCAGGTAGTACAGAGAACCCATGGTGATCAGACCCACCCAGCCCAGAGCACCGGAGTGCACGTGACCCACAGTCCAGTCTGTGTAGTGCGACAGTGCGTTCACAGTCTTGATGGACATCATGGGGCCTTCAAACGTAGACATGCCGTAGAAGGACAGGGACACGATCAGGAAGCGCAGGATAGGATCTTCACGCAGCTTGTACCAGGCACCGGACAGGGTCATGATGCCGTTGATCATGCCGCCCCAGGAAGGAGCCAGCAGAATCAGGGAGAACACCATGCCCACAGACTGTGTCCAGTCGGGCAGCGCGGTGTAGTGCAGGTGGTGAGGACCAGCCCACATGTAGGTGAAGATCAGTGCCCAGAAGTGCACGATCGACAGGCGATACGAGTACACAGGGCGGCCTGCCTGCTTGGGCACGAAGTAGTACATCATGCCCAGGAAGCCTGCGGTCAGGAAGAAGCCCACCGCATTGTGGCCGTACCACCATTGCACCATGGCATCCTGCACACCAGCGTAGGCCGAGTAGCTCTTCATCCAGCCTGCAGGAATTTCTGCACTGTTGACGATGTGTAGCAAGGCGACCGCAATGATGAAAGCACCAAAGAACCAGTTGGCCACATAGATGTGCTTGACCTTGCGAATGCCGATCGTGCCGAAGAACACAATGGCATAGCTCACCCAGACCACAGCGATCAGGATGTCAATAGGCCACTCCAGCTCCGCATATTCCTTGCCGGTGGTGTAACCCAGTGGCAAGGAAATGGCTGCCGCCACAATCACCAGCTGCCAACCCCAGAAGGTGAAAGCAGCAAGCTTTGGCAAGAACAACGTGGTCTGGCAGGTACGCTGCACCACGTAGTAACTGGTTGCAAACAAGGCGCTGCCGCCGAACGCAAAAATCACCGCATTGGTGTGCAATGGACGCAGGCGCCCAAAGCTAAGCCATGGAATGCCGAAGTTCAGCTCCGGCCAAGCCAGCTGGGCAGCGATAAAAACG
Source organism: Comamonas kerstersii (assembly GCF_002056725.1). Classification (NCBI taxonomy): domain Bacteria; kingdom Pseudomonadati; phylum Pseudomonadota; class Betaproteobacteria; order Burkholderiales; family Comamonadaceae; genus Comamonas; species Comamonas kerstersii. The sequence goes on along the minus strand of NZ_CP020121.1, from coordinate 2,503,133 downwards.
CCAACCAGCATGCCGACCACCCCCCACACAACGGCCATGATTGAAAACTGCCGCACTACGGCGTCACTGTAGTATGCAGTACTGTTTTTTAGAGTATCCATCGGGCACCTCTTAATATGCAGTCGAGAGTGTTTACTGTTATGGTTTTCACGTTGTTGACAAACATCAATCGTCTCTAAGAATGCGTTCTGCCTCTTGGTCGACGCTTTCAAACTGCCCCCGGTATATCGCCCACCAAAGCCCTCCGGCAATGACGAGCACCAACACCACGGACAACGGAATCAAAAGATAAAGAATATCCACACCATCCCCTCTTCAAGCCGCCGCTGCTGCAGGCTCTGGCGTTTGCTGAGCCAGCGCTACTTGCGGCGAAGCAAGCTCCAGCTTCAAAGGCTTGGCCAGCCGCGCTGCATTGAGCACCACCAGCAAGGAGCTCAGCGCCATACCCAACCCTGCCAGCCAGGCTGGCATCCACCCAACCATGGCCAAAGGAATGCAGACAGCGTTGTACAAGGCTGAGCCCAGCAGATTCTGGCGAACAATGCGCACCGTCTTGCGAGAGAGCATGACGGTCTTTTGCACAAATTCCAGGTTGTCACTCACCACCACAAAATCCGCACGCGATTGCGCAAGTGGCACCGCTTTGCCAAACGCAAAAGACACGTCTGATCCAGCCAGCACAGGCCCGTCATTCAGACCATCTCCCACCATGCACAACTTGCGGCCTGCTCGCTGCGCAGACTGAATGGCATCTAGTTTCGCCTGAGGAGAGCATTCAGCGCGATAGTGGCTAATACCCAGTTGCTTTGCAATGGCCGCCACGGCCTGCTCACTGTCGCCGGAGAGCAGCTGCACCTCAACGCCTCGTGACTGCAGCAGACTGATCACACTGGCAGCTTCGCTGCGCACGCCTTCGTTAAGCTCAAAGAAAGCAAGCGACTGGATCTCACCACTTGCTTGCTCCCTGGCCAGATACACGGCTTGTCCATGGCTTTGCAAGGCCTGTGTGGATGCAAATCTGGCTGAACCCAAGCGCACTGTCCAGACCTCGTCAGAGGTCCCCTCGCCCACTGCCCGCACCTGGGCCTTCAGCCCCTGGCCACTGATTTCCTCGCATGCGAGCACTTCCCAACGCACTGCCCATGCCTGGCCAAAACCTGCCACTGCCCTGGACACTGGGTGGCGCGACTGGGCTGCAATGGCTGCAGCCAGCCCCTTGTAAGCCGGCATCAATGAGTCATCGAGCAGCTCCATGCGCGAGACCTGCATGCCGTCACGCGTCAAGGTGCCCGTCTTGTCAAAGACCAGCGTATCAATACCTGCGAGACTCTCGATGCCCTGCAGATTGCGTACCAGCACACCATGACGCGCCAAAGTACCCGCTGCTGTCAGCAAGGCCACGGGGGTTGCCAGCGACAAGGCACAAGGACAGGTCACAATCAGCACCGCTGCTGCAATCATCAGTGCCTGTCCGGGGTCGGTACTCCACCAGTACATGGCTGCGGCGCCCGCCAGCAGCAGGACCACCACCAGGAAAGGCGCGGCCACCTTATCCGCCAGCTGCGCCAGACGTGGCTTCTGTGTAGAAGCACTTTCCATCAGGTCCACGATCTGCGCAAATTTTGTCTCTGCACCCAGCTGCTCCACCTGCACTTCCACAGGCGCTGACAGGTTGTAGCTACCTGCGATGACCCGCTCACCCACAGCGCGAGAAACAGGGCGTGACTCGCCCGTCAACAGTGCTTCATCTGCCTGCGTGCGGCCGGAGAGGATGACACCATCAGCAGGAAAAGCTTCACCGGGCAGCACACGCACCACGTCTCCCACAGCAATGCGGCGCAGCGCAACCCGCTCGAACTTGCCATCCGCCCCACGCTTTTCGATACTGTCCGGCAGGCGATTCAGCACGGCATCCAGAGCCCCTGCGGTGCGATCACGCAAGCGAATCTCCAACCACCTGCCGATAAGCAGGAAGCAGACAAACATGGTCAGCGAGTCATAAAACACTTCCTGACCAAAAACGCCATAGGGGTCAAACGTGCCTATTGTGCTGACGACAAAAGTGATCAGCATGCCCAGTGCCACAGGCAGGTCCATGCTGACGCGGCGATGCTTCAGATCGCGCCATGCGCCGCTGAAGAAGGGGCCGCAGGCAAAAATCAGCATGGGAATGCAGATCACCCAGGACGCCCAGCGCAGCAGGCGCTCATATTCCATCACCAGGTCACCGGGCTGCGCTTCGTAGGCTGGCCACGCGTACATCATGACCTGCATCATGCAAAGCGCGGCAAGCAGCCAGCGCCACAAAGCCTTGCGGTGCTGCGCCATGCGAAGTTCTCGTGCCTGTGCGTCTCTGGCTGGCACTGCCTTGTAGCCAGCCTTGCCTACCGCAGCCATCCAGACCGATGGCTTGACCTGATCGGGTGCCCAGACCACCTTGGCACGGCGGGCAGCTGCGCTGACTTCAACCCGCAGCACACCGGGCACAGCACGCAAGGCATCTTCAATTGTGAGTGCACAGGTGGAGCAGTACATGCCCTCCAGCGCGATCTGTGAGTCCCAGACATTGGCGGTATCCATGTCCCCGGCCTCCGCTCCCACAGGCTTGCCAAAGCTCTCCCACTCCGCAGGATCATCCAGCAGGCTCAGCTCATTGTCAGATGTTGGGAGATTCGCATGCAATGCACGCTGCTCCGCCGCATGCAGGGCCTGTGAGGGGTCTTGGGACATGGGGCGAGATTATCTATGAATTCCCCGGAAAACTTTGACTTGAATCAAGACTAAACAGATCGTGCAATTTATGCTAAAAAACAAGTTTCGTCCGCATCAAATAAATTGGAGATACCTATGTACGAACGCATTCTGGTCGCCACCGACGGCTCGCCTTTATCTGAAAAAGCTGTGAGCCATGCAATGGATCTGGCCAAATTATCTGGTGCGACTGTGATCGCTGTAAAAGTGATTCCTCGCTATCCCCGCAGCTATCTGGAAGGTGGCGCGACCGTGGATTTATCGGAAATCAAGCGCATTGAAGCCCAATGGACTGAGCAAGCGCAGGCGGTGCTGAACAAAATCAAGGCTGAAGGCAAAGCGCAAGGCGTTACAGTGAAAACCAGCGTTGCCAAGTCGGATCTGATTGCCGAATCCATCATTGCAGCTGCTGAAAAGCAGAAAGCGGATTTGATTGTTATGGCTTCGCATGGCCGCAAAGGCATCAAGCGCCTGCTGCTGGGCAGCGAAACTCAGCACGTACTCACTCACTCCCAAGTCCCTGTTCTGGTGCTGCGTTAATGCCTTATTGCTGTCACAAACAGCGCTGAATAAAAAAGGATCCTTGCAGGATCCTTTTTTATTACCTATTAGATTTTTTAAAACCATTTGTTTTATTAAAAACGCGGTTTTCTTTTTTCCAGAAAAGCTGCAATACCCTCTCTGTGTTCGGCAGTGGCCGCGTAGCCATAGGGATCCGGCATGCCTGTACCCGCGGCACAATGCCGCATTGTCTGTTTGTTCAGGCGTGCTGCCTGCGGAGCCAGGCTGGCAATGCGCTGTGCGAGTTGCACAACGTATTGCTCCAGCAAGTCTTCAGCCACAGGGGCTGCACACCAGCCCAGCGCCGCCATCTCCTGCGCCGAAAAAACTGCAGCCTCCAGCAGCATGCGCTTGGCCGTGTGCTCCCCCACAGAACGTGCGACCAATGCCAGCTCCTTGGGAGCCATGGGAAAGCCGAGTTTCGCAATCGGTGCACCAAACTTGGAGTGCTCTGTCACCACGCGGATGTCGCTGCAGCATGCCATTTCCACGCCCGCGCCCATGCAGGCACCAGTGATAGCAGCCACAACAGGCACATCGCAGTCGAGCATGGCCTGCAAGCCACCCCAGACATCTTGCTCATGAAAGCCTGCAAGCTGCTGGGCATCAAACCGAAAGCCCGGGTATTCCGAAATATCGCCACCCGCACAAAAAGCCAGGCCCTGCCCCTTGAGCACTACGCAGCGCACATCCATGTTGTGCTGCAGCTGTAAAAACACCGTGCGCAGCTGTCGCCACATGCTGCGTGTCATGGCATTGCGTCTGTCGGGGTTCGCAATCTCCACCAGCCAGATGCCCGTGTGATCACCTTGTGCCGCCTGCCATGGCATTGCTGTCACTTGTACGCTCATGCTGCCCCTTCAGCCCTGTCACGTTGCAGGAAGTTCCCAATGCCCATGCCCTTGAGGCGCTGGGCCCAGTCCGAGGTGTCTTGCTGCACAAAGCTGGCAAATGCATCGCCGTAGACTCCCGACCATGCAATGCCCAGAGCTGCCAGATCAGCCTGCAACTGCGCATCCGCACCCACGCGGCGAAAGACCTGCTCCACAGCCTGCGCACGGGCTGACGAGAGCTGGCTCGGCGCAAACATGCCATGCCAGGTGCCACAATCCTGCAGGGCATGCACCCCCATCTCCTGCGCGCAAGGCACATCAGGCAAGACACTGACGCGCTCTGAGCCCGTCACGAGCAGCGCCTTGAGTCGCCCGGAGCGAATATGGGGCAAGCATGAAATCAGGCCGTCGATCATCGTATCCACCGTGCCATTGAGCAAATCCTGCAGCGCCGGACCTGACCCACGAAAGTGCACAAACTCAAAACGCAGGTCTTCCTGAAAACGCACAATTTCAGCCGCGATATGGCTGGAGGAACCCACGCCAGCCGTCCCCATACGGTACTGCTTGGACTTGCGCGACATGTCCACCAGCCACTCCATGATCGTGCGCGAGCGCAAGCGTGCCGGGTTCACCACCAGCACCTGCGGCACATCAGCGACCTTGACCAAGGGGCGCAAATCTTCAATCAGGTCAAAGTCATCGTCTTCCACCAGCGCACGGGCTGCTGCCAGGTGACTGCCGCCGATAAACAGATGCTGCCCATTGGCCTCTGCCTTGGCGGCAAAGCTCGCACCCTGCAGCCCACCTGCGCCCCCCAGATACTGCAGACGCAAGGGCTGGCCGGTAGTACGTTCAAAAGAGCGCGACAGCAGCTTGCCCAAAATGGCGCTGCTGCCCCCAGCCGGAAACGGCACCACCAGATGCACAGGCTCCGTAGGCCACGTTACACCTGAACGCTGCCCCACCTTGGTCTGTGCCCACACCGGTGAGGCCACTGCCAAAGCCGCTATCCACTGCAGATATGCACGCCGCTCCAACACCACTGTTTCCTTTACGCTTTGCTTGATGACCTATCGCCTCAGGCAATGGCCTGATTGCGTTTGCCTGCCCACAGCCATATGGCTGCACCACCCACAATCATGGGCACGCACAGCCACTGACCCATGCTCATGCCCAGCGACAGAATGCCCAGATAGGCATCAGGCTCACGGAAATACTCGGCAATAAAGCGGAACACGCCATACCCGAAGACAAAGGCTGCTGCAACCTGACCGGGCTTGCGCTCTTTTCTGGCATAGATCCACAGCAGCACGAACAGCAGCAGACCTTCCAGCAGAAACTGATAGATCTGCGAAGGGTGGCGCGGCAGCATGGAGCCGCTTTGCGGAAACACCATGGCCCAGGGCAGATCAGGGCTGGCAAAGCGCCCCCAGAGTTCACCATTGATGAAGTTGCCAATGCGTCCTGCTGCCAGCCCCGTAGCCACACAGGGCGCGACAAAATCCATCACCTGCAGCAAGGGGCGTTTGCGTGTGCTGGCAAAAAACACCATGGCCGCAATCACGCCCAGCAGGCCGCCGTGAAAACTCATGCCGCCTTCCCAGACGGCAAACACTTCCAGCGGGTGGCTCAGGTAATACGCAGGCTTGTAGAACAGGCAGTAGCCCAGACGGCCGCCCAGGATGACGCCCACCACGCCATAGAACAGCAGGTCTTCAATATCGCGCCGCACCCAGGCCTGCTCGCCCTGCAGGCGGTTGAACGGTGGGTGCTTGAGGCGGCGTGTACCCAGCCACAGAAACAAGCCGAACGCGGCTAGATAAGTCAGGCCATACCAGTGGATAGCAACAGGCCCCAACTGCAGGGCCACAGGATCAATGTGCGGGTACATCAGCATGGGCTGCATTGTGCCGCAGACAGGCAGCCCCCAGCAGAGCATGGGAGACACACGACGGCAGCAATCGCGAATGATTCTGCGTTTCGCATCCATGCAATTCGTATTGGAGGGCTTTGTGTGCCCCGCATTTGTCAGGCGGCAGCACATGCCCTGATACTGTGGTTGTTTTCACTTCTGCGACCAATACAACTATGCAAGGCCATCCTGAAGTCATCGCATGCCTGAATGAACTGCTGCGCGGCGAACTGGCTGCTCGTGACCAGTACTTCATCCACTCACGCCAATACGAAGACCAGGGCTTTATGCGTCTGTACGAACGCATCAACCACGAGATGGAAGAAGAAACACAGCACGCCGACGTCATCCTGCGCCGCGTGCTGTTCCTGGGTGGCAAGCCTGACATGCGCCCCCACGCCTTTACACCCGGCGATACAGTGGAAGACATGCTGCGCAAGGATCTGGCCGTGGAATACCAGGTGCGCGACAACCTGCGCGCGGCCATGGTGCTGTGCGAAAAGCACCAGGACTTTCAGTCCCGTGACCTGCTGCTGGCACAACTCAAGGACACGGAAGAAGACCATGCCTACTGGCTGGAAAAGCAGCTAAACCTGATTCAGATGCTGGGTCTGCCCAACTATCTGCAGGCACAAATGGGCACTGCAGCCTGAGGCTGCTGCCCCAAAAAACTGAAGCGCCCACATGGGCGCTTTTTTTATGACGGAAGCACAGGCGGCCTACTGTGCATCTGAGATACCCCGCGACTGCACCAGCTGCTGCACATGTGCTGCGGTCTGCTGCACCATGCGCTCCAGATCTGCGCCGCTGCCCCCCATGGGCGTGACACCCTGCCTGGCCAGCTGCGCCTGTAGCTGCGGTTGCTGCAGTGCGGCGTTGGCAGCCTGATTCAGGCGCTGCACGATGGCATCCGGCGTGCCAGCAGGCACTACCAGACCGAACCAGGTGATGGCCAGCTCGTTCAGCTGGGGGTAGCCCAGCTCTTTGAGCGTAGGCACCTGCGGCAAATCCGCCAGACGCTGCTGCGCCGCCACGGCAAATGGCTGCAGGCGCCCAGCCTGGATGTGCGGCGCTGAAGACGGATACTGGTCACTCAGCACCTGGGTCTGCCCGGCCAGCACACTTTGCACCACCGGCCCCATACCCTTGAAAGGAATGTGGCGCAGCTGCAGGCCCAGCTCCGCATTCAGGGCTTCCAGAATCACATGGCCAATGGAGCCTACGCCGGAGGAGCCCACCGTCCAGCTGTCACCAGCCTCACGTGCCTGCGCCACAAACTGCGCGAAGTCCTTCACCCCCATGCCTGGCACCATGGAAAACACGGAAGGGATGGACGCCAGAGGCAGCACCATCTTGAAGTCACGCAGCGGCTGCACACGCGCCGTGTTGAGCACCACAGGATTTACCGCCAGCGTGCTGATAGAGCCCAGCCCCAGCGTCAACCCGTCAGGCGTGGCATGGGCCACCGTTTCTGCACCGATCATGCCGCCTGCACCGGCTTTGTTCTCCACATACACGGTCTGGCCCAGCTGCTCCTGCAGGCCTTGCGCAAACAGGCGGGCGACGATGTCGGTGGAGCCGCCTGCCGCAAACGGCACCACCAGCCGCACAGGGCGCTGCGGATAGGCTGCAGTCTCTGCCATGACCCAGCTGGGGCAGATCAAGGCGCTGGCGGCCAGGGCACACCACGCACGACGACGGAACAGAGTTGGTAGCGTCACAAAACCTCCGGCACAAAACCATCAAAAAAGTGAGCTTTTAGCGCTTGATAAATAAGGATTTCAGATAGTTTTGTATTTGAAATCTTTACCTGACAAGCGCTAGCAGCTCTTAAAAAAAGCTGCAATATATGCCGCCTGACCCGGCCTGCTCCATGCACCATGAAAAAAGCCGCCTTTCAAGGCAGGCTTTTATACAGCTGGAGATGCTCAGTCGTCCAGCTTGGACAGATCGCGCACTGCGCCAGTGTCCGCCGACGTCACCAGTTTGGCATAGGCCTTGAGGGCTGCCGACACCTTGCGGGGACGTGGCTTGGCAGGCTTCCAGCCCTTGGCGTTTTGCTCCGCACGGCGGCGTGCCAGCTCTTCATCGCTGACCAGCACGTTGATGCTGCGGTTGGGAATATCGATGCGGATGCGGTCGCCGTTTTGCACCAGACCAATCGCACCACCAGCGGCAGCTTCGGGCGAGCAGTGGCCAATCGACAGGCCTGATGTACCGCCCGAGAAGCGACCATCGGTCAGCAGCGCGCAGGCCTTGCCCAGACCCTTGGACTTGATGTAGCTCGTGGGGTAGAGCATTTCCTGCATGCCGGGGCCACCCTTGGGGCCTTCGTAGCGCACGACCACCACATCACCGGCCTTGACCTTGTCGCCCAGAATGTTCTCTACGGCTTCGTCCTGCGACTCGACCACATGGGCGGGGCCTTCAAACACCAGGATGGATTCATCCACACCGGCCGACTTCACCACACAGCCCTTTTCGGCAATATTGCCAAACAGCACGGCCAGGCCACCTTCTTTGCTGAAGGCATGCTCGTAAGAGCGGATGCAGCCTTCGGCACGGTCCAGATCCAGGCTGGGCCAGCGGGTGTTCTGGCTGAATGCAGTCTGGGTAGGAATGCCAGCGGGGCCCGCCAGGTAGAAATGCTTGACGGCTTCGTCCTGGGTGACCATCACATCCCACTTGGCCAGCACTTCAGCCATGGTGCCGCCAGAGACAGTGGGCACATCGGTGTGCAGCTTGCCCGCACGCGCCAGCTCACCCAGGATGGCCATGATGCCGCCTGCGCGGTGTACGTCTTCGATGTGGTACTTCTGTGTATTGGGCGCCACCTTGCACAGCTGGGGCACCACACGCGAGAGGCGGTCAATGTCCGCCATGGTGAAGTCAATCTCCGCTTCCTGGGCAATCGCCAGCAGGTGCAGGATGGTGTTGGTGGAGCCACCCATGGCGATGTCCAGCGTCATGGCATTTTCAAACGCCTTGAAGCCCACGGAGCGTGGCAGCACGGATGCGTCATCCTGCTCGTAGTACTGGCGGGCCAGCTCCACGATGCGGCGACCGGCTTGCTTGAACAGCTGCTCGCGGTCGGCGTGCGTAGCGACCACCGTGCCGTTGCCCGGCAGGGACAGGCCCAGCGCCTCAGTCAGGCAGTTCATGGAGTTGGCCGTGAACATGCCCGAGCAAGAACCGCAGGTGGGACATGCCGAGCGTTCGACCTGCGCCACCTGTTCATCGCTGTAGTTCTTGTCAGCAGCAATCACCATGGCGTCCACCAGGTCCAGCTTCTTGAACTCAATGACGTTGGTGGAAGGATTTGCCAGCTTGGTTTTGCCCGCTTCCATGGGGCCGCCCGAGACAAAGATCACAGGGATGTTCAGGCGCATGGCGGCCATGAGCATGCCGGGGGTGATCTTGTCGCAGTTGGAGATGCACACCAGCGCATCGGCGCAGTGGGCGTTGACCATGTACTCGACCGAGTCCGCAATGATGTCGCGGCTGGGCAGCGAATACAGCATGCCGTCGTGGCCCATGGCAATGCCATCGTCTACGGCGATGGTGTTGAATTCCTTGGCCACACCGCCTGCGGCCTCGATCTCACGTGCAACCAGCTGCCCCAGGTCCTTCAGGTGGACGTGGCCGGGCACGAATTGTGTGAACGAATTGGCAATGGCAATGATGGGCTTGTCAAAGTCCCCATCTTTCATGCCGGTGGCGCGCCACAGGGCGCGGGCACCGGCCATGTTACGGCCGCCGGTAGAAGTCTTGGAGCGATATGCAGGCATGTGGGTGCGTGTTATGGGTTGCAGTGGTTGTCTCAGTCATCTGGGCGCCAGAGCGCTTGTCTTCATTATGAACCACCGCTCACGCCCCACAGCGGTGCGGCAACCAGCATGTAGCCTTCGCGGATTGCGAAGACTACAGCCGGGTTACGCCCTAACGCTTGCGCCGCGTGCCCAGTATCTCGCGCTGCTTTTCGATGCGCTGCTTGCGCTGGAGCTCCATGCGCTCCATGGCTTTGCGTGTGGTCAGCCCCGAGCGATCGGCATAGGTAAACCAGGCCGCGCACAGTGCATAGCCCCCCACAATCCACCACCAGGACATGGCAGAAATGCCCCAGACGTCCACCACCTCCAGATGCGCCAGCACCCGCAACAATGCCAGCAGTGTTACTGCACTCAACAGCCACATGATCTTCCCTCTCCTTGTGTCTTGGCTTTCAGGCTTACCGGGAACAGGGGCAAGCGTTCGCACCATGCATGTCTCTACAATGCAGGCTCCGTCGTCCCTGTCATGAGAAAAGTGTAGCGATGAAGCGTTCTTTAATCACTATTGCGCTGACCCTTGGCTGCGTAGCACCGGCCATGGCCGATATGGCACTGGCCAAGACCCGCAGCTGCATGGCCTGCCATGCCGTAGAGAAAAAACTGGTGGGCCCGTCTTTCAAAGACATCGCCAAGCGCTATGCGGGCCAAAGCGATGTAGCGCCCCAGCTTGCCAGCAAAATCGTCAAAGGTGGCAGCGGCGTATGGGGGCCAGTGCCCATGCCTGCCAACAACCAGGTCAGCGAAGCGGAATCGCACAAGCTGGCCGAATGGGTGCTGAGCTTCCAATAAGCATTGCGCTGTTGTTGCGCTGTTGATCTGCGCACACACGGGCTCCTACAAAAAATCCACCTTGCGGTGGATTTTTTTATAGCTGGCAGCGCTTGCTGCAACTGGTTTTCAGCATTAAACAACCTGCAAATACTGATAAATCAAACGCTAGCAGCTATGGATGCAATAGCACCCATAGCCATTCCAAGCTTACAGATCGCCAGAGCGGGATTCAGGGCGTGTCACACCCAGAGTATGGCTGCTGCGCAGTTGCTGCTCCAGCTGCCCCACATAGGCTGCGGTGGCGTTGTCGCTTTCCTGGGCACGAGACTGCAGATGAGACTCCAGCATGTCGATGCGCTCAATCAGCCTGCGCTCTTCCTCACGGTGCAGGTTTTCCATGGCAATGCGCAACTCCGTAAAGCGCGAGGCTTCGGCCTTGTCTGCCAGCTCACGCTGCGCCGCCATTTCCTTGGCATGGGCGCGCGACTCCAGCAGCCAGGTGCCCTGCATGGTCACGACATAAGCAATAAAGGCAGCAGCCATCAGCGCGGTCAGCACCAGCAAGATCAGCCCCAGCGGGCCTTCCACCGTGGTAAAGCCCAGCGACATGGGAACGCTCTGGGCCAGATAAGAAAAGTTGAAAAAAGCCAGCGCCCCGATCAACACGATGATCAGGACCAGCAGGGCAACACGAGACTTCATGGCAATTTCCTTCAATGCAATTGGCACATGTTGTACCTCAAAAAGATGGGCATCTTCGTCCGCAAGCAGCGCCAATCGCTGCAAATCAGTTTCCTACAAAGCAGCTGCTCTTGCGGGCCCCCAGAAAGCGGTGGTGTTCCCTGCCTAAAACGAGGCTAAAGCCAGCCTATGACGCATGCGCAAGGCCTTCACCTACAAGGCACCGTCAGCCTGACGTCAACACTACAACTTGTTTCAATTTGGAGGTGCGACCTTGCGCACACACCACTACCCCACCTGGCTTGCCGGTCTGGCATGCGGCCTGACGCTCTCTACCGCAGCTCTCGCACAGACGGCAGGCACTCCCCAGGCAGCACCTGCTGCTGCAACGGCAGCACAGCCCCAGCTGCCTGCGCCCAACCCCGAGGCGGCCCAGGCCGTACAACGCTCCATAGCAGCACTGGTCCAGGCAGCCAACACCCAAGGCCCTTTGCTCACGACCAAGGAGTTCACCGACAGCTTCAACGAAAAAATCTCTGCCGCACAGTTGCAGCAGGTGCTGAGCCAGATGCACCAGATCGTAGGCAACTGCAGCCTGGCCGGTCAGGTGCCAATTCCGGTGTCCATCGTGGGCAGCTACCTGCTCAACTGCGACAAGGCCTTTGTTCCGGTTGAGCTGGCTGTGGAAGAACAGCCCCCCTACCGCATCCATACGCTGCTGATTCGCCCCAGCTACAGCAAGCTCTGACCAGCGCTGATACAGCAAAACTCAGCACGTTGCACAAGTGTGTGAAGCGCTGATGCAAAAAAACAGCACCAGTCCCAGACTGCCCCCTACAATGCATCGCAACTTGGCACACATCATGCAAAGCCAAGGTTCTCACAACATTGGAGACTGGTATGGCAAAGAAACTTCTGGGTTTGGCTTTGTTGGCCGCTTGTGCATCTGCAGCACATGCTGCAGACCTCAAAGTCGCCATTGACCCCACCTACGAACCGTTCACCTACAAAACGGCAGACGGCACCCCCACGGGCTTTGACGTAGACATCGCCAACGCGGTGTGCAATGAAATCAAGCGCAAATGCGTGTTCGTGGAGCAGGTATGGGACAGCATGATTCCCGGCCTGCAGGCACGCAAGTACGACGTCATCGTCAGCTCGCTGTCAATTACCGATGAACGCAAGCGCGTGATCGACTTTTCTGACCGCTACTACAAGACACCGAGCGCCATCGTGGTGAAAAAGGGCACGGAATACACCGGCCCTGCATCGCTCAAGGGCAAGCGCATTGGCGTGCTCAAGGGCAGTACCCAGGAAAAATGGGCCATGGGTGAACTCAAGCCCGCAGGCGTGACCATTGTTCCCTACGAAGCCCAGGACCAGGTCTATCTGGACATCAATGCTGGCCGCCTGGATGGCACCGTGGCCGATAAGGTGGAAGTGCACGGCGGCTTCCTGCGCAAGCCCGAAGGCAAGGACTATGGCTATGTCGGCCCTGACCAGTACGACGAAAAGTACTACGGCGAAGGGATTGGCATCGGCATGCGCAAAGGCCAGAAAGAGCTGAAAGAGCAGATCAACCAGGCCATCAAGACCATTCGCAGCAATGGCACTTACGACACCATTGCCAAGAAGTACTTTGACTTTGACCCCTACGGCCACTGATCCTGCAACGCTGCACTGCCCACTGTCGGCCCTTCTGACAGTGGGCAGTGTTTTTTGGACACACATCGCGCATGAGCGACTATTTCCTCCTCATTCTCCAGGGAGCGCTGCTGACCGTGGCAGTGTCAGTGGCGTCCTTGCTGGTCTCCACCGTGCTGGGGCTGCTGGGTGCTACCGCCAAGCTCTCTGGCAAAAAACCACTGGTGTGGCTGGCCACGCTCTACACCACGGTGATACGCGGCATTCCCGAACTGGTGCTGATGCTGCTGATCTTTTATGGCGCAGCCATTGGTATCAACAACTTTTTTGAGTCCATAGGCTCGGACTTTGTGCTGGACCTCAACCCCTTTATTGCGGGTGTTGCCACGCTGGGCTTTATCTATGGCGCCTACATGACCGAGACCTTTCGCGGCGCCATCATGGCTATCCCCCGCGGTCAGATGGAAGCAGCCTGGGCCTTTGGCATGGGGGCTACGCAGACTTTTCTGCGTATTACCCTGCCGCAGATGGTGCGCTACGCCCTGCCCGGCTTTACCAACAACTGGCTGGTGCTGATCAAGGCCACGGCGCTGGTGAGCCTGATTGGTCTGCACGACATGACTTATCTGGCCAAGCAGGCCAGCGCTGCCACACGTGAGCCCTTTATCTTTTTGCTGTTTGCGGCAGGCCTGTATCTGGTGTTCACCAGCATCTCACTGTGGCTGCTCAAGCGCCTGAATGCACGCTACAGCCTGGGCACAGAGAAGGTGCAGTTATGAGCTGGGACATCATCTTCCAGGCCGACACACTGGCCATGTACGGCCGAGGCCTGATCGTCACCCTGTCGCTGCTGCTGTCCAGCCTGGCCACAGGTGGCATCCTGGCCTTGCTGTGTGCACTCGCATTGACCAGCGGCTATACCGTGCTGGAAAAAGTCGTCGGTGCCTTTACCTACTTTGTGCGCGGCACGCCACTGCTGATTCAGGTCTACCTGATCTACTACGGACTGGGGCAGCTGGAGTGGATTCAGGCCCGCTGGGACGAGGTCTGGCCCTGGACGCACTTCAAGGAGCCGTTCTTCTGCGCCCTGCTGGCCTTTGCGCTCAACACCGCAGGCTATACGGCTGAGATGCTGGCAGGTGCCATCCGCGAGACCAATCCCGGCGAGGTCGAAGCCGCCCGCGCCATGGGCATGAGCAGCTGGCAGATCCGCTGGCGCATTGTGCTGCCCAGCGCGCTGCGCCGCACACTGCCGCCCTACTGCAACGAGGCAGTGATGATGCTGCACTCCACCAGTCTGGCCAGCGTCGTGCCATCGCTGACCGATGTCACTGCCGTGGCCAGCCGCATCTACTCAGACTATTACTTGCCGTTCGAGGCCTATCTGACCGCTGCCGTCATTTATCTGTGCGTGACCTTTGCGCTGATTGGGTGCTTCCGTCTGCTCGAAAAACGCTACATGGCCTATCTGGCACCCCGTACGTACTAAGCCTTCATGACCTCTACTGCATACAAACTCCAAGCCGAAGACATTCACAAGCGCTATGGCAGCAACCAGGTGCTCAAAGGCGTATCGCTGACCGCCAGAGCCGGAGACGTGATCAGCCTGATTGGCAGCTCCGGCTCCGGCAAATCCACGCTGCTGCGCTGCATCAACTTGCTGGAAAAACCCCAGCAAGGCCGCATCGTGGTGGCCGGTGAAGAGTTGCAGCTCAAGCCCGGGCGCAATGGTGAACTGGAAGCCGTCAACCCCAAGCAGCTGCAGCTCATGCGCACCAAGCTGGCCATGGTGTTTCAGCACTTCAACCTCTGGGCACACAAGACCGTGCTGCAAAACATCATTGAAGCGCCCGTGCATGTGCTGGGCGTCCCCAAAGATGAAGCCATTGAACGCGCCCGCAAATACCTGCGTCTTGTGGGACTGGAAAACAAGGAAGACGCCTGGCCCAACCATATGAGTGGTGGCCAGCAGCAGCGCGTGGCCATTGCACGCGCACTGGCCGTTGAGCCAGAGGTGATGCTGTTTGATGAGCCCACCTCCGCCCTGGACCCCGAGCTGGTGGGCGAGGTGCTGCGCGTGATGCAGCTGCTGGCGCAGGAAGGGCGCACCATGGTGGTTGTCACCCACGAAATGGGCTTTGCACGCGAAGTCTCTAACCACGTGGTCTTTTTGCACCAAGGCGTGATCGAAGAGCAAGGGAATCCGCGCGAAGTGCTGCTGCATCCCAAGAGCGAACGCCTGGCTAAATTCCTGTCCGGCAACCTCAAGTGAGCGCAAATTTCAGGGTCTACCCGGAGACAACCAACATTTGCTCACAAATTTTCTTGATCTGGCACATCAAAAAACGGGAACATTTTCCGTTTTGTCACAATCGAAAAGTAGCATGTGCTTTGCATGACCAACTGGTTGTGCTTTTCACTGCTGAAGAAGAAGGGAGATAAATATGACAAACACACACACCCTCACCATCGACCGTTTCACCTTCGAGCCCAAGGCATTGCCCGAAGCCAATGGTCACTATCAGGCGCATCTGACCGTTGACAGCGGTAACGGCGTTGGCCGTACGTTGCGCTTTTTCACCTTCACGCCCTTGTTTCAGTCGGCAGACCGCGCTATCGCCTATGCCAAGCAGCAAGCGCATGAATGGATGAAGCAAAAGGCGCTGGCCTGAAACACCCCGCCAGCATTTCTCAACCCGGGCTCTCAGGCCCACAAAAACAAAGCGCTGTTCTCACAGCGCTTTTGCTTTTTGAGGGCGTCACACGAACACAGGTTCAGGCTCGAGCTGGATGCCAAAGCGCTCATAGACACTGGTCTGAATGGCGCGCGCCAAAGTCATGACCTCTCCCCCCGTCACGCTGTGGCTGCCAGTCCCTCGGTTGACCAGCACCAGCGCCTGTTTTTCATACACGCCCGCATTGCCCACCGTCTTGCCCTTCCAGCCACAGGCATCAATCATCCAGCCCGCAGCCAGCTTGATGGAGCCATCAGGCATGGGGTAGTGCACGATCTTGGGTTCGCGCGCGATGATGTCGCGGCACTGGTCTTCTGTCACCGTGGGGTTCTTGAAGAAGCTGCCCGCGTTGCCAATGACGGCAGGGTCTGGCAGCTTGGCACGGCGGATGGCACAGACCCAGTCAAAAATCTGCTGGGCCGTGGGGTGGGCCACGCCTTCTTCCTGCTGCTTGCGCTGCAGGTCCAGATAGCCCAGCTCAGGTTTCCACAACTTAGGGA
Organism: Comamonas kerstersii; assembly: GCF_002056725.1. Lineage (NCBI taxonomy): Bacteria > Pseudomonadati > Pseudomonadota > Betaproteobacteria > Burkholderiales > Comamonadaceae > Comamonas > Comamonas kerstersii. The sequence continues at coordinate 2,486,912 of NZ_CP020121.1, read as the reverse complement.
GCGCAAAGCGCACATGGGTAATCACGGCGCGGCCTGCCAGCCCCATGCCCTGAGCCCTAGCCACCGGCGTGCCAGCTGGCGCTGCAGGGGCATGCTTGAAGACAGAGTCCCGATAACCAAATGCGCATTGCGCAGCATTGAGTGTGAAGCTGTCACCGCTGACCAGATCCACTGCATCCAGCTCATGAAAGCGGTCCTGCAGTTCTACGCCATAGGCACCGATGTTCTGCACCGGAGCTGCTCCCACCGTCCCCGGAACCAGTGCCAGATTTTCCAGACCACCGTAGCCCTGCTCTACCGTCCACTGCACCAGGTCGTGCCAGCGCACACCGGCACCCGCCTGCACAATCCAGCTGCGATCTGTCTCACCCACCAGCGCCATGCCGGGGATTTCCATCTTCAGGACGACGGCATCGACCACATCGCCCTTGAGCACAATATTGCTGCCACCGCCCAGCACAAAGACCTTGCGGCCCTGATAGTGTGTGCTGGCCATGAACGCCTGCACATCTGCACTGCTGCGAATGCGCACCAGCGTGTCTGCGCTGGCCACAATGCCAAAGGTGTTGCAGTCCTGCAGGGGGGTATTTTTCTCGACTAACATCCGGTCAATTGTCGCACTGCGCCTGCCAGCATGTCTGCAGCCGCATGCAACTGCCCTACTCGACCATTCTTTTGAGAAAGACTTTCTATGCCATCTTTTGACACCGTACTTGAAGCCGATTTCGTAGAAGTAAAAAACGCCGTTGAGAACGCTGCCAAGGAAATTGGCACCCGCTTTGACTTCAAGGGCACATCGGCCGCCATCGAACTCAAGGACAAGGAAATCACCATGTTCGGCGATGCCGAATTCCAGCTGCAGCAGGTGGAAGACATTCTGCGCAACAAGCTGACCAAGCGCAGCGTGGACGTTCGCTTCATGGATGTGCAGACACCCCAGAAGATTGGCGGTGACAAGCTCAAGCAGGCAGTGAAGATCAAGAACGGCATTGAGTCTGACCTGGCCAAGAAAATCCAGAAGCTCATCAAGGACAGCAAGATGAAGGTGCAGGCCGCCATCCAGGGTGATGCCGTGCGCGTCACAGGTGCCAAGCGCGATGACCTGCAGGCAGCCATGGCCCTGATCCGCAAGGAACTGCCTGATCACCCCCTGTCATTCAACAACTTCCGCGACTGACCATCGCTGCATGACACTGGCTGCGCCGGTATGGCCAGCCTTGTCGTGCACAGTGCTGCATAGGTAGACTGGGTGCTTTGCTCACCCCGTCTACTTTTTTTTCGCCATGACTTTCCCCATTCTGCGCAGCACGCTGGTGCTCTGGTTCACAGCCTTTTTCGGCACAGCTGCCGTGCATGCACAGTCTGTGGCCATGACAGGAGTCATGGGCAGCAAGGCGCTGCTGGTCATCAACGGCGGTGCCCCCAAGGCGCTGGGGCCTGACCAGAGTCATCAGGGCGTACGCCTGATCGCAGTGCATGGCGAGCAAGCCACGATTGAATACCAGGGCCAGCGCCAGACCGTCCGCATGGGGGCATCGCCCATCAGCATCGGGCAACTCGCACCGGCCGGTCAGCGCAAAGTGGTGCTGCGCGCTGATAACCACGGCCACTTTCGCGGCAATGGCTTTATCAATAACAAAGCCATGCACTACATGGTGGACACAGGTGCCAGCGTGATTGGCATTGGCATCACCGATGCACAGCGTCTGCGTCTTGACTACAGCCAGGGCGAGCGTGTCACCTTACGAACTGCCAATGGCAATGCACAGGGCTGGCGCATCAAGCTCGATTCCGTGCGTGTAGGAGACATCACACTGCACGGCATACACGCCGTTGTCAGCCCACAGCCCATGCCACATATCTTGCTGGGCAACAGCTTTCTCTCGCAGCTGCACATGACACGCCAGGGCAATGAAATGGTGCTGGAGCGGCGCTAAGCACTGATCGCCTGATGGGGGCTGGCGCATTCACGCATGCAGTCCGCCACCATAAAAGCGCTGCCACACATCCAATGGCACCTGTCTAGCGCTTTTGCGAAGTAAACACACACGCCAATGGCGATTGCTGCGCACATAAAAAATTCAGGGTTTACCCGAATATCAGCACGCAGATTGCGGAAAATATTGCGTAAGCAAAGTTTGCTTGCACCCGGCATGGCTCTTGCGAGCGTGGCGGGTTTGTTCACGTCTTACTTTTCCGCGAACTCTTATGCGCCCCACTAGCACACTTCTTCGCCGCACCGCCATTGCTCTGGGCTGTGCGGCCACCTTCGTTGCTGCCCACGCTGCAGACCCCATGAAGGTAGGCTTTTTCTACATCGGCCCCGCAGACGGCGCTGGCTGGTCCCACGCCCACGAACTGGCTCGCCAGGAAGTGCAGAAGAAGTTTGGCGACAAGGTGGAAACCATCTTCGTGGAAAACGTGGCGGAAAACGATGCCGAACGTGTGACCCGTGACCTGGCCGCCCAGGGTGCCAAGGTGATCTTTGGTGGTGCCTTCGGCTTCATGAACGGCATGGAGCGCGCTGCGCGTGACTTCCCCGATGTGGCCTTTGAACACGCCACCGGCTACAAGATGACCAAGAACATGGGCATTTATGACATCCGCACCTATGAAGGTGCGTGCCTGAACGGCACCATCGCAGGTCACCTGTCCAAGACCAACACCATCGGCGTGGTCGCTCCTGTGCCAATTCCTGAAATCGTGCGCAACATCAATGCTTTCACGCTGTGCGCTCAGGAAGTGAACCCCAAGATTGAAACACGCATCCTGTGGGTCAACACATTCTACGATCCCCCCAAGGAAGCAGAAGCAGCCAAGACCCTGCTGAACCAGGGCGTGGACGTGCTGATGCAGAACACCGACTCCCCCGCTCCTTTGCAAGTGGCCAAGGAAGCAGGCAAGGTGGGCTTTGGCTGGGATACCGACATGGCACAGTGGGGTGGCGATGCGCAGATGGCTGCAGCCCGCCTGGACTGGAGCGTGCACTACAACAAGGTCGTGGCCGACAAGATGGCAGGCACCTGGAAGCCCGGCAATGTATGGCTGGGTCTGAAGGACGGCGCCATCCACTACGACCGCTTCAGCAAGAACCTGCCCGAGCACGTGCGTGCTGCGGTAGAGCAGCGCCGCCAGGACATCATCTCTGGCAAGCGCCCCGTATTCAATGGCCCGCTGCTGGACCAGTCGGGCAAGCAGCAGACACAGGCTGGCGACATGCCTGATGCTGACAAGCTGAAGATGAACTTCCTGGTCAAGGGCGTGATCGGCACACTGGGTTAATCCCGGCCATCCCCTTGCATCCGCAAGCCTGAAAGGAACTCACCTGCCTTTCAGGCTTTTTACATGCTGGACTTTGCTTTTGGAGACATTCGCCATGACGACTCTTGCAGCCTACGAGGCGCGCCACTACCCCGCTGGACAAGCGTTTGAAACACCTGCTGACCGCTACGCCGTACGCCTGAGCGATGGCAGCCACCTGGAACTGCCCCTGCGCGTACTGCCCACGGGCGACAAGGCCATTGCCCTGCTGATGACCAACCAGTGTGACTTCGCTGTTGAGGATGCCCTCGCTCCCCTGATGGCACAGGCAGCCCAGGAATTTGCCCCAGATGTGATCGCAGCTGTGCCCACCATGGGCCTGGACTACGCCCGCCTGGTCGCACGCGGCCTGGGCCACCCCCACTATGTAGCGCTGGGTCACTCGCGCAAGTTCTGGTATGACGAGGCGCTCAGCGAATCCACCACCTCCTCCACCAGCACCAAGGGCAAACAGGTCTATCTGGACCCCGCGCTTGTCGAGCGCATCAAGGGCAAGCGCGTGGTGCTGGTCGATGATGTGATCAACACCGGTGTGAGCGCCGTCTCTGCCATCCGCCTGCTGCAGCGTGCGGGCGCCAATGTGGTGGGCATGGTGAACGTGCTCAGCGAAGGCCATGCCTGGCGTGCCGTGGTCAACGAACTGGAAGCCGGCTGGGAGCAACGCGTCAAGACGGTAGGCCATATCCCCATGTTTGAAGCGGATGGCCAGAGCTGGAAGCCTATGGCCGACACGCTCTAAGCCACCACGCCCCCATCATCTGGCCGTGCAGTAGCGCATACTCACGGCCTTTCCAGTCTCTCGTGATCCCCATGCAAGCACTGCTCGACGCCATTGCCCAGTTTGAAATGCCCACGGATGCCAGCCGCATCTTCCACGGACGCGGAGGCCGCTACCCGGGCTGCGAGCATCTGGTGCTCGATGCCTTCCCTCCCGTGCTGGTGCTGACCAGCTTTCAGCCGCTGGAAGAAGCTGCACTGGCTGCAGTGGGCGAAGCACTGCAGGCACGCTGGGCACACATTGGTGGTAATCAGCCACTGAACTGGGTCTACCAGATGCGCCAGCCCGGTGCCAAAGCGGAAACACGGCTGATGGCAGGCTGCGTGCCGGAACCGCACACCGTCACCGAAGCCGGGCTGCAATACCGCGCCCATGTGCTGCGCGGGCAGAACCACGGCATTTTTCTGGACATGGCCGAAGGCCGGCGCTGGGTGCGTGAACATGTAGCAACACACCCTGAACACCGCTATGGCCTCAAGGTGCTCAACCTGTTTGCCTACACCTGTGCGTTCTCGGTGGTGGCACTGGATGCAGGTGCTAGGCAGGTATTGAACATGGACATGGCCCAAGGAGCACTGGCCACCGGTCAGCAGAACCACCAGCTCAATGGGCTGACAGGCGCCAGCTTTCTGGCGCACGACATCTTCAGCAGCTGGGGCAAGATCACACGCAGCGGCCCCTACCACCTGATCATCATTGATCCGCCCAGCTACCAGAAAGGCAGCTTTGTCGCGACCAAGGACTACGCCAAGCTCATGCGCCGCCTGCCCGCACTGCTACGCCCCGGTGGCCATGTGCTGCTGTGCCTCAATGCGCCGGAGCTGAACACTGCCTTTCTCAAAGACCAGATGGCAGACATCGCCCCCGAGCTGGAGTTTGTCGAGCGCGTCGCCAACCCTGCGGTGTTTGCCGATGTGGATGAAGAACGCAGCCTCAAGGTACTGGTCTATCGCACACCTGACACCCAGCCCTGAGCAAGATCTTTTTCTGCCTTCTCAGACAGGCCATTAACAAAAATGGCCTGTAGCGCTTATGCAGCAAGCGCTGATAGCTATCAAAATTTTGATCGCATAGCCCGCACAAGCCTAGCCTGCACTTTGCCTGTCTGCCCAAGGCCGTGCTTCGCTCTGTGCGTTGGGTACATAGCGCTTGAAAGTACTGACCAAGCATCGCCGTTGAACAGGCGAGGCCCATCTGCGCACGATGCTTCACTTTGAATTCTTCCACAGAGCTTGGAATTTAAAGCCAGTGAGCACATACATTCAATGCTCCTGAAATCAGAGCGATTCAATAAGTTTTACTTGTGTTAATAAATGTAAATATCTACGCTGCACCGCACTGAAACCCAGTTCGACGTGAAATGTTCGAAAAACTAAGAAAAACCAAATGGAATCTAGGAGCCAAGCTTTCGCTGGCAACCTTGCTGACGGTGGCTGTCATCATGGTGGTGCTGATGTTCGTCATCAATATGCGCGTGACCAGCACCATCCAGCAGCGCGCCGAAATGGACATGCAGCAGAGCATGGACATGGTCTATGGGTTCCTCGCCAGCAGCGATCAGGACTTGCGGGAACGCACCCAGAAAATCACCAAGGTTTTCCAGAGTGAACACGCACGCAGCGCCCAGACGCTGGACGTGGGCGACCGCAAGGTGCTGCTGCTCAATGGTGCCTCCGCCAATGGCGACAACGCCCTTTTGGATCGTTTCCAGACCTTGACGACCGCTGCCAGCACGGTGTTTGTGCTGGATAACGGCAAATTCAAAAGCATTGCCAGTACCGTCGAGCTCGAAGATGGCAACCGCGCCGTAGGCGCCACCATTCCTGAAGAACTGGAAGCACACCAGCTCCTCCTCCAAGGCAAGGAATACCTGGGTCTGATCAAGCTGTTCGGCAAGGAGTTCATGGCGCACTACAGCCCGCTGCACGATGCCAACAAGCAGGTCATTGGTGCGGTCTTCATTGGCATGGACTTCAGTGCCTTCCTGGAAAGCATCAAGAAAACCCTGCGTGAACTCAAAGTGGGCAAGGACGGCTACTACTTTGTCATGCAGACCAGCGGCCCACAGCGCGGCACCATTCTGGTTCACCCCCGCGTGGAAGGCGACAACCTGTGGGAGCGCCAGGACGCACAGGGGCACAAGTACATCCAGCACATGCTGGGCCACGATCGTGGCACGCATATTTATGACGTGCTGAACAAGGACCAGTCCATCCGCACCATGATGACCACCTTCAGGCGCTTTGCCCCGTGGGACTGGACCATTGCCACCAGCGTGAATGAATCAGAAATTCTGGAAGCAGGCAAACAGCTGCAGCTGATCTTCATCGTGCTCGGCCTGCTGAGTATTGTCACGCTGACAGGTGCCATTTACTGGGTGCTGCGCCGCACTGTGGTCATGCCGCTGTACAAGGGTCTGGAAGTCACCGAAGCGCTGGCCAAGGGCGACCTGACACAGCGTGCCCCCGTGCACAGCGAGGACGAGATTGGCAAATTGCTGCAAGCCATCAACCGCACGGCCGATTCGCTCGATGGTCTGATCCGCACCGTGCAGCAAAAGGCCAATGGCGTCACGCTGGCCAGCGAAGAAATTGCACGCGGCAATGCCGACCTGGCCAACCGCACGGAAAGCTCAGCCAGTGCACTGGAAGAAACGGCTGCGGCCATGGAAGAGTTGGGCTCCACCGTCCGCCACAATGCAGACAATGCCACGACGGCAGACACGCTGGCACGCCAGGCCCAGCAAGTGGTCAACAGCAGTGGTCAGACGGTGACGGCACTGGTGGAGACCATGTCTGGCATCAATCAGAGCAGCCAGCGCATTGCCGACATCATTGGCGTGATTGACGGCATTGCCTTCCAGACCAACATCCTGGCTTTGAATGCCGCGGTAGAAGCTGCCCGCGCCGGTGAACATGGCCGCGGCTTTGCCGTGGTGGCCAGCGAAGTGCGCGCACTGGCCGGTCGCAGCGCCGAAGCGGCCAAGGAGATCAAGACCCTGATCCAGAACAGCCTGGACGAAGTGCATTCGGGCAACGCACGCGCCACAGAAGCAGGCAACTCCATGCAGCAGGCGATTGAGGAGATCAACAAGGTCTCTCGCGTGATCAGCGAAATCAGCCACGCCAGCACCGAGCAAAGCAATGGCGTGGGCCAGGTCGCAGAAGCCATCACCAGCATGGACCAGGCCACCCAAAAGAATGCGGCGCTGGTCGAAGAAGTCTCTGCCGCCGCACAAAGCCTGTCCGTCCAGGCCAATGAACTGCTGCAGGCCGTCGCCATCTTCAAGTTGCGCAATCAGGGCATGCATAGCTCACAGCTGCGGGCTGGCAACGCTGCACCTCAGGAGCCCCGACTGCTACCCTGATGGGCTGCCGCACCACCACCTGCAAGGAGTGCCATGGGCACTCCTTTTTTTATTCCGATCAAAATAGGCCTCCAAGGCCCATCACGCCTGCGCAAGCAGCTATTAATTATGAATATTCCACCTATTGATCCCATGCTCTCTCACTGTCTGCAGCGCTTTGCCCAGCTCGATGCTGAGACCGTGACACCCGGGCTGAACTATGTGCAGCGCCGCCGCCTGATGAGCGAACTGCAGGCACGCCTGCTGCGCACCCGGGCCCTCCCCCACATTGCCGTTCAGAACCACTACATCACAGCAGCAGGCCAAGAGATTGCCGTACGCAGCTACGCACCCACCCAGCATGACAGCGGCCAGACCCTGCTGTGGCTGCATGGCGGGGGCTGGATGGTGGGCAGCCTGGACACCCACGACGACCTGTGCGAACACCTGGCCCACTACACCGGTCATACGGTGCTGAGCGTGCACTATCGCCGCACGCCAGAGAACCCTTTCCCCGCAGCTGTGGATGATGCCCAGGCCGTGCTGCAATGGCTGTATCAGATGCGTGGCGTGCTGCCGTTTGCGCGCGAAACGGTGCTGCTCGGTGGTGATAGTGCAGGTGGCCATCTGGCCCTGGCCACCGCCGTCAGCGCCGTGCAGATGCCTTGCCCCCAGCAAGCACAGATTCAGGCCCTGCTGCTGTTCTACCCCTGCCTGCTGCCCGGGCAGGACAACGCCAGCATGCGCAGCTTTGCACAGGGCTATGGCCTGACGGACACGGCCATGCACCAGTACTGGCAGGCGCTGGGTGGCGAAGCTGAGCCCTTGCGTACCCCCAGCCTGTGCGCCGTGGCACTGCCGCTGCTGCCACCCATGGTCATCATGACCGCCAGCCACGACATCCTGCGCGACGAAGCCGAGGACTTTGCCTACCAGATGCAGGCACTGCCGCACGGGCCACAGGTGCTGCTGCAGCGCGCAGAAGGCACGGTGCATGGCTTTGCACGCATGCTCACCGCCAGCCCTGCGGCGCGTCAGCATGTGGAAGCCGCGTGTCAGCTGCTGAGCCGCTGCGCAAAAACCAGCAGCTGAGCACACCTTCTGCAGCAGTTACCTGAATATGCATGCATATGCCCGCACGTTACGCATGGTTTGAGACAAGTTTCCGTAACCTGCAGGCTTTTTTCATATTCGCCAGCTGTTTCTGCCTCATTTTTCAAGCCGGATGACAGCATTTAGAGGCAGAAAATCAGAAGCAATTAAATGCAGTTCAAAGCAATTTGCTTGTAGTTTTTCTACTTTTGGCGTGCATAGAATGAAAAAACCAAAGCGTCCGAGACGCTGCTTAACCGTGAATGCACACCATGAACCAAGCTCTAACACGCAAACATTCCGAATCCATTGCCATGGCTGCCCTGTTTGCGGCCCTGCTCGCCGTAATGGGGCTCATCCCCAAGATTGACCTGCCGCTGGGCGTACCCATCACCATCCAGACCCTGGGCGTCATGCTGGCAGGTTGCCTGCTGGGGCCCTGGCGGGGCTTGCAGGCCATGCTGCTGTTCATGGTGGCCGTGGCTGCCGGTCTGCCTCTGCTGTCGGGCGGCCGAGGGGGACTGGGCGCCTTTGTTGCCCCTACTTCCGGCTATTTCATGGGATGGGCTGCAGCAGCCTTTGTCACCGGCCTGCTCATGGGAATGCTGCCCAAGTCCACGCCGCTGCGCGCTGCAGGCAGTGCCTTCGTGGCTTCGGCCGTGGGCGGCATTCTGGTGCTGTACGCCTGCGGCATCATCGGTCTGATGTTTTTTGCCAAGCTGTCGCTGGCCCAGGCTTTCTGGGGCAACCTGATCTTTATCCCGGGTGATCTGATCAAGTGCGCACTCACCGCCCTGGTCGTGCACAGCATTGCCCGCGCCATGCCAGACTGGCGTTTTGGTGGAAGATCTTTATAAAAGTTAATAGCACCTAGCGCTGAATCTACAAGGCCTAGAGGCTGAAATAAGTTGTAAAAATACTTGTTACATCTTGGGTGCAGGCGTAAGCTTTCTGCTTGCCTGCACTGCCCACAAAAGCTTTGCTGCATCAGCCTCTTTTGTCCTGAGCCATGCGCCATACCCTCTCCGTACTCACAGCCACCTGCATCCTGGCCCTGAGCCAACCTGCCTGGGCCTCGGCGTTTGACCGTGAATCCCAGCAACGTGCGCGCACGGTAGCAATGCGCCTGTCGCGTGAAGTACGCGTGCATGCAGCGCAAACCCTGTCCCAGTGGCAGGCCCAGGCTGCCAGCTCGCCACGCCGACTGCTGCCGCTCAACCGCATCCTGTGCGCAGCACAGCTGTGGCTACAGCAGGAAGGGCAGGCTCTGCTGTCCAGCGTCGTCCACGCTACCCCCATCATCAGAGCCGCGTGGCTGCGCCCCAGCACGTGGGCGGCAGAGCGTTTTTCCCCTGCGCTGGACGCAGCCATGGTCGAGCGCTGGCTGCAAGCCTGGCTCAAAAGTCGCCAAGAGGTATAGCTGGCGACAGGATTCATGCACGCCATGCACTAACATCGCGCCCCAAAAGCAGCCACAGTCTGCTGACAGGGAGTTCGATTCATGCACCACACCCCGCACCAGGCTTTGCCGCGCTGGTACTTTGGCTGGAACATTGTTGCCGCCGCCACCGTACTGACGCTGCTGACCGTCGGCATGCGTCTGGGCATAGGCCCATTGTTTCTGCCCATGGCCCATGACCTGGGTTTTAGCCGCAGCCTGCTGGCCAGCATCGTGGCAGCAGGCATGCTCTGCTATGGCCTGGCCATGCCACTGGCAGGCTGGCTGTCCAGCCGCGCCAGCACACGCATCACCTTGCTGCTGGGCACGGCCATTCTGGTGCTGTCCACCCTCTGGGCCGTGAACACCCGCAGCGCGGCGGGCATTTTCTGGAGCTTTGGCGTCTTCATGTCGGTGGGGGCCGCCTTTACCAGCCCTGTGGCCCTGACAGGTGTCATCAGCTGCTGGTTCAACCGCCGCCGTGGCATGGCATTGTTTTTCCTCTCCACCGGCTCTATGGCGGGCATTGCCGTCATGACACCTGCACTGGGCTGGGCCCTGCAGCACTGGAACTGGCAGCAAACCCTGCTCGGCTTTGCCGCCGTGTTCACCTTGATCACCGTGCCTGCGGCCTTGTTCATCATCCGCGATCAGGCACCAGACCATGCGGATGCACCACTGCCCGACCACCATGGTGCCCCTGCTGCACCCCGCGTTGCACCGATGGACCAGCTCAGCATCCGGCAAGCCATGGGCACTGTCACGTTCTGGAAAGTGACGTTCGGCCTGTTTGCCTGTGGCTTTAGCATGAACCTGATGGGCACGCACTGCATGCCCATGCTGCAGGACCATGGCTTTGATGCCAGCACCAGCGCCTTTGGCATCGGCTTGATTGGCCTGGTCGCCATACCCAGCACCATGGTGCTGGGCCGTATTGCAGACCGCATGGAGCGCCGCAAGCTGCTGAGCGCCATCTACGGTGTGCGTGGGCTGGGCTTTGTTGGCCTGCTGATCGTAGGTACCGCCTGGCAGCTGTATGGGGTAGCGGCCATTGGCGGCGTAGTCTGGGCTGGCAGCATTGCGCTGTCTTCCGCCATCCTGGGCGACGTCTACGGCGTGCGCAAAGTGGGTGTGCTCTATGGCTGGTCTTACCTGGGCCATCAGGTCGGGGCCATGATCAGCTCCTGGCTGGGCGGCTGGGGCTATGAGGCCTACCACACCCACTGGCTGGCCTTTGGTGCTGCTGCTGCGCTGCTGTTTGCGGCATCGGCCGTGGTGCTGCGCCTGCCCAATCGCTCATCAAATTCATAGCAAAAACAGGCTCTAGCGCCCATGCAGCAAGCGCTAGCAGCTATATTTTTATATTTATGACTTCACCGGACACGCTGCCGCAAAGCGGTAGCTGCTGAGCGCCAGCCCAGTGATACATATCTGCGTGACCGCACAGGCCAGCGCTGGCACCTCGCCAAAGCCCACCAGCATGGTGCCTACGGCGCCCATCGCCATCTGCGCAAAACCGTACAGCCCCGCTGCCGTACCTGCCAATGCTGGTGTTGTAGCTCCCAGCGCACGTGACAGCGCTGCAGGGCTTGCCATACCAGCCCCAAATGTCATGACCACCATGAGGGCCAGCAGCAGCGGCGCACTCAGCCAGCCCAGCGCCTGGATGCACAGAAACAGCGTGGCCAGCCCAAGGCCCAGGCCTGAGCCAATGTAGAGAAAACGCTCTGCAGGCCAGCGCCCTGCGAGCTTGCGCGTGAGAAAGGTACCTAGGCCTGCCCCCACAATGGTACTGGCGGCAAACCAGCCCACATAGCGAATCGGCAACCCCAGCTGCTCATGCACGATGTACGGCGCAGTCGCCAGATAGGGATAAAGCGCCGTGCTCGAACATGCGCCGCCGAGCATGAAGGCCGCAAAGCGCGGATTGGCCAGCAGGCTGCCGTAGTCCAGTGCAATGCGCGTGATGGCCAGCGGGCGGCGGTTGAGGTTCGTCTCTGGCAGGAGCTTCCAGGCACAGAACAGCATGGCGCTGCCTATGCAGACCAGAAACACATAGATGGCCCGCCAGCCAAAATGATCGGCCAGATAGGCGCCCACAATGGGAGAGAGCCCCGGCCCCACCAGTGTCAGCAGGTTCAGCAGCGCCAGATCTCTGGTTACACGGTCTGGTGGCGCTATGTCACGCACGATGGCGCGCCCCAGCGTAATGCCTGCCGCACCGCCCAGCGCCTGCAGCAGGCGTGCAGCCACCAGCCATTGCAGACTGGGTGCAAACAGGGCGAGCACACTGGCACTGAAATACAGGCTCAAGCCCACCAGCAATGCCGGACGGCGCCCCCAGGTGTCCGAGACAGGGCCGTAGATCAGCTGTCCCAGAGCCAGACCAATCACATACAGCGTGATGGTCTGCTGCATGCCAGAAGGCTCTGCGCCCAGCGCTTCACCCGCAACGGGCAGAGCTGGCACAAAGATGTGCATGGCCATGGTGCCACTGAGCGTGACCAGCACCAGCACCCACAGCGGCGCCTGCACAGAAGCGCCTGCCAACTCCTTGGCCTGCATGGCTTATGCCTCCTGCACGCGCATGCGTGGGTGGCGCAGAAACAGCACCCCGCACACCAGCCCCAGCACAATGACCAGCCCACAGAAAGCACACACTGCCACATTCATGCCAAAGTGGTCTGCAATCCAGCCCATGGCCATCATGGGCAGCATGCAGCCCACATAGCCCACCACCAGATAGGTAGACAGCAAGCCCGAACGATTGTCAGGGCGAGCAATACGGTTGACCATGCTCATGCCTGAGAGCATGCTCATACCGTGACCAACGGCTGTGCAGGCCACGCCCAGCACAAACAGCACGGCCGAACTGGCCCACAGATTGAATATCAGCAGCGCATTGCTCAGCGCCAAACCGACAAAACCACCAAAACCGCACCACTGGGTAGGCATGCGGCCTGCCAGCACTTGTACCGTGGCCGATGCAAACAGGATGACAGCAATCGCCGTGCCGCTGACCACTGGCCCATGCCATGGCACCAGCTTGTCCAGAAACAAGGGGGACATGGCCGCATACAGACCAAACACACCAAAGGCCAGAAATGGCAGTGCGCAGACCAGGACAAACGCCGACGATGCGCTGCGCTCCGGCCAGGTCAGCTTGGGCAGCACATCATGAATGCGCAGCGCGTCCTTGTGCTGTTTTTGTGCGGCAGGGGGCAGATTCAGCCGCAGCAGAACCACCAGCCCCAGCGCACCCAGAATCAATGTCGGGATATAGGTGGTCACCAGTGGCCAGGGCGCCCACTGCCCCATCACACCGCCCACCAGCGGCCCCAGACCAAAGCCAAAGGCCATCAAAAAGCCAATCATCATGGCCACACGCTGCACATGGCCGGGGCGTGAAAGCGCTGTCATGCCCATGGTGGCACTGGTCGTCATCATGCTCGATGCCACACCAACAATAAAGCGCCCCACAATGAGGCTGCTCATGTTCCAGGCCAGCATGCTGATCAGGGTGCCAATCAGCGTCAGCACCAGGCCTGCCTGCATCACTGTCTTGAAGCCCGCACGGTCAGGCAGGCGCCCCAGAAATAGCAGACTGCACAGAGCGCCGCCCATGTAGACGGTATAGATCATGGAAATATCACTGGCCTGCAGCTGCCACGCCTCTTTGTAGAGTGCATACAGCGGGCTGATCAGGGCTGTGCCCATGACGCCCACAATCATGGCGAAGCTCACCCAGGCAAAGGGTGATGGTTTGAATTTCATGTGTTATCCGTTGTTCTAATGAATTTTTTGCAGGCTCAGAGGCTGTCAAAGCGCTGTGCAATCTTGTGCAGCGTGCGCCTTGTGACTTCCAGTTCCTCGGCGCTGAGCCCCTCGAGCAAGCCCCGCTCAATTTCCTGGCTCTTGCGCAGAATCTGCCCGGCAATCTCTGTGCCCTGCGCCGTCAAGGCAATGCGCTTGGTGCGCCGGTCAGCGGGGTCACATGCCCACTGCACCAGCTCGGCCTCACGCAGCTGCGACAGCACCCGTACCAGCGAAGAGCTATCGAGCGACAGCGCCTGTGCCAAGTCTTTTTGCAGCATGGCCTCACCCTGCGTAAACAGCACCAGCAGTGGCATGCGCGATGCATCCGTCAACCCCTGGTCCCTGAAACTCTCATCCACTTTTTTGCGCCACTGGCGGTACACACTGCCAATCAGCTGCCCAAAACGACTGCGCGCCTGAGCAATTTCAGGCGCGCCGGGATGGGAGTTCACAGAATTAGTTTGCATGCCAAGTATTTTCCATGCACTGCAGCTTGCTGACCTGCCAAGCTGCTGACAGCCGACATGCGTGCAGGGTTGCTCACACCCTGTGTTGTACCCACCTCAAGTTATTACAAAATGTTAATTCTTGTATAAGAGTTGAAAAAATTAATAACAACTGGCGGCCACCTACAAACAGCCATGAATCTGCAAAGATTCAGCTCAAAACACAGCCCATACAAAACACATGCCTACATTTTGAAATAGCATGCAAAAAAACTGCGTATCAATATTTTTCAGAAAATACCGAATCTAGAAAATTTCACTATGCAAAATTTCAGGCTGAAAAATCGCTGCTATTTCACATAGAATCACGCCCTGTCAGGAGGGTTACCCTGATCTGATGCTTGTAAACGTTTTTCCGCCTCTCTTCACGGAGAGGCGGGTTTTCTTATTGTGGATTTAATATCCACAAAATATAACTCCTCCGTAAATTCATTTTTTACGGAGGAGTTATCAGAAAATGAAATAAATCACTTTGGGTTGAGCAGTAAATCCAGTTGCATCAAATCATCCTGCACACGCAAAGCCACGTCAGAGCCTGGCTCCAGCAGCGCCAGCAATGCCTGCCAGTGTTCACGTGCCTGTGCATATTCTTCGATCTGTACGGCAGCAGCACCTGCCAGCGCCAGCGCCTTGGGCTGCTGTGGATCGAGCTTCAACGCCTGATCAATGGCTTCCATGGCTGCCGCCAGACTGCCGTTATTGGCAGAACCAATAGCATCAGCCATGTCTGCCCACAACCTGGCCTGCTCCTGGGGAGCTACAGCCTGTACCACACTAGCCTGTAAGGCTTGCTGATAGGCCTGCACCGCATCTTCATAGCGCTCCATGATTTCATAGGAACGTGCCAGCATCACCCAGCCAGGCAGATCATCCGGTTCATGCTGCAAGCGCTGCGCCAGCCCCTGCACCATGGCATCGACATTCACCTGCCCTGCGCCATGTCCCAGCTCATCCACCTGAACCAGGCGTGCAGCAGCCTGCGGATCTCCCACCTGCACATAGAGCACAAAGGCACACACAGGCACGGCTACTGCCAGCACCAGTGCACTTACGCGCGGCAACCAGGGCTTGTGCGCTCCCACACGTGGCTGGGCACGCTGATCCAGCTCTGCAAGCAGGCGACGTTGCAGTTCCTCCTCGGCCTGTGCAAAGTCGGAATCACTCAGATTGCCGGCCTCTCGCTCACGAACCAGCTCCTGCAGCTGAGCGCGGTACAAACTGCGCAGCGCATCCTCACTATTGCGTACAGGCGCAGCAGCCTCATCCTTGAGCAGAGTGGGCAGCAGCACCGCCAGACTCACCAGCAGCAGAGCCAAAGCCCCAAACCACAATACATACAAGCTACCCATGGTGGCCTTTCCTGTCTTTGCTCTCGTCAGATTGCGTCAGCCATGCCTGTGCCCGTGCACATTCTTCCGGCGTCAGCCCTTCACGCGTCACGGCAGAGCGCTTACGCAGCGCGCGTACCAGCATGCCAATGCCCGCCAACACCACAAGAAAAGGCAGGCACCACAGCAGCCAGGTTGAAGGTTTCCAGGGCGGTGTATAGCGCACGAAGGTGCCATAGCGCTGCTCGAAAAATGCCACGATCTCGGCATCGCTGTGCCCTTGCTCCAGCTGATGCGCAATTTCACGGCGCATGTCCTTGGCAATCGGTGCCTGCGACTCAGCTACGGTCTGGTTCTGGCAGACCACGCAGCGCAATTGCGCTGCAAGCGCTGCTTCTCGCGCTTGCAGATCTGTGTCTGCCGCCCAAGCGCTGTGGCACAGCAAGGCAGCACTCAACATCCATGCGCTGACTTTCATTGCACAGCCCTCACTACAGGCATCAGGCTGTCACGCCACACCTCGGGGGTGACAGGCCCCAGATGGCGGTAGCGCACGCGGCCCTGTGCATCAATCACAAAGGTCTCAGGCACAGCCTGGATGCCGAAGTCCATGCCCACCCGGCCTGTCGCATCCACACCAGAAGCCACATAGGGATTACCTGCCACACGCAACAACGCAAGCGCCTTGGTCACATCATCCTTGTAGTTCAAGCCGTAGACAGGAACCTGGTCCTGCTTAGACATCTGAGCCAGCACTGGCATTTCCTGACGGCAAGGAGCACACCAGGAAGCCCAGACATTGAGCAGCCAGACCTGCCCTTGCAGTGCCTGTGGGCTGAATGTGTCACTGCCTGCCTGTGCTTGCAGTTGCGGCAACTCAAATACCGGCACAGGCTGGTCCAGCAGAGCGGACTCCAACGCCCGCGGATCACGCTGCAGCCCCATGCCCAGCATCACCGCAAGTGCCAGAAAAATTCCCAGAGGAATCACAAACCGCATCACGCCACCTTGCTTTCTGTTTTGATGCGCACACGCGACCGGCTGGTGCGAAAACGCTTGTCCAGCAGGCTCAATGCTGCCCCCAGCGCCATCATGAATGTGCCAAGCCAGATCCATTCCATCAACGGCTTGATCTGTATGCGCAGCGTCCAGCTGAGTCCGGCTTCGTCCAGCGGCTCTCCGAGCGCGATAAACACATCCCGGCCCCAGGTGCTGTCGATGGCTGCCTGACTCAGCCCCATGCTCTGTACGCGGTAGGCACGTTTCTCGGGATACATGTCCCACTGCGCATCGCCATGGCTCACACGGAAATGCGCGCGCTGGGCATCGTAATTGGGGCCAGTCACCGGAGACAGACTTTCAAAATGGAAGCGATACCCCCCAGCCTCCATACTCTGGCCTTGACTGATACTGGTTTCACGCTTGACTTCCAGACCATTGGCAGCGCTGACAGCAATCACAAATACGCCTACACCCATGTGTGCCACCAGCGTGCCCCACCAGCCCCAAGGCTGGCGCAGCAACCGCTGCAGACCTTCGCCCTGTCGTACAGCTGGCACCAGACGCTGCCACGCGTGCACCAGTGTGCTCAGCACACACCACGCACCAAGCGCCATGCCCAGCAAGCTTGCAATGGACAGCCGCCAGCCCCAGCTCCCCTGCATCAGCCAGATCAGCAACGTGGCCAGCACTGTCAAAGCTACTGCACCTCGCAGACGCCGCCATAGCTCATGTGCCGAGCCCTGTTTCCAGCGAGCCACCGTACCCACGCCCATCAAGGCGACAGCAGGCAGCACCAGTGGCAGAAACACGGCCTCAAAGTATGGAGGCCCCACAGAGATTTTTTCGTCACGCAGCACATCCAGCGCAAGCGGATACAGCGTACCAATCAGCACAGCCAGCGCTCCGGCTGTGAACAGCACGTTGTTGATGAGCAGCAGTGTTTCGCGCGAAAGCAGTGCAAACTGTCCGCCCCCCTTGCCCAGTTCAGGCGCACGCCAGGCATAGAGCCACAGCGACGTTCCCACCACGGCCACGATAAAGCACAGGATGTACAGGCCGCGCCCGGGATCAACCGCAAATGCATGCACCGATGTCAGCACCCCTGAGCGCACAAGAAAGGTCCCGAGCAGCGACAGCGAAAACGCGCAGATGGCCAGCAAAGCCGACCAGCTGCGAAATGCCCCGCGCTGGTCCGTGACAATCAGAGAGTGCAGCAAGGCCGTGCCAACCAGCCATGGCATGAAGGAAGCGTTCTCCACAGGATCCCAGAACCACCAGCCCCCCCAGCCCAGCACGTAATAGGCCCATGCGCTGCCCAGCAAAATACCCAGCGTCAGAAAGGCCCAGGCCGCAAGCGTCCAGGAGCGTGACCAGCGCGCCCATGCAGCGCCGAGCTCCCCGGAGATCAATGCGGCCAGCGCAAAGGCGAATGGCACGGCAAAGCCCACATAACCCATGTACAGCAGCGGTGGGTGAAACACCATGCCAGGGTCCTGCAGCAAGGGATTCAGGTCACGCCCTTCCAGCGCTGCAGGCACCAGACGCAGAAACGGGTTCGAGAGAAACAACAAGAAAGCCAGCAGTCCCACACTGATCCAGCCCAGCACAGCCAGCACACGTGCCACAAAAGCTTCCGGCAGCGCCTGACTGCGCCATGCCACCGCTACGCTCCAGCAGGCCAGCAGCAACTGCCACAGCAGCATGGAACCTTCATGCCCGCCCCAGAAGGCAGTGAGCTTGTATATGGCAGGCAGATCCTGGTGCGAATTACCCGCCACGTAAAGCACAGAGTAATCGCCCACCCAGAAGCACCAGACCAGCACGCCAGTCGATAGCAGTGACAGCGCACACTGCAGCACGGCAGCTGGCCGAGCCAGTCTCACCCAGGCAGCGATGCCCAGCTGAGCCCCCAGCAATGGAAAGATGGCCTGTACTGCCGCAACCAGCAAGGCAAGCACCAATGCAAAAACACCAAGCTCTGCAATCATGGCTGGGCTTTCATGGACTGGGCAGCATCTTCCAGGGCCTTGGCTGCTTCAGGAGGCATGTAGTTTTCATCGTGCTTGGCCAGCACTTCGGTAGCCGCAAACACACCATCGCCCTGCAATCGCCCGGAAGCCACCACACCTTTGCCTTCCTTGAACAGATCGGGCAGCAAACCCTGGTAACGCACAGGCACGCGCTGCGCCTGATCGGTCACCACAAACTGCACCTGCAAGCCATCGGCAGAGCGCTGCAGTGAGCCCTCTTCCACCAGACCGCCAATGCGAAACGCAGCCCCTTCCGGCACTTCGCCCGCCCGCACCTGACTGGGGCTATAGAAAAACATCACATTGGCATCTAGTGCTCGCAGCACCAGCGTCACAGCCAGCCCCACCAGCGCCACACCAGCCAGCACCCACAGCATGCGTTTCTGGCGGGGTTTCATAGGCTATCTCTCTCTTGGTTCACTGCACGTGCCTTGCGCCATCGCAAGCAGAGCACCGCCACTTCAGCCAGCAGCAGCACAGCACTCAGGCCATAGGCCAGGGTCATATAAAAAGCATGGTTGTGCATCACAGTTGCTCCTGTGCGGCGCGTTCTCGAATCAGGCAACGTGTGCGCACCAGACACACAGCCAGGGTATAGGCCCAGCAGGCCAGCGCCATCAGCAGCATGCCCAGCAGCATGGTATGGGCCATGCTGGGCGCTGCGTCCAGGCGAATGGTCGCGCCCTGATGCAGGGTGCTCCACCACTGCACCGAAAAATAGATGATGGGCACATTGACCACACCGGCCAGCAGCACGATGGCGCCAGCATTGTCTGCCCGTGTCGTGTCTTCAATCGCCGATGACACACCGATGTAGCCCAGGTACAGGAACAGCAGAATCAACTCTGACGTCAGTCGCGCATCCCACACCCACCACGCACCCCATGTTGGCTTGCCCCAGGCTGCGCCGGTCCACAGCGCAATCACCGTAAACATGGCGCCCGTCGGTGCCAGGGCACGCGCCAGCAGCGGCGAAATGCGCGTGCGGTAGATCAGCCCCAATCCTGCATGTATAGCGGCTGCTACATAGATGAACATGGACATCCAGGCCGCAGGCACATGCAGAAAAATGATGCGATAGACCTCACCTTGCTGGTGATCAGTCGGTGCGACAAAAAAACCGACATACAGCCCCGTCGCTGCCAGCACGATGGCAAGCCCGGCCAGCCAGGGCCAGACCTGCCCAGCCCAGTGATCAAATACCGGGATCGATGCCAGCTGGCGCCAGCGAAAGCCTGTCTGCACCACTGCGGGGGCAGGCGTCGAATCAGAATGAACCGGCATGGATCTCATCTCACTCCAAAGCTAGGCGCAGTGCAGCCGCAATAGCCCACGGCAAGGCCAGCACAGCCAGACACAGACAGGCGCCCAGCAAATTCAGGGAAGGGGCAGCAGGCAGCCCGTGGACAGCCTGAGTGACAGCATGGCTGCCAAAAATCAACACCGGCACGCACAGAGGCAGAACCACCAGCGTCAGCAGCAACTGGCCTCGCAGGCCCAGCGTCAGTGCAGCACCCAGCGCCGCCAGCAGACACAGGCTGGGCGTACCCAATGCCAGCGACAGCAGCAGCACCACAATCACATCACCATCCAGCCCGTACTGCCAGCCAAGCAATGGCGTTGCCAGCAGCAGTGGCACCGCACTCACCAGCCATTGAGCACACACTTTCAGACCAACAAGCACTGGCAAAGGTGTAGCAGCCAGCGCCCATTGTTCAAGGGTTCCATCGGAAAAATCCGTCTCAAACAAACGATGCTGCCCCAGCAGAACTGCCAGCAGCGCTGCCACCCAGACCACACCCGGTGCAATCTGTCGCAGCAAGGCACTGTCCGGTCCAAGCGCAAGCGGAAACAGACTGCCCACCATGATGAAGAAAGCCAGACTGCCCAATGCATCTGCAGGTCGCCGCACAGCAAGGCGCATTTCCCTGGCAATCACAGCACCGAGCATGCGCCCTCCTCTCGCTGCAGCGCAGAAGATGGGGGATTCAAATTCAGAATCTGGCAGGGCACATCCGGTGTGGCAATGCCACGGTGACTCACCACCACGGCCATGCCACCAGCCTGCGCATGCGCTGCCAGGATCTGCGCCAGCAGCGCGCTGCCATCAACGTCCAGTGCGTTATCAGGTTCATCCAGCAACCATAGAGGGCGATCACTGAGCAGCACACGCGCCAGTGCCATGCGGCGGCGCTGGCCCTGCGACAGACGTCCCAAAGGGCGCTGCGCCACATGCAGCACCTGCAATTGCTGCAGCACCTGATGAGCACGTTCTGCCTGCCAGGCTATGCCCTGCAGCTGCAGGGCATAGCGCAGATTTTCTGCGCCGCTCAAGGCATCATGCATGGCGCACTGATGGCCCAGATAAGCCAGTTGCTGCTGAAAGAGCGGGTTGCGTGCAGACATGACCTGCCCGCACCACCTCAGCGTGCCAGCACGCCAGTGCATAAGGCCAGCCATGCTACGCAACAGGGTGCTTTTACCCGTGCCATTCCCACCCTGAAGCAGCAAAAGCTGGCCTGAGGCCAGCTCGAAGTTGATATGACGCAGCAGCACACGGCCATTGCGAACACACCCAAAGCCGGCGACATGCAGGCTTTGGGATGCAGGAGACACCATCACCATAGGCTCAGGGCTTGGCCGCAGCAACGGGTGTGGGCACAGTCTGGCCGGGCGTGTCGCTAGGACCTTCTCCGGGAGGAATATGCGGCAGCTTGTGCGCAATGCCCTTGTGGCAGTCGATACAGGTCTTTTCCTTGTTGGCAAGGTAAGTCGAGTGCATGTTCTGCGCACGCTGGCTCTGCCGCGTGAAATCCATGGATTCGTAGTTGTGGCAGTTGCGGCACTCCAGCGAATCATTGGCTTTCAGACGGGCCCACTCATGCTGTGCCAGCTCCAGTCGCTTGGCTGCGAACTTCTCGGGCGTATCAACAGTGCCGAAGATCTTGCCCCAGACTTCCTTGGAGGCTTGCATCTTGCGCGCCATTTTGTCCGTCCAGTTGTGAGGCACGTGACAGTCCGAACAGATGGCTCGCACACCTGATCGATTGGTGTAGTGGATGGTGGACTGCAGTTCAGCGAACACGTTGTCGCGCATTTCATGACAGCCCGTGCAGAACTTCTCGGAGTTGGTCACTTCCATGGCGGTATTGAAGGCACCCCAGAACAGAATGCCTGCAATAAAGCCGCCAATGGTCAGAAACCCCAGGCTGAAATGCACACTGGGCCGTCGTATCACCTGCCAGTAGCGCTTGAGCAGTTGGATCATATTCAGCCCCCAATCAGTCGTTCTTGCCATTCTTGGCAGAGTTTTGCAGTGCTTTCAGCACCAGGCTGTCAACGTCCTGAAAGGTGTTGTTCACAAGAGGGCTGACGTTGTCCTGCGGGACATGGCACTGGACGCAGAAGTAACGACGGGTCGAAATCTGCTCCAGCGTATTGCCGTCGCGGTCATGGTAGTGAGTCACAGACACAGGCACTGCCTGGTAAGTCTCGGCCTTGGTGCGTGAGTGGCAGTCCAGACACTTGTTGAAGTTCTTGTCGACCTGATAGCCGTCAATACGGTGCGGAATCACCGGCGGCTGCTGTGCGTAGTTGCGGGTGCGGCGTACGTCGTCGTTGATGGCATTACCCAGCACCGGAGGCTTGGTCGTTTCCATCACTGGCGTTTCACCACGGGCCTTGTCGTACAGAGGTTCAGCTGCCACTGCGGCAGAGGATGCACAGATGCACAGCATCAGCGCCATTCCCAGTTTGCGTATGAATGTCATAGGGGGTTCCTCTGCTTCTTGTTAGACCTTGGTCAGCTTCACTGCACACTTCTTGAAGTCGGTCTGCAGCGAGATGGGATCGGTCGCATCCAGTGTGACCTTGTTGATCAGCTGGCTGGCATCAAACCATGGCACATAGACCAGACCGCGTGGTGGCTTGTTACGGCCACGGGTTTCGACCCGTGAACGAATGGCTCCACGGCGCGAGGCGATCTCCACTTCGCTGCCCCGGCGCAGGCCAAGCGCCTTGGCATCCTCAGGGTGCATGTAGCACAGTGCATTGGGTACAGCACGGTGCAGTTCAGGCACACGGCGTGTCATGGAACCTGAGTGCCAATGCTCCAGCACACGGCCCGTCGAGAGCCAGAACGGGAATTCCGCATCGGGCGCTTCTGCTGGTGGTTCATAAGGCAGTCCAAAGATGATGGCTTTCCCATCCTTGTGGCCGTAGAACTCAAACTCCTTGCCAGGTTTGACATAGGGATCCGCACCCTCGCGGTAGCGCCATTTGGTTTCCTTGCCATCGACCACGGGCCAGCGCAAGCCTCGCACCTGGTGGTAGGTGTCGAACGGAGCCAGATCGTGACCATGACCGCGACCAAATGCCGCATATTCTTCGAACAGGCCCTTCTGAGGGTAGAAACCAAAGGCCTCGGCTTCGTGATTCTTGTAGCCAGCTTCAATGTCGCTGACAGGGAACTTGTCAACCTGACCATTGCGGAACAGCACTTCATACATGGTCTTGCCGCGCAGGTGTGGTGCCTTGACCAGCAGCTCCTCAGGCCAGACTTCTTCAATCTTGAAGCGTTTGGAGAACTCCATGATCTGCCACAGGTCAGAGCGCGCTTCGCCGGGGGCCTCAACCAGCTGGTGCCAGAAGTGCGTACGACGTTCGGCATTGCCGTAAGCCCCTTCTTTTTCCACCCACATTGCGGTAGGCAGGATCAGGTCAGCAGACACAGCAGTCACTGTGGGATAGGCATCCGAGACCACAATGAAGTTCTCTGGGTTACGGTAGCCTGGATAGCCCTCTTGCGCGAGATTCGCACTGGCCTGGATGTTGTTGGTCACCTGCACCCAGTAGGCATTGAGCTTGCCATCCTTGAGCATGCGGTTTTGCAGAACCGCGTGGTAGCCAGGCTTGGCAGGGATAGTGCCTTCAGGCAGTTTCCAGATTTTTTCTGCAATCTTGCGGTGTTCTGGATTGGCCACCAGCATGTCTGCAGGCAGACGGTGCGAGAAAGTCCCTACTTCACGGGCTGTACCGCATGCCGAAGGCTGGCCGGTCAGCGAGAAGGGGCTGTTGCCGGGTGTAGAAATCTTGCCAGTCAGCAGATGGATGTTGTAGACCAAGTTGTTCGCCCAGACACCACGGGTGTGCTGGTTGAAACCCATGGTCCAGAACGAGACCACCTTACGGTTGGGGTCTGCATACAGCTCTGCCAGCTCCAGCAGGCGGTTGGCAGGTACACCCGTCAGCTCGGCGGTGTAGTCCAGGGTGTAGGTGGAGACGAACTTGGCGTACTCCTCAAACGTCATTTCCTTGGCACCACCGGGGTTGTCTGCATTCTTGGCTGCCTGCTGCAGCGGATGCTCTGGGCGCAGGCCATAACCGATGTCGGTATTGCCCATCTTGAAGTTGACGTGCTTGGACACGAAGTCCTTATTCACGCGCCCTGTGGTGATGATGTGGTTCGCGATGTAGTTCAGGATGGCCAGATCCGTCTGAGGCTTGAAGGTCAGCTCAATATCTGCCAGCTCGTACGAGCGATGTTCAAAGGTCGAGAGCACGGCCACCTTGACGTTGGGCGCGCTCAGACGACGATCCGTCACGCGGGTCCACAGCACAGGGTGCATTTCCGCCATGTTCGAGCCCCACAGCACGAAGGTGTCTGTGGCCTCAATGTCGTCATAGCAGCCCATGGGCTCGTCCATGCCAAAGGTACGCATGAAGCCCATCACAGCCGAAGCCATGCAGTGGCGAGCATTGGGATCAATGTTGTTGGAACGGAAACCTGCCCTGAACAGCTTGGAAGCGGCATAGCCTTCCCACACGGTCCACTGACCTGAGCCAAACATGCCCACGCCCGATGGTCCCCTGACCTTGAGTGCTTTCTTGAACTGCTCGGCCATGACGTCAAACGCGGTATCCCAGGACACATGCTGGAACTCGCCATTCTTGTCGTACTTGCCGTCTTTCATCCGCAGCAAAGGCTTGGTCAGGCGGTCCTCGCCATACATGATCTTGGACAGGAAGTAGCCCTTGACACAGTTCAGACCACGGTTCACTTCCGCCTGAGGGTCACCTTGGGTTGCAACCACCCGGTTTTCCTTCACCGCCACCATCACCCCGCAGCCCGTACCGCAGAAACGGCATGGTGCCTTGGACCACTTCATGGGTGCATTGCCTGCCCCTGCGACCTGCTGCTGTGAAATGGCGTGGATTGGGATGCCGGCTACGGCACCGGCGGCCGCTGCGGCAGATTGGCGAACAAAATCGCGTCGTGTGCTAGTCATGGGTAATGCCCTCGTTGAATGATTGACGGGGTTCTGTGTGTTGGTAAACCAAGGAGACGTTAAGCACTCCTGCGATTTGCCGAATTTCTGAGATCTGGTCCATGATGTGGTTGGCACTTGCGCCTTCCAGGGTTACGACCAGCTTGCCATCTGGATGGCTGCCATGCACCTGCATCTCTGGATACTGGGTGAATGCCTGTTCTACGCTTGCCAGCGCCTCAGGCAGGACATGTACGACCACGCTGGCAATATGCAGTTCATCAGTCATGAAAAATGCCTGCCTTATGCATGGGGAGGGCCTGAAAACATCTGGTAGAACCAGACGATGAAGCCGTACGCCGCGATAAGGATGCCCGCCAGCACCGGAGCCATGACGATGGTGAGAAAGGCAAAGCTGCGTGCCTCTTCCTTGCGCGATGATGTTTTTTTCTTGTCCGCCATAGACCACCTTTCTGCGGGACTGATGGCCGCACGGTCAGACCAAAGCATCTTCTCTTGAGCCCTGCCAACCAGCACAGCACCGTGGGTTCATGCTTGTAATGTAGTGAGTGGTTGCCTTTCTTATATTGATGAATATCAAATCAATATTTAAAAGTCACTTTGATCCTCTCAAAACCCAATACTCTTACCCACCAGAGTATAGCCCATAAATAAATTCAATAACTTACAAATGAAGTAGGAGAAATCTGATTTCTCATGTGCATCGGCAAAAATATCAACCCAATGATTCGTTCATCATTTTTAACAACGAACATGGATTTTTAATCCATGTTTAAAAACGACTGAAAACCCAATATGGCCACTTTGGCCGGACTGTCCTTCCAGATCCTGAGCTTGCATCTGCACCGATGCATTCCCATACTGACTACAACACATGCGGAGATACCGCCCTGCAGCCGTCATGCGATGCGGCACACATGACTTCAGCTACTCACCATGCGCCTCACTGCTCTCACTGACTATGCACTGCGAGTCCTGATCTATGCCGGATCGCACAGGGACCGGCTATGCACGATCAGCGAAATTGCCCATGCCTTCGACATCTCGCAGACACACCTGATGAAGGTCTCTCAGCTACTCTCTCAGCAGGGCTGGATCACTACTGTGCGAGGCAAAAAAGGGGGCCTCAGACTGAGCAAGGAGCCACATCTGATTCATCTTGGCGCGGTGGTGCGCAGCATTGAACCTGGCTTTGCGCTGGTGGAGTGCCTGGGCAGCAACAACAATTGCAAGATCGCTGGCAAGTGCCCCCTCACCGGCATCCTCAACGGTGCTGTTACTGCGTTCTTGCACCACCTCAGCTTCTACACGCTGGCCGACATCATTAGCCCGGTGGAATCCGCACAAAGGTTTGCCCCCATGTTGGCGCCAGCACCAAACATGAGCACAACAGAAAAACCTGAAGAAAAGCCGAACGCCACACCTGTGGACAGCACCCTGGAATAGAGCCTGCAACTGCTGGGCACCATGGCAAACGGTACCCAGGCAGCCAGCACCTAGAACGCCTCCACCGGCATCTGCGCACAGGTCATGTCACGGGTGCTGACCACACGCAGCCAGGCTGTGATCCTGGGCAACTCATAGTGATAAAAATAGCGTGTAGCGCTTATCCTGCCTGCGTTAGAAGTTACAGATATGGAAGCATCCACTTCCAGCACCTTGCACGCGATATCCAGCCAGACCCACGCCAGCACCGTGTGGCCAAAGGCCTGCATGTACGGCACGGCATTGGCCAGTGCCTCTTGCGGCTGTCCGGTAGCCCAGGCTGCGCGCGTCGCGGCCTCCAGCTCCTGCAATGCCTTGGTCAGCTCCGTGGCATAAGGGTGCAGCTCGGTGTGCGCCATGGCCTGTTCGATGGTGGCCTGCATGGTCTGTGCCAGCAGCTGAAAACCTGCGCCCCCTTGCATGACCACCTTGCGGCCCAGCAAATCCGCGGCCTGGATGCCATGCGTACCTTCATGGATCATGTTCAGGCGGTTGTCACGCCAGTACTGCTCCACCGGGAAGTCACGCGTATAGCCGTAGCCACCGTGGATCTGGATGGCCAGAGAGTTCGCCTCCAGGCAGTTTTCGCTGGGCCAGCTCTTGGCAATCGGGGTGAGCACTTCCAGCAGCAGCTTGGCGCGTGTTGCATCGTCTGGTGCGCCTGTGCGGGCCTCATCGACCAGCCTGGAGCAGTACAGGTTCAGCGCCAGCGCCCCTTCGCAATACGCCTTTTGCGCCAGCAGCATGCGTTTGACATCGGTGTGTTCAATGATGGGCACCTGCGGACTGCTGGCGTCTTTTCCGCTTTCCGTCATGGGCCTGCCCTGCGGGCGGTTCCTCGCGTAGTCCAGGCTGGCGTAGTATCCCGCCAGCCCCAGCATGGTGGCCGCCATGCCTATGCCAATGCGTGCCTCATTCATCATGTGGAACATACACCTGAGGCCTTCGTGCGGCTTGCCCACCAGATAGCCGATGGCCCCTGCCTTGCCGCGCACCGGGTATCTGCCCTCGCCAAAGTTCAGCAGCGTATTGGTGGTGCCGCGCCAGCCCAGCTTGTGGTTCAGGCCCGCCAGCGCCACATCGTTGCGCTCGCCCGTGAGCTGACCTTCGGTATCGACCAGCTGCTTGGGCACGATAAACAGCGAAATACCCTTCACACCCGGTATCAGCTTGCCATCCGGCCCGGGAATCTTGGCCAGCACCAGATGCACGATGTTTTCGGTCAGTTCATGGTCGCCCGAGCTGATCCACATCTTGTTGCCCTTGAGACGATAGCGTGGCCCCAGGGGATCATTGGCAAAGTCATCGCCATCAGGCTCGGCCCGAGTGCAGATATCGCTCAGGCTGGAGCCCGCCTGTGGCTCAGACAGTGCCATGGTGCCTGCCCAGCGGCCATTGAATTCGTTGTCAGCAAACACCTGCTGCTGCATGGGCGTGCCATGCACGCGCAGCAAGTTGGCATTGCCCACCGTGAGCAGGTTGGAGCCAATGCTGATGCTGGCGCAGGCAAAAAAGCTGTTGGCTGCGGCCTCCACCACATAGGGCAACTGCATGCCGCCATGCGCATAGGGCTGCGCTGCGCTGAGCATGCCGCTGTCCGCATAGGCTTTGCGCGCTTCATAGGTACAGGCGGGCAGGATGACTTTTTCGCCATCAAAGGCGGGCTCCTGCATGTCTACGGTGCGATTGAAGGGCGCAAACTTTTCACGGGCAATGCGCTCGCAGGTGTCCATCACCGCATCAAAGGTTTCGCGGCTATGGTCTGCGTAAAAGGCGCGGCTGGCGAGCTGCTCGGCTTGCAGCCAGTCGTACATCAGAAAGTCCAGGGTCGAACGCAGGGGAGACATAATATTGCTCAAATTAGCCCCTAACGCTTATGCAGCAAGCGCTAGTAGCTATTGTTTTTAAGAACACAAGTCGGCAAAAAAGCCGCCCCCCTCGAACCAGCAGGAAGGGCGGCTTCAAGGCTCATGACGGCCTGGGCACTGCAGTGGCTTAGAGCACCTCAAACACGCCAGCTGCGCCCATACCACCACCGATGCACATGGTCACGCACACGCGCTTGGCACCACGGCGCTTGCCTTCAATCAGGGCATGGCCCGTGAGGCGCTGCCCCGACAGGCCATAGGGGTGGCCCAGGGCAATCGCGCCGCCGTTGACGTTGAGCTTTTCGTTGGGGATGCCCAGCTTGTCGCGGCAGTAGATCACCTGCACGGCAAAGGCTTCATTCAGCTCCCACAGGTCAATGTCCTCCACGCGCAAGCCCAACTTTTTGAGCACCTTGGGCACGGCAAACACCGGGCCTATGCCCATTTCATCAGGCTCACAGCCTGCCACGGCAAAGCCCAGAAAGCGGCCCAGGGGCTTGAGGCCATGCCTGGCCGCATAGTCCTCATGCACCACCACGCAGGCACCTGCACCGTCCGAGAACTGGCTGGCATTGCCTGCCGTAATCAAGCCCCCAGGCAAGGCGCTGCGCAGACCGGAGATGCCTTCCTTGGTCGTGCCTTCGCGTGTGCCTTCGTCCTTGCTGACCGTGACTTGCTTGGTGGTCAGGCCCATCACCTTGTCGGCCACGCCCATGGTCACGGTGATCGGTGCAATTTCTGCATCAAACAGGCCCGCTGCCTGCGCAGCACACGCCTTTTGCTGGCTGGCAGCGCCGTACTCATCCATGGCATCGCGCGTAATGCCGTAGCGCTTGGCCACCTGCTCTGCGGTCTGCAGCATATTCCAGTAAATCTCGGGCTTCATGGCCACCAGTTCCGGGTCTTCGGCCATATGGCGGTTGGCTTCCTGCTGCACGCAGGAAATGCTCTCCAGGCCACCGGCCACCAGCACCTCGTTTTCACCAGCGATGATGCGCTGCGCCGCCAGGGCAATCGATTGCAGACCCGAGGAACAGAAGCGGTTGATGGTCAGGCCAGAAGTCGTCACCGGCAGCCCGGCGCGGATAGCGATCAGGCGCGCCACGTTGCCACCCGTGGTGCCTTCGGGCATGGCCATGCCCATGATGACATCTTCCACGGCAGCACCTTCAATGCCCGCGCGCTGCACGGCATGAGAGACAGCATGGGCTCCCAGCGTGGGGCCATAGGTCATGTTGAATGCGCCCTTCCAGCTCTTGGTCAGCGGGGTACGCGCGGTGGATACGATCACTGCGGAGGTCATGAATTCAATCCTTCCAGTCTTGCTGGCTGCTGCCGGGGCAATGCGCCGGGCAGCACGCCGTTATGTCGAGAAATGGCGGGTCTTGCGGCGCACATCAGGCAAAGCGCTGGCCTTGCGCAGCCAGGCGCGCCAGCAGCGGTGCGGGCTGCCAGAACTGCGCATCGTCATGCGGGTTCTGCGCAAAACGCTCCATGGCACGCACCACATTGATCAGGCCCAGTTCGCTCGCATAGTGCATGGGGCCACCGCGATAGATGGGAAAGCCATAGCCCGTCAGATACACCATGTCGATGTCGCCGGACTTGCTGGCAATGCCTTCTTCCAGGATGTGCGCGCCCTCGTTGACCAGCGAGAACACCAGGCGCTGCACGATCTCTTCGTCGGAAATCTTGCGCGGTGTGATGCCCAGCGCCTTACGGTGCTGCTCGATCATGTCCAGCACTTCCTGGCTGGGGATGGCATCGCGCTTGCCCGCTTCGTAGTCGTACCAGCCCTTGCCGGTTTTCTGGCCGTAGCGGCCCATCTCGCACAGCAGGTCGGCGGTCTTGCTGTACTTCATATGGGGCTTTTCGACATAGCGGCGCTTGCGGATGGCCCAGCCAATGTCGTTGCCTGCCAGGTCACCCATGCGGAACGGACCCATGGCAAAGCCGAACTTCTCGATGGCCTTGTCCACCTGCTGCGGCGTAGCGCCCTCTTCAATCAGGAAACCGGCCTGGCGGCTGTACTGCTCGATCATGCGATTGCCAATAAAGCCATCGCACACGCCAGAGACCACCGCAGTCTTGCGAATCTTCTTGGCCAGCTGCATCACGGTGGCCAGCACATCCTTGGCTGTGGCCTTGCCGCGAATCACTTCCAGCAGCTTCATCACGTTGGCGGGGCTGAAGAAGTGCATGCCTACCACGTCCTGCGGGCGGCTGGTGAAGGCGGCAATCTTGTCTACATCCAGCGTGGAGGTGTTGGACGCCAGAATCGCACCGGGCTTGGCCACCGCATCAAGCTGCTTGAACACCGTTTCCTTGACACCCAGCTCCTCAAACACGGCTTCGATAATGAGGTCGCAGTCCTTGAGATCGTCATAGCTCAGTGTGGTGCTGAGCAAACCCATGCGCTGCTCGTACTTGTCCTGCTTGAGCTTGCCCTTTTTCACCTGCGCTTCGTAGTTCTTGCGGATGGTGGCCGTGCCACGGTCCAGCGCCTCCTGCTTCATCTCCAGAATGGTCACGGGGATGCCTGCATTGAGGAAGTTCATGCTGATGCCGCCGCCCATGGTGCCTGCACCAATCACGCCCACCTTCCGGATTTCGCGCACCGGGGTATCTGATGGCACGTCGGCAATCTTGGAAGCTGCGCGCTCGGCCATGAACAGGTGGCGCAGCGCACGGGACTCTGGCGTCCACATCAGATTGACGAACAGCTCGCGCTCGTAGTCCAGGCCATCCTGAAATTTGCGTTTGGTGGCTGCTTCCACCGCATCCACGCACTTGAGCGGTGCGGGGTAGTTCTTGGACATGGCCTTGACCATGTTGCGCACAAAGCCAAAGTAGGCATCGCCCTTGGGGTGGGCACATGGGAGGTTGCGCACCAGTGGCAAGGCTTCATGGCTGGCCGCATGGCGCTCGCCCACTTCCTGAGCGTAGGCCAGTGCTTCCGCAGCCAGGCTGTCTGCGCTGGCTGCCATTTTGTTGAACAGCTTCTGGCCGGGCACCATGGCCAGCATCTCGCTTTTGATGGCTTCGCCGCTGACGATCATGTTCAGCGCAGGCTCTACGCCCAGCGCACGTGGCAGGCGCTGCGTACCGCCTGCACCAGGCAACAGGCCCAGCTTGACTTCAGGCAGCGCCACATGCGTGCCCGGTGCTGCCATGCGGTAGTGGCAGCCCAGCGCCAGCTCCAGACCGCCGCCCATGCATACGCTGTGAATCGCCGCAATGACGGGCTTGCCCGAGCGCTCTACCTGCGCAATCACGGTGTGCAGATTGGGCTCCTGCAAGGCTGCTTCCTTGCCAAACTCCTTGATATCCGCGCCCCCCGAGAAGGCCTTGCCGGCCCCGGTGATCACAATGGCCTGCACCGCCGCATCGGCATTGGCACGGGTCAGCCCGTCAAGCACGGCCTGTCGGGTGGATAGCCCCAGGCCATTGACCGGGGGATTGTTGAGCGTAATTACGGCCACATTGCCGTGTACCTTGTATTCAGCCGTCATGGCTTGTCTCCTCGGTGTCGTAGCTGGCAAAAAAAGAACGTTCGTTCGCGGACCATTCTAGGAAGCGCCATGCTCCTAGACCATCAACGCAAGCCCTAGCTTTGTCCTCTAAGGGACAGTCCATGCTTGCGCCATATCAGCCCGTGGAAAGTTGCATGAGGACAGCGCAGAAATCCGATGAACGGTCAGGCCTGCGATGGGCGATGGCACCGTTCTTGCACCTCAGCGCACAACCGCCCTGTGTACCAGCAGGCATGCGGTCTGTGGCTGCAAAAAAACGCTAGTGCAAACCATGAACAGGCGTTTGGCTGCTGGCCCAACAATGTGCGATGCGCTGACTCACATTGGTGCAACACCTCATCAACACGGGAGGCTGACTCTATGCAACGTAAAACTTTCATTCGCCTGAGTACCTCATGGGCAGCAGCGGCCATGCTGGGCATGGCATCGCTGGGCGCCACGGCAGCAGAAACCGTACTCATCGGTGTGCCGATTCCAATGACCGGCCCCAACACCCAGTACGGCGATGAAGTCAAAGCTGGTTTTCTGACGGCCGTTGAGACCTTGAACGCCGCTGGCGGCAACATCCAGTACAAGGCCGAATTTATTGACGATGCCTGTGAGCCCAAGCAGGCCGTGCCTGCCGCCAACCGTGTGGTGACTTCCGGTGCCAAGTTCGCCGTGGCCCACGTGTGCTCGGGCGTGACCGTGCCAGCTTCCAAGATCTATGAGCAGGAAGGTATTGTGGCTATCACACCCGGGGCCACTTCGCCCCTGGTGACAGACACGCTCAACGGCCACCACTTCTTCCGCACCATTGGCCGTGATGACCAGCAAGGCCCGTTTGCCGCCAAGTTCATCGCCGAAAAAATCAAGCCCAAGGCCGTGGCCGTGCTGCATGACAAGCAGACCTATGGCTCCGGCGTGGCCTCGCACGTGAAAAACACGCTGGAGAGCCTGAACGTGCCCGTGGTGATGTATGACGGCATCAATGCCGGTGACAGCGACTACTCCGCCGTAATCACCAAGCTCAAGGCTAACAAGGTGGACTTTGTGTTCTTTGGCGGCTACTACCCTGAAATGGGTTTGCTGCTGCGCCAGGCCAAGGAACAAGGCCTCAAGACCCAGTTCATGGGCCCTGAAGGCACTTTCAACCAGGACCTGATCGACATCGCAGGCCCTGCCGTGGACGGCATGATGTTCACCTTCCCAGCCGACTTCAGTGAGCGCCCTGAAAACCAGGGCGTGGTCGAAGCCTTCAAGAAAGCCAACCGCTCTGCCAACGGCGCTTTCCAGATGCCCGCCTATGCCGCCGTGCAGGTGCTGGACACCGCCATCAAGGCGGTAGGCCCTGACCCCAAGAAGGTGGCCGACTACCTGCATGAAAACGCCTTCGACACCGTAATCGGCAAGGTGGCCTATGACAAGAAGGGCGACCTCAAGGACTTTGAGTTCGTCGTCTTCCAGCTGGACAAGGACGGCAAGCGCACGGCACTGAAGTAAGCATCAGCGCCAGATACAGCAAAGGCACCCTCAAGGTGCCTTTGTTATTTGCGTAAACGCGGTGATGTGCTCAGGACTTTAGAGCCCCTTTCCCAGCAGCTTGCCGTTGACTTCCACACCGTACAGCGAGTGTGGCGTGTTGTGGAAAACCTCACGCGTTTTCGCGACGTCCCCCGTAAAACGGGGGTCCTGCGGGCGCTCAAAGCTGTTGATGTAGGTTGCTACGTCCCATGCCTCCTGATCACTCAAGGCATTGTGCAGGCCATAAGGCATGTTGGACTTGATGAAATTGGCCGCTTTGTCAATTTCATGCATGCCCGCGCCCCAGTTGTACGAGTCGCTGCCCCACAGCGGAGGGGATACCATCACGCCCCCGCTTTTCTGGCCTTGGCCGTCAGCACCGTGGCACAGGGCACACTTGGCTTCATACACCTTCAAGCCTTCCTCAAAACTGGGTTTGCGCTCTGGCAGCCGCACTTTGACAAAGCCTGCACCCGGCAGCTTTTCACCCGTAGGCGCTTTCTGCGCCATCCAGTATGCATAGGCTTCCAGTGACACCAGAATGTCATGCCCATCGTCCGGTGCCTTGCCATTCATGGAGTACATGAAGCAGCCGCGCACACGCTCAGCAAACGTATGCGTGCTACACCTCCAGCCACTCCTTGCGAATGTGCTGGTTGGCCTTGAGGGATTCCGGTGTGCCATCAAACACAATGGCACCGTGCCCCATGACCAGTGCGCGGTCTGAGATGCGCAGCGCAATGGTGAGCTTTTGCTCGATCAGCAGCACAGAGACGCCGCGCTCCTTGATCTTCTGCAGGTACTCGCCCACCAGTTCCACGATCTTGGGCGCCAGCCCTTCAGTGGGTTCGTCGATGATGATGAGGTCTGGGTCACCCATCAGCGTGCGACACAGCGTCAGCATCTGCTGCTCGCCACCGGACATCACTCCGGCCTCGGTGTGCTGGCGCTCTTTCAGGCGCGGAAACATGGCGTACATGTCGTCAAAGCTCCAGCGGCTGCCCTTGCCCCGGCCTTTCTGGCCCAGCAGCAGGTTCTGGTGCACGGTCAGGTTGGGGAAAACGTCTCGACTTTCCGGCACATAGCCAATGCCAAGATGCGCGACTTCAAAGGCTTTCTTGCCGTGCAGGGCCTGGCCTTTCCACTGCAAGTCACCCTCCCAGTTCACCAGGCCCATGATGGCTTTGGCCGTGGTGGAGCGCCCGGAGCCATTGCGCCCCAGCAAGGCCACGATCTCGCCAGGCTGCACCTCAAAGTCCACGCCATGCAGCACATGGCTTTTGCCGTAGAAGGCATGCAGGTTATGAATGCTGAGCATGTATTCCTTCCTTCAATGCAGTGCGGCCTGCTCTTCTGCGACGACGGAGCCCAGATACGCCTCCTGCACGCGCTGGTTGGCGCGCACGTTCTCGGGCGTATCAAAGGCAATCACCTCGCCATAGACAACGACGGCAATCTTGTCGGCCAGCCCGAAGACCACGCCCATGTCATGCTCCACCGTCAGCAGCGTCTTGCCCTCGGTCACTTCACGGATGAGCTGGATAAAGTGCCCGGTTTCGCTGTTGCTCATGCCAGCCGTGGGCTCGTCCAGCAAGATCACATTGGCCCCGCCTGCAATGGTCACGCCAATCTCCAGTGCGCGCTGCTCGGCATAGGTCAGATTGCCCGCCAGCTCATCGGCCTTTTTGTGCAGGCCAATTTGCTGCATCAGCTGCCGTGCGCGGTCGTTCACCTCGGTCATGCGCGAGAGAAAGCGCAAAAAGGTGTAGCAGTAGCCCATGCTCCACAGCACCCCGCAGCGCAGGTTCTCAAACACGCTGAGCTTGGGGAAGATGTTGGTGATCTGAAAGCTGCGCGACAGGCCTGCACGGTTGATCTCATACGGCTGTTTGCCCTCAATGCGCTGCCCATGCAGCAGGATCTCTCCGCTGGTGGGCGCAAAACGGCCGCTGATCAGGTTGAACAGCGTGCTCTTGCCCGCACCGTTGGGGCCGATGATGGCCACGCGCTCCCCGGCCTCTACGGCCAGATTGGCGCCACGAATGATTTCCGTGCGGCCAAAGCTTTTGCGCACATCGCGCAGCTCCAGCGCATAGGTCTTGGTCTGGCTCATGCTGCGGCCTCCCCTCGTTCAATCTCACGTGCAATGGTTTCCTGAATCTGGTGCCACTGGCACAGATAGGCGCGGCGTGTCAGCTCAAACAGCCCCAGCCCGGTAAGGAACACCGCCACTGCCCCCAGCCAGCTCTCGGCACTGCGCACATGCAGCGTCATGCCCAAAAAACGCAGCTCGTCGCCCAGCGCACTGTTGAGCTGCAGGTGGTAGATCATCTCCACCATGGCGGCCACACCCAGTGTCATCACCAGCGCCGTGCCTGCCAGTGGCAGATAGGCCCAGACGATGCGCCCCAGCTTGCCGTACTTGGCCAGGCGCAGGTTCAGCATGATCAGGCTGGCAATACCGCCCGGCGCGTACATGACCATGAACAGGAAGATCAGCCCCAGGTACAGCATCCAGGCCTTGGTCAGCTCAGACAGAAACACCGTGGCAATCACCATCAGCACGCCGCCGATGATGGGGCCAAAGAAAAAGGTCGCTCCGCCCAGGAAGGTAAACAGCAGGTAGGAGCCCGAGCGCAGAATGCTGACGCTGTCCATGGCGGTGACGATTTCAAAGTTGATGGCCGCCAGACCACCGCCCACTCCGGCAAAAAAGCCGGCCACCACAAAGCCCATGTAGCGCACGCGCTGCGGGTTGTAGCCCACAAAGGCCACGCGCTCTGGGTTGTCACGCACGGCATTGAGCATGCGGCCCAGCGGGGTGCCGGTAAAGGCAAACATCAGCGCCGTGCAGACAAAGCAGTAGACCGCGATCAGGTAGTACACCTGTATGCCCGGGCCAAAGTCAAAGCCCAGGAAAGGCTGGCCGTACACCCGGTCCGTGGTGATGCCGCCTTCCCCCCCGAAAAAGCCTGGGAACATCAGCGCCATGGAGGCCACCAGCTCCCCCACGCCCAGCGTGATCATGGCAAACGTGGTGCCGGATTTCTTGGTGGTGACCCAGCCCAGCAGCGCGGCAAAGAACATGCCCGCCAGACCGCCGACAACAGGAATCAGCACCAGCGGAATGGGCAGCGCCCCCTCGGCCGCCCGGTTCATGGCGTGGATGGCGATGAAGGAACCCAGCCCTGTATAGACCGCGTGGCCAAAGCTGAGCATGCCGCCCTGCCCCAGCAGGATGTTGTAGGACAGGCAGATGATGATGGCATAGCCCATCTGACTGAGCATGGTCAGCGCCAGCGAACTGGTGAACACATGCGGCGCGGCAATCAGCATCAGCGCAAACAGGCTCCAGATAACGATGCGCCCCACATTCCAGGGCTTGAAGCGGTAGTACGCCGGTGCCCCGATGGCAGATGGCGGCGTGGCAATGGGCACGACCTCGTTGGGTACGACAGGAGACAAAATGGCAGACATGGTGTTATTCCTCCCGTGTTCCGAGCAGCCCCTTGGGGCGGAAGATCAGCATCAGCACCAGCAGCAGATACGGCAGGATGGGTGCCATCTGTGAAATCGTGAGGCTGAGCACCGGCCAGCCAAAGCTCTCTGGCGTGAGCTGCAGGCCCAGCGTGTTCAGCAGCGAAGCCCAGGAATAGTCCAGCGCCACGGCAAAGGTCTGCACGATGCCGATCAGCAGCGAGGCCAGAAATGCCCCGGCCAGTGAGCCCAGGCCGCCGACGACCACCACCACAAAGATGATGGAGCCCACGGACATGGCCATGGAGGGCTCCGTCACATAGGTATTGCCGCCAATGACTCCCGCCAGCCCGGCCAGTGCGCAGCCGCCACCAAACACCAGCATGAACACACGCGGCACGTTGTGGCCCAGCGCTTCCACCATCTCCGGCTTTTTGAGGGCGGCCTGAATCACCAGACCAATGCGGGTACGCGTAAGCAGCAGCCACACGGCCACCAGCATGAGCAGCGCCACCAGCATGATGAAAGAGCGCGACTTGGGGAACTGCGTGCCGTACAGCGTGAACAGCGGCCCCTGCAGCGAAGGTGGCAGGCCATAGGGCACGGCGCTGCGGCCCCACAGTAGCTGCACCAGCTCCAGAATCAGATAGGACAGACCAAATGTGACCAGCAGCTCTGGTACATGGCCGTATTTGTGCACCTTGCGCAGGCTGTAGCGCTCAAACAGCGCGCCCAGCACCCCGACCAGCAGCGGCGCAATCACCAGCGCAGGCCAGAAGCCAATCACGCCCGAGAGCATGTAGCCGAAATAGGCACCGAGCATGTAAAAGCTCGTATGTGCAAAGTTGAGCACGCCCATCATGCTGAAGATCAGCGTCAGGCCCGAGCTCAGCATGAACAGCAGCAGCCCATAGCTGATGCCGTTGAGCATGGATATCGCAAAAAACTCTGGATTCATCAGTTGCCACCCGCGTTGGGAGCTGCCGCTGGCACTGCAGGCCTGCGGCAGCTCGGCAAAGGGATGCAGCACCCACCCTGCGCCGGGCCTGTGCTGCATGCAAGAACACGCTGCCTGCGGCAGCGACTCAGGAAGGACGCTTCATCTGGCAGGTCGTGGGCGTGCTGGCCACCGAGGCGTCAAAGCTCTTGACGGGCACAAAGGTCATGCCGGTGTTTTCCATGTCCACGGGATTGTCGGCATTGGTCTTTTCCCAGCGGCTGATGAACAGCCCCTGCTGCAGCTGGTGGTCGTCCTTGCGCATTTCGACCTCGCCGTTGAAGCTGTTGAACTTCATGCCCTCCATGACCGCTGCCACCTTGACGGGGTCGGTGCTCTTGGCGCGCTGGAAGGCTTCGGTCAGCATGGCCAGGCCGTGGTAGACCGCGCCGGTGTACATGTCGTCATTGAACTTGGCCTTGAAGCCCTTGTTCACATCGCTGAAAGCACCGGGCAGGTTGGGGTAGGCATAGGCCACCTGATAGACCTTGCCTGCCGCGCCCTGCCCCATGGCCGTGGGCACGCCCGTGGTTGCGCCGTAGTAGGTGTAGAACTTGACATCATTCAGCCCCGCATCATTGGCGGCCTTGATCATCAGCGCCAGGTCAGACCCCCAGTTGCCCGTAATCACCGTATCCGCGCCGGACTGCTTGATCTTGGCGATGTAGGGCGAGAAGTCACGCACCTGGGCCAGCGGTGTCATGTCGTCGCCGACGATTTCGATGTCAGGGCGCTTTTGCTTGAGCATTTCCTTGGCGTACTTGCTCACCTGGTGGCCGTGCGCGTAGTTCTGGTTGAGCAGGTAGACCTTTTTCACATCCGGCATTTCCTGGATGTAGCTCGTCAGCGCCGCCATCTTCATGGAGGTGTCAGCATCCAGCCGGAAGTGCCAGTAGCTGCACTTGCTGTTGGTGAGGTCAGGGTCCACCGCCGCATAGTTCAGATACAGCACCTCCTTGCCCTTGTTGCGGGCGTTGTGCTTTTCCAGCGCGTCCATGATGGCCAGCGCAGGCCCAGAGCCATTGCCCTGCACCACATAGCGCACGCCCTGGTCCATGGCCGAGCGCAGGGCGCTGGTGGTCTCCTGCGGGCTGAGCTTGTTGTCGATGGGAATGATTTCAAACTTCACGCCAGCAGGGTTGTCCTTGCTGAATTCCTCGGCCAGGTACTGCCAGCTTTTCATCTGGTTAGTACCCAGCGCCGCCATCAGGCCAGAGAGCGGGTCCAGCCACGCGATCTTGACGGTCTCACCCTGCTGCGCCAGCGCTGCACCTGCGCTGCTGAACAAAATGGATGCGGCCAGGGTCTTCCACACATACTGCATGCTTGCCTCCTCAATCGAGAGATGGGGTTGGTTGGAACGTACCGAACACCCGACAAGCGTAGTCAGACCCGCGTAAAAAACGCATGGTGCTTTCACTCTTGGGACTAGTCCCCTTGGGAATAACGCTTATAAAAAAAGAGCACCTAGCGCTTGTCCCGCAAGGTTTTCAAAGCTCTATAAGCCTCAAACCCTGCAAAATCAAGCGCCAGGCGCTATGAAATATAAGCTGGCGCAAGCAGCGCCAGGAATGGATCAGACCGTGGGCAGCTGGTAATCCTTGAACTGCTCACGCAGCTTGGTCTTGAGCATCTTGCCCGTAGCGCCCAGCGGAATGGCGTCCACAAACACCACGTCATCCGGAATCTGCCACTTGGCAATTTTGCCTTCGTAGAAAGCCAGAATTGCTTCACGCGAGACTTGCACGCCCGGCTTGAGGGCCACGACCACAATCGGGCGCTCATCCCACTTGGGGTGGGGCATGCCAATGCAGGCGGCCATGGCAACGGCGGGGTGGCCCATGGCGATGTTTTCGATGTCAATGGAGCTGATCCATTCACCGCCTGACTTGATCACATCCTTGGTGCGGTCCGTGATCTGCATGAAGCCGTCTTCGTCAATGGTGGCCACATCCCCCGTGGGGAACCAGCCCTGGCCCTGCTCGTCCATGACCAGCGGGCTGTCGCCCTTGTAGTAGCGCTCCAGAATCCAGGGGCCGCGCACCAGCAGGTCGCCATAGGTCTTGCCGTCCCAGGGCTGCTCTAGGCCTTCGCTGTTCACAATCTTCATGTCCACACCAAAAATGGCACGGCCCTGCTTCTGACTGATGCGCTGCTGCTCCTCCTTGCTGCGCTTGAGGTGCTTGTTCTTCAAGGTGCACAGCGTGCCCAGCGGGCTCATTTCCGTCATGCCCCAGGCGTGCAGCACCTTCACGTCATAGCCCTGCTCGAAGGCATCAATCATGGCCGGTGGGCAGGCTGAGCCGCCAATCACCGTGCGGTTGAGCGTGCTGAACTTGCCGCCTACGCTCTGCACGTGGCCCAGCAGCATCTGCCACACGGTGGGCACACCAGCAGCAAAGGTCACGCCCTCGGCCTCGATCAGCTCGTACAGCGACTTGCCATCGAGCGCCGGCCCGGGGAACACCACCTTGGCACCAGTCAGCGCGGCCGAATACGGAATGCCCCAGGCATTGACGTGGAACATGGGCACGACGGGCAGCACCGCATCGCGTGCAGACAGGCACATCACATCTGGCAAGGCTGCACCATAGGCGTGCAGCACGGTGGAGCGGTGGCTGTACAGCGCCGCCTTGGGGTTGCCGGTCGTGCCGCTGGTGTAGCACATGCTGGAGGCCGTGTTTTCATCGAGCTGTGGCCAGCGGTAGTGCATGCTTTGCGCACCAATCCACTGTTCATAGCTCACCAGCCCGGGAATGCCGCTGTCCGCAGGCAGCTTGTCTGCATCGCACAGCGCCACCCACTGGCGCACCGTAGGGCACTTGGCATGCACGGCCTGCACCAGGGGCAAAAACGTCATGTCAAAGCACAGCACCTGGTCTTCGGCATGGTTGACAATCCAGGCCACCTGCTCGGGGTGCAGACGCGGGTTGATGGTGTGCAGCACCCGGCCCGAGCCGCTGACGCCAAAGTACATCTCCATGTGGCGGTAGCCGTTCCAGGCAATCGATGCCACACGGTCGCCATGCGCCACCTTGAGCCCATCCAGCGCATTGGCCAACTGCTTGGAGCGCTGCGCCAGCTCGGTATAGGTGTAGCGGTGGATATCGCCTTCCACACGGCGCGAGACGATTTCCGCATCCCTGTGGTGGCGCGCCGCGAACTCAATCAGACTCGAAATCAGCAGCTGCTGACTTTGCATCAAACCCTGCATGGTGTTGTCTCCTTTTGGTTTTGTACGGCTGGTTGCAACCTGCCTTGCAGGCATCCTACGTGCAGCTTTTGCACACCAGTTTGCGGATTTACGCGCATTCAGGTGTCGCCCAAGTGCCAGTTAAACGGCATTTGCACCACGGCTGTGCAGGCATTTCCTGCAATCGCAAGGGTTTCACGGCTTGGTGACAATGGCTGACATGCACTCTTCTTCCGGCCCCCTCGCCCTGCCGTGGCAAACCGGCTTTGCCCAGCTGGGCAGCGCTTTTCTGACCTACCTGCAGCCCACACCGCTGCCTGATCCGCAATGGGTGGCACGCAACAAGGCACTGGCCCAGCAGCTGCAACTGCCTGAAGGCCTGCTCGAGACTGACGCTGCCCTGCAGGCTTTCACCGGCAATACCCTGCTGCCCGGCAGCCAGCCCTATGCCAGCGTGTACAGCGGCCACCAGTTTGGCGTCTGGGCCGGGCAACTGGGCGATGGGCGCGCCATCTGCCTGGGCGAGACCGCCAGCGGCTGGGAACTGCAGCTCAAGGGCGCGGGTCGCACCCCCTACTCACGCGGCGGCGATGGCCGTGCCGTGCTGCGCTCCAGCATTCGCGAATACCTGTGCAGCGAGGCCATGCATGCCCTGGGCATTCCCACCACGCGGGCACTGTGCCTGACAGCCTCTGATGCTCCCGTCTACCGCGAGGAAGTAGAGACCGCTGCCGTGGTCACACGCGCTGCCCCCAGCTTTGTGCGCTTTGGCCACTTTGAGCACTTTGCCGCGCGTGACATGCAAACCGAGCTGCACCAGCTGGCCGACTATGTGATTGACCGCTACTACCCTTCCTGCCGCAATGGCTGGCAAAGCATTGACGGACACAGCGGCAATGCCTACGCCGCGCTGCTGCATGCCGTGGGCCAGCGCACGGCGCAGCTCATGGCGCACTGGCAGGCCGTGGGCTTTTGCCATGGCGTGATGAATACGGACAACATGAGCATTCTGGGCCTGACGATTGACTATGGACCCTTTCAGTTTCTGGATGCGTTTGACCCGCAACACATCTGCAACCACAGCGACCACCAGGGCCGCTACGCCTTCAGCAAGCAGCCGCAGGTGGCGTACTGGAACCTGTTCTGCCTGGGCCAGGCATTGCTGCCTCTGATTGGCGATGAAGACATCACCGTGCAGGCGCTGGAAGCCTATCGCCCCGCCTTCAGCCATGCGTTCCGCGCGCTCATGTGCGCCAAGCTGGGCTTGCCGCAGGCCGCGCAGACGCACGAGGAACAGGTCACACCCGTCATCGGCCAACTGCTGGAGCTGCTGGCCAGCAGCCGCGTGGACCACACCATCTTCTGGCGGCGCCTGTCCCTGAGCGCGCAGGATGGCAACTACGAACGCACCCGCGAGCTGTTTATTGGCACTTTCAACTTTGACCAGTGGCTGCTCTCGTATCAAGAGCTGTCAGCGCAGGCGGGACAAGCGCCAGACGCCAATTTGATGCTTAATACCAGCCCAGTGTATGTGCTGCGCAACCACATGGCAGAACAAGCCATTCGTGCGGCACGCGCTGGGGACTTCACGCTGGTGCAATCATTGCAGCAGGTGCTGGCCCAGCCCTTTGTCGAGCAGCCCGCCCACCGTGACTGGGCTGACTTTCCGCCCGAATGGGCTTCTTCTATTGCCATCAGTTGTTCGTCATGACATTTCCTATCCAGAAAACCGATGCCGAATGGCAGCAACATCTGCAGGCCAAGGGCGCAGAGCCCGTGGCCTACCAGGTCACACGCCATGCCGCCACCGAGCGCCCTTTCACCGGCAAATATGAACAGCACTGGGCCGACGGCAGCTACCACTGCATCTGCTGCGGTGCCAAGCTGTTTGATGCCGATACCAAGTTTGATGCAGGCTGCGGCTGGCCCAGCTTTTCACAGGCTGTGCCCGGTGCCATCAAGGAAATCACCGACTACAGCCACCACATGGTGCGCACCGAAACCGTGTGCAGCCAGTGCGGCGCGCACCTGGGCCATGTCTTCCCGGACGGCCCTGCCCCCACCGGACTGCGCTACTGCATGAACTCTGCATCGCTGGATTTTCAGGATCTCGCACCTGACGCACAGCCCTGAGTCTGCTGCGGCCACGCAGCGCGTGGCTTTGTCCAGCGCCATCAAGGTCTTTGCGGCCAGATACCTCGCCAGGCTATGGCATGCTTGGCGTCTTTCGCATGTCTGCGGGCAGCACACTGCCCCAATGTTTCATGAAACTGCTGATTGATTTCTTCCCCATTCTTCTGTTCTTCGTGGCTTTCAAGGTCTGGGGCATCTATGAAGCCACTGCCGTCGCCATCGTGGCCACCATCGTGCAAATTGCCTATCTGCGCTTCAAGCACGGCAAGGTGGAGCCCATGCAGTGGGTCAGCCTGATCGTCATCGTGCTGTTTGGTGGCGCGACGCTGCTGGCCCACGACGAGAACTTCATCAAATGGAAGCCCACGGTGCTGTACTGGCTTATGGGCGGCGCGCTGCTGGTGGGCCAGCTGATCTTCAGAAAGAACTTCATCAAAAGCCTGATGGGCGCACAGATGCAGCTGCCAGACCCGGTCTGGAACACCCTCAACTGGGCCTGGACGGCATTTTTTGCCGTCATGGGCGTGCTGAACATCTGGATTGCCTTCAACTTTGATACCGATACCTGGGTCAACTTCAAGATGTTCGGTGGTCTGGGGCTGATGCTGCTCTTTGTCATAGCGCAAGCCCTGTACCTGAGCCGCTACCTCAAGGATGTGGAACCCAGCAGCAAGGAGCAGGGCCATGAGTGAGCCCATCACCGCTGCTGCGATTGAAGCCGTGCTGCGCGAGCGGCTGGCACCCACCCAGCTGGAAGTCATTGACGAAAGCGCGGCCCATGCAGGCCATGCAGGCGCCAATGGCACAGGATTTGGCACCCACTTTCGTGTGCGCATTGCCTGCGATGCATTTGCTGGCAAGAGTCGCGTAGCGCGTCATCGCCTTGTGTATGATTGCCTTCAAGCTTTCATTGATCAGGGGCTGCACGCGCTGGCAATCGAAGTGCTGTAGACCTACGATGTCAAAGACTTGCCAACGGTCGTTGGCAAGCACCAACCTTCTCACCTTTTCTTGGATTTCCGCATGAAAAAACAGCTTTTGCCCAGCCTTGTGGCCGCCGTCGTGTTGGGCACTGTCGCCCTTTCGGCTTCTGCGC
Source organism: Comamonas kerstersii (assembly GCF_002056725.1). Lineage (NCBI taxonomy): Bacteria > Pseudomonadati > Pseudomonadota > Betaproteobacteria > Burkholderiales > Comamonadaceae > Comamonas > Comamonas kerstersii. Next base: position 2,442,683 of record NZ_CP020121.1, on the reverse strand, counting down.
AAAACTTGGCTATTGTGAACGGCAAGCCCGTTCCCATGGAACGCTTCCACGCACTGAAGCAGCAAATCGAGAGCTCCGGCCGCACAGTCCCTGCCGAGATGGATCCTCAGATCAAGGACGAAATCATCGCGCGTGAAATCTTCATGCAGGAAGCAGCCAAGCGCGGTCTGGAAAATTCGCCCGAGTACAAGCTGCAGATGGAGCTGGCTCGCGAAACACTGCTGATCCGCGAACTGTTCTCTGACTTCCTCAAGAAGAACCCTGTCACTGACGGCGAAATCAAGGCCGAATACGACAAGTTCGTCGCCGCCAACTCCAGCAAGGAATACCGTGCACGCCACATCCTGGTGGACTCGGAAGACCGTGCCAAGGCCATCATTGCGGAAATCAAGTCCGGCTCCAAGAAGTTCGAAGACATCGCCAAGAAGGAGTCCAAGGACCCAGGTTCCGCCCAGAATGGTGGCGATCTGGACTGGGCCAGCCCATCCAACTACGTGCCTGAGTTCACCGAAGCCATGCTCAAGCTGAAGAAGGGTGAAGTCAGCGACACTCCCGCCAAGAGCCAGTTCGGCTGGCACGTGATTCGTGTCGATGACATCCGCGACGCAGAACTGCCTGCCCTGGAAGACATCAAGCCCCAGATCGCCTCCCAGCTGGAACAGCAAAAGATGGTGCAGTTCCAGGAAGACCTGCGCGCCAAGGCCAAGGTGGAATAAGCCTCTCCGCTACACCACCCATCAAAGAAGCGACCCTCGGGTCGCTTTCTTTTTTTAGGTTGTGGACTGCTTATGCGCCGCGCGTCACAGGCACCTGTGCATCACGCCCATATTCGCTGTACTTGCCCAGCTCCCACTTGGCAATGGCATTGCGGTGTACTTCATCCGGGCCGTCGGCAAAGCGCAGCGTACGCGCCGTGGTATAGGCATGGGCCAGCGGAAAGTCCTGGCTCATACCACCGCCACCGTGTACCTGCATGGCCCAGTCAATCACATCACAGGCCAGCTTGGGGGCCACCACCTTGATCATGGCAATCTCGGTGCGTGCCACCTTGTTGCCCACGGTGTCCATCATCCAGGCTGCCTTGAGCGTGAGCAGACGTGCCATGTCGATGCGGCAGCGTGCCTCGGCAATGCGCTCCTGCGTCACGGTCTGCTGCGCCACCGTCTTGCCAAAGGCTACGCGGCTGGAGGCACGCTTGCACATCAGCTCCAGCGCACGCTCGGCCTGACCGATCAGACGCATGCAGTGGTGGATACGCCCAGGCCCCAGGCGGCCCTGCGCAATTTCAAAGCCACGGCCTTCGCCCAGCAAAATATGGCTGGCAGGCACGCGCACGTTCTCGAAATACATTTCCATGTGGCCGTGCGGTGCATCGTCATAGCCCAGCACCTGCAGCGGGCGCACCACACGCACGCCGGGTGTGTCAGCCGGCACCAGCACCATGCTTTGCTGCGCATGCTTGGGGGCATCGGGATTGCTCTTGCCCATGACGATGTAGATGGCGCAGCGTGGGTCGCCCGCGCCAGAAATCCACCACTTGTGGCCATTGATCACGTACTCATCACCCTGGCGCTCAATACGGGTGCAGATATTGGTGGCGTCGCTCGATGCCACCTCAGGCTCGGTCATCGCAAAGGCGGAGCGGATCTCGCCATTGAGCAAAGGCTGGAGCCAACGGTCACGGTGCTCCTGCGTACCATAGCGGGCAATGGTTTCCATATTGCCCGTATCAGGTGCCGAGCAGTTAAAGACTTCTGAGGCCCAGCCTACACGGCCCATGATTTCAGCCAGCGGTGCGTATTCCTGATTCGTCAGGCCTGCACCCTGCACCCCGGCAATCTCGGCGGTGTCCTGCGGCAGAAACAGGTTCCACAAGCCCTGCTCCTTGGCCTTGTCCTTCAGGCCTTCAATCAGCTGCAGGGGCGTCCAGCGCTTGCCCGCCTCGGTATTGGCTTGCAACTCCTGCTGAAAGGCTTCCTCATTCGGGTAGATGTACGCATCCATGAAACGCAGCAAGCGTGCCTGCAGCTCCTTGGTCTTGGGGGAGTAGTCAAAATCCATGGTGTGCCTCCTGTAGTAATTAGGGCGAAACATGGGCGAGCGCTGCCCTTCGGCCATCGCCTGCCGTCTGATGCATGAAGGAAAAAAACCTGCAGGCCTGCTGTGTCTGCAGGAACACTCAAGCGCTGTGCTTTTGCGCGTAGGCCCAGGCCAGCTGTGCCATGGGCCGTGCTGTCTCACCAGCAGCCTTGGCCTGTGCACTGGATGCCGTACCAGCCTCTACGCGTTTGGCAATGCCCTGCAAGATGGCCGCAATGCGGAACATGTTGTAGGCCAGGTAAAAGTTCCAGTCTGCCTGCAGCTGCTCGGGCGTTGCCAGCCCGGTACGCTCGCAGTAGCTGCGCATGTAGTCCTGCTCACTGGGAATGCCCAGCGCGGCAATATCCAGCCCGCCAATACCACGCCCCAGGCTGGCGGGAATGTGCCAGGCCATGCAGTGGTAGCTGAAGTCCGCCAGCGGATGGCCCAGTGTGGACAGCTCCCAGTCCAGCACGGCCACCACACGGTCTTCCTCGGGTGCAAACATCAGGTTGTCCATGCGGTAGTCACCATGGACGATGGAGCGCTTGCGCTCATCCCTGGCGCTATCGGGCATGTGGGCAGGCAGCCAGTCCATGAGGAGGTCCATTTCCTCAATGGGCTGGGTGATCGAAGCCTGGTACTGCTTGCTCCAGCGGCCAATCTGGCGCTCAAAGTAATTGCCGCTCTTGCCGTAGTCACTCAGCCCATGCTGCTGGACATCTACGGTATGCAGCGCTGCAATCACGCGGTTCATCTCGTCATAGATGGCTGTGCGCTGCGGGTTCGCCATGCCCGGCAGGCCCTGATCCCACAGCACACGCCCCTGCTTGAACTCCATGATGTAGAAGGCCCGGCCGATGATGGATTCATCCTCGCACAGCGCATACATGTGGGGCACGGGCACATCGGTACCCGCCAGCGCACGCATCACGCGAAATTCGCGCTCAATCGCATGGGCCGAAGGCAGCAGCTTGGCTACCGGGCCGGGCTTGGCGCGCATCACATAGCTGCGCGCCGGTGTGACCAGTTTGTAGGTCGGGTTGGACTGGCCGCCTTTGAACATCTCTGCCTGCACGGGGCCTTCAAAGCCATCCACATGGGACTGCATCCAGGCACTCAGTGCGGCAAGATCAAAAGCGTGGGCTTCCGAGACAGGTCTGGTACCTACAAATTGGTCAAAGTTGCTCATAAGTCCTTAAAAGTCTGTTTCCACAATACGCAGCAGCGCATCGCGGTCACGTACCACCAGACCACCCGGTTCGATCCGGATGGCCCCCTCGCGCTCCATGCCCTTGAGCTCCTGGTTCACGCGCTGGCGTGAAGCCCCGAGCAGCTGGGCCAGCTCTTCCTGTGCCAGTTGCAGGCCGATGCGAATTTCTTCGCCATTGGCCAGGCTGGGAATGCCATAGCTGCGCGCCAGATGCAGCAGCTGCTTGGCCAGCCGCGCACGCAATGGCAAAGTATTCAGGTCCTCCACCAGCCCATAGAGCTGGCGAATGCGCCGCGCTGCCAGCCACAGCATGGCTTCGTAAAACTCCGTGTGCGTTGCCAGAATGCGTTTGAAATCCGCCTTGGCCACACACAGCAGCGTGGTGGCGCCGTGTGCGTACGCATCGTGCGTGCGCCTGTCTCCGTCGAAAATTGAGGTATCCCCAAACCAGATCCCCGGCTCCACATAGGTGAGTGTGATCTGCTTGCCCGTGATGGAGGTGGAGCTGACCCGCACCGCCCCCCTGGCACACGCAAACCACTCCTCCGGCACCTCGCCACGCGCGCAGATCAAAGCACCATCCTTGAACCGTTTGACGTAAGCGCATCGCAATATGTCGTGCCGCAATGAAGGGGAAAAGGATGAAAACCAGCGACCAGCATTGATCGCCTCTCTCTCTTCCATAGTAAGAATCGGGTCGTCCATAGCCTGTCTTGTCTGTGACTAAAAACCGCCCCATTGTCGCGTCAGAGACCGGCCCATTCATCAGTCATCCCGGCTGCAAGCCTCTGCGCTGTCAACCTTGCGACAGACTTCATGCCTGCAGCCGGATGCTTCACGGGTAAACCCTGAGGCATCGGATACCGCCGCCTGCATACCCCATGCAGCCAGCCACAAAAAAGCACATGGTGATTGCTCCACCATGTGCCACTGCATACGCTGCTGCGATGAGGCAGCTTCCAAATACATAGCTTCCAGCGCAGACTACATCTGCCCTGAAAGCCATTTTGATCAAAATTCAGGCTGCAGGCGGCTGCTCCTCGTCGGTCAGCTGTACGGGCAGACGCTGGCCATCACCTGCGACCAGACAGTTCATCTGCCCTTCACGCAACGGCACGCCCAGAAACTCCTCACCCCAGTCTTCGTCCAACTGAAAGTTCATGGATTCATTGATCAGTTTGCGACCTGTTCGCAGCGCCTGCAGATCCTGGGGCATCAGTTCAATGGCTTGGGGATAGGCGCCATCATGGGCCTTCCAGTACTCACGCAGCATCTGCGTCAAAGCGTCATAGAGATTTGGCATGGTGTGAAGTGTAGGCAGCTTGGCAAAGCTGCAGGGCATGAGATGGTGATGATGTCGTCGACCAGTCAGGCAGGGACAAAAGCCTGACGACTGCCTACGTTGAATACGAGGTGCATCAGGCACGCTGCGCCCTAGACTGTCAGCACCGACCAGAAGCTCCCACTCACCCCCCATTTCATGCACTATCTCAACCATGCCGCCTGCGGCCTGATGTCGGACGCTACGCGCAACACCATGCATGCCTATATGTACCAAGAGCAGCAAATGGGCAGCTATCTCGCAGCCAAGCAGGTACACAAAGACATCGCCAGCGTTTATCAAAAAATCGCGCAGGCTATCCATGCACGCCCTGAAGATATCGCTTTGACGCAAGGTAATAGCGACGGCTGGGGTCGCATCATCAGCAGCATGGATTGGCGCCAAGGTGGGCGCATTCTCGTTGCCCGCAATGAATGGGGAGGCAACCTGGGTGTCTTGATGCAGCTGCGCGCGCAGTACGGCGTCCGCATCGAAGAAATGCCATGCAATGCTGATGGCCTTGTGGATATAGATGCCTTGGACCGCTTGCTGCAAACACCCACCAGTCTGGTGGTGCTGACCTGGTTTTCATCCAACAGCCCGCTCATTCAACCTGCACAGACCATTGGCGCACTTTGTGCGCAGTACAGGACGCCCTTGCTGATTGATGCAGCGCAGGCCATGGGACAGTGGCACATTGACGTGCAAGCACTGCAATGTACTGCGCTCACCGCTCCCGGTCGCAAGTGGCTCAGAGGGCCTCGCGGCACAGGTTTTGCCTATGTGCATCCAGACTTTTTACCCTCCCTACATCCACTGGGTGCAGACCACTTCTCCCGCCCATGGCAAACAGACAGTACGTGGGTCCATAGGACGGATGCCAAAAAACTGGAGCTCTCAGAGTCATCCATCGCCTTGCGACTGGGTTTGAGTCAGGCATTCGACGAATGGAATGCTGCTGGCGCAGCCAAGGTGCAAGAGCAAATCCAGGAACGTGCAACATGGCTGCGAGAGCGCTTGCAGACCCTCCCTGCGGTCAAAGTCCATATTCCACAACGCGAGCATCTCTCTGGCATCGTGACTCTGGAATGCGTATCGCACAGCCATGAACATATCCACACCAGCCTGCAACGCCAGGGCATTGAAGCAGCGTTATGTCCGGCAGCTTTTACGCCATGGGATATGCAGGCCCGCCAGCTGCACTCTGTGCTGCGGTTCTCACCCAGCTACGACACGTCCTGGGACAGCATGGCATTTTGTGTAGATGCGCTGCAAAGAGCACTTCAGCCATAGCGTTCCGCGACGCAGGCCCTCCACGCCGTGAAGTCCTGGCCACTGGCTATTTCTCCCATCCACAGGCACAATCCGCCCCGCCACTTTGCTGGCATTCGCTAGGGGTGTCCTGCTGCGCTGCAGCAGGGCTGAGATCACACCCTTTGAACCTGATTGAGGTCATCCTCGCGCAGGGAAGCTGTTCTGGTGATTCGCCCGCCGTGGTTCCCGGTGCGGCGTGGCGCGCCGTCACGGCCCCTGCTTCGTTGACATACGGAGCATTCATGTCTGTTTCTTCTTCCGCTTCAGCGCCGCGCAACCAGGCGCTGTCACCCACCCACCATACAGAGCGTGTCTTTGGTTTTCGTGACCATGCCGCATTGTGGTTCAGTCTGGGCGTAGGCCTGCTGGTCATGCAGGTGGGTGCCTATCTGGTGCCTGCACTGTCCACCCAGCAGGCAGTACTGGCGATTGTGCTGGGCTCCTTGCTGGGCGCAGGCCTGCTCGGCTGGATGGCATTGATTGCCTGCAGGTCGGGGCTTTCCAGTGCGGCGCTGATGACGCATGTCTACGGCACGCAGTTTGCCAAGCTGCCCATCCTGCTGAATCTGGTGCAGCTCATTGGCTGGGGTACGTTTGAACTGGTGGTGATGCGCGATGCCACCATCGCCATTGCCCGCGAGGCTGGGGGCATGCAGGCCAGCTACTGGCCAGTGATGACCACCCTGCTCTGGGGCATGGTGATTGCCCTGCTGATCAGCGGCTCCATGCTCAAGCTGGTGCGCCAGCTGATTGCACGCGTTGCACTGCCGCTGGTGGTGCTGTCACTGCTGTGGCTGAGCTGGAGCTTTGTGCAGCTGGCACTGCAGCAAGGCTGGCACAACATCTGGCAGCGGCAAGGCACAGGCGGCCTGGGCTGGTTGCCAGCCATGGATCTGGTGGTAGCCATGCCCATTTCCTGGCTGCCCCTGGTCGCTGACTATGCACGCCACGGGCGCGATGGCCGCTCTGCCCTGCATGGCACCTGGCTGGGCTTTGCGCTGGCCAACATCTGGTGCTACGGACTGGGCGTGCTGGTGGCATTGACGCTGCCAAGCCAGGATCTGGTCACCGCCTTGCTGCTGGCTCAAGGGGGGCTGATTGCACTGAGCCTGATTCTGATTGACGAGGTCGACAACGCCTATGGCGACACCTACTCCGGCGCCATGGCGGTACACAGCGTGCTGCCGCGCTGGAGTGTGCGCCAGTGGGGCCTGCTGCTGACGCTGGTCTGCGTGCTGCTGGCAATGGTGCTGCCCATGCACAGCATTGAGCCATTTCTGCTGCTGCTCAGCTCGGTGTTTGTACCTCTGTTTGGCGTGATTCTGGGACGCCTGGCCTGGCAGCCGCAAATACAGCTGCAGACCATGCACAGCGTGCGCTGGAGCACCGTCGTGCTGTGGCTGGGTGGCATTGTGCTCTACCACTGCATGCCGCTGATCAGCGAGGATGCAGGCCGCGCCATTCCTACCCTGTTGATCTGCTTTGTGCTGGCACGATGCCTGCCGCGTAGCGCAGTCAGCTGATAAACCACTGAGAAATCACTGAAGACTGCAATGGCGCTGTACGGGACATACATCCCGACAGCGCCATTTCAATAGCCGCAGGCTACCGTTGAGAGATAGGAGCTGGCACAGGGCATGCTCGTCCTGCATATACGGCACTGGAATGCAACAGCCAGACCTTGCTGCTTTGTCATGCTTTCATCCAGCGCAAAATTGCTTGCGCAGTTTAGTTGTGTCCAAAGGTTTCAGCAGTTAATATGCGCCGCGTTGTAAAAATGTCAGCACATGCCTTCTGAGCTTGTAGGAAAACAACTTTCTATCAGACGCTGTGCGGCATGATCACCCCATGTGAGGCACTGTGTATTACGCTCGAAGCACCGCTCACACCACAAGGCAAGTCACAGGCTTGCACTGGTGATACCGCCGGGTTACGCAGGTGCTCAACCACCGGCATGTTTGAGTGAGCCCGGTGCCTCATCCCATTGATTAACAGGAGTTATTGCCGCGTGTTGCACTCATTCACCCTTCACCTCACCCGCTCCCTGCGCCGTGGAGGCTTTGCGACGCTGTTGTTGACTGGCATGCTGACTGCTGCCCCTACGCTCGCCCAAGCACAAGAGTTTCTGAGTATCAAGGGCAACACCGTCAACATTCGCGCCAAACCGACCACCAAGTCTGAAATTGCCTGGGAGCTGATCAAAGGCTATCCCGTGCAAGTGATTGCACGCGAAGGTGACTGGCTCAAGGTCAAGGACTTTGAAGGCATGCTGGGCTGGGTGCACAAACCCTTGACCACCGATGAGCCCCACTTCCTGGTCAAGGCCAATACAGTGAACCTGCGCTCAGGCCCTGGTACCAACCACGCAGTCGTGACCAAGCTGAACAAGTACGACATCGTCAAGACGCTGGAAAAGCAGGGTGACTGGGCCAAGGTCCAAACTGCTGACGACCAAGAAGGCTGGATGTCTACCAGCCTGGGCTGGGGCTGGTAAGAACTACTCTCACCCAAACAGCAAACGGCGCTTCAAGCGCCGTTTTTTATAGCTGCTTGCGCAGTCTGGATAAGCCCTAGCCCCTGAAAATCATCTGAGGCAATGGTGCAAAACCATGGTTCAGCGGCCCGTGCCCCTGCCCTGTATGTACCTGCGCACCCGAGGCAATTGCCCCCACGATATAGGTACGCGCACTCTCTACCGCAGGCTGCAGTTCAAACCCCAGTGCCATGTGCGCCGCAATTGCGGACGAGAGCGTGCAGCCCGTGCCGTGGCCGTTGTGCGTATGAATTCGCTGGCTGCCCAGTTCCTTGCGCAAGCCGTCCTTGCCTGCCAGCAGGTCTACCACCCATTCACCAGGCAGATGGCCGCCCTTGAGCAGCACATGCGGCGCGCCCATATTCAGCAACGCCTGGGCGGCAGCTTCCATGTCTGAGACATCTTCAATCTTGCGGCCAATCAGCCAGCCTGCTTCGTCCAGGTTGGGCGTGATGACGGTCGCCAGCGGAAACAGCTCGCGCACCAGCACTTCTGCGGTTTCATCATGGATGAGCTTGTCACCACTGGTGGCGACCATCACTGGGTCGAGCACCACCTTGGTGATGCCATGGCGGCGAATGGCATCGGCCACGACATGCACAATCTCTGGCGCGTGCAGCATGCCGATCTTGATGGCGTCTGCACCAATATCCTGCATCACGGCATCGATCTGCGCCTGCAGCATCTCGGGGGGAATACCGTGGATGGCGCGCACACCTTGCGTGTTCTGTGCGGTAATGGCGGTAATCGCCGTCATGCCATAGCAGCCCAGTGCGGCAAAAGTCTTGAGGTCAGCCTGGATACCTGCGCCACCGCCGCTGTCCGAGCCAGCGATGGAGAGCACACGCGCATAGCGCGGCAGGGAGGAAGTGGCACTGCCCGAAGGCATCTGTTGCATCGTCATACGAAAAATTATGACTCAAGCCAAGGCTTGTTCCTGCCTCAGCCCCGCAGTGCCCCCTGCTGTGCTGTAATCGAGGCTTGTGGACGAAACAGGGGTGTCCCGCCAGAACTGCCAACGAACGGCAGCCCGGTGCGCGGCTGAGAAAGACCCTGGGGCAGACAATGCAGCCATGCAGGCCCCGCTACCCGATCCAGATCATGCTGGCGTGGGGAGTTTCACCGGAGCGGCAGCACGCCCGTTTTGTCCTTGGCGACACAGATAAACGGACGTAAACACTCACCATGATCGCTCTGACCTCACCTTCACACATTGCCATTCTGGGCGCAGGCCTGATGGGCCGTCTGCTGGCCCTGGAGCTGGCACGTGAAGGGCATCGCGTGGACATGTTCGAAGCCAAGGGACCCGAAGCCGATGGGGCCGCCGCTCGCGTGGCAGCAGCCATGCTGGCGCCACTGGCGGAGTCGGCCATCACCGAACCCGGCGTGGTGCGCATGGGCCAGTATGGCCTCACGCGCTGGCCTGAGCTGATTGCGCAACTCCAGGAGCACGTCTTCTTTCAGCAAAACGGCACGCTCGTTGTCTGGCACCGTCAGGACACAGCAGACGCCAACCGCCTGTGCGGACTGTTTGAGAAAAACCGCCGAATCAACCCCACGCTGCCAGCGCTGGAAAACCTGAACGCCCAGCGCCTGAACGACGTAGAGCCCGCCCTGCAGGGCCGTTTTACTCAGGGCGTCTACCTGCCCGGTGAAGGCCAGCTGGACAACCGCCAGCTGCTGGCTGCCCTTGAAAAAACACTGACACGCCTGGGCGTTAACTTTCACTGGCACACCCCACGCGAAACCACCGACTTTGCGCCTGGTACCGCAGGCCAGCCCGATCTGGTGATTGACGCCCGCGGCCTGGGCGCGCGCACCGAATGGAAATCCCTGCGCGGCATACGCGGCGAGGTCGTGCGCGTGTATGCACCTGAAGTGACCCTGCAGCGCCCCACACGCCTGGTGCACCCCCGCTATCCGCTGTACATCGCACCCAAGGAAAACCATTTGTTTGTGATTGGCGCGACCGAGATCGAATCTGACGACATGAGCCCAGCCAGCCTGCGCTCGGTCATGGAGCTGCTCAGCGCCCTCTACACCGTGCACTCAGGGTTTGCCGAAGCACGCATTCTGGAAATTGCCACCCAGTGCCGCCCTACGCTGCCAGACAATCTGCCTGCCGTGCGCTGGCTGAGCGAGCGCGTGCTGCAGGTCAACGGCCTGTACCGCCATGGCTACATGATTTCTCCGGCTATGCTCGACGTCACGCTGCAGATACTGCGCACCGGCAGCACCGAGCTGGCCGAACGCTTTGACGTGGCCGTGCACCAGCCTGCTGGCGTCTGATTTTTTCTACCCCGTCTTTGCCCTGATCTGGACAGACATGCACATCACCATCAACCAACAAACCGTGGAACTGCCTGACCACGCCACCGTGGCCGATGCCGTTGCCCAATGGCAACCCAAGCCACCGTTTGCCGTTGCCGTGAATACGGAATTCGTACCCAAGTCCGGCTATGCCACTCGCACCCTGCAAGCGGGCGATCGCCTGGAAATCATTGCCCCTGTCACAGGCGGCTGAGCATCTTTCAGAAATTTGAATGAAATTGGCCTCTAGCGCTTATCTGACGGGCGCTGGCAGCTATCAAAACGATATGACTACTGAGACTTCTTCTGCCACCGACAGCCTAGTGCTGTACGGCCAGACCTTCCACAGCCGCCTGCTGCTGGGCACCTCGCGTTACCCATCGCCTGCGGTGCTGGAAGCCGCCGTTACACGCGCCAAGCCCGCCATGGTCACCGCCTCCCTGCGCCGCCAGGGCAGCAATGCCGCCGAAACCGGCGCCAGCTTCTGGGAGCTGCTGCGCAAACTCAACGTGCCCGTGCTGCCCAACACCGCGGGCTGCATGACCATCCAGGAAGCCGTCACCACCGCCCAGATGGCGCGTGAAGTGTTTGACACGCCCTGGATCAAGCTGGAGCTGATTGGCGACGACTACACCTTGCAGCCCGATACGCTGAATCTGGTGGAAGCTGCCTCCATCCTTATCAAAGACGGCTTTCAGGTGCTACCCTACTGCACCGAAGACTTGGTGCTGTGCCAGCGCCTGGTGGACGTCGGCTGCCAGGCCGTCATGCCCTGGGCTGCCCCCATTGGCACAGGCCGTGGCCCTGCCAACCCCTATGCCATGCAGGTGCTGCGCGAGCGCCTGAATGTGCCGCTGATCGTGGACGCCGGTCTGGGCCGCCCCTCGCACGCTTGCACCGTCATGGAGTGGGGCTTTGATGGCGTGCTGCTCAACACCGCCGTGGCCCTGTCGGAAGACCCCGTGCGCATGGCTGGTGCCTTTGCCGATGCCGTGCAGGCTGGCCGTGATGGCTATCTGGCTGGTGCCATGGCTGAGCAATCTGCCGCCCAGCCCAGCACCCCCGTTCTTGGCACACCGTTCTGGCACCATGACTGAGCAACACATCACCGAGATGGCCAGCGCCATCGTGGCCGCGCACCGCGCCACCTTTACGTCTGACACGCTGCCCTCGCAGCCTGTGCCAGCCCCCAGCCGCAGCGAACCGGCGTATCTCGCCGCTTTGCAGGCCTGCAGCGCGCTGGGCTTTATCGCCATTGACGCCGAATGCCTGGCCCAGGCCTGGCAGCGCCAGACAGAACGTACTGGCCAGTTCGATGCCGCCCACTGGCCTGATGACCCGCAGGACTTTGGCCTGGCAGGTGCAGACCCCACGCTGGCTTTCCCAGAATGCCCACGTGCTCTGGGTCTGTACGGCGTACTACCCACTGCTGAATGGGTGGGACGCATGGCCCGCGCAGGTGTGCCCACGGTGCAGCTGCGCTTCAAAAGCGATGACCAGGCAGCCATTCGCCGCGAAGTGCAGGCCGCTGTGGCAGCCGTGCAAGGCACCAACGCACGCCTGTTTATCAACGACCACTGGCAAGCGGCCATTGATGCAGGTGCATACGGCATCCACGTGGGCCAGGAGGACCTCGATGCCCTTGAAGGTGCGCAACTGGACGCCATCCGTGCCAGTGGCCTGCGTCTGGGCGTGAGCACCCACGGCTACGCCGAAATGGTGCGCGCCCATGCGGTGCAGCCCAGCTATATCGCCCTTGGTGCCGTGTTCCCCACCACGCTCAAGAAAATGGCCACCGCACCGCAAGGTGTGGCACGCCTGCAGGCCTATGTGCGGCTGATGCAGCAGTACCCACTGGTGGCCATTGGCGGCATTGCGGCTGAGCAGTTCCCACAGGTATTGAGCACTGGCGTGGGCTCGATTGCTGTGGTGCGTGCACTGGTCAATGCGCCAGATCCAGAAGCCGCAGCACAAGATTTGCTCAGCCGCATGCACAGCAAGTAAAGACCTACTACTTCATCTTGCGTAGTACCCACAACCATCCCTCGATTTGGCACGGCTCATGCTTTATAAGCAAAAGCAACTGCAGACAGTGTTTTCAGCCTGCAGTTCGCTCAAAAAATTTCAAGCTTAGCTATTGACCTTTTGAGGGATTCCCCCATGAAACACACTCTGATCGCCCTGGGTGCCGCGCTGGCATGCCTGGGTACTGCGCACGCCCAAAGCAACGTAGAACTGTCTGGCCTGGTCGACATGTATGTCGGCTCCATGAAGGCTCCCGGTGGTGCACGCACCAGCCAGGTGGGTTCTGGCGGCCTGACCACATCGTGGTGGGGCATCAAGGGCACGGAAGACCTGGGCAATGGTCTGAAGGCTGGCTTTGCACTGGGTGCTTTCTTCCGCGCAGACACCGGCACCCCTGGTCGTTGGGACGTAGGCTCCGGCGCCTACGACGAAACTTTCTTCGCGCGTGACGCCAATGTCTCCCTGTCTGGTGGCTTTGGTACGGTAAAGCTGGGCCGCTCCATGGCCCCCAACTTCCTGCCTACCATCCTGTTCAACCCCTACGGTGACTCCTTCACTGTCTCGCCGCTGGTGCTGCACGCCAATACGGGCTGGGGTGTGGATGATACCCACAACTACAAGACCACAGCTGCGGACACTGGCTGGAGCAACCAGATCACCTACAGCACTCCCAGCTTTGGCGGTCTGAGCGCCAACCTGCACTACCAGTTTGGTGAGCAAAGCGGCGACAACAAGAACAAGAAGAACGTAGGCGCCAATGTGCTGTACTTCCAGGGCCCGCTGGCCCTGACTGCTTTCATCGAGCGCGCTCAGATTCGTAACCCCAACACTTCAGAGCAGCCTACCAAGCAAAACTGGATGCTGGGCGGCAGCTATGACTTCTCCGTAGCCAAGCTGTATGCCACATACGGCCAATCCAAGGTCAAGGACTCGACTGTACCCAAGTACGACGCCAAGACCACATCGCTGGGCGTAGACGTGCCTGTAACCAAGGCCGGCACCTTCAAGGCTGCTGCGGCCTACACCAAGGCAGAAACTGCTAACCCTGCAGATATCAAACGCACCACCTATACCCTGGGCTATGACCACTTCCTGTCCAAGCGCACCGATGTGTACACCGTGGTGATGTACGACAAGATCAAGAACATGCCTTCTCCATTCACAGCAAGCAACGGTTCCGGCACCAGCGTAGCCGTGGGTATCCGCCACCGCTTCTAAGCTACATCTGCTGGCAAGAAAAAACCGCTGCGGCTTGCGCCCAGCGGTTTTTTTCATGGATGGTGTTCAGCAGCCGTATCAGCCAGCCTGGCGGAATCGCCAGAGGCTGCGCAGTGTCAGCACGGCACACAGCCAGTGCAGCGCCAGCAGTACCAGCACCTGTGCCTGACGCAGCAGACTCTCGTGCTGCGCCAGAAACTGTGTCAGCACACCATGGTGCAGCACCAGCGCAGTCAGCAAGCCACCGATCACATAAATAAGTAGAGCGCCTTGCGCCCATTCCTGCTGGTTTTCCGAGTGTTTTTTACGCGAAATGACCAGCAGACCAGCGCAAGCTGCTATAGAAATCCATGACTGCCACAAACTCAGCTGCTGCAGCTGGTCACGCACCGCATGCCAGTTGCTGGCACTGAGCAGCAGCACGGCCACGGCCAGCGTGCTCAGACTGAGCGTCAGCAGCCAGCTGCCAGCGAGCGCCAGCGCAGCTTTGGGGCGTGTGCTGTGTGCGGCCATGCCTGCTGAAGCGTTGCCTTAGATGTACTTGACCGCAACGATTTCGTAGCGGCGCACACCACCGGGGGCCTGCACTTCGGCCACATCGCCCTCTTCCTTACCGATCAGGGCGCGGGCAATAGGGCTGGAGATGTTGATCAGGCCGTGCTTCAGATCGGCCTCGTCTTCACCCACGATCTGGTAGGTCACCTGGTTGCCCGTGTCTTCGTCTTCCAGATCGACAGTCGCGCCAAACACCACGCGGCCCTGCGCATCGAGTGCGGCGGGGTCAATGATCTGTGCGGTCGAGAGCTTGCCTTCGATCTCCATGATGCGACCTTCAATAAAGCCCTGGCGATCCTTGGCGGACTCGTACTCGGCGTTTTCACTCAGGTCGCCCTGGGCACGTGCTTCGGCGATGGCCTGAATCACTTCAGGACGGTCCACAGTCTTCAGGCGCTGCAGCTCGGCCTTGAGCTTTTCTGCGCCACGCTTGGTAATTGGAATGGTTGCCATGTCAGTTTCTCCACATACGGCTGGGCGTACACGCACACGATTGCGCAGTTGCGCCACAAGGGCATGTCCAGAGCGCCACACGACGTGGCTGTATGGATGGGACGCCCCAAAAGCAAACCGCCGCGCAGTGAGCCGCGCGGCGGTGTTCCTAGGTTTAGGAGTCAATTATGCCGTGTTTACAGCCGCCGACCCTCAGTAAAACCCGATGCAGCCTATGAATGCTGCAACATTGCGTGCAATTCCTGCACCGAATGTACTTCCAGATCGCCACGCATGGCCTTCATGCCATCCACGGCAGCTTCTGCGCCGAAGATGGTGGTGAAGGTGGTCACGCGGTTGAGCAAAGCGCTGGTACGGATGGCGCGGGAGTCCGCAATGGCGTTGCGGCGCTCTTCCACCGTGTTGATGACCATGGCGATTTCGCCATTCTTGATCATGTCCACGATGTGAGGGCGACCTTCTGCCACCTTGTTCACAGCCTGCACTTCCAGGCCCGCTTCTGCCAGAGCAGCTGCAGTGCCGCGCGTAGCGCACAGGGTGTAACCCATGGCAGCCAGCTCCTTGCCCACAGCCACGGCACGTGCCTTGTCGTTGTTCTTCACCGACAGGAACACCTTGCCAGACTCAGGCAGATTCACGCCTGCGCCCAGCTGGCTCTTCACAAAGGCTTCGCCGAAGGTCTTGCCCACGCCCATGACTTCACCAGTGGACTTCATCTCAGGGCCGAGGATGGTGTCCACACCGGGGAACTTCACGAAGGGGAACACCGCTTCCTTGACGCTGAAGTAAGGCGGTGTCACTTCCTTGGTGATGCCCTGCTCTGCCAGAGTGTCGCCAGCCATGCAGCGTGCTGCCACCTTGGCCAGCTGCACGCCGGTCGCCTTGGAGACGAAAGGCACGGTACGCGAAGCACGGGGGTTCACTTCCAGCACGTAGATCACGTCCTGGCCGTCTTGCTCCTTGATGGCGAACTGCACGTTCATCAGGCCCACCACGTTCAGGCCTGCGGCCATGGCAGCGGTCTGGCGCTTGATTTCAGCCACAGTGTCAGCCTTCAGGTAGTAAGGAGGCAGCGAGCAGGCCGAGTCACCGGAGTGCACGCCCGCTTGCTCGATGTGCTCCATCACACCGCCGATGTACACGGCACCTGTCTTGTCACGCACACAGTCCACATCGCACTCAATGGCGTTGGACAGGAAGTGGTCCAGCAGCACGGGGGAGTCGTTGGAAACCTTCACGGCTTCGCGCATATAGCGCTCCAGGTCGCGCTGCTCGTGCACGATTTCCATCGCACGGCCGCCCAGCACGTAGGAAGGACGCACCACCAGAGGGTAGCCCAGGCCAGCAGCCTTTTCCAGTGCTTCTTCTTCCGTACGCGCAGTCGCGTTAGGTGGCTGGCGCAGACCCAGGTCGTTGAGCAGCTTCTGGAAGCGCTCACGGTCTTCGGCTGCGTCAATCATGTCAGGGGTCGTGCCGATGATCTTCACGCCTTCGCGCTCCAGACCCAGGGCCAGCTTCAAAGGTGTCTGACCGCCGTATTGCACGATCACGCCGTCAGGCTGCTCCACGTCCACGATTTCCAGCACGTCTTCCAGCGTCAGTGGCTCGAAGTACAGGCGGTCAGACGTGTCGTAGTCGGTCGAAACGGTTTCGGGGTTGCAGTTGACCATGATGGTTTCGTAACCATCTTCGCGCATGGCCATGGCTGCGTGCACGCAGCAGTAGTCAAACTCAATACCTTGGCCGATGCGGTTGGGGCCACCACCCAGCACCATGATCTTCTTCTTGTCCGAAGGTGCGGCTTCGCACTCTTCGTCATAAGTCGAATACATGTAGGCGGTGTTGGAGGCGAACTCCGCTGCGCAGGTGTCCACGCGCTTGAACACGGGGCGCACCTTCAGTGCCTTGCGGGCTTCGCGCACGGCCTTGTCGGTGGTGTGCAGCAGCTTGGCCAGGCGACGGTCAGAGAAGCCCTTTTGCTTCAAGGCGCGCAGCGTAGCAGCGTCCAGCATGGACAGCGCCTTGTCACCATGGGCTTCGTAGTGCTTGTCCAGTTCGAGTTCGA
Source organism: Comamonas kerstersii (assembly GCF_002056725.1). NCBI lineage: Bacteria > Pseudomonadati > Pseudomonadota > Betaproteobacteria > Burkholderiales > Comamonadaceae > Comamonas > Comamonas kerstersii. The sequence continues at coordinate 2,425,597 of NZ_CP020121.1, read as the reverse complement.
TCTTCACGATCTCTTCGATCTGCACCAGGAACCACTTGTCGATCTTGGTGATGTTGTGCACTTCATCCAGCGTCCAGCCGGCAGCGAAGGCATCGCCCACGTACCAGATGCGCTCGGGACCAGGCTCGCCCAGTTCCTTTTCCAGGATTTCGCGGTCCTGGGTCTTCTCGTTCATGCCGTCCACGCCCACTTCCAGACCACGCAGGGCCTTCTGGAAGGATTCCTGGAAGGTACGGCCAATGGCCATCACCTCACCCACAGACTTCATCTGGGTGGTCAGGCGGTTGTCAGCAGCAGGGAACTTCTCGAACGCAAAACGTGGGATCTTGGTGACCACGTAGTCGATGGTGGGCTCGAACGATGCGGGGGTTGCGCCACCGGTGATTTCGTTCTTGAGCTCGTCCAGCGTAAAGCCCACAGCCAGCTTGGCCGCGATCTTGGCAATTGGGAAACCTGTGGCCTTGGAAGCCAGTGCCGAGGAACGCGAGACGCGGGGGTTCATCTCAATGACGATCATGCGACCGTCCTTGGGATTCACCGAGAACTGCACGTTGGAGCCGCCAGTGTCCACACCAATTTCACGCAGCACTGCCAGCGAGGCATTGCGCATGATCTGGTATTCCTTGTCGGTCAGCGTCTGTGCAGGCGCCACGGTGATGGAGTCACCGGTGTGTACACCCATGGGGTCCAGGTTTTCGATCGAGCACACGATGATGCAGTTGTCCGCCTTGTCGCGCACCACTTCCATCTCGTACTCTTTCCAGCCCAGCAGCGACTCTTCAATCAGGAGTTCGTTGGTGGGGGATGCTTCCAGACCGCGCTTGCAGATGGTCTCGAATTCTTCGGCGTTGTAGGCAATGCCACCGCCTGTGCCGCCCAGCGTGAAGCTGGGGCGAATCACGGTGGGGAAACCCACGTGCTTTTGCACTTCCCAGGCTTCTTCCATGGAGTGCGCAATGCCCGAGCGTGCGGAGCCCAGACCAATCTTGGTCATGGCGTCCTTGAACTTCAGGCGGTCTTCTGCCTTGTCGATGGCTTCAGGCTTGGCACCGATCAGCTCCACGTTGTACTTATCCAGCACACCGTGCTTCCACAGATCCAGCGCGCAGTTCAGCGCAGTCTGGCCACCCATGGTGGGCAGGATGGCATCGGGGCGCTCCTTGGCGATGATCTTCTCGACCGTCTGCCAGGTGATGGGCTCGATGTAGGTCACGTCCGCCGTATTGGGGTCGGTCATGATCGTCGCTGGGTTGCTGTTGATCAGAATGACCTTGTAACCCTCTTCGCGCAGCGCCTTGCAGGCCTGCACGCCGGAGTAGTCGAATTCACAGGCCTGGCCAATCACGATGGGGCCAGCGCCAATGATCAGAATGCTTTTGAGGTCGGTGCGCTTAGGCATTTTTGTGGCTCTCCATCAGCGCGGTAAAGCGGTCAAACAAATAGGCGATGTCATGGGGTCCGGGCGAAGCCTCGGGGTGGCCCTGGAAGCAGAAGGCGGGCACATCGGTGCGTTCCAGGCCTTGCAGCGTGCCGTCAAACAGGCTGATGTGCGTGGGGCGAACATTGGCTGGCAGGGTATCCATTTCCACGGCAAAACCGTGGTTCTGGCTGGTGATGCTCACGCGGCCGGTGGCCAATTCCTTCACAGGGTGGTTGGCACCGTGGTGGCTGTTCTGCATCTTGAAGGTCTTGGCACCCGAGGCCAGGGCCATGATCTGGTGGCCCAGACAGATGCCAAACAAAGGCTTTTTGGCGGCCATGATTTCCTGCGCCGCAGCAATGGCGTAGTCGCAAGGCGCTGGGTCGCCAGGGCCGTTGGACAGGAATACACCATCAGGATTCAGCGCCAGCACGTCCTTGGCAGGCGTCTTGGCAGGAACCACGGTCAGCTTGCAGCCGCGCTCAGCCAGCATGCGCAGGATGTTCTTCTTCACGCCAAAGTCATAGGCCACGACGTGGAACTTGGGGCTCTCGAGCTTGCCGTAGCCTTCGCCCAGCTTCCACTCGGTTTCCGTCCAGTCGTAGGCAGCTTCGGTGGTCACCACCTTGGCCAGATCCAGCCCCTTCATGGCTGGCGCAGCCTTGGCAGCCGCCAGTGCTTCGTCAATCTTGGCCTGGGTCACTTGCTCACCCGCTGCCAGACCGACGATGGCACCGTTTTGCGCGCCCTTGTCTCGCAGCAGGCGTGTCAGCTTGCGGGTGTCAATGTTGGCAATGGCAACGGTGTGGTTGCGCACCAAATATTGGGACAAAGTTTCATCGCAGCGGAAGTTGCTGGCCAGCAGTGGCAGATTCTTGATGATCAAACCTGCAGCATGGACTTTGTCGGCTTCCACATCCTCTCGGTTCACACCGTAGTTGCCGATGTGGGGGTATGTCAGCGTAACGATCTGTTGGCAGTAGCTAGGATCGGTGAGGATTTCCTGATAGCCAGTGATAGCAGTGTTGAACACCACTTCACCCACGGTGGTGCCTTGCGCACCAATGGAATTGCCAATAAAGACCGTGCCGTCTGCGAGCGCCAGGATGGCGGATGGGAAGCTTCCCTGAAGAGACAAAAGCACTGGATTCTCCGGTTCTAAATACGGTTACGCCCAGCGCGTGCTCCTGCGACCTAGCGTCGTGGAGCATGTTGCTTTGTCTGCAATGAATGGCGAGGAAAGCGTCGCTAGGCGTATGGAAATAATGCTGAAAAGCCACTCATTATATCCATCGCCTCATGCAGGCTCTTATAAACCCGCATGAGGAGTGCCTCACTTCAGTGCAGAAAGCGCGCTGGCATGTAAACAGATAGCAGCCGCCGCACCAACATTCAGGGACTCTTCTCCGCCAGGCTGGGCAATACGCACATGCTGCGCAGCCAAGGCTTCTACTGCTTCACCCACGCCCTGCCCTTCATGCCCCATGGCCCATGCACAGGGCCATGGCAATGTCGATGCATGAATCAGCCCCCCACGGTGCGAACTGGTGACCAGCAGCGGCACCTTGAGCTGCTGCAGCGCCTCAGGCCCCACCCCTTCTACCAGGTGCAAGGCAAAGTGTGCACCCATGCCTGCACGCAGCACCTTCTGGCTCCACAGCGCCGCCGTACCCTTCATGGCAATGATTTGTTTGAAACCAAAGGCAGAGGCCGACCGCAAGATGGAGCCTACATTGCCCGCATCCTGCACACGGTCCAACACCACGGTAGGAGCCTCCGGCAAGATGGCCGTATCCGCCTGCCAGGGCAGGATGTATCCCATGCGTGCAGGCGACTCCAGACCGCTGATATCTGCAAACAAGGCATCATCCAGAACTATTACTTTGCTAGCTGCTTGCGCCCATTCCACGGGCGCTAGAGGCCAAAAAGACTTAGAAAAAACAGCCACCTTGGGTGTCAGACCACGCGTGAGGGCTGCGCGGCACAGGTGGTCACCTTCCAGCCACACATGGCCCAGCTTGCGATACATGCCGCTTTCGCGCGAGAGGCGGCGCAGCTCTTTGACAAACGCGTTGTCGCGCGAAGAAATTTCTGTGATGTTCATAGCTCTGTCACTGCGCCAGAAAGCGCTGTCGAGGTTTGCAGCACCTGCGTCACAGGCGCAAAGCTGCGGCGGTGCTCGGGCGTAGCCCCCAGTCCGCGCAAAGCCTGCAAATGGGCAGCCGTGCCATAGCCTTTGTGTGCCGCAAAACCGTATTCCGGATATTGCAGATCAAACTCCTGACACCAGCGGTCACGATGCACCTTGGCGAGGATGGATGCAGCAGAGATGGCCTGCACCTTGGCATCACCCTTCACAATAGCCTCGGCCTGCATGTCCAGCCTTGGAATGCGATTGCCATCCACCTGCACCAGACTGGGCTTCAGGCGCAGGCCATTCACAGCTCTTTGCATGGCCAGCATGGTGGCCTGCAGGATGTTCAGGCGATCAATTTCTTCCACCGAAGCCTGTGCAATACAAAAGCACAGGGCCTTGGCACGGATTTCGTCGAACAGTTTTTCGCGACGTGCAGCGGAAAGCTTCTTGGAGTCAGCCAGCCCTTCAATAGGGTTCAAGTCGTCCAGAATCACTGCGGCGGCAACGACAGGGCCTGCCAGTGGGCCACGCCCTGCCTCATCCACCCCGGCAACCAGACCTGGCGCATGCCAAGGCAGTGTGCTTTGCTCAGGGAGAGAGGATTTTTTGGATGGCATGTGCTGATAACTGAGGGGTATCTCGAAACAAACTGTGGTGCAAGGCGGTAAAACGTGCCTGTATGGTCTTCACCTTGGCCCGTGCATGCTCGCTATGGTCCAGCCACTGTGCAATCGCATCAGCCAGCGCACGGGGTGTCGCCTGGTCTTGCAGGAGTTCAGGCACCACAAAGTCTGAACACAAGATATTTGGTAAACCCACCCATGGCTGCAATTGCTTGCGCTGCATGAGCTTGTAGCTCCATGGGTGCATGTTGTAGGCAATCACCATGGGGCGCTTGAACAAAGCGGCCTCCAGCGTAGCTGTGCCGCTGGCAATCAAGGTGCAATCACAGGCTGCCAGCACATCGTGCGACTGACCTTTGACAATCTTCAGCCATGACGCCACTTGCAGCTCGTGCGACAAGGCAGTCAGACGCTCATGCAAAGCAGGCACTGCAGGCAATACCACCTGCAGATCTGGAAACTCCTGCTTGAGCAGCGCTGCGGCCTGCATGAATGGCTTGGCGATGTACTGCACTTCGGCACGGCGGCTACCGGGCAGCAAAGCCAGCACGGGTTTGTCCTGCTCCAGCCCCAGGCGCGTACGCGCCGCAGCACGGTCAGGCTCCATGGGGATGACTTGCGCCAGCGGGTGGCCGACATAAGTCGCAGCAATGTCATGCTGCGCCAGCAAATCAGGCTCAAACGGAAACAGGCAGAGTACATGATCGGCCGCAGCACGAATCTTGTGTATGCGCTCCGGGCGCCAGGCCCAGATGGAGGGGCACACAAAATGCACAGTCTTGATGCCTGCCGCGCGCAGATCCTGCTCCAGCCCCAGATTAAAGTCCGGCGCATCTACGCCAACAAATACATCAGGGCGATCTTGCAGCAGGCGTGCGCGCAGCTGCTTGCGGATGGACAGGATATCCCACAGCCGTATCAACACTTCAAAGCTGTACCCATGCACGGCCAGCCGCTCGCTGGGCCACAGCGCTTCAAAACCACGCTGCTGCATGCAGGGCCCACCAATGCCATAGCTGGAGACGCCGGGCCACTGCTGCTGCATGCCGTCCAAAAGCAAACCGGCGAGCAAGTCACCTGACGTCTCGCCGGCCACCATCGCTATGCGAGGCTGAAATAGGTCTTGTAGCGACATATCTAGCGTGCAATACCTCGGGTGGATGCCTGCAAAAATTCCTGCATCAACGCAATGTCAGCGGTCGCCTCAGGAATTTCTGTCAAGAGATCACCGATTGACTGCTGCGCTGCCTGCAAGGTCAGACCTTGACGGTAAAGCAGCTTGTGCATCTGCTTGACCGCCTGGATACGCTCTGGCGTAAAGCCACGGCGACGCAGACCTTCAATATTGAAGCCGCGCACAGCCAGTGGATTGCCTTCGACCATCATGTATGGGGGCACATCCTGTGCGATACGGCTGGCAAAACCCGACATGGCATGCGCACCGATTTTGACAAACTGATGCACGCCCGTGAGGCCACCCAGAATCACCCAGTCACCCAGGTGAACGTGCCCTGCCAGCGTGGCGTTGTTCGCCAAAATTGTGTGATTGCCCACCACGCAATCGTGCGCGATATGCACATAGGCCATGATCCAGTTGTCATTGCCCACGCGCGTCACACCCGAATCCTGTGCCGTACCCGTATTGAAAGTACAGAACTCACGGATGGTGTTGCGGTCACCAATCACCAGCTGCGTAGGCTCACCCGCATATTTCTTGTCCTGCGGCTGCGCACCCAGTGAAGCAAACTGAAAAATCTGATTGTCTTCACCAATGGTGGTGTAACCCTCAATGACGCAGTGTGGCCCAATACGCGTGCCAGCACCCACCTTGACATGACTGCCAATCACGCTGTATGCGCCCACAGTCACGGAAGGATGCAACTGTGCTCCTTCGTGGATGATGGCAGTGGAATGGATATTGGCGTTGCTCATCAAGCCTGCTTTTCAGGGCCTACATAACGCATGGTACACATCAGCTCTGCTTCACAGGCGACTTCATCACCCACACGAGCTATGCCTTTGAACTTCCAGATACCGGCGCGCACGCGATCAATCGAAGCTTCCAGAATCAGCTGATCACCGGGCTCGACAGGACGCTTGAAGCGTGCCGAGTCAATGCCCACGAAGTAGTAGATATTGTTTTCATCAGGCACCTGCCCCATGGCATCAAATGCCAGCAGGCCTGCAGCTTGCGCCAGCGCTTCCAGCATCAGCACACCGGGCATCACGGGACGGCCAGGAAAGTGGCCCATGAAGTAAGGCTCGTTGAAAGTAACGTTCTTGATGGCGCGAATGCGCTTGTTGCTCTCAAGCTCTACAACACGATCCACCAGCAGGAAAGGATAACGATGAGGAAGTTGCTTGAGAATTGCGTGAATATCCATTATGAATTTCCGTTCTTGCTTTTTTCCGCTTGCATCGCAAGCTCCAGCTTTTTGATGCGCTCTCGCAGCACATGCAATTGCTTGAGCGATGCGGCGTTTTTCTCCCACTGCTCGTTAGTTTGCAGAGGAAAGATGCCAGTGTACAAGCCTGGCTGGTGAATCGAGCGAGTCACCATGGATGTTGGAGAAATACTGGTCCCATCGGCAATGCTCAGATGACCCAGGATGTTGGCTGCACCACCAATCGAGCAGTGCTTGCCAATGCGTGCACTGCCAGCAATACCTGTATTACCCGCGATTACTGTATGCGCGCCTACGTGCACGTTGTGCGCAATCTGCACGAGATTGTCGAGCTTGACGCCATCCTCAATCACAGTGTCATCCAGCGCCCCGCGGTCAATACAGGTATTGGCGCCAATTTCAACGTCGTTACCAATGCGTACACCACCGAGCTGCTCGATCTTGACCCAGCTCCCGGCCTCATTCGCAAAGCCAAAGCCATCAGCGCCGATCACTACGCCTGGATGAACCAGGCAACGCTGGCCCAGCTCACAGCCATCGGCAACCGTCACTCGAGAGGTCAACACCGTATGCGCACCGATTTTCACGCCTGCGCCAATCACACACAGTGGCCCAATATAGGCAGATACATCCACCTGCGCCGTAGCGTCCACAACTGCTGACGGATGAATACCAGTCCGGACGCCACCCTGCTGCTGCGCTTTCCAGAGCTGCGTCAGCTTTGCGAAATACACATAGGGATTGGCCGCCACAATACATGGCCCACGTCGCTCGGCAGCTGCACGCATGCCAGGCGCAACAACGACACAGGCCGCCTTGGAGGCGGCCATTTGTGCTTCGTACCTTGGGTTACTCAGAAAACTGATAGATCCAGCATCTGCGGTCTCGAGGGGAGCAATTCGAGAAATTGGTATTTCTCTGCTGCCCCCCACCAGTTCTCCACCCAGGGCATCGAGTATTTGTCCAAGCTGAACAATCACTTCCATGCCCTCAAGGCTTACTTGGAACCGTCGTTCAAAGCTTTGATCACTTTATCCGTGATGTCGTGCTTGGGATTCACGTAGACAGCTTCCTGCAGGATGATGTCGTACTTTTCCTTTTCAGCAACTTGCTGCACCACCCGGTTGGCCTGCTCAAGCACGCGAGCCAATTCCTCGTTCTTGCGGACACTCAGGTCCTCCTGGAACTCACGGCTCTTGCGCTGGAAGTCACGATCCTGCTCGACCAAGGCACGCTGCTTGGCCAGACGCTGACTCTCCGACATCGTAGGCGCATCACGTTCAAAAGCTTCTGATGCACTCTTGAGTTGATTGCTTGCAGCGATCAGTTCACGCTCACGCTTGGAAAACTCCTGCTCCAGCTTGCTTTGTGCAGCCTTGGCTGACGATGCCTCACGGAAGATACGATCCGTGTTCACAAAGCCCGCCTTAAATTCTTGTGCGTAAGTGGTCAGTGCCAGACCACCCAACAGGGCAGAAACTGCCAATGTGCGATACATTTTTTTCATCAGAAAGCCGTTCCAATTTGAAATTGAAGTTTTTGCAACTCATCACCTGGTTGTTTGCGAATGGGGTTCGCCCAAGCCAGTCGCAGTGGTCCCAGCGGAGAGATCCAGCTCAAGCCAATACCTGCTGATGCTCGCATACCATCGGCGTTTATAACACCAAGACCTCGTGTCTGCTCCTTGTCACCATAAATAGTGCCAACGTCGACAAACGTGAACCAGCGCAGAGTTTTGTCGTTGCCAGCACCAGGAAACGGAGCAATCAGTTCAAAGTTCATGACGGCTTTTTTGTTACCGCCCAGATACGAGTAACTACCGCCACTGTATTTCTCAATAGAGCCATTGGGGCCAATGTACTCTGTAGCACGTGGCCCCAGACTGCCTTGCTCAAAGCCTCGAACCGAGCCCAGACCACCCGCATAGAAATTCTTGAAGATGGGGTAGGCATTACCACCCAGACCCTTACCCCAGCCCAGCTCCGTATTAAAGGCAAATGTCACAGCCTTGGTCACTGGCACATACTGCTGGAACTGGTAAGTGGCTTTCACATACTTCAGATCACCAGCTGGAGACAACTCTGCGTTCACACGCTGATAACGTCCGGAATTAGGCGCCAGAGCACTGTCACGTGAGTCGCGCCCCCAGCCCAGCGTCAGAGGAACCGCAGTGTTGCTTTTACCCGCAAGCGCCTCATACTGTCGAGGCATGTAGACACCGCGATCAATCTTGGTCTGCTCAAAACCAGCACCGAAATACACGGTATCAATTTCGCTGAAAGGCACGCCGAAACGAACTGAAGCCCCCTTGGAGACGATCTTGTACAGCTGGTCCGCCTTGACCACCTGGTCATCCACATACACATCACCAGAATAAGGGCGGGATGTTCTGTAGAAGGCATCAATCGTGCGAGAAATACCATCCTGTGTGAAATAAGGATCGGTGGTACTCAGCACCAGCGTACGGTTGTATTTGCTGGTATTGATATCAAGGCCCAAGTAGTTACCCGAGCCAAACGCATTTTCCTGCTTGATACCAAAGCTCAAAGACACTTTTTCAGCGCTCGAGAAACCCGCACCCAAGGTGACTGCTCCGGTGGGTTTTTCCTTCACACGCACCACCAGGTCCACTTGGTCAGGAGAACCAGGAATTTCCTGGGTATCGACATCCACTTCGGTGAAAAAGCCCAGGCGGTCTACACGATCGCGCGATAGCTTGATCTTGTCACCGTCATACCAAGAGGATTCAAACTGGCGGAATTCACGGCGAATCACCTCGTCACGCGTACGATCATTGCCTTCGATATGGATGCGGCGCACATAGGCACGGCGCGAAGGCTCAGCCTGCAGCACAAACTTGACGAGATTCTTCTCACGATCAATCTCGGGCACAGCCGCTACACGCGCAAAGGCAAAACCAAAATTACTGAAGTGATCAGAAAATGCCTTGGTCGTTTCTGCCACCTGGTCTGCATTGTACGGCTGACCAGGGCGAATCTTCACCAGAGACTTGAATTCTTCTTCACGCCCCAGATAGTTGCCATCCAGCTCCACATCAGAGACGACAAACTTGTCCCCTTCATGGATATTGACCACCAGCGAGATCTTTTGCTTGTCTGGAGAAATCGCAACTTGTGTCGAGTCGATACGGAAGTCCAGATAGCCACGCTGCAGATAATACGAACGCAGCGCCTCCAGGTCAGCATTCAATTTGCTGCGTGAATAACGATTGGACTTGGTGTACCAGCTCATCCAGCCACCAGTGTCCTGGTCGAACTGTTTCTTGAGCGTCGATTCACTGAAGGCGTGATTGCCCACAATGCGGATGTCATTGATTTTGGCTGGCTCACCTTCAGTCACTGAGAACGTCAGGTTCACGCGATTGCGCTCGATGGGCGTGACTGTAGTCACAACATCTGCACCGTACAGGCTGCGGTTGATGTACTGGCGCTTGAGTTCCTGCTCTGCACGATCTGCCAGCGCCTTGTCAAAAGGACGACCCTCTGCCAATCCCACATCACGCATGGCTTTTTGCAAGGCTTCCTTATCGAACTCCTTGGTGCCCACAAACTCTACGTTGGCAATGGTTGGGCGCTCTTCCACCACTACCACCAGCACATTGCCGTTCGCTTCCAGGCGCACATCTTTGAAAAGTCCCAACGCAAACAAGGCGCGAATTGCTGCCGCGCCTTTATCGTCGTTGTACTCTTCACCTACACGAATAGGCATGGAGGCAAATACCGTTCCTGGCTCTACGCGCTGCAGGCCTTCGACACGAATATCCTGGACCTTGAATGGGTCTAAAGCCCATGCAGCTTGTGCAGCACTCAGCAAGGCTGCCACAGCCAAGGCCGTGCGAGCAGCATATCGATTTTTAGATAGTTTCATTTGTGATGCAGGCGCCATCCTTGCGGATCGGCAGAGACTCGTTAGCCCCAAATGCGGCTGATATCGTTAAACAAAGCGATGGACATCATCACCAGCAAAAGGCCTATGCCCCCCCGTTGCAAGCGTTCCATCCAGACGTCACTGACCGCACGGCCAGTCACACCTTCCCAAAGATAATACATCAGGTGCCCACCATCCAAAACAGGAAGCGGCAGCAGATTTAAGACGCCGAGGCTAACGCTGATCAGGGCCAAAAACAAGATGTACTGCACCAAGCCAAGACTGGCTGATTTGCCAGCATAGTCAGCAATCGTCAGCGGACCACTGAGGTTTTGCAAAGATGCCTGTCCAATCAACATCTTGCCCATCATCTGCAAGCTCAGCACGGACACATCCCAGGTCTTGACCACACCTGCGAGCAAACTATCTATCGGCCCTTTTTGCACCAAGACCATGACTGGTGCGCTGCCTATCATGGCGCCGACCCGGCCAATTGTCAGGCCTTTGTCTTCAACCACATCCAGTTCCACAGGAAGCTGCAGCTGGCGATCTTGACGCTCAATCAGCCACATCGCGTTTTGTACAGCTGGATCGGCTGCAGCACTGCGAATCAGACTGCGCAGCTGCGGAGCATCCGTAATCTGTATGTCATTGACCTGAAGTACCCGATCGCCAGGCTGCAACCCAGCTTTCTCGGCTGGCATGCCCGTGAGCACATCCCCCAGCACCGCAGGTGACCAAGGATATTCAATGCCAATCTGGCGCAAAGCAGTCTGATCCAGATCCGAGCCCTGCAAGGAGGAAAGCGGCAAATATGCCTGACCTTGCTCACGCCCGCCTGCCTTTTGCCAGATAAGTTCTACATCACGGCCATTGAGGGCTGCCTGCATCAGCGCCCAGCGCAAAGCCTCAAAAGACTCCACCGCAGCAGCATCTGCGCCAGCAGTCTGCACACTGAGAATCTGCTCTCCGCCCAACAAGCCCGCACGCTCTGCCAGCGTCGCCTGCGCAGGCTTGGCAATAATGGCTTGCGGCTGCTCCTGCCCCATCCAGTTCACCAAGCCATACAGCAGGACGGCGAGCAGCAGATTTGCAGCGGGCCCTGCCGCCACAATTGCGGCACGCTTGCGCAAAGGCTGTCGATTGAACGCCCGTGAGAGCTGGTCTGCGGGCACGTCACCTTCTCGCTCATCCAGCATGCGCACATAGCCCCCAATAGGCAGTGCGGCAATCACGAATTCAGTTTCACCGTTCTTGCCTCTCCAGCGGAACAAGGGCTTGCCCATACCAATGGAAAAGCGCAGCACCTTGACACCACAGGCCACTGCTACGCGATAGTGACCATACTCATGGACAGCAATCAGCAGCCCCAGAGCAACAACAAAGGCAAGAACAGTCAGCATGAATTCCTAGCGGCAGATAAGACGATGACCTAAGCCACCATGTGACGCAGCAGCCCCCAGGCCACGCTGCGCGCTTCAGCATCCAAGCTTAACAAGGCTTCCAGGCTATCCGGGCGCTGAGGCTGCAATGCCTCCATAGTGGCACGGTTGACTGCGTGAATCTGGTCAAAGCGCAACTCACCAGACAGGAAGGCCGCAACGGCCACCTCATTGGCTGCATTGAGCACCGTCGTCGTACCTTCTGGCGCCTTCAGTGCCTGCCAGGACAGATACAGCCCCGGGAAACGCTGTTCGTCTGCTTCCTCAAAGGTCAGCGCCGTCAGCTTTGCAAAATCCAGGCGCTCCACACCGCTTTCGATACGCTCAGGCCATGCCAGACCACAGGCAATCGGCACACGCATATCGGGCGTGCCCAGCTGGGCCAAGATGGACGCATCCTTGAACTGCACCATGGAGTGAACGATCTGCTGCGGATGAATCACCACCTTGATCTGATCAGGCGCCACATCAAACAGCCAGCGCGCCTCAATCACTTCCAGCGCCTTGTTCATCATGGTGGCAGAGTCCACCGAGATCTTGCGCCCCATGGAGAAATTGGGGTGCTTACAGGCCTGCGCAGGTGTGATTTCCGACAGCGTACTGGGATCACGCTGGCGGAAAGGGCCGCCTGACGCCGTCAGCAGCAGGCTGTCGATACGTGTCTTCCAGGTACTGCGGTCTTCTGGCAGGCACTGGAAGATGGCAGAGTGCTCGCTGTCAATGGGCAACAGGGTGCAGCCACTGTCGTGCACGGTCTGCATAAACAAGGCACCACCTACGACCAAGGCTTCCTTGTTCGCCAGCAACAGGCGCTTGCCAGCACGGGCCGCTACGAGCGCCGGCGCCAGACCTGCTGCCCCCACGATGGCCGCCATCACAGCATCAACATCCGGGTGAGATGCTATTTCTTCAAGAGCATTGGATGCAAGCAGGACCTGCGTTGGAAGGCTATTCGCCTTTAACTTTTCCTGCAACTGCAAGGCATGTGACTGACTGGCCATCACCGCGTAGCGCGGCTTGAACTCCGCACACTGTGCCAGCATCAGCTCCACCTGCGTGGCAGCACTCAGCGCAAAAATTTCGTATTGGTCGGAGTGGCGACGAACCACATCCAGCGTGTTGGTACCAATCGAGCCCGTAGAGCCCAGTACCGTCAGGCGTTGTTTCATGAATGCACCAAAGAAGTCAGCATCATGGCCAGCGGCAGGGTGGGCAATAAAGCATCAATACGGTCCAGCACACCACCGTGACCCGGCAAAAGCTGGCTGCTGTCCTTGACCCCCGCACTGCGCTTGATCAAGGACTCCACCAGATCGCCAATCACACTCATGGCTGTCAAGAAAAGCACAGCCATCAGCAACATCCACCAGCCTTGGTCAAACAAGCGTGTGTACAGGCTGCCGACCTGAGCATGCAGACGTGCATCGAGCCACACCCACAGACAGGCCATCAAAAACACACCGGCAAAGCCTCCCCATGCACCTTCCCAGCTCTTGCCGGGACTGATGGAGGGGGCCAGTTTGACCTTGGTAAAGCGCAGGCCAAAGGCACGGCCTGCAAAGTAGGCAAATATGTCTGCTGCCCACACCAGCGCCAGCACCGACAGCAAGAAGTTGATACCTATGGCACGCGCCTGAACGATGGCCAACCCTGCCACCAACAAAGCCAGGACGCCCGCAACCCAGCGTACCGCCACAGGAATCTTTCCCCAACCCGGTACACCCGACTTGATCAAGGCCGCACTACCCAGCACCCACACCCCGCCAGCAGCCAGCCATAGCACCGTGTGCGACTGCGCAACAAAACCGCTATAGCCCAAGCCCAGCCCGGCTACCAGAACCAGCAGCCCTGTACATACGGCACCCGGCATGCGCAAACCATTCAGCCTTCCCCACTCCCAGCCAGCCAGTGAAAGCATCAGCAAGACTATGGCGTTAAATGCCAAAGTATCAGAGCTGAGCATGGCAGGCAGCAAAATGGCCAGCAAAACCAAGGCCGTGATCACGCGCTGCTTGAGCATAGGCGCTCTCCCTTCAAGCGGACACCTGCTCGCCAGATGTCGGGGTTATTTGTTCAGAGGTTTTGCCAAAGCGGCGTTCACGCTGCGCAAAGTCAGCAATCGCTGCATCGAGCTGCTCTGCACCAAAGTCCGGCCACAGCGCCGAACTGAAATAAAACTCAGAGTACGCTGACTGCCACAGCAAAAAGTTGCTGATGCGTGTTTCAGCACCCGTACGAATCACCAGATCCGGATCAGGCACATGAGCCAGCGCCATGGCAGCACTCAGGCTGCTTTCCGTAATAGGTTTGCCTTCTTGGGCCAGCCGTGCTGCAGCCTGCACAATGTCCCAGCGGCCACCGTAGTTGAAACAGATATTGAGCACCAGACAGTCATTACCTGCTGTCAGAGCCTCTGCCTGCGCAAAACCATTGCGCACTTTTTCAGAGAGATTGGCGCGCTCTCCCACAAAACGCAGCTGCACGCCTTCTGCGTGCAGGCTGGGCACTTCCTTGGTCAGTGCACCCGCCAGCAGATTCATCAGTCCACTGACTTCATCCTCAGGACGATTCCAGTTCTCCGACGAAAATGCAAACACCGTCAGCACACGCACGCCGCGCTCAATGCACAGGCGCACGCAGCGACGCAGAGCTTCCAGGCCTTGCTTATGCCCCGCCAGACGGGGCATAAAACGTTTTTTGGCCCAGCGCCCATTGCCATCCATCACGATGGCAATATGCGACGGCACCACAGTCATCTTCGTAGTCATAAGCCTCGCTCTGCGTCCTTGACTGATTACACAGCCAGGATGTCCTTTTCCTTTTCAGACACCAGCACATCGATCTCTGCGATGAACTTGTCTGTCAGCTTCTGGATGTCAGCTTCAGAGCGCTTCTGATCGTCTTCCGAAGCCTCCTTGTCCTTGACCAGGCGCTTGACGGCTTCGTTGGCATCGCGACGCAGATTGCGCACAGCAACCTTGGAGGCTTCGCCTTCATTGCGTGCCAGCTTGGTCATTTCCTTGCGACGCTCCTCGCTCATGGGAGGCATGGGCACACGAATCAGATCACCCATGGAAGCGGGGTTCAAACCCAGATCGCTTTCACGAATGGCCTTTTCGATCTTGGCCGACATGTTCTTTTCCCAGGGCTGAACGCTGATAGTGCGTGCATCCAGCAGCGACAGGTTCGCCACCTGCGACAGCGGTACCATGGAGCCGTAGTACTCCACATGGATCACATCCAGCAGCTGGGGGCTGGCGCGACCGGTACGGATACGCGACAGGTTGTTCTTCAGAGCCTCGATGGACTGCCCCATCTTGGTTTCCGCATTTTTCTTGATTTCAGCAATCGTCATATCTGTTACCTCTGAAAGCAAACGGCCTTCCTGTGTTTGCACAAGGAAGGCCAGAAGTCGCTCTTAACAAATCAAGCGTACACCAGTGTACCTTCGTCCTCGCCCATCACCACACGCAGCAAAGCGCCGGGCTTGACGATGGAAAACACGCGGATGGGCAACTTCTGGTCACGGCACAGCGCAAAAGCCGTGGCATCCATGATGCCCAGATTGCGACCGATGGCCTCATCAAATGCCAGCTTGGTGTAACGCGTTGCCTCAGGATCCTTCATAGGGTCTGCGGTGTACACGCCATCCACCTTGGTCGCCTTGAGCACAACCTCTGCGCCAATTTCAGCGCCACGCAGGGCAGCAGCCGTATCTGTGGTGAAGAAAGGATTACCAGTGCCGGCTGCAAACACCACCACCTTGCCCTCTTCCAGATACTGCAACGCCTTGGGACGCACATAGGGTTCAACCACTTGCTCGATGCCAATGGCAGACATCACGCGCGCTGTCAGACCCTGCTTGTCCATGGCATCGGCCAGAGCCAATGCATTCATCACCGTGGCGAGCATGCCCATGTAGTCGGCGGTTGCCCGGTCCATACCGACCGAGCCACCTGCTACGCCACGGAAGATGTTACCGCCCCCGATCACGATCGCTACCTCAACACCCACCTTGGTCACTTCAGCAATCTCGCTGACCATGCGTTCGATGGTGGCACGATTGATGCCGAACTGATCGTCCCCCATGAGCGCCTCACCAGACAACTTGAGCAAAATGCGCTTGTGGACTGGTTGAACTTGTGTCATAGGGATTCTCCGGCGGCTAATTAAGGTGATATCAGGAAATAAAGGGAACGGTTGGGCTAGCTAAATATAAATATCAAGCGCCCTTAGCAGCGGCCATCTGGGCAGCCACTTCAGCAGCGAAGTCATCGGCCTTCTTCTCGATGCCTTCACCCACCACGTACAGGGTAAAGCCCTTCACAGTGGTGTTAGCAGCCTTCAGCATGGCAGCCACAGTCTGCTTGCCATCTTCAGCCTTCACGAACACCTGGTCAGCCAGAGACACTTCCTTCAGGTACTTCTGCACGGAACCTTCCACCATCTTGGTGACGATTTCAGCAGGCTTGCCGGATTCAGCAGCCTTGGCAGCAGCCACGGAGCGCTCTTTTTCGATCAGGTCAGCAGGAACGTCAGCAGCAGTCAGCGCCACAGGCTTCATGGCGGCAACGTGCATAGCCACGTCCTTGGCAGCTACAGCGCTACCGTCAAACTCAACCACAACGCCGATGCGCGAACCGTGCAGGTAGGAAGCCAGGTTGCCTTCAAAGCGCTTGAAACGACGGAAGGACATGTTTTCGCCGATCTTGCCGATCAGGCCCTTGCGCACGTCTTCCAGGGTAGGGCCAAAGCCGTCTTGCTCGTAAGCCAGAGCGCCCAGGGCTTCGATGTCAGCAGGATTGTGCAGAGCCACCAGCTTGGCAGCAGCGTCAGCCATGGCCACAAAGCTGTCGTTCTTGGACACGAAGTCGGTTTCGCTGTTCACTTCGATCATGGCACCCACGTTGCCTTCGATGAAGCAAGCCACCACGCCTTCAGCAGTCACGCGTGCAGCAGCCTTACCAGCCTTGGTACCCAGCTTCACACGCAGCAGCTCTTCAGCCTTGGCCATATCGCCTTCAGCTTCCACCAGAGCCTTCTTGCACTCCATCATGGGCGCGTCAGTCTTTGCGCGCAGTTCAGACACCATGCTTGCGGTAATTGCAGCCATCTTGTTTCTCCGTATTCAGTTCAAATCGTTACAGGATTTTGCTTAAAAAAAGGGGGCTACGTGAGCCCCGCTTTTTTATCGCGACAGAGCGCGTGCCAGGACTTAGGCAGCGGACTCTTGCACTTCCACAAACTCGTCAGCGCCTTCACCGGCAGCTGCTTGAGCCACGTCGTTCAGACGGGCTTCGCGGCCTTCCAGGATCGCGTCAGCGATGGCGCGAGCGTACAGGGCAACAGCCTTGGCGGAGTCATCGTTACCGGGGATCACGTAGTCGATGCCATCGGGATTGTGGTTGGTATCCACCACACCGATCAGTGGGATGCCCAGCTTCTTGGCTTCGGAAATAGCGATCTTGTGGAAGCCCACGTCGATCACGAAGATAGCATCAGGCAGGGCGTTCATGTCTTGAATGCCGCCGATGTCCTTTTCCAGCTTTTCCAGTTCGCGAGCAAACATCAGCTGTTCCTTCTTGGACATGGCTTCCAGGCCAGCTTCTTGCTGAGCCTTCATGTCCTTCAGACGCTTGATGGAAGTCTTCACGGTCTTGAAGTTGGTCAGCATACCGCCCAACCAACGCTGATCCACGAAAGGCACGCCAGCGCGCTGAGCTTGCTCAGCCACCAGTTCACGGGCTTGACGCTTTGTACCCACCATCAGGATAGTGCCGCCGTTAGCAGACAGCTGCTTGGCAAACTTCTGGGCTTCCTGCAGCATGGGCAGGGACTTTTCCAGATTGATGATGTGAATCTTGTTGCGGTGACCGAAGATGAACGGAGCCATCTTGGGGTTCCAGAAACGAGTCTGGTGACCAAAGTGGACACCAGCTTCCAGCATTTCGCGCATGGTAACGGACATGTTTTTCTCCAAAGGTTGGGTCTTAAATTCGGCTCGATTTCGCCCCTGACATCAGGAAGTGCGACACCTTGTGGAAGCCGATTTGCTATTTGCTTTGCCCAGGTTTCAGGCTTGAAATCCAAGCAACCAACTGCAAAGCCGAAAGATTTTAGCACAAGACAGTCCTGCACGAGCCGCCGCACACTACCAAACCGCCATAGATGCCGACAAACAGACCACAAAGGAAGTTCTTAAGGTTTCTTTGTGCGTTGCGCTATTGACGATAGGTTTTGCAGGTCAAAATCACTCTTTTCAATAGTGATAGCGCTTACACACGCCATGAAGATCGCCATCGTGGGAACTGGCATAACCGGCATCTCCACAGCCTTGGAACTTGCCCGGGATGGACACCAGGTTACCGTTTTTGAACAACGCAATGCCGCGGCCGAGGACGCCAGCTTTGCCCCTGGCGGCTGGCTGACCCCGCTGGCAGCGCACAGCCTGACCGCCCCCGGTCTGGGCATGCCCCTGAGGCAGCTGCAGAAAAACACCAGCCTGCTGCAGGCATCGGGCCGACTGGGCTCCCCCACCTGGCGCTGGATGCGCCAGTGGAAGAAAAACGAAGCACTGATCCATAAGCATGGCAGCAACCCTTTCGGCGCCGCGCTGCATGCCATGGGTCAATTCAGTGACAGCCTGCGCTGGCAGCACTGCGAAGACAGCGAAGCCCTGGCCGAGCGCAAGCGCAGCACCCTGATCCTCCTGCGCACACCGCAGGAAGCCAGCTTCTGGAGCACCCAGATTCCTGCACTGAAAGAGCAAGGTGTGCGCTGCGAGCTGCTGAACGCCGCACAGGCACAGGAGCTGGAACCCGGCCTTGGACAGGACATTGCCTGGCTGCACGCCCTGCACTTTCCCGATGGCGAAAGCATCAACCCACGCCTTTGGGCGCAGCACCTGCGACTGCAAGCCCAGGAACTGGGCGTAGCTTTTCACACGGGCATGGACATCACCCGCATCCACCACAACCCCGTGGGCGTAGAAGTCAACGGCCAACTACACCCTTTCGAGCATGTAGTGATCTGCACCGGCGCACAGCGCAGCATGCTGACTGCATGCGGCATAGCGCTGCCTCTTATGTCCATCTGGGGCTACAGCGTCACGGCTCCCGTGCGCGATCCGCTGCACGCACCACGCAGTGCCATCATGGACTGGGAGCAGCAGGCCACCATCTGCCGCATGGGGCAGCGCGTGCGCATCACAGCCGGACTGGAAATGGGCAGCACGCCTGAGGCTGCACACCACCAACCCACGCTGCAGCGCATGTACCACCTGCTCAATGACTGGTTTCCAGGCGGCGTGCAGCTCGCATCCGCACAGACCCAGATATGGCGTGGCGCACGCGGCTACCTGCCAGACGGATTGCCTGCCGTGGGCGCCAGCCAGCACCCAGGCATCTGGCTCAATGTGGCGCATGGCAGCCACGGCATCAGCCTGGCTGCAGGCTGCGCGCGTGCGCTGGCAGACATGCTGGCCGGGCACGATGCAGCGGTCGACATGCAGGCCTTCTCTCCCTTGCGCTTTTAGGAAAAACCATGCTGCAGCGTATTCACTGGCTTAACACCACCCCCCAGCCGCTGTGGAATGCGCAGCGCAGCAAGCTGATTGAGCAACAGGCGCTCAGCCAGCCCCAGCACCCCAGCCTGATGGAGCGCGCCGGCCTGGCCATCGCCCAGCTGGCCTGCGCGATGGCACCGCACGCACGCCAGGCCTGGGTGCTCTGCGGCCCCGGCAATAACGGCGGCGACGGTCTGGTAGCCGCGCGCCACCTGGTGCAGCGCGGCCTCACCGTCTGGGTACACTGGCTCGGCACACCGGATGCATGCAGTGCCGACAGCAACAGCGCCTGGCAGCAGCTGAAACCCTATCCTGTGCACTGGCTTACCCCCGAAAACATTCCCACCCTGCAAGCCGATGACATCGTCATCGACGCCCTGCTCGGCCTGGGTCAGCAAGCACGCCCGGGCAGCTCCAACTCATCACTGCAGACACTGCTGCAGCACAGCTACGCCAGCCCTGCACACGCACTGGCAGTGGATGTACCCACCGGCCTGGACACCGACAGCGGCGCATGGCTCCCCGGCTTTACACCTCCTGCACACTGGCAACCCAGCAGCCGCCACACCCTGAGCCTGCTCACCCTCAAGCCAGGCCTATTCACCCACCATGGTCGTGACGCCTGCGGACAGATATGGTGGGACGATCTGGCATGCAGCGACACCCTCCAGCAACACCCACCCACCGCCTGGCTCAATGCCACACCCACGCACATACAGCGCCACCACAACAGCCACAAAGGCAGCTTTGGCGATGTACTGGTCATTGGCGGCGCCAGCAGCATGGCGGGAGCAGCCATCCTGGCCGCCACAGCCGCCCTGCACCACGGCGCTGGCCGCACACTGCTGCACCTGCTTGCCCCCAATACCAGCTGCCACCACACCATCGCCCCCGACCTGATGCAGCCGGACGCCAGCAGCACCCGCGCATTGCTGGGCAGCGCTACCGTGGTGTGTGGCTGCGGCGGAGGCAGCGCCATTCATGCATGGCTGCCTGAAGTGCTGCAGCAGACACCCCGACTGGTGCTGGATGCCGATGCACTGAATGCCATCGCGCAGGATGCTTCTCTGGCAACCGCCCTGCAGGCACGCCGCGCGCGGGGGCAAGCCACCATCCTCACACCCCACCCACTGGAAGCCGCACGGCTGCTGCAACAAAGCACAGCAGATATTCAAGCCCATCGTCTGCAAGCTGCACAGACGCTGGCTGAACGCCTGCAATGCACGGTGGTCCTCAAGGGCTCAGGCAGCATCATTGCCAGCCCAGCGCAAACGCCACACATCAACCCCACCGGCAACGCCCGCCTGGCCATTGGCGGCACGGGCGACGTACTGGCCGGCATGGTCGCCGCACGCTGGCAGCAGCAGCCATCAACGCACCTGGCGGCCTGCGAAGCCGTGTGGGAGCACGGCGCTCTGGCCGAAAACTGGCCCAGCACCCAGCCACTCACCGCCTCTGCACTGGCCTGTACGCCATGGCAGGTTATATAAAAAAGTGAGCTGCCAGCGCTTGCTACGCCTGTATTTCAGATACAAAAGCATCTGAAAACAAGCATATTCAAGCGCTAACAGCTCACTTATTAAGAGCTATCAGTCTGAAGCCAGGCTTAACGGCGCTTTTTGCCCGACTTGGCCACCGGCTTACCCTGCGGCTTGACTGATGCTTTGGCGGGATTGCCTTTCTGCCCACGCACAACACCAAAGCCTGCCGCAGCCACTGGATCTACCCAGGCACTGCCACCGCTTTTGGGTGATGCAGCTGCTCCGCGCTTTTTACCTGCCTGAGGGCGGGCGCGTGGCGCTGGCTCTGCATAAGCAGGCACCGCTTCCTGCGCTTCGCGGCGTTCATGCCGCGCGGCGCGCTGGCGGCCGCCACCACTGCGTGCAGACGCGGCAGCCATGGCTTCATCCTGCACGATGCGAAAGTCAATCTTGCGCCCATCCAGATCCACACGGCTGACCTGCACCTGCAAGCGAGAGCCAATCGTGTAGCGCACGCCCGAGCGCTCGCCACGCAGCTCCTGGCGCTGCTCATCAAAGCGGAAGTAGTCCCCACCCAGCTCGGTGATGTGCACCAACCCTTCCACATACATGGCATCCAGCGTCACAAAAATGCCAAAGCTGGTGACCGCCGTGACCGTGCCCGTAAACTCCTCGCCCAGGTAGTCACGCATGTACTTGCACTTGAGCCAGGCTTCCACATCGCGGCTGGCTTCATCGGCACGACGCTCATTGGCACTGCAGTGCAGACCGGCGGCCTCCCACCCCTGCAGCTCGGCCTGCGCCAGCTTGCTGCGCGGCTTGATCTGCGGCTCGGTCACACGGCTGGCCAGACGCTTGGCCAGCTTTTCCTGCGCCTCACCGGGCACAGGCAGCTGGGGCAGCTTGTACTTGACGTCATGCAGAATGGATTTGATGACGCGATGCACCAGCAAGTCCGGATAGCGGCGAATCGGGCTGGTGAAGTGCGTATACGCATCAAAGGCCAGACCAAAGTGGCCGCCGTTGTCGGGTGTATACATGGCCTGCATCATGGTGCGCAGCAGCATGGTGTGGATTTGCTGCGCATCCGGACGCTCCTTGGTCGCATCCGCAATCGCCTGGAATTCCTCAGGGCGCGGTGAATCACTGACGGACATGTTCACACCAATGGCCTTGAGGTAGCCGCGCAGCAAATCAATCTTCTCTGCCGAAGGCTTGTCATGCACGCGGAATAGCGCCATACGGCCGTTTTGCTTAATAAAGTCTGCCGCGCAGACGTTGGCAGCCAGCATGCACTCTTCGATCAGACGGTGCGCATCATTGCGCGTGCGGGGCACGATTTTTTCAATGCGACCGCTTTCATCGCAGACGATCTGCGTCTCCACCGTATCAAAGTCCACAGCTCCGCGCTGCTTGCGCGCCTCCAACAAAGCGCGGAACACGCCGTGCAAGTTCAACAGATCAGGCACGCGCTCCTTGCGCTGCGAAGCTTCCGGGCCACGGGTATTGGACAGAATCGCCGCCACTTCCGTATAGGTAAAGCGCGCATGGCTGTGCATCACACCGGGGTAGAACTGATAGGCATGCACCTCACCCTTGGCGGTGATCAGCATGTCGCAGACCATGCACAGGCGATCCACATCAGGGTTGAGCGAACACAGGCCGTTGGAGAGCTTTTCCGGCAGCATGGGAATCACACGGCGCGGGAAGTACACACTGGTCGCGCGCTCGTAGGCATCCACGTCAATCGCATTGCCGTTTTGCACATAGTGACTCACATCGGCAATCGCCACCAGCAGACGCCAGCCCTTGCTGCGACCGACCTTGGCAGGCTCGCAGTACACAGCATCGTCAAAGTCGCGCGCATCTTCGCCATCAATGGTGCACAGCGGCACATCGCGCAGATCAATGCGACCCTTGCGATCCTTGGCCATCACCTTTTCAGGCAGGGCCTTGGCTGCCGCCAGACAGGCTTCCGAGAACACATGGGGCACGCCGTACTTGCGCACCGCAATTTCAATTTCCATGCCGGGGTCATCCATCTCCCCCAGCACTTCCAGAATGCGGCCTACAGGCTGACCAAACAGGGCTGGAGCCTCGGTCAACTCAACCACCACCACCTGCCCCGTCTTGGCCTGCCCCGTTGCCCCCTGAGGCACCAGTACATCCTGACCATAGCGCTTGTCTTCGGGCGCCACCAGCCAGACGCCGCTTTCCTGCAGCAGGCGGCCAATCAAGGTCTTGGTAGGCCGCTCGATGATCTCCACGATATGCCCTTCCGGGCGGCCGCGCTTGTCCTGGCGAACGATGTGCACGCGCACGCGATCCTTGTGGAGCACGGCACGCATTTCGTTGGCGGGAATGTAGATATCGGCCTCGCCATCGTCACGAATGACGAATCCATGACCGTCTCGATGCCCTTGCACCGTTCCTTCAATTTCCTTGAGCGAATTGCGCGAGTTGGTGCGTGGGTCCATTTTTTTGCTATACAATCTAAATCTTTCCTGAAAGCCCAGGTGGCGGAATTGGTAGACGCACTAGTTTCAGGTACTAGCGGGTAACTCCGTGGAGGTTCGAGTCCTCTCCTGGGCACCAAGTTTAACGACAACTGGCAACAGTATCGGCGAACAAAAAAAGTTTGCAAATTTCATTTTTTGCCATCTTTTTTGTGAGTAAAATTCAAGGATTCAGAGAAGAAATTTGATTTTTTTGAAACTTCTTGTTTCAGGAAATATCAGCCCAGGTGGCGGAATTGGTAGACGCACTAGTTTCAGGTACTAGCGGGTAACTCCGTGGAGGTTCGAGTCCTCTCCTGGGCACCAAAATTTGCGATGCTTGCTTGTTCAGCAGGCATCAACAAAAGCAAATTGTTGAGTGCTACCTCACTTATTTAAAAACAATTTGTCTTTTGCCCAGGTGGCGGAATTGGTAGACGCACTAGTTTCAGGTACTAGCGGGTAACTCCGTGGAGGTTCGAGTCCTCTCCTGGGCACCAAAAATTTGCGATGTCTGTTTTGCAGGCATCAACAAAAGCAGGTTGTTAAGTGCTACCTCACTTACTAAAAAAACAACTTGTCTTTTGCCCAGGTGGCGGAATTGGTAGACGCACTAGTTTCAGGTACTAGCGGGTAACTCCGTGGAGGTTCGAGTCCTCTCCTGGGCACCAAAATTTGCGGCATTTGTCATGCCAACAGATATGGGTTGTGAAGTGCTACCACACTTCTTATAAAAATCAGCTCTTATTTGCCCAGGTGGCGGAATTGGTAGACGCACTAGTTTCAGGTACTAGCGGGTAACTCCGTGGAGGTTCGAGTCCTCTCTTGGGCACCAGACAAGCAAAGGTCACTGCAAGCAATTGCAGTGGCCTTTTTTGTTTTACCCCTCCTTCACAACATCCAGACCATAAAAAAACCACCTGTGCACAAAGCACAGGTGGTTTCAGAGGAGGTGCAGCGGCAGCGCCTTATTTGCGCAGCAGCACCTTCAGCACATTCTGCAGGCGACGCGCAACTGCATCAGCGTATGCCGTTGCCAGAACGGCTGCCACGTCCTGTGTCCAGGTCTGCTCGGGAGCAGGTGCGTTGCGACGCGTGAGCAGCTGCAGTTGCAGCATGCGACGCGCAGACAGATGCTCTGCAGGTGTAGATACATCCGCTGCAATCTCCAGACGCAGCAGCGCCTCGGCAGCATCACCTGTAGCTGGTGTACCCAGCGCCTGCTCCCAGGCCTTGCGAGCCTGCGCGTTCACCTTGGCACCCAGCTCCTGCGCAGCAGGCAGCAGGGCTGCATCACGCTTGCTCCAGGCATCCATCAGCTTGCTCAGGGCTTCGCCGTGCGCCTGCGCCGCCAGCTTGCGCAGCGCATACTGCGCAGCCTCCATGGCGTCGCGCTGTGCACGGAATGCAGCATCACCCAGACGAGGCGCACGCTCGGCACGTGCAGGACGCACATCCTTGCGAGCAGCAGGCTTGGCCGCCACAGCTGGTGCTGCTTCTTTCTTGGCACCAGGGCGATCATCACCACGCACAGCCACCACCGCCTTGGATGCAGCATTGGCCTCCACCACAGGCG
This sequence comes from Comamonas kerstersii, assembly GCF_002056725.1. Classification (NCBI taxonomy): domain Bacteria; kingdom Pseudomonadati; phylum Pseudomonadota; class Betaproteobacteria; order Burkholderiales; family Comamonadaceae; genus Comamonas; species Comamonas kerstersii. Next base: position 2,400,566 of record NZ_CP020121.1, on the reverse strand, counting down.
CAGCTTCTGGCTCTGCTGCCACAGGCGCTGCCTCTGCAGCAGGATTGCGCACAGCATCTTCCAGCGCTGCCATGGCCGCACGGATTTGCTGCACATCACCGCCGGCATTGGCTGCCTGCAAAGCCTTGGCAGCCTCCAGCACAGCACGGTCGTGTGCAGACAGATTTTCTGCAGCAGGCACACGCACACCGCGCTCTACGCTCTTGCGGCTAAAGGCTTCGTCCAGTGGCTTGCGGAAGGTGTCCCACAGCTTTTGCTCGAACTTGCGATCCAGCGGCACCGCCTGTGCTTCCGCCTGCCAGCGCTGCTGCAGTGCCTTGATGGCATCAATACGCAGTGCGGCTGCCTGCGCCAGCTCCTGGGCTTCGGCAATCATGGCATTGCGGCGCTCGACACTTGCCTTTTGCGCAGCCTTGAGCGGCGCTTCCGCAGCCGTCATAGCCTGCTTGAAAGCAGTCTGCAGCTCTGCAAACACCTTCTCGCCCACATGGCCGCTTTCGCGCCAGCGTTCAGCAAACTGGCGCAAGGCGCGCGCCATGCCCTTCCAGTCCTGGCTGCTCTGTTGCTGCTGGGCCCATGCCTTGATTTCATCAATCAACGCCAGGCGTGCTGCCTTGTGCTGCGTGGATTCTGTACGCACGCGCTCCAGCCATGCTTCCACTTGCTTGTAGGCAGTATTGCAAGCCTCATCAAACTTTTTCCACAGCGCATGGTTAGGAATAGCACCCTGGTCTGCCTGCTTCCACTGCTCACGCAGCTGGCGCAGGGATTCCTGCAGCTTGCGGCCACCCAGTGCCTGTCCTTCAGGGCGTGCGCTCAAAGCTTCTGCCTTGGCAATCAGCTCTTCACGCAGACGGTCTACTTGCTGGGGTTGCCAGCCCTGTGCATCACCAGCAGCAAGCAGCTGTTCATGCACCTGCTGGGCAACCACCTGATCCAGCCAGCGGCCATGTTGCTTCAACACTGCACGCAGGGCTGCAATAGCCTCAGCCTTTTGTTCTGCAGAGGCTTCAGCCAGTGCCTTGAGTGCTGGCAGCACAGCCTGAACTGCTGCCTGCTGCTTCTGTGCCATGTCCTGCTTGGCTGGCTTGGCCGCTGCTGCGGGCTTGCTGGGGACGGCTGCCGCCAGCTGAGAAGGCAGACCACGCGCCACACGGATTTCATCAGCCCACACGGGTACGGGAGGCAGCTCAGCGTTTTCGTCAGCTGCAGCAGCCTGCGTCACAGCCAGAGCCGACTGGAATGCTTCCCAGACCACCAGCAATTGCGCACGCGATGCCTCCAGCAGCGGAGGGAAACGGTCATTGACACTGCTCCAGCTGGCATCATTGGTGAGCACCTCGGCCTGTGCCTGCCAGTGCGCGACATCATTGACCAGACCTTCCTGCGCTGCTTCTGCGGCCTTCCACGACTTGGTGGACAGCACTTCAATGCGCTGAGCCAGCAAGACAGCCGCTTCACGCTGCACCTGCACACGGTGCTGCAGGTCTTCAATCGTCTTGATGCGCTCGGCCAGCTCCTGCTTCAGAGCAGACAGTGGCTCGCGGGACAGCGGAGCGCCAGCCTTGGCTGCATCGCGCTGCCACGCCACGGCTTCCGCGACATTCAGGGTTGCACCGGCGAGCAAAGCACGGGCTTTCTCAGCCCATTCCACAGCGATGACTTCCTGCTCTTTGGCACGGCGAATGTCATCCATGCGTTCGCGCACCAGACGTGCCACGCTTTTGTCGCGCACGCTCAGTTCTTTGAACACCTCTTGCAATTGCTCACTGGATGGCTGGGAAGCCAGCCACTCACGGATGCAGGCAGCGCGCTCGCCGGATGTAGCGGCCGAGAACGCACCACCAGTCAGTGCATCCAGCGGATGAACCTCTGTGTGCTTGGCTGGGGAGGCATTCATTTCAGGTGCGTCGGACATTTTGCTGCAAATAAATTAGAGATCATGAAATAGGAAACAGCCCTTCATCCCGCAAAGCATGAAGGGCTTGGTGTCATGTGCGAGCAGGCTGAAGCAGCACACTCACACGCATACAGGTATTTTCGCTGCTAATTGAACAGATCCAAAGCATCACTGGGTACAAATGTGTCACAGCATGGCAGGGTTGAGCACACTTCATGCCTGCATACACGGTAGATTCAGGCGCTTTGTTTCAGTGCCACGCTGTCCAGCCACACCGGAACAGCCTCAGCAGCCATGGGCTTGGCAAACAAATACCCCTGCAGAACCGGACAACCCTGCTCTGCCAGCCAGCTGGCCTGCTCCTCGGTTTCCACGCCTTCTGCGACCACGGTCATATTGAGACTGGTGGCAATATTGAGCACGGAGCGTGTGAGCGCACTGGCAGCAGAGCTGCTCACCACATCCTGCACAAAGCTTTTGTCGAGCTTGAGCTCGGAAATGGGCAGTCGATGCAAATAGCTCAGGCTGGAGTAGCCCGTGCCAAAGTCATCCATGGACAGACGAAGCCCCATCGCATGCAAGGCCTTGAGGTTTTCCAGCGTCACGGGGCTGTTGTCCAGCATGACGCTTTCCGTGATCTCCAGTACCAAATCACTGCTCTGTAGCCCGTACTTGTGCAGGGTGAACTGCACCTGCTGCGCAAAACCCTGCGCATGAAAGTTGTTGGTAGACAGGTTAACCGCTACATGCGGTATAGGCAGCCCTTGCTTGCGCCACTGCGCCAGCTGCGAGCAGGCTGCATCCAGCAGCCATGCGGTGAGCGCATGAATCAGGCCACTGTCTTCTGCCACGGCAATAAAGCGCGCGGGTGACACCCAGCCCCACTCTGGATAGTGCCAGCGCGACAAGGACTCCAGCCCATACAGCACAGGCGTCTCCGGATGGCGCACCTGGGGCTGAAAGTGCAGCTGCAAGTCACCATTGGCCAGTGCAAGGCGCAGCTCCCGCTCCATGTCTGCGCGCTCCTGGCTGATCTGCCCTAACTCAGGGCGATAGCGCTCCCACAACTGACTCCCCTGGCTTTTGGCGGCATACATGGCCTGGTCTGCATGGCGCAGCAGGGTTTCAATATCAGTGCCGTCTTCGGGATATGCGCACACGCCAATGCAGGCATTGGGCAGGGTCATGACGCCGTTGATGCTGAAAGGCTGTGCAATGGCGTCGAGCAGATGCCTTGCCAGCTCGGGAATCTGCGCTTCTGTGCAACAGGGCATGAAGACCACGAACTCATCGCTGGACAGGCGGCCGATGATGTCCTCCGCCCTGGTGCACTGCGTCAGCCGGTGTGCAACCTCACACAGCAAGGCATCGCCCGCACCATGACCCATGCTGTCATTCCAGTATTTGAAGCGATCCAGATCCAGATAAAAGAGCAGGCCTTGCTGGCCGCGTGTCGTGTGCAATGCCTGCTGCGCACATTCATTGAACATGGTGCGATTCGGCAAACGTGTGAGCGAGTCGTAATAGGCCAGCTGCCGGATACGCTGCTTGCTGGCATCGCGCTCCATGGCGATGGCCGTCAGGTGCAAAAAGGCCTTAACCAGCTGCTGGTGCAATGCATTGGGCACACGTGGCGTATCAAAGTACAGCGCAAACGTGCCAATTACTTGGTTGTCATGGTTCTTGACGGGGCAAGACCAGCAGGCACGCAGCCCTGCTGCCAGAAACGGTGCGGCGTACAAGCGCCAGTTGGGGTCGCTGGACAAGTCCTGACTGACCACTTCGCTGCCCAGATATGCGGCCTTGCCGCAGGAGCCTACATCTGGGCCGATGCGCAGACCGTCGATCAAGCAGGTGACGCCCTCTGGCAAGCTCGGCGCCGCCAGCGAATGCAAGGCACCATCCTGTACAGACAGGATGCTGACATGCACGTCTGGCAAGATTTCCTCCAGCGAGCAGCACATATTGCGCATGAGCAGCGCCAGAGGCTTTTCATGCACGATGTCTTCCAGCACCTCCCTTTGCAGGGCTTCAAAGCGCTTGGTAAATCCAATGTCCGTGAGCACGATGACCTGCGCACATGCCTCATTGGCATGCACCGGCTGCCGGTTCAGGTTGTTCACCATAGCCGCCACCCACAGAACAGTCCCATCACGGTGCTGCAGCAGCAACTCACCGTTAAAAGCTCCATGACACTGCAGCTGCTCCAGGATGTGTGTATCCAGCTCGGGGCCGGATGCCATGAGCTTTTGCAGCGGCCTGTGACCCGGCATATCAGCCAGCGTATAGCCCGTCAGACGCGTGAAACCATCGTTGATGGCAACGGTATTGAAATGATCATCCGTGATGAGCCAAGCACTGTCGCTGCTTTGCAGCGCTTGTAACCAGACCTCAAGGTCTGTGGCTGGCATCCTATGTGTCATCAAACAGTTCCAAGAAATAAAAGTCAAGAATTGACCGTCAGCGTCCCTCCATGGAAGCCGTGATTCTCGCAGGCATAATCATTGTCCATGAGCGGCAATACTTTCGGAACCCTTTTTACGGTCACCAATTTTGGTGAATCGCACGGACCAGCCATTGGCTGTGTTATCGACGGCTGTCCCCCTGGATTGCCGCTGACAGAGGCAGACATCCAGACCGATCTGGATCGCCGCCGCCCCGGCACCAGCCGACACGTGACCCAGCGTCAGGAAGCTGATCAGGTCGAAATCCTGTCCGGCGTGTACGAAGGCGTCACCACAGGCACACCGATTGCACTGCTGATTCGCAACACCGATCAGCGTAGCAAGGACTATGCAAATATCGCGCAAAGCTTTCGCCCCGGTCATGCGGATTACGCTTACTGGCACAAATACGGCGTGCGCGACCCCCGTGGTGGTGGCCGCTCTTCCGCGCGCCTGACTGCACCCACCGTAGCAGCCGGCGCAGTGGCCAAGAAGTGGCTCAAGCAAAAGTTCGGCACGGAGTTCCGCGCCTGCATGACACAGCTTGGCGAACTTCCTATTGCGTTTGAGAGCTGGGAGCATGTGCCCCACAACCCGTTTTTTGCCCCAGCAGCGGATGTAGAAGCGCTGGAAGCCTACATGGACGCACTGCGCAAGTCCGGCGACAGCTGCGGCGCGCGCATTCGCGTGCAGGCCACGGGCATGCCCGTGGGCCTGGGCCAGCCCTTGTATGACAAGCTCGATGCCGACATCGCCTACGCCATGATGGGCCTGAACGCCGTCAAGGGCGTGGAGATTGGTGCGGGCTTTGCCAGCGTGGCCCAGCGCGGCACGGTGCATGGTGACTCCATGAGCCCCGAAGGCTTTCGCACCAACCATGCTGGCGGCATTCTGGGCGGCATCAGCACCGGGCAGGACCTGGAAGTCTCGATTGCCATCAAACCCACCAGCTCCATCCTGAGCCCCCGCGAATCCATTGATGTGCATGGCAACAGCACCGAAGTCATCACCAAGGGCCGTCACGACCCCTGCGTAGGCATTCGCGCTGCGCCGATTGCCGAGGCGCTGCTGGCACTCGTGGTCATGGACCATGCGCTGCGCCACCGCGCACAGTGTGGCGATGTGCACCAGGAGCCCGGCCCCATTCCGGCATCTGCTTCTTAAAAAAGAGCTGCCAGCGCTGATCAACACTTGATTTCAGATATAAAAGCATCTGAAATCTATGAATAACCAGCGCTGGCAGCTATAGTTTTAAAAGCCCTCAGCAATAACAAAGGCCGCATCAGCGGCCTTTGTCTTTTCTGCATGACGTGTCTTTATGTACGCACTTCATCCACGAGGTGCTTGAAGTCATCAATATCCTCAAAGCTGCGGTAGACGCTGGCAAAGCGGATATAGGCCACCTTATCGAGCTTGCGCAGCTCATGCATGACCAGCTCGCCAATGTGGCTGGACGCTACCTCGCGTACACCGGCGTTCAGCAGCTTCTCTTCCACATGGTCAATCGCTGCATCGACTTCGGCCGAAGCGACTGGACGCTTGCGCAGCGCCAGCACAAACGAGGCCTGCAGCTTGTCGTGGCTGAATTCCGTACGGCGGCCATCTTTCTTGACCACGGTCGGAAAGCTCACATCGGGGCGTTCGTAGGTGGTAAAGCGCTTGGCACAGCTCAGACACTGGCGCCTGCGGCGAATGAAGGCCCCCTCTTCACCCATGCGCGTTTCCACGACCTGGGTATCCATATGGTTGCAAAAGGGGCACTTCATAGGGCTGCGGATTACTTGTAGACGGGGAAGCGGGCTGTCAGCTTGGCCACTTCAGCGCGTACGCGTGCCAGTGTGGCTTCGTCGCTGGGGTTTTCCAGCACGTCAGCCACCAGGTTGGCAGTGATGCGCGCTTCTTCTTCCTTGAAGCCACGGGTGGTCATGGCAGGTGTACCCACGCGGATACCGCTAGTCACGAAGGGCTTCTCGGGGTCGTTGGGGATGGCGTTCTTGTTGATGGTGATGTGCGCCTGGCCCAGAGCCGCTTCAGCAGCCTTGCCAGTAATACCCTTGGAACGCAGGTCCACCAGCATCACATGGCTTTCGGTACGGCCAGACACGATACGCAGACCGCGCTCGGTCAGGGTATCAGCCATGACCTTGGCGTTCTTCACGACTTGTTCCTGGTAAGCCTTGAATTCAGGCGACTGTGCTTCCTTGAAAGCCACAGCCTTGCCAGCGATCACGTGCATCAGAGGGCCGCCCTGCAGGCCGGGGAAGATGGCGCTGTTGATGGCCTTTTCGTGCTCAGCCTTCATCAGAATCACGCCGCCACGGGGGCCGCGCAGGCTCTTGTGGGTGGTGGTAGTGACCACGTCAGCATGAGGCACAGGGTTGGGGTAGACGCCAGCAGCGATCAGACCTGCGTAGTGGGCCATGTCCACCCACAGGATGGCGCCGACTTCCTTGGCGATCTTGGCGAAGCGTTCAAAATCAATACGCAGGGCGTAGGCAGAAGCGCCAGCCACGATGATGCGGGGCTTGTGCTCACGCGCCAGCTTTTCCAGCTGTTCGTAGTCGATCTCTTCCTTGTCGTTCAGACCGTAGGCCACGGCATTGAACCACTTGCCGGACATGTTCAGCGCCATGCCGTGGGTCAGGTGACCGCCTTCGGCCAGGCTCATGCCCAGAATGGTGTCGCCGGGCTTGGCAAAGGCCATCAGCACAGCCTGGTTGGCCTGAGAGCCGGAGTTGGGCTGCACGTTGGCAGCTTCGGCACCAAAGATGGCCTTGATGCGGTCAATGGCCAGCTGCTCCACCACGTCCACGTGCTCGCAACCACCGTAGTAGCGCTTGCCTGGGTAGCCTTCGGCGTACTTGTTGGTCAGCTGGGAGCCCTGGGCTTCCATCACGGCGGGCGAGCAGTAGTTCTCGCTCGCGATCAGTTCGATGTGGTCTTGCTGGCGCTGGTTTTCAGCCTGGATGGCAGCAAAGACTTCTGGGTCGACGATCTCGACGGTATTGGTGCGTTGGAACATGAGTTTGGCAGTCCTGTGAACTTGTATTCCCTTGGAAAAGGGCTGCCCAGGCGAACGGCTGAAACGCCCGAACAGACTGGGCGGTACGCTCCCCGGTGGTTGGCAGGGCTGACAGGCCCTGCAGCGATTCCACGTCAGTGCAAGGCAGTGGAAAAACTGCTGCACCTATCGCCAGTTGCGTACCCTGTAAGTGTAGCCCAGCCGCCATACCCTAGAAACAACAATGCACAAGCACTGCAGAAGCTCTGGGCTCTACGCGTGCCTGTGCATTGGGGCGCAGCAGGGGTCTATGGGCAATCAGAGGTTGGAGCTTGCCACCACCTGAGATGCTTCATCCTGGGTACGGTTCACCGCCACGGAAGCGGGGCGTTCGGTCTCTGCGGCCTTTTGTTCAGCAGCAGCTTCGCCCTCTTCCATCTTGATCGGGGTGATCTGGCGCTTGGCCACCAGGCCTGGGCGCACGGTGGTTTCAGGCGTGGAACGACCTGCTACCTGACGCATGCGGCTGTGCTCAGCCAGCACCTTGGCAACATAGCCACCGTCATTGCCATGGTTGGCAGCACCGACGTAGTACTTGAGTGCACCTTCCACCGAGCCGGTGATCTGCATGTACTCACGCAAAATCGACGCCCCCACACGCAGATTGCTGATGGGGTCAAACGCGGCATGGTTGCCGCCAAAGTTGTCGTATTTCTCGGTGTGCACACGCGTCATCACCTGCATTAGTCCCTGCGCACCGACAGAGCTTTGGGCAAACGGGTTAAAGCGCGACTCGATCGCCATCACGGCCAGCAGCAGTGTGGGGTCGATCTTGTACTGCTCACCAATCTGGTAAGCCTCTTCCACCAGCGCACCAATGGGCTCAGGTGCCACGCGGTACTTTTTGCTGATCCAGTACGCAACAGCGGCCTGGTCTTTCGGCAATTCCTTGGGGTTCACAGCCGTTGCGCGCTCAATCGCGCTGGGCTCGGGTGTGACCCCGGCCACAGCAACATGCCGCTCCTGCAGCCAGGTGCGCAGCTGTGCCTCGCCTTGCTGACGCAACTCAGGTTGCGCAAACAATGCGATAGCAGCAAATGCAACAACCAGACCGATGAGGGCAAAGCTGTTGTGGGTAATTTCAAGAAAACCCTCGGCGATGTCTGACGCTATCGTGCGTACAGAAGCCGCCCAGTTTCCTGACTTGGACATGGCGTTTCCTTTCTCGAGGCTGGATATAGGCCGCAGAGGGCGCACTGGCAAACCAGCCTGGGTTCGATAGCTACTGTCATCTCATGCAACACCCCAGCGCCTTGGGGGCATGAGCATCCGTCAACGAACGGACTGAGCAAATGCGAAGACGAACCGTGTTGTGGTTCGAAGTGGGCGGATTCTATGTTTCGCCCAAATTACCAGTCAACACTTTAAAACAAATTTAATATGATTTTTTCTTATTTGAGACGCTTCATCGACCACAGCAGACGTCAGAAATCTAGGTGAAAACCATGATTTACGAGTGCTACGCCCGCTTATAGCGCCATTCAAGCTTTTCTGTTTGATTTTTCCAATAAAGTGATTGATTTAATCAATAAAACAGCAAAAAACAGGAATTTTGTGGCTCAACAGCACCAAAAAGCGTACGCAATCGGCTGTGCACACACGAAAAAATGGCCTGCAAACTCTGTCTGAGGCTTGCAGGCCGGTCGTAGATCAGGAGGCGTTTTTTTCCTGTTCAGGCCAGTCGCGGATATAGGCCTTGAGCAATTTGTTCTCAAAGTTCTGGCTTTCCACCACGGCCTTGGCCACGTCATACAGGCTCACCACACCGATCAACTGGCGCTTGTCCATCACGGGCATGTAGCGCGCATGGTGGTCCAGAATCATGCGGCGCACTTCATCCAGCTCGGTTTCCGCTGTGCAGGTCAGCGGCGCATCGTCCATCACCGAACGCACACGGGTGGTGCCCAGGCTACCGCCGTTTTTGGCAATGGCCTGAATGACCTCGCGGAAAGTCAGCACGCCTACGACATCACCGTGCTCCATGACCACCAGTGAGCCCACGTCTTTTTCAGCCATCACGGCCACGGCATCTGCCAAGGCATCATCTGCCTGCGCCACATACAGGCTATTGCCTTTGAAGTGGAGAATGTCGCTCACTTTCATTGGTAGATCTCCAAAACCAAGTCTTTGTCCATGTGAACAAATATAGCCCACATCGACGGTGCCTCAACAACGCAAAGCCACAAGGCTTGCATCTTGCCCCGCAGCATTCAAAAAAAAATAGCGCTTTGCGCTTATGAAACCTTGTTTTCACAATATTTTTGCGTTCAATTCCATATCCAAGCAGCCTGAGGCGCTCTTTGCTTTGTAGCAGACGGTATCCTGCGTCACCAAGGCGCTGACCGCCCACAGCTTCTGTGCCAGCATTGCATCCACTCATACCTATATAGATCTATGGAGACATTGCAATGCCCGGCTATAGCGACCCTGGCTTTGACACCCTGAGCCTGCATGCAGGCGCGCAGCCCGACCCGGCCACGGGTGCACGCGCGGTGCCAATTCATCTGACCACGTCCTTTGTCTTTGAATCCAGCGACCACGCGGCCAGCCTGTTCAACCTGGAGAGACCGGGCCACGTCTACAGCCGCATCAGCAACCCGACCAATGCCGTGCTGGAGCAGCGCGTAGCAGCGCTCGAAGGCGGCATTGGCGCAATTGCCGTAGCCAGCGGCCAGGCCGCCCTGCACCTGTCCATTGCCACGCTCATGGGTACTGGCAGCCATATCGTGGCGAGCACGGCACTGTATGGCGGCAGCCAGAACCTGCTGCACTACACGCTGCGCCGCTTTGGGATTGAAACCACCTTCGTCAAACCCGGTGACATTGACGGCTGGAAGGCCGCCATCCGCCCTAACACCAAACTGTTTTTTGGCGAAACCGTGGGCAACCCGGCGCTGGACGTGCTGGACATTCCCACCGTCTCGTACATCGCGCACGAAGCGGGTGTGCCGCTGCTGGTGGATTCCACGCTGACATCGCCGTGGCTCATCAAACCCTTTGAGCATGGGGCGGATCTGGTCTACCACTCAGCCACCAAGTTCCTCTGCGGCCACGGCACGGTGATAGGCGGCATCGTGGTGGATGGCGGCAGCTTTGACTGGGAAGCCTCGGGCAAATTCCCCGAACTGACCGAGCCCTACGACGGCTTTCACCACATGGTGTTCAGCGAAGAGAGCACGGTGGGCGCCTTTTTGCTGCGCGCACGCCGTGAGGGGCTGCGCGACTTTGGCGCCTGCATGAGCCCGCACAGTGCCTGGCTGATCCTGCAGGGCATTGAGACCCTGCCGCTGCGCATGGAGCGGCACATGAAGAGCACCGAAAAAGTGGTGCAGTTCCTGGCCACCCACCCCATGGTCGCCCGTGTGGGCCACCCCATGCTGGAATCCCACCCTTCGCACCGCCTGGCGCAAAAACTGCTGCCGCGCGGCGCGGGCTCGGTGTTCAGCTTTGATATTGCAGGCAACCGCAACCAAGGCAAGAAGTTCATCGAGACGCTCAAAGTCTTCAGCCATCTGGCCAACGTGGGCGACTGCCGCAGCCTGGTGATCCACCCGGCCAGCACCACACACTCTCGCATGAGCGATGAAGCGCTGGCACAGGCTGGCATCGGTCAGGGCACGATTCGCCTGTCCATTGGCCTGGAAGATGCGGACGACCTGATCGACGACCTCAAGCGTGCGCTGAAGGCGGCAGAGAAATCCGCCTGAAATTCATAACAAAAACAGCCACTAGCGCTTATCTATATTGCGGAGACAGCTATGTTTTTTAAAGTCAATGACTCACAGCTTTACGCCTACACCGGCGGCAGGCCTTTTGATGCCACCAAGCCCACCGCCATCCTGATTCACGGCGTGCTCTGCGACCACAGCGTCTGGGCGCTGCAAAGCCGCTATCTGGCCCACCACGGCTGGAATGTGCTGGCCATAGATCTGCCCGGCCACTGCCGCAGCAACGGCGCTGCCCCTGACAGCGTGGAAGCCGCAGCACACACCATCGCCCAGCTCATGGATGCCGCTGGCCTGCAGCAGGCGGCCTTGGTTGGCCACAGCTGGGGCAGCCTGATTGCACTGGAAGCTGCGGCACAGCTCGGCCCACGCGTGAGCCATCTGGCCCTGGTCGGCACGGCATACCCCATGAAAGTCTCTGCTGCCCTGCTCGAAAGCGCACAGCACACGCCGGAAAAAGCGATTGCCATGATTCAGACCTTCTCGCGCGCCACGCTCTCGCCGCCCAGCGGTGCGGGCAGCTGGGTCCATGGCGCGGGCATGGCGCTGGGCCGCCGTGTGCTGGCGAGCAACCACAACACCAATCTGCTCTACACGGGCTTCAAGGCCTGCGACAGCTACGCCAACGGCGAGCAAGCCATTGCCGCCGTGCAGTGCCCTGTTCTGTTTGCGCTGGGCCAGCAGGACCAGATGACACCGCCCAAAGCCGCACAAGGACTGATCAATGCCGCCAAGGCGGCAGGTAAGCAGGTGCAAACGGTGATGCTGCCCATGGGCCACAACCAGATGACAGAGGCACCCGACGAAACGCTGTTTGCGCTGCGCGATTTTCTGACACAGCCTGTCAGGGCCTGAGTTACGGGCTGAAGTTTTTCGCAGCCCTGCCGATACAGGCAGCAACTGCATCGCACCAAGTCTAGGTGGATGTCAAAAAGCCCCGGCTGCAGCAGCAACCGGGGCTTTCGTTTTGGAGCATGCAGCGGGCTGATTTAAGCCACGCGGCGCTTGCCGTACAGCCCTTCAATATCTTCCGCGTAACGCTCCATGACCTGCTTGCGCTTGACCTTGAGCGTAGGCGTGAGCAGCTGGTTTTCCACGCTCCAGGGCTCCATGCTCAGCAACAAAGCGCGGGGCTGTGCGTAGCTGGGGAAATCGGCGCTCAAGGCCTGCAGACGCTTGAGCACGGTCTGAACCACTGCAGGCTGGCGCAGGGTTTCCAGGCTCTGCCCATCCCAGCCCTGCTCGGCCGCAAACACGGCCCAGTTCTCGGCATTGAGCACAGCAATCGCGCTGACATAAGGGCGGTGATCGCCCAGCATCATGATCTGGTCGATCAGCGGATCAGCCAGCAGGGCCAGTTCCAGATCGGCGGGCGAGAGCTTTTCACCCGTGGATGTCACGATGATTTCCTTCAGGCGCCCCATCAGGCGGATACGACCACGCACCAGCTCGGCCTGGTCGCCCGTACGCAGCCAGCCGTCTTCGGTAAAAGCAGCGGCCGTGTCTTCAGGGCGCTTCCAGTAGCCCTTCATCACCGTGGGGCCACGCACCTGCAGCTCGCGCTGCTCACCAATGCGTACCTGCACGCAGGGCAGTGGTTCACCCACGGTGGCGGGGTCATTGCTGTCCGGCGTGACCACGGAAATCACAGGCGTGGTTTCCGTCATGCCATAGCCTTGCAGCAAGGTCACACCCAGCGCCAGGAACACCTTGGCTGTGCTGTGTGGAATGGCTGCGCCACCGGTAATCGCCATGCGCACACAGCCACCAAACAGGTTGGCAATCTGCTCCGACAGCGCAGGGTAGGCCGCAGGCGCTGGCGTGCCAATCAGGCTGGCGTCGTGCTTGTGCAAGTCCGTAATGCCCTGGCGTGCACAGAAGTTGGCCCAGCCCCACTCCACGCAGCTAAAGAAGGCTTCGCGCTCATCCTCAGGGCCTGCCAGCACTTTTTCCAGCACCTTGGCATGGGCGCGTTCGTAGATGCGCGGCACACACACGAGGATGGTGGGCTTTTCAGTCTGCATGTCCTGCATCAACAGTGCTGCCGAGCGCGCATACGAGGTGCAGGCGCCGCAGGCAATGCTCAGGTAGTAGCCGCAGGTGCGTTCAAAGGTGTGCGACAGCGGCAGGAATGACAGAAAGCGGTCGTCTTCATTGGGACCCAGACGATCGACAAAATCCGTCACGTCTGCCAGCACGTTGCCGTGCGTGAGCATCACGCCCTTGGGCTTGCCCGTGGTGCCCGAGGTGTAGACGATGGCCGCCACATCTTCTCGTTGCGGCAGGGCGGGGGCAGGTGCATCTGCCAGCGCTTCGCCTTCCTGCAGCCACTGCGCCAGGCTGAGCACGCGGGGTTCGCCCGGCTGGGCAGGTACATCTTCTGGCAAATCAATGACCACCACCGTACGCAGGCTGGCCATGGCGTATTCGGTGCCACGCACGCGCTCCCACTGGCTCAGGCTGGACAGCACCAGCAGGCTGATTTCTGCATTGTCAAAAATGTAGGCAATGCTGGCGGGGTTATCGGTGCTGTGCACGGGCACCGCAATCGCTCCAATCTGCAGGGCCGCCTGGTCCATGCACATGGCATATATGCTGTTGGGCAGCCAGATGCCCACACGGTCTGCATGCACAATGCCGCTGCGCTGCAAGGCACAGCGGTACTGCATCACGGCTGCCCCCACTTCGTCCCAGCTCAGCTGCTTCCAGGGCAGGTCTTTGCCCACAGATTCACGATAGGCTGGCAGTGCGGGGCTGGCAGCAACACGTGCCTGCAACATATGGGCCAGGCTGGCTTGTTGCCATGGTGGAGAGACAGTTACGCTCATACGAGATAAAAATAAATGCACCAGAGCACAGCCTAAGGCCGTGCTCCAAGCGTACGTGTAGGTTGACAGGGAATTGGCCAGCAGGCCGGACCTGCGCAGGTCTGCTGCTTCTCATCCAGAGATCCATGCCAGATGCTGCATGCCATACGCATACTTCTGTTCTGACACACCAAGGTAAAAGGCCTTGGTAGTACTGCAGCATGACATCTATGCTAGCGAACACTTACCAAGGCCTTTTGCTTCCAATAAAGAAGCATTTAGCGCCTATCCATCAAGGGTTTGCGCCATAAAACACCAATATTTTACCTTGGCAAGCCCAGACCTGCAGGCGCTGGCACGCCAGCCTCAGCCGGCAGCACCTGGCGCAGCGTGCACTCTGCCCACCCGCTTTGCTGCCACAAGGTCGCTGTACTTTCCGTCTGCGCAAGCAACATGTGCTCCATCAGCGGTGCAAGCAAGGTCGTATCCGGGTCAGCCAGCAGCACAAAGCAGGGCTCGCCTTCTTCCAGATAAGCCGTGCCACTGGCAGGCATGGCCGCCACCCAGCGCAGGCTCGTCAAAGCGCCAAGTGCTGCTTCCAGCTGCAGCTTGCTCACGCGCAGTCGCTTGGCCAGTACGCGTGCAGACAGACCACGCTGAGGCTGCGTGCGCAGGGGGTCGAGCACTGCAATAGCTTCCAGCGCCAGCGCCAGCTGCCAGCCCGCATGGCGCATATCACGTGCAGAACCCGCCAGCAGACCGGGCAAATAGGCGGCAACGACGGCACCGAGCAGAAAGATGATCCAGCAGGTGTAGATCCAGATCAGCAAGATAGGCAGCGTGGCGAACGTGCCATAAATGGCCGAGTACGTGGGCACTGTGGACAGATACATGCCCAGCGCCGTCTTGGCCAGCCCCATGCCGATCGCCACAAACAGACCACCCGCCCAGGCATAGCGCCACTTCACCGGGGTATTGGGCACGAAGTGGTATAGCGCCGTCATGGCTGCGGACAGCAACAGGAACTCCAGTGAATTAAAGGCTACCTGTGCGCTCTCCGGCAGCACTGCCACCAGCCCACGCGAGGCAGAGAGCACATAGGACGTGGTCGCAATGCTCAGCCCCATGAGCAGCGGACCAAACGTGAGCACGCCCCAGTAGATCAGCAGCCGCTGCCCCAGTGGACGCATGCGGGGCACGCGCCAGATGCGGTTGAGGGTCTTGTCCATGGTCAGAATCAAGCTGACCACGGTGAGCAGCAAAAAGGCCAGCCCCACAATACCCAGCTGACTGGCCTTGCTGGCAAACTGCGTCAGATAGTCAATCACCTGCTCGGCAATCTCTACGGGGATCAGCTTGTCGATCAGCCAGGTCTGCAAGGTTTCCTGCAGACGCCCAAAGCTGGGGAAAGCCGTAAACACGGCCAGCAACACCGTGAAAAATGGCACCAGCGCCAGCAGCGTCGTGAACGTAAGACTGCTGGCTGTCAGGCCCAGCTGGTCTTCACTGAAGCGTTGCTTGAGGATGTGCAAGGTATTGCGCCAGGGAAATGTGCGCAGCATTTGCCCCAGCTGAACCAGCCGCTGGCGTGCACGGTGAAAAATCTCAGACATGGGCCGTATGATGCCACCCCAATGAATTCTGCAAGCAACAATCTCTCCGGCAGCCCCGTCGTTGCTGCCTCTCGCTGGCTGGCCGTAGGCAGCCTGCTGGGCCTGATCATTCTGTGCGTCGCATGGGAGCTGTGGCTGGCACCGCTGCGCCCCGGCGGCTCCTGGCTGGTGCTCAAGGCCCTGCCGCTGTGCATTCCACTGGTGGGCCTGCTCAAGCGCCGCATGTATACCTACCGCTGGGTCAGCCTGCTGATCTGGCTGTACTTCACCGAAGGCGTGGTCCGTGCCTGGAGTGACCGGGCACCGGGCAACTACCTTGCCATGCTGGAAATCTTTTTCTGCCTGCTGCTGTTTGTGGCCTGTGTACTGCATGTGCGTATCCGCCTGCAGACCGCCAAGGCTCAGCCCGCAGCACCAGTCACACCAGAACATTGAGAAAGCAAAGAGACATGAAACAAGCCGCACTTCTGGCACAACTGCGCGACATCGTCGGCGCAGCCCATGTACTGACCGATGGTGACCTCAGCGCCTATGAGCAGGACTGGCGCAAGCGTGTGCATGGCAAGGCGCTTGCCGTGGTGCGCCCAGGCAGCACACAGGAAGTGGCTGCCGTGGTCAAAGCCTGTGCTGCCGCGCATGTGAGCATCGTTCCCCAGGGGGGCAATACCGGGCTTTCTGTAGGCTCTACGCCCGACACCAGCGGCGAGCAGATTGTGCTGAACCTGCAGCGCATGCATGCCGTGCGCCAGCTCGATGCAGACAACCTCACCATCACCGTCGAAGCGGGCATGGTGCTGCAGACCCTGCAGGAAACAGCCGCACAGGCCGGTTTTCTGTTTCCGCTCTCGCTCGCAGCCGAAGGCAGCTGCACCATTGGCGGCAATCTGGGCACCAACGCTGGCGGCACCCAGGTGCTGCGCTACGGCAATACACGCGAGCTGTGCCTGGGCCTCGAAGTAGTTACCCCGCAGGGCGAAATCTGGGATGGCCTTTCCGGCCTGCGCAAGGACAACACGGGCTACGACCTGCGCGACCTGTTTATCGGCAGCGAAGGCTCACTGGGCATCATCACCGCCGCCACCATGAAGCTGTTCCCGCAACCTGCGGCCCAGCTGACTGCCTTTGCCGCCGTGCCAAGCATGGAAGCTGCCGTGCGCCTGCTGGGCCTGGCCCACAGGCATCTGGCTGCCGGGCTGACAGGTTTTGAGGTGATGGGGAAATTTGCGCTGTCTCTCGTCGTCAAGCACATGCCCCAACTGCGTGTGCCCTTTGCCGACATGGCAGATGTGCCCTACTGCGTGCTGCTGGAAAACTCCGACAGCGAATCCGAAACCCATGCCCGAGCGCGCTTTGAGCATCTGCTGGAGCTGGCGCTGGAAGATGGCTGCGTGCTCGACGCTGTGGTGGCCGAGAACATGGCCCAGGCGCATGAGCTGTGGCATATCCGCGAGAGCATTCCGCTGGCACAGGCTGAGGAAGGCTTGAACATCAAGCACGACATTTCCATCCAGGCCTCGCGCATCCCTGCCTTTGTCGCGCACACGGACGCGCTGCTGCAGCGTGCCATTCCTGGCGTGCGCCTCGTGAACTTTGGACACCTGGGCGACGGCAATCTGCACTACAACGTGCAGGTGCCGGAAGGGCAGGACGGCAAAGTCTTTCTGCAAGAGAAAGAAGACATGGTCAACACACTGGTCTATGACGCCGTGGCGCAGTTTGGCGGCTCTTTCTCCGCCGAACATGGCGTAGGCGCGCTCAAGGCTGACAAGCTGGTGCACTACAAGTCACCCGTGGCGCTGCAGATGATGCGCGCCATCAAGCAGGCACTGGACCCGCAGGGCATCATGAACCCAGGCTGCATCCTGCAGCGCTGAAACTGCCTGCCCAAAAAAAACCAAGAAAAACGCCGCAGCTTGCATGCTTGCGGCGTTTTTTGCAGAGTGAGCCCCGTGACCAGGGCTTACGCTTGTTACTGCTTGGATTCCTGGAAGTTGCTGATCATGGTCTGCACATCAGCAGGCCATGGCACCTCCACCTGTGCAGGGTCCTGGAACACCTGGCTCTTGCCCTCCGTGCTCAGCCACACGCGAACGGCATTCTGTGCAGGATCCACCACGATGGCAGCCATTTCTTCCCCGCCCTGGTGTGCGCGGTTGCCCGTGATGAACAGGCGCTCACCATCCTTGGTCAGCGGGCTGGCTACTTCCAGGTTCTGCAGTACCAGCTTGTAGGTATCCTCACCCAGCAGTGCCTTCAGGCGCTCTGCCAAGACACCGGAGACCAGGTAGCTGTTGTCTCCAGGATAAGTGCCCACACTCTTTTCCAGTTCCTGCAAAGTGGAGGCAGTGCTGGCAGGTGTACTGGCCTCAGGGGCTGGAGCATTTTCCACCACCACGCTCTCAGCAGTCACCACCTCTTCCTGCGGTGCAGGTGCTGCGCCCGAGGTGTTGTCCGTACTCGCTCGATCACAGGCCGACAATGCCACAGCAGCCGCCAATACCGCTGCGACCTGCAGTGCAGAAGAAGAAAAACGCAATTTCATAAGGGCCTCCAAAAAAAAGTGTGAAGCAGGCATCCGCTCTGCATGGACTGCAAGACGCCCCATTGCGTCTTACTGCGTCCTCCATTGACATTATTGAGGCCTGACACCGGTGCGCCTGTCCGCCAACACCGCATATCCTGCCTCACGGACCTTTTTTCGGCTCATGGCACAATGAACCACTGGCCGCCCGGCTCATTGGCTTGGGCGGTTTTGCTTTACGAGATTCCGCATGACACTTTCCACCAACCGCCCAGTCCGTTCTCAGTACGAAGACTTTATGCGCCATGTCTACGAACATGGTGTGAGCAAAAGTGACCGTACCGGCACCGGCACACGCAGCGTGTTTGGCCATCAGATGCGCTTTGACCTAAGTGAAGGTTTTCCACTGGTCACGACCAAGAAAGTTCACCTTAAATCCATCATTCTCGAACTGCTGTGGTTCCTGCGCGGTGACAGCAATGTGAAGTGGCTGCAAGAGCGTGGATGCACGATCTGGGACGAATGGGCCCGTGAAGACGGCTCTCTTGGCCCTGTGTATGGCGTCCAATGGCGCAGCTGGCCCAAGCCTGACGGCGGCCACATCGACCAGATCGCCGAAGTGGTTCAACAGCTCAAGAACAATCCTGACAGCCGTCGCATCATTGTCAGTGCCTGGAATGTGGCTGACCTCGATCAGATGGCACTCATGCCCTGTCACGCCTTCTTTCAGTTCTATGTGGCACCTGCGCAAGAACCTGGTGGCAAAGCCAAGCTCTCCTGCCAGTTGTACCAGCGCAGTGCAGATATTTTCCTCGGCGTGCCCTTCAACATTGCGAGCTACGCACTGCTCACGCACATGCTGGCCCAACAGTGTGACCTGGATGTAGGCGATTTCATCTGGACCGGGGGAGATTGCCACATCTATAACAATCACTTTGAGCAAGTGCAGACGCAGTTGTCACGCCAGCCCTTTGCATATCCGACACTGCATATCAAGCGCAAACCAGCGTCCATCTTCGACTATGAGTTTGAGGACTTTGAAGTGCTGGGCTACGAACACCACCCAGCCATCAAGGCACCCGTAGCCGTTTGACGTCTCACTCCGTATTGGTTCTTTTGCTCAGCGAGTTACCTCTCGGAAAAGAGCAAATATCAAAAACAGGAGCTGCCAGCGCTTGATATTCATAGATTTCAGATATAAATCTATCCAAAGTCTATGAATCATCAGCGCTAGCAGCTCTCTTTTTTAAATAGACACTGTCCTGAGCCCTATGGCTATCCATTTGATTTATGCACGCGCAGCCAATGGCGTGATTGGTCTGAACAACAGCATGCCTTGGCACCTGCCGGAAGACCTGGCGCACTTCAAGCAGCTGACCAGCGGCAACCCCGTCATCATGGGGCGCAAAACCTGGGATTCGCTGCCCGAGCGCTTCCGCCCCCTGCCCGGCCGCACCAATATCGTGGTGACACGCAATACCGACTGGAGCGCTGACGGCGTGGTGCGCGCCAGCAGTCTGGAAGAGGCACTGCGCATCGGCGCCCAGCACGGCAACACCGTCTGGGTCATGGGCGGGGCGCAGATCTATGCACAGGCACTGCCTCTGGCCGATGTGGTGGAAATGACCATCATTCACCAGGACTATGCAGGCGATGCCTACGCCCCCGAGCTGGACATCCAGTGGCGGGAAACCGCACGCGAAGACCATGTCAGCGCCAAGGGGCTGCCGTTCAGCTTTGTGCGCTACGAGCGACAGCACGCAGCTGACTGACTAGTGATTTCCCGAGGTCGGCTGCCGGAAGAACAAGGCAGGATTGACGTGCTTGCTGCATTGCAACAATATAGAACGCTCGCTCGCTTTTGCGCAGACCTTTGTTGAAAACGCCCCACCATGAGCCTGATCCAGCCCCTGCCCCCCGGCCCGCTTGACATCGTCGGAGACATCCACGGCGAGCTGCATGCATTGCTGGATCTGCTGCGCCACCTGGGCTATGACGCGGATGGCCGCCACCCACAGTCGCGCACCCTGGTGTTTGTGGGCGACTTTGTAGACCGCGGCCCGGACAGCCCCGGCGTGGTCGATGTGGTGCAGCGCCTGGTGGAAGCAGGGCATGCCCGCGCCATCGCGGGCAACCATGAAATCAACCTGCTGCGCCATGATGCCAAGGACGGCGCAGGCTGGTTTTTTGATGCCCGGCTGGACAGCGATCTGCGCAAATACCGCCAGTTCGCCCGCGCCACCACCACGCTGCAGCGTGCACGCATTGAAACTTTTCTGAACAGCCTGCCCCTGGGGCTGGAGCGCGAGGATCTGCGCGTCATCCACGCTGCATGGCATGCCCCCGACGTCGCCAAGGCCCGCAGCATGCCACTGGGCGGTGCGCGCGCCGCCTACGACCACTGGGAAACGCAGGCCGCGCAAATCGCTGTGCAGCGCCGCATTGCCGAGCGCATGGCCGAGGAAAAAAACCGCTGGCCCCACAGCCTGGAAGATGGCGAGCGCCACCCACCATTCTTGCAGGCACACTGCGACAACGAACTTAACAAGGCCACGGTCAACCCGCTCAAGGTACTGACCTGTGGCCTGGAACGCCAGACCCATGCGCCATTTTTTGCGGGCAACAAATGGCGCTTTGTCGAACGCATGGCCTGGTGGGAGCAATACGCCGAGCCCACGCCCGTCGTCATGGGCCACTACTGGCGCTCCACCCTGCCGCACCAGAGCACGCAGGAGGGCTTGTTCAGCGACATCAGCCCCTATGCCTGGCACGGCCAACTGGGCAATGTGTTCTGCGTGGACTACTCCGTCGGTGCACGCGCGCAGGCGCGTACCTTTGACCAGCCACATGCCCACATGAAGCTGGCAGCCCTGCGCTGGCCCGAACGTACGCTGGTCTTTGATGATGGCAGCCAGCACGCCACAACAGGCTTTCTGCAGCCCGAGAAAAACACAGCACACTCTGCCTGAAAGCAGGTGCAAGCCAGCTTGCACACGGCACTGCATATACACTGCCACCCTGTAAAAAAGTGCATCTTTTGCTGAGGCCGCACTGATCTGCGCTGGCACTCACCACCAGGACCTTCTGTCATTACCTGTCTTGCTGGCAAGCATGCAAAAGGGCGATGCCCACGACCATCAGGTCGCATATTTTTAAGAAACGCCCCATTTCTCCATCCAATACTGTGCAAGATACATTCAACGCCCTGGAGCCGCTGTATGTGGATCTCGATGGCACATTGACCCCCGTAGATACACTGCACGAAGCATTGACGGAAGTACTCCGCAGCCAGCCGCTCGCACTGCCCCAGGCACTGCGCAGCCTGCTCAAGGGCAAATCTGCGTTCAAGGCAACGACTGCCCAGCTCGCTTCCCTGGATGCCAGCACGCTGCCCTATAACCAGCATCTGCTGGAATTACTGCGTGCGGAAAAGCAAAAAGGCAGAAAGCTGATTCTGGCCAGCGCTGCAGATATTCGTATCGTGCGCGCCGTGGCGGAGTATCTGCAGATATTTGATGACATCATCGCGACCAACCAGCACGATGCCACCAACTTAAGTGGCGCCAACAAACAGGCTGCGATTGCAGCGCATGCTGCTGCACTCGGTTTTACGGAATATGCCTATGCAGGCAACAGCCATGACGATCTGGCTGTGTGGGAAAAAGCAAGTCTGGCTATTGCAGTGGATACCCCAGCCAGCGTGCTGAAAAAACTCAGGCAGCAGCACAGCAACATCATTGAAATGGTTGCAGCCAGGCAGCCATTGAAAGTATTTCTGAAGTCCATTCGCATCAATAACTGGAGCAAAAATGCATTGATTTTTCTTCCCCTGCTGGCGGCCCATTGCCTGGAAGTACCTGCCTGGACCCAGGCACTGCTGGCATTTCTGGCCTTTGGCCTGTGCGCATCCGGCACGTACCTGATCAATGACCTGCTGGACATTCCCAACGACCGCAGTCACCCGATCAAATCCAAGCGCCCCCTGGCTTCTGGCCGCATGCCTGTTCTGCAGGGCTGCGCACTGTCCGCTCTCTTGCTGGCAGCAGCGGCCGTGACAGCCCTCTCTCTGTCGCCTGCCTTCTTTCTGACCCTGCTGATCTATACGGCGCTGACACTCTCCTACTCCGTCAAGCTCAAGAAAATCGCTATTCTGGATATTCTTGTGCTGGCCTTTCTCTACACCATCCGCATTATTGCTGGCGGGGTTGCATCGAATATTCAAATTTCCAAATGGCTGCTGGCAATTTCTATTTTTGTCTTTATCAGCCTGGCACTGGCCAAACGCTGTGCAGAAATCACTCGCATCAAAAATGCAGGTCTGGCGAAAATTCAAGGCAGAGGCTACTTCATCGATGACCTTGAAACCGTCAGAAGCATGGGCATTGCCAGCGGCTTCATGAGTGCGCTGGTACTGGCGCTCTACATAGAAAGTCCTACCAGTTTTATTAACTACAATTTTCCCGAACTTCTGTGGATCACTCCACCGATATTTTTGGCATGGATCATGAGAATCTGGATCAAAACCGGAAGAAACGAGCTCACTGGTGAAGATCCCCTGCAGTTTTCCCTGAAAGACAAACCCAGCTGGATCTGCCTTTCCCTGATTTTCATATTCGCAAGCATTGCCATGGTCGGAGAAGCATGAATTTTTTTACCTACGTCATCGCGCTGGTATGCATTGCCATGTCATCACTCGCCCAGATTGCCATGAAATATGGCATGAGCGCAGGCCGTGCAGACAGCAGCGACCTCAAATCCATCTATTTACAGGCATTGCTGAACTCTTATGTCTGGCTAGGCATCGGCTTTTATGGCCTGAGCGCAGTCATCTGGCTGTGGGTACTTTCACGGCTGCCGGTGAGCGTTGCCTACCCCATGGTCAGCCTGGGTTTTATTCTGACCATGCTGATCGGCAAGTTTTTCCTGCATGAAAACGTGAGCTGGCAGGCCGCTCTAGGTGGCGCCTTGATTCTTATTGGCGTCACACTGATTGCAAGCACCCATCGGATTTAATATGAACAGCAATACCTATAAAAATCTATTCATAAAAATATTCTGCATCACACTGCTGGTCAAAATATTCCTTGCCTACTTCACGCCCATGACGGGGGATGAGGCATTTTTTTATCAGTGGGGGGTATTTCCTGCCGCTGGATATTCCGACCACCCCCCCATGGTGGGCTGGCTGATTTTCCTGCTGCGCATGCTGGGTGAGCACCCACTGATTCTGCGTGCATTCACCGTGCTGCTCACCAGCATCATTGGCCTGGGCATTGTCCTGCTGTGCCAGAAAACCCTGGATCAAAAATACCAGGCACATGCCTGGCTGATTGGTGCGCTGTATCTGTGCCTGCCATGGTCCTGGCTGTTCTTCATGGTCACCACAGACACCACGCTGGTGTTGTTCATGTTCTGCTCCGGGCTGGTGTACATGCTGGCAGACCGACAGGCATCTGCCTCCAAGGCGCTGGTACTTTATGCCTTGTGCGGTATCTTGCTGGGCCTGGCCTTCCTGTCCAAGTACTTCTCTGCACTGCTTGGATTTGCATTTGCCATTCACTGCCTGATTTTCCGACGCAAGCGCCTCTGGGCCCCATTTGTGATTCTGGCCTTCGCCCTGCCCGCCATCTGCTTCAACCTGTGGTTCAACGCCACACACGGCTGGAGCAACATCATGTTCAATGTGTTTAACCGCAATCAGGACAAGCAATGGTCCATCGGCACGCTCATTGGATACATCGCCATGGTGGTGTACATCATTACACCCTGGACGATTTTTTATGCTTTCAAGAGCAAAAAAACATTCGCCACCGACAAGAAGCTGGTGTACAGCGCGCTGACGCTGTGGAGCGTGCCTTTTGCGCTGTTCCTGGTGCTGAGCATCAAGCGATCGATTGGCCTGCACTGGGTCATTGGCTTCGTGCCATTTTTCATGATCTGGGCAGCCTACCGCCTGCACACCGAGCATCTGCAAAAATCCATCAAGTGGACGATTTATCTGTCCATCCCCCACTTTTTGATTTTTCTGACAATTTTGTTTGCGCCCATGAGCTTCTGGGGCAAATTCAATCTGCAGCACAAGGCCGTATTCCTGCACAAGGCAGACCAGATTACCCAGAACCTGGAAAGCTCGCTGCCCGCCGATGGCGTCATCATGGCCTACGCATACAGCCCCGCAGCAACCCTTGCCTTCTATCACAAGGCATATGTACCGGTTTTTGGGGAAGGCAAGTTCCACTCCAGACAGGATGACCAGATCATTGACTTCAAGGATTTTGCGGGCAAGACCATTCGCATCTACACGGGCTGGCAGCAAAATCATGATTTCTACAAGGCATATTTCGATGAAATACAGCCTCAAACCATGCAGGTGGATGGTGTCGATTTCTATTTTGTTGATGGCACCAACTTCAATTTCGAAAAGTACCGGGATACCGTGCTGAAATCCGTGGCCCAGAAGTACCACAACGCTCCCAGCTGGCTGCCGAATCTGGGTGATCCATACTGCGAACGCTATGGCTTCGATTTCTGTTCACCACAGAAATAAGCATGCTTGTGGCTGTCACCCTGCATCCAGGGTGAAGCTGCTGCGCAGCAGCCGACCAGCACACATCGCGCCCATCTGATGCCACCCTGAAGCGCCTTGCCTGCAAGGCGCTTTTTTACGCCCTTTATCGTGCTCAACCTGTGCTTTGCGCCATGCACAGCACAAGGCTGCCGCCGACTCATCAGGCACAAAAAAAAGCCACCTCACAGCAGTGAGGTGGCAAGCAGTTACAAGCGTTCTCGGGTAATCCCCACCCGATGGCTGCACTATATCTCAAAATACTTAACTTTCAGTAATTACTGAAATTAAGAAATACAGAGAGCCACAGGGCTTTACTGTGCCTGCCCTTCCTGTTCGATACGGCTCTGGTTCATGCGCTGCACCAGTGAGGTGATGTAGACGGTAAAGATAGGAAACACCGTCATGCCCACAGTAGCCAGCACAGCCGTTGCGACCTTGCCCAGAACGGTCACTGGGACAATGTTCGAGCCCACCGTAGTCACCGTCATGGACGCCCACCACAAGGCATCGTAGTAACTGCTCACCAGCGGGTTGATGCCCCCTTCGAACACAAAAAACACCAGAGTAAAAAAGTACACCACGGAGAAAAAGCTCACCAGGTACGCAATAAAAAGACCTGTGAGCTTGTTGCTCACCACCATCTTGACCAGCACGATCAGGGCCGCGCCACCGCGCATGATGGGGAGGAACTTGAGCAGATACTGCGCCTCGTTGGAAAACGACAGTGCAAAAAAATCGATCAGGCTCAAGTACGGCACAGACAGCAGAATCAGCAGAAAGTGTCTGAAGAAAAAGCGCATCTTCTTGGGTGCCAGCGCCATCAGCAAGAAGATGTCCACCAGAAAGTACACGCACACCCACAACTGCACGCGGGCATAGATCGACCCTTCCAGAAACACCTGACCGGAAAAAGCTTCCAGCGAGATGCTGACAATCAGCACCAGCGCCGCAATCACACCCAGCAGGTTGAGCACGCGTGCCACATGCACGCGCCAGGGGCTGTCACCAGGCGGTGAAGGTGGGGTTTCAGGTACGGCGGCAGCAGTCACATCAGTCATGGATTTCAAAGAATTCGCACAAGCGCTGGCACGGCAAACCAGCGCATCACTCAGCCCCTCATGGGCAAAGCACTGACTGTAGTGCCTTTGCTCGACCAGCGTGCGCTCGCACCATGGGATGTGCACGCCCTTTATGTGTATGAGCTGCGCTCAGGACTTCTCCTGGCACTGACAGACCAGCACTACCGGGCGAATCCCGCCAGCTTTACTGGTGTAGCAAAGCTGGGACAATCGGCGTTTTCGTCCCTGGCTGCTGTGCACTGCCTGCACGGCAGCACCAGCTATTGATCAAGAAGCACGCCCATGAAATTTGCCACCTGGAACATCAACTCCCTGAACGTTCGCCTCCCGCAGTTGCTGGACTGGCTGCAGGTCAATCCGGTGGATGCCATCGGGCTGCAGGAGCTCAAGCTCACAGACGATAAATTTCCCTTTGCCGAACTGGAAGCGGCTGGCTATCAGGCTGTCTGCCATGGTCAGAAGACTTATAACGGCGTCGCCATTCTG
Source organism: Comamonas kerstersii (assembly GCF_002056725.1). Classification (NCBI taxonomy): domain Bacteria; kingdom Pseudomonadati; phylum Pseudomonadota; class Betaproteobacteria; order Burkholderiales; family Comamonadaceae; genus Comamonas; species Comamonas kerstersii. The sequence continues at coordinate 2,374,362 of NZ_CP020121.1, read as the reverse complement.
AGCCGTCACCCTGTTCGCGATGTGGTGCGCAACATTCCCGGCTTTGACGATGAGCAGGCACGCGTGATTGCCGCCACACTGGACACACCACAGGGCGAAGTGCGCCTGATCAACTGCTACTTTGTCAACGGTCAGTCCCCTGATTCCGAAAAGTTTGCCTACAAGCTGCGCTGGCTGGCGGCGCTGCATGCCTTTGTGCAGGCTGAAATGGCCCAGCATCCCCAGCTGCTGCTGGTGGGTGACTTCAACGTAGCCCCCGAAGACCGTGATTCTTTCGACCCCGAAGGCCTGCGCGGCACCATCCACCACACCCCCGAAGAGCGCGCACACTTCCAGAGCTTGCTGGACCTGGGCCTGACCGATGCCTTCCGCATGTTCGAGCAGCCAGAAAAGAGCTTTTCCTGGTGGGACTACCGCATGCTCGGTTTCCAGAAAAACCGCGGCCTGCGCATTGACCACATTCTGGTGAGTGAGGCACTGAAGGCCAGAACCACAGCCTGTGTGGTGGACCGCGCCCCCCGCAAGAACAAGCAACCCAGTGACCATGCACCCGTGGTCGTGACCATGGGCTGATGCCTGAATTGCACGCCGCTGTTTCAGCGGCTTTTTTGCGCCTGCTTGTGAGAATGTGCTGATTTCGTGACCGCCCGCCCTGCCCTGTTTCGTAACGCTGCCCTGCAGCAGCCTGGTTTTCTGCCTTTTCTGTCCGCACGCCTGCTAGGGTTGTTTGCCCAGCAGATGCAGGCCGTGGTCGTCGCCTGGCAGGTGTATGACATCACACGCGATCCGCTGTCACTGGCCTATGTGGGGCTGGCGCAGTTCCTGCCCATGTTGCTGCTCCTGATACCGGCGGGTGATCTGGCCGACCGCATGAGCCGCAAGCGCATGCTGGCCGCCAGCTGGGCACTGGCTTGCGTCTGCGCTGCACTGCTGCTGTGGCTGAGCACACTGGGGGTGCGTGGTGTGGGCGGCATCTATGCCGTACTGGTGCTGTTTGGCTGCAGCCGCGCCTTTACCGGCCCAGCCATGCAAAGCCTGCTGCCGCAGATCGTGCCCCGTGCGTATCTGGCGCAGGCGCTGGCTACCAACAGCATGATCATGCGCACCGGAGCCATTGCGGCTCCCGTGCTGGGTGGCGTGCTGTACGGCCTGGGCGGTGGAGAACTGACCTATGGCGTGTGCGCCATGGCGCTGGCCCTGGCCGTTGTGCTGCTGTGGCGCGTGCCGGTGCGCTACGCCGCAGCGCGCCAGCCACTGCAGGGCACGATGTGGCTGCGTGCACGCGATGGGATACGCTTTATTCGCAGCCACCCGATTGTGCTGGGCACCATCTCGCTGGACCTGTTTGCCGTGCTGCTTGGCGGTGTGATTGCCCTGCTGCCCGTCTATGCCAAGGAAATGCTGCATGCCGGGCCGGAAGGCCTGGGCATCCTGCGCGCCAGCATGTCCGTGGGTGAGGTGCTCATGGGCCTGTGGCTGAGCAGCCGCCCCATCAATCAACGTGTAGGCAAGGTGATGTTTGCGGCAGTTGCCGTGTTTGGCGTGGCCAATCTGGTTTTCTCACTCTCGCACTGGTTCTGGCTGTCTGCAGCCATGCTGGCGATTGCTGGCGCAGCAGATATGGTGAGTGTGTACATACGCTCATCGCTGGTGCAGTTCTCTACCCCTGACACCATGCGCGGGCGCGTCAACGCCGTCAACATGCTGTTTATCAGCTCCAGCAACGAGCTGGGCGAATTCCGCGCTGGGGCCATGGCTGCAGGCATTGGCGCTGTGCCAGCAGCCATCGTAGGCAGCATCTGCACGCTGGGCGTGGTGGGCACCTGGATGCTGTGGTTCAAGCCTTTGCGCGAGGTAAATAAACTAGAAGATGCATCGAGTCTGTAAGATAAAAGCCATAGATTCATTTTTTTACAAAAAATGATTGTTAAAAACCACAGTCTCCGTACATATTCAGCAGTCTGAATCCGTTCTTCGCTTTCCGAAACATCTGACTGTTATGCGCTGTGTGCTGAGAGGTATGGGTATCCTGGGTTTGTGTGCATGTCTATCTGCCTGCAATGAGTTGCATGAGCGCTTAGGGGGCTACCCCACGCGGGATACAGCGATCAATCTCGAAACAGCCACCCCCAACCAGATTGCAGATGCCCTGAGCCAGATGGCCCGCATCTCTACCGTGGGCGATGACTGGGAGTTCCTCGACCCCGCAGACATGTGCACCGTGCATGTCATCGACAAGTCTGGCAAGCACAGCCGCCCACTCAATCTGCGCAATGCGGAATTTGCGCTGCACCGCGACCAGCAGAGCCAGCGCTACTACGCCACCATGCAGCATGGCGACACCGTGGTCACTGACAACGAGCGACACCCGCTGCGCCTGTTTGAAGGCGCGGCCTACCACGATGTGTTCTTTGCCGAAGGCTATCTGCGTGCGTTGGCAGACCGCTGCGAGCGCAGCCGCCAGCTGCAGGCCCAGAACCAGCACACCAGCAACTCCTGACTACTCAATTCATAGCTTGCAGCGCTTTATTCATCAGCCTTAGAGCCATTTTTTATGCATAAACAAAGCCCGCAGTTCCGGCAAAAACTGCGGGCTTTGTTTTAGGCGGCCAGCCGCTGTGCCTTACAGCGCTTCCTTGCGCAGCTGCTCGGCGCTCTTGGGCGAAAGCCAGCCAGGTGCCACATCAAACACGGTCTTGGCGCCGGTCATGCCGCACTGCTTCATGCGATGCACGGCACGGGCGTAAGCCACCAATACGCTGGAGGTGAACTCAGGGTTGCTGTCCAGCTGCAGGCGGTACTCAATGACCTGCTTGTTCTGCTCGGTCGTATTGCCGCTGCGGATCACAAAACCGCCATGGGGCATGGCGCTGTGCTGTTCCTTGAGTTCTTCGGCGCTGATGAAGTTGACCGTGGTGTCGTACTCATCAAAGTAGTGCGGCATGGTCACGATGGCCTGGCGCACGGTTTCAGCGTCTGCGCCTTCGGCCAGCACCACGTAGCAGTGACGCTCGTGTTTCTGGCGGGTAGTCAGCGCGGGGCGTGTGCCGCTGCGCACGGCTTCCACAGCAGCTTCCACGGGGATGGTGTACTGCACGCCGCCTGCCACGCCGGGAATGCGGCGGATGGCATCCGAGTGACCCTGGCTCAGGCCCTTGCCCCAGAAGGTATAGGTTGCGCCATCGGGCAGCAGGGCCTCGCCCATGATGCGGTTGATGGAGAACATGCCGGGATCCCAGCCAGCGGAAATCAGGGCTGTGGTCTGCCCCGCCTGGGCTGCAGCATCCACGGCCGCAAAGTGCTCGGGAATGCGAGCGTGGGTGTCAAAGCTGTCCACAATGCAGAACTTGGCTGCCAGCGCGGGCGACTGCACGGGCAGATCGTCCTTGGAACCACCGCACAGCACCAGTACGTCGATGCGGTCGGCATGGCTGTCCAGATCTGCCATGGAGAACACGGGCGTGCCTTCAAACAAAGGCTTGAGCTGTGCAGGATCGCGGCGGGTGTAGATGCCAGCGACCACCATGTCGGGGTTCTTGGCCACAGCGTTTTCCACACCCCGGCCCAAATTGCCATAACCAACCACGCCAATGCGGATCGGGTTCGCCTGCTTTGTCGTCATAGACCAACTTCCTTTTTCCAAACTACCAATTCCGGCAGCAGAGCTCGTCTCTGCCGCCACTTGTTCCTGCACAGCTTCAGGTATTGCTGCCAGAAGCCTGCGCACGCATCTGCGCCTGTCTGCGCAGCTGCATGGCGCCTTCCAGCACCAGCATGGCCACACCCGCACCAATCAGCGCATACATGGGCTCCTGCCCGGGCTGCACACGCTCGCCCATCAGCAAGGCGGCCACCACCAGCAGCAGCGGCTCTACATAGGACAACAGCCCGAACAGCCCCAGCGGCAGCAGGCGGCTGGCCGTCATGTACAAAGCCAGCGCCACCGCACTGAGCACGCCCAGCAAAGGCACCAGCGCGTGCAGCGGCGCTGTCTGCGTCACGGCCTGCCAGCCCGTGTAGCCGGCCGAGGCATCCCCCCAGGCAAACCAGGCGCACACAGGCAGCATGAGCAGCACATCCAGCCAGTGGCCTGCAAAGCTGTTGGTGTGGAGCTTGCGCCGCAGCACAAAGTAGGCGGGGTAGCCAATCACCACCACCCAGGTGGACCAGGCCACACCGCCTGCACGCCACAGCTCCCAGGCCATGCCGCAGCCCGCCAGCGCCGAAGCAGCAGCCTGCCAGGGCGTGAGCCGCTCCTGAAACACCAGCCGCCCCGCCAGCACCATGGCCAGCGGGAGCACAAAGTAGCCCAGCGACACCGGCAGCGCATGCCCATGCAGCGGTGCCCACATGAAGAGCCACAGCTGCACACCGGCCAGCAGCGAAGACAGCAGCAGCATCAGCGCAAACGGCCAGTGCTCACGCGCCCGCTGCAGCAGCGCCAAGACAGCCTTGCCCTGACTGCTGTAGCACAGCCATGCCGTCGTGAACGGGATGGTCAAGAGCATGCGCCAGCCAAAGATCTGTTCACCCGTCAGCGGCTGGAGCAAGGGGGCCAGGTAGTAAATGCCACCAAAAATGCACGAGGCCACTACCGAAGCCGCTACGCCCTGAAACATCCCCACTCCCTTATGCTTGTGCGCACGATGACGCTCACTTGCCGGTGAGCATGCGCCAAAACAGCGCACGCGCGCACCAAACCAGTGATTCTCGCTATTTTTCGCCCTTGCGCGTGCACATATTTGGCGAAGGTGCGACTCCACGTCTGCGCCAGCACTACACTTGCGCGCTTTGCGCCCTGCTCCCACCACCATGACTGAAGCTACTGACCGCCCCTGCTACACCCATCCGCTGGACATCCTCTGGCAGGATGAAGACATGGTCGTGGTCTACAAGCCCGCAGGCTGGCTGGTGCACCGCACGGCCATTGCCCGCCATGAAACCCGCTTTGTGCTGCAGACCCTGCGCGACCAGATCGGCCAGCACGTCTGGCCCGTGCACCGGCTCGATCAGGGCACCTGTGGCGTGCTGGTTTTTGCGCTGAACAAGGAAAGCTGCCAGAAGCTGGCAGCCTGCTTCATGGACCACACGGTGCACAAGCACTACCTGGCGCTGGCGCGCGGCTGGCTGCCTGACGAGGTGGATGTGGACTACGCCCTCAAGCCCGACGATGCACCGGAAGACGCCCCCGCACAGCCTGCGCAGACCCTGCTGCGCTGCCTGGCCCACCTGGACTGGCCCGAGGCCTATGACCCGCGCCACCCCAGCACGCGCGTGTCGCTGGTGGAAGCCCTGCCCAGGACGGGCCGCCGCCACCAGATTCGCCGCCACTTGAAGCACACCTCCCACCCCATCATTGGTGACGCCACCCACGGCAAGGGCCCCCTGAACCGCTGGTGGGCCGAGCGCATTGGCCTGCACCGTCTGTGGCTGCACGCGCATGCGCTGAGCATTCCCCATCCGCGCACGGGCGAAGTCATGCATTTCTGCGCGGACTGGCGCAAGCTGACCCATGTACCGGAAGTGCAGCAGTGGCAGCAATTGCTGACCCTGCCCGGCTGGCAGGCCACGGCACGCGGTCTGCCCGCCAGCTGCGGCATCACACTTCCCAGCACACAGGCCTTATAAAAAACATAGCTGCCTGCGCACAAAATAAAAGGGTTTCAGATAGATAAGTATCTGAAACCCTTTATTTATCAGCGCTAGCAGCTATTAAATTCAAGCTTTTTTGGGCTTGATCCATTTGCCTTCTTCGTCAAACTCCAGCAGCGGGGCAGGCACGAATTCGTAGGTCGCTGCACGATCGGCCTTGAGCTCACCCGAGAGCAGATCCAGCAAACGCTCGTTGTCCATCTTGAAGCCGCAGGCCTGGGCATGGCCGCCGCCGCCAAAGCTCTCGGCCAGGGGAATGCAGTTGAATTCCGAGCGCGAACGCAGGCCCACCTTCACGCCCTTGGTGCCTGCGTGCCACATCAGTGCAAAGCTGCCGCTCTGGCGCGAGAGGATGTCGCCCACCTGGCTGTGGAACACGCCGGGGCTGTTGACCATCAGGCCCTGAAAACCATTGAAGGTCAGCACCTGTGCGCCATTGGCGATGTCTTCACACAGACTCTGGAACTTCTCATCCATCGCACCGCCGCGCGCCATGAAGGCGGTTTCCTGCTCAGGCGTGAAGGCGGCAATCTCAGCCCAGCGCTCAAAGGTACGTGGCTCCATGTCCAGTGCCGCCAGGAAAGGAGCGCTTTCTGCAAATTCCCACTTCCAGATGTCGCGGTCTTCGATGTACTTGATCAGGCCGGGCACGGGCTTTTCGGGGTGGAAGAACTCCCAGGCCAGCTTGGCACCAGACTTGTTCATGTCAAAGTGCACCACGCCGCAGTTGCACTGGTAGCCCTCCAGCTTTTCGGCCGCGCTCTTGTGGTGGTCCAGCACCACCAGCTTGCTGACCTTGGCTTCAATGGCAGTCAGCAGTTCGGGGCCAAAGGCAAAGTCCATCACATAGACCGCGCGGCCATCGAGCTCGCCCAGGTCTTCCACGGTCTGGATTTCACCGTGGTCCAGCCCCCGGTATTCGGCCTTGTCACCAAAGTACAGCCACGCAGCCAGCGCCGCGCCAAAGCCGTCCGCACAGCGACGACCGTGGTAGAGGATGTAGGGGCGCGCATCGTTTTCCAGCGATGGCTGCACCAGCAATTGCAAAGGAAGAATGTTTTTTCTCATGTTGTCGCCATTGTCGCTGCGCGATGGTGCTTGCGTACAGCACAAGGCTTTCGCCCAAGGCGCACGCAAGCATTGCATGCAAGTTTGGAATGTTTCGATTTCGCTACCTCATGCCTGCTTTGCATGCAAATGCGGCCAGAAACCATGAGAAATCAAAAACTTGCCATCCACACCGATACAACATGCACAGGGATTTGTACGTTTACTTACATTCCATTCGCACAGACAGTTTCCACAGGCCGCCCCATAATGACTTCATCCTCGTATCAGTGACTGCTGCACGAAGCTGTACCAGCCACCACAACTGATGACTACCGCGAACGACATCACCCCATATCTGGGAAAACTGCTCAGTTTCCGCCATGACATGCATGCGAACCCTGAGCTTCGCTATGAAGAACACCGCACGGCGGACAAGATTGCGGCCTACCTGAATGCGCTGGGCCTGCCCATCCACCGCGGTCTGGGCAAGACAGGCATCGTGGCCACCATCTACGGCAAGGGCCACTCCAAAGACAACCCCGGGTGCAGCATCGGCATCCGCGCCGATATGGACGCCCTGCCCGTACAAGAAACCACGGGCGCTGCGCACGCCAGCTGCGTACCCGGCAAGATGCACGCCTGCGGCCACGATGGCCACACCACCATGCTGCTGGGAGCAGCCACCCTGCTGGCAAAAAACCCCGACTTTGACGGCACCGTCCACCTGATCTTCCAACCTGCGGAAGAAGGTGGTGCGGGTGCCAAGGCCATGATGGAAGACGGCCTGTTCAAGCGCTTCCCCTGCGATGCCGTGTTTGCCCTGCACAACTGGCCATCGCTGCCTCAGGGCCAGATGGCCGTGCGTGTCGGCCCCATCATGGCATCGACCATGCGCTTTGAAATCCGCGTGCGCGGCAAGGGCGGCCACGCTGCCATGCCCCACAAGACGCTGGACCCTATTCCTGTCGCCTGCGCCATCGTCAGCCAGCTGCAGACCCTGGTCTCGCGCGGCGTAGACCCACTGGACAGCGCGGTGCTGACCATTGGCAAGATCGAAGGCGGCACGGTGGAAAACATCATCCCCGACGAAGCGGCCATCTACGGCACGGTGCGCACGCTCAAGAAGTCCACACAGGAATACATGATTGAGGGTCTCAAGCGCATCTCCAGCCACGTGGCTGCTGCCCACATGTGCGAGGCTACCTACATCCACAAGCCCGGCTACCCCAACACCACCAACACCGCCAAGGAAGCCCGCTTCATGGCAGACGTGATGGCCGAGCTGGTCGGCAAGGACAATGCCTTCCCCGACATTGAACCTGCCATGACCGCCGAAGACTTTGGCTTCATGCTGGAAGAGGTGCCCGGTGCCTATGGCTGGATTGGCAATGGCAAGAACGGCCAGCCCGGAGTGGGCCTGCACAATCCTGGCTACGACTTTAACGACGACAATATCGAGCTGGGATCCCGCTTCTGGAACCAGCTGGCACGCCGCTGGTTCGAGCAGGCACGTTGATAGCACCATAAGCACAACGCTTACCAACCGCACCCCAGGTGCGGTTTTTTGTTTCTGGACTCACCATGACCACTGCACGCCCTCTCACACGTCGCACCCTTTTGCTGGCAAGCGCAAGCCTCGCTGCCTCCGGCCTGAGCACGCTCAGCCATGCCAGCGCCCCATGGCCCAGCAAGCCCATCCGCATGATCGTGCCCTACCCTGCTGGCGGTGTGAATGACGTGGTCGCCCGCATGTTTGGCGACCTCATGGCCCAGAGTCTGGGCCAGCCTTTTGTGGTGGAAAACAAGCCGGGGGCTGGCGCCACCATTGGCATGGCGGAACTGGCCAAGGCCAATGATGCCCACACTTTTGCCTTTGGCGCCATCAGCCCGCTGACGCTCAACCCCTACCTGATGCCAGTGGCCTACCACCCGCTGGAGGACATACAACCCGTTGCCAGCGTGATGTATTCCCCCGTGCTGGTGCTGGCCACCACAGCCTTTGCAGGCAAGACATGGGACGATGTACTGGCACAGGCTCGCACCAGCCAGGGCGTGAGCGTAGCTACTTCGGGCTACGGCACGCTGGCCCACATCATGGTGGAGCAGCTGATTCGCGCCGCCGGCGGCAACTTTGTGCACGCGCCCTACAAAGGCGGCAGCCAGCTGATCACCGATGCCGCAGGCGCACAGTTTGACCTGCTGCTGGCCAACCCTTTTGCACCCATCAACGCACTGATCGAGCAAGGCAAGCTGCGCGTGCTGGCCACCACCGGCCCTGCACGCCCTGCCTCCTACCCCCAACTGCCCACACTGGGTGAGCTTGGCTTTGACAAGGCCAATCTGGTGTCCATGTTCGGCTTTTATGCACCCAGCAACACACCGCCCGAGGTGGTGGAGCGTTTCAATCAGGAAGTGCAGCGTCTGCTTGCCACCAGCGACATGCAGCAGCGCCTGCGCAAGCTGGACAACACACCCCACCCCATGAGTGTGGAAGACTTCACGGCAGCCATTCGCCGTGACTACGCCCTCAATGGCGTGCTGATTGAAAAAGCAGGCATCAAGGCCCAGTAAGCCTTGAACCACGCATCAGGGCGGCACTCCTGTGCAGCCCTGATGCGCACAGCCGCTTACCAGCGCTTGACGCCTTTTTTCTTGGCGGCGGCAATGGCTTCTTTCTTGGCGGCGCGCTCGGCATCAGCAATGGCAGCAGCAGCGGCCCATTGTTCAAACTCTTCGGGCGTTTCCAGCGTGATACGGCCCAGCATATGGGTGCGGTAGTCGGTAATCACCACCTCGGCCGCCTTTTGCGTATTCACGCGGCCGCCGCTCATCACACAGCCGCGCTTGCGGCCAATGGCTTCAAGCAGCTCGTAGTCCGGCATGTCACGAATTTGCTCCAGCGTCATGCCCAGCTTGTAGCGTTCGTTCAGGTTCTGGGCATAGTGCTTTTGCAAAATCAACAGCAGCTCCAGCGCCACCAGCTCTTCGTCATAGGCATTGCGGCCAATCGAGCCTGATGCCGCCAGGTTAAAGCCGCTTTGCTCGATCGAGATACGCGGCCACAGCATGCCGGGAGTGTCCCAGAGGTAGAAATCATGGTCCAGCACGATGCGCTGCTCATCCTTGGTCACACCGGCTTCGTCGGCAGCCTTGGCCTGCTTCTTGCCGCTCATGGTGTTGATCAGGGTGGACTTGCCCACATTGGGCACGCCGCAGATCAGCACGCGCATGGGCTTGGCCATGCCGCCACGGTTGGGGGCCAGCTGGCGGCACACTTCCACCAGACGGCGTGCCGGTGCAATTTCTTCTGCATCCATGGCAATGGCGCGGGTGCCTGGCTGGGCGTTGTACCAGTCCAGCCAGAGCTGGGTCTTGACGGGGTCGGCCACGTCCTGCTTGTTCAGCAGCTTCATGCGGGGCTTGTGGCCGGTCAGCTGCTGCAGCAGCGGGTTGAAGCTGGAGCCTGGAATGCGCGCATCCAGCACCTCAATGACCACGTCAATGTCTTTGACGCGCTCCTCGATGAGCCTGCGCGTGGAGTTCATGTGACCGGGGAACCACTGGATTGCCATGGACGTGCTTTCTCTTTTTTGGAATCAATGCTTGGGGGCGCAAGGATAATCGCAAGCTGTTTTCTCGTCACAGCTGCCTCATCATGACCACCCAACACCCCAAGTCATCGCGCTCTCCACTCAACAACGACATGCTGGTGCGTGGCGTCATCCTGGTGCTGATCGGGCTGGTGCTGCTGATTGCACCGCATTTCATGGCCGCATCGCCCACGCGTGAGCTGTTTGTGCACGCACGCATCCCCGCCTGGTTTGCGCTGGTGCTGGGCGCAGCCTTCATGGGGCAGTATGCGCTGCGCCGCCGCAAAGAGCAGCAGCACGACCAGCCATCTTGATAACGCCTTCGCGGCAGTTACCTTCCGGCTGGCTCAGGCCTGCCGCCGCCTGCGGCAGCCGCCCTAGGGCGTGTTCACATAAACATTGGGTTCGCGCAGCCACGACAAGGCTGGCAATGCGCGACGCACGGCGCAGCGCGGGTGCGCACCCGCGCAAGGCGGGCAACAATGCAGTGGCGGCCTTGTCGTGGCTGCCCCTGATTATGGAGATCACAAATGGGGTTGAAGGCTTGGGGGCGGTCTGCGTTGTTGCGGCAGCTTGCAAGGCGCTCGGCATTGCTGCGCCACCGCGCCTAGCATCCCATCCCCAAGCCTTCAACGCGAATCTCAAGCTTTATGTGAACACGCCCTGAGTCGGCAAAGTGTGTGTTGCCTGCAGTTTGAATACTGCCACCTGCTGAGACAGGTGCCCGGCCTGGCTATGCAGGCTGGCTGCAGCCCGGCTGCTGGCCTGCACCAGGTGTGCGTTCTCCTGGGTCATGCCATCCAGGGCCACCATGGTTTCATGCAGCTGCACCATGCACTGACTTTGCTCCTGCGCCTTGTGCGTAATACTGGCCACCAGCCCGCTGACCTGCTGCACGTCCTGCACAATGCGCTGCATGCGCTGACCGGCCTCCTGTGCCAGCCCAGCACCAGACTCCATCTGCTCCAGCGAATTGGCAATCAGCGCCTTGATCTGGCGTGCTGCATTGGCACTGCGCAGCGCCAGTGCCCGCACTTCAGCAGCCACCACAGCAAACCCACGGCCCTGATCACCCGCACGCGCCGCTTCCACGGCAGCATTCAGCGCCAGAATATTGGTCTGAAAAGCGATGCCATCGATCACGCCCGTAATGGCTGCAATCTCTGTACTCTGTGTCCGCAGCCTGCCCATCCTCTCCACCATCTGCTGCACCACCACTCCGCCATCACTGGCGGACTGCGCAGCCGATGCCGAGAGCTTGTGCGCCTGATCAGCATGTGCCACCGAATCTGCCAGCTGCAGACTGATGTGCTCAATGCTCGTCACCGCCTGCTGCAACTGCATATCAGTGTGCTGTGTGCGCTCTGCCAACTCGGCATTGCCCTGCGAGAGATGGCTGGCTGTCTGCGCCACATGGGCCACGCCACTGCGCACCTGCGCCACCACCCCGTGCAGCTGCTGCCCCATGCGGTCAAAGGCCCGCAACAGACTGCCCATTTCATCCTTGCGGCTATCGTGCACCTGTTCCGTCAAATCCCCATGGGCAATCGCCTCGGCCAGATCCACAGCCCGCGCCAGGGGCTGGGTAATGGAGCGCGTAATTTCCACAGAAATACCCACGCCAATCACCAGCAACACCACATAGACCAGCAAAGCCCACAGCTGTGCCCGCTGGCGGGCGTCCGCCGCCGCCGCCGTGGCTGCGTCGCGCTGCGCTTCCAGGTGGGCCAGCCACTGCACCTGTGACTCCAGGTAGCGCTGAGCAGCGGGCTTCAGCGACTCTTTGACCAGGCGCTCCGCCTCCCAGGCCATACCCAGATCACGGGCCCTGAAGCTCGCCTCATAGCTCTGCGCCAGCGCTGCCTCTTCCTGCAGCAGGGCCTCACTCAACGGCTGACCGTGTGCCATCTCCTTCGCCAGCTCACGAGCCTGCCCAAGATACGTACGTGCCTTGTCCGCAAATGCGGCAATCACGTTTTCTTCCGAAGACAGCACGCTGGCCAGCGCAGTCTCCACCCCTTTTTGTGTCAGTGCCTGCCACTGCTGGGCCTGGGCAATGCCTGCATCGTGCTGATCCAGACTCAAGGCCGCGCTGTATTCCACCTTTTGCAGATAGGCGATCAGCCCTGCTGCCACCAGCACACCGCACAGCAGCAAGCCACCAAAAACGAAGGCCATCTTGGCTGCCACCGGCCAGTCACGCAGCAAACCTCTTCGAGGAGCAGTGCCAGGGGAGACAGAACGCTTGACCACATCCGCGGCAGGCGCTGGAGCCAGAGAAAGCTTGGTTGATGACATTGCTGCAAACATCTTTACATACGATGTCTGCGAATCTAGCGTCACAAAATGTCAACACTATGACACTCCAATGACAGTCACCCCGCTGTCAGCCTCCCAGGGCAGCAGGGTCCATATAGCGCTGACGCCAAGCTTCAAACGTGCCTGTATCAGCAGCCTCGATGGCTTTCTGCGCATCCAGTGACGCCTGTGCCATCTGCGCGTAATGCTGCTGCTGTGCCTCACTCCATGGCAGCGCCAGCAGGTGCTCATGTGCCCACAGAGACTGCGCCCTGCCAAAGCGCTCAAAGCTGCTTTGGTGCAGGCTGCGAATCTGCTCCAGCACACGGGCGGAAGGTGTGCTGCCAGGCTGCTGCACACGCTGCTGCGCCTCGGCCAATGCCTGGCTATAGGCATCGGTCTGGTGCAGCTCATCGAGCATGGCTGCCAGTGGCTGACAGTCGTCGAGCACCTGTTTGGCCCAGTCACTCAGCAGCACTTGTTCCGCGCCGCGTTGCAGCTTCAGGCCGGGCTCACGCCCGCGCTCTGCCACCAGATGCTGATTGCGCTTGATGGCTTCAATTTCTTCGGGCGAATCCTCAGGACTGTCGCTGAGCAGGCAGTGCAGCAGGAACACGTCCAGCATGCGCATGGTGGATGCGCTGATGCCCAGGGGCTCGAACGGGTCGATATCCATCAAGCGCACTTCCACATACTCCACGCCACGCTCACGCAGGGCATGCAGGGGGCGCTCGCCGCTGCGTGTAGTGCGCTTGGGACGAATGGTGCCGTAGAACTCGTTTTCAATCTGCAGCAGGCTGGTGCCCAGCTGGTTGTAGTCGCCACCGGGGTTGCGAATACCCAGCTGCTCATACGCAGGGTATGGCTGAGTCAGCGCCTGATGCAGGGAGTGTGCATAGCCTTCCAGTCCGTTGTAGCTGACCTTGATCTGCGCCTGCGCATCGCTCTGGTAGCCCAGGCGCCCCATGCGCAGCGAAGTGGCATAAGGCAGATGCAGCGTCTTTTGTGCCGCATCGAGCGGCTGCAGGCGGTGTTCACGCCCTTCTACAAAGCAGCGGCCCAGTGCTGGCGAAGCACCAAACAGATACAGCAGCACAAAGGCATTGCGACGGAAGTTGCGAATCAGCGCGAAATATTCTTCGCTGCTCACACCCGGCATGGACCAGTTGTAGTGAATGCCGGAGATGGTCTGCATGCGGCGGCCGTAGCGGTGGCCCAGCCCCATGCGGTACACACTCTTGGAACGCCCGGCATGCGATGAGCCATAGCGTGCCAGCGGAATGGTTTCATCCGTGGGCAGATGGCAGGGCATGCTGGAATTCCAGATCATTTCCTCGCTCACCTGCGCCATGCTGCGCAAGGTGTACTGGTGCACCTGCTGCAGCTCCTGCAGGCAGGCTTCCACGCTCTGGTGCACACCGGTGATCAACTCCAGCTGGGATTCGCTGTAGTCCGTGGTGATATGCGGGTGGGTCAGCGCCGCGCCCAAAGCGACAGGGTGCGGCGTAAGCGCCAACGAGCCCGTCGGCAATACGCGCAAACCTTCTTTTTCAATACCGCGGCGTATGCCAGCAAGGCGTTCTGCTGCGGGAAGGGAGAATGGTTTGGGCGATGAATTCATGCTTGTCAGCGGTTACGGTCAGAAAACGGGGAGCTACCTTAGCATGCAGCACCCCAGATGTTACGAAATCATAGGACGAGGCCCTTACACGCGCAGCTTCGCCCTCTCCATAACCACGCACAAGCTGTGCCGCCATCGCTACGGCTTGCAAACTGAGTTTGTAGCCGCTAGGGCGTGTTCACATAAAGCTTGGGAATTCGCGTTGAAGGCTTGGGGATGGGCTGCTAGGCGCGGTGGCGCAGCAATGCCGAGCGCCTTGCCAGCCACCGCAACAACGCAGACCGCCCCAAGCCTTCAACCCTATTGGTGATTTCAATATCAGGGGCAGCCACGACAAGGCCGCCCCTGCAGTGTTGCCCGCCTGGCGCGGGTGCGCACCCGCGCTGCGCCGTGCGTCGCGCATTGACGGCCTTGTCGTGGCTGCGCGAACCCAATGTTTACGTGAACACGCACTAGATAGGCCCATCCTATGCTGACGCAGCACCGCGCGCAGCCATGGCCTTGCCCACTTCCAGCTGCCCCTGCGCCATGCCGCTTTCTGGCACCAGAGCATTACTCTGGTCCAGCACAGCATGCAGTTGCTGCACCAGCTGCTCAGGGGCTGCCTCCCCCATGTCCACATACACCCCTTGCGTGAGCGTGATGTGCGCTGCCTCAAAACTACCTGCCCCTGCACACAAGATGGTGCGTGTTGGCGCCGAAGTGTGCGCCAACACCAGCATAGCTGGAACCACAGCCTTGGGCTTGAGGGCTGCAAGCACGGCTTCGGGCATCAGGCCTTCGGTCATGCGTGTGGCTGCCGTGGGCGCCAGCGCATTCACATGGATGTGGTACTTGGCACCTTCCAGCGCCAGCGTCTGCATCAGTCCCACCAGCGCCATCTTGGCTGCGCCGTAGTTGCTCTGGCCAAAGTTGCCATACAGACCGGAAGACGAGGTCGTCATCACAATGCGACCATAGTTTTGCGCCTGCATGATGGGCCACACCGCCTTGCAGCAGTGCACCGCCCCCATGAGGTGCACATCTACCACCTGCCGAAAGTCTTCCAGTTCCATCTTGGCAAAGCTCTTGTCGCGCAGGATGCCAGCGTTGTTGATCAAGATATCCACACGCCCCCAGGCATCGATCGCCTGCTGCACCATGGCCTGCACGGCGGCAAAGTCGGTCACCGAGGCGCCATTGGCCATCGCCTCCCCGCCAAAGGCACGAATCTCATCCACCACCGCCTGCGCTGCCGATACCGAGCGACCAGAGCCATCTACAGCCCCACCCAGATCATTGACCAGCACCTTGGCACCACGCCTGGCCAAAGCAAGCGCATGCTCTCGTCCTAAACCGCCACCAGCGCCAGTGACGATGGCGACTTGACCCTCAAATGACAGGCTTTGCTGCATGTTTTGTCTCCTTGTTGCATCTGTACCCAGACACTGTAAGCAGCATGCTGCCCCGCAGCATTCACCGATGCGACTGCAGCTTATCCCCTGATAGGCAGCACAAGCATGTGGACAAGCTCTGCATGACCGCCAACAACCACGCTAAGCCCTTGTTTTGAAAGAATGTCCTACAAATGCACATTTTTTAATCACAAGCGAAAGCATACTTGTTCTTTGCCCCCAAAAATCATGAACAATCCTGTGGATAAATCAGAAAAACCCATAAAACAACAATAACAAGTAGTTGTTTTTATTAGAAATAAATCAATATGATTAATTTTTAGTCAGATTCAGCAATTCGTAACATTTGCTCTGCAAGGCATTTGTTGCGAGTCTCAAAAAACACAGTTGCCCCCAATTCTTCTGAACAACCATGTGGATAAGCCTGTCTAAAGTCCCGACAAGCCGCACAAGTGCTTGATCTGCAAGGCACGCAAGTAGGCTGCACATTTTTTAAGCACACACCAGCAACCATCAGACCTGCATCGGATAGAGCGACAATGGCGGCCTGCCTGATTGACGACAAGGAGCACCATGACCCCCGCAGATACCCCACCGCTGTACACCCTCTACATCGCACCCCAAGGTGAACAGTGCGATGCATGGGCCACAGATACGCTGCTGGACGCCATGGAAATGGGAGGTCTGCAGTGGCCCAGCTCCTGCCGCAATGGCACCTGCCGCACCTGTCTGGGGCAGATCAAACAGGGCTCCGTGCATTACAAGATAGAGTGGCCCGGACTCACTCCGGAAGAAAAGGCCGAGGGCTGCGTACTGCCCTGCGTGGCCTATCCGGATGGCGATGTCACCCTGCAAGCCCCCGAGAGCTAGTCCATTCGCCATCCATTCCCTGCAGACATGCTGCAAAGCACTAAAATGCGGGTTTCCATTCAATAAGACCGCGCACCATCCGGCGCCGGCCAGCAAGCGACGGTAACGTCTGCACATATGTTCTTTGGACGCATGCACTTCGCATGCAGGGCTGTCCGCCCGTACCAAGGCCGTGCAGCCGGCTACCGAGACAGGTTATCCAAGGAACAACACCATGAACGCCCCCCTCACTCCCGCGCCCATCTCGCCGGTGGAAGACATCGTTGCGGACATCCGCGCTGGCCGCATGGTCATTTTGGTGGATGAAGAAGATCGTGAAAACGAAGGGGATCTGGTACTGGCGTCCGACCACGTCTCCGCTGAAGCCATCAATTTCATGGCCAAGTATGGCCGCGGTCTGATCTGCCTGACGCTGACCCGCGAACGCTGTGAATATCTGAAGCTGCCTCCCATGGCAGCGCGCAACGGCACCGTCTACAGCACCGCCTTCACCGTATCGATCGAAGCCGCAGAAGGCGTGACTACCGGCATTTCTGCTGCCGACCGCGCCCACACCATCAAGACGGCCGTCGCCAAAGACGCCAAACCCACCGATCTGGTACAGCCCGGCCACGTCTTCCCGCTGCAGGCTGTCGATGGCGGCGTGCTGATCCGCGCAGGCCACACCGAAGCAGGTTGCGATCTGTCCGCACTGGCTGGCTGCACGCCTTCTGCCGTGATCTGCGAGGTCATGAAAGACGACGGCACCATGGCCCGCCTGCCTGATCTGCAGCTGTTTGCTGCCGAGCACGGCCTGAAGATCGGCACCATTGCCGACCTGATCCAGTACCGCAGCCGCACCGAGTCGCTGCTGGAAAAAGTAGGGTCGCGCACCCTGAATACCCACTGGGGCGAATTCACCGCCCACATCTTCCAGGACAAACCCAGCCACTCCGTGCACATGGCACTGGTCAAGGGCAGCTGGGATGCCAACACCGACGTGGCCGTGCGTGTGCACGAACCCCTGTCGGTGCTGGACGCGCTGGAAGTCGGCCGCTCCATGCACTCCTGGGGCCTGGATAACAGCCTGGAATACATCAGCGCCCGCGGTCAGGGCGTCGCGGTACTGCTCAACTGTGGCGAAAGCGCCGAGCAGCTGCTGGCGCAGTTCGAAGGCAAAGCACGTGCGGCACAGGCCCCGGAGCGCGGCCGCATGGACCTGCGCACCTACGGCATTGGCGCGCAGATTCTGCGCGAGTGCGGTGTACACAAGATGCAACTGCTGGGCCGCCCACGCCGCATGCCCAGCATGGCCGGTTACGGCCTGGAAATTACTGGCTACATCACAAAGGAATAAGAGACATGCTGCACGCAGAAAAAGGCACGGCCCAACAACTCAACGGTCAGGGACTGCGCATTGGCATGGTCCAGGCCCGCTGGAACGAAAGCATTACCAATACCCTGGCCAATGCTTGCCACCAGGAATTGCTGACACTGGGCGTGAAGGCTGAAGCTATTGACCATGTCATGGTGTCTGGCGCACTGGAAGTGCCTGTTGCCCTACAGGCCATGGCAGAGCGCGGCGGCTACGATGCACTGGTGGCGATCGGCTGCATCATCCGTGGGGAGACATACCACTTTGAGCTGGTGGCCAACGAATCGGGAGCGGGTGTGACCCGCGTCAGCCTGGACTACAAGCTGCCGATTGCGAACGCCATCATCACCACCGAAAACCTCGAGCAGGCCATTGCACGCCAGACCGAAAAGGGTCTGGATGCAGCACGCGTAGCCGTTGAAATGGCTAGCCTGCTCCAAAAACTGAAACAAGCATGAGCGACGAACACACCACACCGGCTGGCAACAGCCGCCCACCCCGCCAAAAACGTACGGGCCTGACCAGCACCGGCGTGCGCAAAGCCGCTTCCAAATCGGCACGCACCCGCTCGCGTGAATTCGCGCTGCAAGGCCTCTACCAGCATCTGGTCGGCAAGAACAGCCCCGCCTCCATCGACATGTTCACGCGTGATCTGGCGGGCTTTCACAAGTGTGATGCTGCGCACTACGACGCACTGCTGCACGGCTGCATCACCACCGAGAACGATCTGAACGCGCTGATCGCTCCCAAGCTGGACCGCCAGCTGAGCGAACTCTCGCCCATCGAACATGCCTGCATGTGGATTGGCACTTATGAGCTGATGCACTGCATGGACGTGCCATGGCGCGTGGTGCTCAACGAAGTCATTGAACTGGCCAAGGAATTTGGCGGCACTGACGGCCACAAATACGTCAACGGCGTACTCAATGCCCTGGCCCCTGAGCTGCGACCCGACGAGGTCAAAGCCGACAAGGCCGGCAAAAGCGCCTAATAATGGCTCCTTGCAAAAGGCAGCGTGCTCCACGGGCCGCTGCCTTTTTTCTTGCTTTTCAGACCCCTACGTGACAGCGCTTTGCGCTTTGCCTGCCCATGAAGTTTTCTACGCGCGCCGACAAGATTGAACCCTTTTATGTGATGGAAGTGGCCAAGGCGGCCCAGCAGCTGGCCAAGGAAGTGGCCAACGGCCCCGAGCCCATGATCTTTCTGAACATTGGCGAGCCTGACTTCACCGCGCCAGCACAAGTGCAGCAGGCCGCCAGTGTCTGCATTGCGCAAGGCAGCACGCAATACACCAATGCCCTGGGGCTGGAAGCGCTGCGCGAAGCCATCAGCGCTTGGTACCAAAGCCGCTTTGGCGTGGATGTGCCTGCACAGCGCATCGTGATTACGGCTGGCGCATCTGCGGCGCTGCAGCTGGCCTGCCTGGCACTGATCGAGCCGGGAGACGAAATCCTCATGCCCGACCCCAGCTACCCCTGCAACCGTCACTTTGTGAGCGCTGCAGAAGGCACAGCCAAGCTGATTCCTACCGGCGCTGCAGAACGCTACCAGTTGAGTGCAGAGCAAGTCGCCGCGCATTGGGGCGAGCAAACCCGTGGCGTGCTGCTGGCTTCGCCCTCCAACCCCACCGGCACCTCGATTGATCCGGCCGAGCTGCGCCGCATTCATGAAGTAGTCAAGGCCAAGGGCGGCATCACCATCGTCGACGAAATCTATCTGGGCCTGTCCTACGAAGAAGCCTTTGGCCACAGTGCGCTGGCCATCAGCGATGACATCATCTCCATCAACAGCTTCAGCAAGTACTTCAATATGACGGGCTGGCGTCTGGGCTGGATGGTGGTGCCCGAGGCCATGGTGCCCGTGGTCGAGCGCATGGCGCAAAACCTGTTCATCTGCGCCTCAACCATCTCACAGCACGCGGCCCTGGCCTGCTTTACTCCCGAGAGCATTGCCACCTTTGAAGCACGCCGCGCCGAATTCAAGGCCCGCCGCGACTACTTCCTGCCAGCGCTCAAGGAACTGGGCTTTGGCATTGATGTCATGCCCGATGGCGCGTTCTACGCCTGGGCCGACTGCACACCGCTGTGCGAGAAGCTCGGCGTCAAGGACAGCTGGGAGTTTGCCTACGCCCTGATGGAAAAAGCCCACCTGGCCATCACGCCCGGCCGCGACTTTGGTACGGCAGACACGGCGCGCTATGTGCGCTTTTCCACAGCCAACTCCATGGAACAGCTGCAGGAAGCCGTGCGCCGCATGCAGCAGCTCTTCAAATAAGGGGAACTTTGATGGCTTTCACCTTTCCCATTCGCGTGTACTGGGAGGACACTGACGCAGGCGGCATCGTCTTCTACGCCAACTACCTCAAGTTTTTTGAGCGTGCGCGTACCGAATGGCTGCGCAACCTGGGCGTAGAGCAGCAGAAGCTGCGTGACGAAGTGGGCGGCATGTTTGTGGTGACGCATGCAGAGATCAACTACCTCCAGCCTGCGCGGCTGGATGATGTGATGGAAGTCACCGCCGTGCTGGAGTCTGCAGGCCGCGCCTCCATGACGATTGCCCAGCAGGCTTTTTTGAAGCCAGTGTCATCCGATCAGGCACCCCAACTGTTATGTGAAGGCAGCATTCGCATCGGCTGGGTGGACTCCACCACCATGCGCCCTGCCCGTATACCGAAATCCATCCTGGAAACACTCTCATGAACGCAGCCCAAGACATGTCCATCCTCAGCCTCATCATGCAGGCCAGCTGGGTGGTTCAACTGGTGATGTTGATTCTGGTCGCCGCCTCTGTTGCCAGCTGGGCGACCATCTTCCGCAAGGCGCAGATGCTCAAGCGCGTGCGCCAGCTCAACGAAGACTTTGAGCAGGACTTCTGGTCTGGCAGCAGCCTCAACGACCTCTACAGCAGCGCCACCCAGAACGCCAAGACGGGTGGCCCCATGGAGCGCATTTTTGCCAGCGGCATGCGCGAATACAAAAAACTGCGCGAGCGCCATATCAGCAACAGCGCCATGCTGATGGACGGCACACGCCGCGCCATGCGCGCAAGCTTTCAGCGTGAGATGGACGTGATCGAATCCGGCCTGTCCTTCCTGGGCACCGTCGGCTCCATCACCCCCTACATCGGTCTGTTTGGTACCGTGTGGGGCGTGATGCACGCTTTCACCGGCTTTGCCAGCATGGAGCAGATCACCCTGGCCACCGTCGCCCCCGGTATTGCCGAGGCACTGGTCGCCACCGCCATGGGCCTGTTTGCCGCCATCCCTGCCGTAGCCGCCTACAACCGCTACGCCAACACCATTGACCGCATTGCCTCCAGCCAGGAAACCTTCATGGAAGAGTTCACCAATATCCTGCAGCGCAATGTCGGCGCACCCGCTGCCAGCGCCACCGCTTCCGGCTATTGAGCAACAGGAGCAAAGCATGCCTGCAGTGAGTTCCCGAGGCCGCGGCCGCCGCACCGTCAACGAAATCAATATGGTGCCCTTCATCGACGTGATGCTGGTGCTGCTCATCATCTTCATGGTGACAGCGCCCATGCTCACGCCGGGCAATATTGATGTGCCCACGGCAGGCAAGTCGTCCAAACCGGCCGCCAAGAACATCGCCTACGTGCTGCTGAACAAGGACGGCAGCGTCATCTTCAAGACCCAGAACACCGAGCAGGCCATCAGCCTGGACGAACTGCAGGCTGTGGCCAGCTCCTGGAAAGGCAGCGATGCCGAGCACAGCGCCATCCAGATCCTGGCAGACAAGACCCTGCCCTACGAAAACGTGGTGCAGGCCATGGCACAGCTGCAGGCGGCTGATGTACGCGTCGCGCTGGGCGTGAAGTCCTCGCCCCAGTAAGCGCTTGATGTGATTGTCTGACCCATCCATGTCCTCTCGCCTCGAACACGATCCTTTTGCACCTCCTCGCGACAACCGGCGTCTGCGCAGCTGGGTGCTGGCCCTGCTGGCACACGCCGTGCTGGTCGGCGCCCTGGTGTGGAAAGTCTCTCCCCCTGAAGCCGTGGAGCCCGCAGCCATAGAGGCAGAGCTGTGGTCTGACACCTTTGTCCAGGCAGCGCCGCGCGCTGTGCCTGTGCCCGCACCACAGCCAGAGCCCGAGCCAGCCCCAGAGCCCGAACCCGAGCCAGCGCCGGAACCCATACCGCTGCCACCGCCGCCGCCACCTGCGCCGCCCAAGCCTTCGCAGCAGGAGCTGCAGGCCCAGCGCGATGCAGAAATTGCACTGCAGGAGCGCAAGAAAAAGGAAGCCGAGGAAAAACAGCGCGAACTGGAAGCCCAGAAGGCCAAGGAAAAGGCCGAGCGTGAAAAGGCCGAAAAAGCCAAGCTCAAAAAGGAAAAGGCTGAAAAGGCAGAGCAGGAGCGCCGCGAAAAGCTCGAGCGCGAAAAAGCCGAGAAGGCCAAGCAAGAGCGCCTGGAAAAGGAGCGCCTGGAAAAAGAACGCTTAGAGAAAGCCAAACGCGAGCAGGCTGAGAAAGAAAAGGCGGCCAAGGAAAAAGCCGCCAAGGACAAGGCTGCTCGCGAAAAAGCGGAAAAAGAAAAGGCCGAAAAAGCCAAGCAGGAAGCTGCCAGAAAAGCGGCTGAAGAAAAGCGCAAGAAAGAGCAGGCCGCCAAGGATGCCAAGGCAGCCAAGGAACTGGAGCGTATTCGCCAGGAGAACCTGCGTGCCATGGCCGGTCTTGCGGGCTCAGGCGGCAGCGGCTCTGCCGAAAAGAGCAGCGGCCCCAACGGCGGCAAGGGCACAGGTGGTGGCACGGTCGGCCACTCTGCAGGCTATGGCGCACGCGTGGCAGCCAAGGTCAAGCCCAACATCGTCTACCCCGACATCACCAGCGGCAACCCACGCGCAGAAGTGCGCGTACGTGCCGCGCCCGATGGCACCATCACCAGCGTGCAGCTGGTCAAGTCCAGCGGCAACAAGGCCTGGGATGACGCCGTGGTCCGTGCCCTGCACAAGACCGAAACCCTGCCCAAGGACACCAACGGCAAAGTGCCCGCGGAGTTCACCTTTGGTTTCAGGCCGCAGGATTGATCACACTTTGATAGCTGCCAGCGCTTGATCTATAAGGACTTCAGATAGATATCTATCTGAAGTCCTTATGTTTTAAGCGCAAGCAGCTCTTTTATATATAGCTTCAGCACTGTCCCACGATGCCATCGGGTGCTTGTTCCTCACGCCGTGACGAACTGACGCCAATCAAGGAAAATACCTCCCCTATGAAAGCCCCCGAACTGCTGCTTCCCGCCGGCTCGCTCGACAAGATGCGCGCCGCCTATGACTTTGGCGCCGACGCTGTCTATGCCGGCCAGCCCCGCTACTCCCTGCGTGCCCGCAACAACGAGTTCCGCATGGAGCAGATTGCACAGGGCATCCAAGAAGCCCACCAGCGTGGCAAGAAGTTTTTCCTGACGTCCAACGTCATTGCCCACAACGACAAGATCCGCACCTACCTGCGCGACATCGAGCCCATCATCGAGATGAAGCCCGACGCGCTGATCATGGCCGACCCCGGCCTGATCATGATGGTCAAGGAAAAGTGGCCCGAGACCGTGATTCACCTCTCGGTGCAGGCCAACACCACCAACTACGCCACCGTCAAGTTCTGGCAGAAGATGGGCGTGGAGCGCATCATCCTCTCGCGCGAGCTGTCGCTGGACGAGATCGAAAAGATCCGCCAGGAATGCCCAGACATGGAGCTGGAAGTGTTCGTACACGGCGCGCTGTGCATTGCCTACTCGGGCCGCTGCCTGCTGTCGGGCTACTTCAACCGCCGTGACCCCAACCAGGGCACCTGCACCAACGCCTGCCGCTGGGAGTACAAGACGCACGATGCGCAAGTAGACCCCAACACCGGCGAAGCGCTGGGCGTGGCCATGGACAAGGGCTTCAACTTTGAAGAAGCCAAGAACGACCTGGACAACCAGTTCACCAGCACCTGCGGTGACCAGAAGCGCCACCCCAAGGCCGACGCCATCTACCTGCTGGAAGAAAAGGGCCGCCCTGGCGAGATGATGCCCATCATGGAAGATGAGCACGGCACCTACATCATGAACTCCAAGGACCTGCGCGCCGTGGAACACGTAGAGCGCCTGGCCAAGATTGGTGTGGATTCGCTCAAGATCGAAGGCCGCACCAAGAGCCTGTACTACGTGGCCCGTACCGCCCAGGTCTACCGCCGCGCGATTGACGACGCCGTGGCTGGCCGCCCCTTCAACCCCCACCTCATCACCGAGCTGGAAGGTCTGGCCAACCGTGGCTACACCGGCGGTCTGCTGGAACGTCGCCCTGCCAACGACTACCAGAACTACGAAACCGGCACCTCCGTGCTGCAGCGCAGCCACTTTGTGGGCCAGGTGCGTGGTTACGAGAACGGTCTGGCCGAAATCGAAACCATGAACCGCTTTGCCGTGGGTGACATGATTGAAATCATCCACCCCACAGGCAACCGCACCGTCAAGCTGGAGCAGATGTTCAATCTGGAAGGCGAACCTGTGCAAGTTGCCCCCGGCAACCCCGTGCGCGTGCGCATTCCCGTGGAAGGCCCTGTGGAAGGCGCGCTGATCGCACGTCTGCTGCAACCTCAGAACGCTTAAAAACCATAGCTGCCAGCGCTTGATTTATCAGAACTTGAGATTTAAATCCATTTGAAACTCAAGCTATACAAGCGCTAGACGCTTCACTTTTTGAAAGGCACCTCATGGTGCCTTTTGACTTTTGCAGGCACACGGTTACAGTGCGCTGCCTGCATTGATTGGAGTTCCATGAGTACTGAAGAAATCGTTGTTCTGCCTGAGCTCAAGGCCTATATCGACCCACTGACCCCTGACGAGTACGAAGCGCTGGAGCGCAGCATCCTGGACGAAGGCTGCCGCGACGCACTGGTGCTGTGGGGCAATATTTTGGTTGATGGCCACAACCGCTACAGCATCTGCCAAAAGCACGGTCTGCCATTCAAGACCATGCAGAACACGCGCTTTCAGAGCATGGAAGACATCCATCTGTGGATGATCGACCAGCACCTGGGCCGCCGCTCACTGTCTGACTTCCAGCGCGGCGTGCTGGCCCTGCGCAAGCGCGAAATCATTGCCGAGCGCCGCGCACAGGCTGCTGCCGCCGTGCAGGCCGCCAAGGCCGAGGCCGGTGAAGCAGCCGCTGCCGAAGCGCCCTGGGAAGGAGAAACCGACCCCGTCGTCGCCAAGGCCCTGGCCAATGTGCCCAAGGTCCCTGACGAGGCGCTGGACACCCGCGAGGCCCTGGCCCGTGCCGCACGCCTGTCTGCGGGACAGGTGAAGATGATTGAAACCATCCAGCAAAAAGCTGCGCCGGAGGTGGTGGAGGCCGTCAAGGCCGGAGAGCTGTCGCTCAACGCCGCGGCCGTGGTGGCATCACTGCCCGTGGAAGAGCAGCAAGCCGTCGCCGCCGAAGGTGTGGATGGCCTCAAACAGGCCGCCAAGCGCGTGCGCGAAGCCAAGAAAAAAGCCCGCACCGAAAAACAGCCTGAAGCTGCCGAATCCAGCGCCGAAGCCGATGCAGCACCTGTTCCATCCGTAGAAGCCCTGCAGGCCCGTGTGGCCGAGCTGGAAGCCGAAAACGAGCGCCTGCGTCTGCAGGTCAAGACCCTGCAGGAGCTGCTGGCAGAGCAGGCTTAAAAAACCAGAAAGCAAGAAAGCCGCGACTGCAGTCTGTGCAGGTCGCGGCTTTTTTTCTACTGGCATGCTACAGGCATGGGGCGCATGCCTGTGCGGCTTGCTGGTTCACGCCATCAGCGCTTTTTCAGCTCCCCCACCATGGGCATGACCAAGGTGTTGTCGTCCTTGATCTTGAGCACCAGCGCTGTTTCGCCATTCATGCCTTCGATCTTGACCTTGCCATCTTCGACCGTGTAGTCCAGATCAAACATGCCCATGTAGTCGACCGTATCGCCCTTGAAGGTCAGAGAGGCCATGCCTGTGGAATCCTGGTACGTACCATCCAGCGATTTGCCGCATGCGGCCAGAAACAGGGGCAGCAATGCGACTGCGATGATTTTTTCATGATGTAGCTCCTTGTTGAAATGTGGATGGTTGGGTAGCGGGTGCAGCATGCAGCCCTGGTGTGTCTGGTGTTCAGGCATTAATGCTCGGGCCAGAGACTGATTTGCGTCAACTGTTCACCCGGCTTGCGCTGGTAGCGGTTGCCTGTGTACACCGGCAGTTCCAGCCCGACAGGCACCAGCACAATGCCCTCTTCCTCCAAGTGAATGATCTTGGCGTACACCTCAGGGCGCAGATGTACCCCGTTGCGGCTGGTGCGCATAGGCTTCCCAGACTTGGCTGGATCAAGGTGGGATGCCTGGACGCTTACGTTGCACCAGCGCAAACAGCTCTTTTTTTTGAAAGCAGCATGATGTTTCAGACCGCCATCAAAACAAAACCCGCCATCTGGCGGGTTCTGTCATTGCGGTCTATGCCTTGCGGGGCTTAGACCTTGGCCGCCACTTCGGCGTACTCGTCGATCTGGTCGAAGTTCATGTAGCGGTACACGGATGCCTTGTCGGCATCGATCACGCCCATTTCCTTCAGATACTCTTCCTTGGAAGGCAGGTAGCCCAGACG
Organism: Comamonas kerstersii; assembly: GCF_002056725.1. Lineage (NCBI taxonomy): Bacteria > Pseudomonadati > Pseudomonadota > Betaproteobacteria > Burkholderiales > Comamonadaceae > Comamonas > Comamonas kerstersii. Next base: position 2,347,930 of record NZ_CP020121.1, on the reverse strand, counting down.
CGAAGCAATCGCCGCCAGCTCGGCAGAGCCCAGGAACACGTTGGTGTTCTTGCCCAGACGGTTGGGGAAGTTGCGGGTCGAGGTGGAGATCACGGTCGCGCCTTCACGCACCTGTGCCTGGTTACCCATGCACAGCGAGCAGCCGGGCATTTCGGTACGCGCACCGGCTGTGCCGAATGCCGCGTAGTGGCCTTCCTTGATCAGCTCGTTCTGGTCCATCTTGGTGGGAGGAGCCACCCACAGCTTCACAGGAATGTCACGCTGGCCGCCCAGCAGCTTGGCTGCAGCGCGGAAGTGACCGATGTTGGTCATGCAGGAGCCGATGAAAGATTCATCGATCTTGGTGCCAGCCACTTCGGACAGGAACTTGGCGTCGTCAGGGTCGTTAGGGCAGCAGACGATAGGCTCGGTGATCTCGTTCATGTCGATCTCGATCACGGCAGCGTATTCGGCGTCCTTGTCGGCTTCCAGCAGTTCGGGCTTGGCCAGCCATGCTTCCACCTTCTCGATGCGGCGCTGCAGGGTCTTGGCATCTTGGTAGCCTTCGGCAATCATGTTCTTCATCAGCACCACGTTGGACTTCAGGTACTCGATGACGGGTTCCTTGTCCAGCTTGATCGTGCAGCCAGCAGCCGAGCGCTCAGCCGATGCGTCAGACAGCTCGAACGCCTGCTCCACCTTCAGGTCGGGCAGACCTTCAATTTCCAGAATACGGCCCGAGAAGATGTTCTTCTTGCCAGCCTTGGCCACGGTCAGCAGACCTGCCTTGATGGCGTACAGAGGAATGGCATGCACCAGGTCACGCAGGGTCACGCCAGGCTGCAGCTTGCCCTTGAAGCGCACCAGCACGGACTCAGGCATGTCCAGAGGCATCACACCGGTTGCCGCAGCAAACGCCACCAGACCGGAGCCTGCGGGGAAGGAGATACCGATGGGGAAGCGGGTGTGCGAGTCGCCACCTGTACCCACGGTGTCAGGCAGCAGCAGACGGTTGAGCCAACTGTGGATCACACCGTCACCAGGACGCAGGGACACGCCACCACGGCTGGAGATGAAGGCAGGCAGTTCGCGGTGGGTCTTCACGTCTACAGGCTTGGGGTAAGCGGCTGTGTGGCAGAAGGACTGCATCACCAGATCGGCCGAGAAGCCCAGGCAGGCCAGGTCCTTCAGCTCGTCACGGGTCATGGGGCCTGTGGTGTCCTGAGAACCCACAGTGGTCATGCGAGGCTCGCAGTAAGTGCCGGGACGCACGCCCTGACCTTCTGGCAGACCGACTGCGCGACCAACCATCTTCTGTGCCAGGGTGAAGCCAGCCTTGGATTCAGCAGGCGCCTTGGGCAGACGGAACACGGTCGAAGCAGGCAGACCCAGGAACTCACGTGCCTTGGCAGTCAGCGAACGGCCGATGATCAGGTTGATACGGCCACCGGCCTGCACTTCGTCCAGCAGTACTTCGCTCTTGAGCTGGAAGTTGGCGATGACTTCGCCGTTCTTCTCGATCTTGCCGTCGTAGGGGTAGATGTCGATGACATCACCCATTTCCATCTTCGACACATCGACCTCGATCGGCAGCGAGCCGGAGTCTTCCTGCGTGTTGAAGAAGATGGGAGCGATCTTGCCGCCCAGCGTCACACCACCGAAGCGCTTGTTGGGCACATAGGGAATGTCCTGGCCCGTGGCCCAGATCACGGAGTTGGTAGCCGACTTGCGCGACGAACCGGTGCCGACCACATCGCCCACGTAGGCAACGGTGTGGCCCTTTTTCTTCAGGTCTTCGATGAACTGGATGGGACCGCGCTTGCCGTCTTCCTCGGGCTTGAACGCCGCGTCAGGACGGGTGTTCTTGAGCATGGCCAGATAGTGCAGCGGGATGTCTGGGCGGCTCCAGGCATCAGGTGCGGGCGACAGGTCGTCGGTGTTGGTCTCACCAGGCACCTTGAACACGGTCACAGTGATCTTCTCTGCCACCTTGGGGCGGGAAGTGAACCACTCGGCATCGGCCCAGCTTTGCACCACTTCCTTGGCCTTGGCATTGCCGGCCTTGGCCTTGGCTGCCACGTCGTTGAAGAAGTCAAACATCAGCAGGGTCTTCTTCAGACCTTCAGCAGCCACGTCAGCCACTTCAGCGTTGTCCAGCAGCTCGATCAGGGGGTGCACGTTGTAGCCACCAACCATGGTGCCGAGCAGCTCGGTAGCCTTGGTCTTGGAGATCAGACCCACCTGAATGTCACCGTGGGCCACGGCCGCCAGGAACGAAGCCTTGACCTTGGCTGCATCGTCTACCCCTGGAGGAACGCGATGGGTCAGCAAGTCCAGCAGGAATGCTTCTTCACCTGCAGGAGGGTTCTTGATCAGCTCGATCAGCTCAGCGGTTTGCTTGGCATCGAGGGGCAGCGGGGGAATGCCCAGTGCAGCACGCTCGGCTACATGGTCACGGTAGGCTTTCAACATGGTTCTCTCTCCATTGGTTTTCTAAGAGTGGGGGCTGCTTTTTCTAATGTCTGAGCTCCTCGGAATTACTTCTTGGGAGCCTCCAGCAGACTTTGCGGCGGGTTTTTCTTGATGGCTTCAGCAACTTGCAGCTGCTCAGGACTCATGCATTCATCGGCCATGCGCTTGCCCTGTTTCTGGTTCATCAGCATGGACTTGTTCGCAATCTGTAGCCACGTGGCACCAGCACGCTGGTCTTCCAGACGCACAACGCCGGTGCTGGTCCCAACTGGCAACATGTGGTAGCTGAAGCCTTGTCCGCTGACAAAGAAGTGACCGGGGTTCTTCTCATCCCGCGTCACGTTCACATGCTTGCCGAGTTCGCAGTTGATACGGCCTGTATAGACACGGTCAGCCAGCTTCATCTCCTCTGCATTGAGCGCTCGCGGTGCCAGCGCCGCAACTGCGACCCCAGCGCCTGCTCCACCCACAGCTGCAGCTGCTGCTGCCTTGCGCGGTGCCGAGGTCTTTCTGACCGTTGTCTTCTTGACTGCAGCAGTCTTCTTCTGGGCTGTCGCAGCCTTGCTAGCACTTGCAGCAGGCTTGGCGGTAGAAGCCTGAGCTGCACCCACCCAAGCCAGAGCAGGAGCGATGAGCAGTACGGAGGCAATCAGTTGTTTCATGCGAACTCCAGCGGATATTCCAATTAACTTGTCAATAACAAACACGGCACTTCAGACCGTGCTCCCATCCAGCCATTGTCGCGCTTCTGCAGGCAGTGCAATGCCAGTGCGCTGCGCACGTTCCAGCAAATGCCAGTAATAACGGTAACTTGCCCGGTCATGCAGCACGCCTTGCCAACTGATGGGCGCCCAGGCCTGCTGCTCAGCCGCCAGCAAAATCTCCGCCGCTTCCTGCACTTCCTGCACCGCAGGCGCAAACGCTGCGAGGATAGGACGAATCTGTGCCGGGTGAATGCTCCACATCCTGGTGTAGCCCAGCTCACGGCTGGCCCGGGTCGCGGCCGCCTGCAAGGCCGTTGCATCCTTGAATTCAGTGACCACACAGTGCGAAGGCACTTTGCCATGGGCATGACAGGCTGCTGCAATTTCCAGCTTGGCTCGCACCACCAGCGGGTGCTGAAACTGCCCCTGCCCCCCCATAGCTGATCCCGGAATGGCACCACCGTGGGCAGAGACAAAATCCATCAGCCCGAAAGACAGGCTTTGCACACTGGGATGCGCGGCAATCTCAAACGCACGGTGCACGGCTGCGGGCGACTCAATCAGCGCATGCAGCGGAATATGTGCACCACCGGCACGCTCCAGAGCGTGCTGCGCACGCACGATGTCATCGACCGACTCCACCTTGGGCAGCATGATGTGGCAAAGCTTGTGGCCTGCTTCGCCCACAATGGTGGCAATGTCTTCGGCAAATGCGGAGTGATCTACGGCATGCACGCGTGCTGCGACGCGACAGCCGTCTTGGACGTCCTTGGCCAGCTGCGCAACCAGCAGAGCATGGGCTTTCTCCTGGCCAACGGCTGCGCCGTCTTCACAGTCCAGCGTCACATCAAACACGCAGGTGCCAAACTCCTGCAGCATCTGCGCCTGCAGCTCCAGGCTCTTGCGCATGCGCACTTCCACGCCGCTGTAATGGTCGCAGACAGGCAGCATATGGGCTGCTGCTTGGGCGCCCAACAGGATCTCGCGGGGATGGCTGGCTGTACGCATGAATGGCAGGAGTGAACAGAGCACTCAGAAAAGGCTGATCCGGATCACTCCATACAGCCATCTGTAAAACATCTTTTGCTCAACCAGCACGCCTGCATGTTGCGCAAAAGACCTCTCCAGGAAAGAGAGCCCCTGCAACGCGTATACCGCACTGCAGGGGATGAATCCATCAAGATTCGTGGGAAGTCACCGCCTTACAGCAGGTGCTTCACGCCGTCGCGCTCGCCTTCGAGTTCGGCCAGGGTCTTGTTGATGCACTCTTGCGAGAAGGCATCGATTTCCAGACCTTCGACGATCTTGTATTCGCCGTTTTCGGTGATCACAGGGAAGCCGAATACGATGCCTTCGGGGATGCCGTATGCGCCAGTGGAGGGCACACCCATCGTCACCCACTCACCATTGGAGCCCAGGGCCCAATCGCGCATGTGGTCGATGGCAGCGTTGGCAGCCGAAGCAGCCGACGACAGACCACGTGCGTTGATGATGGCTGCGCCACGCTTGCCCACGGTAGGCAGGAACACGTTGGCGTTCCATTCCTGATCATTGATGATGTCTTTCACAGACTTGCCATCAACGGTGGCGAAACGGTAGTCGGCGTACATGGACGGCGAGTGGTTGCCCCACACGGTCAGCTTCTTGATGTCGCCCACCTTGAAACCACCCTTGGTAGCCAGCTGGGAAGCAGCGCGGTTGTGGTCCAGACGCAGCATGGCGGTGAAGTTCTTGGCAGGCAGATCAGGTGCCGACTTCATGGCGATGTAGGCATTGGTGTTGGCAGGGTTACCCACCACCAGCACCTTCACGTTGCGCGAGGCCACTGCGTTCAGCGCCTTGCCTTGAGCGGTAAAGATCTGTGCGTTAGCAGCCAGCAGGTCGGCACGTTCCATGCCGGGGCCACGAGGACGAGCACCAACCAGCAGCGCGTAGTCGGTGTCCTTGAAGGCTTGCATGGGGTCGGAGTGAGCTTCGATGCCAGCCAGCAGAGGGAATGCGCAGTCTTCCAGCTCCATGATCACGCCCTTGAGCGCGTTCTGAGCCTTCTCGTCAGGAATTTCGAGCAGCTGCAAAATAACGGGCTGATCCTTGCCCAACATTTCGCCGGATGCGATACGGAACAACAGGGCGTAACCGATTTGACCTGCGGCGCCAGTAACGGCAACACGAACGGGCTTCTTGCTCATGGTGAAAACTCCAGATTTCGGAAATAAATAGTTGTCGGTGCACTGCTGCCCCAGCCTGTGCAACCAGCGGCCTGTGCTCCGTAAACAGGCGTAAAGTGTACTCTTGATTTTGCCTCTCGGTCAATTTGTCTTATGTCTTATATAAGATATGATCTCACCCTGAGCCACACAACATCCACAGGCTCAGAATCGCATCCGGAGGCTTTGCTTTTTCCACACCCCCTATGTCCTTATCGCAACCAACTTCTTCCGACAGTGCTTTTGGCGCTCACGCTAATTCCGCCAGTGCACTCACCCCTGCCTTCAGCCCTCTGTACCAGCAAATCAAAGGCTTGATCCTGCAAAGCCTGCAAGCTGGCGAGTGGCGCCCCGGAGAGTTGATCCCCAGCGAGATGGAACTGGCTGCACGCTTCAAGGTCAGCCAGGGAACCGTGCGCAAAGCCATTGATGAGCTGGCTGCTGATAATCTGGTCATGCGCCGCCAGGGCAAAGGCACATTTGTTGCCACCCACTCTGCGCAGCAGGTGCAGTACCGCTTTCTGAAATTGCACCCCGATGTCGGCGACCTGCAGGGCGAAGGCCGTGCCCAGCGCTCCATACTCGAATGCAAGCGCGTGCGCGCCCCTGCCGAAATTGCACGCCTGCTGGCCTTGCGCAGCGGCGATACCGTGGTACAGATTCGTCGCGTACTGACCTTCAGTGGCACCCCCACCATCCTGGAAGACATCTGGCTGCCCGGCCATGCTTTCAAAGGACTGACGGCTGAGCAGATGGCCACCTATCAGGGGCCAACCTATGCCATGTTTGAAACGGATTTCGGCGTGCGCATGGTGCGTGCCGATGAAAAACTGCGGGCCGTCCTGCCTGACGAATCGCAGGCCCAATTACTTGATGTGACCACTCAGACTCCGTTGCTGAGCGTGGAGCGCATTGCCTATACGTACAACGATATTCCCATGGAGTTACGACGCGGTATCTATAGAACAGACACACATCACTACAGAAACGCCTTGAGCTAGGCCTGCACCAGCTCAAGCCACAGGGAAAGTTTCGTACGCCAAGTAGCCCCAGCAGGGCTGCATGCAATAGAATTTTGGTTCTTTTGCTCCGTGCGATTACAACGCAGTTACATCCAAGAAAGCACCCCCGCTATGACAGAGCTTGAAAAAAAGAAGCGGCCTGAGTTCCGCAACATCAATGTATTAGAAGGTCTTCCACACCGCCTGCCCGTAGGCGGCTATGTGTCGATTCTTCACCGTATCAGCGGCATGCTGATGTTTGCCCTGCTGCCGTTTATGATCTGGATGCTGGACACATCGCTGTCCTCCGAGGTCTCGTTCACGCAGTTCAAGGCCGTATTCAACGAAGGCTGCGGCTTCGTGCCCGGCTGGTTCATCAAGCTCGTCACGCTGGCCATCATCTGGTCCTACCTGCACCACCTGTGCGCTGGTATCCGCCACCTGCTCATGGACACCAACCACGACCTGGTCAGCAAGTCCTATGCACGTTCTTCCGCCATCACCGTATTCATCATCAGCATTGGCCTGACGGTGGTTCTGGGCGCCAAGCTGTTTGGCCTGTACTAAGAAAAAGAGGGATCCATCATGTCTGTGAATTACGGCTCCAAACGCATCGTCGTCGGCGGTCACTACGGCCTGCGCGACTGGCTGGTACAGCGCATTACCGCTGTGCTGATGGTGATCTTCACCATCGTGGTTCTGGCGCAGCTGATCTTCGCCAAGGGCGAAATCGGCTACGAACTGTGGGCTGGCATCTTTGCCGCTCAGTGGATGAAGTTTGTCACCTTTGGCGTGATCGTTGCCCTGGCTTGGCACGTCTGGGTGGGTGTTCGTAACGTCTGGATGGACTATGTGAAGTCCGTGGGCCTTCGCCTGACTTTGCACGTTGCGACCCTGATTTGGCTGGTTGGCTGCGCAGGCTGGGCTTTCCAAGTTCTGTGGCGTCTGTAATTGGCGCAAGACCGCTTCCACGATTGAAAGTTAAGAATGAGCTACACAAAAGCAAACATCACCAAGCGCAAGTTTGACGTTGTCATCGTCGGCGCTGGCGGCTCCGGTCTGCGTGCCGCACTGGAACTTTCCCGCGCTGGTCTGAGCGTGGCTTCGCTGTCCAAGGTGTTCCCCACACGTTCGCACACTGTGGCTGCACAGGGTGGCGTGTCCGCATCGCTGGGCAACATGAACGAAGACAACTGGCACTACCACTTCTACGACACCATCAAGGGTTCGGACTGGCTGGGCGACCAGGATGCCATCGAGTTCATGTGCCGCGAAGCACCCAACGTGGTGATCGAGCTGGAACACTTCGGCATGCCGTTCGACCGCAACCCCGACGGCACCATCTACCAGCGTCCCTTCGGCGGCCACACTGCCAACTACGGTGAAAAGCCTGTGCAGCGCGCCTGCGCTGCTGCTGACCGTACTGGCCACGCCATGCTGCACACCCTGTACCAGCAGAACGTCAAGTCCAAGACCAACTTCTTCGTGGAGTGGATGGCGCTGGACCTGATCCGCAACACCCAGGGTGACGTAGTGGGCGTGACTGCACTGGAGCTGGAAACCGGTGACCTGTACGAACTGCACGCCAAGGCTGTGCTGCTGGCTACCGGCGGTGCAGGCCGTATCTTCCAGGCATCGACCAATGCCTTCATCAACACCGGTGACGGCCTGGGCATGGCAGCGCGTGCTGGCATTCCTCTGCAGGACATGGAGTTCTGGCAGTTCCACCCCACCGGCGTGGCTGGTGCTGGCGTGCTGCTGACCGAAGGCTGCCGCGGCGAAGGCGCAATTTTGCTCAACAGCGAAGGCGAGCGCTTCATGGAGCGCTACGCTCCTACCCTGAAGGACCTGGCACCCCGTGACTTCGTGTCGCGCTCCATGGACCAGGAAATCAAGGAAGGTCGTGGCTGCGGTCCTAACAAGGACTACATCCTGATGAAGCTGGACCACCTGGGTGCCGAAACCATCCGCAAGCGTCTGCCTTCCGTGGAAGAGATCGGCCACAACTTCGCCAACGTGGACATCACCAAGGAGCCCATCCCTGTGGTGCCTACCATCCACTACATGATGGGTGGTATCCCCACCAACATCCATGGTCAAGTGGTGACTTGGAACGGCACACAGAACACCACCGTCAACGGTCTGTACGCCGTGGGCGAGTGCTCCTGCGTGTCCGTGCACGGCGCCAACCGCCTGGGCACCAACTCCCTGCTGGACCTGCTGGTGTTCGGCAAGTCTGCTGGCAAGCACATTGTGGAATTCGTCAAAGGCTTTGGCGACCACCACCAGGTGCCAGCCGATGCATCCGATCGCACGCTGGAGCGCCTCAACGCACTGGACAATTCCAAGGAAGGCATCTACGCCCAGGACGTGGCCAACGAAATCCGTCAGTCCATGCAGCAGCACGCTGGCGTCTTCCGTACCCAGAAGGGCATGGACGAAGGTGTGGTCAAGATCAACGCCATCCGCGAAAAGGTCGGCGCTGTGGGCCTGAAGGACAAGTCCAAGGTCTGGAACACCGCCCGTATGGAAGCCCTGGAAGTGGACAACCTGATCGAAGTTGCTCAGGCCACCATGACCTCCGCTGCCGCTCGCCACGAATGCCGCGGTGCACACACCGTGTACGACTACGAGCATCCTGCTGACCACGCGGAATTCCCGCTGGGCCGCAACGACAAGGAATGGCTGAAGCACACCCTGTGGGACAGCGCATCCAACAGCCTGACCTACAAGCCTGTGAACCTCAAGCCCCTGACCGTGGAATCCGTGCCACCCAAGGTCCGTACGTTCTAATCCAGCAGTAGCCCACGAGAGAACATCAAAATGAAGCGTACTTTTAAGATTTACCGCTACGACCCCGATAAGGACGCCAAGCCTTACATGCAGACTGTGGAGGTCGAACTCGACGGCCACGAGCGCATGCTGCTGGATGCCCTGGTCAAGCTCAAGGCCCAGGATCCCTCGATCTCCTTCCGTCGCTCCTGCCGCGAAGGTGTGTGTGGTTCTGACGCCATGAACATCAATGGCAAGAACGGTCTGGCCTGCCTGACGAACATGAACACCCTCAAGGGCGACATCGTTCTCAAGCCCCTGCCCGGTCTGCCAGTGATCCGCGACCTGATCGTGGACATGACCCAGTTCTTCAAGCAGTACCACTCGATCAAGCCTTACCTGCAAAGCGACATCTACGCAACGCCCAGCAAGGAGCGTCTGCAGTCGCCCGAAGAGCGTGAAGAGCTCAACGGCCTGTACGAGTGCATTCTGTGCGCCAGCTGCTCGACCAGCTGCCCCTCGTTCTGGTGGAACCCCGACAAGTTCGTGGGCCCCGCTGGCCTGCTGCAGGCATACCGCTTCATCGCGGACAGCCGCGACACAGCGACCGGCGAGCGTCTGGACAACCTGCAGGACCCTTACCGCCTGTTCCGTTGCCACACCATCATGAACTGTGTGGACGTGTGCCCCAAGCACCTGAACCCCACCAAGGCCATCGGCAAGATCAAGGAATTGATGGTGCGCCGCGCCGTCTAAGCCATGAACGAGCTGGACACGCCTATCGAAGAACGGGAACGCGACTTGCTACGGTGGCGCAGCCGCCGTGGCCTGGTCGAAAACGACCTGTTCATCGAACAGTTCTTTGCCACCTATGGCAACCAATTGACGCGGAGACACGCAATTGGTCTGTCTGCCTTGATGGACTTGGCAGACAACGATCTGATGGACCTTTTCCTGCGCCGCAAGGATCCGGAAGGAGCATTGGACACCCCCGAAGTTAGAGAAGTGCTGCAAATGGTGCGCAAGCCCATTTGACCCTGCACACCGCCAGAGTGGCTGACACTGCGCGGCAAACCTCAGGTTTGCCATCGAGGCAAGGCTTTGCAGCCCCTACCTCATGCAGGTGTCAGCAACTTTAAATACAAGGCTCACCAGACAGGCTGGTGTGCCAATCAGAGAAGGAAGTTGGAAATGAAACTCGCTGACAACAAAGCAACCCTGTCATTCAGCAACGGAGCTCCTAGCGTTGAGCTGCCTGTGTACCAAGGCACTGTCGGTCCAGACGTGATCGATATCCGCAAGCTGTACGGCCAATCGGGCATGTTTACTTATGACCCCGGCTTCCTCTCCACAGCCTCCTGCCAGTCCGCCATCACCTACATCGACGGCGACAAGGGTGAGCTGCTGTACCGTGGTTATCCCATCGAACAACTGGCCAAGAACTGCAACTTCCTGGAAACCTGCTACCTGCTGCTGTACGGTGAACTGCCTAACGCAACGCAGAAGGCGGAATTCGAAGAGCGCGTGACCAAGCACACCATGGTCAACGAGCAGATGCAGTTCTTCCTGCGTGGCTTCCGCCGCGATGCACACCCCATGGCTGTGCTGACCGGTCTGGTGGGCGGCATGTCTGCTTTCTACCATGACAGCACCGACATCCATAACCCAGAGCACCGCGAAATCGCTGCGATCCGCCTGATCGCCAAGATGCCTACGCTGGTTGCCATGGCATACAAGTACGGTATGGGCCAGCCCTACATGTACCCCAAGAACGATCTGTCGTATGCAGGCAACTTCATGCGCATGATGTTCGGCAATCCTTGCGAAGAGTACCAGGTGAACCCTGTGGTCGAGCGCGCGCTGGACCGCATCTTCATCCTGCACGCTGACCACGAGCAAAACGCTTCGACTTCCACCGTGCGTCTGTGCGGTTCGTCGGGCACCAACCCCTTCGCTGCCATCTCTGCTGGCGTAGCCTGCCTGTGGGGCCCTGCCCACGGTGGCGCCAACGAAGCCTGCCTGAACATGCTGGAGCAAATCCAGGCCAACGGCGGCATCGAGAAGGTGGGCGAGTTCATGGAGCAAGTCAAGGACAAGTCCTCCGGCGTGAAGCTGATGGGCTTTGGCCACCGCGTCTACAAGAACTACGACCCACGCGCCAAGCTGATGCAGGAAACCTGCAACGAAATCCTGTCCGAACTGGGTCTGGAAAACGATCCGCTGTTCGCACTGGCCAAGAAGCTGGAAAAGATTGCACTGGAAGACGACTACTTCGTGCAGCGCAAGCTCTACCCCAACGTGGACTTCTACTCCGGCATCGTGCAGCGCGCCATCGGCATTCCAGTGAACCTGTTCACCGGCATCTTCGCTCTGGCACGTACCGTGGGCTGGATCGCTCAGCTGAACGAACAAATGGCAGACCCCGAGTACAAGATCGGCCGTCCTCGCCAGCTGTTCACCGGCGCTGCTTCCCGCGACGTCAAGCCTATCGACCAGCGTTAATCGCCTGGCGCTGCCCTCCTCGGGCAGCCGCCTGCACCACACAAAGCCCGTATGCTGCAAAGCCTGCGGGCTTTGTTTTTGATAGCTGCTAGCGCTTGATACACAACGAATTCAAAGTGTTTTATATCTGAATTGCTTATAAATTCAGCGCTAACAGCTACTTTTTAAAGAGCAGACTTGCTTTACCACTGCCTGTGGCAAATCCGCATTCGGCGCATCAGTTGCTGCAACTTCGCATACAGCGCCTTGAGCAACACGCTACAGTGTGAGCAGTTTTTCATGTATCCATGCAGCCCCGGTGCTGCTACTTTGCCCATGCCCAAACGCCCTCCCCGCCGTCTTCCTCCCATCCATGATGCAGCAGGCATTGCCAAGTCTCGCGAAGCGGGCATGCTGGCTGCGCGCGTGCTGGAAATGCTCACGCCCCATGTGAAGCCCGGCGTCAGCACCGAGCACCTGGACCAGCTATGCCATGACTTCATCGTCAACGAGCTGCAGTGCATTCCCGCCAACATCGGCTACTACGGCTACCCCAAGACCGTATGCACCTCGGTGAACCATGTGGTCTGCCACGGCATCCCCACCCCCAAGGAAATCCTCAAGGACGGCGACATCGTCAATGTGGACGTCGCCCTGATCAAGGACGGCTGGTTTGGTGATACCTCGCGCATGTACACCGTGGGCCATATCTCTGCCAAGGCCCAGAAGCTCATCGACACCACCTATGAAGCCATGGTGGCTGGCATCCGCGCCGTCAAGCCCGGTGCCACCTTGGGCGATATCGGCTACGCCATCCAGACCGTGGCGCACCGCGACGGTTTCTCCATCGTGCGCGACTACTGCGGCCACGGCATCGGTCAGGTCTACCACGACGAGCCCCAGGTGCTGCACTACGGCCACCCCGGTCAGGGCATGGCCCTGCAGGAAGGCATGATCTTCACCATCGAGCCCATGCTCAACGCAGGCAAGCACGACACCAAGGAGTTGAGCGATGGCTGGACGGTGATCACCAAGGACAAGTCGCTATCCGCGCAGTGGGAGCACATGGTGCTGGTCACCGCCACCGGCTATGAAGTACTGACACCCTGGCCCGAAGGCACAGGCAAGTACGCCAAGCCCTGAGAGCCCCCCACAGCCACGCATTCCACCCATGAGCCAGAGCTATCTCTACCTGGGCATTGCCATTGCCGCTGAAGTGGTGGCAACGTCTTTCCTCAAGAGTGCGGAAGGCTTTACGCGCCTGTGGCCCAGCCTCATTGTTGCAGCAGGCTATGCAATTGCCTTTGTCTGCCTGTCGCTGGCCCTGCGCACCATCCCGACCGGTGTGGCCTATGCCATCTGGTCGGGCGCTGGTGTGGTGCTGGTGTCGGCCATTGCGTGGATCTTCATGGGCCAGAAGCTGGATGCCCCGGCACTGATTGGTATGGCACTGATTCTGGCCGGGGTCCTGGTCATCAACCTGTTTTCCAGGACTGCGGGGCATTAATGCCCCACATCACGCGACACGTCCTCTGCGCAGCGCGCACTATTGCAGACGGATATTTTTTCTGGCGATCAGCTCGCCATTGATGCGCACATCCTGCGCCATGCGCCGCGCCAGAGCCTGTGCGCTCGTGTCATCCATATGCCAGCCCTGTGCCGTCAACTTGGCACGCACACCTTCCGACTGCAGCACCTGCTGCAAGGCCTGCGCCAACTGGTTGCGGTGCGCTTCAGGCATGGAGGCCGGGGCCATCACGGCATTCCACACTTCAATATCGAGCTGGCCAGCGCCAATTTCCGGCATAGCAGGCACACCGGGCGCGAGGGGGCTGCGCTGGCTGACACTGACTGCCAGAGCCGCCAGCTTGCCTGACTCCACCAGCGGCATGACGGTAGACGTGGGCAGCAAAGCCAGCTGGACCTGACCGCCGAGCAAGCCATTGATCACCGCAGGCCCGCCGTTGTAGGGCACATGCTGCAAATCCAGTCCCAGCGCCTGCTGCACCAGCTCCATGCCCAGATGGCCACCCGAGCCTGTGCCCACCGATGCGTAGTTGCCATCTTTGCGCTGCTTGAGGCTTTGCAGATAGGCCGCCGCGTCCTGTGTGACCAGACTTCTGGGAGCGACCAGCACCAGCGGTGCTGAGCCAATCATGGCCAGCGGCGCCAGATCTTTGACCGGGTCATAAGGCAGGTGTGGATACAGAAATTTGGAACTGGTCAACGGGCCATTGCCAATCACGCCGATGGTATGCCCGTCTCTGGCCTTGGCGACAGCATCTGCGCCGATGTTGCCACTGGCACCACCCTTGTTCTCTACCACCACGGGCTGCCCCAGCAGCTGACTCAGCGGCTCGGCCAGCAGGCGAGCCTGCACGTCCGGCGAGGAGCCCGCCGCATAGCCCACCACCAGATGCAGCGGCTTGGTGGGCCAGTGATCCGTCTGTGCATGGGCCAGCGCGGGGGCCAGCAATGCGGCACACAGCACCGCCGTCGCACGCCTCATCGTTGCCATCAGGCGTTGTTGCTGTTTCATGATGTCTTACACCTTCCCTGAAAATACACAACGGCCAGCAGTGCATGCCTGCTGGCCGCTTTCAGCGCATGCTGGACGACTCAGAACCCGACCAGCTGCCCCCACTCTGCAAACTCAGCGCGTGTGGCGCGCATGGTGTTGATGGGCGCATGCTTGTCCTCATAGCCCAGGGCAATGCCATAGGCCACCAGATACTCCTCGGGCACCTGAATGTGCTGCTTGATGACAGCGTCATAGCGGCGCCAGAAGCCCTGTGCGCAGGTCGCTAGACCTTCTTCCGTGGCACGCAGCATGAAGGACTGCAGGTAAATGCCCAGATCCATCCACTGCACAGGCCCCATGCGATGGTCAATCAAGACAAACAAGCCCACGGGCGCGCCAAAGAACTGTGCATTCTTGGCCAGCTGACGCAGACGCCCTGCCTTGTCTTCCCGCGGAATGCCAATGCTCTTGTACAAATCCTCGCCATTGGCAAAACGACGTGTGCGGTAGGGCTCCCACAAGTTCGGTGGGTAGGACAGGTGGGCAGGGTTTTCTTCTGCCGAGGTCTTGGCAACATCTGCCAGCAAGGCTTGCAGCGGCTCGCCCGTGATGGCAGCCACACGCCAGGGCTGCATATTGCCGCCCGATGCAGCCAGCGCTGCGTCTTGCATCAGTTGCTGCACCAGCTCTGCCGAAGGCACCTGGGAAGTAAAAGCGCGCACGGAACGGCGCTCTCGCAAGGCTTGGGAAACGTCCATAGAAATCAGTTCCTGTCTATGCTGGGTCATCAACACTTGAAAAGCTCAAGCGTACAGGAGCTTGCAAGCAGTTCGAAGCAACATTGGTGACGCGCCAAAAACAAAAGAGGCTTCTTGCGAAGCCTCTTTCCATAGCGCGTTCCCAGGACCAGGCCTTACTTGCCCAGAATCTGGTCGATCTTTTCCTTCTCAAAATGCCCGCCACGCTGCTCTTCGCAGGGTACGCAGTCGGCATTGATCTTGGCAGAGAGCTGCTCCAGCGCGGCCCACAGCAGCTGCAGCTGCTTTTCGTGGGTTGCTGCGCCCTCTGCCAGGCCCTTCATGGCCTGGGTGATGGGGTCGTCTTCCGTCACGCCATAAGCAGTAAAGCCCTTGGCCTGATCGGCGCAGGGCTCAGCCTTGGCCGCAGAAGCAGAAGCTGCCGCCGCGGCAGCCGCAGCATTGGCAGCCTGCAGGCTAGGGGCTGCATGCGGCTTGGCAGTGTCGGCCACCTTGTTCTGCTGATCGGCCATGTCGGTCACGTCCGCACTCTCTCCCGTCTTGGAAGGAATGATGCGTGCTGGAATGCCCACGGCCGTTGCCCCTGCGGGCACAGGCTTGATGACCACGGCGTTGGAGCCAATCTTGGCGTTGTCACCTACCTCAAAGCCACCCAGCACCTTGGCACCAGCGGAAACGACGACGTTCTTGCCCAGTGTGGGGTGACGTTTCGTGCCCTTGTACAGCGATGTGCCGCCCAGGGTCACACCGTGGTAGATGGTGCAGCCATCGCCCACCACGGCGGTCTCACCAATCACAACGCCCATGCCGTGGTCGATGAACACGCGCTCACCGATCACCGCGCCGGGGTGGATTTCAATGCCCGTCAGCCAGCGGCCAATGTGCGAGGTAAAGCGCCCCAGCCATTTGAGGTTGTGCGTCCAGAACCAGTGCGCAGGGCGATGCCACCAGATCGCGTGAAGACCTGGGTAACAGGTAATGACCTCCCAGGTGCTACGCGCCGCAGGGTCGCGGTCAAGAATGCACTGGATGTCAGAACGCAGTCGGGAAAGCATCAAAGGGCCGTTACTTGTAACTAAAGGGCTGCACAGTTTAGTGCTTTGGTGGGGTACTTTGCAGCATGGCCTTGGCGACACCGCGCAGTATGTGGATTTCTTCCTGGGTCAGTTGCGCGCGGTTAAACAACTGGTTCAGGCGCGGCATGAGCTTCTTGGGTGCAGCAGGGTCCAGAAAGCCAATGTGCGCCAGCGCCTGCTCCCAGTGGCCCAGCATGCCGGCCACCTGCTGCGCGTCAGCACGCTCAGGACGAGGTGTGTGCTCCACCACGGGAAAGCCGCCCAGCGCCTGGCGCCATTCATAGGCCACCACCTGGATCGCAGCACCCAGGTTCAGCGAACCAAACTGTGGGTTGGACGGAATCGACAGCGCCACATCGCAGCGGTAGACGTCTTCATTGGCCATGCCAAAACGCTCACAGCCAAACATCAGGCCAATGCCGCGCTCGCCGTGGATGCTGTCTGCGGTTTGCACAACATCTGCCAAATCAGCCTCTAGCGCTTGCCCCGCCTGCGCTTTCAGCTCTCCTTTCATGAGCATTTCAAAATGCTGACGGGGCGTGCGTGTGGGCGGCCCGAAGTCGCGCGGTGTCATGGCCGTGGCACACAGGTGCGACAGGCCCTCCACGGCTTCTTCCACGGTGTCCACGATGCGTGCGTTGTCCAGCACATCCAGTGCCCCACTGGCACGCTGGATGGTTTCTTCCTTGCGCAGCACATTGGCCCAGCGTGGGCGCACCAGCACCAAGTCATCAAAGCCCATGGTTTTCATGGCGCGGGCAGCAGCACCCACGTTGCCAGCATGGCTGGTCTCAATCAGGATAAAACGGGTTTTCATTCGAGCATTGGTCTGCCTTGCACAAGCAGGCAGCAGAAATCGGTCAAGCCGGTTAGAATTTGCGCCCTATTGTCGCTGCCTGCATCGCCGGGCGTGCGTTCACCCGTTCATCATCCGCGTTCAGCGGTGTGCCATCCCAGGTTGAGAGAGAAGAGATAGTTGAAATTTGGGGGTGGTGCGCTGGGCGCCTACTGCACAATTTATGTCGTCTTCCTCCCTGCACCCCATGCTTAACGTGGCCATCAAGGCCGCTCGCGCCGCTGGCGCCCTCATCAACCGCGCTGCTCTGGACGTAGAAAACGTTCGTGTGGCCCAGAAGCAGGTCAATGACTTCGTGACCGAAGTCGACCAAGCTGCCGAGCGCGTCATCATCGAAACCCTGCTGGGCGCCTACCCTGAGCACGGCATCATGGGCGAGGAAAGCGGCAACGAGTTCGGCAACCCCAACTCGGACTACGTCTGGATCATCGATCCCCTGGACGGCACCACCAACTTCATCCACGGCTTCCCTGTCTACTGCGTGAGCATCGCTCTGTCCGTCAAGGGCAAGATCGAGCACGCCGTGGTGTACGACCCCACCCGCAACGACCTGTTCACCGCCACCCGTGGCCGTGGTGCTTTCCTGAACGAGCGCCGCATTCGCGTGTCCAAGCGTACCCAGCTCAAGGACTGCCTGGTATCCACCGGCTTCCCCTTCCGCCCCGGCGACAACTTCCGTGCCTACATGCGCATGTTCAGCGAAATCACCCAGCGCACAGCTGGCGTGCGTCGCCCCGGCGCTGCTGCACTGGATCTGGCCTATGTGGCAGCAGGCTTTACCGATGGCTTCTTTGAAACCGGCCTGAACATCTGGGACGTGGCCGCAGGTAGCCTGATCGTGACCGAAGCCGGTGGTCTGGTGGGCAACTTCACAGGTGAAGCCGACTTCCTGGAGCAGCGTGAATGCCTGGCAGGCAACCCACGTGCCTACGGCCAGCTGGTGTCCATCCTGAGCAAGTACAGCAAGTTTGCTGGCGTGGAAGAAAAGCTGGGTGTAGACGCAGGCATTGCCGCAGACACGAAGGAAGAAGACGAAGACAAGCAGAACGACTAAGTCACTGCCTGCTCCTCTGTCTACAGAAACCGCAAACGCGAAAGCCTTGCGGTTTTTTTGCGTCCAATGCTTTTTTTGCAGTCCCCGTCCTATGGACATGCCATCACGAGCGCGCCAACATGTTCCATGCATGCTCACCGCCACCTACGCAGGAGACAGTTGTGGAATACAAGGATTACTACAAGATTTTGGGAGTCTCCAAGGATGCCAGCGCCGAAGACATCAAAAAGGCCTTTCGCAAGCTGGCACGCAAATACCACCCGGACATCAGCAAAGAGCCAGACGCTGCGGCCAGGATGGCAGAGGTCAACGAAGCCAACGCCGTGCTCTCTGACCCCGAAAAGCGCAAAGCCTATGACGAACTCGGCGATGCCAGCCGCTATCAGCAGCACACTGGCAATGGCTCCGGCTTTCAGCCTCCGCCGGGCTGGGAATTTCAGCACAGCAACGCCGACGGGCAAACAGACTACAGCAGCTTTTTTGAAGAACTGTTTGGCCAAGCCCAGCGTGCGCGTCGCCACAGCGGGCCACCACCTGACATACGCGGTCAGGACCAGCACTCCAGCATTGAGCTGGAAGTACCAGACAGCTACCACGGCGGTATGCGCATGCTGCGTCTGCGCAGCGTACAACTCGATGCCCACGGCCACGCCCAGGAAGTGGAACGCGAGCTGCAGGTCACCATTCCGAAAGGCGTCTATGAAGGCCAGATGATTCGGCTCGCAGGGCAAGGCGCTCCCGGCTATGGCAAAGGGGAAGCTGGCGACCTGCTGCTGGAAGTGCGCTTCAAGGATGACAAGCGCTGGCATGCTCAGGGCAAGGACGTCTACCAGCAGCTGCCCCTGGCCCCATGGGAAGCTGCGCTGGGCGGCCCCGTGGAATTTGCCACGCTGGCTGGGCCACTGGAGATCCATATCCCACCCGGCTCACAGGCTGGGCGCAAGCTGAGGGTCAAGGGCAAGGGACTGCCCAGCAAGCAACCCGGTGATCTGTACCTGGTGCTGCAGATCGTCGTCCCCCCTGTCTTCAGCGATGCACAACGCCAAGCCTATGAAGCACTGTCACAAGCTTTTGAGGGCCGCAACCCACGCACAGGAGAAGCTGCATGAGCACACACTTCTACACGCCACCTGATGTACTGGAAGCTCAGGCGCTAAGCCTGGAAGAACTGGCCCGGGCCTGCCGCATGGACAGCCACTGGGTCATAGAACGCGTGAGCACCGGCATTTTGCAGTGTGACGCTGGTTGCGATGCACAGAATCTGAGCGCCCACACCAGCTGGCGCTTCAGCACCCATACCGTCATCCGTGCCCGGCGCATTGCAGATCTGGAACGCATATTCGATGCAGACCCGCAGCTGGCCGCTCTCACGGCAGACCTGATGGAAGAGGTGCGCCAGCTGCGCAAGCAGATCAAGGCTTAAAAGACTCTCAGGCGATATCCAGCATGGGCTGCATCTGCACAAAATGCTGCAATGCAGCCTGTGCAGGAAGCGCTGCCAGTTCATCGACGGGCTCTTGCTCATCCACGAAGGCATAGGCCATGGACCAGCGCGCAAACCGGCGCACTCCCTGCAGCTGCGCATGCAGCATAGGCACGACCTGACAGTGTCTTGGGTCCTCTGTAATGCGGGCGATCAAGCCCTCCATGGCCTGTTCCGGACCTTCAATATATTGCGCAAAGCGCATGCCATCAAAAATCAGCATGCCTGTGATGTCATGCTGCTGATTGAAACTGCGAGCAGTTTTGACGATGTCTGCCACGCAGCTGACCGGGGCATCCGGTGCAATCTGGCTGTGGTAGAGAAAACACAACAGGTTCTGGCTCACAGGTAACTCCTCCAAGGACATTGTTTCGTGGTTATCTGCGCTCTGAAAGCTGCATCGGTGCAACATCTTGCCTGCAAGCGGGCTGTTTACCTAGCGCATGCAATACACCCAGAGCATCCGGGATAATTTGACGCTTGATCCCGACGAGCCATATGCCTGAGCGCTCGTCCACCACAAGGAACCCTCGTTTTGCCTACCTCTGACGTTTCCACGCACAACCCGAACAACAACAGCGTGCAGACTTTTGCCTCGCCTTTTGAAGCCCCATTGGAGTCCCACACTCCCATGATGGCGCAATACATACGCCTGAAAAAAGACTACCCCGACACCCTGGTGCTCTACCGCATGGGTGACTTTTATGAAGTCTTCTGGGAAGACGCCGAAAAAGCCGCACGTCTGCTGGACATCACACTGACCACGCGCGGCCAGTCGGCAGGTTTTCCCGTGGCGATGGCGGGCGTTCCTTTTCACGCACTGGAAAGCTATCTGGGCCGCCTGATCAAGATGGGGGAATCGGTCGCAATCTGCGAGCAGGTCGGTGAAGTCGGTGCCAGCAAGGGGCCTGTGGAGCGCAAGGTGGTACGCGTGGTCACACCTGGCACGCTCACGGACACCGAACTGCTCAGCGACAAGCAGGAAGCCATGCTGCTGGCCCTGCACACGGCAGGACGTCAGCGCTGCGGTCTGGCCTGGATGAGCGTCACGCAAGGCCGCATCCACATGGCGGAATGCGAGCAGGATGAACTGGGCGAATGGCTGGCACGCATTGGCCCCAGCGAAGTGATCTACAGCGCGGGCGTGACCGAGCGCTTTGAGCAAAACCTGTTCGCCCTCAAGCACAGCGGCGCTGTGGCCTGCCCCCTGTCTCCACGCCCTGACTGGCAGTTTGATACGGGACTGGGTGAGCGCAAGCTGCTGGAGCTGCTGGGCGCATCCAGCCTCAAGGCCTGGGAGGCTGAAGACCTGCCGCTGGCCCATGCTGCCAGCGCTGCGCTGCTCAGCTATGCCGAGCACACACAAGGCCGCAACCTCACGCACATCCACAGCATCCGCGTGCAGCGCGATGACCAGCTGATCAACCTGCCACCCACTACGCGCCGCAATCTGGAGCTGGTGAAAACCTTGCGTGGCGAAGACAGCCCCACGCTGTTTTCGCTACTGGACACCTGCATGACCGGCATGGGCAGCCGCCTGCTCAAGAGCTGGCTGCTCGAGCCCAAGCGCGACCGGGCTGAACCCATGGCCCGCCTGGGTGCCATCGATGTACTGCGCGGCAACGATGCGCTGGGCGGCACCATGCCCTGGCAGGCGCTGCGTGCTGAACTGAAGGGTGTGAGCGACGTGGAACGCATCACCGCACGCACGGCGCTGCGCCAGGTGCGCCCGCGCGAGCTGGTTGCACTGGGTAAAACGCTGCAAAAAGCGCAGCTGCTTGCGCAGACACCACAAGCTCCATCAGCCTATTTGAATCAAATTTTTCAGGACCTGCTGCCACCCGAAGGTTGCGCCGATCTGCTGGCTGCCGCCATCATGGAAGAACCTGCTGCTCTGGTGCGCGATGGCGGCGTGATTGCACGCGGCTTTGATGCCGAGCTGGACGAGCTGCGCGGCATTCAGGAAAACTGCGATGAATTCCTGCTTGAACTCGAAGCCAAGGAAAAGCTGTTCACCAACATCCCCAATCTGCGCGTGCAGTTCAACAAGGTGCATGGCTTCTACATCGAGGTCACGAACAGCTATAAGGACATGGTGCCTGCGCACTACCAGCGCCGCCAGACGCTCAAGAACTGCGAGCGCTACATCACACCCGAACTCAAAGCGTTCGAAGACAAGGCCCTGTCTGCACAAGAGCGTGCACTGCAGCGCGAGAAGTTCCTCTACGAGCAGCTGCTGGATCAACTGCAGCCCCATGTGCCGGGCCTCACACGCGTGGCGCAGGCCATTGCAGCGCTGGACGTGCTGTGCACACTGGCTGAGCGTTCACTCACGCTGAACTGGAGCAGGCCCGAGTTCACCAGCGTGCCATGCATTGAGATTGAAGCAGGCCGCCACCCTGTGGTGGAGGCGCGCATGGCGGAGACATCCAGCGGCAGCTTCATCCCCAACCACACGCGCATGAATGTGAATACGCGCATGCAGATCATTACCGGCCCGAACATGGGCGGTAAATCGACCTATATGCGGCAGGTGGCCCTCATCGTGCTGCTGGCCAGCATAGGCAGCTATGTGCCAGCTGCAGGCTGTCGCCTGGGGCCGATTGACGCCATCCACACGCGTATTGGCGCGGCAGACGATCTGGCCAACGCCCAGTCCACCTTCATGATGGAAATGACCGAGGCCGCGCAGATTCTGCACGCTGCCACGCCCCACTCCCTGGTGCTGATGGATGAAATCGGCCGTGGCACCAGCACTTTTGACGGGCTGGCACTGGCTTCGGGCATTGCCATGCAGCTGCATGACCGCACCAAGGCTTTCACCCTGTTTGCCACACACTACTTTGAGCTGACCGAGCTGCCCGCCAAGGCCAAGGCAGCGGTGAATGTGCACGTAGGCGCGGCCGAATCTGGCAGCGACATTGTCTTCCTGCACGAGATTCAACCCGGCCCTGCTTCGCGCAGCTACGGTGTGCAGGTCGCCAAGCTCGCCGGCATGCCTGCAGCAGTGCTCAACCACGCACGCCACACGCTGGAAGCGCTGGAAGCGCGTGACGAAGCCGACAAGGCACAGGTGGACCTGTTTGCAGCGCCCCCCATGCCGGAATCTGCCTTGCAGGCCACGCCCGTGGAAGATGCACTGGCGCAGCTCAACCCCGATGCACTCAGCCCGCGCGAGGCGCTGGAGGCGCTGTATCAGCTCAAAAAGCTGGCACAGCGCAGCTAACAGACCAAGCCTGCGTCACATGGGTGATGGACAAAAGCTGGTGCCTGCTGACAATCAACGCTCTTGCGTCCGTTTGCAGCACCCGTTCTTTGCCCCATGCAGCCCCTGATCTTTGCCCACGCCAACAGCTTTCCCGCAGGCACCTACCGCTATCTGTTTGCGCTGCTGCGTGAGCGCGGCTTTGATGTGCAAGCGCTGGAACGCTTTGGTCATGATGCACGCTACCCCGTCACCAGCAACTGGCCGCATCTGGTGCAGCAGCTCGCTGACTTTACCCAGCCACTGGTGCAGCGCTGGGGCCAGCCTGCGCTGTTTCTGGGGCATTCACTGGGTGGATTTGTCAGCCTGATGCTGGCCGCCCAGCACCCGGCACTGGCCAGTGGCGTGCTGATGCTGGACTCACCACTGATCAACGGCTGGCGCGCCAAGTCACTGGAAATGGCCAAGCGCACCCAGCTGATAGATAGCCTCTCGCCCGGCAAGATCAGCCGCAAGCGCCGCAATATCTGGAACACGCGGGAGGAAGCGCTGGCGCTGTTTCAAAGCAAGAAGTCATTTGCCAGGTGGCACCCACAGATGCTGCAGGACTATGTAACGCATGGCTTGACGCCTACTGATGACGCTCGCCTGACCCTGTTCTTTAGCCGCGAAGAAGAAACCGCCATCTACAACACCCTGCCCCACAACCTGGGCCAGCTGCTGCACCTGCACCCACTGCACTGCCCTGTGGGTTTTATTGGCGGACTGCAGTCCAAAGAAATGAAGCAGGTCGGCATGGACATGACACAGAAGGTCACGCGCGGGCGCATCATGATGCTCGAAGGCAGCCACCTCTTTCCCATGGAGCACCCGGAGGCCACCGCTGCCGCCATTGAAGCGCAGTGGCGCAATTTGCAGATTGCGGCTAGCCTTCGCAAAAACTGAAGCGGCTAGCGCTGACCTATCAAGGGTTTGAAGCACAAATGACTTTCAAACTATTGAATGACAAGCGCTAGCCGCTATACTTTTAGATAGTGCAAGCGTTCCTGCGGAAAACCGGTTAACTGAACATGGCATGCTCTACGCAAAATGCAATCAAATCCTGATCGGTTTGCACGCCCAGTTTTTTCATGGCCGAGCGCTTTTGCGTACTCACGGTTTTCACGCTTCGGTTCAGATTCTGCGCAATTTGTGCCACACCTTCTCCGCGAACAAAAAGTCTTAGCACCTCAAACTCTCTGGGCGAGAGGGTGTTGACCTTTTCTTCTATCGTGTCTTTTCCGGCGCTTTCCTGCTCCTGCTTGGAATAGCTTTGTGGGTAATATTTATTGCCCAATCTCACGTTGTAAATAGCGCCGGTAATTTCCGTGAGTTTTTCGTGCTTCAGCAGGACACCCCACACGCCAGCCGAGTACAGCTCAGCCAGAATCATGGGATTGCTGACCATGGTTAGCACCAGAATTTTGGCTTCTGGAAAATTTCTCACCAGATATTCCACAAAGCGAATGCCATCCCCATACTGGCTGTCCCCTGGCATGGTGTAGTCGGTAATCACAATATCCGGGATAGATTCCCTGAGCGCACGCACCAGCTCACTGGAGTTGGAGACTGCCTGCTCCACTTCGATATTGACATCCCGGCTTAAAAACTCCTGTACCCCAGCCAACGTCAAGGGGTGGTCATCTGCCAAATAAACGCGTAGTTTTTTTAATGAACTGACAGCCATTTTTGAAATTCCATGCTTTAAATTTTTCCCCCCTGTCACACCTCAGAGAGCAGTTGATGCAGTGCTTCCAGCACATCGGCGACATCAGACTGCGCACTGTCAGTCAGGCCATGCGCTTTGAGTGATTCTTCAAGTTTTTGCAGTCGCTGCGCCAGCACCACATGCCCCACATCCACCAAGGCACCACTCATGCGGTGCACGGCATATACGACTTTGTCAGCCTGACCCTGCTTAAGGGCGTCGGATAAGGTGCCGACGTCCTGAAGCATGGTTTCCAGAAACAGCTGCCGGTATTTCGCCGGAACCTGGACCTTCGCCCCAGCAGGCTCCTGCCCCACATCAGCAGTTACACCGTCAGCATGGATCCCTTGGAACTGCTGCAAAAGCTTGGCCAGTGCATCCAGTGTGATGGGCTTGACCACGCAGACATCCATGCCCACGTCGCGGCAGCGCTGCTTTTCATCCTGCATGGCATTGGCCGTAATCCCCACAATGGGGCTGCGCACCCCTTCGGCCCGCAATGTCCGCGCCAGTTCATAGCCGTTCATGCGCGGCATGTTCACATCGGTCAGCACCACGTCATGCGCCTCCATGTCCCACATCGCCAGCGCATCTTCCCCATCATCGGCCAGCGTGACCTGACACCCCAGCTGCTCCAGCTGATCACGCAGCGTCATCTGGTTGATCGGGTTGTCCTCTGCTACCAGCACTTTCAGGCCCAGCTGGCGCTGGGTGAGTAGCTCCTGCTGCACGAGCGCCACATTCAGCAGCAAACGTTCAAGGCCCTGCGCAATGCTCAGCACACTCTGGCCATCAATCTCCGGGTGTGACGAGGGCTCCTGCATGGGGTCCAGACACAGATACAGCCCCGTCCACTGCGCAGGCTGGCTGCTGCGATGCATGAACAGATCTATCCACGCTGCGGCCTCCTGGTGCGCCATCAAGGCATCTTTGCCATCTTCCGCAACCTCAACCTCTGCTCCCCAGAAGCGCAGCCATGCAGCCAGATTCCGGCTCAAGGCATCATGTGGCGTGCGAACCACCACCTGGCAGCCCTTCAGATTTGGCTGCTGCGATGCACGTGCTGCCTGCACCTTCAGCGGCAACTCCAGCGTAAAACAGCTGCCAATCTGATATTCGCTGCGCACATGTATGGATGCATCCATCAGCTTGGCCAGACGCTCACAGATCGACAGTCCCAAGCCTGCCCCCTGCCCGGTATGTGCGCGGCCTTCGACCATGAAGAAGGGCTGGAACAAATGCCCCAGCTGCTCTTTTTCAATGCCGATGCCCGTGTCATACACCTCAAAGCGCATCTGCACCCGGCCAGCCTCAACCTGATGCGCGTGCACTTGAACCGCCACGCGCCCTACATCCGTGAACTTGATGGCATTGCTCACCAGATTGCTCAGTATCTGGCGGATGCGTACTGCATCACCCTCTACCAGTGCAGGAATGTCTAGGTCTACACACGAGAACAGCAGCAAGCCCTTGCGCTGCGCCATGCCTGCATAGGAGCGCAGACAGTTCTGCACCAGCTCCCGCGGGCTGAAAGTGGTCAGCTCCAGGCTCAGCTGCCCCGCTTCAATCTTGCCCATATCCAGAATGTCACTGATCAGCTGCAGCAACAACTGCGATGCTTCCTGGATACGTCCCACATACAGGCGCTGGCGTGCATCCATCTCGGTCGATGTCAGCAACTCCACCGTACCCTGCAAGCCGTACAGCGGTGTACGAATTTCGTGGCTCATGGTCGACAGAAACATGGACTTGGCTTCACTGGCTTCACTGGCCTCATCCGCTGCCTGTTTGGCCCGCGCCAGCTCCTGCTCAATCTGCACGCGGTCTGTCATATCCATAAAGGCACACACCATCACCCGCTGCTCGCGGTAGACCGAAGGGGCATAGGCCAGGGACAGGTGCTTGTCCGCTACCTGCCAAGCACCGTGTGACACGCCAGGGGCACCCATGCTGCAGATGTGCTTCAACTGCTGGCCCATGCCTGCACCTGCAGCGCTGCTTTGCGCGAGGTCCAGCCAGCGCTGGGCAATCGTGTTGATGAAGACCACAGCACCTGTGTCTCTTTGCAGCACGCAAAGCCCGACAGGAGCGGTTTCCACCAGGGTGCGATTGAAGGCATCGCTTTCCATGATCTGGCGCTGTGCTTCCTCCGCCGGCGCAAGTACATGACGTCTATACCAGCGTGTGTACCAGATGCCGCCTATCACCAGCCACAGCATCACCATCGCTCCGCCTGCCAGCAGCCACCAGTTTTTATAAAAGAAACTGCGGTAGCTCACCAGCGCCGAGCCTGTCCAGTCGCCACGTGCGTCCTGCCCTTTCCAGACCAGTCCATCCATACGCAGCGATAGACCCAGACTGTGTTGCACCGGCGGCACCCCCTCTCCCATCAGCACACCCTGGTCTCTGTGTGCCAGCCAGAAGGCATAGCCATCACCGCTGTGACCACGGTGTTTGAAGGCATTCAGGCGTTCCCTGCTGAGCAGGCTGGCCAGAAAAACATCTGCAGGCGACGTGCCTTGGCGCGACCACAGTCCTTCCTGAAATCCTGCAGCCAGCACCCCCACCATTTTTTCCGGCGCACCCGGTATGGCAAACCATTGCACCTTGGGATCGACATGAGCATGCAATGCATCCCTGGCTGCATCGTGGGCCAGTACGGGCACATCACCACTTTGCAAGGCATCTCGAACCACACGGGTGGTACTGCGGTAGACGTCCACGCTGATGGGCTCATAGCCAGCAAATGCGCCAATGGCAGGCACGCCCAGACTGAGATCCTCTGTGCGGGACACAAAGAACACGGCAGCTGCCGGAAAGTAGGAAGAGGCCCAGTAGGTAGCGTAAAAGTTTGCCAGATAGGAGCCGAGTGAAAGCACCGTAGCGTTGGAGCCCTGGCAGGCAGCGGATGGTGCACATGCAAAAGTAAACGGCAGATCAACCGCCGACTCCTGCCCTTCGTAGAGCTGCACATCCCAGCCACTGGGTGCAGGGAGTTTTCTCAGCTCTGCGGCCTGCGCGACAGGTACCCGGCGAACCATTTCGCTCTGGTGCTGCAGCTGGTGCAGAAAGTCCTCCTGCTCTTGCAGGTAGGCGATCAAAGCATTGAAATCCAGCTCCAGACGGGATCTTTCCTGCTCCAGGACTCTCATGCCCCCCATAGCAAAGCCCCCAGCAACAGCAAGGCCACGGGCAACAAGCCCATCAGGGCCAAGGTCTGTCAGCGTGCATTTCGTGTCAATCGTGCAAACGGTGCCTAGTCCATTTTTTATGTAGCTTCCAGCGAATGACATGAATATATCTGACATACAGCTTGAAACTGTGCCCCATATTCAATAGTTTTAATTATTCAGAAAAAACAAAAAATATCAGAAAAAGCACCGCAGCAATACAGGACTTGTCTGTCAAAGCGCTTAGACAAAATCCTGCAAAATCTTAATAACCTCATGCATCGCCATAGGTTTTCCCACCATTTTTGTCGCCCCTGCTGCCTTGCCCTGCACCGCAGTTGCTTCGGCCATGGCTGCGGTCATACAGATAATCGGGCGCCCGTATCCACGACTTCTCAAGGCTGCGGTCATTTCAAGCCCATTTAATATCGGCATATTCCAGTCCGTAAAGATCAAATCAAAGCTCATGATGTTCTGCAGTTGCAGGGCTTCTTTGCCGTTCTGCACAGACTCCACCTCGCAGCCAAGCTGCTGCAGCTGCTCGATCAGAATCATTCGTGTCACAGGGTGGTCTTCCACTACCAGCACGCGCAAATGCATAGGTGTTCGGACATGCCCCGGCTGCTTTGCAGCTGCACTGTCCGCCCTCTGCAACCCAGCCTCCTGCGCCATCTGTATGGCACGCCCCATCTCCAGCAAACTGTATGCACTGACCTGCCAGGTGTTTGCAGCAGATGTCTGCTCCACAGCCTGCGATAAAGGTTGAGCCAGCACTCTGGGGCCACTCCAGTCGGCGATGGACTGCGTAGGTGGCCATGTTTCCAGCAAGACTGCCCCTTCCTGCTCGGGCAGATCCGCACGATACGGCAGGGCCTTGGCCCCCCAGCGCCTCAGCCAGGCACAGGTCAAAGCCACAGCATCTGAAGCCCCCCCACGCACATACACAGGCGCTGCCAGCAGTTGCGGCATACCGTCGGTCTCGCTGCTTGGGTCTACTGGCACACGCAGTTCCAGCTCCATGCAGGTTCCTACGCCCAGCTGGCTCTTGGCGTTCAGCCTGGCCTGCAACACCTGAGCCAGGCGCGCGCAAATAGACAATCCCAGACCTGTGCCGCGAAATGCATTCGCCCCTTCCACCCTGAAGTAAGGCTCAAACACACGCTGCACGTTTTCCGCCGTCATGCCAATTCCGGTATCTATCACCTGAAACCGCAAGCCGACCTGCTCTTGTGCAGTCGCCTCACTGTGCAGGCGCAGCAAAACACTGCCAGACTCGGTGAACTTGATGGCATTGTTGACAAAGTTATCAAGCACCTGCCGCACCAGCTGCACATGCCCCAGCACACGCGCAGGGGTCGAGGCATCCACCATGCAATACAGCTGCAAGCCCTTGCTCTCAGCACGCATGGCGAAACTGGACACCACCTCCTCCACCAGCTGCAGCGGGGAAAACGGAGCCTGCTCCAGAGACTGATGCCCGGCTTCAATGCGCGCCAGATCCAGCGTGTTGTTCACAGTGGCCAGCAATGCATTCGATGAGTGCTGCAATGCGTCCAGATAGCGGCGCTGCTGTGCGGTGATCGATGTCAGAGCAAGCAGCTCCAGCGAGCCCATCACACCGTACAAAGGCGTGCGGATCTCGTGGCTCATGGTGGTGAGAAAGTCTGTCTTGGCCTGGCATGCAAGCTCGGCCTCCTGCTTGGCCGCCATCAAGCTCTGCTCCGCCTGCTTGAGTCTGGTGACATCGTGGAGCGTGCACAGCACTGCGGCCTCCCCCTCGTAGCGCAAAGGGGTCAAAGTCACCTGCAGCACCTGGCCATCCTCACGGTGCCATTCCTGCTCAAAAGAGGAAAGCGATTCATGCGGCAGCGCGCGAAGCAACTGCTCAGGCAGCCAGTCACGCCCCTGCGCATTGGACAGCAGCAAGGCATGGTCACGGCGGCGCACCAGCGCCAGTCCAACAGGCGTGGCATGCAGCAGCGCGTGGTTCAATGCCACACTTTCTGCCAGCTGCTTCATATGTGCGCTGGCAGGCTGCAGCATGCGTCGGTGAATCTGGCGGCTGCCGCTGCAGATACCCACCAGTGCCAGCACAAACAGCCCGAATGCCCAACTCCACCTGGGCAGCACATCCTTGAGCAGCTGGTCACGTGGCATGAAGTAGCGCAGACGCCAGCCGGCATCCCCCACCGACTTGCTCAGCACAAAGCGCTCCAAATACGAGTGCCCAGGCTCGGATGCAAAGCCATCTTCTTCAGTGAGATCCAGATAAGCAGACTGTGGCGCGCCTGCACCGAACACAATGGGCTGGCCATCGGGCGCATACAGCGCAAAGCTGCTGCCATGCAGATGAGAAAAATCCAGCCGGGAAGCAATATCAGAAATGGCAATGCCCAGCCAGCCAGCTTGTGGGTCTGAAGCATCCAGCGGCAAATACATGAACAGCTTTTTCACCGTTGTACCGGGAGGGGTAAGCCATACCACCGGTGCAGCCTCGCCAGGGCGAAGCTGGCCTGTCTGCGCAGACAGCCTGTCGTGAATCCAGCGCTGCGTCTGCTCACTCAATGTGAAAGAGGATGGCCGCTCATCCCTCAGCACCACCTGGGTAGTACCAGTGTCCATCGCGGTGTAGACCAGTTCTACCTGCGCCTGCTCCAGTGCCTCAAAAGCACGAGGCATCAAGACCAGCGACCACTGAAAGCGATCTGCACCATCACGCAAGGGGAAAAGCCGGATTTGCTGTGACGACCCCAGGCGGCTGGGCATCTCACTGGCAGACAACTTCTTCAGATTGGGCACCACCGAAGCCGCGGTGGCACGCAGGAGCTGCTCACGCTGATCAAAAAATATCTGGGTGCTATAGGCTGCGGCATTCATCTGCCGCCGGTACTGGGAACTGTTCTTCTCGATCAGCCAATAGCCATAAAAAACTGTCATCACGCCCAGGCACAACAGCACGGCCGCCGTCATACCGTAGAGCAGTACAACAGGCAGCCATGTCATCTTGCGAACCGTCAAGCGCAGCGATCGCGGAGCTTCCTCCTTGAGCGGAAAAATCATCGGTGGATGCTATGCACCACACCTCCCGCAAAAGTTCGGAAGAATCTTAAAGTGTGTAGGTACCGGCTCATCCAGCTTGGCCTCGAACGCTGAGATGCACATGTGCTTGTAAAAAAAAGAAGCGCCTTGCGCTTATAAAACCTTGGTCTGCATGTGTTTTGCTTTTGAAAGCAAGTTCACGCCAGCGCCAATAGCTATTCTTTTTGCAAAGGAACAAGCAAATGGCTCTCGACTACCTCGATTTTGAATACAGCGAAGACGAAGATGGCAACGGCACCTGGGACGCCATGGCCAGCGTGACCGACAGCCGCTGGCAAGCGCTGCTGGGCGAAGTACAGCAAGTGCTGCACTGGGCCAGCCAGGACTATCTTGGCCGCCGCGGCCCCTTGGATGAAGGTGGTGACTGGGACTACGACCTCAGCGCCCAGGATGATGACAGTGGCCGCCCGCTGCGCATCCGCTGGCAGGACGCACAAGGCGTGATGGATGCAGAGCCTCCACAGCCTGGCGGCTACGGCACCGTGACCCTGACCCTCTCAGGCACCGCAGATTTTGGTGATGCACTGCGCCAGGCCTTTGACCTGGAATGAGTCGAACTGTTAGTACCCCAGAGCTCGCGCCTGTGGTCTGCCATAGCCAGACACCACCGCCAAGATCGACAGTCTTTCCCGCCAAGTCTGTGCGACCCACTGCTGCAGACGCTGCACATGCATAGCCCTGCAGACACACACATTCCGATGATGCAGTGGTGCTTGCCCAGCGCACTCAAAGGGCAAGCGCACACCATATACACAACACCTGCCACACAACACCTGCAGACCTGCATGCAGGGCGGCTGTCAGCAGGCCATCAAAGCAAGCTGCCATTGCGCAGTCCCTCGAAGTAGGTCTGCATTTTTTGCCGATGGCATGCATGGATGGTGCATGTAAAGCCATCGCCCCACCTTGACAGCACCGCCTTGCATCGCTGCACCGCCCCCTGCATTCCATGCTCCACGCCCTTTGACTCAGGGGCCTGCTGCGCCTTGTGATGGGCAAGCTCTTTCTGAATGTTGCGGACCCAGGTAAACACACATCCCGATCAGTGCTCAATCCGCAATATCGGAATCAACAGACAGTGAACTATCTACAGGTCACAAGCCCATTCACAAAAGCAGCACACGATTTTTGCGATTCAGAATCGTCTTAGTCCGAACAAGGTGCCCATTTCATAACATTCGTCTGTGCCCAACAAATTGAGTCAAAAAAAAGCGAATCAGGCTAAGACGAAATTTAGAAGGCGTTTCTAACCTTTAACCATGAATATGGAGCAAAAAATGAACCGTAAAGTAATTCGCACAGGTATGGCCGTCGCTTTGTTGGGTCTGGTTTCCCCCTTCGCTATGGCAAGCACTATTACCTTTGATGGTGAAGTGACCGACCAAACTTGTACTTTCTCAGTAGCCGGTAATACCGACCCTATCGTTTTGCTGCCCAGCGTTGCACAAAGCGATCTGGCAGGTGGCGTTGGCAACACTGCCGGTGAAACCAAGTTCACCATCGAAGTGACAGGCTGCACACCTTCGCAGACCGCAGAAAGCTTTAAGACCGTTTTCTCGGCAGTGGGCCCTGTAACTACCAACGGCAACCTGGATAACACCAGCGCTAACGGCGCAACCGGCGTGTCTCTGCAGCTGTTTGATGACGCAGCCAACCAGGCAATGCCTCTGTCTAACGGCCCTGCCGAAGCCAGCCCATTTACGCTGGAAGCCAACAGCAGCAGCACCTCGGCGACTTACACCGTGCGCTACTACTCTGAATCGACTGCACCTACCGTTGGTCCTGTTTCCGGCGCTGTGATGTACGCAGTGCGTTACGAGTAATCTTGAGCCACTGAGAGTGGCAAGCAAGTAAAACATGCATATTTGATACATGACGTGCCACAGGCATTTTGAAAATCCGGGCACGACATATCAAAGGTGATATGAGAATAAAGCTTTACAAAGCCACTCGATAAAAACTAAAAACCGCTTCCCTCATTTTGAGGAAGCGGTTTTTTTCATATGCTAAGAGCCCTGCATAGCGATGAAAAAAGCCCGTTTGTGAATTGCAAACGGGCTTTTTACCTGAACTCTTTCGCCAGAATCTGACGCTTGGCGGTTGTGGCACATCTATAAAATCGACAGCTTCAAATGCTGGAGCGGGTGAAGGGAATCGAACCCTCGTATCAAGCTTGGGAAGCTGGCGTTCTACCATTGAACTACACCCGCCGCTGGGAGATGCGCTGTGCGCCGACATCTGCGGCAAACAACGGTCATTAATCTATCACAGACCAAGCCGCACATACCCAAGGCACGGCACGAATACTGCAAGAAATTTCGTACATGAACACAAGAACCGCCATTCCTCCCTATGCCATCTTGATGGTCTGCATGGGTAACATCTGCCGCAGCCCGACCGCACATGGCGTCATGCGCGACATGATCCGGCGCAAGGGCTGGGAGGACCGGCTGCAGGTCGACTCCTGTGGCACCCACGCCTACCACGTCGGTGAAGCACCCGACCTGCGCAGCCAAAAGCATGCGCTGCAGCGTGGCTATGACCTGAGTAATCTGCGTGCGCGCCAGCTCACACGTGAGGACTTTGTACGCTTTGATCTGGTGCTGGTCATGGACCACGAAAACATGGCCCGTGCGCAGGCACTGTGCCCACCCACACAGCGCCAGAAGCTGCACCGCCTGACCGAGTTCTGTCAGGAAATGCGCAGTGCTGTCGTGCCTGACCCCTATTACGGCGGAGACCAGGGCTTTGAACATGTGCTGGATCTGATCGAAGATGCCTGCCAGGGCGTGCTGCGCCACATCGAGCGTGAGCATGTGCAGCTCCCGCTGAACCATTGAGACGCTTCAGGGCGGGTTACCCGCCCTTGCTGGCTTCCTCTAATTGCAGGAAAACCTAGCAAAAACCCTTAAAACACCCATAAAAAACAAAAAAATTTCGCCGGTGACAGGCAACTCGTCACAAACACGTCAGCAACGCAGAAGCATGCTCCGTAGAATCGCGCACCTGTGCATTCCTATAAGCCCACAGACAAAGGCCACACGCCTTCTGTGCTGTCCCGGGCACATACCGCGCTTTTGGAGACACCATGCAAGCACTTCTACGACTTTCACGGGGGATCGACCAGCTCAATGCCTGGGTCGGTAAATACGTCATCTGGCTGATTCTTGCGGCCACCATCATCAGCGGCATCAACGCCGTTGTGCGCAAGATGTTCAACGCCAGTTCCAATGCTTTTCTGGAAGTGCAGTGGTACCTGTTTGCCGCCTCGTTCCTGCTGGCTGCAGGCTACACCCTGCTGGAAAAAGAACACGTCAAGGTGGATGTCATCAATGCCAAGCTGTCGCTGCGCACCCGTGTGTGGATTGATGTGCTGGGCTTTGCGTTCTTTCTCACCCCCATGTGCCTGGTCATTCTGTACTACGGCATTCCCTTCTTCTTGCAGGCCTATCAGTCGGGCGAAATGTCCAGCAATGCCGGGGGCCTGATCCGCTGGCCTGTCTATCTGATGATGCCGCTGGGCTTTGGCCTGCTGCTGCTGCAAGGCCTGTCGGAGCTGATCAAACGCATTGCCTTTCTGATGGGGCTGATTGACGACCCCACCGTCAAGGTCGTGAGCAAAACGCCGGAAGAAGAGCTGGCAGAAGCCATCCGCAAGGCCGAAGAAGAAGCGGCGCGCAACGCGGCCAAGAGCGCCTAAGCGCCACAGGGAGACAACACCATGGAATTCATTGCCAACAACATGGCCCCGATCATGTTCGCGGGGCTGATCTGCTTCCTGCTGCTGGGCTTTCCCGTAGCATTCAGCCTGGGCGCCTGCGGCCTGTTCTTTGCGGTCATCGGTATCGAGCTGGGCGTACTGCCTGAGGCGCTGCTGCAGGCGCTGCCGCTGCGCATCTACGGCATCATGCAGAACGAAACCATGCTGGCCATTCCGTTCTTCACGCTCATGGGTCTGATTCTTGAGCGCAGCGGCATGGCCGAGGACCTGCTGGACACCGTGGGCCAGCTGTTTGGCCCCATTCGCGGCGGCGTGGCCATTGCCGTGATTCTGGTGGGTGCCATGCTGGCAGCGACCACCGGCGTGGTGGCCGCGTCCGTGATCTCGATGGGCCTGATCTCGCTGCCCATCATGATGCGCTACGGCTATGACCGCCGCATAGCCTCCGGCGTAATTGCTGCATCTGGCACGCTGGCGCAGATCATTCCACCTTCGCTGGTGCTGATCATTCTGGCTGACCAGCTGGGCCGCAGCGTGGGCGACATGTACAAGGGCGCCTTTGTCCCCGGCTTCATGCTGGTGGGCTTTTACATGCTGTTCATTTTCCTGCTGGCCTTCTTCAAACCACACATGGTGCCTGCCCTGCCTCCAGAGGCACGCAGCCTGAAGGAAAAAGATGGCTCCAGCGGCCTGACTTCGCTGCTGGTGCTCACCGTACTGTGCGTGGCGATGTCGGTGTTTGCGGCACAGAACATGCCCACCATCCACACCTGGTTCACCGGTGAAGTGGTGGAAAAAGTGGCTACCGATGAAACCATTGTGTTTGCCATGTGCTTTGGCGTGGCCTTGGCCTTTGTGGCGGCATCCATCAACCGCCTGACAGGCATGGGCCTGCTGTCGCAAGTGGCGGAAAAAGTCACTTTTGTGCTGATTCCCCCGCTGCTGCTGATCTTCCTGGTGCTGGGCACGATCTTCCTGGGCATTGCCACCCCCACCGAAGGTGGTGCCATGGGTGCCATCGGCGCCATGGTGATGGCGATTGCACGCCGCCGCCTGAGCTTGACGCTGCTCAAGCAGGCGCTGATGTCCACCACCAAGCTGTCGTGCTTTGTGATGTTCATCCTGATCGGCGCGACCATGTTTGGCCTGACCTTCCAGGGTGTGGACGGCCCGCTGTGGGTGGAGCACCTGCTGGCAGATCTGCCTGGCGGCCAGCTGGGCTTCCTGATCCTGGTGAACATCATGGTGTTCATCCTGGCGTTCTTCCTGGACTTCTTTGAGCTGTCCTTCATCGTGGTGCCCCTGCTGGCCCCCGTGGCAGACAAGCTGGGCATTGACCTGATCTGGTTCGGTGTGCTGCTGGCGGTGAACATGCAGACTTCCTTCATGCACCCACCGTTTGGCTTTGCGCTGTTCTTCCTGCGCTCGGTCGCTCCCGACAAGGAATACACCGACAAGGTCACGCAAAAGCGCATTGCGCCGGTAACAACCACACAGATCTACATGGGTGCTATTCCCTTCCTGTGCATCCAGCTTCTCATGGTAGGGCTGATCATTGCCTTCCCGGGCATTGTGTCCAGCGGCCTGGATGAGAAGGTGGAATACGACCTGGATGCCATCCGCGAACAGATGGAATCCAGCATGCCTGCCATGGACTTTGACAACCCCTACTTCCAGCCGGAAGAAGGCTCTGAGCAGGCTGACGATGACCCGCTCAAGGCTTTGCAGGAGTCCATGGGCCAGTAAAAGGCAGGCAGACGCTGCACATGCTCACAGCCCCTGTACGCTGCGGTGTACAGGGGCTTTCTCATTGTTTAATGGACTGCATCAACCATCAAAAATATAGCTATCAGCGCTTATAAATAAAAGAATTCAAAACGATTTATATCTAAAAACCTTATTTATCAAGCGCTGGCAGCTATCTTTTTTTTACCCCGGTGCAGCATGGGTGAATGCTGCCATGCCTGCCACCGCAGTTCTGTACACTTCGCGGCGGGTGCCCACCACATCAGGTGGTGATGGCAGGTCATTCAGGTACAGGTCGGGCCGCCTGTACCGCACAGCACACGTGCGTCTGACCTGCCCCTACTGCGCGCCGCCCTGATGCGGCCTGCGCTGCTTGCCTGCATGCCATGCGCCGGGCAGGTCCGGCTGCTCGTGGTGTTGTCTTCAGCAACAAGGAGCACTATGCCGCCACACGAGAACACCTCTTCTCCCATCCATCCGCAGTTCCCTGCACCCAGCCCCGATATTCCACCGCTGCATCGCGTCACCATGAAGGCATCTTCTGCCTTTGCGCGCATGCTGCACATTGAGGCCATGAGCGGCATCGTGCTGCTGATCGCCGCAGCCATTGCGCTGATCTGGGCCAACTCTCCCTGGGCGGCCAGCTACTTTGCCACTTGGCATGCACCGCTGGCCTTGACTTTGGGACCCTGGACCTGGAGCACAGACCTGCACTTTTTCGTCAACGACGTGCTGATGACCATCTTCTTTCTGGTCGTTGGCATGGAAATTCGCCGTGAGATGTACAACGGCGCGCTGGCCGATGTGCGCCAGGCGCTGCTGCCCATCATTGCCGCGCTGGGCGGCGTGGTTGTGCCTGCGCTGATCTATGTGGCACTGGCCAGAGGTGATGCACAGCTGCTCAATGGCTGGGCCA
Organism: Comamonas kerstersii; assembly: GCF_002056725.1. Lineage (NCBI taxonomy): Bacteria > Pseudomonadati > Pseudomonadota > Betaproteobacteria > Burkholderiales > Comamonadaceae > Comamonas > Comamonas kerstersii. The sequence continues at coordinate 2,310,963 of NZ_CP020121.1, read as the reverse complement.
TTCCTACCGCTACGGACATCGCCTTTGCCGTCGGCGTGCTGGCCCTGCTGGGTAAATCCATTCCCGGGCCGCTGCGCATCTTCCTGCTGGCACTGGCCATCATTGATGACATCGTGGCCGTGCTCATCATCGCCTTCTTCTACTCGGGCGGTCTGGACTACAGCGGCTTTGGCATTGCGCTGGTCGGTCTGGTGCTGGTGCTGCTGTTCAACCGCATGGGCGTAGCTGCTGCATGGGCCTATGTGGTGCCCGGCGCCATCCTGTGGCTGGGCCTGCTGCACACCGGTGCACACCCCACGCTGGCGGGGGTGGTGCTGGGTTTGATGACGCCCGTAACCATGCGCCCTGCTCAGCGCCACCACCTGGATGTGGCTGAGCAAGCGCTGACACGCATTCGCAGCCATGCACAGCGCGGGCAGTTTGAGGTGGATGTGCTGCACCATGAGCTGCGCATTGCCACCACGGCCCAGCGTGACCTGCTGCCTCCTGTGTTCCGCCTGCCAGCCATACTGCACCCCTGGGTGGCGTTTGGGGTGATGCCCATCTTCGCCCTGGCCAACGCTGGCGTGCAGTTTGGTGGCATGGATCTGGCAGCCACCGGCCCGCACACTGTGTTCTGGGGTGTGCTGCTGGCACTGGTGCTGGGCAAACCGCTGGGCGTGTTTCTTGCCACCTTCCTCGCCGTCAAATCTGGCGTCAGCCCCCTGCCCGAAGGCATCAACTGGCGCGGCGTGCTGCTGGTCGGTGTGCTGGCGGGTATCGGCTTTACCATGGCCATTTTTGTCGGTGGCCTGGCGTTCAGTGATGCAGCTTTGCTCAGCGCAGCCAAGCTGGGCATTCTGGCCGCCTCCGCCACGGCGGCGATTGTGGGCCTGGTGTATGGCTTTATCGTTCGCCACAAGCTGAACGATTAAGCCCCACGGGCCTGTAAAAAAGCCGGAGTGCTCTTGCGAGCCTCCGGCTTTTTGCCTGTCTGGACATGACCCTTTTATATGACTATTCGTGGCGCAGGGCTTCGATCGGATCCAGGCGCGCAGCACGGCGTGCAGGAAAATAACCAAACACCACACCAATCGCTGCCGAAAACACAAAGGACAGCAGGTTCACCGTAGGGTTGAACACAAACGGCACCTGCATGACCTGTGCCAAGCCCACAGAAGCCACCGCAGCAATCGCAATACCGATCAGCCCCCCCAGTGCGGCCAGCACCACGGCTTCAATCAAAAACTGCAGCAGCACTTCGCGCTCCAGCGCGCCAATGGCCAGGCGCAGGCCAATTTCGCGCGTGCGCTCCGTCACGCTCACCAGCATGATGTTCATGATGCCAATGCCGCCCACCAGCAAACTCACCGCAGCCACAGCGCCGAGCAAGGTGGTCATGACCTTGGTCGTTCCCGCCATGGTGTCGGCCAGCTGCTTGGTATCCAGCACGTTGAAATTGTCTTCATCCGTGGGTGAGAGCTTGCGCAGCTCGCGCAGCAGGTCACGCAGGCTGGACTTCACACGCTCAGGGTCACTGTCCTCCGCCATGGACACCAGCAGGGTGTTGACGCGGTTGTTACCCGTCACACGGCGCTGCAGGGTCTTGAGCGGAATCAGCACCATGTCGTCCTGGTCATTGCCGAAAGCGCCCTGACCTTTGGAGTCCAGCACCCCGATCACATTGCACGAGAAGGCTTTTACGCGCAGCTGCTGCCCCAGCACATCGGGCGAGCTGCCAAACAGCTCCCGGTGCAAAGTGGCACCGATGATGCACACCGAAGCGCCCGCACGCTCTTCCTCAGGTGAGAACTCCCGGCCCTGAGCCAGCTTCCAGTTACCGGTTTTGAGCCATTCATTGCTGCTGCCAATCACGCTGGACGACCAGTTGCGGCCATCCGCGACCAGCGTGGTGCTGGCGCGTGCTTCAGGGGCTACGGCCGCAATGCCGCCGATCTGCTGGGCAATGGCTTCAGCATCTGTATCCTTGAAGGCTGGTGCTGGTGCAGCGCCGGGCCCCAGGCGCTGGCCCCCGCGAATTTGCAGCAAATTGGTGCCAAGGCCCTGAATCTGCTGCTGCACTGCCAGCGTAGCGCCATTGCCCAGCGTGACCATGGTGATCACCGCACTCACGCCGATCACAATGCCCAGAATGGTCAGGAACGAGCGCAGCAGGTTGCGGCGAATGGAGCGCAGCGCCAGCAAGATAGTGTTGAAAAACATCAGACGCCCTCCCCTTGACCCGCGGCTGCACCCGCCTGCGCAGCCTCACGGCGCAGCGCCAGTGGCTCATTGCGCACATCGGAATCCAGCAGACCATCCTTGAAGCGCACAATGCGCCGCGCGTAAGCCGCCATCTCTGGCTCGTGGGTCACCATGAGCACGGTAATGCCCTGCTCATGGTTGAGCTTCCACAGCAGCTCCATGATTTCTTCACTGCGCTGGGTATCCAGATTGCCGGTAGGCTCGTCTGCCAGCAGCACGGTGGGGCTGCTCACAATGGCGCGGGCAATGGCCACGCGCTGCTGCTGACCACCCGAGAGTTCTGCAGGCGTGTGGTGCTCCCAGCCCTTGAGGCCCACGGCTTCCAGCGCCCGGGCTGCCGCTTCCTTGCGCTGCTGGGCAGACTCGCCGCGGTACAGCAGAGGCAGCTCCACGTTTTCCTGCGCCGTGGTGCGGGGCAGCAGGTGAAAGCCCTGGAACACAAAGCCAAAGTAGCGGCGGCGCAGGCGAGCACGCTCGTCACGGTCCAGCCCTTCCACGTGCACGCCCTTGAACAGGTATTCACCGGAGGTGGGTCTATCCAGACAGCCCAGCGTATTCATGGCCGTGGACTTGCCCGAGCCGCTTGGGCCCATGATGGCGACGAAATCGCCCTGCTCAATATCAAGGTCAAAACCCTTGAGCGCCTTGAACGCCAGGCCTCCTTCGCCATAGACCTTGACGATGTTGCGCAGCCGGATCAGCGGCACACCACCGCTGTCTGTGTGCAGCGCCTGCGTCATTTGGCGACTCCGCTACGCTGGTCGGTAATCACCTGTGCACCTTCGGTGAGCTTGTCGCTCTGCACCTCGGTCATGCGGCCATCGCTCAGGCCCGTCTTGACCTGCACAGCCACAGGCGCATTGTTTTCCAGCACCCAGACATAGCGGGTCTGGCCTGCACCCAGTGCTTCGCTGCCACCCATGCCACGGCTGCCACGCATGCGCTGGGGCATGAGCTGGCCCATGATGCCGCCGCTATTGCCAGAAGCACCTGCACCCTGCGGACGGGGGCCGCGTTCACCATTGGGGCCTTCGGCACCGGGGCCATCCTGCTTGGCACCAGGTACAGCGGGAGGCTGCATCCCCACCGGCGTAAAGCGCAGCGCCGCATTAGGCACCAGCACCACATCCTTGCGCTCATTGGTGTGGATGGTGGCCGATGCTGTCATGCCGGGGCGCAGCGACAAATCGTCATTGCTCACATCCAGACGGGCTAGATAAGTCACCACGTTGTCGGTCTTGGTCGAGCCATAGTCCACACGCGTCACCTTGGCGGGATAGGTACGCGAAGGATGGGCGCTGACGGTAAAGCTGGCACGCTGGCCTTCCTGCACCTGACCGATATCCGCTTCGTCCACCGAGACTTCCAGACGCAGCTTTTGCAGATCTTCAGCCACGGTGAACAGGGTCACGGCCTGCAGCGAGGCAGCCACGGCATTGCCGGGGTCTACGCTGCGCGTCAGGATCACGCCATCAATGGGTGACTTGATCGATGCCTTGGAAAGATTGGTTTCATCGGTCTTGAGTGCAGCACGGGCATCTGCCACCGATGCCTGGGCCGCAGCTTCTTCCGCCACGGCACGCTCTACCGCTGCACGGGCGCTATCCAGTTCAGAAGCCGAGGGCACTTTGCCACCCGAGAGGCGGTGCACTTCTTCCTGGCGCGCCAGATTGGCGCGTGCTTCCTTGAGCGAAGCCTGTGTCTGCTGCAGGCGGGCCTGCGCCGATGCCACCGATGCCTTGGAACGGTTGAGCTGGGCCTGCAGCTTGTCGGTATCAAGCTCGACCAGCACCTGCCCCTTCTTGACCTTGTCGTTCACATCGACCAGCACATTGCGCACCGTACCTGACAGTTCAGAGCCAATGTTCACCGTGCGCGTAGGCTGCAGCGTGCCATTGGCCGCCACAGTCAAGGACAGATCGCCACGCTTGGCCTGCTGCGTCACATACTGGGGCTTGGCATTGGCTTCCTTGTGGCTCTGCCAGAACAGATAGCCGCCCACTGCACCTGCAATGGCCACGGCACCGATCCAGACTGTGGGGCTTTGCCACCAGCGGCGGGACAGACCATCGCCCAACAGCTCTTGTACTTCCTTGGCGCTGCTTGTGGTGTTTTTCTTTGTCATGGGGTATTGCTTTCCTTGTTATTCTTGGCTGGCGTCTGCAGCGCTCGTAGCTGCTGCAACGGGCTGACCTTCTGCATTCAGCGGCTGCCAGCCACCACCCAGCGCCTTGTACAGGCGCACATAGTCCGAGCCAATAGCGGCCTGCACCGTGGCAACCGCATCCTGTGAAGACAGCAGGGTGCGCTGTGTGTCCAGCACGGTCTGAAAGTCCACCAGTCCACTGGTGTAGCGCTGCGAGGCCAGCAACTGGGCATTGCGCGCTGCTTCTTCAGCCACCTGCAGCTGTACCAGGCGCTGCTTGTCGCCCTGCAGCTGCACCAGTGCGTCTTCCACCTCCTGCAAGGCCGTCAGCACGGTGGAGCGGTAATTGATACGCGCCTGCTCCAGCGCAGCTTCGCGCTCTGCCACGCGAGCACTGTTCAGACCACCGTCAAACAAGGTCTGCGCCAGGCTGGCAGCAATACTGGTGGAGAGCGTGGCGCCGCTGGAGCCCAGTGCAGACAGCGTCAGTGCACTCAGCCCCAGCGACCCGCGCAGCGACAGGCTGGGGAAGTTCGCACGCTCCTGCGCGGACAGATTGGCCAGTGCCGCAATCACACGCTGCTCCTGCGCACGCACGTCAGGGCGCTGGCGCAAGGTGTCAGCAGGCAATGCCAGCGCCAGCTGGGCCGGTGGAGCTGGCAAGGGCTGCAGTGTGCTCAGGGCCTCGTTCAAGGCAGCAGGTGGCTGGCCCGTCAGAATGGACAGTGCATGGCGCTTCTGGGCCATGGATGCCTGCAGCGAAGGGATTTGCGCCGCGGTCTGCGCCGTCGAGGCACGTGCCTGCTCTACGTCCAGCGATGTAGCCAGACCCGCCTGCATGCGCCATTCGGAAATCTGCTGGTTCTCCTGCTGAATGGCCAGGTTGCGCTCGGCAATCTGCAGGCGGTTTTGCAGGCTGCGCAGTTCGATGTAATTGAGCGCCACCTCGGCGGCCAGCGAGACATGTGCCCCCTCCAGCGTAGCTACCGCAGCAGCCACCCCGGCTTCACCTGCTTTGACGGCATTGGCCTGACGGCCCCACAGGTCTGGCTCCCAGCTCACATCAATACCGGTGCTAAAGCTGTTGCTGGCAGAACTTGGCTCGCGCTTGCCACGGCTGGCACCCAGACTGGCTCCCGCACTGGGCAGCCTGCTGGCTTCACTTTGCTCCAGCTGGGCTCGCGCCTGACGCAATGCAGCCTGCGCGCTCTGGACACTGGGGTTGGCCACCAGGGCCTGATCAATCAGGGATGCCATCTGCGCATCCCCAAACTGCAGCCACCAGCGGCTCAGGTCCTCAGGTGCAGCAGCTGCCTGTGTGGTGCTCCACTGCACGGGCACATCCACCGCTTCACTCTGAGCGGCGAACTGTGAGGTATGGCTGCAGCCTGCCAGCAGCAGGGCACAGGCCAGCGCTGTAGGCACAAGCCACACCCGGGGTGTGGCGGCACGCGGCGCAATCTTGTTGGGTTGGTTTGACATGCTATGCAAGCAGTATGCGTAATGACTTGTTTCTAGCTGCAATTGTGCAGAGCCTGTGTAGCGACACAGCTAAAAACATGTGAAGCTTTGGTAAAGCCACGCCGCAGGACCATCCACCACAGACACAAAAAAGCCCTCATGACGAGGGCTTGAGAGGGATCGTAGTGTGCTTACGCTGCTTCCACAATGGCATCGAGCGGCCAGCGCGGCTTCACGTCAAACGAATACGTCTTGTCCGCCTGCTGCTGCCCGGCCTGCATGCGCATGGCAGCGGCCATGGCGATCATGGCGCCGTTGTCGGTACACAGATGCAGTTCGGGGTAATGCACGCGAATCTTGCGCTTGGCGCATTCGCGGTTGAGCTGCTCGCGCAGCTGCTTGTTGGCTCCCACACCGCCTGCCACCACCACACGGTTCATGCCCGTCTGCTTGAGCGCATTGAGGGTCTTCTTGACCAGCACTTCCACAATCGCCGCCTGTGCACTGGCGGCCAGATCGGCCTTGCGAGCTTCAAGCTCATCACCCAGCTTTTTGGCCTGCGTCAGCACCGCCGTCTTCAGACCGGCAAACGAGAAGTCCAGATCCCCACTGTGCAGCAGCGGACGCGGCAGCTTGAAGGCTTCTGGATCACCACTTTCTGCCAGCTTGGACAGCACAGGGCCACCGGGGTATGGCAGACCCATCACCTTGGCGGACTTGTCAAAGGCTTCACCTGCAGCATCGTCAATGGTTTCGCCCAGAATTTCGTAGCGGCCCACACCATCCACCCGCATGAGCTGCGTATGGCCACCAGACACCAGCAGTGCCACAAAGGGGAACTCCGGCGGGTCTTCACTCAGAAAGGGGGAAAGCAAATGGCCTTCCAGGTGGTGCACGCCCAGTACAGGCTTGTCCAGCGCTGCGCCCAGTGCGCATGCGACGCCTGCGCCTACCAGCAGGGCACCTGCCAGACCCGGGCCACGCGTGAAGGCCACCACATCCACGTCCTGCAGGCTTTTGCCTGCATCTTCCATCACCTGCTTGGTCAGCGGCAGCACGCGGCGGATATGGTCGCGGCTGGCAAGCTCGGGCACCACACCGCCATAAGCGCGGTGCATATCAATTTGGCTGTGCAATGCGTGCGCAAGCAGGCTTGGCACGCCGCCATCATCCGGAATGCGCACCAGGGCCACACCGGTTTCATCGCACGAAGATTCAATACCCAAGATCAGCTGACTCATAACCCGCAAGTGTAGGCCGAGCGTCTGTCTGCAGCAGGCTGACTGGGGCAATGGCCTTGCACGCAAGGCAAGAAAAAAGCACCCGAAGGTGCCTATGGTTGCTGGCGGAAACGCCCTTAGCGACGGCCACTCAGAAAGCTGCTGCCCAGCTTGAACAGATCGCCCATGTCCAGCTTGCCATCGCCGTTCTGGTCCAGCAGGCTGCCCAGCAGACCGCCGCCCAGGCCACCCTGCTGCTGCACCTGTGCGCGCTCCTGCTCCAGCGTACGGCCCAGAGTGCTGGCATCCATCTGCCCGGCCTGCACGCGATTGGCGAGGAAGGCCATCACAATGGGTGCAAGCATGCTCAGCAGCTGCCCTGCCTTGTCGCCCAGACCTGTGGCCTGGCCCAGCCCTGCTTCTGCCTGCTGGCGGCTGTTGCCAAAAATATGGCCCAGGATGGCTGCGCCATTGCCTGCGGCCGACTGCGACGCACCACCACCCAGCACGGCCCCCAGCAAACTGCCCAGATCACCCAGCCCCTGTGGCATGGTTTGTGCTTGGTCACGCTGCAAGGCGCTGAACAGATCGGCTGCACCTTGTGCCTGCGAGGCATTCTTGCCCAGCGCCCCCAGCAGCAAGGGTACAGCGACCCCTACGGCAGACTGAATTTGCTGCGTGTTGACACCCAGTTGCTGAGACATTTCCTGCATGGGTGTGCCCTGCAGCTGCTTGAGCAACTCCTGCGCCAGAGATGGTTGCTGACTCATATGAACTCCTTGGCTCACGCCTGCCGCATGGCAGACACTGACATTGAAAAAACCTGCTGCTCGCAAGCCATCGGCCAAGTATGAGGCCTCCTGATCCATCCGCCAGCGCCGCAGCACATGTTTTGACATTGTGCGAGCACCGGTGAGCATTCGCTGTGCACATATTTCTATATATCCAATGGATATAACAAAGCATTCAAAATACAGCTCTTAATTTTAAGAAGATCGCAAATCGCACACCATGGGCATGCAGCAGTACCTCAAGGAAATCGGTCGTGGCAAAGACGGTGCACGCGCATTGACGCGCACCCAGGCTGCGGAACTCATGGGCTGGCTGCTCGACGGGCAAGCGCACCCGCTGCAAGTCGGTGCGTTTTGCGTGGCCATGCGCATCAAGGGCGAAACCGCACAGGAAATGGCGGGCTTCATGGATGCGCTGCAGGCCCGCATGCCTCAGCTTCCACCATCTGGCACACCCGTGGTCGTACTGCCCAGCTACAACGGCGCGCGCCGCCTGCCTGTGCTCACGCCCTTGCTGGCCCTGCTGCTGGTGCGTGAAGGTCTGCCTGTCTTACTGCACGGCTGCACCACCGAAGAGACACGCATCACAGCAACTGAAGTGCTGGGGCAGCTCGGCCACCCTGCCGCAACTGCACTGCGCATGCCGCAGGCTGGCGAGCTGGTACACCTGCACACCCGCCAGCTGCACGCAGGCCTGACAGATCTGCTCGATGCCCGCGCCACCATTGGCCTGCGCAATCCGGCGCACAGTCTGGTCAAGCACTTCAACCCGCTGGCGGCCAGCGGCACACCGGCGCTGGTCGTGGGCTGCTACACCCACCCCGAATACAGCCTGAGCATGCAGGCCACGCATGCAGAAGCACAAAGTCATGCCCTGCTGCTGCGCGGCATGGAAGGCGAGCCTGTGGCCGATCCCCGCCGCCTGCCTGCCATGCGCGGCATCCTGCACGGCAAAGTGGTTAGCAGCATGGAGCCCCAGACTGGCAGCGTAGCCGCCGTCGATCTGCCGCAAGGTCTGGATGCCGCCGCCAATGCCGCCCTCATCCAGGAGATGCTCAACGGCCAGCGCCCCGTTCCCGCATCGATTGCCACCCAGGTACAGGCTATTGTGAGTCTGCACCGCCAACTCTCTGCACAAGGAGCGCAAGCATGACCGCCAGCGCCACCACTTCCACGGGACTTCCCTCCGGCACCTGCACACTGGTTGGCGCAGGCCCCGGAGATCCTGAACTGCTCACACTCAAGGCCCTGCGCGCCATTCAGTCTGCCACCGTACTGCTGGTGGATGATCTGGTCTCCAGGGAGATCGTGGACTTTGCCTCGCCCACCGCTCGCATCATCTACGTGGGTAAGCGCGGTGGCTGCAAGAGCACACCCCAGGCCTTTATCGAAAAGCTCATGGAGGCTGAAGTACACAAGGGAGAGCATGTGGTGCGCCTCAAAGGGGGCGATCCCTTCATCTTTGGCCGTGGCGGCGAGGAAGTGGAGCACCTGCGCCGCGCAGGCATTGAGCCGCATATCATCAATGGCATCACCGCTGGCCTCGCTGGCCTGAGCAGCCTGGGCGCACCGTTGACCCACCGTGAACACGCCCACGGCGTAGTCTTTATCACCGGCCACGCCAAGCCTGGCGACCAGGGTACGAACTGGCGTACGCTGGCTGCCACGGTCCAGGCCGCCAGGCTCACGCTGGTGATCTACATGGGCGTGAGCTCTGCCGAACACATCACCGCAGAGCTGCAAGCCGGTGGCCTGCCCGCGCACACGCCAGCGGCCATCATCCAGCATGCCAGCCTGCCGCAGCAGCGCCATGCCATCACCACGCTGGAGCAGCTGGCCCACACCCTGCATGCAGAAAACCTGGCCAGCCCCAGCGTGCTGGTGATTGGTGATGTGGTGCAGGGCGTCGCAGCATGGGCACAGAACAGCTCAGCCACTGCAGCCCCTCTGCGCGCGGCCTCCTGATCACTGCGTTTATTTTTCAGTCGATGGCATCCAGCTGCTGCACGGGCAGCTGAATTTCCACCAGCAAGCCACCCTCTGGTGCTGGCGTCAGCACGAACTGCCCCTGCGCACTGTCAATGATGCGCTGCACAATGGTCAAACCCAGCCCCGCGCCGGGCATGCACGGCAATACAAGCGCTTGCGCAAAGTGGTCAAGCGCCAGCGCACTATTCTTGGCATCACACTGCGCTGGGTGCAGCGCCATTTACAAGCCATACCGGCCAGCGCAGCAGCGCACTTGAAAGAGCGCTTGCACACGGTTGTAGCCCGAGCAACACGTGTGCACAAACAGCGACCCAAAGACAAAAACAAGCTGTACGCCATGCATGCCCCAGAGGTGGAGTGCATTGGCAAAGGTAAGGCCCGCAAGCCGTATGAGTTTGGGGTTAAAACTGCGATTGTGGTCACCCATACACACGGCCTCATGGTGGGGGCTCGTACGTTTGCAGGCAACCCCTACGATGGACATATCTTGGCTGCACAGTTGGAGCAGACCAATATCTTGCTGGAAGACGTCTGTGTAAAGCCCAAGACGGCAATTGTGGATTTAGGCTTCAGCGGCAAGAGCGTCGAGTACCACAACCCTGAGATTGAGCTCATTCACCGAGGCAAATTCAAGCAACTGACGCAGGAGCAACGACGCTGGTTGCGCAGAAGGCAAGCGGTCACCTCAAAGCAGATCATGGAATGGATCGCTGCTGGCTCAAAGGGCAAACAGGTGATGCCATGTTCGTCGGGCTTGCTCCATTTGCGCCAATAGGCATAAACACTTTGCCATTTGGGAAAGTCAGGGGGTAAATAGCGCCACTGGCAACCGGTTCTCAGCAGGTACAGCACTGCGCAAAACACCTCATACAAATCAAGCGTGGCAGGCTTGGTCCTGCGGCGTACCTTGCGCAACTCTGGCTCAATTTCTGCAAACTTCTCACGGCTAATGTCGCTGGCGTATTTCTGTCTTTTCACACACCAGATTGTCGGGGCAAACAAGATCGCAAACACGCTCTTAGGGGGATGCGTCAAACAACACAGTAAAACGTGTTTGTCCCGCGTTAGATTGAACGTATATTGATCCACCGTGCGAACTGACGATCGCCTTGGTGATGGCCAGCCCAAGCCCCGCCCCTTCGGAAGCAGGGTGGGCCCTGGATCTGTTGGCGCGGTAGAAACGGTCGAAGAGCCGAGGGATGTCCTCCGCTGCTATCGAAGTCCCTTGATTGCTGACCGTGAGTGTCACAGCACCTTCGTTCGACGCCACCTGCACCGCCACTGCCGACCCTGCATCAGCATGGCGTAGTGCGTTTGACAGCAGGTTGCTGATGGCACGGCGCATCATCAGCTTGTCGCCGTCTATCTCTGCTTGCCCTTCCAGTACCAGTATGACGTGCTTTTCGTCGGCCACTGCTTCATAGAAATCGAACAGCGCTAGCACTTCCTTGTGCAGCTGGATACGTTCCCGATAGCGCAAGTCGATGCCATTTTCCGATTTGGCCAGAAAGAGCATGTCCGAGACCATCTTGGCCAGGCGCTCGAACTCCTCTGCGTTTGAGGCCAGAATATCGCGGTACTCGTCGGCAGTGCGCCGCTGCGCAAGAGCCACCTGCGTTTGCGTCAGCAGGTTACTTAAAGGGGTGCGCAGCTCGTGTGCCAGATCGCTGGAAAAGTCCATCAAGCGCTGGAAGTCTTGCTGGAGCCGCCCGAACATGCCATTGAGACTGGCTGCAAGTTCAGCAAACTCCACCGGAACAGACTCCACAGGCATGCGCTCCTGCAAGTTGTAGGCGGTGACTGAAGTTGCTCTTTCGCGCATTGCCTTCAAGGGTGTCAGTCCGCGGCGGGCAGCCCACCAGCCCAGCACACCGCTGACCAAGGTCGCGACCAGAAAGTAGGCGGCCAGCGTCTTGCGTAGTTCAGCCAGGAAATGAGCGTGGTGCGCAGTGTCCAGGGCCACCAATACCCGCAGGGTTTGCGTATTGGTGGTGGATGCCAATTGCGATGCTGGTGGGAGTGGCAGGCTTTCCACAACGCCGCGCAGCGACTGCCCAGCGTGGGTCCACTCCATCAGCTGCTCTGTCGCCGGAGTATCAGCGAGGATGTTCTGTGTCAGCGCTGGTGGACCATAAATGAGCTCGCTTCCCAGCCAGACCTGTACAAACAAGCCTTTATGGCTGTCCAGCATGTCATCAAGTACACCTTTCAAGGCAGCAGGGGTGTCGGCTTCAGCGACGAGTTTTTCTACAAGGTGCACTTTGTCGTCGAGAAACATCCGATCTAGTTCGACAAAGTGACGGGCTGTGGCCCAGGCTACCAACACACCCAGTCCCAACAGCACCATAGCTGCCACCAGCGTGAAAAGGACCGTCAGCCTTGCGGTCAGAGGCAGGCGCAAAGAGTTCATCGGGTTTCAGGGTTCTCCAGTACGTAACCCATGCCGCGCACGGTCTGGATCAGCTTCACATCAAAGCCGTCGTCTACCTTGGCACGCAGGCGCCGCACCGCCACTTCGATGACGTTGGTGTCGCTGTCGAAATTCATGTCCCACACTTGCGATGCGATCAATAAACGCGGCAGCACTTCGCCTTGGCGGCGCATCAGCAGCTCAAGCAATCCGAATTCCTTGGCGGTGAGATCGATGCGCATGCCTGCGCGAGTCACACGGCGACGCAACAGATCCAGCTCTAAGTCCGCCACCCTCAATGCCGTACTTTCGGAGCTGTTGCGGCCCCGGCGCAGAATGGTCCTCACTCGCGCCAGCAGCTCGGCAAACGAAAAAGGTTTCACCAAGTAGTCGTCTGCCCCCAACTCTAAACCTTTGACCCGATCTTCTACCTGATCGCGTGCAGTCAGGAACAGCACTGGCATCTGCCGGCCTCGGCTGCGCAAGTTCTGGAGCACTTGCCAGCCATCCAACCCCGGCAGCATCACGTCCAAAATCACCAGATCGTGGTTGCCATCCAGCCCATAGTGCAGGCCATCTATGCCGTTGGTCACCAGGTCCACGGCAAACCCTGCTTCGCGCAGCCCTTGGCGCAGGTAGTCACCCGTCTTGGGTTCGTCTTCAACGATGAGTATCTTCACAACAAGTCTTCCTGTGCCTGTAGTGTGCCAGGGGCCAAGCAGCCACGGGCGAACATGACGCATTTGTAATCTTGCCGACAGGCTGTTGTCGGTGCTGCCTATTCAGAATTTATCCGTTTGATACGCATCAATAGGAGCGATTTCGATGAAGCATCGATGGCTGAAAAATAAAGCGATGCCCATGCTGACGCTGGGTCTTGTGGTGGCGCACTGGGGTGCTCAGGCACAGGTTCAGGATGATGTTGTGCAAGACTGGCGCAAAGCGAATGAGACTGTCGGTCAGTTCCCGAGAGGTCACGCAGATGTGCTGCGCTGGGAGAAGTCACAGCCGACAACGCAAGCGGCAACGCCAGATGCTGTCCCAGAATTTGCGCTGCCATCTACTTCTGATGCCATTCGGGCTGCCTGGAAAGTCCATCGCGAACTGGCATCACCTCTGGCTCGACTTGGGCGGGAGAACGTGGAGCGTATTGCTGCCGGTGCCTGGGGTGAAGTCGATACCAGACTTCAGCAAAGGATTGATGGTGCCGATGAGGTGCTGAAAGTGGCAGCGGACACACGAAAGGCCTGGATCAGGGCCGTGGCTGCAAAACAAGCGCTCAAGTCAGTGGAAGATTCCGTAACAGCCGCAGAAGCGGCTGCGGAACTTGGCCGCCGTATGGTGAGTGTGGGCAATTGGAGCCGCTATCAACAAGCCCAGGTGGCTTTGGGCGAGTCATCTGCCCGGATGGAGCTCAAACGAGCGCGATTGACCGCAAGCCATGCCGAACGCGCACTGCTGAAGACGATGGGACTTGACTCGGTACACAGCCGCGTGGCTTTGCCTGACCGCCTGCCGGACACAGCAACGCCGATGAGCGACACAGAACTGCGAACGCGCCTCGCGGCGATACAAGGCAACTTGCCATTGGCACAGAGCAGAAAAACTGGCAACAACGCCATGCAGGCTTACGCAGCCTATGCCGCCAGTCTTGATGTTTACCACGGTTATCGCAATGACGTTCTCAAGCAGCGCGAACTGATTGGAGAGGAAACCCAGCTTCGCTACAACGGCATGCTCGAAAGCGTCTGGGGCGTTTTGGCAGACGTAAAAGCGCGCTCACAGACCGTGGTGGCCGCCATAGACGCGCAGCGTGACGCACTGATCGCTGAAACCGATCTGCAATGGGTGCTGCAAGGTGGTCAGCCTGATGCCTTTGTTGCCCTCGGTGGCGGCGAGCAGGCCACTGCCGCAGCCGGCCATTGAACGCACTTCGCATCAACATCTGGACTATTACGCATGACAACGAACATTCCCTCCCGGCGCCGCTTCTTCACGGGTGCTGCAGCTTCTGTTGCTGGCTTGGCAGTTGCCCGCTCCGCTTTGGCAGCACTGCCCGAACCCGTTATCCAAACCTCAGCAGCCACAGCAGATCCACTGGTGCCTAACACCGGGCGCCCCTACAACCCTGTGGTCACAGTCAATGGCTGGACGCTGCCCTGGCGCATGAACAATGGCGTCAAGGAGTTCCACCTGGTGGCTGAGCCTGTGGTGCGCGAGGTGGCCCCAGGCTTCGTGGTGAACATGTGGGGCTACAACGGTCAGAGCCCTGGACCCACCATTGAAGTGGTGGAAGGCGATCGCGTGCGCATCTTTGTGACCAACAAGTTGCCCGAACACACCACCATCCACTGGCACGGCCAGCGTCTGCCCGCCGGCATGGATGGTGTGGCTGGCCTGAACCAGCCCGCGATTCCGGCTGGCAAGACCTTCGTCTACGAGTTTGAAGCGCGCCGCCCGGGCACTTTCATGTATCACCCGCACGCCGACGAAATGACGCAGATGGCCATGGGCATGCATGGTTTCTGGGTTACCCATCCCAAGACCAAGCACCCGCTGATCAGCGACGTGGACCGCGACTTCTGCTTCCTGCTCAACGCCTTTGACGTGGAGCCCGGCACCCGTACGCCCAAGATCAACACGATGACGGATTTCAACATCTGGTGCTGGAACAGCCGCATTTTCCCGGGCATTGACAGCTTCAACGTGCGATTGGGTGACCGGGTTCGCCTGCGCGTAGGTAACCTGACAATGACCAATCACCCCATTCACCTGCACGGCCACGAATTCGTGATGACAGGTACTGATGGCGGCCCCACCCCCTTGGCGGCACGATGGCCCGAAGTCACTGCCGACATCGCTGTCGGTCAGATGCGCCAACTCGATTTCATCGCAGATGAGGAAGGTGACTGGGCCCTGCACTGCCACAAGAGCCACCACACCATGAACGCCATGGGACACGCCGTGCCGACCATGATTGGTGTAGATCACCGCGGCCTGATCGGCAAGATTCAGAAGGTGGTGCCCGATTACATGCTGATGGGGGAACGCGGCATGGGTGACATGGAAAGCATGGAAATGCCCATCCCCGAAAACACCGCACCCATGATGACCGGCCATGGCCAGTTTGGCCCCATCGGCATGGGCGGCATGCTCAGCGTACTCAAGGTACGCAAGGACCAAAAACCCGGGGACTACAAGGACCCTGGCAACTACAAGTTCCCTCCCGGCACTGTGGCCCATGAATGGACCGGAGCCACCCCAGCCCCAGCCAAGGCAGCTGCGCCCAGCGCACCGGCCAACGCCAAGGCTGTCAAAGGCATGAAGCATTGAAGCCACGCCCACCGTTTTCACGACTCCCCTCAACACTGCCAGAAAGATCACACATGAAATTCAGTAAATCCTCCTCCTTCCTCCTTGCCGCCATGACTTTGGCCGCATCCACTGCGTTCGCCTCGGGCAAACACGCGGGTGGCCATGACAACTCGACACCTGGTGAGCCCGGCATTGCAGCTAATGTCACCCGCACCATCCAGGTGGACGCTGCTGACAACATGCGTTTCACGCCTTCGGATGTGACCGTCAAAAAGGGGGAAACCATCCGGTTTGTCATTAAGAACTCCGGCAAGGTGCCCCATGAGTTCAGTCTTGGCACCGAGCAAGAGTTGAAGGAGCACTACGAAGAGATGAAAAAGTTTCCTGGCATGGAGCATGAGGAAGCAAACAAGATTTCACTCAAGCCCGGCCAGCAGGGTGAGGTGATCTGGCGCTTCACCAAAGCAGGTGTTGTGCACTTTGCTTGCCTGCACGTGGGCCACTACGAGGCAGGCATGAAGGGCCAAGTCAAAGTCTCGGCTCGCTGAACTGTTGAGCCTAATTTGCACAGGATGCAACCATGAAGAGTTTTCGCGTTTTTCTAAGCGCTGCGGCACTAGCAGCCTCCACCCTCGCCAGCACTCAGGCGTTCGCGCAGGTGCCCATGGACCACAGCAAGATGGGCATGGCCGCACCAGCCGACATGACCGAGGGAGAGGTTCGCCGCATCGACACTGGTGCGGGCAAGGTGACTATCAAACACGGCGAGATCAAAAACTTGGATATGCCGCCAATGACGATGGTGTTCACCATGGCCGAGCCCGCCATGCTCAGTAACCTCAAAGTCGGCGACAAAGTCCGGTTCGTGGTCGAACAGCAAAATGGCAAGATGGTGATTACCCAAATCACCCCTGCATCCTGACAATTTTGTAATCCAGCGGTCATGTTCCAGTGGCTCTTGCAAGCAGGCTGGCGTACATCAAGCGTCATGGGGACGCGGTGGTGGCGCCACACTGGCGATGACCGCTGGATTTTGTCTGGAAAGGACTGCACCATGAATGCCTCAAAACCCCTGGCGAGGGTGTCCGAGTTTTTGTGTAAACGGTTCGGGCGTCAGTTCGCGGAGAGTCTGTCTCCAAACTCAATCGTAAACCGATTCAGAGCTGCCTTCCAATCTCGGATGGGCATCGTCCACTTGCGGCTGATGTTGTGCAGAGCCAAGTAAAACAGCTTGGGCAGTGCCTCATCGCTGGGGAATGAGCCGCGGCTTTTGGTGATCTTTCTCAAGCTCATGTTCACCGATTCAATGGCATTGGTGGTGTAGATCACCTTGCGTATCTCAGCCGGATAGTCAAAGAACGGCGTCAGACGAGCCCAGTTCTTGCGCCAAGACTGGATGATGCTGGGGTAAGTATCTGCCCATTTAGCCTCGAACTCCTGCAAGCATTGTTGGGCCTCTTGCACGGTTGCCGACTGGTAAATGCGGCGCAGATCGGCTGCTACTTGAGCTCGCTGCTTCCAGGGCACGTAGTTCAGGCTATGGCGCACCATGTGGACAATGCACAGTTGCACCACGGTCTGTGGAAACACCGCTTCAATGACCTCAGGAAAGCCTTTGAGCCCATCGACGCAGGCGATGAAGATGTCTTGTTATTGCATGGCGATGCATCGCCTCAGAGCCTCCCACCGCCCCCTGCTCAGCAGATGCTGGTGCGCTGAAAACGGTAGGTGCGCTACACATTCAAGCCTCAGCCGTCGATGCTGCCTCCCCGGTACATGTCAAGATAGTTGTCGCGTCATTTATGCCGCTAAACGTATTTTTTGCGTGATGCTTTCGATCCTTTCTGGGTTCAAGGCGACAGGCCCGATGGGCTGCCAATTTCTGGTGTGACGGCTCCATCGGGCAGGTCGGTTTTGCTTGGCTTGTTCATACACCTGATGGCGATGAGTCAAGATAACTTTGTCTTGACCCGTATGGCGCTGATGTGGTGTCACAAACTGAATGCCGCTGTGGCGGTGCTCATGGTTGTACCAGTGCACAAACTCCGCCGCCCACTGCCGTGCGCTGGCTAAATCACAGAACCCTCGAGCTGGATATTCGGGGCGGTACTTGGCGGTTCTGAACAACGATTCCACAAAGGCGTTGTCGTCGCTGACCCGAGGCCTTGAGTATGAGGGTTTGATCCCCAGCCAATGCAGCATGGCCAGCACTGTCGTGACCTTGAATGCGCTGCCGTTGTCTCCGTGCAGTACTGGCCGCTGATGTGCTGGCAGATGCGCAATTGACTCAGCCAGCGCTGTGCGCTGCACCAAGCGTACGGCGTGGTCCGCACCATCGCTGGCATGCACTTCCCAGCCGACGATCTTTCGACTGTACAGGTCCATGATGACGAACAAGTAAAACCACTGCCCAGCCACATGACTGCGCAGATAGGTCATATCCCAACACCACACTTGTTTGGGTGCTGTAGCTATATGTGTGCTCGGTGGTTTGCGCGTTTGCGGCAGCTGTGCTCGGCCTCTGCGCTGGTTTTGTCCGTGGGCACGCAGCACCCGCGCAAAGCTCGATTCGCTGGCGATATAACGCCCTTCATCGGCAAGCATGGGCACGATGCGTGATGGCGGCATATCCGCAAATCTCGGCTCATTGGCCACACGCAAGATTTCCTGGCGCTCCTGTTGCGTCAGTGCGTGTGCAGGCGTTGGTCGCTGGCAATGTTTACGCTGATCTGCCTGTACGGCCAGCCCTGTGCTGCGCCAACGCTGCAGCGTGCGCACATCAATGCCAGCCACTTCACACGCAGGGCGCAACCTCGCTCCTTCACGGTGTGCCTGATCAATGTCCCGGACCAGTCGTTGGCGATGATCCAAGGGAATCATTCTTCCCCGTCCTCTCGCATCATCGCCTCGAGTTTTTTTGACATCACCAGCAGCGCTGCGGTTTCTGCCAAGGCCTTTTCTTTGCGCCGCAACTCTCGCTCAAGCGATTGAAACAGTTTGCGGTCTTGCTTGCGGGTGTTTTGCAGTGCGGCTGCACCATCACCTGACAGCCCTTGCTGAGCCTGGAGCTTCCACTGCTCCAGCTCCTGGGGATACACCCCATGGCTGCGGCACCATTCATTTTTGCTTTGCTCGTCCATCGCAGCGGTGATCAGCAATGCATCAAAGCGAGCAGCAGGCGTCCACTCCTGCGTTTTAGAAGGCTGGGCCAACGCTTCGCTGAGCCACCGCTCCAACGTTGATTCACTCACACCCGTTTGCAACGACACCTGCTGCAAGGAGGCACTCTCGGGAGGCAGTAACTTTGCCACCACGCTATCTTTGAAGGCTTGTCCGTATCGAGCCACTTGTTCCTCTGTTCGTTTCGCCCCTGATCATTCGATTTCTATCGAGGCGACAACTATTCTGACTCAGGGGGTCCCCCATGTAGCGTGCTTTTTTATGGGGCTTCAGCCGCTGCACATCCACCAGCACCAGGCCATCAATACAACTCGCAAAGTCGGGGTCTATGCCAAAGTCCAGAAAGCGTACACCGTCGGACTCTGCGATCTCGGTGTACTGCTTGTAGAGCGTAGGCACACTGCAGCCCATATGGGCCAGCAAATGCTTCAGGCGTACAAAATCTGCAGCGCAGTGGTCTCCCGTCAGCTGGGCATGCACATCCCTGCTTTCTGAGGGCACGTAAGGCCTGCGTGCATGGACCAGACCAAAGCCTGTTGCCAGCGCCAGCAGCTCCTGCAAAAACGTGCGTTTGCTGCTTGCCGGTGTTTGAGTGGGGTTGCGGTTTTCATGCATATTGAAAATCCGTTTATTTAGGAATAAACCGATTTTCAGCGATGAATCAAAATGTTTAAATTGAGCTAAATCAATTTTATAAGTTATTGTTTTTATTGTATTTTTATGAAAATTTTCTGATTATAAAAATCAAACATTAAGAGAACATTAACAATTCAAGAACATTTAAATCAACCATATAAATATCAATAAAAAATATCTGAGTTCCGCGCCATATTCATGCAGACCGCTGGCGCAAAAAACGCCACGCGCGTCAGGCAGCAAACACCTGACACCCGTGGCGTTATGTGGTTCACCCCCAAGCCCTGCTCAGCGCACGGGGGTGCAGCCAGCCGCTCAGGCTGCCAGCGCCTGTGCAGGGCCAAAGAACTCGTAGTGGCACTGCGCAGCGGGCACACCTGCCTGTTGCAGCGCCTGCTGCGCCACACGCATAAAGCCCACAGGGCCCAGGAAGTAGGCCTGCACATCCTTGTCTTCAGGCAGCCAGCTTTGCAGCAGGCGTGCATCGGCCATGCCTGCTACCACTTGCACGTTCTGTATGGGCAACTCTACGGCTTCATGCTCATAGGCCAGACGCAGCTTCAGCTGGGGGTGCTGCTGCGCCAGTGCCAGCAGCTGGGCACGGAAAGGCTGCACTGCAGGGCTGCGCGAGCAATGGATCAGCGTGATGGGGCGCTGGGTCTTGAGCGCCTGCTCCAGCATGGCCATGATGGGGGTAATGCCCACGCCAGCGGCCATGAAGACCAGCGGCTTGTCGCTGCTATCCAGCACAAAAAAGCCTGCGGGTGCAAACACTTCCAGCACATCACCTACCTGCACCTTGTCGTGCAGATGGCTGGAAACCACACCACCTTGCTCACGCTTGACGCTGATGCGCAGACTCTTGCCATTGGCGGCCTGCGACAGCGAATAGTTGCGGCGCACTTCCTTGCCATCGATCTCCAGACGCAGACCAATGAACTGGCCGCTCTGGTGCGCCAGCACCTTGCCGCCATCTTCGGGGCGCAGAATGAAAGAAGTCACCTCCACCGACTCTGCCTGCTTGCCAGCCACCACAAAGCGGCGAGCGCCCTGCCAGCCGCCTTCGGCCTGGGCATTGGCCGCGTAGATGCCCTTTTCCGCACCGATCAGAATGTCTGCCAGCTGGCCATAGGCTGCGGCCCAGGCGGCAATGACTTCATCGGTCGCAATCTCTGCGCCCAGCACTTCACGAATGGCGCGCAGCAGGTAGTTGCCCACGATGGGGTAATGCTCTGGCTGCACCTGCAGCGACACATGCTTGTGAATGATCTGTGCAGGCAGGTTGCCCAGACCCGACAGGTCATCAATGTGCTTGGCATACATCAGCACACTGCGCGCCAGGGCGCGGGGCTGGGCACCGGTCTGCTGGTGCACGCTGTTGAACAAGGGCTGCACGCCTTCGTTTTCTGACAGCATGATGTTGTAGAAGTGGGTGGTCAGCGCCTCGCCACCTGCTTCCAGCAGAGGCACGGTGGATTTGACAATGGCGCGTTGTTGTTCAGTCAGCATAGGAATGTCCTGCAAGGTCATAGAGGGAGCCACCGCCTTGTGGCGGGCCTGGCCAAACAGGCGCAAACTGCGTGCCAGCGCTGATTGGCTTGCTATACAAACACTTAGCCCCAAAAGTGTCTTTTTGACAGCATTCAACTGCAGTCATATGGACTGCATACGATGTCTGAATGACGACCAACACCTCGCTGCTGAACGCCCTGCTGCCACTGGTGGCAGAACTGTCCAGCGACATGCCCGAGCACGAACGCTACCGCCGCCTGCTGTCTGCCCTGCGCACTGTACTGCCTGCCGACGCAGCCGCCTTGCTGCGTTACGAAGCCGATGGCGCTTGGCTGCGCCCTCTGGCCATAGATGGCCTGAGTGCCGACACCCTGGGCCGCCGCTTTCATGTGGCAGACCATCCGCGCTTTGCCGCCTTGCTGCAGGCGGGCAAGGCCATGCGCTTTCCCACTGACACCACACTGCCCGACCCCTATGACGGTCTGGTGGAACACCACAGCCATGCCCCGCTGCCCGTGCATGACTGCATGGGCTGTGTGCTGCAGGTCGATGGCCAGCCCTGGGGCCTGCTCACACTGGATGCCCTGCAGCCCGGGCTGTTTGCTGGAGAAGCTTCACTGGCAGCGCTGCAGGCCTTCAGCGATCTGGCCGCTGCCACCGTGGCCACCGTCAACCGCATTCAATTGCTGGAACAGACGGCCAGCAATGAACGCCAGCGTGCTGAGCACTACCGCCGCCAGGCCCCACAATCGGCCTCCCGGCTCGTAGGCCACAGCAGCGCCATGCGCCAGTTGCAGCGTGACATTGCCACCGTGGCTGCCAGCGACTGGCCCGTACTCATCACCGGCGAAACCGGCGTGGGCAAGGAGCTGGTGGCCCACGCGGTACACGCCCAGTCACAGCGTGCCGACCAGGCATTTGTCAGCATCAACTGCGCCGCCCTGCCCGAGCATCTGGTGGAAAGCGAACTCTTTGGCCATGTGCGCGGCGCGTTCACCGGAGCCATCAGCGACCGCCAGGGCAAGTTTGAACAGGCCCACCGGGG
Source organism: Comamonas kerstersii (assembly GCF_002056725.1). Taxonomy (NCBI): domain Bacteria; kingdom Pseudomonadati; phylum Pseudomonadota; class Betaproteobacteria; order Burkholderiales; family Comamonadaceae; genus Comamonas; species Comamonas kerstersii. The sequence continues at coordinate 2,289,014 of NZ_CP020121.1, read as the reverse complement.
CACGCTGTTTCTGGATGAAGTGGGTGAACTGCCGCTGGCCACCCAGGCCAAGCTGCTGCGCGTGCTGCAAAGCGGCCATATCCAGCGGCTGGGGCTGGACAAGGAGCGGCTGGTCGATGTGCGCATCATTGCCGCGACCAACCGCAACCCGCAGGCTTCGGTGCAAGGCGGCAGCATGCGTGCTGACTTCTTTCACCGCCTGAACGTCTTCCCTCTGCACGTACCTGCCCTGCGCGAGCGCGATGGGGATGTACTGGTGCTGGCAGGCTACTTTCTGGAGCAGACCCGCGCCCAGCTGGGGCTGCCCAGCCTGCGCCTGACGCCGGATGCACAGACCGCCCTGCTGGCCTACCCATGGCCCGGCAATGTGCGCGAGTTGGAACATGGCATTCGCCGCGCCGTGCTGCATGCCATGCAGCACAAGCACCAGCCAGCCTCCACCCTCAGCGTGCGCGCCAGCGATCTGCGCCTGAACGCACAGGCTGCCGAAGCCTTCCCCCCCTCCATTGAGCCAAGCACAGGCCCTGCACCCGTCACCACACACCCCATGGGCCTGCGCGCAGCGGTACAGCAGTACGAACACCAGCTGGTCATGCAGGCCCTGCACACCCACCACTACAGCTGGGCTGCCGCAGCACGCGCCTTGCAAATGGACCGCGCCAATTTGCAGCGACTGGCCAAGCGGCTGGGCATTAACAGGCCTGCGGCTCGGGGCTGATCACAAGCCCCTGCACGCAGGGGCAGTGCTTTGCACTGGCAGGGCGTTGTTGCATAAATCGTTGCTCTTCAAGCGGTAGGCTTGCAGCATGAGTCAGCCCCTCAAGCCCCGCTATCGCACCACCAATTGGAAGCAATACAACGCAGCCCTTAAAACACGAGGCTCGTTGACCGTTTGGCTGGATAAGCGCATGGCGTGGTTTGCCGCTGCAAGCGGCAAACGCGGGCGCAGCCCGAAGTTCTCAGATGCTGCGATTCAATTGTGTTTAACGCTCAAGAACCTGTTTGGCTTGGCGCTCAGGCAAACCACAGGCTTGGTGCAATCGGTGCGGCAACTGAACGGCCTTGCCTGGCCTGTGCCCAACTTCAGCACGCTGTGCCGACGCCAGCTCGATTTGAATGTACAAGTGCCGTACACACGCAGCCAAGCTGGACTGCATTTGCTAGTTGATTCAACGGGAATCAAGTTCTTGGGTGAAGGCGAGTGGAAATGCAAAAAGCATGGCCCTGAGCGTCGTCGGCAATGGCGCAAGTTGCACATTGGCATTGATGCCCAGACGCTACAGGTCAGGGCTATCTGCGTGACATCCAACAACGTCAGTGATGCAGCAGTGATACCGGATTTGCTGCAGCAATTGCCCGAAGATGAGGTGCTGGAGAGCCTAACGGGCGACGACGCTTACGACACGCAACCAGTCCATGAAGAAGTCATCAAGCGAGGAGGTATTCCCATTATTCCTCCTCGCAAGAATGCTCGAATACGCAAAGGCAAAGCCTTTGTGCATCGAAATGCGGCGATCGCTGCATGTCGAAGGCTGGGGCGAAGTATCTGGAAACGTTGGATCGGGTATCACCGGCGCAGCTTGGTGGAAACCAAGATGAACTGCATCAAACGATTGGGTGAGCGGCTGATGTCTCGTACCTTTGAGCGACAAGTGGGCGAGCTGCACATTCGAGCAGCCATCTTGCATCGATTTACAGAACTGGGCCGTCCTCAGACGGCAGCCGTGGCATAGCCACGGCTGGGGTTTGGGGGAGCTTGGCCTGAAATCGATTTATGCAACAACGCCCACCTCATCAGACCGCAAGCGGTACAGTAGTCAGCCATCAAACCAAAATATTTCATAGCTACCAGCGCTTACCCCATAAGCCCTGAAGCCATTTTTTTACACATAAAAGATCCAAGGCTGCAACGCCCACCACCGTTGCAGCCTTTGTATTTTCCAGAGCCATGTACCGCGCAAACGAACTTGGACAGCCATCTTCAATACTTCAACTATGATTGAAATATGCTTCAAGACCAAGTTATCAAATCACTGGCTGCACTGGCCCACCCGGTACGTTTGAGCGTATTTCGTGCCCTTGTAGTGGCGGGGGCTGAAGGGTTGACCCCATCCGCACTCGCGCAACAGTTGCAAGTAGCGCCCACGGCGCTGTCATTTCACCTCAAGGAGTTGATGCATGCAGGCCTGGTCTGCCAGGAGCGCGTGAGCCGCAATTTGTTTTACCGCGCCGCGTATGACGAAATGAATGCGCTCATTGCCTATCTCACAGAGAACTGCTGCTCTGGCGCAGACTGCCATCAAGCAACAGCTGCTTGCTGCTCTGGCGCGGCACAGCCCTGTGGCAAGGAGTGCTGAACATGGGGGTGTTTGAACGCTTTCTCACCGTCTGGGTAGCGCTAGGCATTGCTGCAGGCGTGGCACTGGGGCTTGTCATGCCTGCGGCCTTTGAGGCAATCGCTGCGATGGAGTACGCGCAGGTCAACCTCGTCGTAGCGGTCTTCATCTGGATCATGATCTATCCAATGATGATTCAAATTGACTGGGCGGCCGTCAAGGATGTGCGCAAGAAACCGCAAGGCCTGGTGCTGACGCTGACCGTCAACTGGCTGATCAAACCCTTCACCATGGCAGCACTTGGGGTGCTGTTTTTTGAGTACATCTTCGCCCCCTGGGTAGACCCAGCAACAGCCAGCGAATACATCGCAGGCATGATTTTGCTGGGCGTTGCGCCATGCACTGCCATGGTGTTCGTCTGGAGCCAACTGGTCAAAGGTGATGCCAGCTACACCTTGGTGCAGGTGTCCATCAACGACCTGGTCATGGTGTTCGCTTTCGCCCCGATTGCAGCGTTCTTGCTGGGGGTGACCAATGTGTCCGTACCCTGGGCCACCTTGCTGCTGTCCACCGTGCTGTATGTCGTGCTGCCTTTGGCTGCCGGGGTGGTAACGCGCCACTTGCTGCAGCGCCGCAGCGCACAGGCAGTCAGCCATTTTGTGGCTGCGCTGAAGCCATGGTCTGTCGTGGGCCTGATTGCCACGGTAGTCCTGCTGTTTGGATTGCAGGCCCAGACCATCATCGCAAAGCCCATGGTCATTGGCTTGATTGCCGTTCCACTGGTGCTCCAGACCTATGGCATCTTTTTCCTGGCCTGGTGGCTCGCAAGGCGTATGAAGCTGCCCCACAACATCGCGGGCCCGGCATGCCTGATCGGGACCTCCAACTTCTTTGAGCTGGCAGTTGCCGTAGCCATTTCTCTGTTCGGCCTGCACTCGGGTGCAGCACTGGCCACGGTGGTCGGTGTGCTGGTCGAAGTGCCCGTCATGCTCTCACTGGTTGCCATGGTCAATGCCTGGCGTCCTGCTCAAACGTAACCTATGTCCTGCATCACCATCTATCACAACCCCAGTTGTGGCACGTCTCGCAACACCCTGGCCATGATTCGCCAAAGCGGGGTGGAGCCCCACATCGTCGAATATCTGCAAAACCCGCCAAGCCGCGCAGAGCTCAAGGCCCTGCTCAAGGGCATGTGCATGCATGTACGCGAGGTACTGCGCCAAAAAGATACGCCCTACGAAGCGCTTGATTTGGGCAACCCTCAATGGACAGAGGAGCAATTGCTCGACTTAGTGGAGCAGTACCCCATCTTGCTGAACCGCCCTATCGTGGTCACACCACTTGGCGTGCGTCTGTGCCGCCCTTCTGAGCGGGTGCTGGACATCTTGCCCAATGCACAGATAGGCCCATTCACCAAAGAAGATGGCACTGTGGTGGAGACACAGCCAGCAGCCAGTCCGGCGTTACAGGCAACAGATCTGCCAGCCCTGTCCGCCGAGTCGTTTCAGCCCATTGACACCCGACAGCTCCAGAACCCTTTGCGCAGCAGCCATGCCCCACGCATCTTGATGCTCTATGGCTCCTTGCGCGAGCGCTCCTGCAGCAAGCTGCTGACGCTGGAAGCCGCCAGGCTTCTGGAGGCCATGGGTGCAGAAGTGCGCATCTTCAATCCGGAAGGTCTGCCCCAGCCTGATACAAGCCCTCCAAATCACCCCAAAGTCAAGGAACTGCGTGATCTGGTGCACTGGTGTGAAGGCATGGTCTGGACATCACCCGAGCGTCATGGTGCCATGACCGGCATCATGAAGAGCCAGATCGACTGGATTCCTCTGGCCGAGGCGGCCATCCGTCCTACGCAGGGCAAGACCTTGGCGGTCATGCAGGTCTGTGGCGGTTCGCAGTCTTTTAATGCCGTGAACCAGTTGCGCATTCTAGGCCGCTGGATGCGCCTGCTCACCATTCCCAACCAGAGTTCTGTGGCCAAGGCCTACCAGGAGTTTGAAGAAGACGGCCGCATGAAACCATCACCCTTTTATGACCGCGTGGTCGATGTGATGGAGGAGCTGATCAAGTTCACCTTGCTCACCCGCGACATTGCACCTTATCTGGTGGACCGCTACAGCGAGCGCAAAGAAGACCTGGCAAAAAAGCATGCGCAAACGCTGTCACAGCTGTAATTGAGCGCTCCGGCGCTCCCTGCCAGGCCATGGCACCATAAAAACCAAGGCTGCAAGGTCCACCACCGTTGCAGCCTTTGTTATTGCATGGCGATGCATCGCCTCAGAGCCTCCCACCGCCCCCTGCTCAGCCGATGCTGGTGCGCTGCAAGCGGTAGGTGCGCTACACATTCAAGCCTCAGCCGTCGATGCTGCCTCCCCCATGTAGCGTGCTTTTTTATGGGGTTTCAGCCGCTGCACATCCACCAGCACCAGGCCATCAATACAACTCGCAAAGTCGGGGTCTATGCCAAAGTCCAGAAAGCGTACACCGTCGGACTCTGCGATCTCGGTGTACTGCTTGTAGAGCGTAGGCACACTGCAGCCCATATGGGCCAGCAAATGCTTCAGGCGTACAAAATCTGCAGCGCAGTGGTCTCCCGTCAGCTGGGCATGCACATCCCTGCTTTCTGAGGGCACGTAAGGCCTGCGTGCATGGGCCAGACAGGCAGCGCCGTAGTGGTTGCGGTAGTGAAAGACGATCAGATCCCGTGCCGCCTGAGGCAGCTCGCGGCTGAGCGATACAGGTCCAAACAGATAACGGCACTCTGGATAGCGCTTCACGTAGGCACCTATGCCAAACCACAGGTAGTCCAGAGAACGCTTGCCCCAGTATCTGGGCTGTACAAATGAACGCCCCAGCTCCAGCCCCTGGTTCAGGTAAGCGTCCATCCCCGGTGTGAATTCAAACAGCGTGTGGCTGTACAAGCCCTGCACGCCATGCTGCTGCAGCACTTGTGCCGTGCGCACCATGCGGTAGCTGCCTGCAATTTCCAGGTCCTGCGGGCACCACAGAATCAAATGGTCGTAGCAGGCGTCAAACCGGTCGAGATCACGTCGCGTCCCACTGCCTTCTCCCACAGCGCGAAAGGACAGCTCCCGCAGCCGCCCCACCTCGCGCAGGATGGGGGAATCCAGCTCTCCGCGAAACAAATGAATGCGCTTGCCGTCTGGCGTTTCTCCCAGCAGCTCACAAGCGGCCACGGCCTGCGCCAGCGCAGCACGATCTACAGGGTGAGCAATCGCAGTCTCCACCCGCAGCAAAGGCGGTTTGTTCTGTGGAAGACGGTACAGGTGTTTACGCAGCAGCTTGGTGACGCTTTCAGGCTCCAGCGGCAAAGCGCTGTAGCTGCTCGCAGGAATGGGGTGACCAATGCGCAAATCAATGCTTTTTTGGTGTTGCCCAAACATCTCTTTGACCAGAAGCAATGTGGCCAGCGGCTTATAGAGCAGCGAAGCGCCGTAAAACAGCGCCGAGTTACGCCCATCGATGTGAATCGGCACTATGGGCGATCGCGTCTGCCCTGCCAGGCGCAGAAATCCGCTATGCCAGCGGCCATCACGCACCCCTTCAGGGTTCAGGCGCGAGACCTCACCCGCAGGAAAAATAATCACAGCGCCCTCGCCTTGCAGGTGCTCAAAGATCGCCTTGAGCTGGCGAGTGCCGCTACGCCCGCCCATGATCGTGACAGGCAGCATGACACGCTGCAAAGGCTGTAGCTCGGCCAGCAAGCCATTGGCCACGATCTTCACATCTCTTCGAATGCTGCCCACCAGATTGAGCAAGGCCAGCCCATCCAGCGAGCCAATCGGGTGGTTGGCAATGATGACCACACGCCCGTGGCTGGGAATGCGCTCACGCTCGTTGTCTCGCACGGCATAGCTGAAAGCAAAGTGCTCCAGCACCTGCTCCACAAACTCAAAGCCCTGCAGATGCGGATATTTCTGTGCAAAGTGACGAAAACTTTGCTCCCGTAACAGTCTGCGCAGTACACCACGCACCCCTTGCCTGATTCGAGGGTGCTGCTGCAACTGTGGCAGGTGGATGTCAACAAGCTGATCGACAGAGAACATGACACTTCTCCCGCACTGATGAACACGTTGACATGCTGAGCCCTGCATATGACAGAGGTAGGTCAGTCCTGCGACGGTTTGGTGACAGTAGCGTGCATGGCACTACGCCACCGAGCACACTGTCATATTGAATTTCATAGCTGCTATCGCTTATTTCACAAGCCTTATAGGCATTTTTCATGCATAAAAACAAAGGCTGCAACGTCCACCACCGTTGCAGCCTTTGCTACATGCTCAGCCCCGCGAAGGGCCAGGCTATGTTGCTCGATCAGCTACCGATCACGCCACCGTCATCCTTGGTAATGACTACGGTGGCAGAGCGAGGAATGCGCTGCCCGCCATCGGGCCAGTGGCTGTCGCCTTCCTCACCCGGATGCTGAATATTGACGAACATGGTGCGGCAGTCCGGCGTCCAGGTGATGCCTGTGACTTCTGCCTCCTTAGGCCCCACAAAGAAACGACGGATTTCCTTGGTCACAGGGTCTGCACACAGCATCTGGTTATTGCCCTGGCCTGCGAAGTCACCCTTGTTGCTGTACTTGCCATCGGTCTGAATCCACAGACGACCATAGGGGTCAAAAGCCAGGCCATCGGGGCTGTTGAAGGTGTTGTCTGCCGTGACATTCGCCGAGCCTGAGCGCAGGTCCTCGCGGTCGGGATGCACGATGGGGTTGCCTGCCAGTACAAAAATGTCCCACTCAAACTGCTGCGCTGCGGCATCGCCCCCGGCTTCACGCCAGCGCACGATCTGACCGTAGACGTTCTTGGCACGTGGATTGGCCTCGTCAGCCTGGGTTCGCGAACTGTTGTTGGTCAGCGTGACATAGACCTCGCCCGTCTGGGGATGCACACTCACCCACTCCGGGCGGTCCATTTTGGTTGCGCCCACGATATCTGCCGCAATACGCGCGTTGACGAGCACCGCGGCCTGGTTTGGCAGTTGCGCATCAGCCAGCAGTGCAGGGTTGGCCTGCTTGTCCAGCAGCAGCCAGGCACCTGTTCCGGCAAAGTCGCCCTCCACACTGCCTGCATCAAAGCGTGCGACGTACAGCTTGCCGCTGTCGAGCAGGCGGCTGTTATCACCGCCTTTGACATATTTGCCATCAGAGACAAATTTATAGATGTAGTCATTGGCCTGGTCGTCACCCATATAGACCACGGCACGGCCGTCCTTGCTCAGCGCAAACGCTGCGTTCTCATGCTTGAAGCGTCCCAGTGCCGTGCGTTTTTTCGGCGTGGATGTGGGGTTGAAGGGGTCAATCTCCACAATCCAGCCAAAACGATTGGATTCGTTGGGTTCCTTGACGTAGTCAAAGCGCGGCTCATGCGCTTCCCACTGGAATGTGCTTCGCTTGGCAGCAATGCCGTAGCGCTTTTGCTCTGGGCTGCGCAGATCCTGCCCCGCCGTTGTGCCAAAGTAGTTGTTGAAGTTTTCTTCGCAGGTGAGGTAAGTGCCCCACGGCGTAAATCCATTGCCGCAGTTGTTGAAGGTGCCCTGTGCACGCGTGCCCGTGGGGTCTGCCTTGGTTCGCAGCAATGCATCGCCTGCGGCCGGGCCGGTCAGCTGCATATCGGTCTGCGCAGTAATGCGGCGGTTGTAACGGCTGCCGGGCACGATGTCCCATGCACCGTTGCTGTTGCGGCGTATGTGCATGACCGACACGCCATGCGCATTCATAGATTTGCGCACATGCTCGGGCGACCACTGCTCGCGCGCCTTCTGGCCTTCATGGCCAAACAGCCAAGTGTAGGCACCACTTTTCTTGTCCACCGTGCAGTATTCGTGGTTGACCACCAGCAGGCCTTCGTCGTTCTTGCCATCCAGGGCAAAAAAGTGCAGCCCGTCGTGGTTGTCGCCCACCTGCAGTGCCTGTGCAGCAGCATTTTCACTGCCGTCGCCCTTGAAGGCTGGTGCGCCATCGAGCAGCGGCGTACCCCAGGGTGCCAGCACGCGTGCGGAATAGCCCGGCGCTACGCGCAGCTCATCTGCCGTAGAGGCGGCAATGCCCTGAAAGCCCATCAGTGGCTGGCTGGCCGAGGGCTTGCCAGTCGCAGCGCAGCCTGCCAGACCTCCACCCAGCCCCAGAAACATGGCGGCAGACAGACCTGTGCCGCTGCGCAGAAAGCCGCGCCGAGACACTGCACGATCGACCACGCTCTGAAAATGAGGATTGGCTGAGAGATTGGTTGGAATATCTTCGCTGTCCATCGGCGTTTCGTGTGCTTGCATCATGGGGATCCTCTCCGGAAATATGCGGTTCATTTGTGCCACGCATTTTCTGGAGCCCCCATGACCAAGCTGTGAAGCTACGATGACAGTTTTTTTACATGGCAGCCTGTGCGCTCTGGCGCGTCTGGGCAAAGCGCTGTGCCACTTCCTTGCGCATTTCCTTGCGGATCAGTGCAGCCTGCCAGCGGCGTTTTTCAACGCCCGTGGAAGGCTCCAGCCTGGGAACGGCCACGGGCTTGCGGTCATCGTCCACCGCCACCATGGTGAAAAAGCAGCTGTTCACATGGCGCACGACCTGACCGCGAATGTCTTCGGCAATCACCTTGATGCCAATTTCCATGGAAGACGTCCCGGTGTAGTTCACGCTGGCCAGAAAGGTCACCAGCTCGCCCACATGGATAGGCTGCAGGAACATGACCTGGTCCACGCTCAGCGTGACGCAGTAGCGGCCTGCATAGCGGCTGGCGCAGGCGTAGGCCACTTCGTCCAGTTTTTTCAGAATGGCGCCCCCGTGCACATTGCCGGAGAAGTTGGCCATGTCGGGGGTCATCAGCACCGTCATGCTGAGTTGGTGTGAAGGCAGATTCATAGACCGCAGATTGTAGGAATTGATAGCAGTACAGGCTGATGGCATTTGCGCCAACCTGGCTTTCAGGCCGGATTTTCAGGCCTGGCAGACATACGGGACATGCTCTGGCATACAGTCTGCGCGGCTGCAAGCAGCATGCCTGCTGCAGCCTGGCTCCATGGCGCCAGCAGGCACATGCTGTTGCATATCTTCCAGGGCCTTGCAAAGCCATTGCGAGCAGGCAACGGGAAACTCGCTATAATGCACGACTTTGCTGGCAATACCCCGTCGGCCATACTAGTTCATAGAGACGGGGCACAACCGCTGTTCATGGCTCACAGGCCCGATCTTCCTGAGAACCCGCTGTCAGCACAGATATATCTGGAAACTGAATGACTACCATCCGCGTCAAAGAAAACGAACCTTACGAAGTTGCTCTGCGCCGCTTCAAGCGCACCATCGAAAAGCTGGGCCTGCTGACAGACCTGCGCGCACGTGAGTTCTACGAAAAGCCTACAGCCGAGCGCAAGCGCAAGAAGGCTGCCGCCGTGAAGCGCCACTACAAGCGCGTTCGCAGCATGCAGCTGCCTAAGAAGCTGTACTAATCGTTTGATTAGGACCAGTCGGCCGTAAAAAAGCCGCAAACCCGCGCTCGGGACGCCAGGCGCGGGTTTTTTGTTTTCTGGCCACTGCCACGCAGCAGTGACCTCCACCCCAAGGAGAATGCCATGAGCTTGAAAGCCCAGATTACCGAAGACATGAAAACCGCCATGCGTGCCAAGGACAGCGCACGCCTGAGCACCATCCGCCTGCTGCAGGCTGCGATGAAGCAAAAGGAAGTGGACGAGCGCATCGAACTCGATGACGCCGCCATCATTGCCATCGTGGACAAGCTGATCAAGCAGCGCAAGGACTCCGTCGCTGCCTACGAAGCCGCCAACCGTACCGATCTGGCCGATGTGGAAAAGGCCGAGATGGAAGTGCTCAAGGTCTACCTGCCCGAGCGCATGTCGGAAGCCGAAATCACCGCCGCCGTCGAAGCCATCGTGGCTGAGCTGGGTGCCTCCGGCCCCGGCGACATGGGCAAGGTGATGGGCAAAGTGAAGGCCCAGCTGGCTGGCAAGGCTGACATGGGCCTGGTGTCCGCTGCCGTGAAGGCCGCGCTGACAAAGTAATTGGCCACCGGCCTGAGCTGCCACGCGGCATCAGGTTCAAAAACAGAAGCTGCTTGCGCTTGCCTTGCATATCTTTCAGATTAAAAAGAATCTGAAATTCATGTAGATCAAGTGATAGTAGCTTCTTTTTTAATAGCACTCCTGAATCCCGTGGGAGCCTGTTTGCTGAAGAACTCCTGCAGGAACTCGACGCAGACCCGCACCTTGGCCGAGCGCTCCAGCCGCGTCGGGTAGACAGCCCAGATATTCGCCTGCTGCTGCCACTCGGGCAGCAGCTGCAGCAGGCTGCCGGACTGCAGATCGGCCGCCACATCCCAGAGCGAGCGCAGCACGATGCCATGGCCGTCGCGGGCCCATTGCACAGCCATCTCGCCATGATTGGTGGACAGCAGCCCGGTCACTTTCACGCTGCGCTCCTGATTGCCCGAGCGCAGTTTCCAGACACCGAAGGGATGGTCACGCTCCTTGATGACCAGGCAGTCATGCGCGGCCAGTTCGTCGAGCGTGCGCGGACTGCCACGCCGCTGCACATAGGCCGGGGCAGCGCACAGCACGCGATGGTTGTCGGCCAGATGCCGCGCAATCAGGTGCGGCGCAATCTCGTCGCCCACGCGCACATCGAGATCGAAGCCCTCGGCCGCGACATCGACGATGCGATCAAACACCTCCAGGCGCAGCTGCAGCGCCGGATATTGCGCAATCAGCTGCGACAGCGCGGGCGCCACCACATTGCGGCCAAAGCCGAAGCTGGTGGACACCCGCAGCAGGCCGCGCGGCTGGCGGCGCGTCACATCCACCTCCTGCAGCAGATGCTCGACCTCGTCCAGAATGCGCTGCGCCCAGTGGTAGACGCGCTCGCCCTGCTCCGTGACAGCGACCCGCCGTGTAGTGCGATGCAGCAGCTTCACGCCCAGCTCCTGCTCCAGCAGGCGGATGCGCTTGCTGACAAAGGCCGGCGAAGCATTGTGCGCGGCCGCAGCCTCGGCAAAGCTGGCTTTGCGCACCACGGTGGTGAAGACGCGCAGGTCTTCGGGCGAGGGCATTTTCTGCACGATCTGTAAACAATCAGGCCACGATCAGTCAATTGTATTCAGATATGCAAGGTGCAGAATACCGCAACACATTCACGAGGAAGCACCATGTCCACTCCCAAAAAGATTGCAGTCATCGCCGGCGACGGCATCGGCAAGGAAGTCATGCCCGAAGGCCTGCGTGCGCTGGAAGCTGCGGCCCAGCAGTTTGGCCTGCTCCTGGAGTTCCACCACTTTGACTGGGCGCACTGCGACTATTACGCCCAGCACGGCCAGATGATGCCCGATGACTGGAAGCAACAGCTGCAGGGCATGGATGCCATTTTCTTTGGCGCTGTGGGCTGGCCTGCTACCGTGCCCGACCACATCTCGTTGTGGGGCTCGCTGCTCAAATTCCGCCGCGAGTTTGACCAGTACATCAACCTGCGCCCCGTGCGCCTGTTTGAAGGCGTGCCCTGCCCGCTGGCTGGCCGCAAGCCCGGTGATATTGACTACTACGTGGTGCGCGAAAACACCGAGGGCGAATACACCGCGCTGGGCGGCGTAATGTTTGAAGGCACGGACCGCGAGATCTGCATTCAGGAATCGGTCTACAGCAAACACGGCGCGCAGCGCCTGCTGAAATATGCGTTTGAACTGGCGCAGAGCCGCAGCAAAAAGCATGTGACGCTGGCGACCAAATCCAACGGCATTGCCATCAGCATGCCCTGGTGGGACAAGCAGGCCGATGCCATGCACCAGCACTACCCCGAAGTCACGCTGGACAAGCAGCACATTGACATTCTGACCGCGCGCTTTGTGCTGCAGCCCGGCCGCTTTGACGTGGTGGCTGCCACCAATCTGTTTGGCGACATTCTGAGTGACCTGGGCCCCGCGACCACAGGCACGATTGGCCTGGCACCTTCAGCCAACCTGAACCCAGAGCGCAGCTTTCCCAGCCTGTTCGAGCCCGTGCATGGCTCGGCACCCGACATCTACGGCAAGAACATTGCCAACCCGATTGCCATGATCTGGTCCGGCGCGCTGATGCTGGACTTTCTCGGCCACAGCCAGGGCCCATGGCGTGCCGCGCATGACGCTATCGTCAAGGCCATTGAAGACACCATCAAGAGTGGCCCACGCACCCCCGATCTGGGTGGCACAGCCAATACAACCGAGGTGGGGCAGGCCATTGCCGCCCATATTGCGGGCCGCAACTAAGACCCTCTAAGCCCTGCACCGCAAGCCCCACATAGCAGCTGCCATCCCGGGTCGGGATGGCAGGCCTGCACGGCCTCAGGCGCCCGCCACAGCCCCGGCCTGCGCCAGAGCAGCAATGTCTTCAGCCGTATAGCCCAGCGATGCCAGCAGCTCACGCGTGTGCTCACCGGCCTTGGGCGGGTTGCTGCGCACGGGCAGGCGCTGGCCTGCCATGCGAATGGGCAGCAGCGTGGTCTTGGCAGTCTGGCCTGCGCGTTCACCGTCGCTGAGCACCACATCAGCCAGACCACCTGTGGCCAGCAGATGGAGGTCATCAAACAGCTGCTCGGGCCGCGCAATCGGTGCGTATGGCAGCTGATAGGCTTCAAAAATCTTTGCCAGCTCCGCCGCGCTGTACTGGGCCAGACGCTGGCGCAGTTCCGGCAGCATGGTACTGCGCGCACGCACACGGTCGTTATTGGTCTGCAGGGCCGGATCATGGAGCATGTCTTCAAAGCCCATGGCCGAGCAGAAGGTGCGCCACTGTGGATCGCTCACCACCGCCAGGAAGATCTGCTCACCATCCTTGACGCTGAAGATGTCGTACAGCCCCCACGAAGAAATGCGCTCTGGCATGGGCGCAGCAGGCTGCCCTGTCACGGCGTACTGCATCATGTGCTGGCCGACCAGAAAGACATTGTTCTCAAACAGCGCGGAATCAATCTCCTGCCCCTTGCCTGTCTGCGCGCGCTGCATGAGTGCGGCCATGGCGCCAATGGCACCGAACATGCCGCCCATGATGTCGTTCACGCTGGTGCCCGCACGCAGTGGGTCGCCGGGGCGGCCCGTCATATAGGCCAGACCACCCATCATCTGCACCACTTCATCCAGCGCGGTGCGGCGCTCATAAGGGCCGGGCAAAAAGCCGGTGTGGTTCACATAGATAAGGCCGGGGTTGAGCCTGGACAGCGAGGCATAGTCCAGCCCGTACTTTTTCATCACACCGGGCTTGAAGTTCTGCAGCACCACATCGGCAGTCGAGGCCAGACGAATCGCCGCCTGCACGCCCTCGGCATTGCGCAGGTCAATGGCAATGCTTTTCTTGTTGCGGTTGAACATGGGGAAAAAGCCTGCACCCGCACCCAGCAGGTTGCGCGTGAGGTCGCCCGTCACTGGTTCCACCTTGATCACTTCTGCACCCAGATCCGCCAGCACCATGCCGCATGCAGGCCCCATCACCATGTGGCTGAACTCCACCACGCGGATGCCCTTCAGGGGCAGATTGGCGGCAGGAGGCTGTGTGTGGGCTGGCTGGGCTAGGTCAGAAGGTGCGAAATCAGTCATATTGGCAAAGCGTGGTTCAAAAGGCGGCATGGCAATACCGCACGGGGTTTTCCCCAGATCGATTCTAGGAAGCCACTCAGCCCAGCTTCCCGAGATTTTCGGTAATCCGCCCATGCCAGAAGGTGAGCACGCCAGCACCCGCCTCGCTGGACGCGATGCCCGGATTTTGGGTAGCCATGCACCCGCAACACCCTTGCCCAGGCTATGACGGCATATGCCCCATCTGTCCAGTGAACGTGGCTGGACAACAACAAAAGCAGAATTTTTAATGTTTTAAACGCGTTATGGCCTAGCGATTCTTCGCACCGAGCTACTAAACTTGTAGCAGACAAGATTCAAAGCTATAGTCAAACCCGCATGGATGAACGGCGTTGCGCCCCTTCCATGTCCCATCTCAGCGCAAGGAGAAGCGTCCATGAGCTCTAAGGAAAACGTCGCTATCAACCAGTTGCTCGAAAAGCTCGAGCGCCGCTATGCACTGCGCGTGCTGTGGGCACTGCGTGATGGTCACCCTCAAACCTTCCGCTTGCTGCAAGACAGCGTAGGTGGCATTACCCCCAATACGCTGAACACCCGTATCAAGGAGCTGCGTGAAGAAGGGCTGATGGAACACGGCAACGACGGCTATGTAGTCACTGCCTCGGGCCAGGACCTGCTCAAGCGCCTGAGCGACTTGCAGGCTTTTGCCTCACGCTGGGCAGCAGCGCGCGCAAAGAAGTAATCTACGCACTCGGCCCACTACGGCACACGTAAAAGGCACCCCGGATTTGCACCGACGGTGCCTTTTGTTTTTCTAGCATTTCCCGATACAAGGAATTTTCATGGCACTGATCACCACTGCCTCTGGCCTGCAATTCGAAGACGCGGTTGTTGGACAGGGCGCTGAAGCTACCAGCGGCTCTGACGTCAAGGTGCACTACACCGGCTGGCTGTACCAAGACGGTCAGCAAGGCGCAAAGTTTGACTCCAGCAAAGACCGCCGTGAGCCTTTTGAATTCTCGCTGGGCGAAGGCATGGTGATTCCAGGCTGGGACGAAGGCGTACAAGGCATGAAGGTGGGCGGCAAGCGCACCCTGATCATCCCCCCAGAACTGGGCTACGGTGCCTACGGCGCTGGTGGCGTGATTCCTCCCCACGCCACTTTGATGTTTGAAGTGGAACTGCTGGGTACCAAGGCTGCGCCCCAGGTACAGATGGAAGACACCGTGGTGGGCGATGGCGCAGAAGCCGTGCGCGGCAAGCGCGTGACCGTGCACTACACCGGCTGGCTGTACAAGGACGGCGAGCAAGGCGCCAAGTTCGACTCCAGCAAGGACCGCAATGACCCCTTCGTGTTCACGCTGGGCGCTGGCATGGTGATCCGCGGCTGGGACGTGGGCGTGCAAGGCATGAAGGTGGGCGGCAAGCGCACCCTGATCATTCCCCCAGAGCTGGGCTACGGCGCACGTGGCGCAGGCGGTGTGATTCCTCCCAACGCCACCCTGAAGTTTGACGTGGAACTGCTGGCGGTGTAATCACACCATCGGTCCATGTCCATGCAACAACGGCCTGTCTCTGACAGGCCGTTTTGTTTGTGGCGCCTGCATCAGGCGAACAGGGCCTGCTCCAGCGGCGCATAGGCGGATGCACCGACGGCATCCTTGATCTTGGGTGCCACGGCAGCCAGCTCTTCGTAGCTGGTAGCTGCTTCCACCGACAGGTTCAGGCGAAAGCCCGACAGCCCCAGCTTGCCCGTCAACTCCACCGCCAGCGGATAGGCATCCCGATAGCGCTCCTGCGGCGTGCGTGCACTGGGCTGCACTTCGGGGGCAGGCTGTGCAGGGGCCAGCGCTGGCGCAGCATGTTGCAAAAAACCTGCATCCACCATGGCCTGGATGTCCTGCTCCGTCACTCCCAGCCCCTGCGTGGCGGCCAGCACATCTTCCACACTGCGCTGGCCATCAAACAGCAGGAATGCGGAACGCAGCCTGCCTGCCAGCTGCGCACTGCGCGCCTTGAATGCCTGCTGCCCAGCTTCCGTCTTGATGTACAGCGCAGCCATATACCCTCCTCCGTAGCAATTATTTTTAACAAAGCATGGCACAGCGGTGCTGGGCACTGCATTGGGGCAATCCATGTGCAGGATAGTACGGATAGCTATGCTTTAAATAGCTACCATCGCTTACATCTATTTGATTTGATAGATATTTATCTTTGAAATCATTACAGATAAAGCGCTAGGTGCTCACTTTTTTATTCTTCTTTGTGGTCACCAGACTCAGCAGCACGGTCACCCCGGTACCCAGAAACACGCCGAACACCCCGGCAGAAATGGGCTGCAGCCCCCACCACAGGCCATCGGCCAGCAGCACTGCGGGAACTGCGCTTTGCACCCACTGCGTGTGTGAGAGGATGTAGTAAGCCGTGATCCCCAGCCCGGCCAGCATGCCTGCAACTGCGCCCTGACGGGTGACGCCACGCCAGAAGATGCCCAGCACCATGGCGGGCACAAAGGCCGAAGCCGCAATCGAAAACGACATGGCCACCATGGGCAGAATGTCCGAAGAGCGCTGCCCGGCAACCCAGGCCGCCAGCAGCGCTACGCCCATGAGCACGAACTTGGAGACAATCACGCGCTGCTCGGACGAACTCTTGTGCGTGCCGCGTGAAAAATACAGATCACGCACCAGCGCATTGCTGATGGTCAGCAGCAGACCATCGGCCGTAGACAGCGCCGCTGCCAGACCACCGGCCGCCACCAGCCCGGCAATCACATAGGGCAAGCCGCCAATTTCAGGCGCAGCCAGCACAATCAGGTCAGCCCCCAGCCGCAGCTCGCCAAACTGCAAAATGCCATCACGGTTAATGTCTTCCACCGACAGCAGCGAGCCATCCACCCGCGCCCACTGGGCAATCCAGCTCGGCAGTTCATCAAAGCGCACACCGACCAGGTTGTTCATCACCTCCAGCTTGATGAGCACCGCCAGCGCAGGCGCTGACAGATACAGCAGCGCGATAAAGAACAGCGTCCAGGCCACCGAGGTCCGTGCCGCCGACACCGAGGGCACGGTGTAGTAGCGCGTGAGCAAATGCGGCATGCCTGCCGTGCCAAACATCAGGCAGAACATCAGCGCCAGAAAATTGGCGCGTTCATCATTGAACTGTGCGCGTTCTTGCGCACTGCCTTCCGGATCGCCCCCAAAGGGCTGGCCATGGCGGGGCAGACCGCCGAGCGGCTGGGCACGCTCACGGTATTCCTGCAGCTGCTGGCGCCACAGCTGCTCGGCCTCCTGCGGGCTGCGCGGCAGGTTGGCGTACTCACGGCTGACGGCAGCAATGGCGCCCACATCGGCCTGGATGGAGCGCAGATAGCGCAGCCGCTCGTGCAGCACCAGCCGGTCACGCTCCATGGCCAGGGGCACATCCTGCAGCTTGGCCTCCAGCATATCGGTGCGCTCCTGATAGATCTGCTGCACGGATCGCTCCTTGGGCGAATGCAGCAGCTGCTCCTCCAGCTGCGAAATCTTGTGCAGCTGGCTGGCATAGGCCACGGCGGCAATGGGATTGCCCAGCTGCTTGTACGCCAGCCACGACACAGGAATCAGAAAGGCCAGCAGGATGACCACGTACTGCGCCACCTGCGTCCAGGTCACGGCGCGCATACCACCAAGAAAGGAGCACAGCAGCACACCGCCCAGGCCCAGCATGATGCCAATCTCAAACTGCACCCCCGTCAGACGAGAGGCAATCAGGCCCACGCCATAAATCTGGGCCACCACATAGACAAAGGAACACAGCACGGCGGCCAGCGCAGCGATGATGCGCGGCCACTTGCCACCAAAGCGTGCCTGAAAAAATTCCGGCAAGGTGTAGAGATTCATGGCCCGCAGATGCGGTGCCACCAGCATGGCGACCAGACAGAAGCCGCCGGTCCAGCCCAGCAGATAGGCCAGACCGCCGGGCTGACCGCTGGAGCCGCCAAAGCCCTGCAGATAAAGTGCGCCAGAGAGGCTGATAAAGGATGCGGCGCTCACCCAGTCTGCCGCTGCCGCCATGCCGTTGTAGACCGGGGGAATGCGCCGGCCTGCCACGTAGTACTCATCAGCATCGCCCGTCCGGCCCCAGACGCCGATCACGGCGTACATCATCACGGGCACAAACAGGAAGATGGGACCTATCCAGTGGCGTGCCAGCCCCTGGTTTTCGGCCCAGGTCATGAGCAGCAGCAGACCCAGCACGCACAGGCCATACAGCCCCACCATACGATGGATGCGCCAGCGATAGGCGCGTGCACGGTACAAGGCGGCGCGACCTGCGCCAGTCGGCATATGCATGAGGGCGTGTGCAGAGGCGAAAAAAGCGCGAAAGGCCTAAGCCTTGCGCTCAAAGTAATCCATCACCACACAATAGACCAGCGCGATCAGCATGAACATCAGGACTGCCCCTTGGGCCGCCATCCAGTAGCCCAGTTGCCAGCCCTGCACCCAGGCCTGCAGATCACGCGCAAAAAAGCACACCCCAAAAGAAAACACCACCCAGACCGCCAGCAAGATTGCCTTGAGCCACAGGTGGTGTGTGTCGTGCAAGTCGGGCGGCAAATGCCCCCCGCTTGCCTCAGACCCGTCATGCATGTTGTCGTGAGAGAACTGCACTACAGGCCTTTCGCTGGTTTAGCCAGCCAGGTTCTGCCAGGTATCGATCACGGTGTCAGGATTGAGCGAGATCGACACAATGCCTTGATCGGCCAGCCACTTGGCGAAGTCTGGGTGGTCCGAAGGGCCCTGACCACAGATACCTACGTACTTGCCCTTGGACAGGCAGGCGGAGATGGCGCGCTCGAGCATCTTCTTCACGGCAGGGTCGCGCTCGTCAAAGTCAGCGGCCAGCAGCTCCAGGCCGGAGTCACGGTCCAGACCCAGCGTCAGCTGTGTCAGGTCGTTGGAGCCAATCGAGAAGCCGTCGAAGTACTCGAGGAACTCGTCGGCCAGGATGGCGTTGGAAGGCACTTCGCACATCATGATCAGCTTGAGTTCGTTTTCGCCGCGCTTCAGGCCATTTTCAGCCAGCAGTTCGGTCACGCGCTCAGCCTGCTTCAGGGTACGCACGAAGGGGATCATGATCTGCACATTGGTCAGACCCATGTCCTCACGCACGCGGCGCAGGGCTTCACATTCCATCTTGAAGGCTTCGCCGAAGTCTTCGGAGATGTAACGTGCAGCACCGCGGAAGCCCAGCATGGGGTTTTCTTCCTCGGGCTCGTAGCGGCTGCCACCGATCAGCTTGCGGTATTCGTTGGACTTGAAGTCCGACATGCGCACGATCACGGGCTTGGGCCAGAAAGCTGCAGCAATGGTTGCCACGCCTTCAGCCACCTTGTCCACGTAGAAAGCACGTGGGGAAGCATGGCCACGGGCCACGGATTCCACGGCCTTCTTCAGGTCAGAATCCACGGCGGGGTAGTCCAGGATGGCCTTGGGGTGCACGCCGATGTTGTTGTTGATGATGAACTCCAGACGCGCCAGACCCACGCCAGCATTGGGCAGCTGTGCAAAGTCAAAGGCCAGCTGGGGGTTGCCCACGTTCATCATGATCTTGGTCTTGATCTCGGGCATTTCGCCGCGCTTGACCTCGGTCACTTCGGTCTCGATCAGGCCGTCATAGATCTTGCCGGTATCGCCTTCGGCGCAGGACACGGTCACCAGAGTGCCGTCCTTCAGGCGAGAAGTAGCGTCACCGCAGCCCACCACAGCAGGAATACCCAGTTCACGCGCGATGATCGCAGCGTGGCAGGTACGGCCACCACGGTTGGTCACGATGGCAGCGGCCTTCTTCATGACGGGTTCCCAGTTGGGGTCGGTCATGTCGGTCACCAGCACGTCGCCAGCCTGTACTTGGTCCATCTGCGAGATGTCAGACACCAGACGCACAGGGCCGGTACCGATCTTCTGACCAATGGCGCGGCCTTCGGCCAGCACATTGCCGGTGCCCTTGAGCTTGTAGCGCAATTCGGCCTGGCCCTTGGACTGGCTCTTCACGGTTTCAGGACGCGCCTGCAGGATGTACAGCTTGCCGTCGGTGCCGTCCTTGCCCCACTCGATGTCCATGGGACGGCCATAGTGCTGCTCGATCACCAGTGCGTACTGGGCCAGTTCCTGCACTTCGGCATCGGTCAGGGAGTAACGGTTGCGCAGCTCGGGAGCCACGTCGGTGGTCTTGACCAGCTTGCCCGATGCAGCCTTTTCTTCAGGTGTGGAGAACACCATCTGGATCAGCTTGGAGCCCAGATTACGGCGGATCAGCGCGCTCTTGCCAGCCTTGAGCATGGGCTTGTGCACGTAGAACTCGTCAGGGTTCACAGCGCCCTGCACCACGGTTTCACCCAGGCCATAGCTGGAAGTGATGAAGACCACTTCTTCAAAGCCGGACTCGGTGTCGATGGTGAACATCACGCCCGCTGCGCCCAGGTCGGAGCGCACCATGCGCTGCACGCCAGCAGACAGGGCCACCACGTCGTGGGCAAAGCCCTTGTGCACGCGGTAGGAGATGGCGCGGTCGTTGTACAGCGATGCGAACACTTCCTTCATCTTGTGCAGCACGTCTTCGATGCCCACCACGTTCAGGAAGGTTTCCTGCTGACCGGCAAACGATGCGTCGGGCAGGTCTTCGGCGGTAGCGGAAGAACGCACGGCAAAGGATGCTTCGGCATTGCCGCCTTGCAGACGGGCAAATTCCGTGCGGATGGCTGCTTCCAGATCTGCAGGGAAAGGCTGTGCTTCCACCATGGCGCGGATTTCAGCACCCACTGCAGCCAGGGCACGCACGTCATCAACGTCCAGTGCTGCCAGCTTGGCGGAAATCTTGTCGGCCAGACCTTCATAGGCCAGGAACTGGCGGAAGGCGTGGGCAGTCGTCGCGAAACCGGTTGGCACGCGCACGCCCTGAGGCAGCTGAGAGATCATCTCGCCGAGGGAGGCATTCTTGCCACCGACGACTTCAACGTCGCTCATACGCAGGTTTTCGAAAGGCACGACCAGTGCCGTCTCTTCGAAACGATTAGACATGGGAAGGCTCCAAAGTTAAAAAACCTGTCAGCCCAGCGACCCACTGACCATCATGCCGCTGGGAAACCCGCCTGCTTATCCATGACAACTTTGCTTGTTCTTGTTGTCGGTCATCGACCAGCAGACCGGTGAAATTTGGGAATAATGGGTGTCATTCTAGTCCCGGCCGGGCAATTTCGCCGCAGCTTCGGGTGTTTAAATTTGAAGGGAATGATTGCCCCATGCATTCGCGCACTGTATTTGTCATCTCGGACGGCACCGGCATTACCGCAGAAACCTTTGGCACGGCCTTGATGACCCAGTTTGATATCAAGCCACGCATTGTGCGCATTCCTTTTGTCGACACCGTAGACAAGGCGCACCAGGCTGTCCGACAAATTAACCACACTTTTGACATCGAAGGCAAAAAGCCCATCGTCTTCAGCACCCTGGTCAATCAGGAAGTGGTGGGTGTGATCAATGAGCAGTGCAAGGGCCTGCTGATGGACATGTTCGGCACCTTTGTGAAGCCTCTGGAAGAAGAGCTGGGCCTCAAGAGCCAGCACCGCGTGGGGCGGTTCTCGGACATCAGCCAGAGCAAGGAATATCTGGACCGCATGGAGGCCATCAACTACACGCTGGCCCACGACGACGGACAGACCAACCATGACCTGCAGGGCGCAGAAGTCATCCTGCTGGGCGTGAGCCGCTCGGGCAAGACCCCGACCAGCCTGTATCTGGCCATGCAGTTTGGTCTGAAGGTGGCGAACTACCCGCTGATTCCCGAAGACTTTGAGCGCAAGAAGCTGCCACCTGCGCTGGAGCCACACCGCAAGAAGCTGTTCGGCCTGACGATTGACCCCATTCGCCTGTCCGAGATCCGCAACGAACGCCGCCCCGGCTCCAAGTACGCCAGCCTGCAGAACTGCCGCTACGAAGTCCATGAAGCCGAAGCCATGATGCGCCGCGCCGGGGTGAGCTGGCTGTCAACGACCACCAAGTCCATCGAGGAAATCTCCACCACCATCCTGCAGGAAGTGCTGCCGCACCGTCTGGGCGTAGGCATACACGGCTGATCAGCCAGCAACTACTAAATAAGTAGCTGCCAGCGCTTGATTTTTCTTGGTTTCAGACATAAATCACCCTGAAAACCAGTAAATACAAGCGCTGGCAGCTATTTTTTTCATTGCAGGCTGAATGCGTAATGCAACTGCCCCTGCTCGGTATGCAGACACTGCGCCTGCACACCCCAGACCTGCTGAATACGCGCTGGCGTCAATACCACCTGCCTGTGGCCAAACACCGCCGCAGCACCCTGACCGGGCAGCAAGAGCACATCATCGGCATAGTGCAGCGCCAGATTCAGGTCGTGCAGCACGATGACAACACCTAGCCCCCACTCCTGCGCCCTGCCGCGCAGCAGCTGCATGCAGGCATGCTGGTGCTGCAAGTCCAGCGCAGCCATGGGCTCATCGAGCAAGGCCCAGCACGGCCCCGCCGCCTGAGGCTCCCAGACCTGTGCCAGGGTACGTGCCAGGTGCACCCGTGCGCGCTCACCGCCGGAGAGCGTGGCGATGTCCCGCTGCGCCAGATGCACCACCCCCGTGCTGTGCATGGCCGCCTGCACGATCTGTGCTTCCTGCCTGCTGGGTGCATGGCGGTGCGGATAGCGCCCCATCTGCACCACCTCCTGCGCCAGAAAGCTGAAAGCCACCTGCGTGTCCTGTGCCATATAGGCCACGCGTGCAGCCAGCTGCCAGGCTGGCATGCGCTGCAGCGGCTGGCCATCGAGCAGCACCACACCGGCATCGGCTGCGCGCAGCCCCAGCATGACGGACAGCAGCGTGCTCTTGCCTGCGCCATTGGGGCCCACGATGGCCGTCACCCGCCCCGGCTGCAGCAGTGCTTCTACCTGCGCAATGATGCTGGCCCTGGCATGCGGGCGAATCTGCAAGCCGTGGCAATGCAGCAAACCTGTCTGAGCCATACCTATACCTTGCCCCTGAACTGCCGCAGCATCAGCAAAAACAGCGGCACACCAATCAGCGCCGTGAGTACTCCCAGCGGCATCTCCGCCGGCTGCACGATGGTGCGCGCCACCACATCTGCAGCCAGCACCAGGGCTGCACCCAGCAGGGCCGAGCATGGCAGCACCACGCGGTGATCTGGCCCTGCCACCAGCCGCACCCAGTGCGGAGCCACCAGCCCGATAAAGCCAATCATGCCCGTGGACGAAGTCACTGCCCCTACGGTCAAGGCCGCTATCCATACGGCCTGGCGCTTGGTACGCTCCACCGGCACGCCCAGCAGCTGCGCCTGCGCTTCACCCAGCGCCATGGCGTTCAAGGGCCGCGCCAGGCGCTGCGCCAGCGCCATGCACACCAGCACCACCGTGCCGACCATCCACACCGCCGCCCAGCGGGCCTGCCCCAGTGAGCCCATGAGCCACAGCTGCACATTGCGCAGCTGCTCGTCCGTGGACACATAGCTCAGAAAACCCAGCCCAGCCCCTGCCAGCGCATTGATGGCAATGCCCGCCAGCAGCATGAGGCTCACCCGCGTGCCTGCGCCGGACTGCGCCAGCAGGTAGATCAGCCAGGTCACCAGCACACCGCCTGCAAAGGCGCAGACGGCCAGCGCCCAGCTACCTAGCTGAAAGCCAAGCACTGGCAGCCAGATGGGGCCCAGCACAATGGCTCCGGCGGCTGCCAGCGCGGCACCACTGCTCACGCCAATCAGCCCGGGATCGGCCAGCGGGTTGCGAAACAGCCCCTGCATCAGCGCCCCCGCCATGCCCAGACCTGCACCAGCCGCCGCCCCCAGCAGCAGCCGCGGCAGGCGGATGTTCATGAACACCAGATGCTCCGTGCCCTGCGCGCCCTGCCCTTGCAGGGCCTGCACCAGCACCTGCCACAGCTGCGCCGGGCTGATGGCATAGGCGCCATGTGCACTGCCCCAGACAAAAGCCGCAACGGCCAGCCCGAATCCCACCCCGCAGGCAACAGGCGGACGCAATCTGCCTGCATGGCTCCAGCGGCCTGCCTGCATCATGCGGTGACCTGCAGCATCTGGGCATGCAGCTCCTGCACCGCCGAAGGCAGGCGCGGGCCAAAACCCAGCAAATGGCTGGCTTCCATACCGACCAGCGCCTTGCGTGCAAAAGCGGGGGTCAGGGCCAGTTCTGGTCTGCGCCAGAAAGCCTCTACCCCACCCAGTGCTTCAATGCCCTGCGTGCTGTTGACAATCACTTCTGGCGCCACAGCAGCCATGGCCTCTGCGGTCAGTGGCCGGTAGCCCTGAAACTGCGTGACGGCATTGACTGCCCCCGCCAGCTCCAGCAGCGCATGTGCTGCCGTGCCACGCCCCGCCACCATGGGCGAGCCACTGTGCGACAGGATGAACAGCGCACGCGGCTTACGCTCAGCCTGCGCTACCAGGCCTTGTACCTGCTGCCATTGCTGCTGCAGCTGCTGAGTCAGCGCTGCCGCTGCGGCCTCGCGCTGGGTCACGCGCCCCACGGTGTCAATCTTGCGCAGCACTTCAGCAAAGTCATGGCTGCTGGGCACCAGCTCCACACGCACACCGGCAGCGCGCACCTGCTCGATCACGATGGGCGGCCCGGCTTCGCTGCTGCCCACTATGGCATCGGGCTGAAGCGACAGCAGCCCTTCGGCCGAGAGCTGACGCAGATAGCCCACCTTGGGCGTGCGCGTCGCAGCTTCTGGGTAGAGGCTGGTGGTGTCGGTGGCGACCAGCAGATCCTCAGCGCCCAGCGCATACACCACTTCCGTCATGGCGCCACCCAGCGCTATCAGGCGTTGCACTGCGGCGGTGGAGGCACGTGCTGGCAGCACGCTGCCCAGCGCACCCAGCCCCAACGCGGCACACCACTGGCGGCGTGTGTACGGCAGCATCTGTGATGGCTGATGGAGTTGCTTATGCACGGGGCAGCCCTTCCGCCAGCGTGCGCCATGCCTGCAATTCAGCCTGACCAGGTTTGCGCACACCAAAGAACATGGCCACCACATCACCTGTCGCATCAAACAGCTCTACCGACGTCACCACACCATCGGTCGTGGGCTTGCGCACCAGCCATGTGCTGGTAATCAGATCACGGCGCAGATGCAGGTTAAAGCCCGGGTCCAGCACATTGATCCAGTCCGAGCCAGGCGTCTGCAAAGGCTTGATGTGGCGTACGGGGCCGGAATGGATCTGGATACAGCCTTTGCTGCCCACAAACACCATGATGGGCAGTTCCGCGCTGGCGGCCTGCTCCAGCAGCTGCGTGACGGCGGTATTGCTCAGCGGCTCACAGAATGCACCGCGTGTGAGCCGAAAGCTTTGCTGACGCTCACAGCCAAAGGTTTTGAGCATGCCGAAGAAGTCATGCGTGTCCTTGAGCTGCGCCCAGGCCTGGCGCAGGCCAGCGGCGTCAATGCTGGCATCGTCAGCGACAGGCGCGCGTTCCGCTTTTTCCACAAAGCTGTAGCGCTGCGCAGAGTCTGCAAAGGCCTGCACCACCTGCTCCCAGGCCTGCATCTCGGTCTGTGGCCGTACATAGATCTTGTGCACGGCTGTGCCATGCTGGTCATAGAACTGCAGGCTATGCATGGGCTGGCCGTAGCGGCCTGACTCCGTCACGGCAAAGCCAGCATGCCAGGCAAAGAAGAACAGGCGCAGGTCTATGTCTTCGTTGTTGCACAGGCCAATGGGGCCTTCCTTGGTAAACCCCTGGTAGATGCCGTCCTTCTCATGCACCACGGCCTCATTGCGTGTCAGTGCCATCAAGGGGCCACAGGGCTGCAATGCCTGCAGGATCTCCAACCACTGCGGCTTGAGTGGCTGCACCTGCAGACTGCCTGCATGCTCACCACAGTGAGCAGCCAGCACAGCGCCCTCACTCAGACCCAGCGACTGCGCCGCATCCTTGGCACGCAGACCTTGCTTGCGCGCCTGGTCAAACGCAGCGCGAATCTGTGCGGCATCGCACAGTGATGTATCCACTACGGTATTCATGATTGCTCTCCTTGCTTGATACGCAGGTCTTAAAACTCGGCAACCAGGGAAATGCGCAGGTTGCGCCCCGGCTGGCTGTAGGCATCGATGGCGGCGTGTTCCGCAGTTGCTGTCACATCCCGCACGTCCGACCATTTCCAGTACTTGCGGTCGGTCAGGTTGTGCAGGCCCACATTCAGGCGCAGGTGCTTGCGCAGCTGCCACTGCGCATCCAGATCCAGCACGGTGTGTGAAGGCGGCAGGAACAGCACGCGGCTGTCAGAGGGCATGTCCTTGCGCTGCTTGGCGGCGGTATGGGTCATGCCCAGCTCCCACTGCCAGCGCGCGGCCTGCTGGCCGATGTGCAGTTTCAGGTGCTGCGGGCTAATGCTCTCCAGCCCCTGGCCGTTCTCGCCCGTACCCTTGGCATAGCCGTAGGCAGCACGCGCTACCCATTGACCACCCCAGCTGTGCCCCAGCTCGGCCCTGCCGCGCAACTCCAGTCCCTTGATCGTGGCTTTGGACTGGTTGCGTGAGCGCATCAGACTGATGACAGGGAACGTGCCTTGCGATCCTGCATCGGCATAGCGCTCGATGAAGTTACGGTAGCGCGCATAAAAACCGGTGACTTCCCACTGCAGCGGCCCATGCGCATCACGCAGGCCCAGCTCAAAGTTGTTGCTGGTCTCTGCCTTCAGGTCTGGATTGGGCAGGATGTAGTAACCGTAGTACGGCGTGACATTGCCAAAGAAGTTATTCAACTCTCCAGACGTAGGTGCCCGGAAGCCGCGCACATAGCTGGCAAACAGTTGCAGGTCGTCCAGCGGCTGCCACTGCACGCCCATTTGCGGCAGCCAGGCACTGAAGCGCTTGGACACAGGCTGTGCACCAGACTGCCCCATGTCGATGCTGCTGGCATCAGCGTCTATATCCACGCTGGTGTAACGCAGCCCGGGCTTGAGCATCCACGGCCCCAGATCCCAGTGGTCTTCCACAAACAGGCCCCATTGCGTGGTGCGCGTATCCGGCCCCTTGGGCACAGCCGTGGTGACGCCGCTGTCGGTGGACAGGCTCTGCGAATCATTTTTCATGCGGTAGACGTCTGCACCGTAATGCAGGCCATGCGTGCCAATGCGCTTGTGCGCCTGCAGCCCCAGCTGCAGCAGCTGCTCGTTATAGCGGTGATGACGCAGACGCTGGCCACGGTTGCTGGTGTCAATAGTCAGGCGCTGGCTGGAGCTGCTGTCCTGCCAGGCAGCGTAAGCCTTGAGCTTGTCTGCAGCCGGTGCATCAAGCTGCCACTCACCCTGCCAGGACATGCGCTTGCGCTGGCTGTCGATATCGTCCTCATGAGAGCGCGTCGTGCCATTGTCAAAGTCATGCAGATTGGTGACATGGCCGTCCTGGTCGCGCAGTTCCGCCGTGAACACATGGCGCTGGCGACCATCCGGGCGCAGCACCAGCTTGCCCAGCAGGGAATAGCGGTGGTTATCTTCTGGATTGGCCTTGGTGCGCTGCAGGCCTGTGCCGCCGATGTGCCCCATGGTTTCCGTGGCATGGCTGCGCTCCCCATGAGCTGCGAGCAGCCACTGCACCTGCTCCGAGGCTTTACCCGCCACTGCTGCACCCGTATTCCAGCCCCGGTTTTCACTGCGCCAGCCCAGCAGGGCGCGGCCTGCAAACAGCTTGTCAGCGCCCAGCAGGTCACCGGGCGAGAGGGTGCGCATCTGCACCATGCCCGCTACGCCACCTGATGGCACACCGACCGTGCTGGCACCTTTGTGCACTTCGATGCCAGAGAGCATCAGCGGGTCCACATAGTCACGGCCAAAGCTATGGCTGTTCATGAAACTATCAGCCTCTGGCTGCGGAATGCCATCGACCAGCATCTGCACGCGATTGCCGCCCAGACCGCGAATTTCAAAGCCTGTGTTGCCCTCGCGCCCCGTGGTACCGGAAATACCTGCACCCCGGCGCGGTGCACGTGGCACTTCCACGTTCACCATGTCGCTGGTGGCATCGCGAATATCGAGTATCTGCTTGCGCTCTATGGTGGCGCGGTTGACCACTTCGGTCGCATAAGGCGTCGCTGCAGGGTCCAGCGCTTCGGCACGCTCCTGCACCGTCTGCTCGGGCAGCACCGGCTCTGCGGCATGGGCATAGGTGCTGCCCAGCCCCAGCAATGCAGCGGTGCAGGCAATGGGCCGCAGCCCTCCCCAGGTATGTGGCATGGTTGATCTCTCTTTCCTGTCTGTTCCATTCCCAATGGCTTTGGGCTGGCGACCTGGGCTGAAGACTCAACCTGGGGGGCTGGCAATGCGGCGAATTATATGAGAATAATTCTTATTTAAATAATCTGACGCAAAATACTTTTACCGTCTGGGTGCCCAGCGCTGCTGCGCAAACACGCACCACACCAGACCGGTAAGCGCCAGGGCAGCACCCACCCAGCCGATGTTCTGCATACCCATGTGCAGGCTGACCTGGCTGCCCAGCAGGGCCCCCGCACCAATGCCGATGTTGAAAATGCCGGAGAACAGTGACATGCCGACATCGGTGGCATCATGCGCCAGGGCCAGCACCTTGGCCTGCATGGACAGCACCATGCACATCATGGCCACGCCCCAGACCACGCTCACGCCATACAGCCCCCAGGCTGCATGCACCACGGGCAGCAGCAGGCCCAGGCTGATGGCCATGACTGCAATGGCCACCCGCAGCAGGCCCTGCGGGAAGCGCTGGTTGAACGCGCTAAACAGCACACTGCCCACAATGCCCATGCCGCCAAACAGCAGCAGCACCAGGGTGGTGACATGGGCGTCCTGCCCACCCACTGCCTGCACAAAGGGTTCGATATAGCTGTAGACGGTGAACTGCGCGGTCACCACCAGAATCAAAAGCAGATAAATCGCCATCAGCGCAGGGCGGCGCATCAGCACCGGAATGCTGGAGGCCGAACCTGAGTTCTCGCTGGGCAGCAGTGGCAGCAAACGTGCCAGCGCCAGCATGACGATGACGGCAATCACACCAATCGACCAGAAGGTGATGCGCCAGCCCAGCCAGTCGCCCACGACCCGACCCAGCGGAATACCCATCACCATGGCCAGCGTAGTGCCCGTGGCCAGCAGGCTCAGCGCCTGCGCTTTTTTGCCATGCGGGGCCACGCGCACGGCCAGGGCCGCCGTGATGGACCAGAACACGGCATGCGAAAACGCCACGCCCGCACGGCTGAGCACCAGCATGGCAAAGCTATTGGCCAGCCCCGAGAGCACATGGCTGACGATAAACAGCCCGAACACGCCCATGAGCAGCTTGCGCCGCTCCATTTTTCGGGTGAGCAGCATCAGCGGCAGCGAGGCCAGCGCCACAATCCAGGCGTAGATGGTCAGCATCAGGCCCACATGCTCGGCAGGCATGGCAAAGCTGGCGCCGATGTCACTCAGCAGGCCGACGGGTACGAATTCACTGGTGTTGAAAACAAAAGCGCCCAGCGCCAGGGCACACACGCTCAGCCAGGCGCGCAGATCAGAAGAGGAATGAGTCACAGACAGATAGGGAAGTTAAAACACGCCATGTGCGGCGCTGCAGGACTGCTATTGTGGCTGTGCCAGCGCCGGACTGCATGGCAAGGGAGATGCCCCAGCCCCGCGACTCAGCCTCACTGCATCTCCCCCATGACCACCTTGGCACCCAGCTGCAGCGAGCTCACACCAGGCAGTTCAGGGTAGCGCTGCAGCATGGCCTGAATCAGCGCCTCACTGCTTCGCGCCATCAGCAGTGCCTGCTCATAGGTCTGCAGATACTCCAGCTTAAAGCGCAGGGCTGAAGCATCCAGCCTGCTGCCCGCCGCCATGCGCCCGGGCACGACCACCTTAGGCTCACGCGCAGCATGGCCTGCAGGTTCTCGCGCCAGGCATGGTGCTCCTTGGCCGTGAGGGTGTCAGCCATCCATACATGCAGACCATCGAACACCAGCACACCGCCCACAATGGCTTGCAGCGATGGCCCCCACAGATAGCGGCGGTTGTCCATGCCATGCGCTGGCACGATGTCAATGCGATGGCCATCGTGCATGAGTGCAGGCGCCCCCCAGGGCTGGGCAAACACCAGATCTTCACGCTGCTGCGGGCCATTGTCCTTGAGCTGCGGCCCCCAGACGGCCAGCTTTTTGTCCACATTGGCAGCAATGGCCATCACCGTCTCGGGCGCAGCAACCACCACGGCATCGGGAAAGGCTTCAAGCACCGGTGCCAGTCCGAAGTAATAGTCCGGGTCGCTTTGGGAGATGTAAATCGTCGTCAGCCGCTTGCCCGTAGCCACAATGGCCTTGGCCAGTGCATGTCCGTCCGAGAGCCTGAAGCCGCCATCAATCATGGATGGCCTCGCTGGCACCGCTGAGCAGCACCGGCGTGCGTGAAAAACCGCTTTCATCCGCAGGAAAGTGCGTCAGCTGCAAGGCAGCGGCATCTGCTCCATGGGCCTGGGCCAGCCAGTGCGGCAGCACTGCCGCCGCAGCGGTGGTCTGTAAAAAGTTTCTGCGAGTCAACATGGCTGCACCTTGGTCATGAAAGTTACGTAGCGCCTGCTCAATAGGCCACGGTGAAGCGGGCTTTCAGATGTGTGCCCTGCTCCATGCTGTCCACCAGCGCCACGGCAAGATCTGCGGCTGAAATATCTCCGGGCTGGCCATCGGCCTGCATCAGCGGCATGTCCTGCCCTGTACGGTACTGGCCTGTACGGCCACGCGCCTGCGCAGCTGAGCCTGCATGAAAACCCACGGCAGGGCTGAGCAGCGTCCAGTCCAGCGCACTTTCCTGCTGCAGCTCGGTGTACATATCGCGTGCCGCGCTGGCACCGGGCTTGATAGCGGCAGGGAACTGCGGCGTATCCACGATCTGTACGCCTGGTGCGGCATACAGGCTGCCTGCCCCGCCCACCACCAGATAGCGCTTGACGCCAGCCGCTTTCACACCCTGCACGATGGCGCGGGAGCCGCGCATGAAGTCTTCATAGATATTCGGGTTGGCCCAACCTGCGTTGTAGGCACTGAGCACTGCATCCCTATCGTGCACAGCCGCTGCTACAGACTTGACATCCATCACATCTGCCTGCACTACACGCAGACCGGGGCGTGCAGCCAGCTTGCCGGGCTCGCGCACCAGGGCCACCACTTCATAGCCTCGATGCAGCAACTCCTGCAGCAGGGCTGCACCAACAAAACCTGTGGCACCAATCAGGGCAACTTGCATCACTTTTCTCCTTCAATCTTAATGGATGAAGCTTAAGTTGCAGATGCCAGGCTGTTTCACGCAGAAATTGACATCACTTTGAAGCACAGCTTCATAATTGCAGCATGGACGACCTCAAACGCATGGCTATTTTTGCCACCGTGGTGCAGCGCGGTTCCATGACAGCTGCGGCCAAAGTACTGGGCATGAGTGCATCTGCCGTGAGCCAGCACATCCGCCAGCTCGAGCGTGACAGCGGCGTCACCCTGCTGCACCGCTCCACCCGGCAGATTGCGCTGACCGATGCAGGCCAGCGCTTTTACACGCAGTGCGCCGTACTCACGGCTGCGGCTACCCGCGCCCGGGCCGAGCTGGCTGCACAGCACGACACACCCACAGGCGAGCTACGCCTGTCTGCCCCTGTAGGCTTTGCCCAGCATGCAGCTCCGGCACTCGGCGCCTGGCTGGCACGCTTTCCGGATTTACGGCTGCGCCTGCTGCTGGACGATGCGCCAATTGACCTGATTCAGGCTCGTGTTGATCTGGCCCTGCGCTATGGCCCGCTGACCGATTCCAGCTGGGTGGCACGCAAACTGGGCAACACCCCGTTCTGGCTGTGTGCGGCACCGCAATGGGTGGCTGCACATGGTGGCCACCTGCCTGAGCACCCGCAGCAGCTGGCCCACGCCTACTGGCTGGCACTGGCACACGACGATGCGCATGCCGCGCCCTTGCACTGGACACAGAACAGCACTGGCCTGACGCACGACCTGCAGGTGCAACCGCAGAGCACCAGCAACCACCAGGCCGCCGTGCTCGCGTTGTGCGAGGCGGGGCTGGGCATCGCCTTGCTGGCTGCCGTGGATGTACGCCCGGCGGTAGAGGCTGGCCGCCTCGTGCGCCTGCTGCCGGACTGGGACATGGGCCACCTGGACCTCTGGGCGGTCACGCCACAGCGCGATGCGCAGCCGGCCAAGGTGCGCCAGGCCATCGAAGAACTACAGGCCTATCTGGACAGTCTGCAGGCGTAAAAAAAGCAGATGCACAGGCATCTGCTTTTCAATTGATGTAGCTGCCAGCGCTTGATATTCATAGATTTCAGATACTTTTCTATCTGAAACCCTTATTTTTCAAGCGCAAGACGCTCCTATTTTTCAGTCTTTAGCTCAGGCTTTTCACCGCGTTCATAGACAGCGGTAGCGCGGCCCACAATCAGCGCATCGAGCTTGCCCACCTTGTTCATATCACGGTTCTTGTAGGGCAGCTTGTGCAGCACATAGCGCATGGCGTTCAGGCGCGCGCGCTTCTTGCAGTCACTCTTGACCACCGTCCAGGGTGCATCGGCCGTGTCGGTTTCAAAGAACATGGCTTCCTTGGCACGGGTGTAGTCGTCCCACTTGTCCAGCGATGCTTGGTCGATGGGCGAGAGCTTCCACTGCTTGAGCGGATGGCTTTCACGCTCCTTGAAGCGGCGGCGCTGCTCCTTGCGGCTGACGCTGAACCAGAACTTGATCAAGTGAACGCCGCTTTGCACCAGCATGCGCTCGAACTGCGGCACCTGCTGCATGAACTGCCGGTATTCCTCATCCGAGCAAAAGCCCATCACCCGCTCGACGCCCGCACGGTTGTACCAGCTGCGGTCAAACAGCACGATCTCACCCGCCGTGGGCAGGTGCTGCACATAGCGCTGGAAGTACCACTGACCGCGCTCGATGTCCGAAGGCTTTTCCAGCGCCACCACGCGTGCACCACGGGGATTCAGATGCTCCATGAAGCGCTTGATGGTGCCGCCCTTGCCCGCAGCGTCGCGCCCTTCAAAGATGATGACCACGCGCTGGCCGGTTTCCTTGACCCAGGCCTGCAGCTTGAGCAGTTCCACCTGCAGCTGGAACTTGTCCTTTTCATAGACCGAGCGGCGCAGCAAATTGGCGTAGGGGTAGCCGCCATCCTTCCAGTCCTTGCTCAGTTCATCGTCAGGATTGACCTTGGCAGCAGGCTGCCCCGTGCCGCCCAGCTTGTTCAGCGCCTTGAGAATGGCTTTGCGGTCTTCAGGGTCGGAACCATCGAGCAGCGCACGCAGGGCCTTGGCACGGACCTTGTCGTCGCCAGCACCATCGAGCACGCTCAACGCAGCCTCCACGCGGCGCTTTTGCGCAGCCTGCGTGGCTTTTTCGGTCACGAACTGCTCGACCGTCTGTGCTGCCTCTGCAGGCTGTGGGCGCGGTGCCGGTGTCTGCTCTACCTGTTCGGCCTGTGCGCGTTGCTTGCGGGATTTGCTGCTGGTGGGCTTATCAACCATGCGTAAAACTCCTTGTGGCATGCAAGTCTGCTTGCATGCCTGCCGTCAAAAAAAACTGGGAAATATTCAGACGATACCATCGTCCCAGGCCCTGCGCCACCCCAGTCTGGGCTGATGTGCGATGTACCTCATCGCCTCTGTTCAGGGCACACTGTGGGCATTGCTACTACTTCGTACTGTCATGACTGCGCATCCGCTCTACGCCACCTTGCTTGCCCTGCTCAGTGTCTGCAGCACAGCCGGTGCCCAGGTGCTGCGCTGCGAAGATACCCAGGGCCGCGTGACCTACACCAACACCACCTGCCCGCACGACCAGCGCATGCAGGAAGTGGCGCCCCCACTGAGTGCCGAGGAACAGGCCCGGCAAGACGCCCAGTACCAGCAAGCCCTCGAACGAAAGCGTGAGCAGCAACTGCTACGCGCCGAGCAGGAGGCTGCCCAGCGCAAAGCAGAGGCCGAGCGTGCCGCAGCTGCGGCCGCGAAGCGGCCACCACAGCCTATCATCGTGCAGGAACCACAAGCGCCACCTGCCAGCCCCGTGTATGTGCCGGTCCCCGTGCCTCAGCGCCCACCCATGCATCGCCCGGTTCCACCGCCACCCCCCGCACACAAGCCCCATCCCGATGGTGCAGGCTACCACTGCAATGTGTTTCGCTGCTGGGATGGCAAAGGCAATGTCTGGACCCGCCCCTGAGTTGCTGAATACTGAGCGGCTGAATACATGGCGGCTACGACCTCAGCCCCTGACTGACCGTGGGATAGCGCAGCCGCACCCGCAGCTCCTGCTTCATGCGTGCATTGCGCAGGCGGCGTGATTCGCTCATAAAGCTCAGCATCACCGGCGGCAGGCTGTGCTGTGCCTGCGCACGCGACACACGCGGCGGCCGCGGCAGCCCGTACAGGTCAGCAGCCAGATCAAAGTAGTCCCCCATGCGCAGCTCGGTGTCATCACTGGCGTGGTAGGTGCGCTGCGGCTTGCCGCGCCACAGTGCAGCGCAGCAGATGCGCGCCAGGTCGTCAGCATGGATGTGGTTGGTGAACACATCGTCTTCATGCTGCAGCACAGGCAAGCCTTTGAGCAGCCGCGGGCGCGGTGTGCCGCCTTCGCGGTCTGGCGCATAAATGCCCGGAATGCGCAGCACGCTCACCCGCGCACCGCTGCGCTGCCCCCAGGCACGCAGCTGCTGCTCGGCATCTACGCGGCGGCGGGCGCGGTCTGTGGCAGGCTGTACCGGGCGGCCTTCCTCTACCCATGCACCGTGGCAGTTGCCATACACACCGGTGGTGGAGCCATAGACCAGCGTCCGAGGCGCTCGCCCGCGCCCGAGCGCACGCACCAGGTTGCGCGTGCGGCTGTCCTGCACTCCCGCCCCCGGGGGCGGTGCCAGATGCACCACATGCTGCGCCACGCCACACAGGCGGCGCAGGCTGCGCACATCGTCCAGATTGCCCAGCAGCGGCGTAATGCCCAGCGCGCGCAGCTGCGGCAGTTTGTCCGCCGATGAAGTCAGCGCCAGCACCCGTGGGCCATGGCTTTGGCTGCGGCCAGACTGGGCCTGCAGATCACGCGCCAGACGCTGGCCCACATCCCCGCAACCCACAATGAGTACGCGAGGACGGCGAAAACGCGCAGGCAAAGCGCGCCGAGGGAATTGGTTTGCAGGCAAAATTCAGGAATCCCAATTTCATGCACCGGGCCGCCGCAGCGGCCCATTGCCATTTGTGGGCCAAGCATTTCACGCTCCCCCTGCGGCAAGTGCAGACCAAGAAACTGCCAAGGATAGCCAGAATATGAACGCCTCCACCTTTCAGATCACCGTTGAGCCCAGTGGCCGCCAGTTTTCTGCCTCCGGCCAAGAAACCATTCTGGCGGCTGCCATTCACGCCGGTGTAGGCCTGCCCTATGGCTGCAAAGACGGTGCCTGCGGTTCCTGCAAATGCAAAAAGCTCAGCGGCGAGGTCACGCACGATGCCTATTCCGAAAACGCACTCAGCGAGGCGGAACTGGCCGCAGGCCTGATCCTCACCTGCCGCGCCACCGCCACCAGCGACGTGGTGCTGGAGTCGCGCCAGGTGACTGGCGCCAACGCCTTCCCCATCAAGAAAATGCCTGTGCGCGTGAATGCGCTGGAAAAACTCTCGCACGACGTCATGCGCGTGCAGCTGCAGCTGCCTGCCCATACGGCTTTCCAGTTCCACGCTGGCCAGTATCTGGAGTTCATCCTGCGCGATGGTTCACGCCGCGCCTACTCCATGGCGACGCCCCCCCATGTGGCGGCGAACACCCCCGCCATTGAGCTGCACATTCGCCACATGCCCGGCGGCAAGTTCACCGACCATGTGTTCGGTGCCATGAAGGAAAAGGAAATCCTGCGTGCCGAAGGCCCGTTTGGCAGCTTCTTCCTGCGCGAAGACTCGGACAAGCCCATGGTCTTCCTGGCCTCAGGCACAGGCTTTGCCCCCATCAAGGCACTGCTGGAGCACATGCAGCACAAGGTCATGACCCGCCCCGTCAGCCTGTACTGGGGTGGCCGCCGCCCTGAAGACCTGTACATGGATGCCTGGCTCAAGGAGCTGAGCACTTCCATGCCCAACCTGAGCTATGTGCCCGTGATCTCTGACGCCCTGCCCGAAGACCATTGGAGCGGTCGCACCGGCTATGTGCACCAGGCCGTGCTCGACGACTTTGCTGATCTTTCCGGCCACGAGGTCTATGCCTGCGGTGCCCCTGTCGTGGTGGACGCCGCACGCAGCAGCTACACCAGCCAGCGCGGCCTGCCTGAGGAATGCTTCTTTGCCGATGCCTTCACCAGCGAAGCTGATAAGTAAGAACTCACACCCACCAGAAATCAACAAGGCCACAGTAGTGGCCTTTTTCATATGCCCATGTAAAGCAGCCAGGAAACATTTGCTTTCATTCCCGCACACACCACTGCAGTATTGCTTTGCGCTAGATCGCACAAAAATTGTGCAAATACACCAATCATCGAATGAGACCAGCATAGAAAGCAAAAATACATCAATAAAAATTCAAAACAAGGAAGGACTAAACGCCTGTGCGCAAGAATCCTGCACAATGTCCTACATGAATCGTCGAAACATCCTGCTGTCCTCCGTGGCGCTTGCTGCTGCCATGGTTTCTCCAATGGCACTGGCTGAACAGCCTATTCATCTGATCGTGCCTTATGCGCCCGGTGGTCCTCTGGATGTCACTGCACGCATGCTGGCTGAACGCGTGCGCCCTACGCTGGGCACCGTGATTGTGGAAAACAAGCCCGGCGCGGGCGGCAATATTGGTGTGGACGCCATTGCCAAGTCCAAGCCTGATGGCAAGACCATTGGTCTGGCTGCTGTCGCCACCAATGCCATCAACCCCTGGCTGTACAAGAAACTGCCTTTTGACCCTGCCAAGGACTTCGTCGGCATCACACAGATGGTGACCGTGCCTAACGTGCTGGTTGTCAATGCAGCCAAGGCACAAAAGCTTGGCATCAACTCCGTCGATGATCTGGTGGCCTACGCCAAAGCCAACCCAGGCAAGCTCAGCTACGGCAGCGGCGGCAACGGCAGTGCGGGCCATCTGGCGGGCGAGATGCTCAAGCAGGGTCTGGACATTGACGTCGTGCACATCCCCTACCGCGGTGCAAGCCCTGCACAGCTGGCCCTGCTCGCTGGTGAGGTGGACTTCAACATCGACAACCTGGCTGCTGCCTCTGCCAACATTCAGTCCGGCAAGCTCAAGGCGCTGGCTGTGACCACCGCCAATGAAAGCAAGCTGCTGCCCGGCATCCCTCCGCTGTCCAACACCCTCAAGGGTTTTGCCATCGACACCTGGTGGGGTCTGATTGCACCTGCTGGCACGCCTGCCGAGGTGATTGAAACCCTGAACAAGGCTTTCACCGAAGCCCTCAAGGACCCAGAAACCCAGAAGCGTTTTGCCTCGCTGATGGCAGAACCTGCGCCCAGCTCGGTCCAGCAGTTCAACGACTTCATGGCCGCAGAGCGCACCAAGTACGAGCCCATCGTCAAGGCCTCTGGCGCCAGCGTGGATTAATCCTCGCCCACACGCATGCACATTCAGGCACCTTCGGGTGCCTTTTTTGCGCCCCTGCTGCGCAAATATCACAGCAATACACCCCAGCACCTAAAAGCCATTACGCGAACAGCCCAGTAATAACCTGAGGCCAGACACACTTTTGCAGTCTGCGTTACAAAGTGCCACGACAAAAGCAACTGCCTGCGATGCAGTTTTTAACGACGTTAGGGAGGAGACGCCCATGCGAAAAATCCGTTATGGCTATCAGCTGCACATCCAGCTGTGTGCCACCAAACCTGCCGTGTGGCGACGCTTACTCGTCGCCGAAACCACCACTCTGGCGCAGCTGCACCAGATCATCCAGGCCGCCATGGGCTGGGAAAACCGGCATTTGTACATGTTTGAAATTGCGGGACAGCGCTACGGCATCCCGGATGCAGACTGGCCCAATGACCCGACCATGGATGCGCGCCGCTACACCATCGGCCAGCTGCTGAGGCACCAGGCACTGAGCATTCGCTACCTCTACGACTTTGGTGACGAATGGCTGCACCGCCTCAAGATGGAAGCCTGTGTACCTCTGGGTGACAGCACACAGGCACATGAACACCCCCTCCCCCAATGCCTGGCCGGGCGCAATGCCTGCCCCCCCGAAGACTGCGGCGGCCCCATCGGTCTTACCGAACTGATTCAAGCCCCAGCAGACGACGATGCCCCCCCTCACGCCAGCACCTTCAACCCCAGACACTTTGACCTGCATGCCGCGCAGCAGCGCGTCAAGGCCTTGCAGCCAGAGCAGCCAGAGCAGCCACGGCGATCATCTGCCAAGCCCCGCCCCGTATTGCTGGCAGCCTGAAAACTTCAAATAAATGAGCACTCAGCGCTTGATTTGCAAGATTTTTGCTTTTAAAACATAGCGATTTCCTTGAGAATCAAGCGCAAGATGCTCATTTATTGAGAGTATTCAAACCACGCCTCCGCAGCCATGTGCTGCTGGTTTTGATCGTTATCAGGTGTCAACGCAAAATCACCTTGATAGCTGTATGCAATTTCCAAATTTCACAAAAGTCTGAAGTTTCAAGCTCACAATATCGTCGACTGGACAGTTAGACCTATTCCAAGCTTGAAGCTGCCCGGCATTTCTTACTTCGCAAAGATTCATTCGGAAGGATTGCGCTATGAAAAAAACTCTGACGACTCTCGCTCTGTTGGCTGCCGGTGGCATTGCTGCTCCTGCAATGGCTGCTGACTGCGCTATCACCGTTGAAGGCAACGACCAGATGCAATTCAATGTGAAGAACATTGAAGTGCCCAAGTCCTGCAAGACCTACACCATCACGCTGAACCACGTCGGCAAGATGCCCAAGTCCTCCATGGGCCACAACATTGTGCTGACCGCTACCGCCGACGCTACTGCTGTTGCTGCTGACGGCATGAAGGCTGGCGCTGCTGCTGACTATGTGAAGGCAGGCGACACCCGCGTGCTGGCTCACACCAAGGTGATCGGTGGCGGTGAAAGCACTTCCGTGACCTTTGACGTGTCCAAACTCAAGGCTGGCGCTGACTACACCTACTTCTGCTCCTTCCCCGGCCACTCCTTCATCATGAAGGGCAGCCTGAAGCTGGGCGCTTAAATCCTCCCCTGAAATGCCGCTGCATGCGGCTTTCACCCCTGAGCCCCGAGCCTTGCGCCGGGGCTTTTTTGTGGGCCTGATCGCCATACCCTACGACTCTCAGGCATTTGCCAGAGCACGCAAAATGCACCTTTTTTGATAGCAAGAAACTCACAGCATCATGAGTCAGCAAAGCTTTGAAGTTGCATTTTTCACCATTGGTGAACTCGAAGGTCTGAGCGGTGACGAAGTCACCCGTACGGCCCATATCGACATCCCCGCTGAATGCCTGCAGGTGGCAGCCACCTTGCAGTCGGCGCGCCAGTGGCTCAACGAGCAGCACAGCGACATCGACATGGAATGTGCGGCCGAGCTGCCCCTGCGTGGCTACTTCTCGTTCAAGTCTGAACAGGGCAGCGAAGGCTTTAACGCAGAAAGCGCCCAGCTCGTAGCCCTGGACGAGGGCTTTGTCGTGCGCGCCGCTCTGGACAACGGCGTGTGCGTGGAAAGCGATCTGCTGGCCCTGGCCATCTGATTGCCGCGCCTGAGGACGGGTCCTGAGCCGGTTCCTCCACATCAGCAAACAGCCCACATCACGTGGGCTTTTTTGATGGCCAGTCCCTCTGATACAGTCCATGCATCATGGACTGACAGAGGCGCTGGCCGTGATCTGGCCTGCCCGCCTCCAGCAACTTTTCCCCATGGGGCTGCCATGTATCACGGAGAACGTTTCAATGCCTGGACGCATCTGGTCGGCGTCCTGTTTGCGCTCACAGGTGCCACCTGGCTGATCGTCTATGCTAGCCTGTACACGGACGCGCAGGCCATCACCAGCGTCTGTATCTACGGCGCAGCCATGGTGCTGCTGTACGCCGTCTCCACCCTCTATCACAGCGTCCGCGGGCGGGCCAAGCGCATTCTGCAAAAGTGCGACCATCTGAGCATCTATCTGATGATTGCTGGCAGCTATACGCCGTTTTGCCTCATCAGCCTGCGCGCCCCCTGGGGCTGGAGCCTGTTTGGCGTGGTCTGGGGGCTGGCCCTCATCGGCATCGTGCAGGAGCTGTGGCAGCGCAGCGAAACACGGCTGCTGTCACTGGTGATTTACGCCGTCATGGGCTGGGCCGTGATCGTTGCCACTGGCCCGCTGATACAGGCGCTGGGCTCCACAGGCTTTGCCTGGCTGGCTGCAGGCGGCCTGTTCTACACAGCAGGCATTGGCTTTTTCGTGTTTGACCATGTGCGCCACTTTCACGGCATCTGGCACCTGTTCGTGATTGCAGGCAGCCTGATGCACTACATCGCCATCATTGGCTACGTGCTGCCTGCTGCTGCCGCTGCGGCCTGAACCTGCCCAGCCAATATGGAGCGCCAGCGCAAGGAGCTGGAAGCCGCCACACGCGGCACGGGCATCACCGTCAGTCGCACGCCAGACAACCAGCTCAAGCTGGCCATTCCCACAGATGTGTCCTTTGACACCAACAGCGCCTACATCAAGAGCCAGTTCCGCCCCGTGCTCAACAATTTTGCGGACAGCCTCAAGCGCTACCCCCAGACGCATGTCGTCATCATCGGTCACACGGACAGCACAGGTGGTGCCCGCATCAACGATCCGCTCTCCGTCAGGCGCGCCAATGCCACCCGCGACTACATCTTCAGCCGTGGCGTAGCAGGTCCACGCATCCAGACCGAAGGCCGTGGTGCACGTGAACCCATTGCCTCCAACGACAGTGCATGGGGCCGCTCCCAGAATCGCCGCGTGGAAATCTACGTGGCTGAGCAAGGGCGATAAGTCAGACGTGCATTCGCACCCGCAGCCTGCAGAAGGCTGACATGGTCATCCAAGACTTGCCGTAGCGCGTCTGCTCTGCCCACAATGAACGGTTGATTTACAGGAGAGGTTTTCCATGATCGTTCTCATTACAGGTGCATCCGCAGGTTTTGGTGCCGCCATGGCACGCAGCTTTGTCCAGTCTGGTCACCAGGTGATTGCCACGGCACGTCGCAAGAGCAAGCTGGATGCCTTGGCCGCAGAACTGGGTGAACGCCTGCTGCCCGTCGAACTGGACGTGACCGACCGTGCTGCCGTGCAGTCCCTGCCCGCACAGCTGCCTGCTGGTTTTGCGCAGGTGGACGTACTGGTCAACAACGCCGGGCTGGCCCTGGGCCTGGAGCCAGCCCATCAGGCCAATCTGGACGACTGGGACACCATGATCGACACCAACTGCAAGGGGCTGGTCTCCATGACCCGCGCCTTCCTGCCCGGCATGGTGCAGCGCCAGCGCGGTCATGTGATCAACCTGGGCTCCATCGCCGGCAACTGGCCCTATGCCGGTGGCAATGTCTACGGTGCCACCAAGGCCTTTGTGCAGCAGTTCAGCCGTAACCTGCGCGCCGATCTGCTGGGCACACCTGTGCGCGTGACCAATGTGGAACCCGGCCTGTGCGGCGGCACCGAGTTCTCCAATGTGCGCTTTGCCGGTGACGATGAAAAGGCTGCCAAGGTCTACGAAGGCGTGCAGTACCTCACACCCGAAGACATTGCCAGCACCGTGCTGTGGATTGCGCAGACGCCTTCGCACATGAACGTCAATGCGATCGAAATCATGCCTGTGCAGCAAAGCTTTGCGGGCCTGAGCGTGCACCGCGGCCCCTTCAAATCCTGAAAAAGCACACCTGCACGAGCTACGCCGCAGCACAGCACGCTGCGGTGCAGCCCCCATCTTGCGGGCTTATCTGCGTGCCCAGCGGCTGCCAAACTGGTTGACTGCCATGCCCAGCAGTACACCCAGCGTGCCTGCCCACTGCTGGGCATTGGGCAGCTCCCCCAGCAGTGCAATGGCCGCTATCAGCCCGACCACAGGCACCAGCAGTGACAGCGGTGCCACGGTGCTGGTCGGGTAGCGTTGCAGCAACCGCGTCCACAACCCATACCCCACCAGCGTAGACAGCAAGGCCAGATAGCCCACCGCCGCCCAGCCCTGCCAGTCCATGGCCTGCACCTGCGCCAGCATATGGGCAGCGCCACCTTCCAGCCAGGCGGAAAGCAGCAACAACGGCACGATGGGGAAAAGGCTGGTCCACACCAGAAAAGGAATGGGCTCGTAACTGCCAAAGCTGGCGGCATGGCGCGTAATCAGATTGGCGCTCGCCCACATGGCTGCAGCACCCACGGTGCAGAGAAAGCCCATCAGCGTCATCTGCGCAGGGCCCTCACCATGCGCACTGCCGATCACAACCAACCCCGCCGTGGCGACACACAGCCCCGCCCACTGCCAGCTGCGCGGGCGCTCCCGCATCAGCACGGCCGCCAGCAGCAGGCTCACAAAGGCCTGGGTTTGCAGCACGACAGAGGCCATGCCTGCTGGCATGCCCAGCTGCATGCCCACAAACAGCAGACCAAATTGCCCCACGCCCTGCACCAGCCCATAGGCAGCCAGCCAGCGCCACGGCAGATTCTTTGGCGGGCGAATGAACAGCAGGAACGGCAATGATGCCGCCGCAAAGCGCAGAGCACACAGCAGCAGGGGCGAGACCTGCTGCAAGCCCCACTTCATGACCACAAAGTTCACGCCCCAGATCACGATCACGACCAGCGCCAAGATCCAGTCTGCCCCACTCAAACCCTTGCTGTTGTTATGCATGCTTTTGACCTCTAGCGCTTGCTGCACCTGCGCTGGCAGCTATCAATACTTCTGATGCCAGGCGCGTAAAAAAGGCATGCTGGGTGCAGCATGCCTTGGATTCATGACAACAGTCGCAGCGCTTTAGCTGCCTGCTACCTTCATGCGGTTGATCAGCACCGAACCAACGGTCTTGGCACCGTAGTTATACGCATCTGCGCCCACAGCCTCAATGCCCTGATACATGTCCTTGAGGTTGCCTGCGATGGTGATCTCCTGCACGGGGAAAGCAATCTCGCCGTTTTCCACCCAGAAGCCAGAGGCACCGCGCGAGTAGTCGCCGGTCACATAGTTCACGCCCTGGCCCATGAGTTCGATCACGAACAGGCCCGTGCCCAGCTTCTGGAGCATGGCCTTCAGATCGTCGCCACGGCGGGTCAGGCGGGAGGTCAGCGTCAGATTGTGCGAACCACCGGCATTACCCGTGGTCTTCATGCCCAGCTTGCGGGCCGAGTAGCTCGACAGGAAGTAACCCTCTACACGGCCATCCTCCACCACCATGCGGCGACGCACCTTCACGCCTTCGTCATCGAATGGCGAGCTGCCCTTGCCGCGCAGGATGAAGGGGTCTTCTTCGATATTGATGTGCTTGGGGAAGATCTGCTGGCCCAGCGAATCCAGCAGGAAGCTGCTCTTGCGATACAGCGTGCCGCCGCTCACCGCCTGCACAAAGCCGCCAAGCAGACCAGCCGCCAGTGGCGACTCGAACAGCACAGGGCATTCGGTCGTAGGAATCTTGCGGCTGCCCAGACGGCTCAGGGCGCGCTGGGCGGCATAGCGGCCAATTTCCTCGGGCGTAGCCAGCTCCACGGCATCGCGCATGGAGCTGTACCAGAAGTCGCGCTGCATCTCGCCGTTCTTGCCGGGCAGCGAAGCAATCGGCGCGACAGAAATGCTGTGGCGCGAGCTGGCGTAACCACCGCGAAAGCCCCGGGTGTGAGCACTGTAGAAATGGCTTTGCTGGGCCGAGACACTGGCGCCCTCGCTGTTGGTAATGCGCTTGTCGGTCGCCAGGGCAGCCGCTTCGCACTCAATGGCGATACGTGCAGCCTCTTCGCTGGTCACGGCCCATGGGTGGAACAGGTCCAGGTCCTTGTGCGTGTCTTCGGTGGCGATATCGTCCGCATCGGGCAGACCGGCTGTGGGGTCTTCCGCGGTAAAGCGTGCAATATCAAAGGCGGCCTGCACGGTCTGCTTGACGGCTGCTTCCGAAAAGTCAGACGTGCTGGCATTGCCACGGCGCTGGCCGATATAGACCGTCACGC
The DNA here is from genome assembly GCF_002056725.1 of Comamonas kerstersii. Classification (NCBI taxonomy): domain Bacteria; kingdom Pseudomonadati; phylum Pseudomonadota; class Betaproteobacteria; order Burkholderiales; family Comamonadaceae; genus Comamonas; species Comamonas kerstersii. The sequence goes on along the minus strand of NZ_CP020121.1, from coordinate 2,244,943 downwards.
CCAGCGACTTGTCGCGGTTGCGTTCTACGGTTTCCAGCTCCCCCTTGCGCACGCTGACGCTCAGGCCGCAGCCTTCGGAAGCATCGGCACCGGCATCGGTGGCACCCAGCTTTTTAGCGTGTGCCAGGGCCTGGTCCACCAGACCTTCAAAAAACGAACGGCTGTAGCTGAAGCCGGAATCAGCCTGCGCTGCAGTGGTGCTTGTAGAGCGTGTACGGGGTTTGTTCATAGCGCCGGATATGATACCGAGCACTGCAGCCCCTATGCGCTGCCACCCTATTCCCTCTGAATAAAAGACATGTCACGCAAACCGAAAAAAGGCTATTACGTGAAGGGCGTGTTCGTTGCTGAAGGCAGCGAGCGTGACCTGGAGCTGAAGGCCGAACTCAAAGGCACCTGGGACCAGACCCGCACCGACCTGAAAAAAGAAAGCGATGCGCTGCAGGACCTGGGCGAAGCCCTGCTGGGCCTGCGCCCCAAGCTGCTGGCCCGTCTGCAGCTGCCCGAAAAGCTGCTGGAAGCCCTGGCCGAACACAAGCGCCTGACCAACTTTGAGGCCAAGCGCCGCCAGATGCAGTTCATTGGCAAGCTGATGCGCAAGCTGGAAGAAAGCCAGGTCGAAGCCGCCAAGGCCGCGCTGGAAGAGCAGCGCACCGGCGTGAGCCTGGAGCAGACCAATGTGCTGGTGGCCGAACAGTGGCGCGATCGCCTGATCGACAGCGACGACCACCTGGGCATCTGGCTGGATCAGTTCCCCGCCACCGATGTGCAGCAAGTGCGCGCGCTGATGCGCCAGGCCCGCAAGGATGAAGCCACAGCCAAGCAAAAGGCCGCAGAAGCCGAAGCCAGAGGCCAGATCCTGCCTCCTGCCAAGAAGGGCCGCGCCTACCGCGAGCTGTTTCAGCTGCTGCTGTCTCACATCAATGGCACACACGGCCAGCATGATGAAGAACAGGCCATCGACGAGGATGCTGACGAATGAGCACGCATGACGCCGTCAAGATTGGCATTGTCTCCATCAGCGACCGCGCCAGCAGCGGCGTCTATGAAGACAAGGGCCTGCCAGCCATGCAGGACTGGCTCACTCGCGCACTGCACAACCCCATCACCTTCGAAGCACGGCTGATCCCTGATGACCAGGCCACCATCAGCCAGACGCTGATCGAGCTGGTGGATGCTGGCTGCAGCCTGGTGCTGACCACCGGCGGCACCGGCCCAGCCCTGCGCGATGTCACGCCTGAAGCGACGCTGGCCGTGGCGGACAAGGAAATGCCGGGCTTTGGCGAGCAGATGCGCCAGATTTCCCTGCGCTTTGTGCCCACGGCGATTCTGTCGCGCCAGGTGGCGGTGATCCGTGGCCAGAGCCTGATCATCAACCTGCCCGGCCAGCCCAAGGCGATTGCCGAGACGCTGGAAGGCCTCAAGGATGCTGATGGCAAGCAGCTGGTCAACGGCATTTTTGCCGCCGTGCCCTACTGCATTGACCTGATTGGTGGCCCGTACCTGGAAACCGTGGATGCGGTGTGCAAGGCATTTCGCCCCAAGAGCGCGATCCGCGCCCCCCAGGGATAAGCCATCCCCCACTGACAAGGCACATGCCCGCCATGTGCCTTTTTTACGTCTGGCGGCCTGCCCGCAGGACTGCCACCGCCTATGAAGCAAAACCTCTCTCTGACCGTGATTCTGGCCATGTGCACCATGATGGGTGCACTGGGCATAGACACCTACCTGCCCTCGTTCTACGCCATCAGCCAGGAGTTTGAGGCACCCACCGCTGCCGTACAGCAGACCCTGAGCGTCTATGTGCTGGCCATGGCGGTGACCATGCTGTTCTACGGCTCGCTCAGCGACACCTTTGGCCGCCGCCGTGTGCTGCTGTTCTCCAGCCTGGGCTATGCGCTGACCTCCTGCGTTGCTGCCTTTGTCAGCAGCATTGAGGGTCTGGTGCTGATCCGCTTTGCCCAGGGCGCCATGGCTGGCTCGGGCATGGTGGTGGCACGTGCCATCGTGCAGGACCGCTTTCAGGGTGCAGATGCCCAGCGCATGATGAGTCTGGTCATGTTCTGCTTTGGCCTGGCTCCGGCACTTGCGCCTATCTTTGGCGGCTGGCTGCAGACCCATGGCGGCTGGCGCGCGACCTTCTTCTTTCTGGCAGCCTTCGGCGCCATCCTGGTGCTGCTGTGCTGGCGGGTGCTGCCCGAGACCCTGCCCGCTGCCAAGCGCCAGCCGCTCAAGCTGGGGGTGATTGCGGGCAACTATCTGATGGCGCTGCGCCACTCGCAATTTCGCTTGATGGTGGCAGGCACAGCGATGATGACAGGGGCCACCGCCATCTACATCAGCTCGGCCGCCGAGTTTGTCATGGGCGTGCTCAAGCTCGAGGCCACCTCGTTTGGCTGGCTGTTCATTCCGCTCATCGGCGGCTCCATGCTGGGCTCTGCCCTGTCAGGTTCGCTGGCACGGCATATTCCCGTGCGCATCCAGAAAGCCATTGGATACACCTGTCTGGCCATTGGCAGTGCCAGCAATGTGCTCTACAACCTCTCGACCGACACCCCTGCCGTGCCCTGGGCCGTGCTGCCGATTGCCTGCTACACCTTGGGCATTTCGCTGCTGATGCCCATTCTGTCGCTGCAGATCATGGGCACCTTCCCGCAGATGCGCGGCCTGGCTTCGTCGCTGCAGGGTTTCACGCAGATGAGCGTGTTTGCCATCATGGCCGGCATTGTGGTGCCACAGCTGTTTCACAGCGGCCTGGCACTGGCGCTGGGCCATGCGGTCTCGGTCAGCGCAGGCATGCTGATCTGGTGGATTGCAGCGCGCCGCGCCAAGCGTCTGGAACTTTCAGAAAAGTGAGCAGTCAGCGCTTGATAAACCTGTATTTCCGATTCAAAAATATTTGAAAAGCTTATAAATCAAGCGCTAGCAGCTCTATTTTTGAGAGTTTCTCCACAAAAAAAAGGCCATCCATGGATGGCCTTTTTGCTGCACGCCTGCTGCTTACAGCTTCTGCGTTGCCATGAAGGAATCAAAGCGCCCTTCGGCAAAGCGGAACCACAGCACCTGGTCGCGCTGGAAGTTACGGTAGCTGCTGTAGATCTTCTTCCAGTCTGGATTGGATGCAGCCAGTTCATCGTAAAGCTCCATGGTGGCCTTGAAGGAAGCTTCCAACACCTGCTGCGAGAAAGGCAGCACCTTGGTCTTGGCAGCAACCAGCTGCTTGATCGCACCGGGGTTGCGTGCGTCATAACGTGCCTGGCAGGTCACATGGGCTTCGTAGGATGCAGCGCGCACCACAGCCTTGTACTCGTTGCTCAGGCTGTTGAAGGCCTTGTTGTTGATATAGAAGGACAGGTTCAGCGAGCCTTCCCACCAGCCGGGGTAGTAGTAGAAAGGTGCGACCTTGTTCAGGCCCAGCTTCAGATCGTCGTAGGGGCCAATCCACTCGGCCGCATCGATCGTGCCTTTTTCCAGCGCCTGATAGATTTCGCCAGCAGGAATGTTCTGGGGCACTGCGCCCATTTTTTCCAGCACCTTGCCCGCAAAGCCACCCACGCGGAACTTCAGGCCCTTGATGTCTTCCGGCGTCTTGATTTCCTTGCGGAACCAGCCCCCCATCTGCGCCCCCGTATTGCCACCGACCAGCGGCACGACGTTGTACTTGTCGTAGAACTCGCCCATGAGCTTGCCGCCATCGCCATCGACCATCCACGAGGTCAGCTGGCGCGAGTTCATGCCAAACGGAATCGCACCGCCAATGGCAAACACCTCGTTCTTGCCAAAGAAGTAGTAAGGCGCGGTGTGGGCCACTTCCACAGTGCCGCTTTGCACACCGTCGACCACGTTGAATGCTGGCATCAGCTCACCCGCCTGGTGAACGGACACATCAAATTTGCCTCCGGTCATGGACTTGACCGCCTGGGCAAACACTTCGGCAGAGCCGTAAATCGTGTCCAGAGATTTGGGGAAGCTGGATGCAATACGCCAGCGAATAGCAGGTTGTGCGTGCACCGCTGGGGCTGCTGCTGCAGCCACAATGCCGGCGATACCGGCATGCTTGAGCATGGAACGACGATCCATTTTGAAGTCTCCTTTTGGGCTAGAAAAAAAACCCCCTCCTGCACCGCTTCTGGGACGGTTTAGCAGGCAAAAAAGCCGGAATGCGATGTCACTCTCATCCCGGCTTTATCTGAACGAAGCCAGCGCACCTGCGTGCAGCTTCGGCAAGCAAATTACAGCTTCACGCCTGTCATGTACTGGTTGTAGCGCAGCTCGGAGAAGCGCTCCCACAGCAGCTGGTCACGCTGGAAGGCGCGCATGTCCTGGTGGATTTCCTTGAAGGCAGGGTCGCGCGCCTCGTGCTCCGCAAACACTTCCATGGAGGCCTTAAAGCCTGCGTCCATGACATCCTTGGGGAACGCCTTGAGGATGGTCTTGTCCGCCACCAGCTTCTTGATGGCCACGGGGTTGAATGCGTCGTACTTGGCGGTCATGTCGCGCGCAGCGATGCGGGTAGCCACATCCACCATTTCCTTGTACTCGGCAGGCAGGGCGTTGTAGGCCTTGGCGTTCACGAAGAACCCCAGCTCTGCACCACCTTCCCACCAGCCTGGGTAGTAGTAGTAAGGTGCCACCTTGTTAAAGCCCAGCTTCTGGTCGTCGTGGGGGCCTACGAACTCAGTCGCGTCCAGCGTACCCTTTTCCAGTGCCTGGTACACATCACCAGCAGGCATGTTCTGCGACACCACGCCCAGCTTGGCCATGGCTTCACCGAACAGGCCGCCGCCCAGACGCATCTTCAGGCCCTTGAGGTCGTTGACAGACTTGATTTCCTTGCGGTACCAGCCGCCCATCTGCGTGCCGGTATTGCCCGCGCTGTAGCTCTTGATGTTGTAGTTGGCGCAGAACTTGTCGAACAGCTTGCGGCCATTGCCATGCTCCATCCAGGCATCCATCTGGCGTGCAGTCAGGCCAAAAGGCACGGCGCAGCCAAAGGCAAAGATGGCATTCTTGCCCGTGAAGTAGTAAGGCGCAGTCTGCGCCATTTCGATGGTGCTGTTTTCAATCGCATCCACCACGCCAAAGGCAGGCATCAGCTCGCCAGCAGCGTGCACGGACACTTCAAACTTGCCACCGGACAGCGCCTTGACAGTCTGAGCAAATTTTTCGCCGCTGCCGTAGATGGTGTCGAGCGACTTGGGAAAGCTCGACGCCATGCGCCAGCGCACCGCAGGCTGCGCGTGAACGGCAGGTGCCACGCCAGCCGCCAGCACGCCAGCAATACCTGCTCTTTTGATGAGGGAACGACGGTCCATGTTTACTCCTTGAATTTCATACGCAGCCGCCTTCAGGCATGGAATCTCCCCGAAAAACCATGCACAGAAGGGGACACAAAATTCTAGGAATAGAGGCCCTGATCACTTTCCCGGGTAAACCCCCGAAAGCTTCTATCCTTCAGCCTGATGTCAGGCACAAGAGGCTTGAGCCCCTTGATGCCGTCAGACAAAGTCAGGCCAGAAAACGTTCACGAATGGAGCGCTCAATACCCGCTGCATCCAGCCCCTGCAGGGCCAGCAGCTTGGCAGGGTCTCCGTGCTCGATGAACTGGTCGGGCAAGCCCAGATGCAGCACAGGCAGCGTCAGGCCAGCTGCGCTCAGGGCTTCCGACACGGCAGCACCTGCGCCGCCTGCAATACAGCCTTCTTCCAGCGTGACCAGCACGTCATGCGAAGCTGCCAGCTCGCGCACCAGCTCCACATCCAGCGGCTTGACCCAGCGCATATTGGCAACCGTGGCGTCGATGTGCTCTGCCACCTGCAATGCAGGGTAGAGCAAGGTGCCAAAGGCCAGAATGGCAATGCGGGGCTGGGTGCTGCCGTTTTCGCCCTGGCGCGCAGCCTGGCTCTGGCGGCGAATTTCACCCTTGCCAAATGGCAGCGCAGACAGGTCATCCAGCGGCTCCACGCCCACACCAGCACCACGTGGGTAGCGCACGCACACGGGATGGTCTTGTTCGTAGGCAGAGGTCAGCAGCTGACGGCATTCACGCTCATCCGCAGGTGTCGCCATGCTCATATTGGGAATGCAGCGCACATAGGCAATGTCGTAGGCACCTGCGTGGGTGGCACCGTCCGCACCGACCAGACCTGCGCGGTCCAGCGCAAACACTACGGGCAGGTTTTGCAGCGCCACGTCGTGAATCAGCTGGTCATAGGCACGCTGCAGGAAGGTTGAATAAATCGCCACCACTGGCTTGACACCTTCACAGGCCAGGCCTGCCGCAAAGGTCACAGCATGCTGCTCGGCAATACCCACGTCGTAGTAGCGATCAGGGAAGCGCTTTTCAAACTCCACCAGGCCAGAGCCTTCACGCATGGCGGGCGTAATACCCACCAGACGCTGGTCCTGCGCTGCCGTGTCACACAGCCATTTGCCGAACACCTGGGTGAACGTGGGCTTGGAGGGCGCGCTGGATTTGACAATTCCTACGGCAGGGTCGAACTTGCCGGGGCCGTGGTAGGCAATAGGGTCAGCTTCTGCCAGCTTGTAGCCATGACCTTTCTTGGTGACTACGTGCAGGAACTGTGGGCCTTCCAGACTGCGGATGTTTTCCAGCGTGGGGATCAGCGAATCCAGATCATGGCCATCAATGGGGCCGATGTAGTTAAAGCCAAAGTTCTCGAACAGCGTCGCAGGCACCACCATGCCCTTGGCACTTTGCTCCAGGCGCTTGGCCAGTTCCAGCAGCGGAGGCACCTTGCTGAGCACGTTCTTGCCCACGTTGCGCGCCACGGCGTAGAACTGACCGCTCATGAGCTGGGCCAGATAGCGGTTGAGCGCACCCACGGGTGGGCTGATGCTCATGTCATTGTCATTGAGGATGACCAGCAGATTGCCATCCATGACCCCGGCATTGTTCAAGGCCTCAAAAGCCATGCCTGCCGTCATGGCGCCATCGCCAATCACGGCAATCGCACGGCGGTTTTCGCCCTTGCGCTTGGCCGCCATGGCCATGCCCAGTGCCGCAGAAATACTGGTCGAGGAGTGCCCGACCCCAAAGGTGTCGTACTCGCTTTCCGAGCGCAACGGAAAGCCTGAGATGCCGCCCAGCTGACGCAGCGTAGACATGCGATCACGGCGGCCCGTCAGAATCTTGTGCGGGTAGGTCTGATGGCCAACGTCCCAGACGATGCGGTCATACGGGGTGTTGAACACATGGTGCAGCGCAATGGTCAGCTCCACCGTGCCCAGATTCGAACTCAGGTGCCCACCAGTTTTCGACACGCTGTCCAGCACATAGGCGCGCAACTCGTCAGACAGCACTTTGAGGTCACCGCGTGACATGGCACGCAGGTCAGAAGGTGTGTTCACTTTCTGCAGCAAAGGGTAGGCATTCGTGGTCATTAGCAAATTATTCAAATCAAATTGCACACAGCAAACAGCGCTTGCTCACTCGGGGGTAGCGCAGCAATCCGACAACAGAAAACACATCCCCAGTCAGCACTCAATGTGAGCGCGAAACGACCATATGTGCCAACGCCGACAGGGCGCGCACATCCGTCAGACAACTTTCCTTCAAGGCCTGCAAGGCCTGCTGCTGCAGCACATTGGCATAACTGCGTGCGCCATCCAGCCCCATGAGTGACACAAAGGTGGGCTTGTCATTGGCTGCATCCTTGCCAGGGGTCTTGCCCAGTGTGGCAGCATCGGCCACCACATCCAGCACGTCATCCACCACCTGGAAGGCCACGCCCAGCGCTTCGGCATAGCGCGCCAGCGCCTGCTGCACAGGCTGTGACACCTGTGCACAGGCAACACCCATGGCCACACTGGCCTGCAGCAGCGCACCGGTCTTGAGACCGTGCATGTGACGCAGCTCCTGCTCACTCAAAGCCTTGCCGACGCTGGCCAGGTCAATGGCCTGACCGCCTGCCATGCCCCGTGAACCAGCGGCCTGCGCCAGAATGCGACACAGCTTGGCCTGCATGGCCGCTGGCACTTCTGCCTCCGAAGGCGTCAGCAGCTCAAACGCCAGCGCCTGCAGAGCATCGCCGCCCAGCAAAGCCTGGGCTTCACCGAACTGCACATGCACCGTAGGCTTGCCGCGGCGCAGCACATCGTTGTCCATGCAGGGCATGTCATCGTGCACCAGCGAATACGCATGGATCAGCTCTACCGCGCAGGCCGCACGCAGCGCGGCCTCAGGCAGGCCGTTGACAGCCTGCGCTGCCGCCAGCACCAGCAGAGGGCGAAGGCGCTTGCCGCCATCGAGCACGGCGTAGCGCATGGCATCGCCCAGGTTCGCTGGTGCATCCACACCCACCCATGCCGACAATGCCTGCTCGGTGCGCTGCAGTTGCGCATCCGTCCATGCCTGAAAATCAAATACCGATGTGTCGGTGCTGCTGGTGGGAAGATCTGTTGTCATCACAATCTGAGTTTCCATAGCGCCCACTCAGTCCTGCGACCATTGCTTGATCTGGCCGTCATCCAGCGCACGGATTTGCGCCTCCACCTCATCGAGCTGCTTGCGACAGAACTCCAGCAGAAAGGAAGCACGGCGATAGCCATTCATCATTTCACCCAGAGGCAGCTGCCCGGACTCCATGGCTACAGCCAGCGTTTCCAGCTCCGCAACTGCGGACTCATAACTGTCGGGAGGGGTGGAAATGTCGGCGATCGCGACGTTTTTTGCCTTGGGCATGGTGGGCGCTCGTGGGTTTGGGGAATCAGGGATTTTAGGCTGTGCAGCCATTTCCACGGCGCATTCAGCCCTGTACGCACCAGAAGGAGGCATATTTCCTGCAATATCCCGCTAATTATTTGATTTAAATACACATAAAACGCCCGCGAAAATAACCCCACCGCATACAATCCCATTCCCCGTCGAACCGGCACACGCCATTGCATAGACGGACATAGGCTTGACTTGCTACTGTCCATCATGCTCTGGCATAAGCCGGTTTACTTTTTTCACCCGTGCAACAAGCACCTCCCTGTGGGGAGTCTTTAGGTCAGGTCACCCATGTCTGATTTAAGTCTTCAACTGCAGCAGGCCGCAAGCCAACTACCAGTTTCTAGCTACTTTGACGAAGCGCTGTTCCAGCGCGAGATGGAACTCATCTTCCAGAAAGGCCCACGTTATGTCGGCAGTACGGTGTCCGTCCCAGAAATTGGCGACTACTACGCACTGCCTCACGAAAACGAAGGCCGTGCGCTGGTTCGCAATGACAAGGGCGACATAGAGCTGATCTCCAACATCTGCCGCCACCGTCAGGCCGTCATGCTCAAGGGCCGTGGCAATCTCAAAACCGAAGGCAAGGGCCACGCAGGCGGCAATATCGTCTGCCCTCTGCACCGCTGGACCTACAACCCCAGCGGCCAGCTCCTGGGCGCCCCCCAGTTTTCACAAGATCCCTGTCTGCACCTGAACAACTACAAGCTGCGCGAGTGGAATGGCATGCTGTTCGAGGACAACGGCCGTGACATCGTGGCTGACCTGGCTGGCATGGGCCCTCGTGAGCAGCTCAACTTCGAAGGTCTGGTGCTGCACCATGTCGAAATGCATGAGTGCAACTACAACTGGAAGACCTTCATCGAGGTCTATCTGGAGGACTACCACGTCGGCCCCTTCCACCCCGGCCTGGGCAACTTTGTGACCTGTGACGATCTGAAGTGGGAATTCGCCAAGGAATACTCCGTGCAGACCGTGGGCGTAGCCCCCACCTTCGGCAAGCCTGGCTCTGATGTGTACAAGAAATGGCACGAAGTGCTGCTGAATTACCGCAACGGTGAACTGCCTGAGCGCGGCGCCATCTGGCTGACCTACTACCCCCACATCATGGTGGAGTGGTACCCGCATGTGCTGACCTTATCGACCCTTCACCCCATCAGCCCCACCAAGACCATGAACGTGGTGGAGTTCTACTACCCCGAAGAAATCGCAGCCTTTGAGCCCGAGTTCATCGAAGCCCAGCGCGCGGCCTATATGGAAACCGCTGTCGAGGACGATGAAATCGGCGAGCGCATGGACGCAGGCCGCCGTGCGCTGCTGGAGCGTGGTGACAACGAAGTCGGTCCCTACCAGAGCCCCATGGAAGACGGCATGCAGCATTTCCATGAGTGGTATCGCCAAATCATGGGAGCGCATATCCCCCAGCGCTAAGCAAAAATTTGCTACGCTCACAAGAGCTGCCAGCACCCGATTCATGGGCGCTGGCAGCTCTTTTTGTTTAGACCTATTCACACTGCTTGTGTGAACGGCTCCTGACAGCAGGCACTGCACAACAAAAAACAGCAGGGAGAGGCAATGCAAGTGTTATGGATGGTGGTCGGCGCTTTTCTGTTCGCCACCATGGGCGTGTGCATCAAATACGCAGCGGTGTACTTCAACACCGCAGAAATCGTTTTCTACCGAGGCCTGATCGGCATGCTGGCGCTGTGGGCGCTCAGCTCCTCGCAAGGCATTTCTCTCAAAACCCGCCACCCCTGGATGCACGCCTGGCGCAGCCTGGTGGGCGTGTCTGCGCTGGGCAGCTGGTTCTATGCCATCTCCGAGATGCCTCTGGCCAGCGCCATGACGCTCAACTACATGAGCAGTATCTGGATTGCCGTCTTTCTGCTCGCTGGTGCACTGTGGACGCTGCTGCCCGGCAGCGGTCGCCCCAGACAGCCGCTGAATATTCCCCTGCTCATCACCATCGTGCTGGGCTTCGGCGGCGTGGTGCTGATGCTGCAGCCTAGCTTTGCCCAGGAGCAGACCCTGCCCGCCCTGCTGGGGCTGGGATCGGGTGTGCTCTCTGCCATGGCCTATATGCAGGTGGTAGCGCTGTCACGCATTGGTGAGCCCGAAGCGCGCACCGTCTTCTTTTTTGGCGCTGGCTGCACCCTCGCAGGGTTGGTCGCCTGTCTGATCACCGGCTTTTCGCCCTGGCCCAGCTGGCAGGCTGCCCTGTGGTTACTGCCCGTGGGCCTGCTGGCCGCGGGCGGGCAGCTGTGCATGACACGCGCCTATGCCAGCGCCAAGACCTCGCGCGGAACGCTGGTGGTCGCCAATTTGCAGTACTCAGGCATCGTGTTTGCCGCGCTCTACAGCCTGTTTCTCTTCAATGACGAACTGGGCTGGGAAGGCTGGCTGGGCATGAGCCTGATTGTGCTGTGCGGTATTGCAGCCACCATCTTCCGTGCCAGAGGTACAACCGCAGCATCGTGAGCCACAATGCCAGGCGTAAGAACTTTTTACGCAAGGCCATGACTTACACCACACTGATTACCTCCACACAGCTGCAGGCCCTGCAGGCCAGCGGTCAGCCCTTCATGGTGTTTGACTGCAGCTTTGACCTGGGCGCACCTGCTGCAGGCCGCCAGCAGTATGAGCAGGCACACATCCCCGGAGCGGTCTACGCGGACCTGGAGCAGCACCTGAGCGCCCGTCACGGTGCGCCTGATGCCCACGGTCAGGTGCAGACTGCACAGTCTGACCAGCCAGCCTCTGGCGGCCGCCATCCTCTGCCCAGCCGTGAACGCTTTGCGCAATGGCTGTCCTCCGTCGGCTTTCGCAATGACATGCAGGCCGTGGTCTACGACCGCCAGGGCTGCAATTTCTGTGGCCGCCTGTGGTGGATGCTCAAGTGGGCCGGGCATGATGCGGTCGCGGTGCTCGACGGTGGTCTGCAGCATTGGGTCGCGCATGGCGGCGCCACCGTACAAGGCGAAGAGGCCGCACACTTTCAGTCCAACTTTGAACTCAAGCCCAGTCTGCGCCAGCTGGTGACTGCAGATGAAGTGCTGGCACAACTGCAGCAGGCCGATGCACAGACCATTGTGGATGCCCGCGCCCCGGCGCGTTACCGTGGTGAGGTCGAACCGCTGGACCCCGTGGCTGGACATATTCCGGGCGCACTCAACCGCCCCTTCACGGAAAACATTGCCTTGGACGGACGCTTCAAGCCCAAGGAACTGCTGCGCGCTGAATTCGACGCCTTGCTGCAGGGACGCGATCCTGCCACCGTAGTGCACCAGTGCGGCAGCGGCGTCAGCGCACTACCCAATCTGATTGCCATGGAAATTGCAGGCTTTGCCCCACCCAAGCTGTTTGCAGGCAGCTGGAGCGAATGGTGCAGTGATCCGACACGCCCGGTCGCCAAAAGTTAACAATCTTTTCTATCGCAAAACAGCGGGGTAAACACTGCCCTTTAGCGGCGTTAGATCCCCCAAAGTTGAGGCATGATTCAGGCCTGTGTAGCAAAACGTGACAAAGTATGAAACCTCATACCTGTACTGCTGCACAGCCTGGCTACCTGACAGCACACCACTCCTCGCTGTCACATCCCTCAAGGCCTACGGCCCGCCAGACATCAGACACTCGCCTTGTAAGAATTTCACCTACAAGGACATCAGGCAAAAGAGACAAACCCGGCTTGCCAAAGAGACACGACGCACCGACACACCCCGACTCCAGCTTTTGTTTGCGCTATTTCACAATTCATCCCATCAGATCGCAGCTTGATTCCAAGCGTCAGCGACACCCACGAGCTACGACTCAATTAGGTTTTTGGAAAGGATGAACCATGAATGACGAACAACTGCTTGCCGAGATTCGCGAAGCCAACCTCACTTACCTGATGCTGGCTCAGACTCTGATTCGCAAGGACAAGGCCGAAGCCGTTTTCCGCCTGGGCCTGAGCGAAGAAGCATGTGACATTCTGGGCACCCTTTCTGCTGCACAAATTCTCAAGATCGCTTCGCGCAACACCCTGCTGTGCAGCTTCCGCGTAGATGACGATCTGGTCTGGAGCCTGCTGACCAACCACAGCAGCAACAAGATCGGCAACGAAGCCACCAACACGCTGCACGCCAACATCCTGATGGCCAGCCGCGTCTCCGAAGTTCTGTAATTCACGATCGGCGATACGGAGCACACCACCATGGCTACAGCAGCAACCAAGAGCGTTCTGAACGAATCCAAGCAAATCGAACGTGCCGCCATGCTCATCAAGATGGGCGCGCGCATGCAGGTGCTGGAGTCGGAGACCTCCCTCTCCTACGAACGCCTGATCCGCCTGTACAAGGAAATCGCCGGCAAGTCCCCCTCCAAGGGACAGCTGCCTTTTTCCACCGACTGGTTCCTGACCTGGCAGGAGAACATCCACAGCTCGCTGTTCCTGAACATCTATGAATACATGTCCAAGGGCGTCAATGCGGACTCGGTGGAAATTCTGACCAAGGCCTATCGCCTCTATACCGAGCAGGTGCAGGCCTCGAATCTGGAATGCATGCTGTCCTTCACCCGCGCCTGGCGTCTGATCAAGTTTGTGGATGCCAACATGCTCACCCGCACCAAGTGCAGCAAGTGCAGCGGCATGTTCGTGACAGAACTTTATGAAAACGCGCGCCACTACGAATGCGGCCTGTGCAACCCTCCCGCACGCGCTGGCAAGAGCAAGAGCGCAGGCGCACTGATGCTGCACTGAGCACGCGCTTCCCCCCTTTCCCCTTCTTGACAGCCCACCGCTTGGTGGGCTTTTTTTCTGGATAAACCCTGCCAGCCACCCCGGCTGGGCAGCGATGCCGGACAATAGCGCCCGTGTCCATTCCCCAATCCTTTCTTCAAGAGCTTCTGTCCCGCGTTGATGTTGTCGACGTGGTGGGCCGCTATGTGCAGCTGAAAAAAAGCGGTGCCAACTTCATGGGCCTGTGCCCGTTTCACGGAGAAAAATCGCCCTCCTTCAGTGTCAGCCCCTCCAAGCAGTTCTATCACTGCTTTGGCTGCGGCAAGAACGGCAATGCCATCAGTTTTCTGATGGACCACGCCGGCATGGGCTTTGTGGAAGCCGTTAACGATCTGGCTGGCCAGATCGGCATGGTGGTGCCGCAGGAAGACATCAGCCCCCAGGAGCGTGAGCGCCAGGCCGCTGCCAAGGTCAAGCAGGCCACCCTCAACGATGTGCTCGAACGCGCAGGCGAGGCCTACCGCAGCCAGCTCAAGGCCAGCGCCCATGCGGTGCAGTACCTCAAGAACCGTGGCGTGTCAGGCGCTATCTCCAGCAAGTACGGTCTGGGCTATGCCCCGGCTGGCTGGCGCAATCTGGCCAGTGTCTTTCCGGAATATGACGACCCGCAGCTTGAAGAATCCGGCCTGGTCATCAGCGGTGAAGACGGCAAACGCTACGACCGCTTCCGCGACCGCATCATGTTCCCCATCCGGGACGTCAAAGGCCTGTGCATCGGCTTTGGCGGGCGCGTGCTGGGCGATGAGAAACCCAAATACCTGAACTCGCCCGAAACCCCGCTGTTTCACAAAGGGCGCGAACTCTACGGCCTGTTCGAGGCGCGCGACGCCCTGCGCAGCATGGGCTATGCACTGGTCACCGAAGGCTATATGGACGTGGTGGCCCTGGCACAGCTGGGCTTTCCCAACGCCGTGGCCACACTGGGCACAGCCTGCACGCCTGACCACGTGCACAAGCTGTTTCGCTTTACCGACAGCATCGTCTTCAGCTTTGACGGCGACAAGGCCGGGCGCAATGCCGCACGCAAGGCGCTGGAGGCAGCCCTGCCCTACGCCAGCGACACGCGCAGCATCAAATTCCTGTTCCTGCCGGCCGAGCACGATCCCGACAGCTTTATCCGCGAGCACGGCAGCGATGCCTTTGCCCGCCATGTCTCCAATGCCTTGCCGCTGAACCAGTTCCTGATGGAAGCTGCCAGCATGGAATGCGATCTGGGCCAGGCCCAGGGCCGCGCCAAGTTTTCCAGCCAGGCGCGCCCGCTGTGGCGCCTGCTGCCTGACGGCGCCTTCAAGCGCCTGGTGCTCGGTGAGATTGCCCAGAAAATCCAGATCGACGCGCGCGAGCTGTCTGAACTCTGGGCCCAGGCCGAAGCCCAGGAAAAACGCTTTCAGCGCGGCAGCGCCAGCAGTGCCAGCCACAGCACGGCTGCGCCAGCAGCAGCCAGTGCCAGCGCGCCAGACTGGGTCAGTGAATTTGCGCCCTCGGGCAGCAACGCGCCCTACTACACCCAGCGCAGCACCTATACGGGTCGGCGCAATGGCAAATTCCAGCGCACAGAGCAGCGCCCCATGATGGCCGAGCCGCGCGTTGTACCCTCCACCGGGCCAGATCAGGCCGTGCGCCTGCTGCTGTCGCAGATGCATTTCATGGAGCGGCTGGACAATGACGATCTGGACACCCTCGTCAACCTGCCCGCACCGCACGGCCCGCTGTTCAGCTGGATTGAAAGCCAGTTCCAGGAAAACGGTCCCCAGCCCTGGGCCATGCTCCATGACCGCATCAGCGCCACCCCGCACGGTGCGCTGGCGCTGCAACTCATGAGCGGCCCGCACGGCCACCCGGAAGGCGAGGAGCAGGAGCAGTACCAGGAACTGCGCAACATCCTCAGCCCCATGCTGGCCAAGCGCATCAAGCAGCTGGAGACCGAGCTGCTCATGGCGCTGGCCGCCAACCCCAGCGACAAAAGCGTGGCCGAGCGCTACCGCAGCCTGCTCGAGCGCCGCAGCCGCCTGCAGGCTACGCCCAGCATGCAGGGCAACTGAGTCACACAAAAAAGATAGCTTCTTGCGCTGAAATACTGGGCACTTCAGATAGAAAAATATCTGAAACCCTTGATTGATAAGCGCAAGAAGCTATTTTTTTCATAGAAAGCTCCATCAACCCCCTATTTCTGGCGCTGCGCCAGACCTGACCGCGTCTGTACGCTCTTTGCAAGCACACCAAAAACTGCTGATGCAACAAGCACTTGCTGCAAAAAACTTCAGCGCCAGCCTGCGCCTCTAAAAATATTTACGAAAAAAATGCGCTTACCTCTTGCAATTTCTGCCAAACGCTATAATTGATCAATTACTGGCAAGAGCGACAGCAGCACCTCCGGCCCGGGCCCCGTGATGGAATCACGTGTTGGCAGCAATTGCATGGCCCAATTTCCGCAAGGACTGCACACCAAATGATCGCCCAGACATCTTGCCCTGACAGGAGCCGTTCGCTCCTGCGCGTGCCCATGGCACGTTGATGCGCCGGGTTAGATGGCGCTTGCGTTTTCCCCTTTGTGTGTGTTCGCTTTTGACCAAGAGGTATCCATGCCCGTTGCAAAGTCCAAGCAGGCGCCAGACGCTACAGCCAAGCCCAAAACTTCCAAATCCACGGCAGCCAGTGCCAAGCCAGCCACCAAGGCTGCAGCACCAGCCGCTGTGAAGAAGCCCGCAGCCACCAAGGCTCAAGCGGCTGCTTCCAAGAAAGATTCCGATATGGCGACCCTGTCCCAAGCAGAACTCAAAGCAATGGCCGATGCCCTGTTGGCAGAAGCTACTCCCAAGCGCGGCAAGAAAAAAGCCGACGCTGATGGCGCTACTCCCGCTAAAAAGCCTGCAGCCAAGAAGGCCGCTGCTCCCAAGAAGGAAGCTGTCGTAGCCGAAGAGGTTGTGGAAGAAAAGAAGCCTGCAGCCAAGAAGGCTGCAAGCAAGACTGCTGCTGCCAAGACAGCAGCCACCAAGACACCTGCCAAGCGCGGCCGCAAGCCCAAGGCCAAGGAACCCAGCGATCTGGACGAAGACCTGGGCGACTTTGATGCCGATCTGGAGCTGGAAGCTGAAGCAGAACCCGAAGCCGAGGTCGCAGAAGCCAGCCCCACCGAAAAGGCCAAGCCGCTGCGCATGAAGATCAGCAAGGCCAAGGAACGCGCCTTGATGAAGGAATTCGGTCTGGACGAAACCGTTCTGACTGAAGAAGAAATGAACACCCGCCGTCAGCGTCTGAAGATGCTGATCAAGCTGGGTAAGACCCGCGGCTACCTGACCCACGCTGAAATCAACGACCACCTGCCCGACAAGCTGGTCGATGCTGAAACGCTGGAAGTCGTGATCTCCATGTTGAACGACATGGGCGTGGCTGTGTACGAGCAGACTCCCGATGCGGAAACCCTGCTGCTGAACAACACCGGCCAGTCGGCCACCTCCGAAGAAGAAGCGGAAGAAGAAGCCGAAGCTGCGCTGTCGACCGTGGACTCCGAATTCGGCCGCACCACCGACCCCGTGCGCATGTACATGCGTGAAATGGGCACCGTGGAGCTGCTGACCCGCGAAGGCGAAATTGAAATCGCCAAGCGCATCGAAGGCGGCCTGATGGACATGATGGAAGCCATCTCGGCTTCCCCTGCCACCATTGCCGAAGTGCTGGGCATGGCCGCGGAAATCCGCGAAGGCAAGGTCGTCATCTCCACCATCGTGGACGGCTTTGTGAACGCCGACGAAAACGATGACTACGTGGCCGAAGAAGACTTCGACGAATACGACGAAGAAGACGATGACGACGGCAAGGGCGGCTCCAAGGCGCTGACCAAGAAGCTGGAAGAACTCAAGAACGAAGCCCTGTCGCGCTTTGACAAGATTGCTGACCTGTTCGAGAAGCTGCGCAAGGCCTACGACAAGGAAGGCTGGGGTTCTGCCAACTACATCAAGGTGCAGAAGGCCATCACTGAAGAGCTGATGACCATCCGCTTCACCGCCAAGACCATCGAGAAGCTGTGCGACCTGGTGCGTAACCAGGTGGATGACGTGCGCAAGAAGGAACGCGAGCTGCGCAAGATCATCGTGGACAAGTGCGGCATGCCTCAGGAGAAGTTCATTGCGAGCTTCCCCCCCAACCTGCTGAACCTCAAGTGGGTCGAAGAGCAGGCAGCTGGCGGCCACCCCTGGAGCAATGTGCTGTCGCGCAACATTCCTGCCGTGCAGGAACTGCAGCAGTCGCTGATCGACCTGCAGGCGCGCGTGGTTGTGCCTCTGGATGAGCTCAAGAGCATCAACAAGCGCATGAACGATGGCGAACGCGCCAGCCGTTTTGCGAAGAAGGAGATGATCGAGGCCAACCTGCGTCTGGTGATCTCGATTGCCAAGAAGTACACCAACCGTGGTCTGCAGTTCCTGGATCTGATTCAGGAAGGCAACATCGGCCTGATGAAGGCCGTGGACAAGTTCGAATACCGCCGCGGCTACAAGTTCTCGACCTACGCCACATGGTGGATCCGCCAGGCCATTACCCGCTCCATCGCGGACCAGGCCCGCACGATCCGTATCCCTGTGCACATGATCGAGACCATCAACAAGATGAACCGCATCTCGCGCCAGCACCTGCAGGAGTTCGGCTTTGAGCCTGACGCCTCCATCCTGGCCGAGAAGATGGACATCCCCGAGGACAAGATCCGCAAGATCATGAAGATCGCCAAGGAGCCTATCTCCATGGAGACGCCCATCGGTGATGATGACGACAGCCACCTGGGCGACTTCATCGAGGACACCAACAACACCGCACCCGTGGACGCTGCCATGCAGGCCGGCCTGCGCGATGTGGTCAAGGACATCCTCGACGGCCTCACCCCCCGCGAAGCCAAGGTGCTGCGCATGCGCTTCGGTATCGAAATGTCTACCGACCACACACTGGAAGAAGTGGGCAAGCAGTTTGACGTGACACGTGAGCGTATCCGTCAGATCGAAGCCAAGGCCCTGCGCAAGCTCAAGCACCCCAGCCGTTCGGACAAGCTGCGCAGCTTTATTGACTCGCTGTAAAGCTATGGCTCCTGCCCTCTGACGGGCAGGCAATGGCCCCAACACAAAGGAGACCCCCGGGTCTCCTTTTTTACGCCCAATGTCTGGCGACTGCCAATGGCAAACCATCAGCTGCCAGACTCCTCACGCACAATGCGCCACTGGCCACCCTCCTGCTGCAGCTGCAGGCTCTTGCGAGCGCTGGATCTGTACTCTCCCGATGCATAGTTCTGGTGAAAACTGGCCGTAGCCGTGCTGCCGTCCACCTGCACCCGCAGATCATTGAAGTCCACGGTAATGCCAGGCCGTCCCACAATGCGTTCGCGCCGCTCCTGCTTCCACACCTCCAGTGGCGTGCCCTGCGCAGGCTCAAACCTTGTACTGTAGGCCGCGTAGTAGGCAGGCATGTCCTGCTGCTCCCAGGCCCGTGCCCATGCCATGACAGCAGCCATTACATCTGCAATGGCCTGCTTGCCGTCTGCGGGCACACCCACCGCCGCCGCGCTGGGCTGCTGCACAGGCTGCGCCACTGGGCTGTTCACCACCATACGGGGTGCAGACGCAGCAGGCAGCCCCATGCCCGTGCTGGCCAGCACCTGCTCCACCAGCGCCAGCTTGGATGCCAGCGAGGGTCGCGTGGCATCCAGCTGCGTGGCCTCACCATAGACCTGCGCGGCCATGCGCGTGTGCAGGTCGCCCAGATTCTCCAGCATGAGAATGTATTCGCGCGTGCCCATCACATGCCGCGGCTCGGCACGCTGGCCGGTGACTGTGACAGCATCCATGGTGTTGTCAGTCTGCACCCCTTCTGCTGCAGCAACACGACTGGTGCCAGCAATGACCGCTGCACAGACCAGCCCTGAAACAGCCAGCGCATGCACCAGCCGTGAAGCAGCATGTGGGGCAGCAGCCCGGGAAACAACGCAAGCAAAAGGCATAAGCAGGAACTTTCAGCAATCAATGTGCGATGCGTCTTGCTACAGCCGCATCGGCAACCATCCGGATAAAACGGAAACCCTATCTGCAAACATCGATTCCGCACGCAGGGCATCAACGCAAATGTAAGGCTTTGCGCTGCCCAGCTACCTCCCTATCCACCCGGGCAGTGGTGCAGTGCAGACAAAAAAGGGCAGCCACAGTGGCTGCCCTTGGGTGCGTGCACAGCGCGAGCCTGCTGCTTACACGTATTCCAGCTTCAGCAGCGCAGCCGTGCGCTGGCGCGTTTCAAAGCAGGCCTGCGCATCTTCACGCAGGTCCACCCCGTAGGTAGGGATGATGGTCTTGAGCTTGCCCAGCCAGCCATCGGGCGTGAGCTGCTGGTCAAAGCACTTTTGCAGCACCTGCAGCGCAATATAGGCGGCCGTGGATGCACCGGGCGAAGCACCCAGCAGCGCTGCCAGCGATTTGTCGCCAGACGCAATCAGCTCAGTGCCGAACTCCAGCGTGCCCAGCTTGTCCGTGCCTGGCTTGATGATCTGCACCCGCTGACCGGCCACGGCCTTGCTCCAGTCGATGGAGCGCGCCTGCGGGTAAAAGTCCTTGAGCATTTCGAACTGGTGCGCTTCGCTCATCAGCACCTGTGAGATCAGGTATTCGCTCAGCTCCCAGTTGTCCTTGGCCACATCCAGCATGGGCAGCACATTGCCGGGGCGCACCGAGCGGAACAGATCACTCAGTGAACCCTGCTTGAGAAAGCGCGTGGAAAAACCCGCATAAGGCCCGAACAGCAACGACTTCTTGCCGCCAATGATGCGTGTATCCAGGTGCGGCACAGACATGGGTGGCGAGCCGTGTGGGGCTTTGCCATAGACCTTGGCCTGGTGGCGATCTGCAATGTCCTCCACATCACAGCGCAGCCACACGCCGCTGACCGGAAAACCGCCGTAGCCGTGCCCTTCCGGAATGCCGGACTTCTGCAGCAGCTCCAGCGCCCCGCCGCCTGCACCAATGAACACAAACTTGGCGCTGATGCTCTGGTGCACGTGCGTCTGCGTGTGCTTGCAGCGCACCAGCCAGCGGCCATCTTCCTGCTGCTCCAGATGATCCACATGCTGGTGGTACTGCACCTCCACACCGCTTTGCTGGCGCAGCTGCGCCACCAGCAGATGGGTGAGTGCGCCATAGTCCACATCGGCACCGCTGACAATGCGCGTCGCCGCCACAGGCTGGCCATCCGCGCGGCCTTCCATGATCAGCGGTGCCCACTGTGCAATCTGCGCGCGGTCTTCGCTGTACTCCATGCCACGGTAGCAGTGGTGGGCCGCCATGGCCTTGTAGCGTGCACGCAGATAGGCCACGTTCTCCTCGCCCCAGACAAAGCTCATGTGCGGACAGGGGTGAATAAATGCCTGCGGGTCTGGAATGCGGCCCTTTTGCACCAGGTAGCTCCACAGCTGGCGGGACACGTCAAACTCCGTGTTCACCTCCAGCGCCTTGTGGATGTCCACGCTGCCATCGGCACGCGCAGGCGTGTAGTTCATTTCGCAGTTGGCCGCATGGCCTGTGCCTGCGTTGTTCCAGCCATGCGAGCTTTCCTGGGCGCAGTCGTCCAGCGACTCCACCATGGTGATGGACAAGGAAGGCTCCAGCTCCTTGAGCAAGGTGCCCAGCGTGGCGCTCATGATGCCTGCGCCAATCAGCAACACATCAGTCTGTGTGGAAGAGGTCATAAATCAGATCAGTTTCTGCTGCAAACAGCCCCGCCATAGGCGGGGCATGGTGAACGCTTGCGCCAGCTCAGGCCTGTGCAGGCACAAACGGCACCTGCACCCCCTCAGCAAAAATCACATAGGCGCGGCGCCAGGGCTGGTCATCCACCAGCTGCCAGCGGTGGCCCTGGCCTACGGTGTCATCAGCCCACAGCACATCACCGGGGTTGATACGCACCTTGCTGCCATCGGGCATCTCAAAGTCCAGCGTGCCGCTGAGGGTCAGCACAAACTGGTGGGCCGGGGCCGTATGCCAGTCAAAGCTGCCGCCCTGCCCCGTCTCACGAAACGAAATGCTGCGCGCACCTACTACGCTGCTGATGAAGTCACCGCGCTCGCCGCCGGGCAGATCAATATGCCCATCCACAAAGTGCGACTTGCCATCGGGGCCGGTAAAAAGTTTCACGCATCGGATCATTGCTAGCGCCTTTCTATCAATCGGTTTCAGCTACTGTTTTTACAGTATTTCACAGCCATGCTCCAGGCTGAACCGCCATCCAGGGCTTTGCCGCAATGTATCCGCAGTGGTTCAGGCGCTGTACTGCTCCAGGCATTCATAGTGAAAAGTGCCGGGTGCTTGCGCAAAATGCTCGCTGATGGCCGCGCGCCAGGCCGTAAACACCTTGGACTTGCGAAAACCCTCCATGTGGTCCTCCAGCGTCTTCCAGCGGATTTCAATCACGTACTGGCTGCGCTCTTCGATGCAGCGGCGAATGCTGTAGCCCAGACAGCCGGGAAACGGCGCAATAAAAGACTGGGCCGCCTGTGTGATGGCGGCCTCAAATGCCTGATTCTGGCCGGGGTGGATATGGAGGGTGGTGACTTCAATAATCATGGCAATACTTTCTTTCTGCTCTGGCTCACGCAACCGCCGTGCGCAAGCCAGGAAGTAGACCGCGCTGCCCAT
Source organism: Comamonas kerstersii (assembly GCF_002056725.1). Taxonomy (NCBI): domain Bacteria; kingdom Pseudomonadati; phylum Pseudomonadota; class Betaproteobacteria; order Burkholderiales; family Comamonadaceae; genus Comamonas; species Comamonas kerstersii. Next base: position 2,222,775 of record NZ_CP020121.1, on the reverse strand, counting down.
CGCACATGGGCAGCCAGAAAATACCGTATTGCATACCGTTTGCCGGGGGGCAGCGGACCGCTGGAGCAGCGCAAAACCAAAATCAGAATTTACCGCTGCCAAAAACCAAGGCTGTGGAAGGCAAATTTCAGAATTTGCCTATGTACAAAACTGCCTGTAACCAATAGTGTTTTCACACTGCACGCAGCACCACCCCATTGCTTCACAGTCTGGGGCATTCCGGCCTCAGAGCTGACACTCAGAACAACAGACAGAAAGTTTTTATGCACCACGCCCCCACGCGCGCAGCTGGCCTTGCGCCTCAGCCACTTCGCGCACTTGCGCTGGCCAGCCTGCTCAGTCTTCCGCTGCTGGCACACGCTGCAGACAATGCATCGGCCACTGCCGCCAGCGCCTCGCAGCAGCCCAGCGTGCCGCAGCCCACGGCATCCAGCACGTCCTCCCCCCAGATGCAGGCTTCTGCCTTTGAGCAGGCCCGCGAACGCTTTGCGCAGGGTGTAATCGCCACCGAGCAGAAAAATTACCCGGAAGCCATTCAGATCTTTAACGCGCTGATCAAGGACTTTCCCAACCTGCCAGAGCCGTATAACAACCTGGCCGTGCTCTATGCCTCGCAGGGTGACCTGGTGCAGGCCGCCAGCTTGCTGCAGCAGGCCGTGCGCATTGACCCCTACTACGCCTCCGGCTACGAAAACCTGGGCGACATGTACACCCTGCTGGCCAACGAAGCCTATAACAAGGCCGTCTCGCTGGACGAAATGCGCACCGGCCTGCCCGCCAAGCTGGCGATGATTCAGCAAATCTTCCCCGACGGCCGCACCTCTATTGCTCGCACGCAGCAGAAAGCCCCAGCTGCGGCCAGCGCCCAGCCTGCCAGCCCTGCAGCGGCGCAGCCCCAGCAGAACAGCCCCCATGCCCTCAGCATTGCGGTGGAGCATGCCGTCAAGGACTGGGCCGACGCCTGGGCCAGCCAGAACCTGGCGCGCTACTTTGCCGCCTATAGCGAACAGTTCAAGCCCCTCAAAGGCAGTCTGGCCGCCTGGAAAGCAGAGCGCCGCGCACGCATTGAGGACAAGGGCTTTATCAAGGTGGACATCAGTGATCTGAAAGTCCAGATCCAGGGCAACCGTGCCACCGCCACCTTCCGCCAGCGCTACACCGCAGACAACTACCAGTCCAACGACCGCAAGACCCTGGAGCTGCAGCGCGAAGGCGACAAGTGGCTGATCACCCGCGAATTCACCAGCCCTTAAGCCGCAGTGATCTGGGCGGCAGTCACCACCACCTCAATGCGCCAGTCCGGGTGAATGGTGGGGCCGAGCACCGTGCAGCGTGGGGGGGTGTGACCGGGCACGACCCAGGCGTCCCAGACTTCATTCATCACATCAAAGTCCTTGGGGTCACGAATAAAGATCTGGCACGACAGGATGTGCGCCTTGCTGCTGCCAGCCTCAAGGAGCAGACGCTCCACATGACCCAGCACCTCCGTGGTCTGGGTGCGCATATCGCCCTGTGGGTTGTTTTCAGGCACCTGGCCTGCCAGATACACCGTGCCGTTGTGGATGGCAATTTCAGACAGGCGCTGGCCCACATAGTGGCGGGTAATGGGGCCGGATTGGGAGATGGTCATATCCAATGCGCTGCCATCGCTGGTAGCAGCGCCCTTCGTATTCATAAAACATCGGAGGGTAAGCCACTTTGTTTGCGCTTGCGATCAAACAGGCTTTTACCCTTTTAGCCAATCACAGCATACGCTGCTAGCTATCAAAAACACGCTGACAGGAACAAGCAAGACACCTGCACATACAGACGCGATCAGCATGGTGTTTACCCAAAGGTTTTCAGCCAAGCAAACAAATAAATACAATTGAGAAGTAATCTCATTTACAAATCTACTTATGCTGACCTCCATTGCTTCTCCTTGCAAACGCAGCGCTATTGGCTTAGCAGTCATTGCCACCTGCCTCACCACAGGCGTACACGCACAAACTTCGACGACGCCAAGTGCTGAAGACGCACCCACCCTGTCCACCGTCCAGGTGCGTGACCAGTACGAACGCGAAGACCTGCCTGCCCTGGCCCCCGGCCGCAAGACTGCCAAGGGCGCACGTCTGGGTATTCTGGGCGCCACTTCCACCATGGATGCACCCGTGCATGTGAATGCCTATACGCGTGAGTTGGCCGAAGACTGGTCTGCCCTGTCCCTGCAAGACGTGCTGGAGAACGATGCCGCGGTGGTCTTCACCACCAACAAGGGCCACTTGCTGCAGAACTTCAATCTGCGCGGTCTGGATGTGAATGCCATGGACATTGCCACCAACGGCCTGTACGGCATTGCCCCCGCCAACTCCGTGCCGATTGAAATGTTTGAGCGCGTCGAAGTCATGCGTGGCCCCAACGTATTGCTCTCTGGCATGACACCCCAAAGCAGCGTGGCCGGTTCTGTGAACATGGTCACCAAGCGTGCGCTGAGCCAGCCGATTGCTGAGCTGACCACCACCTGGGTGTCTGATGGCTATCTGCAAGCCCATGCCGATGTAGGCAAGCGTTTTGGCGAAGAGCAACGCCTGGGCATTCGCTTTAACGGCGTGTACGGCTCTGGCGAAATGGGCGCCGAAGGCGAAGACCAAAAACGCCGTGTGGGCGCGCTGGGTCTGGACTACATGGGCGACCGTGCGCGCCTGTCGCTGGATGTGTATGACAGCACCACCAAGATCGATGGTGGCAGTCCGGCTATGTTCAACTTCACGGGCGTAGGTGCCATCAAGGGTGTTGGCCAGTTACTGGCTCCTCCTAAGGGTGATGTGAACCTGTTCCAAGGCACCCACGGCGAATACACCAACAGCGGTGCTTTGGCGCGTGCAGAGTTTGACTTCACGCCCAATCTGCAAGGCTATCTGGCAGCCGGTGGCTCCCAATCGGAAGGCCAAGGCTTGCTGTTCGGCACACGTGCTGTAGTCACCCAGGCCGACGGCACCACCCGCGGTGCCATCTACAACGTGCACGCCCAATCCAAGCGCCGTACAGCAGAAGCTGGTTTGATCAGCAAGTTCAACACCGGCGATGTACAGCACCGCATGCAAGTGTCGTACAACATCCTCAAAACCGAGGACGGTTCGTACAACACGGCCTGCAACTACTGCTACACCACCAATATGTACAACCCCGTGCAGCCCACCTTCCCGGCTGCACCCCAGTGGAAGGGCTATCAAAACGAAAGCGAGTTCTCCTCCATCGCCTTGGCTGACGTGATGGGCTTTGCCAACGACAAGGTGCTGCTCACCTTGGGAGCGCGCTACCAAACGGTGAAAACCCCGCTGATCAGTACCAAATCCTCCAACTACAGCGAAAGCCAACTCTCGCCCATGGCGGGCATCGTGGTGCGCCCCTGGGGTGAGCAAATCTCGCTGTTTGCCAACTACAGCGAAGGCCTGCAACCCGGCAGCATCGTGGGTGCGGGCTACGCCAATGCAGGCGAAGCCCTGTCCCCCATGCAAACCAAACAGTCGGAAGTGGGTGTGAAGTTCCAGTCGCAGCAAGTCACCCACACCGTGAGTGCCTTCCGCATTGAAAAACCCTCGCTCATCACCGACAGTGCCAACAACCAAGTGGCTGATGGTGAACAACGCTTAACGGGCGTGGAATGGAGTGCATCGGGCCAGCTCACCTCGACCGTGACGCTGCTCGGCGGTGTGGATTACATCAAGTCGCGCCAAGTCAATACGGGCAAGGAAAACTTCGGTGTTCCCAAACTGCGTACCCGTATTGGTGCGGACTGGGCCACCCCTATCCAAGGCTTGACCGTGGGCGGCCGTTGGCTGTACACCGGCCAGCAATGGGTCAACTCCGCCAACACCTTGCGCGCCCCCGCCTGGAACCGCATCGACCTGATGGCCAAGTACGACACCAAGTTCGGCACCACCCCCGTGCGCTTCAATGCCAGCGTGGAAAACGCCACCAATAAGAACTACTGGATTGGCATGTTTGGTGACGGCTTTGTGATGCCCGGTGCACCGCGCACCTTCCGCGTCTCAGGCACTGTGTCGTTCTAAGAGTCGCTAAGCAAGCAAGGCATGTGCTCCGCTGCGGTCCTCTGCTGACTGCAGCGGGTAAAGCTGGAATCTGCCCACACCAAAGGTAGCAGACGCCCCCAAGCGTTTGCAGCCTTTTTGGCCTCTAGTGCTTATGTAGCAAGCGCTAATAGCTATCAAAAAAATACGTCTAGCGGCATAAATGACGCGACAACTATCTTGACATGTACCGCCCCAGCGGGGGAAGGAGAGCATGCCCCCTCACCCCCAGCCCTCTCCGCAAGCGGGAGAGGGAGTAAATACCAAATCCATAGCAGCCAGCGCTTGCTGCATAAGCGCTAGAACCATATTTCACGCATAAAACTGGCGACTGTCTGTCGTGCAGCGCTTGGCTGCCTGCTTCCAGCGGGGCTGTGGCCCCCATCCCTGCCTTCCCCCAACGGGGGAAGGAAAGCATGCACCCTCACCCCAGCCCTCTCCCGCAAGCGGGAGAGGGAGCTCAAGGCGCAGCGCTTGTGCACCACCGCACGCCAGCTGCAAGACTGGCGTGCCTCGTCATAAAAATTCAAATTTCCGGCGGCTGTTTGAACGGAGCGACGAAGGAGCGAAGTGAGTTTCGCCGGACAAGCGTCGCAGACGCGCTTTTTGGTCTGCACTCACATTGCTTCGCAATATGAGTTCCGCCCCACGCAAGCGTGAAGGTCACTTTTTGTCGCTACAAAAAGTGACTCGCCTGCCGGGGCGAGATCCGGCTCCCTCACTCAACAGAGGCACACCACACAAATCGGAAGCAAGAAGCCGAAAAGCCCCTCTCCCAACCTCTCCCCAGAGGGGCGAGGAGTGGATGCAAAGGCCCCCATCCCTACCTTCCCCCAGCGGGGGAAGGAGTCAACCCCACCCTCACCCCTACCCTCTCCCGCAAGCGGGCGAGGGAGAAAAGCCCTCTCTCTCACAAGCAAGGAAGAAGAAACAAAGGCTGCCAACCCTTTACAGGATTAACAGCCTTTTTGGCCTATAGCGCCCGTCCAGCAAGCGCTACCAGCTATCAAATTTACTCAACGCGGAAAATGCCATTGGGCTTGAACGTCCAGCCCGTGGCCTTGCCCTTGGAACCACGCTTGCCCAGCGCGTTGTTGAGGGAGCGGATTTCCAGGGATTCCTCCTTGGCCTTGCCCCCCCGGCCCACGCCGGTAATGCGTACCGAGCGGGTATAGGCTGCAGCACCGGCCAGCGCGTCCTTGTCTTCCAGCTTGATCAGCTGCAGGCCACGGCCGCCGCTCATGGTCTTGAGTTCGGTCAGTGCATAGGTCAGCACATTGCCGCCCGTGGTCAGGCAAGCCACATGGGTGGCATCTGGCAGCGGGGTACTGCCATTGGTGCCGCCGATGATGGAAGGCTGGCACAGGGTTTCGCCGTCCTGAATGGTGACGAATGCCTTGCCGCCCTTGTTGCGGGCCAGCATGGATTCCACCTTGGCCACAAAGCCGTAGCCACCGCTGCCGCTCATGAGCAGCTGGGCCGAGACCGGGCCTGCAAAGTAGCTGGCAATCTGGGTGCCTGCTTCCAGGTCAATCATGGTGTTGATGGGCTGGCCATCGCCACGGCCGCCAGGCAGCGTAGCCACGGCCACGCTGTAGACGCGGCCGTTGTTGCCAAAGACGATGAGCTGGTCCACCGTGCGGCACTCGAAGGTGCCCCAGAGCTGGTCGCCCGCCTTGAAGCTGAAGTTGCCTGCCTCATGGCCGTGGCCCTTGTGCGTGCGCACCCAGCCTTTTTCCGAGACGATGACGGTCACAGGCTCATCGGGCACCTTGATTTCGGCGACCACCTTTTTCTCTTCCTGAATCAGCGTGCGGCGCTCATCGGCAAAGGTTTTGGCGTCGGATTCGATTTCCTTGACCATCAGGCGCTGCAGGCTCCTGGGGTTGGCCAGAATGTCCTGCAGCTTGCCTTCTTCTTCGCGCAGCTCGTTCAGTTCCTTCTCGATCTTGATGGCTTCCAGACGGGCCAGCTGGCGCAGGCGAATTTCCAGAATGTCTTCGGCCTGGCGCTCGGACAGGTCAAAGCGGGCCATCAGCGCGGCCTTGGGTTCGTCGCTCTCGCGGATGATGGCAATCACCTCGTCGATATGGAGCAGCACGATCTGGCGGCCTTCCAGAATGTGGATGCGGGCCTGCACCTTCTCCAGACGGTGCTGCGAGCGGCGGGTAATGGTCTGCTGGCGGAAGGCCGCCCACTCTTCGAGCATGCGGCGCAGCGACTTCTGCACGGGCTTGCCGTCCAGGCCGATGGAGGTGAGGTTGATGCTGGCCGAGGTTTCCAGGCTGGTGTGGGCCAGCAAGATGGTGATCAGCTCCTGCTGCGGGGTCTTGCTGGTCTTGGGCTCGATCACCAGACGCACGGGGGCGCTCTTGCTGGACTCGTCGCGCACGCTGTCGAGCACGGAAAGCACCGTGGCCTTGAGCTGCTGCTGCTCCTGCGTCAGCGCCTTCTTGCCTGCCTTGACCTTGGGGTTGGAGAGTTCTTCGATCTCTTCCAGGATTTTCTGGGCCGACACGCCGGGCGGCAGTTCGTTGACCACCATCTGCCACTGGCCGCGCGCCAGCTCTTCGATCGTCCAGCGTGCGCGCACCTTCAGGCTGCCGCGGCCGGTGCTGTAGGCATGGCGAATGTCTGCCGCGCTGCTGATGATCTGGCCGCCGCCGGGGTAGTCCGGGCCGGGAATCAGGGCGTACAGCTCATCGTCCAGCATGGCGGGCTTTTTGATCAGCGCCACGCAGGCATCGGCCACTTCACGCAGGTTGTGGCTGGGGATTTCGGTGGCCAGACCCACAGCAATACCGCTGGCGCCATTGAGCAAGGCAAAGGGCAGGCGTGCGGGCAGCTGCTGGGGCTCCTGCGTGGAGCCGTCGTAGTTGGGCACAAAGTTCACCGTGCCTTCGTCGATTTCATCGAGCAGCAGCGTGGTGATTTTGCTCAGGCGCGCTTCGGTGTAGCGCATGGCGGCTGCGCCGTCACCGTCGCGGCTGCCGAAGTTGCCCTGGCCGTCAATCAGCGGGTAGCGCTGGCTGAAGTCCTGCGCCATGCGCACCAGCGCGTCGTAGGCAGACTGGTCACCGTGGGGGTGAAAGCGGCCCAGCACGTCACCGACCACACGGGCGGATTTGACGGGCTTGGCAGGGGTGTTGTTGTTGGTGCCGGAGTAGCTCAGGCCCATGCGGCCCATGGCGTACAGAATGCGGCGCTGCACGGGCTTCATGCCATCGGCCACATCAGGCAGGGCACGGCCCTTGACCACGCTCAGCGCGTATTCCAGATAGGCACGGCGGGCGTACTGGCCCAGCTCCAGCGCATCACCGGCGGCCTGCGTGGCCAGATCGAGCAAAGGTGCTGCTACGGTAGAGGGTTGAACTGCTTCGACTTCGGGTTGATCGCTCATACGTATGTCGGGGGTGGGCTGCTGCCGGGGCAGCAAGCCTTGTCAGATAAGGCAGTGCGCATGGTGGCGCACTGCTGCTGAAAAAAGAAAAAGGCGACAGGCCGTGGCGGGCACGGGCTCAGATGTCCACTTCCACATCGTTGCCGTGCAGTTCCATCAGCTCGCGGCGTGCGGCGGCTTCGCCCTTGCCCATGAGCTGACCGAAGATGAGCTCGGAAGTGGCGAGGTCCAGATCCTCCACCTGCACGGGCAGCAGGCGGCGCGTGTCGGGGTTGAGGGTGGTTTCCCACAGCTGCTCGGCGTTCATCTCGCCCAGGCCCTTGAAACGGCTGATCTGGCACTTCTCGCGTGCCACACCTTCCTTGGCGGCCTTGTCGAGGATAGCGTTCAGTTCGCCCTCGTCCAGCGCATAGACCTTGGCCGCAGGCTTTTTGCCGCGCGCAGGCACGTCCACCCGGAACAGCGGCGGCAGGGCGATGTAGACATGGCCTGTCTCGATGAGCTTGGGGAAGTGCTTGAAGAAGAGTGTCAGCAGCAGCACCTGGATGTGGGAGCCGTCCACATCCGCATCGCTCAAGATGCAGATCTTGCCGTAGCGCAGGCCGGACAGGTCAGGCTCGTCATCGGGGCCATGGGGGTCTACGCCAATCGCTACAGAAATGTCGTGCACTTCGTTGTTGGCAAACAGGCGGTCGCGCTCCACTTCCCAGGTGTTGAGCACCTTGCCGCGCAGGGGCAGGATGGCCTGGGTTTCCTTGTCGCGGCCCATCTTGGCCGAACCACCGGCGGAGTCGCCCTCCACCAGAAACACTTCATTGACGGAGATGTCGCGGCTTTCGCAGTCGGTGAGCTTGCCGGGCAGCACGGCCACGCCGGAGCCCTTGCGCTTTTCCACCTTCTGACCCGCTTTCTGGCGGGTCTGGGCAGCCTTGATGGCCAGCTCTGCAATCTTTTTGCCGTGCTCCACATTGGCGTTGAGCCACAGCTCCATGGCGGGCTTCACAAAGCTGGAGACCAGACGCACGGCGTCACGACTGTTAAGCTTTTCCTTGACCTGGCCCTGGAACTGCGGGTCCAGCACCTTGGCCGAGAGCACAAAGCTGGCACGGGCGAAGACGTCATCAGGCATGAGCTTGACGCCCTTGGGCAGCAGCGCATGCAGCTCGATAAAGCTTTTCACAGCCTGGAACAGACCATCGCGCAGGCCGCTTTCATGCGTGCCGCCTGCGGTGGTGGGAATCAGGTTCACATAGCTTTCGCGCACGGGCGTGCCCAACTCGGTAAAGGCCAGGCACCAGGCGGCGCCTTCGCCTTCGCTGAAGGTGTCGCTGTGCTTGTCGGCATAAGCTTCGCCTTCGAGCAGCGGGATGACGGGGTCGGCATTCAGCGTCTGCGAGAGGTAGTCCTTCAGGCCACCCTTGTACTGCCACTGCTGAACGTCCTTGTTCTTTTCGTTGGTCAGCGTCACGCTCACACCGGGCATGAGCACGGCCTTGGAGCGCAGCAGGTGCACCAGCTCATGCATGGGCAGGTTGGCGCTGTCAAAGTATTTGGCATCCGGCCACACACGCACCGTGGTGCCGTGCTTGCGGTCGCCGCTGGCCATGTCGCGGGTGGTCAAGGGTTCAACCACATCACCGCCAGCAAAGGCCAGAGAAGCGACCTGACCGTCGCGGTGCACCGTCACTTCCAGGCGCGTGGCCAGAGCGTTCGTCACCGAGACGCCCACGCCGTGCAGACCGCCGGAGAAGCTGTACGCGCCGCCATTGCCTTTGTCGAACTTGCCGCCAGCGTGCAGGCGTGTAAAGACCAGCTCCACCACGGGAGCGTTTTCTTCAGGGTGCAGGCCAAAGGGAATGCCGCGGCCATCGTCTTCCACACTGACGGAGCCGTCGCTGTGCAATGTGACCTTGATTTTTTTACCGTATCCGGCCAGTGCTTCGTCCGCCGCGTTGTCGATCACCTCCTGCACGATGTGCAGGGGGTTGTCGGTGCGGGTGTACATGCCGGGGCGTTGCTTGACGGGCTCCAGGCCCTTGAGAACACGGATTGAGCCTTCCGAATAGGCGGATGCAGAAGTAGAGGGTTTAGCTGCCATGGGGGCGGATTGTAGTTCCGGCCACAGCTCAGTGCTGGATAAATTCACAGTAACCAATCGTCGACTCCGGCTGCAATAGGGCACATGGCCCCGCATGGGCACCGCTCACGCCCATGCCGCATGCCAGCTGAACAGGCCCACAGGCGGGCATGGCTGCACCGGATGGCGGCGGGGGTGAACGGGTCTGAAAACGTCCATCGTGCCATTCGATGGCAGCTTTGTGCAATGCATATCGCGCAGGTTGCAGCTTTTGCAAACGCATTTCGCTACATTGCTGTCATGCAAAACCATACACAACAAACGACGCCGCAACGCCTGCCCATGCTGCAGGTGCTGCTGTGCGGCGGCATGGTCGTCACCCTGTCCATGGGCATTCGCCACGGCTTCGGCCTGTGGCTGCAGCCCATTACGCAGGACATGGGCTGGACGCGTGAGAGCTTCTCGCTGGCCATTGCCATCCAGAACCTGTCCTGGGGCATTTTTGGCATTTTCATCGGCATGATTGCCGACCGCATGGGGGCCTTCAAAGTGCTCATTGGCGGAGCCATCCTCTACGCACTGGGGCTGGTGGGCATGGCGCTGGCCCCCACCACGCTGCTGTTTGCGCTGTTTGCCGGGCTGATGATTGGCATGGCCCAGGCAGGCACGACCTACGCCGTGGTCTATGGTGTGCTGGGGCGGCAGATTCCCCCGGAGCGGCGCAGCTGGGCCATGGGGGTGACGGCGGCGGCGGGCTCATTTGGCCAGTTCTTCATGGTGCCGGTAGAGGGCGGCCTGATCAGCGCCTTTGGCTGGAGCAATGCGCTGATGATTCTGGCGGTGATGGCCCTCATCATTGCCGTACTGGCCTTTGGCCTGCGTGAGCCGGGCTTTGCCTCAGGCAAACCCGTGCAGCGCCAGCAGTCCACCCTGCAGGCCTTCAAGGAGGCATGGACCAACCCCAGCTTTGTGCTGCTGACGGCGGGCTACTTTGTCTGCGGCTTTCAGGTGATGTTTATTGGTGTGCACATGCCCAGCTACCTCAAGGACTTTGGCATGTCGCCCCATGTGGCCAGCGTGGGGCTGGCGCTGGTGGGGCTGTTCAATATCTTTGGCACCTATCTGGCGGGCAATCTGGGCCAGAAGTACCCTATGCGCAAGCGCTATGTGCTGGCAGGCATCTACGGCATGCGCTCGGTAGTCACGGTGCTGTTCCTGCTGACTCCGCTGTCGGACTGGTCGGTCTACCTGTTCACCGCAGCCATGGGTTTTCTGTGGCTGTCTACCGTGCCGCTGACGAACGCCACGATTGCACAGATCTTTGGCGTGCAACACCTGTCCATGCTGGGTGGCTTTGTGTTCTGCAGCCACCAGATTGGCAGCTTCATGGGCGTGTGGCTGGGCGGCTATCTGTATGACATCAATGGCAATTACGACATGGTCTGGTATCTGTCGATTGCGCTGGGCGTATTTGCCGCCCTCGTCAACCTGCCCGTGCGTGAAGCGCCACTGCAGCGTCAGGCAGCAACGGCGGCGTAAGCTGCAGCCACTGCTGTCACAATAACAGGCATGTCCACCACCTCTCCCCCCTCCTCCATGCCCAGACTGCCCGCGTGGCTGCGCGGCGTGATCTGGGTGGTGGTCTGCCTGGCCCTGCTGGCCGTATTTGCCATGTACCTGCAGCCCGACTTCATGCTGACGCTGGCAGACCAGGTCTGGGCCTGCTTCTGACCCCACACCCCATGACTTGTTCTATTGCTTTGCCGCAGGGCAGCACGCCTGCGACCGCACCTTCTGCACTGTCTGCACTTTCTGCCCCTTCTGAATGGGTGCAGCGCTTTGCCCATCTGCTGCCTGCAGGCGCACAGGTGCTGGACGTGGCCTGCGGCAATGGCCGCCATGCCAGCTTTCTGGCGGCACTGGGCCACCATGTCACCGGTATTGACCGCAATCCGCAAGCCCTGGCACAGCTGCCTGCCAGCGTGCGCGCCATTGAAGCGGATATTGAAAACGGCCCCTGGCCCCTGCCCGGCCAGCAGTTTGATGCCGTGGTGGTGACCAACTACCTGTGGCGGCCGCTGTGGCCCCAGGTGCTGGGCAGCGTGCGCGATGGTGGCCTGCTGATCTATGAAACCTTTGGCCAGGGCAATGCCGCCTACGGCAAGCCCTCGCGCCCAGACTTTCTGCTGGCCCCCGGCGAGCTGCTGCAGGTGTGCAGCGGCTGGCAGGTGGTGGTCTATGAGCACGGCCTGCGCCACAGCCCAGAGCGCGTCGTGCAGCGCATTGCAGCCGTCAAAGACGCGGCGGCTGCGCCCTCAGCTTTGCTGCCTTAACTCCTGCACCAGGGCATGCAGGCGCTGCTTGTCGTGCTCCAGTGCCATGGCCACATCGGCACGCGCCAGCGCCAGTTCAGCCTGTTCGCGCGCGGCTTGCCGGAATTCGCCATGGCCAATGCGCCCTAGCGCCGCCAGTGACTTTTGCAGGCGCAGCTGAATTTCCACCAGCCCTGCGCCATCGCGTGCCATGAGCATGAAGGCGTCATCGAACAGGTCTGCGCTGCGCAGCGGGGGCACGAAGATCTCCGGGTAGTCAGCAGCAATTTCCTGCGCCTCGCGCTCACGCAGCCCCTGCGCCCAGACACTGAGCAGCCGGGTGCTGCGCGCAATCACGTCCAGCGCCGTGCCCGGGTCATTGGTGGCAGGAGAGAGTGCCCGCGAGGCGATCTCACACATCACCGCCAGGCCAAAACGCGGGTCCTGCTCAAAATTGCGCTCATTGCCTACGCTGAAGCTGGCACGTATGGCGGACAAAGCCGCTTCCAGCACTTCGGGCGATGTCTGTGCACTGCACACCAGCCACGCCAGCGGTGAGTCCACAAACACATGCCTGCCCGGTGTGGCTCCCATGTAGATCGTCCCTCCTGCCTCCTTGGCAGCCTGCGCCAGCGCGGGCATGTCGATGTGCTGCACATAGCCCACCTGCTCTGCAGCAATCGCAATACCTGCCTGCGGCGGGTGCTGCGGAAACGGCCAGCACTGCCCGCCCAGATAGGGCTGCGCCAGGCACTGCTGCAGCGCGGTGCGGGTGGCGTCTTCGACGCGGCCCATCGTCTCCCCCATGCGCCCGAAGCGGGTGAGGTAGTCAATCCAGCGCAGCAGGTTGACCACGATCAGGGCAATCACGGCAATCGTGACGATGAACAGCACCACGCGCCCACGTTCGCCATAGGCACCAAAGCGCAGCACGATCATGCCCACCACGCTGAAGATGAATGAGCCAATAAAGCTGGCCAGCACCGTCTGGGTGATGGGGTCTTCCATCAGCAGCTTGGTGGCGCGCGGTGTGACGTTGCTGGTGGCAGAGCCGTAGGCCGAGGTCATGACACCCAGCGAAAACGTGGTCACAGCCAGCATGCTGGAGGCAATGATGGTCAGCAGACTTTCAATGGCTGCCACATCTACAAAGCCCGGCAGCTCCCAGGGAATCCAGATCTCCACCACCGCAGCCAGCAATGCCGTGAGCACCCCCAGCAAGCCAATCAGTGTGGTGCGCGCCCACAGTCTGCGGCCAACCTGACAGTTGCCACCACCATTTATTCACGCTCATACACCGTCTCCTTGTGAAGACTTGTGTATGCCGCATCCTTGGGTTACACGATGTCAGACAAGGCAGCATTGCCTATCAGCGCAGACAGACAGCCAAGGCGCATCCTCATAAAAATAAGAGCATTCAGCGCTTTATTTGAAAGCATTTCACATATAAATAGATCGCAATTGCTTGTATAAACAGCGCTGACAGCTCATTTTTTTTGAGTGACTGTCTGCAAAGTTTGCGCAAATCCGTGTTGCCTAGGGTCAACGCGAATACATTGCTTGCATTGCATGCTGGCGCAATCGTTAGAATGCCCTTTTCCCGTTTTCTCTCGCGGTCATGACCACATCTACAGTCGCCTTGAAAGGCAGCATCGTTGCCCTTGTCACCCCCATGCATGAGGACGGTAGCGTCGACTACCCGAGCCTGCGCAAACTGATCGACTGGCATGTCGCAGAGGGCACCAACTGCATTGGCGTCGTGGGCACTACAGGCGAATCGCCCACCGTGAACGTAGAAGAGCACTGCGAAATCATTCGCGTGGCCGTTGAACAGGCTGCAGGCCGCGTGCCCGTGATGGCCGGCTGCGGTGCCAACAGCACCCACGAAGCCATTGAGCTGGCCAAGTTTGCCAAGAGCGTTGGTGCCGACAGCCAGCTGCAGGTAGTGCCCTACTACAACAAGCCTACGCAGGAAGGCCAGTACCAGCACTTCAAGGCCATTGCTGAAGCCGTCGGCGATCTGCCCATGATGCTCTACAACGTGCCCGGCCGCTCCGGCGCAGACATGCAGCACGACACCGTGCTGCGTCTGGCACAGATTGATTCCATCTTCGGTATCAAGGAAGCCACCGGCAATATCGAACGTGCACAATGGCTGATCCGCGATGTGCCTCAGGGCTTTGGCGTGTACTCCGGTGATGACCCCACCGCTGTGGCGCTGATGCTGTGCGGCGGCCACGGCAATGTGTCCGTAACCGCCAACGTAGCTCCCCGCCTGATGAGCGAGCTGTGCGCCGCTGCCCTGGCTGGCAACATCCAGCGCGCCATGGAAATCCAGTTCAAGCTGATGCCTTTGCACAAGCACCTGTTCGTGGAGTCCAACCCCATCCCAGTGAAATGGGCCGTGGCACGCATGGGCCACTGTGGCGGTACGCTGCGTCTGCCCATGACAGAATTGTCGGCAGCCAACCAGCCTGTGGTAGAAACCGCGCTGCGTAATGCTGGTCTGATTTAATCCGCATTGCTTTATTTGTCTTGTATCACCCGAGGAATTTCCGCGTGAAAGTGACCACAACTACCGCCCGCTTAAGCCTGATCGGCTTGGCTGTTGCACTGTCTGCCTGCTCTGTGATTGAAGAGAGCAAGATCGACTACAAGAGCGCCAAGAAGGCCAGCACGCTGGAAGTACCTCCAGATCTGACACAGCTGACCCGCGACACCCGCTACACGGCAGCACCTGACCGCTCGGTCTCTGCCGTGGCGCTGGCCGCTGGCCAGCAGAACCAGGTGCCTGTCGTGGAGCGCGCAGCGCCCCTGAAGGTGGGTGACGTGGAAATCATGCGCGACGGCAACAAGCGCTGGCTGGTGGTCAACCGCCCTGCCGACCAGCTGTGGGAACCCACCCGCGAGTTCTGGATTGACCACGGCTTCAACCTGTCACAGGAAAAGCCTGACCTGGGCATCATCGAGACCGACTGGGCGGAAAACCGTGCCAAGCTGCCTCAGGACATCATCCGCTCGACCATCGGCAAGCTGTTTGACTCGCTCTACTCCACCAGCGAGCGCGACCGCTTCCGCACCCGTCTGGAGCGCCGCCCTGACGGCAAGACCGAAATCTTCATCACCCACCGTGGCATGGAAGAGGTCTACAGCAACAGCAACAAGGACTCCACCGTCTGGCAGCCTCGCGATGCTGACCCTGAGCTGGAAACCGAATTCCTGCGCCGCCTGATGATCAAGCTGGGCACGAGCGAAGAGCAGTCCCGCGCACTGGTGGCAGCCGACAAGGCCACGGCCGTGCAGGCCGCCCCCTCCGCCAAGATTGCGACCATCAACGGCCAGCCAGCCGTGGAACTGGAAGAGCCTTTTGACCGTGCATGGCGCCGCGTGGGCGTGGCACTGGACCGTACCGGCTTCACCGTGGAAGACCGCGACCGCTCCAAGGGCCTGTACTACGTGCGCTACGTGGCACCCAACCCTGATACGGAAGAAAAGAAGAAGGGCTGGTTCAGCGGCCTGTTCAGCAGCAAGCCTGAGAACAAGCCCAGCCAGTACCAGATTGCCGTGCGCAGCAGCGGCGAGCAGACCCAGGTCACCGTGCTCGACGCCAAGGGCCAGCCCGAAACTACGCAGGCCGCACAGCGCATCGTGCGCGTGATTGCAGACGACCTGAAGTAAAGCGCTTCAGGCCTGCTGGCCAACCAAAAACCGCTCCCCAGCCGGGTGAGCGGTTTTTTTATGCCTCGGGCGCTGGCGACATGAAGCAGCTGCGCCACACCATGCACTGCGCCAGACCTGGCCCCACAGACAGCAGATAAAACAAAACCCGCTGCATGTGCATGCAAGCGGGTCTTTGTGTACATCACCTCCGGCAGTGAATGCCGGGTGTTGCAGGGAATGATTACTTGGTGGCTTCGATCGCAGACTTGGCAGCTTCGGCAGCCTTGTCAGCCTGCTCCTTGGCAGCGTCTACAGCCTTGTCAGCAGCTTCCTTGGCGGCTTCAGCAGCTTGCTGAGCGTCTTCCTTCACAGCTTCAGCAGCTTGCTCCAGCTTGTCAGCGGCTTGCTCGGCAGCCTGACCAGCAGCTTCAGCAGCGCGGTCCACAGCGGGTGCCACAGGTGCTTCAGCGGCAGGAGCGGGTGCTTCCACGGCAGGAGCTTGAGCAGGCGCTACAGGAGCTTCTTCCTTTTTTCCGCAAGCAACCAGAGCAGCAGAAGCGATAACGGTAGCCAGGATAAAAGCGTTCTTCATAGTTAAACCTCGATGGGTAGAAAAAAGTTATGCAGTTCCACGCTATTGCGTGACCTATCTGCCCTCTGCGCGGCGATCAGCTCGATCACAACTTCGCAGACTTCCCCACCTTAACGCCTGCTCTCAGAACTCCGTTGACAGGCATTTGCTACAGTTTTTGTAACCGTTTGTGATGCCCGGAGGTACTCCCTGCAAGCAACACCACGCTGCACATGGCTGATGTGCAGCGTGACGCGTGCCAGTGTTAGTCGTTCACGCTTTCGGCCCAGCCTGCATCCACCCACTCGGACAGCAGCTCCAGCGCGTCGTCGCTGAACTGCTGCACTTCACGGCGTGTCAGCACGCGGGTGTCGGCCAGCTTTTGCATGAGCTTGGCGTCCTTGCCACCGGCCAGGTAGCTCTCGCCATTGATGAAGATGTGCTTGGCGTCATACATCATGCGGGTGCGGCGGTTCAGACGCACACCTTCAATCATGGCGTAGCCGTCTGCAGGTTCAAACCAGACATTGGGCTTGGGGTCAGTCATGTACTCACCCAGCGCACGCTCCAGCGCCAGAGGCTCGGCCAGTGCCTTTTGCAGAGCTTCACGCGCAAATGCGTACAGGCCTTCTGGAATCTGGCCAGGGTTGGCGACAGCAGACTGCTTGGGGTCCTTGTAGACCACGTCCTTGGGGCACTCATCGGGCGCATCGGACATGCGCAGGAAGATCTCGCGCGCCATCTCGTCCTGCTTGGGCGAGCGAAAGCCAATGGAGTACGTCATGCACTCGCCACCCTCAGCAATGCCATCGTGCGCCCACTTGGGTGGCAGGTACAGCATGTCGCCGGGCTCGAGCACGAACTCTTCCTCAGGTTCGAAATGGGTCAGAATCTTCAGCGGCACATCAGGCTGCAGCGAAAAGTCTTTCTGTCGGCCAATGCGCCAGCGGCGCTTGCCATGGGCCTGCAGCAGGAATACGTCGTAGTTGTCAAAGTGGGGGCCCACGCCGCCCTGGTCGGTGGCGAAGCTGATCATCAGATCATCCATGCGCGCATCAGGCACAAAACGGAACTGCTGCAGCAGCGCGTGTGCTGCTTCGTTGTGCAGGTCCACGCCCTGGACCAGTGCCGTCCAGCCCTGCTTGGTCAGCGAAGGAAAGCTGCGACGCGAGAAGGGGCCGTGCGAGAGCTTCCACTGCCCCTCACCCAGCTGCTGAATCAGGCGCGATTCCACACCTTCCTCACCGGCCAGCGCCAGCAGTTCGGCGCGGCTGAGAATTGGCTTGAACCCGGGAATTGCCTGACGAATCAGCAAAGGCTTCTTGTGCCAGTAAGTACGCATGAATTTCTCAGGCGAAATACCGCCAAGCAATGTCAGAGGGGCTTTGATGTCCATGGTGTGAGGGGAAAAATCTATAAACCAGCCACCATTGTCTTATGCCAGCGCTGAGGCGGCTTGATGCACCACAGCTCAACCACAGAATATGCGCTGGCTTCCCCGCGCACACGCACAGCGCGCAGGAAGTCCTGCTCAGCGCTGCAGCGCCGTATCAGCCTGCACGCGGATAGCGCGAAATTCGCTGGGCGACATGCCGGTATAAGTCTTGAAGGCGCGGCTGAAATGCGCGCTGCTGCCAAAGCCGCAGTACTGCGCCACATCGGCAATCGAGTAGTGCTTGAGCTGTGGCGAGAGCAGCTCGCGCATGCACAGCTCCAGACGGTTTTGCTGGATGAAGCCGCCCACGCTGACGGGCTCATCGGCAAAGGCATTGTGCAGGTGGCGCTTGCTGCAGTTGAGCGCTTGGGCCACGCTTTCTACGGACAGCGAAGGGTCGCGCAGATGCGCCATCACATAGGCTCGGATACGGTCCTTGAGTGCCAGCTGCTGCGTCATGGCCGTGCTTTGGCCTGCCAGCTCCTGCAGAGACAGATGCACCATGTCCAGCAGCAGCTCCCCGGCACGCAGGGCCACCGCAGGCGTCATGGCAGGCAGCTCCTGGTAGGTGCTGCGCATGGTCTCCAGCGCAATGCGGGCAATGCCGCTGCAGCCACCAATATTGCGCCCCATCAGGCCATCGAGCCGCAGGCCACGCTCCACAATGCTCTGCTTGGGCAGCATGACCACCAGGTATTCCGACCACTCCGGACTGGCTACTTCATAAGGCAGGGAGGTGTCATAGATCACCCAGCTGCCGCTGCGGGCGCTGGCCTTGCAGTCACCTTGCTGCACATTGGCAATGCCCTGCCAGGGAGCGACGATCTTCAGGTAATCCGCGCCCTGCCCCTGGACGCTTTGCACCGTGCACATGACCCGGTGGCGCGCAGCCTCCAGCTTGGTCATGACCACATCTCCCGCATGCTCTACGCGCACCCGGCCTTCAAAGCTGGTGTCGCCGTAGATATCGCTGTCGATGCCAGCGAACAGCATGGCCATCCAGTCATGCCACGCCTGCGCAGCTTCACGGCCATTCATGCCATCGGTGCTGAGCGCAAAGCCTTGCTTCATGGGAAAACTGTCTCCTTGCCTAAAGGTGCTGCGCACCCATTCAGTGCACTTAATACAACCGACTGCCGGCTGCATTGACCCAGATTATGAAAAATTTCCCCCTTACACGTACAAGATGACAAAACGTCAGACTTTTGCGGCACATCAAGGGAAAACCCGAATATATCTGCACAAACCGTCAAACAAATTGTGCGCATTCGCGCAGTCCCAAGATGGTGCAGCGTTCTAGGATTGCACCATGCCATCTGCACAAAGATGCAGCGCACCCACAAGGCACAGGAGACAAAGATATGCAGCAGTACAGACTTCGCATAGCCCCGAGTTGATCTGTCGTGAACAGCACGCCAGGCATCTGCCTGACCGTGCCTGTGTCACTGTTTGGTGTTGCTGCATGTCACCGGCAACACACTCTTACGTCGAACTACATCAAGGAGTGCTCCATGATCGAGCAAAAAATGCTGATTGGCGGCCAGTCCGTCAACGCCAGCAATGCAGCCACCTTTGACCGCCTCAACCCCCTGGACGGCAGCATTGCCACCCGCGCACCTGCTGCCACGGTGGAAGATGCCATCCACGCCTGTGACGCCGCCGCCGCTGCGTTCCCCATCTGGTCGCAAATGGGCCCCAACGCCCGCCGCCAGATGCTGATGAAGGCCTCGCAGGCGCTGGAAGCCAAGGGTGATGCCATTGCCGCTGCCATGGCCGCCGAGACTGGCGCATCCGGCATCTGGGCAGGCTTCAACGTGCACCTGTCGGCCAGCATGCTGCTGGAAGCGGCTTCGCTGACCACGCAGATCAATGGCGAGATCATTCCTTCCGACGTGCCCGGCAGCGTAGCCATGGCCGTGCGCCAGCCCGCCGGTGTGGTGCTGGGCATTGCCCCCTGGAATGCCCCCGTGATTCTGGCGGTGCGCTCCATCTCCACCGCACTGGCCTGCGGCAACACCGTGATTCTGAAGGGCTCCGAGCTGTGCCCTGCCACCCACGGCCTGATCATTGAAGCCCTGCAGGAAGCAGGCCTGCCCGAAGGCGTGGTGAACTTTGTGACCAACGCCCCCGCCGACGCTGGCGCGATTGTGGAAGCCATCGTTGCCCACCCTGCGGTGCGCCGCATCAGCTTCACGGGCTCTACCCGTGTGGGCAAGATCATTGGCCAGACCTGCGCCAAGCACCTCAAGCCTGCGCTGCTGGAGCTGGGCGGCAAGGCCCCCTTCATCGTGCTGGACGACGCCGATCTGGACGCCGCCGTGGCCGGAGCCACCTTTGGTGCCTTTGCCAACTCTGGCCAGATCTGCATGTCTACCGAGCGCTTTGTGGTGGACAACAAGGTCGCTGATGCATTCATTGCCAAGCTGGCAGCACGCGCACAGTCGCTGCCTCTGGGCGACCCCCGCAAGGGTCCTGTGGTGCTGGGCTCCGTGGTCGATATGGCCACCGTGGAGCGCTGCAACGCCATGATTGATGACGCGCTGGCCAAGGGTGCCAAGCTGGTGTGCGGTGGCAAGGCCGAAAACACGCTGATGCCCGCTACGCTGCTGGACCATGTGACGCCCGAGATGCGCATCTTCCACGAAGAGACCTTCGGCCCCGTCAAGGGCATCGTGCGTGTGAACAGCGAAGAAGAAGCCATTGCCGTGGCCAACAACAACGAGTTTGGCCTGTCGTCTGCCGTGTTCACCCGCGACACCGCACGCGGCTGGCGCGTGGCGGCCCGCATCGACAGCGGCATCTGCCACATCAACGGCCCCACCGTGCACGACGAGGCACAAATGCCTTTCGGCGGTGTCAAGGCTTCGGGTTATGGTCACTTTGGCGGCCAGCAAGGTATCAACGCGTTCACCGAAACGCGCTGGATCACCATGCAGACCACCCCCCGTCAGTACCCCTTCTGAGTTTTTTCTCTGACCTCCAGCGCCGGGCAGCCACCGCCACATGGCTGCCCGACACACCGCATCCCAGGAGAATCCCTTTGAAGTTCCGCATCCATCTGGCAGCAGTGACCCTGCTGTCCGGGCTGACTGCACCCGCTTTTGCCGCAGACCCACAGAACATCACATCCGGCCACCGCTACTACGAGAAGATCTGCGCCAAGTGCCACGAAGCTGGCGTAGGCCCCAATCTGAAAGGCCGTGGCCTGCCGCCCGAGTATTTCGCCGCCATTGCGCGCAACGGCTTCAACGCCATGCCAGCGTTTCGCGTGACCGACATTGACGACGCCACGCTGCAAAGCCTGGGCGAATACCTGTCGCAAACCAAGCTGCCATTCACCGAAGATCCAGCCAAGCTGCGCTGAACGAGGAAGCCATGATGCATACCAACCGTCGTGCCTTTCTGCAGACCCTGACCGCCGCGGGCTTTGCCCTGACCGGCATGGGCCTGGCACAGGCCAGTACCGGCAAGCCTGCCGCAGCAGCAGGCCAGGAAGTGCTGGCCATTACCTCGGCCACACATGGTCACGCACTGGAAGCCGCCTTTGTGCAGGGCGCGCAGTCTGTGGCAGCCCGTGTACAGCACAGCCAGCTGCTGGGCTTTGACAGTGCCAGCTTCCAGCAGCTGCACACCATGCTCCATGACCAGCAGGACACGCTGCTCGTCGGCCTGCTCGATGACGCCAGCGCCACCCTGGTGCTGGACTTGGTGCGCTCCGCCGGTGGCCGCGTGCTGTCTGAAGAGCACCACCGCATTGCCGCCGATGCCACAGGCTGGGCGCAGCAGCTGGGCCAGACCCTGGTCAGCGGCCAGAGCCACGCTGCTCCTGCACAGCCCGGCCACGAATCCCGCGTGGCCCTGCGCTGCCTGATCTAAACCCATACTAGGAAACACCGCGTATGACTAGCAAATACATGGCCTTGCCCGAGGGCATGAGCGAGAACACCTTCGACGCCGCCATCGCCAAGTTCAAGGCGACGCTGGGCGAAGACAACGTCATGATCCAGGAAGACCTGGTTCGCCCCTACTCCAAGATCATGATGGCCGTGCCGACCGAAGAGCACGTGCCTTCTGCCGTGGTGACGGCCACCACCGTGGAGCAGGTGCAGCAGGTCGTGAAGATCTGCAACGAGTTCAAGGTGCCCGTGTGGACCATTTCCACCGGCCGCAACTTTGGCTACGGCTCTGCGGCTCCCGTGCAGCGCGGCCAGATCATTCTGGATCTGCGCAAGATGAACAAGATCCTGCACATCGATCCCGAGCTGTGCACAGCACTGGTCGAGCCCGGCGTGACCTACCAGCAGCTGTATGACTACCTGCAGGACAACAACATCCCGCTGATGCTGTCCTTCTCCGCCCCTTCGGCCATTGCAGGCCCGCTGGGCAACACCATGGACCGTGGCGTGGGCTATACCCCCTATGGCGAGCACTTCATGATGCAGTGCGGCATGGAAGTGGTGATGGCCAATGGCGATGTGCTGCGCACCGGCATGGGTGGCGTCAAGGGCGAGAACTCCTGGCAGGTCTTCAAGTGGGGCTATGGCCCGACACTGGACGGCATGTTCACCCAGTCGAACTACGGTATCTGCACCAAGATGGGTTTCTGGCTCATGCCCAAGCCCCCGGTCTTCAAGCCTTTTGAAATCCAGTTCGACGAAGACAGCGACATCAACGAGATCGTTGAATTCATCCGCCCCCTGCGCATTGCCCAGATCATCCCCAACTCGGTGGTGATTGCTGGCCTGCTGTGGGAAGCCTCGACCTGCAACACCCGCCGCTCAGACTACACCACCGAACCCGGCGCTACGCCCGAAGCCATCCTCAAGCAGATCCAGAAGGACAAGCACCTGGGCGCTTGGAACGTGTATGCCGCGCTGTACGGCACGCAGGAGCAGGTGGATGTGAACTGGAAGATCGTCACCGATGCGCTCAAGAAGCTCGGCAAGGGTCGCCTCATCACCCAGGAAGAAGCGGGTGACACCCAGCCCTTCAAGTACCGCGCCCAGCTCATGTCCGGCGTGCCCAACCTGCAGGAGTTTGGTCTGTACAACTGGCGTGGGGGCGGTGGCTCGATGTGGTTCGCCCCTGTGTCGCAGGCACGCGGCAGCGAGTGCGACAAGCAAAAGACCCTGGCCAAGGACATTCTGAACAAGTACGGCTTTGACTATGTGGGCGAGTTCATCGTCGGCTGGCGCGACATGCACCACGTCATTGACGTGCTGTACGACCGCAGCAACGAAGAAGAAACCAAGCGTGCCAACGCCTGCTTCAACGAGCTGCTGGATGTTTTTGAAGAACACGGCTACGCCGTCTATCGCGTCAACACCGCCTTCCAGGAGCGCGTGGCCCAGAGCTACGGCCCCGTCAAGCGCGAAGTGGAACGCAAGATCAAGCGCGCGCTGGACCCCAACGGCATTCTGGCCCCCGGCAAGTGCGGCATTGATATCTGAGCGCCGCGCACGCTGAAACACCACGCCACCCTCTGCGGGTGGCGTTTTTTATGGTGCTGTTCTTGCCAATGCCCGGCTCTGCAGCCCCAGCTTGGCAGTCGTGGGAAAATCAGCCGCAGTGATCCGCCCCTGCGCGGTCTTTTCTTTTTTCCTCGCGGCACCGTCCGCACAAGGCTGCACTTTCATGGAAATTACCTCTCAATGCGTCGTTGCACTGACCTGGACCCTCAAGGACACCCTGGGTGAAGAACTGGACGTTCTGGACACACCCGTTGAATTCCTCGTCGGTGGTGACGATCTGCTCAAGCGTATTGAAGAAGCACTGCAGGGCCACAAGGTGGGCGACACGCTGCAGCTGCACCTGGAGCCTGAAGACGCCTTTGGCGACTACAACGACCAGCTCATCTTTCTGGAAAAGCGCGAACTGTTCCCCGCAGAAATCGAAGAAGGCATGACCTTCGAAGGCTACAGCCTGCCCCCCGGATGCAATCCCGAAGCACCCAAGGACGCGCTGTACACCGTGACCGAGATCTACCCCGAGCACGTGGTGCTGGACGGCAACCACCCGCTGTCCGGCATTGCGCTGCGCATTGAGCTGAAGGTGGAAGCCGTGCGTGAAGCCACCGAGGAAGAAGTCGGCCGTGGCACTGCAGGCACAGGCTTTTTCCGCATTCTGCCCCCCGAAGCGCCCAGCACACCTACGCTGCACTAAGCCGTATAGATTTCAACAAAAATAAGAGCTGCCAGCGCTGATATTTCTTTGTTTTCACATAGCTTTTATGTGGAAACATAGATTTATCAAGCGCTGGCAGCTCTTTTTTCTTAAGCAACCAGGTCAGTGCTGACAGGTCTTAACGCATCTGAAAGGCTTCCTGGTGAATACGCCAGCCGCGCTGCTGCGCCTGGCGCATGGCCTTGCCCAGGCCCGCAGGCCCACACAGCCAGATGTCCAGCTGCGCACCGTACTGGGCAAGATGCTCGGGCGTCAGATACTCGCCCTGCGCCGCATCATGCACCTGCAGGCGCACGCTGGGCTGTGCCGCTTCGCACAAAGCCTGTAGCTGGGGTAGCAAGACATCCTGCGCGGCATTGCGCGTGCAGTAGTGCAGATGCGCAGGCTGCAGGCCATCCCTGCCTGCCACACCGGGCTGGCGTGCCTGCAGCAGCGCCAGAAACGGGGTAATGCCCACGCCACCAGCCACCCAGACCTGGGTGCGTGCTGCGCCACCCTGCGCATCAAAACAGCCATAAGGGCCTTCGATCTGCACCGCCTGCCCTGGCTGCAGCAAACTGGGCAGACGGCGGGTGTAGTCACCCAGCGGCTTGATCACCAGACGCAGCAGTTCCTTGCCATCGGCCGTGCGACCGCAGCCTTCGGGCGCACTGGCAATCGTGAAGGGATGCGGGCCTTCTGCGCCTTCAAAGCTGGCGAACACAAACTGCCCGGCACGGTGCCCTGGCCAGTTCTTGGGCATGGCACACAGCACTTCCAGCGGAGCCTGTCCAGCAGCGCCACCCAGCACACGTGCTTCATGCACTTGCGCGGCATAGCGGTTGCGGCCACGCCCGATGCGCCCAGCCAGTGACCACAGCGCAGCCACACTGCCTACCAGCAGCAGCGCTGCCATCACCATGCCCAGCGGGGCTTGCCAGAAGGTGAGCGGCGTCAGCGCCAGGGTGTGGAATGCCAGCAGCAGATACAGCGCAGGCATGACGCGGTGCAGCTTGCGCCAGGGGCGATACGGCAGCAGGCGCTGCCACAGCGTGAGCACCACCATGATGAGCAGGGCGTAAAACGCCCACTCACCCAGGTCCTTGGCCGTGCCACGCCAGTCTGTGGCCCAGCTGAGTACGGCTTCGCGCGGTACACGCCCTGCCGTGCCCACCATGCCCTTGATCAGACCGCTGGACTCCTTGGCCCCCCAGTGCAGCACTGCAGCCACCGCCGCTGCAATCCCTGCCCATTTGTGCAGGCGATAGACCTGATCCATACCGCCCAGCGGCCGCTCCATCCAGCGCTGGCGCAGCGAAAGCAGCATCACCAGACTCATCATGCCAATGCTCCAGATACCGCTCAGATACAGCGCATGCTGGCGCAACTGCCACCAGAAAGCAGGCTCACTGGCCGCTGCCATGCCCTGCCACGGCGCGGCGGCGGCAGCCCAGGCCAGGGTCAGCCCCAGCCACCAGATACCCCAGGCGATACGAACTTGCATGTCTAACCTCCCTGTTTTTATGTCTGAAATGAACTGCCTTTGGGTGCGCCAGCGCACCGCGTCTTAGCGCTTGATGCGCTCGCGCAGGATAGCGCCAGTGTTGCCATCGAGCTCCAGCTTGACGCGTGCGCCCTGTGCATTGCGACCCTTGACTTCATAGCGGCCATCGGACCATTCAATTTCACGCAGATCACGGTAGCCTGCGGCATCGAGCTGGTCATAGATCTGGCGAATCGTCAGCGCAGGCCCGTAGTACATACGGCCAGGCTGGGCTGCTGCTGCTGCAGGTGCGGCTGTGACGGCGGGAGCGGCAGCAGGCGCTGCAGGCTGTGTCTGGGCCATGGCACCAGCAGCCATGCCTGCAAACAATGCAGCAGCAGCCCAGTTGCGTGCCTTGGAAACGGTGAATGCGTTGCGGATGTGGTTCATGGTGGTACTCCTTGTTGAATGCTTGGTGATCAGCCCCTTGCTGACCTGACTGCATTGTTCAAAACCACGCCTGAACGCAGTCTGAAGCGCGTGTTCATCTGGCATTCATCTGCCATCCGCTATAACGTCAGAATGTCTGTCTGAAGGAGGCCACTACATGCTTGCTCTCACATGGCGCAGCGGTCTGCGCAGTCTGACCCTGATCGGCGCACTGGCTGCCGGTGCTGCGCTGATGCTGCCGCCCGCCTATTCCGACGAAAGCGACCATGAACTGGCACGCCAGGCACTGCAGCAGGGCAAGGTGCTGCCGCTGCGCACCGTGCTGGACCAGGTCGAGCGTGAACACAACGGCCAGGTCATCAAGATTGAGTTTGAACACGACGATGGCCGCTTCATCTATGAGTTGCGCCTGCTGCACCCCAATGGCGAGGTCAGCAAGCTCAAGGTGGATGCCGTCGATGGGCGCGTGCTGCGCATTCGCAGAAAAGGACGTGACTGATGCGCATTCTGGTAGTGGAAGATGAGCCCCTGCTGTCGCAGCAACTGCAGCAGGCCATTGCTGCAGCAGGCCATACGGTGGAGGTGGCAAGCGACGGCGCCACAGGCCGCTACATGGGCCAGGAAGAAGACTTTGACGCCGTGGTGCTGGACCTGGGCCTGCCCGTGGTCGATGGCCTGAGCGTGCTGCGCCACTGGCGGGCCCACGGGCGCAACATGCCGGTGCTGATTCTGACGGCGCGCAATGCCTGGCACGAAAAAGTCACAGGCATGGACGCAGGGGCAGACGACTACCTGACCAAGCCTTTTCACATGGAAGAGCTGCTGGCCCGGCTGCGCGCCCTGCTGCGGCGTCTGTCGCCCCACCACAGCGCGCAGTGGCAGTGCGGCCCCATCTTGCTGGACACGCGCCAGGCGACGGTCTCGGTCCACGGCATGCCGCTGCTGCTGACCAGCCATGAGTACAAGATTTTGTCCCTGCTCATGCAGCGCCCCGGCGAAGTGCTCTCACGCACCGAGCTGTCGGAGCACCTGTACCCCGGCGACAGCGAACGCGACTCCAACACCATCGAAGTCTTTGTGGGTCGCCTGCGCAAGAAGCTGCCGCCCGGCTGCATAGAAACCGTACGCGGCCTGGGCTACCGCCTGCAGGCCAGCGACAGCGAGGCCAGCGCGTGAAGCTGCACTGGCCCACGCCCCTGTCCCTGCGCCACGGCTCCCTGCGGCTGCGCCTGCTGCTGAGCACGCTGATCTGGATTGCCATGGCCATTGCCGTCGCTGGCTGGGGCCTGCGTGATCTGTTTGAAAAACACATTGCCCAGCAGCTGCAGAACCAGCTGGTGCATCAGCTCAACCAGCTCAGTGCCGCCGTCAATCTGAGCCCTGAGCAAACCATTGAAGTGCAGCCCATTGCTAGCGATTCGCGCTTTGCCACACCGCTGTCCGGGCTGTACTGGCAGGTCGATGAACTGCCTGCGGACGCAGCACCCAAGCTCGGCGTGGAGCGCTCGCGCTCCCTCTGGGACCAGGTGCTGGAGCTGCCCGCCCACAGCGCCCGGCAAAGCCAGCCCCAGGGCTACGCCGTACTGCATCTGCATGCCCTGCAGGGCCATACGCTGCTGGCCGTCAGCCGCACCCTGCAGCTGCCCGAAGCCAATGCCCCGCTGCTGCGCCTGACCGTGGCTGCCGACCAGGAACTGCTGGCCGAGCCCCTGCAGCGCTTTACGCACATGCTGCTGATCGCCCTGGGCCTGCTGGCTGCAGGGCTGGTGCTGGCCGTGGTGGTACAGCTGCAGCTAGCCCTGCGCCCCCTGCAGCTGCTGCGCCAGCAGCTGGGCACAGTGCGCACCGGTGAGGCCACCCAGCTGGACGGGCCCTTTCCTCATGAGCTGCAACCACTGGTCAGCGAGTTCAACCACGTGCTGCGCGCCAATGCAGACATCGTGCAGCGCGCGCGCACCCAGGCGGGTAATCTCGCCCATGCCGTACACACGCCCCTGAGCATTCTGGGCAATGCGGCAGCGCAGGAGGATTCACCCCTGGCCCTGCTGGTGCGCGAACAAGTCGCCACCGCCCAGCGTCAGGTGGACTACCACCTCGCCCGCGCACGCGCAGCCGCCGCCGTGCGTGCGACCGGCCTGCGCACACCGGTGCAGCAGCCCCTGCAGGCCCTGCTGCGCACCATGGCGCGGCTGTATCCGCATATCGACTTTGCGCAGGAGAACGACGCCTCGCAGCTGGCCTTCAAGGGTGAAGAGCAGGACCTGTTCGAAATGCTGGGCAATCTGCTGGACAACGCGGGCAAATGGGCGCACCAGCAGGTCAGCATCAGCGTGCAGCCTCTGCAGGAGCAGCTGCAGATCTGCATTGATGACGATGGCCCCGGAATTGCCGATGCCCAGCAACGCCGCCAGATTTTTGAGCGCGGCCAGCGGCTCGATGAAAACCGCCCCGGCAGCGGCCTGGGGCTGCACATCGTGCAGGAGCTGGCCCACACCTACGGCGGCAGCGTGCAGGCGCTGCCCTCGCCACTGGGCGGCTTGCGGCTGGAGCTGCTGCTGCCGCTGGCATCAGAATCCGTTAATCCAAAAAAATGAGCTGCTAGCGCTTGAAAAACAAGGGTTTCACATAACTTTCGCCATGAAACCCTTGCCTATTCAGCGCAAGAAGCTACAAATACAGGAACAGGAAAAATACAGTGCCTGTGTGGCACTGGCAGACATCAGGCCTTGCGCACAAACTCCGACTTGAGCTTCATGGCACCCACGCCATCGATCTTGCAGTCGATGTTGTGGTCACCCCCCACCAGACGAATGTTCTTGACCTTGGTGCCCACCTTCACCACGGAAGAGGCGCCCTTGATCTTCAGGTCCTTGATCACGGTGACCGTGTCGCCGTCCTGCAGCAGATTGCCGTTGGCATCCTTGACCACCAGCGCATCATCGTCCTGCTCGGCAGCAGCGGCGGCAGACCACTCATGCCCGCACTCAGGGCAGATCAGCAAATCGCCATCCTCATAGGTCAGCGTAGAAGCGCAGGCGGGGCATGGCGGCAAGCTATGGCTCATTGATCTCGTCCTTTTTTATAAATGGGGTGAAAAATTACTGCTTGCCGGTGGAGCCGTAGCCACCTTCACCGCGTTCGGAAGGTGCTTCAAACTCGTCCACCACGTTGAAGCTGGGCTGCACCACGGGCACGATCACCAGCTGTGCCAGTCGGTCCATGGGCTGCAGCGTGAACGCGGTCTGCGAGCGGTTCCAGGCGCTGACCATGAGCTGGCCCTGGTAGTCCGAATCAATCAGGCCCACCAGATTGCCCAGCACAATGCCGTGCTTGTGGCCCATGCCGGAGCGCGGCAGGATCATGGCGGCATAGCCGGGGTCTTTGAGGTACATGGCCATGCCTGTGGGAATCAGCTGCCACTGACCGGGCTCCAGCGTCACAGGCGCATCAATACAGGCACGCAAATCCAATCCAGCGCTGCCAGGGGTTGCGTAGGAAGGCATGTTGTCGCGCAGGCGCGCGTCCAGAATCTTGATATCTACTTGCATGGGCAGCAATGGTAAGGGGTAATCGGCAAGGCGCTGGCTCAGCGCTTATTGGACTGAGAAGCCTTGCGCACGCTCTGAATCACGCTGAACACCACCCACAGCACAATGACCACGGGCAGCAGGTCGGGCGCAAAAATGCCAGCCACCACCAGCATGGGAATCAGTAGCACCCAGCCCAGCGAGCTGGCCTGCGGCTTGCCCTTGGATGTACCCTGGGCCTGGGCTTTCTGCTGCAACTGCTGGGCCTTGCGCTGAAAGCGCGCCACAGCACCTTCCACGCTGCCGGGCTCGGTGGTGGGCACTGCTGTGCTGGAAGGCTTGAGGGCTGGTGCGGCGGGCGTGCGGCCCCACTCCTGCTCGGAAGACTGCAGGGCAGACTTTTCACCCAGCGCACGCAGGCGCTGGCGTTGCTGCTCATGCTCGGCCCAGGCCATCAGATCTTCGACATAGCGCACATAGTCGCCATCCGGCGGGCTGTTGAAGTCGCTGTAATTGGGACGGGAAGGCGCAAACAGGCGGGTCTTGCGATGGTGATTTTTAGGCAGTAGCGCCATTGCTTCCCTCCACTTCTTGATGTGATTCAGGCCTTGGTCTGTGCAGTCGGCAGTCGTCGTGCCAGTTCTGCCACCAGCTGGCGGCCCAGTTCGGTCTTGCTGGCGCGGGGCAGTTCACGGTGGCCGCTGGCATCGACCAGCAGCAATGCATTGTCATCCTGCCCGAAAGTCGCTGGCCCGATATTGCCTACAAGCAAAGGTACACCCTTGCGCACACGTTTTGCTGTGGCGTGCTGCAGCAAGTCATGGCTTTCCGCTGCAAAGCCAACACAGTACAGCTCGCCACGCTGGGCACGCTCGTTCTTGGCCACGGTGGCCAGAATGTCTGGGTTCTCCACAAAAGCCAGCGCAGGCACTTCGCCCGAGCCGTCTTTCTTGATCTTCTGGTCTGCGGCACTGGCAGGTCGCCAGTCGGCCACAGCCGCGGTCGCAATAAAGATAGAGGCGTGACCGACATGGGCCTGCACGGCGTCCAGCATCTGCAGAGCAGACTTCACATTGATGCGCTGCACGCCACGTGGCGTGGGCAGATGCACGGGGCCAGCAACCAGCGTCACCTCTGCACCGGCCGCCTTGGCCGCCGCTGCAATGGCAAAACCCATCTTGCCGCTGGAGAGGTTGGTAATGCCGCGCACCGGGTCAATGGCTTCAAAGGTGGGGCCAGCAGTGATCAGCAGCTTTTGCCCGGCCAGCACCTTGGGGGCAAAAAAAGCGGCAATGTCTTCGATCAGCTCTTCCGGCTCAAGCATGCGGCCGTCACCTGTTTCCCCGCAGGCCTGTTCCCCCACGCCCACGCCAAGCACATGGGCGCCATCGGCGGCCGCCTGGGCAAAATTGCGCTGGGTGGCGGGGTGGGCCCACATCTCGCGGTTCATGGCGGGTGCCAGCAGCAGGGGCACGCGCTCGATGGGGCGCGCAATGCACATCAGGCTGAGCAGCTCATCGGCCCGGCCCTGGGCCAGCTTGGCCACAAAGTCTGCGCTGCAGGGCGCGATGACGATGGCGTCTGCCTCACGGCTCAGATTGATGTGGGGCATGTTGTTGCCCTCGCGGTCATCCCACTGCGAGATGTAGACCGTGCGGCCCGAGAGTGCCTGCATGGTCACAGGGGTGATGAACTGCTCGGCAGCTTCCGTCATCACCACCTGCACGGTGGCACCTGCCTTGGTCAGCAGGCGGCACAGATGTGCACTTTTGTAACAAGCAACGCCCCCGGAGAGGCCCAGAACAATGTGTTTGCCAGCGAGTT
Source organism: Comamonas kerstersii (assembly GCF_002056725.1). Lineage (NCBI taxonomy): Bacteria > Pseudomonadati > Pseudomonadota > Betaproteobacteria > Burkholderiales > Comamonadaceae > Comamonas > Comamonas kerstersii. The sequence goes on along the minus strand of NZ_CP020121.1, from coordinate 2,191,804 downwards.
CTTGCATGGGCCGAATGTAGCAGAGGCGGCGCGCTGCAACTGTCAATACGCATGCTGCATAACCAGCGATATGCCCAAGGTCGATTGACCTAGCGCGCCACGGCCTTTGTCCGGCGGAACCTATAATCTCGCTTTACCACCACCATAAAAACACAAGACATGACCAAATTCGTCTTCGTCACAGGCGGTGTGGTGTCTTCCCTGGGCAAGGGAATCGCCTCAGCCTCCCTTGCTGCGCTGCTCGAATCGCGCGGCCTCAAAGTCACCCTCATCAAGCTGGATCCCTATATCAATGTGGACCCCGGCACGATGTCCCCCTTCCAGCACGGCGAAGTGTTTGTGACGGACGACGGCGCCGAGACGGACCTGGACCTGGGTCACTATGAGCGTTTCATCGAAACGCGCATGAAGCAATCCAACAACTTCACGACCGGTCGTATCTACCAGTCTGTGCTGGAAAAGGAACGCCGTGGTGACTATCTGGGCAAGACCGTGCAGGTCATCCCCCACATCACCAACGAAATCCAGGAATACGTCAAGCGCGGCGCTGGCATCGGCACTGATGACGCCGTGGACGTAGCGATCTGCGAAGTGGGCGGCACTGTGGGCGATATCGAATCGCTGCCGTTCCTGGAAGCGATCCGCCAGCTGGCATTGAAGATGGGCCCCAACAACGCGGCCTTCGTGCACCTGAGCTACCTGCCCTATATTGCAACCGCAGGCGAGCTCAAGACCAAGCCTACCCAGCACACCGTGCAGAAGCTGCGCGAAATCGGCATCCAGCCCGATGCGCTGCTGTGCCGCGCACAGTACGCCGTGCCTGAGGAAGAAAAGAGCAAGATCTCGCTGTTCACCAATGTGGCTGAATGGGGCGTGATCTCCATGTGGGACGTGGACACCATCTACAAGGTGCCCCGCATGCTGCACGAGCAGGGTCTGGACGGCCTGATCTGCGACAAGCTGCGCCTGAACACCGCGCCCGCCAACCTGAAGCGCTGGGACGACCTGGTCTACGAGACCGAGCACCCACAAGGCGAAGTGCAAGTGGCCATGGTCGGCAAGTACGTGGAGCTGTCCGACGCCTACAAGTCCGTGAACGAGGCCTTGAAGCACGCCGGTCTGCGCAACCATGTGCGCGTGAAGATCACCCACGTGGACTCCGAAACCATCACCGACGCCAACGCCAAGCAGCAGCTGTCCAAGTACGACGCCATCCTGGTGCCCGGCGGCTTTGGTTCGCGTGGTGTGGAAGGCAAGATCTCCACGGCCAAGTACGCCCGTGAAAACAAGGTGCCTTATCTGGGCATCTGCCTGGGTATGCAAGTGGCTACCATCGAGTACGCACGCCACAAGGCTGGTCTGGAAGGCGCGAACTCCACCGAGTTTGACCCCAACACGCCCAACCCCGTGATCGCCCTGATCACCGAGTGGAAGGACGAAGACGGCACCATCAAGACCCGTGACGCCAACTCCGACCTGGGTGGCACCATGCGTCTGGGCGCGCAGTCTTCCGACGTGCAGCCCGGCACACTGGCACACAGCATCTACGGCGACGTGGTGACCGAGCGCCACCGCCACCGCTACGAAGCTAACGTGCAGTATCTGGACAAGCTGCGCGAAGCCGGTCTGGTGATCTCTGCGCTGACACAGCGCGAGCAGCTGACCGAAATCGTGGAACTGCCCAAGGAAGTTCACCCCTGGTACATCGGTGTGCAATTCCACCCCGAGTTCAAGTCCACGCCCTGGAATGGCCACCCCCTGTTCAACGCCTTCATCAAGGCGGCCATGGACAACCACGCCAAGGGCGGTAAAAAGGCGTAATTTCCTGATAACGGAAACGCGTCTTTAAAAAAAGGAGCTGCCAGCGCTTGATAATTCACGACTTCAGCATCAAATGCATGTGAAGTCTTTGAATCACCAGCGCTAGCAGCTTTGGTTTTTGAAGCATGTAGACATGCACACAAGGAACACTGCCATGAAACTCTGCGGCTTTGACATCGGTCTGGACAAGCGCTTCTTCCTGATTGCTGGCCCATGCGTGGTCGAGTCTGAACAACTGCAGATGGACGTGGCTGGCCAGCTCAAGGAAATCACGTCCGGGCTGGGCATCAACTTGATTTTCAAGAGCAGCTTCGACAAGGCCAACCGCTCTTCGGGCACGAGCTTTCGTGGCCCCGGCATGGAAAAAGGCCTGGAAATTCTGGCCAAGGTACGCAAGGAAATTGGCGTGCCCGTGCTGACGGACGTCCACACCGAAGCCGAAGTGCCCCATGTGGCCGCCGTCGTCGACGTGCTGCAGACCCCCGCCTTCCTGTGCCGCCAGACGGACTTCATCCGCGCCGTAGCGCAGTCCGGCAAGCCCGTGAACATCAAGAAGGGCCAGTTCCTGGCGCCGCATGACATGAAGAATGTCATCGACAAGGCACGCGCTGCTGCCAAGGAAGTGGGCCTGCCTGAAGACAGCTTCATGGCGTGCGAGCGCGGTGCCAGCTTTGGCTACAACAATCTGGTGAGCGACATGCGCTCGCTGGCCATCATGCGCGAAACCGGCGCCCCCGTGGTGTTTGATGCCACCCACAGCGTACAGTTGCCTGGCGGCAATGGCACATCCAGTGGCGGCATGCGCGAGATGGTGCCTGTCCTGTCCCGCGCCGCTGTGGCCGTGGGCGTGGCAGGCCTGTTCATGGAAACCCACCCCGACCCATGCAATGCCCTCTCCGACGGCCCCAACGCTGTGCCCCTGAAGCACATGAAGGCCTTGCTGGAGACTTTGGTGGCGCTGGACGACGTGACCAAGCGCAACGGTTTCCTCGAAAACAACTTTTCGGCCTGAGTTTGCGTAAGATGCGCACCGCACGATACGTGAATTAGCCAACGCGAAAAAGCACGCTCCGTGGAACGTGCTTTTTTCACATGTACCGACCCGATTTCTGCATGCCAGGCGCCGAGCAACAACAACATCCAGCCTGCGCAGCACCCAGTTTGTAAAAAACCTGAAGAGGAAAACCCATGAGTGCAATCGTTGACATCGTAGGACGTGAAGTTCTGGACAGCCGTGGCAACCCCACAGTGGAATGTGATGTGCTGCTGGAATCTGGCGTGATGGGCCGCGCAGCGGTACCCAGCGGCGCATCGACCGGCTCGCGCGAAGCAATCGAACTGCGTGACGGCGACAAGAGCCGCTACCTGGGCAAGGGCGTGCTCAAGGCCGTGGAGCACATCAACAGCGAAATCGCACAGGCCGTGGTCGGTCTGGACGCCGCAGAGCAAGCCTTCCTGGACAAGACCATGATTGACCTGGATGGCACGGACAACAAGAGCCGCCTGGGCGCCAACGCCATGCTGGCCGTGTCCATGGCCGTGGCCCGCGCCGCTGCAGAAGAAGCCGGCCTGCCCCTGTACCGCTACTTCGGTGGCATGGGCGGCGTGCAACTGCCCGTGCCCATGATGAACGTGATCAACGGCGGAGCCCACGCGAACAACTCGCTGGACCTGCAGGAATTCATGATCATCCCCGTGGGTGCACCTACTTTCCGCGAAGCCGTGCGCTGGGGCGCAGAAGTGTTCCACGCCCTGAAGAAGATCATCAACGACCGTGGCATGTCCACCGCCGTGGGTGACGAAGGTGGCTTCGCCCCTTCCGTGGAAAACCACGAAGCTGCGATTCAGCTGATCATCGAAGCCATCACCGCTGCAGGCTACAAGGCCGGTGAAGACATCGCTCTGGGCCTGGACTGCGCTTCCAGCGAGTTCTACAAGGACGGCATGTATGTGCTGGCTGGCGAAGGCAATATGACCCTGAACGCCACCCAGTGGACCGACATGCTGGCCGGCTGGTGCGACAAGTACCCCATCATCTCCATCGAAGACGGCATGGCCGAAGGCGACTGGGAAGGCTGGAAGGTACTGACCGAGCGTCTGGGCAAGAAGGTGCAGCTGGTGGGTGACGACCTGTTCGTGACCAACACCAAGATCCTGAAGGAAGGCATCGACAAGGGCATCGCCAACTCCATCCTGATCAAGATCAACCAGATCGGCACCCTGACCGAAACCTTCGCCGCCATCGAAATGGCCAAGCGCGCTGGCTACACCGCCGTGATCTCGCACCGTTCGGGTGAAACCGAAGACAGCACGATTGCTGACATCGCCGTGGGCCTGAATGCTGGTCAAATCAAGACCGGCTCCATGAGCCGCTCTGACCGTATCGCCAAGTACAACCAGCTGCTGCGCATCGAAGAAGATCTGGGCGACGTGGCGGTTTACCCCGGCCGTGACGCTTTCTATAACCTGCGTTAATCTCTAGGCTCGCGCCTGACTTCAAAAACGGGGCTCACCGCGGCCCCGTTTTTTCAATTTGCACCATGGTTTCTCGCATCGTCACCCTTGTTTTACTGAGTCTGCTGGCCATCACCCATGCCCAGCTGTGGTGGGGTGCCGGCAGCATGGACCGTGTCGCCGAACTGCGGGGCCAGATCAACGAACTCCGTGCCTCCAACGACGCTGCCCGCAAGGAAAATGAACGCCTGGCCTCCGAGGTCAACGACCTGCGCGAAGGCAAGGAAACCATCCAGGAAAAAGCACGCTATGAGCTGGGCATGGTCAAGCCCAACGAAATCTATGTGCACATCATGCGCCCCTGAGCCAGCGCCTTGTTCCACCTGACTCTTTTCATTCAGTTCTGATGCACGACCGCATCCTTCTGTGTGCCAGCGCCGCACACTGCGCCCAGGTACTGCAGGCAGCTGCCGCAGACCGGGTCAAGCTCCACAGCCTGCAGCCCAGCACCCGCTGGCCCAGCCCTGCTCCTGACACCCATCCCCTGATTCTGTGGGCCTTGCTGCCCACTGCCTGCGATGCCGCCGCACTGGCCCTGGAAGCCCAGTGGCGTGCGCACATGCTGCAGCCACAGGCCCAGCACTTCACCATCCAGATGCTGTATGGCTCCGCCGCTCAGCAGGCCCGCCAGTTGGCCCCCTGGATCAAGGCAGAAACTACCGATGCAGGCTCTGCAACTGATGCAGACTGCCCCGAGTGCCTGGACGCGCGCAGCGAGCAGTCCCTGTTCCAGCACCTGCTGCAGCGCAGTCAGACCACCCAGCAAACATAAAAAAAGAGGGCTGCCAGCGCTGGATTTATCAGCATTTCACATACAAAAGTATTTGAAACCCTGATTTAACCAGCGCAAGCAGCTCTCTTTTTCAGAGAAGCGCTATGGCCAAGCCCGCTTCGGGCAAGCAGTGCTTACTGTACCGAGGAAGAGCCGGGGGCCTGCGTCGATGCATCCGCAAACATCTGCGCAGCATCTACCGCATCAAAGTGGTACTCAGCACCACAGTAGTCGCAGCCCACTTCCACCGTACCGCGCTCAGCGATCACGGAGTCCACCTCTTCCTTGCCCAAATTGCGCAGCATGCCTTCCACGCGTTCGCGGCTGCAGGTGCAGGCAAAGTGGGGGCCGTTGTCGCCATCCTGAGGCACAAAGCGCAGCAGCTTTTCTTCCCAGAACAGGCGGCGCAGGATGGTGTCCACATCCAGCGTCAGCAGCTCTTCGCGCTTGAGGCTGGCAGCCAGTGTGGCGATGCGGTTGTACTCTTCGTTGGCGCCGAGGCGGTCCTGCTCATCCTGTGCGCTTTCGGTGGCACCTGCCAGGTTGTCCTGACCCTTGAGCGGCATGCGCTGAATCAGCAGGCCTGCGGCGACTTCGTCGTTGGCGGCCAGCACAATGGTGGTGTCCAGCTGCTCGGACTGGCGCATGTAGTGCTGCAGCACGTCCGAAATCTTGTTCAGTGGCTGGCCATCAGGGCTGGTCAGGGGCACCACGCCCTGGTAAGGCTGCTGACCGGGCAGGCGGTCCTTAGGGTCCAGCGTGATGGCGCAGCGGCCCACGCCGTTCACATTCACCAACTGCTCCAGCGAAGCGCCAACAGGCACATCACCGTTGACCGATGCCGTGGCACGCAAGCCCAGGTCAGACTGCACCTCAGCCACAGCCACCTTGACCGGGCCGTCGCCAAAAATCTGGAAAATCAGCGCGCCATTGAACTTGATGTTGGACTGCATGAGTACGCTGGCGGCTGCCATTTCACCGAGCAGCTCACGCACAGGCACTGGGTAGGCACCCGTGGAGGTATTGCTGGCACGGCGCTGGAGGATGTCCTTCCAGGCGTCAGTCAGACGTACGATCATGCCGCGAACCGGCAGGCCATCAAAAAGGAATTTGTGGAGTTCAGACACGCTGTGTGTATCCCGATCAGTGTTGGTGAAATGCCGGGCGGCTAGCCCAGCTTGCGCAGTCCCGCCCTGAAGCGCCGCGCGTTATGGATGTAATGCTGCGCACTGCGGCGCAGTCCCTCGATCTGCTCTGGGGTCAGCTGCCGGACCACACGGGCCGGGCTTCCGATGATCATGGAGCCATCCGGAAACTCCTTGCCCTCGGTCACCAGTGCACCTGCACCCACCAAGCAGTTTTTGCCAATTTTGGCCCCGTTCAGCACAATCGCACCGATGCCGATCAGGCTCTCGTCCCCAATCGTGCATCCATGCAGCATGACCTGATGGCCTACGGTGACATGGCGGCCAATCGTCAGTGGCATGCCTTCGTCAGCATGCAGCACGCTGGCATCCTGCACATTAGTGCCTTCGCCAATGGTAATGTGGGCCGTATCCCCTCGCACCACGGTGCCAAACCACACGCTGGCATCAGCGCCCAGCTGCACATCGCCCATGACCTGCGCACTGTCAGCAATCCATGCGCTCTCGGCAATCTGCGGGGCTACACCCTCCAGTTCATACACGGCCATCTTGTCTCCTCTTTTTTGTGCCTACGGGAAAATACAATTGTAGGTATGGAGCTCCGACAACGCGCACTCGAGGTTTTGCGCCTCTGCGATGCTGCTGAAAAGGCAGCACAGGCCATGCACATGCATGCTCAGTCTCAGCAATGGGACATCGCCCAGCAATCCCCCGCCCTTCCCCCTGACGCCCACTTACCAGGCCATCCCGCACGCCCCGAGCTGCGCCACCACACCGAGGTGGCACGCCGCTCACCTGCGACGCTGGAGGGGCGCATCATTCTGATGCATGCCATTGCACACATCGAGTTCAATGCCATCAACCTGGCGCTGGATGCCATCTGGCGCTTTGATGACATGCCGCGCCAGTACTACCTGGACTGGCTGCGCGTGGCCGGTGAAGAAGGCAAGCACTTTCTGCTCATCTGCGACTGGCTCAAGCAGCAGTGCCATGACTATGGCGACTTCCCTGCCCACCAGGGGCTGTGGACCATGTGCGAAAAGACGGCGGGCGACATCACCGCCCGCATGGCCCTGGTGCCACGCACCATGGAAGCGCGCGGGCTGGATGCCACGCCGCAGATCCAGGCCAAGCTGCGCCAGGTCGGAACCCCGGATGCACTGGCCGCCGTGGCCGTACTCGATGTGATCCTGGAAGAAGAGGTCGGCCACGTGGCCATTGGTAACCATTGGTATCGCTTCTTATGTGAGCGCTACGGTCTGGATCCACAACCCTACTACACTGTACTGGCGCATAAATATGAAGCGCCGCGGCCGCGCCCGCCTTTTAATACAGAGGCCCGTCAAGCCGCTGGATTCACCGACGAAGAAATCGCCTGGCTTGAACAGCATTGACACCCCGATCCCCAGACGTTCCCACCATGCCCGCCAATTCCTCCTCCTCTCCTGCTGCGCCGGCCGCTACTGCCTCCAAGGGCACCTCCATGATCGCGCGACAGGCCATTGTGAATGCCGAAAAAGCGGTCATCGGCTATGAGCTTTTCAATCGCTCCCGCGCGCCCATGGAGCACACCGCAGCCACGGATGTGCTGCTGCTGTTCACGGCCCTGTCACACACAGGCCGTGAAGACCTGGTGGGCACCAAGCTGCTGTTCGTCAACAGCACGCACGAAAGTCTGGCAGGCGGCCACCTGGAGCTGCTCAGCCCTGAAAAAGTGGTGCTGGAGGTGGAGCCTTTGGGCCACGTGGCGGCCTCGGAAGCCTTAGCGCGCCTGCCCATTTTGCGTTCGCTGCGCGAGCGCGGCTTCAAGCTCTCGTTCAACCACACGGTGCTGGAGTCGGCCTATGCCACCTGGCTGCCGCTGGCAGACTACATCAAGCTGGATATGAACCTGTTGCGCCCCGAGCAGCTGGCAGTGCTCACCAGCCATGCCATCCGCCATAGCAAGGCGCAGCTGGTGGCTACCAAGATTGAAACGGAAGAACAGTTCACGCTGGCACGCAGCCTGGGCGCGGCCCTGTTCCAGGGCTACTGGTTCTCACGCCCGGCTGTAGTTGAAACCAAGCTGCTGGCCCCCAACCAGGTCAGCATCATTCAGCTGATCAATTTGCTGCGTCAGCAAGCCAGCACCGATGAGATTGAAGATGTCCTGAAAAAGGATGCCGGACTGGCCTTTAATCTGCTGCGGCTGATCAACTCTGCTGGTTTTAACGGCTCCCGCGCCATTACTTCCGTGCGCCAGGCCATCATGATCATGGGGCTGAAAAAGCTGTTCCGCTGGTCTGCCCTGCTGCTGACTGCCTCACAGTTCGGAACCTCCACCCCGACCATTGGGCATACCGCCGTGATTCGCGCACGACTCATGGAACTGCTGGCCATGGAGTTCATGAGCGGAGACGATGCCGAGCAAGCCTTCCTCGTAGGGGTGTTCTCGCTGCTTGACGCCATGCTCAACATGCCACTTACCGCAGCCTTGCAGCTGATTCGCCTCCCCGACAACGTGCGTGATGCCCTGCTGCTACGCCAAGGAGTCTTTGGTGAGCTGCTCACCCTGGCCGAAGCCTGTGAAAGCGGCGATGACATCGTTTTCGACCAGGCAGCCTCAGTCCTTGGCCTCAACAGCCAGCAAATCAACTGGGCTCATTTGCAGGCCTTGGCTTGGTGCGACCAGATCACGCAGTAATCCGGTCTGCGCGCCCGCCAGAGAAGTACGTTTGCTTACACGCTACACATAGCGCTACATTTAAAGGCTACATTGCTTTTTTGCGCTGACTGCCATGAACGCTGTGACCACGCCCGCTGTTTCTGCTACACCGCCCGCCCCCGGCATTCCCGACGATTCGGTTGCCATGATCGGACGGCAGGCTATCCTGAATGAGCGTCGCGAGGTCTTTGGTTACGAGTTGTTCGACCGCACCACAGCGGCGGCTGCCCATACCGCTGCCAGCGATGCAGCCATGCTGTTCAATGCCTTGTCCTATACCGGCACCGAGATGCTGGTAGGCCGCAAGCTGGTCTTCATCAATTGCACTCACGAAAGCCTGGCAGGCGGTCACCTGGAGTTGGTGCACCCCGACAAGGTCGTGCTGGAGGTGCCCACCCTCAAGGAGGGAGCCAGCGCAGAGGAAATTGCAGCCATCATTCCAGTGCTGGAAACCCTGCGCCAGCGTGGCTTTCGCCTGGCCTTCAATCAGCACATGCTGCGCAGCAGCTATGCCAGCTGGCTGCCCCTGGCCAGCTTTATCAAGCTGGACATCCTGGGCCTCCCGCTGGAAAACGCAGCAGCACTGGTGCGCTTTATCCGTGCCCACACCAGCGCACAGATCGTGGCTGAAAAAGTAGAAACACAGCAGCAGTACGAACACATGCAGGCGCTGGGCGTGACCTTGTTCCAGGGCTTCTGGTTTGCCAAGCCTGATGTCGTGCAGGCCAAGACCATCCGCCCCTCTCAGGCCATCATCCTGCAGCTGCTCAACCTGATCCGCCAGCAAAGCAGTTCGGCAGAGATCGAAGACCTGCTCAAGAAAGACCCCACCCTGTCGTTCAATCTGCTGCGCTTTATCAATTCGTCAGGCTTTGGACTGTCGTGCGAGATCACCTCGTTCCGCCATGCAGTGATGATTCTGGGCATGAAAAAGCTGTTTCGCTGGGCGGCTCTGCTGCTGACCTCCTCGTGCAACGGCGGCAACACCCCGGCAGCAGGTCATATTGCGGTGGTACGCGGCCGCCTGATGGAACTGCTGGCGACCGACATGCTGTCTACCGAAGAAGCTGACAATGCCTTTGTGGTGGGCGTGTTCTCCATGCTCGACACCATGCTGGGCATGCCCATGGAGCAGGCTCTCAGCGCCGTGGCACTGCCGCAGCCCGTGGTCGATGCCCTGCTGCACCGCACCGGGGTCTATGCCCCCTTCCTGGAACTGGCGCTGGCCTGCGAGAGCGGCAATGATGAAGCCTTTGCCAAGCACGTGGAAAGCCTGCATCTGTCCAACCACCAGGTCAACTGGGCACACCTACAGGCCCTGGCATGGGCAGATACGCTGACCGAAATGGACATCTGATTCTTCCCTGCCGTTTCCGCTGCACAGATAAAAAAGCGCCACCTTCGGGTGGCGCTTTGCGTGCAGAACAATGATGAATCAGTTGGCCTGCAGATTGGCTGCCTTCACAATGCGTGCATTGTTGGCAGACTCCTGAGCAATCTGCTTGACGAAAGTCTGCGCATCACCGCCCATGGGCACATTGTCTGAAGCCTTGAGCTTGGCCTGAATATCAGGTTCAGCCAATGCCTTGTTCAGCTCCTGGTTCAGGCGCAGCACGATGTCCTGAGGTGTCTTGCCTGGTGCGAAGATACCGAACAGCGAGGTTGTGTTGGCGGCTGGGAAACCCAGCTCTGCCAGCGTAGGCACCTTGGGCATGCTTTCCAGACGCTGAGGCGCACCCACTGCCAGCGGATGCAGCTTGCCTGCCTTGATGTGCTGCATCACGGTAGGGCCGGCGTTGGTAGACAGCACCTCGTACTGCGCGCCCAGCGCGTCATTGAGTTGCTGTCCGCCTCCCTTGTAAGGAATATGGGTGATATCCACCTTGCCTTCGTACTTGATCTGCTCGAGCACGATGTGGCCCAGCGATGCCAGACCAGCCGTAGCCCAGCGAATCACGCCGGGGCTGGCCTTGGACTCTTCCAGCAGCTCCTTGAAGCTGGCAGCACGGTTGGCTGTCGTGCCCAGAATCAGTACCGGCGAATACATCACGCTCACAACGGGGGTGATATCTCTGGCAGGGTCAAAGGGCGTACCATTCAGATGCGGCGTCAAAGCCAGAGGGCTGATGGCCGAAAAGCCGATGGTATAACCATCAGGTGCAGCCTTAGCTACGGCATCCATGCCAATCACGCCACCTGCGCCCGCCCTGTTTTCCACCACGACTGGCGTGTTCAGCTGCGTGCTGAGCTTCTCACCCAGTGCGCGTGCCACCACGTCGCTCACACCGCCTCCGGGATAGGCCACAATGATGTGAATGGGTTTGTTCGGCCACTGTGCAGCGTCTGCCCAAGAAACAGCAGGCACTACCGCGGCACACAGTGCGGCGGTGAGCACACCTCGGCGCAAGGCGTTCATGATCGTTACTCCGGATTGACAAATAAATACAATTATCTTGCCAAATCAAAATCACTAAACCAACATCAGCTTTTCTTACTCGCAATTTATCCTCTCGGATGGTGCTTGGCGTGCAGCTGCTGCAGCCGCTCCCGGGCCACATAGGTATAGATGGTGGTGGTTGAAATATCGGCATGCCCCAGCAGCATCTGCACTACACGCAGGTCTGCGCCATGGTTGAGCAAGTGCGTGGCAAACGCGTGGCGTAAGGTGTGCGGAGACAGCGGCGCGGTAATGCCAGCGAGTGCAGCATATTTTTTCACCAGCATCCAGAACATCACACGCGTCATGCCGCTGCCGCGCTGGGTGACAAACAGATCGTGGCTGACCTGCCCGCCCAGAATGACGGCACGCGCCTGCTGCACATAGCGTTGCAGCCAGCTTTGCGCTTCTTCACCAAAGGGCACCAGACGTTCCTTGCGCCCCTTGCCCTCGGTGCGCAGCACCCCGGCCTGCATGTCAACCTGATGCACCTGCAGGCTCACCAGTTCACTCACCCGCAGGCCGCTGGCATACATCAGCTCCAGCATGGCCCTGTCACGCAGGCCCAGCGGCGTGCTGTCATCGGGCGCCAGCAGCAAGGCCTCCACCTGCTGCTGCGTCAGCGTATGCGGCACACGCAAAGGCCGCTTGGCGGCCAGCAGGCGCACAGTCAGGTCGGCCTGCACGCGCTGCTCACGCAATGCCCAGTGGTAAAAGCGCCGCAGCACACTCAGGCTGCGGTTGCTGGAGACAGCTTTCACGCCCTGTGCATGCCGCGCCTGCAGAAAATCCTGCAAGTCATGCTCCTGCGCCTGCAGCAGCGAGCATGCACTTTCCGACTGCGCCAGATGCTGGGCACAGGCCGTCATGTCACGGCGGTAGGCCTGCAAGGTGTTGGTCGACAGACCATCCTCCAGAAACAAGGCCTCGATAAAGTCATCAATCGCCAGCACACTGGCCTGCAATGCAGCATCACTCATGCCGTGATTGTGAACAAAAAAAGGCGCTGCACCTTTCGGATGCAGCGCCCTGGGTACACACCCTGTGTCCGGGCGCTTATTCCAGTGTGAGCTTCTGGTCCTGCACCACCTTGCGGTAGACCTCGTACTCATTCTTGATCTGATCCGCAAACTCCGCTGGGCTGTTGCCTACGACCAGCGAGCCCGTGTCCTCAATGCGCTGACGCACGGCAGGGTCCTGCAGGACTTTCTTGACAGCCACATTGATTTTTTCCACTACCTCTGGCTGCATGCCCTTGGGGCCCAGAATGCCGTAGAAGGCCATGCGGTTCACAGGCTCCAGACCCACTTCCTTGAAGGTGGGGACATCAGGCAGTACGGCCAGACGCTCAGGCGCAGCCACGGCAATGGGTAGCAGGCGCCGGTCCTTGATGAAGGGCAGAGCCGAAGGCAGGTTGTCCAGAATCATGGGCACCTGACCAGAGACCGTGTCGCTGAGCGCCGGGCCTGCTCCGCGGTAGGGGATATGGGTGATGAAGGTACCAGTCAGGTTCTTGTACAGCTCCATCAGCATGTGCTGAATGCCGCCCGTACCAGAAGAGGCATAAGAGAACTCACCCTTGGAGTTCTTGACCTTGTCTTCAAAGCTCTTGTAGTCGGTCGGGCCAAACTTGGGGTTCACCGCCAGCACATTGGGTGTGGCTGCGATATTGATGACGGGCGTGAAGTCCGTGAGGGTGTTGTAGGGAATCTTGGGGTTGATGGCCGGATTCGTGGCGGTGGTCGACACCGTGGCAATCCCCAGCGAGTACCCATCTGGTGCAGAGCGTGCGGTTTCCTGAGCGCCAATCACGCCGCCACCGCCGCCCTTGTTTTCCACGATCACGGGCTGCCCCAGCTCACGACTCAGAGGATCGGCAATCACGCGCGCAATGATGTCGGTAGTGCCACCAGGCGCAAAGGGCACCAGCAGCTTGATGGGCTTGGACGGATACGCCTGCTGCGCCATGGACGCAGTGCCCAGCAATGCAAAAGCCAGTCCCAGACAGGTACGACGTTTCATAGTAGTCAGCCTCCTCAACTTTTGTAAGTTTGCGTTTAGGGTGGGATGACTCTAGTGGAGCAGGCCGACAAGCGGTGGCATTTTTTGGCCGTTTTTCCTCCGTAAATTCCCTAGCCTTTTCTCCAGGCAAGCTGCCTTGCACAGCCCAGACAGCCATCGGGATAGGAGTAAGCTTCGCCCCCGTGAACTACGCCCAGCTGCTTTTCCCTGACTTTGCCCTGATCTTGCTGGGCTATCTGCTCTGCCGCTTCAGCCCACTCAACCGCCCCATCTGGCACAGCGTGGAAGCGCTGGTGTACTACCTGCTGTTTCCGGTGCTGCTGTTTCACTCCATTGTGAAAAGCCCGCTGCAGTGGGATGCCACCGCCAGCCTGATTGCTGCAGGCATCACCCTGGGGCTGGCAGGTATTGCACTGGCCTACAGCCTGCCTTGGTGGCCGGGCCTGCGCAAAAGCATCGGCGCACGCGACCACGCCTGTGCAGCGCAGGTGGCGTTTCGCTTCAACTCCTTCATCGGGCTGGCACTGGCTGACCGGCTGGCCGGTTCGCAGGGGCTGTTTTTCATCTCGGTGCTGATTGGCTTTTGCGTGCCCATGTTCAACATCGCCGCAGTCTGGCCCATGGCACGCGAGAGCCAGCAGAGCTTCTGGGCACAGCTGGTGCGCAATCCGCTGGTGGTGGCCACGCTGTGCGGCCTGGCAGCGAACCTGCTGGGCTTTCGCATGCCGCAGTGGCTAGAGCCCCCCGTGGCGCGCCTGGGTGCGGCTTCGATTGCGCTGGGCCTGATGTCTGCTGGTGCAGGCATGCAGCTGGGCCTGCTCACCCAGACCAAGCGGTTGAGCGTTTGCGTGCTGGGCATTCGCCACCTGATTCAGCCGCTGGTGGCACTGGGCTGCATTCACCTGTTTGGTCTGCAGGGCGACCAGGCGCTGGTGCTGCTGCTGTTCTCTGCCCTGCCCACGGCCTCTACCTGCTATGTGCTAGCCGCGCGCATGGGTTACAACGGGCCGTATATCGCGGGCCTAGTCACACTCTCTACCGTACTGGGCGTAGTGAGCCTGCCCTATGCGCTGTCGCTGATGCCTTGAATTTCATAGCTGCCAGCGCTTGATCTGCTTATGTTTCAGATATAAAAGCATCTGAAACTATTGCTAATCAAGCGCAAGCAGCTATTTTTTTGAAAGTTTTCAGCCTCAGCCCGTATTGCGCACCCCTGCGGCAATACCGTTGATGGAGATGTGAATACCGTTCTTCAGCCGCTCTTCGGCATGCCCATCGCGCCAGCGGCGCACCAGTTCCACCTGCAGGTGGTGCAGCGGGTCGATGTAGGGGAAGCGATGGCGAATCGAGCGTGCCAGCGCAGGATTGCTAGCCAGACGGTCGGTCTCGCCCGTGATGCGGTTCAGCGCATCCACGGTGCGCAGCCACTCGGCCTCGATCAGCGAGAAGATCTTCTTGCGCAGGCGCTTGTCCTGCACCAGCTCGCTGTAGCGCGAGGCCAGCGCCAGATCGCTCTTGGCCAGCACCATGTCCATGTTCGACAGCAGCGTCTTGAAGAACGGCCACTGGCGGTACATCTTCTGCAGCAGCGCGAGCTGGCGTTTCGGGTCTTCGCCACTGCTTAAAAACGCCTCCACCGCTGCGCCAAAGCCATACCAGCCGGGCAGCGTCAGGCGACATTGCCCCCAGCTAAAGCCCCAGGGAATGGCGCGCAAGTCTTCAATGGCCTGCGTGGCCTTGCGCGATGCAGGGCGTGAGCCGATGTTCAGCTCCGCAATCTCGCGGATCGGCGTAGCACTGAAAAAATAATCCGCAAAGCCCGGCGTCTCATAGACCAGCTTGCGGTAGGCCGCCATGCTGGCCTGCGACAGCTGCTCGGCCGCCTGCAGAAAAGCCTTGCTTGCCGGCTTGGTGGGCTGCAGCAGCGTGGCCTCCAGTGTGGCGGCCACCAGTGTTTCCAGGTTGCGTCGGCCAATTTCAGGGTTGGCGTATTTGGAGGCAATCACCTCGCCCTGCTCGGTCAGGCGAATCTGCCCGCGCACCGTGCCCGGTGGCTGGGCCAGAATGGCCTGGTAGCTTGGTCCACCACCGCGCCCCACGGTGCCACCTCGGCCGTGGAACATCCGCAGGCGAATGCCGTGCTGCACGCCCAGTGTGTCAAACAGCTCCACCAGTGCGAGTTCAGCCTGGTACAGCTCCCAGTTGCTGGTGAAGATGCCGCCATCCTTGTTGCTGTCGCTATAGCCCAGCATGATGTCCTGCACGCTGCCCGAGCGCTGCAGCAAAGCAGCCACGCCGGGTATGGCGTAGTAGCGGCGCATGATGTCCGCCGCCGCACGCAGGTCGCCAATGGTCTCGAACAGCGGCACCACGATCAGATCCACCGTGGCCTGGGCATCAGCCAGCGTGCCGTGCATCAGCCCCACTTCCTTTTGCAGCAGCAGCACTTCAAGCAGATCGCTCACCGTTTCCGTGTGGCTGATGATGTAGTGGATGATGGCCTGCGCCCCATAGCGCTCGCGCATCTGGCGCGCGGTTTCAAAAATGGCCATTTCGCTGCGCGTGAAGTCGCTGTAGCTGGCTCCCACCACGCGCAAGGGGCGGGCGTCTTCCAGCAGGCGCTGCAACAGGGCGCACTTGGCGGCTTCGTCCAGCTGGGCGTAATCCGGCTCCATGCGTGCAGTCGCCAGCAGTTCGGCCAGCACGGCCTCGTGCTGGTCAGAACTCTGGCGCAAATCCACGGTGGCCAGATGGAAACCAAACACCTGCACGGCGCGTATCAAGGGGTTTAGACGCTGCGCAGCCAGTGCCTCGCCATGGTGCTGCAGCAGTGAGTCATGAATGGTCTGCAGGTCAGCCAGAAACTCCTGCACGCTGGCATAGGCGTTCTGCGGGGGCACCGCATGGCGCGCGGCCTTGCCGCCCGTGAGCTGCTCCAGGGTTGCGGCCAGTCTGGCGTACACGCCTGTCAGCGCGCGGCGGTAGGGCTCGTCCTGACGGTGGAGGTTGGTATCGGGCGAGGCATTGGCCAGCGCCTGCATCGCGGGCGACACCTGCACCAGGCGCGCAGACATGGACAGCTCCGCGCCCAGGTAGTTCACTTCCGTCAGGTAGTGGCGCAGCGCCACTTCGCTCTGGCGGCGCAGTGCCAGCTCCAGGGTCTGCGCCGTCACATTCGGATTGCCGTCGCGGTCGCCCCCAATCCACTGCCCCATGCGCAAAAAACTGTGCACGGCGCGGCCATCGAGCGCCTCTTCCAGCGCGGCGTAGAGCTTGGGCACTTCGCGCAGAAAGGTGGCTTCGTAATAGCTGAGCGCGTTTTCAATCTCGTCGGCCACGGTGAGCTTGGAGTAGCGCAGCAGGCGCGTCTGCCACAGCTGGGCCACACGGGCACGCAGCTGCGCCTCGTTGGCTGCGAGCTGACGCGGCGTGAGCGCATCCCTGGCACTGTTGAACAGCTGGGCACGGGCAAGCATGTCATCCCGCTCCACCAGCAGCTGGGCAATGTCGTGCTCGGCCTGCAAGATGCTCTGGCGCTGCACCTCGGTGGGGTGGGCCGTGAGCACGGGCGAGACATAGGCACTGGCCAGCGTCTGCGCAATCTCATCCGGCGTAATGCCTGCCCAGCGCAGACGCGACAGCGCCACCTCAATGCTGCCTTCCTGCGTATTGCCTGCACGCTCGTGCACTGCACGGCGGCGAATGTGGTGGCGGTCTTCGGCCAGATTGGCCAGGTGCGAGAAATAGGTAAAGGCGCGGATCACGCTCACCGTCTGGTCGGTGCTCAAGTCCTTGAGCAGCTTTTTCAACGCCTTGTCAGCCGCATGGTCGTGATCGCGGCGAAACGCAACGGACAGCTGGCGCACCTGCTCGATCAGTGCAAATACGGCCTCGCCTTCCTGCTCACGGATGATGTCTCCCAGAATGCGGCCCAGCAGCCGGATATCTTCCAGCAGCGGTAAATCCTTGTCATTGTGGCGTGCAGCAGCGGCCCTGGCAGGCAGATGCGACGCAACATCCCCTTTGTTCTTCTGTGTCTTGACTGCGGTCATATTGGCAAATACTCCTGCCGCTTCATGCGGCAACTCAGCATGCTAGCATCGCCCATTGATCTCAAGGCTGTGGCCGCTGAACCTCTCATGACTGTTGATACCTCTTCTTCCCCTCTTGTGATTGCCACCCGTGAAAGCCGCCTGGCCCTGTGGCAGGCCGAGCATGTGCAGGCCCTGCTGCGCGCACGGGGCCACACCGTGGAGCTGCTGGGCATGACCACCAAGGGCGACCAGATTCTGGACCGCACGCTCTCCAAGGTGGGTGGCAAGGGCCTGTTCGTCAAGGAACTGGAAGTGGCGCTGGAAGAAGGCCGTGCCCACATCGCCGTGCACTCGCTCAAGGACGTGCCCATGGACATGCCCGAAGGCTTTGCTCTGGCCTGCGTGATGGAGCGTGAAGACCCGCGCGACGCCTTTGTCTCTCCCCAATACGCCAGTCTGGACGCCCTGCCTCAGGGTGCGGTCGTCGGCACCTCCAGCCTGCGCCGCCAGGTGCTGCTGCAAGCCCTGCGCCCCGATCTGAAGATCGAGCCCCTGCGCGGCAATCTGGACACGCGCCTGCGCAAGCTCGACGCAGGCCAGTACGACGCCATCGTGCTGGCTGCCGCTGGCCTCAAGCGCCTGGGCATGCACGAGCGCATCCGCACCATCTTTGACGAAAAACAGATGATTCCCGCCGCCGGTCAGGGTGCGCTGGGCATTGAAATTCGCACCGACCGTAAGGACCTGGCCGAGGCGCTGGCTCCGCTGGCCCACATGCCCACCTGGCTGCGCGTAGCCGCAGAGCGCGCTGTGAGCCGTGGCATGGGCGGCAGCTGCTCCGTGCCGCTGGCTGCACACGCAGTGCTCGACGGCACGCAGATGCAGCTGGATGCTGCCTGGGGCGACCCCGAAGGCGTGCAGCCTCTGGTCCGTGTGCAGCAAAGCGCCACGGTGACTACCCTGGCACAGGCCGAGGCACTGGGCGCTGCCGTGGCTGCCCAGCTGCAGGCCAACGGCGCCAAGGTGCAACCCCACTGAAGCCGTACGCCATGCCGACCGTGGTCGTCACCCGTCCGCAGCCCGATGCCGCGCTGTGGGTACAGCAGCTGCAGGATGCTGGCCTGCAGGCCTGCGCCCTGCCCATGATGGTGATTGGCCCCAGCCGCAGCCCGACTGCCATCGCCAGCCTGCAACAGGCCCTGCCACAGCTGGCGCGCTACCGCGCACTGATGTTTGTCAGCGGCAATGCCGTGCGCTATTTCTTTGCGGCACTGCAGGCACAGGCGATCACGCCCCCTGCACAGGCCCAGTACTGGTCGCCCGGCCCCGGCACCAGCAAAGCCCTGCTTTCTGAAGGAATTTCGGCACAAAGCCTTATCCAGCCTGCGCCAGATGCTCCTCAATTTGATTCTGAGGCACTGTGGGCACAGGCTCACCACCACATTCAGCCGGGTGACCGGGTACTCATCGTGCGCGGCGGCGATGGCAGCCAGCCCGGTGGCCAGGGCCGCCAGTGGCTGAGTGAGCAGCTGCAGCAGCACGGCGTGCAGGTCGACTTTGTTTCGGTCTACGAACGCCAGGCACCGCAAGCCACACCGGCGCTGCTGGCACATCTTCAAAGCTTGCGCACCCAGCAGGCGCTGTGGCTGTTCAGCAGTTCCGAATGTGTGCAACATTTGGTGCACTGCCACAGCAGCTGGTCCTGGCAGGCGCATACTGCCTTGGTCACCCATCCACGCATTGCCGAGCAGGCACGACAGGCGGGTTTTGGTCAGGTGATCGAGAGCCTGCCGGCCGTGCACAGCATTGCGGCATCGATAAAATCCCTCGCATGACCTCTTCTGACGGCACTTCCACCCCTTCGCAAGCCGCTCCTGTGGAGCAGCAATATGCCCCCCGCCCCGCCACTCCCGGCTGGACCTGGTTATCTCTGGTGATAGGTGCTGCAGGCCTGGGCTGCAGCGTCATGCTCTGGCAGAAAGTGGATGGCATGCAGGAACAGCTGGCCCGCCAGACTGCGGATGCCGCCACACAGGCTACGGAAGCACGTGCCCTGGCCCGCGAATCACAGGATCTGGTGCGTGACGCCAGTGCCAAGCTCTCCGTCATGGAGATGCGTGTCAACGAAGTCAGCCTGCAACGCGGACAGCTCGATACCCTGGTGCAGAACCTGACCCGCTCACGCGACGACACCCTGCTGGTAGACATTGAATCTGCCATCCGCATGGCCCAGCAACAGGTACAGCTGACGGGCAGCACCGAGCCACTGGTCGCGACGCTGCAAAGCAGCATCAAGCGCATTGAGCGCGCAGCCCAGCCACGTCTTGCACCGGTACAGCAGGCCATGGAAAAAGATCTGGAGCGACTGACCCAGATCAAGGTCACAGACACCGCCGGCTTGCTGGCACGCATCGACGATGTGGTGCACATGGTCGATGACCTGCACGTCAAGAACAGCCCCCCAGTGCCCAAGGAACTGCGCCAGCCGCTGCGTACGGCACCTGAGCCCGATATCTCTGCCGCCGACGAAGCCTCCAGCCCTGCGCAATGGCAGTGGTGGGTGCACTGGGGCCAGCGCATCTGGTTCGGAGTGCGTGAAGAAGCACGCGATCTGCTGCGCGTCAGCCGCATTGACAACCCCGATGCCATGCTAATGGCCCCCGAGCAGGCCTTCTTTGTGCGCGAGAACATCAAGCTCAAGCTGCTCAATGCACGTCTGGCTATTCTGGCGCGCCAGTACGATGCAGCACGTGCCGACATCGGTGCAGCACAGGCCTCGCTGGGCAAGTACTTTGACAGCAACTCCCGCCGCATCCACCAGGCCCAGGCCGTGCTGGCACAACTGCAGACCCATATGCAGGCCAGCCAGCAGCCTTCGCTGGACGATACGCTGACCGCTCTGTCCACGGCTGCTGCCGCACTCTGAAAGGAGAGATGCCCATGATCCGTGCAGCCCTGTGGTTTGTCGGTCTGTTTGCCCTGGCCGTTGCCATTGCCCTGTTCGCAGGCAACAACGAGGGCATGGTCAGCCTGTTCTGGTCACCCTACCGCGTCGATATCTCGCTGAACATGCTGCTGCTGGCGCTGCTGGCCACGTTTGCCATCGGCTATGCGGCACTGCGCGCCTTCTCTGCACTGCTCATGCTGCCCCAGAACGCCAAGCGCTGGCGCCAGCAGCAAAAGGAGCGCCAGATGTACCTGGCCTTCGTCGAGAGTTTTTCCCACCTGCAGGCAGGCCGCTATGTACGCGCCAGCAAGTCGGCGCAGACCTTGCTCAAGCTCAGCGATGAGCTGCGCAATGAACACGCCAAGGTTCCCCAAGACTCCACCATGCGCGCCATTGCCCATATGTTTGCCGCCGACAGCGCGCACGCTCTGCGCAATGTGGAAGAGCGTGACCGCCACTACGCCCAGGCGCTGGAAGATGTGCCGCTCAACGGCAGCCAGCAGCAGCAGGAAGTGCGCGAAGGTGCTCAGATGCGTGCTGCGCGCTGGGCGCTGGACGACCGCGACCCGCAGGAAGCCCTGCGCCGCCTGGACCAGCTTGCTCCCGGCGCCAAGCGCCGCACCATGGCGCTGCGCATCAAGCTCAAGGCCGGTCGCCTGGCGCGGGAAGTGCAGACCTCGCTGGAGACTGCGCGCCTGCTGTACAAGCACGGTGGCCTGTCTACGGAGGCAGCCAGCGGTATTGTCCGCAGCCTGCTGCAGGAGCAGCTGCACGACACCCATGACAGCGCCCAGGTACAGCAACTGTGGAGCGATCTGCCCAGCGTGGAACGCCAGGATGCAGACATTGTGCTGAGCTTTGCCCAGCGCTGGCTGCATGTAGGTGGAGACAGTACGACCGCACGCAGCTGGCTGCTGCCGCTGTGGGAGCGCTATGTACAGTCCCCCAGACAGATGCATGCAGGCCAGCAGCAACGCCTCTTCATGTGCCTGCAGCAGGCGCTGGAAGATCTGGATGCAGACTGGCTGGCACGCATTGAATCCGCCCAGCGCGCTGCGCCACAGGATGCGCTGCTGCAGTATCTGGCCGGTATGGCCTGTGTGCAGCGCCAGCTGTGGGGCAAGGGTGAGCAACTGCTGCGCCAGGCGCTGCAGCGCCTGCAGGAGCCCGCACTGCGCACCCAGAGCTGGAAAGCACTGGCCCTGCTGGCCGAGCAGCGCGAAGACCATGCCGCAGCCGCCCATGCCTGGCGCGAAGCCGCGCTGCAGCAGACGGCATGACTTTCAAAACCATAGCTACCAAGGCTTTATGCATCTGCGCTGGAACCCATTACAGCGCAAAACAATGCCCCACCCTGACTGATGCAGGAACGGGGTCGCTAAAATCCTTGGTAATCCGTCATTTCAGCTACTAGCTACCAGACGGCATCCCGCAAGCAGGATGCCGTTTTCATTTGCAAACACGCCATGAGTGAATCCATTGCCCAGCCAGGCCTGAACAGCCTGTCCAAATCCTTTGAACCTGCTGCCCTCGAAGCCCACTGGGGCCCAGAATGGGAAAAGCGCGGTTATGGCGCTGCAGGCGTACGCGGCACAGGCAAGCCTGATGCCAGCCAGCCTGCGTTTGCCATCCAGCTGCCACCACCCAATGTGACTGGCACGCTGCACATGGGCCACGCGTTCAACCAGACCATCATGGACTCGCTGACGCGCTATCACCGCATGAAGGGCTACAACACGGCCTGGATTCCCGGCACCGACCACGCAGGCATTGCCACCCAGATCGTGGTGGAGCGTCAGCTGCAAACGCAAGGCGTGAGCCGCTATGACCTGGGCCGTGACGAGTTCGTCAAGAAGATCTGGGAGTGGAAGGAAAAGTCCGGCAACACCATCACCACCCAGATGCGCCGCATGGGCGACACCGTGGACTGGAGCCGCGAATACTTCACCATGGACGACAAGCTGTCCAAGGTCGTGACCGAGACTTTTGTGCGTCTGTATCAGCAAGGTCTGATCTACCGTGGCAAGCGCCTGGTGAACTGGGACCCCGTGCTGCAGTCCGCCGTGTCTGACCTGGAAGTGGAAAGTCAGGAAAAAGACGGCAGCCTGTGGCATATTGCCTACCCCCTGACCGATGGCTCGGGCCAGCTGGTGGTGGCGACCACCCGCCCCGAAACCATGCTGGGCGACGTGGCCGTCATGGTGCACCCAGAAGACGAGCGCTACAAGCACCTGATTGGCAAGACCGTGACTTTGCCGCTGGTGGGCCGCGAAATCCCCGTGATTGCCGACGAGTACGTGGACAAGGAATTCGGCACCGGCGTGGTGAAGGTCACCCCTGCCCATGACCAGAACGACTACCAGGTCGGCCTGCGCCACAACCTGCCCATGATCTGCGTGCTGGACCTGACCGCCAAGATCAACCACGAAGCCCCCGAGAAATACCGTGGCATGGACCGCTTTGTGGCCCGCAAGGCCATCGTGGCGGATCTGGAAGAACTGGGCCTGCTGGTCGAGATCAAGAAGCACAAGCTGATGGTGCCCATCTGCGACCGTACCGGCCAGGTGATCGAGCCCATGCTGACCGACCAGTGGTTCATGGCCATGAACAAGGTCGGCGAAGGCGATGCCACCGGCAAGTCCATTGCACAGAAAGCCATCGACGCTGTGGCCAATGGCGACGTGAAGTTTGTGCCCGAGAACTGGGTCAACACCTACAACCAGTGGATGAACAACATCCAGGACTGGTGCATCTCGCGCCAGCTGTGGTGGGGTCACCAGATTCCTGCGTGGTATGACGAAGAAGGCAATGTCTACGTTGCCCGCAACGAAGCAGAAGCGCAAGCTCAGGCCCCCGGCAAGCAGCTGCGCCGCGATGCCGACGTGCTGGACACCTGGTACTCGTCCGCCCTCGTGCCCTTCAGCACCATGGGCTGGCCCAACCAGACCGATGCCGCTGATGACGACTTCAACCTGTACCTGCCCTCCTCCGTGCTGGTGACGGGCTACGACATCATCTTCTTCTGGGTGGCGCGCATGATCATGATGACCACGCACTTCACCGGTCGCGTGCCATTCAAGCATGTCTACATCCACGGCCTGGTGCGTGATGCACAGGGCAAGAAGATGTCCAAGTCCGAAGGCAATGTGCTGGACCCCGTGGACCTGATCGACGGTATTGCACTGGAGCCCCTGCTCGAGAAGCGCACCACCGGCCTGCGCAAGCCCGAGACCGCACCGCAAGTGCGCAAGAACACGCAAAAGGAATTCCCAGAAGGCATTCCCGCCTACGGAGCAGACGCGCTGCGCTTTACATTTGCCGCACTGGCATCGCTGGGCCGCTCCATCAACTTTGACAGCAAGCGCTGCGAGGGCTACCGCAACTTCTGCAACAAGCTGTGGAATGCGTCCCGCTTTGTGCTGATGAACTGCGAAGGTTACGACTGCGGTCTGCTGCCCCACGACAAGTCGGCCTGCGGCACAGAAAAAGCCTATATGCAGTTCAGCCAGCCTGACCGCTGGATCGTCTCGCAGCTGCAAAAGGTGGAAGCCGAAATCGCCAAGGGCTTTGCCGAGTACCGTCTGGACAACGTCGCTAACACTATCTACGACTTTGTCTGGAACGAGTTCTGCGATTGGTATCTGGAAATTGCCAAGGTGCAGATCCAGAACGGCAGCGAAGCCCAGCAGCGCGCCACACGCCACACGCTGATCCGCGTGCTGGAAACCATTTTGCGTCTGGCCCACCCCATCATCCCCTTTGTCACCGAAGAGCTGTGGCAGAAAGTGGCACCTGTGGCAGGCCGCGAAGGTGCATCGATTGCTGTGGCTGCCTACCCCGAAGCACAGCCCGAGAAGATCGACGAGGCTTCCATCGCCTACGTGGAACGCATCAAGGCCATGGTGGACAGCTGCCGCACGCTGCGTGGTGAAATGGGCGTCTCCCCCGCCCAGCGCCTGCCTCTGCTGGTTATGGGCGACAACGCCGAAGCTGCAGAGTTCCTGCGTGCCAACGCTGCCGTGCTGAAGAACCTGGCCAAGCTCAGCGACGTCAAGGTGTTTGAAGATGAAGCTGCATGGCAGGCCGAAGCGCAGTCTGCACCTGTGTCCGTGGTGGGCGATGCCCGTCTGGCCCTGTTTGTGGAAATTGACGTGGAAGCCGAAAAGGCCCGTCTGACCAAGGAGGCCAAGCGCCTGGAAGGCGAAATCGCCAAGGCCAACGGCAAGCTGAGCAACGAAGCCTTCTGCGCCAAGGCCCCTGCCGCCGTGCTGGAGCAGGAGAAAAAGCGCGTTGCTGACTTTGGCGCCACACTGGCCCGCATTCAGGAGCAACTGGCCCGTCTGGGCTGATATGCTTCGTCGTTGAGCAACAAAAAGGCGCAGTTCTCTGCGCCTTTTTTCCATCCAGAACAAGAAGGATTAAGACCATGTCCAACCAAACCCCAGTTCGCAAAGCTGTTTTTCCTGTCGCTGGTCTTGGCACCCGCTTTTTGCCTGCCACCAAGGCATCACCCAAGGAGATGCTGCCCGTGGTGGACAAACCCCTGATCCAGTACGCCGTGGAAGAAGCCTATGAAGCAGGCATTCGCGACATGGTGTTCGTCACCGGCCGCAGCAAGCGCGCGATTGAAGACCATTTCGACACCGCCTACGAACTGGAAAACGAACTCGAGCGCGCTGGCAAACATGCCATGCTGGACCTGGTGCGCAGCATTGCCCCTGCAGACATGAACTGCCTGTTTGTGCGCCAGCCCCGCTCGCTGGGCCTGGGCCACGCCGTGCTGTGTGCAGAGCCGCTGGTGGGCAACGAGCCCTTTGCCGTCATCCTGGCCGATGACCTGATGCGCGGCGAAGCTGGTGGCCCCGGCGTGATGAAGCAAATGGTCGATGCCTTTGCCAAGCAAGGCCGCTCACTGCTGGCCGTGCAGGAAGTGCCACAGGAGCACACCAAGCGCTATGGCATTGTCAAGGGCGAGCCAGCTGGCGGCCCCTTGATGCGTATTGACCAGATCGTAGAAAAACCCGCTCCCGAAGTGGCTCCCTCACGCATGGGCGTGGCTGGCCGCTATGTGCTGACACCACGCATCTTTGAGGAAATCCGCAACCAGCCCAAGGGCGTGGGCGGAGAAATCCAGCTGACCGATGCCATCGAGCGCCTGATGCAGCACGAGGCCGTCTACGCTTACCAGTACATCGGCAAGCGCTATGACTGCGGTAGCAAGGAAGGCTTTCTGGAAGCCACGGTCGAGCTGGCGCTGCAGCACCCCGATGTGGGCGCGCATTTCCGTGACTACCTCAAAAATCTGAGCATCTAACGCTGGATTTTCAAGCGTTTCCAATACAAAAGGCCTGCAAATGCAGGCCTTTCTTGCGTAAGCAGCTCTTATTTTTAA
Source organism: Comamonas kerstersii (assembly GCF_002056725.1). NCBI lineage: Bacteria > Pseudomonadati > Pseudomonadota > Betaproteobacteria > Burkholderiales > Comamonadaceae > Comamonas > Comamonas kerstersii. The sequence goes on along the minus strand of NZ_CP020121.1, from coordinate 2,166,016 downwards.
CGGCGGCGCAGGATGTGGATGAATTCATCACCCACTGTCTCCTGCTGCACCAGCTCATTGCCTGTCTGCTTGGCAAAGGCCTGAAAGTCCTTGAGCGAGCCGGTATCCGTGGCCACCACCTTCAGCAGCTCACCACTGCTCATGGCGGCCAGGGCTTTCTTGGCCTTGAGGATAGGCAGGGGGCAATTCAGACCGCGTGTGTCAATTTCCTGGTGAATTTCCATGACTGAGATTCCTTTTACTGTCTGCATTGTAGGCAGCGCAGCAAATCCATAGTCCGTGCACGCATGTGGCGTACGGCAACACTCCCATGCCTACACCGCAGGCGGCAGCATAAAGCGGCCATCCTCGGCCCAGTATTGCGGCGGCCACTTGGCAGGATCAGGCTCTGGCGACTGATTGGGTCGGAAAGCGCCAAACTGTGGCTCCAGCCCCTTGCTGCGAATCCAGTGTGCCAGCGCATAGCCTGTACCCGATGGCCAGCAGCGCGCCTCCTGTGCGCTCTTCCACTGATACTCCACCAGCTCTGGCGAAAGACGCACTTCGCCCTCTACACGCACGTGGTAGGCAATCAGCACCTGGTTCATGCGCAGGAACTCCCACGAACCCAGTATGCGCAGCGCTTTCACGCGCAAGCCGGTTTCCTCGAGCACCTCACGGCAAATCCCGGCCTCTGGCGACTCACCGGCCTCCATAAATCCCGTGATCAGGCCGAACATGCCTTCCTGCCACAGTGCATTGCGCGCCAGCAGTACCTGCTCTGCATCGTTTTCCACCACCGCAGCCAGCACGGGCGTGGGGTTGCCCCAGTGCGTCCAGTCACAGGCCGGGCAGCGCAGCCGCGCTTTCATTCCACTGTCTTCCTGCTGCGACCTCCACTGCAAAGGCGTGGCACAGCTGGGGCAAAAACGCATTTCATGGCTCATGGAGCAGCTTTCCTTGTAGGTATGGGCGATAAAAAAGGCCGCAGCAGCGCGACCTTTTGCTTGTGGTGAAGCTCAATCAGGCGGGGAATACGCCCGTTGAGAGATAGCGGTCACCACGGTCACAGACGATGAACACAATGGTGGCGTTCTGCTCGCGCTTGGCAATCTCCTGCGCGACCCAGCAGGCACCTGCGGCAGAAATGCCTGCGAAGATGCCTTCTTCACGCGCCATGCGGCGGCACATGTCTTCTGCATCATCCTGGCTCACATAGACCAGCTCGTCCACCAGGCTGGCGTCGTAAATCTTGGGCAGGTATTCCTCCGGCCACTTGCGAATGCCCGGAATGCGTGAGCCTTCCGAAGGCTGGGCACCGATGATCTTGACGTTGGGGTTCTTTTCCTTGAGGAACTTGGCCACGCCTGTGATGGTGCCGGTCGTGCCCATGGCGCTCACAAAGTGGGTCACCTCACCACCGGTCTGCTCCCAGATCTCGGGGCCTGTGGTCTCATAGTGCGCACGGGGGTTGTCTTCATTGGCAAACTGGTCCAGCACCACACCCTTGCCCTGTGCCACCATCTGATCGGCCAGGTCGCGTGCGTATTCCATGCCGCCGCTCTTGGGCGTGAGGATCAGCTCCGCACCATAAGCCTTCATGGTCTGGGCACGCTCAATGGACAAGTCCTCAGGCATGATCAGCACCATGCGATAGCCCTTGATGGCAGCAGCCATGGCCAGTGCAATACCGGTGTTGCCCGATGTGGCTTCGATCAAGGTGTCGCCAGGCTTGATCTCGCCGCGCTCCTCAGCACGCTGAATCATGGACAGTGCAGGACGGTCCTTGACCGAACCTGCAGGATTGTTGCCTTCCAGCTTGCCCAGCACCACGTTGCCGCGCTGCGCATTGGCTGCAGCCTCGATACGCTGCAAAGCGACCAGCGGCGTTGAACCGATGGCTGCTTCAATCGAAGAATATTTTTTTTGCATCCCGTAAATGTGCCATAATTCCGGCCACGCACTGATGACGCCCGGGTGGTGGAATTGGTAGACGCAGCGGACTCAAAATCCGCCGCCGCAAGGCGTGCCGGTTCGATTCCGGCCCCGGGCACCACAGCACAAGTTTGCTAGCGTCGTCATCATGCATCAAAATTACCGCGAGGTGGAGCAGTCTGGTAGCTCGTTGGGCTCATAACCCAAAGGTCGTTGGTTCAAATCCGGCCCTCGCAACCACATAAAAAGCCTTGGTGAATCCATGTTCACCAAGGCTTTTTTCTTGTCTATTTCTGCAGCTACCAGAAATGTCAGGTCCCGCACCATGGCTCACCACTGTCAACTCTTTCGCACCGTTTTCAACGAGTGCCTGAATCAGTAGTTCAGGTGCACCAGCTTACCCAAAGCCACTCACCAACACGGTATCCCCATCAGATACGTGCCCAATCGCTACGGACAAATCACTTGAGATTTTGTTAATCATCGCGACCGACCAGCGATTTCTTGCAAAGCGTTCACCAACTGCACGATATCTTGAGGGGTATGGGCGGCCGACAAAGCGATGCGCAAGCGTGCGGTACCTGCAGCGACGGTAGGTGGGCGAATAGCAGGCACCCAAATGCTGCGTTCTCGCAGTGCCTCCATCAGTTGTAGTGCCTTGCTGTTGTCACCAATGACCAGAGCTTGAATAGGCGTGTTCGATGGCAATAGCTGCCAGCCTGTAATGGCCAAAACTGGCGCTAAACCAGCGCGCAACTGCGCAATACGCGCTTGCAATTGGCTGCGTAAATGGTCGCCTTCTTCCATCGCTGACAAACTCTGTTGCAGCGCTCGCGCCAACATCCCTGGAGCGGCTGTTGCAAAGGTGTAGCTGCGCGTACGCTGCAACAACCATTCGATCAGAGTATTACTGCCGGCCACAAAACCACCTGCAACACCCGCAGATTTGCTGAGGGTACCCATATACAGCACGCGAGGGCTGGCATTCGCGCCAGTTAGGCCAGCAGCAGCCAAGCTGCCACGCCCTTGGGGGCCGCAAATACCGAAACCATGGGCGTCATCGAGCATCAATAGTGCGTCATAACGCTCGCACAATGCCACCAGCGCGCGGATGTCTGCAACGTCCCCATCCATGCTGAAAACGGCATCACTGATCACCAATTTTCGGCGATGTGAACTAGCGGCAAGTCGACACTCTAAATCAGCAAGGTCAGTGTGCTCATAGCGGTGAATGCTGGCGCGTGAGAGGCGGCAGCCGTCTATCAAACTGGCGTGATTCAGTGCATCGGAAAAAATAGCATCATCTGCCCCCACTAGGGCGGGTATCACGCTGACATTGGTCGCAAAACCCGCATAGAAATACAAAGCACGAGGAAGTTGAACATAACTGGCCAGTGCCTCCTCCAATTGCGCATTGGCGGTGCTGTGGCCGTTAACCATCGGGGATCCCCCAGCGCCTACGCCGAACTCCAAAGCGCCTTGGCGAGCAGCCTCGATCAGCGCGGGGTGTTGTGACAGACCCAGATAGTCATTGCTGCAAAACTGCAGCATTGGCTGGCCATTCACTTTGACATGCGCCCCCCCCGCAGGCACTACCTCACGCCTGTGTCGCTGCAAGTGCTGGTCTTGCAGTTTTTGCAATTGCTGGGGCAAGGCTTGCAACCAAGAGTCAGGCATTAAGGCTTGCATGTCCACTCCTTGGGTAGATGCACAGTGATGGTGCTGGCATCAGGCTGCGCCTGCCATGGGATATCAGCCAACAAGGGAGCACCTATGTGTGCCCGCAGATAATTCATGTTGGCCTCGGGCTCCAGCATGTGTGGGTCCACATGGCTGGCAATCCAGCCCGCCAACTGCAGCCCACTGGCGCGAATGGCATCCGCAGTGAGCAACGCATGGTTGATACACCCCAAGCGCATGCCCACCACCAAGACCACCGGCAATTGCAGCGCCAAAGCCAGATCTGCAATGCGCAAGCTGGGTGACAAAGGCACCTGCCAGCCTCCAGCCCCCTCCACTACGATGGCGTCAGCCTGCTGGTGCAAAGCTTGGAACGCCGCGAGAATGGGGGGCAGTGTGACGACCACATTGGCCCGCTCAGCGGCGATGTGGGGGGAGACTGGATCGGCCAGTAAGAATGGGTTGTCTAAAGAAGCGGCCACCTTCAATGTGCTGGCAGTGCGCAGGGCAATGCTGTCTTCATTTGCCCACCCAGCCTGCCCATCGCGCTGTGCGCCAGAGGCTACAGGTTTCATACCCACCACGCGTGGGTGATGCTGCGCAAGTGCATGCAGCAGGGCACAACTGGAAAGCGTTTTACCGACCCCGGTATCGGTGCCGGTGACAAAACAAGCGATCATAGAAATTACCCCTATCAGGTATTAAATCAATGGATACTGCTGCGCCTCTTGCGCCAAGCAGTCCTCAAGTGCTGCGAGCATTTGGCTAGACAGGTGTTGCACCTCTTTGGCTTGCAACACATAAGGCGGCATGCAGTACAAGGTGTTGCCAATAGGACGTAGCAACAGCCCACGAGCCTTTGCGGCAGCGTGATAGCACTGGGCAAAATTTGGCAAAGTGGTATCTATGTCCCAAGCCCACACCATCCCCAAATGGCGTGCATGTCGCACCCGTTGATGGGTAGTGAGGGGAAGGAATGCTGCACTCAGTTGCTTTGCCAACTCTTGGTTTTCTTTCAGTGCATTGAGTTTTTCAAAAAGCTCCAAGGTGGCCAATGCTGCGCGGCATGCCAAAGGATTGCCTGTGTACGAATGTGAGTGCAAAAACGCGCGAGCAGTGTCTGTTCCATAAAAAGCTTGGTAGACATCCTCCGTGGTGAGCACTGCCGACAAAGGCAATGTGCCGCCCGTCAAACCTTTGGATAAGCAGATGAAATCTGGTCGAATGCCTGCCTGCTGGTGAGCAAACATGCTGCCTGTGCGCCCAAAGCCAGTGGCAATTTCATCGACCACCAAATGCACTTGATAGCGGGTGCACATCTCACGCGCCAAGCGCAAGTACAGTGGGTCATACATCACCATGCCAGCTGCGCACTGTAATAAGGGCTCCACTACCAAAGCGGCGGTATGCGCGTGGTGCTGTTGCAGCCACACCTCCAGCTTGGCCGCAGCGCGTCGCGCTACATCTGCGGCAGACTCTCCCGGCAAGGCTTGTCTTTTATCCGGGCTTGGCACGGTGGCAGACAGGCGCAGTAAAGGTGCGTAGGCGCTGCGGAATATCTCTACATCCGTGATAGAGAGCGCACCCACAGTTTCTCCGTGATAACCACCGGCCAAACCAACAAAGCTATTTTTTTCAGGTTGCCCGCTATTGCGCCAGTAATGAGCGCTCATTTTGAGTGCCATCTCTGTTGCGGAAGCTCCGTCACTTCCAAAACTCGCATGACCGAGCCCAGTCAGCGCAGCCAACCTTTCAGACAACTCCACGACAGGGGCATGGGTGCAACCAGCTAACATCACGTGGTCCAGTTGCTTCAGTTGCTGCGTGAGTGCTTCGCGGATATGCGGATGGCTGTGCCCAAACAGATTGACCCACCATGAGCTGATCGCATCCAAATAACGATGGCCTTGCGTGTCGTACAGCCAAGTTCCTTCAGCGCGATCGATGGCCAGCAAAGGCTCATGCTCGTGTCGCTTCATTGGGGTACAAGGGTGCCAAACAGCAGCTAGGCTGCGCTCAGCGAGTGATGATGTAGACATAGATGTCTCCTTGCGCAGGCAAAGCTGCGCCGTGACGGCCGCTTATTTAGCACGTCATACAGACTTAAAGGTGGGGGGAGTGGATGACGCTAGTGAGGTCTGCGCCTTTGCTTCAACGCGGTAGAGCTAGCAACTATTTAGCGTGAGCAGTTATGCGCAGCCCCTTAAGCCCAAGCTTTTGCATCAACTGTGTGTCGGCTTCAACATCAGGGTTACCCGTCACTAAGAGCTTGTCGCCGTAGAAAATGGAGTTGGCTCCAGCCATGAAGCACAAAGCCTGCACCGCTTCACCTAATTGCTGACGACCTGCAGATAGGCGAACGCGTGCTTTGGGCATGGTGATACGAGCTACAGCAATCACCCGCACAAAGTCCAAGGGGTCGACGGGATCACTGTCCGCCAAGGGTGTACCAGGCACACGCACCAAGCTGTTGATAGGCACTGATTCTGGGTAAGGCTCCATATTGGCAAGCTGCGCAATCAATCCTGCGCGGTGCACTGGTGCTTCGCCCATCCCAATGATGCCGCCGCAGCACACACTGATGCCTGCATTACGCACAGCAGATAAGGTGTCGAGCCGGTCTTGGTACTGCCGCGTGCTCACCACGTCTTGGTAATACTCTGGTGCAGTGTCCAGGTTGTGGTTGTAGTAGTCCAACCCAGCGCTACGCAAAGATTGAGCTTGATGTGGCTGCAACATACCCAGCGTGGCACAGGTTTGCATTCCTAGCCCTTTGACAGCAGCGATCAGCTCATTCATTTTTTCGATGTCGCGATCCTTGGGAGCACGCCATGCAGCTCCCATGCAAAAGCGTGTGGCTCCTGCAATTTGCGCAGCTTTGGCGGCACGCGTGACTTCTTCCACGCTCATCAATTTCTCTGCTTTCACGCCGGTATCAAACTCCGCTGACTGTGGGCAATATCCACAGTTCTCTGGACATCCGCCGGTCTTCACAGACAGCAAAGTCGCCAACTCAATTTCACCTTCCGGCCAATGTTCACGGTGCACGCTTTGTGCTTTGAACATCAAATCCATGAAGGGCCAATCCAGCAATTGCTGCACAGCCTCTACAGGCCATCGCTGTGCAGCCGCATCAGCAGTCGTACGGACTACAGGCTGGTGGAAATTCACCGTTTGGCTGGTTACGGAAGAGACATCGGGAGATGTGCAAGAAGTGTGTGACATGAGAAATAAATCCTCTGAAAAGGTATCCCATTCATTGTCAGCACAAAAAAACCTCTGCAGATCTACCGCGCGTCCTACATATACCGAAATTACTATTGCGCGAAATTTGTCTATTTTTAGCTGAAATTTTTCAGAATTTAAAAGGAGATAGACACAAATTACTAAACCAATCCTTCATCATCGGTGAAAATTAGTTGATCTCCTGCCATCTTGCGCATATTCAGAATTTAGTTTCATTCAAATTAAGCGTATTTAAAGACATATAGAGTATTTTTTATTGAAAATTTAGATGATTTAGGCGAAAAACCAGAAAATTTCCGCATTGTGAAATGTAATATTGTGTGACAATTCTCTTTTGTGTATTGATCGGCCTATTTATCGCACTAGCACATGAGGCCAATAAACCTATGTTGCGTACTTTCGCTCAGAGGCTGATGCCCCATACATGCTCATCACCGACGATCTAGGCAATTGCTGCCATCTGGCACCCATGGAGAATGGAACACTACGCACCTGCAAACTAAGGAACCTCTGCATAACTCGATTTCAAGCGTGATAGTGCTTGAACGAGTGTGATGTTCCCTTGCCCCTGGCACTCAAGATGCCCGCGTTTCGCAGGCATCTTGCTTTTTATGCACCCACACCAGGCTTGGATTGGCTGTTTTTCAGCAAACGGCCACGGGCCATCCACAAGTTCGCCAAGGCAAACAGGGTATGCAATTGCTGCGTGTTCTTTCTCAAGCCTCGGTAGCGAACTTTGACGTGGCCAAACTGACGCTTGATGACTCTGAATGGGTGTTCGACCTTGGCCCGGATTTTGGACTTCACCTGCTCAAGCTGCTCTTGCAGGGCTGATATCGGGTGCTGATGATCTAGCGCCTTGCGCTGGCTGCGCTTCATGGCGATATGCCATTGGAATTTGCGCTCAGGTTCTGGCGTTGGCATGTCGGGACGTTTGTCCGCGCCTTGGTAGCCAAGCATCTCCATAGCCATCAACCTCTTTTCCATGCAGCAGGCTGTTGGCTTCAACGACATCATTGACGTTGGCTGATGTGCCCCGCACGGTATGCGCCAAGCCAGAGTCCGCATCCACGCCAATATGGGCCTTCATGCCAAAGTACCACTGGTTGCCCTTTTTGGTCTGGTGCATCTCAGGATCACGAGATTTGGTGCTGTTTTTGGTTGAGCTGGGCGCTGCAATCAGTGTGGCATCCACGATGGTTCCCGTGCGAAGCAGCAGCTTTTTACGCTCCAGCAAGTCCGTGACGGTCTTCAGGATTTGCTCGGCCAGCTTGTGTGTTTCCAATAGATGACGAAACCGCAGGATAGTGCTCTCATCAGGCGTGGCACTGCCCCATGACAGGCCAAGGAATTCCCGAAACAAGGGCATGTCATGCAGCGCTTCTTCCATAGCTGGATCACTGAGGTTGAACCACTGCTGCATAAAGTGAATGCGCAGCAGCATCTCCACAGGAAATGGAGGCCGTCCTTTGCGACCTTCAGGTGCATATGGCGCAATCAAGTCCACCAACTCTTGCCATGGAACGACTTGCTGCATCTGCTCCAGGAATTCGCGTTTACGTGTTTTTTTGGTGGAAAGGTTCAGGCCAAGATCAAATTGCTGCATAAGTCCCCAACGCATGTGCAAGCACATGCGTTGGGGACTTATGCAGAGGTTCTCTAGGTCTGTGAGTTTTTACAGCCAAATATCAGCCAGCGCTAGCTGGCTTTTGCATCTTCACATCCCAAACAGGCTACCCGGTCATAGATCGCGACCGTTGGATTCATCTGGCTAAAACGCAGCTCGATTCAGTACGCGTTTTCATGAACAGCTGATCCACCTGGAGATGGCATATGGACTACAGCCCTTTTTGTCACACGGTGTTCAACCCTGCTCACAGCCCTAGCACACGTAAGTCCAACCGGCCTTCCTTCACAGGAGGACACCAGAAATAGCTACCCGTCAATGGCCTGGAGAAAGCAAACAAAGCATCACTGATACCGTCATCCATACCCAGCATACGGCGCATCTGGGCTTCGAAAGCATTAAAGCTAGAGCCAAAAGCCGAAAACATCAGCCCACTGCGATCCTCTCCCTGCGGGCTAACACTCCACCAGGGCATGGAACGTCGCACCACAAATGCCTCTGGTTCAAAGCTTTCCTGCGCTGTTCGTTTGACATGTGCAGACTCCGGCGCATCCTCTAGCTCTTCATTGTCCGAGCAACGTCTACCCACCGTATTGTCCTGCTCATTCACACTCATGCGACCAAAGGCAGCGTAGTCATGCATCCACTGCTGTAAAGCCCAAAAACTACTGCCATCCACCCCCTCGCCCTGCCCAGCTGTGATACTTGCTGCAACAGCTGCATCAGCTTCAGGGTTTTCGGTGCCGTCCTCATAACCCGTCAAATCGCGTCCATGCCCACTGGCTGTACGCTCATGCAAAAAGGTATCCACCGCATGGTCGATCTTGAAGGCAGGTGCAAGCATAGAAGCAAGCTTTGCTGTTATTGCAAGCAACTCTCCACGCTGATCACTGCGTAACCAAAGGCACAGTGCATATGGCGTACTGGGAGCTTCGAACATCGCCCCCTTCAGATGCGGAAACTCACGCATCAGCGACAGCTGTTTTCCCATTTTTTGCAAGACTTGCAAACCGATGCCAACCACGACCTTCCCATCAACAGCCGTGGCCTGTAGTTTGCTTAGCGCACTGGTTAACGCTGCGCCAGAACCAGCCAGAGTGAAGAAAACATAGCGCCCCTGTTCAGGAAGTGGCGCCAGAATACCCGCTTGTGCTTTTGTCATGAAGTTACCGATTCACTAGATAGAAGACAGCCTAAAGTTTAGGGGCGAATGACCTCAGAGCTGTCCCGCTTGTTTGAACATCAGCCCCTAGCTTCAAAGCAAGCCGCGGCCTGATCTCAAGTCATTGCAGTGATGCATTGACACTGCCTCAACCCCATGAACACGTGCAGCGCTGGTATGAGACACAGCGCCATGGCCGCAAAATCTGCGGCGTAAGAGCTCCATCCAACAGTCTTTCACACACAACACTTCATGCACGCTGTGTGACAGTGCTCCGCATATTCAAATTACGCATTTGCATGCCGCATCTGCAAGCGCAAAAAGTTCTTACATTTCAATGACATAGCGACTTTTATTCAGCAATGCACGATATGCATATAAAAAACGCATCTGAAGAAGTCCTCACAATGCAGATTCCTTCATATATCACTGCATTGGCTGGGCTCTATGTTTTTCCTGACTCGTCACACCCGCTTGGCTGCCGCTGCTGTACTGGCCGCAGGCACCTGCTTTACTGCTGCGCACGCTGCTGATGCCACACAGTGGCCCCAGCAACCCATCACGCTCATCATGGGTTTCAGCGCTGGCTCGGGAGTGGACGTCGTGGCCCGCACGGTGCAGACGCCGCTGAGCGAAAAGCTGGGCCAGCCCATCATCATCGACTACAAGCCAGGCGCTGCGGGCAATATCGGCAGCGAATACGTGGCCCGCTCCAAGCCTGATGGCAACACTTTATACTTCGGCACCGCCGCCACCCACGGCAGCAATGCTGCGCTGTACAAGAACCTGCCTTTCGACGTGGAAGCGGACTTTGTGCCTGTAGCGCCGCTGATTGACGTGGCCAATGTGCTGACCGTGAATCCCGCCGTGATTGACGTCAGCAGCCTCGAAGAGTTTGTGCGCGAGATCAAGGCCAACCCCGGCAAGTACAACTACGCCTCCACCGGCAATGGAGCTGGCACCCACATGGCGTTTGCCGAGTTCAATGCACGCCTGGGCCTGGACATGGTGCACGTGCCCTACAAGAGCGGCCCGGAAGCCATTACCTCGGTGCTGCGCGGCGAAACCTGCTGCGTGATGAACCAGGTGCAGACCATGCTGCCCCACTACAAGCAGGGCAAGGTACGCCTGCTGGGTGTGACTACAGCACAGCCCGTACAGGCCGTCTCGGAAGTTCCCACCATTGCTTCCAGTGGCCTGCCCGGTACCGAAGGCTTCAACAGCTCGATCTGGTTTGGCATCTTCGCACCCAAGGGCACGGATGCAGCCATCGTGAACAAGTTCAACCAGGCCGTGCGTGATGTGCTGGAGCAGCCTGAAATCCGCGAGCGCTTCCTGTCCACCGGCAACAGCATCCGTGCAGAAACGCCCGAGCAGTTCCGCCAGACCGTGCATGACGATCGCCGCAAATGGGCAAAGGTCGTGCAAGATGCCAAAGTCTCCATTGACTGATGGCGGTGCATGCAGGAGATAGCCGTCTCCTGTACGCACTCCTGCTTACGACAGCATCAGATTTTCCGGAGCACCATAGGACATGGTGCTCTCTTGCTTTTTGTGATTGCCTTATGTCTTTGACCGACTCTCCCGCCTCCGGCCTGCAGACCCTGGAAGCACGCCTGCAGGACGACCTGCTCACACTCGGCTGGCCAGCCAAACCATGGATTCCTGCACGCACTGCGGCCCAGGGGGATGCGGTGCACGATGTGCTCATCATCGGTGCAGGCCAGACCGGACTGGCACTGTCCGTCGCACTGCGGCAGGTAGGCATCTACCCCGTGCTGCTAGACCGCGCCCCTCAGGACTTTGAAGGCCCATGGGCCACCACCGCGCGCATGGAAACACTGCGCTCCCCCAAGGAACTGCTGGGCCCGGCCCTCGGCCTGCCTTCGCTGAGTTTTCGCGCCTGGTTCATCGCGCAATGGGGCGAAGCCGCCTGGCAAGCGCTCGACAAGATTCCACGCCTGCAATGGATGGACTACCTGCGCTGGTACCGCCGCGTCACGCAGGCCGATGTGCGCAATGAGCACCAGGTGCTTGCCATTCGCCCGCAGCCCGATGGCATGGTCGAAGTGGACGTGCAGACACCCACACAGCGCAGCACCTGGCGTGCACGCCGTGTAGTGCTGGCCACCGGCCGTGACGGTCTGGGCGGCGCACAGGTGCCATCCTTCCTGCAAGGCGTAGACCGCCATCGCTGGGCACACTCTTCCGACAAGCTGGACTATGCCCAGCTCCAAGGCCTGCGCATCGGCGTGGTAGGTGCTGGTGCATCGGCCATGGACAGCGCAGGCACCGCGCTGGAACACGGCGCAGCCAGCGTTGACCTGCTGATCCGTCGCCCAGACTTGCCACGCATCAACAAATCCAAAGGCTCTGGCGTACCGGGGCTGACCCACGGCCAGTACCTGCTGCCTGATGACTGGAAATGGCGCATCCGCCACTACATCAACGCCCAGCAGGTGCCACCACCGCATGGCAGCACGCTGCGTGTCTCACGCCACCCCAATGCGCACTTCAACTTTGGCTGTGCCGTGCAGCAAGTTGTGCAGCACCCCAGCCACCTGGACGTTCACACCCCACAGGGCGTGTTTGCGCTGGACTTTCTGATCGTGGCCACAGGCTTTGCCATCGACTGGTCACTGCGCCCCGAGTTTGCAGACATCGCCCCCCATGTGCGCCTGTGGAAAGACCGCTTTGAGGCACCCGATGCCCTGCACGATGCGGAGCTGTATGCCTCGCCAGACCTGGACCCGCTGTTTGCCTTCCAGGAAAAGCAGCCCGGCCAGTGCCCGGGGCTGGACCGCATCCACTGCTTCTGCTACCCAGCAGCCTTGTCGCACGGCACGGTGTCGGGCGACATTCCTGCCATCAGCGATGGCGCACGCAAGCTCGCACAGGGGCTGGCAGGCCTGTTCTACCGCGAGGATGTGGAGCACCACTTTGCCCAACTGCAAGCCTATGCGGAACCTGAGCTCGATGGCACGGAATGGCAGCCTGCCGAGCCTGCCGCACGTATCCGCGCTCTGCGCCACCCCTGACACCCTTGTTTTTCTGGCCCTGAAATGACTGACACGATCGACCAACTTGCTGGCCTGCAGGCCGACCATGCCCTGCATGCCATCCGCCACCAGCGCGCCAAGGTAGTCCTTGCTACCCAGGCCTGTGAAGACCTGCTGCTGGGCAGCGAGCTGCCCTCCACCCTCAGCCAGGCCGAACGCCTGGTACTCGCTGCAGAACAGGCCCGCGTGAGCGGCATCACCGTGCTGCAGCAGCTGTACCAGCAGCGTGCCCAAGCCCTGGCACTGCCCCCCGCGCTGCGCCGCGTGCTGGATGAGCACGGCTGCACCACCGGCGATGCACGTCTGGACGCCATGCGGCACTTTGTGCGCAGCCTGTCGCTGGAACCCGCACAGAGCGACCGCCAGGCCCTGCTGAACATTCCAGCCGCTGGTGTCTCTGTGGATGACACCGTGCTGCTGGCCCAGCTGATTGGCTTTGTGTCCTACCAAGCCCGTGTGATTGCTGGTCTGCAAGCCATGGTGGCTGCTGGCAGCCAGGGCGAAGTGCCCGTGGCAGATGCTGCCGCTGCCCCCGCCTTTGTGCACCCCGCCAACCTGCCTGCGCCCGGTGAGCCGCTGCGCCGCAATGGCTACACCAGCGAGACGCTGGACTGGAAGTCCTGGCTGCCCGTGCTCGACCCAGCCACCGCCACGCCCGATCAACAGCACACACTGGACGTAAGCCACCCCAAGGCGCGCACCATGGACTTTTACCTGCTGCTGTGCCGCCAGCCCCAGGTGCTGCTGGAACGCTCACAGGCCTTTAACGCCATCATGTACGCACCCGGCGGCCTCTCACGTGCCGAGCGTGAAGTGGCGGCCACAGCCGTCTCGCGCGTCAACGGCTGCGTGTACTGTGCTTCGGTTCATGCCCAGCGCTTTGAGCAGCTGGCCAAGCGCAACGATGTGATGGCGCAGATCTTTGATGACCCTCACACTGCCGGTACTCAGGCCCGTGAGCGCGCCATCATCCAGGCGGCCATCACCCTCACCCGTGACCCTGCTGGCCTGGGCGCAGCGCATATCCAGGCCTTGCGCGCTGCCGGTCTGAACGATCTGGAAGTGCTGGACATGCTGCACGCCGCCGCCCTGTTCGGCTGGGCCAACCGCCTGATGCTGAATCTGGGTGAAGCCGTTTATCTGAACACCTGAGCCACGCTCAGACATGGCGCATGTCCTCAACAGAAGCACCGCTGCGCCATGCATTCCTCTGCGCAATCATCTAAGTACTAACCCTAGAGCTTTTCCACCAAACCACTGGACAAAGCTGTGGACAACTCCCGTGACTCTACGGAGCACACACCCTAAGTTGTTGTTTTTACAAAAGCTACATTAAGCTGCTCAGAAAGCAGGCAGTCCGCAAAAAACGTAGCTACTCAGGCAGACCACACAAGCGCTGACAAGGGAAAACGCTTGTATGAAGCTGTACGCCTGCCCATGATTGCTACCGACAATTGCACAGCTTGCTTTGTGCTCTGCTTTGATGAAGGGATATCTCACATGCTCTACGCCCTGGCAGCCCTGTTTGCGCTGCAGCTTGCAGGGGAAGCCATCGTCCGCTGGCTGCAGCTGCCTTTCCCCGGTGCTTTGCTCGGCGCCCTGCTCCTGCTGCTTGGCCTGCTGGTTTACGGCAAGCTGCCCCACGCGCTGGAGCAGACCGGTCAGATGCTGCTGCAAAACATGATGCTGCTATTCATCCCCACCATTGCAGGCGTCATGCTGCACTTTGACCGCATCGCACGCGAGTGGCAGCCCTTTGTGATTGCCGGTGTGGCGGGCGCTGCCATCACCTTTGTGGTCACCGCACTGACGTTCAAATGGATGCTGGCCCGTGAGCCCCAGCCACCGCAGGAGCCACGCCCATGATGGCCTGGGGCGATGTGCTGGCGCAGCTCTCCAGCACCCACCTGCCCTGGCTGGTGCTGACCATGCTGGTCTATCTGGCCACCATGGCGCTGTACAGGCGCAGCCACTGCCATCCACTGTTGATTCCGGTGTTTCCCGCCGTGGTCATCATTGTCTGCATCCTGCTGGCCACAGACACGCCTTACGCCACCTACAAGCAAGGGGTGGAGTGGCTCAATATCCTGATTGGCCCGGCCACCGTGGCGCTGGCCATTCCGCTGTACACCCAGCGTGCGCGCATCCGGGCACTGTGGCGCCCCATCAGCGTGGCACTGCTGGTCGGCTGTGTGGTGGCGCTGTTTTCGGCCATGGGCATTGCCTGGGCACTGGGCGGCAGCTGGGAGACCATCATCTCGCTCGCCCCCAAATCCGCCACCATTCCCATTGCCCTTCCCATGTCAGAGCGCTTTGGTGGCCTGCCTTCGCTGGCGGCGGTTGCGGTGGCCGTGACCGGCATCAGCAGCTGCATGCTGGCGCCGCTGCTGATGCGCCTGGTACGCAGCAAAGACTCTGCCGTAGAAGGCTTTGCCCAGGGGCTGACGGCCCACGCCATTGGCACGGCACGCTCCATACAGATCAACCCCACCGCCGGTGCTTTTGCCGCGCTGGCCATGGGGCTCAATGGCGTACTGACGGCCGTGCTGATGCCGTTGTGCGTGGCGCTGTTTCAGAAACTCTAAAAAACCATAGCTTCCAGCGCAGGCTGCATCAGCGTTAGCGGCTGATTTCTCTCTCATTCATCCCATGGCCTGCTGGGCCATGGTTTTGAGCCAGTCTGAAAACGTCTGCAGCACGGCAGACGGTGCCTGCTGCGCCGGGGTGATGAGGTAGTAGCCGCGCTCCCCGCGCAGTGGCTGAGCGCAGGCAATGACCAGCTCCCCCCGCGCCAGTTCAGACTCCACCAGCATGGGCGGAATCAGCGCCACGCCCATGCCCTGCGCCGCAGCGACTGCCAGCATGGAGAACAGCTCATAGCGCGGGCCATCCATGGCGCGTGGTGCATCCACGTTGACGGACTGAAACCACTGCACCCAGCCCTGGGGCCGCGTGCTTTGTTGCAGCAGCGGCAAATCGGCCAGTGCCTGCGGCGGCAGGGGCTGCCAAGCACGGCCCGGGGCGCGCTGTGTGGCCCTGTCCAGCAGGCGGGGGCTGCATACGGGCACCACGTCTTCATCCATCAGGTGCAAGGCCTCAATGCCCGGCCAGTTGCGCACCTGCTCGGGCGTGCCCGCATACAGCGCGGCATCAAAGCCCGTGTCTGCAAACAGAAACGGGCGGGTCTGCACGTCAATGTGCACAGTGATGTCCGGGTGCTGCTGCGCCAGCTGCGGCAGGCGTGGCATAAGCCAGCGCGTAGCAAAGGTCGGCACTGCGGCCAGCTTGATGGTGCCGCCAGAGCCCTGATGGGCCATCAGGTCCAGCGTGTCACGCTCCATGCCCAGCAGCCAGTGGCGTACCTTGCGCGCATAGGTCTCCCCCGCAGGCGTGAGGGCCACGCCATGGCGTGTGCGCCTGAACAGCGGCACGCCGACGAACTCTTCCAGCGCCATCACCTGCCGCGAGACTGCCCCCTGAGTCAGTGCCAGCTCCTGTGCAGCGCGTGTATAGCTCTCGTGGCGAGCGGCAGCCTCAAAGCAGGCCAGGGCTTGGGTGGAGGGAATAGAGCGTCGCATCGTGCAGCCATCAGGGAATTTTCAGGGCCTGCCATGGTGCCGCAGCGCCCCAGTTTTGACAAGCAAGAAATGCAGGAAGCTCATATCTGAATGCAAACAAATCGTTTGCGCACCTCTTGCCCCGTTCTTACGATGCATTCCATGGCAGTAAAGACATGCACAAATGCATGCACTGCTACCCAACAACAGAGACATCCAAGGAGCACAACATGTCCAACTTCCAATGGCAAGACCCTTTCCACCTGGACGAACAGCTGACCGCTGACGAACGCATGATCCGCGATGCGGCCTATGAGTACTGCCAAGGCAAGCTCATGCCCCGCGTGCAGGACATGTTCCGCCATGAAAAGACCGATGCCTCCATCTTCCGCGAGATGGGCGAGCTGGGCCTGCTGGGCCCCACCATCCCCACCGAGTACGGCGGCGCTGGCCTGAACTATGTGAGCTACGGCCTGGTGGCGCGCGAGATCGAGCGTGTGGACTCGGGCTACCGCTCCATGGCATCCGTGCAGTCTTCGCTGGTCATGGTGCCCATCAACGAATTCGGCACTGAAGAGCAAAAACAAAAGTACCTGCCCAAGCTGGCAACTGGCGAATACATCGGCTGCTTTGGCCTGACCGAGCCCGACCACGGCTCTGACCCCGGCTCCATGGCTACCCGCGCCTACAAGGTGGACGGTGGCTACAAACTCAAGGGCAGCAAGATGTGGATCACCAACAGCCCCATCGCCGACGTGTTTGTGGTCTGGGCCAAGGAAGTGTCCGAAGGCGGCAATATGGGCCAGATCCGCGGCTTTATCCTGGAAAAGGGCTGGAAGGGCCTGAGCGCACCAGCGATTCACGGCAAGGTGGGCCTGCGTGCCTCGATCACCGGCGAAATCGTCATGGACGACGTGTTTGTGCCCGAAGAAAACGCCTTTCCTGAAGTGCGCGGCCTGAAGGGCCCCTTCACCTGCCTGAACAGCGCCCGCTTTGGCATTGCCTGGGGCGCCATGGGTGCGGCCGAGTTCTGCTGGCACACCGCCCGCCAGTACACACTGGACCGCAAGCAGTTTGGCCGCCCGCTGGCTGCCAACCAGCTGATCCAGAAAAAGCTGGCCGATATGCAGACCGAAATCACGCTGGGCCTGCAAGCCGCCCTGCGCGTAGGCCGCATGAAGGACGAGCACCAGAACGTGATCGAGATCACATCCCTCATCAAGCGCAACAACTGCGGCAAGGCACTGGACGTTGCCCGCCTGGCGCGCGACATGATGGGTGGCAACGGCATCTCTGACGAATTCGGCGTGGCCCGCCACCTGGTGAACCTGGAAGTGGTGAACACCTACGAAGGCACGCACGACGTACACGCTCTGATTCTGGGCCGTGCACAGACGGGTATTGCAGCCTTCGCGAACTGATTGAAGCAGTTGTCTCCTAGGGCGTATGCAGATGCGCTCTATAAGTTAAGGAGCTGCTAGCGCTGGCTATTCAACGGTTTCAGATACAAAACTATCTGAAAACCAGATTTATCAAGCGCTGGCAGCTCCTTCTTTTTTCTGCAAAGGACAAACACATGTCACATACCGCAGGACAGCAAGGAGCACTGGCAGGCATCAAGGTGCTGGATCTGTCACGCGTGCTGGCCGGCCCATGGGCCACGCAGATGCTGGCCGATCTGGGGGCAGACGTCATCAAGGTCGAACGCCCCGAGGCTGGTGACGACACGCGCCACTGGGGCCCGCCCTTTCTGAAAGACGAGCACGGCAACGACACGCGCGAGGCGAGCTACTTCACCGCCTGCAACCGCA
The DNA here is from genome assembly GCF_002056725.1 of Comamonas kerstersii. NCBI lineage: Bacteria > Pseudomonadati > Pseudomonadota > Betaproteobacteria > Burkholderiales > Comamonadaceae > Comamonas > Comamonas kerstersii. The sequence continues at coordinate 2,147,960 of NZ_CP020121.1, read as the reverse complement.
ACAAACGCAGCATCACCGTAGACATGGCCCACCCCGAAGGGCAGGCCCTGCTGCGCAAGATGGCGGCTGAAGCCGATGTGGTGGTAGAGAACTTCAAGGTCGGAGGCCTGAAGCAATACGGGCTGGGCTATGACAGCCTCAAAACCCTGAACCCACGGCTGATCTACTGCTCCATCACCGGCTTTGGCCAGGAAGGCCCGTACGCCGAGCGCGCAGGCTATGACCTGATGGTGCAGGCCATGTGCGGTCTGATGAGCATCACCGGCCATGCAGACGATCAGCCCGGCGGCGGCCCGCTCAAGGTGGGCGTGGCCGTGATTGACGTCTTTACCGGCCTGTACGCCAGCAACGCCATCCTCGCCGCCATCAACGCGCGTGACAGCGCACGCACCGGCACAGGCCAGGGCCAGTACATCGACATGGCCCTGCTGGACGTAGGCATGGCTGTGCTGGCCAACCAGGCCGCAGGTTTTCTGGCCACCGGCAAAGCGCCAGGGCGTGCAGGCAATATCCACCCCAGCCTTGCGCCGTACCAGGACTTTAGGAGCAGTGACGGCAACGTATTGCTGGCCATTGGCAATGACGGGCAGTTCGCCCGCTTTTGCGCCGCTGCTGGCAAGCCCGAATGGGCGCAGGACTCCCGCTTTGCCACCAATACCGCGCGTGTGCAAAACCGCCCGGCCCTGCTTGCACTGATGGAGCCGCTGATGCGCACCCGCACCACCGCCGAATGGATTGCCCTGCTGGAAGACAAGGCCGTGCCCTGTGGCCCCATTAACACCATTGCACAGGCTTTTGACGACCCACAGGTACAGGCACGCGGCATCCGCAAGGCGCTGCCACGCGATGCAGACGATGGCATTGCACAGATTGCCACCGTTGCCAGCCCCATGCGCCTGTCTGCCACGCCGGTCAGCTACCGCAATGCACCACCCGCGCTGGGCCAGCACACCCAGCAAGTACTGCAGGAACTGGGCCTGAGCCCAGAAGAAATTACCGCTCTGCAAAGCGCCAAGGTGGTCTGAAGCTTGCACAGGTGATGGCGCACCAGCAGCCATCACCTGTGCCGCCTGCTTTCACATCCCATGCCTGCACCTGGCAGGCTTTTCTACGTCTATACAAATACAAAAATGCAATCAGGAATTACCCTTTAATCAGGGTTTTCATGGAATACGTCTGTGCATGCCATCTCTAGGATGAGCCGGTCTTACATACATAACAAGGAGACTTGCACATGATGCGTCGCACGCTTTTGGCCCTGGCCGCACTCGCTACCGTAGGTGTGGTTCACGCCCAGTCCAACTATCCCAGCAAACCTATCAAGCTGCTGGTGCCCTTTGCCGCTGGCGGCACTACCGACCTGATTGCCCGCGTCATTGCCGACCCACTGGGTCGCGAACTGGGCCAGCCCGTCATCGTAGAAAACAAGGGCGGTGGCGGCGGTGCGATTGGGGCGGCAGAAACCGCACGCGCTACGGCCGATGGCTATCACCTGGGCATTGCCACCGTGTCCACCACAGCCACCAACCCCGCCATCAACCCCAAGATCCCCTACAACGTGTTCACGGACTTCACCCCCATCGTGAACATTGCAGCCACGCCCAACATCATTGCCGCCAACCCCAAGTTTCCGGGGCAGGACTACCAGTCCTTCCTGAAGGAAATCAAGACCAACCCCGGCAAGTACTCGTTTGGCTCGCCCGGCACCGGCTCCATCGGCCATCTGATGATGGAAATGTTCATGCTGGCTACTGACACCCAGATGCAGCACGTGCCCTACCGTGGCTCCGGCCCCGCACTGAACGACGCCGTTGCGGGCCAGATTCCGCTGCTGTTTGACAACTTCCCCTCCACCCTGCCCTTTATCCAGACCAATCGTTTGACCCCCCTGGTCGTGGCCGCCCCCCAGCGCCTGGCCGTGCTGCCCGATGTGCCCACGCTGGCTGAAGTCGGCGCCCCTGGCGTCAACCGCATGGCCTACTACGGCATCATCGGCCCCAAGAACCTACCCAAAGATGTGGTGGACAAGATCAATGCCGCCGTCCACAAGGTGCTGCAGAACCCCGGCGTGCGCAAGCGTATTGAAGACACCGGCTCTCTGATCGTGGCCGATACGCCCGAAAAATTTGCCGAAGAAATCAAGGCCGAATACACCGCCTACAAGGAAGTGGTGGACAAGCAGAAGCTAACCATGGATTGATGACAATTTAAGGTTGCCGCAGCTGCGGGCTGCGGTTGTTTGCCATGCGCACAGGCGCTGCCGTCATGCGAGGCGGCATTCAGGGGTGCTTGCGCCGCACTGACCATCCATCCCCAGGCCTGCAGCGCAGGGCCCCAGGCTTTATGTCGACACACCCTGACCCGACGGGCAGGCAGAAACATAGGGAATCAAGCCGCTTTCGTTCTCGCTGACCTGCAAGGGCTTTCCGATATGAGGGAAAGCGCGCTGGGGGCATGCAGGACGCTCGCACACCTTGCAGCCCATGCCGATGGGTGTAGCCGCATCTGTGCGCCTCAAGTCCAGACCTTTGGCATAAATCAGGCGATGGGCATGGCGCACATCGCATCCCAGTCCGATGGAAAAAGTCTTCTTGGGCGCCCCCCACCTTTTACCCGGTGTCGTGACTGTGCGCGCAATCCAGAAATACATGCGTCCATCGGGCATGCTGGCCAGCTGGGGCACCACCTCCCCCGGTCGCTGAAAAGCTTCATACACCACCCACAAGGGGCAGGTTCCGCCTGTCTTGGAAAAGTGAAAATGAGTGGCCGACTGCCGTTTGCTGATATTGCCCGCCCGATCGACACGTACAAAGAAAAACGGCACGCCTGGCGCTTCAGGACGCTGCAAGGTAGAAAGTCTGTGGCACACCGTCTCAAAGCCCACATCAAACTGTCGCGCGAGCACATCCACGTCGTACTGCACCCGCTCGGCCGCCGCCAAAAACCTCCGGTAAGGCAAGAGAAAGGCCCCCGCCACATAGTTCGCCAGCCCGATGCGCGCCAGGCGCTGGGTCGCAACATCTTGCCAATCTGCGGCCTGCAACTCCTGCTCGATATGCTGCTCGAACTCCAGCAACGCCAGCTGGGTTGCCATATGAAAAGCCTGCTGGCCTGGCCGCAGGTGCTGCGCAATGTAAAGCACCCGCGTCTTTGCCTCGAAATAGCGGTAGCTCAATTCCTCCTTATCCCGGGCAGCATCCATCGGTACGACTCGAAGCGCATGGCTGGCTTGCAAACGCTGCTTCAGCCACTCCACCACATTGTCCCCATGTTCGCGCGCCTGTGCGGCCAGGCTTTCGGCAGCGCAGTCCAGGGCATCAAAGTAGTTGCGCCTGGCAAAGAAAAAGTCTCGCACCGCCTCGTACGGCATTTGCGGCGGCACAGCGGCAAGGGCCCTGCCGCTGGTTTTGGCTTCGTCTGACAAGGGCACGCTTTCACCATTGGCATGCGCGGCCAGCAGCTCTATCTGTTCGGTGCTTGCCACATAGCGCTGGTGCAAAGCCAGCATGGCCTTTGCCACATGCGGCAGCTTGCTCGTAATGGCACGCAGCTCGGCCATGGGAACTGCGGCCAATTCAGGGGGCAATACAGACAGCGCATCTTTCAGCTGTGTCAGAACACGCGCTTCTTCATCTTCGGAGAACAGTTGAATGTCAACACCCAGAACCTTGTTGATCTTAAGCAGCACAGGAACCGTCAAAGGCCGCTGGTCCTGCTCGATCTGATTGAGGTAGCTGCTCGACAAATCCAGGGCTTTGGCCAGCGCTGCCTGAGTCAGCCCACGCTCTTGCCGCAGGCTGCGCAAACGCACCCCCATGAAGATTTTGCTCATCCGCTTGCTCTCCGCACATTCCGTCTGAAAAATTCGCAACCTCCGAAGCATTCGCAATATTCGCAAAAACTGCGTTTCTCATTCGCAATCTATTGCCAATTCAGCACTTTTATCGCTTTCTTCATTTGCGTACATTGCAAATTATGGCACTGGATCAACACACCATAGAACTGCGAGAGCTTGTTCTGCCCTCACTGGCCAACCATCACGGAAGCTTGTTTGCGGGCCATGGTTTGCAACTCATGAGCAAAGCTGCTTTTCTGTCGGCACGCAGCTATGCACAACGTGAGGTTGTCATGGCAGGCATCCGCCAGGTGCATTTTCTGGCACCAACGCCGATTGGCTGTGAACTGCTCTTACGGGCCTCGGTCCATCGAGTCGGCCGCAGTTCCATGAGTGTGGCCGTTACCGGATGGGCACAGGCACCTGACTTCGGGACACAGGAAGTCCTGCAGGGAGTGTTTGAGATGGTGGCCATTGACGCGGGGGGCCAGCCCGTCGCACTACACCACCAAGGCATTCACAAGGAGAGCACACCATGACGCACATTGCAGCCCCGAAAGCCAAGAAATCCGTCGCGCTTTCAGGCATCACAGCAGGCAATACGGCTTTATGCACCGTGGGCCAGACCGGCAACGATCTGCACTACCGCGGCTATGACATTCTGGACATTGCCGAAGTGTGCGAGTTTGAAGAAATTGCGTTTTTGCTGGTGCATGGCAAGCTGCCCACGCATGCAGAGCTCAAAGCCTACAAGGCCAAGCTCAAGGCCCTGCGCGGTTTGCCTGTCAGCGTCAAGCTGGCCTTGGAGCGCCTGCCTGCCGCAAGCCACCCCATGGACGTGATGCGCACAGGCGTTTCTGCCCTGGGATGTGCCCTGCCCGAAAAGCATGACCACAACATTCCAGGCGCCCGCGACATTGCTGATCGCCTGTTGGCCAGCCTGGGCAGCATGCTGCTGTACTGGTACCACTTCAGCAATTCAGGCCGCAGAATCGAGGTGGAAACTGATGACGACTCCATCGGCGGCCACTTTCTGCACCTGCTGCATGGCAGCCAGCCCTCGCCAAGCTGGGTGCGTGCCATGCACACCTCGCTGAATCTGTATGCCGAGCACGAGTTCAATGCATCAACCTTCACGGCTCGCGTGATCGCAGGCACGGGCAGCGACATGTATTCGGCCATCACCGGAGCGATTGGTGCGCTGCGCGGTCCCAAACATGGCGGGGCCAACGAGGTCGCCTTCGAAATTCAGAAGCGCTATGCCAGCCCGGACGAAGCGGAAGCAGACATTCGTCGCCGCTTGGAGGCCAAGGAGGTCATCATCGGATTTGGGCACCCGGTCTACACCGTCAGCGATCCGCGCAATGTGGTCATCAAAGGGGTGGCCAGAAAACTCGCGGACGAAGCAAACAACACTAAGATGTATGACATCGCACAGCGGCTGGAAGCCGTGATGTGGGAAGTCAAACGCATGTTCCCCAACCTTGATTGGTTCAGTGCCGTCAGCTATCACATGATGGGCATACCCACCGCCATGTTCACCCCGTTGTTTGTGATTGCACGCACCAGCGGCTGGTCGGCCCACATCATTGAGCAGCGCCAGGACAACAGGATCATCCGCCCAGGTGCCAACTATGTGGGGCCCGATCCCCTGGACTTCGTGCCCATTGAAGCACGACAGTAAACCGCTGCCACGCCCATGCAAGCCCGGTCTTTGAGCGTTGTCATCCGCAGCCCGCTACGTGCATGCATGCTCATCAATCACCGCCGGCCGCTAGGCACCGCCGTCGACGATGGCGTGATCGTCCAGAAATTCGACCCTGGTCGCACACCTGTGCGCCAAGCGCTGAAGGAACTGCGCCAAGAGCGTCTGCCGTGCGCCCTGCCACGGCCAGGCATGGGGGTCGCCCGCTGCAGTCCCGGGCACATTGCACAGGCCCGGTCCGCCTGCCCATGCAGCATCTGGCGCATCCCAAGCTGGCTCCTTGCGCCTGCACGCCATGGTGCGACCGCATATGGCGCCGGGTTCTCGACCCAAGCCCGCCCCCCTGAATAACACCCCAAGACCATGAACAACTATCGCAAGCCGCTGCCCGGCACAGCACTGCATTTCTTTGACGCACAAGCCGCCGTGGAAGACATTCGCCCCGGCGCCTGGGCCACGCTTCCCTACACCTGTCGCGTACATGCGGAAAACCTGGTGCGTCGCAGTGATGCATCCCTGCTCACCGGCTACCTCACGCAAATCATTGAGCGCAAACGCGAGCGCGACTTTCCATGGTTCCCGGCACGCGTGGTGTGCCACGACATCCTAGGCCAAACGGCGCTGGTCGATCTGGCGGGCCTGCGCGATGCGATTGCCGGGCAAGGCGCAGACCCTGCCGCCGTCAACCCCGTGGTGCCGGTGCAGTTGATTGTGGACCATTCGCTGGCCGTGGAATGCGGCGGCGATGACCCTAAAGCGCTGGAGAAAAACCGCGCCATTGAAGACCGGCGCAATGCAGACCGCTTCCACTTTATCGACTGGTGCAGGCATGCATTCAGGAATGTGGAAGTCATTCCTGCGGGCAACGGCATCATGCACCAGATCAATCTGGAGCGCATGAGCCCTGTGATCCATGCCGTCAACGGTGAAGCCTACCCGGATACCCTGGTCGGCACAGACAGCCACACGCCGCATGTGGATGCCCTCGGTGTCATTGCAGTGGGTGTGGGCGGGCTGGAAGCAGAAAGCGTTATGCTGGGCCGCGCCTCATGGATGCGCTTGCCGGAAATCGTTGGCGTGCAACTCACCGGCCAACGCCAGCAAGGCATTACAGCCACGGACATCGTGCTGGCTCTCACCGAGTTTTTGCGCCAGCAGAAAGTGGTGGGCACTTATCTGGAGTTTTACGGAGAAGGCGCGCGCAGCCTCACGATTGGCGACCGTGCCACCATCTCCAACATGGCGCCGGAGTATGGGGCCACAGCCGCCATGTTCGCCATCGACGAGCAGACGATTGCCTACCTCCGGCTGACGGGCCGGGAGCCTGAGCAAGTGCAGCTGGTCGAAACCTATGCCCGGCACGCCGGTTTGTGGGCTGACAGCCTGGCCAGCGTGCAATACGAACGCTGCTTGCAGTTTGATCTTTCCAGCGTCACCCGCAGCATTGCAGGCCCGTCGAATCCTCACGCACGCGTCGCAACCTCTGAACTGTCTGCCAAGGGAATTGCTGGCCCGTGGACGCAAACCGAAGGTCAAATGCCCGATGGCGCCGTCATCATTGCCGCCATCACCAGCTGCACCAACACCAGCAACCCGCGCAATGTGATTGCCGCGGGCTTGCTGGCACGCAATGCCCGCAATCTGGGCCTCACGCGCAAGCCCTGGGTCAAGACCTCTTTGGCGCCTGGCTCCAAAACCGTGCCCCTGTATTTGCAGCAGGCAGGTCTGATGCAGGACCTGCAAGCGCTGGGCTTTGGTGTGGTCGCCTTTGCCTGCACCACCTGCAATGGCATGAGCGGGGCCTTGGAGCCGCAGATGGAGCAAGAGATCCGGGCGCGCGACCTGTACACCACAGCCGTCCTTTCCGGCAACCGCAATTTCGATGGACGCATCCATCCGCTGGTCAAACAGGCTTTCCTGGCCTCACCGCCGCTGGTGGTGGCCTATGCGATAGCAGGCACGATCCGCTTTGACATTGAAAACGATGTGCTGGGCAGCTTTCAAGGCCGCGAAATTCGCCTGAAAGAAATCTGGCCGACCGACGAAGAGATTGACGCCATCGTCCAAGCGGCTGTGCAACCTGCCCAGTACCGTGCGGTATACGAGCCCATGTTTGCCATCCACACAGACACCAGACAGGCCACATCACCGCTGTACGCATGGCGCCCGCAGAGCACCTACATTCGCCGCCCCCCCTATTGGGAAGGGGCACTGGCAGGCAAACGCACGCTGCGGGGCATGCGCCCCCTGGCCATACTGCCGGACAACATCACCACCGACCACATCTCCCCGTCCAACGCCATCTTGCCGGACTCGGCCGCCGGCGAATACCTGCACAAAATGGGCTTGCCAGAGCAAGACTTCAACTCCTACGCCACGCACCGGGGTGATCACCTGACCGCCCAACGCGCTACCTTTGCCAACCCCAAGCTGTTCAACGAAATGGTGGTGGATGCCCAGGGCAAAGTGCGGCAAGGGTCGCTGGCCCGTGTAGAGCCGGAAGGCAAGGTGATGCGCATGTGGGAAGCGATAGAGACCTATATGCAGCGCAAACAGCCGCTGATCATCATTGCGGGCGCGGATTACGGCCAAGGCTCCAGCCGTGACTGGGCCGCCAAGGGCGTGCGCCTGGCGGGTGTTGAAGCCATTGTGGCCGAGGGCTTTGAACGCATTCACCGCACCAACCTGATTGGCATGGGCGTGCTGCCCCTGGAGTTTCTGCCCGGCACCACGCGCCACACACTGGCGCTGGATGGCACGGAAACCTTTGATGTGGTGGGGCAGCCCCAGCCACGCGCCCAGCTGACGCTGTACATCTATCGCAGCACGGGCGCTCGCACGCAAGTGCCCGTCACCTGCCGCTTAGACACGGCCGAAGAAGTCAGCATTTATGAAGCCGGAGGCGTGCTGCAGCGCTTTGCCCAGGACTTCCTGGCAAACTGCGTGCATACCAGCTCCAAGCCCGAAGCGCTGGAACGCCATCAGGCCTGACGGACACCTACGGCAACCCACAGGGAAGCAAACCGCATGCGTCACATTCACTCACCCGCAACGCAGATCAAAATTCCCGCCATCTACATGCGCGGCGGCACCAGCAAAGGGGTGTTCTTCCGGCGGCAAGACTTGCCCGCCGAGGCTCGGCAGCCAGGCCCCGTGCGGGACGCCATCTTGCTGCGCACCCTGGGCAGCCCGGACCCCTACGGCAAACAGATCGATGGCATGGGCAATGCCTCGTCCAGCACCAGCAAGGCTGTCATCCTCAGTGCCAGCAGCCGCCCGGACCATGATGTGGACTATCTGTTTGGCCAAGTCTCCATCGACCAGCCCTTGGTGGACTGGAGCGGTAACTGTGGCAATTTGAGCGCCGCCGTTGGCCCCTGCGCCATTCACATGGGTCTGATTCCGGCGCAGCGCCTGCCTCACACCGGCGTAGCCACCATCCGTATCTGGCAGGCCAATATTGGCAGAACCATCGTGGCCCACGTCCCCATGCAGAACGGTCAGGTGCAGGAGCTGGGTGACTTCGAGCTCGATGGCGTCAGCTTTCCTGCCGCAGAAATTGCCCTGGAATTTGTGGATCCGGCAGATGACGGAAATGGTGCTGCCATGTTTCCTACCGGCCATCTCGTCGACATCTTGGAAGTGCCAGGCGTTGGCACCTTCAGCGCCACCTGCATCAATGCCGGCATTCCCACCATCTTCCTGAACGCTGCAGATCTGGGCTACACCGGGTGCGAGCGGCAATCCGACATCAATGAAGACCCAGCCGCACTGGCCAGGCTGGAACGCATCCGCGCCTGCGCAGCTTTGAAAATGGGCCTGATCCGCAGCCTGGATGACGCAGCCGCCCGCCAGCACACGCCCAAGTTGGCGTGGGTAGGACCGCCTCGAAGCTATACCGCGTCCAGCGGCAGACGCATGGAGGCTGCGCACATCGACCTGGTGGTGCGGGCCCTGTCCATGGGCAAGCTGCACCACGCCATGATGGGCACTGCAGCCGTTGCCATTGGCACAGCCGCCGCCATTCCCGGCACCCTGGTGAATCTGGCGGCAGGCGGTGGCGAGCGCAGCAGCGTGGTGTTTGGCCATCCCAGCGGCAGCTTGCGCGTTGGTGCGCAGGCCGAACTGGTGCAAGGCCAGTGGCAAGTGCGCAAGGCACTGATGAGCCGCAGCGCCCGCATTCTGATGGAAGGCTGGGTGCGTGTGCCTGCACAGACACTGCATGCAGAATAAGCATGAAATTGGCCGCTAACGCTTGCTACATGAACGCTATGAGCTATTAAAAGAGAGACAAACCATGAATCCCAAACAAAAACTCAAGGCCCTGGCAGACGCACGCCTCGGCGTGATCGTGCCCGGCGCATTCAATGCCCTGTCGGCCAAAGTGATTGAAGACCTGGGCTTTGAAGCCATCTACGTCACCGGTGCCGGCGTCACCAATATGTGGTTGGGCATGCCGGATCAGGGCTTCATGGGCCTGACCGACATCGCCGACCACACTGCGCGCATCCGCGATACCGTGCAAGTGCCGCTGCTGGTCGATGCCGACACCGGATTTGGCAATGCTGTCAATACCTACCACACAGTGCGCACGCTGGAGCGCGCCGGCGCTGACTGCATTCAGCTGGAAGACCAGGTCAGTCCCAAGCGCTGCGGTCACTTCAATGGCAAAGACGTGATTGCAACCAGCGAAATGCTGGGCAAGATCAAGGCCGCCGTTGACGCACGCCGTGACAGCGCCACCCTCATCATGGCCCGCACCGATGCCGCCGCCGTGCATGGATTCGAGGCCGCCCTCGAACGTGCCCAGGCCTTTGAAGAAGCAGGTGCTGACATCTTGTTCGTGGAAGCTGTCACCACCGCCGAACACGTGCGCGCCCTGCCTCAGCGGCTCCAAGCCCCTCAGCTCATGAACATGGTCATCGGCGGCAAGACCCCCATCTTCAATGCCGACGAGCTGGGAGCCTTGGGCTTTGGCTTTGTGCTGTACGCCAACGCCGCCCTGCAAGGCGCTGTGGCTGGCATGCAAAAGTGCCTGACTCTCCTGCGTGATGCACGCCAGGTGCAAGAGGACCCCGGCATCGTGGCCTCTTTCGAGGAGCGCCAGCGGCTGGTGAACAAGGCGTTCTGGGACGCACTGGAACACAACTACCGCTGATCCGACGCCGCTTCCCCCGGCCAACCTACAGCAGCTCCCCCCCCGGAAGCGCCTTAAATATCAGGTCCCGGATGGTTGCGCACGTTCTTGACGAATAAATCAGGTGCTTTCATCTTCCATTTTTTGAGTGCTTGAACTGGGGCTTCGTGCCCCAGTGCCTTTTGCGGCAAGTGGTGGTGATACAGCCAGACAAACCTGTGCAGCGTCTTCTCCAAATCCTCTGCGCTGTTGAAGTGGTGCGCGCGCAGTACTGGACGCAGGCGGCCATGGAAGCGCTCGACCATGCCGTTGGTTTTTGGCGTCCTGGGCTTGGTGAGCCGGTGTTCTATCCCAGTGCTTGGCATAGCTGGTCGAATTCGTGCTCGCCTGTGGGCTGGCGAGTGCGACTGCCAAACAAGCGGTCTGTGAACTCTTTGCCGTTGTCGGTGAGGATGGTGTGAATCCTAAATGCTGCAGCTTTGCGGACGGCGGCCAAGAAGGCTTTGGCGGACGCTGCCGTCTTGTGTTGCTTGATATCAATGAACACCCAGCGTGTGGCCCGATCAATGGCAACAAAGACATAGCGGCGCTTGTCCTCATCTTGCATCTGGGGCAGGTACTTCACATCTACATGCACATAGCCAGGCTCATACGCCTTGAAGGGTTTGTGCTCGCTCTCAGGCTTGGGCTGTACGGGCAACCTGGAGTAGCCTCGTCTGCGCAGCAAGCGATCCAGCGCAGAACGGCTCATGGCCGGCTCAATGAACGTTGCTGCCATGGACTATCTGCAGCTCGAATGGATCACGCTAGCAAGTTGCCCCAGCCCTGGGAACTTGCCTGCGCTGCTGCAGCGTATGCGCATAAGGCTCAGCGAGAGGTTGTTGCCCAAACAACGACGGGGGCGAACATGCCCCCGTGTGGTCAAAAAAGTGCCTTCACGCTATCCCGTCAAGCAGGTCAGAAAACCTTAAGTGAAAGGCATTACTGCCGGAGCAGTCCTTTTTGCGAGCAAACGATTACGTTTTGTGCCCATCAATGGCGAATCAGGTGGTCAAAGGCCGACAGGGCAGCTGTAGCACCTGCGCCGGTGGCAATCACAATCTGCTTGTAAGGCACATTGGTGCAGTCACCCGCGGCAAACACGCCGGGCACATTGGTTTCGCCCTTGGCATTGATTTCGATCTCGCCAAAGCGGCTCAGGTTGACGGTGCCCTTGAGCCAGTCGGTGTTGGGCAGCAGGCCAATCTGTACAAAGATGCCTTCCAGTTCCACGGTCTTGACCTCTTCGGTCACGCGGTCCTTGTAGGTGATGCCAGTGACCTTCTTGCCGTCGCCATTGACTTCCGTGGTCTGGGCGTTGGTGATCACGGTCACATTGGGCAGGCTGTGCAGTTTCTTCTGCAGCACGGCGTCGGCCTTCAGGGTGTCGGCAAACTCGAACAGGGTGACGTGCTTGACGAGACCGGCCAGGTCGATGGCAGCTTCCACGCCGGAGTTACCGCCACCGATCACGGCCACGGGCTTGCCCTTGAACAGAGGGCCGTCGCAGTGGGGGCAGAAAGTCACGCCCTTGGTCAGGTACTGCTCTTCGCCGGGCACGTTCATGTGGCGCCAGCGGGCGCCGGTGGACAGGATCACGGTCTTGGACTTGAGCACTGCACCGGATTCGGTGTGCACTTCAATCAGGCCACCTTCGGTGGTGGCGGGCACCAGCTTGGCAGCCTTTTGCTGGTTCATCACGTCCACGTCGTAGTCACGGATGTGAGCAGCCATGGCAGCAGCCAGCTTGGGGCCTTCGGTCTTGGAGACCGAGATGAAGTTCTCGATGTCCACGGTATCCAGCACCTGGCCGCCCAGACGCTCGGCAGCAATACCGGTGCGGATGCCCTTGCGAGCAGCGTAGATGGCTGCAGCCGCGCCAGCAGGGCCACCGCCGACAACCAGCACGTCAAACGCGTCCTTGGCAGAGATCTTGGCAGCTTCACGGGCCGCAGCGCCGGTGTCGACCTTGGCGACGATCTCGGCCAGCTCCATACGGCCCTGACCAAAGCGTTCGCCGTTCACAAACACGGTGGGTACGCCCATGACTTCGCGGTCTTTGACTTCCTGCTGGAACAGGCCGCCGTCAATGGCAGTGTGGGTGATGTTGGGGTTCAGGGCCGACATCAGGTTCAGCGCCTGCACCACGTCCGGGCAGTTGTGGCAGGACAGGGAGTAGTAGGTCTCGAAGTGCAAAGGCGTGTCAATGGCCTTGACTTGTTCGAGCAGATCAGCCGACTCCTTGGAGGGATGGCCACCTACGTGCAGCAGCGCCAGCACGAGGGAGGTGAATTCGTGACCCAGGGGCACACCGGCAAAGCGCACGCCAGTTTCCACACCGGGGTTGTTGATGGCGAACGAGGGCTTGCGCACGTTCAGATCGTTGTTCTCAACGACAGTGATCTTGTCGCTCAGCGCGGCCAGATCCGCCAGCAAAGACTTGACTTCGCCAGCCGCCTTGCTGTCGTCCAAAGTTGCCACCAGTTCCAGGGGCTTTTGCAGCTTTTCGAGGTAAGCCTTGAGTTGGGTTTTGAGATTGGCGTCCAGCATGATAGTCAAATCCTAATAAAAAAATAATTTCGATAGTATTGTTTTTCGAGCTACTAAAAAAGCCCGGGCAAGCCCAGGCTTTTTACGGGCAAAAGCTTAGATCTTGCCAACCAGGTCCAGAGAAGGAGCCAGGGTAGCTTCGCCTTCGTTCCACTTGGCGGGGCACACTTCACCGGGGTGGTTACGCACGTACTGAGCAGCCTTGACCTTGCGCAGCAGATCTTCAGCGTTACGGCCGATGCCTTCAGCAGTGATTTCCACAGCCTGGATCACGCCATCGGGGTCAACAATGAAGGTACCGCGGTCAGCCAGGCCAACGCCAGGACGCATCACTTCGAAGTTGTTGGTCACAACGCCAGAGGGGTCACCGATCATGGTGTACTTGATCTTGGCGATGGTCTCCGATGCGTCGTGCCATGCCTTGTGCACGAAGTGGGTGTCGGTGGACACGGAGTAGATCTCTACGCCCAGCTTCTGGAATTCTTCGTAATGGTCAGCCACGTCGCCCAGCTCGGTGGGGCACACAAAGGTGAAGTCGGCAGGGTAGAAGAAGAACACTGCCCACTTGCCCAGCACGTCCTTTTCGGACAGTTCGATGAACTTGCCATCTTTGAATGCAGATGCCTGGAAAGGCTTGATAACGGTATTGATCACGGACATGGTAGTTCCCTTGTGGTTAACGACTGAAAACGTAGATAGTCTAATCGCCCTGAATCATTTAAACAATCGATTGAATCAATTAAATTGATTGATATTAACTATCAACCAATGGTTATAGGGTTATACATTTTCTACTCACTTCGCTTCTAGCGCCTGTAGAACAGTGCATCTGGAACACGAACACTTCTCAACCTCACATGCAACCCGTCCGCTCGCCCATGGTCTTCGCTAGTGCTTTGGCATGGCTTGGTTGACAATGACCACATTCGCGCTACAACAACAGAAGGAGCCCCTCCATGAAAGGCGACCCCCAAGTCATTGCTGCCCTGCAGGCGCAACTGAAGAATGAGCTGACAGCCATCAACCAGTACTACATGCACTACCGCATGTACAAGCACTGGGGCTTTGAGGCGCTGGCCAAGATGGAATACAAGGAATCGATTGGTGAGATGAAGCACGCCGACTGGCTGATGGACCGCATTCTGATGCTGGACGGCCTCCCCAACCTGCAGGATCTGGGCAAGCTGCAGATCGGCGAAGACGTGCCTGAATGCCTGCAGTGCGACCTGAACCTGGAGCTGGCCGCACAGGCCACGATCAAGGATGGCATCAAGACCGCAGAAGCCGCGCACGACTTTGTCTCGCGTGATCTGCTGCTCAAGATTCTGGACGACACCGAGGAGCACATCGACTTCCTCGAAACCCAGTTCGACCTGATCGACAAGGTAGGCGTGCAGAACTATCTGCAAACCCAAATGGGCGAAGCAGAATAAGCCCTGCACACCATTGCTGCATGCAGACCATAGACGGAGCCCCAGTGGCTCCGTTTTTTGTCTGCTGCTGGGTGCTTATCGGTGCATCCAGTAGCGGCGGTGGTGCACACGCTCGCACTGCACGGCATCTGGCTCCCACGACCGCCACAGGGCAGCGCCACACGATGGCGTAGCCACCCACGGCACGCCAGCGGCCTCATAGCGCGCGATCACGCTAGGCGCGGGGTGCCCAAAGCGGTTGCGGTAGCCTGCCTGCGCAATGGCCAGCGCAGGCTGCACTGCCTCCACCAACGCCCGGCTGGATGAAGTGGCGCTGCCATGGTGGGGCATGAGCAGCACATCGGCCCGCAAGTCTGTCTCTGCCGCCACCAGCGCCTGCTCCTGTGCTTTCTCGATATCACCTGTGAGCAAGGCCGCCTGCCCCGTCTGGCTGCGCACGCGCAGCACACAGCTACTGGCATTGCGGCTGAGCGCCACCTGCCTGCGTGCAGGCCAGGGCCACAGCACCTCAAAGCGCACCCCATCCCATTCCCACACCTGCCCGCTCTGGCATGGCTTGCCCCCTGCTCCCAGCCACTGCAGCTGCGGGAAAGCCTGCTGCACTGAGGCTGCACCACCGGCGTGGTCGCTGTCGGCATGGCTGATCATCTGCGCCGTCAGCTGCACGCCCAGTGCACGCAGCACAGGCACGATGGTGCGAGCACCTGCATCTGCATGGGCAGACCAGCGCGGCCCGGCATCAAACAGCAGGCTGTGGTACTGCGTGCGCAGCAAGATGGCACTGCCCTGCCCTACGTCCAGCGCCAGCAGGTCAAACTGCCCCCAGGCCGGGGTGGCAGGCTGCCACCACAGCATGGGCAGCATGGCTGGCAGCCCCAGCAGCCGCCAGCGCATATCCAGCGGCATGGCCATCCACAGACAAGCTGCAACACCGGCCACTGCTGCCCACCACGGTGGCTGCGCAAAATACAGCACGGCCAGCGGCCACGCTGCCATGTGCTGCAACAGCCAGACCATGCCTGTAACGCACAGCACAGCAAGATGCCACAACGGCGGGCACAGCACGCCCAGCATGGACAGCGGCGTGACCACCAGCGTGACCCACGGAATGGCCCACAGATTGACCAGCATGCCCACCAGCGAAATCTGCCCAAACAGCAGCAGCGTGAGCGGTGCCAGCGCCAGCCCGACCACCAGCTGCTCTTTGAGCAGACGCAGCACTGCGCCCCGCCAGCCGTGCGGGAGCATGGCCTGCGGCTGGGCAGCAAACAGCACGCCCACAGCCACAAAGCTGAGCCAAAAGCCGGCCTGCAGCAGGCTCCACGGGTCAGCCAGCACCACAGCTGTCAGCACGACCAGCCACACATAGGGCCATGGCCAGACACGCCCCTGCGTGCGCAGCAGCACCACCACCCCCAGCATGCCGATGGTGCGCTGCGCAGGAATGCCCCAACCGCTGAACAGCGCATAGAGCGTGGCCAGCACCAGTCCACCCCAGGCGGCTGCCGTGGGGGCCGGGCACCACAGGCAAAGGCGTGCTGAGCGCTTCCAGCCCAGATGCACCAGTGCCACGGCCAGCCAGGCAAACATGGTGATGTGCAGCCCGCTGATGCTGACGAGGTGCGCAATGCCGGTGTCGCGAAACAGCTGCCAGTCCTGCGCCGTCATGCTGGACTGCGCCCCCGTGACCAGCGCCTGCACCACACCCCATGAGGCCTGCTCGCGCGCATCAGCCCCCGCCGGGGCCTGCATGGCACGGTGCACATGGCCGCGCCACTGCGCCAGCGGGGCCTGCCAGGTCTGGCCCCACCATTGCGGCACCTCCATGCCCTTGCTGGTGCGCACATAGCCTGTGGCCTGAATGCCCTGGCTCCACAGCCACAGCTCCCAATCCATGCCATGCGGGTTGCGATCACCATGCGGGGCTTTGAGCCGCACCGTCCACTGCCAGCGCTGCCCGGCCTGCAAGCCCTGTGGGGGTGGTGCGCCATACCAGGTCAGCCAGACATGGCGCGGCAGCTGTACGGTCTGCCCGTGCAGCCAGGCCTGCTCCACCTCGAACTGCAGGCGCAGGCCACGCTCTACAGGTTGCGGCATGTCGCTGATCACGCCCTGCACGCGCACATCCTGCCCTTCCAGTGCAGCAGGCAGTGCATGGGCCTGCATCCACGCCGCACGCCAGCCGGTAGCACTGCCCGCCAAAGCCGCGGCCAGCAGCAGGCTGACCCAGCCTGCCTGCCATGCGGAATGCCGCCACACCCCAAACGCGATGGCTGCCAGCAGCAGCGTGGCTACGACGTAGACGGGCAGCGGCCATAAATCTGGCTGCTGCAGCTGCAGCGCCGTGCCTGCCACCACGCCCAGCATGGCGTTTGTTCCCGTTCTGACCCTGCAATGTCTTGGCATACTGGCAAGCATGCGATGAGCACAGGCGGTATGCAAAGCCAGTCGCCCGGCTCATCCGCCTGAGCAACAAGATGAAAGGAAACACACCATGAGCGTTTATGACAAGCTCCAAGCCCTGAACATCAGCCTGCCCCCCGTGGCCGTGCCTGCTGCGGCCTATGTGCCTTTTGCCAAGACTGGCAATCTGGTGTTTCTGAGTGGTCACATCGCCCGCAAGGATGGCCAGGTCTGGGTGGGCCAGCTGGGTGCCACCGTCAGCACCGAGGAAGGCAAGCAGGCCGCGCGCGCCGTGGCCATTGACCTGCTGGGCACGCTGCAGGCCGCCTGCGATGGCGATCTGAACCGCGTCAAGCGCATCGTGAAGGTGATGAGCCTGGTGAACTCCACCCCTGCGTTCACCGAGCAGCACCTGGTGACCAACGGCTGCTCCGAGCTGCTGGCCGAAGTTTTTGGCAACAAGGGCTCCCACGCACGCAGCGCCTTTGGCGTGGCACAGATTCCACTGGGTGCCTGTGTGGAAATCGAACTGATTGCCGAGATTGAATAAAAAAAAGAGCAGCTAGCGCTTGATGGATAAGGCTTTGAAAGCCAAAACACTCTCAAATCATTGATTTACAAGCGCAAGCAGCTATCAAAACAAAAGCCGCCATATTCAGGCGGCTTTTGTTTTTCGAGTGCAGCAGTGCAGCAGTGCTGCAGGTGCTTTAGCGCTGCAAGGCGCTGGCGGCCCATTCTGGCCCCTGATCCACGGCGATGCGCTGGTCCGCCACAGCTGCCAGCTGCGCGGCCGTCACCCGTTCTGGCTGCAGCTCAGCCAGCGGCCGCAGCACAAAGGCACGCTCGTACATGCGCGGATGGGGCACGATGAGCGCAGGCGTGTTCAGCTGCTGCTGGCCCCAGAGCAGCACATCCAGATCCAGCGTGCGCGGGGCGTTGCGGTAGGGGCGCTCGCGACCTGCGGCCAGTTCAATGGCCTGCAGCGCTTCCAGGAATTCCTGCGGCGGCAAATCTGTTTCCAGCTGCGCCACAGCGTTCAGATAGTCTGGCCCCGTGGCATCCACCGGCGCGCTGCTGTAGAGCGAAGACACGGCCTGCAGCTGCGTGCCCGGCAAGGCTGCCATGGCATGCAGGGATTGCAGCAGCGCAGCGCCACAGTCACCCAGATTGGCTCCCAGCCCGACAAAGACCTGCATCTCAGGCCTCGGCCTTGCCAGCGGCTGAGGCAGCACCACCTGCTCCGGCGGGCTTGCGACGGCGGCGGCGCTTTTTCTTGGCGGGCGCATCGCCTTCGGCCACCAGGTTTTCCAGCGCAGAGGCTTCACCCGTCTGGGCCGTACGCACCGTCTTGCGGGGCTGTGCGGCCTTTTGCTTCTGGCGCTGCTCTTCGCGTGCCTGGGCAATCAGGTCTTCACGCAGTGCGTCATCGGCCATCTGGAAGTCCTGCCACCACTGTGCCAGGGCCTCGTCCACTTCGCCCACATCGGCGCGCAGACGCAGAAAGTCAAAACCGGCACGGAAGCGCTGCTGCATCACCATGCCCAGCGGCGAGGAGCCGGTGCGCTTGTCAAAGCGCGGCTGCATGACCCAGATCTCGCGCATGTCAGCAGCCAGCTTGCCGCGGCCCGACACATCGCCAATGCGCTGGTCAAACACTTCGTCAATGGCTTCGCTGAGTGCGGGAAAGACGTTGTAGCCCTTCTTCAGGCGGCGGCCCCAGCCAGATTTGACGTCCTGCCACAGCACGCAGGCCAGCATGAAGCTGGGTGCCACAGGCTTGCCTTCGCCTACGCGGCGGTCAGTGTCCGCCAGCACGGCGCGCACAAAGGGCTCGTCCGCACGCTCGACCACCACGTCCAGCAGCGGGTAAATGCCCTTGGACAGGCCCAGTTTTTTCAGCTGCTCGATCGAGGCCAGCGCGTGGCCGGTCTGCAGCAGCTTGAGCATTTCGTCAAACAGACGGCTTTGCGGCACTTCTTCGAGCAGGTGCTCGCACTCCACCAGCGGCTTGGCCGTCTTGGCATCCAGCTTGAAGCCCAGAGGGCTGAGCTTGGCCGCAAAGCGCACGGCGCGGATGATGCGCACCGGGTCTTCGCGGTAGCGTGTGGCGGGGTCGCCAATCATGCGCAGTACGCGCTTCTGGGCATCCTGAATACCCTTGTGGAAGTCCACCACGATCTGCGACTCAGGGTCGTAGTACATGGCATTCACGGTGAAGTCGCGGCGCGTGGCGTCCTGGTCCTGCGGGCCCCAGACGTTGTCACGCAGCACGCGGCCATTGGCGTCCACCGCGTGCTTCATATGGGCCAGTGCCAGCTTGCTGGTGCGCTCATTGCCCGTCACCTGCTCGGCCTGGCTGTTGTCCAGAAAGGCGCGGAAGGTGGAGACTTCAATCACCTCATGCTCGCGCCCACGGCCATAGACCACGTGCACGATGCGAAAGCGCTTGCCGATGATGAAGGCGCGGCGAAACAGGCTTTTGACCTGCTCGGGCGTAGCGTTGGTGGCCACGTCGAAGTCCTTGGGGCGCAGGCCCAGCAGCAGGTCACGCACGGCGCCACCCACGATGTAGGCTTCATAGCCTGCATCCTTGAGGGTGCGCACCACGTCCACAGCGCGATGGTCAACCAGCTGTGGATCGATGCCGTGCACGCTGGCTGGCACCTCTTCACGCTTGCCAAAAGGTGATTTGCGCGTCTTGGCGGCAGAGGGCTTGCCCAGCAATTTGTCGATGATGGTTTTGATCATGTGTTTTCGGTAAACAGATCCAGCACGCGCCAGCCACGCTCTTGGGCAAGGGCTCGCAAACGGGGCTCTGGATTGGTGGCCACGGGATGGTTGACGCGTTCGAGCAGGGGCACATCGTTCATGGAGTCGCTGTAGAAGGTGGACTCCACCGTCTCCCACGACAGGCCACGTGCCGCCAGCCACTCGTTCATGCGCACCACCTTGCCTTCACGCATATTGGGCTGACCCTGGAGTGCGCCCGTGAACCAGCCAGTGGCATCTCGCTCCAGCTCCGTGGCAATCAGCTCCTGCACGCCAAAAGCCTGGGCAATCGGGCGTGTCACGAACTCGTTGGTGGCCGAGGTAATGACCACCATGTCACCCGCACGCAGATGGCTTTGTACCAGTTCGATGGCCGCAGGCTTCATGGCGGGGCGAATCACGTCCTGCATGAAGCGCTCGTGTGCAGCATGGGCTGCTTCCGGGCCTCGTTGCACGATGGCTTCGGTCGCAAAGCGCACATAGTCCGCCACATTCAGCGTGCCTGCCTGGTAGTGGGCAAAGAACTCGTCATTGCGACGACCGAACTCCGCGCGGTCACACCAGCCGATGGCGATGGTGAACTCCCCCCAGCCATGGTCGGAATCCATGGGCAGCAAGGTGTGGTCAAGATCGAACAACGCCAGACGCGGCCGCGAAAGCTCAGAAGCAGTAGACATGAATCAGGTCGTCAAAGCTGGAAATCCAGGGCCGCAGACAGCTGCCCGGTCATTCGGTCTCCAGCATGGTTTTAAGGAGTGGAATGGTGATGGCGCGCTTGTTGCGCAGCGCAAACTCGTCCAGCATGTCCAGCAGCTGCATGAGGCTGGCCAGATCGCGCGAGAAGCGTTTGAGCATGTAGTCCACCACGTCCGCGCTCAGGGTCACACCACGTGCAGCGGCTTCGGTCTTGAGCACCTCACGGCGCTCTTCTTCATTGGGTACCTGCAGCTGGAACACATGGCCCCAGCCCAGACGGCTGCGCAGGTCATCACGCACTTCCATGGCCGCTGGAGGCGCATCTCCCGCAGAAAGAATCCAGCAGGGTGAGCCGCTGGGCGGGTTGATGGCATTCACAAACCAGTTGAAGGCACGGGCCTGCTGCATGGGCGTGTACAGCTGCACATCGTCCATGACGACAGCGGACCAGCGCTCATCAAACTCAGGCGGGAAACCCGTGGAAGCATCCATCCAGCCCACCTGGGCGCCCTGCTCGCGCAGCAGCTCGCGCACGGCTTTGAGCAGGTGTGTCTTACCGCTACCCGATGCTCCCCAGAGGTAGGTGGGTACAGGAGAGCGCGTGGTGGCACCGAAACCGTTGCCGACCCACGACTGCAGATGAGCCACCACCGGTGCATTACGACCCGGATAAAAACGAGACAGGGAAGGCCCTGTAGGCAAGCCGATGTCGAGCGCCAGTTGCTTCATAGATGGCAGGCAGACCCCACGCTGAACAAATGGTCCCGCAAGCACATGGTGAGCATCAACGAATTCAAGGGCAGCAGCGTAGGCATGGAAGAGAAAGAACGAAACACCCCGCTGCAGGCGCAGCGAAGACAGGTTGTCAACCTGCAAGGCGTGCATGTTAACCGCAGCATTTTAGTCCGCTTCCGCCTTTCTCACAGCGAGCTGCTCGGCTGCTCTATACCAGAGCCTGCCGCAACCCGCCTGCAGACGGATTCCCCGGCGCTGCGCAGCGGCATGAGGCTCGCGCCTGCGCTATCGACTTAGAATCACGCAGTCCCGCACGGCCCGTGTGGGAGCTCCTCACTGCACAAATCCTTCTCATGAGCTCCTCTGCCTCCCAAACCCCCATTTCTTACAAAGACGCTGGCGTTGATATCGACGCAGGTGATGCACTGGTTGAACGCATCAAGCCACTGGCCAAGAAAACCCTGCGTGAAGGCGTGATGGCCGGCATCGGCGGCTTTGGCGCACTGTTTGAAGTGCCCAAGCGCTACCAGGAACCCGTGCTGGTTTCCGGCACAGACGGCGTGGGCACCAAGCTGCGCCTGGCGTTTGAGTGGAACATGCACGACACCGTCGGCATTGACCTGGTTGCCATGAGCGTGAACGACGTGCTGGTGCAAGGCGCCGAGCCCCTGTTCTTCCTGGACTACTTTGCCTGCGGCAAGCTGGATGTGGACACTGCAGCGGCAGTGGT
Organism: Comamonas kerstersii; assembly: GCF_002056725.1. Classification (NCBI taxonomy): domain Bacteria; kingdom Pseudomonadati; phylum Pseudomonadota; class Betaproteobacteria; order Burkholderiales; family Comamonadaceae; genus Comamonas; species Comamonas kerstersii. Next base: position 2,125,928 of record NZ_CP020121.1, on the reverse strand, counting down.
GGGCGGCATTGCCAAGGGCTGCGAGCTGTCTGGCTGCGCGCTGATCGGCGGCGAAACCGCAGAAATGCCCGGTATGTACCCCGATGGCGAGTACGACCTGGCTGGCTTTGCCGTGGGTGCGGTGGAAAAGTCCAAGATTCTGACCGGCAAGGATGTCAAGCCCGGTGACGTGGTGCTGGGTCTGGCTTCGGCTGGCGTGCACTCCAACGGCTTCTCGCTGGTGCGCAAGTGCATCGAGCGCGCTGCAAGCCTGGGCACCGTGCCTGCAACCCTGGATGGCAAGCCTTTCAAGCAGGCCATCATGGAGCCCACACGCCTGTACGTGAAGAACGTGCTGGCTGCGCTGGCCAAGCACCCCATCAAGGCGCTGGCGCACATCACCGGCGGCGGCCTGCTGGAAAACATTCCCCGCGTGCTGCCCGAAGGCACTGGCGCTGACCTGAAGGCTGGCAGCTGGCCCCAGACCGAGCTGTTTGCCTGGCTGCAAAAGACTGCAGGCATTGATGATGTGGAAATGAACCGCACCTTCAACAACGGCATTGGCATGGTGGTGGTAGTGGCTGCAGAAGAAGCCGAAGCGACCGCTGCCACACTGCGTGAATTGGGTGAAACCGTCTACACGATTGGTAACATCACACAGCGCACTGAAGGCGCTGCCGTCCAAGTCAAATAGTCTTTACCTCTACCGCGATACTTATGGGGAACTCCAACCAACTTCCTGCCGTTCGTCAGTCCCCCAGAGCGCCATCCCGTGGCGTGATCGTCGCGAGCTATCTGCTCATGGCCAGCGCGCTGCTGCTGGTCATGTGGCAACACCTTCTGCCCGGGCTGCTGTGCGCATGCCTGGGCTTTTTATTGACCCGAGCACTGTCACAGGCGCTGGCGCTGCTGGACCGGCGCATCGTTGACCCTGACGCGCACCGCTGGCCTGCGACCGCGGCCGCAACCATCATCATCCTCGCGCCCCTGATCTGGGTGGGCGTGGCCCTGACCCAGTCGCGCGGCTATCTCACCGATATTCCGCACCAGTACAAGGAACTGCTGGACTACCTGGGCCACACCGTGCTGGAGCTGCGCGAAAAGCTGCCGCCTGAGCTGGGCGCCATGCTGCCCCAGGGTGCGGCAGAAATTCAGCAGACCATTGCCACCTACCTGGCCGCCAAGGCTGGCGCGCTGGCCATGGCGGGCAAGGCCTGGCTGGGCGGCCTGCTGCATGCCTATATGGGCCTGCTGATTGGTGCACTGGCTGCCGTGCGCCCCCGCATTCCTCCACGCGCTCCACTGACACAGGCGCTCAAGCAGCGCGTGGTACTGCTGGGCGAGGCTTTCCGCCAGATCGTGACCGCGCAGTTCTGGATTGCGCTGTTCAACACCACACTCACCGCCATCTTCCTGCTGTTCATCATGCCCTCGGTGGGCATGGCACTGCCCTACACACCGGCGCTGATCCTGCTGACCTTTGTGGCGGGCCTGATCCCCATTGTGGGCAATCTGTTCTGCAATCTGGTGCTGACCATTGTGGGGCTGTCGGTGTCGCCGGTTGCGGCAGCCGCATGCCTGGGCTTTCTGATTCTGATTCACAAGGCCGAGTACGTGATCAACGCCAAGGTCGTCGGCCAGCGCACCCACATGGCCGTGTGGGAGCTGCTCACGGTGATGTTCGTGGCGGAGTCGGTATTTGGCCCAGCGGGTCTGGTGGCTGCTCCACTGTTTTATGCCTACCTCAAGAAAGAGCTGGAAGCCTCCAAGCTGGTATAAAAACAAGAGCTTCCAGCGCTTGATTGACAAGCACTTGCAGCACAAATCAATCGCAAACACTGATAAAGAGAGCGCTAGCCGCTCTCTTTTTATTGCTGGGCGCGCAGCAGCTCCATGCGTGCTTCTACGAGTGGCAGATCCGCCGGGTTCTTTGCGATGCGCACATAAGTCTGCAAATCATGCAGGGCCGCATCTCGCTGCCCCAGCTTGGCCAGCAGCATGCCGCGGTCACGGTAGGTACTGGCATCGTCAGGCCGCAGAATGACCAGCCGGTGCAACACCCCCAGCAGCGCCGGATCTTCCTGCTCGTCCTGCAGATAGATGTTCTGCAGATTGCGCAGCATGCGCTCGATGATGTCGCGACCACTGGCAGGCTGCAAAAACATGTGCAGCGGCGCCATCTCGTCTTCCGCCAGACCCCATGCCTGCCTGAAAGGATCGAGCCGCTCAGCCAGTGCGGCCTGCGTCTGGCCCTGACCCGTGAGCGGGTCCTGAATGATGATGCCTTCGTCCACATGCAGCTTCACGAGGAAGTGCCCGGGAAAGGAAATCCCATCCACCTTCAGCCCCAGGCCGTGGGCCAGCTCCATCCACAGCACAGCCAGTGAAATCGGAATGCCGCGCCGTGTGTGCAGTACCTGGTGCATGAAGCTGTTGCCGGGGTCAGCAAAGTCGTTGGCATTCGGCCCAAAGCCCAGCGTTTCGTAGAAGAAGGTGTTCAGCGTCATGGCGCGCTCTACAGCGCTGGCCTGCGAGGGAATCTGCCGCCGCACGCGCTCCAGCAGCATGTCAACCTGCAGCAGCACGCTCTGTACATCCAGGGTGGGCTCGGCATCCTGCGCCAGACTGGTGGCGGCTTCGAGCAAGGGGACGGCCCCCTCCTGCCCTACCAGACACCGGAAGTGGTCAAGCACCGAAGGAACGTGGAATTGCATCTGCATGTCCGTGCGCTCTCATATCAGGAGGAAAGACCCGCCTTAGCGACGCAGCAGGCTGCGCAGCTTGACGCCCGACAGCAGCAGCGTACCAAAGTACACCACGGCAGCCCCCAGCAGCATCACCGCCAGCAGGGCAATACGCTGCCACTCCTGGGCGCGCATTGCCTGCCAGTTCCAGTGCTGAGCACCCCACATCAGGAAAGCGGCCAGCAGCAATGCCGCCGCCAGCACCTGCAGCGCAAAGCGCAACCACCCGGGCGCTGGCTGGTAGGCCCCACGCCGCAGCAAGCCAATGAGCAGCCAGCTGGCATTGACCAGCGCCGCCAGGCCAATGGACAGCGCCAGTCCGGCATGGGCTATCCATGGCACCAGCACCACGTTCAGTATCTGCGTGAGCACCAGCACAGCCACGGCGATCTTGACGGGTGTCTTCATATCCTGGCTGGCGAAATAGCCCGGCGCCAGCACCTTGATGGCCACCAGCCCCAGCAGGCCCACGCCATAGCCCATCAGGGCCAGCGCGATCTGGTTCACATCGTTATTGTTCAGCGCCCCGCGGTGAAACAGGGTGGACACCAGCGGGTCGGCAAAGGCCAGCAAGCCCACGCCACAGGGCACGGCCAGCAGCACGACCAGACGCAGGCCCCAGTCCAGCATGCCGGAGTAGCTCTTGCTGTCACCCGCTGCCTTGGCCGAGGCCAGCTTGGGCGTGAGCACCACGCCCAGCGCCACGCCCAGCAGCGCGGTGGGGAACTCCATCAGCCGGTCGGCATAAAACAGCCAGGTCACGCTGCCCGGTGTCAGATAGGAAGCAATCTGCGTATTAATCATCAGACTGACCTGGGCCACGCCGACACCCAGCAGGGCGGGCGCCATCAGCGTCAGAATGCGGCGTACACCGCCATCGCTCCACGCTGCGCGAATGGCCGCAGGCGTCATGCCAATGCGCGGCATCAGGCCCAGCTTTTTCAGTGCTGGCAGCTGTACTGCCAGCTGCAGCACGCCGCCCAGCATCACCCCGGCTGCCATGGCGTAGATGGGCTCCACCCCACGCGCCTTCAACCACGGCGCCAGCAGCAGTGCCGCCGCAATCATGCAGACATTGAGCAGCACGGGCGTGGCCGCAGGTACGGCAAAACGTTTCCAGGTATTGAGCACCCCGGCGCACAGCGCCACCATGGACATGAAGCCGATGTAGGGGAACATCCAGCGCGTCATCAGCACGGCTGCCTCATGCGCATGGCCGCTTTCAAAACCGCTGGCCAGCAGCCACACCAGCACGGGCGCCCCAACCACACCCAGCACACAGGTCAGCAGCAGCACCCAGAACAGCACCGTGGCCACATTGGCAATCAGCTCGCGCGTGCGCACTTCGCTATCTTGCGTCTTGGTGGTGGCCAGCACAGGAACAAAGGCCTGGCTGAATGCCCCTTCGGCAAACAGCCGCCGAAACAGATTGGGAATGCGAAAGGCAACGTTGAAGGCGTCCGTGAGCGCATTGGCGCCAAACATGGAGGCCATGATGAGGTCGCGCGCCAGCCCCGTCACACGGGAAGCCAGCGTCAGCAGCGAAACGATAGAAGCAGATTTGAGCAATGACACCCACGCAGTGTAGCCATGCTACCGAGGGCACAGAACGCTGCCCGGCGCACAAATCTGCGCACGGCAGGGTCTGCCGCCGCACAAGCGCCTCATCAAGCCACCCGATCTGGTGCACACACGCACCAAACCAGCACCATATGCAAAAACCGTGCGCCACCGTGGTGCACCGCAAATACGCCTGTGCAAGCCCATGAGCACATTGCTATAATTGCGGGCTTTGCTGGCATCATCCCCAGACACTTTAAGGAATACATACCATGGCAACTAAAGCCAAGAAGAACCCCCGCCTGGCCTCCGGCCGCAAGCGCGCACGTCAAAACGTTAAGCTGAACGCTGCGAACACCTCGCTGCGTTCCAAGTACCGCACTGTTGTGAAGAATGTCGAGAAGGCTGTTCTGGCCGGCGACAAGGTGAAGGCTACCGAACTGTTTGCCAAGGCACAGTCTGTGATCGACTCCATCGCCGACAAGGGCATCTTCCACAAGAACAAGGCTGCTCGCGATAAGAGCCGCCTGTCTGCCAAGGTTAAGGCCCTGGCAACTGCCGCCTAATTCAACTTTAGGCATCGCCCGGAGTGCGTAAGCGCTCCGCCGTTTGCTTCGGGTGCGCTGCCAGCAAAACAAAAGAACCGCCGCAAGGTGGTTTTTTTGTGCCCGTCTTATGACGATTTGGCCTGATCTGCTGATGTACAGGCATGAAAAAACCGCCTGAATAGGCGGCACTTTCTCACAGTGGTTGCAGAAGGACTGCTTACTTGCGCTCGTCTTCCGGAATCAGGCAGCCTTCGACCACCTGCAGGTGATTGTCTCTGGCGAAGTTCAGCACAAAGTCCCAGGCCATGGGCTCATGGGCATGCAGATCGCTGTGCACCACAATGCATTTGACGCCATTCATGGTGGTGGGAATACACCAGGGCGAATAGCCTAAGTGGCTGCCACGCTGGGCGCCTCCGGGCCGGAACTGGCTCATGACCCCCGCCAAACGCTCGGCCCAGTCACTGGGGCGAAAGGTTTTACCTTCCAAGGTCACACCTTGAATAAAGATTTGTTTGGAGCTTGGGGAAACCATCAGGATCAATCCGGTAAGACGAGGCACATCACGGGATCGCCGCACAGGTGCACTGAGACTGAAATTCTAACTCTTATATAAGACCAGAGAGGAACGCTAGGGATTGCAAACACTGCATAGGTTTATTCCAAATATGCAGAACGACGGTGGCACACGGTCTGCAGAGCCCTAAAATCATTCCCTTGTTCTTTTGCTTTCTGCAAAAGTTGTGCCACGACTGTTATGTCAGGAGATGTATTCATGACCGCTCACATTGAGGCTGCTTCGCCCCACGTTATGCCCACTTACGGCCGCGTACCTATCGCGCTGGAGCGAGGCCGAGGCTGCCGGGTCTGGGATGTGAACGGTAAGGAATATCTGGATGCCCTGGCTGGTATTGCCGTGAACACCCTGGGCCACGCCCACCCCAAGCTGGTGGCGGCCCTGCAGGAGCAGGTGGCAACGCTGATCCACACTTCCAACTACTACCACGTGCCCGGCCAGGAACAACTGGCCACACTGCTGACCGAGCGTGCGCACATGACCAATGTGTTCTTCTGCAGCACCGGCCTGGAAGCCAACGAAGCCGCCATCAAGATCGCGCGCAAATATGGTGTGGACAAGGGCATTGCCAAGCCTGAAATCGTGGTCTATGAACATGCCTTCCACGGCCGCTCCATTGCCACCATGAGTGCCACGGCCAACCCCAAGGTCCGCAACGGCTTTGGCGATCTGCTGGACGGCTTTGTGCGCGTAGCCCCCAACGACTACGAGCAGCTGGTGGCTGCCACCGAAGGCAACCCCAACGTCGTGGCCGTGATGATGGAACCCATCCAGGGCGAAGGCGGCCTGCACCCCATGCGCGCCGAGTACCTGCAGAAGGTGCGCGCCCTGTGCGATGCCAAGGGCTGGCTGCTGATCATGGACGAAGTGCAGGCTGGCATGGGCCGCACTGGCAAATGGTTTGCCCACCAGTGGGCAGGCATCACGCCTGATGTGATGACGCTGGCCAAGGGCCTGGGCTCTGGCGTGCCCGTGGGCGCCGTCGTGGCACACAACGCTGCGGCCAAGGTGCTGACGGCCGGCAACCATGGTTCCACCTTTGGCGGCAACCCACTGGCCATGCGCGCCGGTGTGGAAACCATCCGCATCATGGAAGAAGACGGCCTGCTGGCACACACCACAGCCATCGGCCAATATCTGAAGAGCAAGCTGCAGTCCGAGCTGGGCAGCATCGACGGCGTGGTGGACGTGCGCGGCCAGGGCCTGATGATTGGTGTGGAACTGGCCAAGCCCTGCGGCCAGCTGATTGGACAGGCCGCTGAAGCTGGCCTGCTCATCAGCGTGACGGCAGACACCGTGATCCGTATCGTGCCTCCACTGATTCTGAGCGAAGCTGAAGCGGACGAAATCGTCGCCAAGCTCAAGCCCCTGGTTCAAGCCGTTCTGGCCGCCTAAATACCCAAGGAATACTGATGAAGCACTATCTGCAATTTAGCGACTTCACCGCTGAGGAATACGACTATCTTCTGAGCCGCGCTACGCTGATCAAGAAGAAGTTCAAGAACTACGAAAAGCACCACACGCTGACCGACCGCACCCTGGCCATGATTTTCGAGAAGGCCAGCACCCGCACCCGTGTGAGCTTTGAAGCCGGTATGTACCAGCTGGGCGGCTCCGTGGTGCACCTGACCACGGGCGACAGCCAGCTGGGCCGCTCCGAGCCCATCGAAGACAGCGCACGCGTGATCAGCCGCATGACGGACCTGGTGATGATTCGCACCTTCGGCCAGGAGAAGATCGAGCGCTTTGCCGCCCACTCGCGCGTGCCCGTGATCAACGGCCTGACCAATGAATTCCACCCCTGCCAGATCCTGGCAGACATCTTCACCTTCATCGAGCACCGCGGCTCCATCGCAGGCAAGGTGGTGGCCTGGGTGGGTGATGGCAACAACATGGCCAACACCTGGCTGCAGGCAGCGGACCTGCTGGGCTTTACCGTGCACGTCAGCACCCCCAGCGGCTATGAAGTGGACGAAAAGCTGGCCTTTGGCGGCAAGACACCACGCCCTGGCTGCTACAAGGTGTTCCAGGATCCGCTGGAAGCCTGCAAGGGCGCAGACCTGGTCACCACCGATGTGTGGACCAGCATGGGCTACGAAGCCGAAAACGAAATCCGCATGAAGGCCTTTGCCGACTGGTGTGTGGACCAGGAAATGATGCAGGCTGCCAAGCCTGACGCCGTGTTCATGCACTGCCTGCCTGCTCACCGCGGCGAGGAAGTGACGGCCGAAGTCATCGACGGCCCACAGTCCGTGGTCTGGGACGAAGCGGAAAACCGCATGCACGTGCAGAAGGCGCTCATGGAGTACCTGCTGCTGGGCAAGCTGGCGGACTGACGCCTATAGATATCAGCACTTGTGATGCGCGCTCTGCCTATGTCTTGCACGCCTCTCACAAAAACAGGAGCTGCTCGCGCAGGCCTGATGGGCATTTCACATCGTTTTGATGCGAAAACCCAGTCAGAGCAAGCGCCAGCAGCTCTTTTTTTTAATAAGTCACGTTGCCATGCCCTGCACCATGGCACTGCCTTTTCCTGCTCCGCCAGCGGCACGCGGAGCCTGGACTTCCGAAGATTTGCGCGCCGGCGCTGCGCCATGCACGCCATTGCCTGCAGCCATCTGCTGAAAACGCCGCGCTACCTCCTGGGTCACACCTAGGGCCTCTTTCCTTTTCTCTTTTTTGCACTGCACCAACCGGTTGGCCGTGGGCTGGCTCGTGTCTTGCTGTCTTTGGTACGGCAAGCACAGCCATCTGCTGCGTGACCGTGTGTGCCTGTGTTTCTGTCTGGTCTGCCTATTCGAAAAACGACTGATCCCACCATGTCTTCCGACATCCATCCCTGCCTGCATTGCGGCGTGTGCTGCCAAAACTACCGCGTGGAGTTTTCCATCTACGAACTCCAGTCCATGGGCGGCACCGTGCCCGACGAACTGGCCCACGAAGTTCCCAACAAGGGCAACCGCGCCCGCATGAACGGCACGGACAAGTTCCCCGTGCGCTGCGTGGCCCTGACCGAGCTGCCCCACCTGGGCGAAGGCTGCGTGGGCTGCGGCATCTACGAACAGCGCTCGCGCCCCTGCCGGGAGTTTCCGTTCGCCTCCTACGGTTGCCACGACACACGTGCCAAATTTGGCCTGCCGCAGCTCACTGAAGAAGAAGTCGAGCGCTGGTCGGCAACCACCGAGGCCTGAAGCCGCAGCCGCTGCGCTCAGCCCTCAGCGCGGCCCCTTTGCACCACCACAGCGCCCTGCGCTGCAGCCCGAGCAGCTGCTGCAGGCGCTGCCGGATGCAGGTGCGGCCGATATCAGGCCCCAACGCTGGAGCCAGCGCCTAGGCAGCCAGCGCCGCAGCAATGCCAGCACGGCTGCCGCCACCATCACCCCCACCAGAATTTGTTCCCACATCGCTCACTCCTTTGCTTGCATCCTCACCCCCAGCCCAGCGCCAGCGCCACGCGGTAGGTGATAAAGCTCGCGCCATAGGCCAGGGCAAACATATAGGCCGCCATGGCCACTACATAGCGCCAGCTATTGGTTTCACGCCGCACCATGGCCAGCGTGGAAATGCACTGCGGTGCAAACACAAACCACACCAGCAGTGACAAGGCAGTGGCCAGCGACCAGCTGTGCGCAATCAGGCCGCTCAGCTGCTGCGCCATGGCCTCCTCACTGCTGGCCGACAGGGCATAGACCGTGCCCAGCGCACTGACGACCACCTCGCGCGCAGCCATGCCCGGGACCAGCGCAATCGCGATCTGCCAGTTAAAGCCAAGCGGTGCGAGCACCACTTCCAGCCATTGCCCGATCTGGCCCGCCAGGCTGTAGCGAATCGCAGCTTCCGTTGCGCCTGCTGGCGCTGCGGGATAGCTGGCAAGCAGCCACAGCACGATGCTGACCGACAAAATAATGCCGCCCACACGGCGCAGAAAAATCATGGCCCGTTCATACAGGCCAATCAGCACACTGCGTGCACTGGGCCAGCGGTAGGCGGGCAACTCCATCATCAAGGGCGTGCGCGCCGTGCTGCGGCGTGCCAGCTTGACGCACCAGGCCACCAGCATGGCCGAGGCAATACCCAGCAGATACAGCGCAAACAGCACCACGCCCTGTAGATTGAAGATGCCGCCCAGCTGCGTATCCGGAATGAAGGCAGCAATCAGCAGCGCATACACGGGCAGGCGGGCCGAGCAGGTCATCAGCGGGGCCAGCATGATGGTCAGCAGCCGGTCTGGCCAGCTGCGGATGGAGCGTGTAGCCATGATGCCCGGCACGGCACAGGCAAAGCTGGACAGAAACGGAATAAAGGAACGCCCGGACAGCCCCACCGTTCCCATAAGGCGGTCCAGCAGAAACGCCGCCCGTGGCAGGTAGCCCGAATCTTCGAGCACCAGAATGAAGAAAAACAGAATCAGAATCTGCGGCAGGAAGACCAGCACCGCACCGACACCTGCGACCACGCCATCCACCAGCAGACTATTGAGCATGCCTGCAGGCAAAGTCGCTCCCAGCCATTCACCCACACTGGCAACCAGCGCTTCAATCCCATCCATAAAGGGCTGGGCCCAGCTGAAGACGGCCTGAAACATCAGAAACAAGGTCAGCAGCAGCACCAGCATGCCCCACACAGGGTGCAGCAGCACGGCATCGATGCGGTCATCGCGTTGCGTGCCAGCCGCGGGCATGTGCACCGCCGCCTGCATCAAGGCCGAGACCTGTGCCTGCAGCTGCTGCAGCCGGCTGCGGTGCTGCCCATCCTGTGCGGTGGGCAGTGCTTGCAGCATTTCATCCTCATGCTGCGGCAGGCGCAGCGTCTGGTGGGCATGCGCATTGAGCCAGTCCAGCAGTGCCTGCGCCCCATCGGCACGCACCCCCACGCTTTGCACCACCGGCACGCCCAGCATGGCGCTGAGCTTGGCCATATCAATCACCACACCCTGTCTGCGTGCCATATCGCTCATATTGAGCACGACCAGCATGGGAATGCCCAGTGCACGTGCCTCCAGCACCAGGCGCAGGTTGAGCCGCAGTCGGGTGGCATCGCAGACACAGATGAGCAGCTCCGGCGGTGCTTCCTGGGGGTGCTTGCCGGTCACCACCTCACTGGCAATGCGCTCGTCCTCGCTGTATGCATGCAGGCTGTAGGTGCCCGGCAGATCCAGCAAACGAATCTGCCGGCCAGATGCCGTCTGCAACCAGCCTTCCTTGCGCTCGACGGTAACGCCAGCGTAGTTGGCCACTTTCTGCCGCACGCCAGTCAGCAGGTTGAACAGCGTTGTCTTGCCGCAGTTGGGGCTGCCCAGCAAAGCAGCTCGCAGAGCTGGCATGGCAGCGGGGCTCATGGCTGCACCTCCAGCGCGACTTCCACCCATGCCGCTTCATGGCGGCGCAGCGCAAAGGTGGACTGCCCCACGCGCACGGCCAGCGGGTCGCCCTTGGGAAAACCTGTAGCAATCACGTGTACGGTCTCACCAGGCAGAAAGCCGATTTCCATCAGACGCATGACCACCTGCTGATCGCTGTCATCTGCGCACGCCCGAAAACCTGTAACCCGTGCGGCCTGATACTTTTGCAGCTGGTGCAGACCCAATGCTGCGCCCTTCCCGTTCGTGATTGCACTTTGCATGATTCGCCTTGTAGTAATTGATATTTATTCTCATTTTCGACAAGAACATTGAGCGACTCAATCACGGTTGCAAAAACATACACTTCGCAGGCATCACGCTTTTCTTTGCCCATACCCATGAGTTCCCCCCACCCCTGCCTGAGCTGCGGCGCCTGCTGTGCGTCATTTCGCGTGGACTTTTCCGTGCATGAATCCGAAGAACACGGCGGCCGCGTGCCGCGTGGTTTGATTGAGGAGGTCAACGACTACACCTGCCGCATGCGGGGCACAGACTACGCCCGCCCGCGCTGTGCAGCACTCATGGGCAAGGTGGGTGAAAAATCCACCTGCGGCATCTACGAGTGGCGCCCATCGCCCTGTCGCGAATTTGCCGCAGGCTCAGACGCCTGCAACCGTGTGCGCCTGCGCCACGGGCTGCAGCCTCTGGACAGCGGCCTGCTGTAAGACACTGCAGGCAGTGCTGCGCCTTGAGCAGCTGCTCAGCAACGCGCTCTGCATCCCGCAGCGGATCTCCCCGCTGCTGCAACAGAACGCGCTGCGCGGGATACTAGAGGGTTTCCAATTCGAGAGGACCCTCAGCGCTCATGGCTGACTTCCACGACATTCAACAACGCGAAACCGGTCTGCAGCAGCACCTGACCAGCGCCCAGATGGTGATGATTGCCATTGGCGGCGCCGTCGGCACGGGCCTGTTCATGGGCAGCGCCTTTGCCATTGGCTTTGCAGGCCCTGCGGTTTTGATCAGCTACGCCATTGGCGCATTCATCGCCCTGCTCCTGATCGGGGCGCTCGGTGAGATGACCGTGGCCCACCCCACTTCTGGCTCCTTCGGGGCCTACGCCGAGTACTACCTGGGCCCCATGGCCGGTTTTGTGCTGCGCTATGCCTACTGGGCGGCGCTGGTGCTGGCCGTAGGCATGGAGGTCACGGCCGTCGGCATCTACATGGCCTACTGGTTCCCGGATGTACCGCAATGGGTCTGGGTGGCCGTGTTCTCAGCCATGCTCATCGGCCTCAATCTCCGCAGCGTCAAGGTCTATGGCGCAGCGGAATACGCTTTCTCCGCCATCAAGGTCGCCGCCATCGTGGCCTTTGTGCTGATTGGTGCCTATGTGGTGTTTGGCTCCCACACACCGGGTATTGGCATTGAAAACTACCAGGCTGGGGGCGGCTTCTGGGCCAAGGGCCTGTCAGGCATGTGGCTGGGCGTGATCGTGGCCATGTTCAGCTATCTGGGCGTGGAAGCGATTGCCGTGGCAGCGGGTGAAGCCCAGCACCCCCAGAAAGCCGTGCAAAGCGCCATGAAGACCACGGTGCTGCGCCTGGTGCTGTTCTATCTGCTGACGCTGGCGCTGATGCTGGCCATCGTGCCCTGGACGGAAGCCGCCACCCAGACCAGCCCCTTTGTGCGCGTGATGGAAATTCTCCACATCCCCTACGCCGCCGGTGTGCTGAACTTTGTGGTGCTGGTGGCAGCGCTTTCGGCCATGAACAGCCAGCTCTACACCACCTCGCGCATGATGTTCAGCCTGGCACGTGCCAACCAGGCACCTGCCACCTTTGGCAAAACCAACCGCCAGGGCGTGCCCGTTTCCGCGATTCTGGTCTCCAGCCTGGGCGCGGCCGTGGCCATGTTCATCAACGCTTTCTGGCCTGAGCAGTCCTTCATGTGGATGATGTCGATCGCCATGTTCGGCTGCATGTTTGCCTGGTTCATGGTGTTCGTCACCCATCTGGCCTTCCGCCGCCAGCGTGACCGTGAAGGCGCTGTAAGCAGCTTTCGCATGTGGGGCTTTCCGTGGCTGACGGCCCTGGGTGCACTCCTGATGGGGGCCGTGCTCATCACCACCGCCTTTACCAAGGAGTTTCGCCTGACGCTGGCCTTTGGCCTGCCATGGCTGGCGCTGCTGAGCGTGATCTACCTGCTGCGCCGCAAACGATGAAGCGGCTGCAGCCGACACATCACTGACATCGTTTTGCCATCACGGCGACACACATGCTGGCGAAGATGCCTGCACTTTCAACTGTGTGTGTCTCTGTGATGACTTCTTTTCGTTTGACCGTAGCTGCCAGCCTGTGCGCGCTGACCCTGTGCTCTGTCAGCGCCATGGCGCAAACTGTTCCAGCCCATACGGCCACTTTGGCTGGTCATGCCATCCTGCCAGCGCTGAGCGTACTGCCTGCCCCTGCCGATGCCCCCGCAGATCTGCGCAGCAGCGGCAAGTTCACGACGACTCCACCCACCTATGCACTGGGTACGGTAGAAGGCAAATCTGACGGCCGCCCTACCGGTGTCAAGCTGCCTTTTGACGGCCAGCCCCGCCAAGGCCATTCCGGCATTGTGCGCATGGACGATGGCTCTTTCTGGATCCTCACGGACAACGGCGCAGGCAACAAAGTGAACTCTCCGGACTTCATGCTGCACCTGAGCCGCTACAACGTCGACTTCAAGAGCGGACAGTTCGAGCGACTGGAAACCGTTTTTCTGCACGATCCTGACCGCAAAGTGCCTTTCCGCATCGTCCAGGAAGGAACCGAAAAACGCTATCTGACAGGTGCAGACTTTGACCCTGAAAGCGTACAGATCGCCGGTGGACACATCTGGATTGGTGAGGAGTTTGGCCCCTTCCTGATTCAGGCCGACATGCAGGGCAAGGTGCTGGGCGTGTATGACACGCTGGTGGATGGCAAACCTATTCGCTCCCCCGACCACCCACAGGCACGCACGGCAGGTGCACCCAATGCCAAGGCACAGGTCTACCCTGTGCGCCGCTCCAAGGGCTTTGAAGGCATGGCCGCCAGCCCCGATGGCAGCAAGCTCTACCCACTGCTCGAAGGCGCCTTGTGGGACAGTACAACCAATGATCTGGAAAGCCTCAACGGCAAGACCTATCTGCGCGCGCTGGAGTTTGACGTCAAGGGACAGCAATGGACGGGCCGCGAGTGGAAGTACCCGCTGGAAAGCCCCAGCCACTCCATCGGCGACTTCAACATGATCGATGCCACGACCGCCCTGGTCATCGAGCGTGACGACGGTGAAGGCACTCCTGACATGGCTTGCCCCGCGGGTGAAAAACGTACGGACTGTTTCGGCAAGCTGCCCCAATTCAAGCGTGTGTACAAGATTGAAATGAGCGAGGCCAATGTGGGTGGCATGGTGCGCAAGATGGGCTATATCGACCTGCTCAACATCCAGGATCCCAAGCAGCTGGCACGCAAGCCGCTGACCAACGGCGTGCTGCAGTTCCCGTTCTTCACCATTGAAAACGTGGACATCGTGGACAAGGAGCACATCGTGGTTGGCAATGACAACAATCTGCCCTACAGCTCCAGCCGCTCACCCAACGTACAGGACGACAATGAACTGGTGCTGCTGAACGTACGCAGCCTGCTGCAAGCCAAGTAATTGCGCCAAAGGCATACTGCCAGGCCTGTGGGCACACCAAGCCCACAGGCTTTTTTTCGTAACCGCCATGATGGATCAACGCCAGCTCTGGGATATTTCCGCCCCCGTACACAGTCACAGCCCGGCCTACCCCGGCGACACACCTTACCAGCAGGTGTGGGAGGCTCGCATTGGGCCTGAATGCCCGGTCAACCTCAGCACGGTGCGCATGTCACCGCATGTAGGCACGCATGCGGATGCCCCCTTGCATTACGACACGCAGGGCCAGGCCATGGGAAAGGTAGATCTGCAGCCCTACCTGGGGCGCTGCCGCGTCATCCATGCGATTGGCTGTGCGCCGCTCATTGAATGGGCGCACATCGCCCATGCCATCACGCCCGATCTGCCGCCACGGGTGCTGGTGCGCACCTGGGCACAGCAACCCACAGGCTGGGTCGATGATTTCGCAGGCTTTGCACCAGACACGATTGCACGGCTGGCCGATCTGGCGGTACAGCTCATAGGGCTGGATACACCCAGCGTAGACCCGCTCACGGCCGCTGGTCTGGACAGCCATCTGCTGGTGCGCGCGCGCAAGCTGCGCATTCTGGAGAACCTGGTGCTCGACGCCGTGCCGGAAGGCGACTATGAGCTGATCGCCCTGCCACTGAAATGGACACAGGCGGAGGCCTCTCCCGTGCGGGCCGTGCTGCGTGCGCTGTAAAAAACAGAGCTGCCAGCGCTTGATATTCATAGAATTTCAAATACTTTCTATCTGAAACCCAATCAATACAAGCACAAGCCGCTATTGTTTAAATAGCCCTTCCATTTCCAGCAGCAACTGCTTGCGCTGCAAGCCCCAGCGGTAGCCACCCAGCCCACCATCGCTGCGCAGCACACGGTGGCAGGGCACCAGCACGGCCAGCGGGTTGGCTGCACAGGCACTGGCTACGGCTCGCACGGCCTGCGGCTGCTCCAGATGCCTTGCCACCTGCCCATAGCTACGTGTCTGCCCTGGTGGAATGCTGCGCAGTGCCTTCCAGACCTTGCGCTGAAACTCCGTACCACCCTGCACATCCAGCGGCACGATGTGCTGCAGGCTGGGGTGGGCCAGAATTTCCAGCACGGTATCGCTCCAGCGGTGCAGCACCGGGCCACCCGTGCCCAGTTCTGCCAGCGGGTAACGCTGCTGCAAATCGTCAATCAGGGCGCTTTTGTCATCCCCCAGCAAGACGGCTGCAATGCCGTTGGGGGTTGCTGCAACCAAGACCTGCCCCAATGCGCAGGCACGCACGGTGTAGTGCAACTGCAGGGGCAAGCTCGCTGGTGGGTGTGATGTACTCATTCCGTGCACTCTAGGGCAAGCCGCAGGCTGCGCCAAGTACGAATCTTTACGCCTGCGTGACAGTGCACTCCGACACGCAGCGCTACGCTTGCGGCCAGGAGACCACCGTGCCCCAAGCTTCCACCACCACCCGCCTGCAGCGCCAGCTCTGGGTCATGCTGCTGGCATTGCTCAGCGGTTTTGCGCTCAGTCAGGCGTTTCGCACCATCACCACCATTGTGGCCCATGGGCTGCAGCAGGACTTTGGCATCAGCGCCAGCTCACTCGGCGCGTTTGCCGGGCTGTTCGGCCTGTCCTTTGGTGTGGTGCAGCTGCTCATGGGCATTGGCATGGACTTGTACGGCCTGCGCCGCACGGTGCTCACCGCCTTTCCGTGCGCTGCCTTGGGGGCTGCACTTTCGGCTGCCGCACCCAGCTACGGCTGGCTGATGCTGGGCCAGCTGCTGATTGGCGTGGGCTGCTCTCCGGCCTTTCTGGCCTGCACCATCTTTATTGCCCGGCACTTTCCGCTGGAGCGCTTCGCCTTCTTCTCGGGCCTGTCCATGGGCATTGGAGGACTGGGTCTGCTGTTTACCGGCACACCGCTGGCCTGGGTGGTCGAGACCTATGGCTGGCGCAGCGGCTTCTGGCTGCTGGCCCTGCTGTGCGCGCTGTCATGGCTGCTGATTTTCTGGAAAGTGCATGAGCCAGCACTGCCGCAGGCCATGCAGCAGCCGCGTGAATCCTGGGGCCAGGCTTTGCGGCGCATGGCGGAGTTGCTGACCCTGCCCTACACCTGGGGCACGGTGATTCTGGGCATGTCCTGCTACGCTGCTTTTCTGTCACTGCGCGGCCTGTGGCTTGGCCCCCTGCTGATGGAGCGACACGGCTTCAGCCTGGTCAGCAGCGGCCACGTGGCCTTTGCCGTGTCGCTGATTTCGCTGTTCACTCCCGCCCTGTTTGGCCGCCTGGACCCCGGCCCCATGGCGCGTCGCAAGTGGCTGGCCAATCTCTCGCTGTGCATGGCCGGGCTGTTCCTGCTGCTGGCGCTGTGGCACAACGCCAGCGCCAATGTGTGGACCATCGTGGCCATGTCCATGCTCTCGGGCTACGGCCTGCTGCAGTACGCCGATGTGCGCGCCTCCTATCCCAGCCACATGACAGGGCGTGCGCTGTCGCTGTTCACCATGTCCATGTTTCTGGGCGTGGCGCTGATGCAGTGGTTCACCGGCATCGTCGCGGCCTGGGCCACGCAGCACGGCTGGGAGGCCTATGGCGCCGTGGCCCTGAGCATTGCCTTGTGGCTGGCCTGCGCCTCCACGGCCTACCGGCTGCTGCCCAGCTCACCTTTGCTGCACAGCGCACGCATCTGAAGCAAGCGTCAAAAAGCCTGCCCTCCCAATAGAAGAAAGACGGGCTCGCATTGGTACAGAGATACTTTACAGAATGCTGGCGCTGGAGCCTTCGCCGCTGTAGAGCCAAGGCACATCCATGAGCTTGCCACCCAGCATGCGCATGGACATATCACGCCCCCAGCGCACCAGCCCGGTCGCGTGAAAGATGCGCCCGTTGCGAATGGAACGTGCCTGCACACGGGCATTGCGCTCCCAGCGGTTGAGCGCGTAGCGGCGCAGGCGCAACTCAACATCCAGGTCATCCATGGCCAGCGCACGCTGCAGCTCAGCGGCATCTTCAATTGCCATACCTGCGCCCTGTGCCAGATAGGGGCGCATGGGGTGTGCTGCATCGCCAATCAGACCAACCAGACCTCTGGCCATGGCCTCCGGCCCCTGAATCGGCGCGCGGTCAGACAGCGGCCACAGGCGCCACTGCATACCTGCGGCTGGCACGCTGCGAATCAGATCCTGCAGATTGCTGCTGCAGTGCCTGAGCCCCTGCTCCAGCACCTGGGCATTGGCGGCATGGTCCCAATGCTCCAGATTGTCAGGGCTTGGGCCTTCGATGATGACCACGATATTCATCATCTCGCCACGGCGCACGGGGTAGTGCACGGCATGCATGCCCGGCCCCAGCCACACGGTCACTTCGTTACTGCGCCAACCCACCGGAATGTCTGTCATGGGCAGCAAGGCACGATAGGCCAGGTGGCCAGAAACGCGCGGACGGCTGCTGTCGCCCAGCACAGGACCACGCAGCTTGCTCCACACGCCATCGGCCAGCATCAGCGCATCGCCTTCCACGACTTTGTGGGCGGTCGTCCGTATGGTGGTCACGCGTTCCGTGCCCAAAATCTCGAGCACTTCCTGCCCGGGGTTGATATACACCCCGGCGCGGTCTTTGGCTGCGTTGTAGAGCAGGCTGTGCAGGTCTGCACGGTGGATGGTCACATAGGCAGCGCCATAGCGTTCCACCATGGACTGCCCCAGTGGTGCACTGGCCAGCACCTGACCGCTGAGCGCACTGCGAGCCACCAGTTGCTGCGGCAAGGCAGCCACCTGCTGCACGGCCTGGTGCAAGCCCCATGCCTGCAGACGGCGCACCACATTCGGCCCCAGCTGCACCCCTGCGCCGACCTCCGAAAACGCTGCGGCACGCTCGAACACACGCGCATCCCAGCCCGCATGCGTCGCTCCCAGCGCTGCAGCCATGCCTGCGATGCCTCCGCCAGCAATCAATACCTGTTTTTTCATACGCGCTAATTGTGACCCTGAAAAAGCGCAGGTTCGTACTTGCTTCATCTGCACGGCCTGACGTTGCGCAACACTTGCACGCGACCGAGCTGCTGCATCACACCTGCCCTGACATGCATCAGCCCCGTAGCCAGTGTCGCTCTTGGGCTGTGCATATGCCTGCATGATGCCTACCTGAAGCAAGCTATCTCAAAAACCATGCATAAAAAAACCCGCATGCTGCGGGTTGTAGCGGGATTTTTTAGATTTCGAACTTGCTGCGGTCCTGGTCCTGAATCCATTTAGGAGCCTTGCCACGCCCTGTCCAGGTTTCACCCGTTTCAGGATTTCTGTATTTAGGAGCCACTTTGGAACCTGCCTTGGGCCCTGCATTACGGCCACGAGCTGGAGGAAAAACATCGGCCGCCGTCAACCCATACTCATCAATCAAGGTGCGCGCTTTGCTGATTGCCTCTGCCAATTCACGTTTACGCGCATCCTGGATTTGTTTTTCCAGTTCTTCACGCTGCTTCAACAGTTCTTTGTAAGAGCTCATCTTCACGTCCTTTCATTTAACGTGTGTGAATGATATCGACATTCAATTTTTAAGACACGGGCATATTTTTATCAAAAATTCAGGCATTTGAAAATATTGCACCAGATCAATCATCGGGACTGCGATCCCGGATTCACCGCAGCGCTGCCACCAACTGCTGAAGCTCTTACACTGCTACGCATGCTCTTTGGGTTCAGCAAGTTCTGAAAAGGAATAAAGTGTCCACTTACTTAATTGGAGATATACAAGGCTGCGAAAGTGCCTTCACCCGACTGCTGGAGAAGATCAGCTTCTCCCCAAGCCGGGACACGGTATATCTGCTGGGAGATCTGGTAAACCGCGGCCCCGCATCTGCCGATGTGCTGCGTCGCTGCATGGCTTTGGGTGACAGTATCAAACCGATACTCGGCAATCATGATTTACATTTGCTCGCCAGCGCTTATGGCGTGCGCAAACCGGGTAAACGCGATACTTTGCAAAGTATTTTGCAAGCCCCTGATCGTGATGCCTTGCTGCACTGGGTTTCTCAGCAGCCATTGGTGCGTTATCTGGAAAATAGCCAGGGACAGTCCCTGTTAATGGTGCACGCCGGTGTACTGCCACAATGGACAGTTCATGAAACTTTACATTTAGCCGATGAAGTGCATCAGCAGGTAAAAGGAGAAAATCTTTCTCAATTCCTGCAACATATGTATGGAAATCTACCAAATAAATGGGATCCACAGCTGACAGGCGCTGATCGTCTGCGTGTGATTGTGAATGCCTTAACCCGTATTCGCTTTTGCACACCCGAAGGCGAGATGGATTTTGAAAGCTCTGAATCCGCAGAAGCTGCCCCTGAAGGATTAATTCCCTGGTTTGAATGCCCGGGCCGCAAAACCGCAGACACGACGATCGCCTTCGGGCACTGGTCTACGCTGGGCCTGATGCAACGCCCCCATCTGATAGCGCTGGATACCGGCTGCATCTGGGGTGGCTGCCTGTCTGCCATAGAGCTGGGCAGCGACTTTAACGAGCGCACACTGCACCAGGTCCACTGTGAGCAGGCACAGAAACCCGGCAAATAAACCTGCTGGCAACCTCCAGCAAAAAAGCCACGTATGCGTTCGACATACGTGGCTTTTTTATGGTGTGCAGGATGCCTTAGAAGCTACCCATGGGCTTGAAAAGCGCTGCAATCTTGCGCTTGGGCTTGGCTGCAGACACAGTCTGCTTGGTACCTTGGCCATCCCATGAGGGAGCGGCATTGGTCGAAGGCTCGTAGGGCTTGTTGAAGAAGGGGTCTGGCGGTGTATTGCGCACCGGACGTGCGCCGCGTACAGGGCGCGTACCTTCCACAGCCACGCTGCGCTGCACTTCTTCGCGACCAGCGCCTGCTTCACGGCGGTCGCGCCAACGGCGGGACTCAGGCAGCTCAATACGCTCGACCTCAATTTTTTTCTTGATCAGCTTCTCAATATCTGCCACCAGCTTGGAGTCCGAGCTGCTGACCAAGGTCACAGCCACGCCAGTGGCGCCACCACGGCCTGTACGACCAATGCGGTGCACATAGTCTTCGGCGTTGAAAGGCACGTCGTAGTTGAACACCGCTGGCACATCCTTGATGTCCAGACCGCGTGCTGCCACGTCGGTACAGACCAGCAGATCTACTTCACCCTGCTTGAAAGCTTCCAGCGCCTTCAGACGCTCATCCTGGCTCTTGTCGCCATGCAGGGCTGCTGCGCGGTAGCCATCGCGCTCCAGCGCACGGGTCAGGCGGGCACAGCCGAGTTTGCTGTTCGAGAAAATGAAGGCCTGGCGAATGCCCTGCTCGTTCAGGACTTGCTGAATGACCTTGCGCTTGTCGTCATCGCTGGCTGCAATAAAACGCTGCGTCACCGAAGCAGCCGTCTCATTGGGGCGTGCGACTTCGATCGTGACGGGGTCTTGCAGATAGCTGCCTGCCAGGCGCTTGATCTCGGGCGAGAACGTAGCACTGAACAGCAGCGTCGTGCGCTGCTTGGGCAGGTGACTGAGGATGCGTTGCAGGTCGGGCAGGAAGCCAATGTCCAGCATGCGGTCCGCCTCATCCAGCACCACGTATTCCACCTGGTTGAGCACCACATTCTTGGCTTCGATGTGGTCCAGCAGGCGGCCAGGTGTTGCCACCAGCACTTCCACCCCTTTTTTCAGCTCGGCCGTCTGAGGCTTCATGTCCATGCCGCCAAACACCACGGCGCTGCGCAGCTTGGTGTGCTTGGCATACAGCGCAATCTGCTGTGCGACCTGATCAGCCAGCTCACGGGTAGGCAGCAGCACCAGCGCACGCACGGGGTGGCGGGCTGGGGATGCAGAGCTGTTCTCGTGACGCAGCAGGCGCTGCAGCAGTGGCAGCGAAAAGGCAGCGGTTTTGCCAGTGCCGGTCTGTGCAGCCCCCATCACATCCTTGCCAGTCAGCACCACCGGGATCGCCTGTGCCTGGATAGGGGTCATGGACTCGTAGCCCATTTCGGCCACGGCGCGTGCCAGAGGCTCCGCCAAGAGTAAAGAGGAAAAAGAACTTGTCATTGAGCCTACTATTGTCGCACCGTGTACTGAAACCGCAGTGTGAAGTCGTTAATTCCTGCTGCACGTCGCGGATTCCTGCACAGCCACTGCCTACAGGCTGGACGCAGAAAATGTGTCACAAGCCTGCATGGAGCCGGTCTGCAGCCCCGTCTTGAACCAGCGCTGGCGCTGTGCGCTGGTGCCGTGGGTAAAGCTGTCTGGCACCACATGGCCAGTCTGCGCTTTTTGCAATGCATCATCACCGATCTTGGCTGCGGCATTCATGGCTTCTTCCACATCACCCTGCTCCAGCACTTGGTGCATGCGGTCTGCATGGTGCGCCCATACACCCGCAAAGCAGTCAGCCTGTAGCTCCAGCTTCACAGACAGCCTGTTGTATTCCGTCTGGCTCACGCGCCCGCGCATGCGGTCGACCTGGTCCGTAATCCCCAGCAAGTGCTGCACGTGGTGCCCCACTTCGTGCGCAATCACGTAGGCCTGTGCAAAGTCACCGGGTGCGCCAAGCTGGTTCTGGAGCTGGTCGTAGAACGACAGATCAATATAGACCTTCTGGTCGCCCGGGCAATAAAACGGTCCCATCGCAGATTGCCCGGTGCCGCATGCTGTACCTACTGCACCACGGAACAGCACCAGCCTGGGTTCCTGGTACTGCGCACCACCCTGCTGGAACAGCTTGCCCCACACGTCTTCCGTATCCGCCAGCACGGTGGACACAAAACGCGCCATGGTGTCATTGGCAGGCGGAGCCTGCGCCGGGCTTTGCTGCTGCACCACAGGCGCACCACCGCCGCTGAGCAGCCCCAGCAGCGTCAGCGGATTCACGCCCAGCACCCAACCACCGATCAGGGCAATAACAATGGTTCCAATCCCGATGTTGCGCCCTCCGAACATGGGCGCGCCGCCGCCACTGCGGCGATCTTCCACATTGCTCGACTGACGTCGCCCTTCCCATTTCATATGCCGACTCCTGCCCCGCTGCGGGAAATGCGTTGTGATGGCCTGAAAGCGCATGCCCCTCAGGCTGGTGAAGATACTGGCGCTGCATGTACAACGTGTGACTGTCGCCAGCGCTGTGCATCCGCTATAAACCTTGGGATGCCTCATACCCCGACCGCTTTGCTCGACGCCGCTGGCACCTGTGCCGCACTGCCATGGAACCTGCTGGTGCAGGAAATCGCTGCCACCGCCGTGGACCCACGGGTACAAGTGCCAGCCCGTATTGTGATGCCTACGGCCGCAGGCGCTTGTCTGTTTTCCATGCCTGCGCATGACAGCCAACTGGCCATGACCAAGCTGATTACCTTCACGCCCGGCAACATGGGAACATCGCGCGCCACCATTCAGGGGGATGTGGTGATCTTTGACATTGCCAGCGGCACTCGCCAGTTGATTCTGGATGGCCCCAGCATTACCACCCGGCGCACAGCTGCCGTGTCTGCGCTGGCTGCGCTGCGGCTGGCAGCCATCCCGGATGGGCCTCTGCTCATCATTGGCGCTGGCGCCCAGGGCATGGCGCATTTGCAGGCCTTTGCAGAGGTTCTGGAAACGCGGGAAGTGCATATCGCTTCACGCACTACCGCCAGCGCCCAGCACCTGGTGGACTGGGCGCTTTCGCATGGCATGCAGGCACACATTGCGGAAGACGTAGCTGCAGCCGCCTTGCACTGCCCGCTGATCGTGACCTGTACCCCTGCCCATGCTGTGGTGCTGCAAGGGCCGCTGCACCCGCAGTGCTTTGTGGCTGCCGTAGGCGCATTCACGCCCGAGATGGTCGAGCTTTCCGCACCGCTGTGCCAGTACCTTGCCATGCACGGACAGATTGTGGTGGACAGCCGCGATGCCGAACATGAGGCCGGAGACCTGCTGCAGGCGGGTCTGCCTGTAGCCCAGTACCCCAGTCTGGCCGATGTGATGAGCGAAGAAATGCCACGGGCAACAGGCCCCGTGCTGTTTAAAAGCTGTGGCTGGGGCGGCTGGGATCTGGCTGCTGCGAGACTGGCTGTGCGTACGGTTTGAGATCCACCCTGCACTGGCGAACCAAAAGCTTAGCTTGATTTAAATTCATTTTTTGTCAAGCTATTTTTTTTGATATTCATCAAAGCAATTATAAAATTATAGAAATAAGTACAATTCTTTATTATTTTTCAAATTATCAATTTTCATCCGCAAATTTATTACCATTAATAAAAAGACCAAGTATTTTGTTAAAAAATTTATATAAACTTACGCCAACAATCAGTGCAAGTCATTGATATCAAATGATCTATTTGCATGCAAAAATTTGATACAAAATTGCATGCACTCAGCCACCCCAAACCTTGCATTTTCAAATAGCAGCCACTCATAATCCCTTAAGGGGCTTTCCTAAAGGCAAATGATTGAAGCATCCGGGCATTGGCGTGCTTCAAAAATGACAGAGGGTTGTGCGATGGCTGTTTTGCAATGGGTAGAAGATCTGAATACGGGCATTGAAGAAATTGATATTCAGCATCGTCGCATCGTGGACTACATCAACCGCCTGCACGAGCTGCGTGAGTCTCCAGACCGTGCAGCGCTGAGTGAAGTGATTGCAGAAACCGTGGACTACACCATCTCGCACTTCGCCTACGAAGAGCGCATGCTGGAAGACTCCGGCTACGCATTTACAGACTTGCACAAGCGCGTGCATGAATTGTTCACACGCCGTGTGGGCGAAATGCAGACCCGCTTTGAAGCGGGTGAAGATGTGGCGCAGGAGCTGCACACCATGCTGTCGCGCTGGCTGTTCAGCCATATCCGCAACGAAGACCACTGCTATGTGGATGCAGTCAAGACCTACCAGCGCATGACCGGCAAGGGCAGCAAGCAAGACATTGAGCACACCAAGCAGCAGGTGATGCACAAGCTGGAGAAAAAATACAAGCGCAAAGGCTTTTTTGCGCGGCTGTTTGGCTGAAAAGCCTGCAGATTTGCGTGATCCCAGCCGCAGGATCACGCATCAGCACTACCCGCTCAGGTGCGTGGCAGGGTCACACCGTGCTGCCCCTGGTACTTGCCGCCACGGTCCTTGTAGCTGGTCTCGCAAGGTTCATTGCCCTGCAGGAACAACACCTGTGCGCAGCCTTCACCGGCATAGATCTTGGCGGGCAGCGGTGTGGTGTTGGAGAACTCCAGCGTCACATAGCCTTCCCACTCGGGCTCGAACGGCGTCACATTCACGATGATGCCGCAGCGCGCGTAAGTGCTCTTGCCCAAACATACGGTCAGCACGTCACGCGGAATGCGGAAGTACTCCACAGTACGGGCCAGTGCAAAGCTGTTGGGCGGGATGATGCAGTAGTCGCCCTCAAAGTCGACAAAGCTTTTTTCGTCGAAGTTCTTGGGGTCCACCACGGTGCTGTGGATGTTGGTGAACACCTTGAACTCGCGTGCACAGCGAATGTCGTAGCCGTAGCTGGAGGTGCCATAGCTGATGATTTTCTTGCCGTCGGCTTCGCGGATCTGGCCGGGTTCAAACGGCTCGATCATGCCGTGCTCTTCCGCCATCTTGCGGATCCACTTGTCGCTCATGATGCTCATGGAGGTGTCCTGTTCGCTGATTTTTTATAGCTGGGCGCGGCGATTTATTGCCTGCAATGGCGTTATTTTGCTTGAGAGACAAAGGTTTGCTCAATCAAGCGGTCATCTCCCAGAATGATCATCGCAAAAAGCAGTTCATCCAGCGACTGTGACTGCGCCGTTTTGCGTGCCAGCAGTGGTGTGCAAGCAGGGTTGATGAGCACAAAGTCTGCCTCGCAGCCGGGCTGCAGATTGCCAATCACACCCTCCAGCCCCAGCGCCTTGGCAGCGCCTGCGGTGTGCTGCCACCACAGGTGGGCAGGCTTCAGACTCAGACCTTGCTTGCTGTGGTGCTCACGCCCCACCATGTAAGCCGCCTGCATGGTGCGGAAGGGCGAAAAGCTCATGCCGCCGCCTACATCGCTGGCCAGGCCGTACATAAACCCGGCCTTATCCGCTTCGATGTAATCAAAGTAGCCACTGGACAGGAACAGATTGCTGGTAGGACTGATGGCCGCTGCCGTCCTGGTTTCGCGCATCAATGCACGGTCGGTGTCGTCCAGCCAGATACAGTGGGCGTACACGGCCCGCTCGCGCATCAAGCCAAAGCGCTGGTACACATCCAGATAGCTGCGTGCTTCGGGGTAGAGCTCACGCACCCACTGGATTTCGTCAAGGTTTTCCGAAACGTGGGAATGAATCCATACATCGCCATACTTGGCGGCCAACTCCCCTGCGCCTTGGAGCTGCTCAGGCGTGCTGGTGGGAGCAAAGCGCGGGGTGATGGCATAGCCCAGACGGTCCACGCCATGCCAGCGCTGGATCAATGTTTCGGTATCGATCAGGCCCTGCTCGGTATCGTCGCGCACACCATCAGGGCTGTGGCGGTCTTGCAGCACCTTGCCCGCCATCATGCGCATGCCGCGCGCCTGCGAGGCGGCCATGATGGCATCGACAGACTCAGGGTGCGAGGTGGCAAAGGTCAGCGCCGTAGTCACGCCATTGCGCAGCAGCTCGTCCAGAAAGAACTCCGCCACGCCATCGGCATAGGCACGATCATGAAAGCGTGACTCGTGCGGGAAGGTGTAGTTCTCCAGCCAGGGCAGCAGGCCATCCGCTGGCGCACCAATCACATCGGTCTGAGGGTAGTGGATGTGCATATCCACAAAACCCGGCGCAATCAGCTTGCCGGGCAGGTGCACGACTTGCACACCGGGCTGCTGCACATATTGCGCCTGCAATGCCTGCCAGCTGCCAGCAGCGACCACACGCTCCTGCCCCTTGTCATCCGGTGCGACGGCCAGCAGGCCATCACTGTCATACAAGGGGCTGCCATCAGAGGCAAAACGGAGCAAGGCACTGCGGTAGATCTTCATGGTCATCATGCATCCCAATAAAAAAAGGAGCGGTTTGCGCTGGATTGGAGGGGTTTTCAAGCACAAATCGTGCAAGAAACCAGCCAATACCTGCGCAAAGCGCTCCTGATTTTCTGAGCAAAGCGGCTCCAGCGGTGTACGTACTTACCGCCCGAATCTGGAGCACCGCTTCTTTCTCAGACAAGCAGCATCAGCGAATGCTGCCCACAACACCTTCAGCCAGCCAGTCCATCTGCAGCAGCTGGGCATCGCTCAGCTGCGCACCCTTGGGAATGCGCACCTGGGCCTGGTTGTCGCGGATGTCCGCCTGCACGGCACGGAAGGGCTGCAGCTTGCCTGCGGCCATTTCCTGCTGGCGTGCCAGCACTTCTTCGCGCACGGCCTTGGGCAGCTTGGGGCCAAAGTGCTCGACCTTGACCATGCCTTCTTTCACACCGCCCCAGACGTCACCCGACGTCCACTTGCCATTACGCACAGCCTGTACGCGCTGGCTGTAATAGCCGCCCCAGTGGTGGGTCACGGCCAGCAGCTGCGCGTCCGGCCCGTCCTTGCGCATGTCGGAGTGGAAGGCTATCGCCATCTTGCCGCGTTCCTGTGCAGCAGCCATCACGGCGGTGCTGGCTACCTGGAAGGACAGCACATCGGCGCCCTGGTCCATCAGCGTCATGGCCGCATCACGCTCGCGCGCCGGGTCAAACCAGGCATTGAGCCAGATCACCTTGACCTGCGCCTTCGGGTTCACGCTGCGCATGCCCAGTGCGAAGGCGTTGATGCCCTGCACCACTTCAGGAATCGGAAAGCCCGCGACAAAGCCTGCCACCCCGCTCTCGCTCATGCGGCCTGCCGCAATGCCCGAGAGATAGCGCCCCTCGTAGTAGCGCGCATTGGCATTGGCCACATTGGCCGTCTGCTTGTAGCCCGTGATGTGCTCGAACTTCACGTTCGGGAACTCCTGGGCCACACGCAGCGTAGGCTCCATATAGCCAAAGCTGGTGGTGAAGATGATGTCATTGCCCTGCGCGGCCAGATCGCGAATCACACGCTCCGCATCGGCACTCTCCGGCACGTTATCCACCGCCACCGTCTGCACCTGCGCGCCCAGTGCGCGTTCGAGCTGCAGGCGGCCTTCCTCATGCTGACGCGTCCAGCCTGCAGGCAAGACGGGCGTCACATAGACAAAGGCTGCTTTGGTGGGAGATGGGGAGGGAGCGGGAGGCGTTGCGGAAGATTGTGCAAAAGACGAAGCGGCAACGCAGGCGGCCACGAGTGTGGCTGCGAGGTTTTTATACATGGTGTTCCTCTACATGGCTCCATATGAGAACAAGTTCGCCCGCCGCTGGAGCAATGCGGTGGGCGAAGCGGGGGATTCTAGAGGAAATTCAGCAATAACCCTGATGCAACACCATTGGTCATCAGCAAGCCCCTCCTCCACAATGGGCAAGCCTGCGAGGAAAAGCTGAATGGACAACTACTACATCCCGCGCACGCTTTGGTACAAAAAGCGTGATGCCAATAATCAAGAAGAAACGATTGAAATAAGCGAAGACCAATTGCTGCTGGAGACGAGGCCTTTGATCGTCCTTGGCGAAGCAGGCATGGGAAAAACAGAGCTGATGAAAAGGCTAGGTAATCGAAATGGCTATACGCACTGCACAGCAAAAAAGCTTCTTCTGATAGACCTCAAATCCATCTACAAAGATGGCACTACGTTGGTTATCGATGCACTTGATGAAGCGACCTCTCAACACGATGGAGACGCAATTTCCCAAGTGCTGAAAAAGCTTGCAGCGCTTGGTTTTCCACGCTTTATCCTTTCTTGCCGTGTGGCCGAATGGCACAGCTTCACCAACAACTCAACAATTCGAGATGTTGGCTACGACCAAGAACCTCTAGAAGTCCACTTGCAGCCTTTCTCGGAAGAGGAAATCCACAGCTTTCTTGCCAATCGCTTGGGTGCTCCACGCGCGACCGAAGTTAACGCGCATTTTGAGCAATTGGGTTTAGTCGATTGGCTCGGCAATCCACAGACTTTGGACTTAATCTGTTCGGTAGCCACTAAAAGCGCCCTGCCACAGAATCGGGCAGAACTTTTTGCAATGGCGACCGAAAAGCTGGCAACAGAACACAACGGAGCAAAAACCAACCAGCAATTACCTGTTGCCAGACTTTTATCTGCAGCAGGCGCTGCGTGCGCAGCCCTGATTCTCTGTGGCAAGCAGTCCATTGTGCGCAAGCCCCGTGCATGGCTTGAAGAAGACGAATTACTGCTTCAAGACGTGGAGCAATTGCCCCATGGTAGCGAGATTGCCAGCGCGCTCAACACCAAGCTTTTTATCGCCCATGGTGCCGATCAGTTTGGCTATATGCACAGGCGCATTGGCGAATATCTGGCCGCCAAGTGGCTGTTACAGCAAGCCGATACGGACCGCAAACGTCGCCGTCTTCTGGCGATGTTTCAGTACCTTGGCATGGTGCCCGCCAGTTTGCGCGGGCTTTATGCATGGCTGGCAGATGACCTTAATCTGGCGCAGCAGGTCATTGCTTTTGACCCCATCGCGATTTTGGAATATGGCGATGCAGATGCCATGGAACTGCGCACCGCTCGCGCCTTACTTCAAGGATTGGAGCGATTCGCGCACGAACACCCTACTGCTTGGCCATCTCGCCCGCTACGCGCACGCTGCTTATCCCATCCTGAGTTGCAAGAGTGCATCACCCGACTCTTGAGCCTGTCCAACACAAATACTCCCGGCTGGCTGCGCGTTGTACTCATGGAATCCATTGCAGGCACAGCCATGGTGCAGCCCCTTATGCATGTCCTGCGCTCCATTCTTGAAGCGCCTGAGCAAAGCCATCAGGTGCGGTTAACCGCTTTTGAGACCATAGCTCCACATCTAATGCCAAGTGATGTCGAAAAACTACTATCTTTGATTGATCAGCAAAAAAGCCGATCCTCTGGCGGCTTGGCATTGCAGATGGCCCACCATTACGGCGTAGAGCGCCTGGATGCGACACAACTCGCGCAATGCGCTTTTGCAGAGGCCGTGCAGCCCAGCATCTTCAGCGGCAACCTGTATTTCCTGCGCAGAAAACTGCCCACACAGCAGCTACCACCTTTCCTCGACACATTAGCCGGTCTAATCAGCAACCCAACAACTGATCTTGTGGATGTTTCTGGGCACAACCTCACCGAATTTGCTTTTTTCTTGATTGCACGCGCTTTGCAAGAAAGTAACGTGTGTGCCGAACAAATCCTCCGCTGGCTCCAACCACTGTCAGAAATCTACGCCAGTGAGCCAGAGCGCCAACAAGTAGCCCAATTGCTGCAAACGAATACAGCGCTACGACAAGCCGTACAGCAGGTATGGCTACTGCCTGTTCAAGACCCCGAATCACTTCGTGAGCAATGCTATGAGCTACAGCGTCACAGCGAAGGCTTGCGCCTCACTGAGCAAGATATAACCGTCTTGCTCCATGCACTGGATGACGGCGACAACCGCTGGAAAATGCTGCTTCAACTCACATCGCACGGCCCAGAACATGGCGCTGCAGCACGCTTGGCTGCACAGCGTTTCGCCAACGCAATCGAAGATAAAGATTGGGTGAAAGCTTTAGTCCAACCACAGCCACCCGCTCCATGGCAAATCGAGCAAGAACAACACCGTAAAGCCAGAGAAGAGGAACAAGCACAAAAGAAGGCGGAAGACATTGCTGCACTCAAAGCTAATTTGCATCTGATAGGTGCTGGCGAATGGAATTGGTGCTGGCAACTGGCTAGAGGCTATTTGTATCGCCTTCCGCATCCTGATGAGGACTTGCCGCCGCACCAGCGTATTGCACATGCACTCTTACCAGAGATTGCAAACGCGGCGCACACTGGCTTTGAAGCCTTCCTCACCGCTTCAAACCCCAGTCCAACAGCAGCGGAAATTGCCACAAGCTACGCTGAAGATCGTGCCTTCAATAGCCGCTTTATTTTGATTGCTGCCTTGCAAGAACGGCTGCGCCACGGCCGAGATTTACAGGATTTATCCACCGACCGCCTTCAGGCAGCTTTCTTCATCTTGCAGTCTGGTGAATTCCAAAAGCACAGCGGCTGTGATACACAAGCCCTGCATCAGCAACTGGTCACAGAACTCACGCAGCGCGGTCAACTGCACGCCAGCGTTGACCTGCTTTATACCCAACAAGTACAAGCGGCCAAACCATCGGTCTACGGCTTAGAGCAATTACTCAAAACTCCGTCCTTTTCCCCAATATGTGAAGTGCTGGTACCGCAGTGGCTTCGTACCGTCCCGGAGATGGATGCAGCCATCGAATGCCTTTTGATTGATTATTTACTGCGCAGTGATGAAATCGACACGCTGCAAGACATTGCCAAACAGCGCCTAAACACACCTATCCCACAAGAGCGTCGTACCACTTGGCTGGTAGTTGAATTTATTGTCTCCGGCGAGCACGCCGCGCTCATACATTTGGGTACAGAAGCCATTGCACCAGACCTCATCTGGGAAATTCGTGCACGCAGCCAGGCCAGCTATCGTGGACAAAGTTTCCGTCTGATCTGGAATGCTGCGCACATTCAGTGGATTGTTTCGACGTTTAGGCAGCTATGGCCTTGGGTAAGCGATTCTGATGACGGCTGGCGCGAAGTCCGCAATACTTGGAACGCTTGCAGATTTCTTTCCGGAATACTGGAAAAGCTAGCCAACACAACCACGCCCGAAGCCATTGCCGCTTTGCAAGCGCTACGCGATGCCCCACAAGATAGCTACACCGAATTACTGCAAACACTGTGCACCCAACAACTGCGCAAACTGTGTGAGCAAAACTATGTGCCTGCGTCCTTAGAAGCACTGCAGAGTATTGCCCACGATGCAGCCCCCAACTCCATCGAAGACCTGCAAGCCTGGGTAATCGAAGAGCTGCGCGTTGTCCAAACCAAAATTCGCGCCAACGATGTAGATTCTTGGCGCGGCTTTTTCGATGACAAAGGCACACCTTACGGGGAAGAGCGTTGCAGAGATCATTTGCTTGAATTGCTACGACAAGGCGCCAAAGAAGTGACCTACACCCCTGAGGCCCACGTTGCTGGCGACAAAGAAGTGGATATCACCTGCAGTGTTGGAGCGCTGCGCCTCCCCATAGAAATCAAAGGACAGTGGCACCGAGAAGTCTGGACTGCTGCAGACACACAACTCGTGCCCCAATACACCACGGACTGGCAAGCCCGTAACCACGGCATTTATTTGGTACTTTGGTTTGGCGAGCAACAAGGAAACAAAGCGCTGAAACCCTTGGGCAAGGGCCAACCTGTTCCGAGATCCGCAGACGAGATGCACACCATGCTCACCGCACGCAGCGTGGCTGCCCAATCGGGCAAGGTCAAGGTAGTGGTGTTGGATATCCAGCTACCCGCAACGGCTCAACCGGCATTGAGGAACGCAGAACCTCACGCCCAAGCCATTTAAATTTAAAACTGACAGGAGACTGCATCCATGCCCATGTTTGTCGACACCTCCCCGCCCGGCCACTGCATCTTCTGCAAGATCGTGGCGGGCGAGATTCCCGCTGCCAAGGTCTATGAAGATGAACTGACCATTGCCTTTATGGACATTGGTCAGGTCAATCCCGGTCATGTACTGGTAGCCAGCAAGCGCCATGCAGTCACGGTGCTGGAGCTCACGCCTGAAGAAGCGGCCGCCGTGATGCAGTCCGCACAGCGCATTGCGCAGGCGGCGCAGCAGGCCTTCGCGCCCGATGGGATCACGCTGTTTCAGGCCAATGGCGCTGCGGGTGGGCAGACGGTGTTCCACTTTCACATGCATGTGCTGCCGCGCCATGAGGGTGATGGTGTGGAGCTGGCCTGGCCCCGCAAGGAGCCTGCCGTGCAGTTGCTGCAAGGCTATGCGGACAAGCTGCGTGCCGCACTGTCAACCTTGGTGTAGCTATCAATAAAAAAGCGGCTAGCGCTAGAAAAATAAGGATTTCAGATAGATAAGTATCTGAAATCCAGCAAATACAAGCGCTGGCAGCTCTAGTTTTTATAACTACACCGCAAACGATGCAAAGTGCGCATCCAGCTGCTGCCCCCATGCCGCCTTTTGGGCAGGCGTAGCAAAGCTGGCCTCCAGGCTGTTGCGGGCCAGCTGGTAGGCTTCCTGCACCCCCATGCCGGTGGCGGCAAACAGTTGCAGATAGTTGTCGTTAACGTAGCCGCCAAAGTAGGCAGGGTCGTCCGAGTTCACCGTCACATGCAGTCCGGCAGCCAGCAAGCGCGGCAGGTTGTGCTCGCGCAGGTCAGGGAAGACGCACAGCTTCAGGTTGGAGAGCGGGCAGACAGTCAGCGGCATGCGCGTCTGTGCCAGACGCTGCATCAGCCCCCAGTCTTTTTCTGATTGCACGCCGTGGTCTATGCGCTCCACCTTGAGCACATTCAGAGCACTCCACACATAGTCGGGCGGCCCCTCTTCACCGGCATGGGCCACCAGATGAAAGCCCAGTTCACGGCAGCGCTCAAACACGCTCTGGAATTTCTCGGGCGGGTTGCCCAGCTCAGAGCTGTCCAGCCCGATGCCTATGAAATGCTCCCGGTACGGCAGCGCGGCCTCCAGCGTCTCCAAGGCGGCGGCTTCGCTCAGGTGGCGCAAAAAGCTCAGGATCAGCGCGGCGCTGATGCCCCACCGTGCCTGCGCATCCTTGCAGGCACGCGCCAGACCCTGAATGACAGTGCCCATGGGCACGCCGCGCTCGGTGTGGGTCTGCGGGTCAAAAAAGATTTCGGCACGCACCACATGGTCAGCAGCTGCACGCTCCAGATAGGCCATGGCCATGTCGTAGAAGTCCTGCTCCTGCAGCAGCACGCTGGCACCGGCGTAATAGATGTCCAAAAAGCTCTGCAGATTGGTGAAGGCATAGGCGCTGCGCAAGGCCTCTACGCTGGGATATGGCAGCTGCAGGCCATTGCGCTCGGCCAGTGCAAAGATCAGTTCGGGTTCCAGTGAACCTTCAATGTGGATATGCAGTTCGGCCTTGGGCATGCTGCGCAGCAGCGCAGGCAGACGCTCGGCAGGAATGTGCGCCATAGCGGCAAGTGTGGTGGCAGGGATGGTGGTGGTCATGGCGTTGGCTGGCTCCCAAATGCTTGCGGATGCCCTTTCACCATAGCCGGTACCGCGCTCTGTTGCCAAGCAGACATAGGCGCAAAAAAGGCTGCCCGCAGGCAGCCTAGGATAGCAGCAGGGCTTACTTGCCGGGCACCTTGCCTTCCACACCTTCGATGTAGAAGTCGATACCGGTCAGGAAAGCGTCGTCCGCCACAGCACCTTCGGCCAGGGCATCCTTGCCGTCATTGGTCTTGAGGGGGCCCTTCCAGATCTGCAGCGTGCCATTCTTCAGGCCAGCCTTGGCCTCTTCCATCTTGGCCTTCAGATCAGCAGGAATGTCTTCTGCCACGGAAACCAGGTCAATCGCGCCGTCCTTCACACCCAGCCAGCTGCCACCGGCTGTCCATGTGCCGTTGAGCACATCGTTCACAGCCTTGGAGTAGTAAGGCTGCCAGTCGATGATGGCCGAGCCCAGGTGGGCCTTGGGACCGTAGGCAGTCATGTCAGAGTCCCAGCCAAAGGCGCGAATGCCCTTTTCTTCCGCAGTCTTGAGCACGGCGGGGGAGTCTGTGTTCTGGAACAGCACGTCAGCGCCGCCATTGATCAGGCTGGTTGCTGCTTCGGTTTCCTTGGGGGGGCTGAACCAGTCGTTCACCCACACTACCTTGGTCTTCACATCGGGGTTCACGGACTGAGCACCCAGCGTGAAGGAGTTGATGTTGCGCAGCACTTCAGGAATGGGCACCGAGCCGACCACGCCCAGCACGTTGGACTTGGTCATGCCGCCCGCCAGGATACCGGCCAGGTAGGCACCTTCGTAAGTACGTGCGTCATAGGTACGCACGTTGTCACCGTTCTTGTAGCCTGTGGCGTGCTCGAACTTCACATCCTTGAAGTCGGGAGCGATCTTCTGGATGGTGTCCATATAGCCAAAGGTGGTGCCGAAGATCAGCTTGTTACCCTGAGAGGCCAGGTCACGCAGCACGCGCTCGGCGTCAGGGCCTGCAGGCACGCCTTCCACATAGGTGGTGACGATCTTGTCGCCAAACTCGTCCTGGATCTTCTTGCGTGCGGTGTCGTGCGCAAACGACCAGCCGCCGTCACCCACAGGGCCCACGTAGGCAAAGGCCACCTTCAGCGGCTCTGCAGCAGCAGGCGCATCCGCCACAGGTGCTGCGGCAGGCGCAGGTGCGGGTTCATCTTTTTTGCCGCAAGCAGCCAGAGCCGTTACGGTCAGCGCCGAGATGGCAGCCAGTTTGAACATGGAACGTTTGTTCAGATCGGTCATAGTTCTTCCTTTAAAGGGAATCAGGGAAAAGCAAACCACTGCAGCAATACCCGCGCCAGTTTGTGCCGGATCGCAGCAACCGCTTACATCAATGGTTGCACACTTTGGAGATCCGAAACATCAAGCTGGCATCGTCAGGCGCTGCTGCCACAAAAACTATCGGTGGAGATGACCCCGGGGCCATCCGGCTGCACGCGGTACGGGCTGCGCAAGCACCGCGTGTATACACCAGATCGCATGCAGCAAAAAGGCCTCCGGTGGTCAGAGGCCTTTGACTGACGTGCAGGCGCGTCATGCGCCTGCAGGTGGTCATGCGTAATTAGTTACCAGTGCCTGGCACGTTGCCTTCAACGCCATCCACATAGAACTTGATGCTGGTGATGAAAGGCAGATCAGCCACCTGACCGTCGGCCAGCAGTTCATTGCCCTTGTTGTCCTTGATGGGGCCCTTCCAGATCTGGAAGGTGCCGTCCTTCAGGCCCTGGCGCACCTGGGCAACCTTGTCCTTGATTTCCTGAGGCACTTCTTCGCTGATCTTGACCAGATCAATCGCGCCTTCCTTCACGCCCCACCAGAAGTTCTGGCCGTTCTCCACCTTGCCGTTCAGTGCGTCCTCGGTCACCTTGATGTAGTAAGGTGACCAGTCGATCACGGCCGAGCCCAGGTGTGCCTTGGGGCCGAAGGCGCTCATGTCGCCATCCTTGCCAAAGGCATACACACCGCGCTCTTCGGCCGTCTTCATCACCGCAGGCGAATTGGTGTTCTGATAGAGCACGTCCACGCCGCCGTTGATCAGGCTGGTGGCAGCTTCAGCTTCCTTGGGTGGGCTGAACCATTCGTTCACCCAGACCACCTTGGCCTTGATGTCAGGGTCCACGCTTTGCGCACCCAGCACAAAGGAGTTGATGTTGCGCACCACTTCAGGGATTGGCACGGAAGCCACGACACCAATGGTCTTGGTCTTGGTCATGCCGCCTGCCACGATACCGGCCAGGTAGGCACCTTCGAAGGTCTTGGTGTCGTAGGTCGCGCTGTTAGGTGCCTGCTTGTAGCCCGTAGCGTGCTGGAAATTCACCTCAGGCAGGTCAGCCGCAGCCTTTTGCACAAACTCCTGATAGCCGAAGCTGGTAGCAAACAGCAGCTTGTTGCCCTGGGCGGCCAGATCGCGCATCACACGCTCTGCATCGGGGCCCTCGGCCACGCTCTCCACGAATGTGGTTTCCACCTTATCGCCAAACTTGTCCTGCACCGCCTTGCGGCCCAGATCGTGCTGGTAGGTCCAGCCGCCATCACCGATGGGGCTCACATACACAAAACCAATCTTCAGGGGATCTGCAGCGGCTGGTGCTTCAGCGGCTGGGACGGCTGCAGGCGCAGGGGCAGCTTCTTCTTTCTTGCCACAGGCGGACAAAGTAGCGATCGAGATGGCCGACAAAGCGACCATCTTCAGCACAGTGCGTTTATGCAGTTTGGACATGCGTAGTTCCTCGACAGGGTAAAAAAAAGGCGTGCCACCTTGGCTCGCCTTGCGCTTCGCTACCCCACGGCGACAGGGTAGCTGCTTCTTGGGTCATGGCTCTTACGAGCCTGGATAAAAAGGCTTTCCTAAGGATGCCGGCATATTGGCGCGAATCCACGCGGGATTGCGAGAAATCAGCACCAGCACCACGATGGTCGCCACATAGGGCAACATGCTGAGCAACTGGCTGGCAATGTGCACGCCCGTTGCCTGCAGGTGAAACTGCAGCATGGTAACGCCGCCAAACAGGTAGGCACCCAGCAAAATGCGTGCGGGCCTCCACGTTGCAAACGTGGTCAGCGCCAGCGCAATCCAGCCACGGCCAGCGACCATGCCTTCCACCCACAGCGGGGTGTAGACGGTAGACACATAGGCACCGGCCAGACCGCACAGCGCACCACCGGCCATGACGGCCCCCAGGCGAATCATGCGCACGTTGTAGCCCAGGGCGTGGGCGGATTCCGGCGACTCACCCACGGAGCGCAGAATCAAGCCCGCGCGTGTGCGGTACAGGAAGTACACCAGCAGCACAGCAATGATGATGGTGCCGTACACCAGCGGGTGCAGACGGAACAGCGCAGGGCCCACCACGGGCAGATCTGCGAGGAAAGGAATGTCGTACTTGGGCGACTCAGGCAGCTTGGCCTGCACATAGTTCAGCCCCGCAAAGGCCGAGAAACCTGCGCCAAACAGACTCAGCGCCAGGCCCGTGGCCGACTGGTTGGTGTTGAGCCAGATCACCAGCACGCCAAAGATGGCGGCCAGCAGCGCACCGGCCCCCATGCCCGCCAGAAAGCCGATCCAGGTGCTGCCTGTGTGTACGGTGGCGGCAAAGCCCGCCAGCGCAGCGCACAGCATCATGCCTTCAGCACCCAGGTTGATGACACCTGCGCGTTCATTGATCAGCAGCCCCAGCGCAGCCAGCGCCAGCACCGTACCTGCACTCAGGGTCGAGGCAAAGAGCAATGCGTATGCATCCATTACTTTGCTCCCTTCACGGCAGGCTTGCCTGCAATCCAGCGCACGCGGTACGCGATCAGGGTGTCACAGGCCAGCAGCGTAAACAGCAGCAGACCCTGGAACACGCCAGTCAGAGACTTGGGCAGGCCCAGGCGCGACTGCGCCAGTTCACCGCCGATATAGAACATGCTCATCAAAATGGCCGAGAAGATCATGCCCACGGGGTGCAGACGCCCCACAAAGGCAACGATGATGGCCGCAAAGCCGTAGCCTGCGGGAACATAAGGGGTCAGCTGACCAATGGGGCCCGCCACTTCCAGCGCACCTGCCAGACCGGCGGCGCCACCGGAGATCAGCAGTGCCGTCCACAGCGCGCGGCGCGAAGAGAAACCTGCATAGCGTGCCGCAGCGGGGGCAATGCCACCCACCTGCTGTGCAAAGCCTGCCTTGGTGCGGAACAGGAAGATCCACAGTGCCACCACACCCAGCAGTGCCAGCAGCGTGCCGATGTGAACGCGGGTACCTGCAATCAGCTTGGGAATCTGCGTGACAGACTCAAAGGTCTTGGACTGGGGGAAGTTGTAGCCCATGGGGTCCTTCCAGGGACCGTAGACCAGATAGCCCAGCACCAGCGTGCCGATATAGACCAGCATCAGGCTGACCAGAATCTCATTCGCGTTGAACTTGTCACGCAGAAAGGCCACGATGCCCGCCCAGAACATGCCGCCCAGCACACCGGCGAGCAAGATGGCAGGAACAATCCAGGGGCCTGTGTTCTGGTCTGCCAGCAGCGCCACACCACCGGCCGTGACGGCACCAATCACAAACTGGCCTTCGGCACCAATGTTCCAGATGTTGGAGCGGAAACACACGGACAGGCCCAGCGCGATCAGCAGCAGCGGCGTGGCCTTCATCACCAGCTCACCCAGGGCGTAGCTGGTCTTGATGGGTTCCCAGAAGAAGGCCTGCAGGCCACGCACTGGGTCCTTGCCCAGCATGACGAACAGACACATGCCCACGGCCACCGTGATCAGCAGAGCCAGAATGGGGGCACCATAGGTCCAGAATTTGGAGCCCTGTGGGCGCGGTTCAAGCTTAAACATGCTGGGCACCTCCGCTTTGTTCCACCTTGGCCAGGTGCTGCTGCACGTCGGCGTTCCACAAACCACTCATCCACTCACCCACCAGTTGCAGCGTCGCCTCTTTGCGTGGCAGCGAGGGGCTGAGCTGCCCCTTGGCCACCACGTGCAGTCGGTCGCTGATTTCAAACAATTCGTCCAGTTCTTCGCTGAGCACCAGCACGGCGCAGCCCGCATCACGCAGTGCCAGAATTTCGCCGCGAATCTGTGCAGCAGCGCCCACGTCCACACCCCATGTGGGTTGCGAAACGATGAGCAGCCTGGGCTTGGCATCAATTTCCCGGCCCACGATGAACTTCTGCAGATTGCCGCCAGACAGCGACTTGGCGGCAGCATGAGGGCCGCCCGCCTTCACGCCAAAGCGGCGGATGATGTCAGCCGCATGGGCTTCCAGCTTTTTGATATTCAGCCAACCGCCCTTGCCCACGGCGTCATCGCGTGTGAGCAGCATGTTGTGCGCCAGCCCCATGGTGGGCACGGCACCACGGCCCAGGCGTTCCTCGGGCACGAAGTGCAGACCCAGCGCACGGCGCTGACTGGGGTTCAGGCGACCGGCAGGCTTGCCTGCCACATGAATCATGTCGGCTTCGGCACGGGTGTCTTCCCCCGAGAGCACATACAGCAGTTCCTGCTGGCCGTTGCCGGATACACCGGCAATACCGACCACCTCACCGGCACGCACTTCAAACTGCATGTCCATCAGGTCTACGCCAAACTGGTCCTGCTTCTTGAGCGTCAGACCGTTGACCTTGAGCACGGTGTCACCCGTCTTCACATCGCGGTACTGCAGTGCAGGTGGCTCGGCACCAATCATCAGGCGCGACAGCGAGGCGTTCGACTCTTCACGGGGGTTGCAGTAACCCGTCACCTTGCCGCCACGCAGCACCGTACAGGCCGTGCACAGCTCGCGGATTTCGTGCAGCTTGTGGCTGATATAGATGATGGAGCAGCCTTCAGAGGCCAGCTTGTTCAGCACCACAAACAGCTTCTCGACCGCCTGCGGTGTCAGCACGGACGTGGGCTCATCCAGAATCAGCACTTTGGGGTCGGTCAGCAGCGCACGGATGATTTCCACGCGCTGCATTTCGCCCACGGACAGGGTGTGTACCGGACGGCTGGGATCAATGTCCATGCCGTACTCGGAGCCCTTTTCCTCGATGCGGCGTGTCACCTCTGCCAGCGACATGCTCTTGTCCAACCCCAGCCAGACGTTTTCCGCCACGGTCAGCGTGTCAAACAGGCTGAAGTGCTGGAACACCATGGCAATGCCCAGGGCACGTGCTTCCTGCGGGTTGCGGATGTGCACGGGCTTGCCATTGAACAGCACCTGGCCTTCATCGGGCTTGACGGTGCCGTAGATGATTTTCATCAGCGTGGACTTGCCAGCACCGTTTTCGCCCAGCAGGGCATGTACCTCGCCAGGCTGCACGGTCAGCGACACCTTGTCGTTGGCCACGACGGCGGGATACCGCTTGGTAATGTCCACCAGCTGCAATCGCGGTGGCGCTTCACCGGGCATGGGGGTTGGTTGAGGGGTGTTCATGCGCGAGATTTTCTCAATTCAATGAAAGTTTGGATGCAAAACCTGCGTTGCCGCAGGTTTCACGAGCGCCTGAAGCTACAGTTTTCATAGCTTCATGGCGATATGTCTCACCGCATCACGCAACCAGGTTGCGGCACTTGAATGGTGCGTACGGTCATGCCACAGCTGGTAGTAACGCATCTGTGGCAAAGGAACGGGCGGCTCCAGAATCGCCAGCGGCAGCTGTGCGGCATAGCGCTCGCAGAACTGGCGGCCGGTGGTCAGCACTAGCAAGCTTGAGGCCACCATCTGCGGCATCAGTCCAAAATGGGCACAGCGCACCGCAATGTGGCGGCGCAGCCCCTGGGCATGCAGCGCATCATCAATCACGCCCTTGGCGCCGGGGTGTGTGGGCATGGGAGCGATGTGTTCGGCCTGCAGCCAGTCCTCGGCCGTCCAGCCCCGGCGCACGGCGGGGTGGTTCTGGCTGACCAGGCACACGGTGTCATCAGCAAACAGCTGGGCCATGCGCAGCTCGGCCGGTGGCTGGGGCCAGTTGCCAATCACCACATCGACTTCACCCTGTGCCAGCTGGCCGCTGTAGTCCACGTCATGGCTGAGCGCCATGATTTCCACGGCACACAGCGGCGCGTGCTTTTTCAGATAGGCCACCAGCTTGGGCGGGAACAGCGGGTCCAGATAGTCACTGGCCGCAATGCGGAAGGTGCGTTCGGCACTGCGCGGATCAAAGG
This sequence comes from Comamonas kerstersii, assembly GCF_002056725.1. Classification (NCBI taxonomy): domain Bacteria; kingdom Pseudomonadati; phylum Pseudomonadota; class Betaproteobacteria; order Burkholderiales; family Comamonadaceae; genus Comamonas; species Comamonas kerstersii. The sequence continues at coordinate 2,085,257 of NZ_CP020121.1, read as the reverse complement.
CACGCGCTTCGGTAAACAGGTTTTCGGCCGCGCGCAGGATGTCGGCGGAGGGCTCAAGCATGCGCAGCGCAGCATCCGTGGGCTGCATGCCGCTGCCCGATCGCACCAGAATGGGGTCACCCGAGAGTTCACGCAGGCGCTTGAGCGCCGTAGAAACCGCGGGCTGGTGCATGCCCAGACGCACGGCTGCACGCGATACGCTGCGCTCGGCAATCACCGTGTGCAGCACGCGTATCAGGTGCAGATCGATTTTTTCGAAAGGCGTGGTTTCTCGCATGAAAGAAATAAGGGTCGCGATTGCGACCCAGTATGCCAAGGCAACATGTCCTCAAGGGCAGGGATTGTTCGGAGATCAATGCTGCTGCACGGCTTCCCCGGTCAGGGCTGCTTCGTCCAGCTTGGCCTGCCAGTACGCCAGACGCGCGTTGTGGCGCGCCATGATGGCAGCATCAATCGCTTCTTTGTGGATGTCGGAGTAGTCCTCCAGCTCATCCACCAGTTGCAGCATCTTGCGTTCCATCTGCGACATCTGCTCCATCAGCTCTTCCTCTTCGGTCTTTCCCGTCCGCAGAGGGTTGGCCAGCGCGGCCAGCAGCTTGCTGCTCTTGCCGGGGTCGGTGGTCCCCATGGCACGGCACAGCTGGTCATATTCCGTGCGCAGGCTGTTGAACTCTTCCATCCGCTCGTTGAAGCCTTCGCTGAGCACGGCCCGCAGATGGGCTTCGGCCTGCAGATAGGCTTCGTGGCAGCGCTGCACCTCGGCCTCGCGCTGCAGACGCTCGGCACGTGTGCGCGGGCCTTCGATGCGAAACAGCACCGCAAAGATCACCACGGACGCCACGCCATACCACAGCAGCCAGTCTGTGGGCACATAAAAGCTCCCCCAAGCCAGTGCGGCAGTCCCTGCCCATGCTCCCAGATAAATCGCCTGGCTCTCCCAGCGCACCTCACGCGGCACGGGAATGGGAGCCAGCTTGACCAAGGAGTGGAACTGCTGCGGCTCTTTGGCTTGTGGAGCCTGGAGCTTGGCAATCCGCTCGGAAACTTCGTCAATGCGAAATTCGGGAACTTCGGATGCAGATGGCGCTGTTGCTGACCAGAACTTGAGAGAACTTTTGGCGCGACGCAAGAAGTTGGAAAAGCTCATGGTGCGGCAAAAAGTCCAGAAAGAAATGGGGCAGTGAGTTTAACAACCACAAGGCCGTTTCCCATGGAAACGGCCCTGCACAGAAATTGCTTGACAGCACTTGTCACAGATCGCAGCAACGCGACTGACGCCTACACCGACGACAGCTTTATTGCTTTAAACACATGAACTGCATATGGAAGTCTATATGTCATCCCAAACTTCGGATGGCTTAATGCATAAAACACCGCCAAAACGCACGACTATGTCTTCTCGCCCCATCCGATTTCTGCGTCGCGGCCAGCCGGTGACGCTGCACAACATTCCCCCTGACCGCACCCTGCTGGAGGTGCTGCGCGAAGATTTGCGCTGTACCGGCACCAAGGAAGGCTGCGGCGAAGGCGACTGCGGTGCCTGCACCGTGGTGCTGGGCGAGCGCGTGACCGACAGCCAGGGCCAGCCCCAGCTGCACTACAAGGCCATCAACAGCTGCATCCGTCTGGCCCATTCCATTGACGGCATGGCGCTGTGGACGGTGGAAGACCTGAGCCAGGACCCTGACATCCACCGCCCCGCTGGCAAGCAGCTGCACCCCGTGCAGGAAGCGCTGGTGCAGTGCCACGGCACGCAGTGTGGCTTTTGCACCCCGGGTTTTGTGATGAGCATGTTTGGCATCTACCAGAACCACGACCGTGGCAGCCAGCTGGACCGCCAGGGCATGCAGGAGGCACTGTCCGGCAACCTGTGCCGCTGCACGGGCTACCGCCCGATTCTGGATGCGGCACAGCACATGGCCAGCCTGCCCCCGGCAACCGTCAATGCACCTGCAGTTCTACAAAAACTAGAGCTGCTAGCGCAGGAAAATTCAGCACTTGCGGCAGAAACTAATTACAAACGCCCATCCAGCCTGCGCGAGCTGCTACAACTTCGTGCAGATCACCCGCAGGCACAGATCGTGGCTGGCTGCACAGATGTAGGTCTGTGGGTCACGAAACACCACCGACGCTTTGACATGGTGCTGGACGTCACCGCTGCCCAGGAACTCAAATGCATCGAGCATGCAGACGGCCAGCTGCGCATTGGAGCAGCTGTCACGCTGGAAGAGGCCTTTGCCGCGCTCAAGGCGCAGTGGCCGCAGCTGCACAAGTTCGCTGCCCGCTTTGCCGGCCTGCCCGTGCGCAACAGCGGCACGCTGGGTGGCAATGTGGCCAATGGCTCGCCGATTGGCGACTCCATGCCCCTGCTGATGGCACTGAATGCAAAGGTCGTTCTGGCCAGCATCCACGGCGAGCGCAGCCTGCCGCTGGAAGCTTTGTATACCGGCTACCGCCAGAACGTCATGGCCAAGGACGAGCTGGTCACGCGCATCGACATTCCCCTGCCCCAGCCGGGCAGCGCCACCCAATACCTGCGTGCCTACAAGATCAGCAAGCGCCAGGACGATGACATTTCCGCCGTCTGCCTGGTGATCAACGTGCATGTGGAAAACGGCATGGTGACAGCCGCCAGCATAGGCGCAGGTGGCGTAGCCGCTACCCCTGCACGCGCCACACAGACCGAAGCTGCCCTGCGCGGCCAGCCATGGAATGCAGCCACCGTGCAAGCTGCAGCAGCGGCTTTGCAAGCCGAGTTCAGCCCCATCTCTGATATGCGCGCCAGCAGCGATTACCGCAAGCATGTGCTGGGCAGCCTGATGCAGCGCTTCTGGCTGGAGAGCCAAGGCAAAACCGGTGTGACTTTGGACGATATTTCCTTGGAGGTGCAGGCATGAGCGCGCCCATTGCCCCCGTAGCGGCCACCGGTGTGGTGGGCCAATCCAATATCCACGAAAGTGCCGTTGCACAGGTCATGGGCGCAGCGCCCTATCTGGACGATCTGCCCGAGCTGCAAGGCACGCTGTATGCAGCGCCCATTCTTTCCACCGTCGCGCACGGCACGCTGCATGGTGTGGACGCCAGCGCAGCGCTGAACATGCCCGGCGTGCGCGGCGTGGTGCTGGCGGCCGACATCCCGGGTGACCCCATACTCGCCGCCTTTGGGCATGACGAACCCATTTTTGCGCTGGACAAGGTCTGGCATGTAGGCCAGGTGATTGGCCTGGTCGTGGCCGACAGCGTGATGGGCGCACGCCGCGCCGCGCGCAAGGTGCAGCTGGACATCACGCCGCTGCCCGCCATCCTCGACACACGTACCGCCATTGCCCAGCAAAGCTTTGTGCTGCCGCCCGTGCATGTGCAGCGTGGCGATGCCGATGCAGGCCTGGCCCGCGCCACCCACCGCCTGCAAGGCAGCATGGAAGTCGGGGGGCAGGAACACTTTTATCTGGAAGGCCAGATTGCCTATGTGATTCCGGCCGAGCAGAACCAGTGGATCGTGCACTCCAGCACCCAGCACCCCGGCGAGGTGCAGGAGTGGGTCGCCCACGCACTGGGCATTGGTGCACATGCCGTCACCGTGCAGTGCCGCCGCATGGGCGGTGGCTTTGGCGGCAAGGAAACCCAGGCCGGGCACCTGGCCGTGTGGTCAGCCCTTGCGGCGCGCAAGTTTGGCTGCCCCATCAAGCTGCGCCTGGACCGTGATGATGATTTCATGGTCACCGGCAAGCGCCACCCCTTTGATTACCAGTGGGATGTGGGCTTTGACGATCAGGGCCTCATCACCGGTCTGAAGCTGGAGATGGCCGCCCACTGCGGCTTTAGCGCCGACCTGTCCGGCCCCGTGGCCGACCGTGCCATCTTCCATGCGGACAATGCCTATTTCCTCTCGGATGTGAGCATTACCTCGTACCGCTGCAAGCTCAACACCCAGAGCCACACGGCCTTTCGCGGCTTTGGCGGCCCGCAGGGCGTGATCGTGATTGAGGCCATCATGGGCGATATTGCACGCACGCTGGGGCTAGACGCGCTGGAGGTTCGCTGCCGCAATTACTACGATGCAGATGCCACATCGCCACGCGCAGTCACGCACTACCAGATGCGCGTGGAAGACAATCTTCTGCGCCCCATGACGCAAAAACTGGAGCAGTCTGCGCAGTACCAGAAACGCCTGCAGGCCATTGAGGCCTGGAATGCGAACAACGACATCCTGCAGCGCGGCATTGCCCTTACGCCGGTGAAGTTCGGCATCAGCTTTACGGCCACGCTGTTCAACCAGGCAGGTGCACTGGTGCATGTCTACACCGATGGCTCGGTGCAGGTGAACCACGGTGGCACGGAAATGGGTCAGGGCTTGAACACCAAGGTCGCGCAAATCGTGGCCGATGAGCTGGGCGTGCCGCTGCACCAAGTGCAAGTCACCGCCAGCGACACCAGCAAAGTACCCAATGCCAGTGCCACCGCTGCCAGCAGCGGTACCGACCTGAACGGCCGCGCAGCGCAATACGCTGCGCGCACCGTGCGCCAGAATCTGGCGGCCTTTGTGGCAGGGCTGGATGGCTGTGGCGCGGGGGCAGTGACGTTTTCGGGTGGCAGGGTACACACCCCCAAGGGCGCACGCGACTTCAACACCGTGGTCAAGGAGGCCTATGCCAACCGCATCCAGCTGTGGAGCGATGGCTTTTACCGCACGCCCAAGATCCACTACGACAAGACCACGCTTACCGGCCGCCCGTTTTACTACTTTGCCTACGGTATGGCCTGTACGGAAGTGGCGATTGACACCCTCACAGGCGAAGCCAGGGTGCTGGCCGTGGATGTGCTGTACGACGCAGGCAAGAGCATCAACCCGGCGATTGACATTGGCCAGGTCGAGGGCGGCTTTGTGCAGGGCATGGGCTGGCTAACCACCGAGCAGCTGGTGTGGAACGACAAGTGCGTGCTGACCACGCATGCCCCCAGCACCTACAAGATTCCGGCCACAGGCGATATTCCTGCGCACTTCAAGGTGACGCTGTATGAGGAGCCCAACTTTGAGGACAACGTGGGAGGCAGCAAGGCCGTGGGAGAGCCCCCTTTCATGCTAGCCATCAGCGTGTATGAGGCACTGCGCCATGCCATTGGCTGCGCGCGTGACAAGCAAGGCAAGCATGGGGTGGTGCAGCTGCGGGCGCCTGCCACTGCAGAGCACATCCTGCAGGCGCTGCAGCGCTAATCATCTGCCGCCGTGGAGTGGTACTGCGCCGAAATCTGCCCCACTGCCACCTGGCAGCGGCCGCGCCGCTTGGCCTCATAGCAGGCCATGTCGGCAGCGCGCAGCGCCTCTTCCGGCGCATGGCGCTGTGCATCGACAGCCACCACGCCCACGCTGATGCTGATCCAGTAGCGCTCACCATGCCAGCTCGGCTGCCATTGCCAGACGGCATCACACAGTGCCTGCCCAATGCACTGGGCATGGGCCAGGCTCACCCCGGGTAGCAGCACCACAAACTCATCGCCCCCCAGTCGGGCTACATCGCCCAGCGGCTGTAGATAGCTGGACAGCAAACGCGCCACATGGGCCAGCACCTGGTTGCCCATGTCACGGCTGGTGGATTCGTTGAGCATGCCCAGATGGTCCAGGTCTGCAAACAGCACACAGCCCTGCGCTGGCATCTGCTCCTGCGCCTGCCCATTGCCCGCATGCACCGGCATGGATGCCACCACCCAGGACTGCATATTCCACAGAAAAGCTTCACGCCCGGACAGGCCTGTCAAGCTATCGCGCGCTGCATGTGCCGCATCCGGCATCACCACTGCCAGTCTGTGTCGCCACGGCAGCTGCAATTGCCAGACACAGGCGCGCGCATCCTCATCAGCAGTCCAGGCAGACAACAGCACCTGCAGCACATCACCATCTTTTTTGCGCATTGCGACCACCCCCTCAAAGCGCGTCATCTCCTGCAAGGCACGCTGCACCTGTGTGCAGCTTGAGGGGTGAACCACCAGCTGCTGCAAAGTCATGGATTCCGCTTCAGGCTTGCAGTAACCCAGCAGAACGGATGCCTGACTGGTCATCAGCAGCACCTTGCCCTGCATGTGCAGCAGCAATGCGCATGGCATGGCCCCCAAGGCAGCTCTGGCCTGATCCAGTGCAGATTTTCTGGGCGGCTGCACCAGCGCAGCTTCAGGCACATGCTCCACAGCCGCTGACTGCACACTGCCAGCAAGCATCTGCTGCGTATGGCTGCAGCCAGCGCACTGGCGGCGCCACCACCAACTGCTCAGCCCGGCCAGCCCCAGCGTGCCGCCCAGCAACCACAGCCAGCTCTGCCACGGCAAACCCGGCCGCCATGCAGACATCGTGGGTGCTGCATCACTGAGCAGCACCACCTGCCACTGGGGCAGCGGCAGGCCCACACGGGTGAGCAGCTGCGTTGCGGTCTGCAGGTTTTCAGCGTGATGGCTGGCTGGCTGCTCCAGCAAACGCTGCACCAGCTGCCGATCAGGCCATGCCTGCTGAATGCTGCTTCCGCGCTGCGTGCTGTCTGCATGTGCCAGTACTACGCCAGTGCGGTCCAGCAGGTAATACTGCGATGCCTCAGGCTGCGTCAGCACATCGGGCAGCAGCAGAGCCACCGGGTACTTGACCATGGCCGCCAGCGCGGCAGAAACCTGCCCGTCTACCTGCCGAATGGGCACGGTCAGCAGCACATACAGGTACTGGGGCTCCTCCTGCTGATACGGCATTGCACTCACCGTGGGCTTGCCCTCAGCCATGGTGCGGCGCAATGCGCTGAGTCCGTCGGGCCCCAGCGCTGCACTCTGTGCGGCAAGGCTGTGCTGGCTCACTACCCCAGAAGGCAGCGCCACATGCAGGCTCTCAAACAGGCTGAGTACTGAGCCTTCCTGACGCATGAGGGCATCCAGAATCTCGGGTTTATCCAGCAAGCTGGTGTGCATGCCCTGTGCAATCGCGCTCAAAAGGCGCTGCGAAGCTTCCAGCCGCGCAGACAGCATGCGCGCCCACAGATCGGCCTCCAGTGCCTGCTGCGTCTGCAGCTGCTCCTGCGCACGGGCTTCAAAAGTACGGCTGAGCCAGTAGACACTCCAGAGCATCACGGCCAGCGCCAGTGCCACCAGCACGCACAGCACCCGCCTCTGCCCTTGCCTGACAGAGAGCGCGAGCTGAACGGCGGGAGAAGGTGGTGCAGGCGCTGTCATCGCGTTCCACTATAGACATGGGCAGCGGCACACCAACATCGGTGGAAACCTTGCCAGACATGCGCCGACAGCTGCACGGGAAGCACACCAAAGACAAAGAGGCCTTGCGGCCTCTTGGTGTGCAGAAAGTGCTGTGGCTAGATACGCGCCACGTTTTGCAGGGCGCTGGGCTGCGGCAGATTGAGCACATTACCGCTGCCTGCAATCAGCCCATGCTCGCGCAGATGGCGCAGCACACGTGAGAAGGTCTCTGGCGCAATGCCCAACTGGGCGGCAATGGTGCGCTTGCGCTGGTTGAGCGTGACGCGCAGGCTGCCGTTGTCATCCTGCTTGGCATGGCGCAGCAGCCACTGGGCACAGCGGGTTTCCGCATCCTGGGCCAGGCGGCTGACGGCGGTTTCGGTCTGCTGGCAGTAGCCGTTGGCCATGTCCTGCATCAGTGCCAGCACGGTGTCTGGCAAGGTTTTGAGGTTATCGCGAAAGGCCTGCAGCGACATGCGCCGCACCCGCACCCGCGAGTCCGTGATCATGTCTATGCTGAACTCCTTGCCTGCCAGCACAAAGGCTGCATCCACCCAGGCTGGCCCTTCCAGCATGCCAAGCTGGTGACGCAGCTGGTTGGCTTCACGCACACCCAGCACGACACAGCCACTGTCCAGATACAGCACAGAGTCTGGCCGTGCACCACGCTGGCGCAACACCTGCCCTGCGGGAATGACTTCCGCCTTGGCCAATGGATCAAAAGATGGGATGTGGAACATGACGGCCAACTGTGCCGTAGCACCCTGCTGCCGGTGTTGAGCCATGTCAAAAATTTTTCTCGGCGTCATCACGCTCATCCAGACAGCATGAGCGCTGGCGCGAGAGCATGCACCCCGCTTATGCAGGCTTGCCACAACAAAAAACCCGCCAGGGCCAAGCCCTCGGCGGGTGTCATCGTGTGTGGATGCCGGACTGTCAGTTCAGCGCAGCACCATTTTCAAACCACTGCTTGATCGCTTCACGCTCGGTATCGCTGAGCGCGCCGGGATTGCCAAACGGCATTTTGCGCAGCAGCACCACCTGCTGGTAGATCTGCTGGGCATGGCTCTTGACTTCTTCGGGCGAGTCAAACTTCACATTCTTTTGTGCAATCGTCTCGCTGCTGTGGCAGACCACACAGTGCTGCTGCATGATGATGCGCACATTTTCATAGCTGCCAGCGCTTGCAACCGCTGTGCTGGCCTGCGTTTCTGTTCCTGCGGAATTTGCAGGTACTGCAGATGCTGCAGGTGTTGCAGGTGTTGCCACAGGGGCAGCGGGCTTGAGCCAGACCATCACACCCAGCAGTACCGCTACACCGACAGCAGCGTACTTCCAGGGATGGGGGTTACGGCCCAGCTTGTAGCCATGACGCATGACGAAGAACTGGCGAATGGCTGCACCAGCAAACATCATCAGAATCAACACCAGCCAGTTCAGGTCATGGTTGTACAGCCAGCCGTAGTGGTTGGACAGCATGGCAAACAGCACGGGCAGTGTGAAGTAAGTGTTGTGCACGCTGCGCTGCTTGCCGCGCTGACCGTGGATGGGGTCCACGGGCTCACCGGCCTTGATGGCGGCCACCATTTTCTTCTGGCCGGGAATGATCCAGAAGAACACGTTGGCACTCATGGAGGTCGCCAGCATGGCGCCTATCAGCAAGAAAGCCGCCTGCCCGGGGAAGAGATGGCAAGCCAGATAAGAAGCAATGCACACCAGTACCAGCACCAGAGCACCTACGATGCCATCGCCACCTTGTTTTTCACCAAAGATGCGGCAGATGCCGTTGTACAGCAGCCAGAACACCACCAGAAAAGCCAGCGCCACCACAATGGCGGTGCTGCTGGACATGATGGGGTCCGCCGGATTGACCAGATAGATATTGGCATTCCACAGGTAGGACACCGTCAGCAGCGCAAAGCCGGACAGCCAGGTGGTGTAGCTTTCCCAGTAGAACCAGTGCGTGTGCTCTGGCAACTTGGGCGGTGCGCCTGCAAATTTGACGGGGTGGTAGAAGCCCCCGCCGTGCAGGGCCCACAGCTCGCCGCTGACACCTTGTTTTTTCAGGTCTTCGTCCTTGGGCGGCGTGAGGCTGCTGTCCAGAAAGACAAAGTAGAACGAGGAACCCACCCAGGCGATGGCGGTAATGACGTGCAGCCACCGCAACAGCAGGTTGGCCCAGTCGAGGATATAGCTTTCCATAGCACTCAACTCCGGCAGCACAGGGGCTGCCAAGAAAGATCAACCTGCTCACCACTGCGGGCGCTCTGAGCAGAAACATAAGGCCGCGCACCTGGGTTGAATAACCATCCTGGGCACCGCTGCGACCTGTTATCTGGCGATATGCACAAAAGTGTATGCAATTTTTGTCGCCAAAAATCAGCAATCTGGTGCTGACTAGGGCAAGTACCAACTGCCTGTCAGCTGACTGCCAGCTGCTGTGCTCTGAGCTGCAATAACTGTGCCGCAACGGCAATGGCAATCACCTCGGGCTCCTTGCCGGGTATGCCGGGCAGCCCGATGGGGCAGGTGATCTGCGCGATTTCTGACTCCGCAAAGCCGCGCTCGGCCAGGCGTTTCTGGAACACCGCCCACTTGGTGGCGCTGCCGATCAAGCCAATGAAGGGCAGATCTCCACGCTCGCGCTGGCGGCGCAGGCAGGCGCAGACGATGTCCAGATCCTCGGCATGGCTGAAGCTCATGACCAGCACCAGCGACTGCGCGGACAGATCGCGCACGGCGTCCTGCACAGGCTCGGAATGCTCGCAGCAGACATGCGGCAGCGCTGTGGCGGGAAACATATCGTCGCGGCTGTCCACCCAGTGCACGCTAAACGGCAGCGGCTGCAGCGCGTGCACCAGGGCATGGCCCACATGACCGGCACCAAACAGCGCCACGGGCATGCGCTGCGGCTGCAGGCGCTCGCGGGTGGCATCCAGCTGCGCCGCATCCACCGCGCTCAGGCGCAGCTCCACCACGCCACCACAGCACTGGCCCAGCGAAGGGCCCAGCGCCAGCCGGTGGCTGCGTGGCACACCCTGCAAACCTTGGGCCAGCCACTGCTGCGCCAGACGCGTAGCCTCCCACTCCAGATGGCCGCCACCAATCGTGCCCATCACGCCCTGGGCAGACACCGCCATCCATGCCCCACAGGCACGGGGCGCAGAGCCCTGCACGGCCGCTACTTCCACCAGACAGACCTGGCCCTGCACTACCCAGGCTCGCAGCGCCTCCCAATCGTTTTCCACCATGAACCAGCCTTCTGAAACAGCAATTTCGCAAGCACAAGTCTTGCCACTTCTGTGGCTCCTGAGATCAGGATAAGCTTGCACCATGACCGACAAGCACACGCCATCTTCGTCCACCAACACCAAGCGCCACTGGCTGTGGGGTGGTCTTGCCACCGCAATGGCAGCCGTGCTGGCTGCCTGCGGCATCCGGCCCCGCACGCCCGATGGCCGCCCTGCAGTACCAGGCAAGACCTCTGCCGCCAGCTCGCCACGCGCCTACCGCAAGGATGCCGCGGGCCACCTGTACGAGCGCTACCCCCAGCACATCTACCAGGGCAAACTGCCACCACTGCTGTATGCCGTGGGTACGCTGGAAGTCAATCTGGGCCGCAAGGGCGAAGTGCGTAGCTTTAACTGGATGCGCAAACCCAGCCATGCACCAGAAGTGGTCAGAGAGATTGAACAAATGGTGCGTGCCGCTGCACCATTTCCGGTCGCCACGCAGCTGGGCTATGTGACCTATACCGACACCTGGCTGTGGCACAAGTCGGGGCAGTTTCAGCTCGACACCTTGACCGAAGGCCAGCTCGACTTCAGCGACTAAGCCTTTTCGAAGATACAAATAAGAGAGCATCTTGCGCTTGATCTGCTTGGGTTTAAGGTAAAAAACACCATAAAACCAAGCAGTGACAAGCGCAAGCTGCTCTTTTTTCTATTGCATGGCGATTCAGGAGCCGCGGTAGGTAGAGTAGCTCCAGGGGCTGACCAGCAGCGGCACGTGGTAGTGCTGGTCTGCATGGGCCACACCGAAATCCAGGTGAACGATGCTCAGGAAATTGGGTTCGGGAAGTTGCACGCCTTTTGCTTTGAAGTAGCCTGCGACATTGAATGACAGGCGGTACGTGCCCGTCTTGAGGCTGTGGTTGTCAAACAGTGGCGCATCCGTGCGGCCATCGTGGTTCAGCGTCAAGCTCTTGAGGAGCGTGGCCTGCTCACCATCGGTGGCATAGAGCTTTACTTCCATGCCTGCTGCAGGGCAGCCGTGCATGGTGTCCAGAACGTGGGTACTCAAGCCCATGGGGTTTCTCCTTAATGTGCTGCAGCTGCCTCGCAACCGCTTGTTCACCAAAAGTGTATACAATTTTTGCTCAAACGCATCTATGATGATCCCTATGGAAACCTCCTCCACCAGTGCCATTGCCGAAGCCCTGACTCGCGCCATCGTCGAGCACAAGTTGCTGCCCGGCACCAAGCTGGCGGAGCAAAAGCTCGCAGACCACTTTGGCGTTTCGCGCACCCTGGTCAGGCAAGCTTTGTTCCAGCTGTCGCAAAACCGCCTGGTCACGCTGGCCCCTGCACGCGGCGCTTTTGTGGCTACGCCTTCTGCGGACGAGGCACGCCAGGTCTTTGCCGTGCGCCGCATGCTGGAGACTGAAATGACCCGCGCCTTTGTGCGCCAGGTCACGCCCCGACAGATCAAGGCGCTGAAGGCCCACATCAGCGCCGAGAAAAAAGCCATGGAGCGCAATGACGTCGGCCAGCGCACCGAGCTGCTGGGCGACTTTCACGTCGTCATGGCCGAGCAGATGGGCAACACCGTGCTGGCCCAGCTGCTGGGTGATCTGATCTCGCGCTGCGCGCTGATTACGCTGATGTACCAGAGCACCAGCGCCGCCGAACACTCGCACGAAGAGCACGAAGCCATCGTCGCTGCCCTGGCGGCCAAAGATGAAGAACTGGCCGTACGCCTGATGCAGGACCACCTGCAGCACGTGGAAGAAGGCCTGACCTTTGACCGTGAACTGCCCACCAATGATTTGTCGATGGCGCTGTCCAGCGTCACCCTCTGAAAGTCTGATGCCTCACCATGACCTATAACGCCTGCGCTCCCTACCCCCGTGACCTGATTGGCTATGGCCGCCACACGCCCCATCCCCAGTGGCCCGGCAAGGCGCGTATTGCCGTGCAGTTTGTGCTGAACTACGAAGAAGGTGGCGAAAACTGCGTGCTGCATGGCGATGCGGCCAGCGAGCAGTTCCTGTCTGAAATGTTCAACCCGGCCGCCTACCCTGAGCGCCACATGAGCATGGAAGGCATTTACGAATACGGCAGCCGCGCCGGCGTGTGGCGCATCCTGCGTGAGTTTGAAAAGCGTGGCCTGCCGCTGACCGTATTTGGCGTGGCCACGGCCCTGCAAAAGCACCGCGAAGTGGCGCAGGCCTTCCATGAACTGGGCCACGAAGTGGCCTGCCATGGCCTGAAATGGATCCACTACCAGGGCGTGCCAGAAGAAGTGGAACGCGCCCACATGGCGCAGTGCATGGAGATTTTTGGTGAGCTGTACGGCCATGACGGTGACCATGGCCTGGGCTGGTACACCGGCCGCGACAGCCCCAACACCCACCGTCTTGTGGCCGACAACGGCCGCTTTACCTACGACAGCGACTACTACGGTGACGATCTGCCTTTCTGGATGACTGTGCGCAAGACCGACGGCAGCCAGCACCAGCAACTCATCGTGCCCTATACGCTGGATGTGAACGACATGCGCTTTGCGCTGCCCCAGGGCTACTCGCACGCCGACCCGTTCTTCCAGTACATGAAGGACACGTTCGACGCCCTGTATGCCGAAGGCGCAGAAGACGGCGACAACGCCCCCAAGATGATGAGCATTGGCATGCACTGCCGCCTGCTGGGCCGCCCCGGCCGCATCACGGCGCTGCAGCGCTTTCTGGACTACATCCAGCAGCACGACCAGGTCTGGGTGGCACGCCGCATCGACATTGCTCGCCACTGGGCACAGCGCTTTCCCGCACCAGCTCTGTGAATGAAATTGGCTGCTAGCGCTTACCGCACAAGCGCTAGCAGCTCTCTTTTTAGATAGGACGCACCATGGCTCTGACTTTGGAACAACTCAACGCCGCCGATACCGCCACGGCTGTGCAGCTGCTCGATGGCCTGTACGAACACTCGCCCTGGATTGCCGAAGCCGCCATGGCCCAGCGCCCGTTCAAGTCGCTGGCACATCTGAAATACGCCATGGTGCAAGTGCTGGAAAAAGCGGGCGTGCAGGCCCAGCTGGACCTGATCCGCGCCCACCCGGAACTGGCAGGCAAGGCCATGGTCTCCAAGACGCTGACGGCCGAATCCACCAATGAGCAAAACAAGGCGGGCCTGACCCAGTGCACCCCCGAGGAGTTTGCGCAGATTCAGCAGCTCAATGCGGACTACAACGCGCGCTTTGGCTTTCCCTTCATCCTGGCCGTGCGCGGCCCCCGTGGCACGGGCCTGAGCAAGCAGGAAATCATTGCCACCTTTGCACGCCGCCTCTCCAACCACCCCGACTTTGAGCGCGCCGAGGCGATTCGCAACATCCACCGCATTGCAGAAATACGCCTGAACGACAAGTTTGGCTACGAGCCCACCTTGGGCAACGATGTGTGGGACTGGCAGGAAAAGCTGGCCCAGCACAGCGAGCCCGGCTACGCCGAAAAAGGCCAGCTCACTGTCACGTATCTCACTGATGCCCACCGTGCCTGTGCCCAGCGCATCAGCCACTGGATGCGTGACTGCGGTTTTGATGAAGTGGAAATTGACGCCGTAGGCAACGTGGTAGGCCGCTATCACCCTGCGCAAGAAGGTGGCAACAGCGCAGCGCCGGGTCGCCCCAAGCAAGCTGCGGCCCCCTCGGGGGGCAGCGCAGCACACGAAGTGGCAAGCGTGGGGGCTCCACGTTATTTGCTGACTGGCAGCCATTACGACACCGTGCGCAATGGCGGCAAGTACGACGGGCGCTTAGGGATTTTTGTGCCCATGGCCTGTGTGCGCGAGCTGCACCGCCAGGGCAAACGCCTGCCGTTTGGCATTGAAGTAGTTGGCTTCTCGGAAGAAGAAGGCCAGCGCTACAAGGCCACCTTCCTGGGCTCTGGCGCCTTGATTGGCGACTTCAAACCCGAGTGGCTGGAGCAGAAGGACGCTGACGGCATCACCCTGCGCGAAGCCATGCAGCATGCAGGCCTGTGCATTGACGACATCCCCAAGCTCCAGCGCGATGCAGCCAAGTATCTAGGCTTTATCGAAGTGCATATTGAGCAGGGCCCGGTACTCAACGAGCTGGATATTCCGCTGGGCATCGTCACCTCCATCAACGGCAGCGTGCGCTACATCGCCGAATACATAGGCACTGCCAGCCATGCAGGCACCACGCCCATGGACCGCCGCCGCGATGCCGCACTGGGTGCAGCAGAACTTGCGCTTTACATGGAGCAACGCGCCGCACAGGATGGTGACAGCGTGGCCACCATGGGCATGCTGCATGTACCCAGTGGTTCGGTCAACGTGGTGCCCGGCCGCTGCCAGTTCAGCATGGATCTGCGCGCTCCTACCGATGTGCAGCGCGATGCCATGGTCAAGGACGTACTGGCCAAATTCGAGGAAATCGCCCAGCGCCGTGGTCTGCAAACCAAGCTGGAGCTGGCCATGCAGGCCTCTGCCGCGCCAAGTGCCCCCGCATGGCAGGCCCGCTGGGAAAAGGCCGTCGATGCGCTCGGTGTGCCCGTCTACCGCATGCCCAGCGGCGCAGGGCACGATGCCATGAAGCTGCACGAAATCATGCCCCAGGCCATGCTGTTCGTGCGCGGCCTGAACAGCGGCATCAGCCACAACCCGCTGGAGTCCACCACCAGCGACGACATGCAACTGGCCGTGGATGCTTTTGCCCATGTGCTGCAGCAGCTGGCTTCCGAATAATCCACCATCCCTACGAGAGCACGAGATGACCCAAGACCGCCAAGCCACCTACGCCGCGCTGGATGCGTGGATTGATGCCCACTTTGACGAGCAGGTGCAGTTTCTGCAGGCTCTGGTGCAGGTACCTACCGACACCCCACCCGGCAACAACGCCCCGCATGCAGAGCGCACCGCCGACCTGATTGCTGAGTTTGGCTTTGACGCCGAAAAGCACGTCGTGCCCGAGCAGGAGGTGAAGGACTACGGTATGCAGTCCATCACCAACCTGATCGTGCGCCGCCCATATGGTGACGGCGGCAAGACCATTGCCCTGAACGCCCACGGTGATGTGGTCCCCCCCGGCGAGGGCTGGACCAAAGACCCCTATGGCGCTGAAATTGAAGATGGCAAGCTCTATGGCCGCGCAGCCGCTGTGAGCAAGAGCGACTTTTCCACCTTCACCTTTGCCGTGCGTGCACTGGAAGCCGTAGCCAAACCCACCAAGGGCAATATTGAGCTGCACTTCACCTACGACGAAGAATTCGGTGGTGAACTCGGCCCCGGCTGGCTGCTGAAAAAAGGCCTGACCCAACCCGATCTGATGGTGGCCGCAGGCTTTAGCTACGAAGTCGTGACCGCACACAACGGCTGCCTGCAGATGGAAGTGACGGTGCACGGCAAGATGGCCCACGCTGCCGTGCCTGACACCGGCGTGGATGCCCTGCAAGGCGCGGTCGCCATCATGAATGCGCTGTATGCCGAGAACCTGAAGTACAAGCAGGTGCTGTCCAAGGTGCCCGGCATCAAGCACCCTTACCTCAACATCGGCCGCATCGAAGGCGGCACCAACACCAATGTGATCCCCGGCAAGGTGGTGCTCAAGCTCGACCGCCGCATGATTCCTGAAGAAAACCCCGCAGAAGTGGAAGCCTCGATTCGCGCCGTCATTGCCAAGGCGGTGGAAGACTTCAACACCGAGCACGGCTATCAGGGCGACGATGCCGTGCGCGCGGACATCAAACGCCTGCTACTGGCCAATGCCATGACGCCCTTAGCGGGTAACAAGCCGCTGGTCGATGCCATCCAGAAGCATGGTGAAGCCGTGTTTGGTGAAAAGCCCGCCGCCGTGGGTACGCCCCTGTACACCGATGTGCGCCTGTACGTAGAGCGCGGCATTCCCGGCGTGATCTATGGCGCAGGCCCGCGCACCGTGCTGGAAAGTCACGCCAAGCGTTCGGACGAGCGACTGGTGCTGGAAGATCTGCGCCGCGCCACCAAGGTAGTGGCACGCAGCCTGGTTGATCTGATGGCCTGATATTTGCAGCAGCGCTGCCATTCAGTTTCCTTGCCCCTGCTGGCCCATGCCACAGGGGCTTTTCTTATGTTGCGTTGCCAAGCCGCAGGTACTGCGGCTGCAGCATGTACATGCGCAATGCCGTGCGGTATTCGCCATTGGCAAAGAACTCATCCACCAGCTCACCCTCGGTGATAAAGCCCAGCTTGCTGTAGATATGCACGGCCTTGGTATTGACCTTGTCTACATACAGATAGACCTTGTGCAGATTCAGTACCTTGAAGCCATAGTCCAGCGCCAGCCGCATGGCTCTGGAGGCGAGCCCACGGCCCTGAAAATTCGGGTCGATGATGATCTGGATTTCTGCCCTGCGGTGAATCAGGTCGATTTCCACCAGTTCCACCAGCCCCACGCGCGCACTGCCTTCCATGACGATAAAGCGGCGCTCGCCCTGATCATGCACGTGCTGGTCATAAAGGCTGGAGAGCTCATCAAAGGTCTCGAACGGCTCTTCAAACCAGTAACGCATCACGCTGGCGTTGTTGTCCAGCGAATGCACAAAGCGCAGATCTTCCCGCTCCAGCGGGCGCAAGCTCACAGCAACAGCATTCATCACACAGCCTCTTTAGGGGACAGAGGTCTATCTTTACCACAGACGCAAAACATGTGGGCATGAGTATTGCTTGCCGCAGTGCAAGACCCGTACTTGGACCCTGATCAGTTTTCGCATTAAAAAAAATGCTTTTGCTCCGCAAAACTGCAAACCAGCCTGTAGCGCCAATTTGCCAGTTTTCAGGGGCAAACCCCTAGAAAAACAAGGCTGAACAGGGTTTTCCAAGGGAAGTCGCCACACATTGCTTTGTATACACTTTTTGTATGGATGTTTGTGCGCAATATGCCTGCAAAACGCTCCAGGTCAAACACACCTCTCAGGACTCCAAGGAAGACTCCCATGCAAACAACCGTGCATCCTGTTGATGAAAAACTGCCCCTGGGGCGTGTCACCGCACTTGGTTTGCAGCACGTACTCGTGATGTATGCCGGTGCTGTCGCCGTTCCGCTGATTGTGGGCCGCGCCCTGAACCTGCCCCCCGAACAGGTGGCCATGCTGATTTCAGCCGACCTGTTTGTCTGCGGCATCGTCACCCTGATTCAGGCCATGGGCTGCACACAGTGGTTTGGCATCAAACTGCCCGTGATGATGGGCGTGACCTTTGCGGCCGTCGGCCCCATGGTATCCATGGCGCAGTCCACAGGTGGCCATGCCGGGGCGGGGCTGATTTTTGGCTCCGTCATTGGAGCAGGCATTGTCTCCATCCTGATTGCCCCCATCGTCAGCCGCCTGCTGCGCTTTTTCCCACCTGTCGTCACCGGCACCATCATCACGGTGATTGGCATCAGCCTGATGCGCGTGGGCATCAACTGGATTTTTGGCAACCCCGTAGGCCCTACAGCGCCCCAGGTTCCCAACCCTGAGCACCTGAAGTGGCTGTCCGAAGCCCAGGCCATGGCTGGCGCCCCTGGCTCTGCCCTGCCCCCTGTGCCCGCTGGCTTTGCCGTCGTGCCCACCATTCCTAACCCCAAGTACGCAGACCTGACCGGCGTGGGCATCTCCGCCGCCGTGCTGCTGACCATCTTGCTGGTGGCCCGCTTTGGCAAGGGGTTCCTCGCCAATATCTCGGTGCTGCTGGGCATTGTGGTGGGCGGTGTCATCACGGCTGCCATGGGTCTGATGGACTTTCATAAAGTGGCAGAAGCGCAGTGGTTCAACATCGTGCTGCCCTTTGAAATTGCCGCGCCCGTGTTTGACCCCATTCTGATTCTGACCATGACGCTGGTCATGATCGTGGTGATGATCGAGTCCACCGGTATGTTCCTGGCCCTGTCTGACATGACCGGCAAGAAGATCAGCCAGGCAGAGCTGACCCGAGGTCTGCGTACCGACGGTCTGGGCACGCTGATTGGCGGCATCTTCAACACTTTCCCCTACACCAGCTTCTCGCAGAACGTAGGTCTGGTGGCTGTGACCGGCGTCAAGAGCCGCTGGGTGTGCGTAGCCGGTGGCGTGATTCTGGTGCTGCTGGGCCTGCTGCCCAAGATGGCCATGCTGATTGAATCCCTGCCCACCGTGGTGCTGGGCGGCGCAGGTCTGGTGATGTTCGGCATGGTGGCTGCGACCGGCATCCGCATCCTTTCAACCGTGGACTTCATCAAGAACCGCAACAATGCCATGATCGTTGCCGTCTCCATCGGCGTTGGCATGATTCCACTGGTGGCACCCAATTTCCGACAGTGGATGCCACACGCTATCCATCCTCTGATTGAATCCGGTATCCTGTTGGCTTCGATGGCCGCTGTGCTGTTGAACGTGTTTTTCAATGGCGCACGCGGAGACACGGAAGCTGTCATCCAGGCCGCTCGCCAAGCAGACGCTCACTGATCCCGTCTTGCTCCACAAAGGCCATGTACCCTGGGCCTGCCGCCAAGCCCCTGCCCACCCCGCAGGGGTTTTGCAACTCTGGCAATGCTGATATTGCAGTGCACAAACCGTTCACCCCTGCAACGACCTACACCTAGGGTAAGCTCTAGGCAATCAGTCCCAGCAATGGGATTAGCTGAATTTCAATAAGACCTCTGCTGTTGTTATGACACAAACTCTGTCCACCGCTGAGCAAGCACTGCGCGATGCTGCACGCGAGTACCACGCAAGCCCCAACAAGGGCAAGATTTCGGTGACCCCCACCAAGCCGCTATCCAACCAGCGCGATCTGTCGCTGGCCTACTCACCCGGCGTGGCCTACCCCTGCCTGGACATTCAGGCAGACCCCAGCAAGGCCGCCGAGTACACCTCGCGTGGCAATCTGGTGGGCGTGATCACCAACGGCACGGCTGTGCTGGGTCTGGGTGACATCGGCCCTCTGGCTGGCAAGCCTGTGATGGAAGGCAAGGGGTGTCTCTTCAAGAAGTTTGCAGGCGTGGACGTGTTCGACATCGAGCTGGACGAGCGCGATCCTGACAAGCTGATCGAGATCATCGCCTCGCTGGAGCCCACGCTGGGCGGCATCAACCTCGAAGACATCAAGGCGCCCGAGTGCTTCTACATTGAGCAGGAACTCTCCAAGCGCATGAACATCCCCGTCTTCCACGACGACCAGCACGGTACGGCCATCATCTCGAGCGCCGCCCTGCTCAACGGTCTGGAACTGGTAGGCAAGAAGATTGAAGACGTGAAGGTGGCCGTCTCCGGCGCCGGCGCAGCAGCCATTGCCTGCGTGAACGTCATGGTGGGCCTGGGCGTGCAGCGCAAGAACGTGTTCATGTGCGACTCCAAGGGCGTGATCTACAACGGCCGCCCCGGTGGCCTTGACGCCTCGAAGGCCCAGTACGCGCAAGACACCGACCTGCGTACGCTGGCAGACGCCGTCAACGGCGCTGACGTCTTCCTGGGCTGCTCGGCCCCCGGCGTGCTGACCGCAGAGATGGTCAAGACCATGGCGGACAAGCCCATCATCCTGGCGCTGGCCAACCCAGAGCCAGAAATCCGCCCCGAGCTGGCCAAGGCCGTGCGCCCTGACTGCATCATCGCCACCGGCCGTTCGGACTATCCGAACCAGGTGAACAACGTGCTGTGCTTCCCCTACATCTTCCGTGGCGCACTGGACTGCGGCGCGACCAAGATCACGGAAAGCATGAAGCTGGCCTGCGTGCGCGAAATCGCCGCACTGGCCAAGCAGGACGTATCGGACGAAGTCGCCGCCGCCTACCAGGGCAAGGAGCTGAAGTTCGGCCCCGACTACCTGATCCCCACACCGTTTGACACCCGCCTGATCCTGCGCATTGCCCCCGCTGTGGCACAGGCTGCTGCCGAGTCTGGCGTGGCCACTCGCCCCATTGCAGACATTGCGGCCTACCGCGAGAGCCTGTCGCGCTTTGTCTACCAGACCAGCATGATCATGCGCCCCGTGTTTGCAGCGGCCAAGGCCAGCCTGCAGCGCGTGGCCTATGCCGAAGGTGAAGACGAGCGCGTGCTGCGCGCCGTGCAGGTGGCTGTGGAAGAAGGACTGGCCAAGCCCATCCTGATTGGCCGCCCTGCCGTGATCGAAGCACGCATTGCCAAGGCAGGTCTGCGCCTGCAAGCCGGTGTGAACTACGAGGTGTGCAACCCCGAAGACGACCCACGCTTCCGCCAGTACTGGGAGGCTTACCACCGCCTGATGGGCCGCAAAGGCATCACCACCGAAGGTGCCAAGGCCGCCGTGCGCCGCTCCAACACCATCATCGCTGCGCTGATGGTGCACCTGGGCGATGCAGACGCCATGCTGGCAGGCCTGGTAGGCCGCTTTGACCGCCACCTGGCACACATCGAAGAAGTGTTTGGCGTACAGCCCGGTGTAGACCGCATGGCGACGGTGAACGCCGTGATGCTGGAAGACCGCACCCTGTTCATTGCCGACACCTACATCAACGAAGACCCCAGCGCGGAAGAACTGGCCCAGATCGCCAAGCTGGCTGCAGACGAAGTGGCGCGCTTTGGTCTGCCACCCAAGGTGGCTTTCCTGTCGCACAGCAACTACGGCTCTTCGACCCGCAAGTCGGCGCTGAAGATGCGCGAAGCGCGCAACCTCTTTGCTGCTGCCAACCCCGGTATCGAGTGCGATGGCGAAATGCATGGCGACGCAGCCCTGGACGAGAAGGTCCGCGAGCGCACCGTGTTTGACAGCACGCTGCACGGCGAAGCCAACATCCTGATCTGCCCCAACCTGGACGCAGCCAACATTCTGTTCAACGTGCTCAAGACCACCTCGGGCCACGGCACGACCATTGGTCCCATGCTGATGGGCGCCAACGCTTCGGCCCACGTGCTGACACCCTCTGCCACCGTGCGCCGCGTGGTGAACATGACGGCTCTGGCCGCCGCACAGGCGATTGCACGCAAGGCCTAAGCCTTTGCTGCTGCAGCAAAAAGCCCTTGGCGCAATGCCAAGGGCTTTTTTTATTGCGCTCTTACAAAAAGAGCTGCCAGCGCTGATGAATGCTTATTTTCAGGTAGAAAACATCCTGAAACCTAGATAACACCAGCGCAAGGCGCTCACATTTCATCAATGGCGGTAGTGGCACTGCCGGCCTTGACCTGGGCCTTGCCTTCCTCCGCCTCGATGGCAAAACGCTCACGGCAGGTCACGTAAAAGCTGGCTCCAAACCGGCCTACGGGAAAGTAGTCCTGCAACTTCACGCGCCACTTTTCGGTGTCCACCAGCCCATCGCGCACGGCCAGCCATTGCACGCGGCCAATAAACACATAGCGGCTGTCCGTTTCCATCACCTCGTGCAGCACGCACTCAAATGCCGCGGGCGCTTCGGCAATGCGCGGCACCTGCACGCTGTGCGAGGGGGTCATGCTCAGGCCCGTGTAGGCCAGCTCGCTCTCATGCACAGGCAGTCTGTCCCCACAACGGTGCATGGCGGCGGCAATGGGTTCATCTGCCAGGTGCACCACAAACTCCTTGCTGCGCAGAATGTGTGCGGCCGTGTCCTTGAGCTGGCCGTCCTGCAGCTTGTTGATGCTCAGCATCACCACCGGCGGGTCTTCCCCCACCATGTTGAACATGCTGAACGGCGCGGCGTTGACGGTGCCGTCTGCGCCCAGCGTGGTCACCAGCGCAATCGGGCGCGGCACGATCAGGCTGGCCATGAGCTTGTAGCGCTCATAGGCACCCAGGGTAGAGAAGTCGATTTCTGTCATTGGCAAACATTCCGGTTCTTGGCGTTGCATCAGGTGCCGCAACTTGTATGCCAAGTGTGTATGCAATACGGGCATTGATTTTGCTCAAAGGTGACATCTCCAACCCTTTGAGTGAAGCCCCATGCGCAAACGCCACTTTCTGCAAACCGCCGCAGCTGCCTTGCTGGCCTGCTCCGCTTTCTCTCACGCCGCCGCGCAGAACACGCCGCTGAAGTTCCAGCTGGACTGGCGCTTTGAAGGCCCGGCCGCCTTCTTCGTCCACCCCGAGCAAAAGGGCTACTTCAAGGAAGAGGGTCTGGATGTGAATGTGGAAGCTGCCGCAGGTGCAGGCGCTATCCAGCGCGTAGCCTCCGGCACGCATGACCTGGGCTTTGCCGACATGGCGGCGCTCATGGAGTTCCACGCCAACAACCCGGACGCGCCTATCAAGCCCGTGGCCGTCATGGTGATCTACAACACCACCCCGGCCTCAGTGATGGCGCTGAAGAAGTCCGGCATCACCAAAGCGGCAGATCTGACTGGCAAGAAGATGGGTGCCCCGATTTTTGACGCTGGCCGCCGCACCTTCCCCATCTTTGCGCAGGCCAATGGCGTAGGCGATGTGCAGTGGACCACCATGGACCCACCGCTGCGCGAGACCATGCTGGTACGCGGCGATCTGGATGCTGTCACCGGCTACACCTTCACCAGCCTGCTCAATCTGGAAGCACGCGGTATCCCGCGTGAAGACGTGGTGGTGCTGCCCTATGCCACGCACGGCGTGCAGCTGTACGGCAACGTCATCATTGCCAGCCCCCAGCTGATTGCCGACAAGCCCGAGGCGCTGCGGGCATTCCTCAAGGCCTTTGCCAAGGGGGCCAAGGAAGTCGTGGCCCAGCCTGAAGCCGCCATTGCCTCGCTGAAAGCCAAGGATGGTCTGGTCAATGTGCCGCTGGAAGTCAAACGCCTGCAGTTGACGCTGGAAACCGCAGTGGACAGCGAAGGTGCACGCAAGGAAGGCTTTGGCCAGATCAACCCCGAGCGCCTGCAGCTCATGGCTGAGCAGGTCGCACAGGCCTACGCCACGAAGAACCCCATCCCCGTCAACGCGGTCTGGAATGGCAGCTTCCTGCCCAGCGCTGCAGAATTGGATGTTTTGCCCAAGCGTTAAGCCAAGCTCTCAATAAAAGAGCTGCTTGCGCTTGATATCCATAGATTTCAGATAGTTTTATATCTGAAACCATTTATTTATCTGCGCAAGCAGCTTCTTTTTTCAGAGCACTCATGTCCAAACTGATTCGTATCGAAACCCAAGACCTCTCCCGCGCCAAGTCCGGCAAGCCCAGCCGCCCCATCAGCGGCAACACCACCTATCTGACGCTGGAGAGCTTCACCGCCAGCAACGACCAGCTCAGCAGCGGTGTATGGGAAGCCACCGCCGGATCGTTCCGCTCCAACTGCGCAGGCTATGTGGAGTTCTGCCACATCCTCGAAGGCCGCTGCCGCGTGGTAGACCCAGACGGCACCAGCCACAGCTTCGCAGCGGGCGACAGCTTCGTGCTGCCTGAGGGCTTTACCGGCCACTGGGAGGTCGATGAGCGCGTGAAAAAAGTCTTTTTCATTGCCCAGACCAATTCCTCAGGCGCATAAAAGCTACAGCATGCAGATGCACAAGACAGCAGGTTGCTGACACCCATCAGAGCTTGCTGCATTGCAGCATTTTTCGCATAACAAAACCCAGAATCGCAGCCTGAAAAATCAGTGGATTTCTACGTAATATCCACATGATTTATTGCCATAAAGCACAGTTTTCAGCCACTCTTATAAAAGAGTTGGGGGTTAGTATTTAAGGGAAGACGCCAATTCACAAAATGGAATCTCATCCAGATAGGCGTTGCCTAATGATTTGCCCACAAGGCATAACCCCAACAACGAGGAGTGGAAATGTTCAGAAGAACCGTTTTGGCTGCCACCGCTGCACTGGCAGTGACTGCAGGACTGCCCAGCCTGGCCCACGCGAAAGATCCATGGCCTACCAAGACCATCACCTTGGTGCAGCCCTATGCTCCTGGCGGCACCAGCGACATGCTGGCGCGCATCGTGGCCCTCGAGCTGGAAAAACGCATCGACGCCAGCGTCATCGTTGAAAGCAAGCCCGGTGCCAACGGCAATATCGCCACCGCCTTCGTCAGCCGCGCCAAGCCCGATGGTGGCACCTTCCTGGTCGGCTCCAGCAGCCCCGTGGTCATCTCGCCCACGCTGTACAAGAGCGTGCCCTACAACCCACGCACTGACCTGACCCCCATCACCCCCATCGCCAAGGCCCCCTTCCTGCTGGTGACAGGTGCGACCTCCGGCATCAACTCCGTGGAAGAGCTGGTGGAGCAAATCAAGGCTGACAAGGTGAACTTCGGCTCTGCCGGTGCAGGCTCGCCCCAGCATATGATTGCCGAGATGTTCCACATGCAGGTCAAGGCCAAGGCCCCCCACATCCCCTACAAGGGCTCGGCCCCGCTGATCATTGCGCTGATGGCCAATGAAGTGCAGTACGGTATTGACAACCCCGTGCCCCTGAAGCCCCAGATCGACGGCGGCAAGATCAAGGCCCTGGCCATTACCAGCAAGCACGCTTCGCCCAAGTTCCCCGGCGTCAAGAGCCTGCATGAGCTGGGCTACACCGACTTCGAGGTCGAGCCCTGGTACGGCATGATCGGCTCCAAGGGCCTGCCCAAGGAACTGGCCGAACGCATGAACGGCTATGTGCAAGACATCCTTGCGCAGGATGAAGTCAAGCAGAAGATCTCCAACCTCGGCGCTGAAGCCTACAGCCTGAGCACCGAAGAGTTCCGCACCCTGATCGATGCTGACATCAACCGCTGGGGCGAAGCCGTCAAGGCCTCCGGCGCAACCGCAGACTAAGCGCCCCTTGCACACCGCCTTCCTCCGAAGGCGGTTTTTTCACGCTGCTTTCAACGCGCAAAATCTGCCATGAAAGCCCGTATCCTTGTGTAGAATACGCAGCTTCCGGAGGTTTGGGTGAGTGGTTTAAACCAGCAGTCTTGAAAACTGCCGAAGGAGTGATCCTTCCGTGAGTTCGAATCTCACAGCCTCCGCCAAATATAAAAGCCAAGTGATTGATTTCACTTGGCTTTTTTTATTTCAGCCAACGTTTCATCGGCAATTCCGCCGTACAAAGACTGCTGGTTTGATGAACCACGTCCTATTGCCCGAGAATCCATAGACTGCAAGAATGGCCACAAGGAGGTTGAGCATGACAACTTACCGCCAACTACTCAGCCAAAGAGAGCGTATACGCGCAATCGTGGCGCGCCACAAGGGTGCCAATCCGCGCGTGTTCGGATCAGTTGCATCAGGCACGCAAGGTGAAGCCAGTGATGTGGATCTCTTGATCGACATGATGCCTGGCGGCAGCTTGCTGGATTTGGTCAATATGCAGAGAGAGCTCAGCCAGGAAATTGGCGTTCAATTCGATGTAAACACCCCTCGCAGCCTCCCCAAGAAATGGCGCGATTCCGTGGTGCAAAAGGCAGTGGCACTGTGAGCAAGGATCCTGTCAAGCCAGAGAGACTGTCTGACTATCTGCAAGATGCCATCAAGCGCATCGATATGGCCAGCCAATACCTGAGCAGCGCATCACCAGAGATGCAAGACAGGCTTTGCGATGAAGACGATGACGCCATCGAAGTCAACATGCTGCGCGACGCATTGGTTCGCTGCATAGAAGTCGTTGGGCAATGCCTTCACAATGCACAGACAGCCAACCCAGAGTTGGTGGAACAGCATGCGCTGAATGCTTCTGGCTGGTGGAGTATGCGCTCAAAAATCAGCCATGGCTATGACGGAATCCAATATGAGATTGTCTTGGCCGTCATCCAGAAGGACATGCCTGCACTCAGAGACAAGCTTGTGGCTGCACTTGGAATGTGCGAGCGACAGTAATCTGCCCTACCCAATCCAATCTCCAGCCATCGGCAGTTTGCAGTGCCTGATTGCCAAACACCGAGTCCAACGTCTGCAGACTTTGCGACCATGACTCCTGCACAGGAAGCCTGTGCCCCCACCTTACCCAACAGAGGAAAGTGGGCATCTCCCCTCACACCAACCCACACACCGGAATCGCCGCGCCGTGGACGGCGCTTGCGCCGTCCGAAGTGAGGAAGGCGATCACCTCGGCCAGCGCCTGGGGCTTGACCCACTGCGCGGGGTCGGCATCGGGCATGGCGGCGCGGTTGTCGGGGGTGTCGATGATGGAGGGCAGCACGCAGTTCACGTTGATGCCCTGGTGCTTGAGTTCGGCGGACATGGCTTCGGTCAGCCGGATCAGGGCGCTCTTGGAGGCGCTGTAGGCGCCCATGTGGGCACCGCCCTTCAGGGCCGCCCCTGCACCCACGGTGACAAAGCTGCCGCGCTGTTGCTGGCACATGCCGGGGATGACGGCGGCAGCCACGTGCAGCAGGGCTTTGGCGTTAAGGTCCATCAGAAAATGCCAGGTGGCGTCAGACGTGGTGTGCACCGCCTCGCCCATGCGAAAGCCGCCGGCGATATGGCAGCACACATCGATGCTGCCAAAGCGTGACTGTGCCCAGACGATTTCGCTGGCCACCTGTTCGCGCTTGAGCAGGTCTACAGGCAGCAGTATTTCATTGTCGCGCTCGCCAAACACTTGTTCGAGTGCCTGTTCATTGCGGTCAGCCAGAATCAGACGCAGGCCATCCTGCCGAAAACGTGCGGCAACGGCCTGCCCTAGCTGGCCAGCGGCACCTGTAATCAAAACGGTTTTGGTGGTCATTGCTTTCCCTTGTGCGTTGGATGCTGGTGATAGCGGCCTGTGCCACGGTGCAGCAGCTTGTCAGATGGCAGCACATCGCCCGGCTCGTAGCAGGGTGCATGGGCTACGCGCGCGTACACCGGCGCAAAGTCGATGTTCGCAAGATTGAGCAAGTCGTCAAAGTGCTGCAGCACGAAGTAGGTTTCCTGAAAGTCGTCGATGCGGTAGTGGGTGCGCATCACGCGCTCCAGTTCAAACTGAATGCGGTTGGGGGAAGTGTCTTCCACTGAAAAAACAGTTTCTGCAGGCGAAGAAGCAATGCCTGCGCCATAGATGCGCAGCCCGTCTGCCTGCTGCACCAGGCCAAACTCTACGGTGTACCAGTAGACCCGGGCCAGGTTATCGAGCGCGCCCAGCGCCTTGGCGCGCAGGCCGCCCTGACCGTATGCCTGCAGGTAGTCCGCCATGACCGGGTTCATGAGCATGGGCACATGGCCGAATACGTCATGAAAGACGTCGGGCTCTTCCAGATAGTCCAGCTCATGCGGTTTGCGGATGAAATGGCCTGCCGGAAAGCGGCGGTTGGCCAGGTGATCAAAAAACACATCGTCTGGCACCAGACCGGGCACGGCCACGACCTGCCAGCCCGTGCGCTGCATGAGCTTTTCAGACAGTGCCTCAAAGTTCGGAATCTGCTCCGGGCCAATGGGCAAGTCCTGCAGGCCACGCATGAATTCGTCACACGCCCGGCCGGGCAGCAGCCTGCTTTGCCGCTCGAACAAGGTCTTCCAGATGCCATGCTCCTGCGCGGTGTAGGCGCTCCACTGCTGGTCGACCGTCCAGTCGGGACGCTCAGGCTGGTGGGCCGCGCCAGCGGCCAGGCCGTGCTTGGTGCTTGCTTGGTGTTGCTGCAGCATAGGGCCTCCTCCATGTCACAGCGTCTGCTGCTGCAGGGCCTGCGCGATGCGGTCCATGTGCTGCGCCATCTGGATGTCCTGAATGGACAGCCCCTCTACGTCATGCGTAGTCAGCGTGACCGACACCCGGTTGTAGACGTTGAACCACTCCGGATGGTGGTTGTGCTTTTCCGCATACAGGGCAACCTGGGCCATGAAAGCGAAGGCCTGGGCAAAGTCATGAAACACAAAGTCGCGCGCGATCAGACCGCCGCGCTCGTCCTTGAACGTCCAGTCCGGCAGGTCGGGCAGCAGCTTTGCGCGCAGGTTTTGATCCAGCTTCATACGTCCAAACTCCTCGGTGTGGATGGCGCCGTGCGATGGAATGCGCCGTATCTCAGCATAGGTGCAACAGCGCTGTGCTTGCACCCTGAGTGACGCCAGCCCTTGAGGGTGCAGACAGGCCAGCCATTGCTTGTCGCCATCAGTGATCTGGCAGCAATCACTGTAGGTGCGAACAGGTGAATATTTATTGCAAATTCCCGCTGTGTAAACCCTTGTTTAGTAAATATTCATGCACACATGAAAATAAAAAAGAATAAATCGAGCTTGATTTTTCATATTTACAGATTTTTCATGCTTGAAAGCAATAGCATGCTTGCTCACATGCACGGCCCGCATCAGCAGCTGCCTGCAGCAGCCCCCCCACTCTCTGGGCAATAGCACTCTCAAGTGCTTAACCCGGCAACGGAGCCAGCTCGCCGGTCTGCATGCTTGCGCTTGACGAAATGCCGTGCCTGCTGATGTCTGCCTTGGGAATTGATGGAGCCATAGGGCGCGACCAAGATTGCCTGGGGGCGCATTGTCTTGGTATGTCTGTGCAGCAGCCCAGTCTATGGAGATAGGGACGGGTGTTGCGTGACGCATGGCAAGGAACGCCCTGCCAAAGAGCACCCCAAAGGCAAGCCGTGTGCTGACCCGCCACCAGTTCTTGGCGTCTGGATGAGCCATTCCGCACAGGGCTTCACGAGCACATACCCATCTCGACACCCTCTGTATGCGACGGTTTTTTACACACCAAGCTCATCTTTTGATAGTAGCCAACGCTTGAAATACGGGAACTTTGAGGAAGTTTCTGTGTTGAACCCAGAAAGCAAGGCGCTAAATGCTCTGGAAAAATGAGCTGGGAAATAGCGCTTTGCAAGATTCATAAATTTGTGCTAGCAGCTTTTACAACAGAGCCGCGGCATTTCAAGAGCTGCAGCCGCAGCCCTGCTGGCTGCACAAGGTGTGCCCTCACCATCTGCATCGCCACCAAGAGCCCGGAAAGGCACAAGGCGGCAGCACATTGACCGCGTTTGAGGAACAGGGTGGCGTGGATGCTTTCACGCATAAAAATTTGAAAAATCAATCTTTTATGCATGATTTTTCATGCCAGCAAACTTTTTAAATAGTTTGAAATGAAGATGTTTTTTTAATCAATACCTGCTTAAAAATAATCTTCAAATGCCTTTATACCCAGCAATTTGTTAGCGCTATCTAAAATAGAAAATTAAAGACATGGTTTTGTTAATTTCCAAATTTCAGTAATTTCTGAAAATTTGAAAAACTAAAGAATTCAAAAGAAGTTAGCGCACGCTTTCCCACAGAATCCCATGATTACGCAATGGGTAATATAGGGTAAACCCTATACACCAAAAATCAGAGGCATAGAATTTTTTTCGATGTACCCACTCGATGTTTTTCAGTGGGCGCATTGCTATGCCATGCCTGTTTATTTATGAACAGATATGAGGAAAAGCATCCAGAAAACGCTTTGCTTATATCGAAACAGTAAATAACAAGCATGGACAACTTAACCAATGGATATTTAAAAATGACTGATGATGATCGCTCTCAAAAGGGCAGTCTCTCCATCGGAAGCGCAGCGAGGGTAATCTTTTCGCTGGTAGTGCTACTTGTGGCACTGGGCATGATCTACGGTGGTATCAAGCTCGTGTCGCTCGGTGGTTCGACCTATTACCTGATCGCGGGTCTGGCTTACGTTGTGCTGGCAGGCCTGCTGCAGTGGCGCAAGCGCATTGCCATCATTGCTTCGACAGTGATCTTTGTGCTGACCTGCATCTGGGCCCTGTGTGAAGTCGGTGGCCTGCGCTACTGGGAACTGCTGCCCCGCCTGGTGATTCCTGCACTGATCATGATGTGCAGCCTGTGGGTTGGTGCGACAGCACCTGGCGTGACACAAAGCGGCCGCCGCGTAGCCAATGGCTTTGGCTGGGCTTTCTTTGCAGCACTGCTGGCTACACTGGTTGCAGCCTTCTTCCCCCATGGCACCGTGCTCAAGCCTGAAGCGCTGTCTGATGCTTCCGAGCACAACAACCAAGCCGAAGAAGCAGCACCTGCTGACTGGGAATTCTTTGGCCGCAGCGGCACTGGTACCCGTTTTGCTCCTTACTCGGACATCACGCCCGAGAACGTGGACAAGCTGGAAGTGGCCTGGACTTACCGCACTGGCCGCCGTATCACCGGCCCTGCCATCGGTGTGGATGAGAACACGCCTACTCAGATTGGCAACCGCATTTTCACCTGCACTCCCGAGAACGTGATTGCTGCGCTGGATGCCGACACTGGTAAGGAACTGTGGAAGTTCGATCCCAAGGCACACAGTGAAGAGCACGTGACTTGCCGTGGCGTGGGTTACTACGACATCGACAAGGATGACACACTGGCCGCTGAAGTGAAGGCAGCGTATGCCGACGTGCAGCAATGCCGCCAGCGTATCATCGTCTCCGCAGTGGATGCCCGTCTGTTCGCAGTGGATGCCAAGAACGGCCAACTGTGTGATGACTTTGGTGACCACGGCTATGTGGACCTGAAGAAGGGCATGGGCCCCACCGAAGTCAGCAAGCGTTACCACCCCACAGCTGCTCCTGTTGTGATGAACAACCAGGTAGTGGTTGGCGGCTGGGTGCGTGACATTGTGCACGGTGAACCTTCCGGCGCAGTGCGTTCTTACGACGTGCTGAACGGCAAGCTGGCATGGGTGTGGGACGTTGGTACCGAAGATGCTGAAGGCAATCAAAAGCCTGCAGACCAAGCTGAGGCAGACGGCCATACACTGGAAACACCTAACGTGTGGACAGTGCCTACCTTCGACAAGGAACTGAACCTGGTTTACCTGCCTACAGGTAACGGCCCTCCTGACTACTGGGGTGGTGACCGTAACGAAGCCAAGGAAAAGTACGGTTCGGCCATCGTTGCCGTGGATGCTTCCACTGGTAAGCGCAAGTGGGTCTTCCAGACCGTGCACCACGACGTGTGGGACTTTGACATCCCATCGCAACCTGTGTTGTTCGACATGAAGAACGACAAGGGCGAGAAGGTGCCTGCACTGATCCAATCCACCAAGATGGGCTTCATCTTCGTGCTGGACCGCCGCACTGGTGAGCCTGTGACCGAAGTGGAAGAGCGTCCTGTGCCTACCGAACCCGCAGCCGTGGGCGAGAAGCTGTCTCCTACACAGCCTTTCTCCGTGGGTATGCCTACCATCGGTGTCGATCCTCTGGACGAAACCAAGATGTGGGGTATGACCACATTCGACCAGCTGTACTGCCGCATCATGTTCAAGGATTCCCTGTACCTGGGTCCTTACACCCCTCCAGGAGAAAAGCCTTACATCGAATGGCCTAGCCTGCTGGGTGGCATGAACTGGGGTGGTATCTCCGTCGACGAAAAGCGTGGCCTGATGTTCGTGAACGATATGCGCATGCCTTTGCGTATGTCTCTGGTGACTCAGGAAGAAGCCAAGAACTACAAGGTTACGACCGACGAAGTGCCTGGCTTCATGGGCACCATCCGTCCTCAGATCGCCGGTATCTACGGTGGTGTGAAGATCGACATCCTGCAATCGCCTCTGGGTGTGCCTTGTAACAACCCTCCATTCGGTTCGATGACTGCCATCGACCTGAACACTCGCCAGATCGTGTGGCAAGTGCCTATGGGTACCGTGGAAGACACAGGCCCTCTGGGTGTGAAGACTGGCATGCACATGCCTATCGGTATGCCTACACTGGGTGGCCCCACATCGACCGCTTCGGGCCTGGTGTTCTTTGCCGGTACACAGGACAACTACCTGCGTGCCCTGGACTCCAAGACTGGCGAAGAAGTGTGGAAGGCACGTCTGCCTGTAGCCGCCGTGGCCGCACCTCTGGTGTACAAGTCGCCTGAAACTGGCAAGCAGTACGTGGTGATCTCGGCCGGTGGCGCTTCCAAGTCCAAGGACCTGGGCGACTACGTGATTGCCTACGCTCTGCCTGACAACCTGGGCAAGAAGTAAGCAGCTTCACCGCACAGTGCTGGTTCAGATCGCCAAGGTCTGAACCAGCCACTAAGACCCGTCAGCATCTGGCTGGTCTCTCAGCCCGCCGCTGCGGGCTTGAGGCAGTGAAAGACGCTTGCTCTTCGCCAAGAAGATCATGCTTATCCCCGCTTCGGCGGGGATTTTTTTTGTGCCTGCAAGGCCCCAAAAAGCACAAAGCCCGCAATCAGCGGGCTTTGTTTTTATGAGCGGTTAGCGCTTGATATCAGCCACTTTGCAATACAAAACACTTGCAAGTGCTTATTACACCAGCGCTGGCAGCTATTTTTTTAGTTAATTACCAGCCCTTGGCGGCCAGTGCCTTGGCAATCTTGTTGCGTGGCACTGTGGGCTTGGGCACCTTGAAGTCAAACCAGTTGCGCACATCCTCTTCCACGCCAATGCCGTGCATGTAGTTGTAGATGGCTTTCTTGAGCACCACGCCCAGCTTGTCGTGATCGACGCCTGCGGGGTCAATAAAGGGAATGTCATTGCGCGCAAAGGTGGCGGGTGGCAGCTCGGGCAGGATGACGCCGTATTCGGCAGGGTGCTGGCCCACGGGTGAGTGCACGGTGCAGGCAAAGCGGTGGAAAAAGCCGCTCTGGATGCAGCCGTTTTCAAACAGCTGGCGCACATACTCCAGCGCGTCCACGGTGTCCTGCACGGTCTGCGTGGGAAAGCCATACATCAGATAGGCGTGCACCAGAATGCCAGCATCGGTCAGCGCCTTGGTCACGCGGGCCACCTGCTCTACGCTCACGCCTTTTTTCATCAGGTTGAGCAGGCGGTCAGAGGCCACTTCCAGCCCGCCCGATACGGCGATGCAGCCGCTGTCGGCCATCAGCTGGGCCAGCTCTGGCGTAAACGTCTTTTCAAAGCGGATATTGCCCCACCAGCTGATTTCTACCTCGCGCTCCAGCAGCTCCTTGGACAAGGCCTTGAGCGCCTTGGGCGGCGCAGCTTCGTCCACAAAGTGAAAGCCGGTCTGGCCGGTTTCCTGCACGATGGCTTCAATGCGGTTGACCAGCTCCGTCGCGCTCGCGCCTTCGTAGCGGCTGATGTAGTCCAAGCTCACATCGCAGAAGCTGCATTTTTTCCAGTAGCAGCCGTGGGCAATGGTCAGCTTGTTCCAGCGGCCATCGCTCCACATGCGGTGCATGGGGTTGAGCATGTCCAGCAGCGACAGGTAATCGTGAATGGGCAGGCCATCCCAGGTGGGGGTGCCGACTTCTGCAAACGCAATGTCAGACTCCATCATGTTGATGTACTGCACTGCGCCTGCTTCATTGCGGATAAAGGTGCGCACCAGACGCGACTGGCCACGATCGCCACGCAGGTGCTCCAGCAGCGCCAGCAGCGGGCGCTCACCGGCATCGAGCGTGACAAAGTCAAAGTAGTCAAACACGCGCGGCTCGGCCAAGCCACGCAGTTCAGTGTTCACAAAGCCGCCGCCCAGCACCAGCTTGATGTGCGGAAACTCGGCCTTGATGGTCTGCGCAATGCGGAAGGCCGCATAGACCGAGCCGGGGAATGGCGTAGAGAGCAACACCACCGTGGGGCGATGGCGCCAGATGGCCTTGCGCGTCAGCTCCATCAGCACTTCATCCACCAGCGTGGGCTCGGCAGCCAGCGCCTCGGCCAGCGGGTCAAACGTGGGCTGGTTGCCCGAGAGCGACTCGGCATAGCGCACAAACTCAAAGCGCGGGTCGGCCGCGTCACGAATCACATCGGCCAGATCGTTCAGATACAGCGTGGCGTAGTGCTTGGCGCGGTCTTGCTGGCCCAGAGCACCAAAGGCCCAGCCGATGGGGTCGCCAGAGCCATCGTCGATGTAATGCTCCAACGCATCAAAGCGTGGGCCTTCGGGCAGCCAGGTGCGGCTGACGATGCGGTGGCTCAGCGTGCTGTCCTTGCCTTGCAGGAAGGCAATCACGCGGTTGATGGTCGCCAGATAGCGGTCGCGCTGGGCCATGAAGCTTTGCACGGCGGGGCTGAACAGGCGTTCCGGGTCTTCGTCGTACTGCGCCTGCACCAGTTCAATGATCTGCTCCAGCCCCTCTCTGGACAGCAGCTTGAGCACCAGCGCCAGCGCCAGGTCTTCCTGCACTGCATCCACGCCGCGTGAGCGCAGAAAGCCCGTCAGATAGGGCGCAGAAGGATAAGGCGTATTGAGCTGCGTCATCGGCGGGATGAGCGACAGCACACGTGGGGCGGTAGCAGTCATGGGAAGTAAGCAGGCCAGCAAGGCGGCGCAGCGCCGCAAAACAAAAGCCCGGCGCATCAGGCAGGGCAGGCTGCGTATTGTCGCTGGCTTGGCAAAAAAGCGCCGCGCACAGGTTTCTGACGAAAAAAGCCACCCGAAGGTGGCATCAAAGAAGGAAAACGTCCAACCACATGTGCAGGCATCAGTTGCCCTGCAAGTTGCCTTGCTTCACCACCTCACCCCATTGCACATATTCTTTCTGGATGAACTCGGCCAGCTCCTGGCGGGTGGAAGGCTGGGGGGTCAGTCCATGGTCCTGCAGCGCTTTTTGCACCTCAGGGTCATGCAGGGCTTTGACCAGTTCTTCATTCCAGCGTTGCTGAATGGCTTCCGGCATCTTGCTGGGGCCGACAAAGGCATACCAGTTCAGCGCCTCAAAGCCGGGGTAACCCGCTTCAGCCACGGTGGGAATGTCTGGCAGATAGGCGGGGCGGGTCAGGCCGGTGGTGGCCAGTGGCACCAGCTTGCCTACCTGCACATGCGGCATGGCCGTGGGCGGCGCGGCAAAGTAGCTGGTCACGCGCTCACCCAGCAGGTCCTGCAGCGCAGGAGCGCCGCCCTTGTAGGGCACGTGCACCATCTCTACGCCCGCGCGCTGGTTGAACATTTCACCAGCCAGGTGCGAGGCAGAGCCTGCGCCGGTGGAGGCAAAGTCCACCTTGCCCGGCTCCTTCTTGGCCAGCGCCACAAACTCCTGCAAGCTCTTCACGCCTGCGCCCTTGTGGACCACCAGCACATTGGGAAAGTTCACACCGCCAGACAGAGGCGCCAGGTCCTTGAACGGGTCGTAGTTCAGCTTCATCAGGTGGGGCGCAATCGTCAGCGGGCCGATGGAGCCAAACAGAATCACAGAACCATCTGCCGGGCCATTGGCCACCTGACCGTGGGCGATGTTGCCACCCGCACCACCCTTGTTTTCCACCACCACGGACTGGCCGATGTTGTCCCCCAGCTTTTTGGCAATCAGGCGTGCAGCCGCATCGGCCGCTCCCCCTGCGGCAAAACCGACCACCATGGTGATGGGCTTCTTGGGTGGGAAGTCCTGTGCCAGGGCGTGGCTGCCCCAGGCCAGGGACGTAGCCGCCAGAACGGCAGCCTGCATGAACGTACGTTTTTTCATCGAAGGTCTCCTTATATATTTGCGATGCTTGCGAGGTGAGGATCAGTCAGCGCCCAGGCCCACAGGGTTGGGCTGACGCTTTTCTGTGTTGAAGCGCAGCAGTGCGGCCGTGCGGAACACACCGTGGGCAAACTTGCCGTAGGGCAAGGTGAGGAACAGCGCCATCACTGCGCCCAGATGCAGACACAGCAGCAGTGCCAGCGCAGGCGTGGCACGGCCCAGCCACAGCGCCAGGCCGCTGGCAGCGACGAGGAACAGCAGGGCAATAAAGCCCAGGTCCATCGGCTTTTGCTTGGCATCGCCATGCAGAGGGTGGCGTGTACGGTTCAGATGCCACAGGCCCGCAGTACCCAGCATCAGGCTCAGCCCCCCTACCCCACCCAGAATCTTGGGCAGGCTGGGCAGGTCATACGGCGCTTCCCAGCCAAAGACGTAGTGGTAGACCGTGGCCACAGCCGTGGCGGCAAAGCACAGCATGAAGCCGTAGAAGGTCAGGTGGTGATAGCGGCGGCGCTTGAGGGTGTAGGCATCGTCTTCGTTGTGGCAGCCGTCACCGTGGCCGCCATCCAGATACTTCAGGCGCAGCACATCGCCCGTGGCTTCCGTAGCGGCAGCACCGCTCACATCCACACCGCTGGTAGCGGGTTTCACGTCTTTCCAGAAACGGCGCACGCCCATGAACAGCGCAAACACCACAAACAGGAACACCGGCGCAAACATGCCCACCAGCAGGTTGTGCGGGAACAGGTTGTAGAAGTCACCGCCGAGCTTGGCGCCCCACAGCGCTTCCAGGCCGCCTTCACGCAGCGCAGCCAGCACCAGGAACAGCGTCAGCGCTGCCACCAGTGCCAGTGACAGCGTCAGCCCATTGCGCTGGTAGAGCTTGCCCAGCGCAGGCGGCCAGGCGTAGTCGGCATAGGTCTGGCCACGCACCTCGGCCATGGCCTTGGGGATGTTGATGCCAAACGCATGCGGCGGCGCATACTGGCAGGCGTGCAGGCAGGCCCCGCAGTTGTGGCACAGGTTGGCCAGGTAGTTCACATCTGCCTTGCCAAACTCCAGACGGCGCGTCATGGCAGGGAAGACGGCGCAAAAACCTTCGCAGTAGCGGCAGGCATTGCAGATCTGCATCACGCGTGCCACTTCGCCTTCAGCGGCAGACAGCTGCTGCGCAGGAACAATGGGAATCACCTTGCCAGTGCTGCCACCAGCCAGTGCCCGGGCCTGTTGGCCCAGCTGTTCAAACGATTGCATGCTCATGGCTTAGACCTCATCCTTCACAGCGCCGTGTTCGGCGTCTTTTCCTGCCGCAGCCAGTGCAGCGTTGCGGCCCGCAATGCGGCCAAAGGCCGTACCAATCGACATGCCCACGCCAGCGGTATAGCCCTTGCCCAGCACATTGCCCGCCATCATTTCGCCCGCTACAAATAGGTTGCGGCTGGGCTGGTCGTTAAAGCGCACGGCGGCGGTGTCGTCCACCTTCAGGCCCAGATAGGTAAAGGTCACGCCAGGGCGCAGGGCGTAGCCGTAAAACGGTGCTGTGTCGATGGGGCGCGCCCAGTGCGTCTTGGCAGGTGTCACGCCTTCGGTGTGGCAGTCGTCCAGCGCCGTGTGGTCAAACTTGCCCACTTTGCAGGCGCCGTTGTAGACGTTGAGCGTGCGCATGAAGGTGTCCACATCCAGCCCCAGCTTTTGTGCCAGCTCGGGCAGGCTGTCGGCCTTCACGCCAGGGAACACCGGCGGCATAAAGCGGCCAATGGCCTTGCTGTCGATGATCGAATACGCAATCTGCCCCGGCTGTTGTGCCACCAGGCGGCCCCAGATGGCGTAGCGCTTGGGCCAGAAGTCTTCGCCCTCGTCGTAGAAACGCTCGGCCTCGCGGTTGACCACCACGCCCAGCGACACGCAGTCAATGCGCGTGCAGATGCCGCCGTCATACAGCGGCGCACGAGCATCAATGGCCACCATATGGGCCTGTGTGGGGTCGCCCAGACCATCGGCCTGGTGCTCGTTCAGCATGTGCTTGAGCAGCACGCCCTGGTTGTAGGCCGTGCCACGGATGATGAAGTTGTCCGCAGGCCACTCACCACGCTCGTTCTGGCCCCAGGCCTCGCGCAGCCATTCGCGGTTGGACTCAAAACCGCCTGCCGCCAGCACACAGCTCTTGGCCGTAATGCGCTGGCCCTTCACATAGGCAGCCTTGAATTCACCGTTGACGATTTCCAGCCGGTCCACGGGCGATTCGTAGCGCACCTCTACACCCAGCGCCTCGGCACTGCGGAAGTAGGCATTGACCAGGGCCTTGCCGCCGCCCATGAAAAACGCATTGGTACGCGCCACATGCAGCGCGCCCGACAGTGGCGGCTGAAAGTGCACGCCGTGCTTGCGCATCCAGTTGCGGCAGGTGGAAGACGCACGAATCACCAGTCGTGCCAGATGTTCGTTGGTGATGCCGCCGGTTACTTTGAGCAGGTCTTGCCAGTATTCCTCTTCGGG
Organism: Comamonas kerstersii; assembly: GCF_002056725.1. Classification (NCBI taxonomy): domain Bacteria; kingdom Pseudomonadati; phylum Pseudomonadota; class Betaproteobacteria; order Burkholderiales; family Comamonadaceae; genus Comamonas; species Comamonas kerstersii. The sequence goes on along the minus strand of NZ_CP020121.1, from coordinate 2,047,138 downwards.
GTAGGCATCAACCAGTACATCCTGCGGTGCATCATGCATGCAGCGCAGGTTGCGGGTGTGGGCGGAGTTGCCGCCGCGCCATGCGCGCGGTGCGGACTCCAGCAGCAGCACGCGTGCCCCCGCTTCGCGCGCCATCAGGGCAGCGCACAGGGCAGCATTACCGCCACCGATGACCAAGACATCGGTGTCCATGAAACTCTCCTTGCAATCTCACTCGTAGGGGAGTTCGACTGTAGGAAGCGCACTGACAACTAGGCAGGTCTGTTATGGGATAGGGGTATCAGTTTTTGTGATGGCTTCCGGAGCAATCCATGGATGTGCCACAGAAAAACGGTGTGCCTCCTTCCAGCAAGGGAATCGGGTCTCGGCCCGACAGCCGACCTACTTTCCTTTGCTTACCCACCGGATCGCCGGCCGAAGCAAAGTAGGCAAAGCAAAGGGCACCCTGCTACCTGCGTCCCTGCGCATTCGCTACGGGCAACCTGCGGTGCTCGCCTCGGCGCAGGTAGAAGGGAGTGGGTGGAGCACCAGCCGATGGATGCTTAATGAAATATGGCTCTAGCGCTCATGCATCAAGCGCTGACAGCTATGGATTTTTCAGTCACTCCCTCTCCCGCTTGCGGGAGAGAGCTGGGGTGAGGGGCATCTTTCACCTTCCCCCGCTGGGGGAAGGCAGGGATGGGGGCCTCCCTTGATAAGGCATCAGTAGCAGCTAAAAAGCCCTGCTAGTGTCCTGTCCCGTTAGTTTCTGGCATTAATCGTGCATGCCATTGCGGCATCTTGGGAACGGAGATACCGCGATGAGAACGGGCAGACCGAAGGTTGAATTGCTGCTGTCGGACGAGGAGCGCGCGCAGCTGCAGTCTTTTGCTCGGAGCCGCTCGCTGCCTGCTGCGCTGAGCAATCGGGCGCGCATCGTTCTGAGCAGCGCCGATGGCGAACTCAACAGCGCCATTGCCGAGCGCTTGAAGCTCACCAAGGCCACGGTCGGCAAGTGGCGCGCTCGGTTCATTGAGCGGCGCATTCCTGGTCTGTACGACGACGTGCGCCCCGGCAAGCCGCGCACGATCGACGACGAGCGCGTGGCGAAGCTGATCAATACGACTCTGCACACCAAGCCGGCCGACGGCTCGACGCACTGGAGTGTGCGCTCGGTGGCCGCTGAGACAGGCATCTCCAAGACCAGCGTCGCGCGTTACTTCCAGCTCTTTGGGCTGCAGCCGCACCGCACTGAAGGCTTCAAGCTGTCCAACGACCCCTTCTTCATTGAGAAGCTGCGCGACGTGGTCGGCCTGTACCTGAGCCCGCCGGACAACGCGCTGGTGATCTGCGTGGACGAAAAGAGCCAGTGCCAGGCCCTGGAGCGCACGCAGCCGATGCTGCCCATGGGATTGGGCTACGTCGAGGGCGTTACGCACGACTACAAGCGCCACGGCACTACAACGCTGTTCGCAGCGCTGAACGTGCTCAACGGCGCGGTGCTTGCCGCCTGCAAGCCTCGACATCGGCATCAGGAGTTCCTGTCCTTCCTGCGCGAGATCGACAAGGCCGTGCCGCTCGAGCTGGACGTTCACTGCATCTGCGACAACTACGCCACCCACAGCCACCCCAAGGTCAAGGCCTGGCTGGCCACCAAGCCGCGCTGGCACATGCACTTCATCCCAACCTACAGCTCGTGGCTAAACCAGGTCGAGCGATTCTTCGCGCTGATCACCGACAAGGCCATTCGCCGCGGATCCTTCACCAGCGTCAAGCAACTCGTCCAGCGCATCGATCACTTCGTCGCCGCCCACAACGCGAACTGCCAGCCGTTCAAGTGGACCGCCACCGCAGATTCGATCCTCGAAAAGCTGCATCGACTTTGCTCACGTATCAGCGGGACAGGACACTAGAAACTGGCGCGATAAGTCACTGGATCCAAACAGCAGTGCTGGCTGATATCGCCTTGCAATGTGAAGAAACGGGGTTGGGTACGAAAGCTATACACCCGGCGAAGGTGGTACTTTTTGGGCTCTGCTTGTGAAACTTGGAGTTCGTTGTGGGTCAAGAAAAATGGTGTTTCTTTGGCAAAGCTGGTGGTCTTCACCTCAATCAGTTGCTCACGGCCACCTAGATCGAAAGACCGAACATCAAACCCCAAACCATCACCTTGCGTTTGCGAAACATGCTCCACTTTTTTCACCAATCCATGTAAGCCGTGCTGCTCCAACTTCCAACGCTCATAAGCAACCACAAAACGCTCACCAGCTAACCCCAAAGACTGGTTACGTGCTTCTTGCGCGAGGAAGTCACGCTTGGAAGGATGTACGGCCACATACTGCGCCAAAGGTTCAGCGACACGGAGACTTTTTTGCGGCGCATCCTGAGAGATGTCATCAAAACTGAGCAGCAATGGCACCTGTGCCGGCTGCGTCACCGCCGATTGAACAATCTGATCTAAAGAAGAGTATCTGTTGACCTGTTGGATAACTTCGTCCACCAAACTCTTTTGAAAATTAGATCGCGGCTTGTAGCCTTGAATCGATGGGTATCCAAGTACAGCCATCACTGCACTGATGTTGCAGTGCTTGAACTCGATGGAGCCTTTCGAGCGTTTGCCTTGAAGTTGTTCAAGCAGCAAGTTACGAAAGTCCGTCTTGCTGTACCGCTGTCCAGCCAGCTCCAACGACAACATGTCGAGATAAGAGCAAACCACGGCGGTAATTTCTTCGTTTGTCCAATCGCTGTTTTGATTGCTTTGCACCATGGCGCTATCTTGCCAGGTCAGTACCAGTCTGTGCAGCTTCTATCGTGGTCAAGTCACCCCACCAACGTCGCCCCCGCCCAAGCCCCACTCCCCACCAGCTGCCGCACACAGTCCAGCAGCACCACCCGTGCGGCCAGGGCGGCGGGCGAGAGTTCATCCTCTGACAGACTGCACAGCGTGGCGGGGCGGCGCACTTCGGTATGGCAGATTTCTGACCACTGAAAATGCGCCTCGGCATCGGGGTGCAGTTTGACGGCAGACCATGGCTGTACGGTAGCGCCCATACCGGCTTTGACGGCTTCCATGAGCAGCGGCAGGCCATCAATTTCCAGCGCAATATCCAGCTGCACGCCGGACTGCCGGGCGGCGGTGACGATGGCGTTGCGCAAGCCGTGGCTGCACGAAGGAAGAATCAGGGGCACGCTTTCCAGATCCGCCAGTGTCTTGGCAGGTGCTGGCTTGCACACGGGCTTGTGCCGGGACTGGATCAGAAACAGCTTTTCTTCCAGCAGAGGCATGACGCTCCAGCGGCGTGCGCCCTGGGCATCGAACAGGATGGCCAGGTCCAGTTGGCGGGCATTGAGCAGGCTGGCAAGGTGGCCAGACAGGGCCGAGACCATGTGCAGATGCACGGCGGGGTAGCGCTCGCGCATGGCCTGCATCAGCGGCAGGCCCAGCACCGAGGCAATCGTAGGTGACAGGCCAATGCTCACCGCGCCCGAAAGACGCGCCTTTTGCGCGGCCTGGATGGCCTGGTCCGCATGGCGCAGCGTGAGCTGGGCTTCGTGAAAAAAGGCAATGCCTGCTTCCGTGGGGACGGTGCCTTTGCTGGTGCGTTGCAGCAGGCGGGTGCTGAGCTCGCTCTCCAGCCGGCTGATCTGCTGGCTCAGCGCAGACTGCACCATATTCAGCTCCATGGCCGCACGGCTCATGGAGCCCAGTTCCACCACGCGCACAAAGTAGCGCAACTGTCGCAGTTCCATGGGGTGTGCTCACAAAGTTGGAATCCTGCAAGTGTATGCAGGTGCAGCCCTGCAAATCGCCCTCTGGCACTGCGCTTGCATGCACTGCACGGCATGAATATGCCAAGTTTGAAAGCCCAGCCACTGACGGCTGCCGCCTTTGCGCCCTTTGGGCAAGTGATTGCATTTGACGCCGCCACGGCTGCCACCGTGCCGCACTGCACCATCAACAGCGGCAATGCCGTGCGCTATGACCTGATTCCCAATATGCAACTGACCGCCCAGGGCGGCACCCCCATGCTGGCGCTGTTTCGCGCACAGGCGCGGACTTTTCCGCTGAACATTGGCGAGATGGAGCGCCACACGCTGGGCAGCCAGACTTTTATTCCGCTGGGCACGCAGCGCTTTGTGCTGGTGGTGGCAGCTGCCAGTGCCCCCTGCCATGCGCATGCATTGCAAGCCTTTATCACCAACGGACGGCAAGGTGTGATGCTGGCCCCCGGCACCTGGCACCATGCGCTGCTGGCAGTGGAAGGTGGCGACTTTGCAGTGCTGGAGCGTCGCGCTGGCCAGGTGGACTGTGAGGTGCAGGCCATGCCAGCGGGTTTGCAGCTGCATTTGTGAAGGGTTGAGTGGGCATCCACCAAGGGCCATGCCCCCATCCCAGCCTTCCCCCAGTGGGGGAAGGTGCTGAATACCCCCTCACCCCTGCCCTCTCCCGCAAGCGGGAGAGGGAATGCAAGGCGCAACGCTTGTGCACCCGCACGCCAGCCGCAGGACTGGCGTGCCTTCACATGCAAATTCAAATTTCCGGCTGCCTGTTTGACCAGAGCGACGGGAGTTCAGCCGGACAGCGTCGCAGACGCGCTTTTTGGTCTCCACTCACATTGCTTCGCAATATGAGTTCCGCCCCACGCAAGCGTGAAGCTTCCTTTTTGCGGTTCGCCGCCCGGTCGCGCACAAAAAGGAACTCGGCTGTCGGGCCGAGACCCGACTCCCTCCCTTAAAACAAGCAAACAGCTCAAACAAAAAGCAGAAAAAGCCCCTCTCCCAACCTCTCCCCAGAGGGGGGAGGAGTGAAAGGCCCCCATCCCAGCCTTCCCCCAGTGGGGGAAGGAGAGCGAGCCCCATCACCCCTGCCCTCTCCCGCAAGCGGGAGAGGGAGTAAATACAAAATTCATAGCTTCTAGCGCTTGCTGCATGGGCGTTAGAGGCATATTTCATCAAAAAAAACCACTGATGCGCTCCATGTGCTTCAAGCGCTGCGCATCGCTCCTGCAAGAAGGGCCTGACTGCCCATTCAGCCAGGCCCCTGTGTCACAACCGCCCTGTCCGGCTCAAGTACCTACAGCCGCGATTTTTTGCGCCATGGCGATCAGGCTCTTGTCACTGCCTGCGGGTCCCAGCAGCGACAGGCCCAGCGGCGCGCCGTTGCAGCTGGCCAAGGGCAGCGAGATTTGCGGAAAGCCCGACAGCCCCGCCATGCACAGCATCTGCACGGCGTTGTTGCGGTAGGTTTCCAGCGCGGCTTCGTCGGTGCTGCGCAGCGGCGCCACATCGGGCATGGTGGGCATGACCAGTACGCCGTCGCTGCCCAGCATGGCTGCCAGATGCTGGCGAAAACGTGTGCGGAAGGCGTGGGCGTTCACAACCTGCTCGTCCGTCACTTCTTTACTCCAGGCAAAGCGCTCTTTCACGCCGGGGCCCAGCACAGGGGCGTAGCGTTCGATAAAGGCACCATCGGTCATCCATGCTTCGCGGCCCTGGATGTAACGGAAGGCCCAGTACATGGCTTCAAAGCTCTCCAGCGCCACGGTCACAGGCGCTGCTTCGCCATAGGCGGCCTTGACCTTGGCCAGAGCACCATCCCATGCGGGCAACACTGCGGGGGCGATCAGGCCCCAGATATCGGTCGGTGTCAGCAGGCGGGGCTGGGCTGGCAAGGGGGCGCTGTCTGCTGCCATGAGCACCTCGCCCACACGGGCAAAGGTGTCTGCATCGCGTGCAAACCAGCCGCAGGTGTCAAAGCTGTGGCACAGGGCCAGGGCGGATTGCAGGCTCACACGGCCATGCGTGGGGCGAATGCCGTAGAGGCCGCAATGGCTGGCGGGTGCACGCACGGAGCCACCGGTGTCCGTGCCCAGTGCAAAGTCGCACAGGCGGCTGGATACGGCCGAGGCCGAGCCCGAGGAGGAGCCGCCCGTGATGCGATCGGGTGCAGCACCGTTGATGGGCGCACCAAAGTGGGCGTTGTTGCCGTTCATGGAAAAGGCCAGCTCATCCGTGACGGTCTTGCCTGCCAGCGCCGCACCTGCGTCGAGCAGCTTTTGCACGGTGGGCGCGGTCTGCGTCTTGATGCCAGACATGGCCAGCACCAGCGGGTTGCCGCCGCCTGTCGGGTAGCCAGCAATGTCAAACAGGTCTTTAACGCCGAAGTACAGGCCGCTCAGTGGCCCGGTGCTGGCATGGGGCACGGGCACATCAGGATAGGGAACAAAGGCATGGGCGGGGTCGTGCAAGGGCATAGGTACTTTCGGGAAACAACAGAGGGAAAGAAAGCCGAACTCTCAAAATCAGAGCTGCCAGCGTTTGTATCTACAAGGTTTCAAATAAAAAACTAATGGAAATCCTTTAAATACAAGCGCTAGCCGCTCTCTTTTTTATGCAGCCAGCACCTGTGGTGCTTGCAGTACCGTGGTGTCGGTATGGATGCAGCGCGCCAGATGGCCGGGGGCGATTTCCATGGCTCCGGGCAGCACCTGCGAGCAGCCTGGCGTGGCAAAGCGGCAGCGCGGTGCAAAGGCGCAGCCCGGTGGAATGGCGGTCAGGTCCGGCGGCGCACCGGGGATGGTCTGCAGGGGCTGGCCACGCTCCATGGCACCATGCGAGCGGCTTTGCAGCAAGGCCATGGTGTAGGGGTGGCGCGGAGAGCGAATCAGCTGCTCGGCCGTGCCTTCTTCCACAATGCGGCCGGCGTACATGACAGCAATGCGGTCTGCCACCTCGACGGCGGCGCCAATGTCATGCGTCACAAAAATAATGCCCAGGCCCAGATCGCGCTGCAGCTGGCGCAGCAGCAGCAGGATCTGGATTTGCACGGTGGCGTCCAGCGCCGTGGTGGGCTCATCCGCCAGCAGCACCTGCGGGTTGCAGGCCAGGGCCAGGGCAATCATGACGCGCTGGCGCATGCCGCCCGACATTTCATGCGGATAGGCCTTCAGGCGCTGCTCGGGGCTGGGAATGCTCACGCGCTCAAACAGCTGCAGGGCACGCTTTTCGGCCTCGGCCTTGCTCACTTTCGGCTCGTGGCGGCGGATGGCTTCCACAATCTGCGCGCCTACGGGATAGACAGGGTCCAGGGCCAGCAGCGGGTCCTGAAAGATCATGGAGCAGGTCTTGCCACGGTAGCCGGACAAGGCCTTGCCATCCATGCGCAGCACGTCATGCCCGGCTACCTGCACCTTGCCTTTCATCACGGTCTTGCGTTCCGGGTGCAGGCGCAGCAGGGTGCGCAGCGTCACGCTCTTGCCGGAGCCGGATTCGCCAATCAGCGCCACGGATTCACCGCGCCGCACGCTCAGGCTGACGCCGCTGACAGCCTGCACGACTTTCTTGCCGCCGGTGAACTGCACGTTCAGGTCTTCAATCTGCACCAGGGGGCGGGTATCGGTTTGCATTGCAGTCTCGCTTTCTCAGGCAGCCAGAGGGAAAGGGGCCGTGGCCAGCGGGTGGCCGCTGCTGATTTCATGCATCAGGCAGGTGGCCTTGTGGTGCAGCTGCACCTCGGTCATCGCAGGCACACGCTGGGCGCAGACGGGCTGCGCCTGTGGGCAGCGTGGGTGAAAGCGACAGCCCGATGGCGGGTTGATGGGATTGGGTGGATCGCCCGCCAGCGGGGCCTGCTGGGTGCGATGGTTGGGGTCCATGGAAGGCACGGAGGACAGCAGCGCCTTGGTATAGGGATGGGCAGGCTGGTGAAACAGCGCGTCTGAGGGGCCAATTTCTGCCACCTGGCCCAGGTACATGACCATCACACGGTCGCTGATGTAGTGCACCACGCCCAGGTCGTGGCTGATGAAGACATACGTCAGGCCAAACTCGCGCTTCAGATCGGTCAGCAGGTTCAGCACCTGCGCCTCCACGGATTTGTCCAGCGCGGAAACGGCCTCATCCAGAATCACCATGCGTGGCTGCAAGGCCAGCGCGCGGGCAATATTGATGCGCTGGCGCTGGCCGCCTGAGAGCTCGTGCGGATAGCGCTCGGCAAAGCGCGAAGGGGCCAGCCCTACGCGGTCCATCAGGTGGTGGGTACGTTCAATGGCTTCTCTGCGCGAGACACCATGCACCTGCGGGCCGAAGGAGATGGAGTCTTCAATCGTCAGGCGCGGGTTCAGCGAGGCATAGCTGTCCTGGAACACCATCTGCACCTGGCGGCGAAATTCCTTGAGCGGCAGATCGCGCGAACCCACGGTGCGGCCATCAAAGATCAGCTCGCCCTTGGTCGGGTCCATCAGGTGCATGAGCAGGCGTGCGGTGGTGGATTTGCCGCAGCCGGACTCGCCCACCACGCCCAGGGTTTCACCCTTGAGCACTTCAAAGTCCACGCCATCGACGGCATGCACCGTGGCACCGTTTTTCAGCGGGAAGTGCTTGGTCAGACCACGCACGATCAGCAGTGGCTGCGCGGGGCCGCCTACGTCTTGCATGACAGCTGTGTTGATTGACATGACTTACCCCTTGTTGTCCATGGCCGAACGCAGACCGTCCGAGAGCAGGTTGAAGGAAATGGAGGTGATGAAAATCATCACGCCGGGCAGCGCCGCAATCCAGGGCTGGGTATAGATGGCCGTGCGCAGGGTGTTGAGCATCAGGCCCCAGTCAGGCTCTGGTGGCTTGACGCCCAGGCCCAGAAAGGACAGGCCCGAGGCCAGAATCATGGACACCGCAATCAGGCTGGTGGCATAGACAAAGATGGGGCCCAGCACATTGCCCAGCACATGCACGCGCACGATGGTGAAAGCGTTGGCCCCGGTGGCACGGGCGGCTTCCACATAGTCGCGGTTGCGGGCCTGCGCGGTGACACTTTCTGCCACACGGGCAATCTGCGGAATGAACACCATGGTCAGCGACACCAGCGCATTGAAGATGCCTGCACCCAAAGCACCCGACAGTGCAATGGCCAGCAGCACCGAGGGGAAGGCATAGAACACATCAATGGTGCGCATGATGACGGTGTTGGTGCGCCCACCGGCATAGCCCGCCAAAATGCCGATGCCTGCGCCAATCACAAAGGCCACCAGCACAGGCACGATGCCCATGAACAGCGACAGGCGAGCCCCCACAATCAGGCGCGAGAGCATGTCGCGCCCCAGCTCGTCACTGCCCAGGGGCAGGCCTTCGGTGCCAATGGGCTTGAGTCGCTTGAGGATGGAGGTGGCATAGGGGTCTGACGGTGCCAGCCAGGGCGCAAAAACAGCCATCAGAACCAGCAGTGCCACCACGGTGGCGGCCCCTACGGCAACGGGGTCGCGCATGAAGCGCTGCAGCACGGATGCCCAGTAGCCACGCGAGCGATGTTCAGGCAAGGGCTGCACAGCAGGTGCGGCAGCCAATTTCAGTGTGATGCTGGACATGAAAAATCTCCCGGTTAGTCAGCCAATCAGCGCGCAATGCGAGGGTCCAGCAGTGTCTGCACCACGTCCACCAGCAGGTTGAGCAGCACAAAGAACACGGCCAGCACAAGAATCGTTCCCTGCAGCAGCGGCAGGTCACGCTGGAAGATGGCCTGATTCAGCAGAAAGCCCGTGCCGGGCCAGGAGAACACGGTCTCGATCAGGATGGAGCCGCCCAGCAGATAGCCCAGCTGCAGCCCCATGACGGCCAGTGCCGTGGGCGCAGCGTTCTTGAGTACGTGACAGAAGATGCCCCAGTTGGATAGGCCCTTGGCCTTGAGGCCGATGATGAATTCCTGCTCCAGCAGCTCTGCCACCAGGGCTCGCACCGTGCGGGCGATGATGCCCATGGGAATGACCGACATGGTGATGGCCGGCAGGATCATGAACTGCACGTGGGCCCAGTCCCAGGCCCAGTCACCCGAGCCGCCGGGGCCAGCACCTGTGGCAGGCAGCCACATCAGCTGCGAAGAAAAGATGATGACCAGCATCATGCCCAGCCAGTAGTGCGGCACGCTCACGCCTAGCACCGACAGCAGCGAGCACAGACGGTCCATGAACGAGTTGCGAAAGTAGCCCGCCACAAAGCCAAACAGGCTGCCCAGCACAAAGCCAATCAGCGTGGCCACCACGGCCAGGCGCAGGGTGTTGACCACGGCGGTCAGCACTTCGGTGGTGACGGGGCGGCTGGTTGCAATCGACAGGCCCAGATCACCATGCAGCGCGCGCCAGAGCCAGCGCCCGAATTGCTCAGGCAGCGGCTGGTTAAAGCCATACAGTTCGCGCATTTGCTCCTGCAGTTCGGCAGAAGCATCAGGCGGCAGGATGGAGATCAGCGGATCCCCCGGCGTGATGTGGACCAGTGCAAAGCACAGCAAGGCCACACCCAGCATGATGGGGATGGTGTAGAGGAAGCGGCGCAGCAGGTAGTTCAGCATGGTTGTGGCGTGGTGAGAGTTTCAGAAAGGCCGCCTGTCTGGGAGTGCAGGTGGTATCCACGTCATGACGCAAGGGCGTAACGCGGGCCCTGCCAGCCAGCAGCCGGGCGCGCTGCCCGGCCCGGCTGGTAAGACTTACTTCATAGTCATGGTGGCAATGTCGATAAACCAGCTCTGTGGCTGCACCACATTGCCCACCTTGGCAGACATGGCACGCGGGCCTACGTCATGGGCCACGAACAGGAACGGTGCCTCATCCACGACCAGGGTGTGCAGCTCGGCCAGGGCCTTGTCGCGCTCCTTGGCATCAAACGTGGTGCGGGCCTTGTCCACCACGGCGTCCACCTGCGGGTTGCTGTAGAAGCCCCAGTTGTTGGACAGCGGCGGGAAGGACTTGGTGCTCACAAAGCGCACCATGGCAAAGAAGGGGTCCATGGTGGCGGCCGTCACATTGGTGGCATGTGACTTGTTGGCGCTGGGGTCCTTGGCACCGATGCGCCAGTTGGAGAACAAGGTGTTCCACTCGACCACATCAAACTCCACATCAAAGTGGCATTGCTTGAGGCTTTCCTGGATGAACTCGTTCATGGGCAGGGGCTGCATCTGGCCGGAGCCGGAGGCCGAGGTCTGAATCTTCACCTTCAGCGGCTTGGCGGCACTGTGGCCTGCCTGCTCCATCAGTGACTTGCCAGCAGCAACGTCGTACTTGATCTGGAAGCTGGGGTTACCGCGCCAGGGGTGGCCGGGCTCAAACATGCCGGTGGCGGGTTCCATCATGCCGTTGAGCAGCTGCTTCATGCTCTCACGGTCTACGCACAGATTGGCCGCATGGCGCACGCGCTTGTCCAGCCAGGGCGAGCCTTCAATGAAGGAGAACTGCCAGGGCCAGATATGGGGCTGCAGGTTGGAGTAGACCTTGAAGCCACGGCTCTTGAGGGCATCCAGCGCATCGGGTGCAGGTGCCTCAATCCAGTCCACCTGGCCGCTCATGAGGGCTGCGGTGCGGGAGTTGGCCTCAGGCAGGGGCAGCAGCACCACTTTGTCGATGGTTGGTGTGCGCTTGGGGTCCCAGTAGGCGGTGTTCTTCACCATTTCAAAGCGCTCGCGTGGCACAAAGCGTGCAGCCTTGAACGGGCCAGAGCCCGAGGGGTCTGCGGCAAATGCCGTCCATGCGGCTTTGCTGCGCTCGGCCTTGTCGGTCACGCTGGCTGGCACGGCCGCCAGCTTGGTGGCCCAGTGCGCAGGCGATGCCATGAACAGATTGGTCAGATTGATGGGCAGGAAGGCGTCGGGCTCCGAGGTGGTCAGCTCCACGGTCAGATCATCGATCTTGCGTGCTGACTTGAGCGTAGGCATGCGCGATGCAGTAGCACCCACCTGTGCAGGGTCAAAGTGCTCGGCGTCCTTGTCCAGCACCTTGCGCACATTCCAGACCACGGCATCGGCGTTGAAGTCGCTGCCGTCATGGAACTTCACGCCGGGGCGCAGCTTGAACACCCACTTGGTTTTGTCGGCAGGGTCTACCTCCCAGGACAGCGCCAGACCGGGGATCAGCTCGCTGGGCTTGTCAGACTTGCTCAGATCCCAGTGCGTCAGCGCGTCGTACATGGGAATACCGGTGAAGCGGTTGCCCTCAAAGCCCTGGTCAGGCTGCCCTGAGGTACGGGGAATGTCGCCCGCCGTCATGGCAATGCGCAACACCTTTTCTTGCGCCATGACGGTGCTGGCAGCGCCACCGGCCAGTGTCATTGCTACCGCCAAAGCCAGTCCCTTGAGTGCCGGACGTGAAACAGAGAAACCAGAAGACTTACGCATTGGAGACCTTTCCATCGGGGTTGAGGTAAGACCTGCAATGCAAGCAGCGTGCCACATCGCACATATCGATGTTCGATCTGTATGTGCGCACATTCGATGCGACTTGGCATGTTTTGTGCGGCATTCGCGCCTGTTCTCTCAAACAGGAGCTGCATCATGAACACCCCCGTTGAACACCTGCGCATTGATGGCGAACGCCTGTGGCAGTCGCTGATGGACCTGGGCCAGATTGGCGCCACCCCCAAAGGCGGCGTCTGCCGCATCGCCCTGACCGATGAAGACCGGCGCGGCCGCGATCTGGTCGTGCAATGGTTCAAGGATGCAGGTCTGGAAGTGCGCATCGATGCCATTGGCAATGTATTTGGCCGTCGCGCAGGCACCGACCCACAGGCTCGCGCCGTGGCCACGGGCAGCCATATTGACACCCAGCCCACGGGCGGCAAGTTCGATGGCAACTACGGCGTGATGGCAGGCCTGGAAGTGGTGCGCACCCTCAATGCCCACGGCATTCAGACCCGCGCCCCGATTGAAGTGGCGTTCTGGACCAATGAAGAAGGCACACGTTTTACGCCGGTGATGATGGGCTCTGGTGCATTCATTGGCGTCTTTGGTGCAGAAGAGATGCACTTGCAACAAGATAACGCAGGTATCAGCGTAGGTGCCGAGCTGCAGCGCATTGGCTATCTGGGGGATGTGGCCTGTGGTGATGTGCCCAATGGCCCGTTTGCCGCCTATTTTGAGGCCCATATTGAACAAGGCCCGGTACTGGAGGCCTATGACAAGCCCATTGGCATTGTCAGCGGCGCACTGGGCCAGCAGTGGTATGACGTGACGGTGCAGGGCATGGAAGCCCACGCCGGCCCCACGCCCATGGAGCTGCGCCACGACGCCATGCTGGCCGCCGCCCGCATGATCGATGCCGTCAACCGCATTGCACTCGATGAAGCCCCGCATGGCCGTGGCACCGTGGGCTATGTGCAGGTCCACCCCAATTCCCGCAATGTGATTCCGGGGCAGGTGAAATTCAGTGTGGACTTCCGCAACCTGTCGCAGAACGGGCTGGACCGCATGGACGCCGCCATGCGCGCCCAGTTTGCCGCACTGGCTGCACAGTGCCAGTGCACGGTGGACATGGAACAGGTGGTGAAGTTTGAGCCCTGCATCTTCCACCCCGACTGCGTCGCCAGTGTGCGCAAGGCCACCGCACAGCTGGGCTATGACTGCATGGATGTGGTCAGCGGCGCAGGCCATGACGCGGTCTATATCAACCGCGTAGCCCCCAGCGCCATGATTTTTGTGCCCTGCAAGGACGGCATCAGCCACAACGAGATTGAAGACGCCAAGCCCGAGCACCTGGCCGCTGGCTGCAATGTGCTGCTGCACGCCATGCTGGAGCAGGCAGGCGTGGCCTGAGCGCTCTCACCCACGGCTGCTGTGCCATGTTGGTGCACAGCAGCCATTCGCCCCCCACAGGCTATTGAGGAGATATGCATGACGGATCGCCCCCATGTACTGGTGCTCAACCCCAATACCTCCGACAGCGTCACGCAACGCCTGTCTGACACCCTGAGCCTCGCCCTGCCTGAGGTGCACATCCATGCCCGCACGGCCCCATTTGGTGCGCACTACATTGCCGATGAACGCAGCTTCTGCATTGCAGGCCATGCCGTCATCGAGGCCTTCGAGCGCGCCATGGGCGATGCGCCCACTGCGGGCTACCGCGCAGTGCTGGTCGGCTGTTTTGGCGACCCGGGCCTGCATGCGCTGCGTGAGAGCACGCAGGTGCCCGTCCTCGGACTGGCAGAAAGCGCCGTGCACGAAATGGGTGCACAGGGCTTTGCACGCATGGCCATCGTGACCGGGGGCGAGCGATGGCAAACCATGCTGCAGCGCTGGTGCCGCAGCGAAGGCCATGACCGTACCGATGCGCCCCTGGGCATCACCCAGGTACATGCCCTGCCAGCAACAGGTTTGCAGATGATGCAGTCCCCGCAAGACACCGCCATGGCCCTGGCACATGCCTGCCACAATGCCATGCAGCATGCTTCCACACAGGCGGTGCTGCTCGGTGGCGCCGGCCTGGCCGGCATGGGGGCAGAAGTACGGTTGTTGACCAGACTGCCCGTCTGGGACTGTGTCGAGCTGGTCGCCCAGCGGCTGCAGCAGATGCTGGCGCTGCCGCAGCAGGCCGAGTCGTCATAAGGACGTCAGGCGCGAAATCGCACGCGCGCATTCCACCACCAGCGGGGCCAGCGTGGCCTCGGCATCTTCCATGCTCCAGCGGCTCACGGGCGGTGCCACATGCACGGCACCCACCACCTGCTGGCGGCTGTTCAGAATGGGCGCAGCAATGCCCATGTCGCCCAGAAACAGCTCTTCACAGTTCACGGCATAGCCTTTGTCACAGCAGCGCAGCAACTGGCGGAGGATGTCGGGAATCTGGGTCTGCGTATACCGCGTCAGCGCCGGGCGCTCCATGGCTTCCAGCATGGGCTGCCACTGCGCCTGCGGCAGGCTGCTCAGATAGGCACGGCCGCAGCTGCTGGCATACATGGGCACACGGCTGCCCACAGGCGTGAGTACAGGAATGTGCTGCGTGGTCTGCACCTGGGCCAGATACAGCATGTGCTGCCCATTGGGTTCGGTCAGGGTGACGGTTTCACCGCTGTCCTTGGACAGTTGGGCCAGATAGCTGTGCGCTGCCACGATCAGCGGATGCCCATCCAGGTAGTTAAAGCCCAGCTCCACCACGCGGGGCTGCAGACAAAAGCGCTGACTGCCCGGATGCTTGCCCACATAGCCCAGCACCTGCAGCGTGTGCACAGAGCGCTGGGCCGAGGCCTTGGTCATGCCCGTACGCTGGGCAATTTCACCCAGGCTCAGATAGCGGTGGCCGCTGCCAAAGGCACACAGTACCTGCAGGCCTTTGGCCAGCGACAGGTTAAACAAAGCACTGGAGGCCACCGGTGGATTGGCAGTCATACACATCCTTTTCGTCAGCTTCTGACACCGCAACCAGCACGCAAGAAGCAAACCAGATCACGCCCAGGCTGGAGCGTCATCTGGCCGCGCTGGACACAGATGCAAAACGTCAGCGGCTGCTCGGAAAGCTGAACACCGTGCCTTCGCGCACACCGGCGCTGGGCCAGCGCTGGGTGATGGTCTTGCGCTTGGTGTAGAAGCGCACGGCATCGGGCCCGTAGGCGTGCAGATCGCCAAACAGCGAACGCTTCCAGCCACCAAAGGAGTGGTAGGCCACGGGCACAGGCAGCGGCACGTTCACCCCCACCATGCCGACCTGGATGTGGTCGGTGAAGTAGCGTGCCGCCTCGCCATCGCGCGTGAAGATGCAGGTGCCGTTACCGTATTCGTGGTCGTCGATCAGCTGCATGGCTTGCTGCAGGCTGGCCACACGCACCACACCCAGCACCGGACCAAAAATTTCTTCCTGGTAGATCTTCATGCCGGGCTGGACGTGGTCGAACAGGCAGGCCCCCAGGAAGTAGCCTTCTTCATGGCCTGCCACCTGCACCTTGCGGCCATCGACCACCAGCGTTGCACCTTCGGCCACGCCGCTGTCCACATAGGCTTTGACCTTTTCGTAGTGCTGCCTGGTCACCAGCGGCCCCATGTCATTGCGGTCGTCCGTGCCAGGGCCGACCTTCATCTTGGCGATCTCGACCTTGAGCGCCTCCACGACTTTGTCGGCCGTGTCATCACCAATGGCCACCACCAGCGGAATCGCCATGCAGCGTTCACCACAGGAGCCATAGGCTGCGCCCATCAGCGCGTTGACGGCGTTGGGAATGTCGGCATCGGGCATGACGATGGCATGGTTCTTGGCCCCGCCCAGCGCCTGCACGCGCTTGCCATGTTTGCAACCTTCGGCGTAGATGTACTCGGCAATCGGGGTAGAGCCCACAAAGCTCACGGCCTTGACGCGGGGATCGCGCAGCAGGGTGTCCACCGCTTCCTTGTCGCCATTGACCACATTCAGCACGCCCGGTGGCAGGCCAGCCTCCTGCGCCAGCTGGGCAATGAACAGCGTGCTGGATGGATCGCGCTCCGAGGGCTTGAGCACAAAGGTGTTGCCACAGACTACGGCCATGGGCCACATCCACAGCGGCACCATGGCCGGAAAGTTAAAGGGCGTGATGCCTGCGGTCACGCCCAGCGCCTGAAATTCGCTCCAGCTGTCAATGCCAGGGCCGACATTGCGGCTGTGCTCGCCCTTGAGCAGCTCGGGCGCATAGCTGGCGTATTCCACGTTTTCCATGCCGCGCTGCAATTCGCCATGGGCATCGGCCAGGGTCTTGCCATGCTCAGCCGTGATCAGCGCGGCAATCTCGTCTGCATGCGCCTCCAGCAAGACCTTGAACTTGCTCATCACCCGTGCACGCTTGAGTGGTGGGGTGTTACGCCAGGCGGGGAAGGCTTTTTCCGCCGCCGCAATGGCAGCTTCTACGGTCTGCACACTGGCCAGCGCCACCTGCCGCTCGCTGCGACCTGTGGCCGGGTTGTACACGGGCTGGGTGCGTGCGGTGTCTTCGATCAGTTGTCCATCCATCCAATGGCCTACGGTGGGAATCACAGTCTCTTCCTTGGGTGTTTTATGCATAAAAATGGCTGCTGGCGCTTATGCAGCGGGCGCTAGCAGCTATTGTTTTAAAACGTTCTCGTGTTTCAGGCCGTCGCCTGCAGGGCATCACCCACGGCGCTGACCAGGCGGTCAATCTCCGCCTCTGTGCTGATAAAGGGTGGTGCGAGCTGGATGGTGTCACCGCCATAGCGCACGTAAAAGCCGTGTGCCCAGCAGTGCATGGCGATTTCATAGGGGCGCTTGGCAGGCTCGCCGGGCACAGGGTCAATGGTGATGCCTGCGGCCAGGCCAAAGTTGCGAATATCCAGCACATGCTTGGCACCACGCAGGCCATGCACAGCCTGTTCAAAGTAAGGTGCCAGTGCCTGCACCTGCTGTGGGGCCTGCTCTTTTTCCAGCAGTTCCAGTGCAGCCAGTCCTGCGGCGCAGGCTGCTGGGTGGGCCGAGTAGGTATAGCCGTGGGCAAACTCCAGCATGTACTCGGGGCCACCGGCAGCCATGAAGGTGTCGTAAATCTCTTTGCTGGCCACGCAACCGCCCAGAGGCTGCGCGCCATTGGTGACCTGCTTGGCAAAGTTCAGAATGTCGGGCGTGACGCCAAACACTTCAGACGCCGTCCAGCCACCGCAGCGGCCAAAGCCGGTGATGACTTCGTCAAAGATCAGCAAGATGCCGTGCTGCGTGCAGATCTCACGCAGGCGCTGCAAGTAACCTGCGGGTGGAATGACCACGCCTGCTGAGCCTGAGAACGGTTCCACAATCACCGCCGCAATGGTGCTGGCGTCGTGCAGGTGGATGACATCCAGCAGGCGATCAGCCAGCGCACGGCCATCGGTATCGGGCATGCCTTTGGCGAAAGTGCCCAGTGGCGGCTGGGTATGGGGCAGATGGTCGGCCTCAATGCCCTGGCCGTAGAGTTTGCGGTTGCCTGCAATGCCGCCCACGGAAATGCCGCCAAAGTTCACGCCGTGGTAGCCCTTCTCACGCCCAATCAGCCGGGTCTTGCCGGCCTGCCCCTTGGCACGCCAGTAGGCGCGGGCCATCTTCAAAGAGGTGTCTGCCGCCTCCGAGCCCGAACCCGTAAAGAACACATAGTCCAGCCCCGCAGGTGTCAGCTGCTTGATCTTGTTGGCCAGCGCAAACGACAGCGGGTGGCCGAACTGAAACGCCGGGGCGTAATCCAGCTCCAGCGCAGCCTTGGCAATGGCGTTGGCAATTTCCTTGCGGCCATGGCCCAGCCCCGTGCACCACAGACCTGACAGGCCATCAAAAATCTCGCGCCCCTGTGCATCACGCAAATACGCGCCCTGCGCGCCCACCACCATGCGTGGCTGGGTCTTGAAGTTGCGGTTGGCGGTAAACGGCATCCAGTGGGCGTCCAGCCACTGCGCATCCATGGCGGCAGCGCTCTGGGGGATGGTGGAGAGATCGGTGAAGTCCATGGCTAGCTCCTGGCAATTGGTGTCCATGCAGGCATTGTTGGGCCCCAACTTACTTTTATGAATGCTGGCTTGCCCATGTTTACTTGCCAATTCATGCAAGTAAATGCAGCATGACGGTACGCCCCTTGCTTGGCTCCAGCACCATGCCCCACTCCCCTGCTACCACTTCCCGCCAACGTGCCCTGCTCGGTCAGGTCAGCGATATGGACCTGCGCCTGCTGCGCATCTTCAAAAGCGTGGTCGAATGCGGCGGCATGACTGCGGCCGAGCTGGAGCTGAACATCAGCACCTCCACGCTCAGCCGCCACATGAAGGACCTGGAAGAGCGCCTGGGCCTGGTGCTCTGCCGCCGGGGCCGCGCAGGCTTTGCACTCACACCGGAAGGGGTACAGGTCTATGAAGCCACCTTGCAGCTACTGGGTGGGGTGAATCTGTTTCGCAACCGCATCCATGAAATTCATGACAGGCTGGGCGGCAGCATTGAAGTGGCGCTGTTTGACAAGACCGTAACCAACCCGCAGGCGCATATTGACCTGGCCCTCAAGCGCTTTCACGAGCGTGCGCCAGAGGTGGAGATCAAGCTCCATGTCACGCACATGCACGAGATTGAGCGCGGCCTCATGGATGGACGCTATCAGGTGGGCATCATTCCGGCGCACCGCAGCTCCAGCAGTCTGGTCTACCGCGATCTATTTGGCGAGCACATGCTGCTGTACTGCGCGCCCGGCCATCCGCTGCATGGTGCAGACCATGCGCTGCTGGACTGGAGCACTCTGCAGCAGCACGCTTTTGCCGGACTGGGCTATCACTCACCCAATATGGAAGTCACGCGCCAGATGGGCCTGCGCCGCACGGCCACGGGCTTTGACCAGGAAGCCATTGCCACCCTGATTCAGACGGGCTGCTTTATCGGCTTTCTGCCCGAGCACTATGGGCGCTTGCTGGAAGCACATGGCCACCTGCAGGCCATTGCGCCCGAGCGCTTTCACTACGACTGCCAGTTTGTCGCCATGTGGCGCCTGTCCCCCCAGCCCAGCCGCGCTGCGCAGACCATGATTGAGTGTCTGGTGCAGGCTCATGCAGACAGTTCAACGCTGCTGTAAATGGAATGAGTGGGACATCTGCACTCATCACCACGGCAGGTCTTGATTTCTTCGAGCGTCTGCGTGGCGGGCTCATAGCCATCGGCGCGGCCATGGATGTGCAAGTCCTGCCACTGGCCCTGCAGTACCACTTCCACCTGATAGCTGGCACTGGCGGCCTGCCGCTTTTGCTGCACCTGTCTGTGACCTTGCATGCCCTGCACCGCGCTGGGTGCGGGCGTAAAGCGCAAGTCCAGATCGCCTTCGCGGGCAGTGAATGCGCACAGAGCGCGCACGCCAATGCTCATGCGCATAGGGCTGTGGCTGCTTCGGTGTGCCAGGTCACATGACACACCTGCGCAGGAATGCCGTGCTGGGCAAAAAACTGCAGCCAGCGGATCTGGTTGTCCTGCAGCTTGTCACCCGGTGCTTTGACTTCCACCATTGCATAGCGCTGCTCGGCAGGCCAGAAACGGATCAAATCTGGCAAGCCCGTGCGGTGGTTGCGCGGGTCGGCCAGCAGGCGCTCGAACATGCGCTGCAAATGCGTGGCGGGGATGCAATCCAGCGCCAGCTGCAGCACTTCTGCATCCAGCACCTGCCAGACCACGAACGGGTTTTGCAGGCCATGCTTGTCGGCAAAGCGCTGCACGATGGTGGCACGGTAGCGCCCGTCCTGCAGCTGTGCCAGGCACTGCGCAAACACATCGGCACGACGCTGCACAAAGTCTGGCGTGCTGAAGTCGGCGGGTGCGCTCTGGAACGGGTGAAAAAACGCACCCTGCACCGGCGCAAAAATGGCAGGCCAGCACAGCAGCCCGAACAGTGCGGTGATCAGCGTGTTCTCCACATAGAACACCGGCGCATCATCGGCATGCCAGTGGTTGCGCAAGGCAGCTTCCACACTACAGGCTGTAGCGGGCAGCGGCAGGCAGATGTCGATGCGCATGCTGTCTTCCACCACGGCAGCACGCGCGCGCTGCCGTGGTGCTGGAGTGCCTGTATGCCGCAGCAGGCGTGGCAGCATGCGCTGCAGCTTTTGCTGCTCTTCTTCGCTCTCCGGCGTTTGCAAGGCTGCCTGAGCCAGCGCCAGGGCGGGTGCATGTTCGCCCTGCAGCTCCAGCACGCGCACCAGCCGGTGGCGTGCGCCGGGGTAGCGGCATTGCGCGTACACGGCCTGTGCCGCTTGCCAGTCCCGGGCTTTTTCGCAGGCCTGGCCCAGCTGCATCAGCAGCCTGCTACGGCGGCGCTCCAGCCAGGGATTGGAGCTGGCACATTGCGCCAGCTGCTCCATCAATGCCGCAGCATCCACCGTTTCCGCGTGCAAAGCCTCGCGGCAGACCTGCATGGCGAGATAGGTGTCCACATTTTCACGGCACTGGAAGGCGCGCGCAGCCGGGGTGAGTGGCACGCTTTCATAGCGAAAAATGCCCAGGTCGGCCAGCACAAACTCCGACCAGTCCTGGCGCAGATTGCCAAAGAACATGAGCCTGAAGCGCTCGCACAGCGTGCGTGTACTGTCGCTAAGTCGCCAGCCGGTTTCTGTGGCCTCGGGGTGCCACTGCGCATAGGGGCGTGCGGGCAGGCCCTGCGCCTGCAGCGTCTGCAGCCAGTCCTGCTTGCGCTGCTGCGCTGGCAGTGCCTGCGCGCGCAGGATGTGCTGCAGCTCAGCGCGGGTGTACAGATCAAACAGCGTGGCCACGTCCATGTCGGCATCGGCCTGCAGCCACTGCAGTGCCAGCAAGGGAGCTGCAGCCTGTGCGGTGTCGCCAATCTCGTCGTACTGCAGCTTGCTGGCCCTGAACCATGGCCCGCGCCGCATCAGCATGCGCACCAGCAGGGCCTGCGAGGGCTGCGGCAAGGCATGGAACTGCTGTAGCCAGGCGTACTCGGGGGCAGCCAGCAAGTCGCTGTAGCGCTGGCGGATCCAGTCCAGCGCCTGGCAAAAGTTGTGCAGGTAATAGAAGCGGTGCGGCGCAATGGCAGCCGCCGCAGCGGTGGCAGACATGAGAGAGCAAGCAGCAAAAAACCGAAGGCAAGACTGTATAGAAAAACAGTGATTTACGGTTTGCGCCTATCCCACAGTGGCTGGTTTGCTACTGCAGATATAGCTGCCAGCGCTTGCTGCATCGCGTGAGAGCCATATTTTTTATAAATCCTGCACCTCAAAACAAAAAAGGTTCTTGCAAGCAAGAACCTTTGGGGGCCTCAAGAAACAAAGCTTATTCGTCGTCTTCGTCTTCTTCCAGCGCTGCCGCTGCATTGATGGCTTGCAAGCGTGCAGCCAGCTTGGGGATGCGGGGATTGTTTTCATCCGCAAAGTGCGCTTGCATATAGCGGCCAATAATGACACGGGCTTTGTCAGTGATGGTCAAGGACTTGGCTGCAATAAAGGCGTCAATGACCATTAAATCGAAGGGCGTTTCTTTGTAGTTTTGCATAAGGGGCGCGAGTCTAGCACCCGTCAATAAACCAAGATTGCCGCATGCACACTGCAGAAACCAGGCAGTGCGTGCTATAGAAGCAGGGACTCTGGCCATGGGTGGAACACCTGCGGCCAGAGCCCGCTGCTGGCTGGCTTGCGCTACGCCTGCAGATGCTGTTCCACGGCCGCAGCCATGGCCAGCAGCTGGCGGTCTGCACCGCGCTGGCCCACCAGCATCACGCCCACAGGCAGCTCGCCCGCCTGGCGTGGCAAGGGCAGCGACACCGCCGGCAGGTCATAGAAGTTGAACACCGAGGTGTTGCGCAGCATCAGCACATTGGTGGTGTGGAAGCGCGCCTCATCGCTCAGGCTTTCGATGGTCGGCGCCAGCAGCGGCACGGTGGGCAGGGCCAGCAGGTCGAAATCGGCCATGGCGGCATCGAGCTGTGGCAGCAGTTGCGCACGTGCCTGCTGCACACCCACGTAGTGCGCCGCGCTGATGGTTTCTCCCCGGCGAATGCGCGAGAGCACCAGCGGGTCCAGCTGCTCGACCTTGCCCTCTGCCAGCAAGTCCTGGTGGATGTGTGCAGCTTCGGCTGCGATCAGCGTGCCCTGCTCCTGCAGACGGAATGGCGCGGTGATCCAGTCCTCCAGATCCACATCCTGCACCAGCGCCTGTGCCTGCTGCAGCCGGGCCACGAACTGCTCGAAGGCGGCCAGCACCTGCGCATCGGCCTGTGTGAACAGCAGGCCACGCGGCACGCCTACACGCAGGCCCTGCACATGGCGTGGCACCAGCGGCTGCCAGGGCTGCTGGGCCAGCACGGCATCGGTCATGGCACAGTCGAACACGCTGCGCGCCAGTGGGCCGACGGTGTCCAGCGTGAACGACAACGGAAATGCCCCCGTACGTGGCACACGCGCCTGCGTGGGCTTGAAGCCCGTGACACCGTTGAGTGCGGAAGGAATGCGGATGGAGCCACCGGTGTCCGAGCCAATCGCGATCTCGCACATGCCGCGCGCCACCGCCACGCCTGCGCCTGAGGAGGAGCCGCCGGGAATGCGTGTTGCGTCATGCGCATTGCCCGGTGTGCCGTAGTGCGGATTGATACCAATGCCGGAGAAGGCGAACTCCGTCATGTTCGTCTTGCCAATCACGATGGCACCGGCAGCACGCAGGCGCTGCACGATGACGGCATCCTGCGCAGCAGGGGCTGCCTCACGCAGCACTTTAGAGCCAGCCGTGGTGGGCTCGCCCGCCACATCGAACAAGTCCTTGATGGACACAATGCGCCCATCCAGCGGCCCAAGGCAAATGCCTGCTGCAGCACGCGCATCGGCTGCCTGTGCGGCAGCCAGCGCGGCATCGGCATAGACACGGGTGAAGATGCGCATGCCTTCAGCACCTGCCTCTGCAATAGCCTGCAGCGCCTGCTGGGTACGTTGCAAAGCAGTCATGGCGCTGGCACTCATTGCGCTTCAGTGGCTGGAGCGGGAACGGGAGCTGGTGCAGTCACCACTTCCACTTCCGTGCTGGTCACCACCTCCATGCGCTGCATGGAAGCAGGCAGCATCTTGTCCAGCCAGCCAGCGCCCCATGCCAAAGCCAAGCCCAGCACGACGATCAGCAGCGCCCACAGCCAGCGTTTGGCGTAGTTGACTGCATAGGGGTCATGCATGGTGCGCTTGGCGTTCAGCGGCACCTTGGCGGTCTGCGACAGTGAGTTACCCAGAGGCAGATTGATCTTCATGCGGCCATTGATGGCCCAGCCACTGGCATCCAGAATGGGCCCCAGACTGCGCTCACGCAGCTTGAGCCAGGCAATCAGCATGCTGGGGCCCGAGATGGCCAGGATCAGGCCAATCAACGCCACTGGAATCCAGGGGCCCAGTTCAATGAACTTGCCAAAAATTGCCACCACCATGGTGCTGATGGAGCCCATGGCCACGCCAATGGCAGCTACCGTTCCGACGTCTGTCTTGCGGGCTGCAGGTGCAGCGGCAGGTGCTGCCGGTGTCGTGGCCAGTTCGGTGAGCTTGGCAGCCTGGGTGTTCAGATTGGCCGTGACGCTCTCGTTCTTGGCGGCAGCACGCTTGGCCACCTGCTCTTCAATCATGCGCACAAACTTCTTGTACGGCGAGAAGAAGGCCTGGCCAATGCTGGTGGGGTTCTCGATGAGCTTGGTGATGGTGGCATCCCAGTCATGGCCATCACGGTCATAGAAGATACCGTTGCGGCCTACGAACAGGAAGTCCACATCCCCCGCCGTAAAGGCGGCGACGATATTGCGCTTTACCCCATTGCGGCGGCATTCGCAGTACGCCAGATAGACCTTGGCCATGCCCGCCAGTGTGGCGTGTGCGCCGGGGTCGGTCACATCCACCGTCAGGTCGCAACTGCGGCCATCCAAGTACAGCGTCCCCGACTGGAAGGCTGCACCCTCGCGGCGATAGAAGTGGGCGAAGTTCACAAAATTGTTCAGCAGCGCCAGCAGGTCACGCTGAAAGCGGATCAGCTTTTCCAGCGCCACCACACGCTGGCTGTGCTGCTGCTCGGCTTCATCCCGCTCGATCAGCTGCTGCAGCTGCTCCTGCAGACCACTGTTCAAGAGGGCCTGCGCTTCTTCCGCACCCAGATGGCCCAGCGGGGTTTGAGGGTAGGCAGCCAGCCATGCCTGACACGCAGACAGCTGCGCCTTCACGGCATTCCACTGCTCCACCTGCAGGCTGTCCACATCGCCCAGCAAAGGCTGGACGACGGTCCTGCGGAATTCCTCCATGGCCTGCGCCCACGCAGGATTGATGCCCTGGCGCAGCGGCAGCACCGCATCCGCCGTGAACTGCGCCAGCGGCAGGGCTGCAATGGCTGCGTCCTGCTGCGTCAGCACCTGCGTGCCCAGCGCGGCATAGCCTTCAGCCGTGGGGCTGAGCGCCTGCTGTGCCTTGGCATCAAAGGCGGCCAGATGCGCACGGGCAAAAAAGTCCTCCACCTTGGCCTGCACGGCATTCAGGGCCGAGGCAGCAGCCACGGCCTGCTCCTGGCTGGGCAGGGAGCAGGTATTGGTCTGTGCCTGCGCATGCCAGCTGGCAATGGCCTGTACATCGGTAAAGAAGTTATCCAGCTGGGCTCGGCCCAGGCCGGGCTGGCCATCGCAGCCAGTCACGCTGCCATAGCTGTCCATGATGCGGCTGGCCAGAGCCGCCAGCTCAGGCTGGTCGGTCAGTGCCGCGGGGTTGAGCACACCATCGCCATTGAAAGGCATGGCATTGAGCGAGGCCATGCGTGCCTGCACATCGGCCAGCGTCACGCTGTCGGCATCTTCACGGCCAGCCAGCTTCAAAATGCGGCGTGCCTCGTCAGCCAGCGCCTGACCTTCTTCGGTCGCATCACTGATGCTGTCCAGACGCAGCACATCACTGCTTTGTGCCAGCACATCCGGATGCTTGACCATGGATACCGCCCATTCGCAGGCAGCCACCAGTTCGGGCGCACGGATGCGCCCATCGGCATCGGTATCAATCAGATCCAGCGTGGCGTTATCAAACTCAATGCCACGTGTCGGGCAAGCCAGCGCCACCCAGAGCTTTTGATCAAGCTGGCCGATATGGGCGATATCGGCACCCGTACGAATCGAAACCTGATCAACCCCTCCCGCACGGAAGAACTGCCATTCGTGTTGTTTTTGCATGCTGCACTCAATGAATATGCGATGGATCATGGCGCATCACGCAGCAGCGTGCTGGCCATTTCGAATGGCTGCAAGTGTATGCGTGCCGTGCACCACCCACGCTGGCAAGCTGGACGCACGCAACATCCGCAGACGACATCTACATTGTTTGACAATTGGCGTTGCAGCACGGCATTCCTGCATGGCCGTGCCACAATCGCCCGTATGCCCATGACGCCTCTACGCTCTCATGCCTTTACGCCCTCTCCGCAATCAGCGGAAACGGGCATCATGCCTGACCTCTACCGCCTGAGCGTGGGGCCTGTCGGCGCAGCGTATTACCAGCAGCATTTCCAGCGTTTCGAAACTCTGGGCAAGACCGTTCCCTGCTGGAACCATGGCGCAGCCTTCTTCACTCTGGCCTGGCTGATACTGCGCAAGCTATGGCGGCCTGCGGGCATTTATGCCGCGGTCCTGGCTGGTGTGCTGGCCCTGTGGTGGTGGGGTCTGCATGGCCGCGTTCCGCTGGCTGTGGAAGCATCGGTCTGCCTGCTGCTGGGGCTGCTGCTGTGCGTCGTGCCCGGCTTTATGGGCACAGGGCTGTACTACCACCATGTGCGCAAGCAGACCCTGCACACACTGACCCACGCCAAATCCTTGGCACAGGCGCGTGTGCAACTGGCCTCACAGGCGATTGCCACAGAGCGTCTGCACATCGTGGCATCCGTGCAGGCTCTGGCAGCCCTGCTCATCGGCGCAGCCCTCTTCTACGCACCGTCCAGCCAGACATTTGCCCTGCCTGACACCAGCACGACCCAGCCCGGCACAGGGCCACAACTGGTGATTCCTTCGGTGGAAAGCATCCGCGCCCAGCAGCCTGAGCTGCCCGCAATGGAACCCCTCCCTGCGCTCGAACCGGCTCCAGCACCTGCACCTGCACCTGTACCTGCCGAGCCTCTGCCCGCACCAGCGGCCGAGGACAAGACGTCTGCAGCCCCTGAAGCTGCCAAGGAGAACACGGCAGGAGAAACGCTGTCCATCGTCAATTTTGCGCAGTCCGTGCCCGTGCAGTTCAGCCCCACGCCAGACACGGCTGCAGCTACGGCAGCCACAACCGCAGTAACAGCAACTGCTGCAACAGTGGCAGCTGCCTCCGCAGCCCCTGCGCCACAGAAAGCGAAGGCTGAGGCTCCCAGCAAAAAGCCCGTCACCGCGCCAGCAGCCATGGTCAAGACCAAGGCCGCCCCTGCTGCTCCCGGAACCAGCAGCAAGCTGATCCCCGGCAAGTACTACCTGAATGCTGGCGTCTACGCACAGGCCAGCAATGTGGATGCCGCCGTCCAACAGCTCAACAGAATGAAGCTGGGCGCAGTACGCCAGACCATCAAAGGCAAGAATGGCACGCTCACGCGCTTGTATATCGGGCCGTTTGAGCAGCGCAAGCAGGCCGAGCAGGCCGCCGTACAGGCCCAGAAACTGCGCATGCAGACCCAGGTGCTGAAGGCGCGTTAATCGCGACTACGGGGCGCTGCAGGTCTTGTCCGTCACAAAGAGTCACACCCGTGCCCCAAATCATGGCGCCACGGCTGTTAAGGTATGGGCTGTGCAACAACTGAGGAGTTGAATTACATGCGCTATGTACTGCCCCTGCTGGGTCTGACCGGCATTCTGACCATCGCTGGTTGCTCCACATCATCGCACTTTGGCCATGGAAAAGCCGGTGCCGATGCTCCCCGCCCCGTGCAGCAATGCAATGCACAAAATGCGCAGTGGGCCGTGGGCAAGACCAATACCGAGCACAACATCAACGAAGCCCGCAAGCGCTCTGGCGCCTATATGGCACGCGTGCTCAAGCCCGGCCAGCCCATGACGCGTGACTTCAACGTAGAACGCCTGAATCTGGAAGTCGATGCCACCGGCCGCATCATCAAGGCCTTCTGCGGTTAAGCATCTAATTTTTTGATAGCTGCCAGCGCTGAATACAAGCCAACTTCAGCATCAAAACTATCTAAAAATAAGAAAGCACCTGCGCAAGGTGCTTTCTTTTTATGAGTATTCAGGCTTTATTCGTCGGCCAGAAACAGCTCCTGCAAATCACTCAGAAAGTCAAAGCCACGCTCCGTCGGCTGTACATGGCCGCCTTGCAGGGTGACCAGACCCTTGCGCTGCGCTGCATCCAGCGCAGACTGAATGGTGCTGACGGGCAGGCCCGTGCGGTCCAGATAGTCCTGCACCGCAAAGCCACCGCGCAGGCGCAGTGCATTGAGCATGTACTCAAACGGCAAATCCTTGCGGCGCACGTCCTCGTCACTGGCCAGCGCACGGCCTGCCAGTGCGGCGTCCATATAGCGCTGCGGGTCACGAATCTTGACCTGGCGCACGATACGGTGCGCAAAGCTCAGCTTGCCGTGCGCCCCTGCACCAATGCCCAGGTAGTCACCAAACTGCCAGTAGTTGGTGTTGTGAAAGCACTGGTGGCCATCGCGTGCGTAGGCTGAAATTTCATAGCGCTGCATGCCTGCCGCGCCCGTCATGGCGGTGATGCGGTCCAGCATGTCATAGGCTGTGTCTTCTTCCGGCACGACGGGTGGAAACTTGGCGAAGTAGGTATTCGGCTCGATCGTCAGGTGGTAAATCGAGATGTGCGGCGGTTTGAAGCTCAGCGCTGTCTCCAGGTCTTTGATCAGATCGGCCTCGGTCTGCCCCGGCAGGGCATACATGATGTCGAGGTTGAAGGTCTCAAACGATTCCGCCGCTTCCTGCACCGCAGCCCGTGCCTGTGCTCCATCGTGCACACGCCCTAACGCCTTTAAAAAGCGGTCATCAAAGCTCTGCACCCCAATCGACAGGCGTGTGATGCCTGCATGGCGGTAGGCCTTGAAGCGCTCTTTTTCAAAGGTACCGGGGTTGGCCTCCATGGTGATTTCACAGTCAGGCTCCATGCGCAGGCGCGCACGCAGGCCACTGATCAACTGGTCAATGCTCTCGGGGCTGAACAGGCTGGGGGTTCCGCCACCAATGAACACGCTGTGCACCGTGCGGCCCCAGATCAGAGGCAGGCTGGCTTCCAGATCGGCCATCAGCGCGTCGATATAGCGCTGCTCAGGCACACCGCCTTCGGCCAGCCCCCGCTGCTCGTGCGAGTTGAAGTCACAGTACGGACACTTCTTGAGGCACCACGGCAGGTGGATGTACAGCGACAGCGGTGGCAGCGCAGGCAGGGCCAGCGTGCCCATGCGCATGTAGTGCTGTACGTCCTTGGGTGCCTGGCCCACTTGCGGTTCACTGCCCGCAGGATGAATGGGGATGCTCATGCGTGCTTCAGGCCAGCCAGGAGGTGCGCAGCAATTCCATCATGGCGCGCGTGCTGCGGCCACGGTGGCTGTGATCGTTCTTGAACTCAGGCGCCATCTCGGCAAAGGTCTTGCCAATTTCAGGAATGATGAGCACAGGGTCAAAGCCAAAACCGTTGCTGCCACGGCGCTCCCTGGCAATCTCTACATTCACGCGGCCCACAGCAATCAGCGGCTCAGGGTCCTTGGGGTGGCGCACGCCCACCAAAGTGCTCACCATGGCGGCCTTGCGGTTGGCGTGAGGGGCCAGGTTTTCCAGCAGGCAGGTCACATTGTTGGCATCGCTTTTTTCGTAGCCGTAGTGCGTGCAGTAGTAGGCTGTATCCACGCCGGGCAGGCCGCCAAAGGCTTCCACGCACAGACCTGCATCGTCCGCAATTGCAGGCAGACCGGTTTTTTCGGCAGCAAAGCGCGCCTTGCTCAGGGCGTTTTCCACAAAGGTGCCATAGGGCTCGGGCGCTTCGCCCTGAAACAGATCGCCCTGGCAGATCAGCTCCACGCCCAGAGGCGCAAACATGGATTGCAATTCGGCCAGCTTGCCGCGGTTGTTGGAAGCGAGAACAATTTTCATGGGTAAAAAATGGCTGCAACGCCCATGCAGCAAGCGCTGGCAGCTCTCTTTATTTCATCAGACAGGCAATCCGCAGCATCTGCGGCAAAGGTGACAAGTGTGCGTCAAAGTGCAAGCCCATGCGCAGCGCTGAGGTGGGCGAGGCTATGGCAGCTTGCGCTCGGCCGAGCGGCGGATGGCCGCATTGATCTCGGCAATATTGCGCTCGATTTCTTCTTCGCCGAGCGGGTCATCCAGCGTATCCAGGTCGTGCTCGGACTGGATGGTCGTGGCAAAGGGCTCGTGCGTCAGATGGGTGTCGGTATGGCTTTCACCGGTGCTGGGCTCGTGATCCGGCACTTCCCACTCCATGCCTATGGCAGTGACGTTGTCGCTTTTCTCGCCTGCTGTCTGCAAGGCAGCATCCACCAGCGCAGGAATGGCTTCATGCACGGGCTGCCGGGACAGCCCCTGCAGCAAAAAGGCTTCGTCGAGCACGCCCCACAGCCCGTCCGAGCACAGCAGGACGCGGTCCCCACGGCGCAGGTTATGCGGGCCGCTGATGTCAAAAATCGGGTCGCCAGATGCCCCCAGACAGGTGAACAGCACATTGCGGTTGAGCAGCTTTTTGGCCAGCTGCCTGGGAATGCGGAAGGCACCTTCCATCTCAGAATAAGAATGGTCACGCGTGCGCGCCAGCAACTGCCCCCTGCGCACCCAGTACAGACGCGAATCACCGCAGTGCAGCCAGGTCACGGTGCCGTTTTGCACCACGGCCGCCACCAGCGTGGTGCGTGGTGCATCAGCCATGCGCTTGAACTTGGCATAGCGCTGGATATGGCGGTGCGCCGTCATCACGGCACGGCGCAGAAAGTCAGCCGGATTGGGCAGGGTCAACTGCGCTTCGCGCTGAAACTGTGCCGCAATGCTCTGCAGCGCCAGCTGTGCGGCCACCTCGCCTTCGGCATGCCCGCCCATGCCATCTGCCAGCAGGAACAAGGCCGCTTCCCGGGTGTAGCAATAGCCCATGCGGTCTTCATTGATGGCACGCCCCCCACGGCGACTGAGCTGAAATACGGAAAATTTCATGAAGCCCTCGCCCGCGCTGCCTCCTGCGCGGCCTGCGCGGCCTGCGCCCTGCTGGTGTCACCCATCAGGCTTTCCAGCTGCAGACGCACTTTTTCGGCCACACTCAGCGGGGTGTAGCTGCGCGGCGGCTCGTTGATTAGCGCCTTGTGGAACGCAAACACAGACTGCGGGCGCTCCATGGGGTCCAGCGCCATGGCCGACTGCACCAATTCCAGCAGGTTATCGGAATACACACCACGCAGACGCGCCAGCGCCATGGCCAGCCGGTCTTTGTCGCGGCGGTTGGGCACATCCGTGGGTGGCTGCCCTGTCATGCAGGCAAACATGCAGGCCCCAATGGCGTAGATATCCGTCCAAGGGCCCAGATTGTTGTCGCGCTTGTACATCTCAGGGGCAGCAAAGCCCGGCGTGTACATGGGGCGGATAAAGCTGGCTTGCTTGTTCAGCACTTCGCGCGCAGCGCCAAAGTCAATCAGCACGGCACGGTCTTCATCGGTGATGAAGATATTGGCGGGCTTGATGTCCAGGTGCAGCATCTTGTGCTGGTGCACGATGCGCAGACCGCGCAGCACCTCATCAAACAGCGAACGGATGGTGGACTCACGCAAAACCTTGTGGTGTTTCTTGCCGCGTGCCAGCACCACGTATTCCTGCAAGGATGCACCACGCAGGAAGTTCATCACCATGTAGACGGTTTCGTTCTCGCGGAAGAAATTGAGCACGCTGACCACCGAAGGGTGGGAGATCTGCGTGAGCGCACGGCCTTCTTCAAAAAAACTTTTCAGCCCCAGCCGGTACAGTGACACCTTGTCTGCAGCTACCTTGGGAACCAGTTCCCCTGGGCTGCGTGTGGTCAGTGCTGCGGGGAGGTATTCCTTGATTGCGACCTCCTGCCCCTGTGCATCCTGGGCCAGATACACGATGCCAAAACCACCTGAAGCAAGTTTGCGCACAATGCGGTAATCACCAATCTGGGTATCCGGCGGCAGGGGGGCGGGCTTGATCCTTGAAGACATTTTGTTCTGGTAAACCTCAGGGTCGACGCGGAAACTGGATAATCAGCGAATTGCAAGTAACCAAAGAAACGTCCAATGCCAGTTTACAGCATGACCGGATACACCAGCGTGCAGCACGCACCGGCGTCTACTGAGGACAACGCCTCTGCATCTCGTATGCGGTTGGGGCTTGAAATCCGCGCAGTCAACAGCCGTTTTTTGGACCTGACTTTCCGTCTGCCTGATGAACTGCGCAGCCAGGAACCCGCATTGCGCGCCCTGCTGACCAACCGCCTCAAGCGCGGCAAGGTGGAAGTGCGTGCGGCCATTGATGTGGATGCCTCTGCCTCTCTGCCCCAGCCTACTGCTGCCTTGCTGCAGCGCATGCAGTCCCTGCAGGATCTGGTGCAGGCCTGGCTGCCTGACGCCAAGGGGCTGAGCGTGGCCGATGCATTGCGCTTTTCCGGCAATGGTCACGCCGTGCAGGTGGACTGGCAGGAAATCGTTCCCGCACTGGCTGACAAGGCCATTGATGAACTGGTGGACGCCCGTGCACGCGAAGGCAAGCGCCTGGCCAGCATGCTGCTGGACCGCATCCAGCAGCTGCGCGCACTGGCCGAGCAGGCAGGACCTTTGGTGCCCCAACTGGTAGAGCAGCAGCGCCAGCGTTTTCTGGAGCGCTGGCAAGAAGCCATGGGCCTGACCGAAGGCCAGGTTGCACCGGAAGCTGCCCGCGAGCGTGCACTGTCTGAAGCCACCGCCTTTGCCATCCGCATTGATGTGGCAGAAGAAATCACACGCCTGGGCTCACACCTGGACGAGGTCGAGCGCCTGCTCAAGAAGGGGGGCGAAATCGGCAAGCGCCTGGACTTCCTGATCCAGGAAATGCACCGCGAAGCCAACACCCTGGGTTCCAAGTCCGCCACACTGGAATTGACACGCATCAGCGTGGACATGAAAGTGCTGATTGAGCAAATGCGCGAGCAAGTTCAGAACATCGAGTAAATCACCGTCACCGCTACAGGGCGCTTCCAAGCGCCCTTTTTGCAAGCTTGCTATCCGTAGCAGAGTTTTTTTTATGCAACATCCTGGAAACCTATTTGTCGTTGCAGCGCCCAGCGGAGCTGGCAAATCCAGCCTCGTGAAGGCCCTGCGCTCGTTTGACGCACGCGTCTATCCTTCCGTCTCGCACACCACGCGTGCACCTCGCGGTCAGGAAAAGCACGGTCGCGAATACTTTTTCTGCTCGGACACAGAGTTCGACAGCATGATTGCCAACAATGCCTTTATCGAATGGGCCAATGTGCACGGCAAGCGCTATGGCACATCCAAGAAAGGCATTCATGACCGCCTGGTCAATGGCGAAGATGTGCTGCTGGAAATTGACTATCAGGGCGCACTGCAGGTGCGTGAAGCCTTCCCCCAGGCGGTGCTGATCTTTATCCTGCCGCCCAGCTGGGACGAACTGCGCTCGCGCCTGGAAAACCGTGGCGAAGATGCACCCGAGGTGATCGAAGTACGTATGAAGAATGCGGAAGTCGAGATGGCCCAGGTGTCAAAATTTGACTTCGTTATAATTAACGAATTGTTCGAGAGCGCGCTTTTTGACCTGAAGGCGATCATCCACGCTCAACGGCTCAAATATGCCTCGCAGCGCCGCCTGCGTGCCGACGTGTTTGAGTCCCTCAACCTTTCCTGAATTTCCCCGGAGTACCCAGATGGCACGTATCACTGTTGAAGATTGCCTGGACAAAATCCCCAACCGTTTCCAACTGGTGCTGGCTGCCACATACCGTGCTCGCATGCTCAGCCAAGGCCATACCCCCAAGGTGGAATGCCAGAACAAGCCTGCTGTGACCGCCCTGCGCGAAATCGCAGAAGGCAAGGTTGGCCTGGAGATGCTGAAAAAAGTACCCGGCTAAGTCTGAATTCATTTCAGATTCTGTGTATTACGCAGACAATAGAAGCACCGTATCGCGGTGCTTTTTTTTTTGCTATGTTCACCGCCCCTTTCCCGCGATACATTTAGGGTATGAACGCGGCATTTACTTCCAAAAAAGACGACACCCCTCCCCTATCGCCGGACACACCTCTTGAGGAGCGCCTGGAAGCTGCGGCTCGCGTTTCCGCTGCGCACTTTGAGCGCATGCTGGGCTACCTGTCTTATCTGCCACCTGCCGACATCGAGCTGGTGCGCCAGGCATGGCAATACGCAGACAAGGCACACACCAACCAGTGGCGCAGCAGTGGTGATCCCTACATTACCCACCCGATTGCTGTCACCACCATCTGTGCGCACTGGAAGCTCGATGCCCCCGCGCTCATGGCTGCTCTGCTGCACGATGCCATGGAAGACTGCGGCATCACCAAGCAGGATCTGGTGGAGCGTTTCGGGGAAACGGTGGCAGACCTCGTCGACGGGCTGACCAAGCTGGACAAGCTGCACTTCAACACCCGCGAAGAGAGCCAGGCAGAGTCTTTTCGCAAAATGCTGCTGGCCATGGCCAAGGATGTACGCGTCATCCTCATCAAGCTGGCCGACCGCACCCACAACATGCGCACCATGGGCGATATGCCGCGCAGCAAGTGGAACCGTATTGCCTCGGAAACCCTGGACATCTACGCCCCCATTGCACATCGCCTGGGGCTGAACCAGACCTACCGCGAACTGCAGGACCTGTCCTTCCAGTACCAGCACCCCTGGCGCTACCAAACGCTGGACAAGGCCATCTCCAAGTCCCGCGCACGCCGCCACGATCTGGTGCAGCGCGTGCAGAACGAAATTGCTGCCGAGTTCGAACGCGTCAGCATGCCCGTACGCCTGGCAGGGCGCGAGAGCACGCTGTTCTCGCTCTACCAGAAGATGATCCGCCACCACCTGACCTTTGCCCAGGTGACGGACATCTACGGCTTTCGCATCATCGTGCCTACAGTCACGGACTGCTACACCGCCCTGGGCATCCTGCACCAGCTGTACAAGCCCGTGCCCGGCAAGTTCAAGGACCATATCGCCATTGCCAAGGCCAACGGCTACCAGTCGCTGCACACCATGCTGGTGGGCCCGTCGGGCGTGAATATCGAGTTCCAGATCCGCACTGAGCCCATGCACATCGTGGCCGAGGCCGGCATTGCCGCGCACTGGCTCTACAAGTCGCAGGACAAGCAGGAAGCCGTCAACACCAAGTGGCTGCAGTCGCTGCTGGACATCCAGACCGAAACCAAAGACGCCACCGAGTTCTGGGACAACGTCAAGGTGGACCTCTACCCTGACTCCATCTACGTCTTCACACCCAAGAGCAAAATTCTGGCCATGCCACGCGGCGCCACCGTGGTGGACTTTGCCTACGCCATCCACAGCAGTATTGGCCACCACACTGTTTCCGCCCTGATCAATGGTGAACCCAATTCGCTGCGCACGGAACTCAAGAGCGGTGATGTGGTGCAAATCATCACGGACGACAATGCCAACCCCAACCCTGCGTGGCTGAGCTTTGTCAAAACTGGCCGTGCGCGCTCCAAGATCCGCAACTATCTCAAGACGGCAGCCATCAGCGAGTCCATGCTGCTCGGCGAAAAGCTGCTGCAGCAGGCACTGCGCGAAGAAGGTATTGCCGAGATTCCGCAGGACAACGAAGCCAATCAGGCGCTGTGGCAGTCTGTACTCAACACCTCCAACAGCAAGAGCCGCGAAGACCTGCTGACCGACATCGGCATGGGCCGCCAGGCTGCAGGCTGGGTGGCGCGCCACTTCATGGCCCAGCTGGCCAAGCAGGGCATGCGCCCCAACGCCGTACTGCTGAGCCAGGAGCGCTTTGCCAGCAAGGACCGTGGCACCGTCACGCTCGACGGCAAGAGCAATGCCTCGGTGCACTACGCCCCTTGCTGCCGCCCTGTACCCGGCGATGCCGTGGTGGCCTATCTGGGCCGTGGCGATGGTCTGCACGTGCACGATGCCCACTGCGCCAATGCCAAGCGCCTGCACGCTACCGATGCGGAGCGCTTCATCCCCGTGGAATGGGCAGAAGACGCCAGCCAGAAGCTTTATGACAGCGGCCTAAGCATCACCATCAACAACCAGAAGGGCGTACTGGCCCGCGTAGCCAGCGAAATGGCAGAAGCCAACCTCGACATTCGCCGCCTGGAAATGGACGATGAAGCAGCCATGCAAACCACCGAGCTGCGCTTTATCGTGTCCGTACACGACCGCCAGCACGTGGACGCAGCCCTGCGCAGCCTGCGCCGCATTCCCACCGTGGTCCGCGCTACGCGCATCATGCCGCTCAAGTAAGACCGCTGTACACGCAGGCACACAACAAAAACGCGATCCTGAGA
The DNA here is from genome assembly GCF_002056725.1 of Comamonas kerstersii. Taxonomy (NCBI): domain Bacteria; kingdom Pseudomonadati; phylum Pseudomonadota; class Betaproteobacteria; order Burkholderiales; family Comamonadaceae; genus Comamonas; species Comamonas kerstersii. The sequence continues at coordinate 2,011,469 of NZ_CP020121.1, read as the reverse complement.
GATCGCGTTTTTTATGACTGACTTTAAATATAAGAGCAGCTAGCGCTTACCACATCTAGGTTTCAAAGCCTTAAGAGCATGAAAGACTGATAAATCCAGCGCCGGCAGCTACTATTTTTTAGTTCTGTGGTGCGGGGTATGCCACTTCCAGCACTTCCAGCATGCGCACACCTGCCGGGGTGGGCAAAGGCACTTCATCCCCCACCTTGGCGCGCAGCAAGGCACGCGCTACGGGCGCGATCCAGCTGACCTCGCCCTTGCTGCTGTCAGACTCATCAATGCCCTTGATGGTGATAGTGCGCTCCACACCTTCGTTGTCTGCATAGGTGACGGTGGCACCGAAGAACACCTGGTCACTGCCGTGGTGCACGGAAGGATCCACCACCTCGGCAATTTCCAGGCGCTTGGTCAGAAAGCGGATACGGCGGTCAATCTCGCGCAGACGCTTCTTGCCGTAGAGATAGTCACCGTTTTCCGAGCGGTCGCCATTGCTGGCCGCCCAGTGCACCACCTCGACAATTCTGGGGCGCTCATTGTCAATCAGCTCCAGCAGCTCGCTGCGCAGCGCCTGGTAGCCCTGAGGCGTCATGTAATTCTTGCTGCCCTTGGGAATAGCAGGCAGGCTGGGCAGATCGTCGTCATCATCCTGCCCATCGGTTTCCTTGGTGAAAGCCTTGTTCATAGACGCAATCTTCACACAAAAGCAGCCCCACAAAAATGCCGGGCGCACAAACCAAAAAGTCCTGACACCTTGCGATATCAGGACTTGAAATTGGTGCGGCTGGCAGGAATCGAACCCACGACCCCTTGGTTCGTAGCCAAGTACTCTATCCAGCTGAGCTACAGCCGCTAAGCTATCAATTATAGGTGCTATCTAAACCCCTAAATTGAAACTGACCGAAATTTTTTGGTCTTCACAACGCCTTGCAGCCATGTGAAAAAAGCAGTGCTTTCACAAAAAGACAAAAGCCTCAGAAACTTTCGTTTCTGAGGCTTGAATCTGGTGCGGCTGGCAGGAATCGAACCCACGACCCCTTGGTTCGTAGCCAAGTACTCTATCCAGCTGAGCTACAGCCGCTGTTGCATTGCTGCAAGATCACTATTGTAGCGCAATATTGAACTCCCTTCAGGGAAAACACGGTATCGGCTTAGAAAAGTTCAATCTTGGGGCCTGCATCTGTTTGATGCCGCAGATGATGACACCACCGCCTGAAGAAGTGGCTCCGTTTTTTTGAACAGCTAGCTAAGCGAGATCTTTCCCCGTAAAAATGGTCTGGCAACAGGCCGAACCTGGAGAGATCTATGACTATCAAATCACGTCGTAAACACAGTGCCGCCTTCAAAGCCAAGATTGCATTGGAGGCGGTGTGCGGAGAGCGCACCGTGGCTGAGCTGGCTCAGCAATATGAGGTGCACCTCAGCCAGATTGCCGATTGGAAACGGCTGTTGCTGGAGCGTGCTACTGATGTGTTCGGTGCTCCGTCTGCACCCACAACGCCAACGGTCGACCTTAAGGAGCTGCATGCCAAGATTGGCCAGCTCACTTTGGAGAAGGATTTTTTGCAAGCTGCGCTGAGCAAAGCGGAATTGCTCAGCGTAGGTCGATGATTAACCGCAGCCATGGCCTGTCACTGAGCCGGCAGGCCCAGCTCGTGGGTATCAGCCGAGGCTGTCTGTACTACCAGCGCAAGCCGCCCTGCAAGGCACAGGTGCAGTTGATGCATCGCATCGATGCCCTGCATGCCACCCCCCCCCCCCGTTTGCAGGCTCTCGCATGCTGCGCAGCTTGCTCAAGCGCCAAGGCCAATGTGTGGGCCGTCGGCATGTTCGCACGCTGATGCAGCGCATGGGCGTGCGTGCGCTGTACTGCCAGCTGAGCACCAGTGCTCGCCACCCACAGCACAAGGTCTATCCTTACTTGCTCAGGAACAAGCCTGTGGTCTATTCCAACCAAGTCTGGGCCATGGACATCACCTACGTGCGCATGCACAAGGGCTGGCTGTACCTGTGTGCCGTGGTCGCTTGGTACAGCCGCAAGGTGCTGGCATGGAGGCTGTCCAACACCATGGACGTACAGTTTTGCGTAGATGCAGTGCAAGAGGCCATCACCCGCTGGGGGACACCTGCCATCTTCAACACTGACCAGGGCAGCCAATTTACAAGCGATACCTTCACCACGCTACTCAAGCGCCATGGGATTCGTATCTCCATGGATGGCAAGGGCGCTTGGCGGGACAACGTCTTTGTAGAGCGCCTGTGGCGCTCCATCAAGCACGAGGAGATCTATCTCAAAGCCTATGACAGCGTGCGTGCCGCACGCAATGGGATTGCGCAATACTTGCAGTTCTACAATGCACAGCGACCTCATCAGGCACACGGCCAAGCCACCCCAGATGAGGCTTACTTTGCAGCATTGCCGTTTGCAAAAATGCAAGCTGCATGACCGCAGGGATCTCGCTTAACAACAGAGGATTTTGTTCAAACGAGCGGGACTACCTCTATCCGTGCCTATGACCGCTTGGTCACGAACCACCATCCTTCACTTCATCACCCTGAAAGCAATGCTGGCGACACGTCACAACCAAGGTGTCACGAGTACCAGACACATGCTCGTCCAAGGGCTGGATGGGGGTGGTCTCATGGATCATGCGTGCATCATCGAGCAGCATGAGCGTCCAAGGCTCTGTCAGCGTAAAGCGAATGCCTGTCGGTCCAGACGCTTCGAAGATGCGAGTTTCTCCACCCTTGATGCCCTGCCGACCAACCAGAAAAACTGCGACCAAGTCCACCCCATCACGGTGTGCACCTTCAGGTGTAGGACGTCCGATCCCATTGGCTGTATCAATCCGGAATTGATGCGCTTCCACAAAGCAAGGCTCAGTCATCGCTTGGGCAAATAATTGCGAAGAAACTTCTGCCAGACGAACGATTAACTGCTGCCAAGCAGCCTGCTGCACTACCTGGGCTTTGACTGGTGCAAACCAGCGCTCCATCCCTCCATGCAACGCGTTGTACTTCAGCGGTTGCCAGTGCGGACGGTGCTCTACCAATTCCAATTGCTCGCCTCGCACCACAAAGCTGGCGTGACGCCGGTAGCGATAGCTGCCACCATCCTTGAGATACTCATCCGGACGAAGGTCATCCCACTCAACCGACAAGGCTTGCAAAGCCTCTAAATCACAGTTGAGCCACGTAGCAACATCACGAGGTTGAAGCACCGCATAGCCATGGCCTCGTAGTTGTTCAGCGACTTGGTTGGGTGAATGAAATGGAGGGGAGAAGGTAACGGTCGACATTGCATGCCCAGTTTATTCCTATCGGCCTCTGCAGGTGAACTTGCTTAGGAGAGCAGATGCTCTCAAAAAGTTATGGCGCATCCCACTGGCAATGTCTTTCCGAGCACTCGCAGCAAAAGTGGCATAAGCAACCATAAAGCTATATGGTTCTCTATGCCAGTTTCAGAGCTTGTGGATGCTGACGGCTGCTGTCGGCCAATAGCTGTCATTAGGCGAAGTACTCGCCGACCTTTTACATGACTAGCGAGGAGAGAGAGCCCCTCCCTGGATGATCTTGGCTTCAGGCAAGGAGCGACCTGTACCTTTACGCTGAGCCTCAGCTTGTAATTTGCGTCTTTTATTCAATATTGCTTCGGCGGGTGGATGCCTTGGTGTCCAGTCTCTAATCAAGAGGGCATCGGCAATTTGGTTACGCATAAGTTGAAATTGGGCAGCACTGGTACGTAAGCCAAGACGATATAGCTGGGCCTGTTCTCCGCGAAAAGATAGTTCTACGACATGTCTCATATGCTCCAAGGAGTACGGCGTTCGGTTCAGAGCGGCAAGCCTAATTGCACAAACTTGAAGCTCTTTCGGAAAGCAGTGAACCCGTTCCGACACGGCGGATACAAATGAAAATTTATATTCCGATTGCAAAAACTTATCAAAGATTCCAACCCTGAAGGCCACAACAGAAAAGCCCCCAGAACATTTCTGTTCTGGGGGCTTGTATCTGGTGCGGCTGGCAGGAATCGAACCCACGACCCCTTGGTTCGTAGCCAAGTACTCTATCCAGCTGAGCTACAGCCGCATTTTGGCGGAGAGGGTGGGATTCGAACCCACGGTACGTTATTCACGTACGCCTGATTTCGAGTCAGGTACATTCGACCACTCTGCCACCTCTCCTGCGTGTCGAAGCATCTATTGTATGACACTTTGGACACGTTTTTTGGAAAAACTTAGGCCGATCTCCAATTTTTAGGCTTGCAGGCGCTCCATGCCGCCCATGTAGGGACGCAGCGCCTCTGGCACGATGACGGAGCCATCGGCCTGCTGGTAGTTTTCCAGCACGGCCACCAGGCAGCGGCCCACAGCCAGGCCGGAGCCGTTCAAGGTGTGGACCAGCTCGTTCTTGCCCTTGGCATTCTTGAAGCGTGCCTGCATGCGGCGGGCCTGGAAGGCTTCGCAGTTCGAGACAGAGCTGATTTCGCGGTACTTGTTCTGACCGGGCAGCCACACTTCCAGGTCATAGGTCTTGGTGGCACCAAAGCCCATGTCACCGGTGCACAGGCTCATCACGCGGTAAGGCAGGCCCAGCTTTTGCAGGATGGCTTCGGCGTGCTGCGTCATTTCTTCCAGCACTTCGTAGCTCTTTTCGGGGTGCACGACCTGCACCATCTCCACCTTGTCGAACTGGTGCTGGCGGATCATGCCGCGGGTGTCGCGGCCGTAGCTGCCAGCTTCCGAGCGGAAGCAAGGGGTGTGGGCGGTGAGCTTGATGGGCAGCTCAGACTCCTGCACCACCACGTCACGCAGGAAGTTGGTCAGAGGCACTTCGGCCGTAGGAATCAGGTAGAGGGCCTGGTTGTCAGGCACGGGTTCACCTTCCTGGCCGCCCTTCTTGGCAGCGAACAGATCGCCTTCAAACTTGGGCAGCTGGCCAGTGCCCTTGAGCGAATCCGTATTCACGGCATAAGGCACATAGCACTCGGTATAACCGTGCTCCTGGGTCTGTACATCCAGCATGAACTGGGCCAGTGCGCGGTGCAGACGGGCAATGCCGCCCTTCATCACCGTAAAGCGCGAGCCGGAGAGCTTGACACCCATGTCAAAGTCCAGGCCCAGCGGGGTGCCAACGTCTACGTGGTCCTTGACTTCAAAGTCAAAGGTCTTGGGTGTGCCCCAGGTGCGCACGACCACATTGTCTTCTTCGCCAGCACCGACAGGCACGGACTCGTGAGGCAGGTTGGGCACGGCCTGCAGCATGGCTTCCAGCTCAGCCTGAATTTGCTCCAGACGGGCTGCCGACTGCTCCAGCTCGGTCTTGAACTGGGCGACCTGGGCCTTGGCGGCTTCGGCAGCGTCCTTTTCGCCCTTGCCCATCAGCATGCCAATCTGCTTGGACAGCTGGTTGCGCTGGGATTGCAGCTCCTCCGTACGGGTTTGCAGCGTTTTGCGCTCGGATTCAAGTGCCTTGAATGCCTCGACGTTCAGAAAGGCCTGGGGCTTTTTGCGAGTTTCCAGGCGTGCAATGACGGAATCGAGGTCTTTACGGAGAAGAAGGATGTCTAGCATGGTTGCGATTTTAAAGTGACGGCCCTCTGCGCTGCTCACACCACCCGGCAAATCGAAGATTTGTGCAGGAGCCAAAGCGGAGCCATGACGTGTTCAGGCTGGTGTGATCGGATCTCAGCACAAGAGGGCTGCAGAATCTTTCCAGCATTGTGCTGCAGATGCGGTTTAGTTGCAGGCACTGCTGCCGATAAGGAATACAAGATTGATTGCAGCCAACCCAAGGAGCACTGCCCCTCATGTTTTATGTCTTTGGCATCAACGGCCCCATGTACCAGGGAGGTGCACAGCGCCTCAGCCATATCACTGCCGTGCGTGGCGTGCAGCGCCCCAGCGGCCTGCGTGCAGGCGCTTCTGGCGTTGAAGGCCAGGAATCCCAGATTCGCCACTCCATCAGCACGCTGTCGGCCAAAGTGCATGATGCTGTCAATGCCTATCTGGATACCGAGCAGGGCCCCAAGGAAGAGCGCCGCCAGATTTACACCGTGCAGGATGTGATGACGCAAGGCGCTGTCACGCTGCCGCCAGACATCAACGTGGAGCAGGCCTGGCAGGTACTGGCTGAAAAAAAGATTGCCCAGGCTCCCGTACTCAACGCCCAGGGGGTGGTCATTGGACTGCTGCTGCGCGCTGACATGGCCCCGCTGGCGCTGCTGCCTGAGCCAGGTGCCGTGCAGCAGGCCATGCTGCTCGCCAAGCGCCCGGTCACGGAAGTCATGGTCACGCCAGTGCCCGCGGTGACGGCAGACACCCATCTGCGCCAGCTCACCCATGTGCTGCTGGAGACTGGCCTGCCCGGTCTGCCTGTCACGGATGCGGATGGCCATCTGCGCGGATTCGTCAGCCGCACCGATGTGCTGCGGGCCGTGGTCAGCGAGCCACCGCTGGATCTGTGGAGCTAAAGCACATACAAAAAAAAGAGCGGCTAGCGCTTGATTTATAAGGATTTCAGAGTGTTTTGTATCTGAAGTCCAATAAATTCAAGCGCTAGTCGCTCTGATTTTTAAGTATCCGCTTTTACAGGCCCGTCTCTGGACGCTTGCGCACTTCGATTTCCAGACCCGTGGCGGGGTCGATCATCTTCAGGCCCTTGGGCAGGGGGAACTTCATGGTTTCCTCCACGCCGTCCATCTTGCGCACCGACACTGCGCCCAGCTCCTTGATGCGGGCAATCACGCCGTCGACCAGCACTTCGGGGGCGGAGGCACCCGCCGTCAGGCCAACGCGGGCGGCAGCGTCAAACCATTCGGGCTTGAGCTCATCGGCGTTGTCCACCATGTAGGCGGGTGTACCCAGGCGCTCGGCCAGCTCACGCAGACGGTTGCTGTTGGAGCTGGTGGGGCTGCCTACGACGATGACCACATCCACCTGCGGTGCCAGCATCTTCACCGCATCCTGGCGGTTCTGGGTGGCGTAGCAGATGTCCTGCTGCTTGGGCTCGCGGATGTTGGGAAAACGCGCCTTGATCGCGGCCTTGATGCCTGCAGCATCATCCACACTCAGTGTGGTCTGGGTGACCACGGCAATCTTTTCGGTCTGTCTGGGCTGGATGGTTTGCACATCGGCCTCGTCCTCGACCAGATGAATGCCTTCGGACAGCTGGCCCATGGTGCCTTCCACCTCAGGGTGGCCCTTGTGGCCGATCATGATGAACTCATAACCTTCCCTGGCCAGCTTGGCGACTTCGATGTGCACCTTGGTCACCAGCGGGCAGGTGGCATCAAAAATCGAAAAACCACGCGCCTTGGCTTCTTCCTGCACGGCCTTGCTCACGCCATGGGCGCTGAAGATCAGTGTCGCGCCGGGGGGCACTTCGTTCAGGTCTTCGATGAAGATCGCGCCCTTGGCCTTGAGGTCGTTGACCACAAAGGTGTTGTGCACGATTTCATGGCGCACGTAGATGGGGCGGCCGAACTTCTCCAGTGCGCGCTCTACGATCTCGATGGCGCGGTCTACACCCGCGCAAAAGCCTCGCGGCTCGGCCAGCAGAATTTCCTTGGTATCGACCACGACTACAGCACCCCAATGATCTTGACTTCAAACGTCACGGGCTGGCCTGCCAGCGGGTGGCTGAAGTCAAACAGCACGGCGCCGTCCTCACGCACTTGCACCACCGTGCCTGCGTAGCTGCCCAGGCCATCGGGCGTGGGAAACTGCACCACATCACCCGCCGCGTATTGCTCGTGCGGATCGCCCAGCTCATTGAGCAGCTTGCGCGCCACCCACTGCAGCATGTCGGGGTTGCGCTCACCAAAGGCCGCGCCAGCAGGCAGCTCGAATGTGGTGTGCGTGCCTTCAGGCAGGCCCATGAGCTTTTCCTCAATGGCGGGCGAGAGTTCACCCGTACCCAGCGACAGCGTGCCGGGTTTTTCGTTGAAGGTATTGATCACATCGCCCGCAGGGCCAGCCAGACGGTAGTGCAGCGTCAGAAAGGAACCTGCTTGTACGGTCGGCACGGAATGGGTGTTGGAAGGCACAGTATTTGTCATGGAAGTCCCGATAAACTGCGCCACATTGTAGAAAACCGGGCATGCCCCCGCGCCCTTGGCGTCTGTTAATTGTTTTTTCAGCACCAGGACCATGGCTTTCAAAGACCTGCCAGCCGACACCCTTCCCCGTGAAAAACTGCTGACACGCGGTGCCAGCACCCTGTCTGATGCCGAGCTGCTGGCCATTTTGCTGCGCACCGGCCTGGCCGGATGCAGCGTGCTGCAGCTGGCGCAATCTCTGCTGGACAGCTTTGAAGGGCTTGCCGGGCTGCTCAATGCCAGCGCGCAGGATCTGCAGCGCATCAAAGGCCTCGGCCCTGCCAAGCGTGCGGAAATGCTGGCAGTGATGGAATTGGCCAAGCGCGCCACGGCCCAGCAATTGCGTGAGCGCGAAGTGTTTGGCAGCCCCGAAGCTGTGAAACACTATCTGCAATTGCACCTGGGCCACCGCCCCCACGAAATTTTTGCTGTGCTGTTCCTGGACAGCCAGAACCGTTTGATTGCCATGGAAGAACTGTTCAGGGGTACGCTGAGCCAGACCTCGGTCTACCCCAGAGAAATTGCACTGCGTGCCCTGCACCACCATGCGGCCAGCGTCATCCTCACGCACAACCACCCCAGTGGCAGCGTGCAGCCCAGCGCGGCAGACCAGCACCTCACCAGCAACGTCAAGAGCGCACTGGCGCTGCTGGACATTCGCGTGCTGGATCACATCATCGTGACGCAGGGCCGCAGCCTGTCCATGGCCGAGGAAGGATTGCTATGAGCCAGGCGTTTCGCCATCAGGGCCTGCATGCCCTGGGTGGCATCTCCAAGGAGCTCAAGGCCCAGCGCGAGCGCCGCGAAGCCGCAGAACAAGCCCGCAAGGAGGCCGAAGCCGCCGCCGAGCGGGAACGCCATCTGTTTGCGCACTATGTCGGCCCGGTCACACCGCTCTCCACCCAGCAACGTGTGCAGTTTCAGCCCGAGCCGCCCACACCCCGCCCCCTGCAACTGGAGCTGGATGAACAGCGCGTGCTGCTGGAAGCCATGAGCGATGAGTTTGACGTCAGCACCCTGCTGGACGTGGATGACCAGATGAGCTTTCGCCGCCCCGGCATTGGCCTGGACGTGACACGCAAGCTGCGCAGCGGGCACTGGAGCATTCAGCGCCACCTGGACCTGCACGGCCTGCGCTCGGACGAAGCGCGCGAGGCGCTGGGGCAGTTCATTCGCCTCTCGCACCGCACAGGGCTGCGCTGCGTGCGTGTGGTGCATGGCAAGGGGCTGGGCTCACCGGGCAGGATGCCGGTGCTCAAGGCCAAGGTGCAGCGCTGGCTGGTGCAGAAAAAAGAAGTGCTGGCCTTTGTGCAGGCTCGCCCGGCAGAAGGCGGTGCCGGTGCACTGGTGGTGCTGCTGCAGCCGGGCAAACGCAGCCTGTACTGAACGAAAAAACGCCACACAAAGTGGCGTCTGGATGGAAAAAAAGCGCCGCAGTGCTTACTGCTTGGGGATTTTGGCTTCGTCTATCACCTTGCCCCAGCGCTGAATCTCGGACTGCAACAATGCGGCCGCTTCCTGCGGCGTGCTGGGCTTGGCCTGCACATGCTGCTGGCGCAGCTGCTGCACAACGTCCGGGTGGTTCAGGGCCGCGACGATTTCCTGATTCAGCCGCTCCACCAGCGCTGCCGGTGTATCTGAAGGCACAGCCAGTGCATTCCAGGACGCGGCCACAAAGCCGGGGATGCCCTGCTCCTGCGCAGTCGGTACATCCGGCAGCAGCACAGAGCGCTGCTCCCCAGTCACACCCAGCAGCTTCAATGCCTTGGACTGCAGCTGGCCCGTGATGGGGGCCAGAATTTCCACCGCCACATCAATCTGCTTGCCGCGCAGCGCCGTAGTCACAGCAGGCGTGCCGTTGAAGGGGATGATCTGCGCATCCATGCCTGCCGTGGACTTGAACAGCTCTGCCGCCAGATGCTGGGTGCTGCCCACATTGATGCTGCCAATATTGAGCTGACCGGGGTTGGCCTTGGCGTACTGCACCACATCTGCCACGCTGTTGAATGGGGCACTGGCATCGGCCACTACGCCAATGTCAAAAAAACCCAGCGTGGATACGGGCGTCAAGTCCTTGACCATGTCAAACGGCAGCTGGCTGAACATGTTCACCGTCACCGCGCTGCCATTGGACATCAGGAACAGCGTGTGCCCGTCTGGTGCGGACTTGACCACTGCATCGGCCGCCACAATGCCACCGGCACTGGGCTTGTTCTCAATCACTACGGGCTGCCCCATCTGCTTGGACAGCTGCTGGGCCACGATGCGGGCCGTCACATCGGCCACGCCACCGGCGCCAAAGGGCACCATGATGCGTATGGGCTTGCTCGACAAAGGCTGGGCCTGCACACCCCAGCCGCACAGCAGCGCAAGACCTGCCCCCAGGCCCTGCAGACATTGACGACGTTGCATCTTGTGTTCTCCTTGGATCTTCATGCCGTTCTGAGCGCCGGTATTACACCGCGGCCACAGGGGCGGGCTGCTCAAAGCTGTACTTTTCGGTATCGACTTCGCTTTGCCCCTGTGGCGCATAGCGGTCGCCCACAATCTTCTCTGGCGCAAACATGGCATCCAGTGCCTGCAGGGCTTCAGCGCTGAGCGGCACCTGCGCAGCGCGCAGGTTCTCGGCCAGGTGCTCCAGCTTGGTGGTGCCGGGCAGCGCAATCACATGCTCGCCCTGATGCAGCACCCAGGCCACTGCCAGTTCGGCCAGCGTGCAGCCTGCCTGTTCGGCCACGGCACGCATGGGCTCCAGCAACTCCAGATTGCGTGCATAGTTCTCGGGTGCAAAGCGTGGCATGGCCAGGCGGATATCGCCCTTGGCCAGCGTGGACACATCGGTGAGCTTACCGCTCAGGAATCCACGGCCCACGGGGCTGAAGGCCACATAGGCAATGCCCAGCTCCTGGCAGGCAGCCAGCGTGCCCAGCTCGGCATTGCGCGTCCATAGCGAATACTCGCTTTGCAGGGCCGTGATGGGGTGCACGCTGTGCGCGCGGCGCAGCGCCTCCACGCCCACTTCTGACAAACCCAGTGCACGCACCTTGCCTTCCTCCACCAGGCGCGACATTTCGCCCACGGAGTCTTCGATGGGTACGTTCTTGTCCCAGCGATGCAGGTAGTACAGGTCAATCACCTCTGTGCCCAGACGGCGCAGGCTGTCTTCGCAATTGCGGCGCAGTGTTGCGGGGCACCCATCAATCACACGGCGCACCACGCCATCTTCCCCTCGTACCCCGGCCATGCCGCACTTGCTGGCCAGCACGATGCGGTTACGGTGGGGCTTGAGCAGCGGGCCCAGCAGTTCCTCATTGCTGCCAAAGCCGTAGAGCGCCGCCGTGTCATACAGGTTCATGCCAGCGTCCAGCGCTGCAGCCACCAGGCTTTGTGCCTGTGCGGGCGATGCGGCTGCGCCGTAGCCGTGGCTGAGGTTCATGCCACCAAAGGCCACGGGAGCGACCTGCCAGGGGCCGAGACGTCGTTGTTGCATCACAAAGTCCTCTTGGTTGATTTTTTACATAAAAAAGCCCGCCACTGCTGATATAGCAAGGGCGGGCAGCTACATTTTTGAAGTACAGCAATCACTCAGAGCCGATCACACAAGCCTGCCAATCTTTGATTGGCGGTTGAGACTAGGCGCGAAGCCGCAGACAGTACAACGAGTACGGCAAGGCTTCGCAACGACGTATCAAGGCTTGTGTGTTCGGGTCTCATTCAGCGTTGAGCTGCTGCTCCAGATCATGCAGCACCTTATAGCAAGGCAGCACCTGTTGTACGCTGGAATTGGGCTCGCGGCCTTCGCGGATGGCGGCGAAGAATTCGCGGTCCTGCAGCTCGATACCGTTCATGGACACGTCCACCTTGGACACGTCAATCTTCTCTTCCTTGCCGTTGACCAGATCGTCGTAGCGAGCGATGTAGGTGCCGGTATCGCCGATGTAGCGGAAGAAGGTGCCCAGAGGGCCATCGTTGTTGAAGGACAGGCTCAGTGTGCAAATCGCACCGTTGGCGGCCTTGAGCTGGATGCTCATGTCCATGGCAATGCCCAGTTCTGGGTGGATGGGGCCCTGGATGGCATTGGCCTTCACGATGGGGCTGCCAGCCTGGTAGGCAAACAGGTCCACGGTGTGGGCAGCATGGTGCCACAGCAGGTGGTCGGTCCAGCTACGTGCCTGACCCAGCGCGTTCATGTTGGTGCGGCGGAAGAAGTAGGTCTGCACATCCATTTGCTGGATGTTGAATTCACCGGCCTTGATCTTCTTGTGCACCCACTGGTGGCTGGGGTTGAAGCGGCGGGTATGGCCCACCATGGCCACCTTGCCGGTTTCCTTTTGCACCTTCAGCACTTCTTCGGCTTCTGCCCAGCTGTCGGCCAGCGGAATTTCCACCTGCACGTGCTTGCCAGCCTTCATGCACTGGATGGCCTGCGATGCGTGCATCTGTGTGGGGGTGCACAGAATCACGGCGTCCACTTCGGGCAGGGCCAGGGCTTCAGCCAGATCGGTCGTCACATGACCAATGCCGTACTTGGCAGCCACTTCCTGTGTGGGCTCCAGACGGCGGCCCACCAGCGACACGACTTCCACGCCGTCGATGTTCTTGATGCCGTCCAGGTGCTTGATGCCGAATGCGCCAGCGCCAGCCAGCGCCACTTTGATGGTCTTGCTCATTATTGGTTCTCCAAAATCAGATGGCCTACGGCCGTGTTAGATGCAGGAACGTGGAAGAAGCGATGCGCCAGCTTGGGGGCCTTGCCGCTGCCAGCCACGTCGGACATGGCACCGCGTGCGATCAGCCACATCACCAGTTCGATGCCTTCGCTGCCAGCTTCGCGCACGTATTCGATGTGCGGCACCTTGGCCAGCTCGGCAGGCTCTGCCACCAGACGATCGAGGAAACGGTTGTCCCATTCCTTGTTGATCAGGCCAGCGCGTGGGCCCTGCAGCTGGTGGCTCATGCCACCTGTGCCCCAGATCTGCACCTTGATGGGCTTGTCATAGCTCTCAATGGCCTTGCGGATGGCCTGACCCAGCGCAAAGCAGCGCTGGCCCGAAGGTACGGGGTATTGCACCACGTTGACGTGGAAGGGAATCACCTTGCAGGGCCAGTTTTCGGGCTGACCGAACATCAGGGACAGCGGCACGGTCAGACCGTGATCCACCTTCAGGTCGTTGACAATGGTCAGGTCAAAGTCCTGCTGGATGACGGACTGCGCAATGTGCGCGGCCAGCTCTGGGTCACCCTTGACCTTGGGCACAGGGCGTGCGCCATAGCCTTCGTCGGCTGGCTCGAACTCGGCAGCTGTGCCAATCGCAAACGTGGGGATCACACCCAGGTCGAACGAGGTCGCGTGGTCGTTGTAGACGAGGAAGATCACGTCAGGCGTGTTTTCCTTCATCCACTCCTTGGAAGGCTGGTAGCCGTCAAACAGGGGCTTCCAGTAAGGTTCCTCGGTCTTGCCCTGGTCCACAGCCACGCCGATGGCGGGCACGTGCGAGGTGTAAACCGATGCCGTAATGGTGGCGCGGCCTTCTGGCTGCGTACCTTCTGCCTGCTCAATCGCCTCGGCCAGCGCATGCTGGGCCTGGGCTTCCTGCCACTCTTCCCAGGCCTTGGACATGGCCATGGGGCCCTGGGCATCACCGTCTTCGCCCACGTAGCGGTTGCCATCGGGCTTGCGGCCACCACCCACCATCATGGCGCGGTAGTCTTCTTCGGTCATGCCGGTCATGGAACCAGCCATCTGCTGGAAGCTCAGGCCGTCGGTCGCGCCCAGCTTGGACAGGAAGTAGATGTTGCCGCCGGTGCGCATCATCCAGTTCAGGTCACGCGCCTTGACGGCGGCCTTTTGCTCGTCCGTCATGGGCCATTCGGCCAGATAGGCGCCTTCGTCGGCCTTGAAACGCGTGCGGTTTTCAGCCTTCATCAGGCTCATGCAGAACTGGTTGAGCCAGTAGCCCTTGCGGCTTTGGTCGGCATCAAAAATCGTGGTGCCGGGGACGTCCAGATAAGGTTTGTCCAGTGCCATGGGTTGCCTCCTTCAAAAGCGTAATGACGGGTCTGCGCTCAGACTTCTTCGGGCCAGTACAGGCGCATGGGGTTGTCCACCAGCAGCTTGCGCTGCAGCTCGGCGGTCGGCGCGATGTGGGGAATGAAGTCCACCAGCAGACCGTCGTCGGGCATGTGGTCCTTGAGGTTGGGGTGTGGCCAGTCGGTACCCCACAGCACGCGGTCGGAGAACTCCTCGACCACACGGCGTGCAAAAGGCACGACGTCCTGGTAGGCATTCTGCTCGCCGTCCAGCGCCTTGGGGCCGGTCACGCTCAGGCGCTCGGGGCAGGACACCTTGCTCCACACATTCTTGTGCTCGCGCATGAACTTCAGGAACAGGGCGAACTCTTCGCTGTGCACGCCCTTGCTCACGTCGGGGCGGCCCATGTGGTCTACCACCACGGTCGTAGGCAATGCAGTGAAGAAGTCCCACAGCTCGGGCAGATCCACGGCTTCAAAGTAGATCACCACATGCCAGCCCAGCTTGGCGATGCGGCCTGCGATTTCCATCAGCTCGTCCTTGGGCGTGAAGTCCACCAGACGCTTGACGAAGTTAAAGCGCACGCCGCGCACGCCAGCAGCGTGCAGTGCCTGCAGCTCTTCATCGGTCACGCTGCGCTTGACGGTCGCCACGCCACGCGCCTTGCCGCCGGAGGACAGGCAGGCATCGACCATGGCGCGGTTGTCTGCACCGTGGCAGGTGGCCTGCACGATCACATTGCGGGCAAAGCCCAGATGGTCGCGCAGGGCGAACAGCTGGTCCTTGCTGGCGTCGCAGGGGGTGTATTTGCGCTCGGGTGCAAAGGGGAACTGGTCACCGGGGCCGAACACGTGGCAGTGGGCGTCCACAGCGCCTGCAGGCAGCTGAAACTTGGGCTTGGCTGGGCCCTGGTACCAGTCCAGCCAGCCGGGGGTTTTGGTGAAAGCGCTCATTGAGATGTTTCCTTCAGAGAGTGCAGCAGGCGATCGGCTTCGGTGCGCCAGTCGCTGCTGCGTGCAAATTCAGGGGTAGCACGGGTGCCGAACACGCCGCGATCGGCCAGATCTGCCACCCATGCCTGGCGCTGGGCAATGGCCTGCGCGGCAAAGGCGGGCATGCCCACGTCGTTGACGGTGTGGGCAGATTCGAACATTTCTTCGCTGCGGCGGCGGCCATGCTCGATCACGCGCTGGAAGAAATAGCTGGCCTGCTTTTGCCAGTCGATGCCGGGAAAGGTTTCCTGCAGCGATGCCAGCACGGCATCTTCCACACCGTAGTGGCGTGCAGCCGTCAGGCTTTCGATGACCAGCGCTTCCATGCCCTTGATCATCACGCTGCGGCACATCTTGGTGGCGGAGGCCACGCCCAGCTGCTCGCTGGCCACCTTGGCATCAAAGCCCAGGGGCTGCAGCACGGGCAGCAAGGCTGCAGCATGCGTGCCGCCAAGCAGCATGGGCACGCGAATGCGGTAAGGCGGCACACTGGTCATGACGGCCGACTCCACATAGCGGCCCCCTGCTGCGTCCACCAGCGCTGCAGCCTGCTGCTTGATGCCGGGGGAGGCAGAGTTCATGTCCAGATAGAAGCAGCCCGCACGCAGCCGTGCAATGCAGGACTGCGCCGCTGCCAGCGTCTGGCTGGCAGTGACGGCGCTGATCAGCACATCGCACTCGGCAGCCATGGCGGCTGCGCTGGCGCACAGCTGCACGCCATGCGCCTGGGCATGTGCCTGCAGCGGCTGCGCCGTGGAGGCGTCTTCCAGCTTCAGGTCATACGCACGCACGGATACCGATTGCGCGCGCAGGTCTTCCGCCAGAATGCGGCCCACTTCGCCATAGCCGAGCAGGCCCACCGAAACAGCGTGGAGCATGACCATGGTGCAGCGTCAGTCGATGTAACGCAGGCCAGCCTTTTCCAGGGGCTCGCGCATCTTGTACATGTCCAGACCCAGCACACCGGAGGCCAGCTTGGCGCGCTTTTCGCCTTCGAAGCTCTCGCGCTTCTGGGCAGCTTCCAGCACCTGGGCAGCACGGGCGGCGGGCACGCAGACCACACCGTCGTCGTCGGCCACGATCACGTCACCGGGCGTGACGATCTGGCCTGCGCACACCACGGGGATGTTGACCGAACCCAGTGTCGCCTTGATGCAGCCCTTGGACGAGATGGCCTTGCTCCACACGGGGAAGTTCATCTCCTGCAGCGTCTTCACATCGCGCACACCGGCGTCAATGATCAGCGCACGTGCGCCGCGCGACTGGAAGCTCGTCGCCAGCAGGTCGCCAAAGTAACCATCGGTGCACTCGGCGGTGATGGCGGCCACCACGATGTCGCCGGGCTGAATCTGCTCGGCCACCACGTGCATCATCCAGTTGTCACCGGGGTGCAGCAGCACGGTCACTGCCGTGCCGGAGACCTGGCAGCCGGAATAGATGGGACGCATATAGGGCTTGAGCAGGCCCACACGGCCCATGGCTTCGTGCACGGTGGCAGAGCCCAGTGCTGCCAGACCGTCAGCGGCTGCGCGGTCTGCGCGCTGAATATTGCGATACACCACACCCAATTCGTACATGACTGATTCCTTTTTTAAAAAAAAAGATAGCTGCCAGCGCTTGCAAATAAAAGAATTCAGATACTTTTCTATCCAAAACCCTTATATAACAAGCGCAAGGCGCTCTGTTTTTTACTTACCTTGTGCCTTCAGGGCTGTGTCCAGACGGCTGAACACGCGGCGTGCATTGCCTTCGTAGACCATGTGCTTTTCTTCCGCCGTCAGGTTCTGCGTGGCTTCGATGTAGCGCTTGGTGTCGTCGTAGTAATGGCCGGTGCGTGGGTCGATGCCGCGCACAGCGCCAATCATTTCGCTGGCGAACAGAATGTTCTTGACGGGGATGACTTCCGTCAGCAGGTTGATGCCAGGCTGGTGGTAGACGCAGGTGTCAAAGTAGATGTTGTTGAGCAGGTGCTCTTCCAGCAAAGGCTTTTTCATCTCCTGCGCCAGACCACGGTAACGGCCCCAGTGGTAAGGGGCTGCACCGCCGCCGTGGGGGATCAGGAACTTCAGGGTGGGGAAGTCCTTGAACAGATCGCCCTGGATCAGCTGCATCACGGCCGTGGTGTCGGCATTGATGTAGTGCGCGCCCGTGGTGTGGAAGCACGAGTTGCAGCTGGTGGAGACGTGGATCATCGCGGGGATGTCGTACTCCACCATCTTTTCATAGATGGGGTACCAGCTGCGGTCGGTCAGCGGGGGAGAATTCCAGTGGCCGCCCGAGGGGTCGGGGTTCAGGTTGATACCGACGTTGCCGTATTGCTCCACGCACTTGACCAGCTCAGGGATGCAGGTCTTGGGGTCCACGCCGGGCGACTGGGGCAGCATGGCAGCGGGAATGAAGTGCTCAGGGAACAGCTGGCTGACGCGATAGCACAGCTCGTTGCAGATGGCTGCCCAGGTGGCCGAAGTTTCAAAGTCACCAATGTGGTGGGCCATGAACGAAGCACGGGGGCTGAAAATGGTCAGGTCCGAGCCGCGTTCCTTCATCAGGCGCAGCTGGTTGCTCTCGATGCTCTCACGGATCTCGTCGTCGCTGATCTTCAGTTCAGACACCTTGGGCGCCACGCTGGGGTCCTTCAGACCGGCAATCTGGCGATCGCGCCAGGCACCCAGTGCTGCAGGCGCCGTGGTGTAGTGGCCGTGTACGTCAATAATCATGGCGAATTCTCCTTGTGAGAAAGTTTTCAATGCGAAAGTGCAGCAGCCTTGTTACGAGCACGCGGCTCAGTCCTTGGGGCTGCCCCAGTGTTTGACCAGCAGTGCGACCATGGCCACCACACCGGCCATGGCAACGACCGTAAAAATCTCGCTGAAGCTCAGATCACGCGCGGCCAGTTCGGCCACCAGGAACGAGCCTGCGATACCGCCAAAGCGGCCAATACCCAGCATCCAGGCCACGCCCGTAGCACGGCCGCTGGTGGGGTAGAAACCCGCAGCCAGTGCAGGCATGGACGACTGGGCCGTGTTCATGATGGTTCCGGCAATGAACACCACCGCCACCAGGCCACCCAGATTGCCGGCCGACTGACCAATCCACCAGATGCTCACTGCCGTCAGCGCATAGCCACCAGCAATCACGGCTGTGGCGTTGAAGCGATCCATCAGCCAGCCGCAGAAAATCGCCCCCACGCCACCCAGCGGGAAGAGCGCAGCCACCAGGGTCGCTGTCTTGGGGTCCAGCCCACCTTCCTTGAACAGCACGGGCATCCAGTTCATCAGCGCATAGAAGATGACCAGGCCCATGAAGTAGGCAATCCACAGCATCACCGAGCCCAATGCATAGCGCTTGGACAGCACCACGGCCAGGCCACTCTGGCCTTGCTCGACCTGCTTGTGCTCGGTCATCACAAAGCGCTGCACGCTCTGCAGCGACTTGCCCGTAATGCTTTGCATCACCGCGCGAATGCGCTGCACGTCATAGCCCTTGGCCAGCATGTAGCGCACCGACTCTGGCAGCAGCAAAACCAGCAGCACCAGCAGCACCAGCGGTGCAATACCGCCCAGAATCAAGACACTGCGCCAGCCAAAGTTGGGAATCATCCAGGCGGCCAGAAAACCACCCAGGGCCGAGCCCAGCGGGAAACCACAGAACATGGCGTTCGTGAGCATGGAGCGGCGGGCATCGGGGCAGTATTCGCTCATCAGGGTCACGGCATTGGGCATGGCAGCGCCCAGACCAACGCCTGTCACAAAGCGCCAGATGGTGAGCTCTTCAATGCTGTGCGACCAGCCAGACACCAGACAGGCCAGCCCCATGACCAGCACGGAGGCAAGCAGCACGGCCTTGCGGCCAAAGCGGTCTGCCAGCGGCCCGGAAGCCACGGCCCCCGCAGCCAGACCAAACAGCGCAGCGCTGAGCACTGGTGCCAGCGCAGGTTTGGAAATGCCCCACTCGCTGATCAGCGAGGGGGCGATATAGCCAATGGCCGCTGTATCAAAACCATCGAGCAGCACGATGGTGAAACACAGGGCAAAAATGACCCATTGAAAACGTGAGAACGGATGCTCGTTGAGCACGGTCTGGACATTGACCGCATCGGTACGGTCAGCAGTGTCCGCCTGGGGGGCTTGGGTCATGACAGTCTCTCAATTTCTTCTAACGCGCACACCAGCCACGGCGCGAGTGGCATGCATGACCGTGCACCGCAGCGCACGGACATGGTAGGAATCAGCCCCCAACCGCCGCCATGCCCTGACGCTGCTTGGCCTCGGTCGCCGCAGGGGACGCCATGAAGGCCAGCAGACGCTGCACAGTTTCGGCATGCTGGGTCGTTGCAACCACAGCACCGGAAAACACCGTATCAATGGCCACGGCCTGCGGCAGCGTGCCCACGATCTGGATGCCCGGTACATGAATCAGTTCAGACAGCTGCTGAAAGCCCAGCGCTACAGCACCACGAGCCACCAGCGAGCCCACGGGCACGCCGGGGCGGGCCTGCACCATGCGCGACTGCACCTGGGCAGCAATGCCCCAGCGTTCTAGCAGCTGCAGCAAGGCCAGACCACTGGGGCCGGTCGAATAACCAATGGCGGAGGCGTTCATGACGGCCTGGCGCAGGGCCTCTTCGGTGCTGATGTCGGGGGCCTTGGCACTGGCTGGCACAGCCACAGCCGTGCTCGAGAGCATCAGATCCACCTGGCTGCCGGCCAACACATGGCCGGCATTGCTCAAATTCTGGATGGCGTTCGAAGCCAGGAACACCACATCAAAAGCTTCCCCATTACGCACACGCTGTGCCGCATCCACGCCACCTACAGACTCGATGTCGACAGGCTCACCGCCTTGTGCCTGCCATGCCTGCACCAGATCCGCCAGCACCTGACGGGTGGCCATGGATGAAATACCTCGTAATACAGCGCTCACTGGGGTGTCTCCTCTGTTCTCATGGGCGCAGGCGCCTGGGCACTGCGCTGCTGTTTTTTTTTGATCTCTTGCACCCATTGTGGGGCCATCCTTCCCCATGGGCTAGGAGAAGGTAGCGCTATCAGCTATGCCGTGACGGCATAGCTCTCAGGCTTACAGCAAAGGCAGACCCACGTAGTTTTCGGCCAGCGAGGTCGAACCTGCCTGCGAGCGCACGATGTAGCCCAGCTCGGCTTCCTGCACCTTGACATCAAAGTCATTCATGTCAGGGAACTTGTGCATCAGCGAGGTCATCCACCACGAGAAGCGCTCGGCATTCCAGATGCGGCGCAGGCAGCGCTCGGAGTAGGCATCAATGCCTTCGCTGCTGCCGCTCTGGTAGTACTGCTTCAGACCGGTGTACAGATAGCCCACGTCGGACGCAGCCAGGTTCAGGCCCTTGGCGCCAGTAGGGGGCACGATGTGCGCTGCATCACCCGCCAGGAACATGCGACCAAAGCGCATGGGCTCGGTCACAAAGCTGCGCAGCGGTGCAATGCTCTTTTCCAGCGAAGGACCGGTGACCAGACGTTCACGGGCTTCGGGGTCCAGACGCAGCTTGAGTTCTTCCCAGAAGCGCTCGTCGCTCCAGTCTTCCACCTTCTCGGTCAGTGGCACCTGCAGGTAGTAGCGGCTGCGAGTCTGGCTGCGCTGGCTGCACAGCGCAAAGCCGCGCTCGGTGTGGGCGTAGATCAGCTCTTCGCTCACGGGAGGCGTGTCGGACAGCAGGCCCAGCCAGCCAAACGGATAAACCTTTTCAAAGGTCTTGATCTTGTCCTTGGGTGCGCTGGCGCGGCAGATGCCATGGAAGCCGTCGCAACCGGCGATGAAGTCGCACTCGATGGTGTGCTGCACGCCATCTTTTTCATAGGTCACGCGCGGTGCATCTGTCTCGAAGTCATGGGGCTGCACCTTCTGCGCTTCGTACACCGTGGTCAGACCGGCCTTGGCACGCACTTCCATCAGATCGCGCGTCACTTCCGTCTGGCCATAGACCATCACACGCTTGCCGCCTGTCAGCTCATGCAGGTTGATGCGATGGCGCTTGCCGCCAAACAGCAGCTCAATGCCGTCATGGGGCAGACCTTCAGCGTGCATGCGCTCGGCAGCACCGGCTTCTTCCAGCAGGTCTACGCTGACCTGCTCCAGCACACCTGCACGGATACGGCCCAGCACGTAGTCGCCGCTGCGCTGCTCCAGGATGATGTTGTCAATGCCAGCCTTGTGCAGCAGCTGACCCAGCAGCAGACCGGCAGGGCCTGCACCCACGATGACGACGGAGGTACGCATCTCAAATCTCCTTGAATGTGTTCATTTACAACAGCACCAAGACTAGTTTTGATACGTATCAACCCAAACAGGCAATCTTGCAAGCTTGCGCGATGATCGTGCAAGTTGTGCGATGTTCGCACAGAACCTGAAACACATGCCCCCTATCGCCCACGCTGATTTCATCGCTGGTCTGGCCAAAGGCCTGGCCGTGCTCGAGAGTTTTGATACTGAGCGCCAGCGCCTCAATGCCACCCTGGCGGCGCAGCGTGCCGGTCTGACCCGAGCTGCTGCACGCCGCCATCTCTTGACACTGGCCCATCTGGGCTATCTCGAAACCGATGGTCAGTATTTCTGGCTGGCGCCCAAGGTACTGCGCCTGTCCGGCAGTTATCTGGCATCGGCCCGCCTGCCGCGCACCATGCAGCCCACACTGCAGCGCCTGAGCCAGCTCACGGGGCTGTCATGCTCCACCGCCGTGCTGGATGGCCATGAGATGGTGATCGTGGCACGCAGCAGTGCACCGCAGCAGACCATCTCGCGCCTGGCCTATGGCCTGCACCTGGGCAGCCGCCTGCCAGTACATGCCACCTCCACCGGCCGCATCATGCTGGCCAGCATGGAAGATGCCGAGCTGCACCAGTGGCTGGCGCAGGCCTCGCTGCCTAGGCTGACGGCCTATACCGTGACCTCGGCCCAGCAACTGATGTCACTGCTGTACATGGTGCGCCAGCAGGACTTTGCCTATGCGCGCGAAGAGCATGAGATTGGTGTGCACGCTCTGGCCGTGCCCCTGCGTGATCTGCATGGCCGCACCGTAGCCGCACTCAATGCCGTGGGCAGCCCCAGCGGACACACCCAGGACTATCTGGAGCGTGAAGTGCTGCCGTTGCTGCAGGATGCGGCGCGCGAACTACGCACCATGCTGTGAGATGCGCGCCTTGCTCTGCGCCACGGCCTGCAGGCACAGGCGGCGCAGCACTTCTGCGGTGCGCCGCATCAGCGGGGTCGCCTGCCGCTTGGCAGACTGCACCAGACACAGCGTACTCATGATGTGGGGCTCCACAATGGGCACGATGGCCAGCTGCTCATCCATGGCGTCCTGGCTCAGCGCACTGGGCGTGAGCGTGGCAAAGCCATAGCCGCTGCGCACCAGGTCCAGAATGGCAGGCACGCTGGACACTTCCCACACCACGTTGAGCTTGACCTGCGACAGCGTGGCCTGCGCCTCCATCAGCTTGCGAAAGATCTGCCCGCGCTGGGGCATGATCAAGGGGTATTGCGACAGCTGCGCAAACGGCACCTGCTGCAGATCAGGCATGCGCTGCACCGGCCCGACCAGACACAGCGGCTCCTGCTCCACAGGCATCACTTCAATGTGCGGCTGCGGCTCGGGCGTGTAGACCAGGCCCAGGTCCATGCGACCGGTGGTCAGCCATTCGGCAATATTCACGGAAAAGCCTTCACTCACGGCCAGCTTGGCCTTGGGCATTTCCCTGTCAAACGTGTCAATCAGGGACAGCGTCAGCCGCCGCGCCAGGCTGGGCGGCAAGCCCACCACGATGCGTCCCACCGGCTCGTCGCGATGGCTGCTCAGATCTTCCTTGGCCAGGGTCACGCGCTGCATGATGGCGTGGCCATGCTCCAGCAGCCTGCGGCCGGCATCCGTGAGCGTCACGCCACGGCCTGTGCGGATCAGCAGGGTTTCGCGCAGCTCGGCCTCCAGCGCCCGCACCTGTCGGCTCAGGGCAGGCTGGGCAATGTCCAAAAGCATGGCTGCCTTGCTGAAACTGCCGGTCTCGGCCACGCATACAAAGGTTTCAATCTGCTGGAGGTTCATGAATTAAGGGTTTGCACCCATCTGATATGTATTTTCAGCATAGCTGCTAGGCAGTGGCCCCATTAGACAGGGCGCCGTGCATGGACACAATCTATGCTTGGAACCAGTCTAATTGAGACTTGACACTGCACAGCACAACACAACAAGGAGACCAGCTATGCAACCATCGAACAAGATGAATCGCCGCCAGGCCGGATTTGCGCTGGGCGCCCTCGCCCTGGCCAGCATGACAGGCCTGCGCGCACAGACCCCGGCCAGCAACTGGCCTACCAAGCCGGTGCGCATCATCAACCCCTTCCCCGTTGGCGGTGGCCCTGATGGCACTTCGCGCATTCTGTCAGACAAGCTGGGCCGCCTGTGGAAGCAGTCGGTCGTCGTGGAAAACCGTCCCGGCGGCAACGGCTTCATCGCCATCAACGAATTCAAGCGTGGTGCAACCGACGGCACCGACATCATCCAGCTGGACAACGTGCACATCGCGGCCTACCCCGCACTGTTCAAGAAGCTGCCCTACGACGTAGAGAAAGACTTCAAGATCGTGCTGCCGCTGTTTCGCACCTACTTCTTTGTCTGCGTGCCCAACAACAGCCCCTACCAGACCATGGCGGACCTGATTGCAGATGCCAAGGCCCGTCCCGGCGAGCTGAACTATGGTTCTTGGTCCGTGGGCAATCCCGTGCACCTGGGCTCGGCTTTGCTGGAGTCGCTGACCGACACCAAGATGGAGCACGTGATCTTCAAGGAAACCAGCCAGCTCTATCAGAGCGTGGCCAATGGCGAGCTGAACTTTGCCCTGGGCTCCTCCGGCACGGCAGGCCCGCTGGCACGCTCTGGCAAGCTGCGTTTCCTGGCCGTGATGGCACCTGAGCGCCTCAAGGGCTTTGAGGATGTACCCACCATTGCCGAGTCCGGCGGCCCTGCTGACGCCATCGTGACCGGCTGGAATGCCTTTGCCGTCTCGCCCAAGACACCAGATGATGTTGTCGCCAAGATTCGCCAGGACGTCACCAAGGTGCTGCGCGAGCCAGATGTTGACCCCAAGTACCAGACTTTTGGCTATGTGAGCTACTTCCCCACAGACGCTGAGTTCCAGCAGTTCATGCAGGAAGAGTCCAAGCGCTTCAGCAATGTGATTCGCCGCGCGAATATTTCGCTGTAAAGCAGTGCTTCCTTGGTAAAGAAAGCTGCCGGTGGTGGACGGCAGCTTTTTTTACGCCTGCGCTTGGCGCTCCAGCGGCAAGGCGCGCATGGGCCTGCCGTAGATGCGAGCAATACGCTCCTGCAAAGGCGGATGGGCATCCAGCCAGTGCTCCAGCCTGCTGCTGTGTGGTGTCTCTGCCAGCAGCATGTGCTGCACCAGCGGGTGATCCAGCCCCGTGTGGCTGCGCCGGTCAGACTGCCAGCCCCCTGCATGCTGCTGGGCCTGCAGACGCTGCATCAGCACTTTGCGCAGCACGCCGCCCAGGGCATCGCGGCTGCGCGTCCATTGCACGGCACGTGCATCGGCCAGGTATTCGCGCTGGCGCGAGACAGCTGCCTTGAGCAGACGCCCGCCCAGAAAGCCCACAAAGCCTGCTGCCATCACCGCATTGCCAAACCACCAGGCCAGTGCGCCGCGCTCGCGCAGGTTTTCGCCAAAGTGGTAGACCAGCTCCAGACCGCTGACCATGCCAGCCAGCCGCATGTTCAGCACGGTGTCACCTTCCTTGAGGTGTGAGAGTTCATGCGCCACCAGCCCCTGCATTTCATCGCGGGTGAGGTAGTCCAGCGCCCCCTGGGTCACGGCGATGACGGCGTCTTGCTGCGTCCAGCCCGCAGCAAAGGCATTGATGGCATCCGCACGCGCCAGCACCACCACCTGCGGCGTGCGCATCTGCGCAGCAATACACATTTCCTGCACGATGTTGCACAGCTGCTGCTCAGCCAGCGCACTGCCGGGCCGGGCCTCTCGCGCCCCAATGCGCTGTGCCAGCTTGCGCCCGCCTTCGCTCAGCTGCTCATAGGTCAGCCACCAGCCGCCCAGAATCAGCAGCAGTGTCACGCCCACATTGGTGGCCACAAAACCACGCGGATAGTCGAGCCCCAGCGGCGCAAACAGCAGCCACCACGCCAGCGTCAGCCCGCCATGCACGGCCAGCAGACTGGCCAGCACGCACAGCACAAACAGCAGCACCAGCCAGCGCGTGGTACGCCGCGCATTGCTTTGCCAGTCCCAGAATGACATACAGCGCCCGATTGCTTAAAAGCGCACGCTAGGGGCCTGGCGCTCTTGCTCGTTCATCGTGGACTGCAGCATGTCCATGTGCGCAAAACCGAGCAGGCGGGCCCAGATCAGATCAGGGAACTGGCTGGCCTTGTTGTTGAAGGCCATGACCTCGTCGTTATAGGCCTGACGGGCAAAGCCAATGCGGTTTTCGGTACTGGCGATCTCTTCGCTCAGGCTTTGCATCTGGGCATCGGCCTTGAGTTCCGGATAGGCTTCTGCCACCACCATCAGACGGCCCAGACTGCTACCCAGTGCCTGCTCGGCCGCAGCCAGCGCCCCCAGTGCCTGTGCCTGCCCGGTATGACCACGCAGCGCTTCGCTGGCTTGTACGGCCTGACTGCGTGCCCTGGCCACTGCTTCCAGCGTGCTGGCTTCGTGCTGCATGTAGCCACGTGCGACTTCCACCAGATTGGGGATCAGGTCATGACGGCGCTTGAGCTGCACATCGATCTGTGACCATGCGTTTTCCACGCGGTTGCGCAGCAGACGCAGGCGGTTGTAGACCGCAGCCCCCCACAGTGCCAGCACGACCAGCAATGCAAGAACAACAATAAACGTGCTTCCCATCATGCCCTCCCTGTCCGTTAGCTTATTGGATATGTAAAGGGCATCTTATCCAGCGCGTGAAGCATCACCAACCGCTGGCAGCAGGCGTTGCTTACACGCCGCGGTTGCGCATCCAGTCCGCGGTCTGCATGAAGCTGTGGTGCAGACGTGTGCGCAGTGCCTCGGGCACTTCGGTTTCCAGCATGGCCTGATCCATGCACGCCACCCACTGGTCACGCTCCTGAATGCCGATGGAAAACGGCATGTGGCGCATGCGCAGGCGTGGATGGCCAAAGCGCTCGACATAGTAATCAGGACCGCCGAGCCAGCCGCACAGAAACCAGAACAGCTTCTGGCGCGCATCCTCCAGCGTGGAGCCATGCGCAGCGCGCAGCTCCTTGTAGCCGGGCTCCAGATCCATCAGGTCATAGAAACGGTCCACCAGCCGGCGCACTGGCTCTTCGCCGCCCATCCATTCAAAGGGCGTATCAAATGGTGGTTTTTCTTCAATCTGCATGACACACAAGACTCAAAAACAAGCAGCCCACCGAAATGGCAGACTGTCTGTGTCAAGTGTGCCAGTTGTGCGCTGTGGCTGCCAGGCCAGGGTCATGCCAGACGGCGCTTCTGGGCTTCGTGTGCGGTCTGGCAATCGATACAGCGCTTGGCTGTGGGAAAGGCCTGCAGGCGTGCCGCAGCGATGTACTTGCCGCAGTCCAGACATTCGCCGTAGCTGCCATCGGCGATGCGCTGCAAGGCGGCGCGTACGTCCTGCAGTTCCTGCTGGTCACGCATGCGCTCGGCGTGGCGCACCTCGCGTGCGGCTGAGGCACCGCTCTGGTTGGCATCAGGCTCGGGCGGCAAGTCTTCCAGTGCCTGGGCCTGCTGGGCGTTTTCTGCATGGACGGCGGCAATTTCCTGCTGCAGCTGCTGTTCACGCTGGTGCAGGATGTGCTCCAGCGCCTGGATCTGGGTGGTATTCAAGCGTGTCATGCCCCCAGCATGCGCCGGAACCCGGTTGGATGCAATGGGGGCGACACGGGGTTTGAGCCAGCACAAAAACTATGAAAAAACAAGCATCTAGCGCTTGCAATGCTTAAATTTCAGAATGTTTTCTATCTGAAACCCAGTAAATTCAAGCGCTAGCAGCTATAGCTAAAAGAGCAGCACCAGATCCGAAAAAACAAACGCCCCGGCAAAGCCAGGGCGCATGCTGTATCGAGCGACTGCAGAGGCTGCAGCGCACACCGCTCACATCAGGTGTTCTTGCTGATGGTGATGGTGGGGAACTTGGCCGAGAAGTCCTTGGCCTTGCTGGCGATCTTCACGGCCACATCACGGGCCAGCTTCTTGTAGATCTGCGCAGCTTCGCTGTCGGGGGCAGCCATCACGGTAGGCATGCCGCTGTCCGCCTGCTCACGGATCTGCATGGACAAAGGCAGGGAGCCCAGGAAGTCAATACCCCACTCTGCAGCCAGCTGCTTGCCGCCGTCCTGGCCGAAGATGTGCTCCACATGGCCACAGTTGCTGCACACGTGCATGGCCATGTTCTCCACCAGGCCCAGGATAGGCACGCCCACCTTTTCAAACATCTTGATGCCCTTGCGTGCGTCCAGCAAGGCGATGTCCTGAGGTGTGGTCACAACCACGGAGCCGGTCATGGGCACCTTCTGGCTCAGGGTCAGCTGGATGTCGCCGGTGCCTGGAGGCAGGTCGATCACGAGGTAGTCCAGATCCTTCCAGTTGGTGGCGCGCAGCATCTGCTCCAGCGCCTGCGTTGCCATGGGGCCGCGCCAGATCATGGCTTCATTGGGGTTGTTCAGCAGCAGGCCAATGGACATGATCTGCACGCCGTAGTTTTCCAGCGGCTCCATGGTCTTGCCGTCAGCGCTCTCGGGCTTGCCATTGACGCCAAACATCATGGGCACGCTGGGGCCGTAGATGTCTGCATCGAGCACCCCTACGCGCGCGCCTTCGGCGGCCAGCGCCAGTGCCAGGTTGGCCGTGGTGGTGGACTTGCCCACACCGCCCTTGCCAGACGCCACGGCAATGATGTTCTTCACCCCGGGCACCAGCTGCACGCCGCGCTGCACGGCATGGGCCTGCACCTTGGTGTAGACGTTGGCGGACACGTTTTCCACCCCGGGCAAGGTCTTGGCGGCAGCAATCAGTTGCTTGCGATAATCGGCAACCAGGCTTTTGGCGGGATAGCCCAGCTCTACGTCAAACGCCACGTCACTGCCGCTGATTTGCACATTGCGCACGGCGCGCGTGCTTACAAAATCCTTGCCTGTATGAGGATCGATCACAGTGGCCAGCGCGGCCAACAAGCCTTGTTCGGTAAGAGACATGTCGTTGTAGTACTTGTGGTTAGGTGGGTCTGAGAAAATCAGAGCCCTGAAGTCTATCGAAGCCCTTCAACCCATGTGGTGAACGGGTTCTTGTCCTTTTGGTGCATGCTGCGCCCCCATTGCCTCTTCTAGCCTTGAGAAAGATTTGCCTGCCATGAAATTCAAAATGGCCGAAAACTCCCTGTTTGCCATCTTGCTGCGCTCACGCTGGTGGGTGAGCTTTCTGGTCGGTGCCGTCTGGGCACTGCTGGCTGCTGCCCTGGTGCCAACGCCTTACAAGATGGTGGCCATTCTGGGCTCACTGCCCTTCTGGGCACTGGGCTTTGTGGCCTTTGTACGCCAGTATGACCAGCCCACCCCCCGCCAGCAGCAGGCCCTGCTGGCAGATGCTGCCAGCAAGAACTGGCAGGAATTTGCCGACCACCTGCAGCGTGCATGGGTGGTAGAAGGCTACGAAGTACAGCGCAGCAAGGACGCTGCCTATGACTTTGTGCTGCAGCGCAATGGCCAGACCACGCTGGTGGCAGCCAAGCGCTGGAAAGCCGCGACCCATGGTGTCGAGCCCCTGCGCGCCCTGCATGCGGCCATGCAGTCACAGCAGGCCCAGGTCTGCGCCTATGTCTGCCTGGCCCCGCTGCAGGACACGGCACAGCGCTTTGCCGATGAGCAGCACATCGCTGTGCTCAGCGGCCTGACACTGGCCACCCTGCTGCAAAAGCCGCTGATGGCCCAGCCCTGAGCCATAGGGCTTCTGGCCTGACAGGCTGCCGCGCTGTCAGCAGCCTGTCACCTACGGCACTTGGTGCGTGCCGTGATTTATGACACCACCTGCCCCCAGCAAAAACTGGGACGGCAAACGCCGCCAGCACTTGCAGCAACTTGGCAGCCTCGGGCTGCTGGCTACTGGCAGCTTGAGCAGTCTGCATGCCCTGACTGCCCAGGCACAGGACAGCCAGCTGCCTTTGCACGTGCTGCTGATTGGCAATGCCAACTACCAGCGCAATGCCGTGCTGCGCAACCCTGCCCGTGATGTACAGCTGCTGGCGCAGGCCTTCGGGGCACGATGCGCTGGGTGCAATGGACGTTTGACCACCTGCCGCCATGGCTGATCCCTGCCTTTGTCTACGCCTCTGCGCTGAGCATTGTTGCCAGCGCCAGCCACAAGTACCTCTACAACTGCCTGATGGTCAGCGAGTGGCAGACCTGGGCTATTTTTCTGAGCGGGGTGCTTGCAGGCTTGGCCTGGCAGAACCTGTGCCAGCACCTTGCCAGACAGCCGCGACTGCCCATCAAAGCCGCAGCCCTGGCTCGCAGTCTGAGCGGCACCAGCCTGGTCGTCGGCGCAGGCACCGCCTGGCTGCTTTATGAATACAGCAGTCTGCGCTATGCCTCGGCCGGCATGTGCTCCCGCCTGGGCGTGCTGGACCTGAATCTGCAGCCTTTTTTCCAGCGCATGGCCTTGCTGACTGAGCAGCAGCTGCACCTGGTTCCCCTGCCCGCCTTGCTGACGGCCGTAGCATGGGGGCTTTTTGTGGGCCTGATCGTTCTGATAGAAAGCCGCACGGCAGTCACTGCGCTGGCTGAACTGCTGCGCCAGACACAGCGCCATGCACAGGCAGAAACTCTGCACACCCCACTGATGCGCTGGAATGCAGGTTGCCAGGCCTTGCTCACCCCAGCCACTACGATTGCCAGCAGTGTCTCCCAGGCGCGCAGCCAGATGATCTGGAGCCTGTACCAGCCTAGCGCCATGGCCGTGCTGCTGATCTCGGTCGTCACCGGGCAGACGCTGCTGGGCTTTGTGATTCCTGCCATCTGGTCCATAGGCATGCACTGGTGGCGCATGCGTAAAACGCCTTGTCCTTCCTAAGCATTGCAGGACATTTCTTGCTGCAGGCACTGGCACTTTGAGCCGGTCTTTTCAAACCACAACCTCGGTCATAGCCGCATTTGCTGCACAGGCGCGCTTGGGCTTCTAAAATCTTGGGTTGCTTTTCACTGCCCAACGAGAAGGCCCTCATGTCCCAACGCAAGATTTTTGTCACCACCGCCTTGCCGTATGCCAACGGCAATTTCCACATCGGCCACATCATGGAGTACATCCAGGCCGACACCTGGGTGCGTGCACAGCGAATGCAGGGCAATGCCGTGAACTTCGTGGGCGCGGACGATGCCCACGGCGCGCCCATCATGATTGCCGCTGAAAAAGCTGGCAAGACTCCCCAGCAGTTCGTGGCTGATATTGCGGCCGGCCGCAAGCAGTACCTGGACGGCTTTCATATTGCCTTTGACAACTGGAGCAATACCGACAGCCCCGAGAACCACGAACTGTCCAAGCAGATCTATCTGGATCTGAAAAAGGCCGGTTTCATCGAAACCCGCACCATCGAGCAGTTCTTCGACCCCGAGAAGAACATGTTCCTGCCCGACCGTTTCATCAAGGGCGAGTGCCCCAAGTGCCACGCCAAGGACCAGTACGGCGACAACTGCGAAGTGTGCGGTGCGGTCTACGCCCCTACCGATCTGATCAATCCCTTCTCGGCCCTGTCCGGCGCCAAGCCTGAGCTGCGTACCTCCGAGCATTTCTTCTTCAAGTTGTCGGACCCACGCGCCGTGGAGTTCCTCAAGGAATGGACCCAGAATGGCCAGCACGTGCAGCCCGAAGTGGCCGCCAAGGTCAAGGAATGGTTTGGCGTGCGCACCAACCCTGATGGCACGACCAGCGAAGGCCTGGACGACTGGGATATCTCGCGAGATGCGCCTTACTTTGGCATTGAGATTCCCGATGCCCCCGGCAAGTACTTCTATGTGTGGCTGGATGCGCCCGTGGGCTATCTGGCTTCGCTCAAGAACCTGCTGAATCAGCGCGGCGAAGATTTTGACGCCTACATGGCCGACCCCAACCTGGAGCAGTACCACTTCATTGGCAAGGACATCGTCACTTTCCACACGCTGTTCTGGCCTGCCATGCTCAAGTTCAGCGGCCGCAAGACACCTACCAAGATCTGCGTGCATGGTTTCCTGACTGTGAACAACGGCCAGAAGATGTCCAAGAGCCGCGGCACGGGTCTGGACCCGCTGAAGTACCTGGCGCTCAAGATGAACCCCGAGTGGCTGCGCTACTACCTGGGCGCCAAGCTCAACGGCAAGAACGAAGACATCGACTTCACCGCCGAAGACTTCATGCTGCGCGTGAACGCTGACCTGATTGGCAAGTACGTGAACATCGCTTCGCGCGCTGCAGGCTTTATCTTCAAGCGCTTTGAAGGCAAGCTGGGTCAGATCTCTGAAGACGGCCAGGCCCTGCTCGAAGCCCTGCGTGCACAAAAAGACGCCGTGGTTGCTGCCTATGAAGCACGCGACACGGCTCGCGCTGCCCGCGAAATCATGCTGCTGTGCGACAAGGTCAACAGCTATGTGGATGCCAACAAGCCCTGGGAGCTGACCAAGCAGGAAGGCATGGACGCTCGCCTGCAGGACGTGTGCTCGACCTGTATCGAAGCCTTCCGCCTGCTGACCGTGTACCTCAAGCCCATGCTGCCCGCGGTCGCTGCGCAGGTAGAAGCCTTCCTGAAGATCGACGCACTGCAGTTTGCCGACGCTGACCGCCTGCTGGGCGCTGGCCACGCAATTGGCAAGTACGAACACCTGATGCAGCGCGTAGTGCCTGAGCAACTGGAAGCCCTGTTCGAACCCCCAGCAGCCCCCGAACCTGAAGCTGTGAAGCCCGGTGGCGAAGAGATCGCCCCCACCATCACGATTGATGACTTTGCCAAGATTGACCTGCGTATTGCCAAGATCGTCGAGTGCAAGGCGGTGGAAGGCTCTACCAAGCTGCTGCAGCTGACACTGGACGTGGGCGAAGGCAAGACACGCAATGTGTTCTCCGGCATCGCCAGCATGTACAAGCCCGAGCAGCTGCAGGGCAAGCTGACGGTGATGGTGGCCAACCTGGCGCCCCGCAAAATGAAGTTCGGTATCTCCGAAGGCATGGTGCTGGCGGCCAGCCACGCCGACAGCAAGGTAGATGCAGGCATCTATGTGCTGGAGCCCTTCCCCGGCGCCCAGCCCGGCATGCGTATCGGTTAATTGCACACACCCCACAAAGCCCTTGCAAGCACTGCCTGCAAGGGTTTTGTTGTTGCAGCCCATCACTGCCACTCATCCATCTTTTTACGCATTCCGCGATCCAATCCCTCTCAGAACACGAAGGCAAAACAAGTTGCGCAGTCACTGACTGACTCATCAGAAAATTTGCCATAAAGGCTTATATTTTCTGCACGGACTGCTCACATATTTATTTTTTCAAGGTCACGTGCAACGCACCCGCAGCGTGCAGCAAGAGCCAAGCCGCCTGCGACCAGCGGTGCTTATATGCACATTGCACATGCTTCTAACTGTTGGTTGCAAGCCACTACCTAGAATCCGTCGCTTCCACCGCTGCGCTGGCACGTGACTGCCGCCAGAACACAGCGTCCCCATTGATATGCCGGTACGTGGCCCTGCCACGGAACCGGTCCGCATTCGACAGGAGATCGCATGCCCCACTCTTCCTCCTTTGCCGTGCGCACCACCCTGTGGCTGGCTGCTGCACTGCTCGCTCCTGCAGCACTGGCTCAGACCACTGCAACCAACCCTTCAGTGCAGGATATTTCCGTGATTGCAGGGACCTGCGCCAACTGCCATGGCCCTGATGGCAAATCCACGGGCGTGATTCCTCAGCTGCGTGGCGTCAATGAACAGCATCTGCTGACCCGCATGCAGGCCTTCAAGGCTGGAACGGCAACGGACGCTACCGTCATGACCCGCTTGATGAAGGGCTATGACGATGCCCAGATTCAGGCACTCGCCCAATGGTTCAGCAAGGAGGCCAAATAATGTCTTTCAATCGCCGTAGTGTTTTAACCGGCGCACTGGCCGGCGCTGCCAGTCTGTCGCTGCCCTCCATCGTTCGCGCCCAGGGCGGCGCGGCCCATGTGGTCGTGGTCGGTGGCGGTTTTGGTGGTGCCACTGCTGCACGCTACCTCAAGGCACGTGCACCCCAGGTGCGCGTGACGCTGATCGAGCCTGCGCCCATCTTCTACACCTGCCCCTTCTCCAACCTGTATCTGGCAGGTCTGCGCACCTGGGACAGCATTGGTCACAGCTACGACGGTCTGCGCAAGGCTGGCGTGGAAGTCATTCAGGCCCGTGCCGACCATGTAGACACGGCCAAGCAGCGCGTGCTGCTGTCCAATGGCCAGGCGTTGAGCTACGACAAGCTGGTGCTCTCGCCCGGCATCGACATGCGCTGGGGTGCCATTGAGGGCTATGACGAGGCCGCCTCGCTGCTGGCCCCCCACGCCTGGAAGGCTGGTCCCCAGACCCTGCTGCTCAAGAAGCAACTCGATGCCATGCCCGATGGCGGCACCTTTGTGATGTCCATCCCTGCCAACCCTTTCCGCTGCCCGCCTGGCCCCTACGAGCGCGCAGCCATGGTGGCGCACTACCTCAAGCAGCACAAACCCAAGAGCAAGATCCTGCTGCTGGACAGCAAGGACAGCTTCTCCAAGCAGGGCCTGTTCCTGCAGGGCTACAAGGCGCTGTATGGCGACATGATCGAGTGGGTCAAGCAGTCCGACGACGGTCAGGTCGTGCGTGTGGACGCCAAGAACCTCGAAGTGGAAACTGCTTTCGGCACCAAGCACAAGGCCAGCGTGCTCAACGTCATTCCACCCCAGAAGGCTGGCGTAATTGCCGAGCGTGCCGGTGTGGTGGATGCCAGCGGCTGGGTGCCCATCAAGCCTGAAAGCTTTGAGTCCGCACAGGTCAAGAACGTCTATGTGCTGGGTGATGCGACACAGGCAGCCCCTATGCCCAAGTCTGGCTTTGCAGCCAACACGCAGGGCAAGGTAGCAGCCGCTGTCATTGCAGCAGAGCTGACCGGCAAGCCCCTGCCGCAGGCGGCTTTTGCCAACACCTGCTACAGCCTGATCGGCACAGCCTACGGCATCTCCGTGGCCGGTGTGTACCGTGCAGATGGCAGCAAGCTGATTGAAGTGCCAGGCTCCGGCGGTGTGAGCCCTGCCAATGCCGATGCCGCCTACCGCAAGGCAGAAGCAGACTACGGTGCCGCCTGGTACAAAGCCATCAGTACCGATATCTGGGGAAGCTAAGCGCCTTCCCAGCCCCCTGCGCACGCGCACAAGCCTCGCTCCTTACAGGTGCGGGGCTTTTGTGCATCTGCCATGCCAGGGGTAGCATCCAGACTGTTTGAGGAACCCATATGTTGCTGTGGTATTCATTTTTCTTTGGTGTGGTGTTTGGTGTGGCTGCACGCTGGGGCCGTTTCTGTCTGCTGCGCGGCATTCGCCAGCGCATGGGACAAGACCGCAGTGAAGCGGCTGGCGATGCGCCCGCTCTGCAGGCATTTGCCCTGGCGGCTGCCGTGGCCCTGCTGGCTTCGCAAGGCCTGCACCTGGCAGGCATCATTGATCTGAACAACGCACAGATCGTGCGCCCCGGCTTTTCCTTTGCAGGTGTGCTGCTTGGCGGCGCCATCTTTGGGATTGGCATGGTGCTGGCCAATGCCTGCGGCGCTCGCTCTCTGGTGCTGATGGCGGGTGGCAATCTGCGCTCACTCATCACCGTGGTGTTTCTGGCGCTCGGTGCGCAGGCCACTCTGACCGGCGTGCTTGCGCCGCTGCGCCAGTGGCTGCAAGGCATTGCACCTACAGCGACAGAACATGCCACGCTGCACCAGCACATGATAGAAAAAGGGCTTTCAGCGCCCGTCACATATGCGCTGACAGCTATGATTCCTGCAGCACTGTTGCTGCTCTATGCTTTTTACCGCCCCGCCCTGCGCCGCAGCCCTGTGCAGCTGGTGTGTGCGCTGCTCATCGGTGCTCTGGTAGCCGTGGGCTGGTGGATCAGCGCCACGATCGAGGTCGATCCTTTTGAGCCTGCCAAACTCAACTCGCTCAGTTTTATCGCCCCCATCTCCGAAACCCTGCTCTACACCCAGGTGGCCGTGGGCCGTGACTTTGCCCCCATCTCTGCCATGGTGCTGGGTGTACTGGCCGGTGCCTTCATCACGGCTTTGCTGACCCGTACTGCACGCTGGGAGGGCTTTGACAGTCCTGCACATCTGGCCCAAAGTGCGCTGGGCGGCTGGCTCATGGGCTTTGGCGGCGTGCTGGCTGTGGGCTGCTCCATCGGCCAGGGGCTGACAGGTATCTCCACCCTGGCCTGGGCCACGCTGCCAGCCGTGCTGGGCATTGGCCTGGGTACGGTGGCTGCGCTCAAGCTGCTCCCCAGAAAGGCGGCTTGAAGGAGAGTCAAACGCTGTGCCATGCGTGTATACCTGCATGAGCTTATGGCTAAAACATCTAGAATTCGTAACAGACAGCTCTGCTTGTGCCGCGTGTCGGCTAAGAGGGATTCCTCCCATCCGTGCCTGTGTGACCACGTCACACCTCAACGCTCAAGCCCGTCCTTTTGAGTTTGTTGGAGTGCATGGGATGTGGCTTCTGCCACATGCAGAAGCCATACATATGTCGCTCGGTTCCGCACTGTCTGGCGGGACCTGCACACAGCGGCATTGCATGTTCGCTTCCCTTTGCTCTTGATGCCACCGCAAGTCTGTGGTGGCGCAGCAGGTCAGCGCTGGTCTTGATGAAGCGCCGCCGGGGAAGCACACAGCTCCTCCTGCGGTTTTGAATTTACGACTCGGAGGAGTTTTCCACCATGCAACGTCGCCATTTTCTGATGACGCCCCCTGCCATGGCACTGGGTGCAGCTGCTGCGGCTGCCCCTATCGCCACACTGGCTGCCCCCACCATCATGACGCCCCAATCGCGCATCCTGCCCCGTGAAGGCAAGGGCCCCCGCATTGTGATCTGCGGTGGTGGCTGGGGTGGCCTGACGGCTGCACGCTACCTGCGCGAGCTGATCCCCCATTCCGACGTGGTGCTGCTGGAGCGCAACCCCACGTTCTGGTCGGGCCCCATGAGCAACAAGTGGCTGATCGACATCGTGAACACCGATTTCGTCAACCACGACATGCTGCACCCCGCCAACAAATACGGCTACAAGCTGCTGCAAACCGAGGTCAACGGCTTTGAGCGCGACAAGAAGCTGGTGCGCACCGCCCACGGCCTGATCGAGTATGACTACCTGATCCTGTCCGGCGGTATCCGCAACGACTACGAAGCCTGGTTTGGCAACGACCAGAAGGCCATCGACTACACACGCCGCCACTTCCCCAACGCCTACATCCCCAATCAGGAGATGCTGGCGCTCAAGAACAAGGTCAAGAACTTCAAGGGTGGCACCCTGGTGATGACCCTGCCACCACCACCCCACCGCTGCCCTCCTTCGCCCTACGAGCGCGCCTGCCTGATTGCCTGGCACATCAAGAAGAACAACATCCCCGGCAAGATTCTGATTCTGGACCCCAAGCCCAAGATCGCCCCCATCGGCATGGGCTACAAGCAGGCCTTCGAAGAGCTGTACCCAGACATCATCACCCACGTGCCCAATGCACGCGTGCAGGAGCTGGACCCCTTCAAGAAGAAGATCAAGACTGCCGCTGGCGAGTTTGACTTTGACGATGCCATCCTCATGCCTCCTCACCAGGCCGCAGACATGGTCTGGTGGGCCGATCTGATCGGCAAGGATCCCATGACCGGCAAGCCTACGGGCTGGGCTGACATGAACAACCGCTACTTCACCGCCAACAGCGATGACAGCGTCTACTTTGTGGGTGACCTGATGGGCGCCATTTCGCCCCAGTTTGGCCACTATCCCAAGAGCGGGCACGTCGCCAATTACATTGGCAAAATCGTCGCGACCAATATTTCCCAGCGTGTCGCAGGCAAGGAGGTCACTCCGCTGCTGCCTGACAACCTGTGCTACATGATGGTCAATGGTGATCCACAGGAAGAAATTTCGGTAAAGTTCGAGTACGAAATCGATCCCGCAACCGGCCACGTCCACCAGACCCAGATCGACATGGATGTGCGCACGCCCGACCTGGTCAAGGAAGACTTTGCCTGGATTAACACCAAGTTCAGCGACTTCCTCGGCATCTAACACGACATGAGCACAGCAGCTTCTCACCCCCTGACACGCCGCCGCCTGGTGGCAGGCGCTGCGGCGGCAAGTGCCGCATTGGCCCTGCCCCATGCGCTGGCACAAGCCCCTGCCAAACCTGCGCTGGTAGGACCTCTGGCCCCCAACCCTGCGGAATTCAAAAAGACGCGGGAAGACTTCATTGGCAAGGCCACACCACAGGCTGAAGGCCTGCACGTAGATATTCCCGTGCTGGCGGACAACCCTGGTGCTGTCCCCGTCAAGGCCAAGATCACACTGCCCATTACCGAGCAGGACTGGTGCGAGGAGATGATCGTGGTGGCCGAGCTCAACCCCACGCCGCTGTCGTGCCGCATGTATTTCTTTGCGGATACAGGTACTGCGGAAGCGGCCGTGCGCATTCGCCTGAGCCAGTCACAGACCATCTATGTGCTGGCACGGATGAAAAGCGGCACCGTGCTGCAGGCCAAGCAAATGGTGACGGTGGCCGCCAGCGGCTGCGGCATGTAAGAAGGAGTGGTGATGAGCAGCATGAGCAAACCTGCCCGCGTCTGGGTCAGCAACGAAAAGCCCAAGGCTGGCGACATCCTGCGCGTACGCGCACAGATGGAGCATGTGATGGAAACAGGCCTTCGCACCGACCCGGCCACCGGCCAGATCCGCCCCCGCCACATCGTCAAGCACTTTGAGGCCAAGATGGCGGGCAAGCCCATCTTTGTCTGGGACCTGGGCACCTCCATCTCGCCCAACCCCTACATTGAGTTCACCTTCAAGGCCCGCGAAAGCGGTGAGCTGGAGCTGCTGTGGGTCGACGACCATGAGCAAAAGCTGGTTGCCAAGAAGACCATCACGGTCAGCTAAGCCCAGCACATCAAAACCAAAACAAAGCCCCGCAAGCTACAACACCTGCGGGGCTTTTTTATGCATCAAATTGGCATCTAACGCTTATCCAGCAAGCGCTGAAAGCTATCAATTTAACGACCGTTATACCGCCCAGGGCGGTGGCTCACCGCCAGAAACACCCCCATCACCACAGCAGCGAGAATGGACCAGAGCACGCGGTCCAACGGCACGATCCACAGCGCCAGCGCCACGACGATGCAGTCAATCACCATCTGCACCTTGCCTGCGCGCAGGCCGTACTTGTCCTGCAGGTAGAGCGACACAATGGTCGCCCCGCCCAGGCTGGACTTGTGTCGCGCCAGAAACAGCACGCCAGCGCCCATGAGCAGACCGCCTGCCACAGCGGCAAAGGCAGGGTGCAGATAATCGATGTGAATGAAATGCGGCCCAAATGCCGTAATCAGCGACAGCATGGCCACCGAAGCAAAGGTCTTGATGGTGAACTCTTTACCAATGCGCTGCCAGGCAAACCAGTAAAAGGGCAGATTGATCAGAAAGTAAATCGCGCCGAATGACCAGCCCGTGGCGTAGTGCAGCACAAAGGCCAGACCGGCGGTACTGCCGGTGAGCAGGCCAGCCTGGTTGAACATCATCATGGTGATGCCCACAAACAGGGAACCTGTAAACAAGGCCTGACCATCTTCGTATTTGCCATGCCGTACCACCGGCATGGCCGCAGAAGCGGGCGCAGAAGAAACAGAAGAACTTAGCTCAGACTCGGAAGGGGTGGTGCTCATGCTCATGGCGAATACCGGTTTGGGGCGATGCCAGCTTGTGGCCACACCGCCTGGATCTATGCAATAAAGGCTCTAGCAATCAACGTGCCACAGTCACTCACATACGAATGACGGGCGCCTTGCACACAACGCAGCACCTGGCAAAAGCGCTGACACACCTTGTTGCAACGCAGCAATTACACCATGTTCCCCTGGCCGCAAGGTATGCGGCCAGCCACATCAGCGGTCGCCCTGTGGCCTTTTAAAGCGGCTGGCCGTGTGCTTGACCGTACCGCTGGCACCAAAAGTGACCGTGAACTCCATCTCCTGGTTCGGTGGGTCGATCCAGTTCCAGTCCCAGTCCGTTTCCTGCTTGAGGTTGTAGGTCATGCGCTGCGCTGGCTTGCCCAGCATGCGGCGCACCTGCTCCTGCGTCATGCCGGGCTTGATCTGCTCAAACACATGGGGCGCAACCACCTGGCGCAGCGCTGTCATCACCCCATCCGGGCCAATGGTGATCATGTAGTTCTGGTGGCCCATGGGCTGGCGCGGATACTCAAAAATGCGTGCGCCACCTGGCTCTGGCCAGATGGTTTCCGGTTCACCAAAAGCCTTGCGTACATCGGCTTCCGTGGAAAGCCCCTCTTCCAGGGCATTGATGCGCTGCTGATCACAGGCCACCAGCCCCAGCAAAGTTGTGGCTACGGCAGCACATGCCGCAGTAATTCGGTGAAAAAGCTGCATGAGTAATGTCGGGGGATAGAATCTTCAGTCCTGAGAGGTTAACAGTCCATGTCCATTTTTGCTCGCCCCCACTACACATCCGATACCACCGATTTTCTGAACCAGCTCAAGCAGGCCAAGCCCGAGCTGGAAGCCCAGCAGCTTGCAGGCCGCTCTCTGCTGTGGGACAAGGAGGTGAACTACGAGGCTCAGGCACAAGCTGCCAAGGCCAACGTTCCCCAAAAGCCCTACGTGTACCAGACCAATAACTAAAGGCACATTATTGGTGTTTTTAGTGCCCAGCCCTTGTCTATCAAGCGCTGGGCGCTCTTCTTTCTAAAGCCGCATGAGCGAAAGTTCCACCGACAACGCCAGCACCAAGCTGCCAGATACCGCAGCCTCGGAAGACCCGAACCTGATGCCCGAAGTGGTCGATCAGGTAGCACTGGCGCGCCTGTACGGTGAACCACTGTTCAAGCTGCCCAATGACCTCTACATCCCACCCGATGCGCTGGAGGTCTTTCTGGAGGCCTTTGAAGGCCCTCTGGACTTGCTGCTGTATCTGATCCGCAAGCAGAACTTCAACATCCTGGACATCCCCATGGTGGCGGTGACGCAGCAGTACCTGCAGTATGTGGAAGAAATCCGCAGCCGCAATCTGGAACTGGCAGCGGAATATCTGCTGATGGCAGCCATGCTCATCGAGATCAAGTCGCGCATGCTGCTGCCGCCCAAGAAAAAGGAAGGCGAGGAAGAAGCCGAAGACCCGCGCGCTGAGCTGGTGCGCCGTCTGCTGGAATACGAAAAAATGAAGCTCGCCGC
The DNA here is from genome assembly GCF_002056725.1 of Comamonas kerstersii. Taxonomy (NCBI): domain Bacteria; kingdom Pseudomonadati; phylum Pseudomonadota; class Betaproteobacteria; order Burkholderiales; family Comamonadaceae; genus Comamonas; species Comamonas kerstersii. The sequence goes on along the minus strand of NZ_CP020121.1, from coordinate 1,970,878 downwards.
GCAGCAGATCAATGAACTGCCGCAGTACGGGCGTGATTTTCTGAAGGCGCAGGTCTATATCGAACAAAGCCTGCAGCCGCGCTTTCCCGATGTCAGCCCGCTGGACCTGCGCTCTGCCTGGCGCGACATTCTCAAGCGGGCCAAGCTGGTGCAGCACCACCGCATCACGCGCGAAGAGCTCAGTGTGCGCGAGTACATGAGCCACATCCTCAAGCAGCTGCAGGGCAAACGCTTTGTACCGTTTGAAGACATTTTTGAGCCCGAAAAAGGGGCCACGGTGCTGGTCGTAACCTTTATCGCACTGCTGGAGCTGGGCAAGGAAACGCTGATTGAAATCACCCAGGCCGAAGCCTACGCACCTATTTACGTGCGCCTGGCCTACCGTCCTGCTGAAACCAGCCCCGTACTGGATGCCGAAGCCACCCTGTACGAACAGGACTGAATCCGCCTCCTTTGAGACACTGCCACTCAGGCACAATGTGCTCTATCAAGCTTTTCCTTGAGGAGATACACCATGCCCCATATGTACGTGGAATACAGCAGCAACCTGCAAGGCGTGAACGAAGGCGCACTGATGGATGCGCTGAACCAGGCGGTCTGCCATCACCCCACCGTCACCGACGAGGCCGACGTCAAAACCCGCATTGCCAGCCAGAGCAACTACCGCATTGGCCTGAACAGCGCGGGCCGCGCCTTTGCACACGTGGAACTTCGCCTGATGGCAGGCCGCACGGCCGAGGTCAAAAAGGAACTCTCGGACCGCATTGCGGCTGTGCTCAAGACGCAGATTCCGGCACAGCCTACTCTGGATGTGCAACTGAGCGTGGACATTGTGGACATGGACAAGCCCAGCTATTTCAAGGGCAAGCTGTAAGCTAGCCACCACCAGCCATCCAGCTCACGGTAGGCTGTCGATTGCTGGCCCTACTTGCCGAGCATCAGCACTATCACCATGCCCCACAGCGTCAGCAAGGTGTTGCTGACGGCATAAGGCACGGTATAGCCCAGCATGGGTACATTGCTCTTGGCCACATCTGCCACCATGGCCACGGAAGCCGTGCTGGTGCGAGCACCACCACAGCAGCCCAGGTTGATGGCTGGGTCAAAACGGAAGATGTACTTGCCAATCAACGGGGCCAGCAACATGGGAACGCCCGTAGCAAACAGCCCCCACAGGAAGATTTCTGCCCCCACCTGCTTCAGCCCCGCAATAAAGGTCGGCCCCGCTGTAATGCCTACCACGGCGATAAAGATGTTCAGTCCCACGGAGTTCATGAACCAAAGGGTGGAGCTGGGGACGGTCCCAATCTTGGGGAAAAAGCTACGCACCCAGCCCACAACCAGTCCCGCAATCAGCGCACCACCTGAAGAAGACAGTGTGATGGGCACGCCCTCTACCGGCACCACAATCGCGCCCAGCAAGCCTCCAATGGCAATCGCCAGCCCGACCAGCACCATGCTGGTCACATCGGTGGGACGGTCGGCATAACCAAACTCTTCGGTGATCGCATCCACATGCTTTTGCGTGCCACGAATGCTGACAATATCGCCGCGGTTGAGCTTGGTCTGAGCCAGTACGGGAATGTCCACCCCCATGGAGCCCCGGCGGATGCGGGTGACATAAATGCCCCGAGCCACCGAGCTGTTGGCCAGATCAATCAGCGTCTTGCCATCGGCACGGCTGCTGGCCACATAGACATCCACCACCTCGATGGGGATGTTCAGCAACTCGGCATCTGAAACCTCTGTCGCACGCGAGGCCCATTCCACCAGAGCCTCATGCTTGCCAGATACGGCGACGATGTCGCCGACCTGCAGCACCGTGTTTTCATCAAAGGCAATGATCTTGCCGTCACGGCGCAGATTCTCCAGAAACAGGCGCCCGTTGGCATTGGCCTCAGCTTCAGCCACGGTCTTGCCGGCAATCAGGCCCGGCGTTTCCAGCCGGAAAGCGCGGATGATGTACTGCTGCCATGCAGTGTGCAGATTACCCTCCGCGTTGCCCGCAGACATGGCTGCCTCGTAGCGCTTGCACTCCTTCACCAGATCCACGCCAAGCAGTTTCGGGCCGATAAAAGCAATGATCCAGCCAGTGCCCACGGTACCAAACAGATAGGTCACGGCATAGGCCACGGGAATCAGGTCCAGCTGTTGCTGCACCTGATCGGGCGTCAGATCCAGCTTGCCAATGGCATTGGTCGCCAGGCCGATGGATGCCGAGATCGTCTGCGCACCTGCCAGCAAACCTGCCGCCAGTCCTGGTCCATAGCCAGATACATAGGCTGCGATATAGACCGATAACAAGCACAGGCAGGAAATCACCACCGCAAAAATGGCCTGTGGTATTCCATCATTGGCAATGCCCCGCGCAAACTGCGGGCCCACACCAAAGCCCACGGCAAACAGGAACATGACAAAGAACACGGACTTGATCTGCGCGGAGATCTCAATGTCCAGCTGCCCGACCAGCACCCCTGCAAGCAAAGTGCCTGTCACCGCTCCCAGACTGAAGCTACCCAGCTTCAATGCGCCCACCCAGTAACCCATGGCCAGGGTCAGAAAAATTGCCAGTTCCGGATGGGCTTGCAGTGTCTGCACCAACCATTGCCACATATGCATCATGGCTGACTCCCTCAAGATTGCGATCTCGGCCATGCCCACAGCATGTCGGGGCATGACCCTGTCAATGCGTGACTAAGCTTTGGCCCCACCTGCTTCTGCGTCCTCCAGACGCAGCACCTGCAGCCCTCGGCTGGCGTCATAGCCATGGACTTCCTGCACATCCAGCTTGCGCATGAAGGAAATGGTGTCTGCCGCGATCACCTGCCCCGGCACCAGAATCGGGAAGCCCGGTGGATAGGGAATGACCAGCTTGGCAGAGACCATGGGCGGCCCCTCCTTGAGACGGTGGTCACACTCCTCGCTGTTCAGCGGCACATATTCGATATTGGAAGGCTCCCAGCTCAGGAAGAAGGCACGGCGGATGTCGCCTTCCACGGCAGGCTGCCCACCCACATCGCTGCGGAACGCAGCATGGAAATGGCTGAAGTTAGGCAGCTCCGGCACATCACGCATCAGGCTGTCCACACGTGCTGCAAAGCGCTGACGTTCAGCATCACTGGCGTGCTCCAGATGGGTTTCAATCTCGGTCGCCAGCTCCAGCAGCACGTGGATGAGCTGCGCCACATCGCTGCGGGTGTTGTTGATATTGGACTGCAGCAGCACCGAATTGCGCGAGGTCTTGTTCAGCTGTACCCCGAAGCGGTCGGCCAAAATGCCCTTGAACTGGGTGCCATCAAAGCCCGCTGTGCCACACACCAGGGTGATACGTGTGGGGTCGAGGAAGAACTCATCATCACGCAAGGCAACCACCGCATCGCTCCATACCGTGCCAGGCTCCAGAAAATCCTTGAAGCCGCTGGCGCGAAACTCCGCAGGGATCATTTCATCTGCGCCCAGCACATGGAAGTACTTGGAAATCAGCGGGTGATGGTTGATCTGGTAGCGAATATCCAGTGCCACCTGAATCGCGTTATTGACCAGCCCATAGCCTTCCAGCTCCATCTGACGGCGTGCCAGATCCAGCGAGGCAATCAGCTGCTGGTTAGGGCTGGTAGTGGCATGGGTAAAGATGGCTTCGTGCAGCTGCGGCTCAATCGACTCAAAGTCCACATCCTTGACCAGCACCATGGAGCCCTGGCGAATGGCTGACATGGACTTGTGCGTGGAGTTGGTCTGGTACACACGCAGTCGCACCTGGCGTGGGTCTGGCACCAGGCGGGTATTCAGCAAAGTCTCCGTGGAAGGGTTCGTCCCCAGCTGGGCCTGCTGTGCTTCATAGGCAGCCAGTGCCTCTGGCGTCTTGAGCCATTTTTCAATACTGGCCGCTCCGCCCATGGCCGTACGAGGGCGCAGAAAAGGTGACCAGTGGGCAAAGCCAAACCAGGCCTCATCCCACAGAAACACCAGATCCGGCTTGATGGCCAGACACTCTTCCATGACACGGCGAGTGTTGTAGACATGACCATCAAACGTGCAGTTCGTCAGGTCCACCGCTCGCACACGGTCGAGCTTGCCTTGGGCCTTGAGTGACAGCAGGGCCTGCTTGATATGGCGCAGCGGCACGGCCCCGTACATGGAATAGGCCTTCATGGGATAGGCCTCGACGTAGTACGGCTGCAAGCCCCCCAGCACCGCACCATAGTGGTGGGACTTGTGACAGTTGCGGTCCACCACAATGATGTCGCCCGGCTTGGCAATCGCCATCAGCACCATCTTGTTGGAGGTGCTGGTGCCATTGGTCACAAAAAAGCAGTGATCAGCCCCGAAGGCGCGCGCGGCCTTGTCCTGTGCATGCTTGATATTGCCCTTGGGCTCGAGCAGGCTGTCCAGCCCCCCCGTGGTGGCAGACGACTCTGCCAGAAACAGATTACGGCCATAAAACTCGGCCATATCCTGGATCCAGTCAGACTTGAAGACCGATTTGCCTCGCGCAATAGGCAGCGCATGGAAGGTGCTGATGGGCCGCTGCGCATAACGCTGCAGATTGTCAAAAAACGGGGTTTCGTAGCGCTGGCGAATGCCTTCCAGAATGGACAGGTGCAGCTCAATCGGCTCTTCCACCGCATACAGCACACGGCGCACATGGGTAGAGCGTGGGTCGCTGGCAATGTCCTGCGGCTGGCGGTCCGACATCAGATAAATGTCCAGCTCCGGCCGGTGCTCGTTGATGGCGGCAGCCAACTGCAGACTCAGGTGTTCATCATCGATCTGCTCCACCACGCCCAGCTCACGCATCATGCGATCGAGCTGTGGCACAGGGTAGTGGCTCTTGAAGCCAATGCCTTCAAATATCACCACGGCGTTGATATTGCTGTTGCTCGCAATCGCACTGAAAGCATCCTGAAAACTGCCCACCACCACGGGCTCGTAGATGAACTCGTCCTGATCGCGCCGCTGGGCACGCAGCAGCTGCACGTTGCGTGCCACACGGGGGCTGTCTGCTGGGGCCACAATCAGCACCTCAAAATACGGGCGATGTGGGCCATGCTGGGCCGCCCCCGGCAACTCTGCCCTGGCCTGTGACAGATCTGGGTTGACCTCCCACTCGCGCGCGTCTTCCTTGTAATAGTTGGCCACGATGGAAAACGAAATCCGGCTGGCCAGCGCCACAAATGCCTCTTTCTGCCCAGCATCCAGATAGCCTTCCAGCGCAGTCATCAGCTGTGGGCCTGGGTATGCATGCAGGGTTTCCACGGCGCGCAGCAGGGTCAACGCGTTTTTGACGTCCTGTCCCTCTGCCTTGCCTGTCTGCCACCTCCGTGCAATAGCCAGCAACTCCCGCCAATGGTCTGCGCGCAAACCACTAACGGCAAAAATCTGGTCAATAAACATGCGGCTGTCTTCTCTGGACGTGCTCATAAGGGAACTGCTTTCGAGGGGAGAGGAAGGTCGGTGTGGAAACTGAAAATGTCCGCACTGCCCCAATACCAAGACTTCCTCAAGGCTGGAAGCAGCAGCGTGAACATCCCATCGTGCCCAAGACTGACACCTCGCATCGCTCACCCATTTCGCACAAACATGCAGGCGGCGACTACCACCCTCTGTCATCCAATGACGTACAAGGACCAACTTGAAACGTGCATGCAGACACCCGCTTGTGCAGGGAGATCTGGCACAGCCATGCCTAGGGATTGCGTGCATGAAGGCCAGAACCTGGACATCAGCACCTTGTCCGCAGTTCAGCCAAAGCCTTGCTGCGGACAAGTCACCAAGTGAACGGGCGCTTTACGCAATCTGCAGTGCTTTGAGCAGGGACAGGCGCTTTGGGCAAACAGTTCTGCCTGATCCTGCAATATCTGGATGGATGCCACATCCATGGGTAACCCGGTCATTTCGCGCTGTTGGCTGACGGGCGTGAGGCTCTGTGCACAATGCCTGTTTTGCAAAAATGCAACAAAGCCATTTGTTTTTCGCCGCATTGCGCTCTTGATTTCTTGTCCGCTGCAAAGCCTTGATACATCTGCGCCAAAAGCTACTGTTTTATGACTTCACGCCCTCTGTGCCCACACTGCCTGCGCCCTGCCAGCGCCTGTCTGTGCAGCTGTGTGCAGCCCGTGCACAGCCGTGTGCAGCTGCTGGTGCTGCAGCACCCCATGGAGGCAGGCCACGCCAAAAACACGGCGCGGCTGCTGCATCTGTGCCTGCCTGGCAACAGGCTGGAAGTGGGCGAGGTATTTGATGCCGATACCCTGCAGGCACTGCTGCATGCCCCATGGCCGGAGCAGGCCAGCAATGCGCAGGTGCGCGCCATCCTGCTCTACCCGCCTACGCCGCCCGACCCACAGCTGCCCGTGGTGCAACCGCCGGAGCTGCCTGCCCATTGGCTCACTCAGCCAGAGACTTTGCGGCTGGTGGTGATTGATGGCACCTGGCGCAAAAGCCGCAAGATGCTGTATCAGAACCCTGGGCTGCAGCAGCTGCCACGTCTGTCACTGCTGGATGTGCCAGCCGGTCGCTATGCCATACGCAAGGCACACGCACCGGGGCAGCTATCGAGCTTTGAAGCCGCCGCCCTGGCGCTTGCGCAATTGCATGGCTGGCAAGCAGACAGCCACCCCATGCAGCAGCTGATGTGCAGTTTTGAGCAAGCCATGCAGCTGCACCAGCGACTGCAACACTTGCCTGCGCACGCTGACTAGCACTGGTAAGCCGCAGTCACCACACCCTGTACAGGATGCAGCGACAGACTGTCACAGCGCAGACGCAGCACTGCCCCCTGGGCAAACTCCAGCTCCATGGTGACCACGCACAGCAGCTCACAGGGCACAGGCAGCTGCTGGATGCGCTGGCTGGCATGCAGCACCACCCCGCGGTTCAGGCGCCCCATGCAAGCTGCAGGCTCTACGGTTTCCCATGGTTCCACGTTCTCAGCCTGGAGCAGCAAGGGGGCCCAGACGGCATCGGCACGCGGGTCCTGCGCATCCCGCAGTCTGGCTGCGGCAAAGCGCAGCTGCAGGCGACCTTCTTCCCAGATGCATTGGGCCACTTCGGAATCGGCAAACTCAAAGTACATGCTGCGCCTCCTGTTCGAGTGCATCCATCAGCCAGTCCACTTCAGGCACAGCTGGCCGGTGCATGGGCAGCAGCATATGGACTTGAAAAGGAATCGAAAAGTCCAAAGGTCTGAGGATCATGTCAGCGTCCACGCAAGCTCTGGCCGTCAGCGGGTTGACGATGGCCACCCCCAGACCATGGCGCACCATGGCGCACACAGCCACTGCACTCAGCGTCTCCAGCAGCATCTTGCGCTGTACACCAGCGCGTGCAAACACGGAATCGATCTTGAGGCGGTACGGATCATCCCGCGCCAGGCTGATAAAGGGCTGGCCCTCAAAATCACGCGCACTCAGCCGCTCTCTGGCCGCCAGTGGATGGCTGGCAGGCAGCACGGCCACTTCGTCCATGGCAGGCAGGTGAACCATGCGCGTGCCCGGCGGTGTGTCACCGCTTTCGGTCAGCCCCAGATCAAAGCGCTGGGCGCTCATCCACTCCTGCAACAGCGGGCCATCCTGCGTGGCCACGCTCACTGCCACCTCGCCATGCGTGCGCTGCATGCGCGCCAGCGCACCGGGCAGCAGCGCGTGGCTGAGCGCTGGCATGCACAGCACGCTGATGCTGGCCTGGTGCGGCTGACCCAGCGCCATGGCGTGCTCGACCACGCGGTCCAGCCCATCCCAGCTGCGCTGCACCTCATCCCACAGACGCAGGGCGCGCGCCGTGGGTTTGAGCCGCCCCTGCACCCGCTCGAACAGGTCATAGCCCAGCAGCTGCTCCAGCCGCGCCAGTTCACGGCTGATGGTGGGCTGCGAGGTAAACAGCATCTGCGCCGCGCCGGTTGCGCTGCCCGCAAGCATCAGGGCACGGAACACTTCGATATGACGATGACTGATGCGCTCAGGGTTGGGCGGGAGATTTCGCATGGGCATGGTGCAAGCATAGCCAGAAGCGACGGCTTCAGAGGCGGAATCCTGCACAAGACTCTTGCGCAAGCATTTCATATAAAAAATGCTTCCAGCGCTTGATACATAAGCGCTGGCAGCTCTCTTTTTTAAACTAACCGCTCAAGCCTGCCAGTTCCAGACGATCTCCTGCACCTGCAGCTTTCTGGGAATGATGCCCAGGGCATGAAAGCTGTCTGCCAGCTGCTGCTGTTGGGCCACATGCGCAGTGCTGATGGGCTGCAGGTCCAGATTGGCACGACCATAGGCTGTGCGCCACACCTCGGGGTCCAGGCCCGTGTCCTGCGAAGCAAGCTGCACCAGCTCATCCCGGTTGGCGCTGGCCCAGTGTGTGGTCTGCTGCAGGGTCTTCAGGATTTCCGCCAGCAGCGCCCCCTGCTTCTGGGCAAAGTCGCGGTTGGCCATGTAGTAGGACGAGGAGGCCAGGCTCGGCTGGGTGATGGTGTCCACCAGCGCCCGTGCGCCATAGCGCTGCTGGGCAATCGCAAAGTACGGATCCCAGACCACCCAGGCATCGACATTGCCGCCAGCCTGATGGCCGACCACGCGGCCAATCTGCTGCAAAAAGCCTGGCTCAAGGGTGAGGCACTCACCGCCGAAGACCGTGCCGAAGTGGCGATTGCCGTGTTTGAGGCCAAAGTCATCGCCCACCGCACCAGCCTGTTCACGACCCAGGAAATCTTTGACGTGGTCGGCGCACGCGGCACCCATGCCGATCTGGGCTTTGACCGTTTCTGGCGCAATGCACGCACGCACACGCTGCACGATCCGCTGGACTACAAGCTGCAGGTGCTGGGCCAGTGGGCCGTGTATGGACAGGTACCTTCCGGCGCGAACTACAACTGATGGCCGCAGAGTTTCTGGCCTGATTCATATCAGAAATGAATAACAAATAGAAAAACAAGCATTGGACTGCATGCATCAAAACCGTGAAGATCCGGGCAGTGATTCACCATAACTGCTGCCAGCGCTTGTCCATCCTGCGCTGGCAGCTATGAGATTTGTAAAGCCATGTCCTGCTCCTTCTCCCCTGAACAACTGTGGAACCTGGCCGACGAGTTCGGCACCCCGCTGTGGGTCTATGACGCTGCTGTCATCCGCGAGCGCATCGCCCAGCTCAAGGCTTTTGACACCATCCGCTTTGCACAGAAGGCCTGCTCCAACATCCACATCCTCAAGCTCATGCGTGAGCAGGGCGTGAAAGTGGACGCGGTCTCGCGCGGTGAAATCCTGCGTGCCGTGGCAGCAGGCTATGTGGCCGGTGGCGAGCCTTCGGACATCGTCTTCACCGCCGATGTGATGGACGAAGCCACCCTGGCTACCGTGGTGGAGCACAAGGTGCCCGTGAACGCTGGTTCCATCGACATGCTGCACCAGCTGGGTGCTGTGTCCAAGGGCCACAGCGTGTGGCTGCGTATCAACCCCGGATTCGGTCACGGCCATAGCAACAAGACCAACACCGGCGGCGAGCACAGCAAGCACGGCATCTGGCACACCGACCTGAACGCCGCACTGGACGCCATTGCCCAGCACGGCCTGCACCTGGCGGGCCTGCACATGCACATTGGCTCTGGCGTGGACTACGCCCACCTGCAGGAGGTGTGCGGTGCCATGGTGTCTTTGGTCAAGCGCACCAAGGACCATGGCCACGATCTGCTGGCTATCTCTGCGGGTGGCGGTCTGTCCATTCCTTATAAGGAAGGTGACGCCCGCATCGACACCGAGCACTACTTCGGCCTGTGGAACGAGGCACGCAAGCAGGCCGAGGCCATTGTGGGCCACAAGCTGGGCCTGGAGCTGGAGCCCGGCCGTTTCCTGGTGGCAGAGTCCGGCGTGCTGCTGGGCACCGTGCGCGCCACCAAGAGCGCGGGCAGCAACCACTTCATCCTGGTCGACACGGGCTTTAACGAACTGATGCGCCCCAGCATGTACGGCAGCTACCACGGCATGCACATCCAGCGCCGTGGCGTGGGCGTGCTGCCAGCCGCCAAGGACAGCGTGGTCGCTGGCCCGCTGTGCGAATCCGGCGACGTGTTCACGCAGGGTGACGGCGGCGTGGTACTGCCCCGCGCGCTGGGCGATGCACAGGTGGGTGACCTGCTGGTGATCCACAACACCGGCGCCTATGGCTCGTCCATGTCCAGCAACTACAACACACGCCCACTGGCCGCGGAAGTGCTGGTCGATGGCGACAAGGTGCAGCTGATCCGCCGCCGCCAGACCGTGGAAGAGCTGCTGGCACTGGAGCTGAGCCTGTAAAGCCCATCCGTGCTGTGCATGCAACAAGGGAGCCGAAAGGCTCCCTTTTGTTTTGATAGCTGCTAGCGCTTGCTTCATAAGGACTTCAGAATGATTTTTATCTGAAACCCTTGTTTATCCAGCGCTGGCAGCTTTGCTTTTTATAGCTTTTCGTTTTTGGGGTCGCGCCCCATCAGGCGCTGCACCGCGTCCTGGGGTGTGAGTTTGCCGTCCAGCAGATCGACCACGGTCGCGGCAATCGGCATCTCCACGCCCACGGCCTGCGCGCGCTGCACCACGGTGCGGGCGCTGTAGACGCCTTCAGCCACATGGCCCAGCGAATCTACGGCCTGCGCCAGCGTCATGCCCTGCGCCAGCAGCAGGCCCACTTTGCGGTTGCGCGAGAGATCGCCCGTGGCAGTGAGCATCAAGTCGCCCAGTCCGGACAGGCCCATAAAGGTTTCCGCCTTGGCCCCCAGTGCCACACCCAGCCGCGTCATCTCCGCCAGACCGCGCGTGAGCAGCGCGGCACGGGCGTTCAGGCCCAGCTCCAGACCATCGCACAGACCTGCGGCAATTGCCATCACGTTCTTGACCGCGCCGCCCACTTCCACGCCCACGATGTCCTCATTGGCATAGACGCGCAATGCGCCGTGATGAAAACCATCCAGCAAGGCCTGGCGCACCACCGCATGTGCGCTCGCTGCGACCAGACAGGTGGGCTGCGCACGCGCCACTTCCTGCGCAAAGCTGGGGCCACTCAAGGCACCGGCCAGCAAACCAGGCGCTACCTGGGCACAGACTTCATGCGGCATCAGGCCCACGCCGCTGCTGCCTGCTGCCACCGCTTCAAAGCCCTTGCACAGCCAGGCCACGGGTGCGCTGACCTGTGCCTCGGCCAGCGTCTGCAGCGTGCTGCGCAGCGCAGACATGGGCGTGGCAACAATGATGAGATCCATGCCCTGCACCGCCTCGGCCAGCGGTGCGGCGCTGACCTGCAGCCGCTCGGGAAAGGGCATGTGCGGCAGATAGCGGGCATTGTTGCGCGCTGCCTGCATCTCCTGCACCTGCTGCGCATTGCGTGCCCATAGGCTCACTTGATGGCCTGCAGCATGGCGTGCCGCCGCAATGGCCAGGGCCGTGCCCCAGGCACCGGCACCAATCACAATCAAATTCATAGCTACTAGCGCTTATCTATCAAGCCTTAGAGGCTAAAAAGGCATAAAAAAAGGCCCCTGCAAAGGGACCTCTTTTGTAGCATGCACCGGGCACCGCCAGATAACAGCTTACTGCACCGAACCTTCAGCCTGTGCAGCGGCAGCGGCGTTCTGCTGCTCGTACATGGCCTGGAAGTTGATTTCGGCCAAGTGCACAGGAGGAAAACCAGCGCGGGTCACGATGTCAGCCACGTTGCCACGCAGGTAGGGATAGATGATCTGGGGGCAAGCCACGCCAATCACGCCACCCATCTGCTCTTCGGGGATGTTGCGGATTTCGAAGATGCCAGCCTGCTTGGCTTCCACCAGGAACAGGGTCTTGTCCTGAATCTTGGTCTGCACGGTGGCAGTCACAGCCACTTCAAAAATGCCTTCGGCCACGGGAGTGGCTTCCACGCCCAGTTGAATGTCCACATTGGGCTGCTCCTGCTGCAGCAGGATGGCGGGCGAATTGGGCTGCTCCAGCGATACGTCCTTCAGGTACACACGTTGGATTTGGAAAACAGGGGTTGCTTGTTCGGACATGGTCTCGGTCTTTCTTTCGCTTGGATGCAAAGCGTGCATTCATAAAAAGGCCCACTGTGCAAAGCTGCAGCAGCGGGCACTTCAGCAAACATTATGCAGGCTAAAGACCTGCACCAACAGATCAGGCGTTGAGCAGGGGCAGCAGCTCGCCCTTGGCATCCAGTGCGATCAGATCATCGCAGCCACCCACGTGGGTGTCGCCAATAAAGATCTGGGGCACGGTGCGGCGGCCTGTGATCTCCATCATGTGTGCACGTGCTGCGGGATCGCTGTCGATGCGGATTTCTTCAATCTGCTCCACACCCTTGGACTTGAGCACCTGCTTGGCGCGCACGCAGTAGGGGCAGACGGCGGTGGTGTACATCTTCACGGCTTGCATGGAAGTCATCCTTTTCTTTTGCAAAAACAGCGCCCACAAAAAAGGGGCCTCTTAGACCCCTTAATGGTAGGACAGTTGGAGCAACCCAGCTGTCTTAAGCCTTTGTCACAGGCAGGCTGGCTGCGCGCCAGGCCTTCATGCCACCGGCCAGTGCTTCGGCCTTTTCATAGCCCAGCTTGCGCACCTGCTGCTGCGCACGCACGGCACGCGCACCGCTTTCGCACACCAGAATCACAGGCAGTGCCTTGTTCTTGGCCACCTGCGGCAGACGCTCATCGAGCTGCGACAGCGGAATGTTCTTGGCATTGGTGATGTGGCCCTTGACGTACTCTTCAGGCTCGCGTACGTCCACCACCACGGCTTTTTCACGATTGATCTTGATGACCGCATCGTTGGGTTGCAAAGAGCCACTGGCAGCGCCCTTCAGCGCAGGCACCAGCAACAGGCCGCCCGACACCACGGCCAGCAAAATCAGATACCAGTTTTGAACAATGAAACTCACGACAGTCCTTGGGTAAGCAAAGCATGCAATTCTAGAGGCACAGGCATCGCCCCTTGCAATACCCTTAACAGCACGAAAAGCCACAGCCTAAAATAGCGAGCTTTAGCCTTTTCCCATTTGTGTTTTTGCTCAGAAAGAAGCCATGTACAAGCTCGTGCTGATCCGCCACGGTGAGTCCACCTGGAACCTTGAAAACCGCTTTACCGGCTGGACCGATGTGGACCTGACCGACACCGGCATCGCCCAGGCCAAGAAGGCAGGCCAGCTGCTCAAGGCCGAAGGTTACGAGTTTGACGTAGCCTACACCTCGGTGCTCAAGCGCGCCATCCGTACCCTGTGGCTGGCACTGGACGAGATGGACAGCACCTGGCTGCCCGTCAACAAGAGCTGGCGCCTGAATGAGCGCCACTACGGCGGCCTGCAGGGCCTGAACAAGGCCGACATGGCCAAGCAGTACGGTGACGAGCAGGTGCTGGTCTGGCGCCGCAGCTATGACGTTCCTCCTCCAGCACTGGAAGCCACCGACCCACGCAGCGAACGCGGTGACCGCCGCTACGCCGATCTGCAGCCCGAGCAGATTCCACTGACCGAATGCCTGAAGGACACCGTGGCCCGCGTCGTGCCTTTCTGGACCGAAACCCTGGCCCCCCAGATCCAGTCCGGCAAGCGCATTGTGATCGCCGCCCACGGCAATTCCATCCGTGCGCTGGTCAAGTATCTGGACAACATCGCAGATGACGCTATCGTGGGCGTGAACATCCCCAACGGTATTCCACTGGTGTATGAGCTGGACGAAAACCTCAAGCCCATCCGCCACTACTACCTGGGTGATGCCGAAGCTGCCGCCAAGGCTGCCGCTGCCGTAGCGGCCCAGGGCAAAGCCTGATTTTGTAACACCCTACATGCCTGCGGGTGGTTGGGGCGACGTCCCATCCCCGCAGCAACTGCCACGTGTATATTTGTGACGCTGGTATAAAAGTAAAGTCTCTATGAGCCAAAAACTCAAAATCGCTGGATGGGTCTCGCTGGGCGTGCTCGCAGGGGCATTAACCACGGTGTCACTGCAAACCGTCGCACGCGGCGGCATGACGCCTCTGCCGCTGGAAGAGATTCAGCAGCTGTCCGCCGTCTTCAACATCATCAAGTCTGATTATGTGGAGCCTGTGGACGACAAGAAGCTGATCACCGATGCCATCTCCGGCATGGTGTCCAGCCTCGACCCCCACTCTCAATACTTCGACAAGAAGGCCTTCAAGGAATTCCGTGAAGGCACCACCGGCCGCTTCGTCGGCGTGGGCATTGAAATTACTCAGGAAGATGGTCTGATCAAGATCGTCTCCCCCATCGAAGGCTCGCCTGCCGACAAGGCTGGCCTCAAGAGCGGCGACCTGATCACCAAGATCGACACCACGGCCGTCAAGGGTCTGTCCCTGAACGAAGCCGTCAAGCGCATGCGTGGCGAGCCCAACACCAAGGTGGAGCTGACCATCTTCCGCAAGGACGAAAGCCGCACCTTCCCCGTCACCATCACGCGTGAAGAAATCAAGACCCAGTCCGTCAAGGGCAAGCTGGTCGAGCCTGGCTACGCCTGGGTGCGCCTGAGCCAGTTCCAGGAACGCACCGTGGATGACTTCGTGCGCAAGATCGAAGACATCTACAAGGAAGACCCCCATATCAAGGGTATTGTGCTGGACCTGCGTAATGACCCCGGTGGACTGCTGGACGCTGCCGTGGCCATCTCTGCGGCTTTCCTGCCTTCCGACGTCACTGTGGTGAGCACCGATGGCCAGCTGGAAGAAAGCAAGGCCGTATTCAAGGCTTCGCCGGAGTACTACGCACGCCGTGGCAGTGACCCGCTCAAGCGCCTGCCCACAGCCCTCAAGGATGTGCCCGTGGTCGTGCTGGTCAATGAAGGCTCGGCCTCTGCCAGCGAAATCGTGGCGGGCGCTCTGCAGGACCACAAACGCGCCACTATCATGGGCAGTCAGTCGTTTGGCAAGGGCTCGGTGCAGACCGTGCGTCCGCTGGGCCCAGATACCGGCCTGAAGCTGACCACAGCCCTGTACTACACCCCTAGCGGCAAGTCCATCCAGGCCAAAGGCATCGTGCCCGACATCATGGTGGATGAAACCGCGGAAGGCGATGTCTACGCCGCCCTGCGCATGCGCGAGTCCGATCTGGACAAGCACATCGGCAATGGCGACCCCAAGGCCGAAGCGGAAGCCGTAGCGGCCCGCGAAAAGCTGCGCGAAGAAGCACGCAAGCGTCTGGAAGAAGATGCGAAGAAGCCGGTTTCCGAGCGCCGTCTGCCCGAGTTTGGCTCGGACAAGGACTTCCAGCTGCAACAGGCACTGAACCATCTCAAGGGCCTGCCCGTGAAGGTCAGCAAGACACTGAGCGAGCGTCCTGAAGAGAAAAAGGACGAAGACTAAATATTGATAGCAGCTAGCGCTTGCATGGATTGACCTTCAAGATAAAAGCATTCTGAAATCAAGCAAATACAAGCGCTAAAAGCTATTTATCTAATAGCAGCCGGGCCCTGGATGCCCGGCTTTTTGCTTTGGAGAACACCGTGAACGACGATCAACTCCTGCGCTATTCGCGTCACATCCTGCTCGATGAAGTCGGCATCGAAGGCCAGCAGGCTATCCTCGATGCACATGTACTCATCATCGGCGCTGGCGGCCTGGGCTCGCCTGCCGCGCTGTATCTGGCGGCCTCTGGAGTGGGGCAAATCACCATCGTGGACCACGACCAGGTGGACATGACCAACCTGCAGCGCCAGATTGCCCACACCACGGATCGTGTCGGCCAGCCCAAGGTGCAGTCAGCTGCGCAGGCCATGCACGCCATCAATCCTGATGTGCAGGTGCGCTGCATCCAGGAACGCGCCACGCCCGAGCTGCTGGACCAGCTGGTCGCCCAGGCCACGGTGGTGCTGGACTGCTGCGACAACTACCAGACCCGTCAGGCGGTCAATGCTACCTGCGTCAGGCACCGCGTACCGCTGGTGGCCGGTGCGATCATTCGTTTTGATGGCCAGATTACGGTGTTTGACCCCCGTCAAACCACCTCTCCGTGCTACGCCTGTCTGTTTTCCCCGGACGAAAGCTTTGAAGAAGTGCAATGCTCCACCATGGGCGTTTTTGCACCGCTGGTCGGCATCATTGGCTGCATGCAAGCTGCTGAATCTTTAAAGATTATTGCCAACATCGGTAATTCGCTTGCAGGAAAGTTGCTTATGCTGGATGGTAAAAGCATGGAATGGTCAGTCATGAAAACCAGCCGGAATTCTGACTGTCTGGTATGCAATACCCATTCAATGCATTTACACAAGTAGGAGTAGGACTACATTACCCACCCTCTGATCTATGCACAATGACTTTCTGCCCAAAAATACTCCACTCTCTGCTGGCCTTTGCTAAACCGTGAAACTTAAAACTTTCTTTGTGGAAGACAACCCCACAATTCGCGAAAACCTCATCGACACCCTGCTTGAGCTGGCCGATATCGAACCAGTGGGTTTCGCAGAAACCGAAGCAGAGGGCACGGCCTGGCTGACCAATCCTCACAATCAATGGGATCTGGCCGTGGTTGACCTGTTTCTGCGCCAGGGCAGTGGTCTGGGTGTCGTGGCAGCCTGCCAGGGCCGTAGCACCGAGCAGAAAGTCATCGTGCTGAGCAACTATGCAACGGTTGACGTGCGCCATCGATGCCGTGAACTGGGCGTTGATGCCGTCTTTGACAAGTCGAACGAGATTGATGCCCTGCTCGATTTCTGCATGGAAATGACATAAAAAAAAGCTGACCACTGGGTCAGCTTTTTTTTATGTGGCAAGGCCGGGCGGCACATCAGTCAATCAAACGATTTTTCAAGGCGTAGTAGGTCAGATCGCTGTTGGAGGAAAGGCCCATCTTCTCCATCAGACGGGTGCGGTATGTGCTCACCGTCTTGACGCTCAGCGACAGGGACTTGGCAATCTCTCCCGCTGTCTCACCCTTGGCCAGCTTCAGGAACACCTGGAACTCACGCTCAGACAGCTGCTCGTGCGGCGGCACATCGTCCTTGCGGTTGAGCTGCTGGGCCAGCAAGTCAGCCACTGTAGGCGTCAGATAGCGGCGACCCAGTGCGATGGTGCGGATCGCTTCAGCGATTTCCTTGGGCTCGCATTCCTTGTTCAGATAGCCGCTGGCACCCTGGCGAATCAGGTTGATGGCGTAATGCTCTTCGGGATATCCACTCAGAATCAGAATGCCCATGTCCGGGGCCTTGGCCCGCAGCATGGCCAAGGCATCCAGACCACTTTGACCGGGCATGGACAGATCCATCACCAGCACGTCAATATCCTGCTGTCGAACCAGATCGATGGCTTCCCGCCCGTTACTGGCTTCACCAACCACGCGCAGATCCACGTGTTCCGACAAATACTGGCGCAGACCTGAACGCACAATAGCGTGGTCATCCACAATACCTACTTTGATCATCGATGCCTCTTTTAGTTAAAGGAGTGGATACTCGCTTGCCATATTTCACCGAAATCATTCAGTGCACCATAGAAGCAAATCCCGATTCATCTTGATTATGAGCAATATCTGGCCCACACTGGCGCGCAATTGGAGGATTTGAAGTGAACTGGAGAAAATTCCGACACCTGGCAATTGGCATGCCACTGGCCATATTAGCGGCAGGCCTCATGATTGGCACCAGTCAGTATGGGTATCAGCAGACCAGCAAATCGCTGTCGGAGTTGACGTATACATACGACACTCGCACTGAGACCAGCACGCTGCTGCGGGACATGCTGGATGCCGAGACAGGCTTGCGCGGCTATCTACTCACGCATGATGCCCAGTACCTGCAGCCTTACAGCAATGCCATCTCGCATATTCACCAGTCACTGGAAGTCATCCGTCAGCAGGTGGACAACACCCCCCAGAAGCTGGCGCTGTTCATTCCTCTGGCCCAGACCATTCAGCGCAAAACGGCCGAGATGGATCTGAGCCTCAAGCTCTTTGAAGAAGGCAATGCAGATGCACTGAAGTTCGTCATGTTCACCGATATGGGCAACAAGGACATGAACGGCATCCGCTCCCTGGCACGCCAGCTCGATGCCATGATGGCCAGCGATGTGCAGCAGTACGAGCAAAGCATCAAGACTTCCCTGCTCTGGGCGCATATTGGCGTGACAAGTATCACCCTGATCGGCTTGTTTGCCTTCTACCTGTACCTGCGCCAGAACAAGCTGGTGGCACGTCTGCACCGCCGTGAGCAGGCGCTGCAGTCCGAAGAGCGTTCACGCCTGGAGCAGCTGGTGCGTGAGCGCACAGCTACGCTGACCGAGCTGGCGACTCACTTGCAGCAGGTGCGAGAAGATGAACGCGGCCACCTCGCACGGGAGCTGCATGACGAACTGGGTGCACTGCTGACTGCTGCCAAGCTCGATGTGGCACGCCTGAAGTCCAAGATCGACATGAACAACCCGGAAGCGGCCGACCGCGTCAAGCACCTGACGGAAACGCTCAACAGCGGTATTGCACTCAAGCGCCGGATCGTGGAAGACCTGCGCCCCTCGTCCCTGGCGAATCTGGGGCTGTCCACTGCACTGGAAATTCTGACCAGCGAGTTTTCCACGCGCAGCGGTCTGACGCTGGAAGCCCATCTGGAGCCCGTGGAACTGGGCGAAGCCACAGAGCTGACCATCTACCGCCTGGTACAGGAAGCGCTGACCAATATCGGCAAATATGCCAAAGCCACAACCGTCCACGTCTCCGTACACAACTACCCCACCTATGTCGCAGTACAGATTGCAGACAATGGGCGCGGTTTCGACACCTCCAGCATCCGCCCCAATTCGCATGGACTGGCTGGCATGCGCCACCGCGTAGAGGCTGCAGGCGGCCGCCTGACCATTCAATCTACGGTTGGCGAAGGCACGACGGTCTCGGCCATCATCCCGACGGCAGCACAGCACAGCGACAACCAGCCAAGCACCCAGGACAAGGCCGTACAGCCTTCCTGACGGGCCTTAACCGCAAGAACAGCGCAATAGCGCCAAAGCCCTTTGCAGCCATTCTGCATAGGGCTTTTTTATTTTCAAACCAGCATTTGTCGACATGACACATGCATGCGCTGCGCCTGCCTGCGCCACCAGCAAAAGCGGCACATGTAGTCCTGCTAGCACATGGCCGCCCAGTCATATGCTGACACCAGCCCCTAGCCACATCTGGCATTCACAGTTTTTCTGCCGCACTACATTGAGCACATCGAACTTCGATTGCTTATGTATAAAAGCTTAAAAACAAAGTGAGTACAAACTGAAACAAATACCAAGGAGACAACATGCTGCATTACGCCCTCGTATTTCTCGTGATTGCATTGATTGCTGCCGTATTCGGGTTTGGTGGCATTGCCTCTGGTGCCATGGGTATTGCGAAGATTCTGTTTTTCGTCTTCGTGGTCATGGCGATCGTCACCTTTGTTCTGGGCCTGCTCAAGAAAAAAGGCTAGGTCCGAGCTCATAGCTCACCGCGACGCATTGTTGACACATTGAAAGATGAAAACTATGAGCAGCACCTCCAAACACAGCAAGAAAACCATTGCAGAAGCCGTCGATGACATACAGGACAGCCTGCAGGATGCTGCGCAAGACGCCGCATCCCAAGCCAAAGCGATGGCGGATGACGCCGAAGACATGGCACAGGAAGCCATCAAGAGCACACGAAAAGCGGCCAGCAGTGCACGGAACAAAGCCCAGGAAGACCTGCAGGCTGTGGAAAAAGAGCTGGCCCCTGCGATTGAACAGCTGGCAACCCGGGCACAGGACTTCTGCAGCCGCAGCATTGCCTTCTGTGCAGACAGTTCTGACAAGGCCCGCCGCCGCATGCTGGAAGCAGCCGAGACCACCACGCATTACATGGTCGAGCGGCCCGGCAAAGCGCTGATCATGGCTGCCGCCGTAGGGGCTGCCGTCACGGCAGCGGCCTTGATGATGCTTGGCCGCCGCCGCTGAACGAGCTTCTCTCCATTTTTTCAGCCCGTGGCACTCATGGTGCGCATGCCAAGGGACCCATCATTGCGCACCCAACCTTCCTCTGAATTCAAAGGACGTCTATGAAGAAAACTACACGTGCCATCGCATTTGCCACTCTGGTGGGTGCCACCATCATCGGTGCCACTGGCTGCTCCGTGTTCCGTGATCAGCAGTCCGTAGGCTCTTATGTAGACGATGCTGGCATCACTGCTGCTGTCAAGGCCAAGTTCGCCGAAGACAAGACGGTTGCGGCCACCGCCATCTCTGTAGAAACCATGAAGGGCACCGTGCAGCTGTCTGGCTTTGCCAAGAGCCAGGCTGAAAAAGACCGTGCTGGTGCCATTGCACGCAGCGTCAATGGCGTAACTTCGGTGCGCAACAATATTGTGGTTCGCCCCTGAGGTCAGGCGGATCACGGGAATGCTGTCTGGCAACAGACAGCCGTCCCGTGGTCTGGCCTTCACCGCTCCATCGCCACCCACAATTTTCCACCGCTGTGGGTGGTAATGTTCATCTGGGGATCAGGCCACTGCATCATGCCGTCAGCTTCCCCATCAAGGCCTGCAGCACCGTGGGTGACACAAACTTGCGCACTTCCTCGCCCCCCAGCGTGGCAATTTCACGCACCAGCGTACTGCTGATGAACATGGTCTCGGCACTGGGCGTCAGAAACACTGTCTCGGCCTGCGGCAGCAAATGCTTGTTCATGCCAGCAAGCTGAAATTCATAGTCAAAGTCCGTGCCTGAACGCAGACCGCGCACCATCACCTTGGCGCCCTGCTGCTTCACAAAGTCACGCACCAGACCGTCAAAGCTCTCCACGCGCACATTGGGCACATCGCTGAATACGGCGCGCGCCATGGCCATGCGCTCTTCGAGCGTGAACATGGTCTTCTTGTGGTGCGCCATGGCCACCCCGACCACCACCTCACCAAACAGCTGACTCGCCCGGCGAATCATGTCTTCATGCCCCAGCGTGATAGGGTCAAACGTGCCGGGATACACGGCAATTACGTGCTCAGCCATAGCGATCTCCATGTGGTGTGCATTGCAATGCGCGCGATTATGCCTGCCCTGGATTTGGGGCAAAAAAATAGCTTCCAGCGCGCATGCAGCAAGCGCTGGAAGCTATCAATTCCGAGATTTAGTCCTCAGTCTGCGCGTTTTTTCAGCAAGTGTGCGTGCACATTGCCTGCCTTCAGATAGCGGTACTGCTGCAGGCCCAATGCCGCCAGCGCCTCATCATCCCAGACCTTGGGTGCTTCCAGATAGACAAAGCCGTCGTCGGCCACCGCATGGGCCGCGGCCTTGAGCGCAGGGGCAAACAATGCCTCCATGGCGAACGGAGGATCAATAAATACGGCATGCCAGTGGCCTGCCACGCTGTGGTTCAGTGCACCAACACCATCGCCACGCTGCACCTGTACGGCGTCTGCCTTGAGCTGCTGGGTCAGTCGCTCCAGCTGCTGCGCCAGCGCAGCATCCTGCTCGATCAGGCGCACCTGCGCGGCACCGCGTGAAGCGGCTTCAAAACCCAGCGCACCGGTGCCCGCAAAGGCATCCAGGCAGCGCCAGCCGCCCAGATCCTGCCCCAACCAGTTAAACAGGGTTTCGCGCACACGGTCTGGTGTGGGGCGCAAGCCAGGGCGTTGCGCCACCGCCAGACGGGTGCGACGCCATTGCCCACCGATGATGCGCACTTCACCCGCACCACCTGCACCGGGCCTGGCAGACTTACCCTGGGCTTTGCTGCCAGGCTTTTTGCCTGCGGCAACGGCGGCGGCCTCTGCCTCCGCCTGCTTGTAGGCTTCGCGGCGTTTCAGGCGCGCTTCCAGCGCCAATGCTTCTTCAATATTGCGATAACTGTTGCGGCCCATTATTTCTTTTCCCCTAACACGACGGTCACCATGCGATCAGGCTGGATCGCACGCTGCATGGCACTGCGTACCTCGTCCACCGTCAGGGCTTCGATCCGGTCAGTCCAGTGATCCAGATAGTCCAGGGGCAAATCATTCCACGCGATATTGGCCACATTGGCCAACAGCTTGCGGTTGCTGTCGATACGCAGCGCAAAGCTGCCGACCAGATTGTCCTTGGCATCGCGCAGTTCTTGCTCTGTAGGGCCTTCAGCAATGAATTTTTTCAGCGTCTCGTGGGCCACCTGGCGGGCCTGCTCGGCCTGATCGGGGCGCGTCTGCAGGCCCACGGTAAAGGCGCCTGCATGCAGGCCGGGCGAGAAGCTGCTCGAGACCCCATAGGTCAGACCGCGCTTTTCACGCACTTCCTCCATGAGGCGGGACACCAGTCCGCCGCCGCCCAGAATGTGGTTGCCCACCAGCAGGGCGAAGAAATCCGGGTCATTGCGCTTGATGCCGGGCTGGCCAATCAACACCTGCGCCTGAGCGGATGCAAAGGGAATGCGGATGTCCTTGGCAGCTTCCAGCACTGGCACTTCCTGCACGGCAGGCAGTGGTGCACAGCCCTTGCCATCGTCCTTGGGCAGGCGTGAGAGCAGCTGCTGCACCAGCGTATCGGCCTGCGCTCTGTCTACCGCCCCCACCACGCTGACCTTGGCGCGGCAGGCCTGGAACATGTCGCGGTAGAAGTTCTGCATGGCCTTAGTGTCAACGCGTTGCAGTGACTCCGCTGTCGCACGCTGACCATAGGGGTGAGCGCCATACACAGCCTGCGCATAGGCCTTGCCTGCCACGGTGCCGGGGCGGGTGTTGGACTCCGCAATCGCAGCCGTCCAGCGTGCACGCTCACGCTGCCAGATCTGCTCAGGCCAGCTGGGGTTGGCCATCTGGCGCGAAGCCAGCTCGACCGAGCGCTGCAGCAGCTCAGGCTCTGTCAGGCTGCGCAGTGAAAACTCAAAGCTATCCCTGTCCACACTGGCACCAAAGGAAGCTCCCAGGTCCGCCCAGGCCTCGCCCAGCGCGTTTTCATCCAGCGCTGGCAGCTTGCCCTCGGCCTTCACCCCTTTGTCCAGCATCATGCTGACAGCGGTAGACAGCCCGGCCTGCTCTTGAGGATCGCGGCGTGCACCGGCATCAAACATCACCTGCACATCCACCATGGGGATGTTCGGGCTTTCTACCAGCCAGACCTGGGCACCAGAGGGCTGTGTCCAGTGCTGAATTGGCAAAATCGCCCACGCGGAATTCATGCCAAAACCGGCCAAAGCGCCTACCAGCCAAGCGCTGGCAGCTATGTTTTTTACTTTTCTCATGTTCGCTCTCAATGCTTGTGGGGAACGGCAACTGCAGCACGGGGGGCATCACCCAGCGCACGTGGCTGTGGCACCAGCGTGCCTACGGTCAGCTGGTCATCGCCAAAGTATTGGTCGGCTACACGCTGCACATCGGCAGGCGTGACCTGCATCAGCGCATCCAGCAGCAACTCTTCCGCATTCACAGGCATGCCCATCACCCAGTAGCTGCCCAGGCTCTGTGCCTGGCCCATGACAGAGTCGCGCTCATACACCTGCGAGGCTCGCCACTGGGTCTTGACGCGCTGCAGCTCGGCATCGGTCACCCCTTCCCTGGCAATGCGCTGCACCTGGGCGCGCAGGGCCTGCTCCAGCTCGGTCGTGCTCTTGCCCTGCGCAGGAACGCCCGAGAGGATGAACAGCGCGGGGCCGCGCCCCATCACGCCTGCGGAGCTGCTTGCGCCATCAGCCACACGGTCTTTGCCCTGCACCAGCGCACGCTCCAGGCGTGCACCGTCATAGCCGTCCAGCACGGCAGAGAGCACCAGCAGCGCCAGCGCATCCTTGTCTTCAGCCGTCAGGTTCTGCACATTACGGATGGAAGGCACGCGGTAGGCCATGGCCACATAGGCCTGCTCCGCGGGTTGCTTCACTTCAATGCGGCGCATGCCCAGCTGGCGCGGCTCCTCGCGCGGCTTACTCACCGGCACGGGGCGGGCAGGAATCTTGCCGTAGGTTTCCTCTGCCCACTGCCTGACCTGGTCCACGTCCACATCACCGGCAATCACCACGGTGGCGTTCTCGGGCACATACCACTTCTGGTGGAATTCGCGCACGTCATCGGGTGTCATGGCTTCCAGATCGCTCATCCAGCCCACCACCGGGCGGCCATAGGGATTGGCATGGAAGACCGCGGCCGAGAGCTGCTCAAACAGCATGGCGCGCGGATTGTCTTCCGTGCGCATGCGGCGCTCTTCCTTGACCACCTCGATTTCCTTGGTGAACTCTTCGTCTGGCCACTGGTTGTGGGCAAAGCGGTCTGCTTCCAGCGCCATCACCTCACGCAGGCGATTGGCAGGAATCTGCTGGTAGTAGCCCGTGTAGTCACGATTGGTAAAAGCGTTTTCCTGCCCGCCCAGCGCAGCCACGCGGCGCGAGAACTCACCCGGCGCCAGCTCTTTGGAGCCCTTGAACATCATGTGCTCCAGTACGTGGGCCACGCCGGTTGTACCATCGACTTCATCCATGGCACCCACGCGCAGCCACACCATATTGATGGCAGTGGGTGCACGGTGATCTGGCTGAACGATCAGCTGCATGCCGTTGCTCAAAGTAAACTGCTGCGCAGCTGTCGCTGGGCTGGCCGCCGTCGTCGTGCTGGCAGCCTGGGACGCAGGCATGGATGACGCGCCCACGGGCTGCGAATTCTCGGCCATCGCACTCAGGCTGGCCACAAGCGCTAGGAGGGATAAAGTTCGTTTCATAGAATGAAGGATTCTAAGAACCCGCCAATGTTCAGTTTTTTCAAGAAAAAAGCCCCATCTGCCGACACCACGCCTGCGCTTGAGCAGGCTGAGAACGTCGCATCTACGACCTCTGCCCCCCAGGCCGAGGACAGTTCCACCCCTGCAGCCAAGACAGCTTCTGTCGGCGGCTGGCTTCGCAATACCTTCGGAATAAGCGGCAAGGAAGAAGTTCCTTCCAGCCCTGCGCCCGAAGCCTTTGAGGCAGCACCAGAACCCCAGGCCAAGCCCACACTGCCTGCCGACCGCGGCAGCTGGATGGACCGCCTCAAAGCGGGGCTGCGCAAGACCGGCACCAGCATTACCTCCGTATTCACGGGCACCAAGATTGATGATGCCCTGTACGAAGAGCTGGAAGACGCACTGCTCATGGCCGATACCGGTGTCAAAGCCACCATGTATCTGCTCGAAGACCTCAAGCGCCGCGTCAAGGAAACCAAGACCACCGATCCAGCTGCCGTCAAGGCACTGCTGGCCGATGCCCTGGCTGACCTGCTGCAGCCGCTGGAAAAGCCGCTGACCATCGGCGAGCACACGCCCACCGTCATCATGGTGGCCGGCGTGAACGGCGCAGGTAAGACAACATCGATTGGCAAGCTCACCAAGCACCTGGCGGACAACAACCAGTCTGTGCTGCTGGCCGCAGCCGACACCTTCCGCGCAGCTGCCCGCGAACAGCTGGGCGTGTGGGCCACCCGCAATACCGTGGAAATCATCAGCCAGACCGGGGGCGACCCCGCTGCCGTGAGCTTTGACGCCGTGAGCGCAGGCAAGGCACGCAAGAAGGACGTCGTGCTGGTCGACACTGCAGGCCGCCTGCCTACGCAGCTGCACCTGATGGAAGAGCTCAAGAAGATCAAGCGCGTGGTCACCAAGGCCGATGACTCTGCTCCTCACGAAGTGCTGCTGGTCATCGACGGCAACACCGGCCAGAACGCGCTGCACCAGGTCAAGGCCTTTGATGATGCCCTGGGCCTGACAGGCCTGATCGTGACCAAGCTGGACGGCACCGCCAAGGGCGGCGTGCTGGCCGCGATTGCGCAGGAGCACGCCATTCCCGTGTACTTCATCGGCGTGGGCGAAAAGCTGGAAGATCTGGAAACCTTCAACGCCAAGGAGTTTGCCCAGGCGCTGCTGGCCTAAGGCTCTAGAATTTTCATAGCGCCTTGCGCTTGCATAACAAGGACTTCAGATACAAAAGTATCTGAAGTCCTTTTTTTATCAGCGTTAGCAGCTCACTTTTTTGATGTCCACTTGTGCCGCCACCCAGCCTGCATAGTCCGGATGCGCAGCCTCCATGCGCAGCAACAGCTGCGGCACCTCATACGGGTGTTCGGCCTTCAGCCAGGCCAGCAGCTCATCCACGGCCTCGGGCAAGGTCTTGAAAACCAGCCGCCACTCGGCGCTGCGCTCCAGGCTGCCTTGCCATTCGTAGTGGGAATGGATGGCTTCTATCTGCACACAGGCCGCCACACGCGCCTGCACAGAGGTCTGTGCCAGACGCTCGGCATCGGCCGCACTGCCTACGGTACTGGTCAGCACCGCCACGTTGTTCCAGTTTGCAATCTCCATGGGCTGCATTGTCCTGCGTCTAGGGCGTGTTCACATAAACATTGGGTTCGCGCAGCCACGACAAGGCTGGCAATGCGCGACGCACGGCGCAGCGCGGGTGCGCACCCGCGCAAGGTGGGCAACAATGCAGTGGCGGCCTTGTCGTGGCTGCCCCTGATTATGGAGATCACAAATGGGGTTGAAGGCTTGGGGCGGTCTGCGTTGTTGCGGCGGCTTGCAAGGCGCTCGGCATTGCTGCGCCACCGCGCCTAGCATCCCATCCCCAAGCCTTCAACGCGAATCTCAAGCTTTATGTGAACACGCCCTAGCGCCTGCTGGGCCAGGTCGCCACCAGCACACCCAGCAACGCAATGCCCAGAGCCAGCAGCTGCAGGCCGGTGATAGGTTCACCCAGCGCCACCACGCCCACCACGGCAGCGCTCACCGGCAGCATGACGGTAAACACCCCCGCTTGTGCGGCAGGCACCACGCGCAGACCCGTCATCCACAGCCAGACGGTCCACACACAGGCGGCCAGCGCATAGAACAGCAGCAACGTCCAGTTCGGCAGGCTGATGCTGGCAAAGTCAAACTGCCAGGCCAGATACAGGCCAAACGGCGTGGTCAGCGCAAAACCCCAGAGGTTGACGATGGCGCTGATGCGCTTGGGCGATACCGAGGCCGTGAGCTGCTTGCCCAGCACAGCATAGGTGGCCTCACACAGCACGGCCCCCAGCAGCAGCAACTGCCCCAGCCAGGCGTAAGGACTGCGACTGTCTGCAGCTTCTTCGGGCTTGACCCAGGCGTACAGCGCAATCCCGGCCACCGCCAGCGCCACGGCCACCCAGGTGCGCGGTGCAATGCGCTCGCGCAGAATCACCCAGCTGAGCACGGCCACGGCCACGGGAATGGCAGCCATGGTCACGCCCGCAGCGACGGCGCTGGTCAGGCTCACGCCCGTGACCATGCACAGCGTGAACAGAAAGTTGCCGAAGAAAGACTCCAGAAACAGCAGCCAGCGCGTGCGCACCTGCAAAGGCGCTTCACCCGGCGCACGGCGCAGCCAGCGCAGCATGGCGACGCCGCCAATGCCAAAGCGCAGCCATGCCAGCAGCAGGATGGGAAACAGTGCAGCCAGAGGTTTGGACAGCGCCACATAGCTGCCTACCAGCGCCATGCTCAGCGCCAGACAGCCATACGCGCCCCAGCGGGAAGGTGTGTACATGGGAGCAATGTCTGAAAGGCCCTACTGTAACGCTGGCTCAGGTCGCAGCAGCTGCAGTCGGTGCCACCGCTTTCTCGTACAGCCGCTCGCGGGTGTGGGTTTCCTTGCGGATGCTGGCAATCAGCTGCGACTCGGGGCTGTGCCCATCCAGCAACTGCGCAGGTAGCTCAGGCAGAGACTGGAGCCCCGCAATCGCCTGCGGCATCTGCTGCAGCCAGGCCCACTCCTGCTCGTCAGGTTGCGCACTGGCACTGGCTGAGTACACCGTAATGGCATCGCACAGCCGCGCTGCGCAGGCCACCAGCGGGAACCAGGCTGCCGCCTCATAACCGGCAGGCGGTGGCTCAGCCATGGACTTTTGCAGCGCTGCCCGCATGTCCACCAGCTTGCCGTAGGCAGCGCGGCGTGCCTCGCTGACATCGGCACTTTCCGGCTGCAGCCGGTGGTCCAGCACCAGCTGCAGATAGTGGGCAATGGCCTGGCGCGCTTGCGCCATGGACTCCTGCAGCTCACTCGCATGGCGGCGCGGCCACAGCAGATAACCAAACAGCAGCACGATGGCGCAGCCCATCAAGGTATCCAGCAGCCGCAGATCGGCGTATTGCATGCCGCTGCGCGCAGGGGAGAGAAAGTCGATCAGCACCAGCACCAGCGGCGTGATGGCAAAGGCCGTGAGCGCATAATTGCGTGGTGCCAGCCAGGGCAGCACAAAGGCGATGGCTGCGATGATCAGAATGAACAGCGGCCCCACAGGCACCAGCGCCAGCAGCAGCCCCCCCAGTACAACCCCGGCCGCCGTGCCCACGGTGCGCTGCACGGCCCGCACAAAGATGGAGCCCAGCTCTGGCTTCATCACAATGGAGACGGTCATCGGCACCCAGTACCAATGCGAGACATCATCCACCCAGCGGATGGCATAGCCAATCGCCGTACACAGCGCCAGCGCCAGTGCAGAGCGCACCGTCGCACGGCCCGGAGAAAGTTTTTGCAGCGTCAGCCGCAGATTCAGTGCGCGCTGCGGCAGATTCTGGGGGGTAGCAGACACCGGTGCTCGGCCCCACAGGGCCAGCGTCAGATCATTGAGCGCCTGCCACTGCGCCAAGCCATCGGGGTGCCCCGGTTCCAGGCGCTGATCCTGCACCAGCGCCTGCACCATTTGCTGCAGACAGGTCTGAATCTGCGCAATCTCATCCCGGTTCTGCGTAGCCATAATGATGGCAAACAGGTTGTCCATATTCTGAACCACCTCTGCGGTCTGGTCCCACACAATATTGTGGCCAAGCGCCTGATAACGCTTTTGCAGCATCAATGTATATAGCGCTTCATATTTCATATTGAACTGCAGACGTGCAGATTCCACATCAGCCTGTTCTATTTTTTTCTGGCACAGCGCAATCAAGGCATGCAATACCTGCTCAATCGCATCCCGGCGAATATGGTGTGGGCAAATCCATTTCTCCAGATAAAGCAGCAGCAGATAAAACGAGGCACCACCCAGCAATAGCAGCGAGGACATCCAGAAATGACCAATTTCCGGATTACCCAGCGACACTGCGGCCATCACCATGAACTGCAGACAGCCAATCGAGATCGTGGCGCTGTAGCTGCTGGCAATGGCCATGGCAAAGCCCACAGCGCTCATGATGAGCACGATCCAGCCCCAATCCAGCCCCCAGGTGTTCAGATAGCCCATCAGAAAGCCTGACACCCCTATGGGTGCAGAAATCAGAATTTTTCGCACAGTGAACCCATAAGGCGCATCCCGCTCGCCAATGGAGGGGAACATGGCGCCCATGGAAATCCACATGGTGTACATGAGGGTGTGGGTGTAATAGCCCACCAGCATGGGTAATGCAATCGCCAGCGAGGCGCGGCAGGAGCGGCTCATATTCCATTTGGATGGATTCAGGCGCGCCATTTCCTTCAGCCAGGAATTAGGGTGCAGCGTGACATCACCCATTTTGTTCACCATCGATTGCCTCTCCCCATAAGATCTTTTGCATGAGCACCAATATGCCAGCAGCTAATTATTTATGACACATACAAATACTTGACCATAGCGCAAGCCATATGCACCAAGATAATCCAATACCTTCCACCCCAAGGGCTTATTGCTCAAACAACTTGCATTGGCATTGCCCTACAACAGCCTGCCGATTCCCGCAGCTACACTGCTAGCACAGCCCCTATAAACCTTTGGGGAACTTTTGGTTTAGCACTCTCTCAAACACAGTGCTAATATGAAGCAATGGATGAAAGGATGACTGCAATGACAAACCTAACTGGCACCCATGCTGCTTCGGCCTTGGCACCTGCAAATCCTTGGTCTCTGGTTCCTCCGCTGGGCAACCTGGATGCATACATTGCGGCTGTCAACCGTCTGCCCATGCTGACCCAGGAAGAGGAGCGTGACTACGCACGCAAGCTCAAAGAACACAACGATCTGGACGCCGCCGGGCGTCTGATCATGTCCCACCTGCGCCTGGTGGTGTCGATTTCCCGCCAGTACCTGGGCTACGGTCTGCCCCACGGCGACCTGATTCAGGAAGGCAATGTCGGGCTGATGAAAGCCGTCAAGCGCTTTGACCCAGAGCAGAACGTGCGTCTGGTCAGCTATGCCATTCACTGGATCAAGGCCGAGATTCACGAATACATTCTGAAGAACTGGCGCATGGTGAAGGTGGCTACCACCAAGGCCCAGCGCAAGCTGTTCTTCAATCTGCGCTCGCTCAAGCAGGGCATGCAGGCTGATGCTGCCATGGACGATGATCTGTCCCTGCGCGAAACCCTGACTGCACAGCAGGTGGACGCCATGGCTGCCAAGCTCAACGTCAAGCCTGAAGAAGTGATGGAAATGGAAACCCGTCTCTCGGGTGGCGACGTGATGCTGGACCCCACGCCTGGTGACGATGGTGAGCAGGCCTACGGTCCTATCGCCTATCTGTCGGACGCCTCGCATGAGCCCACGCAGATGATCGAAAGCCGTCAGCGTGATGTGCTGGCCACCGACGGTATTGCCCAGGCGCTGGAGCAGCTGGACGCGCGTAGCCGCCGCATCGTGGAAGAACGCTGGCTCAAGGTGAACGACGATGGCTCCGGCGGCATGACGCTGCATGAGCTGGCTGCTGAATACGGCGTGAGCGCTGAGCGCATTCGCCAGATTGAAGTGGCCGCTATGAAAAAGATGAAAAAAGCGCTGGCAGAATTTGCCTGAGAACGTTCCTGCACACGCTGGCTGAAAAATGCCAGATTCATGTTTGAGCAAGCCCGGATAATCTCCGGGCTTTCTTTTTTCCTGCAAGAAATCATCGCCTTCTGCAGATTTCACGCTTTACAAGCCATGACATCCATCTCTTCTCTTGCCCGTCGCTGCGTTCTGGCTTCCGGCGTTGCCTTGCTGGCCAGCGCGGCTGCCCCTGCTGTTTTTGCCGCATCCTCTACGGAACACTGGCCCAGCAAGCCGGTGCGCATTGTGGTGGGCTTTCCCGGTGGTTCTTCGCCCGATCTGACAGCGCGTACCTTTGCCGATCCGCTGTCCAAGATGCTGGGCCAGCCCGTCATTGTGGAAAACAAGGTGGGTGCAGGCGGCAACATCGGCGCAGCAGAAGTCGCGCGTGCGCAGGATGACCACACCATCGGTCTGATGATCAACGGCAATATGACGATTGCCAAGATCCTCAACCCCGCCACGCCCTACGACCCACTCACCGACCTGGCTCCGCTGACGCTGATCGGCGTCTCGCCCTTGGTGCTGACTGCTCCGGTGGAGCAGCCCGGCGTACCCAGGGATGCCGATGGCAAGGCCTTCTTTGCCGCCGCCAAGGCCGCTGGCGACCAGTGGAACTACGGCACCCCCGGCGTAGGCACGATTGGCCATCTGGGCACGGAACTGCTCAAGGCACGCAGCGGCATCAACCCCGTACACGTGCCCTACAACGGCTACCCACAGGTGGCTACCGCCATGCTGGGCAAGCAACTGCAGATGGCACTGCTGCCTCCCGCACTGGCACAAAGCCAGGCACAGGCGGGCAAGCTGCGTCTGATTGGCGTGACCTCCGGCGGCCGCAGCCCTCTGGCGCCTGATGTGCCCAGCCTGGCCGAAGTAGGTGTGCCAGACTTTGACTTGCAGATCTGGAACGCCTTTGCAGCCCCTTACTCCATGCCCGAGGCCACCCGCGCCAAGCTGGCCAACATGCTGATCGAGATTGCACGCACCCCTGAAGTGCGCGAAAAGCTGTACCAGCAAGGCTGGCAAACCGTGGCCACATCGCCTGAAGGGCTGGCCAACCGCGTGAAGAAAGACACGGAAGCACTGAGCCGTCTGATCAAAGAGCAACACATCAGCGCCCAGTAAGACGCACCCATCTACTGGCCCTCAAAAGCAAAAGATCCACCCTGCGGTGGATCTTTTTTTGTTGCATCACGAGGTGGATTCGTTCAGCAGTGCCTGCACATCCTTGGCCAGCGCCTGTGCGCCCTGCCCGTAGCGGTGGTAAACGCGCAGCTGGCCCTTGGGGTCGTACACATACAGACCAGCAGAGTGATCTACGGTATAGCTGCCGGGTTGCTTGCCTTCCACCTTTTTGTAGAACACCTTGAAATCCTTGGCCACAGCGGCAATCTGCTCAGGCGTGCCGGTCAGCGCCACCATGCCGGGGTCAAAGGCCTGCGTATAGGCCTGCAGAATTTCCGGTGTATCGCGCTCGGGGTCGACAGAGATAAACACGCCCTGCACCCGGTCGCCCTGTGCACCCAGCAGTTCCTTGACTTCGGCCAGCTCCTGCAGCGTCGTGGGGCACACATCGGGGCACTGCGTATAGCCAAAAAAGACCACCACGACCTTGCCTGCAAAGTCCTGAATGGAGCGATGTTTGCCCTGCGCATCGGGCAAGGGGAAGTCCTTGCCATAGGCAGCGCCAGAGATATCCACCCCTTCCAGGCTGGTGGACTTGGGCTTGCAACCCATGAGCAAGGCCGTTGCAGCCAGTGCCGAGGCACTGAGCACCAGATTTTTCAGTACACGTCTTCTTTGCATAGCAGTCTCAGTCAAAAGCATCGCGGTTCCAGCCACAACCATAACGGCAAAAACAAAGACTGAGTCAGCCTGCCAGTTCTATGACCTGCCAAGCCGGCGCATGGACTGCGCCAGATCAAGCGCGTTCAAGGCGCTGGCGTACGGCCTTGCTTCAGCATCGTGCGCATCTGGTCCAGCGAGACCGCGCTTTCGCTTTGCACCTTCAGGCGCGGCGCTGGCTTGAGCGCATGGCCATAGACCACCTCAAAGGTCAGTGCCAGCTGGCCTTCGTTGCTGTCAAGGCGCAGATGCTCGCCCATGGCCGCATGCAGCTGCTCCAGCCACTGCCTGCCACGCAGGCCAGCAAAGCGCTGGGGGTGGAGATTGCGCCCCAGCTCACGCAGCTCCTGCAGCAGGCGCTGCGGTGTGGGGAAAGTCAGCGTGATGGTTTCCATGTCCATCACCGGCTCGGCAAAACCGGCATGCACCAGCATGTCACCCCAGTCGTGCATGTCCGTAAAGCTCTGCCCGGCCACGGGCCAGCCCATGCGCTCGTAGAGTGCACGCATTTCACGGGCAGTGTCCGGCCCCAGGCAGGAGAACATCACAAAGCCATCCACGGCCAGCGCGTCATGCCAGGCCTGGAGCATCTGCATAGGCTGCGCCTCCTGATGCAACAGCATATTGGCCCACAGCATGTCTACGCTGCCTGCAGGGGGCATGCCCACCACGGTGTGTTTGCCACGCAAACGTGCTGGGCTCCACCATGGCTTGGCCCAGTTGGCAGCCGCCACCGCCTGCATGCGTGGCGCCGTTTCCACCACATAGGCCTGGGCCTGGGGATAGCGCTCGGCAATCAACGCATGCGTCTGCATGCCGCCGCGCACGGGCTGCCAGTCGCACCAGGTTTTGGGGGTATGGCACATCCATTGCAGGCGCTCCTGCATGCGCCGCCCGATTTCCTCATGCAGCCAGGGCGACTGCGCAGGGGCTGATTGCTGCCAGCGGGCAGCGGCGACGGGATCAATGGTGGGAGGTTGATGTTCAGACATGAGGCACTAGCAAAACCGCCCGTCCGTCATACGGCATGACAGAGACAGGGGCCGCCGCAGTATATTGATTTCATGCTGCAACGCTGGCCAGTGTGGTTCTTCCACTTTGTGAAATCTTTCCCGTCGCTGCCCAACCAGTGTCTGGTCTGCCGCTCATGGCCCAGTACCGATGTGGTGTGCCCAGACTGCCTGCAGCGCTTTGCACCTGCAGTATTTCGCTGCACCGGCTGCGCACTGCCCCTGCCCGGGCTCAGCCCTGAGCAGCCACGCTGCGGTGCCTGTCTGCGCAAGCCACCGGTGTGGCACAGCGCCCATGCCTGGGTGGACTATGGCTACCCATGGAGCCAGCTCATCCCACGCTGGAAGTTTGCAGGCCAGCCTGCACTGGCCGCCCATCTGGCCCGCTGGATGCGGGCACATGCCGCCATTGCGCAGCGCATTGCCGCTGCCGATGTGCTGATTCCCGTGCCGCTATCACCCACCCGCATGCGCGAGCGCGGCTATAACCAGGCCGCGCTACTGGCGCGGCATCTGGACGCCACCAAATGCCAGTTGCACAGCCTGCAACGTGTGCAGCACACCACCGCGCAAAGCAGCTCGACACGCGCGCAGCGGCTGCGCAATCTGCGGCATGCTTTTGCCGTGGCAGAGGCGCACCGGGCGCAGATCACCGGTCAGCGCATTGTGCTGGTGGACGATGTCATGACCACTGGCGCCACCTTGCACGCTGCCACGCGGGCGCTGCTGCAGGCCGGTGCAGCACAGGTCGATGTGCTGTGCGTGGCGCGCACACCATGAGCGCAGGGAAAAGCGCAAAAGCGGACAATACGCCGCCATGTTTCATATCGTCCTCGTAGAGCCTGAGATTCCACCGAATACAGGCAACATCATTCGCCTTGCCGCCAACACCGGCTGCCAGCTGCACCTGATCGAGCCCCTGGGCTTTTCCATGGAAGACCGCCACATGCGCCGCGCCGGTCTGGACTACCACGAGTACGCGCGTGTGCAGCGCCACGCCAACTGGCAGGCGTTTCTGGATGCCATGCAGCCTGAGCGCAGCCGCATGTTTGCCATGACCACGCACGGCAGCCAGCCTGCGCATGCACTGCAATTCCAGCCCGGCGACTGGTTTGTGTTCGGTTGCGAAACCCGCGGCCTGGCGCCCGAGTTGCGTGAATCCTTCCCCACCACCCAGCGCCTGCGACTGCCCATGGTCGAAGGCCAGCGCAGCCTGAACCTGTCTAACGCGGTAGCGGTGACGGTGTTCGAAGCCTGGAGGCAAAACGGTTTTCTCACCCCCTCCGGCGAAACTACCCGCTGAAGGCCCTTGCATCAAAGCCTGAAACCCGGGCTTTGATGAGTCGGGATTTAATTAGCACCATTTATAGAACAGTGCGTATTGCGATATACAGCAATAAAAGCTGAACTCTGCAAGCATTTTTCCTCTCTATCAATTACGGCGAGCACGTTGCACGCTACTTTTAAAAAGATTGAAAGGAAAACACATGCTTACAATTCGCACCATTGGTGTAGCTATTGCCTTCTCTGCTGCCGCCACTGCTTTTGCCGGTGAACAAGTCCAGTGGCGTGCTGACGAACTCAGCACCGACAGCCAGCTGACCCGTACTCAAGTCATTGCCGAATACCAGGCAGCCCGTGATGCAGGCCGCATCATGGATGGTGAACTCAGCGTGCCTGCGCCTGCTGTGACCACACAGCCACCTGTTGACCGCGCCAAGGTGCTGGCTGAAGCCACCGCAGCACGCGATGCGGGCTGGCACACCATGGGTGATCGCTACTTCGACCAATTCTGATGCCCCGTGCCATCTGCGGCACAGTCCCGACGCTTGCAGCAACCGCCGTGCCCTGCCGGGTTCGGCGGTTGTCTGACTTCTCGCTCACCAAGTCACAAAGGCGCGCCGTAGCTGCGCGAAAGCGATTCCGCCACGCACACCGGCTTGTCGCCGCCCTCACGCTCGACCGTGACCTGCCAGGTGATCTGTACGCCACCGCCTTCCACGGTCTGCACCTCCTGCAGCGCCACCCTGGCACGTACACGGCTGTTCACAGGCACAGGCGCAGGAAAGCGCACTTTGTTCAGACCATAGTTGATAGCCATGGTCTCCCCTTCTATACGCACAGCCTGGCTGAAGAACCATGGCAGCAGCGACAGCGAGAGAAAACCGTGCGCAATCGGCACGCCAAACGGCCCTTGCGCCGCACGCTCGACGTCCACATGGATCCACTGGTGATCGCCCGTGGCCTCGGCAAACAGGTTGATCTGCTCCTGCGTGATGGTGCGCCAGCCGGTCACCGCCACTTCCTGGCCCACACAGGCACGCAGCGCTTCATAGGAATGGAAGATATGCATGCCGCCCAATCTAGGCGGCATGGCGGTCATGCGTCTGTCTGTCCTGCGACAGGGGTTCTCCCGAAGTTTTGAGATAAAAATGAGGCTCCAGCGCTTATGCAGCAAGCGCTGACAGCTATATTTTTATCAAGCATGGCGCTGCACAAAGAACAGCCCCACCCCCACCAGCATCAGCACACCACCAAAGATACGGTTCTGCCAGCGTACGGCTTCGGGGCTGCGCATCCAGCGGCGCAGGGCACTGGCGCTCGCTGCATAGCCATGCATGACCACGGTATCTACGCCAAGGCAGGTGACCGACATGATGAGCAGCTGCAGCCACAAAGGCCGCTGCGGGGCGAGGAACTGCGGCAGCACCGCCACCATGAAGATGATGCCCTTGGGGTTGGTGGCATTGGTCAGAAAACCCGCCAGCGTGCGTTGCTGCCAGGAAATGGGCTTGGCCTGCAGATAGCCCACATCAATGCCATTGCCCACGCTGCGCCACTGGCTCCAGCCCAGATAAATCAGGTAACACGCCCCCAGCACTTTGACCAGCGTAAAGGCCAGGTCTGAGGCAATCAGCACCGCCCCCACGCCGCCGCCGGCAATCAGCAGCACCAGCAGCAGTCCCAGCTGCAGCCCGCCAATCGTGGCCGAAGTCTGGCGCACGCCGTAGGCCAGCCCATGGCTCATGGACAGCACGGCGCCCGAGCCCGGCGAAATCGCGATAAAGACACATGCCGAAAAAAAGGCCAACCACGTATGAAAATCCATCTTGCTGTCTGATGCTGCGCTGCAAAGCGCCGCATCTTACGCCCTGATCCCCGCTGGTTCGCAGGCCTGCACCCAGCATGCTACGCTGAGAGACATCATGCTTTTCAACCCGACCCAAGCCGACGTGCGCCGCTTTTTCTGTGGCGTGCGCAGCAAGATGAAGAACAACGCGCCCATGGAGGCGATCGAGACACTGGCCAGCCTCTGGATTGCCGAACACCCCGAGTACTTTGCGGAGCTGGACGACGTGGAAGCCGCTGTCCAGCGCAACTACGACCTGGAGCCCGAGCGCACCAACCCCTTCCTGCACCTGTCCATGCACCTGTCCATCAGCGAGCAATGCAGCATTGACCAGCCACGCGGCATCCGCCAGGCCGTGGAGCTGCTGGCCAAGCGCCGGGGGGATCTGCACCAGGCGCACCACGAAACCATGGAATGCCTGGGCCAGATGCTGGCCGACAGCCAGCGCAACGGCCATCCACCCGATGGCAACCAGTACGTGGCCGCCGTGCAGCGCCGCGCCACACGCGACTGAGTTCCAAGCCTGCCAAGCGCCCGGGGCAGCGCAGCCACTGAGACAGCGGCTGCCCCTGACGCCGTCACCCACGTGACAGCTGCCGCACCGCAGCCCATGCATGGTGCTCCCACAATTTGCCAGACATTGCATCCACTCACGTTCTCTGCACGCTCATGAAATTTCAAGGTTCTGACAATTACGTTGCCACCCAAGATTTGATGCTGGCCGTCAATGCGGCCATACAGCTGCAGCGTCCGCTGCTGATCAAGGGCGAGCCCGGCACGGGCAAGACCATGCTGGCCGAGGAAGTGGCTGCCGCACTGGGCATGCCGCTGCTGCAGTGGCACATCAAGTCCACCACCAAGGCCCAGCAGGGCCTGTACGAATACGACGCCGTCTCGCGCCTGCGCGACAGCCAGCTGGGCGATGAGCGCACCCGCGACATCCGCAACTACATCGTCAAGGGCGTGCTGTGGCAGGCCTTTACGGCCGATCAGCCCGTGGTGCTGCTGATCGACGAAATCGACAAGGCCGACATCGAGTTTCCCAATGACCTGCTGCGCGAACTCGACCGTATGGAGTTCTACTGCTACGAAACCCGCGAGATGATTCGCGCCAAGCACCGTCCGCTGGTGTTCATCACTTCGAACAACGAAAAAGAACTGCCAGACGCCTTCCTGCGCCGGTGCTTCTTCCACTACATCAAGTTCCCGGACGCAGACACCATGCGCCAGATCGTGGACGTGCACTTCCCCGGCCTCAAGGGTGAGCTGCTGACCACGGCGCTGCAGACCTTCTACGAAGTGCGCAATCTGCCGGGCCTGAAGAAAAAGCCTTCCACCAGCGAGCTGATCGACTGGCTCAAACTGCTGGTGGCTGAAGACATTCCACTGGATGCCCTGCGCTCGCAGGACCAGAAAATCTCTGTCCCGCCGCTGGTGGGCGCGCTGCTCAAGAACGAGCAGGACATCAGCCTGTTTGAAAAGCTGGTGTTCATGAACCAGCGCAACCGCTGATACGGCCCCGGCCATGCTGACTTGCCCCAATGTGCAGACCCGGCATTTGCCCTAGCGTTACAGCCTGAACCACCACCTACTCTGGGAGATATGGAACATGGCTTCTGCACAAAAACTGCTGCTCGAAGGTGTATCGGATGCGGTGTGCTTCATGCTGGGCGCACTCGCAGGCTACGGCCTGACGCTGGCGCTGGGCATGGACATTTTTGCCGATGGCTACAGCGGCTCCAGCATTGTGGGCATTGTCATCGTCGGTCTGGCAGGCGGCGCGGGGCTACACCTGGCACGTATCTGGCGTGAGCGCACGCAGGCCAGAAACGCCGCTTCACGCGAAGCTGACTAAGCCATGCTGCAAGCACACACACCACCGCAGCCCTCGCACGCCACCACGTCATTTGCCACGCCCGTACAGCTACACGGCTGGGGTGTGCAACTGGCCCCGCTGCGCATGGCGCACATGGCCGGGCTGCAGGAAGCCGCCGCCGATGGTGAACTCTGGAAGCTGCGCGTGACCTGGGTGCCAGAGCCTGAGGAAACCCGGGCCTATATCCAGAAAGCGCTGGACATGCAGGCCCAGGGCACGCGCTGCCCATTCGTGGTGCTGCAAGCGGACACAGGCAAGGTGCTGGGCACAACCAGCTACCACGACATCGTGCCCGGGGCGCGGCGCGTAGAGATTGGCTACACCTGGTACGCCGCCAGCGCCCAGCGCAGCCACGTGAACACCGCCTGCAAGCTGCTGCTGATGCAGCATGCGTTCGAGACCCTGCAGTACGGCGTGATCGGCTGGCGCACCGATATTCTGAACACCCGCAGCCAGCAGGCCATTGAACGCCTGGGCGCACGCAAAGACGGCGTGCTGCGCCACCACACCACACGCTGGGACGGCAGCGTGCGCGACACCGTGATGTACAGCATGCTGGCCGCAGAGTGGCCCGCTGCACGCCAGCGTTTGCTGCAAAAATTACAGCTACTTGCGCCCGCCAATGCTTGGTTTTCAATATAAATTGCTTTAAAAACCAATATTCACCAGCGCTAGCAGCTTCTTTTTTGATATTGACCCATGCTGATTGACTTTTTCTACACCTTGCGTGCCGCCAAACTGCCAGTCTCGGTCAAGGAATACCTGATGCTGCTGGAAGCGCTGCAGGCCGGTGTGGTGGGCCCGCGCAGCAGCGATGGCTGGAGCCTGGACGACTTCTACTTCCTCGCCCGCACCACGCTGGTCAAGGACGAAAAGCACTACGACAAGTTCGACCGCGCCTTTGCCGCCTACTTCAAGGGCGTAGAAATGGTGACCGACTTCCAGAAAGCGCTGCCCGAGGAATGGCTGCGCAAGCTGCTGGAGCGCGAACTCACCCCCGAGCAGAAAGCCGCCATCGAGAAGATGGACTGGGACACGCTCATGGAGACGCTCAAGAAGCGCTTTGAAGAGCAGAAGGAGCGCCACGAAGGCGGCAACAAATGGATTGGCACGGGCGGCACCAGCCCCTTTGGCCACGGTGGCTACAACCCGCAGGGCGTGCGCATTGGCGGGCCAGGGCGCAACCGCAGCGCCGTCAAAGTCTGGGAGCAACGCGCCTACCGCGACTATGACGACACACAGGAGCTGGGCACGCGCAACATCAAGATGGCCATGCGCCGCCTGCGCAAGTTTGCGCGCCAGGGCGGCGAGCTGGAGCTGGACCTGCCGGACACCATCCGCAGCACGGCGGCCAACGCGGGCTGGCTGGACATCAAGCTCGTGCCAGAGCGCCACAACAACGTCAAAGTGCTGCTGCTCATGGATGTGGGTGGCACCATGGACGACCACATCCAGCGCGTGGAAGAGCTGTTTTCCGCCGCCAAGAGCGAGTTCAAGCACCTGGAGTTCTATTACTTCCACAACTGCGTCTACGACTTCATGTGGAAGAACAACCAACGCCGCTTTTCCGAGAAGTTCGACACCTGGGACATCATTCGCAAATACAACAAGGATTACAAGTTGATATTTGTGGGCGATGCCACCATGAGCCCTTACGAAATTTTGCAATCCGGCGGCAGCGTGGAATATCACAATGAGGAACCCGGCGCGGAGTGGCTGCAACGCCTGACCCACGCCTTCCCGCACCACGCCTGGATCAACCCTGAGCCTCAGGGTGTGTGGCAATACCGTCAAAGCATTGAGATCATTCGCCAGCTCATGGGCGGGCGCATGTACCCCCTGACTTTGAAGGGTTTGGAAGAAACCATGAGGCTGCTGTCAAAATAAATCCATGTCCAAGCCATCTCGCACAAAAACGCCGGTTCTTGTCCCGGCTTTTTTGTTGACCACCGCCTTGCTGCTGAGCGGGTGCTCTCTGCTGTCCAAAAACAAGGCAGGGGACATATTCCAGGAGCCGGAGAGCTTCACCATCGAGGTCGATGCCCCCAAGGACGTACGCGAACTGCTGGAAAAGTACCTGGAACTGGAACGCTACCGCCACTTTGCCGGGCTGCGCCCCAGTGAGCTGCGCCGACTGCTGGGCGCTTCCGACGGCAATATCCGTAACCTGCTCGGCAGCATCGGCTATTTCTCGCCCACCATTGAACTGGAGCTGCGTGAACAGCCGCGCGACTCTGGCATTCCCCCCACAGTGATCGTCAAGGTCGACCCCGGCCCTGCAACCAAGATCTCCCGTGTGGACATCAGCTTCAGCGGCACAAATGCCGATGACCCCAAAGGCAGCTTCATACGCCGCAGCATTGAGCGCAACTGGGACCTGCCTGTGGGAGAAACCTTCAGCCAGTCTGAGTGGAGCAGCGCCAAAAACGAAGGGCTGCGCAGCCTGCAAAATCGCCGCTACCCCACGGCCCAGCTGCTCAGCAGCAGTGCCAACATTGATACCGACACCAACGAAGCCGAGCTCAAGGTGAATTACGAGCCTGGCTCGGCCTATTATTTCGGCCCTCTGGTAATTGAGGGCGTAGAGCGCTACAACCCCGCAGGTCTGATTCGCCTGGCGCGCCTGCCCGTCGGGCAGGTCTACAGCCAAAGCAGCCTGCTCGATGCACAACAGCGCCTGGCATCCAGTGGCTACTACGACTCCGTCTTCCTGACACTGGCTACTGAAGTGGCAAAGCCCGGCGAGGCCGAAGTGCACGCCCCCGTGATTGCCGAAGTGCGTGAAGCCAAGCTGCAAAAATGGGTCTATGGTCTGGGCTTCAGCACCGACACGGGCACGCGTTTTTCGATTGACCACACGCACAACAAAGACCCATTCCTGAACTGGCGTGCGGTCAGCAAACTGCAGCTGGACAAGAAGTACCCCGAGATTTCTACCCGTCTGACTTCTCTGCCCGACTACAGCGGCTGGAACTACTTCATTGGCGGCAAGGCTGCGCGCGAAAAGCTGGCAGACTACTCCGTCAACAATATTTCGCTGCTGGCAGGCCGCGGCAAGAGCGAAGACAAGATCGACCGCAACTACTACCTGCAGTACGACATGGCCAAGCCACAGGGCAACGATGACTTGCCCTCCAGCTCGGCGCTCACAGGTAACTACAGCTGGACGGGGCGCTACTTCAACAGCACGCTTAACCCCACGCGCGGCTATGGCTTCGGCATTGAGCTGGGCGCTGGCTCCACGCTCACCCCGGACAACGAACCCTTTGGCCGCATCAGCGCACGCTGGCTGTACTTCCTGCCGCTGTCCCGTGACGAAGAAACGGGCCGCCGCAGCCGTCTGGCGCTGCGCGCCAATGGCGGTGCCGTGCTGGCTCGCCAGGATGCCACCATCCCCGTCACCCTGCTGTTTCTGGCAGGTGGTGACAACTCCATCCGGGGCTATCGCTACCAGAGCATCGGTGCACGTACGGACAATGGCGCCCTGGTCGGTGGCCGCTACATGCTCACCGGCAGTGTGGCCTGGATACGCCCCATCACCGTGGCCGGCAACCACTCGGACTGGGAGCAGTCCTACTTCATTGATACCGGTACGGTGACCGACAACATGAGTGACACCAAGATCTACACCGGCATTGGCACTGGTGTGCTCTGGAAAAGTCCCGTAGGCCCCATGCAAATCGACGTGGCCTATGGTGTGCAAACCCAAAAAATCCGTCTGCACCTGCGTTTAGGTTTTAACTTCTGATTTCATGCCTGCAGCCCGCACTCCCCGTTCTCCATCCACCTCCTCGGGCCGCCGCTGGCTGCGGCGCATGCTGCTCGGCGTCTTCATCCTGCTGCTGGGCGTGGTCGTACTGCTGGGCACTGCCTGGTGGTGGTCAGGTCAGAGCCAGTCGCTGCAGCGCACCCTCGAATATGTAGAGCGCTGGCTGCCCGCAGACCAGAAGCTGGAAGCACGCGGTGTGCAGGGCACGCTGCGCAACGGCGGGCAGATTGACTGGCTGCGCTGGAGCAGCCCCACCATGCAGGTGGAAGTCACCAAGGCAGACATCGGCTGGCAGCTGCCGCCCCTGCTGTCGCGCACCGTGCATTTTGGTCAGGTGAACATGGAGCAGCTACGCATCCAGAGCACGCCAGGCCCCAAGGATGAAACACCCACCGAGCCCCTGCAGTCGCTGGAGCTGCCCGTGCGCATTGATCTGCCCGTACATATCGAGCAGCTCATCTGGGAAGGCCCTCCACAGATAGAAATCCATGCACTGGATGCCCTGTACCGCTACACCGGCAAGGAACACCAGCTGGACGTGCGCAGCCTGCGCTATGCCGATGGCAGCTATGAGGCACAGCTGCGCCTGCAAGGTGCAGCCCCCATGCAGCTGCAAGCCTCTTTGCAAGGCCATCTGCAGACCAGCCTGCCCGGCAATGCCGAACAGACCCTCAAGGTACAAGCCCAGGCCAAGGTGCAGGGTACACTGGCTACCGAGGCTGCGCGCTTGCAGATCACGGCGCAGGCTGACACCACCACAGCGGCAGCTTCAGAAGACAAGCCTGCAGCAGATGCGGCACAGACAGCCGCCAAGGCAGACATCAGTGCCACCATTGCCCCCTGGAGCACCCAGGTGCTGGAGCAGGCAGATGCCACGCTGCAGCACATCAACATCGCCTGGTTTTTGCTTGATGGCCCACAGACCGACCTGAGCGGCAGCCTGCAGGCTGGCCCCCGGGACAATGGCTGGGCACTGCAAGCCAGCGTGGATAACCCGCTGGCCGGCCCCTGGGACCAGCAGGCCCTGCCCGTGCGCAATCTGACCGCACAGGCACAGTTTGACGGCCAGCAGCAATGGACACTGGAGCAGGCACGTATCGACCTGGGCCCCAAAGGCCCGGCCCACGTACAGGCGCAGGGACAGTTCAATACCAGCAGCCAGGTGTTTGAAGGCCAGGTGCAGTTTGCGGAGATCAACCCCGCACTGCTCTACAGCACACTGGACAGCGCCCCCCTGTCTGGCAGCCTGCAGGCCCACAGCGACACCAGCCAGCAGGTGCAGTTCAAGCTGGACCTGAAGGCCCCTGACGCCCGCCAGCGCGGCGCTCTGCATCTGGGTGCTGCGCGTGCGGAAGGCAGCTGGCAGGCACCAGAGCTGCAGGTGCGCCAGCTGTATCTGCAAGCCCTGCAGACCACGCTGCAAAGCCCCAGCGTCCGCTTTAACACCGACACCCAGCACATCGAAGGCAAGCTGCAGGCCCTGCTGCCCGGCGCACAGGCAGATCTGGCACTGAACACCAGCCCCACCGAAGGCCAGGGCCAGCTGCAGCTGAACATCCAGGCCGTGCAGACGCTGACGCAGTGGCTGGAGCAACTGACCGGCATGCACGACCTGCTCGGTGGTGCCAGCCTGCAAGGCCATGCCCAGGCCAAACTGCAATGGAAAGGCGGCTGGGGCAAGCTGCAGCAACGGCTGCAGAACCCTGCTGCTGCCCGCGAAGCCAGCCAGATGCACCTGAACGCACAGCTGCAGGTGCCACAGCTGAGCTACCAGAGCGCTGATGGCTCAACCTCCAGCCTGGCAGATTTCAAGCTCACACTGGATGGCAGCCCTGAATCCCTGCAGACCGAGCTGAGCGCACAGGCCAAGGTCGGCAATGAAAGCCTGCGCCTGCAGACCGCTGCCGTGCTGGGCCTGCAGCAAGCTGCCAAAGCCCATCCCCTGGACTGGTATGCCCGCATCAACCAGCTGCAGGCACAGTGGCAGACACCCAGCGACGCCACGCCCTGGAAAGCGCAGCTGGCAGAGCCACTGAGCATCCAGCAGCGCACCACCGGCAACCCTACGCAGACCACCAGCATCGAAACCAGCGCGGGCAAGCTCACCGTACAGCCCCCAGCACATGCCGGTGAAGCTGCGGCCTATGCCGTCTGGGAACCCGTCCTCCTGCGCCAGAGTGCGCAGGGCAACTGGGCCATCCGCAGCAAGGGCAGCCTGCACGATCTGCCCATGATGTGGGCCGATGTGCTGAACCCCGACCACCCACCGCTGGCCGCCATCGGCATCAGCGGCGATCTGCTGTTCAAGGGCGAATGGGATGTAGACACCACTGGCGGCAAGCTGCGCGCCCATGCCCTGGTCGAACGCGCCAGCGGCGACATCCGCTTCACCGCCGAAGACAGCAATGCAGCCAACGTCACCGTCATTCGCAGTTCGGGCGCCAGTGAGCAGCGCAGCCCCAACTCCACCCAGGTACAGTCACGCGCCTTCACGGCTGGCCGTGGCGTTCGCGCACGCGTGCAGGAGATGCGCGTGCTGTTCGATGCGAATGACAAAGACGTGCGCGCCCAGCTGCACTGGAGTACCGAGCGCGCCGGACA
Organism: Comamonas kerstersii; assembly: GCF_002056725.1. Taxonomy (NCBI): domain Bacteria; kingdom Pseudomonadati; phylum Pseudomonadota; class Betaproteobacteria; order Burkholderiales; family Comamonadaceae; genus Comamonas; species Comamonas kerstersii. The sequence goes on along the minus strand of NZ_CP020121.1, from coordinate 1,925,998 downwards.
GATTCATGCAGACATCCGCAGCAAGGTGCAAACCACATCTGCTGGCATTGTCTGGCCGGACAGTGCACCACTGTCAGGCACCATCGATGCCGCGCTGCCCAACCTGGGTGTCTGGGCCTTTTTTGCACCACCCGGCTGGCGTGTCTCTGGCAGCCTCATGGCAGACCTTGACCTGTTCGGCACCCGCAAGGCCCCCGACTGGCGCGGCAAGATCGAGGCAGACAAGCTCAGCGTGCAGTCCCTGCTCGATGGCGTTGACCTCAAAGATGGCTACCTGCGCGCCACGCTGCAGGGCTCACGCATCAACATCACCGACATCTATCTGCAAGGCGGAGAAGGCAGCAGCACCCGCATCACCGGGCAAAGCGGCAACCTGACGAAAGCGCCCAAGAGCGGCGGCACACTCAAAGGCTCTGGCGTCATTGAATATGACCCACTGGCTCCGGAAGGCAGCTCTGGCCTGCGCATGGACCTGCGCGCCGTAGCTGACCACCTGCAGGTACTGGTGCGTGCAGACCGCCAGCTCAGCGTCAGTGGCGACCTGAAGGCCCTGCTGGAGCAAGGTCAGTTCACACTGGATGGCAAGCTCACCATTGATCGCGCAGCCATCATTCTGGCCAGCGACTCAGCCCCCAGCCTGGGGGATGACGTGCACATCACCTCGGCCGCTACCCGCAAGGCCGCAGCAGAAAAAGCCGCCCGCGAAGCCGCCCAGGCCAGAGGCTCCGTGCAAGTCAGCAAGCCACCGATCCTGCATGTGCAGCTGAATCTGGGTGATGACTTCGCGCTGCAGGGCTACGGCATCACCACACGCCTGAAGGGCGAACTCAGTATTTCCGGTGGGCCTCGCATCACCGGGGAAATTCACACCGTCAATGGCCGCTACCGCGCATGGGGACAGCTGATGGACGTGGAAAAAGGCACGATCCGCTTCAACGGCCCCTATGACAACCCGGCGCTGGACATCGTGGCCATTCGCCCCAACATCGACGTGCGTGCCGGCGTCAAGGTCACAGGCAGCGCCAACAACCCGCGCATCACCCTGTTCTCTGACCCAGAGATGTCCGATGCGGAAAAGCTCTCCTGGATTGTCATGGGCCGCGGTGCCTCGGGCGGTGGTGCGGAATCGGCGCTGCTGCAACAGGCCGCACTGGCCATGCTCAGCGGTGGTGGCAGCGGCGGCAACTTTGCCTCCCAGCTGGGCTTTGACGAAATTGGCTTCAGCGGCCCCAGCGAAGACGGCGAACGCGGCGCAGCACTGACTGTGGGCAAGCGCCTGTCCAAGGACCTGTATGTGGCCTATGAACAAAGCCTGAACGGCGCCATGGGCACGCTGTTTATCTTCTACGACCTCTCACGCCGCCTGACGCTGCGCGCCCAGACTGGCGAAAACAGCGCGGTCGATCTGATCTACACCCGGGTCAAGGATTGATCGCTGACGCACAAACTTGGCTGGCAGCAGGCCCACGGCATTTACAATACCGCCCTGATCCTGCTGCAGCCAAGCTGCTGCACAGCTATCAACTGCGCCGATGTCCCGGTAGTTCAATGGATAGAACAATTTCCTCCTAAGAAATAGATACAGGTTCGATTCCTGTCCGGGATACCAGTCAATGGTCTCAAAAAGGCCAACAAACACTCAAAACCCGCATGCTTCAAAGGCTTGCGGTTTTTTTTGCTCCAGGGGTTTGGTGGGCATGACAGATACACCGCAGCAATTCCGGCCCCTGGTGGCTACTACTGCAACGCCTTCTGTCGGCCTCGCCAGCGGTACTGCAGCACATACGCCCATGTGTATGCACTGATGGATCTTTCCCATGGGATGCCCACTCCCTCGTGGTCGGTCCAGACCACAAGCCAGTCTCAGCTACGCTACAGCCCACATCCACGCCGGGGGCCGGCTCATCTGCCAGTCTGGGGAAGGTTGCCGATTCACATACGAACCACCTCCATATTTGACATCAGGCAACAAACGGTTGCAGACCTGCTACACCGAGAGCTGTAGCCGTCACAGACTGCTGAAGGCTGACGATATATTCTCTGGATGCGAGTTTTTCCGTGGGGCAAATTACAACGCACTGCAGATGGCGCTGTTCAAGCACACAGCTTGGTCGACCACATGACGGATGTAGCAGCCGTCATGTATCGGTTGCTGCAGCTGCCTGGCATACAGCGCGCGGCGCAGCAAGCCGCTGGCCGCAAACTCTCTGAAATTGACATTGCACGCTTGGCCGTTCTGGCCTTTCTGCACGATCTTGGTAAGGCCAATACAGGCTTTCAAGGCAAATACTGGCGCCATGCCAACCAGCCACCACCGCCTGAGTGGTACAGCCAACCCTGTGGGCATGGTGCCGAAGGCTGGGGATTGATTGCCGCTACATGCGCCGGAGCATCTTGGGCACACCGGCTCCTGGCAGCCTGGCCACTGGAAGCCATGAATGCATGGGGCGAGGACTGGATTCGCCTGCTGCATGCGAGCATCAGCCACCATGGCAGCCCTGTTGGCGATGAAATGCATCCATTCCAATGGGAACCGGTCAAGCAGGGCCATCACGTGCTCTATGACCCGGCGCAAGCCATCAATGAAATGGGCTTGGCCATGCAGCAGCAATATCCCCAGGCCTTTGCGAGCGATGCGCCAGAGCTGCCCAACACAGCGGCATTTGTTCATCTATTTGCCGGTCTCGTGCAACTGGCAGACTGGCTGGGTTCAGACACCCGTCCCGGTTTCTTCCCATACACCCAGCCCGGGGAAGACCGAGCAACCACGGCCCAAGCCAGCGCACGGCATGCGCTGCGTGCCATTGGGCTGGATGCTGGAGACACTGCCACGCGCCAGCAATCCACCCATGACGAGTTCGCGCAAGCCTTTGGTGTCCCCACGCCGCGTCCCATGCAACAAGCCATGGCGAGCAGCGAGCTGGGGCCAGTGGTGATTCTGGAGGCTGAAACCGGCAGCGGCAAAACGGAGGCCGCACTGTGGCGCTTCTTGCACCTGTGGCGTGCCGGGCGAGTGGATGCGCTGTACTTTGCGCTGCCTACACGGGTGGCCGCCACACAGCTCTACGACCGCGTCAGAGACTTTGTACAACGCACCTGGAAAAGCGAAGCGCCTGTGGTAGTGCGCGCCCTGCCGGGCTACTCCGCTGCAGACAGCCAGACCTACCAGCCGCTGCCGGGCTTTCAGGTGCTCTGGCATGACCAGCCGCACGAGCAGGAAGCCGAACGCCGCTGGGCCGCTGAATCCCCCAAGCGTTATCTGGCAGCGCCCATTGCGGTAGGCACCATTGACCAGGCCTTGCTGGCAGCCTTGCAACTCAAACACGCACACATGCGCCATGCCATGCTCTCGCGCAGCCTGCTGGTGATTGACGAAGTGCATGCGTCAGACGCCTATATGACGCGCCTGACCGAGCACCTGCTGCGCGCACATGCCGCCTGTGGCGGACAGGCGCTGTTGTTGTCGGCCACACTGGGCGCCGTGGCACGTTCACGCTACCAGTCCATCGGCACGGTACGTACAGCACCACCACCTTCATTGGAAGAGGCGCAAAGCCTGGCCTATCCCGCCATCAGCCATCGCACCGCCCATGGCCCGCAGCTGCTGCCCGTGGAAGGCAACCCGCGCAGCAAAACCATTCACTGGCAAACGCTGGACAGCATCGATGACCCAGCACGCATTGCCGCCCTGGCCGTGGAGGCTGCGGCGCAGGGCGCTCGCGTGCTGGTCGTGCGCAATACCGTGCCTGCAGCCATCGCCACTTTGCAGGCCGTGGAAGCACTGGCAGCCAAGCGCGATCTGAACTGCCTCTTTCAAGTCAACGGCGTCAGCACCTTGCACCACAGCCGCTTCAGCCGCGCAGACCGCCCCTTGCTCGATGCCCAGGTGCAGGCTCAGATGGGCAAAGCACGCACAGCACGCCCCGGCAATGTGGGGTTGGTCATTGTGGGCACGCAGACCCTTGAACAAAGCCTGGACATTGATGCCGACCTGCTCATCACCGACCTGTGCCCCATGGATGTGCTGCTGCAGCGGCTGGGCCGCCTGCATCGGCATGCGCGCGATCAGCGCCCCCATGGCTATGAACGGGCGCAAGCCTGGGTGCTGACCCCGGCAGGCCACGATTTGACGCCGTTGCTGCAACGCCAACGGCACGGCCTGGGCCCTATCCGCCACAAAGGCGGCAAAGAGCCTTTGAGCGGTGTGTATGTCGATCTGCGCATGCTGGAAGCCACACGTCGCCTGATTGATGCACAGCCCACACGTAGCATTCCCGCAGACAACCGGCTGCTGGTGGAACAAGCCACCCACCAGGAAGCGCTGGATGCCATTGCACAAGACATGGGTAGTGCTTGGGAGCGCTTTGGCCAGGAAGTCGATGGTAAGTGCTCGGCCACAGCCACGATCGCCAACCTGCAAGCCATTGCTTTTGAGCGTGAATTTGGTGAACCAAAGTTCCCGAAAGATGCCACTGGCATTGGCACCCGCCTGGGTGCGGCAGACCGGCTGGTGGTGTTTGAGCACGCCCCTCCCGGGCCTTTCGGCGATGTGACCACGCAGCTGGCCCTGCGCCACCACATGGTCGAGCCAGACCTGGCTGAAGACGCGCAGCCCCACAGCATAGACATCCACCCCGATCAACGAGGTTTTGACTTCAGTCTGGGCCAGCGGCGATACCGCTACAGCCGCCTGGGCCTGGAAAGACTGGCTTCTGCACAAACGTAAGCCCAGCGGCCGTCTGAATGAAGCCATCGATAGAGAACAACGCAATACAAGGAGACACGTTCTATGCCAGCCACACCTTGCGAGACACAAGACGCATCCGCGCTGCGCTGGAATCTGCTGGATGAAGCACTGATCCGCTGGCGCAGCATCGAAGATGGCAGCCTGCACCACAGCAGCCTGCCACAGCTGCTGGCCGCCATGGCCAATTTGCAGGTGTACGACTTTCCCGCACTGCGTCCTCACCAGCGCCACCCCTGGCATGCCTTTCTGGTGCAGCTGGGCGCAATAGCCCTGCACCATGCCGGGCAATCAGAGCCGTGGCAACAGGCGGATGCCTGGCGCGCCGCCTTGCTGGCCCTCACACCAGACGATCCCGATGGTGCCGCCTGGTGCCTGGTCACCCCTGCAGACCGGCCGGCCCTGCTGCAAGCGCCCGTGCCCGGAGAAACCCCTCAGCGCTGGAGCAATGTGATCCATGCCGCTGATGCCCTGGACATGCTGGTGACCTCCAAAAACCACGACCTGAAAGCTGCACGCGCCAGACAGGCACAAGCGGACGACTGGTTGTTTGCCTTGGTCAGCCTGCAGACACAGGAAGGGGTGATGGGCAGGGGGAATTACGGTATCTCTCGTATGTATACCGGCTTTGGCAATCGTCCTGGTTTCGGTGTTGCACCCATCGGCTCCTGGAGCCAGCGCTGGCAATCCGACATCGCCAGCCTGCTCCTGCAACGCGAGCACATCGCCAGCACCTATGGGCTAGCCCATGCAGGCGGTCATGCCCTGTTGTGGCTGCTGCCGTGGTCTGGCACCGATGCGCTGACATTGCAATCTCTGGATCCCTTCTACATTGAGATTTGCCGCCGTGTGCGGCTGGCCGCCCCGCATGGGCAGCTCATGGCCCATGTCACCGGCAGCAAGGTGGCGCGCATTGATGCCAAACAGAGTAACGGCGTCACAGGTGATGCCTGGACCCCGGTGGAAACGGCCAAAGCCAAAGCACTGACCGTATCGCGCAACGGCTTTGACTACCAGCTGATGAGTGAGCTGCTCACTGGTGACACCTACACCATGGGAGCCGCATGGCGGCTTAATCCATGGCCACAAGGCACCTCTTTGCAAGCCATTGCCCAGGCGACAGTGCGCGGACAAGGCAAAACCGAGGGCTACCACGAGCGTCGAGTCCCCATTCCACCAAGGATGCGTCTCATGCTCATCAGCGGACAGCGCCCCCAACTCGCAGCCATAGCCCAAAAACGCGTCAAGGCCATTGCAGAAATGCGCAAGCTGTTATGGAGCGCGCTGACCGTGCTGTTTGCCAATGGCGAAAGCAGCGGTGGCAATGACGCTGTCAGCGACCGCGCCTCCCGCTATGCACAGCCCTTTGAGCAACGCGAAGATCGCCTTTTCTTTGCAGACCTGCAACAGGAAATCGATGCCGAGGAAACACAGCGTGAAGAGGTGTATCTGCAATGGCTGCTCGCACTGGCCGCACGCGCAGAACAGGTGCTGCGCCATGCCTTTATCGCAGGCCCACGCAGCAATATGCAGCGCTACAAGGCACAGTCAGCCGCGCTGTCACGCTTTGATGCAGGTCTGAGAAGCAGTAAATCTTTCCCCGAGCTGGCCAACCACTTTGCCCGGCAACGCGCCAGCCGTACTGCCCACGCAGCGTCCGATTCTGAAGGAGCCCACCATGCTTGACGCCACCGAACCGCTTGCCGCTACCACCACGCCCCTACACACACCGCGCAGCCCCTACCCAGCGCTGGCTGCCTACATTGAAAACGCCAGCCTGGGCGAACGCGCCGCACTGGCCCGCATGAGCCCCGACCAGCCCCTGCGGTCCCATGCAATGGCGGCGCTCTCGCGGGCCTTGCTCAGTGCGCATGTCGAAATCGAGCACCTGACGCTCTCCGCCTGGCAGCGTTGGGCGCTGATCGCACATGGCATGGCCCTTGCCGGGCATGACGGCAAAGGCAGATTGGGAGAACAGCTGGCCCGTGCAGAGGTTGCCGAGTCGCGCGTCAACAAGCTGCTGACGGCCCGTGCAGATGCCTTTACCCAGCTGCTGCCTCGCGTGCTGCGCCTGCTGGTCAGCAAGGGCGTGCGCCCCAACTGGCTGGAGCTGGGGCCTCTGGTACTCCAGGAAAACAGCAGCAATTCCGCTGCCATCACTAGGGCTGAACACATCCGGCTGGGCATCGCAGGTGCCTACTTCGCCCAGCAATCGCGCGACAAAAAATAGCCTCTAAAGCACATAAAACCAGCCAAAGACGCTATCAAAACCAGATCAACCGCCTGATTCATCACACCATCCAACACAAGGGGAGACGCCATGACACTGCCACGTTTTTTGCAAATCCACACCCTGCACAACTACCCCGCAGCCCTGCTCAATCGTGACGATGCAGGACTGGCCAAACGCCTGCCCTATGGCGATGCCATTCGCACCCGCATCTCGTCCCAGTGCCTCAAGCGCCACTGGCGTGTGGCAGAGGATGCCTTTGCCCTGAAAAATCTGGACGTACCCATGGCAGTACGCTCCCGCGAAACACCACGCCTGATCAAAGAGCGCCTGATGGCCGCTGGCGTTACTGAGCCACTGGCGCAACTGTCAGTAGAGGGACTGCGTGCTGCGGGGCTTTTGGACAAGGCCAAAGAGCTCAAAGGCCAGGATGCACTGGCGACAGGTCAGGCTGTCTTGCTGGGTTACGCAGAGATTGAATACCTGGTGCAGCGATGCGCTGCCCTGGCCAGCGAGCACACCGAAGAAAAAGCCCTCAAAACGGCAATTGCCAACTTCCTGAAAGAGGAAAAGAAAAACATTGAGGCCATGCGTTTAGGCTGCGGCCTGGAATCGGCACTCTTTGGCCGCATGGTCACCTCGGATGTGCTGGCCAGCCGTGATGCCGCCATTTATGTGGCCCATGCCTTCACGGTGCATGAAGCCCAGGTGGAAAACGACTACTTCACCGTGGTGGACGATCTGCTGCAAGAGGCAGGCGAGACGGGCTCGGCTGGCATTTTTGACACCGAACTAGCCAGCGGCCTGTACTACGGCTATCTGGTCGTGGATGTGCCGCAGTTGGTGGCTAATTTGGAAGGCATTGAAATCAAGGACTGGGCCAGCGCCACACCCGAGCAGCGCAGCCTGGCAGGCCGCGTGGTGCAACACCTGCTGCATCTGGTGGCCACCGTCAGCCCCGGCGCCAAGCGCGGCTCCACCGCCCCCTTTGAGTGGGCCAAGTTCATGCTGGTGGAGGCCGGTGACTGGCAACCCCGCAGCCTGGCCGGAGCCTTCCAGAATGCGCTGTCCACACGCCAGCCGGGACTGCGCCAGGCAGCGGTACAGCGCCTGAGCGACGAAATAGCACGTCTGGATGCGGCCTACGGCGCCCCACTGGCACGCCGCTATCTGAGCGTGGATGAGGTCAGCGTGCCCGGCGCACAGCGGCTGCCGCTGAATGCGCTGGCGCAATGGGCCCGTGCTGCGGTGGAACAAGCCAGCGCGGAGGTGTGAGGTGCGAAGCCATCTGGTGTTGCGGCTCCATGCGCCGCTGATTGCCTTTGGCGGTGAGGCCATCGACAACCTGGGCGTTATCCGCGACTTTCCGGCACTGTCCATGGTGACCGGTCTGATCGCCAACGCCCTGGGCTGGGACCGCAGCCAAGGCGCAGAACACAACCGGCTGCAGGAGCGCCTGCGCATGGGCTGTGTATTAGAGCCAGGCACAACTCGGCTCCAAGACTATCAAACAGCAATTCTGTATCAGAAGGATGCAGCCTGGACAACTTGGGGAGAGAAAGACGTGAGAGAACCAAGTCCGAGCTACCAAGTTGATTCATCCGGACGTCAAACTCTAACTCAGCAACGATACCGCGACTACCACACCAATCTTTGTGCTTGGGTAGCTCTGGCACTGCAACCTGCCGAAGAAATGCCCACACTGCAAGAGATTGCCACGGCCCTGGACCAGCCTGCACGCCCCCTGTTCATCGGACGCAAACCCTGCCTGCCCACAGGACGGCTCGTTGCAGGCTGGCAGGTTGCTGCCGACATTCACAGCGCTTTGCAAGCCCTGGTGGCAGCACACGGCACTTCTGCCCACCAAGCACCTTGGCATGCCCAATGGCCGGATGGAGAAGGCAGCCAGCCCGGCGACCGGCTTCTGGATATCTGCGACGAACGCAACTGGATCAGCGGCGTTCATGGTGGCTGGCGACCTGTGCGCGAAGCCGCACTGCAACCCCTCACAACCACGTCATGACAACCACACCCACGCTGTATTTGCTGCACACCCAACCCGACACACGCCTGCTTGCGGCCTGGGTGGCGCGTCACCACCGCCGCTACCCGCATGCAGGCAATGATCTGGGTGATGCCTTGCACGGCCTGCTGCGCGCAGCCTTTGGCGAGCATGCACCCCAGCCCTTTCGCTACCTGGATGAGCGCCAGGGCCTGCTGGCATACACCACGCTGGACGCACAGGCCATGGCAGCACAGGTGGCGCTGGCCGCCCCTCTGGCCGCACAGACGCTGGGGCTGGGAGCATCGGGCATCCACGACGGCTATCGCCTGCGCCCGTTCCCAACGCAATGGCCTCGCGATCATGTCCTGGGCTTTGAAGTACGTGTACGGCCCACCGTGCGCGGTGCCCGTGGTGAGCAAGATGCCTTTCTCCACGCAGTCGCCCAAGCTGGCGGCAAAAACGGCGCCACCGTGAACCGCGCAGCCGTCTACGCCCAGTGGCTGCGTGAACACTTGGCCGTGCAGGAAGGCAGGCCACAGCAGCCCTGGCAGGGCGCAGTGGAACTGCTGGATGTGCAGCTACAGTCATTTCACCGCAGCCAAACCGTGCGCCGCACCCAGGGCCAGACGGATCAGCGCCGCCAGGGCCATGCCAGCGAAGGCCCTGACGCCGTGCTGACCGGGCATCTGCGTGTTACCGACCCCGCCGCCTTTGCACATTTGCTGGCACGCGGTGTGGGCCGCCACCGAGCCTTTGGCTTTGGCATGCTGCTGCTACGCAGACCGCATTGAGGCCATCGCCATGCTCAAAGGACGGCTGGGCCTGGAAAAGGCGCGTATACCCCACGCCGACCGCCACGGCCTGCTGTGGCTATCCCGTGGCGAGCTCTGCGTGATCGATGGCTGCCTGCACTTTGCACGCGGCAAGGACAGCCTGACGCCCAGCCTCGACCAGATCCCCCACCAGGCCGTCTCCATGATCCTGCTGGGGCCGGGCAGCAGCGTGACCCACGATGCCCTGCGCCTGCTGGCGCGCCATGGCACCTTGCTCGCAGCCGTAGGGGAAGACGGCGTGCGACTCTACACTGCGCCGCCCCTGCTGCCCGACCGCTCGGATGTGGCCCGGCGTCAGGCAGAACTATGGGGCAACCCGCGCAGACGCATCAGCGTGGCGCGCCACATGTATGCCTTGCGGCTGGGCGAGGTACTTCCCCACCGTGACCTGGACACCCTGCGAGGCATCGAAGGCGCCAGAGTCAAAGCCACCTACCAGCTGATGGCCCAAAAGTACGGTATCGCCTGGAAAGGCCGCCACTACGACCGCCACAACCCCAATGCCACGGACATCCCCAACCAGGCCATCAACCACGCCGCCACGGCGGTGCAGGCTGCCGCTGCAATTGCCGTCCAGGCGGTGGCCGCTTTACCGCCCCTGGGTTTTATTCATGAAGACTCAGGCCAATCCTTTGTGCTGGACATTGCGGATCTGTACCGTGAGACAGTCACCCTGCACATTGCCTTCACCGCCGCCAAGCGTGCAGAAACCACCGATGACAGCATTGACCGACTGGTGCGCCGCGAAGCCGCCACCGTGTTTCGCAAGCAGCAGGTCATCGCATCCATGATCGAGAGCATTCAGCGCGTTTTGCGCATGGAGGAAATTGCCAGTGGCGCTAGTGCTGACAGTGATTCGTGACATGCCCAGCCGTTTTCACGGCGTTCTGTCATCCACCATGCTGGAAATTGCACCCAACATCTTCGTCTCACCACGCATGAATCCAGGTGTACGCCAGCGTATCTGGCAAGTGATGACAGACTGGTACAGCGCCCAGCCCCAGGGCAGCGCTGTCATGGTCTGGCGAGATTTGAATGCCGTGGGCGGCATTGGCATCGCACATCTGGGCCAACCAAGCCGTGAACTGGTAGAGTCCGACGGTATGTGGCTGGTACGCTATTGTTCTTTAAAAACCGAGACATAGATTTCCAGCTTTTCTCTTGTAACTCAATGAGTTAGGTACAAGAGGTTGCCCCGCACACGCGGGGATAGGCCCCGCCGAAAATTGGCGGATTTACTTTTGACGCAGGTTGCCCCGCACACGCGGGGATAGGCCCCTTTCCCTTGGCGTTAATCTTCTTTCCAGATCGGTTGCCCCGCACACGCGGGGATAGGCCCCGCGAAAAGCGGGGCAATGATGGCCGCGCTCTGGTTGCCCCGCACACGCGGGGATAGGCCCACTAGAAGTACGGCCCGGCTACCAGTTCAATGGGTTGCCCCGCACACGCGGGGATAGGCCCCCACCAGTCGCCGGCGTGCTGCCGCCGCCTCCGGTTGCCCCGCACACGCGGGGATAGGCCCCGTCAAAGTCCCCGGCGTCTTGCTGCAGCTCTGGTTGCCCCGCACACGCGGGGATAGGCCGTAGGCAAAGTGATAACGCGTTCAGCTTGTTCAGGTTGCCCCGCACACGCGGGGATAGGCCCCTGGCAACGTTGCAGCAGGCATACCCGCAGCTGGTTGCCCCGCACACGCGGGGATAGGCCCACCTTGATAAAGGCCAGGAATGAGTTTGCAGCGGTTGCCCCGCACACGCGGGGATAGGCCCTTCGCCAGTCTCTTTGTCTGTAGCGCGGAAAGGGTTGCCCCGCACACGCGGGGATAGGCCCTGAATTTGGCAAGAACTACCCTGGCAACAGCCGGTTGCCCCGCACACGCGGGGATAGGCCCTATCTGGAAAACGAAGCATCTTGTTTCCATTAGGTTGCCCCGCACACGCGGGGATAGGCCCCCGAAGCGCAGCATGTTGGTGTCCGTGGCCTTGGTTGCCCCGCACACGCGGGGATAGGCCCTCACGGCAAGACTGCTCATTCCATACAAAGAAGGTTGCCCCGCACACGCGGGGATAGGCCGCATTCAAAGCGGAAACGCGATCATAGTAAACAGGTTGCCCCGCACACGCGGGGATAGGCCCCTCTGAAGGCCCTGAAAACACTGAAGCTTCAGGGTTGCCCCGCACACGCGGGGATAGGCCCGACTGCTCAGAGAAGGAAAACAAGCCATGGACGGTTGCCCCGCACACGCGGGGATAGGCCCGAAAAACTGCTACGTCCATGATGTTGCGTGTAGGTTGCCCCGCACACGCGGGGATAGGCCCGAGCGACGCGCCAACGCGGCAGACGCGGTGCAGGTTGCCCCGCACACGCGGGGATAGGCCCTGCTCTTCGTAGTCGGGCAATACGTTTTGGCCGGTTGCCCCGCACACGCGGGGATAGGCCCCCCTGGGATTCTCTCGGCCCTGGCCGAACTGCGGTTGCCCCGCACACGCGGGGATAGGCCCTCGGCGCGATCTTCGCCGTGATCTCTTGTTCTGGTTGCCCCGCACACGCGGGGATAGGCCCGTGATAGCGGATAAGCTCATAAGATTTACCGCGGTTGCCCCGCACACGCGGGGATAGGCCCCCCTGGGATTCTCTCGGCCCTGGCCGAACTGCGGTTGCCCCGCACACGCGGGGATAGGCCCTCGGCGCGATCTTCGCCGTGATCTCTTGTTCTGGTTGCCCCGCACACGCGGGGATAGGCCCAGCTCTACCTACTGCCTTACTCGCTTTCCAGTGGTTGCCCCGCACACGCGGGGATAGGCCCGTGATAGCGGATAAGCTCATAAGATTTACCGCGGTTGCCCCGCACACGCGGGGATAGGCCGTAGACGCGGACAAAACAAATTTCGCAAAGCTTGGTTGCCCCGCACACGCGGGGATAGGCCCAGAGCGCCAGTAAGCAAGGTGTTTGCAAACACGGTTGCCCCGCACACGCGGGGATAGGCCCACATGCGCAGTGCATACGGCAAGGCTCTGCATGGTTGCCCCGCACACGCGGGGATAGGCCCCCCAAAAAATTGGGGGCAGCCTGTTGCTGCACGGTTGCCCCGCACACGCGGGGATAGGCCCCCTCGATGCCAGCAAGACACGCCGACATCCAAGGTTGCCCCGCACACGCGGGGATAGGCCCTCTCTGAATCTGGCTCGCAAGTATGGCGCGAAGGTTGCCCCGCACACGCGGGGATAGGCCCCACGGGGGCTTTTCTAGCGCCCTCGCTGGACGGGTTGCCCCGCACACGCGGGGATAGGCCCCAGTCTGACCAGCGATCAAGCCTGGAAACACAGGTTGCCCCGCACACGCGGGGATAGGCCCATGAAGGTATGGCCCAGGTCACGCACGTGCAGGGTTGCCCCGCACACGCGGGGATAGGCCCGTAATCCGCCAGCGCACGCACCTCTTGGGTGGGGTTGCCCCGCACACGCGGGGATAGGCCCAGACCATCGACATAGCGCGCGGCGTTCTAGTCGGTTGCCCCGCACACGCGGGGATAGGCCCGCCGGCCAGTTTCATCAGTGAAGACTTCACGCGGTTGCCCCGCACACGCGGGGATAGGCCCTTTTACGCCGGCCGCTACGGTGCCGGAGCTGTGGTTGCCCCGCACACGCGGGGATAGGCCCTGGCCACTCCATCAACTCTGTAAGCATTGTTAGGTTGCCCCGCACACGCGGGGATAGGCCCATGATAGACCCGTTGGACGCAAAAGCGCCAACGGTTGCCCCGCACACGCGGGGATAGGCCCGAGGCGAAGGCGCTGGGAGCCAAGTGGGACAAGGTTGCCCCGCACACGCGGGGATAGGCCCTTGTCGGACTTACTGCCTTTGGCAAGCGTCTGGGTTGCCCCGCACACGCGGGGATAGGCCCTCGGCACCTGCCGGGTTAATTCGCATGGAACAGGTTGCCCCGCACACGCGGGGATAGGCCGTGATTGCGTGGCCATCACAACCGCGCAGTTTTGGTTGCCCCGCACACGCGGGGATAGGCCCGGGACGCTGCGCCATCAACATCGACAACATGGGGTTGCCCCGCACACGCGGGGATAGGCCCGCCACCGGCCCAGTGCCAAATGAAGTCATACGGGTTGCCCCGCACACGCGGGGATAGGCCCCCACGGCGGCCATCGTGGGCCTGGGTGCCGCCGGTTGCCCCGCACACGCGGGGATAGGCCCCAGTTACCGCATGCACAACATTGGCGGTTTGCGGTTGCCCCGCACACGCGGGGATAGGCCCCCACCGAGGCGGCCAAGGTCGCCATTCACGCGGGTTGCCCCGCACACGCGGGGATAGGCCCCGCGATCAAGGCCGCGACGGCACAACTGCTTAGGTTGCCCCGCACACGCGGGGATAGGCCCAACCCCGGCCGGGAGAAAGCCGAGGCAGCGGCGGTTGCCCCGCACACGCGGGGATAGGCCCGGAAGTCACGCGGAGACTCGCGTAGCAAGTCCGGTTGCCCCGCACACGCGGGGATAGGCCCTCGGCACCTGCCGGGTTAATTCGCATGGAACAGGTTGCCCCGCACACGCGGGGATAGGCCGTGATTGCGTGGCCATCACAACCGCGCAGTTTTGGTTGCCCCGCACACGCGGGGATAGGCCCGGGACGCTGCGCCATCAACATCGACAACATGGGGTTGCCCCGCACACGCGGGGATAGGCCCTTGCCCAAATGGTTTTAAAGGCACAGTAAACGGGTTGCCCCGCACACGCGGGGATAGGCCCGCCACCGGCCCAGTGCCAAATGAAGTCATACGGGTTGCCCCGCACACGCGGGGATAGGCCCTGGGACGGCGTGACCTGGGCAGACAGCGTGCAGGTTGCCCCGCACACGCGGGGATAGGCCCTAGGGCAGTAGTACCTGCAAAGATGGTTGAGCGGTTGCCCCGCACACGCGGGGATAGGCCCCCAAGTCATGAAAACACTGGTCACGGCAATTCGGTTGCCCCGCACACGCGGGGATAGGCCCAAGTGGCCCAAGTGGCCCAAGTGGCCCAAGTGGCCCAAGAAGCATTACACAGAGGCCCAGGTTGCCCCGCACACGCGGGGATAGGCCCGACCCGACATCCAGAAGCGCTACTGGAAAGGCGGTTGCCCCGCACACGCGGGGATAGGCCGCTCGCCGGGCACTTGACCGCATCATTGGCTACGGTTGCCCCGCACACGCGGGGATAGGCCCTGCTCGGGCACCATCACGGCGTACTTCGAGAAGGTTGCCCCGCACACGCGGGGATAGGCCTGCAAGATGATGATTTTAAAAGTGTTTTTTGCGGGTTGCCCCGCACACGCGGGGATAGGCCCCGACCGCTGGAAAGACCGCAACACCGGCGAAAGGTTGCCCCGCACACGCGGGGATAGCCAGCCTCCCCCTCACTAGGCCCACATGCCCTGGGGGATGTAGTTTTTTGTTGTCTGCCGCTGGTTGCTCCCTCACGGTGCAGGAGAAGCAGCATCACGCGATCAAAGCGCCCCGAACAAAGAACGCTCCATCCCTGCACAATACCCGCTCAATAGCGACACTTACCGTCTTTTCAAGAGCTTTTAGCGAAAAATTTTCTTCGAAAAAAGTGCTTGAAATGCCCTGCGAGGTACACATCTGGGAAGCATGACAGCGCGGATAGCGCCACACAGACAAAGGAGTTTTCACATGTTTCTCGCAACCCCCATCATCCGTCACGTATCCCGTCCTGACGCTGCCCTGCAGCGCTTCATGCAGGCAGCCACCAATGCAGCGGTGCAGCAGCTCAATGGTGACTTCAGCTTTTCCAGCAATGAAGAGGCCACCATCCTGTCCGTAGACGTGCCCGGGCTGCGCCGCGATCAGCTGCAGCTGCGTCTGGAGGACAACATGGTGTATCTGCAAAGCGTGGAAGATGCTCCCCGCCAGGTGCGCCGCAGCTGGGAGTTGCCCCACGAGATTGATGTGGCGGCCTCCAGCGCCAAGCTGGACCTGGGCGTGCTGACGCTGACCCTGGCGCGCAAGAAGCCCGTGGACAAGGCGGTGACGCTGAACATCGAGTAATGCCGCCGCGCAGCTTTTGATAGGCAGGCCGCCAGCCCTCTGGCGGCTTTTTGCTGCTTGTCTGTGATAGCCAGCTGTGTTTGAATCCGCGCCATGCTCTGGCACGTTAAAAAGGAATCACACATGGTCTGGAAGGCCCCCTCCTCCCTGCTGCGCTGGGCAGGCTTGCTGCTCACTGCGCTGTTCATCCAAGGCTGCGCCAACACCACCAGCGGTGGTGCGATTGGCCTGAACCGCAGCCAGTTGCTGATCGTCTCCAGCGACACCGTCAATGCCCAGGCAGCCAAAGGTTTTCAGCAGCTGACGGCTGATGCACGCAGCAAGCAAAAGCTCAACAACGATGCTGCCCTAACGCAGCGCGTGCGCAATATCGGCAAGGATCTGATTGCGCAGGTCGGCGTCTTCCGCCCCGATGCGCTGAAGTGGGACTGGGAAATCAATGTGTTTGACTCTGACGAGATCAATGCTTTCTGCGCCCCAGGCGGAAAGATTGGCGTCTACACCGGCATCGTGCGCAAGCTCAAGCTCACAGACGATGAGCTGGCCGCCGTCATGGGGCACGAGATTGCCCACGCGCTGCGCGAACATTCCCGCGAACAGGTATCCCAGAAGGCGCTGACTGGGCTGGTGACCAGCGCCATTTCCGCGGCCACCGGTGTGCCCGGTGAGCTGATGGATGCCAGCTCCAGCATGCTGATTCACCTGCCCAATTCGCGCTCCATGGAACTGGAGTCCGACGTGATTGGTCTGGAGCTGATGGCCCGCGCAGGCTATGACCCGCGCAATGCCTCTTCGCTGTGGAAGAAAATGCTGCAGGCCAGTGGCGGCAGCAATGGCCCCGCCTTTCTGAGCACCCACCCGGCAGGTCAAGAGCGCATCCGGGAACTGGAAGCCCATGTACCCAAGGTGCTTCCCCTGTATGAAGCAGCGCGCGCGCAAAGGCGCCGCTGACCATCAGCAGCCCGGTGCCACTGGCTCCGGGCTTTTTTGTTGTCCTATGGAGACCTGCGCCGTGCACCCAGCCATTTATGTTTTTGCCTCCAGCACCCTACTGCTCAGCGCCTGTGCATCAGGCGGCAACCCATCACCTGCGCAGACACCGGCGGCCCCCCAGCCCGTCAAGATTGCCAACCCGGCTTCGGTGTTCTGCATCCAGCAAGGTGGCAAGCTGCGTATGGAAAAGACACCGCAAGGCGAGCGCATGCTGTGCATCCTGCCCGACGGGCGTGAAGTGGATGAGTGGAACTTCTTTCGCCAGCACCACCCTGCGCCCAAGCCTTGAAACCGCTGACACAATCAAATTAATAGCTTTCAGCGCTTGTGTTTATTGATTTTCAGAATGGAATACCTCTGAAAACCAGTATTTCCAAGCGCTAACCGCTTCATTTTTCAAAGCAGCATTAGCCTGCGGCCTCAGGTTGGCGGGCCCGGTTCCAGCTCAGCCAGTCGCTGGCATCAATTGTGGGCCAATGGGCTGCGCCCTCAGCCTGCGCTTCATAGACCAGTACCTGCAGGCGCTGCACACCACCTGCCAGCAGCTGTACATCGGTCGTTACCAGGCGCTTGATGTATTCACCGGTATCCATGGGCCATACGCCTTCATAGGCATCCAGCACACGCTCCAGCACCGGGTCCAGCGGATAGACCTCGGCCAGCACTGGCTGCTGGCCCTGCAGCTGCAGCCCCGGATACCAGCCAAAGTCATACAACGTACCTTGCAGGATGGTGTGTCCGGCCATGGCAATGCCGGGCCGCAGGCTGGCAATGTCATTGGTCGCGCCTGCACGCAGCGTGCCATACACCGCCACGTAACTGGCGCCGCAGGGCTGCCACGCTGCCGCCATCTTCGAAGCAAGTGCAGAAGGTATGGACATGGTCATGATGCTGTCAAACGAGGAAACAGCGTACCTGAAGCACGAATCACACCAGTGAGCGCACGCTCCAATGTCTTTCCAGACACAGGGTTTTGGTGCAGTTTCCCGGCGCACACGCACGCGGCCATGCTTGGCTACACTGCCTGCTATGCCTTCCTGGACCTCTCGCCTGCTTGTCTGCTGCGCCCTGCTCTTTGTGGGCTGGTGCGGCGTTTTTGCCATTGCCATGATCAGCCAGCTGGCCGATGCTGCGGACCGCCTGCACGCAGGCGCTGGCATCGGGCTGTTCTGGGTGCTGCTGGCCCTGCTGGTGGCCACGGTGCTGCTGCCCAGCATCTGGCTGCTGCGCCTGCCAGCGGCCCTGCGCTACCCCGACGATGGCGATCTGGCTGCGGCACAGGAGTACCAGCAACGCCTGCGCGCCCACCTGGCCCGGTTGCCGCGGCTGTCTGGCGTGGCACTGGATTCTGAAGAGGCCGTGCACCAGGCGCTGCAGCTGCTGCGTGCGGATGCGGAAGCGCAGACCCGCCGCGCGGCAGCCAGCGTGCTGGTCAGCACCGCCTTGCTGCAAAACGGCAAGCTTGATGCGCTGGTGGTGCTATGCAGCCAGGTGCAGCTGGTGTGGCGCATTGCGCGCATTTATGGGCTGCGCCCCTCGCTGCGGCAGATCAGCTATCTGTACGGCAATGTGGGCGCATGCATGCTGA
The DNA here is from genome assembly GCF_002056725.1 of Comamonas kerstersii. NCBI lineage: Bacteria > Pseudomonadati > Pseudomonadota > Betaproteobacteria > Burkholderiales > Comamonadaceae > Comamonas > Comamonas kerstersii. The sequence continues at coordinate 1,907,553 of NZ_CP020121.1, read as the reverse complement.
TTGCCAGCAGCCTGGAAGATGTGGACTTTGCAGAGCTGACCGCACCCATCGTGCAGTCCGCCACGCCAGCGGCGCTGGGCAGCATTCCCGGCCTGGGCACCATGGGCAATCTGCTGACCAACAGCCTGGCCAGCGGCGCAGCCAATGCGTTTCTGACGCTGCGCGTAGGCCTGATTGCCGATGCCTACTGCGCCCCCGAGCACACGCCGCAGCGCGCACAGATTCGCCAGAGCAGCACACGCCGTGCGGCGCAGCTGCTGGGCGCTATCGTCAAGGAATCGGGCTCGCAGGTGACACAGGCCGTCTATGGCCGCATCAAGCAGGGCGTGCTGAGCACGGCGCAGGCTGCGGCAGACAGCGTCAAGAACGCGGCCTCGCAGGTACGCAGCTCTACCACCTCCGGTCTGCAGCGCCTGCGCGGCAAGGAAGATGGGCAGGACGCCTAGACGCCAGCACTGCTACGTTTATTTGTCTTTTTTGTTTTCCACCGGATTGGCCAGCATCCAGTTGGACGGATAGGCACGCATGAATTCACGCGCTTTTTCCTGGCGTGCGGTGAGCCATGCGTCATACGTGCCTTCCCCCAGAATGGCGGGCATGCGGCGCTCTGCCCCTTGCGGGCCATAGCGGCGCATCAGCGCATGGCTGTTGGCGTTGATGGTCAGCACGGCATAGCTCATCAGTTCAGCCCCGGTTTCGGGGTCTACCCAGCGGTCCCACACCCCGGCAACACCCATGGGCTGCCCATCCACACGCGCAATGCGCGTGGGAATGGCTTTGCCGGTGCGCATGTCATCCACATAGAAAGCCTGCATGGGAATGATGCAGCGCTGCCCGGCCAGCCAGGCCTCACGGAAGGCCTGCGCCGTGCTCACGGTTTCATTGAGCGCCACCAGCAGCTTGGGGGCACGCAGCTTGGCATCCTTGGCAGATTTGACCCAGCTGGGCACAAAGCCCCATTGCGCGGGCACCCACTCGCGCGCTACACGCACCGTTTTTTTGCTGCTGCCTGCCGTGGCATCACTGGCTGGCACTTCTGCTGCTGCGGGCTCTGGCAGCACATGGCCACGGATAAAGCCCGACATGCGCCGCGCGCGCATCAGGGGCTCTGCGGGCAGGTCTGCAGGAGCAACTTTGAAAAAGTCGTTCCACGTATCCAGCGTGGCCAGGTTTTCGTATTGAGTGGTCATGCCGCTTTCCTATAAAAAATCCCCGCACCCAGAAGGTCACGGGGATCTTGGCTCAGTGCCGTCCGCACATCTGCGGTGTCAGCACGGATTGACTTGGCTTACTTGCGCTGCCACACAGCGGCAAAGAAACCATCGGTTTCATGCGCATGGGGCCACAGGCGTACATATTGCGTACCGGTTTCGCCACCGGCGCACAGAGCGGCGGCGTTTTCCACCTTGAGCTTGTCCAGCACTTCACCCGCATCCAGCGGCACAAAGTCAAAGTGCGCTTTCTGGAAGGCTTCGGCAATCAGTTCATTTTCTTCAGGCAGCACGGAGCAGGTGGCATAGACCAGACGGCCGCCAGACTTCACCATGCGCGCTGCGCTAGTCAGGATGGACAGCTGCTTTTCCGTCAGCTCGGCCACGGCTTTTTCGTCCTGACGCCACTTCAGGTCAGGGTTGCGGCGCAGGGTACCCAGGCCGGAGCAAGGCGCATCGACCAGCACGCGGTCAATCTTGCCTGCCAGGCGCTTGACGCGCTCATCACGCTCGTGTGCCAGCGCTGCGGGGTGCACGTTCGACAGGCCGCTGCGTGCCAGGCGGGGCTTGAGCGCTTCCAGGCGGTGAGCGGACACGTCAAACGCATACAGGCGGCCGGTGTTGCGCATCTGCGCGCCAATGGCCAGCGTCTTGCCACCGGCACCGGCGCAAAAGTCCACGACCATCTCACCGCGCTTGGCGTCCAGCAGCAGGGCCAGCAGCTGTGAGCCTTCGTCCTGCACTTCAATGCGGCCTTCCTTGAAGGCTTCAAGCTTGGTCAACGCAGGCTTGTCCTGCACACGCAGCCCCCAGGGGGAGAAAGGCGTGGCTTCGGCCTTGATGCCTTCCTTAGCCAGTTCTTTCTGCACAGCGTCGCGCTTGGCGTTCAGCGCGTTCACGCGCAGGTCCAGCGGCGCGGGCTCGAGCATGCTGGCGGCCAGTGCGTCGAACTGATCGCCCACCTGGGCCTGCAGCTTGTCGGCCATCCACTGGGGCAGGTTGTGGCGATGCTGGGGGAGCAGCTCTTCGGGCTTGACCGCGTCGCAGTCCTTGAGCCACTTGGCTTCCTGATCGCTCAGCGCAGCCTGCAGAAAGTTGCGGGGCGCGTGAAAGCCCAGAATGGCCAGACGGCGCTCCTTGGGGCCGGAGCCGGAGCGGGCCAGTGCTTCAAACAGGGTTTTCTTGCGCAGCACCGTATAGACGGTCTCCGCCAGCGTGGCACGTTCGCGGGGGCCAAGATTGCGGTGGTCGCGGAAATAGCGAGACACCACGGCATCAGCCGGGTGTTGGAATTGGAGGGTCAGCTTGACCAGTTCGGCGCAAGCGTCGAGAAGGGCTTTGGGATGCATAGCCCCTATTGTCCCACTGCTGCCAAATCCCGGTACGGCGCTGGATGCTGCACATCTCTTATAAACATAGCTGCCAGCGCTTGTATTTGCTTGTTTTTGAATGGTTTTCTATGTAAAACCCTTTTTACACAAGCGCTAGAAGCTATTAATTTGAAAGCACTCTATGTCTGACGCCCATTTGCCGCCCCTGATCGTCACCCCGCCCGGCCTGTACCGCCACTACAAAGGCAATCTGTACCAGGTGATGGACACCGTGCGCCACAGCGAAACACTGGAGCCCATGACGCTGTACCGCGCCCTGTACGGCGAGCGAGGCCTGTGGGTGCGCCCAGCCGCCATGTTCAATGAAACCGTGGTGATTGACGGTGTAGAACAGCCCCGCTTTGCGCGCTGCGCCGACAGTGACGCAGCTACAGCTTGATACCATGCCAGCCACGGCTGCCCGCTTGGCAGCTGGTTTGCCCATCTTCTGACTGAACAGGATTTTTTATGTTGCGCCCCACGCTTGTGCTTGCCCTGCCCCTGACGCTGCTGCTGGCAGCCTGCACTGCCCACGAAAAACAGGTGATCAAGGAGCTGGAAGACATGCCCGGCATCACCTGCACCACCAATGCCAAGGACCAGACGCACTGTGGGCCGGACAGACTGTCCGTCACGGCAGACCCGCAGTAACAGCTTGCGGCATGGCACTTGCTTGACTACCCGCATGTACCTGCCACCCCACTTTGCCGCCAGCCATACCGATGCTCTTGCACTGATACGCCAGTACCCGCTGGGTGCGCTGGTGCATCTGCACAGCGGCGGGCTGGATGCCAACCACATTCCCTGGGAACTGGAAATGCCCGAAGGCGGCCCCGCACGCCTGATCGGCCATGTGGCACGTGCCAATCCGCTGTGCACCCAGCTGCACGATGGCGCGGCGGTGCTGGTGATCTTTCAGGCAGAGCAGGCCTATGTCTCACCCAACTGGTATCCGAGCAAACACACTACGCATCGGCAGGTGCCCACCTGGAACTATCGCGTGGTGCATGTGCACGGCACGGTGCGGCTGCACGATGACCGCAAGTGGGTGCTCGGCGCCGTTGGCAAGCTCACGCGCACGCACGAAGCTCGCGCCCAGTCTGCCCTGCCCCAGGCTGCAGGCCCGTGGAAGATCAAGGATGCACCGCCGGATTATCTGGACGCCATGCTGGCCCACATCGTCGGCATCGAGGTCGTGATCGAGCGCATCGAGGCCAAGTTCAAGCTCAGCCAGAACCGCAGCGCCGAAGACCGCAGCAGTGCAGCCGAGGCCGTCAGCGCTGCTGGCACGCCCCTGCTGGGCGATGCCATGCGCCCGGATTAAGACCGCCTCAGTGCTTTTCCAGCCACGCGGCAATGGCGCGTGCATAAATGATGTGCTCCTGCGTGAGCACGCGTGCGGCCAGCGTATCGGCCGTATCGTCCGGCAGCACAGGCACCACAGCCTGGTCCAGAATCGGGCCGACGTCCAGCTCCGCCGTCACCTCATGCACGGTGCAGCCCGCAAACTTGCAGCCCGCCTCAATCGCACGCTGGTGGGTATGCAGGCCAGTGAATGCAGGCAACAGCGAAGGGTGAATATTCACCATGCGGCCTGCGTAATGCTGCACAAAGCCGGGGGTGAGAATGCGCATGAAACCGGCCAGCACCACCAGTGCGGGCTCGTAGCGGTCAATGACCTCGGCCAGCTGGGCGTCGAAGGCCTCACGGCTGTCGAACTGCTTGTGGTCCAGCACTTCGGTGGCAATGCCATGTTCCTTGGCAAACACCAGCCCCTTGGCATCAGCCTTGTTGCTGATCACAGCTGCCACACGGGCACCATAGCGCTGCTGCCAGTTTTCCTGCTGGGCTGTTTTCACAATGGCTGCCATGTTCGAGCCGCCGCCTGAGATCAAAATCACGATGTTTTTCATTGCCCCGCGATTATCCCTGCCATGACCATTGACCTCCACAAACACCCGCTGTCCCCGACCGAAGCACGCGTGCTTGCCACGCTCATGGAAAAAGCCCGTACCGTGCCGGACAGCTACCCCATGACACTCAACAGTCTGGCCAGCGGCTGCAACCAGAAGACCAGCCGCGACCCGGTGATGAGCCTCAGTGAGGCCGAGATCCTCAGCGCGCTGGACAGCCTGCGCGAGCGCTCCCTCGTGATGGAAGTGAGCGGTCAACGTGCCATGCGCTGGGAGCACAACTTTGAGCGCGTCTTTGGCGTGCCCAGCCAGGCCAGCGCCCTGCTGGGCCTGCTGATGCTGCGCGGCCCGCAGACGGCGGCTGAGCTGCGCACCAATGCCGAGCGCTGGCACAAATTTGCCGACACCGGCTCGGTGGAAGCCTTTCTGGACGAGCTGCAATCGCGCAGCGAAGAAAAAGGTGGCCCGCTGGTGCAGCTGCTGCCCAAGGCACCGGGCGCACGCGAGGCACGCTGGGCGCAACTGCTGTGCGGTGCGCCTTCCGTACCTGCTGTGGCAGCCAGCGCCCCGGCCAATGCCGATCAGGATGCACGCATGGCCGAGCTGGAAGCCCGCGTGCAGGCACTGGAAGCCCAGGTGCAGCAGCTGCTGGATGCCATGAACAACTGACGCACATCAGGCACCTAGGCGACAGTTGCTCCGCATTCCCCCTGTGGCGTATCAGGCCGCAGGGGCGCAAGCTCTCAGAGGCAGCCGGATATCAGCGCCGGCACGCCATCAAGAGGAGCAACGCATGGATTTGGCATTTACGCCCGAAGAACAGGCCTTCCGCGAAGAAGTACGCGCCTGGATCAATGCCCATCTGGACCCGACACTGGCGCACAAGGTGCGCAGTGGCCTGCGCCTGAGCCGCGAAGACCTGCAAGGCTGGGCCAAGACCCTGGGCAAACAAGGCTGGCTGGCCTATGGCTGGCCCAAGGAGTTTGGCGGCCCCGGCTGGAATGCGGTGCAAAAGCACCTGTTTGCCGAAGAACTGGCCAAAGCCGGTGCCCCTGGCATCGTGCCCTTTGGCCCGGTGATGGTGGCCCCCGTCATCATGGCCTATGGCACGCCCGAGCAGCAGCAGCGCTTTCTGCCCGGCATTGCCAGCGGTGAAGTCTGGTGGAGCCAGGGCTATTCCGAGCCCGGCTCCGGCTCGGACCTGGCCAGCCTCAAGACCCGCGCCGAGCGCCAGGGCGACCACTACATCGTCAACGGACAGAAAACCTGGACCACGCTCGGTCAGTACGGTGACTGGATCTTCTGCCTGGTGCGCACCAGCACCGAAGGCAAGCCGCAGACCGGCATCAGCTTTTTGCTGATTGACATGCAAAGCCCCGGTGTGACCGTGCGCCCCATCAAGCTGCTGGATGGCGAGCACGAGGTCAACGAGGTGTTTTTTGACAACGTCAAAGTACCTGCCGACCAGCTCATTGGCGAAGAAAACAAGGGCTGGACCTACGCCAAGCACCTGCTGGCCCACGAGCGCACCAATATTGCCGACGTCAACCGCAGCAAGCGCGAGCTGGAGCGTCTCAAGCGCATTGCCAAGCAGGAAGGCGTGTGGGAGGACAGCCGCTTCCGTGACCAGATTGCCCTGCTGGAAGTGGACATCATTGCGCTGGAAATGCTGGTGCTGCGCGTGCTCTCGGCCGAGAAAAGCGGCAAGAACCCGCTGGACATTGCAGGCCTGCTCAAGATCAAGGGCAGCGAAATCCAGCAGCGCTACACCGAACTCATGATGCTGGCCGCAGGCCCCTACAGCCTGCCCTTGATCGAGGAAGCGCTCTACCCCGGCTGGCAGGGCGATTTCCCCGGTGGCATCGTCGGCAATGCGCCGCTGGCGGGGGCCTACTTCAACTTCCGCAAGACCACGATTTACGGTGGCTCCAACGAAGTGCAACGCAACATCGTCGCGCAGACGCTGCTGGGCTGAGAAGGAGATACAGCAATGGATTTCGATTTTTCCGATGACCAGCAGCAGCTGCGCGAAGCCGCACGCCGCTGGGTAGAAAAAGCCTATACCTTTGAACACCGCCGCGCTGCCGTACAGGCGGGGGGCTTTCAGCGCGAGAGCTGGAACGCCCTGGCCGAACTGGGCCTGACCGCGCTGAACGTGCCGGAAGCCCATGGCGGCATGGGCATGGGCGCCGTAGAAGCCATGGTGGTCATGGAGGAAATGGGCCGTGGCATGGTGCTGGAGCCGCTGGCGCAAAGTTTTCTGGCCGCACGCGTCATCAGCCAGTTCGGCAGCGAAGCCGTCCAGGCCGCATGGCTGCCGCGTATTGCCAGTGGCGAGGCGCTGGTCGTGCTCGCACATCAGGAGCGCCGAGCGCGCTACAGACTGGACATTTGTGAGTCTAAAGCCTCTCAAACGCCCGATGGTTATGCACTGACCGCTCAGAAAAGCATAGTACCTGCGGGCGATCAGGCCGATGCCTATCTCGTGCCCGCACAGCTGGATGGCCAGATCGCCCTGTTCCTGGTCGAGCGCAGCGCGCCCGGTGTCAGCGCCCGTGGCTATGGCACACAGGACGGCAGCCGCGCCGCTGAGGTGGAAACCGATGGCAGCCCCGCCACGCTGATCACCACCGAAGGGCTGGCGGCGCTGGAGCTGGCGGTGGATGTGGGCAGCGCCGCCGTCTGCGCCGAGGCCGTGGGCGTGATGGAAGAAGTGCTGCGCATCACGGCCGACTACCTCAACCAGCGCAAGCAGTTTGGTGTGCCAATTGCCAGCTTCCAGGCCCTGCGCCACCGTCTGGCCGACATGAAAATGCAGCTGGAGCTGGCCCGTTCCATGAGCTACTACGCCAGCCTGATGCTGGAGACCCCTGCCGAGCAGCGCCGCCGTGCCATGGCCCGTGCCCGTGTGCAGCTGGGCCAGTCGATGCGCTATGTGGGCCAGCAGGCCGTGCAGCTGCATGGCGGTATTGGGGTGACGGACGAGTACATCGTCAGCCACCAGTTCAAAAAGCTCACGCAGCTGGAAATGACCTACGGCGACACCCTGCACCACCTCGGCGAAGTGTCTGCCCGCATGCTGGAGACTGCAGGCGTAGGCGAAGCCTGAGCAGCCACAGCACGTACCAGCGCACAGAACTCAGAAAGCACAAAGGCCACCTCGCGGTGGCCTTTGTTTTAGGGTGCACCCCATGCTGGGCGCGGCTCAGGTCAGACGGCTGTCTACCGGCTGCATGGGCGGAGAAATGTCTGTGTCGCCCAGCAGGTGCAAGGCATTGCGCTCCATGGTGCGGCACATGGCGTCCAGCGGCAGGTCGTTGTTGTCCGTGCCAAAAGGCTCTTCCAGCTCGTCACCCAGCGCATCCAGCCCAAAGAAGGTATAGGCCACGATGCCGACCACAAACGGGGTCATAAAGCCGGTCACATCCACCAGGCCAAAGGGCAGCAGGAAACAGTACAGATGCGCCGTGCGGTGCAGCAGCAAGGTGTAGGAAAACGGAATGGGCGTGTAGCGCAGGCGCTCGCAGGAGGCGGCAGCAAAGGTGATGAAAGTCAACGTCTCATCCATCTTGTTGTAGCTGATGGAGTCAATCTGGCCGTCACGTACGCACTGCGCCAGGTCGTTGGCATTGGCCTGGATGATGGCGTCCCCCCGGTAATCCATGGGCAGGTTGCGCACCTTGTCCCAGTCGTCCCGGGTCAGCCAGCGCTCCACAGCGCGGTCGTCCATGTGGTGGCGCAGCTGGGCACGCAGCGCATGGGCATGGGCCAGTGCGCGGTGGATCACGCGCACGCGCACATCACCTTCGCGGTTGTTGGGGTCAAGCGGCTGGTCCAGCCGAATCAGGCTCAGGCACTGGCGCGCCAGCACGCGCACGCGGATGTTGATGTCACCCCAGAGCTTGCGCCCTTCCCAGTAGCGGTCATAGGCGGTGTTGTTGCGAAAGCCCAGAAAAATGGCCAGCGGCAGACCAATCAGCGAAAAGGGAATGGTGGTGACGGTGATCTTGATATCGAAGAGATAACCGTGAGCCAGCGTGACCAGCACGGCCAGCAGGATGTTCAGGCTCAGTTTCCAGCGGATGCGCTGTAGCACAGACCCTCTCAGAATGAGAAACAGGGTCAGCCCAGAAGGGCGCTCGTGCACGATCATGGTGTAGCTTGGCGGAAGAAAACCGGCGATTTCACCATGCGCCCTACCCCATTTCAGGCATTACTGAAATTTTCAAACTCGGGCGCATGGTCTTTGTCAAGCACCAGGTCCTGCGCCAGACGCGATGTCTTGGGCACGTGCATGCGCAGGAACTCCATCTGGTCAGCAAGAATGCGGCGATTGCGCAGGATGAAGTCTTCCCAGATGCTGGGAACGTAAGGCGCATACAGCAGCGGCATGCGTGCCTGCTCAGGGGTGCGGGGACCTTTGCGGTGGTTGCAGGAGCGGCAGGCCGTGACCAGATTCATCCAGGACGTCTGCCCCTTCTGGCACAGCGGAATGATGTGCTCGCGCGTGAGCTCGTCTGCATGAAACACCTTGCCGCAGTAAGCGCAGACATTGCGGTCACGCGCAAACAGCTTGGTATTGCTCAGACCCGGCTCCATCTCGTGCGGGTTGATGCGTGGCACGCCGCGTGTGCCAATGATGCTGTGCACCTCGATGCTGGACTGCAGGCCAGTGCGCGCGTTGTGCCCCCCGCGAAATACGGCGATGGTGGAACCCATGGTCCAGCGAACATCGTCCGCAGCGTAGTGCAGCACCGCTTCTTCCAGGGTGATCCAGGACTGTGGCAAACCGTGGGCGGACAGCTTCAAGACTCTCACGTTCAGGCCTCCTTGCACAAGCAGAGGATGGCTGCACCTCAGACCAGAGCCGGGCTTGGCGCGCCATGCATCTGCATCACAATATACTTGCTTTCGGTGACAAACTGCCACCACGATTTATTTCTGTGGGCTTTCAAGCTATAAAAACCAAAGCAATCAAATGAAGATTTTTCGCGGATTCAAACACCCGGGGCTAGCACCAAATTGCGCGGTCACCATCGGCAACTTTGATGGCGTGCACCGAGGCCATCAGGCCATGCTGGCCCTGCTGGCGGGTGAAGCCGCACAGCGCGGCATTCCCACCTGCGTGCTGACCTTTGAGCCCCACCCCCGCGACTACTTCGCCGAGAAATTCAAAAAACCCGAACTGGCCCCTGCACGCGTGGGCACGCTGCGCGACAAGCTCTCCCAGCTGGAGTTCTGCGGCGTAGACCAGGTCGTGGTGCTGCCTTTCAACGACATCCTGGCCAGCCAGTCGCCCGAAGCCTTTATCCAGGAAGTGCTGGTCGAAGGCCTGGGCGCGCAATATGTACTAGTGGGCGATGACTTCCGCTTTGGTGCCAAGCGCGCAGGCGACTACGCCATGCTGGACGCCGCCGGACAGCGCCTGGGCTTTGATGTGGCCCGCATGAACAGCTATGAGGTGCATGGCGAGCGCGTGTCCAGCACCACCGTGCGTGCCGCACTGGCAGATGGCAATATGGAACTGGCCGCACAGATGCTGGGCCACCCCTACACCATCTCCGGCCACGTGGTCCATGGCCGCAAGCTGGGTCGCCAGCTGGCCGAGACTACCCCAGGCGCCTTGGACGGCTTTCGCACCTTGAATCTGCGCTTTAACCACTGGAAGCCAGCCGCCCAGGGCATTTTTGCCGTGCTGGTGCATGGCCTTGCCGATGCCCCCCTGCGCGGCGTGGCCAATCTGGGCGTGCGCCCTTCCCTGGACCCCAATGACGTGAACGGCGGCCGCGTGCTGCTGGAGACGCATTGTCTGGATTGGCCATCCGAGCTGGGTAGCGAAGGTGCCTACGGTAAAATCATCCGCGTGGAACTTTTGCACAAACTGCACGACGAGCTGAAATACGACAGTCTGGAAGCCCTGACCCAGGGCATCGCCAAGGACTGCGATGACGCACGCGCGTTCTTCGCCACGTACACAGAAACCCGTCGCCAGACCACGCGCGACCGAATTTGACGCTCGCCTTCGTCAGCTCGAGCGCCGACATTGCGCTCGGTGCTCCACCCCGCTTTTTTCGCCCGGCCCTGTGCTTGGCAGCCCTGCTTTCAAGGTTCCCCCATGTCTGACCAAAAATCGAACAAGCCCGAAGCGTCCGTCTATCGCACCACGCTGAACATGCCCGATACCCCCTTCCCCATGCGCGGCGATCTGCCCAAGCGCGAGCCCAACTGGGCCAAGGAATGGGACGAGCAAGGCGTCTACAAGCAGCTGCGTGACGCCCGTCGTGGTGCGCCCAAGTTCATCCTGCACGATGGCCCCCCCTACGCCAACGGCAAGATCCACATTGGCCACGCCGTGAACAAGGTGCTCAAGGACATGATCGTCAAGAGCCGCCAGCTCGAAGGCTATGACGCGCTGTATGCACCCGGCTGGGACTGCCACGGTCTGCCGATTGAGAACGCCATCGAAAAGCTGCATGGCCGCAACCTGCCCCGCGACGAAATGCAGGCCAAGAGCCGCGCTTTCGCGACCGAGCAGATCGCGCAGCAGATGGTGGACTTCAAGCGCCTGGGCGTCCTGGGCGACTGGGACCACCCCTACAAGACCATGAACTACGCCAACGAAGCCAATGAGCTGCGTGCGCTGAAGAAAGTCATGGAGCGAGGCTTTGTCTACCGCGGTCTGAAGCCCGTGTACTGGTGCTTTGACTGCGCCTCCTCGCTGGCCGAGTTTGAAATCGAATACGCGGACAAGCAGTCGCAGACGCTGGACGTGATGTTCCCCGCAGCCGATCCAGCCAAGCTGGCTGCAGCTTTCGGTCTGCCTCAGCTTTCCAAAGAAGCGTTTGTGGTGATCTGGACCACGACTGCGTGGACCATCCCTGCCAACCAGGCGCTGAACGTCAACCCCGATCTGGAATACAGCCTGGTCGACACCGAGCGCGGCCTGCTGATCGTGGCTTCCGCTCTGGTCGAAAAGTGCCTGGCCCGCTGGAAGATCGAAGGCACCGTGGTTGCCACCGCCAAGGGCGAAAAGCTGGACCACATGCCCTTCAAGCACCCGCTGGCACACGTGGACAAGGGCTTTGACCGTATCTCGCCCGTGTACCTGGCCGAATACGCCACGGCCGAAGACGGTACCGGTATCGTGCACTCGGCCCCTGCCTATGGTGTGGACGACTTCAACTCCTGCGTGGCCAACGGCATGGAGTACAAGGACATCCTGAACCCCGTGACCGGCAACGGCGTGTATGCGGCTGACCTGCCCATGTTTGGTGGCCAGCACATCTGGAAGGCTGTGCCCGTGATTCTGGATGCCCTGAAGGTGGCTGGCCGCCTGATGGACACCACGGGCCTGACCCACAGCTACCCCCACTGCTGGCGCCACAAGACGCCCGTCATCTACCGTGCGGCCGCCCAGTGGTTCATCCGTATGGACGAAGGCGAAGGCGTGTTTACCGACCCCGCGCAAAAGCCTGAGAAGACGCTGCGCCAGATCGCGCTGGAAGCGATTGAGCAAACCAGCTTCTACCCCGAAAACGGCAAGTCCCGCCTGCGCGACATGATCGCTGGCCGCCCTGACTGGTGCATCTCGCGCCAGCGCAGCTGGGGTGTGCCCATCCCCTTCTTCCTGCATGTGGACACGGGCGCTCTGCACCCCCGCACCATGGAGATCATCGACCAGGCGGCCGACATGATCGAGCAAGGTGGCATCGAGGCCTGGAGCCGCGTAACCACCGAAGAAATTCTGGGTGCCGAAGAAGCCAAGCACTACACCAAGAGCACCGACATTCTGGAAGTGTGGTTCGACTCTGGCTCCACCTTCTGGCACGTGCTGCGTGGCTCGCACCCTGAGCACCACCACGACAGCGGCCCCGAGGCTGACCTGTACCTCGAAGGGCACGACCAGCACCGCGGCTGGTTCCACTCTTCGCTGCTGCTGGCTTCTGCCATCTACGGCCGCGCGCCCTACCGCGGCCTGCTGACCCACGGTTTCACGGTGGACGGCCAGGGCAAGAAGATGTCCAAGTCGCTGGGTAACACCGTGGCGCCACAGGACGTGTCCAACAAAATGGGGGCGGAAATCATCCGCCTGTGGGTGGCTTCGACCGACTACTCGGGCGACCTGGGCATTGACGACAAGATTCTGGCCCGCGTGGTGGACGCCTACCGCCGCATCCGCAACACCCTGCGCTTCCTGCTGGCCAACACCAGCGACTTTGACGCTGCTACCGACTCCGTGCCTTACGAGCAGCTGCTGGAAATCGACCAGTACGCGCTGGCACGTGCGGCCGAGCTGCAAAAGGAAATCCTCGGCCACTACCACGTGTACGAGTTCCACCCCGTGGTTGCCAAGCTGCAGCTGTTCTGCTCAGAAGACCTGGGCGGCTTCTATCTGGATGTGCTCAAGGATCGCCTCTACACCAGCGCACCCAAGAGCCTGGCCCGCCGCTCGGCCCAGACCGCACTGCACCAGATCACCCATGCGCTGCTGCGCTGGATGGCGCCTTTCCTGTCCTTCACGGCCGAAGAAGCCTGGAAGATCTTTGGCAACAGCAACTCCATCTTCCTGGAGAAGTTCACCGACCTGCCCGCAGGCGACGAAGCCTTGCTGGCCAAGTGGAAGCGCCTGCGCGACATCCGTGACGTGGTGAACAAGGACATCGAAACCGTGCGTGCCGAAGGCAAGATTGGCGCATCGCTGCAAGCCGAAGTAACGCTGGCCGCCGAGCCAGAAGATCTCGCCCTGCTGCAATCGCTGGGCGATGACCTGAAGTTTGTGTTCATCACCTCGGCAGCCAATGCTGTGGCTGGTGACGCACTGCAGACCACGGTGAAGGTCAGCGAACACGCCAAGTGCGAGCGCTGCTGGCACTACCGCGAAGACGTGGGCGTCAACCCCGAGCACCCCACCCTGTGCGGCCGTTGCGACAGCAACCTGCACGGCGAAGGTGAAGTCCGCACCAAGGCCTGAGCCTTAAAAAGATGAGCTGTTAGCGCCTGTATTTGCTTGGTTTCAATATGAAAACTATCTGAAACCAAGTATTTACAAGCGCAAGCAGCTATTGTTTTATTTGCAAACCGCTTTCACTGTAAAGATTGGCCATGAGCAGCACCCCAGCGCCCACCACCGACCTGCAAGCACGCAAACCGGCCTACTGGCCCTGGCTGATCTGGGCCGCGCTGCTGATCTTTGTGGACCAGATCACCAAGCAGTGGATTCTGAACATCTTTGAATATGGTGACTGGGCCCCCATCACCAGCTTCTTCAACCTGGTTCGTGCCCACAACACAGGGGCAGCATTTTCCTTTCTGGCCAGCCATGACGGCTGGCAGCGCTGGCTGTTTGTCGGCATTGGCGTGATTGCCACCGTGCTCATCATCTGGCAGCTGCGCAAACACCCCCAGCAGAAGTTCTTCTGCTTTTCCATTGCCTCCATCCTCGGCGGTGCCTTGGGCAATGTGATTGACCGCCTGCAGCACGGCTATGTGGTGGACTTTCTGGACTTTCACCTCGGCGGCTGGCACTACCCGGCCTTCAACGTGGCCGACATTGCCATCTGCGTGGGCGCCGCCTGCCTGATCCTGGACGAAATCCTGCGCGCAAGACGTGCCAAGCGGACAAACACTGCTGCCTAAACAGCCCCCAGACCCAGCTACAGCCAGCCCACCCTCGCGGTGGGCTTTTCTTGGGCATGCTCCGTGCATGTGCTCCCAAAAGTCGCCCCGAAAATTTTCGTTTCAATAGAATCTGATATTTTCGTTTTGGTTCGATTGTTTTCTTTATTCCGCACCTACTTGTGCGTGATGGGCCGGCCCTGAGAGCGCGATTGGCAGCCTCAAGGGTATATTCCTTGGCGTCATCGTCTGATCCATGAAGCATTTACTCAATCTCTTAGCCGCCATTGCCCTGCTGGTCTGGGGCACACAGCTGGTACGCACCGGAGTGCTGCGTGTTTTTGGTGCCAACCTGCGTGAATTTCTCTCGCGCGGGGTCAGCAACCGCCTGCGCGCGGTACTCTCGGGGATTGGTGTCACCACCATTGTGCAGTCCAGCACGGCCACGGCGCTCATCGTCTCCTCCTTTGTGGGGCAGGGCATGGTGTCGCTCACCGCAGCGCTGGCCGTGATGCTGGGTGCGGACGTGGGCACCAGCGTGATGGCTGTGGTGTTTTCGCTGGACCTGTCCTGGCTGTCGCCACTGTGTATCTTCACCGGCGTGGTGCTGTTTATTTCACGCCAGGACACGACTGCAGGCCGCGTGGGCCGGGTGCTGATTGGTCTGGGGCTGATGCTGCTGGCCCTGCGGCTGATCAATGAGGCCACCACGGTGCTCACGCAAAGCCCCGTCATGGTGACCCTGCTGGAAGCACTGACCAGCGACATCACCATGGAAGTGCTCACCGGCGCTATTCTGGCCATCATCTGCTACTCCAGCCTGGCCACCGTGCTGCTGGTCTCAACCCTGGCAGCGTCTGGCGGCATTCCCGTGGATGTGGCACTGGGCCTGGTCATTGGTGCCAACCTGGGCAGCGGCTTGCTGGCCGTGATCACCACCCTCAAGGCCAATGTACAGACCCGCCAGGTGCCCCTGGGTAATCTGATTTTCAAGATCATTGGCGTGCTGCTGATGGTGCCGCTCACTGGCCTGTGGGCAAGTTATGCCTCCCAGCTGTTGCCAGATCTGGCCAGCCAGGTCGTCATGTTCCACCTGGCCTTTAACGCCGTTGTGGCCGTGGTGTGCATTGCCTTTACTGACAAGGTGGCATGGATGGTGCAGAAAATCCTGCCACAGCAGGAGGAAGAAGCGTCGCTGTCCACCTCTCGCCCACGCCATCTGGATGTGTCGGCCCTGAGCACACCTTCGCTGGCTATTTCCTGCGCCGCGCGCGAAGCCTTGCACCAGGCCGATGTGGTAGAAGCCATGCTGCTGGGCCTGCAGAAAGTGTGGATGAGCGACGACCAGAAGCTGTCGGAGCATCTGCGCAAGCTGGATGACGAAGTGGACGATCTGTACTCCGCCATCAAGTACTACATGACCAAGATTTCCCGTGAGGAGCTGGACGAGCATGAAGGCCGCCGCTGGACGGAAGTCATCAGCTTCACCATCAATATGGAGCAGGTGGGAGACCTGATCGAGCGCGTGCTGCAGGACCTGGAAGACAAGAAGATCAAGAAGGGCCGCCAGTTCTCACAGGCGGGCCTGGAGGAAATCAACCGCCTGCACGAGCATCTGGTCTCCAATCTGCGTCTGGCCATGAGCGTGTTCCTGACCGGCAATGTGCGCGATGCACAGAAGCTGCTGGAAGAAAAAGTACGCTTTCGTGATCTGGAACTGGCCTACTCTGCCACCCACCTGGGCCGCCTGTATGACAACACGGTGCAAAGCATTGAAACCAGCTCGCTGCACATTGACATGATCAGCGACCTCAAGCGCATCAACTCCCTGCTGTGCTCTGTGGCCTACCCCATCCTCGAGCAGGCTGGCGCACTGGCTCCCAGCCGTCTGCGTGAGCAAAAGGGCTGAACCAGCCACTGAACAAAAAAACGCCCACTGAAAAGTGGGCGTTTTTGCTGGCAGCTCAGATCTGCTCTTATGAGTGCGTGGTGTTCACGCCATCCACGATCACATGGTGTGTGCTGCGTGCACGAGGGTGGATAAAGAAGTGGTCGCTATGGATGGTGTATGGCTTGATGTGCTCCAGATCCGCATTCAGCTTCTGGCCCTGCTTGTCATGCACGGCATACAGAATGAAAGGAATGGCGGCAACAATCAAAAAGCTCACCACCAGGCTGCTGACGTATACGTCCATGCCATGTGCACCCGGCAAAGAGCTGGGGGGCACAAAAGAGATTACAAAGGCAAACAGCGAAACCAGGAAGCCCACACCGGCAATCAGCAACTTGAAGGTCTTGCCTCCAGGCACGTTGAAGGCGCGCTTTTTCTCAGGTTGCTTGCACACCAGGTGCATATAGCCCAGGAAGAGCATGAAGTAGCTGCACAGATAGATCACCACGGTCAGCGACATCGCAATCAGGAAGGAGATGTTGTTGCCGCCCCCTGTGTTGGTGAAGACAATCAGCGCTACGGTGGTAATCACCAGCTGGCTGATCACCAGTGCCACGGGCACACCGTTCTTGTTCACGCGGCTCAGCGCCTTGGGCAACAGACCACGCTGCGCCGTCACCAGCATGCCGCGCGAGGGGCCTACGATCCAGGCAGCAACCTCAGCCAGCACTCCCAGCATCAGCAAGGTAGCAATGATGCGGATGGTCCACTCCACGCCGGGGCCAAACTGGCCAATCAGCACTTCAAAGGCTTGCATCACGCCAGCGGACAGATTGATCTCGGCATGCGGAATGACCGCAGCCACAGACAGACCGCCGATAGAGCTGAGCACAATGGCTGCCGCCATCAGCAAGATGATGGCCAGCGGATAATCACGCCCGGGGTTTTTCATCTCGTTGACGTGGGTGGCCGAAGCTTCCGCGCCCATGTAGCTCAGGATAAAGGCTACAAACACCACCATCGTGCCCAGCTTGGTGAAGTCCGGGAAGAAGCTGGCAGCGTCCATCTTGATCTGCAGTGTTGCACCGCTGGACAGGTAGCTGATAGCCAGCAGCACCAGAATGGCGGCAGGCAGCAAAATACCTGCGAAAAAGCCCAGTTTGGCAATCTTGGCGGTGTACTTGGTCCCTCCGAACTGAGTGAAGGCCAGCAGCCACAGAATCACCAGCCCGCCAATGGTCTTGAGCACGGGGCTGGTATTGAGTTCAGGCCACTTCAAAATGTATGACAGGCACCCCAGCACGAAATACAGCATGGGGATAAAGCCAATGGCAATCTGCAGATAGCCAAAGGTGATGGCAGCAAAGCCCCAGCGCTCGCCGAGCGTGTTGGAGACCCAGGAGAAAACGCCGCCTTCTTCCCAGCCTTCTACCGTCGCCATTTCTGCAGAGCACAGGCCCAGTGGCACAAACCACAGCAGCCCGCCCAGCAGTAAGAAGAACACCAGGCTAAAGCCCGAGGTGGCAAAGGTGGGGTATTCATAGACCGCCATCACCATGGATGCGGTGATGGCAAAAAAACCGATCAGACTGAGCTGATTTTTTGCGTTTGATGCTTGCGCTGTGGCCATAAGTCCTCCGCTGGATAAAAAAATGGCATGCCGGGAAGCAATCTCCACAGGCATGCCAGGACTAGCGTTTAACGATGGCTAAATCCACCTGCTTCCTTTTCCGTCAACGGGTTGGAGACAGGGTGCGCCTTGAAGTACTCCAGCGCACGCTTCATGTCTTCAATCAGCAAGGAGCCCAGATCGCGGCTCACGCCGTGGCGCACCAGAATGCGCTGCACCACCAGGTCTTCACGGTTGGCAGGCATGGAGTAGGCCGGCACCTGCCAGCCACGGCTGCGCAGGCGGTCCGCGAAGTCATACAGGGTGTAGCCGTTGATGGCATCGGGGTTCTTGAGCGTCCAGGCCAGCGCAGGAATGCCGTGCTTGGGGTTGCCATCAAAGATGATCTTGAAGTCGCCCAGCTTTTCAATTTCCTTGGCCAGGTACATGGCGGTCTCATAGCAGGCACCGTGCACCTTGGCGTAGCCTTCGCGGCCCAGACGCAGGAAGTTGTAGTACTGCGCAATCACCTGGCCACCGGGGCGCGAGAAATTCAGCGCAAAGGTGGGCATATTGCCGCCCAGGTAGTTGACGTTGAAGATCAGCTCTTCGGGCAGATCCTTGGCTTCACGCCAGATCACCCAGCCCACACCCAGTGGTGCCAGACCAAACTTGTGGCCGGAGGAGTTGATGGACTTCACGCGGGGCAGGCGGAAGTCCCATTCAATTTCAGGAGCACAGAAGGGCGCCAGGAAGCCGCCACTGGCGCCGTCCACGTGCATGGGAATATCCAGACCGGTTTCCTGCTGCAGCTTGTCCAGCGCATCGTGAATCGCTTTGACGGGCTCGTACTGGCAGGTAAAGGTCACGCCCATGGTGGGCACCACGCCAATGGTGTTTTCGTCCACGCGCTTGAGCACTTCGTCCGGATTCATGATCATGCGATCGCCTTCCAGCGGCACTTCGCGGATTTCCACATCAAAGTAGCGCGCAAACTTGTGCCAGCAGATCTGCACGGGGCCGCAGACCATGTTGGGGCGGTCGGTGGACTTGCCCTGCGCTGCACGCTTCTTGCGCCACTGCCACTTCAGCGCCAGACCACCCAGCATGGCCGCTTCCGAAGAACCCACGGTGGAACAGCCCAGGGTGGTTTCTGGCGAAGGTGAATTCCACAGATCCGCCAGCATGTGCACGCAGCGGCTTTCAATTTCTGCAGTCTGTGGGTATTCGTCCTTGTCGATCATGTTCTTATCGATCGACAAGTCCATGATGGCGCGCGCATAGTCATCCACCCAGGTCTGGCAGAAGGTGGCCAGGTTCTGGCGCGAATTGCCGTCCAGCATCAGCTCGTCACGTACGGCGCTGAACACATTGCGGCCATTGAGCTCGTTTTCTGGAAAACGCTTTTTGGGCAACGACGATAGCAGCTCTCGCGATGCATAAATATCGTCATTCAGGTTTTGCGCCATCTATTACCTCTCTCTTTCAATATCAAGTTTGCACATAGCAAAGATTTTTTACTACGGCTTGGACTTTGTACCAAACATTCCTCCCAGAGGAACGCCGCAGACGCCAAGAAGGAAAAAAGACTACGCAAGCAACACGCACGAACCGACACTGGACATGAAGAGCCTCGATCATTTCATAGATTCTTTTTAATAAGAAAAAATATTCATGAAAATAAAAAAAGCCGGCATGTCTTCTTGCCGGCTTTTTACATGCCAAAAAAAATGAGACTGGATTAAAGCTCCAGATAATCGCCCAGCACCAATGTTGCCTCCGGTGTAAAACGCCCGGCTTTCAGCCAGGCCAGCAAGGTTTCATGGTCAATGCAGGCAAATTGCTGCACTTCGCCATCCTGGTTGCTGGGCGTCACCTCCTGCGGCACCGTGCCCACAAACCAGTCGATGCGCTCGCGCATATAGGCAGCGCCACCCGGCACCTCATCGCTGGGGCAGGCAAACATCACATGGCCACCATGGCGCAGGTGGAGCAGCTGGGTGACATCCAGCCCAGCCTCTTCCTGGGTTTCACGTGCCAGCGCCTGCTGCAGGCTGTCGCTGGCCGAGACCATGCCGCCCATCAAGGTGTCCCACTTGTCGGGGTGGTTGGCCTTGGTACTGCTGCGCTGCTGCACCCACATGCGGCCATCCGGCGCCAGACCAATGAGATGTACGGCATGCGTTGCCACCCCCAGCACGCGCACCACTCCACGCTCTACCGTCGCCACGCGCTGGCCCTGCGGAGTGCAGACGGCAATCTGCTCATCCCGCCAGGGACCGCTGCGCCCCTGCTCACGCAGCAGCTGTGCCAGCGCATTCAGACCAAAGCTGGCATCTGGGGCTGTCAGGCTCCAGGCATTGCCCAGCCCTGGTGTTTTTTTCTGCGTCAGCGTAATGCGCTGCCCTCGCAGGAAATCGACCCCCACCCGTTCCAGGAAACCCTCTGCGACCGTGCCTATGACCTGCCCGTTCCAAAGCAGGGGCATGCGCGGTTGATCAGGCGGGCGCTGTGCCGCATCTCGGAGTTTTTCCAGCCAATCCATGCTCTTTCCTCGCTCCTTCACACCATCAAAATGGTCGACCCTGTCGTGCGCCGTGCCTCCAATGCCTCGTGGGCCGCACGCACCTCGTCCAGCGCAAAGCGCTGGTCAATATGAATCCTGACCTGACCGCTGCTCACCACGGCAAACAGGTCATCTGCCATGGCCTGTGTCGTCGCACGATCATGGGCGTAGACAAACAGGCTGGGGCGCGTCACATACAGGCCCTTGGCAGCCAGTGCTGCCAGAGACACCGGCGGCACGGGCCCCGAGGCATTGCCAAACGAGACCATCAGCCCAAAGCGGCGCAGGCAGGCGATGGAGCCCTCCCAGGTGTCCTTGCCTACGCTGTCGTAGACCACTTTCACGCCCTGCCCCTGCGTGATCTCCTGCACCCGTGCGGCAAAGTCTTCTGTTCTGTAATTGATAGCGTGTGATGCCCCATTGGCAAGCGCCAGCTGGCATTTTTCATCACTGCCTGCCGTGGCGATCAGCTGCAGCCCCAGGGCCCTGGCCCACTGGCAGGCAATCAGCCCC
Organism: Comamonas kerstersii; assembly: GCF_002056725.1. Taxonomy (NCBI): domain Bacteria; kingdom Pseudomonadati; phylum Pseudomonadota; class Betaproteobacteria; order Burkholderiales; family Comamonadaceae; genus Comamonas; species Comamonas kerstersii. The sequence continues at coordinate 1,886,865 of NZ_CP020121.1, read as the reverse complement.
ACACCACCGGCGGCGGCATGGAACAGCACATAGTCCCCAGCCTGCAGACCCTGCATAGGCTGGCATTGCTTGAGCAGGTATTGCACCGTCATGCCCTTGAGCATCATGGCAGCTGCCGTGTCAAAACTGATGTTGTCAGGCAGCCTGCAGACATGGGTGGCCGGCATGACGCGGCGTTCGCAATAACTGCCCGGAGGGTTGCATGCATACGCCACCCGATCTCCTGTTTGAAGATGGGTAACGCCGTCACCTACGGCCTCCACCACGCCCGCAGCTTCCATGCCCAGCTGCAAAGGCAGGGGCAAGCTGTACAGGCCGGAGCGCTGGTAGACATCAATAAAATTCAGCCCCACTGCGTGGTGGCGCAACAAGATTTCTCCCGGACCGGGCTGCCCTGCATCTCGCACCACGAGGTCCATGACCTCGGGGCCGCCGTTGCGCTGTATCTGTACCGCCTTGCTGAGTATCGCTGACATATTTTTTGCCTCCTTATTCTGATGAAACGCTGTCACCTGCATCATCGTGCCACGTTTGGACAGCTGTCTGCGATTTGTCTCCGCTACCATTGCCGGCCATGAGTTCCCCTTTGACTATTGGCACGGCTGCCATGTTGACTTTGGCTCCACTGATGTGGGCTGGCAATGCCATTGTGGGCCGCCTGGTACACGATCTGATTTCCCCCTTCACCCTCAATCTGCTGCGCTGGTGCATTGCCTTTGTCATCCTGCTGCCCTGGGGTGGCTATGTACTACGCAAAAACAGTACCATGTGGAAGTGCTGGAAGCAGTACGCCGTCCTCGGCGTGCTGGGCATTGGCTGCTACAACGCCCTGCTGTATCTGGCACTCAAGACCTCCTCGGCCATCAACGTGACGCTGGTGGGCTCCAGCATGCCCATATGGATGCTGCTCATTGGCCGCATCTGGTTTGGCACGGCCATCAGTGGCCGTCAGGCCGTGGGGGCCCTGCTGTCCGTGCTGGGCGTGGCCGTGGTGCTCAGCCGCGGAGATGTGAACCAGTTGCTGGGGCTGCATCTGGTGCCGGGGGACTGGTTCATCCTGCTGGCCACCATCGTCTGGTCGTTCTACAGCTGGCTGCTGGCGCGCAGCGGCCAGACCATGCAGGGGCAGGAAAGCATTCGCAGCAATTGGGTGGGCTTTCTGATGGCGCAAATGCTGTTTGGCATTGCCTGGTCAGCCCTGATTACCGGCGGTGAAGCAGCCGTGGGCGATCTGGTGTTCGTGCCCAGCTGGCAACTGGCTGCTGCCATGCTGTTCATTGTGATTGGCCCGGCCATTCTGGCCTACCGTTTCTGGGGCGAAGGGGTGCGCCGCGCAGGGCCTGCGACAGCGGGATTTTTTGCGAATCTGATTCCGCTGTTCACCGCCCTGCTTTCCATTCCGGTGCTGGGTGAGGTGCCACAGCTCTACCATGCGCTGGCCTTTGCGCTGATTGTGGGCGGGATTGTGGTCTCGTCCCGGCGCTGATCGCAGCATGCGGGTACAGTGGGCCTCACACTCACCCTGAGAAAGCAGGCCGTATGAAGGCTCCCTCCGCCACGCAGCAAAAAGTGCTGCGTCTTGAGCAACAGGTCAGCAACTTGCTGGCACAAGTGCAGGCGCTGCAAGCCACGGTGCAAACCTTACAGGCTGCACACCCCGCTGCGCAGGGCATCTCCCCCTCGCCAGACACTGACCTCACTGCCAAATAGAACAGCGCCAAAAAACAAAGCCCGCACATGCGGGCTTTGTTCATTGCTGGCTTGATGCCAAACGTGCGATGCAGCGCTTCAGAAAGTGCCAATATACAAGCCACCGTCAGGCAGGATGTTCTGCCCCGTCATATAGCCTGCCTGCTGGCTGCACAGGAAGGCGCAGATGGCACCGAACTCATCGGGCGTGCCAAAGCGCCTGGCAGGAATCTGCGCAGACTGTGCCTTGCGGATGTCCTCCAGCTCCTTGCCACTCTTGGCGGCAGCCGCCTTGAAGGTGGTGGCCAGACGGTCGGTATCGAACTTGCCAGGCAGCAGGTTGTTGATGGTCACGCCCTTGGCGGCAATGCCAGAGCGCGCCAGACCGGCCACAAAGCCTGTCAACCCTGTACGCGCGCCATTGGACAGTCCAAGTATGTCGATAGGCGCCTTCACCGCGCTGGAGGTGATGTTGACGATGCGGCCAAAGCCACGCGCGGCCATGCCATCCACGGTGGCCTTGATCAGCTCAATCGGCGTGAGCATGTTGGCATCCACGGCCTTGATCCAGTCGGCACGCTCCCAGTCACGGAAGTCGCCGGGTGGCGGGCCGCCCGCATTGGTCACCACAATGTCAAAGTCCTTGCCGGGGCCACTGGGTACGCTGAACACGGCGGCGCGGCCTTCTGGCTGCGTGATGTCGCAGGCCACAGTCAGCACCTGTACGCTGGTGTTCAACGCCTGCAGCTGCTCGGCCGCAGCCTGCAGGGCTTCAGCGCCACGGGCGTTGATCACCACATTCACACCTTCCTGCACCAGCGCCTTGGCACAGCCAAAGCCCAGGCCCTTGCTCGCGCCGCAGACCAGCGCCCATTTGCCTGCAATTCCCAGATCCATTGCTTATCTCCTCTTTGTACTTGCTAGCGTCTACCTGACAACGCCTGGCTTCTTGGCCCAGCGCGTAAACACAAAAATGCCCACCATGACCAGGCTGGTGCCTGCAAACATCCAGACATTCAGCTGCTCATCGAGCAGCCACACGCCCATCAAGATGGTGGACAGCGGGCCAATCATGCCGGTCTGCGCCGTCATGCCGGGGCCGATGCGCTCAATCGCCATCATGACCATGAGCACCGGCGCTACCGTGCAGGCCGTGGAATTGAGCGCGGACAGCCACAGCACCTCGGGCGCCACTGCCATGGCCGAGATGGGATGGGTCAGCAAAAACTGTGCAATGCAGAAAAAGCAGGCCACGCTGGAGGCCAGACCCACCAGCCGCAGCGAGCCCAGGCGCTTGACCATCTCGCCGCTGTAGACCATGTAGATGGCATAGCTCACGGCACTGGCAAACACCAGCAGCGTGCCCCAGATGGCATCACTGCCCTGCGCGCCCACCTCATGCCCAAAGACCAGCAGCACGCCGCAATAGCTCAGCAGCATGCCGACAAACTGCATCCAGGTAATGCCGCGCTTGTAGACCACCCAGCCAAAGAGCACGACCAGGGTGGGGTTGAGGTAGAGAATCAGCCGCTCCAGCGCCGCTGTGATGTAGGCCAACCCGGCAAAGTCCAGATAGCTGGCCAGGTAGTAGCCACTAAAGCCCAGCCCCAGCACGCCCAGCCAGTCCTTGCGTGTGAGTGCTGCCTGCCCGCGCCCGGCCCACCATGCCATGAGCAAAAAGATGGGCAGCGCAAACAGCATGCGGTACATGAGCAGCGTGACCGCATCCACCCCATAGCGATAGGCCAGCTTGACGATGATGGCCTTGCCACTGAAGGCAATCGCCCCCAGCACCGCCAGCGTCAGGCCTAGCGCTACCCCTTTAGGAGCTTTTTGCGCTGGTGGATTCTGGATTTCAGACACTTTTATATTGAAAACCTAGATAAATCAAACGCAAGGCGCTATTGTTTTAAAGAATCACTCAGTGCTTGCCACCAAACAGCTTGTGATGCAGGCGGCGCAGCGACCACCAGACACTGAAAGCCACCACGGGAATGGCCACAGCCGCCGTGATCTCAGGAGAGAGCGGCCAGCCCAGCTTCTGCGCGCCCTTGCTCAGATAAGTAATCAGCCCCGTGATGTAGTAGGTGATGGCCGCTACAGACAGGCCTTCCACCGTGGACTGCAGCTTCAGCTGCGTGCCCTGCCGGTCGTTCATGGTGGCCAGAATTTCCTGGTTGCTTTGCTGCTGCTCGATTTCCACGCGCGTGCGCAGCAGATTGCTCACCCGCGAGACACGCTGCGACAGGGCATTCTGGCGGTGCACAGCCCACTCGCAGGTACTGCGTGCGGGCGAGAGGCGCCGCTCCATGAACTCCTGAATCGTCAGCAGGCCAGACAGGCGCTCTTCGCGCAAGTCCTGAATGCGCTTGTCCACCAGCTCAAAGTAGGCCTTGCTGGCAGAAAAGCGCGAATGGGTGGCGGCATATTCGCTCTCCACCTGCCCCGCCAGCCGCGTCAGGTGATCCAGCAGCGCAGGCTCGGCATCGCGATCCGCCTCGCGGATGGCATTGGCCAGCTCAGCCAGTTCTTTTTCTGCAGCGCCCAGCACACTGGCAGCCTTGCGCGCAGCAGGCAGGCCCAGCAAGGCAGCCATGCGGTAGGTTTCAATCTCCAGCAGGCGCTGCACCAGACGGCCCATCCGGCGTGCGCTGATGCTGTCTGAAGGCTTGACCAGCATGCGCGAATAGCCATCGGCATGGATGGCAAAGTCGGTGCAGACCTCGGTATGCCCCGCATGCACGGCCGCGCCCGCCAGCGTGTCTGCATTGAGCATTTGCTGCACCAGATGCTTCATGCCCTTGCCTTCGCACTGCGCATCCTTGACGATCCACAGGTGAATGCTGCTCAGGCACTCGCCAGGCAGGTTGCGGAGCCACTGCTGCGGCACCTCTTCCATGGCTGTGAGCGGTGCACGCGTATCCAGCGGTGCATCGGCAGGCAGTGGCACCATGAAGGTCCAGCTGACAAACTCGGTATGCAGCTCCCAACGCAGGCGAAAAGTGCCCAGATCTACACGCAGGTGCGTGCAGTCTGCATCCGGTCCCGTGCAGTGGTGGTCGTGCAGCAAGGCTGCCAGATGCGCACGACTGGCCTCACGCTGCGCCGGGTCTGCCAGCATCACCACATGGGCAATGGCGGCCGGGCCTTCAATGGCTTCGGCAGGCCGGGCATGGACTTCGTTGTGCAGCAGCGCACGCAGGGGGTGCTGTTGGGGATGCGAAAGAACGGGCATAAGCGGAGAAAAACGATCAGCACATATTGTGCGGCGAACCATGACTGCCCCGCTCCACACGATTGCAGTAGCCCCATATCGCCAAAGCCCCGCCGTGGCGGGGCTCAGTCACTGTGCGGGAGCAGGCTTAGAAAGTTTCCCACTCATCGTGGCTTTGTTGCATAAATGCTCGGCGAACAGCTTGTACGCTCAGGCTATGAGCGGATCGACGCTTTTCCTGTCCTTTGCAAAGCTTGCTCAATCCAAGAACGATCAATGAAAGCAGCCAATTGATCAAGCTGATCTGACGCTTGAGAGAGACATTGGCGCAATGCGCCTGAGAGAACACCCATCAATGAAAAAGGCAACGTGTAAACACGTTGCCTTTTAGCGCATTTAGAGGCTGCTGAACCTTAACTGACTGGCATTAGCCTCGAAAGGCGCCTTTTCTGGGAAATGCCGGGAAGAGAAATTAATCTTCCACAAACGCTTCTTCACGCTTGTTCTTCACTGCGGGCAGACACACGATCACCAGCAGGATCACGGCCAGCACCAGCATGGTGGCAGAGATTGGACGTGTCACGAACACGCTCCAGTCACCGCGCGACAGCAGCAGTGCACGGCGCAGGTTTTCTTCCATCATGGGGCCCAGGATGAAGCCCAGCAGCAGGGGCGCAGGTTCTGTGCCCAGCTTGTAGAAGATGTAGCCAATGAAACCGAAGATACCCACCATCCACACGTCGAACTCGGAGTTCTTGGTGCCGTATACACCCACCGCGCAGAACAGCACGATGGCAGGGAACAGCCAGCGGTAAGGCACAGACAGCAGCTTGATCCACATGCCGATCATGGGCAGGTTCAGAATGATCAGCATCGCGTTACCCAGCCACATGGAGGCGATCAGGCCCCAGAACAGCTCGGGGTTGCTGGTCATCACCTGAGGACCAGGCTGGATGTTGTGGATGGTCATCGCACCCACCATCAGCGCCATCACAGCGTTAGGTGGAATACCCAGGGTCAGCAGAGGAATAAAGGAAGTCTGAGAGCCAGCGTTGTTGGCAGACTCAGGTGCTGTCACACCACGGATATTGCCTTGACCGAAAGGCACTTCACCAGGACGCAGCTTGGTCTTCTTCTCGATGGTGTAGGAAGCAAAAGCCGACAGCATGGCGCCACCGCCTGGCAGGATACCCAGCGCCGAACCCAGCGCCGTACCACGCACCATGGCGGGGAACATCAGCTTGAAGTCTTGCGCGGTAGGCATCAGCCCCTTGACCTTGGCGGTGAAGATTTCACGCTGGTCATCTGGCTTGGACAGGTTGGCAATGATTTCACCGTAGCCAAACACACCCATGGCGATCACGACGAAGTCGATACCGTCGGTCAGTTCAGGAATGTCCAAGCTGTAGCGTGCCACGCCGGAGTTCACGTCCGTGCCGATCATGCCGAACAGCAGACCCAGCACGATCATGCCAATGGCCTTGAGCAGCGAGCCGGAAGCCAGCACCACAGCACCGATCAGACCCAGCACCATCAGCGAGAAGTACTCGGCAGGGCCGAACATGAAGGCAACTTCAGTCAGCGGGGGAGCAAAGGCAGCCAGGATCACGGTGCCCACGCAGCCAGCGAAGAAGGAGCCAATACCAGCAGCTGCCAGCGCAGGGCCTGCACGGCCCTTGCGTGCCATCTGGTAGCCGTCAATCATGGTCACCACAGAGGACGACTCACCGGGCAGGTTCACCAAGATAGCGGTGGTAGAGCCACCGTACTGGGCGCCGTAGTAAATACCGGCCAGCATGATCAGTGCTGCCACGGGTGGCAGCGAGTAGGTGGCGGGCAGCAGCATGGCGATGGTCGCCACTGGACCCAGGCCAGGCAAGATACCGATCAGCGTACCCAGGATACAGCCGATCAAGCAATACATCAGGTTCTGGGCCGTGAAGGCGACCCCGAAGCCCATCGACAAGTGTTCAATCAATTCCACGATGCAAATCTCCAGGGGGCATTAACCGACGATGAAGGAAGGCCAGACAGGGAACTGCAGGCTCAGCGCCCACACGAACACCGCATAGCTACCCGCGGCCAGAATGGTTGCGAGCACCAGGGTTTCCTTGATCTCCACTTCCTTGCGCGCAAAGCTGGCAATGATCACCAGACCATAAATTGCCACGATCAGGCCAAAGCTGGGAATGCCGATGGCAGGAATGCCAACCAGCAAAATACCGAAGGCAAAGTTCGCACCCAGAATGAAGGCAATCTGGCGCCATGCCCACTTACCGATAGGGTCACCATCAGCCGGACCACTGAGTGTTGACTTGAACGAAATTGCCAGACCGATGATGGCCAGCAAGATGCCCAGAATCATGGGGAAGTAGCCAGGGCCCATGCGCGCGCCGGTACCAATGCTGTACTCCGTCGCGCCAATGGCAAAGCCAGCGCCCACGACCGTGTACATCAGGCCAGCGAAAAAGTCTTTTTGACTCTTGATTTTCACGAAAACGTCTCCTGCAAGGGATTCACGACCTGTGGATTCTGTAAGCAAAGTGAAGTGGAATTCATGTGGGTTCCACCTACGGAATAACCGACATAAACCGCGAATTTGCAGGATTTTTTACGCGTTTCCCCTAGGAAAATGCAAGTGCAAGTACTTGCAAACATAAAAAATACAGCCTGTGGATGCCTTTGGTACAACTGTCACTGGTTCCGCTATCTCAGCGACAAGGCTTACGCTTTTTTCATTGAGTGATGATTGCTTAATGCAACGGCGGCGTCGCTGCCAGCACTTCGGCCAGCGTGGTCTGCCCCTCCGCCACCCGCAGTACACCGGACACCCGCAAAGGCCGCATGCCGTCCTGCACGGCCTGGCGGCGCAGCGTCTCCATGGCCGGACTCTGGTGGATCTGCTGCCGGAGGCTGTCACTGCACACCAGCAGCTCATACAACCCCATACGGCCTCTGAAACCGGTCATGCGGCAGGCCTCACAGCCCACAGGGCGGTAAGGCGTGGCCTGACCATTGAACTTCCACGGATGCATGGCCTGCACCAGCATGTCGGATGAGGTGTCGGGATCTGGCTGCTTGCACTGCGGGCACAGCACGCGCACCAGACGCTGGGCCAGCACGCCCAGCAGCGTGGCATTGATCAGGTAGGGCGGCACGCCCAGCTCCATCAGGCGGCTCACGGCACTGGGCGCATCGTTGGTGTGCAGCGTGGAAAACACCAGGTGCCCCGTGAGTGCGGCCTGCACGGCCATCTCTGCCGTGGCGGTGTCACGGACTTCGCCCACCATGATGACGTCCGGGTCCTGGCGCATCAGGGCACGCAGCCCTTCGGTAAAACCAAAGTCCAGCTGCGGCTGCACCTGAGTCTGGTTAAAAGCCGGCTCAATCATTTCGATGGGGTCTTCCACCGTGCTGACGTTCACCTCTTCCGTGGCAACGCGCTTGAGTGTGGAGTACAGCGTGGTGGTCTTGCCCGAGCCTGTGGGGCCGGTCACCAGAATAATGCCGTGGGGCCGCTGCACAAGGTCTTCCCAACGCTGCGCGTCATGCGGCATGAAGCCCAGCTGGTCCAGCTGCTTGATGGTGTTGTCCGGGTCAAAAATGCGCATCACCATCTTCTCGCCAAAGGCGGTGGGCAAGGTGGAAAGACGCATTTCAATTTCTTCACCGCGCGGGTTGCGCGTCTTGATGCGGCCGTCCTGCGGACGGCGCTTTTCCATCACATCCATGCGCCCCAGCAGCTTGATGCGCGCCAGCATGGCGTTAAACACACCCATGGGCATGCGGTAGACGCTGTGCAGCACCCCGTCAATGCGAAAGCGAATCACACCCTGCTCGCGCCGGGGCTCCAGGTGGATGTCGCTGGCGCGCTGGTCAAAGGCGTACTGCCACAGCCAGTCCACCACACGAATCACCCCGGTGTCATTGGCGTCCAGCTGGCGACTGCTGCGCCCCAGCTCCACCAGCTGTTCAAAGCTGGCAGATGATGCTGCCCCTCCCGCCTTTTGCGCTGCGCGCACCGAATTGGCCAGCGCAAAAAATTCCTTGGTGTAGTGTGCAATTTCGGCAGGATTGGCCATCACCCGGCGCACGGTCTTGCGCGTCTGGCGCTCGACCTCGGCCACCCAGCCCTGCACAAAGGGCTCGGCTGTAGCCACCACAATCTCAGCCGCACCCACCTGCACGGGCAGGATGTGGTGCCGCTGCGCATAGGGACCGCTCATGGCTTCGCCCACACGGGCCACATCGGCCTTGAGCGGGTCAATACGCAGATAAGACATGCCCGTGCATTGCGCCACAAAGGCTGTGAGCTGCTCCACATCCAGCGGCACTCCGTCGCTGCTGCGCGTCACGCCCACACCTGCCAGTCGCACCAGCGGGTGCTGGCTGCTCTCGGCCGTGGAGCAACGGGCACGCACGCGGCCGGCTTCTGCGGCATCGATGACGCCGTCTTCCTCCAGCCACTGCAGCACCAGACGCCAGTCCAGCGCACGCCCGCTCAAGGGGCCGCCCACAGCACGCAATGTCAGAGAAGAAGCCGAAGCAGCAACAGAAGTAGTCATGGCAGCAAGCACATCAGACACAAAAAGCCAACTGTACTTGCTTGCCCGTATGCTGCCATTTATGCAGCGTCAACCACCGGCTTGAAGACCTTGAGCCACTTGGTGGCAGGCAGGCCCCAGCGGGCCTGAATCGCTTCGGCGCGAACCAGCAGCGCTTCGCGGTCCAGCATCTGCGGCGTGCGCTGCGCCAGCACAATGGTGTTGCCTTCGCGTGTGGGCTTGAAAGCCCAGACATGGCCCTGACCAAAAGCCTCAGTGATCTTGTCCAGGCTGCGCTGATAGCTCGATGCACGGCCAAACAGGTTCACCGTCATACAGCCTTCGGGCGTGAGCATATTGCGGCAGTCGGCATAGAACTCGGCGCTGTCCAGCACGGGGGCAGCGGCATTGTGGTCGTACAGGTCCACCTGCAAGGCATCGACGGCACCCTGCCAGCGGGGCTTGAGGATTTCCATGGAGGCATCGCCCAGCACCACTTCCAGCGATTCGTTATCGGGCGGCAGCTTGAACCAGCTGCGGCAGATATTGACCACCAGCGGGTTGATCTCAATCGCCGCCGTGTGCATCTTGAGCATCTTGTAGTGGAACTTGGTCAGCGCCGCAGCGCCCAGCCCCAGTTGCACGGCGCGGCGCTCGGCCACGGTGTCCGGGTCCACAAACAGCAGCCAGGCCATCATGCGCTGCACGTATTCCAGGTCGATCTCGAACGGTTTTTTCAGGTTCATAGAACCCTGCACCCAGGGTGTGCCCAGATGCAGATAGCGCGAAACACCATCGTCCGAGACACTGACCTGGGGCATGTCCTCTTCGGTAAAGGCACTGGATTTTTTCTTGCGTGTTGCCACCTTAGTGTTCTTTCTCAAATAGTCCTGCGGCCTGCATCACATCCCGCCAAGCAGTGAGCTTGCGCTCGAAGCTGATGGAGGCATTGGCCGGGCTGGTGGATGGCAGCTTGTGGACCGTCAAGCCCAGTCCCTCGAGCTTGCTGGCGTGCTTGTAGCTTTCACCGCCGTTATGGGCCACGGCCTGCAGCAGCGGGCAGCGCGCCTTCAGCGCGGCAAAGTCATTGACTTGGGGCTGCCGAATCGCACTGTCCAGACTGCCCTGGCGCTCACAGCTGTCATACACATCCCACAGGCCCAGGCCTCGCGCCAGCAGCCATTCGCAGCGGGCGGCATAGTCCTCGCGCCCGGGCTGCGGATGGGCAGGCCACAGGGCCGCCAGAATGGGCCAGAACTTGTTCTGTGGGTGGGCGTAATACTGCTGCGCCGCCAGCGAAGCCACGCCGGGAAAGCTGCCCAGAATCACCAGCCGCGTGCGCACATCGGCCACCGGCGGCAAGCCTTGCAGACGCTCAGATGCATCGTTCATGGGCTGGCATTGTGCGGCCAAAGGCATGCTGTCTGCTGTCACTGGAGTTTTTACAAATCTATAGCTGTCAGCGTTTGCTGCATCAGCGCCAGAGGCCAAAAACTATCTCAACGCTGACAATCCACGCAGCACAGCACGTGCGTTGTTGCTGGTGGCCTGCGCCAGCGCATCGGCGCTGATGCCACGCAGCTGCGCCACTTCCTGCGCAATGCGCGGCAGCTCCTCCGGGCTGTTGCGGCCCTGCGGCTGGCCTGCAGCACGCGCCTCGGCCGTGGTGTAGAGCCAGTGCGGCGGAATGTCTGGCGCATCGGTTTCCATCACAATGCTCTCCAGCGGCAGTGTCGCCGCCAGCTCACGCAACTTGAGCGCGCGGTCATAGGTGACGGCGCCGCCAAAGCCGAGCTTGAAGCCCAGATCGATAAACGCCTGGGCCTGCTGCAAGCTGCCGTTAAAAGCATGGGCAATGCCGCCCACCACCGGCTTGGCACGCAGGGTTTTGAGCAGGCGGTCGCTGCTCTTGCGCACATGCAGTATGACGGGCAAGCCAAACTCGCGCGCCAGCTGGATTTGCTGCTCGTAGAACCAGATCTGCCGCTCGGCATCCAGCCCCGGTACAAAAAAGTCCAGGCCGATTTCGCCAACTGCCACCAGGTGCGGGTCGTCCTGCACCTCCACCAGCAGCTCGCGCAGCACAGCAATATCGCCTTCCTGCGCGTTCGGGGTGTAGAGCGGGTGAATGCCCAGCGCATAGCTGTCGCCATGCCGGTGGGCCAGTGCGATCACCTCGCGCCAGTGCGCACGGTGCACGGCGGGGATGACTATGTGGCCCACACCCGCAGCCCTAGCCGCTGCACGCACAGCGTCACGGTCGGCGTCAAATTCCGCTGCGTCGAGGTGGCAATGGGTGTCAATCCAGCTGTGCATCATTCATTTTTGATAGCTCTTAGCGCTTGTAAATCAATACTTTCAGATAGAAAAGTATTTGAAATGCTTATATATAAGGCGCAAGCAGCTCTCATTTTTCATTCAGACAAGCGCCCGCGCACAATGCGCACCACGCGGTCACACTTGACGGCCAGGCTTTCGTCGTGCGTGACCATCACAAAAGCCGTGCCGTGGTTGCGTGCCAGCTCCAGCATGAGTTCGAACACGCCATCGGCCGTCGAGCGGTCCAGATTGCCCGTGGGCTCATCGGCCAGCACACAGGCAGGTTGCGTCACCAGCGCGCGGGCAATGGCCACGCGCTGGCGCTCACCGCCAGAGAGCTCTGCCGGGCGGTGCGCCATGCGCTCCTTCAGCCCCACGGCTTCGAGCATGCGTGCGGCCTGCGCCAGGGCTTGCTCTTTGGAATCGCGGCGAATGCGCAGCGGCATGGCCACGTTGTCCTGCGCGCTGAACTCGGGCAGCAGGTGGTGGAACTGGTAGATAAAGCCCAGATGCTGGTTGCGCAGCTCACCCTGCTTGCGGGGGCTGAGCGTGTGCATGGGCTGGCCCATGAGCTGCACACTGCCCTGCGTGGGCGCATCCAGACCACCGAGCAGATGCAGCAACGTGCTCTTGCCCGAGCCCGAGGCGCCGACGATGGCCAGCGTCTCGCCCGCATGCACCTGCAGGTTGACCTCATGCAGCACCTGCACGTTCAGGTGCCCATCTTCAAAGCGCTTGGAGAGATTGCGCGCGTCCAGTACGACTTGCTTATTCATAACGCAGCGCCTCCGCAGGGTTCACGCGGCTGGCGCGCCAGCTGGGGTAAATGGTGGCTACAAAGGCCAGAATCAGAGAAATCACGGCAATCGGCACGATGTCGCTGGCCTGTGGCTCGCTGGGCATGGTGCTGATCAGGTAGATGTCCTTAGGCAGGAAGGTCGCGCCCAGCGCCTGCTCAATGGCTGGCACGATGACGTCGATATTGCAGGCCACCAGCAGGCCCAGCGCCAGTCCGGCAAAGGTGCCAATCACGCCCACCATGGCACCTTGCACCATGAAGATACCCATGATGGACGCGGGCGAGGCACCCAGCGTGCGCAGAATGGCAATGTCTGCGCGCTTGTCCGTCACCGTCATCACCAGGGTCGAGACCAGATTGAAGGCCGCCACGGCCACGATCAGGGTCAGGATGATGAACATCATGCGCTTTTCCAGCTGCACGGCGGCAAACCAGGTCTTGTTCTGCTGCGTCCAGTCACGCAGGTAGAGGAACTCGGTAATCATACCCGCCAGCTCTCTGGCCACGCGCGGCGCTTCGTGCAGGTCCTTGAGTTTCAGGCGAACGCCTGTTGGCCCTTCCAGGCGGAAGATGCGCTGCGCATCCTCATGGTGCAGCATGGCCATGGCAGAGTCGTATTCGTAGTGGCCGGAGTCAAACGTGCCCGCCACCGTCATCTGCTTGAGGCGCGGCACCACACCAGCCGGTGTGACCTGGCCGCTGGGCGCAATCAGCGTCACCTTGTCCCCCACGCTAACGCCCATCTGGCGTGCCAGCTCCTGGCCGAGCACGATGTTGAAGCTGCCGGGCTGCAGCAGCTGCAGCACATCGGCATTCGTCGCTGCCAGATCGGTCACCTCGCCTTCGCGCGCCGGATCAATGCCGCGCACGATGGCGCCCTTCATGTCCTCACCGCGTGCAATCAAGCCCTGCGCTGCCACAAAAGGCGCTGCGCCCACCACCTCCGGGTGCTGCCGTGCCTGCTGTATGGTGGTGTCTACATCCACCATGGCCTGGCCATTGGGCGCAAAGATTTCGATGTGCGAGACCACGCTGAGCATGCGGTCGCGCACTTCCTTCTGGAAGCCGTTCATCACACTCAGCACAATGATCAGCGCTGCCACGCCCAGCGCAATGCCGAGCATGGAGACACCGGAAATAAAGGAAATAAAACCATTGCGCCGTGTGGCGCGGCCTGCGCGGGTGTAGCGCCAGCCCAGAGCGAGTTCGTAGGGAATTTGCATACGTGGACGCCATTGTGGCATTGCTCCAAAGGCCAGCATGTCAGAAGTCTTCAGCGCAGGCATTCTGGTTTGGGGACAATACCCGCCTATGTCGTCCCCTGTCCTGCCTGAACTTCCGCTGCCGTTTACCGTGCCTCCCCGCCCGGCACGTGCCCGCCATCTGCATCTGGTCCTGCCTTACGCCGCGCTGGCACAGGACAGCTGCCAGCTGATCCTGCGGGAGCTGCAACTGCCCCAGCTCGATCAGCTGCTGGCCCAGCTGGCCCCCAGCCATGTGGACGAAGGCAGCATGGACCAGCTGATTCCGCCCCACGAACGGGCACTGGCCCACCTCTGGGGGCTGGATGCACAATCCCCCGCCTGGGCAGCGCTGGCACAGGACACGCCCCGCCCCCAGCCCTGCGCCTGGATGACGCTGTGCCACTGGACAGCCGGGGCCGATCAGATTCGCATGGACGACCCTGCCAGCCTGCCGCTGGACATGGAGGACGCCCAGACCCTGCACACCATTTTGCAGCCCTGGTTTGCAGAAGATGGCCTGCAGCTGGAGCTAACCAGCCCCGGCCGCTGGCTGGTCAGCGGCGAGCCCCTGCTGGGGCTGGAATCCGCCTCACTGGACCGCGTGCTGCTGCGCGACGTCAGCCACTGGATGCCGCAAGGCCCGCACCAGCGCACGCTGCAGCGCCTGCACAGCGAAGTGCAGATGCTGCTGTACAACCACCGCTTTAACGCCGAGCGTGCCGCGCGCGGTTTGCCCCCCATCAACGCCTTCTGGCTGCATGGTGTGGGCCAGCTGGATGCAGAAGCGCTACAGGCAGCGCGCACGCTGCACAGCGTGACGCCCGTGCTGTTCGTAGACAGCCTGCGCCAGAGCGCACTGCGCCAGGACTGGCCCGCATGGAAACAGGCCTGGCTGGCAGCCGAGGCTGGCCCTGTGGCCCAGACCCTGGCCCATGTGCAGCTGGGCGGCACCGCCACCGTCACTTTCTGCGGAGAGCAGCATGTGCGCAGCTTCACCACGCAGCGCCGCAGCTGGCTGCAAAAAATCAAGAACAAAATGAATCCCCAGCGCTTTGCTGGCTTGCATCAAGCGCTATGAAAATCATTGAGAGAGAAATCGCTGAACACAGCGTGCAAGCTCTGGTGCGCTCCGGCGTGAATCCGCTGCTGGCGCGCCTGTATGTGGCGCGCGGCGTGCAGTCCTGCGACGAACTGGACACCAGCCTGAGCAAGCTGCTGCCGCCCTCCGACCTCAAAGGCATTCATGAAGCGGCGCGCATTCTGGCCGACGCCATCGCCGCGCAGCGCAGCATCTGCATCGTGGCCGACTATGACTGCGACGGTGCCACCGCCTGCGCCGTGGGTGTGCGCGGCCTGCGCATGCTGGGCGCCCAGCACGTTACCTACGAAGTGCCAGACCGGATTCAGGACGGCTATGGCCTGTCTGCCCCCATCGCCCGGCGCGTACATGCCGCCGGGCATGAGGTGCTGGTCACCGTGGACAACGGCATCGGCAGCATCGATGGTGTGGCTGAAGCCATGCGGCTGGGCATGACCGTGGTCGTCACCGACCACCACCTGCCCGGTGAAGTGCTGCCCACGCCCCACGCCATGGTCAACCCCAACCAGCCCGGCTGCAGCTTTGCCAGCAAGCACATGGCCGGGGTAGGCGTCATGTTCTACGTGCTGCTCATGCTGCGTGCCGAACTGCGCGCACGCGGCGTGTTCACGGCGCAGACCCAGCCCAAGCTCGATACGCTGCTGCCACTGGTGGCACTGGGCACGGTGGCCGATGTGGTCAGGCTGGACACCAACAACCGCCGTCTTGTTGCACAGGGCCTGCAGCGCATTCGCAAGGGCCATATGCAGGCCGGCATTCGCGGGCTGTATGAAGCTGCGGGCAAGGAATACTGGCAGGCCACCACTTCGGACTTTGGCTTTGCGCTGGGCCCGCGCATCAATGCCGCAGGCCGCCTGGCCGACATGACGATTGGCATTGAATGCCTGCTGACGGACGACTACGGCAAGGCGCTGGAACTGGCCAAGCTGCTCACCCGCATCAACCGCGAGCGCCAGGAGATGGAGTCCGACATGCGCGTGCAGGCCTTTGCACTGGCCGACGAGCTGTTTGAAGATGGCGTCACGCCGCCTGCGGCCATCAGCGTCTATGACCCGGAGTTCCACGAAGGCGTGGTCGGCATTGTGGCCTCACGCGTCAAGGACCGCCTGCACCGTCCCACCTTTGTGTTTGCGGCCAGCCAGGCGGAAGGCAAGAGCCATGAACTCAAGGGCTCGGGCCGCTCCATTCCCGGCTTTCACCTGCGCGATGCGCTGGACCTGGTCGCCAAGCGCCACCCCGGCGTGCTGCTGCGCTTTGGCGGCCATGCCATGGCGGCAGGCTGCACCATTGCGGAAGACAAATTCCATGAATTTGAACGTGCGTTCACGCAAGTGGCGCAGGAGTGGCTGGATGCCAAGACACTCACCCGCTGCGTGGAAACCGACGGGCCGCTGGACCCCACCTTCCGCCGTGCCGAGATCGTGGAGCAGCTGAACCTGGAAGTCTGGGGTCAGGGCTTTGCGCCACCCACCTTCAGCGAGGATGTGGAAATCCTCTCGCAACGGCTGGTGGCTGAGAAACACCTCAAGCTCAAGGTGCGCCACCGTGGCGACGAGGTGGACGGGATCTGGTTTGGCCGCACCGAGCCGCTGCCTGAATGGGTGCACATGGCGTTTCGCCTGGACATCAACGAGTTCCGCGGCGAGCGCAAGGTGCAGTTTCTGGTGGAAGGTGCGCAAGCATAAAAACAAGAGCTGCCAGCGCCGGAAAATCAAGCATTTCAGATAGTTTTCTATTTGAAGTGCTTGATACATCAGCGCAAGCAGCTATCAAAAACAAAGGCCTGCAATGCAGGCCTTTGCTGTATGCGCTATCTGAGCATGTGCTCAGAAGCTTTCCCAGTCATCATCGGCAGCGGCCTTGGTGGAAGTTGCAGGCTTGGCTGCTGCGGGTGCGGCCAGGCTGGCTGCAGGCCTTGCCTTGGCTGGTGTGGAAGCCGCCGACGCCACAGGTGAAGCAGCGACAGGCTTGCGCACTGGCTCAACCTTGTCCTTGGCAGGCTGAGATGCAGGCACAGCCGCAGGCGCGCTGCGCACGGCATTCACGGCCGCAGCTGCTGGGCTCGCCGGACGCTGGTAGGACATGGACAGTCTGCCCGCATTCCCTACATTGAACACCGCCACCACCTGCGCCAGGCGCTGGGCCTGCTCATTCATGGCCGTGGCAGCTGCCGAAGACTCTTCCACCAGCGCGGCGTTTTGCTGGGTCATCTGGTCCAGATTGCTCACCGCCTGATTGACCTGGGCAAAGCCATCGTGCTGCTCATGCACCGCAGCGCTGATCTCACCAATCAGATCGGTCACGCGGCGCACGCTCTCGACGATTTCCTGCATGCTCTTGCCCGCTTCTGCGACCTGGGACGAGCCTGCATCCACATTGGCCACGCTGGCCGTAATCAGGGACTTGATTTCCTTAGCCGCCTCGGCACTGCGCTGCGCCAGCGCCCGCACCTCACCGGCCACCACGGCAAAGCCACGCCCCTGCTCGCCCGCACGTGCGGCTTCCACCGCGGCGTTCAGCGCCAGGATGTTGGTCTGGAAGGCAATGCCATCGATCACGCTGATGATGTCGGCAATCTTGTGGCTGCTGCTGGTGATCTGCTGCATGCTGCTCACCACCTGCTGCACCACGCTGCCGCCGCGCTCCGCAGCCTGCACTGCTGTGCTGGCCAGCTGGTTGGCCTGGCGTGCCGTATCGGCAGACTGCGAGGCGCTCGCCGTCAGCTCTTCAATGCTGGATGCGGTTTCTTCCAGGTTGGCTGCGGTCTGCTCCGTGCGGCTGGACAGATCCTGATTACCCGTAGCAATCTGCGATGCTGCTGAGGAGACAGAGTCCACACCGTTGCGCACTTCCAGCACCACACTGCGCAGGCGCTGGGTCATGGCGCTCAGGCTTTGCAGCAGTTTGCCCAGCTCATCCCTGCGGTCAGACTGCAGGCTGGCCGTCAGATCACCTGCAGCAATGGTCTCGGCCAGCTGCACGGCTTCGTCCAGCGGACGGGTGATCTGGCGAATCACATAGAGGGACAGCAACACAGCCAGCACTGCCACCAGCAGCAGTGCGGCGCCGCCCACCAGCAAGGCGGAATTGCGCTTTTGCAGGCCCTGCTCAATCATGCGGTCACGCATGCGCTCCTGCAGGCGCACCAGATCGGTCTGCGCCTGGTTATAGGCCGCGACGGCAGGCATCATCTGCTGGTCGAGCAGTTCACGGGCCTGCTCGTAGCGATAGGCATTGCGCGCCTGCGCAATCTGCCCGTTCAGCTCCAGCACCTTGGCGCGCGCCTGTGCAATCTTGGCCAGTTGCTGCTGGCCTTCAGGGCTGGTCAGCGCCTGCTCCAGCTGTTTCTGGATGGCCGATGCCCCCTCTACGCCCTCACGGGTTTTGTTCTGGGCATAAGCGCTCAGGCTGCTCTCGGTGGTCATGGCGCCCATCACCACGTGAGCCACTGCATGGTCAGTAATGCCGCGCCACTGCTCGGCCAGCCGGATGCGCTGCTCATAGTCCTGCAGTTCAGCGCGCAAGTGCGTCTCTACCCCATCGATGTAACGCAGCATGGCCCCCCCTGCGCACACGGCCAGCACCAGCACCCCCAGCATCAGCCCCCATATCTTTGTAGATACCGACCAGTTCTTAAATTGCATCTTCTCCCTCCCGATTTAATACTTTTCGCGCAAATTTGAAACATTTTGTGCAAGCATCAGAAAAACGCCTGATACAAACATGGCAGCTTCAAGGGGATTTTGCGCAAAAGCAACTCCGGTCGAAAATCAGCACGGGTCTGTTGTTTTAAAACGGCAGCGCCGCTGACCTATGCCCCCTCTCATGCCCCCTCCCATGCCCTCCTCCCTCCCCTTCCAGGCCGACCTGCATTGCCACTCCACCTATTCCGACGGCACCCTGTCTCCACAGGCACTGGCGCAGCGTGCCAGAGCGCGCGGCGTGACGCTGTGGGCACTGACCGACCATGACGAAATCAGCGGACTGCCCCTGGCCCATGCAGCCGCGCAGGAGCAGGGGCTGTCCTTTCTGACGGGCGTGGAAATTTCTGTCAGCTTTGCCAGCACCACCGTACACATCGTGGGTCTGGGTTTTGATCCGGACGATGCACAGCTGCGCGATGGCCTGCACAGCGTGCGCCACAGCCGCGGTCCGCGCGCCAGAGAAATGGCGCAGCAGCTGGCGGTTGCGGGCATTTCTGGCGCTTACGAAGGGGCGCTTAAATACGTGGGCAATCCGGAGCTGATCTCGCGCACCCACTTTGCACGCTATCTGGTGGAAATCGGGGCCTGCTGCAGCACGCAGGAAGTGTTTCAGCGCTATCTGGTGCCAGGCAAACCTGGCTATGTGCCGCAACGCTGGGCATCGCTGGAAGACGCTGTGCGCTGGATCACCGATGCTCAGGGCGTGGCCGTGGTGGCCCACCCTGCGCGCTACCACTTCAGCCCCATGGAGGAGTACGCCTTTTTCAGCCGCTTCAAGGAGCTGGGCGGTCAGGCTGTGGAAGTGGTCTGCGGCAGCCACACACCGCACGAATACGAACACTATGCGGATCTGGCCCAGGAGCTGAACCTGGCCATCTCACGCGGCAGTGACTTTCACAGCCCGCAAGAGTCCTCCATCGACCTTGGCGGCCTGCCACCTGACCCTGCACGGCTGACCGGCGTGTGGGAGCTGCTGCAGCACCGTATCTGCTAGGTTGCCCCCACATTTTGTGAGCATCTGACCTGCATGCAGCAGCGCCAGAGACGGCGCACAATGCGCATACCGCGCACAAGATCAAGGAAGCACCATGGCCCAGTACTTTGAAATCTATCCGGACAACCCGCAGCCACGCCTGCTCAAGCAGGCCGTCGCGCTGCTGCAAAAAGGCGGAGTCATTGCCCTGCCGACCGACTCCAGCTATGCCCTGGTCTGCCAGCTGGATGACAAGAATGCCGTGGAACGCCTGCGCCGCATTCGCCAGGTCAATGACAAGCACCACCTCACCCTGCTGTGCCGCGATCTGTCCGAGCTGGCCAACTACGCCCTGGTCGATAACCAGCAGTACCGCCTCATGAAGCTGGGCACCCCCGGCCCCTACACCTTTATCCTGGATGCCACCAAGGAAGTGCCACGCCGCGTGAGCCACCCTTCGCGCAAGACCATTGGCCTGCGTGTACCGGACCGCAAAGGCACGCAGATGCTGCTGGAACTCATGGGGGCACCGCTGCTGGCCACCACGCTGATTCCTCCGGGCGAAGAGCTGCCCATGAACGACCCGGAAGCCATCCGCGAACGCTTTGAGCACGAGATCGACGCCATTGTCGATGCCGGTGCCTGCCCGCTGGAGCCCACGACGGTGATTGACCTCACGCCCATGCGTCTGGGCAACCCGCCCGTGTGTGTGCGCGAAGGCGCAGGCCCGCTGTCTGCAATTGGCCTGTAAAACGGGCTGCAATGGCAAACCACCGCAAGCGGTGGATGTTTGAGACAATGACACCGTGAACGATCTGATACAAACCGTCCTTATCTACGCCCTTCCTGTGCTGTTTTCCATCACAGTGCACGAAGCTGCCCACGGCTATGCCGCGCGCTACTTTGGTGACTACACCGCCACCATGCTGGGCCGCGTCACGCTCAACCCCATCAAGCACATTGACCCCATCGGCACCATTCTGATGCCGCTGCTGCTGTACTTTTCGACCTCGGGTGCCTTCCTGTTTGGCTACGCCAAGCCCGTGCCCGTGAACTTCAGCCATCTGCGCCGCCCCAAGCGCGACATGATCTGGGTCGCACTGGCGGGCCCTGCCTCCAACTTCGTGCAGGCCATTGCCTGGGCCTTGCTGCTGGTCGTGCTGGTTGCCACCAATGTGGAAGAGCGCTTTTTCATGGAAATGGCACGCGCCGGTGTGCTGGTGAACCTGGTGATGTGGGCCTTCAACCTGTTTCCGCTGCCGCCGCTGGACGGTGGCCGCATTCTGGTGGGGCTGCTGCCCACCAAGGCCGCCATCAGCTTCTCGCGCATTGAGCCCTATGGCTTTTTCATCGTGCTGGCGCTGGTCCTGCTGGGCATTGTGGGCACGGTCTGGCTGCGCCCGCTGATGGACATTGGCTACAGCGTGATCAACACCCTCATCAGCCCCCTGCTGTCTGCGCTGCAGTAAGCACACAAAGCTTTGACTGATTCAGGCTGCCTGCGTGCAGCCTCTTTTGATAACTTGGTTTGAGATATGAGCACCACCCGTTTTCTGACTGGCATTACGCCCTCCGGCACACCTCACCTGGGCAATTACGCAGGCGCCATTCGCCCTGCCGTGGCCGCCAGTCGCACCCCCGGCATGGAAAGTTTTTATTTCCTGGCCGACTACCACGCCCTGATCAAGTGCCAGGACCCTGCCCGTGTGCACCGCTCCACGCTGGAAATTGCCGCCAGCTGGCTGGCCTGTGGTCTGGACCCCGAGCATGTGGTGTTCTACCGCCAGTCGGATGTGCCCGAGATTCCCGAGCTGAACTGGTTCCTCTCCTGCGTGACCGGCAAGGGCCTGCTCAACCGTGCCCACGCCTACAAGGCGTCGCAGGACAAGAATGCCGAAGCAGGCAAGGAACTGGACGACGGTGTGACCGCTGGCCTGTTCATGTACCCCGTGCTGATGGCCGCTGACATCTTGATGTTCAACGCGCACAAAGTGCCTGTGGGGCGCGACCAGATCCAGCACATCGAAATGGCGCGCGACATTGCCTCCAGCTTCAACCACCTGTATGGCGAGCACTTTGTGCTGCCCGAGGCTGCCATTGAAGAAAACGTAGCCACGCTGCCAGGTCTGGACGGCCGCAAGATGAGCAAGAGCTACGACAACACGATTCCGCTGTTTGCTCCCCGCAATGAACTGAAAAAGCTCATCAACAGCATCGTGACCGACTCGCGCGCCCCCGGTGAGCCCAAGGACACCGAAGGCTCTGCCCTGTTCCAGCTGTACCAGGCCTTTGCCACCGCCGAGGAAACCGAAGCCATGCGCAAGGCCTTTGCCGAAGGCATTGCCTGGGGTGATGCGAAAAACATGCTGTTCGAGCGCATCGATGCCGAAATCGCACCCAAGCGCGCCATCTATGAAGACCTGATGGCCCATCCCGAGAAGGTGGAAGCCGCTTTGCAGATCGGTGCCGAACGTGCCCGTGCGCTGAGCCGCCCCTTCATCACCAAGCTGCGCGCCGCCGTGGGCCTGCGCAGCCTGGCCAGCCAGGACAGCCATGCCAAGAAGGCCAAGGCCGCCAAGCAGGCCCTGCCCAGCTTCAAGCAGTACCGCGAAGCCGATGGCAAGTTCTACTTCAAGTTCATGGCTGCCGACGGAAGCCTGCTGCTGCAAAGCACAGGGTTTGAGCAACCCAAACAGGCCGGCCAGAGCATTGCGCAACTGCAGCAGCAGGGTGCCGATGCACTGCGTGCCCTTCAGGCCTGCGTCCAGCTGGGCGAAGGTGTTTCGGATACCGATGTACTGCAGGCGCTGCAGACACTGCAGGAAGCAGCAAACAATAAAGGCTGACACAGACTGATTGCAAAAAAAGGGGGAGGTGCCGCTATGCGCATTGCCGTTTTGGATGACGATCCCGCACAGCTGGCCATGATTGAGCGCGTGGCCCAGGAGATGGGCCACAGCTGCGCGCTGTTTTCAGAAGGTCAGGCGCTGATGCTGGCGCTGCGCCGCGACACGTTTGACCTGCTGGTCGTCGACTGGGAACTGCCCGACACCAGCGGCCCTGAGGTGGTGCGCTGGGCGCGGCAGCATCTGGAGTCCCAGCTGCCGATTCTGTTCATCACCCACCGCAGCGAAGAACGCGATGTGGTGGAGGGGCTGCAGAGCGGGGCGGATGACTTCATGATCAAGCCGCTGCGTGTGGCCGAGCTGCAGGCACGCATTCAGGCCCTGCTGCGCCGCGCCTATCCGTTTCCCAGCGACGATGTACAGCACTTCGGCCCCTATACCTTTACGCGCTCACAGCTGACGGTCAGCTTTCAGGACAAGCATGTGGCGCTGACGCACCGCGAATTCGCCCTGGCCCTGCTGCTGTTCCAGAACGCAAGCCGCCTGCTGTCACGCGACTACCTGCGTGAGGCGGTCTGGGGCCAGAACGCCGAAGTGCTGTCGCGTTCGCTGGACACCCATGTGTCCCGCCTGCGGCAAGTCCTGCAACTGCGGCCCGGCAATGCGTATTCCATTGCTGCGGTCTACGGTCTGGGCTACCGCCTGGACAGCCACTCGAGCTAACGCGACACCACACTTTCTGCTGCTGCCATGTTCCCACGCACTGCCTTCTGCATTCCCGCATTGCCCTGCGCCGTGGCCCTGTGCAGCACCCTGGTGCTGCCTGCTGCTGCGCAGCAGACGTCGCAACCGCAGCAGGTCATTGCCCACCGCATCGTGACTGGCGACACGCTGACCCAGATTGCCCAGCGCTATCTGGGCGATGCCACGCTCTGGCAGGCCCTGCAAAGCCACAACAAGGTGGGCAGCCCTTACCGCCTGCAGCCCGGCTCCATGCTGGAAGTGCCCATGTGGCTGATGCGCAAGGCTACGGCTTCGGTGGACTTTGTGCAGGGCAGTGCCCAGCTGCGCAACCGCAGCACCGCAGCACCACAGCCGCCGTGCCTGTGCAGCCTGGCATGCCGCTCGAGGAAGGTGACCAGCTGCAGCTCTCGCCCGATGCATTCGTCACCGTCAAGCTGGCCGACGGCAGCCTGATTCAGGTGCGCGCGGCTTCCTCCGTGCAATTGAGCCAGCTGCGCCGCCGTGGCCGTGCGGGCAGCCTGCAGTCCGTCCTCGAACTGCAGCAAGGCGGTGTAGATATACAGGTGCCCGGCAAGCCGGATGCCCAGCGCCATCTGGACATACGCACGCCCGTTGCTGCCACCAGTGTGCGCGGCACCCGCTTTGACGTGCAGCTGCAGCCCGACGGCAGCACCACAGCCGCTGTACTGCAGGGCCAGGTGGCCATGCAGTCGCTGACCGGCGCTCAGTCCGCCGTGCAGACGCTCCACCCTCACTTTGGCATGGCCGTGGCGGCCAATGGCCAGCCCGGCCCTGTCACGGCACTGCTGCCCGCGCCCAGTGCACAGTCCCTGCCCAGCCTGTATGAAGACGCGCAGTGGCTGGATATCCCGCTGCCTGCCATGCCACAGGCACAGGGCTGGCTGGTGAGCATCAGCAGCGATGCGCAGGGCCACAAGGTGCTGCGCAATGCACAGGTACAGGGCCAGCAGGCACGCTTTGCCGCCCTGCCTGATGGCGGCTACTACCTGCATGTACGGGCGCTGGACCCGTACGGCATCAGCGGTCTGCCGCGCACGCTGCCGATCCGCGTCAAAGCCCACCCCGTGCCACCGCTGGTGCAAACGCCTGTCCCCGGAGCCACGCTGGCCCTGGGTGAAGCCCAGCTGCTGTGCACCCCCGTGGATGGCGCTGACAGCTACCGCCACCAGATCATTGCCCTGCCTGCAGCAGATGCAGACATTGCCACCAGTGCGTTTGCACAGCCTGCTCTGCAAAGCAGCAGCCCTGCGCAGGACTGCCGCATCGACCTGCAAAACCTGCCCGCTGGTGACTACGCATGGCGCGCTGCCAGTGTGCGCAGCATGGCCGGGCAGCCCGACCGCGGGCCATTTGCCGATCCGCACCGCTTCCGCATTGCGCCCCGGCCAGCCACGCTCTCCGCAGCAAATATGCAGGAGCACACCGTCGCCGGCCTGAGCACCATTCACTGGCCCGGCGAGCCTGGTCAGCGCTACCGCCTGCAGGCCTTTGCCACGCCCGATGGCACAGCACCAGCACTGGATACACTGCTCGACAGCCCACGCTGGACGGCCGCAGGCCTGCCTGCAGGCACCTGGCATGTGCGCATTCAGGTGCAGGACCCATCGGGGCTGAACAGCGCCTTCTCGCCACCGCGCAGCGTGCAGGTGCGCGATCTGCTGCTCGATGGCACGGGCCAGCCCGTGCAGTCCGGCACAGGCCTGGGTATTGAACGCTGGGACAGATAAAAAAGAGAGCTGCTAGCGCTTATCTATCAAGGTTTTTCAATGCAATTAACTTTCAAATCATTGAAAGATAAGCGCTAGCAGCTCCTTTTTTTGATATTTTCCGCATGAAACGCTCGCTCACGCTGGAATGGCTGCTGATGTCACTGGGCCTGATGGCGCTGGTGTTCTGGCTGTCCGGCCCCCTGCAGTTTCCCCGGGCCAATCTGTGGTTCAAAGACCTGGCGCTGCGGCTGCACAGCCCCGAGCCATCGCCCGATGTGGTCCTGATCGCCGTGGACGAGCGCAGCCTTGCCAGCATTGGCCGCTGGCCCTGGCGCCGCGCCCTGCATGCACACCTGATCGACTTCGTCAGCATGGGCCAACCACGCTCCATTGGACTGGACATTCTGCTGGCCGAAGCCGATCTGGACTACCCCGAAGACGACGCCCTGCTGGCCCACAGCATGGTGCGCAGCGGGCGCGTGGTTCTGCCGCTGGTCAGCAGCGGCAACGCCCAGACCACCAGCCTGCCGCTGCCACTGTTTGCCCAGGCTGCTGCACGGCTGGGCCACGTTCACCTGCCGCTGGACCCGGACGGTGGCGTGCGCAGCTTCTATGCCCGCGAAGGCTTTGCCCAGCACCAGTGGCTGCACCTGGGCCTGTCCATGCTCTGCCTGAGTCAGCCACAGAACCCTGACTGCCGCAGCACTGCCCAGACCGATGCGCCATCTGCCTCCGGCCCATGGCTGCGCAGCCAGCCGATACGCATTGCCTTTGCCAGAGGCGATGCACCTTTCATCACCTACTCCTATATCGACGTGCTGCGGGGCAAGATTCCAGCCAGCGCCTTTCGCAACAAGCATGTGCTGATCGGTGCGACCGCCACCGGCCTTGGTGCCACGGTGCTGCCACCGAGCGGCGCCAGCCCCAGCGCCTTGCACAATGTGGAAATGCTGGCCCACATCGTCAGCGGCGCACTGCAGCAGCAACACGTAAGCACTGCCAGCCCCTGGGCCAACCGCATCTTCAACCTGCTTCCCGTGGCACTGGGACTGGCCGCACTGTCCGTGCTGGGCCCGTCTGCAGCCCTGCTCACCTGTCTGGGGCTGGCACTGCTGACGCTGCTGCTGCACGCTCTGGCCCCCACCCACACCGTATTCAGCCCGGCGGCCGCCTTGCTGGTGCTGCTGCTGGCCTACCCGCTATGGAGCTGGCGCAGGCTCAGTACCGCAGCCCAGTTTCTGAACCAGGAAATGCAGCATCTGCGCGTGCAGGGGCTGAACACAGCGCCTGCCGCTGTGCCGCGGCGAGGCGACTTTCTGCAAGGCCGCATTCTGGCCGTGGAGCAGGCTACGCAGCAGCTGCGCCAGCTGCATGAGTTTGTGACCGACACCCTGCTGCAGCTGCCATCGCCCACCATGGTCTGCAATCGCCAGGGGCAGATCGTGCTGGCCAACAGGGCGGCCCACCGCTATGCCCAGCAGCTGCAGCGTCCGCTGCAGGAGCTGCAGCCCATCGCCGAACTACTGGAGGGGGCGGTAGAACGTGGCAGCCTGCAGCCGCTGTGGAGCAGCGAGCAGCCTCCGCCACTGGACAAGACCATGCAGCGCGAAGGCATAGACCTGCAGCAACGCAGCCTGCTGATGCTGAGCAAGCCGTTTTCCGTGGCTGGTGACACCGGCTGGCTGGTCAGTCTGGTGGACATCAGCGAACTGCGTGCCGCCATGGCCCAGCGCGACCAGGCCCTGCACTTCATCTCACATGATATTCGCGCGCCCATAGGTGCCATCCTCACGGCCATTGAGATGGAGCAGCACTTTGGGCAGGAGGACACCTCTTCCGTCCTCATCGAGCGCATCCAGCGCTACGCACGCAACGGCCTGTCCCTGGCTGACGACTTTGTCTACCTGGCCCGTGCCCAGCACACCACGGCCCAGCGTGTGCCGGCGGAACTGGGGGCCATCATTGACCAGGCACTGGATGACACCTGGGCTGCCGCCAACGCACGCCTGGTCGAGCTGGACTGGATGCCCCAGGAAGAAGAGGCCTGGGTGCTGGGAGACGCCAGCATGCTGCGCCGCGCCTGTGTGAACCTGATCAGCAATGCCATCAAGTACGGCCCTGTGGAAGGCACGGTGTACTGCAGCCTGGCCCAGGATGGCGATGCCTGGTGCATCACCGTGCGCGATGAGGGCGATGGCATCAGCGCCAAAGAGCAGGAACGCCTGTTTGCCCCCTTTACCCGGCAGGCACAGCACGAGGCACAAAAGATCCAGGGCTTTGGCCTGGGCCTGGCCTATGTGCACACCACGGCCCAGCAGCATGGCGGCAGCATCAGCGTGGTCAGCGAAGTCGGCCACGGCGCCAGCTTTATCCTGCGCCTGCCCAAGGCGCCGGTACCAGCACCGCAGCCCAGCTGAGCGCCTCAGGCTGCATTAGCAGCTGGGAAAAACGAAAAAGCCCCAGAACTTTGCAGTTCTGGGGCTTGTCGTTTGGTGCGGCTGGCAGGAATCGAACCCACGACCCCTTGGTTCGTAGCCAAGTACTCTATCCAGCTGAGCTACAGCCGCTGAAGCTATGAATTATAGGCACATTTTTCACATCTTTTTTGAAATTGCGCATTTTTTCCAAAAAATCTCAGTCACTGTATTTACATACAGATTCTTTGCAGCATCAGCCCTGCTACGCCTTAAAATTCAAGCCCTGACTGCTCTTAAAACAGCAGCATTCGCGGCTGGGCTGCATGTTTTATGGCAACGCGCAACAAAAAGTCATCCACTCCTGTCTCCTGGCTGCGCCGCATCTACCAGCGCCTGACCAGCCGCATGGCCTGCTTTGTCTGGGGTGCACTGTTCGGCAATGCCTTGCTGAGTCAGCCCGTAGAGCCGCTGAACCTGCTGCTGGCACCGCCGGAGTACATGCTCAGCAGCTCGGCGCAGGAAGGACTGGCCGCACTGCGCCAGAGCATGCGTGAGCTGGGTACTGCGTTCACCGACGCGGTCTGGGAACGCGTACATGCACATATGCGCCCTGACGACAGCGCTCCCGCGCAAGAGCGCACCGAGCACTGATCCCCAACCGCCGTTCCAACCGCTACCAACAAAAACGCCTGTCACTGGACAGGCGTCTGGTGTGCAGCAACGCCTGGAATCAGGCGGGGGCTTCCGTCTCCTGCAAGTGCTGCAGCTCTTCTTCGCCGCGAATGCGCACATGCATCCAGAAGCCGCGCGCCTCGTCCTGCTTGACCAGGCGGGTATCCAGCTTGACCTTGTGCGGCAGCGGTGTCTCGATGGAGTACAGCGAAGGGGTACGCAGGATGGCTTCCTGCGATGGCATCTTCCAGTACTGCTCGTAGCCCGCGTGGTAGGCCACGGCATCGCACAGGCCTTTGCGCTGCAGGTCCTGCATCATCTTGGGCGTCAGCTCTTCGCCCGTACCTATGCCAAGCTCGGGCACCAGCAGCAGACGCTGTGTGGCGGGCTGCACATGCAGCCAGACCTCGGAGGGGCCATCAAAGCCTTTTTCTTCTACAACAGGTGCTGTTTGATGAGCTTCCACGCCTTCACGCCCCATGAAGCGCCGCTTCTGCCCTTCACTTTCAGCGGCAGCTGCGGAGGCAGAGGCCGGCGCATCTTGGGCACCACTCCCTGACAACGTAGAAATCAATCGATCAAAAATGCTCACTGCGTCTTTTCTTTCTGGTCTACCTGCACCATGCAGATATTCATCACCTTCACCAGCACTGCTGGCAGCCTGCCCCTGCACAGGCAGCAGCCAGACTTTGCAACAGGCATGCAGGCTGTGAAACCGGGTTCAAGCCCGGTATTGTCGCAAAAAGCAGCAAATCACGTTGTTGTCTAGGCGCAGATAAGCTTTCCATTCCCGTCTTTCTTTGCTCCATTGGCACTGCGCCCAGCGTACCGTCATCAGCCCAGCATTCCCCCTTCCAGCGCCAGCACCACAGCCGCTTCAGGCACATGCACCTGCACCCTGCGGCCCACGCGCCAGCCTGTGTGTGCAGCAGCAAACCCCACCCATTGCATGCCGGGTGACAGCTGCACCGCCACTTCATCGCCCAGCGCACCGGGGGTGATGCGTGCAATCTTGCCCTGCCAGCTGTTGCCCTGCGCCAGTGATGCAGTGGCCGCCGTCACTTCTACTGCCGTGGCCTTGCACATGGCCAGCAGCTGCATACCGTTGTACAGACCCAGCAGCTGCGCGCTCTCGGCCGTAATGCGTGCCTGCACGGTCACATCGGCATGCAGCCCCTGCAGATGCACCTGTGCCAGCGGGCCACTCATTGCCAGTTGCTGCACCATGCAGGGCCACTGGTTGCGCATGCTGGTCTGAATGCCCAGGCGCTGCACGGGCAGCCTGGACTGCAGTTGCTGCATCACTGCGCCCTTGGCCTGCGCCAGGGCCTCAGCCGCACGCAGCAATTCCTGGCCTGCCTCGGTCAGTCTGGCCCCGCCGCCACCCGCGCCGCCCACGGACTTTTGCACCACGGGCACGCCGGCCAGATTGCTCAGGGTATCAATGGCCTGCCAGGCGGCCTTGTAGCTCACGCCGACTGCGCGGGCCGCCTGCGAGATGGAGCCACACTCCCCCAGCGCACGCAGCACCTGCAGACGCCGGTCAGACAGGGGGTGACCCAGCGCCTGCAGCAGGGATGAAGATGAATCAGCAGTGTTTGAAGACATGGCCCTATCATGCCGCTATTCACACAAGGAATAACGCTGCGGCTATACTTTCGCTATTCAAAAAAGGAATAGCGCTTATGTTGATCGCTTCTGTTCTGCGCACCAGTCTGCTGGCATCTGCTGTGCTGGCTGCCACAGCACATGCCGACACGGTGTCGGTGGCGGTGGCTTCGAATTTCACAGCCCCCATGCAAAAGATTGCCCAGGAGTTTGCCAGGGACACAGGCCACCAGGCGCAGCTGTCGTTTGGCTCCACCGGCAAGTTCTACGCCCAGATCCACAACGGCGCACCCTTTGGCGTGCTGCTGTCGGCAGATGCGGCCACGCCCGAAAAACTGGCGCGCGAAGGCAAGGCCGATGCTGCCTCGCGCATCACCTATGCCATCGGCAAGCT
The DNA here is from genome assembly GCF_002056725.1 of Comamonas kerstersii. Taxonomy (NCBI): domain Bacteria; kingdom Pseudomonadati; phylum Pseudomonadota; class Betaproteobacteria; order Burkholderiales; family Comamonadaceae; genus Comamonas; species Comamonas kerstersii. Next base: position 1,856,869 of record NZ_CP020121.1, on the reverse strand, counting down.
GGTGCTGTGGAGCAAGGACAGTACTTATGTGGATGAGCAAGGCGAAGTGCTCAAAGCCAACCACTTCCAGCACCTTGCCATTGCCAACCCCAGGCTTGCGCCTTACGGCCTGGCGGCGGAGCAGACATTGCGCAAGCTGGGGCTGCTGGATGCGGTCCAGCCCAAGTTTGTGCAGGGTGAGAACATTGGTCAGACCTACCAGTTCGTTGCCACGGGCAATGCCCAGCTGGGCTTTGTGGCCCTGTCGCAGGTGATGCAAGATGGCCGCATCAGCGCTGGCTCAGGCTGGATCGTGCCTGAAACCATGCATGAGCCGATCCGCCAGGATGCGATTGTGCTGAATCAGGCCAGAGACAACGCAGCCGCCCAGGCACTGATGCGCTACCTGCAGGGCGACAAGGCCCGCGCCATCATCAGCGCTTACGGCTATGGTTTTTGAAGCAGCTAGCGCTTGAATATCAAGCACTTCAAATAGTTTTCATATTGAAGTGCTTGATTCATCAGTGCTAGCAGCTCATTTTTTTAATTCTTCACACGCTGGGCATGCTATCTACCGAAGATTGGGCCGCCATCAGGCTGACACTGGAGCTGGCCACGGTCACCACCGTGCTGCTGCTGGTGCTGTGCACCCCGCTGGCATGGTGGCTGGCACACACGGCTTCACGCTGGAAGGGACCGGTAGGCGCAGTCGTGGCCTTGCCTCTGGTGCTGCCACCCACGGTGATTGGTTTTTATCTGCTGGTCACCATGGGGCCGAATGGCCCGGTCGGGCAGCTCACCGAATGGCTGGGCCTGGGCCGCCTGCCCTTTACTTTTGCGGGGCTGGTGGTCGGCTCGGTGATCTATTCCCTGCCCTTTGCCGTCCAGCCGCTGCAGCGCGCCTTTGAAAACCTGGGGCGGCGGCCGCTGGAAGTGGCGGCCACGCTGGGGGCCAGCAAGCTCGATACTTTTTTCACCGTGGTGCTGCCCATGGCGCGCACCGGCTTTGTCACCGCTGCCGTGCTGAGCTTTGCGCACACCGTGGGCGAGTTTGGCGTGGTGCTCATGATTGGCGGCAACATCCCGGGCGTGACGCGCGTGGTGTCGGTGCAGATCTACGACCACGTGGAAGCCATGGAATACGCCAACGCCCACTGGCTGGCGGGTGGCATGGTGGTCTTCAGCTTTGTGGTGCTGATGCTGCTGCACTGGCTGCAACCCAGCAAGGAGCGCGCATGATCGAAGCCCAACTGGCACTGCAGCGTGCCGACTTCACGCTGGATGTGCATCTGCAGCTGCCCGGCCGAGGCATTACCGCGCTGTTTGGCCCATCGGGCTGCGGCAAGACCACGGTGCTGCGCAGCATGGCCGGGCTGGAACGTGCCCGGGGCCGCGTCACCGTCAACGGCCAGGTCTGGCAGGACGAGGCCACACGCCAGTGGCTGCCCACACACCAGCGTGCGCTGGGCTATGTGTTTCAGGAAGCCAGCCTGTTCCCCCACCTGAGCGTGCACGGCAATCTGGCCTATGGCCTCAAGCGCACCCCGGCAGCCCGCCGCAAGGTGCAGCTGGAGCAGGCGGTGGAGCTGCTGGGCATTGGCCATCTGCTGGAGCGCAGCCCGGCCACGCTCTCTGGCGGTGAACGCCAGCGCGTAGCCATTGCACGGGCGCTGGCTACCAGCCCGCAACTGCTGTTGATGGACGAGCCCCTGTCTGCCCTGGATGCCCAGCGCAAGGCCGAGGTGCTGCCCTATCTGGAAAGTCTGCAAAAAAACCTCGACATGCCCGTGCTCTACGTGAGCCACGCGCAGGACGAAGTCGCGCGGCTGGCCCACCATGTCGTGCTGCTGCGGGCCGGGCGCGCCGTGTTTGCGGGCGACACGGCCAGCGCCATGGCCCAGAGCGAACACCCCATGGCACCGGCGTCGGAAGCTGCCAGCCTGGTGCAAGGCCAGATCACGGCCTATGACGCGCAGGACCACCTGAGCACCGTGCATTTTGACGGTGGCCAGCTCCTGATCAGCGGCGCAGCCAACCGCCGCTTGGGGGACGCCGTACGCCTGCGCGTGCTGGCGCGGGACGTGAGCATTGCGCTGCAGGCACCGCAGGGCAGCAGCATTCTGAACCGCATCCCCGCCACGCTCACGACGCTGCATGAGGACAGCCCCGGCCAGGTCATGCTCAGCCTGCAGGCGGGCAGCACCACGCTACTGGCACGCGTATCAGCACGTTCAGCACGCGAGCTGGGCTTGCACCAAGGCCAGTCTGTGATTGCGCAAATCAAAAGCGTGGCCCTGCTGGATTAAACGCAGCGGCCTATCATCCGCTGTATGACTGATGCCAGCGCCTGCTCTCTTGAAACTCCCGATGTCCCTGCACTGACCCGCTGCGACGTGCGCTTTCACCACGCCGAGCGCGGCGTGCAGGCCGAGCAGCGCGTGCTGGCCAACGAAGTGCCAATTGCCCTGGTGTTCAACGGCATCGCCCATGCGGTGATGATGGGCACGCCACTGGACCTGGAAGACTTTGCCATCGGCTTTGCGCTCAGCGAAGGCATCATCGACAGCGCCGCCGACTGCTATGGCGTGGACGTGCGCCCGGTCTCTGCCACCGCAGCCGGTTTGCCTGTTGGCATGGATGGCATGGAAGTGCAGCTGGAAATTGCTTCGCGCTGCTTCATGCGCCTCAAAGACCACCGCCGCAGCATGAGTGGCCGCACAGGCTGCGGGGTCTGCGGGGTGGAGAGCTTTGCGGCACTCGATCTGACATTCGACGCCCTGCCTGCTCGCGACTGGGTGGCACAGGTGGACCTGCCCACTGTGTTGAAAGCCATAGACCACCTGCCGCCCAAGCAAGTGCTCAATGCCGAAGCCGGCGCCATCCACGCCGCTGGCTGGGCCACGCTGGACGGACAGGTGCACGATGTGATTGAAGACGTGGGCCGCCACAATGCGCTGGACAAGCTGCTGGGCCGCCTGGCACGCACGGGCCGCCTCAGTGAGCCGGGCTTTGTAGTGCTCTCCAGCCGTGGCAGCCATGAGCTGGTGCGCAAATGCGCCAAGCTCGGCATTGCTGCGCTGGCCACCATTTCTGCCCCCACGGCCATGGGCGTGCGCATGGCTGAACTCACTGGCCTGCGCTTCTGGGGCCTGGCGCGCCCACCCAAGGCCACGCTGTATGCCCCAGGTGCTGGCCTGCATCTGGATGCCCCGCAAGCCTGAGCAAGGCACTGCCTGCGTACACATTGCGTAGAATGCGCCGGTCTGTCAGCCCCTGGATGAACACCATGACCCGCTGCTTGCTTGCATCTGTCTTTCTGGCCCCTGTGCTTGCCATGGCTCTGCCTGGCCAGGCACAGACGACGCTGTCCGCAGTGCAGACTGCGCCTTCGACCATTCCCAAGGCCAGCTACCGCAATTTCCCTAGCCATGTGCAATACGGCGTGCTGCGCATTGAGCAGATTCCACGCGCTGAAATCAATGGCAAGCCTGTGCGCACTGCACCGGGCTTCAGGCTCTTCGCTCCTGACAACAAGCTGATATTTGCCCACACCGTGCAGAACGAAGCATTGCGTGTGGCCTATGTCCGGGAAGCCAGCACCCAGTGGCTGCTCACCGCCTGGATTCTCACGCCGGAAGAAGCGGCCAGCGCCTTCAAAAAGCGCTGACAGATACGCCCCCACCCCATTGAACTGCAACGCCACACAGCCTGCTGGCGGCGCTGCGCTCTTTTCCCCTTTTCCCATATGCAGCAGTCCTGCGCGACTGCATGGCACACACGATGAGCAAAAAAGTATTTATCAAGACCTTTGGCTGCCAGATGAACGAGTACGACTCGGACAAGATGGCCGACGTGCTGAACGCCGCCCAGGGCTATGAACCCACGGACAACCCCGACGAGGCCGACCTGATTCTGTTCAACACCTGCTCCGTGCGCGAAAAGGCACAGGAAAAAGTGTTCTCCGACCTGGGCCGCATCAAGCACCTCAAGGAAAAAGGCGTACTCATTGGCGTGGGCGGCTGCGTGGCCAGCCAAGAGGGTGACGAAATCATCAAGCGCGCCCCATTCGTGGACGTGGTGTTTGGCCCCCAGACCCTGCACCGCCTGCCCGAGCTGCTCAACGCACGCCAGAGCAAGGCCAAGCCCCAGGTGGACATCTCCTTCCCCGAGATTGAAAAGTTTGACCACCTGCCCCCCGCACGCGTGGAAGGTGCATCGGCCTTCGTGTCCATCATGGAAGGCTGCTCCAAGTACTGCAGCTACTGCGTGGTGCCCTACACCCGTGGTGAAGAAGTCAGCCGCCCCTTTGAAGACGTGCTGGTGGAAGTGGCCGGTCTGGCCGACCAGGGCGTCAAGGAAGTGACGCTGCTGGGCCAGAACGTGAACGCCTATCAGGGCAAGATGGGCGACACCAGCGAGATCGCCGACTTTGCCCTGCTGCTGGAATACGTGGCGGAAATCCCCGGCATTGAGCGCATTCGCTTCACCACCAGCCATCCCAATGAGTTCACCCCCCGCCTGATCGAGGCCTACGCCAAGATTCCACAGCTGGTGTCCCACCTGCACCTGCCCGTGCAGCACGGCTCGGACAAGATTCTGATGGCCATGAAGCGCGGCTACACCGCTATGGAATACAAGAGCACGGTGCGCAAGCTGCGTGCGATTCGCCCCGATATGGCCATGAGCTCGGACTTCATCGTCGGCTTCCCCGGCGAGACGGAAGAAGACTTCCAGAAGATGATGAAGCTGATCCACGACATCCGCTTTGACAACAGCTTCAGCTTTATCTTCAGCCCCCGCCCCGGCACGCCTGCCGCCAACCTGCAGGACGACACCCCGCACGAGGTGAAGCTGCGCCGTCTGCAGGAGCTGCAGGCTGTGATCAACCAGAACATCAAGGACATCAGCCTGGAGCGCGTGGGCACCGTGCAAAAGCTGCTGGTTGAAGGCTTTAGCAAGCGCGACAAGAGCGAACTCATGGGCCGCACGGAGTGCAACCGCGTGGTGAACTTCCCTGGCAACGAGCGCCTGATTGGTCAGATGGTGGATGTAAAAATCACCGAAGCCATGACCTACACCCTGCGCGGTGAAGTCGCCATCAAGGAATAAGCCACCGACAGTTCAGGCGCTGGCTGTGCATGCAATAAACATAGCTTCCAGCGCTTGTGTAGTAAGCCTCTGAGGCATATTTGACCCACAAAAAAGCCAACCGGAAGGTTGGCTTTTTGCTGTCCACGGCAAGCGCGAATTACTTGGCAAGGCGCGGCTTGCACTGCAGCTGCAGCAGGCGGTGCGTAGCGCTGTCCACATCGCTGCCGGGCTCGCGCAGGGGGCGAATGCGCAGGTCCAGGAAACCGCGCTTGCCGCACAGGGCCTTCAGCGCATCTTCGCACTTGCGCAGGTCGTCATAGCGTGTATCGCAGACCATGGCATGGTCATAGTCAGGTGTGACCACATAGGGCGCACCCTCCTTGGCCATGGGGTCGTTGGCCGTCTGTGTGGCACAGCCCGCCAGAGTGAGAGCAGCCGTGGCTGCCAGCAGCATGTATTTCATGGATGTACTCCTCCAAAGTTGAACGGCATCTTAACGAAGATGCACCGCGGTTCAATCAAACTTCAGCTGGCCGCCTACAGTCTGCCCCACCTGCAGCATCTGCCCGGCGCCCTGCGCCACCACGGCATTCATGCCAAAGGTGATGGCACCATCCAGCCGTGCATCCTGCCGGTACTGGGCGATGGTGTCCCCTACTTCGGGGCTGAAGGTGGCCGTGCGCGGATCAATGTTCGGAATCGGGCAGCGCGAGCAAGGCTTGCCCAGACGAATGGCAACCGGCGCTGCCGCCTGCACCCAGACGGTGTCGATAAAGTCTTCCTCATGCTCAGCCAGCCCGTCGAGCACGATGTTGGCGCGAAAACGCAGGCCATCTACGGCCGCATGCCCCTGCGCCTGCAGTCGGGCGTTGAGCCCTTCAAACGCTGCGCTGGTGGTGACCAGCAAAGGATAGCCATCGGAAAACTGGTTCGGTGCCTCAATGCCCCCCGTCCATTTGAGGTTGGACAGGCGCTGCTGCGCAGGATCGAAGCGCACCAGACGGCAAGCCCGGCCCAGCGCCTGGCTGAACCACTGTGCGGCTGCATCCCCCATATCCCATGCCAGCACCTGGCTCTTCCACACCTGCACCATGCGCTGCGGTGCAGTCTCCATCCAAGGCAACGCCAGTGGCACGGACAGCGTCTCCTGCCCGGCATGTGCCACCAGCAGCTGACCATTGGCCACATCCAGCCGTGGCTGAATCAAGGCCATCTGCGGCACCTCACGCTGGGTGATGAAGCGCCCCTGCGCATCTACCACCATCCAGGCCCGGTCCCACTCCAGCCCGCTGGCCAGCAAGCGTGCCTGCTGCACCGCAATACCAGCACAGGACTTGATCGGAAACACCCACAGCGCGCCTATGGCGCCTGTGACATCGAAATCGGTCTGCAACTCTATCATCTCACCATTGTGCGGCCCCGATAGCAGATTGCCTACAAGCGCCCCCTTCTTGTTTGCAGAGGTCTCTCCGCAGACGGGCTGCCCTGCCTACAATGTGCAACCTATGGCGCAAACCTTTGATGTATGTATTCGCGGGGCTGGCATTGTCGGCCGCACTCTGGCTCTCCTTCTGGCACGAGAGCGGCTGCGTGTTGCTCTGGTGGCAGCACCGCGTGCGGCATCGGCACAGGCCGATGTCAGGGCCTATGCACTCAATGCCAACTCCAGGCAGATGCTCGAGTCTTTGCGTGCCTGGCCGGATGCTTCTTACGCCACTGCGGTACGCCATATGGAAGTGCACGGCGACCAGGACGGCAGCGTGCACTTTGATGCGCAAGTGCAGGACGTAGATGCACTGGCCTGGATTGTGGATGTGCCCGCACTGGAGCAGCGCCTGGCCGAGGCCGTGCGCTACCAGCCCCAGGTCGAGGTGGTGGACGCCCCTGTGGATGCCCCGCTGACCGCCATCTGCGAAGGCCGAGCCAGCGCCACCCGCACTGAGTTCGGCGTGGACTTTGACGTCACCCCCTACGACCAGCATGCGATTGCCACACGCCTGCAGTGCGAACTGCCCCACGGCCAGGTGGCGCGCCAGTGGTTCTCCCCCCAGGGCATTCTGGCGCTGCTGCCGCTCGACGGTGCCGATGGCCGCAGCGTGGCTGTGGTGTGGTCGGTGGCACAGACCGATGCCGCCTACTGGCAAGCCGCTGATGAAGCCGAATTTGTACAGGCCCTGACTGATATCAGCCAGGGCAGCCTGGGCCAGCTGACACTGCAAGGCCCGCGCATGAGCTGGCCGCTGCAGCAGGCCGTGGCCAAACGCTGGTGTGGCCCTGTGCCCGGCAGCAGCGATGCCCGCACCCCCACCAGCTGGGTGCTGGCAGGTGACGCCGCACACACGGTGCACCCTCTGGCCGGACAAGGACTGAACATTGGCCTGGCCGATGTGCAGACGCTCTCGCGCATCCTGCAGGCACGCGGCGAATGGCGCAGCCCCGGTGACCTCAAGCTGCTGCGCCGCTATGAGCGCGAACGCAAGGCAGGTCTGGCTCCGCTGGGTCTGGCCATGGATGGCCTGCAGCAGCTGTTCACCCGTACCGAAGCGCCCTTGCAGACACTGCGTAACTGGGGCATGCGCAACTTTGAACGCAGCGGCCTGCTCAAGGACTGGGCTGCCCGTCAGGCCATGGGGCTCATGCGCTGACCTGCAAAGCTTCTTTCAGGAACCTTTTGCACGCTTCGAGCCCCAACCACCATTTACTTCTTTTTTGCATTGGAATCTTTGCCATGAAATTCTTTGTGACGGCTTTGATGGCGACCGCAGCCTGGGGTTGTGCCATGGCTGCTCAGCCTCAGGACACAATTGCCAAAACCCTGGCAGAGCGTATTCCGCAGCTGCAGACCGTGGACGAAATCACTGCAACCCCCATGAAGGGGCTGTATGAAGTGCGTATTGGCAATGACGTGTTCTATTCCAATGCCACCGGTGACTACCTGATTCAGGGCGAGTTGATTGACACCAAGGCACAGCGCAACCTGACCGAAGACCGTATCAACCAGCTCACAGCCATTGATTTCAAGCAGCTGCCGCTGGAAGACTCCATCAAGATCGTGCGCGGCAATGGCGAGCGCCAAATCGCCGTGTTCGAAGACCCCAACTGCGGCTACTGCAAGCGCTTTGAGCGTGATCTGCAGAATGTGGACAACGTTACCATCCACATGTTCCTCTACCCCATCCTGAGCCGTGACTCCGTCGAGAAGTCGCGCAACATCTGGTGTGCCAAGGACCAGAACCAGGCCTGGCATGACTACATGCTCAAGGACAAGGCCCCCGCTGCCGCCAGCTGTGACATTGATGCCATCCAGCGCAATCTGGCACTGGGCCGCAAGCACAAGATCACTGGCACACCGACCCTGATCTTTGCCGACAACACACGTGTGCCCGGCGCCATTCCCGCGACCGAGGTCGAAAAATACCTCGCCGCAGCGCACAAACAATAAACCCGCAACAGGCTGCCCAGGCAGCCTGTTTTGCTTTCAATACCTCTGTTTTGTTCTGACTTCAGACCTTCATGCCCACACTGACCGCCAGCCTGCACTACCACGTTGAACTGCACCACCTGCATGCCCACCAGTACCGCGTCACGCTGCGCATTGCTACACCTGCCGCGCAACAGCTGGTGTCACTGCCCGTCTGGATTCCCGGCAGCTATCTGGTGCGTGAATTTGCCAAGAACCTGCAGGAGCTGAACGCCCGCCAAAACGGCCAGCCCATTGCCGTGCAGCAACTGAGCAAGCACCAGTGGCAGCTGGACTGCAGCGCAAATGCGCCTGTGGAGCTGAGCTATCTGGTCAATGCCTACGACACTTCCGTGCGTACCGCCTGGCTGGACCAGCGCCGTGGTTTTTTCAACGGCACCAGCCTGCTGCTGCGCGTGCATGGCCAGGAGGCACAACCCCACCAGCTGCGCATCAGCCCATCGGCCCAGGTGCCGGACTGGAAGCTGGCTACCGGCCTGAGCGCTGTGGAGGTCGATGCACAGGGCTTTGGCACCTACACCGCAGGAAACTACGACGAGCTGGTGGACTGCCCCGTAGAGATGGGCAACTTCTGGAGCAGCAGCTTCACCGCACGCGGAGTGCCGCACCGCTTCGTGGTTGCTGGTGCCCCTGCATCCTTTGACGGCGAGCGCCTGCTGCGTGATGCCCAGAAGGTCTGTGAGGCAGAAATCGACTTCTGGGGTGTAGCGCCACACAGCAGCTATGTCTTCATGCTCAATGTCACGCATGATGGCTACGGAGGTCTGGAGCACTGCAATTCCACCGCCCTGATCTGCAGCCGCAGCGATCTGCCGCGCCAGGGCGTGGACAAAGCCAGCGACGGCTACGTACAGCTGCTGGGCCTGATCAGCCACGAGTATTTCCACACCTGGAACGTCAAGCGCCTGCGCCCTGCAGAGCTGGTGCCCTACAACTACGATCAGGAGAACTACACCGAGCTGCTGTGGTTCTTCGAAGGCTTTACCAGCTACTACGACGACCTGCTACTGCGCCGCGCAGGGCTGATCGACAACGCCACCTACCTCAAGCTCATCACCAAGACGCTCAACCAGGTACAGCAGACCCCGGGCCGTAAGGTGCAGTCCGTCGCCCAGTCCAGCTTTGATGCCTGGGTGAAGTATTACCGCCAGGACGAAAATACGGCCAATGCCACGGTGAGCTACTACACCAAGGGCGCACTGGTCGCCATGAGTCTGGACCTGAAGCTGCGCCAGGAAGGTCAGACCACGCTGGACGCCGTGATGCGTGCCCTGTGGCAGCGCTGCCAGGGCAGTGCCATGAGCGAGGCCGATGTGCTGACCGTGCTGCAGGCACTGACTGGCCGCAGCTGGGAAACCGAACTCCAAGCCTGGGTGCACGGCACGCAGGAGCTGCCTGTCACCGAGCTGCTGGCTGCCCACGGCGTAGCCGCAGATGCCGACCAGCCCGTGCCGGCACAGGCGCTGGGCCTGCGTGTTCAGGAGAGCCATAGCGTGCTGATCAAGCAGGTGCTGCGCGGCGGCCTGGCCGAGCAGGCCGGCATGATGGCAGGCGACGAATGGTACGGCATCGAGATCGCAGGCCAGGGCTGGCGTCTGGGCAAGCTCGAAGAGCTGGCCATGTATGCGCCCCAGGGCACGACCTCCATCACGGCGCTGGTCGCACGCGACAGACAGCTGCTGCGTCTGACGCTGCCCCTGCCGCAGGCCAGTGCACCGCTGTCCAATTACAAACTCCGTGTGCAGGACGAAGCGGCTGTGAACCGCTGGCTGTCAGCGTAAACCGTAAGCCAGTCTGCGGGCTTGCTTGGGTATAGTCATGTGCTGGTTTTGCACACACAAGACGACAAGGAGAACAAGCCCATGGCATACGAAACCATCGAAGTCCGCGTGGAGGCGGACAAGGTCGGCATCATCACCCTAAACCGCCCCAAGCAGCTCAATGCGCTGAATGACCAGCTCATGAACGAGCTGGGCGAGGCACTCAAGGCCTTTGATGCCGACGAAAACATTGGCTGCATGATCATCACCGGCAGCGAGCGCGCCTTTGCTGCGGGTGCTGACATCGGTGCCATGGCCAAGTACAGCTTTGCTGATGCCTACAAGGGCGACTACATCACCCGCAACTGGGAAGCCATCCGCAGCATCCGCAAGCCCGTGATTGCAGCTGTCAGCGGTTTTGCACTGGGTGGTGGCTGCGAACTGGCCATGATGTGCGACTTCATCATTGCGGCGGACAACGCCAGATTTGGCCAGCCCGAAATCAAGTTGGGCGTGATTCCCGGCGCTGGTGGCACACAGCGCCTGCCCCGCGCTGTGGGCAAGGCCAAGGCCATGGACATGGCACTGACTGCGCGCATGATGGACGCCACCGAGGCCGAGCGCGCTGGCCTGGTCAGCCGCGTCGTGCCCTACGACAAGATGATGGAAGAAGCCCTTGGTGCAGCCATCACCATCTGTGGCTTCTCGCAGATTGCCGTCATGGCGGCCAAGGAATCGGTCAACCGTGCCTTTGAGGGCAGCCTGAGCGATGGCGTCATGTTCGAGCGCCGCCTGTTCCATGCGCTGTTCGCCACCCAGGACCAGAAGGAAGGCATGGACGCCTTCATCAACAAACGTCCTGCAGTTTTTTCCAACCAGTAAAAAAATTGATATACAATATCGGTCTCTTGGTCGTATAGCTCAGTTGGTTAGAGCGCAGCATTCATAATGCTGATGTCGTAGGTTCAAGTCCCACTACGACCACCAGAGTTAGGTCGTATAGCTCAGTTGGTTAGAGCGCAGCATTCATAATGCTGATGTCGTAGGTTCAAGTCCCACTACGACCACCAAAATTCAAAACCCCGCAGCACGCAAGTGCTACGGGGTTTTTCTTTGGTGCATCAAGGCCTGCACTTCTGCAACTACTGGGACTTTCCGCCATCGAGCTGATTTTTCTCTCCATCACCTTGCGCACTGGTAATGCCCTGTGCCATACCCGACGCTGGGTTGGCTCCGCCCTGGGTTTCTGCTGCCTCGCCCGTACTGGCATCAGGCTGAATCACCTCGATATTGGCCTGTACCACGGTCAAGGGCACGGCAGGCGGCAAGGGCTCACCCAGATCGGGTTTGGACGGCGGCATGACATCATGACTGCGCAGGTACTGATCGGAGCCAAACAGCGGCTGCTTGGGAGGAGGCTGGTCAAAGCGTGAGATTTCAGCCATAGGAAACGCATTACTCTGCGGACTGCCATCACAGCCAGCCAGCAGCAGCAAAGCCGCTGCAGCACCACACAGAGACAGACGAAACGCTGGTTGCACAGACATGGCAATGTCCTCCATCAAAACATGCCGCCATGGTGCGTGACACTTCTGGCTGTGTCTATCAGGCAAAACCTACAGCACACGCAAGCACTGAAACGCGCACGCTCTAGGCAAAAATGCTGCGCGCCTCGGTAAAGCGTTTGGCGAAATATGGGTTGTCCATGCGCACGCGCTGCACGGTGCCGCCCTTGGATGGCGCATGCACAAACTGGCCATTGCCCACAAAAATGCCCATGTGCGAATAGCGCCCGCCCATGGTGTTGAAGAACACAAAGTCTCCGCGCTCCAGCCTGCGGCCTTTGACAGGCACGCTGGACTGCGCCCACTGCGCCGTGGTGCGCGGCAGGCGCCCTTCATGAATGCCACGCACGGCCCACTGGATCAGCCCACTGCAGTCAAAACCGCCTTCAGGCGTATTGCCACCATAGGTATAAGGTGTATTGACCACCAGCATGGCGCGCGCCAGCAGGGCTTCGCGCAAGTCGCCTTGCAGGCGCAAGGGCTGAACCGGTGCCACGCTGCCTCCCCCACCACCACTGCCGCGTGGCGCACTGACTGCACTGCTGCGTGAACTGGAAGCAGAGCGCGGTGCACTGGAGCAGCCAGCCAGCACGACGGCAGCAGCGGCAGCGACCGCCAGCCCCAGCCAGGCCCGGCGCGCCTGCAGTTCAGAAGAAAACGAAGAAGTGGTGGTAGATGCACGCATAGGCCGGATTATGTGCATGTTGTGCGCGCTCACAAAAAGATGAGCTGCCTGTGCTCATCAATGCTTGATTTGAAGGTGATTTATATTTGAAATGCTTATAAATCAAGCGCAGAAAGCTATATTTTTCATAGTTTCAGAACATAAAAAACCGCATGGCCTGAGGCGCATGCGGTGGTTTCATGCACTGCAGCGCAGACTTCAGAACGGCAGCTTGGGCATGCCACCGCCACCCATCATGCCCTTCATGGCTTTCATGCCGCCCATGCGCTTCATCATCTTCATCAGACCGCCGCCCTTCATCTTCTTCATCATGGTCTGCATCTGCTCAAACTCCTTGAGCAGGCGGTTCACGTCCTGCACCTGCACACCTGCGCCGTCGGCAATACGCTTTTTGCGCGTCGCCTTGATGAGGGCGGGGTGCTTGCGCTCCTTGAGCGTCATGGAGCAGATGATGCCCTCCTTGCGGCGGATTTCGCGCTCGGCCTTGTCCATGTCCACCTGACCGGCCTTGGCCGTCAGCTCAGTAGGCAGCTTGTCCATCAGCGTGGACAGCCCGCCCATTTGCTTCATCTGCTGCAGCTGGGCCAGGAAGTCATTCAGGTCAAAGCCGTCACCGCTCTTGAGCTTTTCAGCCATCTTCTGCGCGGCTTCCATGTCCACGCCCTTGGTGACCTGCTCCACCAGCGCCACGATGTCCCCCATACCCAGCACGCGCTGTGCGTGGCGGTTGGCATCGAATACCTCCAGGCCATCGAGCTTTTCGGAAACACCGGCAAACTTGATGGGCGCGCCCGTGATCTGGCGCACGGACAGTGCCGCACCACCGCGCGAGTCACCGTCGAGCTTGGTCAGCACGATACCCGTGAGCGGCAGTGCTTCCTTGAAGGCCTTGGCCGTATTGATCGCGTCCTGACCCTGCATGGCATCGACCACAAACAGGGTTTCCACCGGATTGAGCGTGGCGTGCAGGTCTTTGATTTCCTGCATCAGCACTTCGTCAATCGCCAGACGACCGGCCGTGTCCACCAGCAGCACGTCAAAGTAGTGCTTCTTGGCATAGTCCAGTGCCGCCAGCGCGATATCGCGTGGCTTCTGGTCTGGGGTGGATGGGAACCACTCCGCACCTGCTTGCGCGGTCACGGTTTTGAGCTGCTCAATCGCCGCAGGGCGGTACACGTCACCCGATACGGTCAGCACCTTCTTCTTGCGCTTTTCAATCAGGTGTTTGGCCAGCTTGGCAGTGGTGGTGGTTTTACCCGCACCTTGCAGACCAGCCATCAGGATGATCGCTGGGGGCTGCGCATTCAGATTGATGTCTGCTACGCCTTCGCCCATGGTGGCGGCCAGCTCCGCATTCACAATGCCGACCAGCGCCTGACCGGGCTTGAGGCTGCCCAGTACCTCCTGGCCCAGCGCCTTTTCCTTCACCCGCGCGATGAAGTCACGCACAACGGGCAGGGCCACGTCGGCTTCCAGCAATGCCATGCGCACTTCGCGCAGCATGTCCTGCACATTGGATTCAGTGATGCGGGCCTGGCCACGCATCTCCTTGACGAGTCGCGAGAGTTTGTCGGTAAGTGCGGATGCCATAAGCAGGTGTGTCCGATGAGAGAAGCTGCGCCGATTGCGGCTTGGCCTGTACAGGCCCGGCGCTTGGATCAGGGGGCGGCACTGCTGCCTGCCCGTGCTGCGTGCCGCGTGCAGCCCTGTACAAACGAGGCGTTCATTCTACCTGCTGTGCACATGCTGCGCCCCTTCAACGCCAAGAGCACACAAGCACTGACAAGGCGCAAGGATGGACGGCCGCAGCGCCGCCATGCCACAGGGCAGACCGCTATGATTGCGGACATGGAGTCTTCCACCCATTTTTTTGCAGGCACACCGGTCTGGACCTTGGCGCTGGCCCTGGCTGCCATCGTGGCCTATCTCATTCCCGCCTTGGGCGCGCATCGGCTCAGCGATGCACGCATTCGCCTGGCCATGCGCGCTGCATGGTTCCTGCATCTGCTGACGCTGGCCGATGGTCTGCTGGCCGAGCCCGCACGCTTTGGTTTTGCGCCTGCCCTATCCATGACGGCATGGCTGATGCTGACCGTCTATGCCATCGAGCAGCAGCTCTACCCCAAGATGCGCGTGGTGGGCGTGCTGTCCATGCTGGGGGCACTGGCCGTACTGCTGGCACAGCTGTTTCCGGGCAAGCCCATGGCCGTCTCGGCATCGGCATGGCTGCCGCTGCACCTGGCGCTGGGTATTGCCTCTTACGGCCTGTGTGCGGCAGCCGTGGTGCATGCCGGACTGATGTCACGCGCAGAGCGCCGCATGCGCAGCGCCAGCCAGGAGGAAAACGGCATGCCGCTGCTGATGCTCGAGCGCCTGACTTTCCGCTTTGTCACCGCCAGCTTTGTGCTGCTGACGGCCACCTTGCTCGCCGGCTGGTTCTTTGGCGAAGTCCTCTATGGCCGCGCCTGGCACTGGGACCATAAAACCGTGTTCTCGCTGCTGGCCTGGTTTGCCTTTGCGGGCCTGCTGATTGCACGCTCACGCTTTGGTCTGCGTGGCCGCCATGCCGTGCACCTGATCTATGCAGGTGCAGCTCTGCTGCTGCTGGCTTATGCAGGTTCCCGTTTTGTGCTCGAAGTGGTGTTGCTGGGTCGTCATCTATGAAGTATTTGCTCGTCGCCCTGGTCGTCATGATTGCCATTGGCATCTGGCGCAACAACCGCCGCAAGGAAGAGGATGTACCACCACCACGCCGCAGCAAGCAGCGCCAGGTGGAGCAGATGGTGACCTGCGCACACTGTGGCCTGCACCTGCCAGCCAGCGATGCCGTCGCCAGCAAGGATCAGCTGCACTACTGCTGCAGCGAGCACCGCCGCCTCGGTCCCCACTAGAGATCCACTCCATGCTCCCTGCCTGACGTGACCACACTTCCCCATCACAGTGCACGCCGGCTCTGGCAGGCCTTTCTTTCGATCCGCATTCTGGTGGCAGTGTTCTTTATTGCACTGCTGGCCACACAGACCTGGAAGTCCAACGGGCTGCAGCCCAACTCCTACTGGCTGTGGCTGTGCCTGGGCTGCTATCTGCTGGTTGCATTCTTTGGCTGGGTGCTGCTGCACAACAAGACACCGGACAAGTTCTGGCACCAGCCATGGCTGCTGCTACTGGCTTCTGACGTCTTTGTCGTCTGTTTTCTGCAGGAAGCACAGACCGGCAAGATGCAGTTCACACCATTGCTGGCGCTGCCGATTCTCACGGTCTCCGTGCTTGGCACCATGCGACTGGCGCTGGCCACCACAGCCAGCATCACCTTGATTTTGCTCGGCATCGATGTGGTCCACGCCTGGTACGGCCACCCCATTCCCAGTGACGACTTTGTGCAGACCGCACTGGTGTGCGTCGTGTTCTTTGTGGTGGCCTACCTGACGCACCAGCTGTCACTACGCCTGGCACAGCAGGAACTGCAGGCCCAGCAGCACCGGCAGGCAGCGCGCATGCAGGCGCTGGTCAACAGCCTGATCATTGATCACCTGTCCGAAGGCGTGGTTGTGGTCGGCCAGGACTATCAGGTACGCATGACCAACCCAGCAGCCTGCGAGCTGCTGGGCCTGCCCCAGCCTCTGGGCCTGTACGACCTGCACCATCCAGACTGGCAGGCGCTGCGGGACCTGGTCGACCAGACCTATGCCAGCGGTCAGCCTCAGTGCCAGCAGCTGCAGATCATGACCCTGAACCAGAGCAGCGCAGGGCTGCATGTACGCACCTGTCTGGCCTCGCACCAGGAGCAGGATGCCGCCGCGGCACTGGCCCACAAGCTGGCTGAGCAACAGCCCACCGACACCTGGCTGTGCGTGATGTTTCTGCATGATCTGCGCGAAGAAGAAGCACGTATCCGCACCGAAAAAATGGCGGCCATGGGGCGCATGTCTGCCGCTGTGGCCCATGAAATCCGCAACCCGCTGGCTGCCATCATGCAGGCCAATGCCCTGCTGGCAGAAGACCTCAGCCACCCGGCCCAGCAACGTCTGAGCCAGATGGTGGAGCAGAACGCCCAGCGCCTGGCACGCATTGCCGAAGATGTGCTGGACATTGCCCGTGCACAGCAGCAGCAGCTCTCACACGGTGAGGCACGCCTGCTGCCACTGGATGCAGAGCTGCAGCACATCTGGCACGAATGGCGTGCGCAGAACGCCACCGTGCAGCAAGGCTGCTTCCAGCCTGACTGCGCGCACATGCATATTGCGTTTGACAGCGAACACCTGCGCCGCATCGTCATCAATCTGCTGGACAATGCCGCGCGCCACTGCCAGGGCTGCCATGAAGATGCGCTGCAACTGCTGTCGGGCGTCGACGCGCAGCAGCAGGCCTGGTTGCAAGTATGGAATGAAGGCCCGCCGCTGGAAGCTTCTGTGCACAAGCACCTGTTCGAGCCATTTTTCTCTTCCCAAAGCCGCTCTACAGGGCTTGGCCTTTATATCTGCCGTGAACTCTGCCAGCGTCATGGGGCCACCATCGAGTACTCGCGCTGCGAACGCTGGACCGCACGCGGCATGCAGATGGGCCATGCCTTCACCGTGCGTTTTCGCAGCCAGCAGCTGCCATCCAGCCCTTCCTTGTTCTAGCCAATTGTGATCTGATCACGCCTATGGGAACCTCTGTTGCATCTATTTTGGTGGTCGATGACGAGCCAGATCTGCGCATGCTCTACGAGCTGACCTTGCTGCGCGAAGGTCACCGCGTGGAGACTGCTGGCTCGCTGGCCGAAGCACGCGCGCATCTGCAAGTCTGCCGTTTTGATGTGCTGATCACCGACATGCGCCTGCCCGACGGGCTGGGCATGGAGCTGCTGCATGATCTGCGCAGTCAGCAGCGCAAGGAACGCGCCATTGTCATGACCGCCTATGGCTCTGCAGAAAATGCGGTGGAAGCCTTGCGCTACGGGGCTTTTGACTATTTGACCAAGCCAGTGGACCTCAAGCAGTTCCGCGCCGTGGTGGCTTCTGCGATGGAGCAGCAGCCCTCGTCTGCCGCCCCCGGACTGCGCAGCGCAGCGCCTGCCTCCCTCGGCGGTAGTTCCCAGCTGCTCAATGCGTCTGCTGCACTGGATCGACTGGTGGGCACATCCGCCGTCATGCAGCAGGTCAAGCAGCGTATCCAGAAAGTAGCCCCCAGCATGGCGCCTGTGCTCATCACAGGCGAATCCGGCACAGGCAAGGAACTGGTGGCACGCGCGCTGCATGCCTGCAGCCATCGCGCCAATGCCCCTTGGGTCGCAGTGAACTGTGGCGCCATTCCTGAGCACCTGCTCGAAGCCGAATTCTTTGGCGCCCGCAAAGGTGCCTACACCGGCGCTACAGCAGACCGCGAAGGTTTTTTCAGTGCTGCACGCGGCGGCACGCTGTTTCTGGATGAAATTGGTGAGTTGCCGCTGTCCATGCAAGCCAAGCTGCTGCGAGCCATTCAGGAGCGCTGCATCCGCCCCCTCGGTGCTACACAGGAAGAGGCTGTAGATGTGCGCATCGTCAGCGCCACACACCGTAATCTGGCGGTGGATGTACAAAGCGGCCGTTTCCGCCAGGATCTGTACTACCGCCTCAATGTGATCGACATTCCCATTCCTCCGCTGCGTGAACGCAGGGAAGATATTCCCGCGCTCTGTCATGCCCTGCTCCAGCGTATTGCAGGGGAAAGCATGAGCAGCGTGCCTGCCCTGTCGCCACACGTGCTGCAGCAGCTGCAGCAGCACCCACTGCATGGCAATGTACGTGAACTGGAAAATCTGCTGCACCGTGCGATTGCACTGAATGACGAGCTGGAACTCACACCTGCTGCATGCTGTGACGACAGCGATCCCGCCCATGCGCAGCTGAGCAACGATGAGCTGCCGCATGACCTGCAGGCCTGGCTGGACCAGCAGGAGCGCTGCATGCTGATTCGCGCCCTGCAAGCTTATGGCTACAACCGCACCGCAGCCGCCGCGCGTCTGGGCATCAGCTTGCGCCAGATGCGCTACCGCATCGAACGCCTGCAGATTCCTCTGTCACCCGAAGAGATACACAGCCACAGCGACAATGTGCTGTATGACGCACAGCACTGATTTTTCCGCAGCTACCTGGCATCAGGGCTGGCTGTCCTGCGCACGCCAGCAGCCCTCCCCCAACTTTGGCCCACGCCCAGCTGATACGCCCATCACGCTGGCCGTGGTGCACTCCATCAGTCTGCCTCCCGGCCAATACGGCACTGGCTGCGTGCAGCAGCTGTTCGCCAACCAGCTCAACTGGGATGCGCACCCCTACTTTCAAGGCATTCGCGGGCTTGAAGTTTCCTCGCACTTTTTCATCACCCGCGAAGGTGAGCTCTGGCAGTTTGTCAGCTGTGACGACCGTGCCTGGCATGCCGGCAAATCGCAATGGTGTGGCCGTGAAAACTGCAATGACTATTCCATCGGCATCGAGCTGGAAGGGCTTGAAGGCCTGCACTTTGAAGCTCCGCAATACCAGACCCTGAGCCAGCTTTGCATGCAGCTTGCAGCACACTATCCACTCACGCACATCGCAGGGCATGAACACATTGCACCGGGCCGCAAACAAGACCCCGGTGCAGGCTTTGCCTGGGAGTTGCTGCATGCACAGCTGCAGCACCTGCCATTGCAGTTTCCATAGATGGTTTTTCTGCATGCACAGACATGGCACCGCAACTGCATCACACAGCATGCACGGACCATGAATGAGAAAGAACGTAACTTCTTGGAGACAAGGGTGATCGAATACCCATGCAACGGCTTACTTTCTGGGGGTTAGTCACCACAAAGCCTCGCAAACTCTCTCAATGGAATTCATAATGCGCCCCATGCCATCACAAATATTTTTCTGTGCTGGCATGGGGCGTTTGTATGTCCATGCGTCGAACTACTCCACGTCGCAATGGCCAGTGATCGCACTTCGGTGAGAACACGAAAACGCTGTGTACAAACCGATAAAGGAGAAAACGATGGCAACTGCAAAAAAAGCGGCTGATAAAAAAGCCACCCCAGCAAGCAAGGCTGATACCGCCAAGACCGAAACAACCAAAAAAGTAGCTGCAGCCACCAAGACTGCAACTGCTGCCAAGAAGACAAGCACAGCCACCGCCAAGAAGGCTGCTGCTCCTGCCAAGAAAGCTGCAGCAAGCACTGCCAAGGCTGCAACTACTGCTGCCAAGAAGCCAGCAAGCACCACCGCCAAGAAGGCTGCCGCTCCTGCCAAGAAGGCTGAGGCAAGCACCGCCAAGGCTGCAACCACTGCGGCCAAGAAGCCAGCAAGCACCACCGCCAAGAAGGCTGCCGCTCCTGCCAAAAAGGCTGAGGCAAGCACCGCCAAGGCTGCAACCACTGCGGCCAAGAAGCCAGCAAGCACCACCGCCAAGAAGGCTGCTGCTCCTGCCAAGAAGGCTGCAGCAAGCACTGCCAAGGCTGCGACCACTACAGCCAAGAAGGCTGCTGCTCCCGCCAAGAAGGCCGCTGCTCCTGCGAAGAAAGCTGCAGCCCCTGCCAAGAAGGCCGCTGCCCCTGCAAAGAAAGCCGCTGCCCCCGCCAAGAAGGCCGCTGCCCCTGCAAAGCAAGCTGCTGCTCCCGCCAAGAAGGCCGCTGCCCCTGCAAAGCAAGCTGCTGCTCCCGCCAAGAAGGCCGCTGCTCCTGCGAAGAAAGCTGCAGCCCCCGCCAAGAAGGCCGCTGCTCCTGCAAAGAAAGCTGCGGTTCCCGCCAAGAAGACCGCTGCAACCACTGCACCTGTCGCACAAACTGTGCTGGCACCTCAAGCGGCATGGCCATTCCCTACCGGCAACAAGCCCTGAACAGGCCTGGTCTGCTGACATAAAAAAACCGGCTGCGTGCCGGTTTTTTTATGTGCGCTGCGCAGCCGGAGGCTGGGGCTTGTTCCACGGCCAATCATCACGCAGCACGATGGCATCGGCATAGACCGCATCCTGCTTTCTGACCCACAGCCCCACAGGGCTTTGCTTGAGTACCTCCAGCTGAGCCTCTTCCCAGCGCATGGGAGCTATCACCTGTTCACTGCTGGGCAAGTGCGGGCTGGCTGTGGCGTCATCTGTCTGGGTATCAGGCGCAGGCAAACCTGTGTCTATCCACGTCACGCCTTGCTGTGCATTCCAGGATTGCAGCACTGGCAGATAGGCACGCAGCTCCAACGTCAGCACCTCATGTTTTTTGGGCCGCAGCCAGTGCACCTTCCAGTGATTGGCTTCATCATTCTGACCGCGAGCCAGCCACTCCAGCACCAGCCAGCCATCACCCGCATAGTGCGGGCAAATGCTAGGACCAACCCCACAGAGCACGGCCCCGGACTGCGTCACCAGCACACCTTCACAACGCGGTGCCTTAGGGCGCCACTGGCTGCTCATGGTGTTATGCAAGCCACCCCACCACCACACGGCATCACGCACTGCTGGATAGCGCCAGACATAGTCTCCGTCTGCGCTGGGGTGCTGAATCTGCTGCACCTCACGCCAGCGAGGCAGCAGCTGCCAGATGCCCTGTGCATTGACAGCCAGATCGCGCCACTCATAGGCCGGCATCCAGCCCTGTTTGCTCAGATTGGTGGCATCGGCCAACTGCAGGGGCCAGCGCCACAGACCACTGCTGCTCAGATTGCTGTTGTCGGGGCCACACCCCACAATCACCAGCGCCTGTGCATGCCCTGGCTTGACATGTGGGCGCATGCGCAGCACAGGCCAGTTCATTTCAATGGTGTTGAGCTGTTTGCCATCCCAGACCCAGGGCACAGGCTTGCCACCCCTGAGGGGTGACTCCCCCCATGGGCACAGCAGCGCCCAGCGGCCATCCACCACCACATGTTCCAGCTCCCACAGGCCTGGCAGCTGCTGCTCTCCCCACTGCACGGTATAGGCCGCCGTCGCACCCCGTTCATCCTGCGCGTCGTGCACCAGCGTCCACAGCAGCGGCAAGCCTGCGACGGGCTCACTCTGCGCTACCCAGTTATTCGGGTGATGCAGATCCCTGCGCCAGAGAAACTGGCGTGCAGGAATGGGCTTGAGCCTGACACGCCCGTCATCAAGGTGTCTGGACGTTGCATACAGCTGAGACATGACACAGCTCAGATGCCTGCCGTCATGCAGCCGCTCCAGTTCCGGCGTATCCATTTCCACGCGCTGCAGCAGCTCGCCGACATCCCACATCAGGGCAGGCAATGCCTGCTCGGTTTCCGTTTCTGCTGGCAGGCATGGCATCACAGCCCAGGGCTTGCGATCCTGAGGTAGCCATTCCGACCATTGCTGCCCACCAAATGCCTGGCTCCACACCCCCAGACGCAGACTGGGTTTTCGCCCATCCTTGGTGATGGGATAGCCATAGCAGGCAAAGGCCTGACCATCGGGACGCCATACACAGGGGCTCTTGCAGTCAATCACCCACGATTGCGTCTCGCCATTGATCTGCAGTTGCCAGTAAGGAGTAAACAAGGGCTCCAGCGGATGCTCCAGCTCGCGCAGGGAAGCAGGCCAGAATCGCTGTACCGTCACCTGCACCACGGCATTGTCTGGCTGTGGAATCTGCAGTGCGGGGGCCTGTGCCTCGTCAGGGATGTATTCCACAGGCACCCACAGATCACACACTGGCACCAGTGCCTGAGCTTTCTGACTGACATGCTTGCTCAGCCATGCTTCAAAGGCGGTATCCGTCAGCACACTGTGCGTATCTGCAGCAATGCCATTGCCCCCTTCGCTTTCTCCACTCCAGCGCGGCAGGCGCCAGTGCAGATCGTCCACCAGCGCAGCTTCTGCCACACTGAGCTGCCAGGAACGACGGCTTTTGCGATCGAGCAGGCGCGGCGTTGCCCCGCCGTACGAGCCTGTACGAATCCAGCGTCCATCAAAGGAAGTGTGGAAATCAGACTCCCAAACCTGTGGCAGATACACCCCATCGCTGCACAGCACATCACCATAGACAGGGCCACCCATACCGCGCTCACCCTGCATGCGAAACTTCACATCGGCAGGCATGCTGCTGGGCTCTTCAGGCTCCGGCGCCGAGGCTGCAGCGTCCTCAGTCTCTGATTTCTGGATTAGAGGCTGTTTTGCCTGGGTCTGAGCTGTGCCCTGCTTGCTGTGGCGACGAAGTTGCCTCCAGCCCCACAGCAGCAAAACAATGATCGCCAGAACAATAAACAAAACTTGCATCCCTGCATGCTAACCAAGCTGGACCTTTGTGCACGATAAGCTGTTGCACAAATAGGCCATTACCCATACCAGTGCCCATGCACACCACGAAGGTGGCGGGACGCTGCCATAAAAAAATGCCGCTCACCCCGCGGAGTGAACGGCATGTCATGTCTGCGCATTGCGCACATCTGCTGCTTATGAGGCTGTCAGGTTGAAGAAAGCTACCGACCGCTGCAGGCTTTGTGCCCGTGCATTCAGTGCTTCCGCCGAGCTGGTGGACTCTTCCACCAGCGCCGTGTTCTGCTGTGTCATCACCTCGAGCGAAGCCACAGCCTCATTCACATGCGAAATACCCAGTGACTGCTCGCGCGTGGCCAGGCTGATCTGGTGCACCAGTTCCCCCACACGCTCCACCGCTTCGACCATGCCTTCAATGGTCTTGCCCGCAGCCTGCATGCGTGCATTGCCGTCATTGATGCCGTCTACCGTATGGTTGATCAGCGCCCCAATTTCCTTGGCTGCGCTGGCGCTGCGCTGCGCCAGTGCGCGCACTTCCCCGGCCACCACGGCAAAGCCACGGCCTTGCTCGCCAGCACGCGCCGCTTCCACCGCGGCGTTGAGCGCCAGCAGATTGGTCTGGAAGGCAATGCTTTCAATCACACCAATGATTTCGCGCATGCGGGTCGAGGACTGGCGAATACGCTCCATGGCCACGCCCACTTCCTGAATGGCTTCGCCGCTGCGGCTGACCACTTCTTTGCTCTGGTTACTTTCCTGCTCCATCTGCTGCGCCATGTCAGCCGTATGCAGCACGGTGCCAGCAATCTGTTCCATCGAGGCAGCGGTTTCTTCCAGATCAGAGGCCTGCGCTTCCGTGCGCTTGGCCAGGTCCTGGTTGCTGCTACTCATCTCATGGGACATGGCCGTAAAGCCACGCACTTCGGAGAGCACATCCCCCACCACGGCCAGCAGGTTGATCTGAATCTGCTGCAGGCGCGCCATCAAGGTGCCTACCGCGCCGGTGTAGTTATGGTCGTAGCTGCTCGTCAGATTACAGCTGGCCATCTGTGCGGCCCAGGCATTGGCCTTTTCAATGCCATCTACACAGCGGGACTTGAAGCGCCATGCAATCCATGCGCTGCCCAGCACCAGTGCCGCTAGGCGCAGCCCCCATGCCTGCACACCCTGCCAGCCCAGCAGGTCTGGCAGCATGGTCACCAGCGCCATGATGGCCAGCATGAGCACCATGCGTGGCAACAGATCGATATCGCTGAGCTGTGCGCCCAGCCCCGCCAGCCCCAGTCGCCGCACCTTGCCAGCACGCAGGCGCATGGTCAGATGGCCGGACTTGGCCTCTTCATTCATATGTGCATACAGCGCCTGCGCGGCCTGCACTTCCTCTGCCGCAGGCTTGGTTCGCACCGACAGATAGCCCTTGGGCTTGCCGTTTTCCATGATGGGGGTGACATTGGCCTTGACCCAGTAGTGATCACCGTTTTTGCGACGGTTCTTCACAATGCCCGACCAGGGATAGCCATGCGCAATGGTGCGCCACATGTCCTTGAAGGCAGCCTCCGGCATGTCTGGATGCCGGATCATGTTATGGGGCTGCCCGATCAGCTCTTCATACTGATAGCCGCTGACGCGAATGAACGCGGGGTTGCAGTGGGTAATTTCGCCTTTGGTGTTTGTCACGGACACCAGCAATTCATCGCCCGGGAAATCGTAATTATTTTGGGTTACGGGGAGGTTCAAACGCACACACATCTCCAAGCTAACGGCGTTCATGCATCGCAAAGATGCAATCGGCAAGGCCGCAGATCATCCCATAAACAAAGACACATTCGCTCACAAGCCTTTATTCCCAGATACCTCACCAGCTTTCTGCACAAACCAGCAGGAAATACCCACAAACCACACTAAGAGCAATGGAGGTGAGGAGGCGATCGCCAAGCCCTGTGCAGACTGGCCCAGCGCCATCTGCCAGCATCAATGCTCGTCAAACAGCGGCAAAGTCAGCGGATCGGTTTTTCCTGCAGTTCTGCGGCTTGCGGTGGCCACTTCGCCCTCTGCCTGCTGCGTGTGCGCATTCCAGTGCACGAGGCTGCCTACGCGCACGCCCAGCAGCCGGATGCTTTGCTCCAGTGGCACACGCTTGAGACACTGGCCTGCCACCTGGCGGATCAGGCGCGCATCCTGCGTGAAGGTATCGATGCTGATCTCCCGCGTCACACTCTTGAAGCTGGCATAGCGCAGCTTCACACCAATGGTGCGCCCGGCATAGCCCTTGCGCTGTAAGTCTTCGGCCACGCGTTCGCACAGGTGGGTAAAGATGGTGCCCAACTCTGCCCTGTCGTGCACGGCATGCAAGTTCCGCGCAAACGTGGTTTCACGACTCATGCTGACGGGCTCGCTCTCCGTCACCACGGGGCGCGCATCCTGGCCATGGGCTGCCGCATGCAACCAGGCACCGTAGGACTTGCCAAAGTGCTGCACCAGCCAGGGCAGGCTGCACTGGGCCAGCTGCCCAATGGTGCCAATGCCCAGCGCCTGCAGCTTGGCCCCGGCCTTGGGGCCTATGCCGTTGATCTTGCGGCACGGCAGCGGCCAGATCAGCGTTTCCAGATCCTGCGGCTGCACGATGGAAATACCGCGCGGCTTGTTGAACTCGCTGGCCATTTTGGCCAGCAGCTTGTTTGGTGCAACACCGACGGAGCAGGTCAACTGGGTACGCGCATGAATGGCCTGCTGGATACGCGCTGCCAGCACGCGGCCGCCTTCCTCTTGCCCGCCGGGTACATGGGTGAAGTCGATATAGACCTCATCAATGCCGCGATCTTCCATGAGCGGTGCCATGGACAGAATCACGTCCTTGAACGCGCGTGAATACTGGCGGTAGCGCACAAAGTCGATGGGCAGCAGGATGGCCTGCGGGCACAGGTGTGCTGCCTTCATCATGCCCATGGCCGAGCCCACACCAAACTGGCGGGCGGCATAGGTGGCGGTGGTGATGACGCCGCGCCCCACATAGCTGCCCAGCTTTGGAAAGGCTTGCACCGGAATGCGATCCAGCGCCCCCCAGCGCGCTATCAACTCCGCTTCGTGCTCAGGCGTGTGGCGGCTGCCGCCAATGACCACGGGCAGGCCCTGCAGCTGCGGATAGCGCAGTAGTTCCACGGATGCAAAAAAAGCATCCATGTCCAGATGGGCAATGCGGCGGGGCAGATCAGGCAGGGTCACGCTGCCTATTGTCTTGCCTTAGCCCCAGCCCTGCAGGCAGATGAGCACCAGGCCCAGCACCATCAGCCCCATGCCCAGCTTTTCGGCCAGGCTGAAGCTTTCGCTGAAGATGCGCCGCGACACGATGTAGCTGAACAGCACTTCCACCATGCCCAGTGTGCGCACCACGGCGGCATCCTGCATGGCATAGGCCGTAAACCAGGCGAGCGACGCCGCTGCGCCCATGGAGCCAGCGAGCAGCGACACCTTCCAGGCACGCAGCACGGGGCGTATGCCCTGCGGCGTCTTCCACGCAACCCACACGCCCAGCACCACACTTTGCATGGCCTGCGCCACCGTCACGCCCCAAGCGCCAGACAGCCAGGGCGTTTCGGCCTGCAGCGCCAGCGCTGCACCGCGAAAACCAATCACGGCAATGGCAAAGCAGGCCCCGCACACCAGACCATACAGGGCCGATTTGCTCAGCCACGCCTGCAGCGAAAGCAGCTGGCCACGTGGCGGCAGTGACAGCAGCAACACGCCCACGGTGGCGACGACCATGGCCAGCAATGCCAGTTGGCTGGGCAGCTCACCCAGAAAGACCGCGCCGAACAGAGCCACCTGCAGGATTTCGGTCTTGGAAAAGGTCACGGCCACGGCAAAGTTGCGCTCTTTCATGGCCAGCAGCAGGGCTGCCGTGGCCGCCACCTGAAACAGCGCACCTATGCTGATCCACCACGCATAAGCCAGGCTGAAATGCGGCACAGCCGGAGGCTGATCCGGCACGGCATACAGCAGCACCAGCACCAGTGCCGCAAACGGCAGACCAAAGAGAAAACGTACCCAGGTGGCAGAGAGCGTGCCCACCTCCGCCGTCAGCGAACGCTGCGCGGTGTTGCGCACCGTCTGCGCCAGCGCCGCAAATACGGTGAAGGGCACCCACAGCCATGCCCACGAAACCATTGCATCAGTCATGTCCAGCAGCATACGAAGCCCGTGCGCCAGCGTCTCGCGCTGAATGGCGAAGATAGGGGCTCTGGCTGACGATACAAACAAAACAATAGCTGCCAGCGCTTGAATTTCAATGAATTCAGATAGAAAACTATCTGAAATCCATATATTTCAAGCGCTGGCAGCTATAAAAAAAAGCCACAGCCTTGACGGACTGTGGCTTGCTGCATGCAGCGATCAGACGTCCAATCCGTTCACAGCAGACGCTTGCGGATTTGCAGCACCACGATTTCCGCCAGTGCCACCACGGCAAAAATCGAAATCAGCACCAGTGCCACGCGGTCCCACTGGAACAGGTCGATGCAGGTGTTGAGCACCACACCGATACCACCCGCACCGACCAGACCCAGCACGCCGGACTCACGCACATTGATGTCCCAGCGCAGCAGCGTGACCGACCAGAAGGCGGGTTTGATCTGGGGCCAGTAGCCATACCACAGCTGCGAGAACTTGCTGGCACCGGCGGCCTGCAGGGCTTCGATAGGGCCCTTGGGCATTTGCTCCAGCGCCTCACCGACCAGCTTGCCCACAAAGCCCACAGAGCGCAGCGCGATGGCAAACATGCCGGCCAGAGGACCGGGGCCGAAAATAGCCACAAACAGCATGGCCCAGACCAGCGAATTCACCGAGCGGCTGGTCACCAGAATCACGCGGGCAATCACGTTCAGCAGCTTGCTGCGCGTGACATTGGGAGCCACCATCACGCCCAGCGGCAGCGCCATGACCAGCGACAAAATCGTGCCCAGCGTGGCCATCTGGATGGTTTCCATCAGGCCGATATGCACGTCCGGCTGGTAGTACGCCCAGTCCACGGGCCACATGCGGCTGAGCATGTCCGCCATCTGTTCCGGCGCGTCGTACAGGAACTCTGGGATGATTTCGATCGAAGCGGCCGACTGCACGATGGCCCAGACGCAGAAGATCCATAGCGCATAACGCAACATGCGCTGACCGAAGGTAAACCGCTCCCACTTCACGGGAGCGGTGGCAGCAGCCAAAGTGGGCATCTCAGACATTGAGGGCCTTTCGCACAGCGCCCACCACCAGTTCGCCCACCACAATGATGGCGATCACGGTGAACAAAATGGTGAACACAAAGTTGTATTCGTAACGCAGGAAGGCGGCAAACAGCACGCCACCAATACCACCGGCACCCACGATGCCGACCATGGTGGAGTTGCGCAGGTTGGAGTCGAGCTGGTAGGTAGAGAAACCCACAAAGCGGCTGATCACCTGGGGCAGCACACCAAACAGCACCACGTTCATGAAGGAAGCGCCCGTCGCACGGATGGCTTCAATGGGCTTGGGCGAGATTTCCTCAATGGCATCCGCAAACAGCTTGCCCACAAAACCCACGGTCGCCACCACCAGCGCCAGAATGCCGGCCAGCGGACCAAAGCCCACGGCCTTCACAAACAGAATGGCGCTGATCACAGGGTGCAGCGCGCGGCACACGGCAATGATGGTGCGGCCCACGGCACGCACAGGGGCGGGAGCCATATTCGAGGCTGACATCAGGCCCACAGGCAGACTCAGCAGCAGACCGATGACGGTGGCCAGCACAGCAATCTGCAGGGTTTCCTTGATGCCCTGCCACAGCTCCTCCATCTTGCCCATCTCAGGCGGAAACATCTGCGCGATAAAACGCGCACCCTGCACCCAGCCTGCAGACAGACGTTCTGCCGACACGCCCATGGTGGACAGCGACCACAGCACATAGACCACAGTCAGCGCAATCAGCGCCTTCTGGCTCCAGCCCAGCGTAAAGGCCTTGCGGCCGGTGTCGTGACGACTTACTCCAGCCATGCTTTGCCACCGTAAATGGTTGTCAGGTGATCTTCGGTCAGACCTTCTGGTGCACCGTCATAGACCACATGGCCGCCTGTCATGCCGACAATGCGGTCCGAGTACTTGCGTGCCAATTCCACGTCGTGGATATTGACCATGACGGGGATGTTGCGCTGCACGCCCTGCTCACGCAGCAGCTGGATGATTTCGATGGAAGTCTTGGGGTCCAGCGACGAAGTAGGCTCGTCCGCCAGCAGCACGGAGGGGCGTTGCATCAGCGCACGGGCAATGCCCACGCGCTGGCGCTGGCCGCCACTCAGGGCATCGGCACGGCGGTTGATGAAGTCGCCCAGGCCCACTTCCTGGAGCAGCTGCTCGGCATCGGCAAAGTCCTGCTCGTCAAATTTGCGGCGCCATGCGCGCCAGGCCGACAGATAGCCCAGGCGGCCGGTCAGCACGTTTTCCATCACCGTAAGGCGGTCCACCAGGTTGTACTCCTGGAACACCATGCCGATATGGCGGCGTGCCTGGCGCAGTTCCTTGCCCCTGAGCTGAGCCATATCTACGCGCTGGCCATTGAGGTTCAGCCAGATGCTGCCCGAGGTGGGATCCACCAGGCGGTTGATACAGCGCAGCATGGTGGACTTACCCGTGCCCGAGGGGCCAATGATGCTGGTCAGGCCGGTGTTGGGAATGGTCAGGTCAATGGACTTGAGCACGGGCTGGCCGCTGCGGTATTCCTTGACCAGGCGCTGGATTTCAATCGCGCCGGAAGCTTGGGAGGGGGACATAGCAATTTTCTCTGGGGCAGGTGCTCACAGGCACCCTGACAAAAACGACAAAGCGGGCCGACGCGCTGGAGACGTCGGCCCGCTGACAAGCTGTCAAAAATTATTTTTTCTTGGCCGACTTGTCGAAGGCTTCACGGGTGAAAGATTCGCCCGAAGCTTGCGCCACGGTACGCACCAGTTCCCAGTCCTTCTGGTAGGTAATAGGCAGGAAGCGGTCGCCACCCAGGCCCTTGGCCATCTCGGCGGGTACCTTGTATTCAAAGAAGCAGGACTTGATCTTGTCCTGCAGCTCAGGCGCCAGGTTGTGGGCGTAAGCGTAGGCGTCGGTCGGGAACATCTCGCTGGTGTAGAGCACGCGGAACTCGTCCTTGCCCACCACGCCGCGCTCGGTCATGTGGCCCAGCACGTCGCTGGCCACAGGAGCGGCGTCGTAGTCACCGGTCTTCACACCCAGAATGGACTGATCGTGCTTGCCCGAGTACACCACCTTGTAGTCGGTATCAGGTGTCAGGCCCAGCTTGGGGAACAGCGCACGAGGTGCCAGGTTGCCGGAGTTGGACGAAGGCGATGTGTGCGCAATGCGCTTGCCCTTCAGGTCTTCCAGCGACTGGTAGGGGCTGTCCTTCTTGACGATCATCTTCAGGTGCATGCCCACGGGGCCTTGCTCATTGCCACGGATGGCAAAAGGCACAGCGCCAGACAGGTTCACGGCAAAGTTCACGGGGCCGGGCGAGAAAGCCGCAATGTGCAGACGGCCCGAGCGCATGGCTTCAATCTGCGCAGCATTGGACTGCACAGGGAAGAACACGACCTTCTTGCCCACACACTGCGACAGGTGGCTCATGAAGGGGCGGAACAGCTTTTCGTAGATCGCGGGGTCTTCCACGGGGGTGAAAGCAAACACCAGCGTGCTGGGGTTCTTGAGCTTCTTGGGATCGGTAGGGGTGTCGGCAACCAGATCCTTGTTGGCGTCGCAATACTGCGCGTCCAGATCACCACGGTTGGGGCAGGCATCCTCGGCCGCGTAGGCCGCGAAAGAAGCCAGCACAGCTGCTGCGGCCAGAGCACCACGTGTCGTAGATTTGAGGGTCATCACTATGCGCTTTGAGCGGGTGGTTTTGAAACTGCCGCAACTATAAAAAGGACAAACCGCACTGAAATGGGCTTTCTTTCCTGCTGCCTTCACCTAACTTTCAGATTACTTTCAAAATACCTGTTTTCACCTTTTTGGGCGGCTTTCCCGGTAACTTCTCTGTAACTACGCAACGGGAACGATACAGTCTCTGCCCAGCCCTCTGTGCCCCCCATGAAAGTTTTACTGGCCGAAGATGATCTGGACCTCAGCACAGCCTTGCTGCGCGTGCTCACCCGCCGAGGCATGGTAGTTGAGCACTGCAGCGACGGTGCCCAGGCGCTGGAACGGCTGGCCACCGAACAGTTCGATGTGCTCATGCTGGATCTGGGGCTCCCTGTCGTTGATGGTTTGCACTTACTCCTGCGCATTCGTGCGCGGGGATTGAATCTTCCCGTGCTGGTAGTGACCGCACGCGGTGGTGTGGGTGACAAGGTAGCAGGCCTGAATGCAGGCGCTGATGACTACCTGGCCAAGCCCTTTGACCTGGATGAACTGGAAGCGCGCCTGCGTGCCCTGTGCCGCCGCGCGGGCTCTGGCTCGGCCCATGCCAACTGCGGCCCCCTGCGCCTGGACCGTGCCACGGGTGTGTGCTATGTGAACGATTTGCCCCTGCAGCTGACCCCGCGCGAGAACGCTTTGCTCTGCGCCCTGATGGAGCGCCCCGGTTACGCAGTTACCAAGGAGCGCCTGACTGCCCTGGTCTTTCCCGCAGGCCACTACCCACAGACCGATGCCGTCGAAGTCGTCGTCCACCGGCTGCGCAAAAAGCTGGACGGCACCGGCGTGCAGCTGACCACCTTGCGCGGCCTGGGCTATCTGCTGCAAGCCACCACACCAGGCGCCGCTGTCCATGCCTGAGCGCACGCCCAGCATGCGCCAGCGCCTGCTGGTGTGGGTGGCCATTCCTTTGCTGGCGCTGGTACTGATCAATGCCTGGGCCTCATACCGCGCAGCCTTGCAAACAGCCCAGACAGCGTATGACCGCCTGCTGGTGACAGCCGCCCATGCGCTGGCAGACCTGATCTGGCTCGAAGATGGAGAACTGCAAGTCACCCTGCCCCATGCCGCGCTGGAGATGTATGCCGATGCCCTGCCCGGCAACACGGCCGCTGCGGAGCGCAGCCCGCTGATCTACCGCGTGAGTTTTCTGGATGGCAGTTTTCTGGCCGGTGAAGCCGCCATTCCGCCCTATCAGGGACTGCCTGCGTTTGACAATGGCCACGCCGCACGCCTGAAGCTGTACGACACCGAGCTGCATGAGCAGCCCATGCGCATGGCCGCACTGTGGCAACCGGTGGAATCGGCACAAGGCCTGCAATACGTGGTGGTGCAAGTGGGCGAGTACGCGGCACACCGCTATGCCATCGGGCGGCAAATTCTCTGGCAGAACCTGTGGCAGCAAAGCGCATTGCTGCTGCTGGTGCTGCTGACGCTGTGGGTGGGTAGCACCATGACGCTGCGCCCCCTGCACCAGCTGGCGCGTCGGCTAGAGCAGCGCAAGGCCGATGACATCACCCCGCTGCCCGAGCAGCAAGCCCCACGGGAAATGCAGCCCATGGTGCAGGCTTTCAATGGCCTGATTGCCCGCATCGGGCTGGCGCGCCAGCAGCAGCAGCGCTTTGTGGCCGATGCCTCGCACCAGATGCGTACACCGCTGGCCGTGCTGCAGCTGCATGCGGAAGCAGGCCTTAAGGGCGATATTTCCGCCCAGGAAGCCCTGCAGGACATTGCCAGAACCACACAGCGCACCACCCGCCTGATTCACCAGCTGCTGATGTGGAACCGCGCCCAGCAAACCGCGCACGCGGCAGCCGACACCGTGGATCTGTGCGCCCTGCTGCAGGATGTGGTGGTGGAACAATCCCCGCTGCTGGCCCAGAAAGGACTGGACTTTGCGCTCGATGCACAGCCCCTCACCTGGTATGGCGAAGCCTGGATGCTGCAGGAGATTGTGATGAACCTGCTGCGCAATGCCATCACGCACACCCCTGCACAGGGTGCGCTGGGCATACGCCTGACCCTGCAGGAAAAGGCCGTTGCAATTTGCGTGTGGGACAGTGGCCCCGGCCTGTCCCCTCAGATGCAGCAGGAACTGTTCACACCCTTTGTGAGCGAAAGCCACCAAGGCGTGGGGCTGGGCCTGACCATCAGCCGTGATCTGGCGCAGGCCTGCGGCGGCAGCCTGGTGATTCGCAACCGCGTGGTGCAGGGCAAGATCGCAGGCGTCGATGCCATGCTCTGGCTGCCCCATACCGCACGGGCTTAACGTGCTTCAAACGGGGTGGGGTAGGTACCCGGCACCAAGATGTTCTTATCTACCGTATTGATGTTGGTATGGCCACAGAAAGCCATGGAGGTATCAAGCTCCTTCTGGATGATCTGCAGCGCCTTGCTCACGCCCGCCTGACCAAAGGCACCGAGGCCGTAGAGGAAACTGCGCCCGATCAGCACCCCCTGCGCACCCAGTGCACGGGCCTTGAGCACATCCTGCCCGCTGCGAACGCCGCCATCCATCCAGACTTCCAGATGCTCGCCGGCCGCTTCCACCATGCTGGGCAGGGCATCAATCGAAGCCGGTGCGCCATCCAGCTGGCGACCACCATGGTTGCTCACCACCATCGCATCCGCTCCGCTCTGCGCGGCCAGGCGTGCGTCCTCAGCATCCATCAACCCCTTGAGGATAAGCTTGCCGCCCCAGCGCTGCTTGATCCACTCCACATCGTTCCAGTTAAGGGTGGGGTCGAACTGATCCGCCGTCCAGGACGAGAGTGAGCTCATGTCTTCCACACCGTCTACGTGACCCACGATGTTCCCGAAGCTGCGACGCTTGGTGCCCAGCATGCCCAGACACCAGCGGGGCTTGGTGGCCAGGTTGATGAGGTTTTTCAGTGTGGGCTTAGGCGGCGTGGACAGGCCGTTCTTGATGTCCTTGTGGCGCTGCCCCAGGATCTGCAGGTCCAGCGTCAACTGCAGTGCCGAGCAGTTCGCAGCCTTGGCACGGTCAATCAGGCGCTCCATGAAAGCCTTGTCGCGCATCACGTACAACTGAAACCAGAAGGGGTGGCGGTCTGTGTGCTCGGCAATATCTTCCAGCGAGCAAATGCTCATGGTGGACAGGGTGAAAGGAATGCCAAATTCCTTGGCCGCTTTGGCCGCCAGAATCTCTCCATCCGCATGCTGCATGCCGGTCAGCCCTGTGGGCGCTATGGCCACGGGCATGGCCACGTCTTGACCAATCATGGTGGTGCGTGTGCTGCGCCCTTCCATGTTCACGGCCACACGCTGGCGCAGCTTGATCTTCTGGAAGTCCTGCTCATTGGCGCGGTAAGTGCCTTCGGTGTAGGAGCCGGAGTCTGCATAGTCATAAAACATGCGCGGCACGCGCCGCCTGGCGATCACGCGCAGGTCTTCGATACAGGTGATTTGGGAGAGGTTGACCATGGCATGCATTGTTTCAAAAAAAAGCCTGGGGCTAGGCATTTGGCAAATTGGTCACACCAATAACCCAGGGAAAACCACATATTCAGGCACAAAACCCTACTTCTACAATCCAAACCGCCTGGAAATCGTGTAATTGATCCTACCAATTTCTGTGGTGCGGGTTTTATGCGCCGCATCCCTGCGCCCCAAATGCCACCGCGGCTTTGGGGCGCTCTGTTTGCGCACATCCTGCCCGGGTCTGTTGAAACCCATTGCGGGAAGACGCTTGGAAGGCCGGGCCGTTTTCCCATCTACGCCATCCAGCTCAGGAGATTCAAGGTAATGCAAGAAATATGGTCACAGAACTATGACCCCGCAGGGAATGTGTGGGTCTCGGCGCTGGTTGCGCTGATCCCCATCATTTTCTTTTTCCTCGCGCTGACCAAGCTGCGCATGAAGGGTTACATCGCAGGCACCATCACGGTGGCGCTGGCACTGGCGGTGGCGCTGCTGTTTTACCGCATGCCTGTGGCAAGTGCGCTGGCATCGGCGGTCTATGGCTTCTTCTACGGTCTGTGGCCGATTGCCTGGATCATCGTGGCCGCAGTGTTCCTGTACAAGGTATCGGTCAAGACCGGGCAGTTCGACATCATCCGCTCGTCCATCCTGTCAGTGACGGAAGACCAGCGGCTGCAGTTGATCCTGGTGGGCTTTTGCTTCGGCGCTTTCTTGGAAGGCGCAGCCGGTTTCGGCGCACCCGTGGCCATCACGGCGGCGCTGCTGGTGGGCCTGGGCTTCAAGCCGCTGTATGCCGCCGGGCTGTGCCTGATCGGCAATACCGCGCCCGTGGCATTTGGCGCCATGGGCATTCCGATCATCGTGGCGGGCCAGGTGTCGGGCGTCGATACCATGGAGATCAGCCAGATGGCGGGCCGCCAGCTGCCTTTCATGACCATCATCGTGCTGTTCTGGCTGATGGCCATCATGGATGGCTGGCGCGGCGTGAAGGAAACCTGGCCCGCCGTGCTGGTGGGCGGCGGCAGCTTCGCGGTGGTGCAGTTCCTGACGGCCAACTACGTCGGCCCCGAGCTGCCGGACATCACCTCGGCCATCGTCGCACTGGTGGCGCTGACCGCTTTCCTGAAGTTCTGGCAGCCCAAGACCATCTTCCGTTTTGCGCCTGAAGCTGGCACCAACCCCGTGGCCGATGCCGCCAAGGCAAACCTGGCCGCGCCTGCCGTCAAGCTGACAACCGGCGTGGTGCTCAAAGCCTGGTCGCCCTTCATCATCCTGACGGCCATGGTGACGCTGTGGAGCATTCCGCCCTTCAAGGCGCTGTTCGCCGCTGGCGGCCCCTTGGCCGACACCATCATCAGCATCCCCGTACCCATGCTGCACAACCTGGTGGAAAAAATGCCGCCTGCTGTGGCCAACCCCACAGCTTATGGCGCGGTCTATGCCTTCAATTGGCTCTCGGCCACCGGCACGGCCATTCTGATTGCTACGGTGCTGACCATCGTCTATCTACGCATGAAACCCGCCGAGGCCATCAAAACCCTGGGCGAGACGTTCAAGGAACTGGCCCTGCCCATCTACTCCATCGGCATGGTGCTGGCCTTCGCCTTCATCGCCAACTACTCGGGCCTGTCCACCACGCTGGCGATTGCGCTGGCGCACACCGGCAAGGCGTTTGTGTTCTTCTCGCCCTTCCTGGGCTGGATCGGCGTGTTCCTGACAGGGTCTGACACCTCGGCCAATGCCTTGTTCGCCGCACTGCAAGCCACGACGGCAGCGCAGCTGGGCCTGCCCGAAGTGCTGGCCGTGGCCGCCAATACCACCGGCGGCGTTACGGGCAAGATGATCTCGCCCCAGTCGATCGCCATCGCCTGCGCGGCAGTGGGCCTGGCGGGCAAGGAGTCGGACCTGTTCCGCTTCACCGTCAAGCACAGCCTGGCTTTCCTGGTCATCATCGGCATCATTTGCACATTGCAGGCCTATGTGTTCCCGTGGATGATTCCGGGTTTGTAACCAACATCCCGGGAAATTCCATGTCCACCCTACGCCTGTCCGATCGCGTCGCCTGCCAACTGCTGGAGCTGGTTCAAGAGCGCCAGCTCCAGCCGGGCGCGCGATTGCCGACCGAACGCGCACTGGCCGAGCAGATGGGCGTTTCGCGCACCGCGCTGCGCGAGGCCATCCAGCGGCTTTCCAGCCGGGGCGTGCTGGAAAGCCGTGTGGGCGCAGGCACCTTTGTCTGCGCCCACGCGCCGTTGTGGCACGAGCAGGCCGTCGCGCCGCTGGCCTCTTTGCTGCGCGACGACCCCCAGTACCGCTACGACGTGCTGGAGGCGCGCCAGGCGCTGGAGCTGAGTACCGCCTGGTACGCCGCCCAGCGCGCCACCGATCAGGACCGGGACCGCATCCGGCGCTGCTTTGACGACATGCTGCGCCACCAGCAGGCCCAGGACGCGGTCAACGCCGCCCGGGCCGATGCGCAGTTCCATCTGGCGATTGCCGAAGCGTCACACAATGCCGTGCTGGTGCAGATGATGGGCAGCCTGTTCGAGCTGGTGCTGGGCACCGTGGCGCAAAACCGGCGGCTGATGTTCGTGCACAGCGAACCCGGCACCCTGGACCGGCTGACGCAGCAGCATCACGCGCTCATGCAGGCCATCATCGACGGCGAACCGGAGCAGGCCAGAGCCGCCATCAGCGATCACCTGTCCTACGTCCACCAACGCCTGACCCAGGCCGACGCCGATGCCGCCCGCCGCCAGCGGCTGCAGCGCTTTTCCTCTACCGCAGAGAGTTTTTCATGATCATCTCCTCCACCACCGATTACCGCGCGGCCGCCCAAAAGCGCCTGCCGCCTTTTCTTTTCCACTACATCGACGGCGGTGCTTACGCTGAAAAAACGCTGGCACGCAATGTGGATGACTTGGCGGACGTGGCCTTGCGCCAGCGCGTGCTCAAAGACATGAGCCAGCTAGACACCAGCATTGAGCTGTTTGGCGAAAAGCTGGCCCTGCCCGTGGCGCTCTCGCCCGTGGGTTTGACGGGCATGTACGCCCGCCGCGGTGAAGTGCAAGCCGCCACGGCAGCGGATGCCAAGGGCATTCCGTTCACCATGTCCAGCGTCTCGGTCTGCCCGATTGAAGAAGTGGCGCCCAAGCTAGGCCGCCCCATGTGGTTTCAGCTGTACGTGCTCAAAGACCGCGGCTTTATGAAAAACGCCTTGGAGCGTGCGCAGGCAGCGGGCGTCTCGACCTTGGTGTTCACCGTCGATATGCCGGTGCCCGGCGCGCGCTACCGCGATGCGCATTCGGGCATGAGCGGCCCCAACGCTGCCATGCGCCGCTACCTGCAATCGGTCACGCACCCGCAGTGGGCTTTGGATGTGGGCCTGCTGGGCCGCCCCCACACGCTGGGCAATATCTCGACCTATCTGAGTAAAAACGTGAGCCTCGAAGACTACATGGGCTATCTGGGCGCGAACTTTGACCCTTCCATTTCTTGGAAAGACTTGGAGTGGATTCGCGACTTCTGGAAAGGGCCCATGGTCATCAAAGGCATTCTCGACCCTGAAGACGCCAAAGACGCGGTGCGCTTTGGCGCGGACGGCATCATCGTCTCCAACCACGGCGGCCGCCAGCTCGATGGCGTTCTATCCTCGGCCCGCGCGCTGCCAGCGATTGCCGATGCGGTCAAAGGCCAGATCAAAATCTTGGCAGACTCCGGCATTCGCAATGGTTTGGACATCGTGCGCATGCTGGCCTTGGGGGCAGACTGCACCATGATTGGCCGCGCCTACATCTACGCCTTGGCAGCAGAAGGCGGCGCTGGCGTGACCAACCTGTTAAACCTGCTGGAAAAAGAAATGCGCGTGGCCATGACGCTGACCAGTGTGAAAAACGTGGCTGAAATTACTGGCGACCTGTTGGTGCGCGAGGGCTAACAAGCTGCAGCCTTTACGGTGCTGCACGGGCTGCAGCACCGCGCACTTCCAGCTCTACGCTGTCAAGCACGCGGCCTGCAGCATCTTGCAACTCTAAACGATGCCGCCCCGGCCACGGCAACCAATCGACGGAGTTGCCGCGCCCAATCTCTTGGCGCGCAGGCTGCGGCTGGCGCGTCACCAGCACCCAACGCACACGTTGGCTCCCCGTCTGCGGTGCTTGGGCAGCGCCCAACCAACGCAGCTGCAATGGCACGCGCTGGTGCTGCGGTGGAATGTCTGGGTCCAGCGCCAAAATCGTGCCGCTCACAGGTTGCGTGATCTGCGCGCGCAAGAGGCTACTATCTTTTTTAATAGCTACTATGGCTGACACATGCTGGTTTTCAGCTACAAAACCATTTGAATTCCTTGCTGATGCAGCGCTAGCAGCTTTTTTATTAATAGCAAATACCGACTGCTGTGTACCGTCAATGAACCACTCTTGGCGCGCTGGCTCCAGTGCTTGGGCATGGCTGTCACTGACAAAACGCACCGCTTCGCGGCGCACGCTTTGCGGCGCTTGAGGCGCGTGGCTGCCCTGCTTGGCATGCAGCCCGGCCATGATGTCGGCCCAAATGGGCGCTGCGCCGCTGCTGCCACTCACGCCATGCATGGCTGCGCCCGAGGCATTGCCCACCCACACGCCCACCGTGTAGCGCTGCGACCAACCTACCGCCCAGTTGTCGCGCATGTCTTTGCTGGTGCCCGTCTTCACGGCAGTCCAAAAGCGCGTTGCCAGCACACTGTCCAGACCAAACGTCGGCGCGCGTGCGTGCGGGTCCGACAAGATATCGGCGACGATAAATGCTGCTTGTGGCGACACAGCTTTCACCGCTGGTGCCTGCGTACCCAGCCCTTGCAACGCTGGCGCTACCGCAGAAAACTGCCCGCCATTGGCCAGCGCCCGGTAGGCATTGGTCAGGTGCAACAGCGGCACCTCGGCACTGCCCAGCGCCAAGCTGTAGCCATAAAAACCCGCGCTCTCGCGCAGCGGCAGCCCCAGCGCTTGCAGTTGCTCAAAGAAAGCATCGGGCGTCACCATCACCAGCGTGCGCACGGCAGGCACATTCAACGACGATGCCAGCGCCATGCGCACCGACACCCAGCCCTTGAAGCGCCGGTCATAGTTCTGCGGGATATACAGCCCCGCGCCTGTTGCAATCTGGGCTGCCGAGTCTTCCAACAAAGAGGCGGCGGTCAGCCGCTGCTCATCGAGCGCCTGTGCGTACAGAAAGGGCTTGAGCGTTGAGCCAGGCTGACGCCAGGCCAGTACACCATCAACTTCCATTGCCTGACTCAGGCCGCCCGAAGAGCCCACCCATGCCAGCACTTCGCCACTGCGGTTGTCCAGCACCACCGCCGCTGCATCTTCCACATTGCGGCCCTGCAGCTCACGCAGATGGCGCTGCACACTCTCCAGCGCCAGGCGCTGTACCGCGGCACTGACTGTGGTGCGCATGCCCGATGCGGGCGGCGGCGCTGCTGAATCACGCGCCGCCCAAACGCGTTGCGCCCAGTGCGCAGCCATGCCTTCGCTGGCAGGCCAGCGCCTGGCCTGCAGCAGCTGTGGTGTGCGCCACTGCAAGGCGGCACAGTCTGCCTGAGACACGATCAGCTTTTGCGTCACCAGCTCCTGCCACACCTGGCAGGCACGCTGTGCCACCACCTGTGCACTGGCATTGGGGCCTCGCACCAGTGCTGCGGCGATGGACGCTTCCATGGCATCCAGCCCATGCACGGCCTTGCCAAACAGGGTACGACTCAGCGCATCAATTCCCACCAGCTCACCACGAAACGGCAGCAGATTGAGATAGGCCTCCAGAATTTCATCCTTGCGCCACTGGCGCTCCAGCTGCGTGGCTCCCCAGGCCTGGCTGATTTTTTGTCCTACGCTGCGCCCTTGATTGCGCGCACGCAAGTCCTCTTGCAGCAGCCCGACCAGCTGCATGGTGATGGTGCTCGCCCCCCGCGTTTTCTGGTGCCAGACATTGGCCCACGCAGCAGCGGATACCGACTTCCAGTCCACCCCGCTGTGGGCATAAAAACGCTGGTCTTCACTCACCAGCAGTGCCAGCAGCAAGGCTGGAGATACATCCTGGAGTGCGATCCACTGTCCACGGCGCACACTGAAGTCCGTGCGCTGTCGCTGCAGCACCTCGCCTTCTCGCGAAAGAAACAGTGTTTCGGAGGACTGATGGCTGCTGCGAACCTCTTGGAACGATGGCAGCGCACTCACCAGCAAAGGCCAGCACAG
Organism: Comamonas kerstersii; assembly: GCF_002056725.1. Classification (NCBI taxonomy): domain Bacteria; kingdom Pseudomonadati; phylum Pseudomonadota; class Betaproteobacteria; order Burkholderiales; family Comamonadaceae; genus Comamonas; species Comamonas kerstersii. The sequence continues at coordinate 1,816,523 of NZ_CP020121.1, read as the reverse complement.
GCCAATGACCAGAGCAAGGCGGCGCATTGCCATCCCCCCCATTCAGCCGCCGATCACCACGCGAATAGGCTGATGGTCCGAAGCCTGTGTCTGCGTATCGACCTGCATGCTGCGAATCTGGCTGCGCAGGCTGTCGCTGAGCCAGACAAAATCACAGGCCATGGGCTCAGGTGCATACGTGTTGTCATACACACCAAAAGTCGGTGCATGAGGCTGCTGCGCATGCAGCACCGTCCATGCATCGTGCCAGCGTGCGCCCACCACGCGCTCCGGCCAGCCTGCTTCCAGACACTCCATGGGCTGCGCCTTGGCCATGAGCGCTTCGTATTCAGCTTGACCCACCCCAAAGTTAAAGTCACCGCACAGTACGGCATGACTGGTATGCGCCTTGGCCTGATAGGGCGAGCCATCCTGCGCAAACTGCGGCTGGGAATCAGTGTGTGACAGCGCTTCAAAATGCATGCGTCGCAGGTAGCGAGCCTGAGCCAGACGCTGGCACTGCGAGTGGTATTCCAGATGCGTGGTCATCACCCGCACCGGGCCAAGTTTGGGGTCTTGTACGGTCACCACCGTGCACATGCGCGGCATGCTGCGAATGTTTTCGTCCGCGGGATACGGCAGAGGATAGTGCTGCACCTGCAGTACGGGCAACTGCGTCGCAATCAGATTGCCGAACTGCTGCTCGCCTGCGGCAGTCCACTCATGTACGGAGGGACCAAAGCAGAACGACCAGCCGGGCAGCAAGTCCTGCAACTGCTGCAGCTGGTGCTCAGGACCGCCTTGCAGCTTGGGGTAGTTGACAGCTATCTCCTGCAAGCACAGCACATCAAACGCACCCATTGCCTGTGCGGTTTGCACAATACGCTCTGGGCTGACGACTCCGTCCACTCCACAGCACCATTGCGTATTCCATGTGACCAGTTGCATGAAAAGAGCTTTCTAGAAAAGATTCCTACATAACGTCAGCAATTTCTGACAAGAGCGCCAAAGATAGCGGCTCTTTTGCGCAATCCCAAGTGTTAAGCCTTTATCTGCATAATTTTTCACAATTTACCTACAGGCCATAAATATAGAGCCACCAACCCTCACATAATCAAAAGTTTGCCTGCATCTTCAGCAAGCACCAAATATTGCTGAAGTGCAAACATTTACACACAAGCTTACTGTGCGTCCTCAACTTTCCAGCGTGCATTGGGCAACTCGCCAAACATCTCCGGGGCATACAGCGCTTCTGCACGCGTAGGCGGCAGCACAAAATCGCCCGCATTATTCAGACGCATGGTGTATTGCGCCACTGTCGTGCCTTGTGGCAGATAGTCCCAGTACACGCGATAGCCATCCTGCGCACGCTCCACAAATGTGGGACTCACCCCTTGCCCATCGCTGCGTTCCTGCGCCTGCAATGCGATGGCGGAATCCCGCCCCAGGCCGCCGCCCAGAATGCTGGCTCCTGCCGGGATGGGGTCATTGAGCACCACCCAGGTCATGTCAGCGCTGGCCTGCAGCTCCAGGCGTACATGCACGATATCGCCGCGCTGCCAGCGCCCTGCTTGCGCCCCCGGCCCCGCCGTCAAAGTCTTTCGGATGGCATAGCCCGCCTGCACAGGCTGTGTGCGAGGAACAGCCGCTACAGACTGGAAAGCCATCCAAGGCTGACCTGCCCCACGGTGCTGCACGCTCAATGACGCGGTGCGTCCTTCACCCCACGGAAAGAACAGACTGCGCTGCGGCTCTATGGGCTGCGGCAGTGCACTGCTACTGGCAGATCCCTCCTGCGTGGACACCTCTGCCCAGTGCACGGTCTGTGTTGCAGTTTCCAGCAATGCCGTGGTGTTACCAGTCACGGCATCACGCTCATAGCGCTGCGAGAACTGCCGCAATGCCAACCCTGCCCAGGTGTTGGCCACCGTGGTCTGCCAGCTGCCCTGTTTTTGGCGTGCCAGCAGGCCTGTGACCAGACGTGCCCGCTCGGCCGCCCACTCCGGCTCCTCCATGGTGGTCAGCAGCAGCCTGGCCACATTCACATCCGTGCCCTGCATCAGCCACCACCAGTGGTCGCTGGCATCAGTGCGAAAACCTACTTGTGAGCCGGTATAGAAAAGGCGCGTCTTGAGCACCTGCTGCGCTTGCGCCAGATGCTCTGCCTGTCCGGGCAATTGCGGCATGCGCTGCAGGATGCGCAGCCAGTCAATCACCGCATGGGTCGGCCAGTCCTGAGGGGCAATACGGATGCTCTCCAGCATGGCAGGGCGGGCCTTGCCGCTGTCAGCCAGTGCGGCAATGGCGGCGAGCTTGCGTACATCCAGATCCTGACGCGGGCTCCAGAAATCGCGCTCAATACGGCCTTGCACAAAAGCCACCAGCCCAGCCTCCATACGGTCTCGCTCGGCCTGCGGCAACTGGAACCGCGGGTCTATGGACTGCAGACTGCGATCCACTGCCAGCAAGTAGGCGGTGAGACTGTCGCTACCCCGCGCCTGATGCGCACGCTGCGGCGGGAAGTACATGGCCAGCCCGTCATCGTCCAGATAGGTGGGCAGCGCAGCCATGGTGCGCTCCCACAGCGCCATATCCCCCAGACCAATGGCCTTGCCCACGGTCTGCTCCAGACACACATAGGGGTAAGCTGCCCACCAGTCACGCAAACCGGGCACGCCCTGCACAGGGTCGGCCAGCTTGTCGCTGAAGGTCAGGCGCACGCCACCCTGCCTGGGCAGTGCCTCTCTGGGCCACTCGAGCTGCTGCATCCAGTGCCCGTCAATCTGCACCAACGCCGCCTGTTGCACGCCCAGCGGCACGGCAGGCAACAGACGCAGGCTCAGGGCCAGGCTGTCCTGTGCACCAGAGACGGTATCTCTGGCATCCAGCTGCCACGACCATTCAACCTGCGCAGCCTGCTCCAGCAGCGTAGGCACGGTCACTTCCCAGTTCAGCGCACGCGCTGCATGCGGGGGAATCTCCACCGTCTGTTCCGTCAGGCTCACACCTGTGGCCTTGGGCTGCAGCTGCACACGCATGAGGGCGTCCGTGCTGTTGCGCAGCGTCAACATGGCCTGGAACTGATCGCCCTCGCGCACCACAGGCGGCAGACCGCTGATGAGCTGCAGATCTTGGGTGGTTGCAATGTCTACACTGCCGGTGCCAAAGCGCTGTACGCCATCGTCGGCCACCGCCACGATGGTGAAACTGCTCAGTGCGTCATTCAGTGGCACTTCGATCTCTGCTCGCCCCTGGGCATCAAGCTGCACACGCGGCTGCCACAGCAGCAAGGTGTCCAGCAGCTCACGCGTAGGAGCACCAACCCCACCACCACCGCCCGGCGCTGCCGCCTTGCGCCCGTAGTGGCGACGGCCCACCACTTCCATCTGCGCAGTGGCCGTTTCCACGCCCCAGTCGCGGCGCTGCCACATGGCATCACGCAGCTGCCAGCTCAGATTGGGCGACAGTTCCAGCAAAGCCTTGTCCACCGCCGCCACCACCACTTCGGCGTGCGCAGCAGGCTGGCCACCCGGCAGCGTGGCACGGATGGTGACCTTGGCCTTGTCCCGGATCTGGTAGCGCGGCTTGTCTGCTTCTACGCTGACCACCAGCTGCTGCGACTTGTCTTGCACCTGCAGCTCTGCCACGCCAAAGCGGAACGAAGGCTTGCTCAGATCCACCATGGCCGTAGGCGCCACATATTCCTTGCCGCCATGCCAGAAGGCATTCCACCACTGGCGCGGTGCCTTGTAGCCCCAGGTGAAGAAGCTGTACCACGGCACTTCATAGAGCCGCCCACGCAGCGCCAGCACACTCACATAGACGTTTGGCCCCCAGCCAGGCTGCACTTTCAGCTCGATGGTGGGGTCCTTGCCCTCCAGCTGCACCACTTCCGTGTGCAGCACGCCTTCGCGCTCCACGCTCACCAGCGCCGTAGCTTCACGGAAAGGCATGCGCACCTGCAGCCTGGCGATGTCGCCCGGTGCATAGCTGGGCTTTTCTGCCAGCACATCCATGCGGTCATGGTCCTGACCACCAAACCACAACTCGCCCTGACCGGTCACCCAGACCGTATCGGATGCCTGCGATGTGCGGCCCTTGCTGTCTTCGGCAGAGACAATCAGTTCGACCTCTCCAGCCTCCAGCACCTGCACTTCGCACAGCAACAGGCCGCGCGCATCGCTCTTGCCGCTGCACACCTGGCCCAGCGATTTGCTGCTGCGCTGGTTGTCATAGCTGTAAAAACCGCCTACCAGGCGCTTGCGTGTGCTGGTGGTGGTGTGGTGAATCGCCTCCACCTTCAGTGGCACATGGGCCTGCGGATTGCCAGCCACGTCCACGGCCAGCGCCTGCATGCGCATCTTGCGTCCCACAGACATCCAGCCCTCCGTGCGCAAGCCTGCCACCACCGCCGCAGGCCAGACGGTGTGCGTGCTGCGCAGGGTCTGAATTTCACCGTTAGGATCCGAAAAACTCGCCTCCAGCAGCAATTGCTGTGCGGCTTTGATGGCGGGAAAGTGCTGCAGCACCACCTGGCCCTGCCCCTGCTTGTCCAGCGTCAGTGGCAGCTTGTCGGCAATCAGGCGGGAGCTGTCGCTGGCAGCTTCTGCCTCACGGTCTGCCTGCTCGGGTGCACGCGGTGCGCTGAAGCTGTAGCCACTCCAGCGTGCAAAAGACACGTCCTGCGTGCGCAGCAAGGCACTGAGCTGCACCGGCGTACCGCTGGCTGCACCGCCGTTGATAAAGCTCAGGTGCACATCCACAGCGAGCTTCTGCGGTGCAATCAATGCACCCTTGCTGAGCGGCTGCACGCTGCCCTGGAACACGGGCAGGCGGAAAGCCTCTACGCGGAAGCTGCCGGACTGCTGCACACGCTGGCCGCCATCGGCCGACTCAGGCCAGCGCAGCTCCACCGTGTACTGTCCCAGCTTCGCCGCAGGCGGTACGTCAAAACTGCTGGTGGCATTGCGGCCACCGTTGTGGGTATCGCTCCACTGCAGGCGCTGCTTGTACTGCTGGTTGCTGCCCACGTGGGTGATCAGCACTTCCACCGGCCAGTCTTCAGGGAGCGCCAGCCCCTGCAAAGTCTGGGCACGCACAAAATGCTTCATGGACACGGTCTCGCCCGCACGCACCAGATTGCGGTCCAGCACGGTGTGTGCCACCAGCTCCGGCCCACTGCCCCAGGATGTGGGCAGATTGAAGCGCCAGGGCTCAATGCCACGCTGCCAGTCGCTCCACACAAAAGCCACATCCTGCACGCCGTCATCGGTGTGGCGCGCGCTCACAAACCACTGGCCGCTGCCTTCATGGCCATCACAGCGCGGCGCTTCCTTGTCCAGATTGGGCAACAGCAGCACACCATCAGCACCCGTGATGCCAGAAGCGTGCACACGCCCTCTGCAGTCCGACACCTGTACTTTGGCACCTGCCACAGGCTGGCCTTTGTCCAGCGACGTCACCCACACGGCCGAACCTTCGCGCCCGAGCTTCAGATGCACCGCCAGATTGGTCACCAGCGCAGAGGTACGTACAAACATGCTGCGTGGCGAGCCCAGTCGCTCGTCCAGCAGCGCTGCCCCCAGCCGGGGAGACTCAGCCTCCACCACATAAAAGCCCGGCGCAGCCAGCGGAATGCCTACCACCTCAAAAGGACGTGGATCACCAGCATCCGCCCTGGGCAGCTGCTGATCCTGAACCTGAGGCTTGCCTTTGAGCAGCGACAGCATGCGCGTTTCCACGGAACTGCTGTCCTGCTCCAGCCGGGGTGGCAGTGCCGCGGACAGTTCTCGCTGCGCCTGCTTGCGGCCGATCCAGCCACGGTCATAGCGCTGCACCAGATCCCACCAGTGGATGATGTCGGCGTCACTCTCCAGCCGCAATGTGCGCAGCTTTGCCTTGCCATCCTGCGCCTGATGCTGACCGTCCATGGCCTCCACCTTGCGCACCGTCACAGGCAGGACGGCCACACCATCCTCCCCTTCAGCAAAGCGTTCCAGCACGCCAAAGGGGGCTGCAGCAAATTTGAACAGTGGCGGTGTGTCACCCATCTTTACCTGCAAGGGGAAAGAAGCCGCATTGGCCAGGCGCCGCTGCGCGTCGTCTTCCAGGTCTGCAGGAAGCACCAGCTGGTAGGTGGCCAAAGGCACAAAAGGCTGCTTGAAGCGCAGTTCGCTGACGGCGTCTGCCGTCTCCTGCGTCAGGTCTGGTGCAATCTTTTTGCCATCGTGCTGCAGATACACCTGCGCTGCCTGCGCCTTGGGCACAGGTGCGGTGAAAGACAACAGCACGTCGCGGATGGGCAGACAGCCCGCATTCGCACGCTCGCGCTGGCATTGCAGCTGGGCGGTAAAGGCTTCGCGCACCTGGAAGTCAAAGGTCTGCGTGCTGCCATTGCGCACGCCATTGGCCATGGCCACACCTTCGCCGTAGACCAGCTGCATGTCTGTGCCTGCCGTCAGGCGGCGGTTGCAGCTCAGTGCGATGTAGTGGCCGCGCTCCTCGATCTGCAGCGCCTGAAGCAGCTGCTGGGTCTGTGCGGCATCCTGCACCCGCACGGGGATGCGCTCACCCACATCCTGCGCGCGGCAGTAGACATGCTGCTGCAGGCTTTCTGTCGTCGGCTGACCATTGAGCTGCAGCACAAAGGTCTGCACCTCATCAATGGCGGCATATGTGCCAGGCCAGGTGTTGAGCACCGCAGGCCCAGGCACAAAAAACTGATAGCTGCCAGCGCCCGTCAATGCTGCGCCAGAGGGCAATTTAAAGCCTGAATTACGCGCTACGGTACAGCGCGAACCCGCAGGCAGCGGCTGCGCAAACTGCCAGACCCACTCCCGCGCATCATTCCAGCGGCCACTGCCTTGGGCAGCAGCTTCTGGCATGCACTGGATCTGCACGGGCGCGGTGGCTTGCGGGTTGCCCAGGCGCACGGCATCTGCACTGGTCTGTACCACCACCTGCTGCACATCCGGACTCGCCCCCTGGGGTGTCACTTGCGAGATGCTGGCTGCATGCACAGCGCAGGCTCCCACCATCCCCCCGAGACCCAGCCACCACGATCGAGATAAAGAAAACTGCGCCACGCTGCAACCTCACGTCTGATGCGAATGCCACAAGCCTAACACTGCCTGCCAGCAGGCCTGTCATCAGGCAGGCGACACCCACCGCCAGATACCGCAGGCCGCCGTGCCGGTTTCTGCATCATTTGCGTGCGCAGCACCTACACTGCGCACGCCAGCGTCTGTCGCGCTGGCGCATGGCTTGATGTTTTGACGCAATCGGAGGTTTTTGCATGCAGCACCATACTGGCAGTTTTTGTGACCAAGCCTGGGAACGCAATCTGCTCCTGTTCCAGGCCACACTGGATCTGCCCTTTAACCGCGAACTGGCCGCTGGCACGCTGCCGCGCGATGTCTTTCGCCACTACATGATTCAGGATGCGCACTACCTGGTGGCCTTTGGCCGTGCGCTGGCTGCCGCTGCCGCCAAGGCCGATGATGCCGACGGCGTGGTGCAGTTTGCCGCTGCTGCCCAGGAAGCCGTGGTGGCCGAACGCGAACTGCATCACAGCTTCATGCGTGAATACGCCATCACGCCCGAGGAATTTGCCAGCACGCCGCTGTCACCCACCTGCCACCACTACTGCCACTTTCTGCAGTCCGTCGCCTGGAGCCGCTCCTACCCCGTCGCACTGGCTGCCCTGCTGCCCTGCTTCTGGATTTATGCCGAAGTCGGCGTTGACCTGCAAAAGCGCACGGCCGCTGCCAACCCGTACCAGAGCTGGATTGATACCTATGGCGGCGAAGACTTCCATGCCCATGTGCGCGCCGTGCGCAACACCATTGACGCTGTCGCCGCACAGGCCGATACGCGCACCCTGGCGGAAATGCATGCCGCCTACACCGATGCTGCGCGGCTGGAGTGGATGTTCTGGGACAGCGCCTACCGCATGCAGACCTGGTCCTGCTAAATAATTCATAGCTGCTAGCGCATATATATAAAGGACTTCAGATAGTTTTCTATCTGAAGTCCTTATTTTTCAAGCGCTAACAGCTATTGTTTTTTAATCGATGCTTACTGAGGCTGGAAACCACTTTCGACAATGATGCGCTTCCACACTGCCGTGTAATCACGCTCACGCTGGTGCAGCTGTGCAGGCGTCATGGGGTCGACGACCAGCCCGATGGCTTCGAGCTGCTCACGGATATGGGGTTCCTGCACGCTGTCTGCCAGCGCGTGCGCAAAGCGCTGCTGAAACGCTGCAGGCACACCCTTGGGCGCGTAAATACCGTAGTACGGCATGTCTTCCAGCCCCTTCATACCCAGTTCGGCAAAGGTAGGCACTTCGGGCAGCAGGGGCTGGCGCTTGCCGCCCAGCACGGCCAGTACGCGCACCTTGCCTTCCTTGTGGTAGTTCACAAAGTCCTGCACCGAGCCAATGCCCGCCTCGATCTGGCGGCCCAGCATGTCACCAATCATGGGGCCACTGCCCTTGTAAGGCGCAGAGATCAGATCCAGCTGGTAACGCTGCGCCAGCTGCTTGACCAGAAACTCGGGCGTCGATGCAGGTGCAGGAATGCCCACGGCGCTGCGGCCCTCCGCGTCTTTGCGCACCCATTGCAGATACTCCTCAAAGGTCTTGGCGGGGTGCATGCCGGAGACGGCAAAGGTGTTCACGAACGAGGCAAAACCGCCCATGGGCGTGAAGTCCTGCTCGGGGTCAAAACCTGCATGGCGCACCACCTGCGGCAGGATGGAAATGCTGTGGTCGTGCGTCAAAAACAGCGTTGTGCCATCGGCCGGAGAACTTTTAAGCAACTGGGCAGCAATCTGGCCACCAGCGCCGGGTTTGTTTTCGATGATGACCGTGCGGCCCAGGCGCTGGCTCAGCGGCTCCTGCAGCAGGCGCGCAATCACGTCCGTGCCACCACCGGGAGGAAAGCCCACCAGAATGCGAATCGGGCGCTCCGACGCCCACGACCAGCGCCAGCCTGCCACGCTGGCGGTAGCCAGCACTGCTGCTTGGGAGGCAGTTTGGGCGAGGAAGCGACGGCGGGAGGGATGGGTCACAAATTACTCCGGTAGTGAAATAAAGAAAAAGCCATACACGGCCATCTGCCAGCCTACCGGACGAAATGCATCGAAAAATGAATAAACACCAAGCATATGGCGATGCATCACATCGTGAACACCGCAGAAAGACAAAGAAAAAGGGACGCCGAGGCGTCCCTTGATGGCGTGCAGCACAAGCTGCCAGAAGCACTTTAGGCCAGGCGTGTGCGGTGCTTGGCCAGCTGGATACGCACCTGCGCAGGCGCAGTACCACCCAGCGTATTGCGCGCGTTCAGCGAGCCTTCCAGGCTCAGCACCTCAAACACATCGGCCTCTACATTGGGGTTGAACGATTGCAGCTCTTCCAGTGGCAGCTCGCTCAGGTCCACGCCCTTTTGGGTTGCCAGCTTCACGGCGTGCGCCACGGTTTCGTGGGCATCGCGGAAAGGCAAGCCCTTCTTGACCAGGTAGTCAGCCAGGTCGGTGGCCGTGGCATAGCCCTTGAGCGCAGCAGCGCGCATATTGGCGGCGTTGACGGTGATGCCGCCTTCCTTCTGGCCGGTGACAGGGTTGAACTGGCCGCCAATCATTTCCGCAAAGATGCGCAGGGTGTCCTTGAGCGTATCGACGGTGTCGAACAGCGGCTCTTTGTCTTCCTGGTTGTCCTTGTTGTAGGCCAGCGGCTGGCCCTTCATCAGGGTGATCAGGCCCATCAGGTGACCCACCACACGGCCGGTCTTGCCGCGCGCCAGTTCAGGCACGTCGGGGTTCTTCTTCTGGGGCATGATGGACGAGCCGGTGGTGAAGCGGTCGGCAATCTTGATGAAGCCAAAGTTCTGGCTCATCCACACGATCAGCTCTTCCGACAGGCGCGAGATGTGCACCATGCACAGCGAGGCAGCCGAGGTGAATTCGATCGCAAAGTCGCGGTCGGACACACCGTCCAGCGAGTTCTGGCACACGCCTTCCATGCCCAGCGTCCTGGCTACACGCTCACGGTCCAGCGGGTAGGTGGTGCCTGCCAGCGCCGCAGAGCCCAGCGGCAGCACATTCACGCGCTTGCGCACGTCCAGCATGCGCTCGGCATCGCGCTTGAACATTTCCACATAGGCCAGCAGGTGGTGGGCAAAGCTCACGGGCTGCGCCACTTGCAGGTGGGTGAAGCCAGGCAGGATCACGTCCACGTTCTTTTCGGCCACTTCCACCAGCGACAGCTGCAGCTCCTTGAGCAGGCCTTCGATCAGGTCGATCTCATCACGCAGCCACAGGCGCACGTCGGTAGCCACCTGGTCGTTGCGGCTGCGGCCGGTGTGCAGACGTTTGCCAGCATCGCCCACCAGCTGGGTCAGGCGTGCCTCGATGTTCAGGTGCACGTCTTCCAGATCCAGCTTCCAGTCAAAGGCGCCGGATTCAATTTCCTGCTTGATCTGCGCCATGCCCTTCTGGATGGCTGCGTAGTCGTCCTGGCTGATGACGCCCTGGGCAGCCAGCATTTCAGCGTGGGCCAGAGAGCCTGTGATGTCGGCCTTCCACATGCGCTTGTCAAAAAAGACGCTGGAGGTGTAGCGCTTGACCAAGTCGCTCATGGGCTCGGAAAACAACGCAGACCATGCCTGCGCCTTGGCATCGAGTTGGTTGTGGGAAGGCTGGGTGGTGTTATCAGACATGGGAGGGCAAAATTTCCAGAAATGACAGACACCCGGAATAGCCGGATGCCCTATGCACAATCCGCAAATTCTATCGAGCCAATCCACTTCCCCCGCATCTTCCGAGCAGACGACCCCTCAGACTGCTTCAGCGCCCCCGGTGCTGATCTTCGATGCCTGCCATCTGGGCGTGGTCTTGCGCGCCGTGCTCGGGGTGGAATTGACGCTGGCCATTGCCGCCCTGTACACCAGTGCAGACGCACAGGACTGGCTGCTGCACATGGCCTGGCTCACCAGTGGCGGCCTGCCCGGCACACTCGTCTGGCTGCTGCTGGCCTGCAGCCTCAAGCGCGTGCTGCACCGCATGGATGCCCACCTGCAATACGCCAGCGGCGTGGGGCTCGGGGTGGGGGCCGGGCTGTATGCCAGTGCCATGCTGGCCATCTCCGGCGAGATCACAGCCTTGCACTGGCTGGCCAATGCCATCGTCGGCGGCCTGTTTGCCGCCGTGCTGGTCGGCTACCTGGTGCTGCGCGCCGAAGGCAGGACTCCTGCTGCCACCACCGCGCAACTCACGGCGCTGCAGGCACACATCCGCCCACACTTTCTGTTCAACGCCCTCAACAGCGCGGTGGCACTGGTGCGCGAGCAGCCCTCCAAGGCCGAGCAGCTGCTCACCGATCTGAGCGACCTGTTTCGTGCCACCTTGCGCAATCCACGCAGCACCATTTCCCTGCAGGAAGAGATCGAGCTGGCCCAGCGCTATCTGGATATTGAGCAGGTACGGTTTGGCGACCGGCTGCAGGTGGAATGGCTGCTCGACCCGGCTGCTCTGCACGCCCGTCTGCCCCCACTTCTGCTGCAGCCCTTGGTGGAAAATGCGGTCAAACACGGGTTAGAACCCTCAGAAATTGGCACAAAAGTAACAATTTCAGCGCAGTTAACGCGAAAAAAATTCATTTTGCTCACGGTCACCAATACACTGCCCCAGGAGGAGCACCGAGGAGACAGAGCCGCCAGCCGCCTTGGCCAGGGCATGGCGCTTGCGAACGTCGAGCGGCGTTTGCGCTTGTTACATGATGTCCAGGCCACTTTCAGCGCAGGCCCCAAAGACCGTGTCTTCGAGGTCAAGATTTTGCTTCCATCCAGTTAACAGACCACTCGGAGATAAGCCATGCATGTGCTGATTGTCGATGATGAATTGTTGGCTCGAAACCGCCTGCGCGTCCTTTTGAGCGAATGTGAAGATCCCGCATCACCCTTTGTCATTGAAGAGGCTGCGAGCACCGCTCAGGCGCTGGAATTCCTGCAGCGCAGCCCCATTCCAGTAAACATTCTCTTTCTCGACGTGCAGATGCCTGGCCCCAACGGCCTGGTGCTGGCACAGACCGTGCGCAGCATGAGCAAGCCACCTGCCGTCGTCTTCGTCACTGCCCATGCCATGTATGCAGCCAACGCCTTTGAGCTGGAGGCAACGGACTACCTCACCAAGCCCGTGCGACTGGAGCGCCTGCAGCAGACGCTGGCCAAGATACGCCGCATTCGCGCACTGGAAGGGCTGGGTGATGCTACGGATCACCTGCCAGCGCTGGTCATACGCGACCGTGGCCGTGCCGAGCGCGTGCCGCTGCACCAGATCATTTATTTCAAGGCCGAACAGAAATACGTCACGGTGCGTACTGCCTCTCGCACCTACATCTACGACAACTCACTGAGCGAGCTGGAAAACCGCTTCCCCAGCCAGTTCGTGCGCATTCACCGCAATGCACTGGTGGCGCCATCACAGATGCGCGCGCTGGACAAGCACTACACCGATGACGACATGGAATGCTGGGTGCTGCGCCTGCACAGCGTGCCAGAGACGCTGCAGGTGTCGCGCCGCCAGCTCGCATCTGTGCGCCATGTGCTGCACAGCATGAGCCACTGCGCAGCCACGCCCCAGGCCGAGCCAGCCTGAGACCTGGACATAAAAAACGGCACCGTTTTCTGGTGCCGTTTTTTTTGTGCCTTCAGCCTTCAGTGCGCATGCCCGCCATGGGCCAGCCCACTGACTACGGTGACCAGGACAATGCCCATCACCAGCCAGGCGATCTGCACCAGACTTTCACGCGCAGACAGTCGCTTTTGCAGTTGCGGAATCAGGTCTGACAGCGCCACATAGACAAAGCTGCTGGATGCCACGGTCAGAAAGTAAGGCTGCCAGTCTTCCAGGTGGCCGACGAGGAAGTAACCTGTCACGCCGCCCAGCGCCGTCACCGCACCTGCCAGCGAAACTTTGAGCACCGCCAGACTGCGGTGGCTGCTGTTGCGCAGCACCACCAGATCGCCAATGTGGTGAGGCACTTCGTGGGCCAGCACAGACACGGCGGCAATCATGCCCAGACGCATGTCTGCCATGAATGCCGAGGCGATCAGAATCCCGTCGCCAAAGCAGTGCACGCTGTCGCCCGTCAGCAGCGACCAGCCCTTGCTGTGTACGTGGTGATCATGATCATGGCCGTGCCCATGTGCGTGTACATGGTGGTGATGCCCATGTGCCTCATGGCTGTGCTCATGGCCGTGGTGCCACAGCTCCGCCTTGGTCAGCAGAAAGAAGAACACCACACCGATCAGCAGCGTCATGAACAGGTCATGTGCGCTGGCCTCGCTGTTAAAGGCTTCGGGCAAGAGGTGCATGAAGGCCGTGGCCAGCAGCGCACCTGCGGCCAGACTCAGCAGTCCCTGCTGCCCACTGCCTGTGTGGCCCTTGCCAAAACCAAGCTGCAAAAGAAAGTTAGCCACCCAGACGCTGCCGATACCAGCAGCAAGGGTGGCCAGAATGATGGCGACCAATGTCATAGCTCACTACGATGTTCTGTGGTCAGACAGGGCTGACCGATGCCTGATTGTCCATGAAAGCCCATGCGCGCTTTGCGAGCTTTTCGGACAAACTGCATTGCCTGCATGGGTGCTTGCGGGCTTTCAAGAACGCCCTTATCAAAACACGCTACACCACCTGTCAAGCCCCTGGGGATCCCCCAGCGCATCAGTGCTTGACCGAAGCCTTGCGCCGCCAGGCGTCAACCACATGCTCATCCAGCAAAAACTGCTCGACCATCGCCCAGCCGCTCACAAAGCGCTCAAGGTAGATGCGAGATGCACCGGGAGATAAATCAGCGGGCTCAAAACCCGCCAACTTGAGCTCATCGCGCATCTTTGAAGTGCTAGCAATGCGCTGCAAAGCCTGCTCCATCACGGATCGTTCTTGCTCAGGCACCGCTTTCGGAACAAACAAAGCCGTCCAGCCATGCTCAAACGGTAGCCAGCCTGCCTCTTCAAATGTCGGCGTCTCCGGCTGCTCCGCGAATGGCTTTCTGCCACTTTGCACCAGTGCTCGCACCTGTGTGCTTGAGGCACCTATGCGATCACAGCGCGCCAATGCCAGGTCTGCGCCTTGCTCCAGCACCGCTGCAAAATCGCCGTTGACACTGTAGGGCTGCACCTGCCATGCATGATTGGTGGCATGTTCCATGCCATGCACCCACAGCTGCATACGCCCTTCAGAAAACGGCAATGCAATGCGAACAGGACGGTCCAGCTGCGCTACCCAGCTGTGCAATTGCCCAGCAGCTTGCAAGGGCGATTCCGAAGGCACAAACGCGCACCAGCGCTTAAACCCAAGCAACAGCAAAGGCTCAAAATTGGCAATATGGGCAGGGTGTGCCAAGCTGGACGTACTCACTCGCAGAGATTCCTCGGGAGCAACCAGTACAGCGTACTGTTGCGCTGCAACTGACAAGCTCCAGCGAAAAGCTGCATCACCCTGGCCACGAGTTGCAGCATCCACCACGATCTGCCGCCCCAACATGCGTGAAAGCTCATGAGCCAAAGCTTGTGCTGTATCAAACCGGAAGCCCTGAGCAAACGCGGGTTGCACGATCACCCAGTTTGCTTGGCTCTGCAGGGGCTGTCCGATGCTGAGCTTCTCCTCTGCACAGACATGTGAAGCAAGCGCTGCAATGGATAGACATGCGGCCCTCGCACGCCAACGCGTCCATACATTCATGGAACTGAACATGTATCCCCCCTTGCAGACACTCAGCTTTATAAGCAAAAACCCTTACTGCCTATCAGCGCAAGCGTAATTTTGAAGAAATTGTTATATCCGAACCCATCGCCATAATGCAGCAGTTACGCCCCCCAGCACCACAACCAGCAAAAATGGTGCACGCAGCAGCAAAGCGATGGCGGCCACCACCAAGGCAGCCAGACGTGCATCCAGCGCCAGCGCCTGCCCTGCGGCAAAGGTATTCATCACTGTCAAGGATGTCAGCAAGGCCACCGTCATGCAGGCTGCAATATGCGCCATGCGCGGGTTCTGCAGATAGCTCGCCGGAATCGCATAGCCCAGAAACTTGGTGGCAAAGGCTACGGCGCAGGCCAGCAAAATCCAGTGCCACATGCTCATGCCTGCTCCCTGATCAGGCGCGCGCTGCGCCACCAGCCCCATGCTGCCCCCACAACGGCCGCCACCAGAATGGGCAGCCCCGGTGGCAGCAGCGGAACGGCGAGCATGGTCACAACGCCGCACAGCACGGCCAGCGCCACCGGCTCACGCTGCCTCAGGCGTGGCCACAGCAGGCCCAGGAATGCCGCCACAGCAGCACCATCCAGTCCCCATTTGCGCGGATCACCCAGCGCATCGCCCAGCAAGGCTCCCAGCAGGGTGAAAACATTCCACAGCACAAACACCCCCAGCCCTGCCGTCCAGAAGCCGCGCTGCTGCTCCTGCGGCTCCAGCTGGCCAGATGCCGTGGCGGCAGACTCATCAATCGTCAGTTGCGCCGCCGCAGCCTTGCGCCAACCATGTGGCTGCAGCATGCGGTTCATCTGCATGCCATAGACGGCATTGCGCACGCCCAGCAAACTGGCGGCCCCCAGTGCCGCAGCACCTGTACCGCCACCGGCGATGACGCCAATAAAAGCAAACTGCGAGCCGCCGGTGAACATCAGTGCGCTCAGCGCCATGGTCTGCCAGAGATTCAGCCCGGCCCCCACTGACAGCGCCCCAAAGGAGATGCCATACAGACCGGTGGCAATCGAAATGGACAGCCCCATGCGCATGGCAGGCGTCCAGGATGATGGTGCGATCACTTGTCCCTCTATGTTTTTTCTATAGCTTCCAGCGCTGATAAAACAAAGGTTTCAAATAGAAAACTATCTGAAACCTATGTAAATCAAGCGCTAGCAGCTATTTTTTCAATAGCCATGATTAATGGGCTTCTTCCCAATTGTTGCCTATGCCTACCTCCGCCAGCAAAGGCACAGACAGCTGGGCCACGCTGGCCATGACCGCCGGGATGCGCGCACGCAGCCAGTCGGCATCCCCTGCGGGCAGCTCAAACACCAGTTCGTCATGCACCTGCATGATGACTTGGATCTCAGGCTTTTCGGCATCGAGCATGGACTGCACGGCCACCATGGCCTTTTTGATCAGATCTGCTGCCGTGCCCTGCATAGGCGCGTTGATCGCTGCGCGCTCTGCCGCCTTCTTGCGCGGGCCGTTGCCGCCGTTGATTTCCGGCAGATACAGGCGGCGGCCAAACACGGTTTCCACATAGCCTTGGCTATGTGCCAGCTCCACGGTTTCGTCCATGTAGCGCTTCACGCCGGGGTAACGCTGGAAGTACTTGTCGATATAAGCCGCTGCGGCCTTGGTCTCAATGCCCAGATTCTTGGCCAAACCAAAGCTGCTCATGCCGTAGATCAGGCCAAAGTTGATGACCTTGGCATAGCGACGCTGCTCGCTCGTCACGTCTTCCACGCTCACGCCAAACACTTCGGCGGCTGTGGCCTTGTGTACGTCCAGCCCTTCGCGGAAGGCCTTGAGCAGCGCCTCATCGCCCGAGAGGTGGGCCATGATGCGCAGCTCAATCTGTGAGTAGTCGGCGCTGGCAATCAGCCGGCCTTCCGGTGCCACAAAGGCTTCGCGGATGCGACGGCCTTCGGGCGTGCGCACGGGAATGTTCTGCAGATTGGGATCGTTGCTCGACAGCCGCCCCGTCACGGCCACAGCCTGCGCATAGTGCGTGTGCACACGGCCGGTGCGCGGCAGCGCCATCTGCGCCAGCTTGTCGGTGTAGGTGCCCTTGAGCTTGGAAAGGCTGCGGTGCTCCAGAATCTTGGCAGGCAGCGGATAGTCTTCGGCCAGCTTTTCCAGCACTTCTTCGTCCGTGCTGCGCGCGCCGGTGGCGGTTTTCTTCACCACGGGCAGGCCCAGCTTGTCGAAAAAGATTTCGCCCAGCTGTTTGGGAGAAGCCAGATTAAAGGGCTGGCCTGCAATCTCATAAGCCTCGTTTTCCAGCTGCAGAATGCGCGCCCCCAGATCATTGCTCTGGCGAGCCAGCTCACCGGCATCAATGCGCACACCATTGCGCTCAATACGGAACAGGGCTTCGCTGGTGGCGATCTCCAGTTCATAGATATGGCGCAGCTTGGCGTCTGCCTCAATCTGCGGCCACAGCACCTCGTGCACGTTCAGCGTCTGGTCCGAGTCTTCGCAGGAGTAGGCTGCCGCCTTGTCCACCGGCACCTGGGCAAAGGGGATCTGGTTCTTGCCCTTGCCACAGAGGTCTTCGTAGCTGATGCCGGTGCGGCCCGTATGGCGCAGTGCAAGACTCGTCAGGTTGTGCGGGCGATGCACTTCCAGCACATAGGACTGCAGCATGGTGTCGTGCGCATAGCCGCGCACGGTGATGCCGTGGTTGGCAAACACGTGCTGGTCGTACTTCACATGCTGGCCCAGCTTTTTCTTGGAAGCGTCTTCCAGCCAGGGCTTGAGCTGCGCCAGCACCCAGTCCATGGGCAGCTGCTGGGGCACCTCCATGCCTTCGTGGCGCAGCGGGATATAAGCTGCTTCGCCGACCTTGACGCTCAGCGAAATGCCAACAATCTGCGCGCGCATTTCGTCCAGCGAATCGGTCTCGGTGTCAATGGCCGTCAGCCTGGCCGCGTGGATCTTGTCCAGCCAGCTGTGGAACTGCTCTTCGGTCAGGATGGTGGTGTAGACCACATCGCGCTGCTGGGCAGCCACGGCCACTTCCGTGCTGGCCGCATCATCCAGATCAAACATATCACCCTGGGCGGACGCAGGCTTGGCTGCGGTCGACGGCGTCTCTGCGGCTGGCACAGCATGGCTGGCCAGAGCGCGCGCCAGGCCCTTGAAGCCATATTGCTCATAAAACGACTGCAGTCTGGCGTTATCTGGCTCGTCCAGTGTGATGTCATCAAAGGCAGGGAGACCAGGAATGTAGTCAGCCAAGTCGCAATCGGTTTTCATCGTGACCAGCTGGCGGCTCAGCGCCAGCTGGCCCGAGGCAATCGCCTCGCGCAGGTTGTTGCCAGCCACGCCCTTGATGGCTGCGGCGTTGGCAATCAGATTGTCCAGCGTGCCGTATTCTTCCAGCCACTTGGCAGCGGTCTTGGGGCCGACCTTGGTCACACCAGGCACGTTGTCCACGGTGTCACCAATCAAGGCCTGGTAATCAATCATCTTCTCGGGCGGCACACCAAACTCGGCGGTGACACCAGCCACGTCACGGCGCTTGCCGTTCATGGTGTCGATGATGGTGATGCGCTCGTTCACCAGCTGCGACAAATCCTTGTCACCGCTGGAGACGATCACCTCCATGCCCTGCGCTGCGGCCATGTGTGCCAGCGTGGCAATGACATCGTCGGCTTCGACCCCGGGCACGGCCACCACCTTCCAGCCCAGCATGTCCACCACGGCGTGGATGGGTTCAATCTGGCTGCGCAGGTCATCCGGCATGGGCGAGCGCGTGGCCTTGTACTGGTCGTACATGGCATCACGGAACGTGGGGCCGGAGGCATCAAACACACACACGGCGTAGTCTGCCGTGATGTCCTTGCGCAGCGACTGCAGCATATTGATCATGCCGCGAATGGCCCCGGTCGCAGGGCTGGAAGGATCTCCGGGCACGGCACGCAGATCGGGCATGGCGTGGTAGGCGCGGTACAGGTAACTGGAGCCGTCTACCAGCACCAATGTCTTGGAATTCGTCATAGCTGCTGATTGTGCCTGCACGCTCCGCTGCAGGAACAGACATGGTTTTGCAGGTGTCACAAATTCGCCTGCTGTGCGTAACAGAAATACAATGCAGCCATGCGCGCAGCCACCCTCCTCCTCACCGCCCTGTTCATCTCTGCCCCTGTGCTTGCACAGGAGGGCAGCGACGCAGCTTCTTCACCCTCTGCGGCCCAGCCCGAAACAGCTGCAACGCAAGAGCCTGCCAAGCAAGGCGACCGCCACAACCAGCGCATTGAGCGCATTCAGCACGAAGACGGTGGCAGCCGCGTAGACGAACTGCGCGTAGGTGGTGAAACCAAGAACATCACGGTGCAGCCCAAGGTGGGCAACCTGCCCGCCTATGAGGTTCAGCCCCAGAATATCGAAGGTGCTGACGGCACCAATGGCCGCCGCGTCTGGCGCGCCATCCAGTTCTGATACCGCATCCCTTTCTCTGACTGCTGCATGACTGCAGCAGCTGGACTTTTTTAGCCCAAGCATGGCCGTTTTTACCGAAGTCTCCGACAAAGACGCGCGCGAGTTGCTGCGTCGTGTTCCCCTGGGTCAGCTGACCGAACTACGTGGCATTCAGGGTGGTATTGAAAACACCAACTACTTTCTGACCACCGACCAGGGCGAATGGGTGCTGACCCTGTTCGAGCGCCTGCGCGCCGAGCAGCTGCCCTTTTACCTGTATCTAATGCAGCATCTGGCCCACAAAGGCATTCCTGTGCCTGCACCCCAGGCCGATGCCAAAACGGGCGACATCCTGCACAAGGTCTGCGGCAAGCCAGCAGCCATCGTGCAAAAGCTGCGCGGCAAGAGCCAGCTGCAGCCCGGGCCCGTGCACTGCGCTGCCGTAGGCGACATGCTGGCCCGCATGCATCTGGCAGGGCGTGACTATGAACGCGAGCAGCCCAATCTGCGTGGTCTGGCCTGGTGGAATGAGACCGTGCCCACCGTGCTGCCCCATCTGAATGCCGAACAGGCTGACCTGCTGCAGGCCGAGCTGGCCTTCCAGAACCACACGGCAGCATCCAGTGCCTACAAGGCCCTGCCACGCGGCCCCGTGCATGCCGATCTGTTCCGCGACAACGTCATGTTTGACGACGAAGAGCTCACAGGCTTTTTCGACTTCTACTTTGCAGGCTGCGACACCTTTTTGTTTGACCTGTGCGTCTGCCTGAATGACTGGTGTATCGATCACGCAACCGGCGCTCACCACGCGGCCAAGGCACAGGCCATGCTCGATGCCTACCAGGCCGTGCGGCCGCTGGAGGCGGCCGAGCGCCAGCTGCTGAACGCCATGCTGCGCGCCGGTGCACTTCGCTTCTGGATCTCGCGCCTGTGGGACTACTACCTGCCGCGCGAGGCCTCCATGCTCGTGCCTCACGACCCCGCCCACTTTGAACGTGTGCTGCGTCAGCGCCTGCACCACCCCATCAGCCTGGACTGAGTCATCAGCCCCCTGCAAGCCATGCCGCTCACATGCATGGCTTGCCTCCACGCTCTCTGCCCCTGCCCGCAGCTGGACGAGCGGATGCAAATACCCCGGTGATACCACCCTTCTCCGGGCAGCATCACCCCCAGCCCTGGGGTACAGTGGAGCCTCCTGCAAGCGCTGCGCCCTGCAGCTTTTTTCTTGCGTTTTCACCACTATGAAACTTCATATCGTTCCCGCCAGCACTGGAATACACTGGGTCAAGCTGGGAATACAGACGTTCTGGCGCCAGCCCATGGCGCTGACGGCCCTGCTTTTTCTGAGCATGGCAGCCGTATCGCTGATTGGTCTGTTTCCCTTCATTGGCACCTATGTTGCGCTGGTGTTCATGCCCACCGTGTTCCTGGTGATGATGCTCGGTGCTGCCGAAGCCCATCAGGGCCGCACGCCCCATCCCGGGCTGGTGCTCGCCCCCTTCAAGGCTGGCAAGTCACGCATCCAGGCACTGGCCATTCTGGGTGTGTTCTACACGGCAGGCATCTTGCTGATTGCCGCGCTGACCTCGCTGTTTGATGACGGCACACTGGCCAAGCTCTCACTGGGCAATGAGCCCATGACACCCGAGCTGGCGGAGCAAATCGTGCAGCAGCCCGGCTTTCAGATTGCGCTGTGGGGGGGCTTTGTGCTCTACAACCTGCTGGCCATGCTGATGTGGCATGCCCCTGCGCTGGTGCAGTGGCACGGCGTGTCTCCCGTCAAGGCCATTTTCTTCAGCATCGTGGCCTGTCTGCGCAACTTCCGCGCCTTTCTGATGTATGCCCTGGGCTGGTTTGGCCTGACCATTGCGGCAGGTCTTGCGCTGTCTTTGCTCACCCTGCTGCTCTCCGGCCTGATCGGCAGCTCCGCCGCCATTGCGGCCAACATTCTGACCATCATGCTGGGCATGGCCCTGGTGACCATGTTCCTGAGTTCTGCGGTGTTTACCTTCCGCGACTGCTTCTCGCCACCGGATCAGGAGCGCAAGCTGCATGTAGACGATGTGACGTACGACTACAAATAAGCCGTAAGCTGTATCAAAAAAAAGGGACGCTATCTGCGTCCCTTTTTTGTTGAAGTGCCTCACTCCACAATGGTCAGCTTGGCAATCGCCAGCGCCAGCCACTTGGTGCCATGGCGTGGGAAGTTGATCTGGGCGCGCGCATCATCGCCCGTGCCTTCCACGGCCAGTACCTTGCCTTCACCAAACTTGGTGTGAAACACCGTCTTGCCTTTGGTGATGCCATGCGCAGGCGCAGCCTTTTGCACCGGCACTTCCGGGCTCTTGAAGACTTCTGGCCCTTTGGGCGAATATGAGCCAAATTGACCTCTGGCGCCCGTCCCCCAAGCGCTGGAAGCTTCACTCTTAGGCGCAAAACTACCAAAACCGCCCTTGGCGCTGAGCCACTTGAGTGCGCCTTCCGGCAATTCATCAATAAAGCGGCTGGGCAGGTTAAAGGTGGTGCGCCCGTGCAGCATGCGGCTTTGCGCATGGCTCAGGTACAGGCGCTTACGGGCACGGGTGATGGCCACATACATCAGGCGGCGCTCTTCCTCCAGCCCCCCCCGGTCGCTCATGGAGTTCTCATGGGGGAACAGGCCTTCTTCCAGACCGCCAATAAAGACGCAGTCAAACTCCAGCCCCTTGGAGGCGTGCACGGTCATGAGCTGCACGGCGTCCTGCCCGGCCTGCGCCTGGTTGTCACCGGCTTCCAGTGCGGCATGCACCAGGAAGGCCTGCAAGGGCGACAGCGTCTCACCCGTTTCAGCATCGGTGCCATTGAGCGGGGCATCCAGCACGGGCAGCGAAAAATCCAGCCCCTGGCTGGCTGGGCTCTGGGTCAGCGCCTGGCCGGTTTCATCCACGGGCAGCGCCACGGCATCCTTACCAAAGCCTTCCTGCGTGACAAAGCTCTCGGCTGCGTTGATCAGCTCCTTCAAGTTTTCAATACGGTCCTGGCCTTCTTTTTCCGAGCTGTAGTGGTCGATCAGACCGCTGACTTCCAGCATGCGCTCAATGGTCTGGCGCAACGTCTTGCCCTCGGTCTCTTCGCGCAGTACCTGGATCTTGGCCACAAAGCCCTGCAGCTTGGCACCAGCCGCGCCGCTCACCGCCGTGACCGCATCGCTGAGCGAGCAGCCTGCGGCACGCGCGGTTTCCTGCAGTGTCTCCACACTGCGTGCACCAATGCCACGTGCGGGGAAGTTCACCACGCGCAGGAAGCTGGTGTCGTCGTGCGGGTTCTCAATCAGGCGCAGATAGGCCAGTGCATGCTTGATTTCCGCACGCTCAAAAAAGCGCATGCCGCCATACACACGGTACGGAATGCCTGCGTTGAACAGCTTGGACTCAATCACCCGGCTTTGCGCATTGCTGCGGTAGAGCACGGCAATTTCCTGGCGGCTAAAGCCGTCGTTCTTCACCAGATCCTTGATCTCGCCGACGATCCAGCTCGCTTCGTCCAGATCCGTGGGCGACTCCATCACGCGCACAGGCTCGCCCGCGCCCTGGCTGGTGCGCAGGTTCTTGCCCAGACGCTGGTTGTTGTGCTCAATCAGCGCATTGGCACAGTCGAGGATGTTGCCGTAGCTGCGGTAGTTCTGCTCCAGCTTGATCTGGTGCTGCACATCAAACTCGTGCACAAAGTCGCTCATATTGCCCACGCGCGCACCGCGGAAGGCGTAGATGCTCTGGTCATCATCGCCCACGGCCAGCACGCTCGATGTGGACTGCAGCTTGCTGCCCACCACCTCACCGGCCAGCTGCTTGAGCCAGGCGTACTGCAGCTTGTTGGTGTCCTGAAACTCGTCCACCAGAATGAAGCGAAAACGCCGCTGGTAGTGGGCACGCAGTGCGGCATCGTCACGCAGCAGCTCAAAGCTGCGCAGCATCAACTCGCCAAAGTCCACCACGCCTTCGCGCTGGCACTGGTCTTCGTAGAGCTGGTAGAGCTCGACCTTCTTCTTGGTATCCGGGTCTGTGACCGGCACATCCTTGGGGCGCATACCCTCTTCCTTGCAGCCGGCGATAAACCAGGTCAGCTGCTTGGGCGGGAAGCGCTCCTCATCCACATTGAACTGCTTGCACAGGCGCTTGACGGCCGAGAGCTGGTCCTGCGTGTCTAGGATCTGAAAAGTCGCTGGCAGCCCCGCTGCCACATGGTGCGCCCGCAGCAGGCGGTTGCACAGGCCGTGGAAGGTTCCAATCCACATGCCACGCACGTTGTAAGGCAGCATGGCAGACAGGCGTGCCGTCATTTCCTTGGCAGCCTTGTTGGTGAAAGTCACGGCCATGATGCCGCCGGGCGAGACCTGCCCGGTCTGCAGCAGCCAGGCAATGCGCGTGGTCAGCACCCGCGTCTTGCCCGAACCAGCGCCCGCCAGCACCAGCGCATGGCCCTGCGGCAAGGTCACAGCCACGCGCTGTTCGTCATTCAGGCCTTGCAGCAAGGGAGAGTTCTGGGAGGGCGGTGTGCCAGCATCGGCACCATCGAGCAGGTCAATTGGAAACATGGTGGCATTGTAGAAAGTCACCTGCATGCCAGCGGCTTGCAGGTGCATCATGCGGCAGGCCCGCCGTGCTGGAGAGGCAGCGCAAGAGCAAGGGGGTGCCCCGTGGTGAAGCCTAAGAACAAGCACAGCCTCAGCCACGTCCGGCACGACCCGGCGCACTGTCTGGCCCCCGGCCTGTTCCGTGCCCTCAAGCGGGGCGAGCGCAAGCGCAGCAAGCTGGACGTGACGTATGACTACGGCGACGGCAAGCGGATCGAGTTCAGCGGCCCGGAGCCGCTGGGCGCTGATGATCTGCGCATCCTGCAAGGGCTGGTGGCCATGGCTGGGCCTAATGGCCTAGTGCTTGGCCCGGAACCCAAGACCGAAGGCGGACGGCAGCTCCGGCTGTTCCTGGAACCCAAGTGGGAGGCCGTCACCGCTGATGCCATGGTGGTCAAAGGTAGCTATCGGGCGCTGGCAAAGGAAATCGGGGCAGAGGTCGATAGTGGTGGGGCGCTCAAGCACATACAGGACTGCATCGAGCGCCTTTGGAAGGTATCCATCATCGCCCAGAATGGCCGCAAGCGGCAGGGGTTTCGGCTGCTGTCGGAGTACGCCAGCGACGAGGCGGACGGGCGCCTGTACGTGGCCCTGAACCCCTTGATCGCGCAGGCCGTCATGGGTGGCGGCCAGCATGTGCGCATCAGCATGGACGAGGTGCGGGCGCTGGACAGCGAAACCGCCCGCCTGCTGCACCAGCGGCTGTGTGGCTGGATCGACCCCGGCAAAACCGGCAAGGCTTCCATAGATACCTTGTGCGGCTATGTCTGGCCGTCAGAGGCCAGTGGTTCGACCATGCGCAAGCGCCGCCAGCGGGTGCGCGAGGCGTTGCCGGAGCTGGTCGCGCTGGGCTGGACGGTAACCGAGTTCGCGGCGGGCAAGTACGACATCACCCGGCCCAAGGCGGCAGGCTGACCCCCCCCACTCTATTGTAAACAAGACATTTTTATCTTTTATATTCAATGGCTTATTTTCCTGCTAATTGGTAATACCATGAAAAATACCATGCTCAGAAAAGGCTTAACAATATTTTGAAAAATTGCCTACTGAGCGCTGCCGCACAGCTCCATAGGCCGCTTTCCTGGCTTTGCTTCCAGATGTATGCTCTTCTGCTCCTGCAGCTAATGGATCACCGCAAACAGGTTACTCGCCTGGGGATTCCCTTTCGACCCGAGCATCCGTATGATACTCATGCTCGATTATTATTATTATAGAAGCCCCCATGAATAAATCGCTCATCATTTTCGGCATCGTCAACATAACCTCGGACAGTTTCTCCGATGGAGGCCGGTATCTGGCGCCAGACGCAGCCATTGCGCAGGCGCGTAAGCTGATGGCCGAGGGGGCAGATGTGATCGACCTCGGTCCGGCATCCAGCAATCCCGACGCCGCGCCTGTTTCGTCCGACACAGAAATCGCGCGTATCGCGCCGGTGCTGGACGCGCTCAAGGCAGATGGCATTCCCGTCTCGCTCGACAGTTATCAACCCGCGACGCAAGCCTATGCCTTGTCGCGTGGTGTGGCCTATCTCAATGATATTCGCGGTTTTCCAGACGCTGCGTTCTATCCGCAATTGGCGAAATCATCTGCCAAACTCGTCGTTATGCATTCGGTGCAAGACGGGCAGGCAGATCGGCGCGAGGCACCCGCTGGCGACATCATGGATCACATTGCGGCGTTCTTTGACGCGCGCATCGCGGCGCTGACGGGTGCCGGTATCAAACGCAACCGCCTTGTCCTTGATCCCGGCATGGGGTTTTTTCTGGGGGCTGCTCCCGAAACCTCGCTCTCGGTGCTGGCGCGGTTCGATGAATTGCGGCTGCGCTTCGATTTGCCGGTGCTTCTGTCTGTTTCGCGCAAATCCTTTCTGCGCGCGCTCACAGGCCGTGGTCCGGGGGATGTCGGGGCCGCGACACTCGCTGCAGAGCTTGCCGCCGCCGCAGGTGGAGCTGACTTCATCCGCACACACGAGCCGCGCCCCTTGCGCGACGGGCTGGCGGTATTGGCGGCGCTGAAAGAAACCGCAAGAATTCGTTAACTGCACATTCGGGATATTTCTCTATATTCGCGCTTCATCAGAAAACTGAAGGAACCTCCATTGAATCGAACTAATATTTTTTTTGGTGAATCGCATTCTGACTGGTTGCCTGTCAGAGGCGGAGAATCTGGTGATTTTGTTTTTCGACGTGGTGACGGGCATGCCTTCGCGAAAATCGCACCTGCTTCCCGCCGCGGTGAGCTCGCTGGAGAGCGTGACCGCCTCATTTGGCTCAAAGGTCGAGGTGTGGCTTGCCCCGAGGTCATCAACTGGCAGGAGGAACAGGAGGGTGCATGCTTGGTGATAACGGCAATTCCGGGAGTACCGGCGGCTGATCTGTCTGGAGCGGATTTGCTCAAAGCGTGGCCGTCAATGGGGCAGCAACTTGGCGCTGTTCACAGCCTATCGGTTGATCAATGTCCGTTTGAGCGCAGGCTGTCGCGAATGTTCGGACGCGCCGTTGATGTGGTGTCCCGCAATGCCGTCAATCCCGACTTCTTACCGGACGAGGACAAGAGTACGCCGCAGCTCGATCTTTTGGCTCGTGTCGAACGAGAGCTACCGGTGCGGCTCGACCAAGAGCGCACCGATATGGTTGTTTGCCATGGTGATCCCTGCATGCCGAACTTCATGGTGGACCCTAAAACTCTTCAATGCACGGGTCTGATCGACCTTGGGCGGCTCGGAACAGCAGATCGCTATGCCGATTTGGCACTCATGATTGCTAACGCCGAAGAGAACTGGGCAGCGCCAGATGAAGCAGAGCGCGCCTTCGCTGTCCTATTCAATGTATTGGGGATCGAAGCCCCCGACCGCGAACGCCTTGCCTTCTATCTGCGATTGGACCCTCTGACTTGGGGTTGATGTTCATGCCGCCTGTTTTTCCTGCTCATTGGCACGTTTCGCAACCTGTTCTCATTGCGGACACCTTTTCCAGCCTCGTTTGGAAAGTTTCATTGCCAGACGGGACTCCTGCAATCGTCAAGGGATTGAAACCTATAGAAGACATTGCTGATGAACTGCGCGGGGCCGACTATCTGGTATGGCGCAATGGGAGGGGAGCAGTCCGGTTGCTCGGTCGTGAGAACAATCTGATGTTGCTCGAATATGCCGGGGAGCGAATGCTCTCTCACATCGTTGCCGAGCACGGCGACTACCAGGCGACCGAAATTGCAGCGGAACTAATGGCGAAGCTGTATGCCGCATCTGAGGAACCCCTGCCTTCTGCCCTTCTCCCGATCCGGGATCGCTTTGCAGCTTTGTTTCAGCGGGCGCGCGATGATCAAAACGCAGGTTGTCAAACTGACTACGTCCACGCGGCGATTATAGCCGATCAAATGATGAGCAATGCCTCGGAACTGCGTGGGCTACATGGCGATCTGCATCATGAAAACATCATGTTCTCCAGTCGCGGCTGGCTGGTGATAGATCCCGTCGGTCTGGTCGGTGAAGTGGGCTTTGGCGCCGCCAATATGTTCTACGATCCGGCTGACAGAGACGACCTTTGTCTCGATCCTAGACGCATTGCACAGATGGCGGACGCATTCTCTCGTGCGCTGGACGTCGATCCGCGTCGCCTGCTCGACCAGGCGTACGCTTATGGGTGCCTTTCCGCAGCTTGGAACGCGGATGGAGAAGAGGAGCAACGCGATCTAGCTATCGCGGCCGCGATCAAGCAGGTGCGACAGACGTCATACTAGATATCAAGCGACTTCTCCTATCCCCTGGGAACACATCAATCTCACCGGAGAATATCGCTGGCCAAAGCCTTAGCGTAGGATTCCGCCCCTTCCCGCAAACGACCCCAGCTCGGCCGTGAGGTCATGGGCATCGTGCAAAGCGGATCGGTGTCGTGGCAGTTGGGGCGGCAAAGGGGCATAAGCCTCTAATCTGTTGTAGATGAACGCAGCCGCTCGAAACCAGCGATGAGGCTGTCGAGTCCGAAGTTGAACGCAGCATCCATGCCGTCTGTTTCCAACTCGTGAAACAGATCGTGCAGGAAGGACGACGGTGCTTGCTCGGACACATCTGGCCTGTCCGGAACTCTCTCATCGGCATCAGATGCCTGCTGCTCGAGAACGGAACCGACCACATAGTGACTGACCGCCCGGAGCGCCCAAACGGCGCGCTTCGGACAAAAGCCCTCCGCGCAGAGAAAGCGTATTTGCGTCTCGGCGGTGCCAAAATTCGGTTCTGTCGGTCGAGTGCCGGCATGGATACGCGCGCCGTCCCGATAAGAGAGCAACGCCGTTCTGAAGCTCAGGGCATTCTCTTTCAGGAACACCCGCCAGTCCTCATTCTCTTCGGGTAGCGAGCGGGTATGGCGTTCCGCCAGCATCGCCTCGGCGAGCGCATCAAGCAGCGCTCGCTTGTTCTGGAAATGCCAGTAAAGCGCAGGCTGCTGAACCTTGAGGCGTTCAGCGAGCTTCCGCGTCGTCAGGCTGTCCATGCCAACCTCGTTCAACAGCTCTAGCGCCGCCGCGATCACGGTGCCCTTGTCCAGTTTGGTCATTCACGTTCCTTCGCCAGTGCTTGACAATTTATCACCGATAAGTTATATTTCCATCTCCTTATCGTTGATAAAGTCGCTCCATTGAGCGGCGCTGGAGTTTCAGGTGCGCAGCTCTGCCATCATTGCCCTGCTGATCGTGGGTCTTGACGCCATGGGTCTCGGCCTCATCATGCCCGTCCTTCCGACGCTTCTGCGTGAGCTTGTGCCAGCAGAGCA
The DNA here is from genome assembly GCF_002056725.1 of Comamonas kerstersii. Classification (NCBI taxonomy): domain Bacteria; kingdom Pseudomonadati; phylum Pseudomonadota; class Betaproteobacteria; order Burkholderiales; family Comamonadaceae; genus Comamonas; species Comamonas kerstersii. Next base: position 1,787,984 of record NZ_CP020121.1, on the reverse strand, counting down.
GGTCGCTGGACACTATGGTGCCTTGCTGTCGCTCTATGCATTGATGCAGGTCGTCTTCGCGCCCATGCTTGGACAGCTTTCGGATTCTTACGGTCGGCGTCCGGTACTTCTGGCTTCTCTTGCAGGAGCCGCAGTCGATTACACGATTATGGCATCAGCGCCGGTCTTATGGGTGCTCTATATCGGCCGACTCGTGTCCGGCGTCACGGGCGCAACCGGAGCTGTAGCAGCCTCAACCATTGCCGATTCGACGGGGGAAGGTTCTCGCGCACGCTGGTTCGGCTACATGGGGGCCTGTTATGGGGCGGGCATGATTGCCGGGCCAGCACTTGGTGGCATGCTCGGTGGTATCTCTGCTCATGCCCCGTTTATCGCCGCCGCCCTTCTCAACGGGTTCGCGTTCCTGCTTGCCTGCATTTTCCTCAAGGAGACTCATCACAGCCATGGCGGGACCGGAAAGCCGGTTCGCATCAAACCATTCGTTCTGTTACGGCTGGATGATGCATTGCGCGGGCTAGGTGCGCTTTTCGCAGTTTTCTTAAATGATAGACTCGCTTCCCCACCGGGAAAGTCGGCGCCTTTCCCCACCACGGCCCCCTGCGGCCACACCACGACAATTTTAAAAATGAAGCAAAGAGTCTCTCTACGCACGCTCGCCCTTTTATCCGTAGTAGTTCTTATTACTGGTTGCTCGAAGCCGGAAGCCCAGCAAGCCGCCCAGGAACCCGCCGAGGTCGGCGTCATCGTCGCGGCGGCCACGCCCACCAGCGTCGCCACCGAACTGCCGGGCCGGCTGGAACCCTATCGCGAGGCCGAGGTGCGCGCCCGCGTGGCGGGCATCGTCACCGCGCGCCTGTACGAGGAAGGCCAGGACGTGGCGCGCGGCGCCGCCCTGTTCCAGATCGATCCCGCCCCCTTGCAGGCCGCCTACGATTCCGAAGCCGCCAACCTGGCGCGGGCGCAGGCGAACCTGTCCGCCGCCGCCGACAAGCTGCGCCGCTACGCGGACCTGGTGTCGGACCGCGCCATCAGCGAACGCGACCACGCCGAAAGCGTGGCACAGGAACGCCAGGCCCGGGCCGAGGTCGCCCTGGCCCGCGCCAACCTGCAAAGCGCCAAGCTGAAGCTGGACTACGCCCGCGTCACCTCGCCCATCGACGGGCGGGCGCGGCGCGCGCTGGTGACGGAAGGCGCGCTGGTCGGCGAAGGCCAGGCCACGCCGCTGACGGTGGTGCAGCAGATCGATCCCATCTACGTGAACTTCGCGCAGCCCGCCGCCGAGGTGATGCAGCTGCAGAAGCAGATCCGCGCCGGCGCCCTGGAAAGCGTGGCGCCGGACCAGGTTCGGGTGCGGCTGCTGCTGCCTGACGGTTCCGAGTACGCGCGCGGCGGCACGCTGTCGTTTGCCGACCTGGCGGTCGATCCGGGCACGGACAACGTCACCATGCGGGCGCTGTTCGAGAACCCGGGCCGCGACCTGCTGCCGGGCATGTACGTGCGGGTGCGGCTGGAGCAGGCGATCAATCGCGACACCTACCTGGTTCCGCGCAACGCCCTGCTGCGCAACGCCGAAGGCGCGCACGTGCTGGCCGCCGGGCCGGACGGCGAACTGAAGAAGATCGCCGTCACGGCGCATCGGCTGCAGGGCGCCAACTGGATCGTCACGCAGGGACTGGCGGGCGGCGAGCGCATCGTCGTCGAGAACGCCGCGCACCTGGCCGCGGGCCAGAAAATCAAACCGGTGGAACGGGCCGCGCCCAGCGCGCAGGCCGCCGCCGCAGAAAATCCCGAGGCCGGCGTCCAGGCAAGGACGGCCGCCGAGGGCAAAAAAGGATAAACCGCAATGGCGCGTTTTTTTATCGATCGCCCGGTCTTCGCCTGGGTGATCTCGCTACTGATCGTGCTGGTCGGCATCCTGTCGATCCGCGCGTTGCCGGTGGCTCAGTATCCCGACATCGCTCCGCCGGTGGTCAACGTCGGCGCCAGCTATCCCGGCGCCTCGGCCAAGGTGGTCGAAGAGGCCGTCACCGCCATCATCGAACGCGAGATGAACGGCGCCCCGGGGCTGATGTACACCTCGTCCAGCAGCGATTCGACGGGCTGGGCCAGCATCAACCTGACCTTCAAGCAAGGCACCAATCCGGACCTGGCGGCCGTGGAAGTGCAGAACCGCCTGAAGGCGGTGGAGCCGCGCCTGCCCGAATCGGTGCGTCGCGACGGCGTGCGCGTGGAGAAGGCGGCCGACAACATCCAGCTGGTGGTGTCGCTGAAATCGGACGGCAGCCTGGACGACATCCAGCTGGGCGAGCTGGCCGCCTCCAACGTGCTGCAGGCCCTGCGCCGCGTGGAAGGCGTGGGCAAGGTGCAATCCTTCGGCGCCGAAGCCGCCATGCGCATCTGGCCCGATCCGGCCAAGCTGACGGCCATGTCCCTGACCCCGGGCGACATCGTCACGGCCCTGCGCAGCCATAACGCGCGGGTCACCATCGGCGAACTCGGCAACCAGGCCGTGCCCAAGGACGCCCCGCTGAACGCCAGCATCGTCGCCGGCGAATCCCTGCGCACGCCCGAGCAGTTCGGCAACATCCCGCTGCGCGCGCAGCCGGACGGCGCCACGCTGCGCCTGAAGGACGTGGCCCGGGTCGAGCTGGGCGGCACCGACTATATGTACCTGTCGCGCGTCAACGGCATGACCGGCACCGGCCTGGGCATCAAGCTGGCGCCCGGGTCGAACGCGGTGGAAACCACCAAGCGCATCCGCGCCACGATGCAGGAGCTGGCCCAGTACTTCCCGCCGGGGGTGACCTGGGACATTCCGTACGAGACCTCCACCTTCGTGGAGATCTCCATCAAGAAGGTGCTGATGACGCTGCTGGAAGCCGTGGCCCTGGTGTTCTGCGTGATGTACCTGTTCATGCAGAACTTCCGCGCCACGCTCATTCCGACGCTGGTCGTGCCCGTGGCCCTGCTGGGCACGCTGGGCGTGATGCTGGGCCTGGGCTATTCCATCAACGTGCTGACGATGTTCGGCATGGTGCTGGCCATCGGCATCCTGGTGGACGACGCCATCGTCGTGGTGGAGAACGTCGAGCGCATCATGGCCGAGGAAGGCCTGCCGCCGCGCGAGGCCACGGTGAAGGCCATGGGCCAGATCAGCGGCGCCATCGTGGGCATCACGGTGGTGCTGGTGTCGGTGTTCGTGCCCATGGCCTTCTTCGACGGCGCGGTGGGCAACATCTACCGCCAGTTCGCGGTGACGCTGGCCGTGTCGATCGCGTTCTCGGCCTTCCTGGCGCTGTCGCTGACGCCGGCGCTGTGCGCCAGCATGCTCAAGCCCATCGCCGCGGGCCACCACGAGAAGCGCGGCTTCTTCGGCTGGTTCAACCGGGCCTTCGCGCGCCTGACCACGCGCTATACGGCGCGGGTCTCGGGCGTGCTGGCGCGGCCAGTGCGCTTCGGCCTGGCCTACCTGGCGGTGATCGCCGCGGTGGCGCTGCTGTTCGCGCGCCTGCCCTCCTCCTTCCTGCCGGACGAGGACCAGGGCAGCTTCATGGCCATGGTCATCCTGCCCCAGGGCTCGCCGCAGGCCGAGACCATGGCGATGGTGAAGGAGGTCGAGCGCTACATGATGGAGCACGAGCCCGTCGCATACGTTTATTCGGTCAACGGCTTCAGCAACTACGGCAGCGGACCGAACTCGGCCATGTTCTTCGTCACGCTGAAGGACTGGAAGCAGCGCGGCGCCGCCGACCTGCACGTGAATGCGGTGGTCGAACGCATCAACGCCGCCTTCGCCGACCGCAAGAACGTCATGGTGCACGCGCTGAACTCGCCGCCGCTGCCCGACCTGGGCTCCACCTCCGGCTTCGACTTCCGCCTGCAGGACCGCGGCGGCCTGGGCTACGAGGCCCTGACCCAGGCCCGCCAGCAGCTGCTGGCGGCGGCGGCCAAGCATCCCGCGCTCACCGAGGTCGTCTTCGCCGGCCAGGAAGACGCCCCCCAGCTGCAGCTGTTCGTCGACCGCGACAAGGCCCAGGCCATGGGCGTGACGATCGACGAGATCAACACGGCGCTGGCGGTGATGTATGGATCGGACTACATCGGCGACTTCATGCTCAACGGCCAGGTGCGGCGCGTGACCGTGCAGGCCGACGGCAAGAGCCGCGTCAAGGTGGACGACGTGTCGCGCCTGCACGTGCGCAACCTGCAGGGCCAGATGGTGCCGCTGTCCGCCTTCGCCACCCTGACGTGGTCGATGGGGCCGCCGCAGCTCAACCGCTACAACGGCTTCCCTTCGTTCACGATCAACGGCTCGGCGGCGCCGGGTCACAGCAGCGGCGAAGCCATGCGCGCCATGGAAGCCCTGGCGGCCGACCTGCCGCGCGGCATCGGCTTCGACTGGTCGGGCCAGTCCTACGAGGAACGGCTGTCCGGCAACCAGGCGCCCGTGCTGTTCGCGCTGTCGGTGCTGGTGGTGTTCCTGGCGCTGGCCGCGCTGTATGAAAGCTGGTCCATCCCGCTGGCGGTGATCCTGGTGGTGCCGCTGGGCGTGATCGGCGCGGTGCTGGGGGTGACGTTGCGCGGCATGCCCAACGACATCTACTTCAAGGTCGGCCTCATCGCCACCATCGGGCTGTCGGCCAAGAACGCGATCCTGATCGTGGAAGTGGCCAAGGACCTGGTGCGCGACGGCCAGGGCATCGTGTCCGCCACCCTGGAGGCGGCAAGGCTGCGGCTGCGCCCCATCGTGATGACCTCGCTGGCCTTCGGCGTGGGCGTGCTGCCCCTGGCGCTGGCCACCGGCGCGGCCTCGGGCGCCCAGGCCGCGATCGGCACGGGCGTGCTGGGCGGCATCATCACCGCGACGGTGCTGGCCATCTTCCTGGTGCCGCTGTTCTTTCTCATCGTGGGCCGCGTGCTGGGCACGCGCGTCCGCCCCTTGCGTCCGCAAGGCCGCGAAACGCTGGAGACCTCGCCATGAAGGCTATGGCAATGACCCTGCTTGCGCTGGCCCTGGCCGGCTGCTCGCTGGCCCCCAAGTACGAACGCCCGGCCGCGCCGGTCCCGCAGGCCTATGACACGCCCGCCGCCGAAGGCCTGGCGGCCATGCCGCAGGATTGGCGCGGCTACTTCAACGACCCGGCGCTGCAAGCCTGGATCGAAGCCGCGCTGAAGAACAACCGCAACCTGCGGGTGGCGGCGCTCCGCATCCAGGAAGCGCGCGCGCTCTATGGCGTGCAACAGGCCGACCGCCTGCCGTCCATCGACGGCGTGGGCGAGTACAGCCGCGGCCGCGACGCCGAACCCGGCCAGCCGCGCATGCCCGTGGCGGACCGCTACCGCGCCGCCGTCGGCATTTCCGCGTTCGAGCTGGATTTCTTCGGCCGCGTGAAAAGCCTGAGCGACGCCGCCTTGTCGCGCTACCTGGCCAGCGAGGAGGCGCACCGCGCCGCCACGCTGTCGCTGGTCTCGGAAACGGCGACGGCCTATTTCAACCAGCGCTCGCTGGCCGAGCAGTTGCGCCTGACCGAGAGCACCCTGGCGGTGCGCGAGGCCTCGCTCAAACTCACGCAGCGCCGCTATGACGCTGGATTGGAAACGGCCGTGGGACTGCGCACCGCGCAGATGCTGGTGGAGTCGTCGCGCGCCACGCACGCCGAGCTGAGCCGCGAGTACCGCCAGGCCGTGCATACGCTGGGCCTGCTGGCGGGCGACTTTTCCCTGCCGCCCGACGCCGACGCCGTCACGCTGGAAAGCCAAAGCCTGACGCCGCTGGCGGCCGGCCTGCCGTCCACGCTGCTGGTCCGGCGCCCGGACCTGCGCCAAGCCGAAGACACGCTGCGCGCCGCCAACGCCGACATCGGCGCGGCGCGCGCGGCGTTCTTTCCGTCGGTGCAGCTGACGACGGACATCGGCACCACCGCCGGCAGCTTCTCGGACCTGTTCGGTTCAGGCACGGGCACCTGGAGCTTCGTGCCCAAGCTGACGCTGCCCATCTTCAACGCCGGGCGCAACAGCGCCAACCTGTCGCTGGCCGAAACGCGCAAGGACATCGCGGTGGCGCAGTACGAAGGCAGCATCCAGCAAGCCTTCCGCGAAGTGGCCGACGCCCTGTCCGCGCGCGACACGCTGCGCGCCCAGATCGACGCCCAGCGCAAGGTCCGCGACGCCGACCGCGACCGCCAGCGCCTGACCGAAAGACGCTACGAACGCGGCGTGGCCAGCTACCTGGAAATGCTGGAAGCGCAGCGCAGCCTGTTCGAATCCGAGCAGGAGTTCATCCGGCTGCAACAGCGCCGGCTGGTCAATGCGGTGGAGTTGTACAAGGCCTTGGGAGGCTGGGAACAGGCGGACCCGCCGGGCATTTCCGGTTGATGCGCTGGCGGGCTACGCGCGCCGCAGGCCGGAATTCCTGTTCCGGCCTTTCGACGCGGCCCCATCCCGCCGTCAGCTTTTCTCGATGCGATAGGCGCAGCGGCGCGCGCCCGCAAGGATATGCTCTTCGCGCCGCACCTGGACCTCGTCGCCCAGCACCTTGTGGAAGAGTTCCAGCTCGCTGCGGCAAAAGCCCATACAGGCTTTGGCCGCGGAGCAGATCGGGCAATGGTTCTCGATGAAGAGATAGTCCTTGCCGTCCTTGCGCAGCTCGGCCATGTAGCCTTCCGCGGACCGCACTTCCACCAGCCGCTCCAGCCTTTCCTTGAGGCTGCGGGCGCCTTGCATGGCCTGGCGGTAGCCGTTCAGCATGGCCGTCTCGCGCGCCTGGATCAGCTTTTCGACGCCATCCTCGCCGAACACCTGGCGGATGGCGCCTATCATCTGCACCGTCATTTCGGCATGCGTGTCCGGAAAGCGCCCATGCCCCGCTTCCGTCAGGAACCAGATCTGCGTAGGCCGGCCCCGGCCCGCGCTCTGGCTTTCCGAATCTACCAATCCCTCGGCATGCAGGCGGGCCATCTGCTGGCGCACGGCCTCGGCCGTCACGTCCATGGCCTTGGCGATGACCGCGACCGATTGCGGGCCGCGCGTCTTCAGGGTCATGAGCACGCGGTCCGCCGGTTGATGCTGCCAGGCGACGGGATGGGACGGGCTGTCGGACATGGATGTGGGGTCTCCGGATAGGTGCCTATGGTGCCACGAACCGCGCCTGGCGGTCAGCCGGCGGCCGCTTGCGGCGCCGCCTCGGGCGCTTCCCAGCCGCCGCCCAGCGCCTTGTACAGCGCGATCAGGCGGGTATAGGACTCGGTCTCGGCGACGGCCACGGCGTCCTGGGCGCGCAAAAGCGTACGCTGCGCGTCCAGCACCGTCAAATACGGCGCGCTGCCTTCGCGGTAGCGCAGCTGCGCCAGCTCCGCCGCCCTGCCGCTATGCACGGCGGCCTGCGCCAGGCTGCCCAACCGCTGCTGCGTCTGACCGTATTCCGTCAGCGCCGACTCCAGCTCCTCGACCGCGCGCAGCACGGTCTGCTCGTAGCTGGCGACGGCGCCATCGGAGCGCGCCACCGCGCCGCGCTTGCGCGCCAGTGCCGTCGGCAGGTGGAAGGCGGGCCAATTGGCATTGGCCGCGACGCTGAAGGCGCGGCTGGCCGACGAACCGAAATCCGCGCCGCGCAAGGCGACGAAGCCCAGGAAGCCGCCCAGGTCTATGCGCGGGTACAGCTCGGCGGTCGCCACCCCCACGTCGGCGTTGGCGGCGGCCATGTTGCGTTCGGCCGCCAGCACGTCGGGGCGGCGCGACAGCAAGGCGCTCACGTCGCCGATCGGCAGACGGGTGTCCAGCGGCGGCAGCACCCTGTCCCCGTCCAGTTCGCCCAGCTCCACCGGCCGCAGGCCCGCCAGCACCGCGATCCGGTACTGCGCCAGCCGCCGGGCGGCGATCTGCACCGGCACGCTGGCCTGCACGGTCTCCAGCTCGGCGCGCGCGCTGGCCAGATCGCCCTCGTCACCGCGGCCGGCCGTCACCATGGCCTGGATCACGCGCAGGCTGTCGCGCTGGCTGTCCAGGTTGGCGCGCGCCACCGCCAGGCGCTGCTCCGCGCCGCGCAGTTCGAAATAGTTGCGCGCCACTTCTGCGGCCACCACGATGCGGGTCTGGGCCAGGTCGGCGGCCTGCGCTTCGCTGCGCGCGGCCGCGCCTTCCGCCGCCCGGCGCAGCCGGCCGAACAGGTCCAGCTCCCAGGTGGCGTCGAAGCCCGCCCGGTAGCTCTGCGCCAGGTTGCGCTGGCCGGCGCCGGCGTTGGCCTGGGACAGACTGCGCTCATAGCCTCCGCCCAAAGTGACCGCCGGCAGCTGGTCCAGCTGCTTCTCGTCCAGCGCCGCGCGCGATTCGGCCAGCCGCGCCTGCGCGATGCGTATGTCCAGATTGCGGGCCAGCGCCAGTTCGATCAGGCGGTCCAGCTGCGGGTCCTGCAATTGCTTCCACCAGTCGCGCTGCAGCCGGTCGGCGGAGAAGCGGGCCTGCTCGGGGCTGGCCAGCGTCACCGGCGCGGATTGGGGCTTGTGGTAGTCGGGGCCGACGGCGCAGCCCGCGGCGGCCAGCGCCGCCAGCAGTACCACGGCGCCGCGGCGCAGACGTTGGGATAGTTGGGAATTCTTCATGATCGTTTCCTTCGGCTAGGCGGCGGCGCCCGGCACGGCGGCGTCCTCTGCCTGGGCCAGCGCCAACTCCTTGGCGCGTGGCGTGTCGTGCGCCGCGCGGTGGTCGCGGGCGAACACGGTGTAGACGGTGGGCAGCACGAACAGCGTGAACAGCGTGCCGACCAGCAGCCCCACCACAATGACGAGGCCCAGGCTGTAGCGGCTGTGCGCGCCCGCGCCGCTGGCGAACAGCAACGGGATCAGGCCCATGACCATGGCGGCGGTCGTCATCAGGATGGGGCGCAGGCGGATGCGGGCGGCCTGCTCCATCGCGGCGCGCCGGTCCAGCCCGTGGCTGACCTGCATCTCGTTGGCGAACTCCACCATCAGGATGCCGTGCTTGCTGATCAGGCCGATCAGCGTCACCAGCCCGATCTGGGTATAGATGTTGACGGTCGCCATGCCCAGCGCCAGCGGGATCAGCGCGCCGCAGATCGACATGGGCACGCTCACCAGGATGATGAAGGGATCGCGCAGGCTCTCGTACTGCGCGGCCAGCACCAGGTAGATCACGATGATGGCGAAGATGAAGGTGATCATCAGCGCCGAGCCTTCCTGGCTGTACTGGCGCGCATCGGACTGCCAGTCGTAGCTGAAGCCGGCGGGCAGGAACCTGGCCTGTTTGGTCAGAAACTGCACCGCGTCGCCCATGGTGACGCCCGGCATGGGGATGGCCTGGAAGGTGGCGGCGTTGAGCTGGTTGAACTGGGTCAGCTTGTTCGGCTCCACGCCCATGGACACCGTCACGATGTTCGACAGAGGCACCTGCTCGCCGCTGGCGCTCTTGACGTAGTAGCGCGCCAGCGATTCGGGCGAGATGCGCTGTTGGCGCAGGCTTTGCGGAATCACGTCATAGGAGCGCCCGTCCATGCCGAAGCGGTTGACGTAGTTTTCGCCCACCAGCACCGCCAGGGTGTCGCCGATGGCCTTCATGGTGACGCCCAGGCTGTTGGCCTTGGCGCGGTCCACCTTCAGCTGCACCACCGGGTTGTTGTAGTCCAGGTCGCTGTCGACCACCATGAACAGCCCGCTTTCGCGCGCCGCCTTCTTCAAGCCTTCCATGGCCTCGTAGACCACGGGGTAGTCCGACGCGCTCATGATGACCATCTGCACCGGCAGCCCGCCGGTGGAACCCGGCAGGGACGGCAGCTGGAAGGCGAAGATGTTGCTGCCTTCGACCTGGTTCACCATGGATTGCATGTCGGCCTGGATCTGGTCGGCCGAACGCTGGCGCTTTTCCCAGGGCACGAAGTCCACGCCGCCGATGCTGTTGGACACGCCGTCGGAGCCGTTGATCAGCCAGCGCCCCTGCTGCTCGGGCAGGGTCTTCATCACGTCGTCCCACTTGCGGCCGAACTTCTCCACATAGTCGATATTGGCGTGCTGCGGCGACTTGATCGCGGTCAGCACGGTGGACTGGTCTTCCACCGGCGCCAGTTCGCGCTGCGCGGCGTTGTACAGGAACGGCACGCTGGCCAGCACCGCCACGGCGAGCAGGCCGGTGACCCAGCGGTGATGCAGCGAAACATCCAGCAAGCGGCCATAGGCATCGCCCAGACGTCCGAAGAAATGCTCGGCGCGGCGCGCCATCCAGCCTTCGGAGACGCGGCTGTTCAGCAGGAAGGAACTCATCACCGGCGACAGGGTCAGCGCGATGACGCCGGACACGACCACCGCCCCGGCCAGGGTGAAGGCGAATTCCTTGAACAGCGAACCGGTAAGCCCGCCCATCAGGCCGATGGGCGCATAGACGGCCGCCAGCGTGATCGTCATGGCGATCACCGGTCCCGCCACCTCGCGCGCGCCGATGAGGGCCGCGCGCACGGGCGATTTGCCCTCTTCGATGTGCCGGTGCACGTTTTCCACCACGACGATGGCGTCGTCCACCACCAGGCCGATGGCCAGCACCATGGCCAGCAGGGTCAGCAGGTTCACGCTGAAGCCGAACAAGGCCATGATGGCCGCGCCGCCCAGCATGGACAGCGGTATGGTCAGCACCGGAATGAGCACGGCGCGCAACGACCCCAGGCACAGGAAGATCACCGCCACCACGATGACGATGGCTTCGATCAGCGTATGCACCACGCCGTCGATGGAGGCGCTGATGAAGCGCGCCAGCTCGAACGGCACCTGCACGCTAGTGCCCGGCGGCAGGTTCTGCTTGATGTTGGGCAGCAGCTCGTTCAGGCGCTTGACGATGACCAGCGGATTGCCCACCGGCGTGGCGTTCAGCCCGAAGTGCGTATAGGAAGTTCAAACGCCCTTTTCGGGCAGTCTGCTGGGTAGGCGGCGGTCGCGCAAGCCCCGTTTTGGGCACGGATCGGACGTCTGTGAGTGGGATTTCGGCATCGCGGGGCCACGCAGCGGCGTTGTCAGCAGCCATGCTTCGCTGATTCCCGACAGCGGGCCGAGCGCCGCCCTGCGGATCGTGGCCGCATCGGCTCGGATTCCGGTTTCGCCGTCGGCTGTGCAGCCGGCAGATCGTCACGCGGCTTGCACTGGCGGCGCGCGCGCTGCGGGCCTGTAGTGCGCTTCTTCCCGCGCGCCGTGCTTCTCGAAGTGGGCGAGGATGGCGCGGATGGCGGTGGGTTCCTCGATGCTGGCGACGATCCGCACGGTGCCACCGCAGTGGACGCAGGCGGTGACGTCGATGGAAAAGACCCGCTTGAGAGGGACCAGCGCCGCCAGCTTGGCGATGAAATCCACCGGATCCCATTCCACATGCGTGGTGCCATTGCGCCACGGGGTCTTGAGCTGGTAACGCACCCTGCCCTGGAGCGCTATCGACAGCCGCTTCTCGCTGATCGCCGGGCGCGTGATGTAGCGGCACAGCTTTTCCAGCTTGTGGCTTTCGTGTGCTTCGGCCGCCACGCCGGCATGCAGTGAGAAGCCGCCGACCTTGCCGGCTTCGCCCTCCAGCGAACCGGCGTCACCGGGCAGCGTTTGCAGCGTGACGACCTTGCAGCCAGCGTCGCGGCCGGTGGCGATGCGGTAGGTGATCGAACTCATCCGCAGCCCATCCATGCTGTCGTCGCCTGCAGCGCTGTCTGCCAGGAAGGCCGATTCGCCCTCCCCTTCGAGCCAGCCTTTGCGCGTCAGGTGCCGACACACCCGGTGCGCGATGGTAGCTGCCAGCTGGGTCAACTGCGCGGTGGTGGGCGCACGGGCGCGGTGCAGGCGCAGTTCGCGCCGCGGCAGCTCGGTGGCTTCCACGTACACGCCGTCGAGCCACAGCATGTGGAAGTGGATGTTCAGGTTCAGCGCGCTGCCGAAACGCTGGATCAGCGTCACCGCGCCGCACTGGGCGCTGGCGCGGTCGATGCCGGCTTGATCGGCCAACCAGCCGGCGATCACGCGCTGCACGATGCCCAGCACCGGGCCAATGGCTTCTGGCTTGCTGGCGAACAGGAAACGCAAGGGGTACGGAAAGCTCAGCACCCATTGCCGCACAGGCCGCGGGCCGAACACCTCCTCGACCAGGTGCCGCGCACTCTCGGCCATGCGTCGCGCGCCGCAACTCGGGCAGAACCCGCGCTTCTTGCAGGAGAAGGCCACCAGCCTCTCTGCACGGCAGTGCTCGCACACCACCCGCAGGAAGCCGTGCTCGAGTACGCCGCAACGCAGGTAGGCATCGAACGCCTCGCGGACATACCCGGGCAGCGAGCGGCCCTCCGCTTCGATCCGTGCAATGAAGTCCGGGTAGTGCGCCTCTACCAACGCGTACAGCAGCGTGCGCTCGGGCGCGTGGCGCGCGTACCGCGAACCGGTGTGGGCGGACGGCAGTGGCGCGCATCCCGCGGCTTGCCGCCGGGATGTGGCGAGGCGCGGCACGCAGCGCTCCGGTGCGGGGACGGCTGCTCAGTGTTGCGCCTGTGTTCGCACGTTCGTATCGGTGCGTTCTGATCTTCGCGTCAGACATTGCCGCGGCGCGGGCACAACAAAAAGCCCGGCATCGCTGCCGGGCTCCGGCCCCGTCCTTGGGGCCTTGATGTCGGGTCGTTGCCGGGATCGGACCGCGCTGGCGCGGTCCGGTTCCCTGACGACCGGGCCAACCGGATCAGAAATCCATGCCGCCCATGCCGCCCATACCGCCAGCACCCGGCATGGCCGGCTCTTCCTTCTTCGGCACTTCGGCCACGACCACTTCGGTCGTGATCGCAAGGCCGGCGACGGAAGCGGCGTGCTGCAGGGCCGAGCGGGTCACCTTGGTCGGGTCCAGGATGCCCATGGCGATCATGTCGCCGAACTCGCCGGTGGCGGCGTTGTAGCCGTAGCTGCCTTCGCCGGCCTTGACGTTGGCCACGATCACGCTCGGTTCTTCACCGGCGTTGGCCACGATGGCGCGCAGCGGGGCTTCCAGCGCACGGCGGGTGATGGCGATGCCCAGGTTCTGGTCTTCGTTGATGCCCTGCCAGGGCAGATCCGTGCACAGCACCTTGCCGTAGAAGAACAGCAAGGCCGCCAATGCCTGACGATGCGTGGAGACCGAAACCTTGCGCTCGTTCGCCAGCCAGGACAGAAATGCCTCGACTTCGCTGCTGCCCAAGGTTGCCGGGTGACGCACACCGTGGAAACGGATGAAGGCACGAACCCAGTGGACATAAGCCTGTTCGGTTGGTAAGCTGTAATGCAAGTAGCGTATGCGCTCACGCAACTGGTCCAGAACCTTGACCGAACGCAGCGGTGGTAACGGCGCAGTGGCGGTTTTCATGGCTTGTTATGACTGTTTTTTTGTACAGTCTATGCCTCGGGCATCCAAGCAGCAAGCGCGTTACGCCGTGGGTCGATGTTTGATGTTATGGAGCAGCAACGATGTTACGCAGCAGGGCAGTCGCCCTAAAACAAAGTTAGGCATCACAAAGTACAGCATCGTGACCAACAGCAACGATTCCGTCACACTGCGCCTCATGACTGAGCATGACCTTGCGATGCTCTATGAGTGGCTAAATCGATCTCATATCGTCGAGTGGTGGGGCGGAGAAGAAGCACGCCCGACACTTGCTGACGTACAGGAACAGTACTTGCCAAGCGTTTTAGCGCAAGAGTCCGTCACTCCATACATTGCAATGCTGAATGGAGAGCCGATTGGGTATGCCCAGTCGTACGTTGCTCTTGGAAGCGGGGACGGATGGTGGGAAGAAGAAACCGATCCAGGAGTACGCGGAATAGACCAGTCACTGGCGAATGCATCACAACTGGGCAAAGGCTTGGGAACCAAGCTGGTTCGAGCTCTGGTTGAGTTGCTGTTCAATGATCCCGAGGTCACCAAGATCCAAACGGACCCGTCGCCGAGCAACTTGCGAGCGATCCGATGCTACGAGAAAGCGGGGTTTGAGAGGCAAGGTACCGTAACCACCCCAGATGGTCCAGCCGTGTACATGGTTCAAACACGCCAGGCATTCGAGCGAACACGCAGTGATGCCTAACCCTTCCATCGAGGGGGACGTCCAAGGGCTGGCGCCCTTGGCCGCCCCTCATGTCAAACGTTAGCCATTAAGGGAGTTAAATTGAAAATATCATTGATTTCTGCAGTGTCAGAAAATGGCGTAATCGGTAGTGGTCCTGATATCCCGTGGTCAGTAAAAGGTGAGCAACTACTCTTTAAAGCGCTCACATATAATCAATGGCTCCTTGTCGGAAGAAAAACATTTGACTCTATGGGTGTTCTTCCAAATCGCAAATATGCAGTAGTGTCAAAGAACGGAATTTCAAGCTCAAATGAAAACGTCCTAGTTTTTCCTTCAATAGAAAATGCTTTGAAAGAGCTATCAAAAGTTACAGATCATGTATATGTCTCTGGCGGGGGTCAAATCTATAATAGCCTTATTGAAAAAGCAGATATAATTCATTTGTCTACTGTTCACGTTGAAGTCGAAGGTGATATCAAATTCCCTATAATGCCTGAGAATTTCAATTTGGTTTTTGAACAGTTTTTTATGTCTAATATAAATTATACATACCAGATTTGGAAAAAAGGCTAACAATGCGTTGCAGCACCAGTCGCTTCGCTCCTTGGACAGCTTTTAAGTCGCGTCTTTGTGGTTTTGCTGCGCAAAAGTATTCCACAAAGCCGCAACTTAAAAGCTGCCGCTGAACTTAACGTTAGGCATCACAAAGTACAGCATCGTGACCAACAGCAACGATTCCGTCACACTGCGCCTCATGACTGAGCATGACCTTGCGATGCTCTATGAGTGGCTAAATCGATCTCATATCGTCGAGTGGTGGGGCGGAGAAGAAGCACGCCCGACACTTGCTGACGTACAGGAACAGTACTTGCCAAGCGTTTTAGCGCAAGAGTCCGTCACTCCATACATTGCAATGCTGAATGGAGAGCCGATTGGGTATGCCCAGTCGTACGTTGCTCTTGGAAGCGGGGACGGATGGTGGGAAGAAGAAACCGATCCAGGAGTACGCGGAATAGACCAGTCACTGGCGAATGCATCACAACTGGGCAAAGGCTTGGGAACCAAGCTGGTTCGAGCTCTGGTTGAGTTGCTGTTCAATGATCCCGAGGTCACCAAGATCCAAACGGACCCGTCGCCGAGCAACTTGCGAGCGATCCGATGCTACGAGAAAGCGGGGTTTGAGAGGCAAGGTACCGTAACCACCCCAGATGGTCCAGCCGTGTACATGGTTCAAACACGCCAGGCATTCGAGCGAACACGCAGTGATGCCTAACCCTTCCATCGAGGGGGACGTCCAAGGGCTGGCGCCCTTGGCCGCCCCTCATGTCAAACGTTGGGCGTCTTTTCAGTAGTGGTACTTGAGTTGAACGATCCAAAGGGCATCATCCGCCACTTTGTAAACCATTCGGTGCTCATCCGTAATTCGACGAGACCAATAACCGGCCAAAGCATGTTTTAATGGCTCTGGCTTGCCCACTCCAGAGAAAGGCTCTCGGGTGGTTTCTTTAATTAGCTTGTTAATTCGATCAACCATGCGGCGGTCTTGTTTTTGCCAGAACAGATAATCTTCCCATGCATCATCGGAAAAAATTAATCTCATTCGGCCAACTCCCGCGCCTGTCCTCGGCCCGCTTCAAGTTGCTCGATCGACTTGAAAAGCCGCTTGGCGTTGGCGGGGCTGCGCAGCAGATACGCAGTTTCTTCCAGCGCCTGGAAATCTTCCAGCGAGAGAATCACAACCGATTGGTCGCCGTTACGTGTGATGATCACCGGCTCATGATCGTTGCAAACACGATCCATGGTTCCAGCCAGGTTGGCGCGGGCGTGTGTGTAAGTGATAGCGTCCATAACATCCTCCGTACATGTACAGAAAATTGTACAACAAGAGCAACTCGAAGGCGAGGCAAAAAAACGCCCAACCCTTCAATCAAGTCGGGACGGCCAAAAGCAAGCTTTTGGCTCCCCTCGCTGGCGCTCGGCGCCCCTTATTTCAAACGTTAGACGGCAAAGTCACAGACCGCGGGATCTCTTATGACCAACTACTTTGATAGCCCCTTCAAAGGCAAGCTGCTTTCTGAGCAAGTGAAGAACCCCAATATCAAAGTTGGGCGGTACAGCTATTACTCTGGCTACTATCATGGGCACTCATTCGATGACTGCGCACGGTATCTGTTTCCGGACCGTGATGACGTTGATAAGTTGATCATCGGTAGTTTCTGCTCTATCGGGAGTGGGGCTTCCTTTATCATGGCTGGCAATCAGGGGCATCGGTACGACTGGGCATCATCTTTCCCGTTCTTTTATATGCAGGAAGAACCTGCATTCTCAAGCGCACTCGATGCCTTCCAAAAAGCAGGTAATACTGTCATTGGCAATGACGTTTGGATCGGCTCTGAGGCAATGGTCATGCCCGGAATCAAGATCGGGCACGGTGCGGTGATAGGCAGCCGCTCGTTGGTGACAAAAGATGTGGAGCCTTACGCTATCGTTGGCGGCAATCCCGCTAAGAAGATTAAGAAACGCTTCACCGATGAGGAAATTTCATTGCTTCTGGAGATGGAGTGGTGGAATTGGTCACTGGAGAAGATCAAAGCGGCAATGCCCATGCTGTGCTCGTCTAATATTGTTGGCCTGCACAAGTATTGGCTCGAGTTTGCCGTCTAACAATTCAATCAAGCCGATGCCGCTTCGCGGCACGGCTTATTTCAGGCGTTGGGCGAACCCGGAGCCTCATTAATTGTTAGCCGTTAAAATTAAGCCCTTTACCAAACCAATACTTATTATGAAAAACACAATACATATCAACTTCGCTATTTTTTTAATAATTGCAAATATTATCTACAGCAGCGCCAGTGCATCAACAGATATCTCTACTGTTGCATCTCCATTATTTGAAGGAACTGAAGGTTGTTTTTTACTTTACGATGCATCCACAAACGCTGAAATTGCTCAATTCAATAAAGCAAAGTGTGCAACGCAAATGGCACCAGATTCAACTTTCAAGATCGCATTATCACTTATGGCATTTGATGCGGAAATAATAGATCAGAAAACCATATTCAAATGGGATAAAACCCCCAAAGGAATGGAGATCTGGAACAGCAATCATACACCAAAGACGTGGATGCAATTTTCTGTTGTTTGGGTTTCGCAAGAAATAACCCAAAAAATTGGATTAAATAAAATCAAGAATTATCTCAAAGATTTTGATTATGGAAATCAAGACTTCTCTGGAGATAAAGAAAGAAACAACGGATTAACAGAAGCATGGCTCGAAAGTAGCTTAAAAATTTCACCAGAAGAACAAATTCAATTCCTGCGTAAAATTATTAATCACAATCTCCCAGTTAAAAACTCAGCCATAGAAAACACCATAGAGAACATGTATCTACAAGATCTGGATAATAGTACAAAACTGTATGGGAAAACTGGTGCAGGATTCACAGCAAATAGAACCTTACAAAACGGATGGTTTGAAGGGTTTATTATAAGCAAATCAGGACATAAATATGTTTTTGTGTCCGCACTTACAGGAAACTTGGGGTCGAATTTAACATCAAGCATAAAAGCCAAGAAAAATGCGATCACCATTCTAAACACACTAAATTTATAAAAAATCTAATGGCAAAATCGCCCAACCCTTCAATCAAGTCGGGACGGCCAAAAGCAAGCTTTTGGCTCCCCTCGCTGGCGCTCGGCGCCCCTTATTTCAAACGTTAAACATCATGAGGGAAGCGGTGATCGCCGAAGTATCGACTCAACTATCAGAGGTAGTTGGCGTCATCGAGCGCCATCTCGAACCGACGTTGCTGGCCGTACATTTGTACGGCTCCGCAGTGGATGGCGGCCTGAAGCCACACAGTGATATTGATTTGCTGGTTACGGTGACCGTAAGGCTTGATGAAACAACGCGGCGAGCTTTGATCAACGACCTTTTGGAAACTTCGGCTTCCCCTGGAGAGAGCGAGATTCTCCGCGCTGTAGAAGTCACCATTGTTGTGCACGACGACATCATTCCGTGGCGTTATCCAGCTAAGCGCGAACTGCAATTTGGAGAATGGCAGCGCAATGACATTCTTGCAGGTATCTTCGAGCCAGCCACGATCGACATTGATCTGGCTATCTTGCTGACAAAAGCAAGAGAACATAGCGTTGCCTTGGTAGGTCCAGCGGCGGAGGAACTCTTTGATCCGGTTCCTGAACAGGATCTATTTGAGGCGCTAAATGAAACCTTAACGCTATGGAACTCGCCGCCCGACTGGGCTGGCGATGAGCGAAATGTAGTGCTTACGTTGTCCCGCATTTGGTACAGCGCAGTAACCGGCAAAATCGCGCCGAAGGATGTCGCTGCCGACTGGGCAATGGAGCGCCTGCCGGCCCAGTATCAGCCCGTCATACTTGAAGCTAGACAGGCTTATCTTGGACAAGAAGAAGATCGCTTGGCCTCCCGCGCAGATCAGTTGGAAGAATTTGTTCACTACGTGAAAGGCGAGATCACCAAGGTAGTCGGCAAATAATGTCTAACAATTCGTTCAAGCCGACGCCGCTTCGCGGCGCGGCTTAACTCAAGCGTTAGATGCACTAAGCACATAATTGCTCACAGCCAAACTATCAGGTCAAGTCTGCTTTTATTATTTTTAAGCGTGCATAATAAGCCCTACACAAATTGGGAGATATATCATGAAAGGCTGGCTTTTTCTTGTTATCGCAATAGTTGGCGAAGTAATCGCAACATCCGCATTAAAATCTAGCGAGGGCTTTACTAAGCTTGCCCCTTCCGCCGTTGTCATAATCGGTTATGGCATCGCATTTTATTTTCTTTCTCTGGTTCTGAAATCCATCCCTGTCGGTGTTGCTTATGCAGTCTGGTCGGGACTCGGCGTCGTCATAATTACAGCCATTGCCTGGTTGCTTCATGGGCAAAAGCTTGATGCGTGGGGCTTTGTAGGTATGGGGCTCATAATTGCTGCCTTTTTGCTCGCCCGATCCCCATCGTGGAAGTCGCTGCGGAGGCCGACGCCATGGTGACGGTGTTCGGCATTCTGAATCTCACCGAGGACTCCTTCTTCGATGAGAGCCGGCGGCTAGACCCCGCCGGCGCTGTCACCGCGGCGATCGAAATGCTGCGAGTCGGATCAGACGTCGTGGATGTCGGACCGGCCGCCAGCCATCCGGACGCGAGGCCTGTATCGCCGGCCGATGAGATCAGACGTATTGCGCCGCTCTTAGACGCCCTGTCCGATCAGATGCACCGTGTTTCAATCGACAGCTTCCAACCGGAAACCCAGCGCTATGCGCTCAAGCGCGGCGTGGGCTACCTGAACGATATCCAAGGATTTCCTGACCCTGCGCTCTATCCCGATATTGCTGAGGCGGACTGCAGGCTGGTGGTTATGCACTCAGCGCAGCGGGATGGCATCGCCACCCGCACCGGTCACCTTCGACCCGAAGACGCGCTCGACGAGATTGTGCGGTTCTTCGAGGCGCGGGTTTCCGCCTTGCGACGGAGCGGGGTCGCTGCCGACCGGCTCATCCTCGATCCGGGGATGGACCGGCGATTGGTCCATGGCGAGACGGCCGACCTTGCGCCAACCGGCTTCGGGCAACAAGTCCGCGAAGCCATGGACCAGCGCCGCGAGCACCATATCGAACAGGGCGACGCCACCCGCAGCCGGGACAGCCGCGTCTTCTACCGGCGCAACCTTCTCGCCATCCTGCGGGAGCGCGAGGTAGCCGGCGTCGGATCGGATATGGCTTTGAGTAAGGGCCTGCCGTTCCGCGCCGCCACGGACGGCGAGAGCGTCAGCGGCAAGTTTACCGGAACCGTGCATCTATCGAGCGGCAAGTTCGCCGTGGTCGAGAAATCCCATGAGTTCACCCTTGTCCCGTGGCGGCCGATCATCGACCGCCAACTCGGCCGCGAGGTTATGGGCATCGTGCAGGGCGGGTCGGTGTCGTGGCAGTTAGGGCGGCAGAGGGGGCTGGAACGCTGAGTGCGCCCATGCCGCATTGCGAAGCAAAAGATAATCGGATAAAATGTAGCAATTCATATTCGTAAGCGTGGAGTAATCAGATGGGAAATTCCAAGTCAGCAGACAAGTAAGCCGCAACAACCAGTATTGTTGTTGCGGCGCTCTGTAAGGCTAGTCTCATCTGATTGCTGACGAGCAGACGTCGCCCGGTATTCCTTAATCGAGGGTTGATTCGTCATGACCACCACACGCCCCGCGTGGGCCTATACGCTGCCGGCAGCACTGCTGCTGATGGCTCCTTTCGACATCCTCGCTTCACTGGCGATGGATATTTATCTCCCTGTCGTTCCAGCGATGCCCGGCATCCTGAACACGACGCCCGCTATGATCCAACTCACGTTGAGCCTCTATATGGTGATGCTCGGCGTGGGCCAGGTGATTTTTGGTCCGCTCTCAGACAGAATCGGGCGACGGCCAATTCTACTTGCGGGCGCAACGGCTTTCGTCATTGCGTCTCTGGGAGCAGCTTGGTCTTCAACTGCACCGGCCTTTGTCGCTTTCCGTCTACTTCAAGCAGTGGGCGCGTCGGCCATGCTGGTGGCGACGTTCGCGACGGTTCGCGACGTTTATGCCAACCGTCCTGAGGGTGTCGTCATCTACGGCCTTTTCAGTTCGATGCTGGCGTTCGTGCCTGCGCTCGGCCCTATCGCCGGAGCATTGATCGGCGAGTTCTTGGGATGGCAGGCGATATTCATTACTTTGGCTATACTGGCGATGCTCGCACTCCTAAATGCGGGTTTCAGGTGGCACGAAACCCGCCCTCTGGATCAAGTCAAGACGCGCCGATCTGTCTTGCCGATCTTCGCGAGTCCGGCTTTTTGGGTTTACACTGTCGGCTTTAGCGCCGGTATGGGCACCTACTTCGTCTTCTTCTCGACGGCTCCCGGTGTGCTCATAGGCCAAGCGGAATATTCCGAGATCGGATTCAGCTTTGCCTTCGCCACTGTCGCGCTTGTAATGATCGTGACAACCCGTTTCGCGAAGTCCTTTGTCGCCAGATGGGGCATCGCAGGATGCGTGGCGCGTGGGATGGCGTTGCTTGTTTGCGGAGCGGTCCTGTTGGGGATCGGCGAACTTTACGGCTCGCCGTCATTCCTCACCTTCATCCTACCGATGTGGGTTGTCGCGGTCGGCATTGTCTTCACGGTGTCCGTTACCGCCAACGGCGCACTTGCGCAGTTCGACGACATCGCTGGATCAGCGGTTGCGTTCTACTTCTGCATCCAAAGCCTGATAGTCAGTATCGTCGGGACATTGGCGGTGACGCTGTTAAACGGCGATACAGCGTGGCCCGTGATTTGTTACGCCACGGCAATGGCAGTGCTGGTGTCGTTGGGGCTGGCGCTCCTTCGATCCCGTGATGCTGCCACCGAGAAGTCGCCAGTCGTCTAGCCGACGACTGGAAGCAAGCCCGCTCCGATGCGGCGCAATAATCTTCGAAACCTCGTGAATGGCGGTATCCTGTCTGGCAAGATACCGCTCATTTCCCTTGTCCCGTGGCGGCCGGTCATCGACCGCCAGCTCGGGGTCGTTTGCGGGAGGGGGCGGAATCCTACGCTAAGGCTTTGGCCAGCGATATTCTCCGGTGAGATTGATGTGTTCCCATCCGAGCGGCGAAACATGGGCCAAGAGATCGGGCGATAGCAGCTTTCCATCGCGTTTCTGGTTTGCAACGACCTCGCCGAGCTTCATGGTGTTCCAGAAGATGATGATGGCGGCGAGCAGATTCATGCCGGCGATGCGGTAATGCTGGCCTTCGGCGGAACGGTCGCGGATTTCACCGCGGCGGTGGAAGCTGATTGCCCGCTTCAGCGCATGATGAGCTTCGCCTTTGTTGAGCCCGATCTGGGCACGCCGTTGGAGTTCGGCATCCAGAATCCAGTCGATCATGAACAGGGTGCGCTCGACGCGACCGACTTCCCGCAGGGCTGTCGCGAGCTCGTTCTGCCGCGGATAGGAGGCGAGTTTCCGCAGAATCTGGCTTGGCGCGACGGTCCCGGCAGCAATGGTGGCGGCGATGCGCAGGGTGTCGGGCCAATTGCGCTCGATCATGGCTTGGTTGACCTTTCCGCCGATCAACGCTCGCAGGTGCGCCGGGGCGGCCGACGGATTGAACGCGTAGAGCCGTTTGGATGGCAGGTCGCGGATGCGCGGAGCGAACCGGTAGCCGAGAATGGCACATGCGGCAAAGACGTGATCGGTGAAGCCGCCCGTGTCGGTGAACTGCTCGCGGATATGGCGTCCAGCATCGTTCATCAGCAGGCCATCGAGGATGTAAGGCGCTTCGCTTGCCGTTGCAGGAATCACCTGGGTTGCGAACGGCGCATATTGGTCGGAGACGTGGCTATAGGCTTTCAGGCCCGGGGTATTGCCATATTTCGCGTTGACCAGGTTCATGGCCTCACCTTGCTCTGTAGCGACGAAGAACTGTCCGTCGCTCGAAGCCGACGTGCCCATGCCCCAGAACCGGGCCATGGGTAACGCTGCCTGTGCCTCGACCACCATGGCCAGCGCCCGGTCATAGGCTTCGCCCTCGACATGCCACCGTCCAATGCGGATCAATTCCCAGAAGGTGTGGGTGTTTGTCGCATCCGCCATTTTGCGCAAGCCGAGGTTGATCCCTTCCGCCAAGATAACGTTCATTAGCCCGATCCGGTCAGCGCAGGGTGCTCCTGTGCGCAGATGGGTGAACGCTTCGGTGAAGCCGGTCGCCGCATCCACCTCCAGCAGGAGATCGGTGATGCGCGTGGGCGGGATCTGCTTGTAGAGATCGAGCACCAGATCTTCGGCGCCTGTCGGCGCGGCGGCTTCGAGTTTCTCGATATGCAGAACGCCGTTTTCAATCGACCCGCCCGGGATCGTGCCTGCGCGAGCGGCACGGCCAAGCTCGCGCAACCGCATGTCGAGGCGAGCTTGCCGGTCTGCCAGCCATTCCTCCGGCCGCAATGGCACAGCGAGACGACCGCCTTCCGCGATGGCTTGTGCCGGAACGAGTGCGTGTTTCAGATCGCCATAGCGCCGGGACCTAGTAAGCCAGACATCTCCGGAGCGGAACGCATCGCGCAGATGGAACAGCACCGCGATCTCCCATAGGCGAGCGTCGCCAGCCCTCTGGGCCCGAAGGTGGCGATGCCATTTCGAGCTGGGCCGCAAGAAGCTGGTCATCGCGGCATCGTTCAAACCGGTACGAAGGGCCGTCACCGCTTCCAGAAGCGGCAGTGCAACGGGCGCAGCTCGCAGATCGAGCAGGCGCAACATGCGTGGAGCGTATCGGCGGAAGCGGTGATAACCGTCGAGCACATGGTTGAGCGGATCGTCGGCCATGGTGGCGGTGAGCCTGGTTGCCATTGCAACAAGGGTTTTGAAGCCGTCCCACCCTGATCCGCTCGCGATGACGTCGCCCAGCGGCTGGCCATCATCCTGTGCATCGACCAGGGCGCCCCCGATCTCGGCGAAGGATTTCAGGGTGTCACGCACCACCCCCGCTTCGTCTGCGACCTTTGCATGGCAAATACGCTCCGAAGCACGGTAGAGACGGCCGACGATCCGGTCGTGGGTTTCGACCACTGCGTCGGCCAACATCGCCTGCCATTCCGAGACGCAAACAGCCAAGATCGCAAGCCGCCTGTCCTCCGGGAGATCGCGCATGCCGTCGGCATAATACCGTTCACCCTGCCTGCGCAGACGAGTCACCCGATGGGCAGGAACGCCGGCAAGCAGATCCTCGGGGAGATCGACGCGTTGCAGATATTCGAGCCGGTCGAGCAGCCGGTTGGCCGACGAAGAGTTCGAGCCAGGCTCGAACTGGCGCAGCCACACAAAACGGGTCACCCGATCATCAGCCGTCTCCTCGAGCAATGCCAGCAACTGTTCTCGGATCGACATAGGCAGACGAATGGCGATCCTCGTCTCGATGCGTCGCTCGGCATCGACGAGAGCCGCGGCACAAAGCCGCTCGATCGTGGATGTCGCGGGAAGGACAGTGCGGGTGCGTCGGCACTCGGCTACGAAGCGACGGGCGATATCCTCGTTCGACACCGCCATCTCGGCTTCTCGGAACAACCATTCCTTCAGCTCGCTCGCACCACGTCCGGAGAAGGTGCGGAAGCCGTAGAGCCCCCGTAACTCGGCAAGATGCTCGTGCCGTGTTTCCTCGCGGGCAGCATAGTCTACGAGATCGTCGGCACCCAGGCCAAGCTGCGCTCCGATAAATTCGATGACCTCTGCAGGGATCAGTTCGCCTGGAGCCAGCACCCGGCCGGGATAGCGCAGGACACACAATTGCAGGGCGAAGCCGAACCTGTTGTGAGCGCGCCGACGCAGCCTGATATGCCCAAGGTCTTCATCACTCAGCGTATAGTGCTTGAGCAAATCCGTCTGTGAAGTCGGCAAGCGCAACAGCGCGTCTTTCTGCCGATCGGTTAGAGTGACGCGACGCGGCATACATGTTCCTTTTTCAAAATCTGATAGCGTTCAAGACGCTTTGTTTATGAAGCTGGTTGAGATACATTTCCAGAGGTCAATGCAATCGTGGCCGAAGCGCCGCCTCAAACCAACGTTTGTGATACATGCTGATCGGATATGCCCGCGTCTCCAAAGCCGATGGCTCGCAGTCTCTCGACCTGCAGCACGACACCTTGCGCGCCGCAGGTGTCGAACGGGACAATATCTATGATGATCTTGCTTCCGGCGGTCGTGATGATCGCCCTGGCTTGACTGCCTGCCTCAAGTCATTGCGTGACGGCGATGTGCTGGTGGTCTGGAAGCTCGATCGCCTCGGACGATCGCTTGCCCATCTGGTCAACACGGTGAAGGAGCTGTCAGACCGCAAGATCGGCCTGCGGGTTCTGACTGGAAAGGGCGCTCAGATCGACACCACGACTGCGTCCGGTCGCATGGTGTTCGGAATCTTCGCCACCTTGGCCGAGTTCGAGCGGGATCTGATCCGAGAGCGCACCATGGCGGGTCTCGCCTCCGCGAGAGCGCGCGGTCGCAAGGGCGGACGAAAATTCGCGCTCACCAAAGCTCAGGTGCGTCTCGCGCAAGCCGCCATGGCCCAGCGCGATACTTCAGTTTCCGATCTCTGCAAGGAACTCGGCATCGAGCGCGTCACTCTCTACCGATATGTCGGTCCCAAAGGCGAGCTCAGAGACCATGGAAAGCATGTTCTCGGACTTACGTCGCAACTCGTTTCTTTTCGCAAGTTGAGCCACCTCCGCGCTTCATCAGAAAACTGAAGGAACCTCCATTGAATCGAACTAATATTTTTTTTGGTGAATCGCATTCTGACTGGTTGCCTGTCAGAGGCGGAGAATCTGGTGATTTTGTTTTTCGACGTGGTGACGGGCATGCCTTCGCGAAAATCGCACCTGCTTCCCGCCGCGGTGAGCTCGCTGGAGAGCGTGACCGCCTCATTTGGCTCAAAGGTCGAGGTGTGGCTTGCCCCGAGGTCATCAACTGGCAGGAGGAACAGGAGGGTGCATGCTTGGTGATAACGGCAATTCCGGGAGTACCGGCGGCTGATCTGTCTGGAGCGGATTTGCTCAAAGCGTGGCCGTCAATGGGGCAGCAACTTGGCGCTGTTCACAGCCTATCGGTTGATCAATGTCCGTTTGAGCGCAGGCTGTCGCGAATGTTCGGACGCGCCGTTGATGTGGTGTCCCGCAATGCCGTCAATCCCGACTTCTTACCGGACGAGGACAAGAGTACGCCGCAGCTCGATCTTTTGGCTCGTGTCGAACGAGAGCTACCGGTGCGGCTCGACCAAGAGCGCACCGATATGGTTGTTTGCCATGGTGATCCCTGCATGCCGAACTTCATGGTGGACCCTAAAACTCTTCAATGCACGGGTCTGATCGACCTTGGGCGGCTCGGAACAGCAGATCGCTATGCCGATTTGGCACTCATGATTGCTAACGCCGAAGAGAACTGGGCAGCGCCAGATGAAGCAGAGCGCGCCTTCGCTGTCCTATTCAATGTATTGGGGATCGAAGCCCCCGACCGCGAACGCCTTGCCTTCTATCTGCGATTGGACCCTCTGACTTGGGGTTGATGTTCATGCCGCCTGTTTTTCCTGCTCATTGGCACGTTTCGCAACCTGTTCTCATTGCGGACACCTTTTCCAGCCTCGTTTGGAAAGTTTCATTGCCAGACGGGACTCCTGCAATCGTCAAGGGATTGAAACCTATAGAAGACATTGCTGATGAACTGCGCGGGGCCGACTATCTGGTATGGCGCAATGGGAGGGGAGCAGTCCGGTTGCTCGGTCGTGAGAACAATCTGATGTTGCTCGAATATGCCGGGGAGCGAATGCTCTCTCACATCGTTGCCGAGCACGGCGACTACCAGGCGACCGAAATTGCAGCGGAACTAATGGCGAAGCTGTATGCCGCATCTGAGGAACCCCTGCCTTCTGCCCTTCTCCCGATCCGGGATCGCTTTGCAGCTTTGTTTCAGCGGGCGCGCGATGATCAAAACGCAGGTTGTCAAACTGACTACGTCCACGCGGCGATTATAGCCGATCAAATGATGAGCAATGCCTCGGAACTGCGTGGGCTACATGGCGATCTGCATCATGAAAACATCATGTTCTCCAGTCGCGGCTGGCTGGTGATAGATCCCGTCGGTCTGGTCGGTGAAGTGGGCTTTGGCGCCGCCAATATGTTCTACGATCCGGCTGACAGAGACGACCTTTGTCTCGATCCTAGACGCATTGCACAGATGGCGGACGCATTCTCTCGTGCGCTGGACGTCGATCCGCGTCGCCTGCTCGACCAGGCGTACGCTTATGGGTGCCTTTCCGCAGCTTGGAACGCGGATGGAGAAGAGGAGCAACGCGATCTAGCTATCGCGGCCGCGATCAAGCAGGTGCGACAGACGTCATACTAGATATCAAGCGACTTCTCCTATCCCCTGGGAACACATCAATCTCACCGGAGAATATCGCTGGCCAAAGCCTTAGCGTAGGATTCCGCCCCTTCCCGCAAACGACCCCGACCCGCGCCACGGCCCACGAGCGGACGCCGCAGCAGGAGCGCCAGAAGGCCGCCAGAGAGGCCGAGCGCGGCCGTGAGGCTTGGACGCTAGGGCAGGGCATGAAAAAGCCCGTAGCGGGCTGCTACGGGCGTCTGACGCGGTGGAAAGGGGGAGGGGATGTTGTCTACATGGCTCTGCTGTAGTGAGTGGGTTGCGCTCCGGCAGCGGTCCTGATCAATCGTCACCCTTTCTCGGTCCTTCAACGTTCCTGACAACGAGCCTCCTTTTCGCCAATCCATCGACAATCACCGCGAGTCCCTGCTCGAACGCTGCGTCCGGACCGGCTTCGTCGAAGGCGTCTATCGCGGCCCGCAACAGCGGCGAGAGCGGAGCCTGTTCAACGGTGCCGCCGCGCTCGCCGGCATCGCTGTCGCCGGCCTGCTCCTCAAGCACGGCCCCAACAGTGAAGTAGCTGATTGTCATCAGCGCATTGACGGCGTCCCCGGCCGAAAAACCCGCCTCGCAGAGGAAGCGAAGCTGCGCGTCGGCCGTTTCCATCTGCGGTGCGCCCGGTCGCGTGCCGGCATGGATGCGCGCGCCATCGCGGTAGGCGAGCAGCGCCTGCCTGAAGCTGCGGGCATTCCCGATCAGAAATGAGCGCCAGTCGTCGTCGGCTCTCGGCACCGAATGCGTATGATTCTCCGCCAGCATGGCTTCGGCCAGTGCGTCGAGCAGCGCCCGCTTGTTCCTGAAGTGCCAGTAAAGCGCCGGCTGCTGAACCCCCAACCGTTCCGCCAGTTTGCGTGTCGTCAGACCGTCTACGCCGACCTCGTTCAACAGGTCCAGGGCGGCACGGATCACTGTATTCGGCTGCAACTTTGTCATGCTTGACACTTTATCACTGATAAACATAATATGTCCACCAACTTATCAGTGATAAAGAATCCGCGCGTTCAATCGGACCAGCGGAGGCTGGTCCGGAGGCCAGACGTGAAACCCAACAGACCCCTGATCGTAATTCTGAGCACTGTCGCGCTCGACGCTGTCGGCATCGGCCTGATTATGCCGGTGCTGCCGGGCCTCCTGCGCGATCTGGTTCACTCGAACGACGTCACCGCCCACTATGGCATTCTGCTGGCGCTGTATGCGTTGATGCAATTTGCCTGCGCACCTGTGCTGGGCGCGCTGTCGGATCGTTTCGGGCGGCGGCCGGTCTTGCTCGTCTCGCTGGCCGGCGCTGCTGTCGACTACGCCATCATGGCGACGGCGCCTTTCCTTTGGGTTCTCTATATCGGGCGGATCGTGGCCGGCATCACCGGGGCGACTGGGGCGGTAGCCGGCGCTTATATTGCCGATATCACTGATGGCGATGAGCGCGCGCGGCACTTCGGCTTCATGAGCGCCTGTTTCGGGTTCGGGATGGTCGCGGGACCTGTGCTCGGTGGGCTGATGGGCGGTTTCTCCCCCCACGCTCCGTTCTTCGCCGCGGCAGCCTTGAACGGCCTCAATTTCCTGACGGGCTGTTTCCTTTTGCCGGAGTCGCACAAAGGCGAACGCCGGCCGTTACGCCGGGAGGCTCTCAACCCGCTCGCTTCGTTCCGGTGGGCCCGGGGCATGACCGTCGTCGCCGCCCTGATGGCGGTCTTCTTCATCATGCAACTTGTCGGACAGGTGCCGGCCGCGCTTTGGGTCATTTTCGGCGAGGATCGCTTTCACTGGGACGCGACCACGATCGGCATTTCGCTTGCCGCATTTGGCATTCTGCATTCACTCGCCCAGGCAATGATCACCGGCCCTGTAGCCGCCCGGCTCGGCGAAAGGCGGGCACTCATGCTCGGAATGATTGCCGACGGCACAGGCTACATCCTGCTTGCCTTCGCGACACGGGGATGGATGGCGTTCCCGATCATGGTCCTGCTTGCTTCGGGTGGCATCGGAATG
Source organism: Comamonas kerstersii (assembly GCF_002056725.1). Taxonomy (NCBI): domain Bacteria; kingdom Pseudomonadati; phylum Pseudomonadota; class Betaproteobacteria; order Burkholderiales; family Comamonadaceae; genus Comamonas; species Comamonas kerstersii. The sequence continues at coordinate 1,758,992 of NZ_CP020121.1, read as the reverse complement.
CCGGCGCTGCAAGCAATGTTGTCCAGGCAGGTGGATGAGGAACGTCAGGGGCAGCTGCAAGGCTCACTGGCGGCGCTCACCAGCCTGACCTCGATCGTCGGACCCCTCCTCTTCACGGCGATCTATGCGGCTTCTATAACAACGTGGAACGGGTGGGCATGGATTGCAGGCGCTGCCCTCTACTTGCTCTGCCTGCCGGCGCTGCGTCGCGGGCTTTGGAGCGGCGCAGGGCAACGAGCCGATCGCTGATAGAGGTTTATAGCGGCTTCGTTCCCTTCCGCAACCGTCAGCATGATCTGCTCCACATGCTCGCGGCCATAGTCTATCACCGCCCGCAGCAGCATACCGGCGACCCCTCGGCCTCGCTGTTGGTATACGCCCAAGCATATACCCCTCATTCCATATCTACACCTGTACCCCATGGGCTGGCCGTATAGAATCAATCACCGGGCCCAAGTTTTTGTGGTCCGGTTTTTTTTTGGCCAAAATCTGCCAAGCCTGAAACCGGCAACAAGCCAAGCGCCTTTCTGTTGAAAAAAAATGGAGGTGGGTGAGATTCCCACCCATGACCTTTTCTGGAGCTTGGAACATCATGGAAATCTTCGACTACGACAACATTCTGCTGCTGCCCCGCAAGTGCCGTGTGGAAAGCCGTTCTGAATGTGACACCAGCGTCGAGCTGGGTGGCCGTACCTTCAAGCTGCCTGTCGTACCTGCCAACATGAAGACGGTGTTGGATGAGAAGATCTGCACTTTCCTGGCCGAAAACGGCTACTTCTATGTGATGCACCGTTTCGACATCGACAACGTGGCATTCACCAAGGAAATGCAAGCCAAGGGCTTGTTCGCCTCGATCTCGCTGGGCGTGAAGCAACCCGACTACGACACCGTAGACCGCTTTGTGGCCGAAGGCATCTGCCCTGAATACATCACCATCGACATCGCCCACGGCCATGCCGACAGCGTGCGCAACATGATCCAGTACCTGAAGGCCAAGATCCCTGCGGCCTTCGTCATCGCCGGCAATGTGGGCACGCCCGAAGCCGTGATCGATCTGGAAAACTGGGGCGCAGACGCCACCAAGGTGGGCATTGGCCCCGGCAAGGTGTGCATTACCAAGCTCAAGACTGGCTTTGGCACGGGCGGCTGGCAGCTGTCGGCCCTGAAGTGGTGTGCCCGCGTGGCGACCAAGCCCATCATTGCCGACGGCGGCATCCGCAGCCATGGCGACATTGCCAAGAGCATCCGCTTTGGCGCCACCATGGTGATGATTGGTTCGCTGTTTGCTGGCCATGAAGAGTCTCCCGGCAAGACCGTGGAAGTGGACGGCCAGCTGTACAAGGAGTACTACGGCTCGGCTTCGGACTTCAACAAGGGCGAATACAAGCACGTGGAAGGCAAGCGCATTCTGGAACCCGTCAAGGGCAAGCTGGCCGATACGCTGATCGAAATGCAGCAGGACGTGCAGTCTTCCATCAGCTACTCCGGTGGCAAGAAGCTCATGGACATCCGCAAGGTCAACTACGTCATCCTCGGCGGTGACAATGCTGGCGAACATCTGCTGATGTAATTCAGCGGCACGGTTTGTCAACTTAGAGCAGGCTGCCCTTGAGGCAGCCTTTTTTACGCCTGCTGCCCAGAGAAAGTTCCACAAAGCTGTGTAAAGCTATGCAAACAAAATGCAAGCTCGAGCAACAGTTTGTAGCTATGGCGAACTTCATATCGAAAGCAAGTACTAACCCTATGTAAGTACATTTCCCTTTGATTGGAGTTCCTACATGAAGAAAAAAATCATCGCTTCGCTGCCTTTGATCGCGATGGCTTCCACCGGTGCCGTGTTTGCACAGTCGTCCGTCAACCTCTACGGTAATCTGGACGAAGCTGTGACCGTGATCGATGGCAAGAAGACATGGTCGGGTCTGAACTCCGGCGGCAGCTCTGACAGCTACTTCGGTCTGCGCGGTCAGGAAGATCTGGGCAACGGCCTGAAGGCCCAGTTTGTGCTGGAATCCGGCATCAATGCTGACACTGGCACTGGCGAAAACGGCAGCGGCCTGGATTTCAAGCGCCGCGCTACCGTGGGCGTGCTGGGGAACTTCGGTGAAGTCCACCTGGGCCGTGACGAAACTGCTGCCTACAAGGCCATGGATCGCTACGACGTGTTCAACCACGCCGGCATTGGCGGCTCGCGCGCCTGGACGCTGCATAACGACCGTGACGACGAGCGCAAGGACAACATGATTGCCTACGTCTCGCCCAACTTCGGCGGTCTGACGTTTGCAGCCAACTACGCCTTTGGTGAGCAGGGCAACAGCACCTGGAAGACCAAGGCCTACTACAACGCGGCCGTGTCCTATGAGAACGGCCCATGGTCGGCTGCTTTTGCCGCTGAGCAGCAAAACAACATCGACTATGGCACCAGCGACATCCGCCAGCGCGCTTACTCGCTGGGTGGTTCCTATGACTTTGGGGTAGCCAAGGTGGCTGCGGCCTATCGCCAGGCCAATAACCAGCCTGCCGGCCAGTCTGACTACAAGGACAAGACTTACACCCTGGGTGCCTCCGCTCCCGTGGGCGCAGCAGGTCTGGTGAAAGCCTCGTACAACCGCTACGAGTACCACACCCCAGGCGCTGCCACCGAGTTCAAGGCGGACCAGATTGCGCTGGGCTACGAGCACAACCTGTCCAAGCGCACTGCGCTGTACGGTACCTACTCATACCTGAAGAACAAGAATGGCGGCACCATGAGCCTGGTGGCTGACGCTGGCGCTACCCCTGATGACAACGGCAAGCAGCATGGCGTGCAGATTGGTCTGCGCCACGCTTTCTAAGGTCGGTTGACCTCCTGGTGGGGAAAGGAGCCTTTCACAAGGCTCCTTTTTCTCGCCTGTCACAGCCAGCTCCACTTCGGTCGTGCTGGCTGTTTTTCTGCTGGGTGCGATCGCCATGCTGGGCGCTTGCCGCAGACATAAAAAAAGGAGCTTTTTCAAGCTCCTTTTTCATGGGCAAGAGGCCAGTGCTTAGACGGCAGAGCCCTGGTAATGCATGACCTGTGCCTGCGTATTGCGCATCCACTGGGGCAGCAGAGAACCGAACACCATACCCGTGGTCGCACCAATCAGACCTGCCAGCTGCTGCGGGAAGGCATCCGACCAGCCGGGCACGATGATGAACAGCAGCCAGGTCCCCAGGCCCATGACCACGGCAGCAATAGCGCCCTGGGTGGTTGCGCCCTTCCAGTACAGACCAAACACCAGTGGAATGAACGCACCCACCAGCGGCACCTGATAGGCGCCAGAAACCATTTCATAGATGGAGCTGTCCTGCATGGTGATGGCGTAGACCAGCACGCACAGCGTGAATACCACCACAGAAATACGCATAGCCTTCAGGGTTTGCGCATCGGTCAAGCCAGGCTTGAAGTTACGCAGAATGTTTTCCACAAACGAGGTAGAAGGCGCCAGCATGGTGGCAGAAGCAGTCGAGGTAATGGCAGACAGCAGCGCACCAAAGAAGGCAATCTGCACGGCAAAAGGCATGCGCTCCATGACCAGCGTAGGCAGAATCTTCTGGGGGTCATCGTCCATCAGCGCCGCCGTCACTTCAGGCATGACCAGCACTGCCGCTGTCACCGTGAACATGGGGATAAACGCAAACAGAATGTAGAGCGCACCGCCAATGATGGGGCCCAGACGCGCCACATTGCTGTCCTTGGAAGACATCACGCGCTGGAACACGTCCTGCTGCGGGATGGAACCCAACATCATGGTGATGGCCGAGGCAATGAAGAACAGCCAGGTCTTGCTATCCGCATCCTTGGGCAGGAACTGCATCTTGCCTTCGGTCACGGCGTAGTCGATCACCTTGTCGGCACCGCCAGCCAGATCGGCAGCGAACCAGGCAATCACGATCAGGCCGCCGCAGATCACCACCATCTGGATCAGATCGGTCAGCGCGACCGACCACATGCCACCAAACAAGGTGTAGATCAGCACGATGAAGGTACCCAGAATCATGCCCTGCGTGATGGACAGCCCGCCAGCGGTGAGCATGTTGAACACAATGCCCAGCGCAGCGATTTGCGCCGCCACCCAGCCCAGATAGCTGAAGATGATGATGAAGGAGCACAGCATCTCCACCGCCTTGCCATAGCGCAGGCGGTAGTAGTCACCGATGGTGATCAGGTTCTTCTTGTAGAGCTTGTAGGCAAAGAACAGGCCCACCAGGATCAGACAGAACCCCGCGCCGAACGGGTCTTCCACCACACCGCCCAGCCCTTCCTGCACAAACTGCGCAGACACCCCCAGCACCAGTTCCGATCCGAACCAGGTCGCGAACGTGGTCGCCACCACGATGTACAGCGGCAGGTTACGGCCTGCCACGGCGTAGTCCGCCGTATTGTTTACGCGACGCGCTGCGTACAGTCCAATGGCGACAGACACCAGCAGGTACACGGCGATAAAGGTAATCAGCATGGTTGCTGCCCCTCCGGAGATGAAAAAAGTGTGAATGGAAAAAAATTGAGGCGCGATTATGGACACGTCACAGCGCCTGCATGGAAAAAAATGCGGCGCTGTCTGCTTCAGGCCACAAAAATAACAGAGCACCTAGCGCAAGCACTGCCTTACTTTGAAAGCGAAAACTCACTCAAAGTAAGGAAGTACAAGCGCTAGGCGCTCTCTTTATTGATACGCCAGCCCCTTGCTGAACGCCAGGGCTGCAGGCCAAATCCTCAGAAAAACCTTATGTGAGCAAGGATTTGCATCGCCAGCATGCCGAATACAAAACCCAGCCCACCATAGACCAGCCCCTGCAGCAGACGATTGGTGCGCCGCTGCTCACGCAGCAGCTCTTGTACCACCTGCTGGTCCGAAGTGTTTTTCTGCTGCAGAAACTGATGCACCAGACGTGGCAGTTCAGGAATGAGCTTGGCATAGCGCGGCGCTTCTTCGCGCAGCTCATGCCAGAAGCGCTGCGGCCCCATCTGCTCGAGCATCCACTTTTCCAGAAACGGCTTGGCCGTGCTCCACAGGTCCAGATTGGGGTCGAGCTGACGGCCCAGGCCTTCGATGTTGAGCAGGGTCTTTTGCAGCAGCACCAGCTGCGGCTGAATTTCCACCTGAAAGCGGCGTGAGGTCTGGAACAGGCGCATCAGCACCATGCCCAGCGAAATCTCGGCCAGCGGGCGGTCAAAGTAAGGCTCACAGACGGCACGAATGGCGGCCTCCAGCTCTTCCACACGCGTGGTAGAGGGTACCCAGCCACTTTCAATGTGCAGGGCTGCCACGCGCTTGTAGTCGCGACGGAAAAACGCCAGGAAGTTCTGCGCCAGATATTCCTTGTCAAATTCCGTCAGCGTGCCAACGATGCCAAAGTCCAGCGAGATATAGCGGCCAAAGCTCTCTGGCTCCAGGCTCACCATGATGTTGCCCGGGTGCATGTCGGCGTGGAAAAAGCCGTCACGGAAGACCTGGGTGAAGAACAGCGTCACACCATCGCGGGCCAGCTGCGGAATGTCCACCCCTGCTTCGCGCAGACGCTCGACCTGGCTGATGGGCACGCCCTTCATGCGCTCCATGACCATGACTTCGGCATGGCAGTAGTCCCAGAAGATCTCCGGGATCAGCACCAGGTCCAGCCCTTCCATGTTGCGGCGCAGCTGCGCTGCGTTCGAGGCTTCGCGGATCAGGTCCAGCTCATCGTGCAGGTAGTTGTCAAACTCTGCCACCACCTGGCGGGGCTTGAGGCGCTTGCCATCGTGCGAGAGCTTTTCTACCCAGCCCGCCATCATGTGCATGAGGGCCAGATCCTTGTCGATCACGTTCTTCATGCCGGGGCGCAGCACCTTCACGGCCACTTCCCGCTCGTTACCCTCGCGGTCACGGATCACGGCAAAGTGCACCTGCGCAATCGATGCACTGGCTACGGGCGTGCGGTCAAAATGCACAAAGACTTCATCGACCGGGCGGCGGAAGTTGCGCTCAATGGTGTCAATGGCAATCTGGGTGTCAAACGGCGGCACACGGTCCTGCAGCCGCGCCAGCTCTGCGGCCACATCCGGCGGCAGCAAGTCGCTGCGCGTAGACAGCACCTGGCCAAACTTGACGAAGATGGGGCCCAGCTGCTCCAGCGCTTCGCGCAGGCGCTGACCACGCGGTGCATCGAGCTTGCGACCAATGGTCAGCACGCGGCGCAAGGCGTTCAGCGTAGGGTGCTTGAAGCTGGAGAGCACCAGCTCATCCAGCCCGTAGCGCAGCACCACCCAGACAATGGTGAAGCCTCGAAAGAAGCGGCTCATGGCTGCAGACGATCTGTGTCGCTGGCAGGTTTACGACCGCCGACGAACTGACGCACAGCACCGGCCACCGTACGGCCCATGCTGGCAATGGTGTGGGCTGGCACGTCACCGACGATGCGGGCCAGGTCTTCTTCCACATCCCACTCCACGTTGTCGACCAGCCAGTTGATGTCTGCGGCCAGCTGCACATCACCCTCTATGCGCAGCGAGGGCTTGTCGCCACGCAGCGCCAGCTGTGCCAGGGCCAGCGGATTGCTGTCCATGATTTCCAGCTGCAGGTCGGGCTGTGCACCTTCTGCCGCCAGATTCAGCAGACCAGCAGGAGTGATGACCAGCGCCATGTCGAAGTTGCGCCACTGCACGCGTGCCACACGCCCCTTCTGACGCACCAGCCGCTCCATGGCTTCACGCTCCTGCATCAACACATGGTTGAGAAACAGGACGATGCGCTGTTGGGTTTCGTGGACAAACCAGCCTGGTGGCTGTACAGCCTGCGCTGCACGTTCAACCAAACCGTTCAGAAATGAAAAAGGGGACTGTGATGCCATAGTCCCCTGATTATTCCTGAAGTCGAGCGTTTATTAACCTAAAGCCTGTAAACCCGCTACCAGCCACCCGGTGGAGTTGTCCTTGGGCTTGGTCATGTTCCACACTTCACGGAAGGGATTGGGGCCTGCAGAGGGCTCCTCGCGGATGAGGCCAGAGAATTCCACACTGGCCATGTAGGCATTGCCCAGGTCTTCGATACCCAGCAGCTTGCCATCAATCATGACCACATCGGTCTGGTTAGGCTGGCCCTGGCTTTCCGCCTCACGCGCTTCCAGCTGCTGGCGAATTTCAGCCAGCATTTCGTCCGTCATCATGGCGCGCAGGGTATTCACATCGCCCTTGTCCCATGCTGCCTGCAGGGTGATGAAGTTGCGCTTGGCAGCCTCCACAAAGCCATTGGCGTCAAAGTCTGCGGGCACATCCCAGTGCGACGCAGTATCTGCGCCCAGCGAAGCGCCAATCATGGAACCGCTGGCAGCGCCAGGGATTTGCTCCCAGGGACGTGCCGATGCGTCGTTACCGACTTTCTCGGGCTTGTACTGAGGAGGAGTTACCACGCGGTCTGTGGAGGCCTCTGCACCTGCACCCTGGAAGGCGAAGGGCGAAGCTGCTGCGGCAGCAGGCTTTTTCTGGCTGCGGGCACGCATGATCATGCCGACCACCACCATGATGACCAAGGCCAGCAGGCCAAACATCAGCATGTTGGCAAAGGCTTCACCAAAGCCCAGTGCATTGGCCAGCCAGGCCAGGCCCAGACCCGCCGCCAGGCCGCCGAGCATGGCACCCCAGGGCTTCTTGGCAGGCGCAGCTGCAGGAGCAGCGGGTTTGGCTGCAGCATTGTTTTGCTGCGCATTTTGCTGTTGAGCAGGACGGGCAGGCGCTGCAGGTGGTGTTGCCTGGCGCTGCGTCACATTGCTGGACTGTTTGCCTATGGAGCTGCCACTGCCCATACGCCTAGCTTCTGCCAGAGGATGCATGACGACCAAAGCCGCCGCCAATGTCAAAACCCACACCTTTTTCATCGCTTGATCTCCAACTCAATTACAACAATCTTGACCTAGCCAAATCCCACAAACACTGTTTGCATGCGTCACACCTCAACTGCTTAGCACTTGATACCTACATGCAGCGCCACAATGCCGGCTGACATGTTGTGATAGTCCACGTGGCCAAAGCCTGCTTCCTGCATCATGGCCTTGAGCGCTTCCTGGCCAGGGTGCATGCGAATGGATTCGGCCAGATAGCGGTAGCTGTCAGGGTCACCCGCCACCATCGAACCCATTTTGGGCAGGATGTTGAAGGAGTACCAGTCGTAAGCCTTTTCCAGCGGCTTGGCTACCTTGGAAAACTCCAGCACCAGCAGCTTGCCACCGGGCTTGAGCACACGGTTCATTTCCTTGAGTGCCACATCCTTGTGCGTCATATTGCGCAGACCGAAAGCCACACTCACCAGATTGAAGTGGTTGTCGGGGAAGGGCAGCTTTTCGGCATCGCACACCAGTGTGGGCAGCACAATGCCTTTGTTGATCAGACGATCACGGCCCACGCGCAGCATGGCCTCGTTGATGTCGGTGTGCACCACGGTGCCGCTGGTGCCGACCTTCTTGGAAAAGGCCATGGACAGGTCACCCGTGCCACCGGCGATATCCAGCACCTGGTCGCCTTCCTTGAGGTTGGCCACCATGACGGTGTAAGCCTTCCAGGCGCGGTGCAAACCGGCCGACATCAGGTCGTTCATGACGTCGTACTTGGAGGCCACGGAATCAAACACACCGCGTACGCGTTTGGCTTTTTCGCTTTCGTCGACCGTCTGGAATCCAAAGTGTGTGCTGCTCATAAGCTTCAAATGTAAACAGAGCGCAGCGCTGTCACCAGCGACAACCCCGCAGGAACGCAGGGCATACCGACTCTGCAATCAAAATTTTTTAGCAGGCAAAGCAGCCTCGAATATGCTTTGCAAGCTACGTTAAATATAGCACCCAGCACTGCCATGCCCCAACACTGGGATTTCAGCTGTGACAGCAATACATCAGTGCAGATAGCCAAGACCTCACGCAGCGCAACCAAGCGCTGCGCTGTGTGGGCAGTGCTTAGCTGCCGCAGCCGCAGGAGCCACTGCCGCAACCACCGCCGCTGCTGCCTGTGCCGCAGCTGCCACCAGCCTTTTCGGGCATGGGCGTGTCACGGTCTACGCCGGCTGCCTGCAGGCGTGCGAAATAGTCGTTCCACAGCGCATCCTGCTTGCTGCCCAGTTCGTACAGGTAGTTCCAGGTGTAGAGGCCGCTTTCGTGGCCATCGCTGAAGAAGGGCTTGATGGCGTAGTTACCAACCTGCTCGATGTTGACGATGGTCACATCGCGTTTGCCGGTCTGCAGCACTTCCTGGCCCGGGCCATGGCCCTGCACTTCAGCAGAGGGCGAGTACACGCGCATCAGCTCAAAGGGGATGCGAAAGGTCTGTCCGTCGGAGTAGCCGATTTCCAGCACACGAGAAGCCTCGTGCACCGTCAGCGACTGGGGGATGGGCATATCTGCCATAGTGGGGATTACCTAGAAAACAATAGCTGCCAGCGCTGGTATTTCCTTGATTTCAGATAAAAAACACTCTGAAACCCAGGAAAGATCAGCGCAAGCAGCTCATATTTTTAAGACCAGCGTACCAGAGCCTGGGCAATGGCAGCGTCCGTGGCGACAAGCGCTTGCTCCAATTGTGCTTCGCGTTGCAAATCGCGTTCACGCAAGGGGTTTGCCCAGACGGAGGCCGGGAAGTGGCTGTCCCAGTCATAGCGGGCAATCACGTGCCAGTGCAGGTGCGGCACCATATTGCCCAGCGCCGCCAGATTGATCTTGGTCGGCTGCAGCTGCGCGCGGATGACGCGCTCCACCTCAGCCACCACCGCCATGCAGGTGTTGCGATCGTGCTCAGACAGGTCCGACAGCTCGGCCACATGCGCATTCCAGATCACGCGATAAAAGGCAGGAAAGCCCGCCTCCTGCGCACGGATCACGCGCAGCTGCTGGCCCTGCCAGACGGACAGACCGCCCGCCTCGCGGCACAGCACGCAATCTGCGTTGTGGTCCAGAGCCATTACAGCAGCACCCGCTCAATGCCGCCCTGGTTGGCGCGCTGCACGTATTCGGGCAGCCAGTTTTCACCCAGGATCTGCTTGGCCATCTCGACCACGATGTAGTCGGCCTCCAGCAGGCCGTTTTGCAGGTCATTGCCGTAGCGGCTCAGGCCTTGCAGGCAGCTGGGGCAGCTGGTCAGGATCTTGACGTTGTCCTTTTCGCCCACGGCGCCCTTGGCGCGCAATTCGGCTTCACCCTTGCGCAGTTCGCCTTCCTTGCGGAAGCGGATCTGCGTGGAGATGTCAGGACGTGTCACGCCCAATGTGCCGGACTCACCGCAGCAGCGGTCGCTCTTGAGCACCTGATCGCCCACCAGGGCCTTGACAGTCTTCATGGGGTCCTGCAGCTTCATGGGGCTGTGACAGGGGTCGTGGTACAGATAGCCTCCCTGACCTTCTGGCAAGGTGATGCCCTTTTCCAGCAGGAACTCATGGATGTCGATGATGCGGCAACCCGGGAAGATCTTGTCGAAGTGGTAACCCTGCAGCTGGTCATAGCAGGTACCGCAGCTCACGACCACGGTCTTGATGTCCAGGTAGTTCAGCGTCGTGGCTACGCGGTGGAAGAGCACACGGTTGTCCGTGATCATCTTGTCCGCCACGTCGTACTGGCCCGAGCCGCGCTGGGGGTAGCCGCAGCACAGATAACCCGGAGGCAGCACTGTCTGTACACCCGCATGCCACAGCATGGCCTGCGTAGCCAGACCCACCTGGCTGTACAGGCGCTCAGAGCCGCAGCCGGGGAAATAGAACACCGCTTCCGTATCCGCATGGGTGGACTGCGGGTTGCGGATGATGGGCACGTAGTCCTTGTTCTCGATATCCAGCAGTGCACGCGCCGTCTTGCTGGGCAGACCACCGGGCAGCTTTTTGTTCACGAAGTGAATCACCTGCTCCTTGATCGGAGGCTTGCCCACGGTGGCAGGAGGACGCTTCATCTGGGGCTTGGCCACGGCGTGCAGCAGGTCCGACGCCAGGCGCTGTGCCTTGAAGCCCACGCCCACCATGCCCTTGCGCAGCAGGTTGATGGTGTCGGGGTTCGTGGCGTTGAGCATGGCCATGGCCATCTTGTTGCCGGGGTTGAAGCTCTTCTTGCCCATCTTGCGCAGCAGGTTGCGCATGTTCATGGTCACATCGCCAAAGTCGATCTTGACCGGGCAAGGCGTGAAGCACTTGTGGCAGACGGTGCAGTGGTCGGCCACGTCTTCAAACTCCTGCCAGTGCTTGATGGACACACCACGGCGTGTCTGCTCTTCGTACAGGAAGGCCTCAACCAGCAGCGAGGTGGCCAGAATCTTGTTACGGGGCGAATACAGCATGTTCGCGCCGGGCACGTGCGTGTTGCACACGGGCTTGCACTTGCCGCAGCGCAGGCAGTCCTTGACGGAGTTGGCAATCTCGCCAATGTCCGACTGCTGCATGATCAGCGATTCATAGCCCATCAGGCCAAACGATGGCGTGTAGGCATTGGTCAGGTCGGCATACATCAGCGCTTCGCGGGGCGACTCGGCTGGCACCAGACCATTCTTTTCACGAATCAGCTTGCCGCGGTTGAAGCGGCCGTGGGGGTCCACGCGCTTTTTGTAGTCCGCAAAGGGCTGCAGCTCTTCGTCGCTCAGGAATTCCAGCTTGGTAATGCCAATGCCGTGCTCACCCGAGATCACACCATCCAGACTGCGCGCCAGTTCCATGATACGCGCCACGGTTTCGTGGGCCGTCTGCAGCATCTCGTAGTCGTCGGAGTTGACGGGGATGTTGGTGTGCACATTGCCGTCACCGGCGTGCATGTGCAGCGCCACCCACACGCGGCCCTTGAGCACGCGTTGGTGGATATTCACCACTTCCGCCAGGATGGGCTTGAAGGCCTCACCGCTGAAGATCTGCGCCAGCGGCTGGCGAATCTGCGTCTTCCAGCTGGCGCGCAGGCTGTGGTCCTGCAGCTGCGGGAACAGGGTGGCCACATCGGCCAGCCAGCCCGCCCACTGGGCGCGCACATCACGGATCAGGTCCATGGCCTGGTGCACGCGGTCTTCCAGCAGCTCGGCCGAAGGAATTTCAGCCGCGCCATCCTGCTTGCCCAGCGGCAGATTGTTCTTCTCAAAGAATTCCAGCAGGGCATCGCACAGCTTGAGCTTGTTGCGCAGGCTCAGCTCGATGTTGATGCGCTCGATGCCATCCGTGTACTCCCACATGCGGGGCAGCGGAATCACCACGTCTTCATTGATCTTGAAGGCATTGGTGTGGCGCGAGATCGCTGCCGTGCGCTTGCGGTCCAGCCAGAACTTCTTGCGAGCTTCTGCGCTGATGGCCACAAAGCCTTCGCCGTTGCGCGAATTGGCAATGCGCACCACTTCGCTGGTCACGCGCGCCACTTCGTCGGCGTTATCGCCCACGATGTCGCCAATCAGCACCATCTTGGGCAGGCCGCCATTGCCCTTCTTGGACTTGGTGGCATAACCCACGGCCTTCAGATAGCGGTCATCCAGGTGCTCAAGGCCCGCCAGCAGCACGCCGCTGCGCTTTTGCTCCTCGAACATGTAGTCCTTGATTTCCACGATCGAAGGCACGGCATCCTTGGCGTTGCCAAAGAACTCCATGCACACGGTGCGGGTGTGCTCAGGCATGCGGTGCACCACCCAGCGTGCGCTGGTGATGAGGCCGTCTGTGCCTTCTTTCTGCACACCGGGCAGACCGGACAGGAACTTGTCGGTCACGTCCTTGCCCAGGCCTTCCTTGCGGAACTTGTGGCCGGGAATGTCCAGACGTTCCGTGCGCAGCAACTGCTTGCCCGAAGCATCGAAATACTTCAGCTCAAAGCTGGCCATCTCGGCGTCGTGAATCTTGCCGAGGTTGTGGCCCACGCGCACCACCTCCAGCCATTCGGCATCAGGTGTCACCATGCGCCAGCTGGCCAGGTTGTCCAGAGCGGTACCCCACAGCACGGCCTTCTTGCCGCCGGCATTCATGGCGATATTGCCGCCAATGCAGGATGCCTCGATCGAGGTGGGGTCCACGGCAAACACAAAGCCTGCGCGCTCTGCAGCCTCGGCCACGCGCTGCGTGACCACGCCAGCCTCGGTCCAGACCGTAGGCACGGCCTTGTCCACGCCGGGTAGCTGCACCATTTCCACTTCGGTAATGGCCTGCAGCTTTTCGGTATTGATGACCACCGAGCGCCAGGTCAGCGGAATGGCACCGCCGGTGTAGCCTGTGCCACCCCCTCGGGGAATGATGGTCAGACCCAGCTCGATACAACCCTTGACCAGGCCGGCCATCTCGGCTTCGGTATCAGGGGTCAGTACGACGAAGGGGTATTCCACGCGCCAGTCGGTCGCGTCCGTCACATGGCTGACGCGCGAGAGGCCGTCGAACTTGATGTTGTCCTTGTGGGTGAGCTTGCCCAGCGTCTTGCGCACACGCTGGCGCAGCTCGGCCGCTTCCTCGAACATGCGGTCAAACTCACGCACGGCGCGGTTGGCGGCTTCAATCAGCTGGCCGACCAGCTGGTCGCGGTGCGGGTCTTCCTGGGGAATGCGGCGCTTTTGCACTTCCGCCATGCGGTGCTGCAAGGCTTCGACCAGCAGCTTGCGGCGGTCGGGGTTGTGCAGCAGGTCATCCTGCAGGTAGGGGTTGCGCTGCACCACCCACATATCGCCCAGCACTTCGTAGAGCATGCGGGCAGAGCGGCCGGTCTGGCGCTCCTGACGCAACTGGTTGAGCACATCCCAAGCGGATGAGCCCAACAAACGGATCACGATTTCCCTGTCGGAAAACGATGTGTAGTTGTACGGGATCTCTCGGAGTCGGGCAGGTTCGGCAACCTTGGCTTCAAGCATTGCCTGCTCAATCGGTGCATTCATGGATATAGACCGGGTTAGGCGCGGAGGGCGCACCGTAAGTCATGGGGATGATGATTTTATGCCAGCCCCTCTGGCGCGCAGACGGAGCATCCAGAGAGACCTGACATCGCAATGCGCAAAATCGTTTTGCTATGGTTTTGTTCTCTTTTCGCCACTACGCAGAATCCACAATTTCGCGCAACAAATAACAAAAAAGAAAAAGAATCCCATCGCCATTGATTCGTTTTTTTTCGTTCCTTCTAGAATGAATGGACTGTCCAAGGTCCATATCGCATGCGCAAAACATGCCGTGGCTGGCGGCCATCCGCACTCGTTTTCCCGAGGCAGATGTCATTCATGTCATAAAACTGACACATCCATCTATAGGATGCAAACACCCGTTCCACACGTAGAGGAGTCTTTCCATGCAATTCAAGCGAATCGCCCTGGCTGCAGCACTGGCTGCAACCACTGCCGGTGCTGCCAACGCTGCTACTGAAATTCAGTGGTGGCATTCCATGACCGCCGTGAACAACGAGTGGGTCAATGATCTGGCCAAACAGTTCAACGAAAGCCAAAGCGAATACAAGATCGTCCCCACCTTCAAGGGTGCCTACGACGAGTCCATGACCGCCGCCATCGCTGCCTTCCGCTCTGGCAACGCTCCCCACATCCTGCAGGTGTTTGAAGTGGGCACCGCCACCATGATGGCCTCCAAGGGTGCGACCGTGCCTGTGGGCAAGGTCATGTCTGACGCTGGCGCCAAGTTCGATCCCAGCGCCTACATCCCTGCCGTGGCTGGTTACTACACCGCCCCCAACGGCCAGATGCTGAGCTTCCCCTTCAACAGCTCCACCACCGTCTTCTACTACAACAAGGACGCCTTCAAGAAGGCAGGTCTGGACCCCGAAAAGGCTCCCAAGACATGGCCTGAAGTGTTTGCTGCAGCCAAGAAGCTCAAGGAATCCGGCCACAGCTGCCCCATGACACTGGGCTGGCAGGGCTGGACCCAGCTGGAGTCTTTCTCTGCCTGGCATAACGTAGAGTTCGCCACCCACCAGAATGGTCTGGGCCAGGACGGCCACAAGGCACGCCTGAAGATCAACTCGCCCCTGCACGTCAAGCACATCGACAACCTGGCCCAGGCAGCCAAGAACGGCGAGTTTGTGTACAAGGGCCGTGGCTCTACCGCACAGGCTTCCTTTGTGGCTGGCGAGTGCGCCATGATCCAGACATCGTCCGGCTTCTACGGTGACGTGTCCAAGAACGCCAAGTTTGCCTACGGCCTGGCACCTCTGCCCTACTACGATGACGTGTCTGGCGCTCCTCAGAACACCGTGATCGGCGGCGCTTCGCTGTGGGTGATGTCTGGCAAGAAGCCCGAAGAGTACAAGGGCGTGGCCAAGTTCTTCGAATTCCTGTCTCAGCCTGAAATCCAGGCCGCTTCGCACCAGCGCACCGGCTACCTGCCTGTGACCATGGAAGCCTTCAAGATGACGGAAGACTCCGGCTTCTACAAGAAGAACCCCGGCACCGACGTCGCTGTGAACCAGATGGTCCGCAAGGTGACCGACAACTCGCGCGGCATCCGCCTGGGCAACTATGTGCAGATCCGTACCATCGAGGATGAAGAACTCGAACAGGTATGGGCAGGCAAGAAAACTTCGCAGGAAGCTCTGGACAGCATCGTCAAGCGTGGTAACGAGCTGCTGGCTCGCTTCGAACGCGCTAACGCGGGCAAGTAATCCGCTTCAGCAGAAGGGCTAATACCCTTCTGAGTTACACGGTACAGGGGCTGCGCACTTGGCGCAGCCCCTGTCTGCTAGGCACAATACGCGCACATTCGCTGAGACATAGTGTTTCGCCTCTTTTCGTTTTGACGCGATTTGTCGCAAAACACCATGCGATGACTTTCACTCCGCCCCCGAGGTCACTCACCCCGGTGGTTTTTTATTTTGTGATCCATCATGGAAAAACGCGTACTTTTCCGCTCCGGATGGCTACCTTGGGTGCTGATTGCGCCCCAGCTGCTCATCATCGGCATCTTCTTTTTCTGGCCTGCCGGCCAAGCCGTGCTCCAGTCTTTCCAAATGGAAGATGCGTTCGGCCTGTCGACCGAATGGGTCGGACTGGACAACTTCCGCAACCTGCTGGATGACCCGAGCTATCTGACCTCCTTCCAGCGCACTGCCGTGTTCTCCGTGCTGGTCGCAGGTGCCGGGATTGCAATTTCTCTGGTGCTGGCCATTTTTGCAGACCGCATCGTGCGCTTTGCCATGGTGTACAAGACGCTGCTGATCGTGCCCTACGCGGTGGCACCCGTGATCGCAGGTGTGCTGTGGGTGTTCATCTTCTCGCCTTCGATTGGCGTGGCGACCTACTACCTGGGCAAGCTGGGCTACGACTGGAACTACCTGATGAATGACAACCAGGCCATGGCGCTGGTGGTGATTGCATCGGTGTGGAAGCAGATCTCCTACAACTTCCTGTTCTTCCTGGCGGGCCTGCAGTCGATTCCCAAGGCCCTGATCGAAGCTGCTTCGATTGACGGTGCTGGCCCATGGCGCCGCTTCTGGAACATCCAGCTGCCGCTGCTGTCGCCCACGACCTTCTTCCTGCTGGTGATCAACATCGTCTACGCCTTCTTTGACACCTTCGGCATCATCGATGCGGCGACCCAGGGTGGCCCCGGCCAGTCGACCTCGATTCTGGTCTACAAGGTGTACCAGGACGGCTTCAGAGGCCTGGACCTTGGCAGCTCCGCCGCCCAGTCCGTGATCCTGATGTTTATCGTGGTGGTGCTCACTGTGATCCAGTTCCGCTACGTCGAGAAGAAAGTGCAGTACTGATCATGGTTGACCGTAATCCCTGGCTCAATATCCTGTCCCACGCCGTACTGATCATCGGCGTGGCCATCGTGGCCTTCCCGCTGTATCTGGCGCTGATTGCTTCCACGCACACGGCCGATGCCGTGGTGCAGTCGCCCATGCCGCTGCTGCCTGGCGCTGAAATGTGGGAGAACTACAAGGCAGCGCTCTTTGGCTCCGGCAAGCTGGGCTCCAACACCAACGTCGTGCACATGATGTGGGTGAGCTTTGTGGTGGCCATTGTCATCACCGTGGGCAAGATCGCGATCTCGCTGCTGTCGGCGTTTGCCATCGTGTACTTCCGCTTTCCCTTCAAGATGCTGTGCTTCTGGGCCATCTTCCTGACGCTGATGCTGCCCGTGGAAGTGCGTATCCTGCCTACCTACAAGGTGGTGGCGGATCTGGGCCTGCTCAACAGCTATGCGGGTCTGACCCTGCCCCTGATCGCTTCGGCGACCGCCACCTTCCTGTTCCGCCAGTTCTTCCTGACGGTGCCGGATGAGCTGGTGGAAGCCGCCCGCATTGACGGTGCTGGCCCCATGCGCTTCTTCAAGGACATTCTGGTGCCCCTGTCCAAGACCTCGATCGCGGCGCTGTTCGTGATCCAGTTCATCTATGGCTGGAACCAGTACCTGTGGCCCCTGCTCATGACCACTTCGGAAGACATGTACCCCGTGGTGATCGGCATCAAGCGCATGCTGGCCGGTGGTGAAGCAGCGGTGGACTGGAACATTGTGATGGCAACTGCCATTTTGGCTATGCTGCCTCCCACGGCAGTGGTGATCCTGATGCAAAAGTGGTTCGTCAAAGGCTTGGTGGATACCGAGAAGTAACCCCCACGGCCACATCCTCCCGCTTTTGACCAATTACTAGATACGAACGAGATACTGTTATGGCATCCATCTCCTTAAATAACATCGTTAAGCGCTACGGCACAGGCAAGACCGCTGTCCCCGTGATTCA
The DNA here is from genome assembly GCF_002056725.1 of Comamonas kerstersii. Lineage (NCBI taxonomy): Bacteria > Pseudomonadati > Pseudomonadota > Betaproteobacteria > Burkholderiales > Comamonadaceae > Comamonas > Comamonas kerstersii. Next base: position 1,741,349 of record NZ_CP020121.1, on the reverse strand, counting down.
CGGCATCAACGTCGAAATCAAAGACGGCGAATTCGTGGTGCTCGTGGGCCCCTCGGGCTGCGGCAAATCCACGCTGCTGCGCATGATTGCTGGCCTGGAAGAAATCACCGGCGGCGACCTGCTGATCGGCGACAAGCGCGTCAACGATCTGGAACCTGCCAAGCGCAACATCGCCATGGTGTTCCAGAACTACGCGCTCTACCCCCACATGACCAACTACGAGAACATGGCCTATGGCCTGAAGCTCGCCAAGGTCCCTGAAGACGAAATCAAGCGCCGCGTGGACAAAGCCGCCAAGATTCTGGAACTGAGCCATCTGCTCGAGCGCACTCCGCGCCAGCTGTCTGGTGGTCAGCGCCAGCGCGTGGCCATGGGCCGTGCCATCGTGCGCCAGCCCCAGGTGTTCCTGTTTGACGAACCCCTGTCCAACCTGGATGCCAAGCTGCGTGGCCAGACCCGTCTGGAAATTCAGAAGCTGCACGCAGAACTGGGCATTACCTCCATCTTCGTGACCCACGACCAGGTGGAAGCCATGACGCTGGCACAGCGCATGGTGGTGATGAATGGCGGCCATGTGGAGCAATTCGGTACCCCCGAAGAGGTCTACCACACCCCTGCTTCGACCTTTGTGGCCAGCTTCATCGGCTCGCCCCCCATGAACCTGCTCAAGAACTCCCCCAGTGGCAAGCCCGGTCTGATTCTGGGCATCCGCCCCGAGCACATCGACCTGGTCGAAACCGGTGGCGTGGCATTCCGCGTGGAAACCGTGGAACTGCTGGGTGCCGAGCGCCTGCTGTACGGCAAGGTGGGCGACGAAAGCGTGACCGTGCGCGTGGAAGAAGGCAAGCCTTATCCCAAGCCCGGCGAGACTGCGCAGATCTGGGCCCGTCAGGATCGTCTGCACTGGTTTGACGCTGAAACCGGCAAGCGCGTGTAAGTTGGATGTGTCTACGCTGCTGCATACTTCGTTGCTCAGCCTTGCCGTAGCGCTGCTACTGTCTGCGGCTGAGCGCCTCGTCTGGACCGCTTCGCTGCACCGTAGACCCCTCCTTAGCGCATAGAAATCCCAAGCGCCCCAGCTTTGCTGGCGGCGCTTTTTTCATGACTGCATCATTGATCACAATGACTACTGCTTTGAAACCCTGGCCCTACCCCCGCTGGGTGGCCCACCGCGGTGCTGGCAAGCTGGCACCAGAGAACACCATGAGCGCCTTCCGCCTGGGCGCACACTACGGCTACCGCATGTTCGAGTGCGACGCCAAGCTCTCCAAGGACGGCGTGCTGTTCCTGATGCACGACGCCACGCTCAACCGCACGACCAATGCACAGGGCACAGGCAGCGACCTGACCATGGGTGAGATCGCCCAGCTGGACGCAGGCAGCTGGCACTCGCGTGCTTTTGCTGGCGAAGCCCTGCCTACGCTGGAAGCGCTGAGCCGCTGGTGTCTGGCCAACCACTACTTCCTGAACGTGGAGATCAAACCCACGCCCGGCCAGGAACTGGAAACCGGCCGCGCCTGCGGTGCGCTGATGAACAAGATCTGGCCACAGACAGAAGTGCAGCCGCTGTTCACCTCGTTCAAGCCTGATGCACTCCAGGGTGCCAAGGAAGTCGCGCCCCATATCCCCCGCGGCCTGCTGGTGGACAAGTTGGCCGATAGCTCGGGCGATGCCGACCTGCAGATCGCCCTGGATCTGGGCTGCCAGGTCATGGTGCTCAACCACGCGCTGTGGACACCCGAGCTGGTGGCCAAGGTGCATGGTGCAGGCCTGCGCTGCAGCAGCTACACGGTAAACGACGAATGGGCGGCACAGCGCCTGATCGATCTGGGCACCGACGCCATCATCACCGACCGTGTGGACCTGTTCAGCCCTGCACAAAGCGGTGCAAACATCTAAAACAATAGCTGCCAGCGCTTGCAAAAAGCCAATTTCAGAATCAAAACCATCTGAAATGATTGTTTGACAAGCGCAAGCCGCTATAAAAACAAAGACCTCTCCGACTGGAGAGGTCTTTTTTCATGCCCGTCTGTCTGGTGATCAGCTACGGGGCAGATACTGCATCTGCTCACGCACATGCTGCGCCACCACACGCATTACTTCCTGCAGATGCTGCTGCACCTGCGCAAAGTTGGCACTGGGCTCACGCGTGTCTTCATCCAGATAGATACGGCGGTTGATCTCAATCTGCAGGCTATGGCGCTGGTACTCAGGCTGCCCAATGCGGCCAATCAGCGCCACGCCCTTGTACGGGTCGTTGTAGGCCACGCTGTAGCCCTGGCTTTGCAGCGTCTCGCCAATCAGGCGGATAAAGGCCGGGTCGCAGGTGGTGCCATCACGGTCCCCCAGCACAAAGTCCGCCAGCTGGCGCTCGGGCTGGCCCAGACGCACAAAGACATCGCTGGGCATGGAGTGCAGATTGATGTGCCACACACCACCAAAGCGGTCCACACTCCAGCGGATAGCCTGTGCCAGCGCCGCATGGTAGGGGCGCCAGTAGCGCTCAATGCGCTGCTGCACCTCCGCCACACTGAGCTTGCGGTCGTACATGGGGGTTGCCTTGCCCGCCTGGCTGATCTTTTCCCAGATCAGCCCCAGCCCCTGCTGCGTCTTCACGCTGGGTGTCAAAGGCTCGGGCCATACCCCATCCAGCATGGCGGGGTTGATGTCGCCTTCCTCGCGGTTGGGGTCAATGTAGGTGCGAGGAAAAGTGGCCTCAATCAGCGTCGCACCGTGCTCGGGAAAGGTTTCCCACAGCTGCTGCACCAGCGAGTCTTCACCACGGCGCAGCAGTTGCAAGGGCACGCAGCTGCCAAAGTCAGCCGGGTAGGCCGTGCCGCTGTGCGGAGAGTCACACACCAGCGGCAGTACTTCACCCTGCGGCGGATGCACCAGTACAGGCGCATCCGGGCGGGGCTTCAAAAATTCAGGCAAGTCTTGCATCAGTCAATTCTGATGTTGGCACGCTTGGCCACAGCGGTGTAGCGCTCAATAGCCGCATCAATTTGCTTGGCAAACTCTTCGGGGGAGTTGCCCATGCCCTCACCCGCGATTTCCTTTTGCTTCTTCTGGAAGTCGGGGTCCTGCATCACTTGGTGCGCAGCAGCGTTGAGCTTGTCAATGATGGGCTTGGGTGTGCCAGCAGGCGCGACCAGACCAAACCAGCCGCCATCACCCATCTCGGGGAAGCCCAGCTCGGTGTAGGTGGGCACATCAGGCAATACCTCTGCACGCTTGAGACCCAGCACCGCCAAGGGACGCAGCTTGCCAGCCTTGATGTTGGTCAGCGAAGAAGACAGGTTATCGGTCATGGCATTGACCTGCCCACCCAGCGCATCATTCAGGGCCTGGCCAGCGCCCTTGTAAGGCACATGCAGCAGCTCAATGCCAGCCAGGTTCATGAAGTTCTCGATATTGGCGTGGCCCAGCGAACCCGTGCCGGGGGAGGCAAAGCTGTACTTGCCGGGTTCTTTCTTGGCCAGCGCAATGAATTCCTGCATGGTGTTGGCAGGCACGCTGGGGTGCACCACAAACACGCTGGGCACAGCCATCACATTGGTGATGGGCGCAAAGTCCTTGCGCGCGTCATAAGGCAGCTTGCTCATGATGGCAGGGTTGGAGCCGTGGGTAGATACGGTCGCCATGCCGATGGTGTAGCCATCAGGGGCCGATTTGGCAATTTCCGCAGCGCCAATGGAGCCACCTGCACCGCCCTTGTTTTCAATCACCACCGCCTGACCCAGGATGGGGCCCATCTTGTCAGCCAGCAGACGGGCGACGATGTCGGTAGAGCCACCTGCCCCAAAAGGCACGATCAGCTTGATGGGGCGGCTAGGATAGTTATCAGCGGCCCAGACAGCAGGTGCAATGGCAGCCATGGTGGCAGCAGCGGCAACAGTCTTCAGCAGAGTGCGGCGCAGATTCATGGGGTTTCTCCTAGGTTGGGGAACAGGTATGAGAAGAATGCACACATTCTTTTCTGCTTGTAAAAAAGTGAAAAGAGACAAAAAAACAAGCATGCATTACCAAAGGTAATAATTCAGGCATGAGACTGCAGTCCCCTTCGATTTCCGAACTCCATGCCTTTGCGCAGGCCGCACGCCTGGGCAGCTACACGCAGGCAGCCGAATCGCTGCAGGTCACACAGGGCGCCATCAGCCGTGCGATTGCGCGCCTGGAAGAGCATCTGGGCTTTGCCGTGTTCGAGCGCCAGGGCAAGCGCAATGTGCTGACCACGGCAGGCCGCCAGTATCTGGATGCGATTGCACCGGCCATCTTCACCATCGAATCCACCACCCAGGCCATGCGCCGCAAACGCGAAGGCCGCCGCGTGCGCCTGTCCATGCCACCCACGCTGTTCAGCCACTGGCTGATTCCGCGCCTGCCGGACTTCAATGCACGCCATCCGGATACCGTGCTGTCCTTCGCTCCCTATCGGCGCGATGATCCGCTGACCGCCCCTGACATTGACGCCTGGATTCGCATTGGCAGCATGCCCTTTCCTGACACCGTAGAGGCTGACTACCTCATAGGCCGCGATCTGGTGCCAATCTGCCTGCCGCAGGATGCGCTGAGCATCTGCCGCCCCCAGGATTTACTGCGACGCCCGCTGCTGGCCCACACCAATTACCCGGATAACTGGTCACGCTGGTTTGAAAAAATGGGCTGTGACGGCCCCTGCCCTGCCCCTGTGGCGGACTTTGAGCAGGTCGGCATGCTGGTGCAGGCAGTGATTGCAGGCATGGGCGTGGCCGTGGTGCAACGCTGCCTGATAGAAGATGATCTGCTGGCCGGGCGCATCGCCATTCCCATACATCGGCCGTTTCAGCTGGAGCGTGGCTACTTTCTGTGCCAGCCTGCGGGACGCCCCGCTTCGCATGCCATGGAAGATTTTCGCCAGTGGCTGCTGGCACAGGCAGCCACAGACAACCAGCGCTATGCCGTGGAGCAGTAAACCATACAGAAGCGGCGTGACTCAGCGCCCCTTGCGCCAGCCGCCCGACATCAGCCACTGGCAACTGCCCAGCGCCAGCACCAGGGCAGCGTAGGTCATCATGCGCCCGTCCTGCCCGCTGAGCACCAGCCCCATGGCCAGCACCACAATGCCCAGCAAGGCATTGATGCCTGCCATCCAATACCATGGCAGCAAGTGTTCTTTTTTGCGCCATACCAGACGGGCTCCGGCAGCCAGCACTGCCGCGACAAACACCGCGGGTGCAACAAAGCTCAACAGATGAATAAGAAAGTCAAGGGCAGACATGAAATGACACAGATCAAGGCTTTGAACACATGGGCAGCGCAAAACAGCAGCAAATTTTATAATCACGCCCTATGGCAGTCTGGGCTTTAGGCATCAACCACAACACGGCACCGTTGGATCTACGGGGCCGTTTTGCATTTGCGATCGACCAAATCGCACCCACGCTGCATGGGCTGCGCAGTGCATTGACCAGTGCAACGCAGCATCCTGAGGTGGAAACCGCCATCCTCTCCACCTGCAACCGCACTGAAATCTACTGCGCTGCAGGCGCGCCAGCGCTGGATCACACCCTGCAATGGCTGGCCCAGTCCGGTGGCGTCAGCCCCAATGTGCTGCGCTCGCACTCCTACCTGCTCGAAGATGGCTCCGTAGCCCGCCACGCCTTCCGCGTGGCCTCGGGTCTGGACTCCATGGTACTGGGCGAAACCCAGATTCTGGGCCAGATGAAAAACGCCGTGCGTGCCGCAGAAGAAGCTGGTGCGCTGGGCTCTACGCTGAGCCAGCTGTTTCAGCGCAGCTTTGCAGTGGCCAAGGAAGTGCGCTCCTCCACCGAAATTGGCGAACACTCGATTTCCATGGCCGCCGCCGCCGTGCGCCTGGCCGGTCAGCTGTTTGAAGACCTGAGCCAGATCCGCATTCTGTTCGTGGGCGCTGGCGAAATGATTGAGCTGGCCACCACCCACTTTGCCGCCAAGCGCCCCGCCCAGATCACGATTGCCAACCGCACCATGGAGCGCGGCGAAAAGCTGGCCGAGCGCTTTGGCGCCAGCGTCATGCCGCTGGCCGAGATTCCCAACCACCTGCACGAATACGACGCCATCATCAGCTGCACAGCATCCACCCTGCCCATCATTGGCCTGGGTGCGATTGAAAGCGCGCTGAAGAAACGCAAGCACCGCCCCATGTTCATGGTGGACCTTGCTGTGCCCCGCGACATCGAACCCCAGGTGAAGAACCTGCGCGACGTGTATCTGTACACCGTGGACGATCTGGCCAGCGTAGTGCGCACAGCCCAGGCCCAGCGCCAGGCCACCGTGGCACAGGCCGAGGTCATCATCGACGCCGGTGTGCGCAACTTTGTGCAATGGATGCAGCAGCGCGCCCAGGGCGGCGTGGTGCCTCTGATCCAGCAGCTCAACGCCCAGACCGACGAATGGCGGGCGCTGGAAATTGCCCGAGCCAAGAAGCTGCTGGCCAAGGGTGAAGACATTGACGCCGTGCTCGACGCCCTGTCGCGCGGCCTGACCCAGAAAATGCTGCACGGCACATTGGCTGCCCTGCACAAGGGCTCGCCCGACGAGCGCGCCCAGACGGTGGACACCGTCTCCAGACTGTTCCTGCGCTCCGGCAAGGCCGGCAAGCGTTAGCGCCCCTGTCTGCTCCGGCTTAGCGCCAAATCACCTGACAGCGCCTGCCACACAGGCGCTTCCAGCTACCTTTTGTGTAGCATTCCCCCCTCTCAGACTGACCATGAAACCATTCCTGCGCACCCAGCTGGAGCGCTATGCCCAGCGCCTTGAAGAACTGGACTTTCTGCTCTCGCGCGAAGACATCATGGGCGACATGCAGCAGTACAACCGCATCTCGCGTGAACATGCCGATGTCACCGCCGTCGCAGGCCGCTACAGGCGCTACCAGCAGGTCGAAGCCGATATCGCCACGGCCCGTGAGATGCTGGATGACCCCGACATGGCTGACATGGCGCAGGAAGAAATCACCGCCGGTGAAGCCGAACTGATCAGGCTCGAAGACGAGCTGCAGCGCCTGCTGCTGCCCAAGGACCCGGACGACCAGCGCCCCGCCTATGTGGAAATCCGCGCCGGTACGGGCGGTGATGAGTCCGCCCTGTTCGCCGGCGATCTGGCCCGCATGTACACCCGCTACGCCGCCAACATGGGCTGGAAGGTGGAAATCATGAGCGCCAACGAAAGCGAGCTGGGCGGCTACAAGGAAGTGGTGCTGCGCATCGAGGGCGACAACGTCTACGGCCTGCTGCGCTTTGAATCTGGCGGCCACCGCGTGCAGCGCGTACCTGCCACCGAAACCCAGGGCCGCATCCACACCAGTGCCTGCACGGTGGCCGTGATGCCCGAGCCCGATGCACAGCAGGCCATCACCCTCAACCCTGCCGATCTGCGCATCGACACCTTCCGCGCCAGCGGTGCCGGTGGCCAGCACATCAACAAGACCGACTCCGCAGTGCGCGTGGTCCACATTCCCACCGGCATCGTGGCCGAGTGCCAGGACGGTCGCAGCCAGCACAGCAACAAAGCCAAGGCACTGCAGGTGCTGCAGGCCCGTATCCAGGAAAAGGAGCGCAAGGAACGCGAAGCCAAGGAAGCCGCGCTGCGCAAGGGCCTGATTGGTTCGGGTGACCGCAGCGACCGCATCCGCACCTACAACTTCCCGCAGGGCCGCCTGACGGACCACCGTATCAATCTGACGCTGTACAAGCTGCTCAATATCATGGAAGGTGACCTGGGCGATGTGATCGAGGCCCTCAAACAGGCACGTGAGGCCGAGTTACTGGCAGAACTGGAAGTCAACAGCTAAAGCCTTTCACAGCCAAATTGGCCTTCAAGGCTTATCCCACCTGCGCTAACAGCTATACAAAGTGAATACTTCTCTGACACTGCGCCAAGCCCTGCTCCACGCCCACCAACTGGGCCTGGAGCGCATTGATGCGCAGATGCTGCTGCTGCACGCCATCGGCCAGCCCGGTGCCGGTCGCGCCTGGCTGCTCACGCATGACGATGATGCCCTCACGCCTGCGCAGCAGGCACAGTTTGCAGCGCTGTGCGCCCAGCGCCTGGATGGTGTGCCCGTGGCCTATCTGACAGGCTGCAAAGAATTTTTCGGTCTGCCGCTGCAAGTGGATGCCCGCGTGCTCGATCCGCGCCCCGACACAGAGACGCTGGTGGAATGGGTGCTGGATGTGATTGAAAAAAAGCTTGCACCTGCGGTGATTGACCTGGGCACCGGCAGCGGCGCCATCGCCCTGGCGGTGCAAAGCCAGCGCAAGGATGCGGCCGTCACTGCCGTGGACTTCAGCCAGGATGCGCTGGACGTGGCACGGGCCAACGCCCAGCGCCTGCAGCTGCCTGTGCACTTTGTGCAGTCTTCCTGGCTGGAGCAGGTCGAAGGCGTGTTTGATGTGATTGCCAGCAACCCGCCCTATATCCGCGAAGATGACACCCACATGCCAGCGCTGCGCCACGAGCCCCGCCACGCACTGACCAGCGGCGAAGATGGCCTGGATGACATCCGCACAATCATTGCCCAGGCTCCTGCGCATCTGAAGGCCGGTGGCTGGCTGCTGCTGGAGCATGGCTGGGACCAGGCACAGGCCGTACAGCAGCTGCTGCGTGAAGCTGGTTTTACCGAAGTGCACAGCCGCCAGGACCTGGCAGGCATTGAACGCTGCACCGGTGGCCAAATCCCGCTAACAGCCAGCGCCCCAATACAGTGAAATAATGTCAGGCACTGCTGGCACAAAAACTGGCCAGCTCCCCTGCAAGGAGAACCCATGAGCGACGTACAACAACGCATTGACCAACTGGTCAAAAACAACGACATCCTGCTGTTCATGAAGGGCAGCGCCAGCTTTCCCATGTGCGGCTTTTCCGGCCGTGCGGTGCAGATTCTCAAGGCCTGCGGCGTAGACCCCAAGGCCATCGCCACGGTGAACGTACTGGAAGACCAGGAAATCCGTCAGGGCATCAAGGACTACAGCAACTGGCCCACCATTCCTCAGCTGTACATCCGCGGTGAATTCATCGGCGGCTCGGACATCATGATGGAGATGTACGAATCGGGCGAGCTGCAGCAAGTGATCAACGGCGAAGCCTAAAGCACATGCGCACCGCCGGGACCATGCCAAGCCCAATGACCAGTGCGACTGGCATGGCCCCTGCTTTATCTGAAACCGCCCCTGTGGGCGGTTTTTTCGTTCTCGACCGCAGGGCAGCGGTACGAAGCAATGTTCAACGCCGGCATGCGAAGGAGGCATGCAACCCAGTGACATTCGGCCGTCACCAGCCACTCCCCTGACTTATGACTCTCACCCAAAGCCTGCTCATCATTGCGTTGTTGATTGCTGCCAGCGCCTTTATTGCCGTGGCCGAGATTTCTCTGGCCGCATCCCGTCGTCTGCGTCTGCGTCAGATGGCCGACGAAGGCGACCCTCGCGCGGAAAAAGCCATCCAACTGCAGGAGCAGCCCGGTGATTACTTCACCGTGGTGCAAGTCGGTCAGAACGCGATTGCGATTCTGGGCGGTATCGTCGGTGAAAGCACGTTCAGCGCCCCGCTCACCGATTTGCTGGACGACTGGATCGGCCCCAGCATGGCGCAAAACCTGGGCTCGGTGACCTCGTTCTTTCTCATCACCTCGCTGTTCATCCTGTTTGCTGACCTGCTGCCCCGCCGCCTGAGCATGGTCGAGCCTGAGCGCCTGCTGCTGGTGGTGCTGCGCCCCATGCTGCTGTGCATGACCATCTTTCGCCCCGTGGTGTGGTTCTACAGCCGCATCACCGATGCCGTCATCCGCATGACAGGCCTGCCCGACAAGCGCAACGAGCAGATCACCTCGGACGACATCCTGGCCATGACCGAAGACGGTGCCCGCGCCGGTGTGCTGGCCGAGCGTGAACAGCAGGCCATTGCCAACATCTTTGAGCTGGACACTCGCACCGTGGCCTCGGCCATGACTACGCGCGACAGCGTGGCCTACTTTCTGCGTGATGACCCTGACCATGTGATTCGCGCACGCATTGCCGAAGAGCCCTTCTCCACCTACCCCGTGTGCGAAGGCGATATCGACCACGTCATCGGCTATGTGGACGCCAAGGATTTGTTCCAGCGCGTGCTCAACAACCAGCCCATCTCGCTGCTGGACGACAGCCTGATCCGCAAGGTGCTGATCGTGCCCGACAAGCTGACGCTGGCTGAGGTGCTGGACCAGTTCCAACAGGCCCATGAAGACTTTGCCGTCATCCTCAACGAATACAGCCTGGTCGTGGGCGTGGTGACGCTCAACGACGTGATGAGCACGGTGATGGGCGACCTGGTCTCGCCGGACGATGAAGAGCAGATCATTCAGCGTGACGAGCACTCCTGGCTGATCGACGGCATCACGCCGATTGATGATGTGATGCGCGTGCTTGACCTCGAAGAGCTGCCTCATGAAGAGGAATACGAAACCCTCGCGGGCTTCCTGATGGTGATGCTGCGCCGCGTGCCACGCCGCACGGACAGCGTGGACTGGGGCGGCTACCGCTTCGAAGTCATGGACGTGGACAGCTACCGCATCGACCAGGTGCTGGTCTCACGCCTGCGTGACGCCCCCCATGGCTCCGAGCTGGTTGACCCTGCCTCGGCCCTGTCTGCCATGGCAGCCGTAGCAGCTTCTGCCGCCGCCGAGGCCCCCGCAGACAACAGTGCGCAGGCAGAGACCGCACCTGCTGCCAAGCCAGGCGCAACCAGCCCACAAACACCTATAGTGCCCTGAAGGCGCAACACAGCTGGGCAACTGGCAGCTTAAAAACAATAGCTGCCAGCGCTCACAAACAAAGGACTTCAAAGGCATTTACCTTTGAAGTCCTTATTTTTTGCGCGCTAGGCGCTTAACTTTTAATAGCTAAACATTCAGCTGCTGCTCTCTGGCTCATACAGCCACTGCTTCTGGGCACGCAGCACCAGATCCGGATAGGCGCTCTTGCCGCGACTGCCGTTGTAGCGGCCCAGCGCCATGAACAGATCACCACGCTCCATGTCCAGATAGTGCCGCAGAATGACGCAGCCAAAGCGCAGATTCACCTGGGTCTGGAACAGCACATGGGGGTTGCCATCGCCAATCAGCCGCACCCAGAAAGGCATGACCTGCATGAAGCCAATGGCACCCGCCGAAGAGACCGCATATTTGCGGAAACTGCTTTCCACCTGGATCACACCCAGCACCAGCGAGACATCCAGCCCCGCACGCTTGGCTTCGTACCAGGCGGTCTGCAGAAACTCCTTGCGCACTTCCAGATCAGGCATGCGGCTGCGCAGACGGTCGCTGATGGCCACCAGCCAGCGCAGATAGTCCATGCGCGCCTCGGTGCTGGCAAAGACCGGCTCCGGTGGACTGGGGTCGTGCACGGCAGCGCTCAGGGCGCTGCGCACCGAGTCAGCCAGCGGCTCTTCCAGCTGAGAGCCAGCCCAGACGCTGGCAGCGCTGCTGCCCACCGCGCACGAAGCGGCCAGACGCAGCCACTGGCGTCGCGACACAGTGCAGGATGGGGACAGCATATTCCGCATGGAGCACCTCTCTCAGTGAAGCATGCTCAGGCCACCGCAACGGCAGGCCCGAGCACAGAGCACAAGGCTTACAGGCCCAGCTTGGCCTTCAGATGGGCCAGTACTTCGCCAGTAGCCACCTTGGTCGCTTCGGTATCGCGGCGGTGCTGGTATTCCACCACGCCGTCCTTCAGACCACGGTCACCCAGCACCACGCGGTGGGGCACGCCGATCAGTTCCCAGTCGGCCAGCATGGCACCGGGACGTTCGTCGCGGTCGTCCAGCATCACGTCCACGCCCAAAGCCAGCAACTCGCTGTAGAGCTTTTCAGCTTCGGCCTTCACAGCTTCGCTGCGGCCCATGCCGATGGGGCAGATCACCACGGTGAAGGGGGCGATAGCATCGGGCCAGATCATGCCGCGCTCGTCGTGGTTCTGTTCCACAGCCGCAGCAGGCAGACGGGTGATACCAATGCCGTAACAACCCATTTCAAAGAACTGGGGCTTGCCGTTGTCACCCAGGAAGGTGGCATTCATGGCCTTGGAGTACTTGGTGCCCAGATAGAACACGTGGCCAATTTCAATGCCGCGCTCAATCGCCAGCTCACCCTTGCCGTCTGGGGACTTGTCGCCTGCGACCACATTGCGCAGATCCGCCACCACTTCTGGCTCGGGCAGATCACGGCCAAAGTTCACACCGGCCAGGTGGAAGTCCACCTCGTTGGCACCGCAGACAAAGTCCGCCATCACCGCCACTTCACGGTCTACGACCAGCTTCACGGGCTTCTTCAGGTTGACGGGGCCCAGGTAACCTGGCTCGCAACCGAAGTGGTCCACGATTTCCGCCACGGACGCAAAACGGAAGTTGGCCAGACCTTCAATCTTGCCGACCTTGATTTCATTCATTTCATGGTCGCCGCGCAGCAGCAGCAGCCAGACCTGGGTCTTGACGATTTCGCCTTCTTCGTTGAGCTCGTCCGTAGCCAGTACCAAGGACTTCACGGTCTGCTGCAGGGGCAGGCCAAGCTGCTCGGCCACGGCTTCGCAGGTGCTGTTGCCGGGTGTAGCCACCTTTTCCATGGGCTTGGAAGCCGCAGGACGTGGGCCTTCGGGAGGCAGGCACTCTGCCTTTTCAATATTGGCGGCGTAGTCGCTGTTGGGGCAGTAGACGATGGCGTCTTCACCCGTAGAAGCAATCACCTGAAACTCTTCGCTCAGGTCGCCACCAATCGCGCCGGAATCGGCACGCACAGCACGGTACTGCAGACCAAAGCGGTCAAAGATGCGCTGGTAGGCCGCGCGCATGGTCTGGTAGCTGATCTGGGCACTGTCGCGGTCCTTGTCGAAGGAGTAGGCGTCCTTCATGATGAACTCGCGGCCACGCATCAGGCCAAAGCGGGGACGGCGCTCGTCGCGGAACTTGGTCTGGATCTGATACAGGTTCTTGGGCAGCTGCTTGTAGCTCTTGAACTCCTGGCGGGCGATGTCCGTCACCACTTCTTCGGAAGTGGGCTGGATCACAAAGTCGCGGCCGTGGCGGTCCTTGATGCGCAGCAGCTCGGGGCCCATCTTGTCAAAGCGGCCCGTTTCCTGCCACAGCTCGGCAGGCTGCACCACGGGCATGGTGGTCTCCATGGCACCTGCACGGTTCATTTCTTCGCGCACGATGGCTTCGACCTTGCGGATCACGCGCAGGCCCATGGGCATGTAGTTGTAAATGCCAGCACCCAGCTTTTTGATCATGCCAGCCCGCATCATGAGCTTGTGGCTGACCACTTCGGCGTCCGCCGGAGCTTCTTTCAGGGTGGAGATAAGAAATTGGGAGGCTTTCATGAGGGAGATACTGAACGGGATATCAATGCGGCAACCTTGCCGATCCCAGACTGCCGTGCATAATGAACGCAATCTAGAAAATTGGGGTTCGATTATGCTTGACCGGGACGGATTTCGCCCGAACGTAGGCATCATCTTGCTCAACCAGAAGAACCAAGTGTTCTGGGGCAAACGCATACGCACCCACAGCTGGCAGTTTCCACAGGGCGGTATTGACCGGGGCGAGACACCCGAGCAGGCCATGTACCGAGAACTGCACGAGGAAGTGGGGTTAAAGCCCAACCACGTTCGCGTGGTCGCCCGTACAAGGGACTGGTTGCGCTATGAGGTGCCTGATCGTTTCATACGCCGCGATGCGCGAGGTCACTACAAAGGCCAAAAGCAGATCTGGTTTCTACTCCAGTTGCTCGGCCAGGATTGGGATCTGAACCTGCGCGCTACCGACCACCCAGAGTTTGATGCCTGGCGCTGGAACGACTACTGGGTACCACTGGACGTGGTGGTGGAATTCAAGCGCGGCGTGTATGAAATGGCACTCACAGAACTGGCACGCTACGTGCCCCGCGCCGAACAGCAGCGCAACCGCTTTTTGCGCAGCGGCATGCGACCTCGTGATGGACTGCCTGAACCCGGTGTTCCCACCAGCCGCCCCGCTCCCGCACTGCGCAACCCAGGGCTTTTGAACAATAGCCACATGGAATTGCCGCCCGGCGCCAGCTTCGATCCAGATCCTCAGAACACCCACTTCCAGGGATAAAAAAACCGCTGTACGGTCTCTCCGTGCAGCGGTTTTTTTCTTGGGCCGTGCTCAATCAGTGCAGCACCACCATATTGTCGCGGTGCACCATCTCGGGCTCGCCACGGTAGCCCAGCAGCTGCTCCACTTCCGACGAAGCATGCTTGCACAGCAGCCGTGCTTCGGCACTGGAGTAGTTGGCCAGGCCACGCGCCACTTCCTTGCCGTGTGCATCGCGCACGGCAATCACATCGCCACGCGAGAATTCACCGTCCACCGCAACCATGCCCACGGGCAGCAGGCTCTTGCCTTCGCTTTGCAGCTTGCGCACCGCACCTGCATCAATGATGACGGAGCCGTGCAGCTGCAGGTGGTCCATCATCCACTGCTTGCGCGCCTGGTTCTTGTGTGTGGGTGCAACCAGCAGCGTGCCAATGGCTTCACCACGTGTCAGGCGCAGCAGCACATCGGGCTCACGGCCCCAGGCAATCACGGTCGAAGTGCCCGAGCCTGCGGCACGCTTGGCTGCCAGAATCTTGGTCAGCATGCCGCCCTTGCCAATGCTGGAGCCTGCGCCACCGGCCATGGCTTCGAGCTCCGGATTGCCAGCCTGCGCTTCGTGCACAAATTGGGCGTCAGGGTTGCGGCGCGGGTCTGCGGTGTACAGGCCCTTCTGGTCGGTCAGGATCACATAGGCATCGGCATCCACCAGATTGGCCACCAGCGCACCCAGGGTGTCGTTGTCACCAAACTTGATTTCGTCGTTGACCACGGTGTCGTTTTCGTTGATCACCGGAACCACACCATGCCTGAGCAGCGTCAGCAAGGTCGATCGTGCATTCAGATAACGCTCCCGGTCTGCCAGGTCCGCATGGGTCAGCAGCACCTGGGCACTGCCCACCTTGAAGTCACGCAGCTTGGTTTCATACATCTGCACCAGCCCCATCTGCCCCACGGCGGCGGCGGCCTGCAGCTCGTGAATTTCCTTGGGACGCGTTGCCCAGCCCAGACGCTTCATGCCTTCAGCCACAGCGCCACTGGAGACCATGATCACCTCGCGGCGAACACCGTCATCTCCATGCACCAGGGCCGCCAGCTGGCGAGACCATTCCTCAATCGCTGCTTCATCCAGCCCCCGGCCCTCATTCGTGACCAGACTGGAACCTACTTTGACAACGATGCGACGCGCATCTTGCAGAACACGGGAAGACATTCTTATGAGCTTTTTAAGGCGCTAGCGCTTGTGCATCAAGCGCTAGCAGCTATTAATCCAAGAGCACTATGACGTGCTGTTTCACTCTGGCGCATCGCCAGCGAAACGTGGATCGTACTCTGCTTCCTGAGGTTGTTCGATCTGCTGCTGCACGTGCACATGCTTGAAGATGTCCTGCACCAGACGTTCCGTGCCTTCGCGTGCCAGCGCAGAGATCTCGTAGACCGGCCCTTTCCACTTGTAGCGCTTCACAAAGTCCTTGACCTTGGCGGCACGCTCTTCGGCGGGAATCATGTCCAGCTTGTTGAGCACCAGCCAGCGGGGCTTGTTGTAGAGCTCTTCGTCGTACTTCTTCAGCTCTGCCACGATGGCCTTGGCCTGCTCCACAGGGTCCACGCCGTCGTCAAACGGTGCCAGATCCACAATGTGCAGCAGCAGGCGGGTACGAGCCAGGTGGCGCAGGAACTGGTGACCCAGGCCCGCACCGTCCGAAGCGCCTTCGATCAGTCCGGGAATGTCGGCAATCACAAAACTTTGCTCGGGGCCGACGCGCACCACGCCCAGATTGGGGTGCAGCGTGGTGAAGGGGTAGTCTGCAATCTTGGGGCGTGCATTGGACACCGACGAAATGAACGTCGACTTGCCCGCATTGGGCATGCCCAGCAGGCCCACATCGGCCAGCACCTTCAGCTCCAGCTTCAGGCTGAAGCGCTCACCAGGCTTGCCCGGTGTTTTCTGGCGAGGTGCACGGTTGACCGCACTCTTGAAGCGCAGGTTGCCAAAACCGCCGTCACCACCGCGGGCCAGCACGATTTTTTCACCGGGTGTGAGCAGCTCGTGCAGCACCTCTCCGGTTTCCTGATCGGCAATGATGGTGCCTACAGGAAAACGCAAGGTAATGTCCTTGCCTGCGGCACCAAACATGTCATTGCCCATACCGTTTTCGCCGCGCTGCGCTTCGTGGCGGCGGGAATAACGGTAGTCAATCAAGGTATTCAGGTTGGGGTCGGCCACAGCGTAGACATGGCCACCACGGCCACCATCCCCGCCATCAGGTCCGCCGAACTCCTTGTATTTTTCGTGTCGGAACGTGGCTGCACCATTACCACCATCGCCCGCGGCAATTTCAATATAGGCTTCATCGACGAACTTCATGAGGCTTTCCCGTGATTCATTACAAAGACTGGCACCCTGAGTGCCAGTCAAAAGCATAAGCCAAGCATATCGCTGGCCTGCCACGCAGGGGCATTCGTTCCTGCGCAAACAACAAAGCCCCGAAACATCGGGGCTTTGTGATGTCAGATAACGCGCGCTTTAAGCAGCAGGCGTGATGTTGACAGTGTGCTTAGACAGAGCGCCCTTGGTCTCGAAAGACACATGGCCGTCCACCAGAGCGAACAAAGTGTGATCCTTGCCCATACCGACGTTCGCACCGGGGTGGAACTTGGTACCACGCTGACGCACGATGATCGAGCCTGCGCTGATCAGTTCGCCACCGAAGGCCTTAACACCAAGCATTTTTGGCTTGGAATCACGTCCGTTGCGCGTAGAGCCGCCGCCTTTTTTCTGTGCCATGACTTAGCTCCTTAGGAATTAAGCGGCGATCGCCACGATTTGCAGCTCAGTGAACTGCTGGCGATGGCCTTGGTGCTTGGCGTAGTGCTTACGACGACGCAGCTTGAAGATGCGCACCTTGTCGTGCTTGCCGTGAGCAACCACAGTTGCCTTCACAGTAGCGCCGGACACCAGGGGTGTGCCAACCTTCAGTTCAGCGCCGTTGCCGACTGCCAAAACTTGGTCGATCACGATTTCCTGGCCTACGTCCGCAGCAATCTGTTCTACCTTGATTTTTTCGCCAGCGGCAACGCGATACTGCTTGCCACCGGTTTTTATGACCGCGTACATGTAAACCTCTTTCGATTCTTGAGTCTCCGTAGACGGATTTCCACGGAAGCCGACTATTGTACGCGTAAACACCTGTCGGCGTCTAAGCCTCCTGAATATTCCCTGATGAATAAGGCTAAGCTCTTCCTATAATCCAGCGACTCTCTTGGTGGCGACTACCTTGACTACAACAAACCTTACCCCCAATCCACTCGCTCTGATTGCCGATGACATGCAGGTGGTTGACCGCGTCATCGCACAGCGCTTGACCACCAGCGTGCCTCTGATCGGCCAGATTTCGCAGTACATCATTGCAGCAGGCGGCAAACGGCTGCGCCCTGCGCTGCTTCTGATGGTGAGCAATGCCCTGGGCAATGCCGATCAGCGCAAGTATTCACTGGCCGCCGTGGTGGAGCTGATTCATACGGCCACCCTGCTGCACGATGATGTGGTGGACGAGTCCACCATGCGCCGAGGCCGCCCCACAGCCAATGAGTCGTTTGGCAATCCTGCCAGCGTGCTGGTGGGCGACTTTCTGCACACCCGCTCGTTCCAGATGATGGTGGAAGCCGGCAATATGCGCATCCTGCAGGTGCTGTCGGATGCCACCAACGTGATTGCCGAAGGCGAAGTACAGCAACTGATCAACACGCATGACGCCTCGCTGGACATGACGGGGTATCTGCACGTCATCCGCTCCAAGACCGCCAAGCTGTTTGAAGCCAGCACACAGATTGCAGCCATTCTGGCCGATGCTTCTGCGGAAGTAGAAGCCGCCTGCGCCACCTTCGGTCAGGCGCTGGGCACAGCCTTCCAGATCATTGACGACGTACTGGACTACGACGGTGATGCACAGGAAATGGGCAAGAACTTGGGCGACGACCTGCGCGAAGGCAAATGCACACTGCCCCTGATCATTGCCATGCAGCGCGCCAGTGCAGACGATGCACAGCTGATTCGCCATGCCATCGAGCAAGGCTCCACCGATCAGCTGCAGGCCATCTTGCATATTGTCAAAACCACAGGTGCACTGGATGCAACACGCCAGGCCGCACACGATGAGGCCATGCGTGCCATCGCCGCCCTGGGTCAGCTTCCGCAAAATGCCTATACTCAGGCGATGGAACAACTCGCATCGCAGCTCCTGCTTCGCCGCACTTGAGCCACTGAGGGTCGCAGAACCACAGAACGCGACCCTCACACACATCAAATGAACCGCAAAAGCCTGCAACAACAGGCTTTTTGCACCTGTACAGCTACCCCGGTGATAGAGGATGATGCGAACGACACAACATTTTCCGAACTGGGTTCATGACTGCTGTTACCAACGCCCCATCACTTGCACCGACTGGCACCATGCAGCTTCCGGGCTTAGCCCGTGCTTTAGTCAGTGCTGGGCAGCTATCAGAAGCTACTGCTCGTGAAGTCGCCCTCAAGGCCACTGCCAGCAAAAGCAGCTTTGTAGCGCAGCTGGTCAGCAGCGGCCATTTCTCTGCCGCAGAACTAGCCCACCAGATCTCGCTGATCTTCAGCACGCCACTGCTGGATCTGAACGCCATTGACCCGCTGCTGCTGCCCAAGGATCTGCTCGACCCCAAGCTGTGCACCAGCCACCATGTGCTGCCGCTGTGCAAGCGCGGCAACCGCCTGATCGTGGCCACGGCGGCCCCCACCGACAAGGAAGCCACGGAAAAAATCAAATTTGCCTCTCAGATGGGCATTGACTGGATCATTGCCGAGCACGACAAACTGGTCAGACTCATTGAGAGCGCACACAAAAGCGTCACGGAAGCGCTGGACACTTATATTGCAGACGACGAATTCCAGTTCGACGATACCAAGGAAGCTCCCCAGCAGGAGGACAAGGACAGCAGCGCTTCGGACGTAGAAGATGCTCCCGTTGTCAAATTCCTGCACAAGATGCTGATCGATGCCGTCAACATGCGCGCATCGGACCTGCACTTTGAGCCGTATGAGCACAACTACCGCGTGCGCTTTCGTGTGGACGGTGAGCTGCGTGAAATTGCCTCGCCACCTATCACCATCAAGGACAAGCTGGCCTCGCGCATCAAGGTGATTTCACGTCTGGACATTTCGGAAAAACGCGTGCCACAGGATGGCCGCATGAAGCTCAAGGTCGGCCCTGAACGGGTGATTGACTTCCGTGTGTCCACCCTGCCCACGCTGTTTGGCGAAAAAATCGTCATCCGTATCTTGGACCCCAACAGCGCCAAGATGGGCATTGATGCCCTGGGCTATGAGCCCGAAGAAAAAGCACGCCTGCTCGATGCCATCCATCGTCCCTACGGCATGATTCTGGTGACCGGCCCCACCGGCTCGGGCAAGACGGTGTCGCTCTACACCTGCCTGAACATCCTCAATCAGCCAGGCGTCAACATCTCGACCGCTGAAGACCCTTCCGAAATCAACATGCCGGGGGTCAACCAGGTCAACGTCAATGACAAGGCGGGCCTGACCTTTGCTGCTGCGCTCAAGGCGTTTTTGCGTCAGGACCCGGACGTGATCATGGTCGGTGAAATCCGTGACCTGGAAACTGCAGACATCGCCATCAAGGCCGCACAGACCGGCCACATGGTGCTCTCGACCCTGCACACCAACGATGCCCCCACCACGCTGACGCGTCTGCGCAACATGGGGGTAGCACCGTTCAACATCGCCTCCAGCGTCATCCTGATTACGGCCCAGCGTCTGGCACGTCGCCTGTGCCCCCAATGCAAGCAGCCGCACGATGTCCCGACGGAAGCGCTGCTGGCCGCAGGCTTTGAAGAAAGCCAGCTCGACGGCTCCTGGGTGCCGTACAAGGCCGTAGGCTGCAGCGCCTGCAACAATGGCTACAAGGGCCGCGTCGGCATCTACCAGGTCATGCCCATCAGCGAAGAAATACAGCAAATCATCCTGCGTGATGGCTCCGCACTGGACATTGCCAACCAGGCCAAGCGCGAAGGCGTCAAATCCTTGCGTGAATCAGGTTTGGACAAGGTCCGGCAAGGCGTTACCTCGCTGGAAGAAGTTCTGGCAGTTACCAACCTATAAGTGTCCGCGTGAATACGGCTGCAGACATAAGCGGCCGGTTCCAGCATCTACAACAGCACTGAGAGCAGAGGGAGTAGCGTGATGGCAAACGCAACAATTGGCCGAGCGCCAGCCAAGGAATTCATCTTTGAATGGGTAGGCAAAGACCGGCAGGGCAAAGAGCTGCGCGGCGAAATGCGTGCCACAGGAGAAGCACAGGTCCAGGCGTCGCTGCGCCGCCAGGGCATCTTCATGACCAAGCTGAAAAAGCGCGCCCTGCGGGCTGGCAAGAAGATCAAGCCCAAGGACATTGCCGTCTTCACGCGCCAGATGGCCACCATGATGAAGGCGGGCGTGCCCTTGCTGCAGGCCTTCGACATCGTGGGCCGCGGCAACCCCAACCCCAGCGTGACCAAGCTGCTCAACGACATCCGTCAGGATGTAGAGACCGGCACTTCACTGAGTGTGGCGTTTCGCAAGCACCCCATGTACTTCGATGCGCTGTACTGCAACCTGGTCGAAGCGGGTGAAGCCGCAGGTATTCTGGAAACCCTGATGGATCGCCTGGCCACCTATATGGAAAAGACCGAGGCCATCAAGGGCAAGATCAAATCAGCCCTGATGTACCCCACCTCGGTCGTGCTGGTGGCCTTTATTGTGGTGACGGTGATCATGATCTTTGTGATCCCTGCCTTCAAGGAAGTCTTTACCTCCTTTGGTGCCGATCTGCCCGCCCCCACCCTGCTGGTGATGTCCATCAGCGAGTTCTTTGTGGACTACTGGTGGCTGATCTTTGGCGTGCTCGGTGGAGGTTTTTACTTTTTCATGCAGGCCTGGAAGCGCAGCCCCAAGATGCAGCGCGTCATGGACCGCCTGCTGCTGAAAATGCCCATCTTTGGCGTGCTGATCGACAAATCCTGCGTGGCGCGCTGGACGCGTACGCTCTCGACCATGTTTGCCGCAGGCGTGCCCCTGGTGGAAGCACTGGACTCTGTGGGCGGCGCTTCCGGCAACAGCGTCTACAAGGAGGCCACCGACCGCATCCAGCATGAAGTAGCCACCGGCTCCAGCCTGAACGTGGCCATGGCCAATGCCAATGTCTTTCCATCCATGGTGCTGCAGATGTGCGCCATTGGCGAGGAGTCGGGTGCCATTGACCACATGCTGGGCAAGGCTGCCGACTTCTACGAACAAGAGGTCGATGAGATGGTGGCCGGGCTTTCCAGCCTGATGGAGCCCATCATCATCGTGTTTCTGGGTGGCATCATCGGCAGCATCGTGGTGGCCATGTACCTGCCTATCTTCAAATTGGGACAAGTGGTTTGATGGACGTTTTTGCACTGGGGGATATCGCCCTCGCAGTTTTGCTCGGTCTGCTGATTGGCAGTTTTTTGAACGTCGTCATCCATAGACTTCCACAGATGCTGGAGCAGCAGTGGGACGCTGAATGCGCCCAGCATGCTGCCTCCAAGGCTGGCAAGGCATACACGCCAGCAGCCCCTGCACTCACGCTGTGCAGGCCGCGCTCACGCTGCCCGCACTGTGGCCATGCCATTGCCTGGTACGAGAACATTCCCGTGCTCAGCTGGCTGGCACTGCGCGGCAAATGCCGCGGCTGCAGTCGCCGCATCAGCATTCGCTATCCACTGGTAGAGCTCGCCACCGCGGCCCTGTTTGCCTGGTGCATCCACCGCTGGGGCTTCACACCCACAGGCCTGGCCTGGTGCGGCTTCAGTGCCGCCCTGCTGACGCTGGCACTGATTGACTGGGACACCACCTATCTGCCGGACGACATCACCCTGCCGCTGGTGTGGGGCGGCCTCATCGTTACAGCCCTGCAGTGGAACAGTATTGCGCTGTCAGAAGCCCTGTGGGGGGCTGTGGCGGGCTATCTGTCACTGTGGCTGGTGTACTGGGGCTTCAAGCTGCTCACTGGCAAGGAAGGCATGGGCTATGGCGACTTCAAGCTGTTTGCAGGACTGGGGGCGTGGTTCGGCTGGCAGGCGCTGGTGCCGCTGATTTTGCTGGCCTCGGTGATTGGCGCCATCGTCGGCATTGCCATGAAGCTGCGCAGCAGCCTGCGCGAAGGTGGCTACATCCCCTTTGGCCCATTTCTGGCTGGCGGTGGCTTTGCCGTGCTGTTCTGGGGCCATGACCGCATCATGCGCACCTTGCTGCAAGGCCTGGGGATCTGAATATGCAGCGCGCTTACCGGCTGGGCCTGACGGGAGGCATTGGCAGCGGCAAAAGCACCGTGGCCCAGATACTGGCCAGCGCGGGTGCTGCGATCATGGATGCGGATGCCATCGCGCGCAGCATTACCGCGCCCCATGGGGCCGCCATCGCCCCGATTGCTGAGGCCTTTGGCCCCCAGGCCATTGGTGCGGACGGTGCACTGGACCGTGCCTACATGCGCCAGCTGGTGTTTCAGGACGCCACGGCCCGCCAGCGGCTGGAAGCCATCACCCACCCCTTGATTGCCCAGCTGACCGAGCAGCAGGCGCTACAGGCCCAGCAACTCGGCGCGCGCCTGCTGGTGTTTGATGTGCCTTTGCTGGTGGAATCTGGCCGCTGGCGCCAGCAGCTGGATGCGGTGCTGGTCGTCGATTGCGAGCCCGAAACCCAGATCCAGCGCGTCATGGCCCGCAACGGGCTGGAGCGCACTGCCGTGGAAAAAATCCTCGCGGCGCAAGCCCGTCGTCAGCAACGCATGGCAGCCGCTGACTATGTGATCTACAACGACGGCATAGATTTAGCAGCATTGCGCACAGAAGTGCTATCAATTTCGGCATGGTTGCCGCTATGATGACAACCGTGTCGCCTTTTTATGGCGGGCACGCATGTGACCCCGTACCTTTTTTGCCTGCGCCTACCGGGATACTGCCAGCGTGATCCTTTACGAGTACCCTTTCAACGAACGGCTACGCACCTACTTGCGTCTGGAACAACTCTTCCGGCGTTTGTTTGAACTCGTCTCGCGCGAATCGTCCATTGATCACCATTTCGCACTGGCCACCATGTTCGAAATCATAGACGTGGCCTCCCGTGCTGACCTCAAGTCCGACCTGCTGCGCGATCTTGATCGCAACAAAAGCATGTTCGAAAACCTGCGTGACAACCCAGCCATTGCGCAGGACATGCTGGACCACATCATCCAGCAGCTGAACCAGTGCTACAGCGCGCTGCACACCCAGACCGGCAAGACCGGCCAGCCCCTGACCGAGATTGACTGGCTGATGAGCATTCGCAGCCGCATCAGCATCCCTGGCGGCACCAGCAGCTTTGACCTGCCGGCCTACCACCGCTGGCAAAACTGCCCTGCTGAACAGCGCCATGCCGATCTGCAGCAGTGGACCCAATGCCTCAGACCGCTGGCCGAGGCACTGGCGCTGCTGCTGCGCCTGCTGCGCGAAACTGGCTCGCCCCAGAAAGTGGCTGCCACCAACGGGCAATTCCAGCAGTCACTGCAGGCTGGCAAAGCCTACCAGCTGCTGCGCCTGCGCATCTCCACGGAGTCCGGCCTGATTCCTGAAATCAGCGCCAATCGGCTGATGGTGTCTGTGCGCCTGCTGCGCGCCAATGAACAGGGTGCCCTGCAAGCGACCAGTGAAAATGCGGTTTTTGAGCTCACGCTGTGCGCCTGAGCGCCGCTACATGCCAGACTTATACGCATGAGCGATTCGACCATCCACCCCACAGTGCAATGCCCGACCTGCGGCGGCCCTAGCCTGTTTGCGCCCAGCAATGCGTGGCGCCCTTTCTGCAGTCAGCGCTGCAAGAACATTGATCTGGGCGCCTGGGCTGCCGAAGCGTTTCGTGTGCCAGCCCAGCCACCACAGGACAATGAATACGGCGACCCGCGCAAGGAAGATTAAAAAACCATAGCTTTCAGCGCCCAACAAATAAGGGATTCAGATAGTTTTCTATCTGAATCCCTTTGTTTTTCAGCGCTGGCAGCTCTTATTTCTGCAGTTCTTCCACCGCATACACCCTGGCATCAAACGGCAGGCCGCGCTCTTCGCTGAGCCACTGCAGCACCGGCAGCGAGCCTTCCAGCACGGGCTGCACCTGCAGCGGCAATTGCTGCCAGGCCATCTGCTGGCCTTCGAGCATGGCGAACTCGCCCTCCCACTGCGTGATCTTGCACCAGTGCAAGCGCACCAGGGCGTGGCTGTATGCGTGCTCCGTCACCTTCCAAGGCAGGCAGTTGGTAATGGTGATGCCTAGCTCTTCCTGCAACTCGCGGCGCAGCGCCTGCTCCACGGTTTCGCCAGCTTCGAGCTTGCCGCCGGGAAACTCCCACCAGCCCGCGCGGGGCTTGCCCTCAGGGCGGCTGGTGATCAGCAGCGCGCCATCGCTTTCGCGAATCAGCACGCCCACGGCGACTTCGGTATGTTTACGTTCTGCAGGGGTAGTCACTATCAAAAATCTGCTTTCTTAAATTTCAGCGCCGTCAGTCAGGCCTTCGACATCGGCAATGCGCTGACGCGGTGCTGCGGGGCGCTCACTGCGACCGGCATAGTCACGCGCAAACTGCTGGGCCACACGGCCGCTGCGTGAGCCGCGCTCCAAGGCCCAGACCAGCGCTTCAGGCTCCGCCGCTTTGATGGCAGCCTCGTCCAAGCCCATGGAGTGCAGCCACTGCGCCACCACGCGCAGGTATTCGTCCTGGCTGAAGGGGTAGAAGCTCACCCACAGGCCAAAGCGCTCAGACAGCGAGATTTTCTCTTCGACGACTTCGCCGGGGTGGATCTCACCATCCTTGCCCTTGGTGGTCTGCAGGTTGTCGCTCATGTACTCGGGCAGCAGATGGCGGCGGTTGCTGGTCGCATAGACCAGCACATTGGGCGTGGCAGCAGACACAGAGCCATCCAGGATGGACTTCATGGCCTTGTAACCGGGCTCGCCTTCCTCAAAGCTCAGGTCGTCGCAGTAGATGATGAACTTCTCGGGGCGGCCTGCCACCACGTCCACGATGTCGGGCAGATCGGTCAGATCGGCCTTGTCCACCTCAATCAGGCGCAGCCCCTGCGGGGCATAGGCATGCAGGCAGGCCCGAATCAGCGACGATTTACCCGTACCACGCGCGCCCGTGAGCAGCACGTTGTTGGCCGTGCGCCCCTGCACAAACTGCTCGGTATTGCGCGCGATTTTTTCTTTCTGCGCATCAATGTTCTGCAGGTCCGACAGCTGCATGGCGCCCACATGGCGCACAGGCTCCAGCACCCCACAACCGTTGGCACGCTTGCGGTAGCGCCAGGCAATGGCGGCATTCCAGTCAGCGGGCGCCTGCAGCGGCTGCGGCAGCACAGATTCAATGCGTTGCATGAGCCGCTCGGCACGTTCGACCAGGCGCTCCAGAGGGTTCATCACATTTTGCACAATGGGGTCTCCATTTTTTAATTTTGATAGCTGCTTGCGCCGATCAATGCTTGGTTTCAGATAGTTTTCTATTTGAAACGCTTATAAATCCAGCGCAAGCTGCTCTTAAAAAAGAAAGGAGCCATCAGGCCCCTCACAGCATCTCCAGCGCTGCACAACGCCCAGCCCGCAGGGCGGTGCAGGCGCGACGCAAGCTCGCAGACAGTGGCAGCGCCACGGCAAGAGCTTGCAACAAAGCCTGCAGGGCGTTTTGCAGCGCCACAGCCACCTATCAAGAGCGGTAGTCGGCGTTGATGGAAACATAGTCATGGCTCAGGTCGCAGGTCCACACGGTCTGCGACGCATCACCACGGCCCAGCAGCACACGCACGGTGATTTCCTGCTGCTTCATCACGCGCTGGCCATCTTCTTCCCTGTAGGAAGGATTGCGGCCGCCATCGGCCACCACGTGCACATCGTCCAGGTACAGATCAATCTTGGTCTGGTCCAGGTCCGCAATGCCAGCATAGCCCACGGCAGCCAGGATGCGGCCCAGGTTGGGGTCAGAGGCAAAGAAGGCGGTCTTGACCAGGGGCGAGTGGGCAATGGAGTAAGCCACCAGACGGCATTCCTCTTCGGTCTTGCCGCCCTCCACCTTGACGGTGATGAACTTGGTAGCGCCTTCACCATCGCGCACGATGGCCTGAGCCAGCAGACGCGCCACGTCCTGCAGCGCGGCCTTCAGTGCCTGGGCTTCGGCGCCGTCCCAGTTGGTGATGACCTCATTGCCCGCCTTGTGCGTAGCAATCAGCACAAAGGAGTCGTTGGTGGAGGTGTCGCCATCAATGGTCACGCGGTTGAAGGAGCCATCAGCCAGTTCCTTGACCAGGCCCTGCAGCAACTCGGGCGCGATGGCTGCATCGGTGGCCAGATAGCCCAGCATGGTCGCCATATTCGGGCGAATCATGCCTGCACCCTTGCTGATGCCGGTGATGTGCACCGTCTTGCCACCCACTTGCACGCTGCGGCTGTAGGCCTTGGGCTGGGTGTCGGTGGTCATGATGCCTTCGGCAGCTACGGCCCAGTTGTCGGCCTTGGCGGCCGCAATGGCGGCAGGCAGACCGGCCACAATGCGGTCCACAGGCAGCTCTTCCATGATCACGCCGGTGGAGAAAGGCAGCACCTGCTGCTCGCTCACGCCCAGTTCCTTGGCCAGCGCAGCGCAGGTCTTGCGGGCATTGGCCAGACCAGCTGCGCCCGTGCCTGCATTGGCATTGCCGGTGTTGATCACCATGGCGCGGATGTCCTGGCCTGCGGCCAGATGCTCACGGCAGACTTGCACAGGTGCTGCACAGTAACGGTTCTGCGTGAACACGCCTGCGACGCTGGCGCCTTCATCCAGCAAAAACACGGTCAGGTCTTTGCGGTTGGCTTTGCGCACACCGGCTTCGGTCACACCAATACGAACACCAGCGACGGGGAACAGGTCAGCGGCGACGGGAACGGGCAAATTCACAGGCATTGCAGGGCTTCCTACAGAAAAACAGTTAGTCCCTGATTATGGAGACAAACCGCTGCGCACAACGAAAAACACGGGCATGCAGCCCGTGTTGTTTGTGGATGTAGGCATCAACGCCTGCAGAAGTCCATCAAGCCAGTTTGCCGTGGCAATTCTTGAACTTCTGGCCGCTACCGCAGGGGCATGGGTCGTTGCGGCCCACACGCACGCCGGCTGGCAGCTCAAAACGGTCGGTCTTGTCACCATCGGCGCTGGCGTACTGCATACCCTGCTGGGCGCTTTCCGCATGCTCTTCAATATTTTGTGCCACCTGCTCCAGCTGCTCAGGCTGCTGGATGCGCACAGTCAGCAGCACGCGGGTCACTTCGTTCTTGACCTGGTCGATCAGCTGGCGGAACAGCTCAAACGCCTCGCGCTTGTATTCCTGCTTGGGCTGCTTCTGTGCAAAGCCGCGCAGGTGGATACCCTGGCGCAGATAGTCCAGCGCTGCTAGGTGGTCGCGCCAGTTGGTGTCAAAGCTTTGCAGCAGCACGGCGCGCTGGAAGTTCATGAACTGATCCTTGCCGACCAGATCCAGCTTGCCCTGATAGACATCGTTGGCAGCCTTCACGCAGGCTTCCAGGATCTCTTCGTCGGTGATGCTTTCCGAATCCTTAACCATGCCTTGCAGGTCGATGTGCACCTGCCACTCTGCCAGCGCTTTTTCCAGCGCAGGCAGGTTCCACTGCTCTTCCATGGACTCGGCAGGCACATACATGCGCACCATGTCTGCCACACAATCTTCGCGCATGGCGTTGATCATGTCGGTCAGGTCTTCGGTGTCCAGAATGTCGTTGCGCTGCTGGTAGATCACCTTGCGCTGGTCATTGGCCACGTCGTCGTATTCGAGCAGCTGCTTGCGCATGTCGAAGTTGCGTGCTTCCACCTTGCGCTGTGCAGACTCGATGGAGCGGGTCACGATACCTGCTTCGATGGCTTCACCCTCAGGCATCTTCAGGCGGTCCATGATGGCACGCACGCGGTCACCCGCGAAGATGCGCATCAGCTGGTCATCCAGACTCAGATAGAAGCGCGAAGAGCCGGGGTCACCCTGGCGGCCCGAACGACCACGCAACTGGTTGTCGATACGGCGCGATTCATGGCGCTCGGTAGCGATGATGCGCAGGCCGCCCAGCGCCTTGACCTCTTCGTGGTCCTTGTGCCACTGCGCACGCAGCTCGGCAATCTTGGCCTGCTTGGTGGCATCGTCCAGCTCAGGGTTGGCGGCGATTTCCGCTTCCTGCTTGCTGATGTTGCCACCCAGCACAATGTCGGTACCACGGCCAGCCATATTGGTGGCGATGGTGATCATGCCCTTGCGACCGGCCTGGGCGATGATGTCAGCTTCCTTGGCGTGCTGCTTGGCGTTCAGCACCTGGTGGGGCAGCTTGGCAGCCGTGAGCAGCTGGTCAATGATTTCCGAGTTCTCGATCGAGGTCGTACCCACCAGCACAGGCTGGCCGCGCTCGTAGCATTCGCGAATGTCTTCGATGGCGGCGTTGTACTTTTCCTGCGTGGTCTTGTAGACGCGGTCCAGCTGGTCCACACGCTTGCTGGGCTTGTTCGGAGGAATCACCACGGTTTCCAGGCCATAGATGCTCTGGAATTCGTAAGCTTCGGTGTCAGCCGTACCCGTCATACCCGCCAACTTGCTGTAGAGGCGGAAGTAGTTCTGGAAGGTGATCGAGGCCATGGTCTGGTTCTCGGCCTGAATGGCCACACCTTCCTTGGCTTCCACGGCCTGGTGCAGACCATCGCTCCAGCGGCGGCCACTCATCAGACGGCCGGTGAACTCGTCCACGATGGTGACTTCACCGTTTTGCACCACATAGTGCTGGTCACGGTGATAGATATGGTGGGCGCGCAGTGCAGCGTACAGGTGGTGCACCAGCGCAATGTTCGAAGGGTCGTACAGCGAAGCGCCTTCTGGCAGCAGGCCCGCTTCCATCAAAATGCGCTCTGCCTTTTCGTGACCTTCTTCGGTCAGGAACACCTGGTGGCTCTTTTCGTCCACGGTGAAGTCACCGGGCTTGGTCACACCTTCGCCCGTGCGGGGGTCTGC
Organism: Comamonas kerstersii; assembly: GCF_002056725.1. NCBI lineage: Bacteria > Pseudomonadati > Pseudomonadota > Betaproteobacteria > Burkholderiales > Comamonadaceae > Comamonas > Comamonas kerstersii. Next base: position 1,712,132 of record NZ_CP020121.1, on the reverse strand, counting down.
CTCGCCTTCCTGACGCACCAGTTGCGGAGCCAGCTTGTTGATGACCTGGTACATGGCCGTGTTGTCTTCGGCAGGACCAGAGATGATCAGAGGCGTACGCGCTTCGTCGATCAGGATGGAGTCCACCTCGTCGACGATGGCAAAGTTCAGACCACGCTGCACACGATCGGCCTTGTCATAGACCATGTTGTCACGCAGGTAGTCGAAGCCGTATTCGTTATTCGTGCCGTAGGTAATGTCAGCCAGATAGGCCAGCTGCTTGTCTTCGCGTGGCGCCTGGGGCAGGTTCACCCCCACGGACAGGCCCAGGAAGTTATAGAGCGGACGCATGGTTTCCGCGTCGCGGCTGGCCAGGTAGTCGTTCACCGTCACCACATGCACGCCATTGCCAGTCAGTGCGTTCAGGTAGACGGGCAGGGTCGAGGTCAGCGTCTTGCCTTCACCAGTGCGCATTTCGGCAATCTTGCCGTGGTGCAGCGCCATACCACCGAGCAGCTGCACATCAAAGTGGCGCATCTTCATGACACGCTTGGAGGCCTCACGCACTACAGCAAAGGCTTCGGGCAAGAGATCATCCAGCGCTTCACCCTTGGCCAGACGGTCTTTGAATTCTTGGGTTTTGGCCCGCAAAGCCTGGTCATCGAGCTTTTCCAGCTCTGGCTCCATCGCATTGATACGAGCCACCGTCTTGCGGTACTGCTTGAGAAGCCGGTCATTGCGGCTGCCGAAAAGTTTGGTGAGAAAGTTGACCATGCGAACGGAAGCCACTGAGCAGCGCTGCAAACAGCAGCACCGGCAGCGGCCAAATCCCTAATGTAGAGTTGTCATGCAGATGGGCTCATTCAGCGACAAAACAAGAGCCTCATGCACTGAAAGCCAAAAATTGATTCTAACTGCCGCTTGCGCTTTAGCTCCAGTCTCCTGCAGACAGCCCGTGCACGCACAGCATGATGTGCTGATAATGCACAAATCCTGACACCTGATCTGCCATGCATTCGCGCCGCCATATCGCTATTTCTCTGGAACAAGCCGCACACACCTCACCCATGCTGTCGTCATTGGTAAAGCAGGCACAAGACGCCAATGCGCGCCTGAAGTGCATTGCCCCACTGCTGCCTCCGGGCCTGCGGCCGCACGTGCAACCCGGCCCGCTGGAAGGTGACGTCTGGTGCCTGATCGTGAAAAACAGCGCTGCGGCCAGCAAGCTGCGCCACCTGCTGCCGGGGCTGGAGGCGCATCTGCGCAACAAGGGCTGGAACGTGAACCGCATTCAGATCAAGATCTTGAATGCGTCACCCTGGCAAAGCCCCATGTGAGCCTGGGTACAGACGAAAAAAAAGACCCTGATGGGTCTTTACATAACTGAAGAAATGGTGCCGGTTGTCGGATTCGAACTGACGACCTACCGCTTACAAGGCGGGTGCTCTACCAACTGAGCTAAACCGGCTATCCACAGCGCAGCGTGAACTGCTACCGGGATAAGGATGCCGCAAAGCATCCTGAATTGGTGCCGGTTGTCGGATTCGAACTGACGACCTACCGCTTACAAGGCGGGTGCTCTACCAACTGAGCTAAACCGGCGAAAGCTGAAATTCTAATACAAGTTTTGCGCTTGCAGAAAAATTCAGGACTTTATTTCACACGTTTGAGTGCGGGGCGTTTGCCACCCGCAGCAGGCGCTGGTGGCGAAGGAGGCTCGTCGCCATCCGAAGGCTTGCTGCTGGCGCTGACCAGCTGCACCACGGGTGTGCTCGCTGCAGGCTCCTGCTCTGGTGCAGCCTCATCCTCTGCTTCAGCAGCGGCAAGAGCCGCCGCGTCATCTGGCAGCTCTGCCAGCAAATCGTCAATCACGGGGAAAGACATGCCTTGCCCGGTCTCACGCGCATAAATGGCCTGCACGCGCTCAACGGGCACCATGATGTCATGGGGTCTGCCACCAAAACGGGCCTTGAATTCAATATATTCATTGCCCAGCTGCAGACTGCCCGTGGCGTCATAGCTGACGTTGAGCACGATTTCCCCGCCATTGACGTATTCACGCGGCACTTGCACCGAGCGATCCACTTTGACAGCCAGATAAGGCGTAAAGCCGTTATCCGTACACCACTCATGAATGGCACGAATGAGGTATGGCCGTGTAGAGGTGGCAGAAGACTCGGTCATGAACAAATTCCAGCAAACAGCAAACGCAGGGGGAAACACAAAAGCACAAGAATTACTTGCGCATCACCTTCTCGGAAGGTGTCAGGGCTTCAATGTAGGCAGGGCGCGAGAAGATGCGCTCGGCGTACTTGAGCAAGGGCGCAGCGTTCTTGCTCAGCTCAATGCCGTAGTAGTCCAGACGCCACAGCAGGGGAGCAATCGCCACGTCGAGCATGGAGAAGCCTTCGCCCAGCATGTACTTGTTCTTCAGGAACACAGGAGCCAGCTGGGTCAGACGGTCACGGATGTGCTGACGTGCCTTTTCCACTTCCTTTTCGTTGCCCTTGACATTGCGCTGCTCCAGCGTGTTCACGTGCACGAACAGTTCTTTTTCAAAGTTCAGCAGGAACAGACGCACACGCGCACGATCCACAGGGTCACCAGGCATCAGCTGGGGATGGGGGAAGCGCTCATCAATGTACTCATTGATGATGTTCGATTCATACAGAATCAGGTCACGTTCAACCAGGATGGGAACTTGACCGTAGGGGTTCATCGCCGCGATCTCTTCGGGCTTGTTGTACAAGTCCACATCGCGAATCTCGAAGTCCATTCCCTTCTCGAACAGCACAAAGCGGCAACGGTGGGAATAAGGGCAAGTCGTTCCCGAATAAAGCACCATCATGGCGGAAGCTCCTAAAAATCAAAAAGAGTGGGACGCCTGAAAGCGCCCACTCTGCTGCGACCGAACTGCCTCACACCCAGGGTATGAGGCAGCACAGACTGTCTAATTATTTAACGTCTTTCCAGAACGCGGCGTTCAGTCTCCAGGTGATCAAGATAAAGATACCCAGGAAGATCAGGACACCGATACCCACGTGAATGCGGGTATTTTGGGCTGGTTCACCCATCCATTGTAGGAAGTTCACCAAGTCCCCTACAGCCTGATCGTACTCTTGTGGGGTCATTGTTCCCGGAGTAACGGTTTCCCAGCCCTTGAATACCTGGGTGTTTTGACCATCTACCACCACATCTTCAAAGATGGCGCGGCGTGCACCCTGCAGCTCCCACAGCACATGGGGCATGCCCACCGAAGGGAAGACCAGGTTATTCCAGCCCGTGGGCTTGGTGGAGTCCAGATAGAAGGTACGCAGGAAGGTGTAGATGTAATCTGCACCCGAGCCATCGTGGCTGGCACGAGAGCGCGCAATCACCGTCAGATCAGGTGGGTTGGCACCAAACCAGGCTGCTGCCTGCTTGGGATCAATCGCAGCCACCATGGTGTCACCCACTTTTTCTGTGGTGAACAGCAGGTTGTCCTTGATTTCCTGATCACTCAGACCAATGTCCTTCAAGCGGTTGTAGCGCATGAAAGCTGCCGAGTGACACCCCAGGCAGTAGTTCACGAACAGCTTGGCACCGTTTTGCAGCGATGCCTGGTTCGTCACATCCACTGGAGCCTTGTCCAGTGGCACCAGGCCACCACCTGCGGCATGCGCACCACCCACAATGCCAAGCGCGGCAATCAGCGTGAGAAACAGCTTTTTCATTGTTCTTATCTCCTAGCTCAGTGGTGTGGCTTGAAAGTCACGCGGTCAGGAACAGGCTTGGGTGTACCCAGCTGGCTCCACCAGGGCATCAGCAGGAAGAAGCCGAAGTAGAACAAGGTGCCCACCTGCGAAACGCGCTCACCCATGGGGGATGGCGGCTGCACACCCAGATACGCCAGGATCACGAAGTTGATCACGAACACGGCATACACATACTTGTGCCATGTGGGACGGTAGCGAATGGACTTCACAGGGCTGCAGTCCAGCCATGGCAGCGCAAACAGAATCACCACGGCGCCGCCCATCACAACCACACCCCAGAACTTGGCATCGATGCTCAGCATCAGCACCACAGCGACGGCCGCGGCCAGCACCGCCACCAGCTTGAACAGGCCTGCCATCTTGGACTTGAAGAGAGCCAGCAGCGCAGCCAGCACCACGCAGCCCACCAGCACATACATCATCTCGGCAGTAATCGCACGCAGCATGGAGTAAAACGGCGTGAAATACCACACGGGAGCGATGTGCGCAGGCGTCTTCAGCGGGTCAGCGGGGATGAAGTTGTTGTACTCCAGGAAGTACCCACCGAACTCTGGCGCGAAGAACACCACCGCCGAGAACAGGAACAGGAACACAGCCACGCCAAAGATGTCGTGCACGGTGTAGTAGGGATGGAAAGGCACGCCGTCCAGCGGATTGCCATTGGCATCCTTGGGCGCATTGGGAGCCTTGATCTCGATACCGTCAGGGTTGTTCGAGCCCACATCGTGCAGCGCCAGTAAGTGCGCCACCACCAGACCCAGCAACACCAGCGGCACGGCAATCACGTGGAAGCTGAAAAAGCGGTTCAGCGTTGCATCACCGACCACATAGTCACCACGAATCAAGATCGCCAGGTCAGGGCCGATCACGGGTACTGCAGCAAACAGGTTCACGATCACCTGCGCGCCCCAGTAAGACATCTGGCCCCATGGCAGCAGGTAGCCCATGAAGGCTTCAGCCATCAGCGCCAGGAAGATGGCGCAGCCGAAGATCCAGACCAGCTCGCGTGGCTTGCGGTAGGAGCCATAGAGCAGACCACGGAACATGTGCAGATAGACCACCACAAAGAAGGCCGATGCACCGGTGGAGTGCATATAGCGAATCAGCCAGCCCCATGGCACATCACGCATGATGTATTCCACAGACGCAAAGGCTTTTTCAGCGTCAGGCTTGTAGTGCATGACCAGGAAGATCCCGGTCACGATCTGGATCACCAGCACCAGCAGTGCCAGCGAACCAAAGATGTACCAGAAGTTGAAGTTCTTTGGAGCGTAGTACTCCGACATATGCATCTTGTAGCCTGCAAATGCCGAAGGAAAACGATTTTCAAACCAGTTCTTGACCTTCGCACCGGTCGCGGCGTTCGGGTCGATCTCTTTGAATTCGTGGGCCATGTCGTTCTAACTCCATCAAGCCTTGTCGTCGCCAATCAGAAGTGTGTTCTCTGACAGGAACTTATAAGGAGGCACTTCCAGGTTGTCGGGTGCTGGCTTGTTCTTGAAGACACGGCCAGCCATGTCAAAAGTAGAGCCGTGGCATGGGCACAGGAAGCCGCCCTTCCAGTCTGCAGGCAGCGAAGGCTGGGCGCCGGTAGCGAACTTATCCACAGGCGAGCATCCCAGGTGCGTGCAAATCCCCACTGCAACAAACACCTCGGGCTTGATGGAACGCCATGTATTGCGTGCGTAAGGAGGCGTGAGCTGATCCTGGTTACGCAGCGATTCGGGGTCTGCCAGCTGGCTGTCCAGCTCGGGCAGCTCCGCGAGCTGTTCCGGTGTGCGCTTCAAGATCCACACAGGCTTGCCACGCCATTCCACGGTCAGCTTTTCGCCTGGAGCCAGCGCGGAGATATCCACTTCCACTGCAGCCCCTGCGGCCTTGGCCTTTTCAGAAGGCTGGAAAGTACTCACAAAAGGCACTGCAACCGCTGCGCCGCCTACTGCGCCAGCGCAGGCAGACGTGATGATCCACGTCCGCTTGCTGGAGTCGACAGGTGTATCGCTCATGGGGATCCTCGATAAAACATCGCTAGGTATAAGGTCAATCGAGAAATTGTAGCTTGTCGAAAAATTGGAATCCAAGCACCTATCCGCCCCCCTTCTTGCGTTAAATCATGCAATATGACTTATCTCAATCAAACAGGAGATTCGCATGTCTATGCTGCAGGAGTTTCGTGAGTTTGCCGTCAAGGGCAACGTGATCGATCTGGCCGTCGGCGTGATCATCGGCGGGGCCTTCGGGAAGATCGTCGATTCCGTGGTGAAGGACCTGATCATGCCGCTGGTGGGGCTGGTGTTCGGCAAGCTGGACTTCTCCAACCTGTTCATCGTGCTGGGCAGTGTTCCCGAAGGAACGCCGCGCACGCTGCCTGCCCTGCAGGAAGCGGGCGTGCCTGTGCTGGCCTATGGCAGCTTCATTACCGTGGCGGTGAATTTTGTGATTTTGGCGTTCATCATTTTCGTGATGATCAAGCAGATCAACCGCCTCAAGCGCGAGACACCGCCCCCTGCTCCCGCACCTGAAGTGACGCCTGAAGAAGTCCTGCTGCTGCGCGAAATCCGCGATCAGCTGCGCCGCTGAAGGCGCATGCTTCGCGCTAGGGAACTTAAGCCTGCACCCTCGCACTGGCTGAGAGCTTTTGTGCCATGCGCACAGCCTCCAGCAGGCTGGAAGCATCGGCCACGCCCTGCCCCGCGATGTCAAAGGCCGTGCCGTGGTCCGGGCTGGTGCGCACCAGAGGCAGGCCAAGTGTCACATTTACGCCACTTTCCACGCCCAGATATTTGATGGGTATCAAGCCCTGGTCGTGGTACATGGCCAACACCACATCAAACTCGCCGGGGTGACCGGGCACATTGCGGGCCCGCATGAATACGGTGTCGGGCGCAAACGGCCCCTGTGCATCAATGCCCTGCGCGCGGGCAGCAGCGATGGCAGGCGCAATGATGTCTATCTCTTCCGAGCCAAACAGGCCGCCCTCACCCGCATGGGGGTTGAGCCCCGCCACACCAATGCGTGGCGCACGGCCCAGCATGCGCTGCAGTGCGGCATGGGTGATCTGCAGGGTCTGCAGGATGTTGTCCAAGGTCACGGCTTCCAGCGCCTTGCGCAGCGAGACATGGATGCTCACCAGCACGGTGCACAGCTCATCATTGGCCAGCATCATGCGCACCGGCATCTCGCTCATGGCGACGCCTGCATGCTGCGCAGCTTCTGCCTGCAGCAGTTCGGTATGGCCAGGGTAGGTCACACCACCGGCATGCAGTGCTTCCTTGTGCAGCGGCGCGGTCACCAGAGCGGCAATCTCACCACGCAGGGCGGCACGCGCCGCCCATTGCACGCAGGCTGCGGCGGCAGCACCTGCGCTGTCCGTGATCTGCCCCCAGGGTGCAGGAGGCGGCATGTCCGGCAGCTCCAGCACGGGGATGCAGCGCGGCGGCACCTGCCATGCCTCATCCGGGCTGGCAATCACAGCCACAGGCAGCGAGGTTTCGCCAGCCACGGCAATGGCCTGCGCACCACGGCGCATGGTGGCTACATCCCCCACGACAAAACAGCCCTGCAGCAGCGCAGGCTGTTCACGAAACACCTTGGCAATGATTTCCGGGCCAATGCCCGCAGAATCTCCTTGCGTGATGGCAATGGCTTTGTTTTTATGCATGAAATTGACCTATAACGCTGATGCAGCAAGCGCTGAAAGCTATGAAATTTATGCTGGATTATCGATCTCGATAAACCGGTGGCTCAGCCCCAGTTGCTGCGCCACATGGGCAGCCACGGCAGGCGCGCCATAGCGCTCGGTGGCATGGTGGCCCGCGGCAATAAAGGTGGTGCCGGTCTCACGCGCCAGATGGGCCTGAGGCTCGGAGATTTCACCCGTGATATAGGCATCAGCCCCTGCGGCCAGCGCGCTTTCAAAGAAGCCCTGCGCGCCACCCGTGCACCAGGCCAGACGGCGTATGGGCTTGTCCTGCGCACCGCTGACGCAGGTCACGGCACGGCCCAGCACCTGCTGCACATGGTCTGCCAGGGCAGCAGGACTGGCAAAACTGGCATCACCCACCATGCCCAGCGCCTGTTCGCCAAAGGTGCTGTCCCACTGTACGCCGAGCTTGGCGCCCAACTGCGCGTTGTTGCCCAGCTCGGGGTGGGCATCGAGCGGCAGGTGGTAGGCGAACAGATTGATGTCATGCGCCAGCAGCAGACGGATGCGTTCCTTCATCCAGCCCGTGATGCGGCCATCCATGCCTTTCCAGAACAGGCCGTGGTGCACAAAGATGGCATCGGCCTTGTCGGCAATGGCGGCTTCAATCAGGGCACGGCTGGCCGTCACGCCGCTGACGATATGGCGAATCTCGGCCTTGCCTTCGACCTGCAGGCCGTTGGGGCCGTAGTCCTTGAAGCGCTCAGGCTGGAGCAAGGCATCGAAATGGGAGAGAAGGTCTTGTCGCTGGATCATGGCGTCGATTGTGCCAAGCGTTCAGGAAGCACGAGTGCAGCAGGCCATAAAAAAGGGCAGCCGAAGCTGCCCTGATCTGCATCGCAAGCGAAGGCGCTATCAGGCCTTGACCTTGGGCTGCCAGCCTTTGGAAGCGATGGGCCAGAACAGGCCGATGGCAGCACCCAGGATACCCATGGCTGCCACGTAGTGGGCAGGAGCCATGATGTCCACCTGCTGCCAGCTGGCCACCAGCAAGGGGGTCAGGCCACCGAAGACGGCGTAGGCCATGTTGTAGGCGAAAGACAGGCCGGTAAAGCGCACTGCCACAGGGAAGGCACGCACACCCACTACAGGCAGCAGCGAGATGGAACCCACAAAGAAGCCCACCAGCGCATAGCGCAGCACCAGGGTCGATTCACCAGGCAGGTTCAGATAGAAGATATAGGCGGTCACCGTCATGCCACCCCAGCCGAACAGCATGGTCAGCTTGGTGCCGATCTTGTCAGACAGCCAGCCCCAGAAGATGCAGCCAATGGTCAGAGTCACGGTCGCCACTGCGTTGGCCATCATGGCTTCGGCGGGAGCGATATGGAACACCTTCTGCAGGTAGGCAGGCGCCATCAGCACCACCACCACCACGCCTGTCGAGAGCACCCAGGTCATCAGCGCCACCAGCCAGCTGGCTTCCTTGTGGTCACGCAAGATGGTTTTCAAGGGCAGTTCTGCATCCGCAGCCTTGCGCTTTTGCATATCCTGGAACAGAGGCGTTTCATGCAGGAAGCGGCGCAGATACACCGACACCAGGCCAAACACACCACCCAGAATAAAAGGAATGCGCCATGCCCAGTCATGGATTTCTGCCTGGCTGTAGGTGCTGTTGAGCCACACACCAAAGATGGAGCCCAGGAAAATGCCGCCAGTAATGCCGGAAGTCAGCGTACCAATGGCCAGGCCATAGTGCTTGGCAGGCGAGTGCTCGGCAACGAACACCCAGGCACCAGGCATTTCACCGCCAATCGCAGCGCCTTGCAGCACGCGCATCAGCAGCAGCAGCAAGGGCGCGGCCAGGCCAATGGTTTCATAGGTAGGCAGCAGGCCAATGACCAGTGTGGGCACCGCCATCAGAAAGATGGACAGCGAGAACATCTTCTTGCGGCCAATCTTGTCGCCATAGTGCGCAATGATGATGCCGCCCAGGGGGCGTGCCAGATAGCCAGCCGCGAAAATGCCCAGCGTCTGCAGCTGGCGCATCCATTCCGGCATGTCAGCCGGGAAAAACAGCGCGCCAATGACGTTGGCAAAGAAAACGAAAACGACGAAGTCGTAGAACTCCAGCGTGCCGCCCAGTGCGGACAGGCTCAAGGTCTTGTAATCGTCACGGTTCAAGGGACGATGGTGGGCGCCGCCAGCCACTTGATGGGCTTGGGCGTTGGGATGCTTACTCATGGGGTTGTCTTTCCAGTTCAAAAGGTCAGACAGCGCGAGAGCCGCGGCAACGGATAAGTGCTTCAGGGCAGACTGGACTGTTCTTCAGGACTTCACGGTGATGAAGCCTTTGTTTTTCTCGAATCTGGCGGGTGTGCCAGCCCAAGAACGAACACCGTGTGGCGCAGTCAATGCAAGCATTCTAGGGTTTGCACCAATACCCTTCCTGGCAAACATCGTTTTTAACGACGAGGCATCTCCAAAAACTCTTTATCCATCTCTTTTTACGATGTCTTGCCAAGACACAGACTGCCTGCATTTCTGACAGGAAATACATTTCGGCTTACGCTGTCAGCCTTTGCTTGCCTCCCCCTTTGTCTCCCCTCTTTTTCTCATTTCTATGAAGCGTTACTGGCTGTTGTTTTCACAGGCCGTCACCGTGCTGCTGGCGGCCTATTTCATTGTTGCCACGCTGCAGCCAGGCTGGCTGCGCCATGGCTCCACCATGAGCCGTGCCGGCATTGCCTTGCTGGAAGCGCCGTCTGAACCCCGTACAGAGTTTGTCCCCGGCAGCCTGGCGGCTGCCGCCCAGAAGGCCATGCCTGCCGTGGTCAGCATCAACACCAGCAAGGAGGTGCGCAGCCCGCACCTGAACGACCCCTGGTTCCATTTCTTCTTTGGTGACCAGATCGGCACCCAGCAGCAGACCGGACTGGGTAGCGGCGTGATCGTGAGCCCGGACGGCTATATCCTGACCAACAACCACGTGGTCGAAGGCGCGGATCAGATCACCGTCACCCTGGCCGACAGCCGCATTGCAGAAGCACGCATCGTGGGCACCGACCCAGAAACCGACCTGGCCGTGCTCAAGATCGAACTGGACAAGCTGCCCGTCATCGTGCTGGGCAACTCCGACCATGCCGTGGTGGGCGACACCGTGCTGGCCATTGGCAACCCCTTTGGCGTGGGGCAGACGGTGACCAGCGGCATCATCAGTGCGCTGGGCCGCAGCGAGCTGGGCATCAACACCTTTGAAAACTTCATCCAGACCGATGCCGCCATCAACCCCGGCAACTCCGGCGGCGCGCTGGTGGATGTGGAAGGCAATCTGCTGGGCATCAACACCGCCATCTACTCGCGCTCTGGCGGCAGCATGGGCATTGGCTTTGCCATTCCCGTGTCCACAGCCAAGATCGTCATGGACGGCCTGGTCAAGGATGGCAAGGTCACGCGCGGCTGGATTGGCGTGGAGCCCAATGAGCTTTCGCCCGAACTGGCTGAAACCTTTGGCGTAGCCGGTGCAAATGCCGGCGTCATCATCACGGGCGTACTGCAGGGTGGCCCTGCGGCACGTGCTGGCATGCTGCCGGGCGATGTGATCGTGCAGGTGGATGAGCAGCGCGTGCGCAATGTGGCTGAGATGATGACGGCGGTTGCCTCTCTGCAGCCCGGCCAGCGTGCGGACTTTGAGATTTTGCGCAACGGCCAGAGCATGACGCTGAACATCGTGCCCAGCGAGCGCCCTGCCCCCCGACGCATGCGCCAGCTCCGTTAAGCATCAAAAAAGAGAGCTATCAGCGCTTGCAAATCAATGATTTCAAATACAAAACATATTGAAAACCTTGATTGACAAGCGCTAGCCGCTCTCTTTTTCAAAGCCATCACCCACCAACAAAAAATCCCGCTGCCTTTTAAAGGGCTGCGGGATTTTTTGGTTCTGGCCAGGATGTGCGCATCAGGCCTGATCGGCTTCCTCATCCTCTGGCTTGCGGGCAACCTTGGCAAACCAGCCTGCCCCGATGATGCCCACCTCATACAGCAGGCACATGGGCACGGCCAGCGCCAGCTGCGAAATCACATCGGGCGGCGTCACCACGGCGGCAATCACAAAGGCCAGCACGATGAAGTAGCCACGGAAACTCTTGAGCTTGTCAATTTCCACAATGCCAAAGCGCACCAGCAGCATCACCACGATGGGCACCTGGAAGGCCAGGCCAAACGCCAGGTACAGCGACAAAATCGCTTCCACATAAGAGGCAATATCAGGCGTCGCAGCCACGCTCTCGGGCGTAAAGCCCTGGATGAAGCCGAACATCTTGTCCAGCACAAAGAACTGCACAAAGGCAATACCCACATAGGCCAGCAGGCTGCCAAAGGTGATCAGCGGCAGTGCAAAGCGCTTTTCATGGCTGTACAGACCAGGTGCCACAAAAGCCCACAGCTGGTACATGATCCATGGCAGCACGGCCAGCATGCCCACCATCATCAGCACCTTCAGCGGCACGAAGAAGGGCGAGAACACGCCCACCGCAATCAGCTTGGCATCAGGCGGCATGTGTGCCTTGATGGGCTGGGCAATAAAGTCGATCAAGCCATTGGGGCCAGGCCAGATGGCCAGCACAGCCACCGCCAGCGCAATGCCGTAGATGCAGTACAGCAGGCGGTCGCGCAGCTCCATCAGGTGCTGCACAAAGGGCTGCTCGGTGCCGGCCAGCTCGTCGTCTTGGGTGGATTTGTTGGACATGGTCGAAAAAAGAACCGGGCCATCATCAGGCCCTGCAGATCAAGAGAAAAGCACCAGCACGGGCCGCTAGCTGCAGGCGCCGTGCTGTGGGAGATCAGCCTCAGCGCTTCGGTCTGAAGCGCGCCACTCGCGCAGCACCTGACTGCACATGGGTGCGCAGCCCGGAGCGCGCCTTGTACCAGCGTGGCACGGCCGTGCGCTTGAGGCGGAAGTTCTTGCCCGGATGCTTGTAGGCCGGCGTCACTGCGCTGCGGCTACTGCTTTCGTAGCTGCTGTAGTCGCTGGCTGAAGTGCTGGAATCGCTGCTGCTGTATGCCGACTCGAAATCGGTGGCATCACGCCAGTCCTTTTCCAGACTGCTCGTGGTGCTTTGCACCGACTGCTCCACATCACGGGCAGCGGACTCCATCGACTCCTTCATCTTCTTGAGCTCGTCGAGCTCCATGGAGCGATTGACTTCCGCCTTCACGTCCGCCACATAGCGCTGGGCCTTGCCCAGCAGCGTGCCGACCGTGCGGGCCACGCGCGGCAGCTTCTCGGGACCAATGACCACCAGGGCCACAGCGCCGATCAGTGCCAGCTTGGAGATACCGATATCAATCATGCCAACGCCCTATGCAGGTGCTTGCTGCCATGCTGATACATCAGCTCTTTTGCTTGGCGTCAACGTCGATCGTGGTCTTGTCGTCAGCCTTGCTCTGATCGGTCACTGCGGTCTTTTCCGCAGCGGCTTCAGGCGTGCTGCCGTCCTTCATGCCGTCCTTGAAACCCTTGACGGCGCCACCCAGGTCGCTACCCAGGTTCTTGAGCTTCTTGGTGCCGAACACCAGCACCACGATGAGCAGAACAATCAGCCAGTGCCAAACAGAAAACGATCCCATGAGATTTCTCCTAACGAATACGAGTCATTTTAGACGTGACGCCGCGCCATAGCGCCTCAGATGGCCTTAACTTGCACAGCCTTTCACGTCCCCATCCATTGTCAGCCGCGCTTCCAGGGGCGGGGGCCGCCCATGACGTGCACGTGCAGGTGGTGCACTTCCTGCCCACCTTCCTCACCAGTATTGACCATGATGCGAAAGCCTCCGGCAGGATAAGGGTTGCAGCCCTGCTGCATGGCCAGCTTGGGCGCAAGCAGCATGATCTTGCCCAGCAGTGCCTGATCGGCCTCGGTCACATGGGCCATGGAAGCAATGTGCTTCTTGGGCACGATCATGAAGTGCACGGGCGCTGCGGGGTTGATGTCGTGAAAGGCGAAGACGTCTTCGTCCTCATACAGCTTGCGGCTGGGAATCTGGCCCGCAATGATCTTGCAGAAAATGCAGTTGGGGTCGTGCGCAGTATGCGAGTGATCAGTCATGGCAGAGCAAACAGTCGTTGTTATTCGTAGCAAAAGGCTTCAAAAGGCATGCCAGTCTATGCGCGTCGCAGAGCTGGCGAACTATGGATTGTCCACAATCTGCAGCGTCTGGCGCACGCCCACGTCATTGCGGTGGTCCTGCGCCCACTGCTGCCCCTGCCTGCGCCCCAGTGCAAACAGCTGCTGCAATAATCCCATGTCCACGCGCGACTTGCTGGCTGCACCAAAACGGGCCAGGGCCGCACCACCGTCAATGCGGTGCATGAGCACGCTTTTGTAGCGTTGGGGGTCCAGCTTGCCTTCGGCCAGCAGGCGGCGCACAAAGTCAATGGCGCGCAGCTCGCCCAGCAGGCCAGCGTTGAACATGACTTCGTTCATGCGCTCGGCAATATCGCTGGCCGTGTCTGGCAGGTCAGGCGACTCAATCGGGTTGATCTGCACCAGCAGCATGTCGCTGCAGTCGGTGCGGTAGATCAGCGGGTACAGGGCCGGGTTACCGGAAAAGCCGCCGTCCCAGTAATACTCACCGTCAATTTCCACGGCCTGGTACAGCTGTGGCAGGCAGGCTGAGGCCATGATGGCATCGGCACTGATGCGCTGCTCGCTGAAGATTTCGCCCTTGCCCGTGCGCACATTGGTGGCACAGACAAACAGCTTGGGCATGCCTTCCTGCCCCCAGACCTGAGCGAGCATGTCAAAGTCCACCACGCGCTCGAGCAGCTTGCGCAGCGGGTTGATGTCCAGCGGATTGGTCTGATAGGGCGAGAGGAACTGGCTCATGAGGTTCATGAGCGGGTTGTTCGCCACCGGCACGCCCAGTGTGAACACGCCCATGGCACCAACCCCTTCCCAGAGTTTTTTGAGCGCTGCACGTGCCAGCACACAGCCCAGACTGTGGCGTGCCTGCGGGTCATCCGGATGCTCCAGCGCCGCGGCAGCAAAGCCCTGGGCCAGCGCCACCGCATTCATGGCCCCGGCACTGGTGCCACTGATGCCGGGAAAGGCGAAACCGCCGTCTTCGAGCAGGGCATCGAGCACGCCCCAGGTAAAAGCCCCATGCGAGCCACCGCCCTGAAGTGCCAGATTCAGGCGCCGAGGCGAGGCTGCAGGGGGCATCTGGGTCATGGGCTATGGCTGGCAGTGATGCGTCAGCTTATACAGGCAGGGGTTCCTGCTTGTTCATGGCAATCATGCCGCGCACGATGCGATACAGGAACCAGATGGAGATCACGCACCACGCAATCCAGCCCGGGAAGATAAACAGCAGCCACAGTGGTGCGGTCACGATATACAGAATGCCCGCCCAGATCACACTGCGCAGGCGCCACGAGAAGTGGGAGGCATGCCAGGTACCCTGAGCATCCGAGCGCTTGACCAGGTCGATCACCAGCGCGACAGCCAGTATGAGCACGCTGACCTGTGCACCTGGAATGACCACGGCCAGCGCCACAATCAGGTGCAGGATATAGCTGACCCAGCCCCAGGCCTTGAGCCCATCGAGCGTGGCCTGATCTACGGCGCGGACTTCGACAATGTCATCGTTCACTCGGCATTTCCTTCCTGCGCGGCCCTTTCCTTGGCTTTGCGCAATGCTTTTTCTTCCAGACCACTGGTGCCTTCACGGCGTTCCAGCTCGGCCACCACGTCGGCGGGCGTGAGCCCATAGTACGACAGTGCAATCATGGAGTGAAACCACAAATCCGCAACTTCATAAAGGAGTTTTCCTTTGTCAGCACCATGGTCAACGTCCTTGGCCGCCATGACGACTTCGGTGGCCTCTTCGCCCACTTTTTTCAGGAAGGCATCCGGCCCCTTGTGCAGCAGACGGGAGACATAGCTTTTCTCAGGATCGCCACCGTTGATGGCTTTGCGGCTTTCAATGACAGCGGCCAGACGGGCCAGTGCGCCTTCAACCGACGCGGAGTTTTGTTCAGACATGGTGTTTATTTGTAGATGGATGCGGGATCTTTCAAGACAGGGTCGATGGCGACCCACTGTCCGTCCTTGAGCACGCTGTAGAAGCACGAGTGGCGGCCGGTGTGGCAGGCAATGCCGGGCTCGTGCCCCTGCTGGGTGATTTTGAGCAGCACCACATCGTTGTCGCAGTCGATGCGGATTTCATGCACAGTCTGCACGTGGCCGGACTCTTCGCCCTTGAACCACAGCTTGTTGCGCGAGCGGCTGAAATACACGGCGCGGCCGATGGCTGCGGTTTTTTCCAGCGCTTCGCGGTTCATCCAGGCGAACATCACCACATCGCCCGTGCTTTGTTCCTGTGCGATCACGGGCACCAGGCCCTGCGCATCCCATTTGACTTGATCAAGCCAGCTCATAGGCATCCTGCTTTTTTGATAGCTGCCAGCGCAGGCAAACAGCCACTTTCAAATAGAAAACATTCGGAAAGCCGCTTGGAGCCTGCGCAAGCCGCTCTCAATACTTTCAAAGTCGCACGGGAATGCCGCGCTCGCGCATGCGCTCCTTGGCCTGCGCAATGGTGTATTCGCCGTAGTGGAAGATGCTGGCAGCCAGCACCGCGTCCGCACCGCCCTGCTGCACACCATCGGCCAGATGGTCCAGATTGCCCACGCCGCCGGAGGCGATCACAGGCACGCCCACGGCATCGCTCACGGCACGCGTGAGCTGCAGGTCAAAGCCGCTCTTGGTGCCGTCCTTGTCCATGCTGGTCAGCAGAATTTCACCGGCGCCGCGCTGCGCCATTTCTTCGGCCCAGCGGATCACATCCAGCCCTACGTTCTTGCGGCCTCCGTGGCTGTACACATCCCAGCCCGGGCCCATGGGCGTGCCGCCGGGCCCAATGCGCTGCTCGTCCTCCGGCGTGCGGCACTTGGCGTCGATGGCCACCACAATGCATTGCGAGCCGTATTTGTCGCTGCAGGCATTGATGGTCGAGGGATTGGCAATGGCAGCCGAGTTAAAGCTGGTCTTGTCCGCCCCAGCATTGAGCAGGCGGCGCACATCTTCCACGGTGCGCACGCCACCACCCACGGTCAGCGGAATGAACACCTGCGAGGCCACGGCTTCAATGATGGGCAGGATCAGATCGCGCCCATCGCTGGTGGCGGTGATGTCCAGAAAGGTCAGCTCGTCCGCACCCTGTGCGTTGTAGCGCGCGGCGATTTCGACCGGGTCGCCTGCATCGCGCAGCTCCAGAAAATTGACGCCTTTGACGACGCGACCACCGGTAACGTCCAGACAGGGAATGATGCGTTTGGCGAGCATGAAAAAGCGTTTTCTATCGGTTGAACATCAGGTGCAGAACGCAGGCATTCAGCCCACGACCTGCAGGATTTGTGCAGCCTGCCAGTGCTGGCCGGGGTGCAGTGCCACCGGCTGGTTGATCGCTGCCGCTTCCACGCACAGCATGCGCATCCAGTCTGTGGGCTGCATATCGCCAAGGCTGATGCACAGGGCGGGGCCGGGGTTCCAGACCACGGTTTCCGGCCATGCAGCGTCCTGACTGATGCACAGCCTGCCAGCGGCATCGCACAGCTCCAGCGGCTGGCTGCTGCGGGCATAGACGCGGTCCACCTCTTCGCCCAGCGCCACAGCACCTTGCTGGACCGCAGGTGCAAAGCCTTTTGCAGCATCCCAGAAGGCTGCACCTTCCAGGCCATGCAGCGCAGCCATATCCGCGCCCTGCACGACCAGATAGGTGTGCAGCGCGCCGGTAAAGGCAAAGGCGGTATCGCCCGTGTTGGTGGCCGACAGCGTGATCTGCAGCTGATCCGCAGATAAGGTCACGGCCAACTCGGCGCGCAAGGCATGCGGAAAATCTGTGTGCAGGGGCGCGGCTGCATCCCACTGCCAGCGGGCGGTGATGGCTTCGCCCTGCACCTCGGCACTCTGATACTGCCAGGTGGTGCGGCGCGCCAGACCATGCTTGGGCAGGGGGCCACGCGCATTGAACTGGGGAAAGCACACGGGCACGCCGCCGCGGATGGCAGCGCTGCCATCCACCACGGCACGCTCGGAGCAGAACATGCGCTCATGTCCACGGCTGCGCCATGACAGCACCTGGGCACCAAAGTCCGACACCCGCACGCTGTCGCCATTGGGCAAGGTGATGCGCGTGCAGGCAAGGCCGCGCCAGACTTCACGCGCGGCTTGGGGCTGGGTCATGCCTCTTCGTCTTCGTAGCCGGAGAGCTTGTCGGCCAGCTTCTGGCCTTCGGCAAAGTCCAGATCACCGGTGTAGATGGCGCGACCGCAGATCACGCCTTCAATGCCTTCGTCCTGCACGGCGCACAGGGCTTCGATGTCCTTGATGCTGGCCAGACCGCCGGAGGCAATCACGGGAATGCGCACGGACTGCGCGAGCTTGACGGTGGCGTCGATGTTGATGCCCGAGAGCATGCCGTCACGGCCAATGTCGGTGTAGATGATGGAGTCCACACCCCAGTCTTCAAAGCGCTTGGCGGTGGGAATCACGTCCTGACCGGTCAGCTTGCTCCAGCCGTCAATGGCGACTTTGCCGTCCTTGGCGTCCAGGCCCACGATGATGTGCCCAGCAAAGGCAGTACAGGCATCTTGCAGGAAGCCGGGGTTCTTCACGGCAGCTGTGCCGATGATGATGTACTCCATGCCAATGTCGATGTAGCGCTCAATCGTGTCCAGATCACGGATACCACCGCCGAGCTGGACGGGGATTTCCCCATTCACTTCCTTCAGGATGGCTTTGATGGCCGCCAGATTCTTGGGCTGGCCCGCAAAAGCACCGTTCAGGTCCACCAGGTGCAGGCGGCGAGCACCGGCATCCAGCCAGCGGCGTGCCATCTCGGCAGGATCGCCGAATGTGGTGGATTGGTCCATGTCACCTTGTTTGAGGCGGACGCATTGGCCGTCTTTGAGGTCGATGGCGGGAATCAGCAGCATGATGTGCGAGGGACTTTGCCTGAGAATGGGCCGAAGGGTGGTGCGGCCACGGTTGAAGAAAAAGCGAAACCTTAAGGATTCCAGTGTAAGAAATTGCGGTAGAGCGCAAGCCCATGATCCGCACTTTTCTCGGGGTGGAACTGCGTAGCAAAAATCTTATCGCGTGCTACCGCAGATGCAAACCTTCCGCCATAGTCCGTTTCCGCCGCGCAATGCACGGGGTCTGCAGGCTGGGCATAGAAGCTGTGCACAAAGTAGAAGTACGCGCCGTCCGGAATACCTTCCCACATGGGGTGGCGCACGCCATTGGGCGATGTAGGGAAGACCTGGTTCCAGCCCATCTGCGGCACCTTGTAGCGGCTGCCATCGGGCTGGGTGCGGCCTGCCAGCTCAAAGCGCTTGACGCGGCCAGGAATCAGGCCCAGCGAAGCGGTATCGCCCTCTTCGCTGTGGTCCAGCAGCATCTGCATGCCCACGCACACGCCAAACAGCGGTTTGATGGCAGCGGCTTCAAGCACGGCTTCTTTGAGGCCCGAGGCCTGCAGCGCGGCCATGCAGTCGCGCATGGCGCCCTGGCCGGGCAGCACGATACGGCTGGCAGCACGGACTTGCGCCGGGTCTTGCGTGACGATGACCCTCACATCCGTGCCCTGGGCTGCCGTCATCACCGCCTGGGAGACGGAGCGCAGATTGCCCATCTCATAGTCCACCACGGCCACGGTATTGTTCACAGAACTCATAGCACCTTGCGCTTGTATTTACTGGGTTTCAAAGCCCTGGCGCATGCAAAGCGTGTGCCTGCAAGCGCCAGCTGCTTCACTTTTTACAGACTGCCCTTGGTGGAGGGCACGACACCCGCCATGCGCTCATCACGCTCCAGCGCAAAGCGCAGGGCACGGGCAAAGGCCTTGAAGATGGTCTCGCACTGGTGGTGGGCATTAAAGCCCTTGAGGTTGTCGATGTGCAGGGTCACGCCTGCGTGGTTCACAAAGCCCTGGAAGAACTCGAACACCAGCTGGGTGTCCAGCTGACCAATGCTGCCAGCAGTGAACTTGCAGTCCATATGCAGGCCGGGGCGGCCAGAGAAGTCAATGACCACGCGGGAAAGCGCTTCATCCAGCGGCACATAGGCATGGCCGTAGCGGCGGATGCCCTTTTTGTCGCCCACGGCCTTGGCAAAGGCCTGGCCGAGGGTAATACCAATGTCTTCCACGGTGTGGTGGCCATCAATGTGCAGATCGCCTGCGCATTCCACTTCCAGGTCAATCAGGCCGTGACGGGCGATCTGGTCCAGCATGTGGTCCAGAAAGCCAATGCCGGAATTCAGACGTGCCTTGCCGGTGCCGTCCAGATTGACGCGCACCTGCACCCGCGTTTCAGCGGTGTTGCGCTGGACTTCCGCCACACGTGCAGTGGTGTCTGCTGCGGCGGCGGTGGAGGGGATCAATGCATTGCTCATAAAGACTCCTTCATAGCTGCCAACATCTGGGCATTTTCTTCGGCTGTGCCTACGGTCAGGCGCAGGCAATTGGCCAGCAACGGGTGCATGGCCGAAACGTTTTTCACCAGCACGCCGCGCGCCTTCATCTCGGCCTGTGCCTTGCCTGCATCACGCACGCGCACCAGCACCATATTGGCTTCGGAGGGCCAGACCTTGTCTACGCCATCGAGTGCCTGCAGGGCATCGATCAGGGGCTGGCGTTCCGCACGGATCGCGGCGGCCTGGTCGGCGTACAGCTCGGCATGCTCCAGCGCAAAAATGGCGGTCTCGCAGTTGAGCACGCTGATGTTGTAAGGGGGGCGCACCTTGTCGAGTTCGTTGACGATGGCTTCAGGCCCAATCAGGTAACCCAAGCGCGCACCGGCCAAGCCGAACTTGGAGAGCGTGCGCATCAGCAGCACGTGGCCATTGCGCTCGGGGTGAGCCTTCATCTGCTGGATCCAGCTGCGGCTGGCAAAGGGCTGGTAAGCCTCATCCATGACCACCAGACCACCGACTTCGCCCACGGCGTCAATCACGGCCTGCACCTTGTCTTCATCCCACAGCGTGGCGGTGGGGTTGTTGGGGTAGGCGATATAGGTCACCGCAGGCTGGTGCTCGGCAATCGCGGCCAGCATGGCGGGCACGTCCAGGTCAAAGTCTTCGGTCAGCTGCACAGCCACAAAGTCCAGGCCCTGCAGCTGTGCCGACAGCGGATACATCACAAAGCCCGGCATGGGCGCGATCATCTTCGCGCGGCCGTTTGCTGTGGGCTGCGCGGTGGCCAGCGCCAGCAGCGTGATGATTTCGTCCGAGCCATTGCCCAGCAGCACGGCGCTGCCTTCGGGTGCCCCGGCGTAGTCGCTGAGCATCTGCTTGAGCACCTCGAGGCGCTCGCCGGGATAGCGGTTGATTTCCAGCGCCCCCAGACGCTCGCCCAGTGCCTTTTGCAGCGCCAGCGGCAGGCGGAAGGGGTTCTCCATGGTGTCCATCTTCAGCAGGCCTTGCGAGGGCTGCACGTGGTAGGCGGACATGGCGCGCACATCGGCGCGAATGCGCTCCAGTGCTTTGGCTTGGGTGGGAGAGACTGACATGGAATTCACACTTTCAAAAGCTTCACTCGGGCAGATGCGGGGGCACTCGTTGTGGGCTCAGGCACCTTCAGATTCGGTTTGCGGCGCCATCTGCAGCGGGTGCACCATGGTCACTCCGCCATACTGGGCGCCATGCGGCAGATGCAGGGTCAGCATATGTTCACAGCCGCTGTGCTGGGCGCAGGCTACAGCCAGGCAATCCGCAAATGGCAGGGCATGGCGCGCCTGCACGGCCCACGCGGTTTCCAGCGTGGCGGCATCGGTTTTCCAGGGGTTCCAGGTCTGGTAGCGGCGGATGGCGGCTCGCGCATCGCCCTGCGACATGGGCTGGGCATCCGTCGTGACCTGGTCGTAGAACTCCACCAGCGACTGGTTGGCCGTGCGCCCGGTGCGGGTGCGCCACAGCACATCGAGCCAGGCCAGCACTGATGCATACAGCGCGCCATTGCCCGTATCTTCGGCAGCAATCAGGACCGAGGTATCTACAAACACGGGGTTCATGCGGCCGCTTCCTGTTCAGAGGTTTTCTGGCCTTTAGAGCGCTTGCCAGCTGCGCTACGCGCTACGGTTTTTGTGGCCTGGGAAGCGGCTTGCCAAGTGCGCTCATCGGTGCGCCAGGCCAGGTAGGCACGCTCGTAGGCGTCCTCGCGGCGCTGCATCTCGGCCATGAAGTCACCCAGCATGCGCGAGACGCTGGTGCCGCGCCGTGCTGCCTCGATACGTGCCCATTCCAGCACGCTGTCTTCCACGGTAATGGTGACGTTTTTCATGCCAGCCAGTCTACACGAATTTCGTGTGACACTAAATTCGTGTCATCTTCGTGTGCGATGGCCTGCATAGCCACACGCACAAAAAAGCCGCTGACTCTTGCGAGTACAGCGGCTTGATATGCATTGAAACGCGTTTACTTCAGACGCATTTCCGCAGCGCGGGCGTGGCCCTGCAGACCTTCGCCATAGGCGAGTTCTGCGGCAATCTTGCCCAACACCTGGGCACCGGCTTCGCTCACTTCAATGATGGAGCTGCGCTTCTGGAAGTCATACACCCCCAGCGGCGAGGAAAAACGCGCTGTGCCACTGGTGGGCAGCACGTGGTTGGGGCCTGCACAGTAGTCACCCAGCGATTCGCTGGTGTAGGCACCCAAAAAGATGGCACCGGCGTGCTTGAGCAGCGGCTCCCACTTGTGCGGATCATTGCTGGAGACTTCCAGGTGCTCGGGCGCGATGCGGTTGGAGATGGCGCAAGCCTCTTCCATGCTGCGCGTCAGAATCAAGGCGCCGCGGCCGTTCAGGCTCTTGGCGATGATGTCCTTGCGGGGCATTTCGGGCAGCAGGCGGTCAATCTCGCGCTGCACAGCGTCCAGATAGGCGGCATCAGGGCTGAGCAAAATGGATTGCGCCAGCTCGTCGTGCTCAGCCTGGCTGAACAAGTCCATGGCCACCCACTCAGGCGGTGTCGTGCCATCGGCCAGCACCAGAATTTCCGAAGGGCCAGCAATCATGTCGATGCCCACCAGGCCAAACACGCGCTTCTTGGCGCTGGCCACATAGGCATTGCCGGGGCCGGTGATCTTGTCCACCTTGGGCACGGTCGCCGTACCGTAAGCCAGCGCCGCCACCGCCTGCGCACCACCAATGGTGAAGGCGCGGTGCACGCCAGCCACATAGGCGGCAGCCAGCACCAGCGGGTTTTTCTCGCCGCGCGGCGTAGGCACGACCATGATGATCTCAGGCACGCCAGCGACTTGCGCGGGGATGGCGTTCATCAGCACGCTCGAAGGGTACGCCGCCTTGCCACCGGGCACATAGATGCCCACGCGGTCCAGCGGCGTCACCTTCTGGCCCAGCAGGGTGCCGTCTTCGTCACGGTAGCTCCAGCTCTCGCCATTGGCCTTTTTCTGGGCTTCGTGATAGCTGCGCACGCGCTTGGCAGCGGCTTCCAGTGCCTGCTTTTGCGCGTCACCCAGGCTGTCAAAAGCTGCCTTGAGCTCGGTCTGCGTCAGCTCCAGCGCCTGGACGCTGTCCACCTGCAGGCCGTCAAAGCGCGCGGTGTACTCCAGCACGGCAGCATCGCCGCGCTGCTGCACGTCGGCCAGGATGTCAGCCACGCGCTGCTCGATCGCAGCGTCCGTATCGGCCGACCAATGCAGGCGTTGCGCAAAATCATGTTCGAAATTGGCATCCGCGGTGGACAGACGGAGGGGTTTAGCTGCGATTTCCATAGTACTTACTGCTTCAACAGTGGGAGAAAAAACTTATTTGTTCTTGGCTTGCACGGCCTGCGTAAACACATCAATGATGTGGCGCAGCTGCTTTTGCTTGAGCTTGAGCGAGGCCTGGTTGACCACCAGACGCGAGCTGATGTCCATGATGGGCTCCACCTCGACCAGATCGTTGGCCTTGAGCGTATTGCCGGTGGACACCAGGTCCACGATGGCATCGGCCATGCCGGTCAGCGGTGCCAGCTCCATGGAGCCATACAGCTTGATCATGTCCACGTGCACGCCCTTCTTGGCGAAGAACTCGCGCGCAATCGTGGGGTACTTGGTGGCGACCTTCAGGCGTGCACCCTGCTTGACGGCATGCGCATAGTCAAAGCCATTGCGCACGGCCACGCTGACGCGGCACTTGGCAATCTGCAGGTCCAGCGGCTGGTACAGGCCCTGGCCGCCGTGTTCGATCAGCGAATCGAGACCCGACACGCCCAGGTCGGCACCGCCGTACTGCACGTACACCGGCACGTCGGAGGCGCGCACCAGCACCACGCGCACGTCAGGCTGGTTGGTGTCAAAAATCAGCTTGCGGGATTTTTCAACGTCTTCGGTGACTTCAATGCCTGCAGCGGCCAGCAGCGGCACGGTTTCTTCAAAGATACGGCCCTTGGACAGGGCAATGGTGATGCTCATTGCGAGATTCTTTCAATATCTGCGCCCAAGCCACGCAGCTTGGCTTCCATGCGATCGTAGCCGCGATCCAGGTGGTAAATGCGGTCCACCATGGTCTCTCCCTTGGCCACGAGGCCTGCAATCACCAAACTCGCAGACGCACGCAAGTCGGTCGCCATCACCGTCGCACCCGACAGGGGCTTGCCACCTTCCACCGTCGCCACGCGGCCATCGGTGCTGATCTGCGCACCCAGGCGCAGCATCTCATTGACGTGCATGAAGCGGTTTTCAAAGATGGTCTCGGTGACCACGCTGGTGCCTTCCGCCACCAAGTTCAGCGCCATGAACTGCGCCTGCATGTCGGTGGGGAAACCGGGGTATTCCGTGGTGCGAAAGCTCTGGGCCTTGAGCTTGCCTTCGCTGCGGATGCGGATGCCGCCGTCTTCGGCCGTCACCTGCGCACCAGCATCGACCAGCTTGTCGATCACGGCACCCAGATGGTCGGCACGGCCATGGCGCAGGAAGGCCTCGCCACCCGTAGCCGCCACGGCGCACAGGAAGGTACCGGCTTCAATGCGGTCAGCCACCACGGCATGCTCGCAGCCGTGCAGCGCTTCGACGCCCTGAATCACGATGCGGCTGGTGCCGTGGCCTTCAATCCTGGCGCCCATCTTGATCAGCATTTCGGCCAGATCAGTGATCTCGGGCTCCATGGCGGCGTTTTCCAGCACAGTTTCGCCTTCGGCCAGGGCCGCTGCCATCAGAAAGTTTTCCGTGCCCGTCACCGTCACCATGTCGGTGGTGATACGCGCACCCTTCAGGCGCGTCCAGCCTTCGGGCAGGCTGGCGTTCATGTAGCCGTTCTCGACCGTGATGATGGCTCCCATGGCCTGCAGACCCTTGATGTGCTGGTCCACCGGGCGCGAACCGATCGCGCAGCCGCCGGGCAGCGACACCTTGGCGCGGCCAAAGCGCGCCAGCAGGGGACCGAGCGCCAGCACCGAAGCGCGCATGGTCTTGACCAGCTCGTAAGGGGCTTCGGGATTGTTCAGCGCACCGGCATCGAGTTTGACGGTGCCATTGTCATCACGCTCGGCGCTCACACCCATGTTACGAATGAGCTTGAGCATGGTAGCCACGTCCTGCAGACGAGGCACGTTGTGCAGGGTCACGGGCTCGGCCGACAGCAGTGCAGCGCACAGCTCAGGCAGGGCCGCATTCTTTGCACCGGAAATCAGCACCTCACCGTGCAGGCTGCGGCCGCCGCGAATCAGAAGTTTGTCCATGGCGTTGGAGCCTTGAATCGAAATATGAATGAAATCAGGCTCAAACCCTTATGGATCAAGCGCTGATAGCTATGATTTTTTAGACCGCTTTGTCCGCCCACTCGGCAGGCGTGAAAGTCTTCATGGACAAGGCATGCACCTCATCGGTCTTGATACGCTCGCCCAGGGTGGCATAGACCAGACGCTGACGCGCCAGCAGGCGCTTGCCTTCGAACTCTGGCGAGACAATCGTGGCAAACCAATGGCGGCCATCCCCTTCCACAGCCAGATGCTCGCAGTGCAAACCTGCGCGAATAATGGATTCGAGTTGATCAGCAGTCATTATGTTCTTGGTGCTGCGACACAGGCGCAGCACATCTTCTCCATCGAGGATGTTTCTTTAATGGCGGATTTTGTAGCCAATGCGCAGCAGATGAATGGCCACGCCACTGACGAGCAGCCATGCCACGCCGACGATAGCCAGGCTCACCCAGGGGGAGACATCGCTCTGGCCAAAAAAGCCGTATCTGAAGCCATCAATCATGTAGAAAAACGGATTCAGGTGGCTGACCTGCTGCCAGAAAGACGGCAAGGACTGGATAGAATAGAACACGCCCGACAGAAACGTCATGGGCATGATCAAAAAGTTCTGAAAGGCCGCCATCTGGTCGAACTTGTCGGCCCACAGACCAGCAATCAGGCCCAGCGTGCCCAGCAGTGCTGCGCCCAGGAAGGCAAACACCACGATCCATGCCGGCGCGGCCGCCACGGGTGGCGTGAAAAACAGGGTGACGATGTACACGCCCAGCCCCACCACCAGACCGCGCACGATGGACGAACCCACATAGGCCGCAAACCAGGCCCAGTGCGACAGCGGCGCGAGCAAAATGAACACCACACTGCCCATGATCTTGCTCTGCACCAGGCTGGATGAGCTGTTGGCAAAGGCGTTCTGCAGCACGCTCATCATCACCAGCCCCGGCACCAGAAAGGCCGTGTAGCTGACGCCATCGAACACCTGCACATGGTCTTCAAGCACATGGCCAAAGATCAGCAGGTAGAGCACGGCCGTCATCACGGGCGCAGCCACGGTCTGGAAGCTCACCTTCCAGAACCGCAGAATTTCCTTGTAGAACAGCGAAGTCCAGCCTTGCATCTGCGGGAACATCATGCAGCCCCCTGCATCACTTGCAAGAACACGTCTTCGAGTTCGGCGCGGCGGATTTCCATGTCTTCCATCACCACATTGGCCTCACGCAGGGCGGCCAGAAAACGTTCGATATCGGCAGGGCCTTGTGCGGGCAATTGCACGACACGGCCCGTCACACGGGCCTGGCCTGCTATCGATTCAGGCAGCACGCTGTCGGTCTTGAACTGCAGCACATTGGACGAAGCCGTCTTGAGC
The DNA here is from genome assembly GCF_002056725.1 of Comamonas kerstersii. Lineage (NCBI taxonomy): Bacteria > Pseudomonadati > Pseudomonadota > Betaproteobacteria > Burkholderiales > Comamonadaceae > Comamonas > Comamonas kerstersii. The sequence continues at coordinate 1,685,628 of NZ_CP020121.1, read as the reverse complement.
AGGTTGGAGGTGTCATCCAGCGCCACCACATGCCCGTGCTTGAGCATGGCAATGCGGTTGCACAGCGCCTCGGCTTCTTCGAGGTAGTGCGTGGTCAGCAAGACCGTGTGGCCCTGCTTGTTGAGCTTGCTGATGAAGTGCCACAGCGTCTGGCGCAGCTCCACATCCACACCGGCCGTGGGTTCATCGAGCACGATGATGGGCGGCTTGTGCACCAGCGCCTGCGCCACCAGCACGCGGCGCTTCATGCCGCCCGAGAGCTGGCGCATGTTGGCGTGCGCCTTGTCGGCCAGCCCCAGGCTTTCCAGCAGCTCGTCAATCCAGGCGTCATTGTTCCTGACGCCGAAATAGCCGGACTGGATGCGCAGCGTCTCGCGCACGTTGAAGAAGGGGTCAAACACCAGTTCCTGCGGCACCACGCCCAACTGCTTGCGCGCGGCGGCAAAGTCTTTTTGCACGTCCTTGCCCATGACCGTGATACGGCCACTGCTGGCCTTGGTCAGACCGGCAAGCAGGCTGATGAGGGTAGTTTTGCCCGCGCCATTGGGGCCGAGCAGACCGAAGAACTCGCCCTCGGCAATGTCCAGGCTCACATTCTGGAGTGCCTGAAAATCACCTTTGGAGCTGGTGTAAGTCTTGGAGACAGATTGGATGGAGACAGCTGGCATGGGAACCCGACATTCTAAGGCCCCCGGGGTAAGCCAGCATGGGCACGGTTTTGCAGATCAGACAGCGGCTGCAGTGGCAGCTTCAGGGTCCAGCAGGGGCATGACGCCATAGACCTGGGCCAGCGAACGCAGGCTGTCTGTCCAGCCCAGTACGCGCAGGCTTTGCTGCCGCTTTTGGGCTGCACGGCGGCAGGCCAGCAGCAACGCCAGCCCTGCCGAGTCAAAGGACTGCACGCCGGACGCATCCAGCGCCAGCGCCGCACCAGAGGGCTGCGCCTGCATGGTCTGCAGCAACTGGGTGCGGATGGCAGCCACGGTATCCGCGGTCAATACGGCAGGCAGTGCAATCGTGTGACTCATGACAGGCTTTACTTCGCGTTCTTGGCTTCCACAGCCATCGTGCGGTTGGCCAGGGCCTGAATCAGGCCGTCGATACCGCCCTTGTTCAGCTCCTGGGCGAACTGCGTGCGATAGGTTTCCACCATCCACACGCCCAGCACGTTCATGTTGTAGATCTTCCAGCCCTTGCCGTCGCCGTTTTCCACACGGAAGTCCAGCTGCACGGGCTCGCCCTTGCCAATCACCTCGGTGCGTACCAGCACATCGGTGTCGCCGGGTGCTGCACGCAAGGGCTTGACCTCCACACGCTCATCACTGACCTGCTTGAGCGCACCGGCATAGGTGCGGATCAGCATGTTCTTGAACTCCTGCTGCAGGCGTTCGCGCTGCTCATGGGTCGCCTGGCGCCACATGGGGCCCACTGCCGCAGAAGTCATCTTGCGGAAGTTCACATGGGGCATGACCACGGTGTCCACCAGCTGCGAAATGCGGGCGATATTGCCGTTGCGCAGCTCGGGATCGGCCTTGATGGTTTCCAGCACATCGGCCGACAGGCGCTTGACCAGTGCATCCGGTGTTTCCACGGCTGCCTGAGCGCCCACAGGGCCTGCCATCCACATGGCCGATGTGGCCAGCATCCAGGCCGCAAGGGTGCGACGTTGCATCATAGACATTCCTTTCTCGCGCCGGGGCTGCGCCCCGGCATGGCTCAGTCTTCGTAGCTCTCTACACGACCGGCGTTTTCATCATTGACGTTCTTGCCCGCCACATCTCGCTGCTTCAGATAGAAGTCACGCATCAGCGCATAGCGGTCCAGCGAGGCTACGTCCAGCGTATCGGTCGCATTGAGCAAGTTGGCACGGGTATTCACGATGCGCAGACCCAGCAGACTGTTGCGGGTGGACACAGGGTGCACGCTGTCCATGGGGTGGCCCCACCAGTCGGCAGGCAAGGCGACGGTATCACGCACGGTCGAAGGACCGAGCAGAGGCAAGACCAGATAAGGTCCGGGCTTGACGCCCCAGTGCCCCAGAGTCAGACCGAAGTCCTGCTTGTCACGCTTGACCTGCATCTGGCTGGCAATGTCCAGCAGACCACCGAAGCCGAGCACGGTATTGGTGGAGAAACGCACCATGTGGTCATACGCCTGAGCACCATTGCCCTGCAGCGCAAAGTTCACCATGGTCCACAGGTCGCCCAGGTTGCCAAAGAAATTGGTCACGCCGGTGCGCACAGGGCTTGGCACCACGGTCTGGTAGCCGGTTGCCACGGGCTTGAGAATGGCCTTGTCCACATTGTCATTGAACGTGGTCATGGCGCGGTTGTAGCCCTCGAAAGGGTCCTGAGGATGCGTTGCCTGTGTAGAGGCACAGCCAGTCAGTACCAGGCTGCCTACCAGAACTGCACCCACGCCTGCGGTGCGCAGTTGAGGCTTCAGAGAAAAATGAGAAAAACGCATGGTACTCTACCTTTGTAAGCCTGGTTACTTGCCGCCCTCTTCCGCCTTGTTATAGAGGAATTGGCCAATCAGATTTTCCAACACCACGGCAGACTGCGTGGCGGTGATACGGTCGCCATTGACCAGATTGCCATCCTCAGCACCTGCCTCGATGCCGATGTACTGGTCACCGAGCAAGCCGCTGGTCAGAATCTTGAGCGAGCTGTCCTTGGGGAAGGCGTAGCGCTTTTCCAGCGCCATCTGTACGGTGGCCTGGAAGGTCTGATCATCAAAAGTGATGCTTTCTACGCGCCCGACCACCACACCGGCGCTCTTGACCGCCGCCTTGGGCTTGAGGCCGCCGATATTGTCAAAGCGCGCCGTGATCTTGTAGGTGTCCTGAAAACTCAGGCTCAGCAAGTTGGCCGACTGCAGTGCCAGAAATACCAGCGCCACAGCGCCGATCAGCACGAACAGCCCCACCCATACATCGTTTTTGGAGGTTTGCATCTCTCGTCCTTATGAATCCTTCGCGCCTCAGATGCTGAACATCGAAGCGGTGAGCAAAAAGTCCAGCGCCAGCACGGCCAGCGAAGCCACCACCACCGTACGCGTGGTGGCGCGTGACACTCCTTCGGGCGTGGGCTTGGCGGTATAGCCCTGGTACAGGGCCACAAAGGTCACGGCCACACCGAAGACGATGCTCTTGATCACGCCGTTGCCCAGGTCATACCACCAGTCGACCCCGGACTGCATCTGCCCCCAGAAGGCACCGCCGTCCACACCGATCATGACCACGCCGACCAGCCAGCCGCCAATGATGCCCACGGCACTGAAGACCGCTGCCAGCAGCGGCATGGCAATCACTCCCGCCCAGAAGCGGGGCGCCAGAATGCGCTTGACCGGGTCTACGGCCATCATTTCCATGGCGGAGAGCTGTTCTCCCGCCTTCATCAGGCCAATTTCTGCGGTCAGCGCCGTCCCCGCGCGGCCGGCAAACAGCAGTGCCGTGACCACGGGGCCGAGTTCTCGCAGCAAGGACAGTGCCACCAGCAGCCCCAGCGCCTCGGCCGAGCCATAGCGCTGCAGGGTGTAGTAGCCCTGCAGGCCCAGCACAAAGCCCACGAACAGGCCCGACACCGCAATGATGGCCAGCGAATAGTTGCCCAGAAAGTGGATCTGGTCACTCAGCAGGCGCAGGCGTGCCAGCGTGGCAGGCAGCATGCCCAGCAGGCGGGCGAACAGTCGCGTCGCCTGCCCCAGCGCGGCCAGCTGGCAGCGCGTCCAGAAACCAATTGCAGCCAATGCCTTCATGCCTGGCCTCCAAAGTCTTGCTCCAGGCTGGGGGCCGGGTAATGGAAAGGCACAGGCCCGTTGGGTCGTGCGTGAATGAACTGCTGCACCAGCGGATCAGGATTGGCGCGCACTTCCTCGGGCGAGCCCTGTGCGGCGATGCCGCCTGCGCCCAGAATCACCACGTGGTCTGCCACATGGAAGGTTTCTTCCAGGTCGTGCGACACCAGAATACTGGTCAGGCCCAGCGCATCATTGAGCGTGCGAATCAGGCGCGCGGCAGTGCCCAGCGAAATCGGGTCCAGCCCGGCAAAGGGCTCGTCGTACATGATGAGTTCAGGGTCCAGCGCAATCGCGCGAGCCAGCGCCACACGGCGGGCCATGCCGCCCGAGACCTGGCTGGGCATGAGGTCACGCGCCCCGCGCAGACCCACGGCATGCAGCTTCATGAGCACGATGTCGCGGATCATGTCTTCAGGCAGTTTGGTGTGCTCGCGCAGCGGGAAGGCCACGTTGTCGAACACGCTCATGTCCGTAAACAGCGCGCCGAACTGGAACAGCATGCCCATGCGGCGGCGCATGGCATACAGCTGCTTGGCATCCATATGGCCAACGTCTTGCCCATTGACCAGCACCTGGCCCTGCTGCGCCTTGTTCTGCCCACCAATGAGGCGCAGCACCGTGGTCTTGCCACCACCCGATGCGCCCATCAATGCCGTGACCTTGCCGCGTGGCACCTGCAGGGAAATGTCATGCAGGACGATGCGTTCGCCATACCCGAAGGTGACGTTGCGCAACTCCACCAGAGCTTCGGGGGTAGGCATGTGGGGCAGATCTTTCAAAAAACCGGAAAACCGTTATTGTGCAGACAAGCTATCTGCCCAAGCGGCCCAAAAGCCTGACAGCTGGCGCAGCCATAAGGGTAAGGCACCGCACGATGCCATGCAGACGCAACAAAAAGCATAGCTTGTAGCGCTTATTGTGCAAGGCTTTCCCGCAATTTCATGCCATAACCCACAACATGCACTGCAGTTTTTTTACAACATGTTGTGCAGGAAGGCCTTGGTGCGCTCGTGCTGCGGGTTGGCAAAGAAGGCTGCCGATGGACCCTGCTCCACGATGTGGCCGCCATCCATGAAGATCACACGGTTGGCCACTTCGCGGGCAAAGCCCATTTCGTGGGTCACGACCAGCATGGTCATGTGCTCGTCGGCCAGCTCGCGCATGGTGCGCAGCACTTCGCCGGTCAGCTCCGGGTCGAGCGCCGAAGTGGGCTCGTCAAACAGCATGATGTCCGGGTCCATGCACAGCGCGCGCGCAATCGCCACACGCTGCTTCTGGCCGCCCGAGAGGCGATTGGGGTAGGCATCGCGCTTGGCCGACAGGCCCACCTTGGCCAGCAGCGACTCGGCCTTGGGCACGATCTCTTCGCGCTTCATCTTCTTGACCAGCATGGGAGCTTCAATCAGGTTTTCCAGCACCGTCAGGTGCGGGAACAGGTTGAAGGACTGGAACACCATGCCCATCTTGCGGCCGATCTGGCGAATCTGTGCCTCCGGCACATACTGCGCCTTGCCGCTGGCATCGTTTTGCGCCAGCACTTCGCCTTCAATCTGGATGCTGCCGCGGTCAATGGTTTCCAGGTGGTTCAGGCAACGCAAAAAAGTGCTCTTGCCCGAGCCCGAGGGGCCAATGACTGCCACCACCTCACCGCGCAGCAGCTCCAGCGAGACGCCGCGCAGCACTTCGTTGCCGCCAAAGGCCTTGTGGATGTCCTTGGCGGAGATCATCACATCAGGCGTCGTACTTGGCATAGCGTTTCTCGAGATACTGAAAGCCCCAGGTCAGCACCAGGGTCATGACAAGATAGAAGGCTGCGGCCACGATGAAAGGCGTGGTCGTAAAGTCGCGCTGCACAATGCCGCGCGCCATGCGCAGCAGGTCGTTCAGGGCCAGCACGTAGATCAGGGACGTGTCCTTGACCAGGGTAATGGTTTCGTTGGACAGGGGTGGCAGGATGCGGGGCCACACCTGTGGAATCACAATACGGCGCATGGTCTGGGCATAGGACAGACCCAGTACCTTGGCTCCTTCATACTGGCCGCGGTCAATCGACTGAATACCAGCGCGGAAGATTTCCGCAAAGTAGGCGGCATAGTTCAGCGTGAACGCCACGATAGCCGCAGGGAAGTCGTCAAAGCGAATCCCGATGACTGGCACAAAGGGCAGCGCAAAGTAGATGAACAGCATCTGCAGCATCAGCGGCGTGCCGCGCATCAGCCAGATATAGCCACCGACCAGCGCACGCAGCCCGGCAAAGCGGGACAGGCGCACCAGCGCCAGCGCCAGTCCCAGCGGAATGGACAGCACCAGCGTTATGGCGAAGAGTTGAAGGGTCACAATCGCGCCTTGCGACAGTGGCCCTAAAAGAGAGAGAGCGTAATCCATGAAAAAGGCCTTCAGCGCGACCGCTTGAACGGGTGTCGCAGGCGCCTTGCGGCGCACCGTTGCATCAGCTGCGTGCTATGCCAACAAAAAACACCGGCGTAGCCAAGGCGGGCTACGCCGGTGTGTGCTCAAGCGCGAAGCTTACTTGACAATGTTTTCACCAAACCACTTCTTGGAAATTTCAGCAGCAGCGCCGTCTGCTTTCATGTCCTTCAGCACCTGGTTCACCTTGTTCAGCAGTTCTGTGTCTTCCTTGCGGAAGCCCACGCCGTAGTCTTCCGTGCCGAAGTTCTCTTCCAGCACCACATAGGCGCCAGGCTTCTTGGCCACGTGAAAACGGCCCACCACTTCGTCCACCACCACAGCGTCCAGACGACCAGCTTCCAGGTCCATCAGGGCAGTGATGTTGTCACCAAACTGCTTGAAATCCTTGAAGGTGTTGAACACGGCCTCTTCCTTCTTCATCGCATCAACGGCTGAAGAAGACTCTTGCACACCCACCACCTTGCCAGCCAGACCCGCCTTGTCGGCGATGTCAGAGCCAGCCTTGACGATGATGATCTGGCGGTTAGCCATGTAGGGATCGGTAAAGGCGATGTGCTGCTTGCGCGACTCCAGGATGGTCAGGCCATTCCACAGCACGTCGATGCGCTTGCCATTGAGTTCGGCTTCCTTGGCGCTCCAGTCAATGGGCTTGAATTCCACTTCCATGCCCAGGCGCTTGGTCGCTTCCTTGGCCATATCGATGTCAAATCCGACCAGCTCGTTCTTCTCGTCGCGGAAGCCCATGGGGGGGAAATTGTCATCCAGACCGACCACAATCTTGGTCACAGCCACAGGAGCGGGGGCTGCTTCAGGCGCTTGCGCGGTAGCAGCAGGTTCAGACTTGCCGCACGCAGCGAGGATGGCGGTCAGTGCCAACGATGCAAGAAGGGTACGTTTTTTCATGGCTTCAAATTGAGGTGGAAAAACTGGTCAGGCCTGCCAGAGCGCAACACGGGGCATGTGATGCACATCACGACGGGCCGCAGCCCCACATGGGCATGGCACGCTGGGAAACCCTAGGTGCTGTATGCCGCTGTGGCTGAATCCGGTATTGTCGCGCAGACAGACCTCGGTTGCTACTGGTTTGCTGCATAACCACGCATGCAAACACCGTGCCGCCGTCTTTTTATGACTGCATTGCCATGCCCGACACTGTTTTGCCCGAGCCTTTGCTGCACGCCTACCGCAGCACCCACTACCGCATCCAAGGCCAGAACTGGTATTTGCAGATTGGTGAGCCCCAGCCTGCCCTGCGCCCCTACTACCAGCGCCACGCCGTGCAAAGCGCGGTCTATCTGACGGCCTGCAACCCACTGGGCGAGCTGTTGCCTGATGAGCACAATGCGCGCCGCATGGAACAGCTGCGCCAGGCGCTGCAGCGCGCGGGCTGGGCCTATCTGGAAGGCTTTGGCGAAGACCCCCAGGGCGAATGGCCGGGCGAGTCCAGCGTGCTGATTCTGGGCATGGACCTGCACACCGCCCGCGCCTGGGGCCAGCAGTGGCAGCAGAACGCCTTGCTCTATTGCGGTGCGGATACCGTGCCACAGCTGGTGCTGCTGCGCTAAAACCATAGCTTCCAGCGCTTGAAAAGCTTAGATTTCAGACATAAAACCACCTGAAAACCTTGTTTTTCAAGCGCTAGCAGCTATCTTTTTCAATAACCAGCCACGACGACGGACATCGCCAACAAAAAAAGGGCACCCGAAGGTGCCCAAGCAAGTTGGAACCAGAAACGACTGAATCTTTTAACGGGGCAGCGTAGTCTCACCCATCAGGAACTCGTCCACGGCACGCGCGGCCTGGCGGCCTTCACGCTCTGCAGCCGGTGAGGCTGCAGCTTCCATCACAGCCCCTTGTGGGCCACCGTGAAGGCCGACCCAGACTATTAACGGGGCAGTGTAGTCTCACCCATCAGGAACTCGTCCACCGCACGCGCGGCCTGGCGGCCTTCACGGATGGCCCACACAACCAAAGACTGTCCACGGCGCATGTCACCCGCTGCGAACAGCTTGGGCACGCTCGTGGCGTAGCCGCCGACCAGATCGGTCGATGCCTTGGCGTTGCCGCGCTGGTCCTTTTCCACGCCAAAGGCGTCGAGCACTGCCTGCACAGGCGAAACAAAGCCCATGGCCAAGAACACCAGATCGGCCTTGATGATCTGCTCGGAGCCTGGAACTTCGGTCATCTTGCCGTCCTTCCACTCCAGACGCACGGTCTTCACACCGGTCAGCTGGCCCTTTTCACCAATGAATTCCTTGGTGCCGATGGCGAACTCACGCACGCAGCCTTCCTCGTGGCTGGAAGAGGTGCGCAGCTTGAGCGGCCAGTACGGCCACACCAGCGGCTTGTTTTCCTGCTCGGGGGGCATGGGCATCAGCTCCAACTGGGTCACGCTGACCGCACCGTGGCGGTTGGAGGTGCCCACGCAGTCTGAGCCCGTATCACCACCACCAATCACCACCACATGCTTGCCATCGGCGCGGATCTGGCCTTTGTACTTGCCTTCGCGGGTGGCCTTATTCTGCTGGGGCAGGAATTCCATTGCAAAGTGCACGCCCTTGAGGTCACGGCCGGGCACGGGCAGGTCACGCGACTGCTCGGCACCGCCGGTCAGCAGCACGGCGTCAAACTCTTCCATCAGCTGCTCGGGGCTGATGGTTTCCTTGGCCCAGTTGGTGACCTTGCTGTCCTTGCCCAGACCGTCCTTACCCGCCACCAGCACGCCGGTGCGGATCTTCAGACCTTCGGCGACCAGCTGCTCGACACGGCGGTCGATATGGGCCTTGTCCAGCTTGAAGTCAGGAATGCCGTAGCGCAGCAGGCCGCCGACCTGGTCGTTCTTCTCGAACAGCGTCACGTCGTGACCGGCACGCACCAGCTGCTGGGCGGCTGCCAGACCCGCAGGGCCAGCCCCCACCACGGCCACCTTCTTGCCCGTCAGATGGGCAGGCAGCTGAGGCTTGACCCAGCCCTCTTCCCAGGCGCGGTCGATGATGGCGTGCTCGATGGACTTGATGCCGATGGGCGCGCGGTTGATGTTGGCCACGCAGGCAGCCTCGCAGGGTGCGGGGCAGATGCGGCCCGTGAACTCCGGGAAGTTGTTGGTGCTGTGCAGCACCTCAATGGCACTGGCCCAATCCCCGCGGTACACCAGATCGTTGAAGTCCGGGATGATGTTGTTGATCGGGCAGCCGTTGTTGCAGAAAGGCGTGCCGCAGTCCATGCAGCGTGCGCCCTGGATCTTGGCCTGCTCGGGCGTGAGGGCAATGACGAACTCCTTGTAGTTCTTCACGCGCTCTGCCACGGGCAGGTAGCCTTCTTCAATGCGGTCGTATTCCAGAAAACCGGTGGTCTTTCCCATGATGTCTATTCCTTGAAATCTTTGCTTGCTGGAGCAGCGCGGTGGCGAACCTATGGTCTGCACCACCGCATGTGGCTGTGATTACTTCGCGGCTACTGCTTCTTTTTCAGGAGCTGCTGGCACTGCTGCTGCTTGCTTTTCCTTTTGCTTGCGTTCATAGATTTCGCCGAGTGCACGCTGGTACTCGGTCGGGAAGACCTTGACGAACTTGGCACGCGCTGCGGCCCAGTTGTCCAGCAGGTCACGGGCACGCTTGGAGCCGGTCCAGCGGCTGTGCGCTTCAATCAGGGCACGCAGCTGCTGCTCGTCGCTCTGGTCGTTGTGCCAGACGCCACGGGGCACGCTGGCCACGAACTCGTCGTGGGGCAGCACCTTCTCCAGCTTCACGCTGGCGGTATTGCAGCGCTTGGCGAACTGGCCGTCTTCGTCATACACGTAAGCCACGCCGCCGCTCATGCCCGCTGCAAAGTTGCGGCCGGTCTTGCCCAGCACCACCACGGTGCCGCCGGTCATGTATTCGCAGCCGTGGTCACCCACGCCTTCGACCACGGCCGTCGCGCCGGACAGACGCACGGCAAAGCGCTCGCCTGCCACGCCCGCAAAGAAGGCTTCACCACGGGTGGCACCGAACATCACGGTGTTGCCCACAATGGTGTTGCGCACGGACTCGCCGCGGAACTCATGGCTGGGGCGCACGATCACGCGGCCGCCCGACAGGCCCTTGCCGGTGTAGTCATTGGCTTCGCCGGTCAGGTTCAGCGTAATGCCCTTGCACAGGAAGGCACCAAAGGACTGGCCGCCCGTACCTTCAAAGTGGATGCGGATGGTGTCATCAGGCAGACCTTCGGGATGGACCTTGGTCACCGCACCCGACAGCATGGCACCGACGGAACGGTTCACATTGCGCGCCACTTCCATGATGCGCACGGACTCGCCGTTCTGGATGGCAGGCTGGCAGCGCTCGATGAGCTTGACGTCCAGTGCCTTGTCCAGCAGGTGGTCCTGCTTTTCGACGTGGAAACGGGCCACTTCGGCAGGCACGGCAGGCTGGGCAAACAGGCGGCTGAAGTCCAGGCCCTGCGCCTTCCAGTGCTCCACACCCTGGCGGGTGTCCAGCAGCTCGGTGCGGCCGATCAGTTCGTCAAACTTGCGGATACCCAGCTGGGCCATGATCTGGCGCACTTCTTCCGCGATGAAGAAAAAGTAGTTCACCACATGCTCAGGCTTGCCGGTGAATTTCTTGCGCAGTTCAGGGTCCTGCGTGGCCACGCCCACGGGGCAGGTGTTCAGATGGCACTTGCGCATCATGATGCAGCCTTCCACCACCAGCGGTGCGGTCGCAAAGCCGAACTCGTCCGCACCCAGCAGCGCGCCGATCACCACGTCGCGGCCGGTCTTGATCTGACCGTCCACCTGCACGCGGATACGACCACGCAGGCGGTTGAGCACCAGGGTCTGCTGGGTTTCGGCCAGGCCGATTTCCCAGGGGCCGCCGGCATGCTTGATGGAGGACCAGGGCGAGGCACCGGTGCCACCGTCGTGACCAGCGATCACCACGTGGTCGCTCTTGCACTTGGCAACGCCTGCGGCAATCGTGCCCACACCGATTTCGGACACCAGCTTCACGGACACATCGGCGTGTGGCGCCACGTTCTTCAGGTCGTGAATCAGCTGGGCCAGGTCTTCGATGGAGTAGATGTCGTGGTGAGGCGGTGGCGAAATCAGACCCACACCAGGCACGGAGTAACGCTGCATGCCGATGTAGTCGGACACCTTGCCGCCGGGCAGCTGGCCGCCTTCACCGGGCTTGGCACCCTGCGCCATCTTGATCTGGATCTGGTCGGACGAGACCAGGTACTCGGCGGTCACACCAAAGCGACCGGAAGCGACCTGCTTGATCTTGGAGCGCAGGCTGTCACCATCGCGCAGTTCGATGTCGGACTCGACCTGTTCCTTGCCGATGATGGAGGCCAGGGTCTCGCCCTGCTTGATCGGGATGCCCTTGAGTTCGTTGCGGTAGCGCTTGGGGTCTTCGCCGCCTTCACCGGTATTGCTCTTGCCGCCAATGCGGTTCATGGCCACGGCCAGCGTAGCGTGGGCTTCGGTCGAGATCGAACCCAGCGACATGGCACCGGTGGCAAAGCGCTTGACGATTTCGGCAGCAGGTTCGACTTCTTCCACAGGGATGGCCTTGGAAGGATCGAACTTGAACTCGAACAGACCGCGCAGCGTCATGTGCCGCTTGCTCTGGTCGTTGATGATCTGCGCGTATTCCTTGTAGGTGCTGAAGTTGTTGGCGCGGGTCGAATGCTGCAGCTTGGCGATCGCATCGGGCGTCCACATGTGCTCTTCGCCACGGGCACGCCAGGCGTATTCGCCGCCCGCGTCCAGCATGGTGGCCAGCACGGGGTCGTCACCAAAGGCCGCCAGGTGGTTGCGGATGGTTTCCTCGGCGATTTCAAACACACCGATGCCTTCCACGCGGCTGGCGGTGCCGGTGAAGTATTTCTCCACCGTGGCACTGTTCAGGCCCACGGCTTCGAACAGCTGGGCGCCGCAGTAGGACATGTAGGTCGACACGCCCATCTTGGACATGATCTTGGACAGGCCCTTGCCGATGGCCTTCACATAGTTGTAGATGGCCTTGTCGGCAGACAGATCGCCGGACAGGTCCTTGTGCATGTCCACCAGGGTTTCCAGCGCCAGATAGGGGTGCACGGCTTCGGCACCGTAGCCTGCCAGCACGGCGAAGTGGTGCACTTCGCGGGCGGTGCCGGTTTCCACGACCAGACCGGCAGTAGTGCGCAGACCTTCGCGCACCAGGTGCTGGTGGATGGCCGACAAGGCCAGCAGCGCAGGAATGGCGACCTGGGTGGCCGACAGATGGCGGTCGCTGATGATAAGGATGTTGGCGCCGCCCTTGATCTCGTCCACGGCCTGGGCGCACAGCGAGGCCAGCTTGGCTTCCACGCCTTCACGGCCCCAGCTCAGGGGGTAGGTGATGTCAATGGTCGCGCTCTTGAACTTGCCGTGGGTGTGCTTTTCGATCTCGCGCAGCTTGGCCATGCCCTCGAAGTCGAGGATGGGCTGCTGCAGCTCCAGACGCATGGGAGGGTTGACCTGGTTGATGTCCAGCAGGTTGGGCTTGGGGCCCACGAAGGACACCAGCGACATCACAATGGCTTCGCGGATGGGGTCGATCGGCGGGTTGGTCACCTGCGCGAACATCTGGCGGAAGTAGTTGTACAGCGGCTTGTTCTTGCTGGACAGCACGGCCAGCGGGCTGTCATTGCCCATGGAGCCAATGCCTTCTTCGCCGTTCTTGGCCATGGGGGCCAGCAGGAACTTGATGTCTTCCTGCGTAAAACCAAAGGCCTGCTGGCGCTCCAGCAAAGGCAGCTCGCTGGTCTTGGCTGGCACAACAAAGTCGGCAGGCACTTCGACCTGGTCCAGCTTGATGCGCAGGTTCTCGATCCACTGCTTGTAGGGCTTGGTGTTGACGACATTGGCCTTGAGCTCGTCGTCCTCAATCATGCGCCCCTGCTCCAGATCGATCAGCAGCATCTTGCCGGGCTGCAGACGCCACTTGCGCACGATCTTGCTGTCCGGCACGGGCAGTACACCGGCTTCGGACGCCAGGATGACCAGGTCGTCCTCGGTTACGACATAGCGCGAGGGGCGCAGGCCGTTGCGGTCCAGCGTGGCGCCGATCTGGCGACCATCGGTGAACACCAGAGAGGCAGGGCCGTCCCAGGGCTCCATCATGGCGGCGTGGTATTCATAGAAGGCGCGGCGGCGCTCGTCCATGGCTTCGTGCTGCTCCCAGGGCTCGGGAATCATCATCATCACGGCCTGGCTGATGGGGTAGCCCGCCATGGTCAGCAGCTCCAGGCAGTTGTCGAAGGTAGCGGTGTCGGACTGGCCTGCGAAGCTGATGGGGTAGAGCTTTTTCAGGTCTTCGCCCAGCACAGGGGAAGCCATCACGCCTTCACGCGCCACCATCCAGTTGTAGTTGCCGCGCACGGTGTTGATTTCACCGTTGTGCGCTACATAGCGGTAGGGGTGGGCCAGCGGCCACTCGGGGAAGGTGTTGGTAGAGAAACGCTGGTGCACCAGACCGATGGCCGAGACGCAGCGCTCATCGGCCAGGTCGTTGTAGTACACGCCCACTTGGTCGGCCAGCAGCAGGCCCTTGTACACCACGGTACGGCTGCTCATGCTGGGCACGTAATACTCTTTGCTGTGCTTCAGGCCCAGGTTCTGGATGGCGGCAGAGGCGGTCTTGCGGATCACGTACAGCTTGCGCTCCAGTGCGTCCTGCACGATCACGTCCGAGCCACGGCCGATGAACACCTGGCGCATGATGGGCTCTTTTTCGCGCACGGCGGGCGACATGGGCATGTCGCGGTTCACGGGCACATCGCGCCAGCCCAGCAGCACCTGGCCTTCGGCCTTGATGGCACGTTCCAGCTCCTGTTCACAGGCCAGGCGGGAGGCATGCTCTTTGGGCAGGAAGACCATGCCCACGCCATATTCACCCGCAGGAGGCAGCTCCACCCCCTGCTTGGCCATTTCTTCGCGGTAGAGCTGGTCGGGAATCTGAATCAGGATACCTGCACCGTCACCCATCAGCGGGTCGGCACCCACGGCACCACGGTGGTCAATGTTCTCGAGGATCTTCAGCGCGCCCAAGACGATGTCGTGGCGCTTCTCGCCCTTGATGTGGGCAACAAAGCCCAATCCGCAGGCATCGTGTTCGTGGCTTTTGGCGTACAGGCCGTGTTCTTGGAGGTGTGCTATTTCTGCAGCCGTGGTCATGGCAGTCGTCCTCGTTCGTATATCGCAGGGACTCGCAGATTAAATCCATGCATCACCTCATGCAAGAAAATTTAATTAGGGTCAGATTCCAATTTAAATGCACCAAATTAACCCAAATAAAAATAAGGGACAGATATGGAAAAATTTAATAAAAACAAAACACTGCCATTCATGGGATAAAAAAGGCACCTGATTGGTGCCTGTAACCCGAATGTTTATTCGGTTTTTGGGGGCAACGTCCGCACGGGTCGCCCGGCTTTCTGGCGCTGCAAACGCCGCGTGGTGTGCTGCTGCAGCTCCTGCACAAAGCTGTCCGAGCCCAAGACCCAGCCCTTGAGTGCCGCCTGCAGTACCACCTCACGCACCTCTGCGGAGGGGCCGCGGTCCAGCAGCTCGGCATAGGCGGCCTCGCGCGCAAACGGCGTATTCCCCAGCTTCCAGTAACTGGGGTGCAGGCGCAGCATGCGCTCGGTCTGAGCACCCACATGGTGGCGTGCACTGCTCCAGCCATAGTCCACCGCACGGCTGGTCACCCCTTCGTCCACAGGCTGGCACTCCAGCACCACCATGGCAGGCAGCATCCAGGACTGCGGCTCCAGCACCGTGGCGCGGTAGCGCCCTTCCCACAGGGTGCCGCTGCGTCCGTGACGGTTGTTAAAGCTGCGCACATAGGTACGCCCCACAGACTGCATGAATTGCGGCAGGCTGTCTGCCTGCTCGGGCGTGAGCAGCAGGTGCAGCTGATTGGGCAGCAGGGCGAATGCGTGCAACTGCACGCCAAAGCGCCCTGCCATCTCGGCCAGTACGGCCTTCATATGGGCGTAATCCTGCCCATCTACAAAAATGGGCTGCAGATTGTTGCCACGCAGCACCACATAGTGCGGCAGGCCGGGCAAGGTCAGGCGGGGTAGTCGGGCCATGGTGGGAGAACAGAACGCCAAAGCACGCCGCTTACTGGCGTGTCGTACGCAGCAATTGTGAAACGCTTTGGGCCGTAGACAACAGATGCGGCAGTATGCGCGATTCCATCTCCTGCGCATTGGTGCGGTTGACCTGGCCAGAGACGTTGATCGCCCCCACCGTCTGCCCCTGGGCATTGATCAGCGGGGCTGCCACCGAGATCAGACCTTCTTCCAGCTCCTGATTGATCAGCGCCCAGCCCTGCTCACGCACCTGGGCAATGGCGCGCAGCAGGTCAGCATCTTCCACCAGCGTGTGGCGCGTATAGGCCACACGCGGGCACTCAGCCAACAACTGCAGCAGCTGGGCCTGCGGCAGGCCAGCGAGCAGCATGCGCCCCATGGACGTCCAGAAGGCAGGCAAGCGTGAGCCCACACCCAGGTTGGTGCTCATGATCTTGTGGGCATGCACACGCACCACATAGACCACATCCAGCCCGTCCAGCACACCGGCTGAGCAGGACTCCTGCACTTTTTCCGACAGTGCTTCCATCAGCGGAGAAGCCAGATTCCAGATGGGCTGTGAACTCAGATAGGCATAACCCAGATCAAGAATGCGCGCGGTCAGACGGAAGTGCTTGCCATCGCTGTGCACATAGCCCAGCGTCTGCAGCGTCAGCAGGATGCGGCGTGCCCCGGCGCGCGTGAGGCCGGTCTGTGCCGCCACCTCGCTCAAGGTCTGTACGGGCTGTTCTGCGCTGAAGGAGCGAATCACCTCCAGCCCCCGCGCAAACGACTGCACATAGCTGTCTCCGGGCTTGTTTTCCGGAGGCTGTGCAGGCGCTTGCAGAGTCTCTAGGGTTTTCCCTGATGTGGTTTTTACAGGCGATTTTTCCAAGGTTCGGTCCCTATAATTCTTTTAACGAACAAATGTTCTTATTACGAACATTTTAGCAAAGCTTGTGACTTTGCACACCCGCTCATCTGGGAGAGACAAGCATGATCAACAAGATCACCGACAGCATCGCCGAAGCGCTGTCCGGTATTCAAGACGGCGCCACAGTTTTGATTGGTGGCTTTGGCACCTCGGGCAACCCCGTGGAACTGATTAACGGCCTGATTGCCCATGGTGCGCGCGACCTGACCATTGTGAACAACAACGCAGGCAACGGCGACACCGGTCTGGCGGCCCTGCTCAAGAGCGGTCAGGTGCGCAAGATCATCTGCAGCTTCCCGCGCCAGGTGGACAGTTGGGTGTTCGATGAGCTGTACCGCAGCGGCAAGATCGAGCTGGAGCTGGTGCCCCAGGGCAATCTGGCTGAGCGCATGCGTGCTGCAGGTGCTGGTATTGGCGCCTTCTTCTGCCCCACTGCCTACGGCACCGAGCTGGCTGAAGGCAAGGAAACCCGCGAGATCAACGGCAAGCACTATGTGCTGGAGTACCCCATCCATGGTGACGTCGCCCTGATCAAGGCCGAAAAAGGCGACCGCTGGGGCAATCTGACCTACCGCATGTCTGCCCGCAACTTTGGCCCCGTGATGGCGACTGCTGCCAAGTTCACCGTGGCCACCGTGCATGAAGTGGTGGAACTGGGCGAGCTGGACCCTGAAGCCATCGTCACCCCGGGCATCTACGTGCACAAGGTGGTTCCGATTGAACGTGTTGCCACGCAGGCTGGCGGCTTCAAGAAATCTGCCTAAAAAACAGTTCAAGCGCAGGAGTATCAAGCGTGAGCAGCTATCAAAAGCGTACTAAAGACGAACTGGCACAACGCATTGCCCAGGACATTCCCGATGGCTCCTATGTGAACCTCGGCATTGGCATGCCCACCAAGGTGGCCAACCACATTCCTGCTGACCGCGAAATCGTGCTGCAGTCGGAAAACGGCATTCTCGGCATGGGGCCAGCACCTGAAGCTGGCAAGGAAGACTACGACCTGACCAATGCGGGCAAGCAGCCTGTCACCCTGCTGCCCGGTGGCAGCTATTTCCACCATGCCGACAGCTTTGCCATGATGCGCGGCGGCCATCTGGACATCTGTGTACTGGGCGCATTTCAAGTGTCTGCCACCGGCGATCTGGCCAACTGGAGCACGGGTGAACCCGGCGCCATCCCCGCTGTGGGCGGCGCGATGGACCTGGCAGTCGGCGCCAAGAGCACCTGGGTGATGATGGATTTGCTGACCAAGACAGGCGAGTGCAAGGTCGTGGAAAAGTGCAGCTACCCCCTCACCGGTCTGGCTTGCGTCAAGCGCATCTACACCGACCTGTGCACGCTGGAATGCACACCCCAGGGCCTGCGCCTGATCGACACCGTTGAAGGCCTGAGCCATGCGCAGCTGGAGGCCCTCATCGGCCTGTCCATTGCCACCGCCTGAGAAATATCAATGAAATTGGCCTCTGGCGCTTGTGTAGCAAGCGCTGGTCGCTCCTCTTTTTTTAAAAATTGGCCGTTGTTGTGGCCCTTGTGCAACTCGGAGACACCATGAGCACTGCAAACCAAGCTTTTATCTGCGACGCCATCCGCACCCCCTTTGGCCGTTACGGCGGCACGCTGTCCAGCGTGCGCACCGATGACCTGGGCGCTCTGCCCATCAAGGCCCTGATGGAGCGCAACCCCCATGTGGACTGGAAGGCCGTGGACGATGTGCTCTATGGCTGCGCCAACCAGGCTGGTGAAGACAACCGCAACGTGGCCCGTATGTCGGCCCTGCTGGCAGGCCTGCCTATCGAAGTGCCCGGTGCCACCATCAACCGCCTGTGCGGCTCGGGCCTGGATGCCGTGGGCTCGGCGGCTCGCGTGATCAAGTCCGGCGAAGCACGCCTGATGATTGCGGGCGGCGTGGAATCCATGAGCCGCGCGCCCTTCGTCATGCCCAAGGCAGAAACTGCCTTCAGCCGCAACCATGCCGTGTACGACACCACCATCGGCTGGCGCTTTGTGAACAAGCTGATGAAGGCACAGTACGGTGTGGACTCCATGCCTGAAACAGCCGAGAACGTGGCCGACGACTTCAAGATCGAGCGCGAAGCACAGGACCGCATGGCGCTGGCATCCCAGCAAAAGGCCGCAGCCGCCATTGCCGCTGGCTACCTGGCCAAGGAAATCGTGTCCGTGACCATCCCTCAGAAGAAGGGTGACTCCATTGTGTTCAGCCAGGACGAGCACCCCCGTGCGACCACGCTGGAAGCACTGGCCAAGCTCAAGGGCGTAGTGCGCCCAGACGGCACAGTGACTGCAGGCAATGCCTCCGGCGTCAACGACGGCGCCTGCGCCCTGCTGCTGGCCAATGAAGAAGCCGCCAAGCAATACAACCTGGTGCCCCGTGCCCGTGTCGTCGGCATGGCCACCGCGGGTGTTGCCCCCCGCATCATGGGCTTTGGCCCAGCCCCGGCGGTGCGCAAGGTGCTGGCACAGACCGGTCTGACCCTGGCCGACATGGACGTGATCGAGCTGAACGAAGCCTTTGCCGCACAGGGCCTGGCCGTGCTGCGTGATCTGGGCATTGCCGATGACGATGCACGTGTGAACCAGTGGGGCGGTGCAATTGCACTGGGCCACCCTCTGGGCGCTTCCGGTGCCCGCCTGGCGACGACGGCCGTGAACCAGCTGCACACCCTGGGTGGCCGCTATGCACTGTGCACCATGTGCATTGGCGTGGGGCAGGGCATTGCCGTGATTCTCGAGAAGGTCTAAGCCTTCTCCCCTTCCTCCTGGATGGCCGTGCCACGCATGCACGGCCACCACCACACCCCGGACTGATCTCACACGCAGACCTGCGCGGTCTGCACGGGTGTGCTTTGAATCAAGACATCTGTTCTAAGGAGACGTTGATGTTGGCTTCCAAGACTTTTACCCGCCGTACAGGCATCAAGACTTTGGTTGCAGCGGCTTTGCTGGCCACAGGCATGGGCAGCGCACTGGCTCAGGCAGACTTTCCCAGCAAGCCTCTGACCATGATCGTGCCCTTCTCTGCGGGAGGCACCACCGATATTCTGGCCCGCATCGTCGGACAGGCTCTGGGCCAGGAGCTGGGCGAGAGCATCATCATCGAGAACAAGCCCGGTGCGGGCGGCAATATTGGCGCACAGCAGGCCGCACGTGCCAAGGCTGATGGCTATACGCTGTTCATGGGCACCGTGGGCACACACGCCATCAACCAGTCCCTGTACAAAAAGCTGCCCTACGACCCGCTGAAGGATTTCACGCCACTGAGCCGCGTGGCCACCGTGCCCAATCTGCTGGTCGCCCACCCCAGCCGCCCCTACAAGACCGTGCAGGAAATGATTGCCTATGCCAAGGCCAACCCTGGTGATGTGACCTATGGCTCGCCCGGCTCCGGAGCCTCTCCTCACGTGTCTGGCGCGCTGTTCCAGAGCATGACGGGCGCTGAGCTGACGCATATTCCTTACAAGGGCAGTGCCCCGGCTGTGTCTGACCTGCTGGGCAACCAGATTGCCGTCATGTTTGACAACATGCCATCGGCCATCCAGCACGTTCGTTCAGGCAAGCTGCGCCCGATTGCCGTGACCACTGCCAAGCGCTCACCCGAGCTGCCTGATGTACCCACCATCGCCGAAGCAGGTGTACCAGGCTATGAAGCGACATCATGGTTTGGTCTGTGGGCCCCTGCAGGCACGCCGGCCCCTGTGCTGGACAAGCTGCACAGCGCTCTGACCAAGGTGCTCCAGGACCCCGCCGTGGTCAAGAAGATTGCCGACCAGGGTGGCGAAGTGGTGATTGATACCCCCGCCGAGTTTGAAGCCTTCATCCAGTCCGAAGCCGCCAAGTGGGGCAAGGTCGTGAAAGAGTCTGGCGCTGAGGTGTAAGCGCCATTCCGGCAGGCCGCCATCTGCCTGCCGTTGTCTCCTCCTGTTTTCATACGCCGATGTGCTTTCGCCATCGGCGTTTTTTTATGGCAGTTTGAAACGTGTTTCGGCCAGCGCATCGAGGCCGAATTCGGTCAGCAACTGCTGCAGACGCTCTGCCGCACTGCGCTTTTTATGGCCAGTGTAACGCGCCACGATCAGCTCGTTTTTCATGCTGTGTTCCCAGCCCACCAACTCCGTGACCGTCACCTGATAGCCACAAGCTTCCAGATACAGACAGCGCAGCACATTGGTGATCTGGCTGCCCATTTCACGCGTGTGAAGCGGGTGGCGCCACAGCTCAGCCAGCGGCGTGCGCGACAGGCTCAGGGCCTTGGTCTGGCGCAGGCAGGCTGCCACTTCCGCCTGGCAGCAGGGCACCAGCACCATGGCCTTGGCTTTTTTCTCCAGGCCAAAGGCAATCGCATCATCCGTGTCGGTATCGCAGGCATGCAAAGCAGTGACCACATCAAAGCGCTCGGGCATGAAGTCCGCATGCGTGGACTCTGCCACCGACATGTTCAGGAAATGCATGCGCTCAAAGCCCAGGTCTGCGGCCAGCTTCTGCGAGGCTTCCACCAGTGGTGCGCGGGTTTCAATGCCGTAGATGCTGCCCTTGCCCTGCGCCTTGAAGTACAGGTCATACAGGATGAAGCCCAGATAGGACTTGCCAGCCCCGTGGTCAGCCAGGGTGACGGCGTGATCGTTCTCGCCCAGCTCTTTCAGAATGGGTTCAATGAACTGATACAGGTGATACACCTGCTTGAGCTTGCGGCGCGAGTCCTGGTTGAGCTTGCCGTCACGCGTGAGGATATGCAGCGCCTTGAGCAGCTCAATGCTTTGACCGGGTTTCAGGTCCAGCTGTGCAGCAATATCCTGCGCAGCCGTCTGGGTCTGGCCTTTGCCAGCCTTGTTGTTTTTCGCCATTTTTTGAATCAGTGCTTATCTTCAGGGCCGTGGCCAGTCACAGGGCAACGTGCTGCCACGTCCAGGTCCAGCCAGCCCACAATACCCATGTCTTCCAGCACTTTCATATTGCGCTCATAGATCATTTCGGCTTCTGGAAAAGCTTCCACAGCCTTGTCGATACTGTCTTCGCGCAGCAGGTGCAGTGTGGGATAGGGTGCACGGTTGGTGCAGTTGGTCACATCGTCCACATCTGTGCCTTCAAACTGGAACAGCGGGTGGAAGGAAGCGACCTGCAAGATGCCCCCCAGATCCAGCTCTTCCACCATGGCATCTGCGATTTCCAGGAAATCGTTGAAGTCCAGGAAGTCCTGCAGCGCCTGCGGCAGGATCAGCAAGGTGGTATCGCGCTTTTCCGGCGAAATCTCGGCCAATGCCTCCAGCTCGCGGTGCAGATCCATGGCCACACCTTCGGCATCGGTGGCCTGGCTCACCACATAGTGGATCTGGCCTTTGACATGCACGCTCTTGGCAAATGGGCACAGATTCAGGCCAATCACGGCCTTTTCCAGCCAGCGCACCGTATCGGCGATGACGATGTCTTCAGGAAAGGAGCGGTCTGTGGTGGTATCGGTCATGGTTCGACTTCTTTCAGAGCTGTTAACACTTCCGGTTGAAACAAGGCACCAGCCCAGACAGTAACGGGTACTGCAGGCAATGCAACAGGGTATCAAGGCCGTGTGAACGGGTCTAAAAACAAATGGGGGCTGCTCGCCCCCTTGTGTTGTTGCACGCATTCTAGCCAAGCGCCAGTCTTGCTGCTGCCGTATCTCCAGATACGCGCAAATGACAGTACTGCCGTGCCAGGGACTATCCCAACAGTTTCATCCCTGTGATGCGTTCGTGCTCCTTGGCTGCGTAACGATCTGTCATGCCAGCCACAAAATCTGCGACCGTGCGAGCCATGTCAGCCTCGCTCCCGGCCTGCTGCGCTCTTAACGCAAAGCGGGGCTTCATCATGCCTGGCTGCTGCATGTAAGCCGCAAACAGATCACGCACCACCTGGCGCGCAGCCTCCATGGTCTGCATGACCTGGTCATGGCGGTACAGCGCATGGAACAGAAAGCGCTTGAGCGCCTGGGTCTGCGCCTGCATGTCTGGGCTGAAGCGCACCAGCGCTTTGCTGCAGGCGCGAACCTCATCCACATGGCACACCCCGGCATGCGCAATGTGCTGGCGGGTGCTGTGGATGACGTCATACACCTGCTCGCTCAGCATGCGGCGAATGGTTTCATAGAGCAGGCGTCGCTGCGCCTCAGGCTCGGCCAGCTGCGGAAAATCTGCCAGCACCTGCGTGTAGAAGTGCGTAAACAGCGGCACCTCCTGCAACTGCTCCAGCGTAATCAGGCCAGAGCGCACGCCATCGTCTACATCATGTGCGTTGTAGGCAATCGCGTCTGCCAGATTCGCCAGCTGCCCCTCCAGCGAAGGCTGACCGCCGTTGAGAAAACGTGCAGCTACGCCACCCGGCTCCTGTGCTTCCAGCTTGAGTGCATTGCTGCGCGAGCAGTGCTTGAGAATGCCTTCGCGGGTTTCAAAGCTGAGGTTGAGGCCATCGTACTGTGGGTAGCGCTCTTCCAGCTGATCCACCACACGCAGGCTTTGCAGATTGTGCTCAAAGCCGCCAAAGTGCTGCATGCAGGCGTTCAGCTCATCCTGACCTGCATGCCCAAATGGGGTGTGTCCCAGATCATGCGCCAGGCAAATGGCTTCGACCAGATCTTCATTCAGCCCCAACGGCCGTGCTATGGATCGGCCAAGCTGCGCCACTTCCAGCGAATGCGTCAGACGCGTGCGAAACAGATCGCCCTCATGGTTCACAAAGACCTGCGTCTTGTAGACCAGGCGGCGAAAGGCGCTGGAGTGCACGATGCGGTCGCGGTCCCTCTGGTGCTCCGTACGCGTAGGTGCTGCAGGCTCAGCGTATCTGCGCCCACGCGTAGCGTCGGGCTGACAGGCCCACGGAGACAGCTGAAATGACTGCATGCACCCTCCTGAATTTCATATAAAAAAATGGCTACAGCGCTTGTCACACAAGCGCTGAATGCTCTTTTTATTGCGTCTGAATGCCTACCCCCTGCGTACAGCAGGTATCAATCACCTCACGCACCAGGGCATCCGGTGCCGAGCGCAATACGGCCTTGCCTGGTCCGTCGATCAGTATGAAACGAATCGCGCCTGCTTCGGCCTTTTTGTCCACCCGCATGTGCTCCAGATAGGCACCCGCATTGTCTGCAGCATCAATGACCGCACCACGGGTTGGCAGGCCTGCACGTTCAATCAGGCGCGTGAGGCGCTGCACAAACTCGGCATCGACCAAGCCCAGCCGTTGCGACAGATGCGCGGCCATGACCATGCCAGCGCCCACACCCTCACCATGCAGCCAGTTGCCATAGCCCATGCCCGCTTCAATCGCATGACCAAAGGTGTGGCCGAAATTCAGGATAGCGCGCAGGCCGGCTTCCTTTTCATCCTGACCGACCACCCATGCCTTGATTTCCACGCTGCGCTTGACGGCATGCAGCAGTGCCTGACGGTCGAGACGGCGCAGGTCGTCGATGTGGGCCTCCAGCCATTCAAAGAAGGCCATGTCCGCAATCGGGCCGTATTTGATGATTTCAGCCAGCCCCGCCGAGACTTCGCGCGCTGGCAGCGTGTCAAGCGAAGCCAGATCACACACCACCAGCTGGGGCTGATAGAAGGCGCCAATCATGTTCTTGCCCAGCGGGTGATTGATAGCAGTCTTTCCGCCCACGCTGGAGTCCACCTGCGACAGCAGCGTGGTCGGGACCTGCACAAAGGGCACGCCACGCATGTAGCAGGCTGCTGCAAAGCCCGTCATATCGCCAATCACACCGCCACCCAGTGCAAACAGCACGGTCTTGCGGTCGCAGCCATGGCCCAGCAATGCATCAAAAATCTGGTTCAGCGTCTGCCAGTCCTTGTACGCCTCCCCATCAGGCAGTACTACGGTATGTACGTGGGCATATTTGGCTGCCAGTGCGGCCTGAAGCTGGGCCGCATATAAAGGCTGCACCGTCACATTGGTCACGATCACGGCCTGCGCAGCACTGGGACAGCCAGCAAACGTAGCAGCCTGCTGCAGCACATCCGCTGCAATCACGATGGGGTAGGAACGGTCGCCTAAATCAATCTGAACGGTCTGGCTCGAATGTGTGGTCACGGCATGCTCTCGTTAAACCAACAAGGCCGTATGCGGCCTTGCTGAAGAAAATCCATCACGTTGCACAGCAAATGCTGGCAGTTTTTTTATAACTTTAATCGCCCAGTGCTTCGCAACATCCTGTGCTGGGCAACAGGCCGGCCAGCTCGGCCTGCATGCAGATTTTGCGGCTGAGCTGGGTAGGGCTCTGCCGGACAGCATCCACCACGTAATGCGCTGTCTCCAGATACAGCGGTCCACGCACCTGCTGCAGCTCTTTCAGGCGCTTGAGCGGGTCTTCACCCTGCATCAAGGGACGTGTCGTGTCATTGCGCAACCGCCGTGCAATATCTTCCGGCAAAGCTTGCAGGTAAAACACTGTGCTGTGCGCCTTCAATGCCTGGCGATTTTCTGGACGCAAGACAGCACCGCCACCCGTCGACAGCACGCAGCGCTCCGACAGCTGCAGCAGTTCTGCCAGCACCTGTGTCTCGATATCACGAAATGCTGCCTCACCATGCGCTGCAAAAAACTCACGAATGCTGCAGCCAATGCGCTGCTCAATCGCATGGTCCACATCCACAAAACGCAGCTTCCAAGCCTTGGCCAGCTGTCGGCCAATCGTGGACTTTCCGGAGCCTGGCAGGCCGATAAGAGAAAAATGCACAGCAACTTCCTGATTCAGATGCACAAAGACCGCCAGAAGGCGGTCTTTGATTGTCACCGACAAATACGGATTAATTGCTGACGACTGCATCCGCCACCATGCGTGGCGTGATGAAAACCAGCATTTCGCGTTTGGAGGTCTCACGCGTACGGCTCTTGAACAGATTGCCGACAACGGGAATATCCCCCAGTCCCGGCACCTTGTTGACCTGGTTGGACTCTTCCATTTCAAAAATACCGCCAATCACCACGGTGCCACCGTTTTCCACCAGCACTTCGGTTTCCACACGTTTGGTGTCAATCATGGGCACGCCGGTATTGGTCCACCCGCCTACGGCATCCTTGTTCACCTTGAGCGTCAAAATAATGTTGCCTTCAGGTGTGATCTGGGGCTTGACCTGCAGACGCAGCTCGGCCTTCTTGAAAGAAGTCGTGCTGGCGCCATTGGGAGCGGTTTCCGAATACGGCACTTCCGTACCCTGTGCAATTTCGGCCTCCTTCTGGTCGGCGGTCAGCAGCCGAGGGCTGGAAATCACACGGCCTGCGCCTTCGGCCTCCATGGCAGAGAGCTCCAGCGACAAAAAGCGCGTCATGGAAGAATTAAAAACACTCAGCGCCAGCGATGCTGGGTCACCACCTGTAGACAGGCCTGCAGGCAGATTCACAAACGGTGCATCACTCTTGGTACCGTAACTGGAATACTGGCTGCCAATGCTGCCACGGCCTGCACGGTTGTAGCCCCCGCCGAACTTGACGCCCAGCGAACGGCC
Source organism: Comamonas kerstersii (assembly GCF_002056725.1). Classification (NCBI taxonomy): domain Bacteria; kingdom Pseudomonadati; phylum Pseudomonadota; class Betaproteobacteria; order Burkholderiales; family Comamonadaceae; genus Comamonas; species Comamonas kerstersii. The sequence continues at coordinate 1,659,885 of NZ_CP020121.1, read as the reverse complement.
AAAGCTGTCACGCGCGTCCACAATGCGCGCTTCAATCAGGACCTGGCGTACAGGGATATCCAGCTTCTTGATCAGCTGGGCAATTTCTTCCAGCTTGCTGGGAATATCGGTCACAAACAGCTGATTGGTGCGCGCTTCTGCTATGGCAGAGCCACGGGGTGACAGGAAACGCGTGCTGGCCTCGCTGTTGCCACTGTTGTCTGCAATCTGGTTCTTGATGTCTTCTGCCTTGGCATAGTTGATCTGAAAGCCCTGTGTACGCAGAGGTTCCAGCTGCTCAATGGCACGTGCTGCTTCAAAGTCACGCTTGGCGCGCTCATCAATCTCATCTTTGGGGGCAATCCACAGCACATTGCCGTTTTTCTTCATGCCCAGGCCCTTGGCCTCCATGATGATGTTCAGCGCCTGATCCCAGGGCACGTCCTTCAGACGCAAAGTCAGAGAGCCACCCACAGTGTCCGACGTCACGATGTTGAAATTCGTAAAGTCAGCAATCACCTGCAGCAAGGCGCGCACATCGATATTCTGAAAATTCAGCGACAGGCGCTCACCGGTGAAGCCTGGCCCTTGGCTCAGCTTGTTCGGATCAACCTTCTTGGGACGGACTTCCAGCACAAACTGCTCATCACTCTGATAGGCACTGTGCACCCAGTCGCCTGTGGCTTCGACCTGCAGACGCACACGATCACCATTCTGGCTGGCCGTAATCATCTGCACCGGTGTGGCAAAGTCAACCACATCGAGGCGTCTGCGCAGCTCAGCAGGCAAGCTGGAATTGAGCAGATCAATCGTCAGGCCCTTGCCTTCCTTGCGCACATCGGCATTCACCATGGCCGATCCCAGATCAACCACCAGGCGCCCTGCACCATCGCTTCCACGACGGAAATCAATGTTTTTCAAAGCCCCAGGCGTGCTTGCATCCACCTCTTTGCTGGCCAGATGCTGACGCATGGTCGATTGCACCGGCGCAATCGTCGACGCCGTACGTTTGACTGGATCCAGAAACACCAGAATGCCATTGCCATCTACCTGCGTCCGGTAAGTCGTGGGGGCTTTCAGATTCAGCACCACGCGCGTGCGTCCTGTGCCCTCAACCACATTCACCGTATCCAGGTTGCCCTGCTGCAAATCCACCAGAGACTGCCCCATGGCGTTCGTGGCACCGGGTAAATCCAATGCAATGCGTGCAGGTGACTGAATGGCAAAACCTGTCACGGCATCTTTCAGCGGTTCCGACAGTTCAATACGAACCACCTCTCCACCGCCTTGCTGCGAGCCAGACACAGCCTGCACGCTGGCAGCCCATGCTGCAGCGCCCGTACACACCAGCATCGGAGCCAGCGCCCAGCGAACAGGTATCAAGATTTTCTTCTCTAGCATCAATTGCCCCCCTCTTGCAGATCAAGCGTTGCCATTCGTTCCACCCAATCTCCGGCGGCATCCTGAACAACTTCCCTCAGCTTGATACTGTTCTCTTCAATTTGAACAATGCGGCCATAGTTCTGGCCCAGATAATTACCTACACCCACTTGATAAATCAACTGGTTGACCCTCAGCAAAGCAATGCGCTGATTGCCTTTTTTCAGGCTGCCAACCATGGTGACACTGTCCAGCGGATAGCTTTCCAGTTCTTCCTTGCGGCGATTTTGTTCAGCCGTCAGCAATGCTGTATTTGCCGTATTTTTCTCTGTTTCCCTGCGCAATACCTGCGTCAGCTTCAGCATATTGAAGGGATCCATTTCCGTGGAAGCTTCATAAGCCTGTGGCAGAAAAACGGATGGCTCTTTCAGAGGCTGTACTCTGGGCTTTGCCATGGATTTCTGTACCCCAATCCACTCATGCAAATCTTCATGCTCAGATCCGAAACAGCCCGCCAGCATGGAAGATGCCAACAATGCCAAGAAAATCGTTTTTCCGCGCATCATTTAGACTTCCCCTTCCGGTTGGCATTCACTTCTTCTGCATCCAGGTAGCGATAGGTATGTACCGTTGCATCCAGTGCCAGCACACCTTCATTGCCTTTCGGCCCAATCGACATATTGCTCAAATTCACAATGCGTGGCAAATGTGCAATGTCTGAAGCAAACATACCAATATCATGGAATGCACCGGAAATTTTCACCGTAATTGGCAGCTCCGCGTAATAGTCCTTCACAGATTCTGCACCAGGCTTGAAAAGCTCAAATTGCAGACTGCGCCCTAAACCGGCTTGATTGATATCTGACAGCAGTGCAGCCATTTCAGATTTGCTGGGCAGCTGCTTTTCCAGCTGCTGTACATATTGCTGAACCTGCTCTCGCTGCTTTTTCAAGGCATCCAGACTGACGGCTTTGAGCAATTTGGTTTCATACTCTGAACGCAGGCTGGTTTCAGTTTCGCGCTCTGCATTCAGATCTTCCTCCATGCTGCTCAATAAAAAATACCACGCGCCACCGAGCACCATGAGTGCGATAGCTGCACACAAAAAGATTCTCGGCAAAACAGGCCACAAGGAAGGATCCTTAGGATCCAGATCTTTAAACTGTTCCTGCACATTCTGTGCATAGGTAGTCAGATCCTGCAGGGCGTATTTTTTTGTTTTTCTCATAACTTCGCCTTTTCATTCCCCTCAGCCTCTGAGGCACTTTCAGGCAAAACCAAGGTAAATTGCATAATGAAGTTGACGACTTTTCGCTTGTCCTTGGACGAAAGATCAACTGTACTTGCAACAATTTCCTTGAGATCCGGTTTTTGAAACCATGACGTTTTGGTCGAGAAGTTTCTCAAGACCTCAGACACGCGTTCATTGGACTGCGCAACGCCTTTGATTTCTACCTGCAAGCCATTTTGCTTGATGGAAGAAATATAGACGCCCTCAGGAAGCAGCCTGACCAGCTCATTGAGCAAATGAACAGGCAGGTTTCTGTTCGCCTGCAAGGCTTCCACCGCTTTCTGGCGTTCGCGCAAAGCTTTAATTTCACCTTCCAGACCGGCAATTTCCTTGATCTGCTTATTGAGCACTTCTATTTCAGAGCGCAGAAAAGCGTTTCTTTCCTGCTGAGTCTCTATGCGCATTTGCATGAACCAGTACACCAAGGCCGCCAGCAGTACCCCCACCAGCGCAGAAAGAAACATGGTGACCTGAAATGCCTCCTTGCGGCGCTTGCGTGCAACTTCACGATGCGGAAGCAGATTAATCAAAATCATTTCAAGAACCTCCGCATGGCCAGCCCGCATGCTGTCAGGTACATGGCTGCTTCTTTTTTGAGTCGACTTTGATGCACCGTAGGAGCCAGTGCCATGTGCTCAAAAGGATTGAGCACACTGACCTCGACCTGGGTCTGCTGCCGCACGGCTTCGGTCAGCCCCTCGACCATGGCCGCGCCACCAAACATGCAAATTTGCTGGACGCTGTGATAGGGCGTACTGGTGTAGAAAAACTGCAATGCACGGGCGATGTCATTGGCCAGACTGGCGACGAAGGGCTGCAGCACGGTCTCCTGATAATCCGCGGGCAAATCACCGGTACGCTTTTTCAGTTCTGCCTCTTCCACGCTCATGCCATATTGGCGCGCAATCCTCTGTGTGAGTTGAGCGCCGCCAGTGCCCTGTTCACTGTCATACAGAATGTCATCGTTGCGCACGACCTGCAGACTAAAGCCACGGCCACCTACCTTGACCAAGGCAATCAAGGCATCGACGCCTGCATCTGGCAATGTGTGCATGGCCAGCCCTGCTGCCAGTCTGGATGCATAGGACTCCACATCCATCACCACGGGAGACAGTCCCGCAATCACAGCCAGGTTGTTGCGCTCCTCGACTTTCTCCTTCCGCGTGGCGGCAAGCAGCACATCGACATCGCTGGGGCTTTTCTCGTTAGGGCCAACGACGCAAAAGTCCAGACTCACCTCTTCCAGCGGAAAGGGAATATATTGACTGGCTTCAGCCTCGACCTGAACTTCCAGCTCCTGCTCGCTGAGATTCCCCGGAAGAATGATTTTTTTGGTAATCACAGAAGAATGCGGCAGCGCCAAGGCCACATGCTTGGTACGCGTACCGCTTTTCTTCAGCAAACGTTTGAGCGCTTCTGAGACATCGTCAAATTTCTCGATATTGCCATCGACGACACTCTCTGCGGCCAACGGCTCGGATGCGAATCGCTCCAGGACCCAGTTGCCTTGCCTATCCTGATCCAGCTCTACCAGCTTGATGGCTGAAGAACTGATATCGAGACCGATCAGTGGTGCACTCTTCCTCTTAAAAAGGGATCCCATTGAGATCACAGGCCCCTCCCTTCTTGTTTCACTTTGATATGAATATTCACACAATCGCGGGGCGATGCTATCAGCAAGGAATGGAGACGACCACGCACTCAGATCAGCATTCCATCAATTAATCGTTGTCAAAAATACACGCTTGTGCGCTATACGGTTGCTTTCTGCACCCATCCGTGTGAATAACGTAAAGCTTGCAACAAGCTCTGCCCCTGCCCCATCGCGGCCAATGGCTGTTTTCTATAATGACGTCTCTCTTTTGAGTGGAGCGTCATGCCTATCTCTCCCGAATCCAGCAACTCGCAAACCCCCTCCAAGAAAAAAACACCTCCACGCAAACATTGGCTATTGCGAGCGTTGCTGTGGCTGTTCGGTTTGTGCGCCGCCGGTGCTGTAGCTGCAGCCATGGTGGCTGCCATTGCGCTGGCAATGGCATATCCCAATCTTCCCGATGTCTCCGAGCTTGCTGACTACCGTCCCAAGCTGCCTTTGCGCGTGTACTCCGCAGAAGGTGCCTTGCTGGGCGAGTTTGGTGAAGAGCGCCGCACACTGACCCCTATCCAGGACATTCCAAAGGTCATGGTGGATGCCGTGCTGGCGATTGAAGACACACGCTTCTTCGAGCACGGAGGCGTGGACTACATCGGCATGATGCGTGCCGCCCTGGCCAATCTGGGCAAGGTCAAGAGCCAGGGTGCCTCCACCATCACCATGCAGGTCGCCCGCAACGTCTATCTGTCGTCTGAGAAGACCTACACCCGCAAGATTTACGAAATCCTGCTGACCTTCAAGCTTGAGCACCTGTTGAGCAAGGAAAAGATTCTTGAGATCTACATGAACCAGATCTTTTTGGGTCATCGCGCCTACGGCTTTGCTGCTGCCAGCGAAGCCTATTTCGGCAAGCCGCTCAAGGACATCACCATTGCGGAAGCCGCCATGCTGGCAGGACTGCCCAAAGCCCCATCAGCCTACAACCCCATCAGCAACCCCAGACGCGCCCGCATCCGCCAGCTCTACATCATTGACCGCATGGAGGAAAACGGTTTCATCACTGCCGAGCAGGCAAGCGAAGCCCGTGAAGAGCCCCTGCGTCTGCGCACTGCCAGCCGCAACACCACCGGCCATGCCGACTACGTCGCCGAGATGGCGCGTCAACTGGTCTACGCACAGTACGGTGATGAAGCCTATACCCGCGGCCTGAACGTCTACACGACTATCAACCTGGGTGAGCAGGAAACTGCCTATCAGGCACTGCGCAAAGGCATTACGGACTACGAACGCCGCCAGCGTTATCGTGGCCCGGAAAAATTCATCGCACTGCCCAGTGACGCCGCGCTACTGGAAGATGTGATCGACGACACACTGGCACAGCACCCCGACAACGGGGACCTGCTGGCTGCCGTGGTGCTGGAAGCCAGCCCCAAGTCGATGAAGGTGCAGCGCCCTGACGGCGAAACCCTGGTGATTACAGGCGAAGGTCTCAAGCCTGTGGAATCTGGCTTGAGCGCCAAGGCTGCCCCCAACATCAAGATACGCCCCGGTGCGGTCATCCGCATCATTGAGACCTCCAAGGGCAAGTGGGCGGCCTCGCAGCTGCCCGAAGTGGAAGGTGCCTTTGTGGCGCTGGACCCACGCAATGGTGCCATCCGTGCACTGGTCGGTGGTTTTGACTTCCAGAAAAACAAGTTCAACCACGTCACCCAGGCGTGGCGCCAGCCAGGCTCAGCCTTCAAGCCATTTATCTATTCCGCTGCGCTGGAAAAAGGCTTGAGCCCAGCCACCATCCTCAATGATGCCCCGCTGTTCTACGGCTCTAACGTCACCGGTGGTCAGCCCTGGGAGCCTCGCAACTACAGCAACAGGTTCGACGGCCCCATGTCTGCACGCACGGCTTTGGCCAAGTCACAGAACATTCCGCTGATTCGCATTCTGGAATACGTCACACCCAAGTACGCACAGGAGTGGGTTGCACGCTTTGGCTTTGATGCAGCACGCCACCCGCCCTACCTGACCATGGCACTGGGCGCTGGCTCTGTCACGCCCATGCAGATGGCCGTGGCGTATTCGGTCTTTGCCAATGGTGGCTACCGCATTGATCCCTGGCTGATTTCCAAGATCACAGACCCCAAGGGCCATACGCTCTGGGAATATGTGCCCCAGCCTTTGTCTGAAGCCCAGCGCGTCATCGATCCACGCAATGCTTTCCTCATGAACAGCATGCTGCAGACCGTGGCCAAATCAGGCACCGCCGCCCGTGCACAAAGCACACTGAAGCGCCCAGACCTGTACGGCAAGACCGGCACCACCAACGATGCGGTGGATGCGTGGTTTGCGGGCTTTCAGCCCACGCTGACAGCAGTGACCTGGATTGGCTACGATACGCCCCGCAACCTGGGCTCCCGCGAAACGGGTGGTGGCTTGAGTCTGCCGATCTGGATCAACTTCATGCAGCACGCCCTCAAGGATGTGCCTGTGGCCTCCTACCCCGTGCCAGCAGGTGTTGTGAACATGAACGGCGAATGGTTCTACGATGAGTTTGCAGGCGCAGCCGGTCTGACCAGCCTGGGCATGGGAGCCGGTGAGTTTGATCCCAACGTCCCTACAGAAGCACCGCTGCCTGAAGAGCGCAGCAGGATTCTGGATCTGTTCCGCAACTAAACAAAAAGCCCGGTGTATCAACACCGGGCTTTTTCAATTGCAGTTGCTCAAATGTCGTCGATCAATCCAGCTTGGCGCTGAACGTCAATGGCAGATGGGACTGCTCGCTCGCAAAGCGGCTCAGGTTCTCGAAAAACTCGCCATTACCCTTGGTGTCCTGCCAGGTGCAGCCATCGAACTTGTAGTGAAAACCACCAGCCCTGGCAGCCATCCACACCTCATGCAGCGGCTTTTGCAGATTGATCACGATCTGGGAACAATTGGGGAACACCAAGGTCACCATTCCGCCTGCACGCTGTGCATCAATATCTGCGTCAGTTTCATCGTTGAGACGGTCACATGCCCGCTCCACGGCCAGCAGGAGTTGTTCGGCTCTGTCTAAATACTCAGTGTCGGTCATTACAATCCACCCATGTTGAATCCTTCACAAATTCTAGTCCGCTGCATTGCCCTTGCCGCCTGTGTGGCAGCACTGAGCGCCTGCGGCCAGCGTGGCCCTCTGTATCTGCCCACAGAACCAGCTGCGCAAAACCGCGCCACGCTGCCGGAAAGCATGACGCCCTCACTGCCTTTGCAGTCAGAGCCTGCGGCTGAGCGCTAGGCGCTGGTACACACGCCAGCCCTGCAGCAACAGCACGATGGCGGCGTAGATCCAGACCTCGGCGGTATTGTTCTTGGCATCGCGCATCCAGTAAAAATGCAGCAATGCCAGCCATGCCGCCAGGTGTACACCCTGGTGCAGGCGCTGCCAGCGCTTGCCGCCCATGGCTCGCAGCACCCAGCGTGGTGAGGTCAGCGCCAGTGACAGTAGAATCACCGCAGCCAGCACACCCACCAGAATGAAGGGGCGCTGCGCAATATCGTCCCAGGTGGCTGCCAGACTCCAGCCCATGTCCAGCCCGAAAAAGCTGATGGCATGCAGCAGCACATAGAAAAACGCAAACAGCCCCAGCAGACGGCGAAAGCGCGCCAGCGCATTCCAGCCACTGAGCTGGCGCAGCGGTGTGACGGCCAGCGCAATGCACAGGCCGCGCAGCGCCCAATCGCCCGTAGAACGAATCAGCGCCTCTGCCGGATTAGCGCCGAGATTGTCCGTGACCGTGGCCACAACCAGCCAGATCACAGGTGCCAGCGCCAGCAGCCAGACCACGGGCTTGGCCCAGCGACTCAGCAGCCAGGTATTGATGACTTGCACTGCCATCAGAAATTACGCTTCAAGTCCATGCCCTGGTAGAGCTGCCCCACCTGATCGGCGTAGCCGTTGAACAGCAGCGTCTTGCGCTTGGGCGCAAACAGACCGCCATCACCGATGCGGCGCTCCGTTGCCTGGCTCCAGCGCGGATGCGGCACATCCGGATTCACATTGGAATAAAAGCCGTATTCGTGCTGGGCCGCCTTGTTCCATGCCGTAGCAGGCATTTCTTCCAGAAAACGGATCTTGACAATGCTCTTGGCGCTCTTGAAACCATACTTCCATGGCACCACCAGCCGCACAGGTGCACCGTTTTGCTTGGGCAGTACATGGCCATACATGCCAAAGGCCAGCAGGGTGAGCGGGTTCATGGCTTCATCGAGCCGCAGCCCTTCGGTGTAGGGCCAATCCAGCACACGGCTGCGCAGGCCGCGCATGGTCTGCGGGTCCGCCTGCGAAACAAACTCCACATATTTGGCGCTGCCCATGGGCTCCACCCGGCGAATCAGCTCAGACAGGGAGTAGCCAATCCACGGGATCACCATGCTCCAGCCTTCCACACAGCGCAGCCGATAGACGCGCTCTTCCATGGGGCTGAGCTTGAGCAGATCTTCCAGCGCCCATTTGCCAGGCTTGTGCACCAGGCCTTCAATCTCTACCGTCCATGGGTCCACAGACATGGCATGCGCATAGCGTGCTGGATCGTCCTTGCCGACCCCAAATTCGTAGAAGTTGTTGTAGCTGGTGGCATCTTTCTGGGGCGTTGGCTTTTCATCGGTCCATGCACCTGCCAGCTTGGAAGGGGTAGACGACAAAGGCATCCATTCCGAAGATGCGGCACTGGCCAGCGCATCACGCTGGGCCCATGCCGCCATGCTGGCCCCGGCAACGCCACTGACCACCCATTTGAGCCACTGCCTGCGCCCTTCATACACCGACTGGGGGGTGATCTCACTGCTGCGAATTACCATCCGAACCTCCTTGTCCAAAAGCGCTATTGATGCATTCTCTGGACAAGCCGAAGCATGTCAAGATAGTTTAGTTGTCGCCTCATTTATGCAGCGAAGGGTATTTTTTGATCGGTGACGCTGATCCTTTCTGGGTTCAAAGCCACATGGTCAATGTGATGCCAATTGCGGGTATGGCGGCTCCAGCGGGCAGCCCTCGTCTGCCTGGCCTGTTCATAAACTTGTCTGCGTTTGCGCAGGATCTCGATGTCCTGACCGGTATGGCGCTGATACGGGGTCACATACTGGATGCCGCTGTGGCGGTGTACATGGTTGTACCAGTGTGCAAACTCAGCGGCCCATTGCCTGGCGTGTGCCAGTGATTGCATTCCTTGGACTGGGAACTCTGGGCGGTACTTGGCTGTTTTAAACAGCGACTCCACAAAGGCGTTGTCATCCGCCCACGGTGGCGGTTTTGTCCATGCGCACGCAGCACCCGGGCAAAGCTTGACTCGCTGGCAATATAGCGCCCTTCATCAGCCAGCATGGGCACGATACGAGCTGGTGGCATGTCTGCAAATCTAGGCTCATTGGCCACACGCAAGATCTCCTGGCGTTCGGCCTGCGTCAATGCGTACCGCATCTGGGCGTCTATCGGCACCAATACAGCTGCCAGCAGCGTTGCTGCGCCAACGCTGCAAAGTGCGCACATCAATTCCTGCGACTTCACATGCAGCTCGCAACCTGGCACCCTCACGGTGTGCCTGATCAATGTCCCGGACCAGTTTCTGGCGGTGATCCAAGGGAATCATTCTTCCCCGTCCTCTCGCATCATCGCCTCGAGTTTTTTTGATAGCACCAGCAGCGCTGCCGTCTCTGCCAAGGCCTTTTCCTTACGCGGCAATTCACGCTCCAGCGCCTGTATGCGTTTGCGATCTTGCTTGCGTGTGCTGGCACTGCTATCAGATGCCTGAGCGCCTAAGCCTTGCTCTGCACTGAGCCGCCACTGCCCCAGCTCCTGCGGATAAATCCCATGGCTGCGACACCATTCGTTTTTGCTGTGCTCATCCATGGCAGCCGTGGTCAGCAGCGCATTAAAGCGGGCTGCTGGTGTCCATTGCGTCACTTGCGCGGGCTTGGCCAAGGCATCACTGAGCCAACGCTCCAACGTGGATTCACTCACCCCTGTTTGCAGCCAGACCTGCTGCAAACAGGCGCTTTGCGGCGGTAGCAACTTCGCCACCACGCTATCTTTGAAGGCTTGTCCGTATCGAGCCACTTGTTTCCTCTACTGTCTTCGCCCCTGTTCATTCGATTTCTATCGAGGTGACAACTATTCTGACTCAGGGGGAAGCCCAAATCCCGTTTTGCTGAGGTACTTTGCCGCCTGTGATAATGCGGCCATGGCATTGCTGGCTGAAGGCATTCTGAAACTGCACTGGGACCAGACGGTTCCCGTCAACGTCGCCCATATCGTGAAACAGATGGGCGTAGGGCTGCAGCTACAGGATACGCTGGCGACCAACGCACAGCTGACCATCACCCCGGACAACCGCGCCACCATCACGCTGAACCGCCAGCTGCCCCCTGCACTGCTACGCTATGCCGTGGCCCATGCGCTGGGCCATGTCGCTCTGCACCACCTGCGCCCTGGTATGAGCCAGCACATTCCTGTGAGCGAAGACTTCCGGCTGGATTTTGACCAGCGCCACGCCGTAGAAGCCAATGATTTCGCGCTGCGCCTGCTCATGCCTGAGCCCGCACTGCGCTACGCCCTCGAGGACATGCGTGCGCGTGATCTGGAGGAACTGGCCCACGTATTTGCCGTGCCTGCCTTGTTTGTCAAACAGCGTCTGGCGGATCTGGGGCTGAAGCTGCCAGCGCACGCCGTGCGCAGCAAGCACAGCGTCGTTATCGATACCTAGTGTCCTGTCCCGTTAGTTTCTGGCATTAATCGTGCATGCCATTGCGGCATCTTGGGAACGGAGATACCGCGATGAGAACGGGCAGACCGAAGGTTGAATTGCTGCTGTCGGACGAGGAGCGCGCGCAGCTGCAGTCTTTTGCTCGGAGCCGCTCGCTGCCTGCTGCGCTGAGCAATCGGGCGCGCATCGTTCTGAGCAGCGCCGATGGCGAACTCAACAGCGCCATTGCCGAGCGCTTGAAGCTCACCAAGGCCACGGTCGGCAAGTGGCGCGCTCGGTTCATTGAGCGGCGCATTCCTGGTCTGTACGACGACGTGCGCCCCGGCAAGCCGCGCACGATCGACGACGAGCGCGTGGCGAAGCTGATCAATACGACTCTGCACACCAAGCCGGCCGACGGCTCGACGCACTGGAGTGTGCGCTCGGTGGCCGCTGAGACAGGCATCTCCAAGACCAGCGTCGCGCGTTACTTCCAGCTCTTTGGGCTGCAGCCGCACCGCACTGAAGGCTTCAAGCTGTCCAACGACCCCTTCTTCATTGAGAAGCTGCGCGACGTGGTCGGCCTGTACCTGAGCCCGCCGGACAACGCGCTGGTGATCTGCGTGGACGAAAAGAGCCAGTGCCAGGCCCTGGAGCGCACGCAGCCGATGCTGCCCATGGGATTGGGCTACGTCGAGGGCGTTACGCACGACTACAAGCGCCACGGCACTACAACGCTGTTCGCAGCGCTGAACGTGCTCAACGGCGCGGTGCTTGCCGCCTGCAAGCCTCGACATCGGCATCAGGAGTTCCTGTCCTTCCTGCGCGAGATCGACAAGGCCGTGCCGCTCGAGCTGGACGTTCACTGCATCTGCGACAACTACGCCACCCACAGCCACCCCAAGGTCAAGGCCTGGCTGGCCACCAAGCCGCGCTGGCACATGCACTTCATCCCAACCTACAGCTCGTGGCTAAACCAGGTCGAGCGATTCTTCGCGCTGATCACCGACAAGGCCATTCGCCGCGGATCCTTCACCAGCGTCAAGCAACTCGTCCAGCGCATCGATCACTTCGTCGCCGCCCACAACGCGAACTGCCAGCCGTTCAAGTGGACCGCCACCGCAGATTCGATCCTCGAAAAGCTGCATCGACTTTGCTCACGTATCAGCGGGACAGGACACTAGGGCGTGTTCACATAAAGCTTGGGAATTCGCGTTGAAGGCTTGGGGATGGGCTGCTAGGCGCGGTGGCGCAGCAATGCCGAGCGCCTTGCCAGCCACCGTAACAACGCAGACCGCCCCAAGCCTTCAACCCCATTGGTGATTTCAATATCAGGGGCAGCCACGACAAGGCCGCCCCTGCAGTGTTGCCCGCCTGACGCGGGTGCGCACCCGCGCTGCGCCGTGCGCCGCGCATTGACGGCCTTGTCGTGGCTGCGCGAACCCAATGTTTACGTGAACACGCCCTAGGCCAGCGCGCGCTGAATCAGGATCTTCTGCACATCACTCGTGCCTTCATAGATCTGGCACACGCGCACATCGCGGTAGATGCGCTCTACGGGAAAGTCGCTCACCACACCATAGCCACCCAGTGTCTGGATGGCGGCACTGCATACGCGCTCAGCCATTTCGCTGGCAAACAGCTTGGCCATGGCCGCTTCTTTCAGGCACGGCAACCCGGCATCACGCAGGCTGGCTGCATGCCAGATCAGCTGGCGTGCCGCCTCGATCTGCGTGGCGCAATCGGCCAGGCGAAAGCCCACGGCCTGGTGGTGGAAGATGGGCTGGCCAAAGCTCTCGCGCTCCTTGCTGTATTGCAGCGCGCATTCAAAGGCCGCACGGGCCATCCCCACGCTTTGTGCGGCAATGCCAATGCGCCCCCCTTCCAGCGCAGACAGGGCAATCTTGTAGCCCTCACCTTCCGCGCCGATGAGGTTTTCAGCGGGAATGCGGCAGTGATCAAAGTTGATCTGTGCCGTATCGCTGCTGTGCTGGCCCAGCTTGTCTTCGAGCCGTGCCACGATGTAGCCGGGGCTGGAGGTGGGCACCAGAAACGCGCTCATGCCCTTCTTACCTGCGGCCTTGTCCGTCACCGCAATCACAATGGCCACATCCCCATTCTTGCCACTGGTAATGAACTGCTTCACGCCGTGGATGACGTAGTCATTGCCCTCCCGGACAGCAGTGGTGCGCAGCGCGGAGGCGTCCGAGCCCACATGCGGCTCTGTCAGGCAGAACGCGCCCAGCATCTCGCCCCTGGCCAGCGGCGTGAGCCACTGCTGCTTCTGCGCCTCGCTGCCGTAACGCATGAGGATGGCGTTGACCGGGCAGTTGGTCACGCTGATCACCGTGCTGGTGCCGCCATCGCCTGCGGCAATTTCTTCGAGCACCACGGCCAGGCTCAGATAGTCCAGCCCTGCGCCGCCATACTGCTCAGGCACGCAGATGCCGTAGCAGCCCAGCGCGGCCAGCCCCTGGTGCACGTCTTTGGGGAAGTGGTGTTCCTTGTCCCAGCGTGCGGCGTGCGGGGTGATCTGCGCCTGCACAAAGCTGCGTACGGCGTCGCGGATCATCTGTTGGTCTTCGTTCAGCAGCATCTTGTCTCCTTGCTGTTTTTCTTAAAAAAGAGAGCTGCCAGCGCTTGATATTGCTTGTTTTCAGCAATAAACCTATCGGAAATCCTTATTTTTCAAACGCAAGCAGCTATGGTTTTTTCACCAATCTTCCCAGCGGTGGCCGTCGTAGCGCACAAAGCTGCCTTTGTCGGCATCGTCCAGCTGCGCCACGGTGGCGAGCATGCCCTGCACGCATTCTTCTACGCTGATGCTTGCACCCTCACCGCCCATGTCGGTCTGCACCCAGCCGGGGTCCATGGCAATCACATGCGCGCCCTGCCACTGTTCTTGCGCGCAGGCCACCACCATGTTGAGCGCGGCCTTGCTGGTGCGGTACAGCCACGCACGGCTTTCAGCCTGTGACAGGCGCGACATCATGGAGCTGATGCAGACCATCACGCCGCCGACGGCCTCCACACAGGGCATGACCTGGGGCAGCACCTGCATGGCACCCAGCACATTGGTGTGCATGACGCGGTCAAAGTCGGGCTGCGTAGGTGGCGTGTGGGCGCTGCTGCCATCCCAGGCACCGGCCACATACCAGGCCTGATCGATTTCCTCACCATCAAGCTGCCAGGCCAGGCCGCTGACGCTGGCGGGCTGCGCCACATCAACGACCAGTACCTCTGCACCTGCGTCGCGCAGTGCCTGCACATCTGCTGCCTTGCGCACGGTCGCAATGACACGGTCGCCACGCTCCACGCAGGCCTGCACCAGACCGCGACCTATGCCGCGCGATGCGCCAATCACCAGTACCGTTGCCATCACTTCCTCCTATGCAACAAATTGGCTGCCAGCGCTTGCTGCATCTGCGCTGGCAGCTTCACTCTTTATAGCAACTCAATCGCCATGGCTGTGCCTTCACCGCCGCCGATGCACAGCGTGGCCACGCCCTTCTTTTTGCCATGGCGCTGCAGCGCATGAATCAAGGTGACGATGATGCGTGCACCGCTGGCACCAATAGGGTGGCCCAGTGCGCAGGCGCCGCCGTGCACGTTGACCTTGTCGTGCGGTACGTTCAGCTCGGCCATCAGCGCCATGGGCACAACGGCAAAGGCTTCGTTCACTTCCCACAGGTCTACGTCTTCCACACTCCAGCCCGCTTTTTTCAGGGCTTTTTGTGTCGCGCCTACGGGGGCGGTGGTGAACCACTCGGGCGCTTGCGCATGCGTAGCGTGGGCCACGATCCTGGCCAGCGGCTTGCAGCCCAGCTGCTGCGCGGTGGACTGGCGCATCAGCACCATGGCAGCCGCGCCATCGTTGATGCTGGAGCTCGACGCTGCCGTGATCGTTCCATCCTTCTTGAACGCGGGCTTGAGGCTGCTGATCTTGTCCAGCTTGGCTTTGGCAGGGCCTTCGTCCACGCTGATGGTGATTTCGCCCTTGCGCGTTTTGACCGTGACGGGCGTGATTTCGGCATCAAACGCACCGCTTTGCGCGGCAGCCTGTGCGCGCTGCACGCTGGCAATGGCAAACGCATCCTGCTGCTCGCGCGTGAACTGGTATTTGGCAGCGCAGTCTTCGCCAAAAGTACCCATGGAACGGCCTGCTTCGTAGGCGTCTTCCAGGCCGTCGAGCATCATGTGGTCATAGACCTTGTCATGCCCCATGCGATAGCCAGCACGGCCTTTTTTCAGCAGATAGGGGGCATTGGTCATGCTCTCCATGCCACCGGCGATCATCACGTCACGGCTGCCAGCAATCAGCTGGTCGTGGGCGAGGATGGTGGCTTCCATGCCCGCGCCACACATCTTGGACAAGGTCACGGCCCCCGTGCTCTGCGGCAGACCGCCCTTGAAACCCGCCTGGCGTGCTGGTGCCTGGCCTTGCCCCGCCATCAGGCAGTTGCCAAACAGCACTTCATCGACTTGTTCCGGCGCAATGCCTGCGCGCTCGACGGCGGCCTTGATCGCTGCGCCACCGAGGTCGTGCGCTGCCAGATCGGCAAAGTCGCCCATGAACGCACCCATGGGCGTGCGTGCGGCGCTGACGATGACGATGGGATCTTGGTGTTGTGACATACAGGTCTCCTTGTGGTGTGAATCGTTGTACTGAACTGTCAAAAAACATCGCCCTAATGCACCACATCCGGCAGCAGGCGTCGGCTGCGGTCATAAGGGAACACATCGTGCAGATGGCCCTGCGCAATGCGCGCCTGGTGGGCCTTCCAGAATTCGGGGGTAAGCAGATCGGCGTGGTAGCGCATGAACACATCGCGCACCGCCGGGTGGGCCAGCAGGAAGGAGGCAAAGGTCTCCGGGAACACGTCGCCGGGGCCTACACGCCACCAGATCTCGCTGCGCATTTCCTCTTCTTCATTGCGCGGGGCGGGTACGACGCGGAAGTTGCACGCCGTCAGGTATTCAATCTCGTCATAGTCGTAGAACACCACCTTGCCGCCGCGTGTGACGCCAAAGTTCTTCCACAGCATGTCGCCGGGAAAGATGTTCGCTGCCACCAGGTCCTTGATGGCATTGCCATACTCCAGCACGGCACGCTCCAGGGCAGCACGCGGGCCGGGCTGGTCCAGCCCGGCATCCATGCACTCCTTGAGAAACATGTTCAGCGGCAGCAGGCGGCGCTCGATGTAGAGGTGGTCGATGATGACTTCCAGCTGCCCATCGCCATCGCGGTCGCTGATGTCAATGTGCTGGGCCGCCTGGGCCTGCAGGGCCTGCAGCAGCTCGGGCGAAAAGCGGTCCATGGGCAGCGCCACCATGCTGTATTCCATGGTGTCCGCCATGCGGCCTACGCGGTCGTGCTGCTTGACCAGGCGGTACTTGGCCTGCACCTCTTCGCGCGTGATTTCCTTGGGCGCGGGGAATTTGTCCTTGATGAGCTTGAACACGTAAGGGAAGCTCGGCAGGTCAAACACCAGCATCACCAGCCCCTGAATGCCGGGAGCAATGCGGAACTTGTCCGTGCTGTGCCGCAGATGGTGCAGCAGGTCGCGGTAGAACAGGGTCTTGCCCTGCTTGGCCAGCCCCAGAGCGCTATAGATTTCGCTGCGCGGCTTGCGTGGCATCAGACCGTGCAGAAACTGCACATAGGCGCTAGGAACGGCCATGTCCACCAGAAAATAGGCGCGTGCAAAGCTGAACAGGCCGTGCAGATCTTCTTCGTCCAGCAGCACGGCATGCAGCACCAGCCCGCGGCCGTTGCTGGCATGCAGGATGGGAATGGCCAGCGCAATTTCGGTATAACCCGTGATGATCTTGCCCACCACATAGGCACCCTTGTTGCGAAAGAACAGGCTGCTGAGCACCTGAATCTGAAAATTGGCACGCAGGCTCAGCCCCTGCAGGCGCTGGCGGATGCGGGCAGCCAGCAGGGTGATGTCACGGCTCAGACTCTCAAACCGTGCCTGGAGCTGAAAGTGCCCGATCACGCTGTGCAGCGTAGGCACCAGGGCATCGAGGTTGCTGGGGTAAAACGCGCGGAAGGCAGGCTCTCCCGGCGCTTCCAGATATTCTGTGCTGACGGCTGGCCGCACAAAGATAAAGTCGTTCTGAAAGTGCGTGCGGTGCAGGATTTTGGTGGTGACGGAGTTAAAGAACGTCTCCGCCAGCTCCGGCTGCAGATGCCCCACCATCAGGCCAATGTAGTGCAGCTTGACCTGCTGCCACACGACCATGGGTAGGCTGCCTGCGTTGAATTCGGTGTTCAGCTGCTGCACGCATTCGTGCACACGCTGGTCATAGAAAGCAATGCGCTCACTCTGGGCACGTTGCTGGCCGATCCAGTCGGCCTGCTCAAAACGCGTTTTCGCCGCCTGCGAGGTGGCGCGAAACCGCTGGTAGTGGCGGTTTACGCCCTCCATCATCGCAAGGGCAATGGCATAAGCCTGAGGAGCATCGAGTCGTTGCGGAAACATGGCAAAAATTCTCGCTCCTCCCAGGCAGTTTGTCAGTCGCGCTTACGTTGAGCGACTTTTTCCACGGCTGCCAGATACACCTCGTGCAGGCCGCCCACTCCGGGCACGGTCATTTCAAGGTTGGTAATCAGACCGTTCTTGAGGCTGTAGCACCAGCCGTGCAGCGACACCTTCTGGCCACGGGCCCAGGCATCCTGCATCACGGTGCTCTGCGCCACATTCACCACCTGCTCGATGGCGTTAAGTTCGCACAGCACGTCGTGGCGGTGCTGCACAGGGGTGGCCTTGAGCAGCTCATAGTGCTTGTCGCGGATATCGCGCACGTGGCGGGTCCAGTTGTCGGCCAGACCCAGACGCACGCCTTCCAGCGCAGCCAGCACACCGCCGCAGCCGTAGTGGCCCACGACCATCAGGTGCTCCACCTTCAGGTGGTCCACCGCGTACTGGATGGTGGTCAGGCAGTTCAGGTCACTGGGCACGACCACATTGGCCACGTTGCGGTGCACGAACACTTCACCTGGCTCCAGGCCCGTGATCTGGTTGGCAGGGACGCGGCTGTCCGAGCAGCCAATCCACATGTATTTGGGCTTTTGCTGCGCCATCAAACCTGTAAAGAACCCGGGGCGATCACGCTCCATCTGTTCCGACCACTCCTTGTTATGGACAAAGAGCTGTTCAATGGATGTGGTTGTCATGTGGTGTTTCCTTTCTTGTGTGGGAAATGGCGCAGCCCATGCCAGAACCGTCAGCAGGTTTCCGCGAACAACTCGCGGCCAATCAGCATGCGACGGATCTCGCTGGTGCCAGCGCCAATCTCGTAGAGTTTCGCATCTCGCCACAGTCGGCCCAGGGGATAGTCATTGATATACCCATTGCCACCATAGATTTGTATGCCCTCACCAGCCATCCATGTGGCCTTCTCGGCGCACCACAGAATCACGCTGGCGCAGTCCTTGCGCACCTGGCGCACGTGCTCGCTGCCCAGCATGTCCAGGTTCTTGGCCACGGTGTAGGCAAAGGAGCGCCCGGCCTGCAGCACGGTGTACATGTCAGCCACCTTGCCCTGGATGAGCTGGAACTCGCCAATGCTCTGGCCAAACTGCTTGCGGTCGTGGATATAGGGCACCACGTTGTCCATCACCGCCTGCATGATGCCCAGCGGGCCGCCCGTGAGCACGGCGCGCTCATAGTCCAGCCCGCTCATGAGCACCTTGGCACCGCCATTGACCTGGCCCAGCACGTTCTCTGCTGGCACTTCCACGTTGTTGAACACCAGTTCGCCCGTGTGGCTGCCGCGCATGCCCAGCTTGTCCAGCTTTTGCGCAATCGAAAAACCCGGCATGCCTTTTTCGACCAGAAAGGCTGTGACGCCGCGTGCACCCATTTCAGGTTCGGTCTTGGCATAGACCACCAGCGTGTCGGCATCTGGCCCGTTGGTGATCCACATCTTGCTGCCATTGAGCAGGTAGTAGCCGCCCTTGTCTTCGGCCTTGAGCTTCATGCTGATGACATCCGAGCCCGCCCC
The DNA here is from genome assembly GCF_002056725.1 of Comamonas kerstersii. Classification (NCBI taxonomy): domain Bacteria; kingdom Pseudomonadati; phylum Pseudomonadota; class Betaproteobacteria; order Burkholderiales; family Comamonadaceae; genus Comamonas; species Comamonas kerstersii. The sequence continues at coordinate 1,640,918 of NZ_CP020121.1, read as the reverse complement.
GGGCTCACTCATGGCCAGTGCGCCCACGTGCTCGCCAGAAATCAGCTTGGGCAGGTATTTTTGCTTTTGCGCTTCCGTGCCATTGCGGTTGATCTGGTTCACGCACAGATTGGAGTGCGCGCCATAGGAGAGGCCCACGGAGGCGCTGGCGCGCGAGATTTCTTCCATGGCCACCATGTGGGCCAGATAGCCCATGTTGGCGCCGCCGTACTGCTCGGGCACGGTAATGCCCAGCACACCCAGTTCACCGAACTTGCGCCAGACATCCATGGGGAACTGGTCGCTGCGGTCAATCTCGGCCGCACGGGGCGCAATCTCGGTCTGGGCAAATTCGCGCACGGCGTCGCGCAGTGCGTCAATGTCTTCACCGAGCTGGAAGTTCAATCCGGGCAACTGGCTCATGTCTGTCTCCTTGGGTTTGTTATGCCGTTGACGTTAACGTCAATTATGCAGCTTTTGTTTTCTGCAGCTTGCGCAAAAGTGACTTGGCCTCTTTTTCCTGGGCGCGCACTTCTTCCAGCGTGGCCTGCAGGTCTTCCAGGCGCTCTTCCATCTGCTGGCGGTGCTTGCCCAGCACTTCCAGAAATTTGCTCAGCTGCACTGCGGTGTCACGCGGGCTGTCGTACAGGTCAATGATTTCCTTGGCCTCGGTCAGCGACAGGCCCAGGCGCTTGCCGCGCAAGATCAGCCGCAGGCGGGTGCGGTCACGCGGGCTGTAGACACGGGTGCGCCCGCCTGCACCCTGGCGGGTGGGCTGCAGCAGGCCCATGTCTTCATAAAAGCGGATGGCGCGGGTCGTCAGGTCAAATTCCTGGGCCAGATCGCTGATGGAATACGTTATTGGCGTGGCAGAAGTGGTTTTGCTCATGCGCACATTATTGACGTGCACGTCAACGTCATAAACCGATCTGCAGGCATGCGTGCACTTTTTGGCACACAATCGCCCGCAAGCATTTTTTCTGTCGCCTTCCATGAACCTGCAGCCCAGCGCCGCCTGCCCATGCGGACGCAGCAACTCCAAGGGCAAGCCCATTGCCTATGCCGACTGCTGTGGCCGTTTTGTCGAACACTTTGACAGCCAGCCCGCCCCCGATGCCGAACACCTGATGCGCTCGCGCTACACAGCCTTTGCGCTGGAGCGCGCGCCCTATCTGCTAGCCACCTGGCATGCCAGCCAGCGTCCTGCCGAGCTGGACTTTGAGCCCGGCGCCAAGTGGCTGGGTCTGCAGGTCAAGGATTTCCAGCCCACGGGCGATGCCACGGCCGAGGTCGAGTTTGTGGCGCGCTTTCGCGTGGCAGGCCGTGCCGTGCGCCTGCACGAGCGCAGCCGCTTTGTCCTCGAAGACGGCCGCTGGTTCTATGTAGACGGCGACCAGTTCTAAGCCTTTTTGACTTCTAGCGCTTGTCTGTCAAGCGCCACCAGCTATGCAATTTGAAGCTATCTTGTTCGACTGTGACGGTGTGCTGGTCGACAGCGAACTTATTACCAACCGCGTGCTGCACGCCATGCTCAACGAAGCGGGCTGGGCGCTGTCTGAGCAAGACTGCATGCGCATCTTTATTGGCAAGACCGTGCGCAGCGAGACCGCACGCATTGAAGCCGAAACCGGCAAGCCGCTGACCGATGCCTGGATGGCCGAGTTCTACGAGCGCCGCAACGAGCGCCTGCGCGCCGAGCTGGTGGCCATTGGCGGTGCCGTAGACGCTGTGCGCCAGGTACACGCCCAGCTGGGCGGCAAGATTGCCGTGGCATCGGGGGCAGACAAGCCCAAGGTGCTGATGCAGCTGGACAAGGTGGGCGTGTCGGCTTACTTTGGCGAGCATGTCTTCAGCGGCCACGACCTGCCGCGCACCAAGCCCTGGCCCGATGTGTACCTGGCCGCTGCGGCCTCACTGGGCATTGCACCCGAGCGCTGCCTGGTCATTGAAGACTCCGTCCCCGGCCTCACGGCAGGCGTGCGCGCCGGTGCCACGGTCTGGGGATACTGCCCCAAGGTCAATGCCCACTCCACGCCCGAGCAGTTGCTACAGGCAGGAGCCAGCATGGTCTTTGACGACATGGCTGACCTGCACCGCCTGCTGGCACAGGCCAACCAGACGGCATAACTCTTAAAAACAGAGCGTTTAGCGCTTGTATATCAAGCACTTGCAAATAAAAGCTATTGCAATGCCTGATAAATCCTGCGCAAGACGCTCTTTTTTTAGTGAATGCATGCAGGGCTGCACGCCTGTTTTGACCGCTCGTCCTGCACAAGACGAAGGCAAAAGATAAAATCTGCGCTAGATCAAAGATTGCCCCAAAACTGCATGCTCTATCGATGCCATGTGGCCGGGTGCTGCAAGGCGCAGTCTTCCTCGCTCTCCTTCTGCCAGCCCCGCTGATGCCTGAAGGGCATGCAGGTCTTACGGAGTCAATCTCCCCGCTGACCAGCCTGTGCAACCACAGGCTGATTTTCTTTGTCGGACATGTTCCAGCCACTGCTTCAGGAGTGCTGATGGGCGAACAGCCTCTCTATGATTTTGCGCCGCTGCTCGAGCTCATGGGCCTGGGAGCGCTGATTGCGCTCGTCCCACTGCTATGGGTATGGCGTCGCAACCGCGGCGCAGGCCCGACACGCTATCTGGCCGCGCTGGGCGTGCTCACGCTGTTTCTGACCTTTGACCTGGTCCTGTTCGGCGCCTTCACGCGCCTGACCGACTCCGGTCTGGGCTGTCCCGACTGGCCCGGCTGCTACGGCAGCTCCAGCCCCATTGGTGCACTGCACCACATCACGGCGGCAGAAACAGCCATGCCCACCGGCCCTGTGACGCTGAGCAAAGCCTGGATTGAAATGATCCACCGCTACCTGGCCACCATGGTGGGCGTGCTCATCATTGCCCTCACCGTGCTGGCATGGCGCACACACCGCAAGACGCCGCTGCACGGCCCACGCCACCCGGCCTGGGCCAGCATCACCCTGGTCTGGGTGCTGATTCAGGGCGCCTTTGGCGCGCTGACCGTGACCATGAAGCTGTTCCCCGCCATCGTCACCCTGCACCTGCTCGGCGGTCTGGTGCTGCTGGCACTGCTGTGCGTGCAGGCCGTGGGCTATCAGCAAGGCGTGCGCAACCAGGAGCCTGCCCCCGTTACACGCGGCCTGCGCACAGCGCTGTGGGCGGTATTTGCATTGATTTTTGTGCAGGTTGCACTGGGCGGCTGGGTCAGCACCAACTACGCCGTGCTGGCCTGCTCTACCTTCCCGGACTGCAATGGCAGCTTCTGGCCGGACATGGACTTTGCCCAGGGCTTTGAAATCTGGCGCCCTCTGGGCCTGCTGTCGGATGGCAGTCACATCAGCTTTGCAGCGCTGACGGCCATCCACTACATCCACCGCCTGGCGGCCTATGTCGTGGTGATCGCGGCGCTGGCCCTTGCCATCGCCATGCGCCGCCAGCCTGCGCTGCAGGCACAAAGCAAGTGGCTGCTGGGCCTGACGGCCCTGCAGGTGGCCACAGGTCTGTCTAACGTGGTGCTGGACTGGCCGCTGCTGGCCGCCGTACTGCATACAGGTGGTGCTGCTGCACTGGTCACCGTCATGACCTGGGCTCTGGCTGCGACACGCTGCAGCCCCGCCCCCCAACAAGAAGCGCGCTCAGGCGCTCGGAGAGTTTCCGCATGAATGCTCAAACCTTAAGTGATGCCCCCGGCTCCCGCTGGAGCCAGTTCTACGCACTGACCAAGCCCCGTGTGGTGCAGCTGATTGTGTTCTGCGCGCTGATTGGCATGGTGCTGGCCGTTCCTGGCGTGCCTACGCTGACACAGCTGGGTGACATGGCTATTGCCTGCTTTGGCATCTGGCTGGTATCGGCCGCTGCCGCTGCCTTTAACTGTCTGGTAGAGCGCCATATCGACGCCCGCATGAAGCGCACCAGCTGGCGCCCCACGGCCAAGGGTGAACTCACCCCCCAGCAGGCACTGGCCTTCTCGGCCATTCTGTGCACCGTGGGTGCAGCCATTTTGCTGGCCTTCACCAACCCGCTGACCATGTGGCTGACGCTGGCAACTTTTATTGGCTACGCCGTGATCTACACCGTCATCCTCAAGCCTGCGACCCCCCAGAACATTGTGATTGGTGGCGCCTCGGGTGCCATGCCTCCCGTGCTGGGCTGGGCCGCCATGACCGGGCAGGTCAGCGCTGAGGCTTGGGTGCTGTTCCTCATCATCTTCCTGTGGACGCCGCCCCACTTCTGGGCGCTGGCGCTGTATCGCGTCGAGGACTACAAGAAGTCCGGCCTGCCCATGCTGCCCGTGACCCATGGCCCCAAGTACACCCAGATGCAGATCCTGCTCTACACCCTGGTGCTGTTTGCAGGCTGTCTGCTGCCTGTGATCTTTGGCATGAGCGGCTGGCTGTATCTGATCGTGGCCTCCGTGCTGTGCCTGGGATTCAGCTGGTATGCGCTGCGCCTGTGGATGAACTACTCAGACGCGCTGGCCCGCAAGACCTTCCGCTTCTCGCTGATCCACCTGAGCGGTGTATTTGCCGCGCTGCTGATTGATCACTACATCGTTTCTTAAACATCAAAAATACCTCCAGCGCTTATCCAGCAAGCGCTGGCAGCTATCAAAAACAAAGGCCGCATCTTGCGGCCTTTTTGCTGTGTACTTCGGTGCACTGCTGTGCATGCCTGCCCGCCGAACCAGCGAGCACGCTCCTCCTGCGCACGGTAAGAGCTGGAAGGACTGCAAAAAAAGACCACCCGAAGGTGGTCCTGTCATTCTGATCAATCAGGCCGTCAAGCAGCCTTATCGGAGTCACGCTTGCGGCGATCATGGCGTATCACCAGCCATGCAGCCACCAGCACCAGCAAGGCCATGCCATACCAGGTCAGCGCATAGACGGCGTGCGTATTGGTGAACTTGATCACGGTCAGACCCGCACGGGGCCATGTCTGTGGAACGGCCTGCCCAGGAAGGCCCTGGTCGATAAAGAAGGGCGCTGCATGCTCCAGCCCCTTGGCCTGTGCAATCGCAGCGACATCGCGTGAGTGCCAGCGGTCCTCATCCGGCGCGTTGTCGCGCATGAAGCCCCCCTTGGGCTCACTCAGGCGCAGCAGACCCGTCACAGCCACAGGCTCATCCGCAGCCTCTTGAGGTGCACTGGCAATGTGCTCGGCAAAGGCCTTGCGCTGATCCGCCGGGATAAAGCCCCGGTTCACCAGCACCTGCGTGCCATTGTCCAGCTGCATGGGTGTCAAGAACCAGAAGCCAGCGCCCAGGTCAGACACCGCCTGGGTCAGCACACTGCGGCCTTCCATCCACCGCCCCAGGGCCTGCACGGCCAGGTATTCGTGGCTGTCACGTCCGACCTGTGGCCACAGCGCAGGTGCGGGCAGGTCCACAGGCTGGCTGTGCACGCGTGTGTTGACACGCTCAATCAGATCCAGCTTCCAGGCGCGGCGCTGGACCTGCCAGGTACCCAGGCTGATGAAGGTCAAAAAAAGGGCGATGCCCGCTATCGCGAGCACCGCCTTCGTGAAGGTGATGCGAGAGGGCTTGCGCCCTCCCGAGGTTTGCACCGTCATGCTCAGTTGCCGTGTCCAGCGTGTTCCACTGCAGCAGGAGCCTGCGCAGGCGCTACCGCAGCTGCTTCAGCGCCATGTGGATACGCATGATGGTGAGGCATCATGTTGGCGTTCATGTGGAACATCACCCACAAGGTACCTGCGATGGTGATCATCACAAAGACGATGGAGAAGATGGTGGTCATCAAGGTCCAGCCGCCCTGGATCTTGCCGTTCATGTGCAGGAAGTACACCATGTGCACCACCACCTGAACCGCAGCAAACAGGCCCAGCACCATGACCAGGGTAGAGCGATCCTGAATCACGTCACCCATGACCAGCCAGAAAGGGATCACGGTCAGGATAACGGCCAGAATGAAGCCCTTCACGTAGTCACCAACGGTGACGTGCAGGTCATCATGCTCTTCGTGGTGGTCAGCGTGACCAGCGTGGATTTCGTGTGCAGCCATTTACAGCACCCCCATCAGATACACAAAGGTGAACACACCGATCCACACCACGTCCAAGAAGTGCCAGAACATGGACAGGCAGTTGATGCGGCGCACATTGGCGTGGATCAGGCCCTTTTGCTTGATCTGCACCATCAGCACGACCAGCCAGATCAGACCAAAGCTGACGTGCAGGCCGTGCGTACCCACCAGGGTGAAGAATGCAGAACCAAAGGCGCTGGTCTGAGGTGTCAGACCTTCGTGGATCAGGTGTGCAAACTCATACAGTTCCACAGCAACGAAGGCCAGACCCAGCAGACCAGTCACACCCAGCCACAGCAAGGTGCCGCCCACATTTTTCTTCTGCTTTTGCAGCATCGCCAGACCAAAGGTCAGGGAGGACACCAGCAGGAAGGCCGTGTTCACAGCCACCAGTGGCAAGCTGAACAGCTCGGCACCTGTTGGGCCACCTGCATAGCTGCGACCCAGTACGCCATAGGTGGCAAACAAGGCTGCAAAGATGAGCACGTCGCTCATCAGGTACAGCCAGAAGCCCAGCGATGTACCGTTTTCTGGGTGGGGTTCGTGCGCGAGATGGTATTCGCGCTGTCCCACCGCGCCAGCGGCGCTGGCGGAGATAGTGTGATTAGACATGGCGTGCAAGCTGTTGAGTACGAGCGTCTTCTGTCGCCTGCACTTCAGATGCAGGGATGTAGTAGTCGCGGTTGTAGTTGAACGTGTGAACGATCGAAGCAATGATCACACCAGCGAACGACACGATGGCCAGCCACCAGATGTGCCAGATCAGCGCAAAGCCCAGCACCATGGCAATCATGGAGATGACAAAACCAGCACCCGTGTTCTTGGGCATGTGGATGTCTTCAAAGCCATTCAGAGGACGCTGATAGCCGTGCTTCTTCATGTCCCACCATGCATCGACGTCATACACCACAGGTGTCTTGGCGAAGTTGTAGACGGGAGGAGGCGAAGAAGTGGCCCATTCCAGCGTACGGCCAGCACCCCAGGTGTCACCGTTTTCGTCACGGTTCTGGTTGCGTTGCAGGATCGAAACGCCCAGCTGAACCACAAAGGCAGCAATACCCAGAGCAATGATGGCCACGCCGATAGCAGCAATCACGAACCAGATCTGCAGTGCCTGGTCTTCAAAGTGGTTCACGCGACGTGTCACTCCCATCAGACCCAGGATGTACAGCGGTGTGAAGGCAATCCAGAAGCCCACCAGCCAGCACCAGAAGGACACCTTGCCCCAGAACTCATTGAGCTTGAAGCCGAAAGCCTTGGGGAACCAGTAGTTGATACCAGCCAGCAGACCGAACACCACGCCACCGATGATCACGTTGTGGAAGTGAGCAATCAGGAACAGCGAGTTGTGCAGCACAAAGTCAGCAGGTGGCACAGCCAGCAGCACGCCAGTCATACCGCCGATGGCGAAGGTACACATGAAGCCCACGGTCCACATCATCGGAGGCTTGAACTCGATGCGGCCCTTGTACATGGTGAACAGCCAGTTGAAGATCTTCGCGCCCGTTGGGATCGAGATGATCATCGTGGTAATACCGAAGAAGGTATTCACCGCCGCACCGGAGCCCATGGTGAAGAAGTGGTGCAGCCACACCAGCCAGGACAGCACAGTGATACACACGGTCGCATACACCATGGAGGTGTAGCCGAACAGACGCTTCTTGCTGAAGGTAGAAACGATCTCGGAGAAGATACCGAACACGGGCAGGATCAGGATGTACACCTCAGGGTGGCCCCAGATCCAGATCAGGTTCACGTACAGCATGGGGTTGCCGCCCAGCTCGTTCGTGAAGAACTGTGTGCCGAAGTAGCGGTCCATGGTCATCAGGGCCAGCGCCGCAGTCAGGATCGGGAAGGAAGCCACGATCAAGGCATTGGTACACAGCGATGTCCACACGAACACAGGCATCTTCATCAGATTCATGCCAGGGGCACGCATCTTGACGATGGTGACGATCAGGTTGATACCCGACAGCGTCGTACCCACACCCGAGAGCTGCAGCGCCCAGATGTAGTAGTCCATGCCCACGCCCGGATTCTGGTTACCCAGATTCGACAGGGCCAGCCAGCCATTGGTGGAGAACTCACCCAGGAACAGCGAAACCATCACCAGAATCGCGCCGGTGGCGGTCATCCAGAACGAGAAGTTGTTCAGGAAAGGGAAGGAAACGTCACGCGCACCGATCTGCAGAGGGATCAGGTAGTTCATGAAACCTGTGACCAGAGGCATGGCCACAAAGAAAATCATGATCACACCGTGTGCGGTGAAGATCTGGTCATAGTGGTGAGGGGGCAGATAGCCCATGCTGTCACCAAAAGCCATGGCCTGCTGGATACGCATCATCACCGCATCGGCAAAGCCGCGCAGCAGCATGACCAGGCCCAGAATGATGTACATGATGCCGATCTTCTTGTGGTCGATCGAGCAGATCCAGTCACGCCACAGAGGACCCCACAGCTTGAACTTGGTCAGTGCAGCCAGCACCACCAAGCCACCAAGCACCACGGCAATAAAAGTCGCCAGCACGATGGGCTCATGGGCCATCGGTATGGATTCCCAGCTGATCCGCCCGAGCAGCGGATCGTTGGGCAACGTTGTTGGTTCAGACATATTGGTCTCTTGCTAAATGACCGGAAAGCCAGCCTGTGCCAGCTTTCCAGCCGTTAACTGCTTATTGCTGCACGGGGCGCTGCTCCAGAAGGGCAACGACTTCGTCCGCGTTTTCCACAGAACACACATCCTGAGGCAGATTCAGACCGGCCGCCTTCATGTAGGCAGCGCCACCCTTGGCATCGATCTCCATCATCTGGCTCATGCACATCTTGCCTTCTTCCACGCACATGTTGAGGATGCGGTCATACAGACCGTCCTGCACGGAAGAGAAGCGTGTCACAGGATTGCGTTCGCTGGGCTTCACCAGTTCCAGATACTTGGCAGCATCCAGCGCCTGGCCTTCGTCCTTGGCTTTTTGCACCCAGGCGTCAAAGCCTTCGTTGTTCAGACCCAGGAACTTGAAAGTCATGCCCGAGAAACCTGCACCGTTGTAGTGCGAGTTCAGACCCTTGTAGGTACCTTCCTTGTTGATCACCGCATTCAGCTGCGTTTCCATGCCAGGCATGGTGTAGATCATGCCGGCCAGGTCAGGCACATAGAAGGCCGACATGGTCTTGGAGGCAGTGAGCTTGAAGAGGATAGGACGGTCCACAGGTGCAGCCAGCTCGTTCACCGTCGCAATACCTTGCTCGGGGTAGAAGAACAGCCACTTCCAGTCCAGCGACACCACCTGAACTTCCAGAGGCTTGACCTCGGCATTCAGGGGCTGCGTGGCGGAAATACGATCCAGTGGTCGATAAGGGTCCAGCTTGTGAGTGCTGATCCATGTGATCGTGCCCAGCACGATGATGATGATCAGAGGAACGCTCCAGATGACCATCTCAAGGGTGGTCGAGTGGTGCCACTCAGGGTCATACTCGGCTTCAGTGTTTGCCTGGCGGTACTTCCAGGCAAACAGCAAAGTCAGCAGGATCACAGGAACGATGATGACCAGCATCAACAAAGTGGCAGTCACCACCAAGTCACCTTGCTGGGCAGCGATGTCCCCTGCGGGATTAAGCACGACGGCCTTGCTGCAACCCGTAAGAGTTGCCGCCAAAGCTGCCGCAGCGAGCCAGAATGGCCCGCGGGTTTCCGTAGATTTAGGCATGCTGTAAACGCGAAAAATGCGCGCTGTTAGGGATAAACGCGGATTACAAAACCCGCCGAATGTACTCCTCCCCAACGACTCCCACCCAAGTCTTTTGATGCAACGCAGTGCATCGTGATGTTTTTCAGGAATTCCCGGTGGACGAATCAAACTTTTGACAACTGTCAAAACCAACGTAAATCGTTGATTATTCAGGAAATACTGAAATAATGAAAAGACTTGACAGATGTCAATCCCCACAGTGTATGCAGACAACACCCGCTGTCAAAAACCCTCGTCATAGCTGCGGTTTTTAGCGTGCCAGAGTGCTGCCCCTCGCTCTGGGCGAGCTGAGCACCCCGTTTCCCTGCATGCCCGGCATCGCATGAAAGATGTTTCCAAAACTTCCCGATGCCACCCGCAATCAAGCAAAGACCGCGCCAGCTTACCCTTAAAACCAGCAGGTCGTGCCAGCCTGCCTAGAATGACCGGCCGCTTTCCTTGTGAGCCTCTTCTACGCGCAGTACACCATGACCCAAGGCCTGATTCGCATCCGTGGCGCCCGCCAGCACAACCTGCAAAACGTTGACTTGGACATTCGCACCGGCGAGTTGACCGTGGTCACCGGGCCGAGCGGCTCGGGCAAGTCGAGCCTGGTGTTCGATACGCTGTTTGCCGAGGGACAGCGCCGCTACGTCGAAACCTTCAGCGCCTATGCGCGCCAGTTTCTGGACCGTATGGACAAGCCGGCCGTGGACCGCGTCGAAGGTGTGCCGCCTGCGATTGCCATTGACCAAACCAACCCCGTGCGCAACTCCCGCTCCACCGTGGGCACGATGACGGAGCTCAACGACCACTTGAAGCTCCTGTTCGCACGCGCCGCGCGTCTGTATGACAAGGAAACCGGCCTGCCCGTGCAGCACGACACGGTGGAAACCATTTACAGCCAGCTGCAGCAGCGCTGCGTTGAAGCCGGTGACCCACGCATTGCGCTGACCTTCCCCGTGGAAATGCCAGCCAACACCACACAGGAAGAGGTGGAGCAGTGGCTGTCGGCCAGCGGCTTTACCAAGATCCAGGCCGAGCGAGAGGTGGAACGCCCGCACGCGGCTGAAGAAATCCCGAGCAAAGGCAAGAAAGCCAAGGCCACCCCACCCGAAAAAATCAAGGTGCTGGACGTGGTGGCCGACCGCTTCCGCTTCAGCCGCGTGGAACGTGCGCGCGCCATTGAAGCCATTGAGGTGGCCCTCAAGCGCGGCTCCGGCCGCATGGTAGTGCACGTCATGCCCGAAGAAGGCGATGCCTATCTATGGAAGTTCTCGCAAGGCCTGCATTGCCCGGAAAGCAATCTGACCTATACCGAGCCCATGCCCTCGCTGTTCTCGTTCAACTCTGCGGTAGGTGCCTGTGAGGCCTGCCGGGGTTTTGGCCGCGTGATTGGCGTGGACTGGGGCCTGGTGATTCCGAATGAGAAGCTCACGCTGCGCACGGGTGCCATCAAGCCCATCCAGACGCCGGGCTGGAAAGAGATTCAGGACGATCTGATGCGCCATGCTGAGGCCGAAGGCATTCCGCGCGACATCGCCTGGAACAAGCTCACCGCCGAGCAAAAGCACTGGGTGATCGAAGGCTCGCCCTTGTGGAAAGGCCAGTGGAACAAGCAGTGGTACGGCATTCGCCGCTTCTTTGAATACCTGGAAACCAAGACCTACAAGATGCACATCCGTGTGCTGCTGTCCAAATACCGCAGCTACACGGAATGCCCCACCTGCTCCGGCGCACGCCTGAAGACCGAAAGCCTGCTCTGGCGCATCGGCAGCAAGGCGCAAGCCGACGCCGTGCTGCCACCCGCACAGCGCTTTATGCCTAATGGCGTCAGCTGGAACCGTGAACAGCTGGAAGCCCTGCCCGGCCTGTGCCTGCATGACCTGATGCGTCTGCCCATCACGCGGCTGCGCAGCTTTTTTGACAGCTTGAATCTGGCCAATGCCACGGGTCTGCCCGAAGGGGAATACCAGGCGCTGAAACTGCTGAACGAAGAAATCGGCACCCGCCTGAAATACCTGGTGGACGTAGGCATTGGCTACCTCACGCTGGACCGCCAGAGCCGCACACTTTCGGGCGGCGAGGTGCAGCGCATCAACCTGACCACGGCACTGGGCACATCGCTGGTCAACACCTTGTTTGTGCTGGATGAACCCAGCATTGGCCTGCACCCGCGCGACATGGAGCGCATCACCCAGGCCATGCACCGCCTGCGTGATGCAGGCAACACGCTGGTCGTCGTCGAACACGACCCGGCCGTCATGTTTGCGGCCGACCGCATGATCGACATGGGCCCCGGCCCCGGCGCACGCGGCGGCCAGATTGTGTTTGACGGCACACCCGAAGCACTCAAGCGTGCCGATACGCTGACGGGGGCTTATCTGGGCGGCCGCAAGCAGGTGGGCTTTGGCCTCAAGCGCATGGTCACCGACAGCACGCCGCGCCTGATTCTGGAAGGCGCGCGCGAGCACAATCTGCAAAACCTCAACGTGGACTTTCCGCTGCAGCGCCTGGTCACCGTGACGGGGGTGTCTGGCTCGGGCAAGTCTTCGCTGATTCAAGACATCCTCGCGCCCGCCCTGCTGCGCCACTTTGGCAAGCCCACGGACAGCCCCGGCGCGCACGACCGCCTGCTGGGTGCCGACCACCTGGCCGATGTGGTGTTTGTGGACCAGTCGCCCATTGGCAAGACTGCGCGCTCCAACCCGGTGAGTTACGTAGGAGCGTGGGACAGCATCCGCGAGCTGTTTGCGCTGGCCCCGCTGTCAGCCCAGCGTGGCTACACGGCCAGCAAATTCAGCTTTAACAGCGGCGATGGCCGCTGCCCCACCTGCGGCGGCTCAGGCTTTGAGCATGTGGAGATGCAGTTCCTCTCTGACGTGTATCTGCGCTGCCCTGACTGCAACGGCAGCCGCTACCGCGCCGAGATTCTGGAAGTCACGATCGAGCGCGGCGGCCGAGTCCTGAATGTGGCCGATGTGCTGGAGCTGACCGTGGCCGAAGCCGCGCTGCTGTTTGCGCAGGATGCAGACGTGATCCGTGCCCTGCAGCCCATCGTGGACGTGGGCCTGGAGTACGTGAAGCTGGGCCAGCCCGTGCCCACGCTGTCCGGCGGTGAAGCCCAGCGCTTGAAGCTGGCAGGCTTCCTCGCCGAAGCGGCCAAAACCACCTCCAAGTCCAAACAGAAGATTGCGCGCAAAGGCACGCTGTTCCTGTTTGACGAGCCCACCACCGGCCTGCACTTTGAAGACATTGCCAAGCTCATGCGCGCACTGCGCAAACTGCTGGAAGCGGGCCACAGCCTGATCGTCATCGAGCACAACCTCGACGTGATCCGTGCCAGCGACTGGCTGATTGACCTCGGCCCCGAAGGCGGTGACGGTGGCGGCCAGATCGTGGCCCAGGGTACGCCCGAAGAAGTGCGCCAAGTCCAAGGTTCACACACGGCGCAAGCCCTGCGCGAGTACGACCTCGCCATGGGCGTGGGCGGCCAGCTGGTCGAAGAAGTAGCCCCCATGCTCTACAAAAAAGAGCTGTCAGTGCCCACCAGACAAGCGCTAGAGGCCAAAAATGCTATTGAAATTGTCAATGCTCGTGAGCACAACTTGAAAGGCCTGAGCGTGGACATTCCACGCGGCAAGTTCAATGTGGTGACGGGGGTGTCCGGCTCGGGCAAGTCCACACTGGCGTTTGACATTCTGTTCAACGAAGGCCAGCGCCGTTATCTCGAATCGCTCAATGCCTATGCGCGCTCCATCGTGCAGCCTGCGGGCCGTCCGGAGGTGGATGCGGTCTGGGGCATTCCGCCCACTGTGGCGATCGAGCAGCGCCTCTCACGCGGCGGGCGCAAGTCCACCGTGGGCACGACCACCGAGGTCTGGCACTTTCTGCGCCTGCTCTATGTCAAGCTGGGCACGCAGCACTGCGTGCACGACGGCGCAGCCGTAGAACCGCAAACGCCCGAGCGCATTGCCGCCCAGTTGCTGAGCCAGTTCAAGGGCCAGCATATCGGCCTGCTGGCCCCACTGGTGGTGCACCGCAAGGGCGTGTACACCGAGCTGGCCGACTGGGCACGTCCCAAGGGCTATACGCATTTGCGCGTGGACGGAGCTTTCCTGCCGACCACAGGCTTCCCGCGCCTCGATCGTTTCAAAGAGCACACCATCGAGCTGCCCGTAGCCAGCGTGAAGGTCACGGCCGCCAACGAAAAAGAACTGCGCGCGCAGCTCGCCAAAACGCTGGAAATTGGTAAGGGCGTGGTGCATGTGCTCTCGGGCATTGAGGACCTGGAAGCTGCGATTGCTGCGCCCGAGCAGGGCAAGGGCGTGGGCACGCTACAGGTGTTCTCCACCCAGCGTGCCTGCCCCATCTGTGCGACCAGCTACCCGGAACTGGAACCCAGCCTGTTCAGCTACAACAGCAAGCACGGCTGGTGCCCCGACTGCGTGGGCACGGGCGTGAAGCTGAACAAAGACCAGCGCAAGGTCTATGACGACAGCACACTGGCAGAAGACAACCGGGGCCGCGAGCTGACGTTGACGGCGAATGAGGTCGAAGACCTCGAAGAATGCACTTGCCCAACCTGCGAAGGCACCCGCCTGAACGCCCGCGCCCGTGCGGTGCAGTTCCACGGTAAGGCAATTACCGAGCTGGCGCAGATGTCCGTGAGTGCACTGCGCGAATGGTTCCAACAGCTGTCCACCACAGGCCGTGAAACTGATATTGCACGCGACCTGATTCCGGAAATTCTGGGTCGCCTGGAGTTCCTCGAAGAAGTCGGCCTGAACTACCTGACGCTGGACCGTGGCGCGCCCACACTCTCGGGTGGTGAGGCCCAGCGCATTCGTCTGGCCGCACAGCTGGGCAGCAATCTGCAAGGCGTGTGCTATGTGCTGGACGAACCCACGATTGGCCTGCACGCACGCGACAACCACATTCTGCTCAACGCCTTGCACAAGCTCGGCGACAAGGGCAATACGCTGGTGGTGGTGGAGCATGACGAAGACACCATTCGCCGTGCCGACCATGTGATCGATATCGGCCCCAGCGCAGGCAAGCGCGGCGGCACCCTGGTGGCCCAGGGCAAGCCCGAGGACATCATGGCGGCCGAAGACTCGCAAACCGGCCGCTACCTGCTGCACGCCATGCGCCACCCTTACCAGCCACGCCGCCCGGTACATGGCGTAGCCGATGCCGCAGACCTTCCCGCCGAGGAAGCACCCAAGCCCAAAAAACGCACGAAAAAGCAGATCGCTGCCGATGCAGCCGCTGCCTTGGCGGCAGACAGCGCCGCGCTGAATGCGGAGCTGCAGCTAGCAGCCAGCAAGGCCACTGGCCCGCTGCACTGGCTGGTGGTCAATGGTGCGAACCTGCACAACCTGCAGGACGTCGAAGCCAGCGTGCCGCTTAAACGTCTGGTGGCGATTACGGGCGTTTCCGGCTCCGGCAAATCCACGCTGGCACGCGATGTCCTGCTCACCAATGTGGCCAACCTCGTAGGTCAGCGCAGCACCAAGGCGGGGCGCGAAGCCATGGAAGCAGGCAACACGCCGGCCCTCGTCGGCTGTGAAGCAGTCTGGGGCACGGAAGCGATTGACCGCGTGCTGGAAGTGGACCAGACGCCGATTGGCAAAACGCCGCGCTCCTGCCCTGCCACCTATATCGGCTTCTGGGACACCATCCGCAAACTGTTTGCCGACACTTTGGAGGCTAAGGCCCGTGGTTACGGCGCTGGTCGCTTCAGTTTCAATACTGGCGAAGGCCGCTGCCCCGCCTGCGAAGGCCAGGGCATGCGTACCATCGAGATGAGCTTTCTGCCCGATGTGAAAGTGCCTTGCGAAACCTGCCACGGCGCGCGCTTTAACCCCGAAACGCTGGCCGTGACCTGGCGCGGCAAAAGCATTGGCGATGTGCTGAACATGGAAGTGGATGAGGCCGTGGAGTTCTTTGCCTCCATGCCCAGCATTGCCCACCCGCTGCAGCTGCTCAAAGATGTGGGCTTGGGCTATCTCACGCTGGGCCAGCCCTCACCCACGCTGTCAGGCGGCGAAGCCCAGCGCATCAAGCTGGTGACCGAACTGACCAAGGTACGCGACGACATCACCAAGCGCGGCAACAAGACGCCGCACACGCTGTATGTGCTGGACGAGCCCACCGTGGGCCTGCACATGGCCGATGTGGACAAGCTCATCCGCGTGCTGCACCGCCTGGTGGATGGCGGCCACAGCGTAATCGTCATCGAGCACGACCTCGATGTGATTGCCGAGGCCGACTGGATCATTGATCTGGGCCCCGAAGGCGGAACGGGTGGTGGACGCATCGTCGCAGCCGGTACACCCGAAGAAGTGGTGGCGCTGGGTACGCACACGGGGCAAGCCATCGCCCCCGTGCTGGCACGCCAGTAAGCAGACGGCTGGCTGCTCAGGCAGCCAGCACTGCAACCACGCCTCGGTCAATGCCATAGCCGGGCTGCATGCCACCTTGGCTTTCCATGTGGTGCGCCAGCCGCAGCCATACTCTGCCGGATTGTGCAGTCTGGCCAAGGCGCAGACACTGCAGGGCATGCACCAACACATATCTACGACACACGAGGGGGCCGCACAAGGCGGCGTGCGCTGGCTGCTGCGTGCCGAGGGCTTGGCCCTGCTGCTTATCAGCGGTGCGGCCTATGCCCACTGGGGCAGCCTGGGCTGGGGCTGGTTTGCTGCGCTGTTTCTGCTGCCAGATATTGCCTTCATCGGCTACGCCACCGGGGCACGTACAGGAGCACTTTGCTACAACGCCACACACGCCACTTTAGGCCCCGCGGCTTTGCTGACATTTGCTCTGTTTCAGGGCCATGCACTGTGTCTGTCGCTGGCGCTGATCTGGCTGGCCCACATTGGCTTTGACCGTGCACTGGGCTACGGCCTCAAATACACCCAGGGCTTTGGCTGGACGCATCTGGGCCGTATCGGCAAGCAGAACATGGGCAATTAGAGCCGGCAACACGACCCAGCAAACCACAGGTTTGCGCTTGAGACGAGGCGCGAAGCCGCAGGCAGTACAAGTCGTACGACAAGGCTTCGCAACGACGTATCAAGGGTAGTGTTGGCGGGGCTTAAGGCGTCAGCCCACCTTTGGATAGCGTGACCTGCAACGCCTCCAGGTTCTGCGGCGTCACATGGATCACGCCTTTTCCAGGCACATCAATTTCCGAAATCATGAACAGGGCCAGTGCCGTCACAAATGGCACGACCAGCAGCCAGGCCTGGCTGCCTGCGCGCATGTGGTAGCCAATCAGGAAGTTGGAACACACACCAAACACAATCAGGATCAGCCACGCGGCCAGCGGAATCTGGTTGCGCCAGCTGGCCATGGTCTGCTGCTGGCTGATGTAGAGCTGGTTGCAGGCCTCTACCAGCGACATGGATACGGGGTTCGGCGCCTGTTTGGCCACGCCACTGACGAAGTTCCACATCTTGGTCTGCAGCTGAATGGACTGCATGCGCAGCGCTGCACGCTCCGTATCGGAGGGCGCCTGATAGAACGCGATGCGTGAGGCCAGGTACTTATCGAGTATGGCCTCGGCCTGTGCCTGCGCTTCTGTAGTGGGCAGCAAGGTGGTGCGCTGGAAGGCATTGGCCAGCGCCATGGCTTCATGCTCTTCGGCACTCACACGTGTGTTGTAGCCACTGATGGCAAACGACAGCAGAAAACCAATCAGCAGACCAAACAGCGACAGCGTCGCCCCCAGCACAATCTTGATGCCTTCATCCTTGGCAGGATTCTGTTTGCGCTGCTGACGCCCGATCACACTCCCCACCCACGATGACAGGGCCAGCACCACAAAAATGGCCAGCAGCATCTTCAAGGATTCAGCATCCACCAAGGCAAGCAATTCAGACATACAGGGCATCCGGTCAAAAACTGCCGCGATTCTAGGCAAGCACTGCTGCATTTTTTGCAGTCATGGCGCACAGGTGACAGCAACCAAGGGATTCCCCCCAACGCCTGCACATGCTTCTTCTCTACATTGAAAATGTCGCCCATCAAAAAGTATGGCGACATTCAGGGAGCGGCAGCATCCACTGCCTTGCAAATACAACAACGGAGACAAGCACATGGTATTCACCACCCGCCGTACAGCACTGGCCGCTGCACTGGCCATCACCGCGCTGGCCGCCACAGGTCACACCATGGCCCAGGACGGCAGCAACTGGCCCACCAAACCCATCAAGCTCACCGTGCCTTACACCCCAGGCGGTTCTACCGACATCGTCAGCCGCACCGTGTTTGAAGCTGTCGGCAAACGCCTGGGCCAGCCCGTGGTGATCGAAAACAAGCCCGGCGCCAACAGCACCATTGGCGTTTCGCAGACCGCACGCTCCCCGGCTGATGGCTACCACTTTGTCAGCGTCCTGGCTGCCTATACCGTGAACATGTCGCTGTACAAAAAGCTGCCCTACAAGGCCAGCGACTTTGTGGCTGTGAGCCATGTGGCGGATCTGCCCATGTTTCTGTTCACCTCGAACAAGCTGCCCGTCAGCAATGCCAGAGAACTGGCCGAGTACGGCAAGCAAAATCCGCTGAACTATGCCTCCAGCGGCACAGGTGCCAGCGCCCACATGATCGGCGCACGCTGGGCACAGGAGAACGGCCTGAATGCCCAACATGTGCCCTACAACGGCAGTGCGCCCATCCTGTCTGACCTGATGTCTGGTCAGGTCGACATGCTGTTTGACCCAGCCCTGGTGCCCATGCCGCATGCCAAGACGGGCAAGATCAAGGTACTGGCCGTGGCCTCCAAGCAGCGCTGGCCCGGTGAGCCCGATATTCCCACCATGGAAGAGTCCAGCTTCCCCGGCTTTGTGATGAATTCCTGGGTGGGCGTGCTGGCCCCCCAAGGCACGCCGCAGCCTATCGTGGACAAGCTCTCACAAGCCATTGCAGAGGCCGTCGCTTCCCCCGAAGTCAAGAGCAAGCTGACACAGCTGGGCTTTGCAGCCGTGGGCAGCAGCCCGGCCGAATTCCAGCAGCTGATCGATCAGGACACAGCCATGTACCGCGGTGTGATTGAAAAAGCCCAAGTCAGCATCGACTAAATCGTCGCTCTCCAATACGGCCAAGGCCTGCATGCGCGCGCGTGCAGGCCTTTGAATTTCATAGCTGGTAACGCTTGCGACTCAAGGTTTTCAGATATTTTTATATGGAAAAGCAAGCAATTACAAGCGCTAAAAGCTCTTATTTTTGCAGCAGGTGTGCTGCCAGCTGCACAAAGCCGTCACCACGCTCTGCGGTGCAGACATAGCGCGGCAGGTGCTTGAGCTGGGGCACAAAGCGCGCAATATTGGCCACGCCTACGCTCAGGGGCATGTGCTGGAACATCAGCTGGTCATTGGTGGAGTCGCCGATGTAGACCCACTGGCCCAGCGTGGCGTCCAAATCCATATCAAACAGCTCGCGCACAATCCAGCGTGCGCCTTCGAGCTTGTTGTGGTCGCCAAACCAGCCATTGATGTGGATAGAGCTGACCGTAGCGTTCATGCCTGCTTCACGCATGATGGCCACGCACTCGTCGATCTGCGCCTGCGGCATATTGGTGAACTCGCTGTGGTCCACGGCAATATCGCACTCACGGCCATGCGAGTCGGTGGCGCGCTGGGCGCCGGGCACTTGCTGCTCGATCTGCGCCAGCACTTCCTGCATGCGTGCAAAGTTGCGCACGCGGGTGTCGTCGTCCTGCTGGTAGAGCTTGTCCAGACCGCCCTCAGCATTGCGACGCAGCGCCACTGCGCCGTTCTCGGCCACGATGGCATCCACAGGCCACGCGCGCGCAAACGGCACGCTCCAGCCCACAGGGCGGCCCGTAATGGGCACCACCTTCAGGCCTGCATCTTTCAGGCGGCCGATGGCCGCAACGACATGCTCTGGCACCACGCCATCGGTGGTCAGCGTGTCATCAATATCGGTCAGCACGCCCAGGATATTGGAGGGCACGGGCAATTCGGACAGGGGACGCAGAAAGTCTTGGCTCACAACACACTCTCAAAACAAACCCGTGCCAAGCACGGGTTCAACAATCACACACTGCCACGTTGGGCAGATCGGTCAACGAAGCGGCGCAGACGCGACGCACCGGCGAAGACAGTAGCAGCGCTACGGCGAGCCGGTGCAACAAAGTCTGCAGGCCGATATACCCAACGTCTTAGTTCGCAGAACCAAGGCTTAGACCTGCATGCTCGCGCAGCGGATGGAAATGAATCTTGGGGAAACGCTCCTGCGCCAGACGCACGTCATACGGGCTGGTGCACAGGAAGGCCAGGGTATCGGCCGCATCGTGCGCCAGACGCATGGGATAGGCGTTTTCAAACTCGCGCAGCTCCGCAGGCGTATCTGCCGTGATCCAGCGTGCGCCGGTGTACTGACAGCCTTCCAGACGCACATCGCAGTCGTACTCGGTCTTGAGGCGGTGCTGCACCACTTCAAACTGCAGCTGACCAACCGCGCCCAGCAGCATATTGCCGCCCACATCGGGCTTGAACACCTGAATCGCGCCCTCTTCGCCCAGCTGCATCAGTCCCTGCTGCAACTGTTTGGTGCGCAGCGGGTTCTTCAGCACCACGGTCATGAACATTTCGGGTGCAAAGAAAGGCAGACCGGTGAACTGCAGGTTGGGGCCGTCAGTGATGGAGTCCCCCAGCTGCACACCGCCGTGGATGGTGAAGCCAATGATGTCGCCTGCGTAGGCTTCATCCACGGCTTCGCGGCGCTGGGACATGAAAGTCACCACCGAGGTGGGGCGCAGCTCCTTGCCGGTGCGCTGCACCTTCATCTTCATGCCGGGGGTGTATTTGCCCGACGCCACACGCACAAAGGCGATACGGTCGCGGTGGTTGGCGTCCATATTGGCCTGCACCTTGAACACCACGCCCGAGAAGCCCTTGTCTTCGGGCCTGATGATCACTTCCTGGCGCTGGCGGTTGACCTCGGTGAAAGCCACGCGGGGTCCGGGCGGGGGCGACATATCGACCACAGCGTTGAGCACTTCCATCACGCCGAAGTTGTTCACACCAGAGCCGAAGAACACGGGGGTCAGCTTGCCCGCCAGGAAAGCTTCGTGGTCCCACTCGGCCGATGCGCCCTGCGCCAGCTCCATGGATTCCATGGCATCGTCAAAGGCCTGGCCAAAGCGGGCGCGCAGCGTATCGACTTCGGTCAGCGGAATGACTTCAAAGTCTTCCGGACGCTTTTCGCTGCCAGGCGCAAACACCGTCATGGTCCTGGTCTGCAGATTGATGATGCCGCCGAACAGCTTGCCCTGACCCACAGGCCAGGTGATGGGGCAGCAGGGCATGCCCAGCTCACGCTCGACTTCATCCATGATGTCCAGCGGGTCGCGCACTTCACGGTCAAACTTGTTGACGAAGGAGATGATGGGCGTATTGCGCTGGCGGCAGACCTCAATCAGACGGCGGGTCTGCGACTCCACACCGTTGGCCGCGTCAATCACCATCAGCGCCGAGTCCACAGCGGTCAGCACACGGTAAGTGTCTTCCGAGAAGTCCTTGTGGCCGGGGGTGTCCAGCAGGTTGATGACGTGGTCGCGGTAGCTCATCTGCATCACGGACGATGCCACCGAGATACCACGCTGCTTTTCGATTTCCATCCAGTCGGATGTCGCATGGCGCGACGCCTTGCGGCCCTTCACGGCACCCGCGATCTGGATCGCGCCCGAGAACAGCAGCAGCTTTTCGGTCAGCGTGGTCTTACCCGCGTCAGGGTGGGAAATGATGGCAAAGGTGCGGCGACGCCGTGTTTCTGGAGCGTATGACACTGGATGGGGGACTATTCAGGCGCGGCTGCTGCCACGCGTTGCGACAAAGGGCCGCAAGCGCATGCTGCTCAAGCGGGCCTCTCAAATGTAAAGAGGCGCAATTTTACGGGAAAGCGCCCTGGCACGGCGTGCCAGCAGCAGGTGTCACACAGACCAGCAAGGGCAAGCCTTGACGGCAGCTCTTGCAATGCAATCAATCACTTAGCAGCTGACTGGGCCATATCCCGCGCAATCTGCCCGTCCACGATTTCCACCACCCGGTCACACTGCTGGGCCAGCCGTGGGTCGTGGGTGACGATCAGAAATGCCGTGCCCAGGTCGCGGTGAATCTGGCGCAGCAGGGCAAACACCTCCTGCGAAGACTGGGTGTCCAGATTGCCTGTGGGTTCATCGGCCAGCACCAGCGGGGGCTGCTGCACCAGCGCACGCGCAATCGCCACGCGCTGCTGCATGCCGCCGGACAGCTCGGCCGGTTTTTTGTGCAAAGCTTTTTCCAGCCCCACAGCCTCCAGCAAATCCATGGCCCTGCGGCGGTCCTGCCCGGTCACCACCCCCTGTGCCATCAGTGCTGGCAGGGTGACGTTTTCCAGCGCCGTAAATGCAGGCAGCAAATGGTGGAACTGAAACACAAAGCCCAGCGACTGGCGGCGCAGCAAGGTCAGCCCGTCGTCATCCAGATCGCTGGTTTCACGCCCCTGCAGCCGGTAGCTGCCGCTGCTCATGCGCTCGAGCAGGCCCAGCACATTGAGCAAGGTACTTTTGCCTGAACCCGAGGGGCCCACCAGAGCGATGAACTCACCGGGCTGAATGCACAGGTCAACGCCATGCAGCACCTCTACCTCACTCGGCAAGCCCAGGTTGTAGGACTTGCGCACGCCCTGCAAGGCAATCAGTGGCGGGGTTGAAAAAGACTTTTCAGTAGGCATGGCTTACATCCGGATCGCCTGCGCAGGGTCCAGCCGCGCGGCACTGCGTGCAGGGGCTACGGCTGCCAGCACGCCACAGAGGGTAGCGGTCAAGGCGGCAGACAGGGCATCCTGCCAGGTCAGGCTGATATCAAACAGCGCGCCGCCGCCAGCCCCGCGCGCCATGGCGGTAAACAGCAGCACCAGCGCCCATGCCAGCAGCAGTCCGGCCACCGAACCCAGCGCGCCGACGATGGCCCCTTGCAGCAGAAACACACGCAGCACCTGGGCGCGCGTCGTGCCCATGGCACGCAGAATGCCGATTTCCTTGCGCTTTTGCACCACGCTGACCACCAGCACGCTGGCAATGCCCAGCACCACCACGATCAGCACCACCGCCCGAATCACGGCCGTACTGATGCTCTGCGCCTTCAGCGCAGAGACCAGCTGCGCATTCGTGGCCTGCCAGCTTTCAATCTCATAGGGATAGCGCTGGCGCAGCTGCTCCGCCAGTACTTCGGCCAGCCAGACGTCGTCCACTTTCACGTCCAGCACCGTGGCACCACCGGGCAGCCCCAGCAGGCTCTGAGCACTGCGCAGCGGAATGATGACGGTGCGCCGGTTCAGATCTTTGACGCCCATATCCAGCAGTGCGCTCACCCGCACAGGCTCTTGCACGCTGCCTGTGTCTATGGTGAAGCGGTCACCCGGGCGCACACCCAGGTCTGCGGCCAGCTCCACACCAATCATGGTGTCCCCCGGCTGCAGGCCCCAGGTGCCTGCAACGATTTTTTCACGCAGATTCACGATGCGCTGGTAACGCTCCAGCTCCACGCCCATGATGGCAATGGACTGCGTGGCCTCGCCGCGCAGCGCCAGGCCGGAGCCAGACACCATGGGTGAAACCGCCACCACGCCCGGTTCTTGCTCCAGCACGGGCAGTAACTGCTGCCAGTTGTCCACGGAGCGCAACCGCTGCGCACGCGGCTGGGTGTCTGACAGCAGCCAGGTGCCGGGTGCTGCCGCCGACAGCGGAATCACCACATCCTCAGGCGCACGCAGGCTGATATGGGCCTGTGTACCCAGTGTCTTGCTCACGGTATTGGCCTGCAGTCCATTAATCAATGCTGCAATGTAAGTAATCACTGCCACACCAGCAGCCACACCACCGACGATCAGCCAACTCTGCATTCGCCCTTCGCGCAGAAAGCGCAGGGCCACCTGCCATTCAAACCGCCAGGGCAGATGCACGCTCATGGGCGCACCTGTGCACGCACGCGCTGGTCAGGCTGAGCGGGTGGCAGCAAGACCAGTTCACCAGCCTGCAGGCCAGACTGCACCTGTGCTGCCTCCAGCGTGCGCAGGCCCAGCTGTACGGGGCGCGGCGTGGCTTTGCCGTCATCCAGCACCAAGACCTCGCTGCCATGCAGGGCCTGCAAGGGCACGACCAGAGCCTGATCGACCTTGCCCGTCTCCACCGCCACGGACAAGGTCATGTCTTCACGTAAAAACGCAGGGGGTGCTTCATCCAGCGCCAGCTTGACTTCTACCGCACCACGCTGGGCATCCACGCCCGGCGCAATCGAAACCACTGTTGCCGCCAGTCGCTGAGATGGGAAGGCATCTGCCACCACGGTCGCGCTCTGGCCTTCACGCAGCTGGTCCAGATAGCGCTCATCCACCTGCGCCACGATCAGGGTGGGCCCATCGAGCGCCAACTGCAGCAAGCTTGTACCCGGTTGCACGATCTGCCCTGGCTCTACATCGCGCAGCAGTACCTTGCCATCGCTGGGCGCCACGATGCGGGTCTGCTGCAGTTTGGCCTGCGCCGCAGCCAGTGCCGCCTGTGCCTGCTGCACCTGCGCTTCAGCGGCTTGCAGCTCCGCGCCACCATTGGCGGATGCCGCAGCCTGTGCCTGTGCGGCCTGCAGCTGTGCGCGCGCAACGTCCAGCGCCTTGCGCTTGTCGTCCAGTGCTGCCTGGCTCAGAAAACCCTGCGCCACCAGCTGCTGGTTGCGCTGCCAGTCGGCTTCGGCCTGCGTCAGCCCAGCCTGTGCCTGTGCCAGCAGGGCCTGATGGCCGATGCGGCTGTTGCTGCGCACATTGGCCAGCTGTGCTTCTGCCTGCGCCAGACTGGCCTGCGCCTGCTGCACGGCGGCCTGCTGCTCCGCAGGTTCGAGCTGCACCAGCAGCTGCCCAGCCTGTACGGCATCGCCTTCGCGGACTTCCACGCTGTCCACACGGCCGACGATGGTGCTGCCCACACCTACGCGCGAGCGGGTTTCCACCCGTGCCGAAAACTGCAGGGTACGCACCAGTGGCTGGGCCTCAACCCGCACGGCAGGCACCACCGGTCCACGCCACTTTTGTACACCGGCATAGGCAGCCACGGCCACGATGGCTGCGGCTACGCCCCACCACAGGCGCTTGCGGCCAGAATGTTCCGTTGCTGGTTGCTTGTTGCTTGGTTTGGCGTTCAAAAACATCTCCCGGGTGCTGGACGCAGCATGACACAGGCAGCTGAGGCACCTGCATCAGACCAATGCTTTTACTCGTTAAACAGTGAACCCGCCGACTGCGGCGCCACCAGCCCCAGGTGCTGATAAGCCGCCTTGGTGGCGATGCGCCCACGCGGCGTGCGCTGCAGATAGCCTTGCTGAATCAGATAGGGCTCAATCACATCCTCGATCGTGCCTGCATCCTCACCAATGCTGGCGGCAATGTTGTCCACCCCCACCGGACCACCGTCAAAGCGGTGCACCACAGCTTCGAGCAGCTTGCGGTCCATCACATCAAAGCCACGGGGATCTACGTCCAGCATGGACAAGGCCTTTTGCGCCATCTCACGGGTGATGGTGCCGTTGCCCTTGACCTCGGCATAGTCGCGCACGCGGCGCAGCAGGCGGTTGGCAATACGCGGTGTGCCACGTGAACGGTTGGCAATTTCCTGCGCACCTTCTGCATCAATCGGCGCGCCCAGCAAGCCGGCGCTGCGCGTGACAATACGCGCCAGCTCCTCGGCGTTGTAGAACTCCAGCCGCGCCACAATGCCAAAGCGGTCGCGCAGCGGGTTGGTGAGCATGCCTGCGCGCGTGGTGGCTCCCACCAGCGTAAAGGGCTGCAGGTCCAGCTTGATGGAGCGCGCCGCTGGCCCTTCACCAATCATGATGTCGATCTGAAAGTCCTCCAGCGCGGGGTAGAGGATTTCCTCCACCACGGGGCTCAGGCGGTGAATCTCGTCAATGAAGAGCACATCATTGGCTTCGAGGTTGGTGAGCAGCGCCGCCAGATCCTTGGGCTTTTCCAGCACCGGGCCGGAGGTCTGGCGCAGGTTCACCCCCAGCTCCGCCGCAATGATGTGGCTCAGCGTGGTTTTGCCCAGACCGGGCGGGCCAAACAGCAGCACATGGTCCAGCGCCTCACCGCGCTTTTTGGCTGCACCGATGAAGATTTCCAGCTGCTCGCGCGCCTTGGCCTGCCCCACATACTCATCAAGCAGCTTGGGGCGCAGCGCACGCTCCAGCGCTTCTTCATGCTTGTTCACTGGCGCTGGCGAAATCGTGGGGCTGCGCATGCTGCTCTCCGCCACGTCTGCGCCTGCAGGCTTGGCCTTGGCACGGGGTTTGCGCGCAGGTGCGGCGTCAAACCCTTCACTAAAGTCCTCGGTATGGATGCTCATGGCAGCCATTGTGCCGCGCCTGCTCTGTGGTCTGAAGCAGGTGGCAGTTTTCTCGTCCATCCCGCAGGCCAATCTCTGCCCCGCTATGCTGGTGCACCACCGACAAGGAGACTCCGCATGCATCGTGCACTGCTGGCACTGTGCCTGGGCGGCTGGGTGCTGCACAGCACGGCCAGCCCCGGCACCAAGCTGGATGGCGAATGGCTGTGCCATGAACAAGTAACGGGCAGCACAGGTGCTGCCGCCGTGCAGCCGCACTATGTCTCCATAGACCATGGCATCTGGCAGACCGACACCGTGGATGCCGACCTGCAGCTGCAGGCACTTGACGGCCAGCACTACCTTGGCACCTGGAGCCCTCACACCCAGCGCCAGCCACGGGAAATTGCACATCTGGCCGCAGATCAGCTGCACTACCAGGACCCACAGGTCACAGGCACTTGCCAACGCCTGGGAGACATCGCGCAGGCACCTGCCACGCAGCGCAGCGGCAGCTGGCAGTTCATCACGCTCGATCAGGCCCGCCCCACACAGCCAGCCGTGGGCTATGACCAGATTTACAGCAAACAGGCACGCTACCGTGACCAGCGCTGGAAGCAGGCCTTTGACGACTGGTGCCGTCTCAGCGGTCTGGGTGGTGTGCGCAAAAAGTCGGTCACGCCTGCCTCGCGCCTGACCGATGCCGAGAGCTTTGCCTGCCAGACACCTGCTGCCGAGCGCAATCTCGGCGCCCTCAAAACCGCCGTCCTTGGCCCGGGTGGGCAGATCTATATGACGGATGGACACCACAGCCTGAGCAGCCTGTGGGAAGCACCCATCGGTCAGGGGGATGACCGATTAGGCAAGGCTGGGGGAGGCTTGCGCATTCCCGTGCAGATTCAGGCTGACTACCAGCACCTGAACCAGGCCAGCTTCTGGCGTACCATGCGCGCCAAGGGCTACACCTGGCTGCAAGATGCTGACGGCAAGGCCATCGCCCCAGCGTCCCTGCCCCGGCACATGGGCCTGTCCGGTGGGCTGCAGGACGATGCCTACCGCTCACTGGTCTATTTCACGCGCGGCGTGGGGCATGAAGTGCCAGACGATGCACCAGAATTTCTGGAGTTTTACTGGGCACAGTGGCTGCGCTCGCCACCCCAGCACCTGGATCTGCGCGCCTACCAGCTGGATACCCTGGGCCGTGGTGATGGCAGCGACCACGGCTATCTGCAGGCCGTGCACGATGCCGCCACGCTCATGACCCAAGCCCCGCCTGACACAGCCATTGGTCCCGCAGGCCAGACTGCTGCGGACATGGGGCAAATGCCGGCACTCCACCACACGGCCCTGCAGCAACTGGCCCGCAAAGGCCAGACGCCGGGCAAGCTGGCCCAGGCGCTGCACTACCGCAGCAAGGCCGCGGCTGCATCCAAGCCTGCAAGCCCCTGATTACTTGGACAAACCCTTGAGCGCGAGCTTGATACCTTCGCTCACACCAATATCGACAGGCAGCTGCTTAAGGCAGGCGGATGCCTCCTTGTCCGAATAGCCCAGCGCCAGCAGCGCCTGCAGAATGTCTGCCTGTGCATCGCTTTTGACCTGGGCGGCTGCCCCAGTCACCACGGCATCGCCCAGCTTGCCCTTGAGCTCCAGCAGCAGGCGCTCTGCGGTCTTTTTGCCGATTCCCGGCACCTTGACCAGACGGCCTGCTTCCTGCGTGGCAACCGCCTGTGCCAGCTCTTCAATGCTCAGGCCTGACAGCAGCGACAATGCCATGCGCGGACCAACGCCGGAGATCTTGATCAATTCCCGAAATGTCTGACGCTCCTGCGCGGTCGCAAACCCATACAGCAACTGTGCATCCTCGCGCACGATAAAGTGCGTCAGCAAGCTGATGGGCTGGCCCACCTGGGGCAGGTTGTAGAAAGTGCTCATGGGCACCTGCACCTCATAGCCCACACCATGGCAGTCCACCAGGACTTCGGGCGGGTTCTTCTCCAGCAGGGTTCCAGTCAGTTTGCCTATCATCGCTATCCTTTTTGTGTGCAGCCCACCATGGCTGCGGCTTTCCTAGCAAGGAATTATCAGCGTGATCTTGCGCCACACCTTTACGCCTTACAACAACACCCGCCTGTCCCATCTGTGCGGTCCTGCCGATGCGCACCTGCGCACCATCGAAGTGGGCATGCAGGTCAAGATTGCCCACCGCCACGAGCAGTTCAAGGTCGACGGCCCCAAGGCCAAGGCCCAGGATGCCATGGAGCTGCTGCAGGCCCTGTACGAAATGGCGGATGACCCCATCTCCGAAGACACGCTGCAGCTGATGCTGGCCGGGGATGTCGAGATGCTCGAGCCCACCCCCGACGCCATCCAGCTCTCCACCCGCCGTGCCGACCTGCGCGCACGCACACCCAACCAGGCCCTGTACCTGCAGAACATTGCCGAGCACGACATCACCTTTGGCATTGGCCCCGCAGGCACAGGCAAAACCTATCTGGCCGTGGCCAGCGCCGTGGATGCACTGGAGCGCAGTGCCGTGCAGCGCATCATCCTGACCCGCCCTGCGGTGGAAGCGGGCGAGCGCCTGGGCTTTCTGCCCGGCGACCTGACACAGAAGGTAGACCCCTACCTGCGTCCCCTGTACGACGCGCTGTACGACCTCATGGGCTACGAAAAAGTGCAGAAGGCCTTTGAACGCAACGCGCTGGAAATTGCCCCCCTGGCCTTCATGCGTGGCCGCACGCTGAACAATGCCTTCGTCATCCTGGACGAAGCGCAGAACACCACGCCCGAGCAGATGAAGATGTTTCTGACGCGCATCGGCTTTGGCGCCAAGGCCGTGATCACGGGCGATATCAGCCAGATCGACCTGCCCAAGGGCGCAACCAGCGGCCTGATTGATGCCGAGCGCGTCCTCAAACGCGTCAAGGGCATTTCCATCAACCGCTTCACCAGCGCCGACGTGGTGCGCCACCCCCTGGTGGCGCGCATTGTGGATGCCTACGATGCCAGCAATGGCCGTAGCAGAGACTAATTTTGATAGCTATCAGCGCTTGACAGACGGGCGCTAGAGACCAAAATGGCACTAAATAATCTGGAACTCTCTTTGCAATTTGGCAAGTTTGACAACCTGGCGGAACACAAAGCGCTGCTCACCCGTGCCCGTGTGACGAAATGGATCAAGCACGCACTGGCCGTCGATGCCGAAATGGCTGTGCGCATCGTCGGCATTGAAGAAGGTCATGCCCTGAACCTGCAATACCGCAAAAAGGACTACGCCACCAATGTGCTGACCTTTGACTACCAGCAGGAACCCACCGTGCAGGCCGACCTGGTGATCTGCGGCCCCGTGATTGAGCGTGAGGCCAAAGAGCAGAACAAGTCGCTGGAAGAACACTACGCCCACATGATCGTGCACGGCACGCTGCATGCCCAGGGCTGGGACCACGAAACCAGCGAGGAAGATGCCGAAGAGATGGAGGCCTACGAAACCGACATCATGCAGGAGCTCGGCTACGCCGACCCCTACGCCAAAGACTGAGTCCTGCCCACCTGCCCACCTGCACACACCAGCTCCCGCCATGGGAGCTTTTTTGTGTCCGGATACATGCAGCCCATGCATCCAAGCCAGCTGTCCTACATGCAGGACTGGAAGGCCTGTCACAAGATATGCCAAGCTGGCATTCTGATGCCGTACCTTCTGGCTTCTGGCCATGTACGTCTGCGCAGCATGCACGCACAATGAATGCAGCACAGCTTTGCGCGCTGTGATACATCGTTTTTTCACCTTCTAGGCACTCATGACCGCACCTTCTGATGCTTCCCCTTCACTCCCCTGGCGCTTTGGCCCCATCCGTGCGCGTGGCTGCGCCTGCAGCAGCCCCATGTGCCAACGCCTGCACCACCGCGTGCTGGAAGACCTGTCACGGCGCAGCTTCCTTGGTGGTATAGCCGCCATGCTGGCACCTTTTGCCCTGCCCAGTGCCATGGCGCAAGGTACAGCCGCCAATGCTCAGCGCCCGCTGCTGCTGACCAATCTGCGTCTGTTTGATGGCTCGGGCAAAGGCGTGCGTGAAGGCGTACACATCCTGATCCAGGACCAGCGCATTGCCGACATCGTGCCCGCTGGCACGCCTGTGGAAGGTGCGGAAATTGTTGACTGTCAGGGCAAACTGGTCATGCCCGGCCTGATCGATGTGCACTGGCACAGCATGCTGGCAGCCATTCCACAGCTGACCGCCATGACGGCCGACCTCGGCTATCTATACCTGGTCGCGGCCAAGGAAGCACAGCGCACCCTGCTGCGCGGCTTCACCTCGGTGCGCGATGCAGGCGGCCCTGCCTTTGCCCTCAAGCGTGCGATTGATGAAGGTCTCACTGACGGCCCTCGCATCTACCCCAGCGGGGCCATGATTTCGCAGACCTCCGGCCATGGCGACTTCCGCTTCCGTAATGACATCCCACCTGCCAACAACGCCCCTCTGAGCCTGGTGGAGCGTGCAGGCGTCTCCATGATTGCCGATGGCGAGCCCGAAGTGCTGCGCCGCGTGCGTGAACAGCTCATGCTGGGCGCTTCGCAAATCAAGCTGCTCGCCGGTGGTGGCGTGGCCTCGGAATACGACCCGCTGGACAGCACCCAGTTCACCGAGCGAGAACTGCGCGCAGGCGTGGAAGCGGCGGCCGACTGGAACACCTATGCCATGGCCCACGTCTACACGCCCAAGGGCATTCAGCGCTCCATCCGCGCAGGCGTCAAGTGCATCGAACACGGCCAGCTGGCGGACGATGCCAGCGCCCGCATGATGCGTGACGAAGGCATCTGGTGGAGCCTGCAACCCTTCCTGGCCGACGAAGACAGCAACTTCTACCCGGATCTGGAACGCCGCAAAAACCAGCAGCTGGTGGCCGAAGGAACCATTCGTGCCTATGGCCTGGCCAAGAAATACGGCATCAAGACCGGCTGGGGCACAGACATTCTGTTCAACCCCAAGAACACCGTCACGCAGGGCAGGCAGCTGGCCAAACTCACGCGCTTTTATGACCCGCTGACCGTACTCCACCAGGGCACGGGCCTCAATGGAGAACTGCTGGCCCTGTCTGGCGACCGTAACCCCTACCCAGGCGTGCTGGGCCGCATTGCCCCCGGCGCATGGGCTGACCTGCTCGTGGTCGATGGCGACCCAAATGGCAATCTGGACTTCCTGGGCGACCCCGATACCCATCTGCGGGTCATCATGAAGGGCGGCAAGATCTACAAGAACACCCTGTAAGCCATGCTTCACACCCGTATTCCACCGCATATCCTCTGTGCCAGCGCCCTGATGCTGTGTGCACTGAGTCCTGCCCATGCGCAAAGCTCGGATCTGGAAGCCAGCAGCTGGCGTTTTCAGCTCACCCCCTATGTGTGGACGCCCAGCCTTCGCGGCTCCATCACCGTGAGCCCCAGCCTGCCCACGGCCCATGTCTCCGAGCCGTTCTCCGACATCTGGAAAGACCTGCACGCCTCAGCCTTTCTGAACGCCACGGCCCGCAAGGACCGCTACGTGCTGCACCTGGACATGAGCCATGTCTCGCTGCACAAATCGGCCAGCCTGCCCGCAGGCTTCCCCCTCGAAGCCAAGGCCCGCATCAAGCAGACCTCGGTCTCCGTACTGGGCGGCTACAACTGGGAGCTCTCTGCCAATGACAGCCTGGACGCCATGGTCGGTGCCCGCTGGTGGAATGTGCGCAGCAGTGTGGAGGCCCAGCCTCTGCTGCCCGAAACCAGGCTGAGCAAACGCTTTACCGACCCCATTCTGGCCGTGCGCTGGCGCCACCAGTTCAACCCGCAGTGGTCCACCCTGCTCTATGCCGATGCAGGCGGCTTTGGCGTAGGCTCTCACGCCACCTGGCAGGTATTGGCCACCGTGAACTACCAGGTGCGTGAGCAGCTGTACCTCAGCCTGGGCTATCGCCAGCTCAATGTGGACACTACCGCAAGGATGCACAGCGCATGGACCTGCGCCTGGGCGGCCCCATCCTCGGCCTGACCATGCAGTTCTAGGCGCCAACGGACTTTTTGAAAAAAATGGGCGCTTTTGAAAAAAGTGTTCCAAAACACCGCTACAATGCGGTTCTCGCTGCAGTACTACATTGCAGCAAAATGGCTCGGTAGCTCAGTTGGTAGAGCAGCGGATTGAAAATCCGCGTGTCGGCGGTTCGATCCCGTCCCAAGCCACCAGATACCATTCCACGGAAGTCCGCTGGAGTCACAAAGCCCTAAGTTTTCAACGACTTAGGGCTTTTCTCATGCTCGAAGCCTAAGCACCTCTACAGTGCACAGTGCACCGCATGCACTGCATAGACAGCACTCCAGCTTCATACAGGAGCGTTGTCCATACAGTAGCTGACAGCGTTTAGCTCTGAGCCTCTATATCCCTGTAGCTAAAGCCCGCATTGCGCAGCGCTTCATACAGACGATGACGCCCCGTCAGCGCCTCAGGAGTCAACAGACGTTCCACCACCTGGGTGCTCCAGTCCATTTCCTTCATACCCTGCGCACGCATAAAGGCGCGCAGATGACTGTTGTAGTTGCCAATCTCGGCCTGCGTATCCACAGGCAACTGGTACTGCTCACGGTGCAGCACGGCGCTTTGAGGCAGGCGGGGCTTGATCTGCGCCGGACGCGCGGGGTCTGGCTGACCGACAACCAGACCAAACACGGGGAATACATTGCTGGGCGTACCCAGCACCTTGGCCACTTCCTCAGGCTGGTTGCGCATGCCGCCCACATAGACCGTGCCCAGCCCCATGGCTTCTGCAGCCACCACGGCATTCTGCGCTGCCAAGGCTGCATCAATCACCCCCATCAGGAAAGTGTCCAGATAGTTCAGACCTACAGGATGGCGGCCCTGCGCCTTACCCAAGCGCTCGATGCGCGAAAGATCAGCCAGCCACACCAGCACCAGCGGAGCCACGGCCAGATGCTTTTGGGGGCCGACCAGATTGGCCAAGGCTTCCCTGCGCCCCTGCGATTCCACCGCAATCACACTCCAGGTCTGCAGATTGGATGAGGTGGGCGCGGACTGTGCCGCTGCCACCAGTGTTTCCACAGTGTTGGCAGGCAGCGGGTCACGCAGAAAGTGGCGTACGGAGCGATGGTTCAGCATCGCATCCAGTACGGCGAGATCAGGCAGGTTCAGCGCTGGCGCTTCATCTCCATAGCGCGCTTGCAAGGCAGTGTGAGACATCGTGTGTTTTCCAGACAGTAAAAAGGTGGATGCTGCATTCTAGAAAGGCAGCGCACAGTGGCCTGACAGATACCGGACGTCGGATGCGCTTCGCGTAACAAGTCGAAACGGTTACAACCGGGGGATTTTTTCCATAACAGTGAGGAGACACCCCATGACAGCATCTGCCACATCAGCTTCCACACCCACCTGGCCCCGTATGGCACGCTGCGCTGGCATGCTGACGCTGACAGCAGCCAGCGCCATCTACATCCCCCATGCCCATGCCACAGGCAGCAGCTTTGCCCCTACAGAGGTTGTACAGGGCACACCACTTGTGCTGCAGGGCTCGAGTACCCGCTACCGCGCCATCTTCAAGGTGTATGACATGGCGCTGTACCTGCCACGCAAGGTACAGACTGTAGAAGAAGCCCTGCAACTCAACGGCCCGGTAGGCATCCAGTTTCTAGCCCTGCGGGATTTACCTGGTGCAGACCTGGGGCTGTCCTTCATTCGCGGACTGAAGAACAATGCCACGCCCGAGCAAATGCAGCGCTACACCCTCACTAGCAATCGCCTGATTGAAATTTTTTCGGGCCGCAGCAAAGTGGCACCAGGCGAGACCTTTGCCATGGAGTTTGTGCCAGGCCAGGGCACGACCTTTTTCATCCACGGCGTACAACAGGGTGATCCAGTCGGAGATGACGAGTACTTTGGCCTGATCCTGCGCATCTGGCTGGGCGATGCGCCGGCGGACCGCAAGCTCAAAGCCAGCCTGGTGCCTGCCGCTGCTCGTTGAGGCAAGCGCAGCGCACCACCCGCACCGCAGTCCAAAGTGCTTTGAATTTTGCATACCCTGCCCGCGCGTGCTGAGCCACTAAGATCAGCACACGGGCGCGCTGAGCTGCGCCCAGCGTCCAGCACACATAACTACGACTCGGAGACAACCCATGGACATTCTGGGCATGCTAGATCTTGCCTCATGGAGCGAGGTAGCCCTCTTGCTCGCTGCAGCCTTTGTCGCAGGCGCACTGAACGCAGTGGCTGGAGGCGGCAGTTTTCTGACGCTGCCTGCACTGGTTTTTGTCGGGGTACCGGCCGTCACCGCCAATGCCACGGGCACGGTGGCCCTGCTGCCCGGTTATGCCGCCAGCGCCTGGGGCTTTAAAGAAGACATGGCAGCCCCCCCCGGACTGACCATGCGCAAGTCCATCGTACTGTCACTGCTGGGCGGCGCAGCTGGTGCAGCACTGCTGCTGCTGACCCCAGATGACACCTTCCGCCGCGTGGTGCCCTGGCTGCTGCTGGCCGCAACAGCACTGTTTGCCTTTGGGCCTCAGATTCGTGCCTGGGCCTCGCGCTCCACCGCCCCCGGCACGCCTGCCAGCACACTCAAGGCCACAGCCGGCATGCTGGCCGTAGCTTTTTACGGCGGCTATTTCAACGGCGGCCTGGGCATTCTGTGCCTGGCACTGTTCAGCCTGCTGGGACAGACCCAGCTCAATGCCATGAACGGCATGAAGAACCTGGTCTCAGCCCTGCTGACCGCCATTGCCGTGGCCATCTATGCCGCTGGCGGCATCGTGCAGTGGGAGCTGGCCATCCTGATGATGATTGCCGCCACCCTGGGCGGCTATGGTGGCGCACGCGTAGCGCGCCAGATTCCCGCCACCATCCTGCGCTGGGGGATTGTGCTGACAGGCCTGGTCATGGCGACCCTGTTTTTTGCGCGCAGCTGAAAACATAGACATCTGCTGATACCAAGCTGCTCTTCCCGCTCACCATGGCGCAGCAGGGGCCACCACTAGAGTGAGATTTTTCACACTGATACGGAGTGCCCCTATGCCATCTCGCGCCCAGCGACTTGCCCTCACCCTGACCACCGCCGCCTGCATGACCATGGGCGGTACTGCCATGGCTGCGGGCACCACCACGTCCACCAGCATCACCAGCGCGACCGCCTCCTTGCTGGCACAAAAGGCCGTAGCAGCATGCACGGAAGCCGGTTATGTCGTATCGGTCAGCGTCGTGGACAACGCCGGCGTGCTGCTGAGCTTTATCCGTGCAGATGGTGCTGGCCCTCACACCGTCAAGGCCTCTCAGGCCAAGGCTTACACCTCGGCCTCCTCCCGCAATCCCACCAGCGGCATTGCCAAGGCAGTCCAGTCCAACCCTGACGCCGCAGGCATGACGGACATTCCTGACTTTCTGGTCCTGGCTGGCGGCGTGCCCATCAAGGTGGGTAACGCTACCGTGGGTGGCATTGGCGTAGCCGGTGCCCCTGGCGGCCATCTGGATGAAGCCTGCGCCCAGAAGGCACTGGAAGCCGTGCAACAGCAACTTGCTGACTAAAACATAGCTATCAGCGCTTGCTACACAAGCGCTGAAGGCAGATTTTTATCAAAATCTGACACGTAAAAAAGCGGCTGCCTTGATGACAAGGCAGCCGCTTTTTTTGTTGAGACTGGTGCTTGGATCAGCCCAGGGTCACGCGTGCAAACTTGCGCTTGCCCACTTGCAGCACATAGGTGCCTGCATCCAGCTTCAGGCCGCGATCGCTGATGACCGCGCCATCCACACGCACGCCGCCGCCATCAATCAGGCGGTTGGCTTCGCTGGTCGATGGAGCCAGGTTGGCCTGCTTGAGCAGTGCACCAATACCCAGTGGTGCGCCACTCAGCGTCACCTCGGGGATGTCGTCAGGAATGCCGCCCTTGGAGCGGTTGATGAAGTCCTGCTCTGCAGCATCGGCCGCCGCTGCGCTGTGGAAGCGCGCGGTGATTTCCTTGGCCAGCATGACCTTGGCATCCTTGGGATTGCGGCCAGCTTCCACTTCTGCCTTGAGCGCGGCAATCTCGTCCAGGCTCTTGAAGGACAGCAGGGTGTACCAGTCCCACATCAAATCGTCCGAGATCGACAGCGTCTTGGCGAACATGGTGTTCGCATCTTCGGTGATGCCGATGTAGTTGTTCTTGGACTTGGACATCTTGTGCACGCCGTCCAGACCTACCAGCAGGGGCATGGTTAGCACGCACTGCGGTTCCTGACCGTACTCCGCCTGCAGATGGCGGCCCATCATCAGGTTGAACTTCTGGTCGGTGCCTCCCAGCTCCAGATCTGCCTTGAGCGCCACGGAGTCATAACCCTGCAGCAGGGGGTACAGGAATTCATGCAGGCTGATGGAGCTGCCTTCGGTGAAACGCTGGTGGAAGTCGTTGCGCTCCATCATGCGTGCCACGGTGTACTTGGCGGACAGCTGGATCATGCCGCGTGCGCCCAGCTGGTCGCACCATTCGCTGTTGTAGCGCACCTCGGTCCTTGCGGGGTCAAGCACCTTGGCAGCCTGGGTGTAGTAGGTTTCGGCATTGACCTTGATCTGCTCCGCAGTCAGCGGCGGACGGGTGGAGTTACGGCCCGAGGGATCGCCGATCAGGGTCGTGAAGTCACCAATCAGAAAAATCACCTGATGGCCCAGATCTTGCAGCTGGCGCATCTTGTTCAGCACCACTGTATGACCCAGATGGATATCAGGCGCTGTAGGGTCCAGACCCAATTTGATACGCAGAGGCACGCCCGTAGCTTCGGAGCGGGCGAGCTTTTGCGTCCAGTCTGCTTCGGGCAGCAACTCATCAACGCCACGCTTGGTAACGGCCAGCGCTTTTTGAACCGCCTCAGTGACCGGGTAAGTGGTATCAGCTTTTTGATTCATACAGTTTGTTCTCAGCACGGGGAATACCCTCCCCGGTATACTTCGGGATCAATTGCAGTGGTGGATTCTAGTCGCCATACCATTTACAGATGGTTCAATGGCCTCTATGCTCATAGAGTTCGTACCCCCGTCCCCCATACATACTCTTTCATGAGGGGTACACATCACTTCCGGGAACTCCTGTTTTGACTACCGAACTAGTTTCTGCTGGCCGTGCCTGGCTCGCACAGCTCGCACAATCTATTCAGCGCCATCCCAAGCGCGTCACCGCAGCGATTGCAGCCTTCATGTTGACTGCAGGCGGCGGTGCATTTGCCGTAGCCTCGTTCGGCCCCGATCCCGCGAATCTGCCCGTCCGCACACTGACACAGCCCATCGCTTCGCTGGCTGATGGCAGCACGCTGGCAGACCTGACCGATCTGAACGATTTTTCTCTCTATCGCACCGAATACACCCGTGCGAGCGACACACCAGAATCACTGCTGAAGCGCCTGGGCGTTGAAGACCCCGGCGCTTCCGCTTTTCTGCGCAGCAATGAGCTGGTGCGTCAGCACATCCTGAACCGCAGCGGCCGCCTGGTCTCTGCAGAAACCAGCAACGACCACCAGCTGCGCAAGCTGACCGTGCGCTGGATTCAGGATGAAAACAGCGACCACTTCCAGCGTCTGGTGCTGGAGCGTCAGGACGATGGCGAATTCGCTGCCACCGTCTCTACGGCTCCACTGACCGTCAACACCCGCCTGACCGGCGCCACCATCCACACCTCGCTGTTTGCAGCGACCGATGATGCTGGCCTGCCCGATGCTGTTGCCATTCAGCTGACCGACATCTTCTCGGACATCGACTTCCGCCGCCTGCACAAGGGCGACCGTTTCTCGGTCATCTACGAAACGCTGGAAGCGGATGGCGAATTTCTGCGCACCGGCCGTGTGCTGGCTGCCGAGTTCAAGAACCGCGACAAGCTCTACCAGGCCATGTGGTTTGAAGAGCCCGGTGAACGCGGCTCCTACTACGCCATGGACGGCTCCAGCCTGCGCCGCGCGTATCTGAATTCGCCCGTGGAGTTCTCGCGCATCAGCAGCAACTTTGCCATGCGCAAGCACCCCATCCACGGCACATGGCGTCGCCACCTGGGCACTGACTATGCCGCCCCCACAGGCACCAAGGTGCGTACCGTGGGTGATGGTGTGGTGGACTTTGCCGGCTGGCAAAACGGTTTTGGCAATGTGATCTTCATCAAGCACGCCAACACCAGCCATGTCACGGTCTACGCCCACCTGAGCCGCATCGACGTCAAGAAGGGCCAGCGTGTGGAGCAGGGCCAGAACATTGGTGCCGTTGGCTCCACAGGCTGGTCTACCGGCCCTCACCTGCACTTTGAGTTCCGCGTCAATGGCGTGCACCAGGACCCTCAGTCGGTGATTGCCGCCAAGGAAGCCAACCCCATTTCTGAAAAAGTGCGTGAAGCCTTCATGAAGCAAGCCAGTGCGCTGCACGAGCAACTGGCCTCTGCAGAGTTGATTCGCCAGGCTTCCGCACAATAAGCAGCGTATGCTACGCTTCACAGGGCCTCGATTTTCGAGGCCCTTTTTCTTTGAGCCTGACACATCCCATGCCCGCACCCACACACCACACCCATGCCAGCGCTGACCTGTACATTGGCCTGATGTCAGGCACCTCGCTCGATGGGGTGGACGGTGTACTGGCACGCTGGGACAGCAGCCAGCAAATTCAGGTCCTGCGCCATGCCAGCCTGGAATTCCCCATGGCCCTGCGCCAGGAACTGCTGGCACTGAACAGCCCGGACGGCATGAACGAACTGCACCGCGCTGCACTGGCCGGCAATGCCGTCAGCCGCATCTATGCCAACGTGGTGCAGCAGCTGCTGCAGGACACGGACACCCGCCCGCAGCAGGTGCGTGCCATTGGTGCACACGGCCAGACCGTGCGCCATCAGCCCCAGATGCACGATGGCACGGGCTACACCCTGCAGCTGCAAAACCCTGCCCTGCTGGCCGAGCGCACCGGCATCACCGTGGTGGCCGATCTGCGCAGCCGCGACGTGGCCGCTGGCGGCCAGGGCGCACCGCTGGTACCAGCGTTCCATCAGGGCATCTTTGGCCACGTGAACCAGGCGACGCTGGTACTCAATATTGGCGGCATTGCCAACCTGAGCATCCTGCCCTCACTGTGCGACAGCAGCAGCGCCGTCATTGGCTTTGATACCGGCCCTGGCAATGCCCTCATGGACTGGTGGTGCCTGCAGCACACCGGCCAGCCTTTTGACTGTGATGGCGCATGGGCTGCCAGCGGCAGCGTGCTGCCCGAGCTACTGAATGCCATGCTGGCAGAGCCCTATCTGCAACTACCTCCACCCAAAAGCACGGGGCGTGACCTGTTCAACCCACGCTGGTTGCAGTCACACCTGAGGCAACTGAGCAGCGCACCCCGCCCCGAAGACGTACAGGCTACGCTGACCGCGCTGACCGCCCACAGCTGTGCTGAAGCCGTCAGCCGCTTTGGCGTGCGCAGTGATGCACTGCTGGTGTGTGGTGGCGGTGCGCTCAATGGCGAGCTGATGCGCCAACTGCAAGCCCTGCTACCCCAGCTGCGCGTAGAAAGCACGGCCGCGCGTGGCATGCCACCGCTGCAGGTGGAAGCTGCCGCCTTTGCCTGGCTGGCACGCCAGTGCATGCAGGGCCTGCCCGGCAATCTGCCCCGTGTGACAGGTGCACAAGGGCCACGGATTCTCGGCGCCATCTACCCTGCTTAAAAAGCATAGCTTCCAGCGCTTGATACAACTTGATTTCAAATAGAAAAGTATTGAAAAAGCTTTCAATTCAAGCGCAAGCAGCTATCTTTTTTAAAGATGCAGATACAAAAAAGCCGCTGACATTCAGCGGCTTTTTTGTTTTTTTGAAGGGGAAGCGTTCGTGCCCGCGGCTTATACCGAGAAGCTGGAACCGCAGCCACAGGTAGTGGTGGCATTGGGGTTCTTGATCACGAACTGCGCACCCTGCAGGTCTTCCTTGTAGTCGATCTCTGCGCCCAGCAGGTACTGGTAGCTCATGGCATCGATCAGCAGAGACACACCATTCTTGGTCATGGTGGTGTCGTCTTCGTTGACGATTTCGTCAAAGGTGAAACCGTACTGGAAGCCCGAGCAGCCGCCGCCCTGCACGAAGACGCGCAGCTTCAGGTCAGGGTTGCCTTCTTCTGCAATCAGATCCGCCACCTTGGCAGCTGCGCTGTCGGTGAAGATGATGGGTTCTGGCATTTCGGTGGTCGTGTTTTCGGCTACGGCGCTCATGGGGATACTCCGAGAATTCTTCTGAAATCGGCGGCAATGGTACTGCAGATTGCTCAGGAATTAAGCATGAGCGGTATTTGACGACAGTCCCAGTGTGGGCATTAACCCTTGCGGCCAGATGGGGGTAGCTGGCATGGAGACTCCCACAAAAAAGCCGCCATGCCCAAGAGCAATAGCGGCTTTTTTGTGGGAAGGCAGCTGCCGTGAGGCAACCACCTTCGAGCCAGGTCTGAGGCGAATTAACGCTTCGAGAACTGCTTGGCGCGACGAGCACCGCGCAGACCGACCTTCTTACGCTCAACTTCGCGAGCGTCGCGGGTCACAAAGCCAGCAGCGCTCAGCGCGGGCTTCAGAGCTGCGTCATAGTCGATCAGGGCACGAGTGATGCCGTGACGGGCTGCACCAGCCTGACCAGATTCGCCGCCACCGTGGACGTTGATCTGGATGTCGAAAGCTTCCAGGTTATCGGTCAGCGCCAGAGGCTGCTTAGCGATCATGATGGAAGTTTCGCGGCCGAAGTACTGCTGAATGTCTTTGCCATTCACAGTGATCTTGCCGGAGCCCTTCTTCAGGAATACACGAGCGACGCTGGACTTGCGACGGCCGGTACCATTGTTCCAATCACCAATCATTCAAGTCTCCTTAGATTTCCAGAGCCTTAGGCTGCTGTGCGGTATGGGGGTGCTCAGCACCGCCGTACACCTTCAGCTTCTTGATCATGGCGTAGCCCAGAGGACCCTTGGGCAGCATGCCCTTAACGGCCTTCTCCAGAGCGCGGCCAGGGAACTTAGCCTGCAGGTCGCGGAAGTTAGTAGCAGTGATGCCACCGGGGAAACCGGAGTGACGGTAGTACACCTTGTCCAGGTTCTTGGTGCCAGTGACCTTGAGCTTGGAGGCGTTGATGATGACGATGTAGTCGCCGGTGTCAACGTGAGGTGTGTAGATTGCCTTGTGCTTGCCGCGCAGACGGAGTGCCACTTCGCTGGCGACACGTCCGAGCACCTTGTCGGTGGCGTCAATCACAAACCACTCGTGTTGCACCTCAGCGGGCTTTGCGCTGAATGTAGACATGAGATTACTCTTTCTAAGAGGGTTTGCGGGCCCTTTTCCGCGGTCGGCGCTTCTTCTTAAAAAGGAAGCCTCTTAGGCGGTAACTGCCTGACCGCGTGCAAGCACACTGCCAAACACTTCGCCGCGGGACCCATAAAATCGCTGCGAAGCCCGCCATTATACAAAATAGCGTCCAATGGCGCCATCGCACTGTGTCTTTGTGTGGAATTGACCACCTGACGCTCAGAGCGCTCACACTAGGCACACTAGACACATCTGAGCGGCCTTGCCCATCGCACGCAAGCGCCGCGCCCCTACAACGAAAAGAATCACGACCTATGTTCAGCTACCGCCACGGCTTTCACGCCGGTAACCACGCCGACGTGCTCAAGCACACTGTTTTGATTGCTGCGCTGCAGCACATGGCCCAGAAAGAAACCGCCATCAGCGTCATCGACACGCATGCCGGTGCAGGCCTGTACCGCCTGGATGGCGACTTTGCCAGCACCAGCGGCGAATCCAAGGACGGCATTGAGCGCCTGACCAGCACCCCGCTGGACCAGTTGACGCCTGCATTGCGCGCCTATATGGAAACCGTGCGCAGCGTGAACCAGGGCAAGGGTGTGCGCACCTACCCCGGCTCGCCCTTCATCACCCAAAGCCTGCTGCGCCCGCAGGACAAGCTGCGCCTGTTTGAGCTGCACCCCAACGACTGGCGCTCGCTGGACGGCAATATGGCTCAGCTGCAGGCCGGCAAGCAGGTGGAAGTGCTGCTGGAAGACGGCTTTGCCGGCGTGAAGCGCTTTCTGCCGCCACCTTCGCGCCGCGGTTTTTTGCTGTGCGACCCCAGCTATGAAATGAAGACCGACTACGGCCGCGTGCTGACCATGATCGAGGATGCGCTGGTGCGCTTTGCCACCGGCACGTATGCCGTGTGGTATCCCATCATTCCGCGCCAGGAAGCGCACGATCTGCCCAAGCGCCTCAAGACCATGGCCACCAAGGCAGGCCGCAGCTGGCTGCACGCCACGCTCACGGTCAAGGGCAGCAAGATCCGCAGTGAGGTCAACGACTGGGGCAATGCCACCGAAGGCAAACGCCCTGGCCTGCCCGCCAGCGGCATGTTCCTGATCAATCCGCCCTTTACGCTGCGCGCCGCACTGAAAGAAGCCCTGCCCCAGATGCAGCAGCTGCTGGCGCAAGACAAGAACGCCACCCACACGCTGGAGTTCGGCGAATAAATAAAAAAGAGCAGCTAGCGCTTGATACTGCTGGGTTTGCAAATCAAATGATTGTCAAACCCTTGTATCAGCTGCGCTAGCCGCTCTTTTTTTAGATGCTGACTTTAACCCTGCGCCTGCAGCAAGGCAGCGGGGCATTCCTCCTGACCGTCGTCGAGCTTGTAGATCTCCACGGCCTTCACGCCTTTGTCCAGCAGGCCGATTTCTTCGGCGGCCGCCTTGCTCAGATCAATCACGCGGTTTTTGACAAAGGGGCCACGGTCGTTCACACGCACCACCACGGCTTGACCTGTGGCCTTGCTGCGCACGCACAGCTGGGTGCCAAAGGCATAGGTGGGGTGGGCGGCGGTCAGGTCAAACTGGTTAAAGCGCTCGCCATTGGCGGTCTTGCGGCCATGAAAGCCCGGGCCATACCAGGAGGCCATGCCCTGCTGATCGACCTCGGGCCACTGCAGTTCGTACAAATGGTTCTCCACCGCCTTGGCAGGATCGCCCATGCGGTCCCAGCGCATGGCTGGTGGCGCCACCTTGGCCAGTTGTTCGGAGCCA
The DNA here is from genome assembly GCF_002056725.1 of Comamonas kerstersii. Classification (NCBI taxonomy): domain Bacteria; kingdom Pseudomonadati; phylum Pseudomonadota; class Betaproteobacteria; order Burkholderiales; family Comamonadaceae; genus Comamonas; species Comamonas kerstersii. The sequence goes on along the minus strand of NZ_CP020121.1, from coordinate 1,597,710 downwards.
TGCAGGCCCGTGCCCTGCACACGAGCAGCTGGGGCAGTGCCTTTGGCGTCGCTGGAGGTCTGCAGCGGTGTACAGGCTGCCAGCGCCATGCTCAGCAGCACGGCGCTCAAGGCTATGCCGCTGCGGCGAGGCAGCGGTGCACACGTTACGGTTTCAGGAAATGACAAGCACCTTGGTTCTGACATGGACTGACCCTTGAAGCAGTGAGCCACAGGCATCACGCAAGGGTCAGCAGGTGCTAAGCCCGGGCCTCAGAGGCCCAGACGATCACACAGCTCCAGGGTGAAAGCGCTCTGGTTCATCGTATAGAAGTGCAAGCCAGGGGCGCCGTTGGCGCGAAGCTGCTCACACAGTCGTGCAACCACATCCAGGCCGAAGGCGCGAATGGAAGCTACATCGTCCCCATAGGCCTGCAGGCGCAGGCGAATCCAGCGGGGAATCTCAGCGCCTGTCGCATCGGAAAAGCGCATGAGTTGAGAAGAATTGGTGATCGGCATGATACCGGGAACGACCGGAACCGACACGCCAAGTGCTTGAATCCCTTCAACAAAACGCAAGTATGCGTCGGCGTTGTAGAAGTATTGCGTGATGGCGCTATTGGCACCGGCCTGGATCTTGGTGGCAAAGGCACGCAGGTCTGCATCGGGCGACTTGGCCTGGGGGTGGGTCTCGGGATAGGCGGCCACCTCGATGTGGAACCAGTCACCAAACTCCTTGCGGATAAAGGCCACCAGATCGCTGGCGTAGTGAAATTCACCGCCCAGACCATAGCCGCTGGGCAGGTCACCACGCAGCGCCATGATGCGCTTGACGCCCATGTCCTTGAGCTGCTGCAGCTCGCTGCGCACCTTCTCGCTGGTCGCACCGATGCAGGAGAAGTGGCAGGCTGCCTGCATGCCTTCGGCCTGAATGTCGCGCACCATGCTGAATGTGCCGGCCTGGGTGGAACCACCCGCGCCATAGGTCACCGAGCAGAACTCGGGCTGACGGGCATACAAGTCCTTGCGCACCTGCACATGCTTGGCCGCGCCTTCCGGCGTCTTGGTGGGGAAAAACTCGAAACTGATAGGGAAAGCTGTTGCCACGTTGCTCACTCCTGGCCTGCCCTCCCGGCAGGCTGTTGGCATCTGGGGGACGCAGGGCGCAGCGCGCGCCCTGCGCGGTCATCAATACTTCTTGACGTTTTTACGCTTGGGGCGTGCAGGCCCGGGCACGTTGTAGCCATCTTCTTCATCGTCGATGATGTCGATGCGCTTGAGCTCACGCAGCACGGTGCGCGAGACGCGCTTGGCTGCAGGCGCAGCAGGCTGCTCTGGCAAAGGCTGGTCCAGATGCTTGATTTCTGCACCCTGCACGGCATGCACAAAGAATTCGTGGTTGCCGTCACCGCCTTCAATGGGCGAATCCAGCCATGCCTTCACTTCCAGGCCCAGCTCCGTCAGGCAGGCGCGGATGCGCTCTTCCACTTCCTTGTACAGGGCGGGGTCGCGCACAATGCCGCCCTTGCCGACCTGGCCCGGCTGCAGTTCAAACTGGGGCTTGACCAGCATCAGCAGGTGGCCGTGTGGCTTGAGCAGGCGCACTACAGCAGGCAGCACCAGCGTCAGCGAGATAAAGGACACATCGCCGGTCACAAAGTCAAACTCGGCCGTAGTGTCCACCTCGGCATATTCCGCCTTACGGCGGCGCTCGGTAGGGATGGTGCCTTCTTCGCGGGCCTTGGCCTTGGCGGCGCGCTCGGCCTTGAAGGCTTCAATCTCAGCGTCCTTGGCGTCGTTGCTGTCGTCGTAGTCTTCGCCGACTTCGCCGCCATTGCGCATCCACGCATAGGGCGCCTGAGGCTGGGTGTCGTTGTCTTCTTCCTCTTCCCAGCGCTCAGAAATCACTTCTTCGCAGGCGTCTTCCAGCGCTTCTGCGGTCATGGAGCGGGCATTCAGTCCCTCCACGCAAATCACCCGCACATCCGCGCGCAGGCTCTCGTGCAGCTGGCCCTGACCAACGTCCACGCCAATCACCTGTGCTGCGCCGTGCTTGAGCATGCAGTCGGTAAAGCCGCCTGTGCTCTGACCCACGTCCAGACAACGCAGACCTTCAATCTTCAAGCCAGTGGCCTTGAGAGCGCCTTCCAGCTTCAAACCACCGCGGGAGATGAATTTGACCTCGGCATCGTCGAGCAGCTTGAGCTCGGCGCCAGCAGGAATGTCGTCACCATTCTTGACAACTTTTTTCCATGGGGCCAGTGGTGTCAGACGCCATTCCACGCCCGAAGCAATCAGGCGCTGTGCCTGAGAACGGGTGGTGGCATAGCCGTTGTCCACCAAAAATACATCTGCGCGCATTGCGTAGTTTCCTTTTATGACTCAAATTGGGCTCTGGCGCTGATCCAGCAAGCGCTGGCAGCTATGAAAAACATCAAGCGCCAGAGCAGGCATGGCGAGGACTTCCTGCGCCTCATCATGCCACCGCCACAGCTTAGTAGCGGTAGGTGTCAGGCTTGTAAGGGCCTTCCTTCTTCACGCCGATGTAGGCGGCCTGGGTGTCGGTCAGCTCGGTCAGCTGTGCGCCCACCTTCTTCAGGTGCAGACGGGCGACCTTTTCGTCCAGGATCTTGGGCAGCACATACACCTTGCCCACTTCGTAGGCGTCAGGGCGTGTGAACAGCTCGATCTGCGCCAGGGTCTGGTTGGCAAAGGAGTTGGACATCACGAACGAGGGGTGGCCGGTGGCGCAGCCCAGGTTCACCAGACGACCCTTGGCCAGCAGGGTGATGCGCTTGCCGTCAGGGAAGATCACGTGATCGACCTGGGGCTTGATCTCTTCCCACTGGTACTGCTCCAGCGAAGCCACGTCGATTTCGTTGTCGAAGTGACCGATGTTGCAGACGATGGCTTCGTTCTTCATGGCGACCATGTGCTCATGGCGGATCACGTCACGGTTGCCGGTGGTGGTCACGAAGATGTCGGCCTTGTCGGCGGCATATTCCATGGTCACGACCTTGTAGCCTTCCATGCAGGCCTGCAGGGCGTTGATGGGGTCGATCTCCGTCACCCACACCTGGGCGCGCAGCGCAGCCAGCGCCTGGGCGCAGCCCTTGCCCACGTCACCGTAGCCAGCGACCACGGCGATCTTGCCGGCGATCATCACGTCGGTGGCACGCTTGATGCCGTCCACCAGCGATTCGCGGCAGCCGTACAGGTTGTCGAACTTGGACTTGGTCACCGAGTCGTTCACGTTGATGGCGCGGAACTTCAGTGTGCCGTTGGCAGACATTTCGTTCAGGCGGTGCACACCAGTGGTGGTTTCTTCGGTCACGCCCATGATCTTGGCGGACTTGCGGCTGTACCAGGTGGGGTCCTGGGCCAGCTTGGCACGGATAGCGGCAAACACAATCTTTTCTTCTTCCGAGCCGGGGTTGTCCAGCACGGAGAGGTCTTTTTCAGCGCGCATGCCCAGGTGCATGAGCATGGTGGCGTCGCCGCCATCGTCCAGGATCATGTTGGGGCCTTCAGCATCGCTGCCTGCGGGGCCGAATTCAAAGATACGGTGGGTGTAATCCCAGTAGTCTTCCAGTGTTTCACCCTTGATGGCGAACACGGGCACACCGGTGGCGGCAATCGCGGCCGCGGCGTGGTCCTGGGTCGAGAAGATATTGCACGAAGCCCAGCGCACTTCTGCGCCCAGTGCGGTCAGTGTCTCGATCAGCACGGCGGTCTGAATCGTCATGTGCAGGGAGCCGGTGATGCGTGCGCCCTTCAAGGGCTGCTGCGCAGCAAACTCTTCACGCACAGCCATCAGGCCAGGCATTTCGGTTTCAGCGATCTTGATTTCTTTACGACCCCAGTCGGCCAGAGAGATGTCCGCAATGGCGCGGTCGAGTGTGTTGCTCATGGTTTCTCCTGTGCGGAAAACAACTTGAAAAAACCACGTTCTGGGGATTTTGGGCTGACAGGCCTCACCGCACAGAAAGCGTGGGTGAGCGTCGTTGCCAAGAAGCGAGCGCCGCCTGAAGCGGCCCTGCTGCCCTTCCGAGCCTCACGCCACCGCTGACTTGGGGTGGACGCTGCAACGCTCCTCGAAAGGAAAGAGGCGCGTATTGTACGCGAGCGTCCGCAGTTCTGCCGCCGTCAGGCAGCAGCGGGGGCAATACGCATGGGAATGGTCACCGGCCCGTCATTGACCAGATGCACCTGCATGTCTGCACCAAATTCGCCGGTCTGCACGGGCCCCGCTGCATAGAGCGCACGTGCCTGCTGCACAAAGTAGTCATACAGGCGCCGGCCTTCATCCGGTCTGGCCGCCTGGGTAAAGCTGGGGCGATTGCCACTGCTGGTGTCGGCTGCCAGCGTGAACTGGCTCACGATGAGCAGACCGCCGCCCACATCCTGCACGCTGCGGTTCATCTTGCCTGCCTCGTCGCTGAAGATGCGCAGCTTCAAGATCTTGGCCAGCAGCTTGTCGGCTTCTTTTTCGCTGTCACCCTGCTCGGCACAGACCAGTGCCAGCAGACCATGCCCGATCGCGCCGGACACCTGCCCGGCAATTTCCACGCGCGCCTGGCATACGCGTTGCAATAACACTTTCATCTTCTTAATCAAAAAATAGAGCATCGACCGCTTGCAGTGCTTCAGTTTTGCACTTCAAGCACTTTGAATTCCAGATTTCTCCTGCGCTGAGCGCTCTCATTTTATGCATGCCATGTACAGAGCAGACGTCCCGGAGCGATCGGGACTTCGACGCTCAAAGCTTGCCCTAACGCAAGGCCTGACTCCAATGCTCGCTCTATCCTGATACATGAACCCCGCCCCTGTCTTCACCCTCTGTGCGTCCCTCCGGCACACGCTGCGCTGGCACGGTCTTGTCACGTACTGACCCGACATTCGGTGCATCCATGACGCCCGCACAACCCCGCCTTCCTCACGAAACACCGCAAGACCTCCTGCACGCCGTGGCGCTGAGCATCGGTGCGCCCATGGCATGCCTGAACTGGCCAGATGGCCGCTGCACCTGGGCCAACGCAGCCTATGCCCAGCTGTTTGACATGCCTGTGCAGGAGCTGCTCGGTCAGGCGCCGCAGCACTATCTTGCCCCCTGCAACTGGAAGCGCTGGAAGTGCGAACTCGAACGCCTGGCCAGTGCCTGCACCCAGGGTGCCAGCCTGCAGACCCTGCTGGTGTATGTCCGGGATCAGTGCATCCCCACCCTGCTCATCGCACAGAAACAGGGCGGGCAGGTCAACGCCATCATCGTGATGCCACAGCACAACCTGTCGCCGCTGGATGCTGCGCAGCTGGTGCAGGACTGGAACACCCGGCTGCAGCGCTATGCCAATGCCACGCGCGAGGCCATCATCTTCTTTCGCAACCGCCAGATCTTTGACGCCAACCCAGCCGCCATAGCCCTGACCGGCTACCCCTTGAGCCAGCTGCTGGACAAGCCCGTGCTGCATCTGCTGCCCCATGTGCTGCGCGCCGACTCTGCACGGCTGATGGAGCAAGGCACGGAACACGCCTACGAAACCCGACTGCTGCACCACAACGGGCAGGAAATGGATGTGGAGATAAACATCAGCCTGCTGCCAGAGGGCGATTCGCAGATCGGCCTGCTGGTGCTGCGCGACATCAGCGAACGCAAGCGGGCAGAAGCAGAAATACATTTTCTGGCCTTTCACGACCCACTCACCCGTCTGCCCAACCGTCAGGGGTTGATGCGCCAGCTGCAACCGGCCATCGCCCATGCCCAGCAGAGCAAATACCCGGCGGCCGTGCTGTATGTGGACCTGGACCACTTCAAGGATGTGAATGACTCCCTGGGCCACGAAGCTGGAGACAAGGTGCTCACCGAGGTGGCGCGCCGCCTGCGCAGCAAGGTACACCCGGATGACATCGTGGCCCGCCTGAGCGGTGACGAATTTGTGGTGGTACTGGCTTCACCGCTGACCGCCTGCCAGCCCGAGTGCATTGCGCGCGAGCTGCGCTTTGTGCTCAACAAGCCCTACACCCTGCCCAGTGAACAGGTGCATCTGCCAGCCTCCATCGGCATCAGCCTCTACCCGGAAGACGGCAACAGCGCCGATGCCCTGCTGCTCAATGCCAGCGCCGCCATGGAAACCGCCAAAAAGATGGGGCACGGCGCACTGCAGTACTACAGCGCACTGCTGGACATGCGCCCCAGCCGCCTGCTCGCGCAGGACCGGCTGCTGCGCGAAGCCGTAGAAAATGACCAGGGCCTGGCGCTGCACTACCAGCCACTGTGGAATTTCCAGACACAGCGGCTCGAAGGCTTTGAAGCCCTGGTGCGCTGGCAACACCCCGAGCGCGGCCTGCTGCCGCCCGGTGAATTCATTGCCTTTGCCGAGTCACGTGGTTTGATCTCTCTGATCGACCGCTGGGTCATGCGCAGCGCCTGCAAACAGATCCGCGCCTGGCGCGATGCAGGGCTGCCGCCCGTGGTGGTATCCGTGAACATGTCGGCCATTGAGTTCAGCCATAGCCATCTGCTGGCCGAAGTCCAGCAGGTGCTGCAGTCCACAGGCGTGGCAGCACAGTGGCTGGAAATTGAGCTGACGGAAACCACGCTGATGAAACAATCCAGCCATGTGCTGGGCACGCTGCAAGCCCTGCAGCAGCTGGGCGTGCGCTTGTCCATTGATGACTTTGGCACGGGCTATTCGTCTCTGGCCTACCTCAAGCGCTACCCGCTGGACAAGCTCAAGATCGACCGCAGCTTTATTCAGGACATCCTGCAGGATCAGGACGATGTCAATCTGGTCACTGCCATCATCCACATGGCCAAAAGCCTGTGTTTGCGTACCGTGGCAGAAGGCGTGGAAACCCGGGAGCAATGGGAGCTGCTGCAGCAGCTGGGCTGTGACCTGGCACAGGGCTACTATCTGGCTCGCCCCATGACTGCCGAAGATGCCACCCGGTGGCAACTGCAGCACCGCCAGCGCCACACATCCTTTGCATGAAAAAACGCTGAAGGCACTTGCTCAGTGCCTCCAGCGTCCTGCGCTTCCGCCGTCAGGCAGCGCTATGCAATCTGGGCAGCTTGCACGGAACGCTGCGCCTGCAGCAAGGCGGCTGCTTCACGGGCGGCCACACGGCCTTCGTCGGTAGGAATCACCCAGATTTCCACAGAGCTATCCGGTGCGTGCACGGCATAGGCTTCCTTGCCTGTGGCTTCCTGGTTGCGCTGTGCATCCAGACGAATGCCCAGCCAACTGAGCCGCTCACACACATGCTCGCGCAGCACCGCATCGTTTTCACCAATGCCGCCGCTGAAGGCCAGCGCATCCAGCCCGCCCAGGCAGGCCACCAGCGCGCCGGTCTCGCGAATCACGCGGTGTGTGAACTGGTCAATCGCACGCTGGGCGTTTTCGCTGCCGTCGGCACGCAGCTTGCGCATGTCAGCAGAAATGCCGGACACCCCCAGCAGACCGCTTTGCTTGTAGAGCAGCTTTTCCATCTGCGCATAGCTCCAGCCCTGCTCCATCAGATACAGCAGCACACCGGCATCGAGCGAGCCGCTGCGCGTGCCCATCATCAGGCCATCGAGCGCAGAGAAGCCCATGGTGGTTGCCACACTGTTGCCCGCCAGCGCCGCGCACAGGCTGGCACCATTGCCCAGGTGCGCCATCACCACGCGGCCACGGCCACGGATGGTGCGCTCCTGCAGCACGGACATGATGTACTGGTAGGACAGGCCATGAAAACCATAGCGGCGCACCCCCTGGTCCTGCAGCGCCTTGGGCAGGGCAAAGGCATAGTCCACCTCAGGCATGGTGGCGTGAAAGGCTGTGTCAAAGCAGGCGATCTGCGGCAACTGCGGAAACGCCGCCCGGAACTGGCGAATGCCTTCCAGGTTGTGCGGCTGGTGCAGCGGCGCCAGTGAATTAAAGGTCGCGAGCTTTTCCAGCACTGCATCAGTCACCAGCACCGATGCCGTGAACACGCCACCACCATGCACCACACGGTGCGCAACGGCCTCGATGTCTGGTGCAGCTTCCAGACGATCGATCAGCGCACGCACTCCCTGCAGCGCTGCTGCAAACGAGGTGCTGCCAGCACTGACATTCAGTGGCTCGGTATGTTTTTTCCCCAGATACGCCCAGCTCATCATGGGTGAGCCCTGAGGCTCCAGCCCCTGGATGTTGCCGGACAGTACAAAGGGCTGCACCTGCCCGTCCTTGAGTGGGTGCAGGGAAAATTTCAGCGAGGAAGACCCCGCATTCACGGCAAGAATGGCCATTGTCAGACTCCCCTTCGGGTTCAACCCAGCTTCCAGGCGTTTTCGGCGCGCTGCTTGCGCTTTTCATGCGCTGCCAGCAGCGCCAGCACGCAGGATGCTACACGGGCGCGTGGACCATCGGCACGGCTGGTCAGCGCAATCGGCACATGGGCTCCCAGCACCAGCCCGGAGCCAGATGCATGCGCCAGATACTCGAGCTGCTTGGCCACCATATTGCCGCTTTCCAGATCCGGCACCATCAGAATATCGGCCTGCCCAGCCACTCCGGAGTCAATGCCCTTGATGCGCACCGCATCCATGGACACGGCGTTGTCAAACGCCAGCGGGCCATCGAGCTCACCGCCCTTGATCTGGCCACGGTCTGCCATCTTGCACAGGGCGGCAGCGTCCAGTGTGGAAGGAATGCTGGGGGTGACGGTTTCCACCGCTGAGAGGATGGCCACCTTGGGCTTTTCCGTGCCCAGCACGCGTGCAAAGTCGATGGCGTTCTGCACAATGTCCACCTTTTCCAGCAGGCTGGGGCGAATGTTGATGGCTGCATCGGTGATCAAGAGTGGTTTATCGTACAGCGGCACATCAAAGCGGAAGATGTGCGAGAGGCGCCGCCCCGTGCGCAGTGCCGGCTGAGCCAGCACGGCCTTGAGCAGCTCGTCGGTGTGCAGGCTGCCCTTCATCAGAATTTCCACATCCTGACGTGCTGCCATGGCCGCTGCCAGCTCTGCTGCTGCGTGGCTGTGCTCCACGGAAATGATTTCCACGCCGTCGAGGTTGATACCAGCTTCCTCCGCCACGCGGCGAATACGCCCCTCAGGACCAATCAGCACGGGAATGATCAGGCCATGGCGGGCTGAGTCCATGGCACCGCTGAGCGAGCCTTCATCGCAGGGGTGTACCACGGCGCAACGCACAGCCTCCAGCGACTGCACACGGGCCAGCAAGTCTTTCTGGCGTGCTTCGGGGTCAAACAGCTGGATGCGCGGCGCATCAATGCGCTGCACTTTGACTTTCTGGGTCGGTGGCATCAGCTTGGCTTCACCCTTGAGCACCACCTCGCCCTTCTGGTTGGTCACCAGACAGTCCATCTTGACGCGTTTTTTCTCGTCGTCCTTTTCCGCCACCGTGGCCAGCACCGTCAGGGTGTCACCGATACGCACAGGCCGGGTGAACTTCAGCTCCTGCCCCAGATAAATCGTGCCCGGGCCAGGGAACTGTGTACCAAACAGGGCTGAAATCAGGGCTGCGCCCAGCATGCCGTGGGCAATCACGCCATGGAACATGGTGCTGTCGGCATATTCTGCGTTCAGGTGTGCGGGGTTGATGTCACCAGACACCGCCGCAAATGCCTGGATGTCCTCTAGGCGCACTGTGCGCAGCAGGCGCGCACTTTGCCCCACCGTCAATTCGTCATAGGTGACGTTTTCCATCCATTTAGTCTCTGGTGCGTTCGTATGCATTCGGATGTTCTCCCTTTGTCTTTGTGTGGTGTGCGGATGACGGACTGCCCTGGCGGCATGGCCTGTGCAGTTTTCAGAATCAATCCACGGCGTGGACGCCACCGTCCACATAAATGGTCTGACCTGTCATGCCAGAGGCAGCGTCAGAGCACAGGAAAGCGCTGAGCTGTGCGATTTCTTCCAGCGTCACCAGACGCTGCAGCGGGGCCTTGGCCTGTGCTGTGGCCATGAGTTCGTCAAAGTCGGCAATGCCGGATGCGGCGCGCGTCAAGATAGGGCCAGGCGAGACCGCATGCACCCTGATGTTCTTAGGTCCCAGCTCCATGGCCATATAGCGCACCATGGACTCCAGAGCCGCCTTCACTGGCCCCATCACGCCATAGTTGGGCACGGCTTCATCGGCCCCCAGATAGCTCATGGACAGCAGGCTGCCGCCCTCAGGCATATGGAGTACGCAGAGCTTTGCCAGTTCAGCAAAGGAATGGCAGGAGACGCTCATTGCACGCGCGAAGCCTTCACGCGAGCTGTCCACCACATCACCGTGCAGATCTTCGAGTGGCGCCCAGGCAATGGAATGGATCACAAAGTCCAGCTTGCCGAACTTGTCTACCGCATGCTGCACCAGTGCTTCGAGCTGGCCAGGCTCTTCCACATTGCAGTTGACGAGATCCACGCCAATGGGTGATGTCAAAGGCTCTACCCACTTGCGGGCCTTGTCGTTCAGGCAGGCCGCCACGATGTCCGCCCCCAGTGCACGCGCCAGGGAGGTACATCCCCAGGCGATGGAACGGTCGTTGGCAATACCAAGCACCAGGCCTTTTTTGCCAGCCAGGCTGAACAGCGATGGAGAAATCATGGTTGAGGAATGCAAGAAGTTGGAAGAACTAGAGAAAGCGGCGCAGGTCTGCGCCAGCACATGGCACAGACCTGCATGGACGGCATATGCCCGGCACCACCGCTGCTGCGCAGCAGAACATACACAGGTGGTGTGACAGGCTGAATACGAGGAAGCGGCTCAGCAGGTCTTAATCGGCGTAGCGCACCATGACGTATTCACCCGGCGCATCGCACACCACCTTGTCAGCCTTGATGGGCTTGGCCTTGACGGGAGCGCCCGAGCGCTGCTTGATCCAGCGGTCCATGGCCTCCCACCATGAGCCCTGCACCACAGGGGTCTGTGCCACCCAATCGTCCGGATCGACCCAGCCCGCGCCATCTTCGACGCTGGCGATCTGGTAGCTGCGGCGCGGACGGCCAGGCTCTGACACGATGCCTGCGTTATGCCCGCCTGCCGCCAGCACAAAGCTAACGTGCGTATCTGTCTGCAGATGGATCTTGTAGACCGACTTCCAGGGTGAGACGTGGTCGCGCGTGGTGCCGACCACCATCATGGGCGCGTCAATATCCATCAGCGCCACAGTGGCCCCGGCAAAGCGGTACTGACCAGAGGCCAGCGCATTGTTCAGGAACAGCGAGGTCAGATACTCGTTGTGCATGCGGGCAGGCAGGCGTGTTTGGTCCGCATTCCAGCTCATCAGGTCAAAGCTGCTGTCTTCTTCGCCCATCAGATAGCGGCGTGTATTGCGGGACCAGACCAGGTCCTTGGAAGCCAGGAACTGAAAGGAGCCTCCCATCTGCTTGCCCGAGAGATAGCCCTGCTCATTCATGCGCTGGCGCAGATGGGCCAGTTGCTCTTCGTCGATAAACACGCCAAGCTCGCCGGGCTCAGAGAAGTCAGTCTGCGCCGCCAGCAGGATCACGGATGCCAGTTCCGGCAGATCGGCAGGAATCAGCGCCTGCTCCTTGGCCGTGCGGGTCTTCTTGCGCTTCAGACGCCCCAGCGCTGCCGCCACAATCGCCAGGAAAGTACCACCCAGACAGTAACCCATGGTGTGGATGCGGCTGGCACCCGTGTTGTCCTTGACGGCGGCCATGGCCTGCAGCACGCCAGTGCTCAGGTAGTCCTGCATCTTCAGATCACGGTCTGAGGCATCAGGATTGCGCCAGGAAATGATGAAGACAGTGTGGCCCTGCTCGACCAGGTACTTGACCATGGAGTTGTGCGGCGACAAGTCCAGGATGTAGTACTTCATGATGCAGGACGGAATGATCAGCACCGGCTCTGGCAGCACCTTGTCGGTGGCAGGGCTGTACTGGATCAGCTCGATCAGGTGGTTGCGGAACACCACCTTGCCCGGGGTGCAGGCCACGTCCTTGCCTACGGCGTAGGGCAAGGGCTCCAGCGCTTCTGCAGGCGTGTCTGGCCGGGCATTGCGTGCGGTTTCCAGGTCCTGCACAAACAGCTCCAAACCCTTGCGCAGGCTTTCGCCCTGCGTTTCCCGGGCCTTGGCCAGCACTTCGGGATTGGTCAGTGCCCAGTTCGAGGGGGACAGCGCGTCCATCCACTGCCGGGCAAAGAACTCCATGAGCTGGCGGTGGTGACGTGTCATGCCATCGACCTTGACGGCTTCGCGCCACCAGCTGTCTCCGGCCTTGAAACTTTCCTTCATCACGCTGCAGGGCCACTGCTGCCAGGCAGCGCCCTTAAAGCGTGCATCGCTTTCTCCTGCGGGCTGTGCCGTAGACTTGGCCGCCTGCTGCACCAGCTGTGCAGCGCGCTGCGCAAGCAGCATCTGCTTGCCAGGGGAAGAAGCCAGATGCAGCCACCAGTCTGCGGTGGCCAGCCCCAGGGCAATGGGCGACAAGCCCATGGTCATATGGCTCATGGCCGCTCGTACTCGGTCATCCAGGGCCTGCGTCGCTTCTGTCTGCGAATCAGTTTGTATGTTTTCGACTACCACTTTGTTCCCATTGCAAAGTTACAGCTTGTCTCGTCTTTCACTTGCATTCTCAGGAAAAGTGGCATTTCTGCCAAATGCGAACCCGCCAATCTTGATATCCATCAAGACCGCAAAACCACAGCCTGCGCGCGTTGCATGGCAGAACACCCGCCTAAGCCCATCTTTGCGCCTCAGCCAGCACCATATGCGCCGCTTTTTCACCGAGCATGATGCAAGGCGCATTGGTGTTACCGCTGGTAATGCGCGGAAAGATGGAAGCATCCACCACACGCAGCCCTTGCACGCCATGCACGCGCAGCTGGTGATCCACCACATCCTGTGGCCCGGGCCCCATGCGGCAGGTCCCTACCGGGTGGTAGATGGTGTCGGCATACTGGCGTACCCAGTCTGCAATCTGCTCAGACGTCTGCGCCGCTGCGGAAGCTGGCAGCTCTCTGGCACCATGACGGGCCAGCGCTGGCTGCGCCAGAATGCGCCGCACGATCTGCACGCCACGCACCGTGCGCTGCAGATCATCTGCATCCGCAAGAAAGTTCGGGTCTACCGCTGGCAGCGTCAGCGGGTCTGCACTGCGCAGGCGCACCGTGCCCCGGCTGCGCGGACGCAGCACGCAGACATGGCAGGAGTAGCCATGGCCCCGCACCGTCTTGCGCCCATGGTCAAGCAGTTTGGCCACCACAAAATGCAGTTGCAGATCAGGCAATGCTTCTTCGGGGCTGCTGCGCAAAAAAGCGCCGGCTTCTGCAAAATTGCTCGTCAAAATACCCGTGCGGTGACGCCACCACTCCCATGCGCCTTGCGCCAGATGCCAGCCGCCAGACAGCGACAGACCAAACGACTGCGTCAGCTGCGGTGCATCCAGCACCAGCGTAGCGTCCAGGTGGTCATGCAGATGACTGCCCACACCCGGCAAATCATGTACCGGCGCTATACCGACTTCCTGCAGATGCGCTGCCGGGCCAATGCCCGAGAGCATCAGCACCTGTGGTGACAGCAAGGCACCCGCGCTGAGTAGCACTTCACGCCGCGCATGCACGCTGTGGCGCACGCCGCCACGCACATACTCCACACCCGTGGCGCGCAGGCCCTGATCGCTGTGCTCCAGCACGATGCGCAGCACCTGTGCGCCCATGCGCACATGCAGATTGCGACGGTGCAGATGGGGCGTCAGATAGGCCTTGGCAGCGCTGCAGCGCTCCCCGCTTTTTTGCGTGACCTGATACAGGCCCACACCTTCCTGGCTGGCGGCATTGAAATCCGTGTTTGCGGGAAAGCCTGCCTGCACACCAGCTGCCACAAAATCCTGGCTCAAGGGGTTGGGCTGCTGCAGATCGGCCACGTTCAGCGGCCCGCCCTGGGCGTGAAATGCATCGGCACCACGCTCCTGGTGTTCGGCCTTGAGAAACCAGGGTTTGACGTCTTCCCATGCCCAGCCCGGATTGCCCTGTGCCGCCCACCAGTCAAAGTCTTCGGGCTGACCACGCAGGTAGATCATGGCGTTGATGGAGCTGCAGCCTCCCAGCCCCTTGCCACGTGGCTGATAGCCCACGCGGCCGCCAAGCCCCGGCTGCGGCACGGTTGCCATGGACCAGTTGAAATGCCCGGTCTTGGCCAGCCCGGCCAGCCCGCCCGGGCATTGCAGCAAGGCGGAATCATCGGCACCACCTGCCTCCAGCACGCAGACCTGATGCAGACCCGATTCACTGAGCCGCCCCGCCAGCACACTGCCTGAAGAGCCTGCACCAATCACGATGTAGTCAAATGCTTCTCCCATGTCGCCCCCCTGATGAACAAGACGCTTACGTTACGCATTCTGTCAATGTCTTGGGATACCATCTTTCACGCATACCAACCACAAAGGGAGATAGAACCGTGAGTATTCAGACCGTAGGTATCGTAGGTGCAGGCACCATGGGCAATGGCATTGCACAGGCATGTGCAGTCGCAGGCATTCCCGTGGTGATGGTGGACATTTCCGAAGCCGCCGTCCAGAAAGGGCTGGCCACCATTGCTGGCAGCCTTGACCGCCTGATCAAGAAGGAAAAAATCACGGCGGCCGACAAGGACAAGGCGCTGTCGCTGATCAAGACCTCCACCAGCTACGACGACCTCAAGGCCGCACAGCTGGTCATTGAGGCCGCCACGGAAAACTACGACCTCAAGGTCAAGATCCTGCAGCAGCTCGACAGCCTGCTGGCCCCTGAGGCGCTGATGGCCTCCAACACTTCTTCCATCTCCATCACCAAGCTGGCAGCCGTCACCCAGCGTGCGGACAAGTTCATCGGCATGCACTTCTTCAACCCCGTGCCCATGATGAAGCTGGTGGAGATCATCCGTGGCCTGCAGACCAGCGATGCCACACATGATGCGGTCAAGGCGCTGGCGGAAAAGCTGGGCAAGACACCGATTACCGTCAAGAACGCGCCCGGCTTTGTGGTCAACCGCATTCTGGTGCCCATGATCAACGAGGCCTTCTACGTGCTGGCCGAAGGCACGGCCACGCCCGAAGACATTGACGAGGGCATGAAGCTGGGCTGCAACCACCCCATTGGCCCACTGGCACTGGCCGACATGATTGGTCTGGACGTGTGTCTGGCCGTGATGGAGGTCTACCTGGAAGAGTTTGGCGACAGCAAGTACCGCCCCTGCTACCTGCTGCGTGAAATGGTGGCTGCTGGCCGTCTGGGCCGCAAGACGGGCCAGGGCGTCTACACCTACTAAGTCCATACCCAGCGTGCCGCACAGTGGCATGCCCAACCAAGCGCCAGCCGCAGCCTTGCTGCCTGGCGCTTTTTTGTCATCCTTGCCTACAGCAAGGTCTGGCACGGCGTCTTACATTGCTCCTCATCCCATGAACGGCACGGCTTGTGTGCCGTTGGTTTTTTCAACTTGCATAACCCAAGGAAATGCCATGACCCAGCAACTGGACAAAGTGCTCTACACCGCACGCACTCACACCACCGGAGGACGCGAAGGCGCGGCGCGCAGCGATGATGGCAGGCTGGACATTCAGCTGTCCGCCCCCGGCAGCAGCGGCACGGGCACCAACCCCGAGCAGCTGTTTGCTGCAGGCTACTCCGCCTGCTTCATTGGTGCACTCAAGGCCGTGGCTGCACGTCAGAAAATCAGCCTGCCGCAGGATTTGTCGGTCGATGCCGAGGTCGATCTCGGCCCCGTCGGTCAGGCCTATGGCATTGCCGTGCGCATGACCATCCGCCTGCCAGGCATGGACCATGCCCAGGCACAGCAACTGGTGGATGCAGCCCACGAGGTCTGCCCCTACTCCAATGCCACGCGCGGCAATGTGCCCGTAACGCTGACGGTGGCTTGAGGCCTACGGCTGCAGCAGCGCCTCTGGCTCGGCCACGTACTGCTGCGTAGCCAGGTCAAACCGGCCTTCAAAGTACAGCGGCCCGGCAATATCGCTGCTGCGATAGCGCGCCAGCCACAGCGCGTCGGCCTGCGCAGCATGCAGCGGCCCATCGGGCACGCTGGATTGCAGGGCCTGCAGCGCCTCTGCCAGTGGCAGGCGCCGGCCGTAATGCCCCAGCGTGATGTGCGGCACATAGTGCCAGCCGGGGTAAGGCGTGCGCGCCATCAGTGCCTCATGTGCGATGTGCAGCGCAGGGCTGTGCGATAGCGCAAGATACGGGACGGTCGAAAAACTGCCCACGCCCTGCAACTGCCAGGCAAAAGGCGGCAGCTGCGCTGCCTGCAGGGCCTGCACATCGGCAAGCAGCTGCGGCAGGCCAAACTCAGCCTGCGTATCTGCTGCATCGCGCGGCATCAGCCCACGGTAGGCCAGCGTGATATGCGGCTGGCGTGCATAGCGTGGCAGCAGCCAGGGCCGCAGCGCACTGCGCGCTACCTGCACCAGCGCCTGTACCCGGGGCGCTTCAGCACGCACCACCCAGACCCCACACCAGGGGCGACCCTGGTGCCACTCGGCAAAATCGCGATCCTCACAGACTTCGGTATGGGCAATCGTTGGCATACATGCAGATGACGGAGCAGGCGCTGCACCTGCATAAAAAACCATAGCTTGCAGCGCTTGCAAATGCTTGATTTCAGATAAAAATCACTCTGAAATCAATATTAATCAAGCGCTAAAAGCTATCTTTAAAAGAGCAAACCGGGTAATTCCCAGTATGCCCTGCAAGCTTAACGCCAGTTAGACGCGCCACCATGGCGGCATGAAACTGGCCCTGTTCTCAGACATCCACAGCAATCTGCAGGCGCTGCAGGCCTGCATGGCCCACGCACAGGCGCAAGGTGCCACCCAGCTGGCCTTTCTGGGCGACATGGTGGGCTATGGCGGCGAGCCCACCGCTGTGCTCGACACCATCATGCGGGCCGTGCAGGCGGGTGCCTGGGCGGTGCGCGGCAACCACGACGATCTGGCCCTGCTCCCACCCAGTCAGATCCAGCACGTGGGCGAACAGGGCGCGCTCTGGACCCATGCCCAGCTCAGTCCGGCGCACAAGGATTTTCTGGCGCAGCTGCCGCTGCTGAGCCAGCACGAACACCTGCTGCTGGTGCATGCCAGCGCCCACCATCCCGAGCGCTGGCCCTATGTGGACAGCAGCCTGATGGCCGAGCGCAGCATGGCGGCCGCCAGCGATATGGACATCAACATCCGCTACGTCTTCAGCGGCCATGTGCACCAGCAGGCGCTGTACTACCTCACGCCCACGGCCAAGCTCATGCGCTTTGTGCCGCAGCCTGGCGTGCCCATTCCCGTGCCCGCACACCGGCAATGGCTGGCCATCGTGGGCTCCTGCGGTCAGCCGCGCGACGGTGATGTGCGCGCGATGTATGCCATGTATGACAGCCAGGCCGCCACCCTGACCTTTCACCGCGTGCCCTACGACCATGGCGCTGCCATGCAGGCCATCCGGCACAGCGAGCTGCCCAATGCCTTTGCCGACCGTCTGGAGCAGGGGCAATGAAAAAGCTCACGCCGGGCACGGAGATTGACGGCTTCATCATTGACGACTGCATCCACGCAGGCGGCATGGCCCACATCTACAGCGTGCGCTATGCGCAGCCCAAGGCCGCATCACCGGGCTTTCCGATGGTGATGAAAATCCCGCGCATGACAGCCGGTGACGGGGCGGAGAACATCGTCAGCTTTGAGGTAGAGCTGCAAATCCTGCCTGCGCTGCACGGCCCCCATGTGCCGCAGTTTGTGGCCGCAGGCGACCTGCTGCGCGTGCCCTACATCGTCATGGAGCACATGGCGGGCCAAACACTGCAGCACTGGCTAGATCAGCCACAGCCCCTGCCCATAGAAACGATTACCCAGCTGGGCACGGCCATGGCCCAGGCCGCCCACAGCCTGCACCAGCAAAACTGCTGCCACCTGGATCTGAAGCCCGGCAATGTGCTCATTCAGAACAGTGGCAATGCCGTACTGCTGGACTTTGGCCT
Organism: Comamonas kerstersii; assembly: GCF_002056725.1. Lineage (NCBI taxonomy): Bacteria > Pseudomonadati > Pseudomonadota > Betaproteobacteria > Burkholderiales > Comamonadaceae > Comamonas > Comamonas kerstersii. Next base: position 1,579,778 of record NZ_CP020121.1, on the reverse strand, counting down.
GTCCTGCCACGCCCACTACCCGGATCTGCTGGCCGAAGAGCTGCGCAAGGCCGTCGGTTCCCCTGCCTGGATAGCCCCTGAGCAAATCGTGGGCGTGCGCGGCGATATCCGCAGCGATATCTTCGCCATCGGCGTCATGCTCTACGAGCTCACCACCGGCGAGCTGCCCTTTGGAGCACCCACCACCCAGGCCGGTCTGCGCCAGCGCATGTGGATGGCTCCCACACCACCGCGAGCGCTGCGCGCCGATGTGCCGGACTGGCTGCAGGAAATCATTCTGCGCTGCCTGGAGCCTGAAGCCGCACAGCGCTACCCCAGCGCGGCGGAACTGGCCTTTGACCTGAGCCACCCGCAGCAAGTGCCCATCACCCAGCGCGGCCTGCGGCTCAAAGGCATTTCCTTTTTCGGCAAGCTGCGCCGCTGGCTCAGGGCCGCTGGCATGGAATACCACCCCAGTCCCTTGCCCTCGCAGCAGGCGGCGGACGTGCCCATCCTCATGGTGGCCGTGCCGCACAAGGATGTGACCGATGCCACACTCTACAGCCTGCGCCAGGCCGTGGCGCGCTCGCTGTCCACGCGGCCGGGGGCGCGGCTGGCGGTGGTGACCGTCATTTCCCCTGCTGCCAGCAGCAGCACGGACAGCAGCCGCAGCGAAACCGCCCTGCACCGCATGCACCTGGCACAACTCAAGCAATGGGCGCAGGGCCTGGAAACCGGGGGACACGGGGTGAGCTACCACGTGCTGGAATCCGGTGATGTGGCGCAGGCCCTGGTGCGCTACGCAGAGGGCAACAACGTAGGACTGATCATCATGGGTGCCGCCACCCACGGTCTGCAGCTGCAGCGCTGGATTGCTACCGTACCCATGCGCGTGGCACGCGATGCGCCCTGCACCGTCATCCTCATCAAGCAGCAGCTGCCTTTTGCTGCACTGCACCGGGTCAACACTTCATATCCTGAAAATTAGAACAAGCGTCTTTTTTTGGCACGCCGCCCGAAATTCACTTTTTTCTTTTTGGGAGCAACGACCTATCGCAAAAACATCAGATTTTTTTGCATTCATTTGCAGTCACAGCGTTCGAAATGTGAAATTTTTTGTTACAACAACGGGATGCGTATTGCTGTTCTAGACGACGATCCCATTTTCCTCAAGCTGGTGGAGGCGACCATTCATCAGATGGGCCATGCCACCATCCTGTTTGAAACAGGAGAAGACCTGCTTCGCGTCATGCGCCGCGAAAGCTTTGACCTTCTGATCGTTGACTGGCTGCTGCCAGGACTGAGTGGCATTGAGGTGGTTCGTGCACTGCGCGAAGCCGGAGGCAGCAAGCTGCCTATCCTGTTTGCCAGCCAGTGCAATGAGGAAAAAGACATCGTCGCCGCCTTCAATGCCGGGGCGGATGACTTCATGACCAAGCCTTTGCGCGTGCAGGAGCTGATGGCACGCGTCTCCGCGCTGATGCGCCGTGCCTATCCCGATGTATCCACCATGCGTCTGGACTTTGACCCTTATCGCCTCGAGCCACACACCCGCACGGTCTATCTCAAGGAACAGCCTATTGAACTCAAGCACCGTGAGTACGAGCTGGCGGAATTCCTGTTCCAGAACTGCGGTCGCCTGCTCTCGCGCAGCCACCTGACCGAAGCGGTCTGGGGCAGCACGTCCCCTTCCCCATCCCGCACGCTGGACACCCATGCCTCGCGGCTGCGCACCAAACTCCAGCTGGGCCAATACCATGGCCAGGGCAGCATTTACCAGCTCAGTGCCATCTATGGGCTGGGCTATCGCATGGAGCTCCTGCCTGCGCCCGAGATGGCACAGGCCACCACTGCCAGTTAACGGCCGTCAATTGCGCTGGCACTGTGGCTTTGCGTCACGCGCCTTGGCCGTGCAGCAGATAATGCTGCAGGCCGTGCAGCACCTGTGGACTGCAGCCTTTCAATGCCAGCATCTACCCCGCAGGGCCTGGCTTTTCACCCGTCTTCATGACTGGATATGCAGCACCAAAGCTCCACGTTCCGCAAGCGCTTCGCGCTGAGCCTGACTGCCAAAATCGTGCTGCTGGTCAGTGCCGTGGGCATTGCCTTTGCACTGATTTCCGCCTATGCCACCAGGCAGATTCAGCGCATTGAAGTCCAGTACCGCGCTCTGCTGCAAACACAGTCCGCCGCCAAGCATGAAGTCGGCATGCTGTACCAGTATCTGAGCGATGCGTCCACCCTGATCTATGAAGTCCTCACCACCGGTGACATGGAGCAGGCCTTTGTGGCCAAGGAGCGCCTGCATCAGCTGCAGCAGGCTTTCGACCAGGACGCACAGGACATCCAGCGCATGACACAGGGCCACACTCCCAGCCTGGAAGCCGTCACCACACAGGCGCAGCGTTTTTTTGCAGCAGGCCATCACTCCCTTGACGCCTATTTGCAATGGAATATTGACCGCCCGCTGCACATCCTGGCCCAGGAGCTGTCCCCGACCCTGAGGCAGCTGCGCCATGAAATGGAGAGTCTGCGCCAGCAGACCGATGCCTATTTCGAGCATGCCTCCCGCACGCTGATTCAGCAGACACAGCACACACTGAGCCTGACCAACTGGACTGGCTGGCTCAGTGTGCTGCTGATCTTCGCTTACGCCGCATGGCTGGCATGGCACAACATTTCACTGCCTCTGCGGCAGCTCACGCACAGCATGCAGCGCATGAGCCGGCAGGAATACCACATTCCCATTCATGGCCAGGAGCGCCATGATGAAATCGGCACCATGGCGCGCACCCTGCAGGGCCTGAACACGGCACTGCAGCAAGCACAGGCGCTGCAGGCACAGCTGCAGCAGCAACAGCAGAAAAACCTGCTCATCGAGCAGCTGCAGGCACTGACCAGTGCACTGCCCGGCGCCGTCTTCCAGGTGCATCTGTTTGCCGACGAGTCATGGCAGCTGCGCTTCGTCAGTCCGCAGTGGACACACCTCATGGGACTGGAAGCCGATGCAGATCACAGCATTGAAGCCGCATCCCACTACTTTCGCCACTACGACCAGCAAGTGATGGCGCGTATCAAGCAGCACTTTCTGAACAGCGCCAAGACCCTGCAGCCCGTGAATTTTGAGGTATCCATGCAGATGCTCGACGGCGTCAACCGCTGGATCAAGACCCGAGCCAATCCGCATGTGGAAGCCGACGGCAGCATTGTGTTCAACGGCGTCTGGCTGGACGTCACCAAAGAAGTGATTCAGGCCCAGGCCCTGAACAAGGCCAAGCGCCAGGCCGAACAAAGTGCGGCGGAGCGCACGGCCATGCAGGCAGCCATCAGCCATGAAATTCGTACACCGCTGAATGCCATTCTGGGCCTGACGCAGCTGTTGCTGAAGGCAGAGCTGCCGCAGACGCAGCGCGAACAGCTGTACAACGTGCTGCGCGCCGGACAGCACCTGCGTGGCATCGTCAATGAAGTGCTGGATTTCTCCAAGATCGATGCTGGTCAGCTCAAGCTGGAGAGCACCGACTTCAGCCTGGAGACGGTGGTGCTCGACGTGTTGAGCATGTGCCAGGAAGAAGCCAGCAAAAAGGGGCTGACACTGCACTACAAGATCGCGCGCGAAGTGCCCGACAGCCTGCGCGGAGATCCGCACCGCATTGCGCAAATCCTGCTGAACTACGTCAACAACGCCATCAAGTTCACCGCCAGCGGGCATATCGACATCACCATACGGCTCGACCCCGGCAGCAGCCTGCACCGCATCATGCTGCACGCCAGCGTGAGAGACACTGGCCCCGGCATTCCTGCCGACCATATTCCGCTGCTGTTCGAGGCCTATCAGCAGGCTGACAACTCCATCACGCGCCGCTACGGCGGCACAGGACTGGGTCTGGCCATCTCCCGTGCGCTCGCCCAGCTCATGGGTGGCACAGTGGGGGTGCAAAGCACCGTAGGAGCGGGCAGCAACTTCTGGTTCACGGCCGTGCTGGAGCCTGCACGCAGCATCGTGCAACGCACGCCCGCAGCGCAGGCGCCAGCGCATGCCATCCCTATGGACTGGCAGGGCCTGCGGGTGCTGGTGGTCGATGACAACGCCCTCAACCGAGCTGTGGCCGAAGGCATGCTGCATGCCATCGGCCTGCAAACCGATGTGGCGGAAGATGGTGCGCAGGCGCTGATGAAGCTGCAGTCCTTCGGCCCACAATACTTCAGCTGCGTGCTGATGGACATGCAGATGCCACACATGGACGGTATCAGCGCCACCCGCGCACTGCGGCAGCTGCCAGGATTTGAGCACTTGCCCGTCATTGCCATGACGGCGCATACCGCAGTGCAGGATGTAGAGCGTTCGCTGGCAGCAGGCATGAATGCCCATCTGAGCAAGCCCCTGCTGGAATCTGCGCTGCACACCGTGCTGCAGGAATGGCTGGGAGCGGCTGCACGGCCCAGCTCTATGGATGAGATGCGCACCTGCACGCAGGCCGATACGCTGCCACCGGTCTTTGATGCCTCCGCCATGGATGCGCTGGCACAGTTGTTTGATACCACCAAGCTGGAGCAGCTGGTGACCCAGTTCACCACCGACACACTACAGCGCGCAAGACAATTGCCGCAGCTCGCACAGCAGCACGACTGGCAGTACATGCATGCAGAAGCGCACAAACTGACGGGCACGGCCGCCACTTTCGGGTTGATGCAGCTGGGGCATTTTTCCAGCGCACTGTCTGCGGCCCTGAAAGAGGGTGATACCGCCCAGATCGAAGCTCTGGCCAGCCAGGCCTGTGCAGCAGCAGAAGCCGGGGTGACAGCACTCGAAGGCTATGGCAGCGCCTAAACAGACGATGCGCCTGCTGGCACGAAGATCATGTGCCGTGCGCCGTCAGCACATGCCGCGGATACGGCACTCCGGCACCACATTGCCTTGCGCATCACGCCACTGCACAGCGCCCGGGGCGGAGGTGGCAGGCTGCGGCTGCTGTGGTGCTGCAGATTCCGGCACCGCTTGCTTCTGAGGGGCTGCATGCGGGTCATGCAGCACGGTGGATGTGCCCACACCTGCTCCCACGTGTGCGCCACCACCGACGGAGGTGGAGACACCTACACCCGCATTGCCAGTCACCTGTCCCCGCTGGTTCACGCCCACACCCACGCCGACCGGGCCCACACCCGTGCTGACACCAGCAGAGACTCCACCTGTTCCCATGCCCACGCCGACGCGAAATGGCCCCACAGGCACACCTACCCCGACACCCGCCGAGGTTGCGCACCCCGCCAGCAAGCTGCCAGCCATCAAAGTCAGAAACAGTGTTTTCATGCCTGCCATTGTCCGCCGCTCGCCTTCCCTGCACAAATTGCGGGCACTTTCACCTGCCATCATCTTCACAAAAGATAGCTTCCTGCGCTTGCTGCATAAGCGCTGAAGCCATTTTTTATGCATAAAAAAGCCCCAGCACCTGCAGCACTGGGGCGATGGTCACACAGCGATCAAGCTCAGACCAGCAAGGCGTTCACACGCTTGACGTAAGCGGCAGGATCTTCGGGGATACCACCTTCGGCCAGCAGCGCCTGGTCAAACAGGATGTGCGCCAGATCGTGGAAATGCACGCTGCCGTCCAGCTTCTTGACCAGGGCGTGCTCGGGGTTCACTTCCAGCACAGGCTTGGTCTGTGGCACGGTCTGACCGGCCTGCTTGAGCATGCGGGCCAGCTGGGTGCTCATGCCGTCTTCGGTCACGACCAGGCAGGCGGGCGAATCCACCAGACGGGTGGTCACGCGCACGTCTTCGGCCTTGTCCTTGAGCGCTTCTTTGAGCTTGGCCAGCACGGGCTTGAAGGCTTCGGCTGCTGCTTCGGCGGCTTTCTTCTCGGCTTCATCCTGCAGCTTGCCCAGGTCTACCGCGCCCTTGGCCACAGACTGCAGCGGCGTGCCGTCAAAGTGCGTGAGATAGTTCAGTGCCCACTCGTCCACACGGTCGGTCATGAGCAGGACTTCAATGCCCTTTTTCTTGAACACTTCCAGCTGGGGGCTGTTCTTGGCGGCAGCCAGAGTTTCGGCGGTGATGTAGTAAATCGCCTCCTGGCCTTCCTTCATGCGTGCCTTGTAGTCGGCCAGCGAGACGGACACGGTGTCCGACGTGGTCGATGCAAAGCGCAGCAGCTTGGAGATGCGCTCCTTGTTGGCGAAGTCTTCGCCCAGGCCTTCCTTGAGCACCGCGCCAAACTCGGCGTAGAACTGGCTGTACTTGCCTTCCTTGGCCTTGTCTTCTTCGCTGACCACATCGGTCACACCCTCGGCATCGGTGGCGGCTTCATGCTTGTCGTGCTTGGCCAGGTCTTCCAGCATGGACAGCACGCGCTTGACCGAGCCATCACGGATCAGCTTCACATCACGGCTTTCCTGCAGCAGCTCGCGGCTGACGTTCAGCGGCAGGTCGGCCGAGTCAATCACGCCCTTCACAAAGCGCAGATAGCCAGGCATCAGCGCATCGGCATCGTCCATGATGAACACGCGCTTCACATACAGCTTCACGCCCGCTTTCTTGTCGCGGTGGTACAGGTCAAACGGTGCCTTGGCAGGGATGTACAGCAGCTGGGTGTACTCGGTGTTGCCTTCGACGCGGTTGTGGCTCCAGGTCAGCGGGTCGTCATAGTCGTGGCTGATGGCCTTGTAGAACTCCTTGTACTGCTCTTCGGTGATGTCCTTCTTGGCGCGGGTCCACAGGGCGCTGGCCTTGTTGACGGTTTCCCATTCGCCGGTCTTGACCATGCCACCAGGCTGATCGTTCTCGCCGTCCTTCCACTCTTCCTTTTCCATCAGGATGGGCAGGCTGATGTGATCGGAGTACTTGTTGATGACTTGCTTGAGCTTCCAGCCATTGAGGAATTCTTCGGCATCGTCACGCAGATGCAGCGTAATGCTGGTGCCACGCTCGGCGCGCTCGATCTGCTCGACTTCAAAGTCACCCGTGCCACCGCTGATCCAGCGCACACCTTCAGATGCTGGCAGCCCTGCACGGCGCGACTCCACGGTGATCTTGTTGGCCACGATAAAGCCCGAGTAGAAACCCACGCCGAACTGACCAATCAGCTGGGCATCGCTCTTCTGGTCGCCGCTGAGCTTTTCCATGAAGGCCTTGGTGCCACTCTTGGCAATCGTGCCCAGGTTGTCGATGGCTTCCTGCTGGCTCATGCCAATGCCGGTGTCGGCAATGGTGATGGTCTTGGCGTCCTTGTCGAAAGACACGCGCACTTCCAGATTGGGCTGGTCGCCATAGAGGCTGCTGTCGTTCAAGGCTTCAAAGCGCAGCTTGTCGCAGGCGTCCGAAGCGTTGGAGATCAGCTCACGCAGAAAGATCTCGGGGTTGGAGTACAGCGAGTGGGTCACCAAATGCAGCAATTGCGCCACTTCGGCCTGGAAAGAATGGGTTTGCTTGCTCATGTTTTTATCAGTTGCTGTCAGAAGTGAATACCAAATTGCAAAGCCAGACATCTGGCACAGGCTGGCATGTGGGGCCCCAAACCACCATTTCAAGAGCACCACAGGGCAGCCCAAAGACAATACTTGCAACCACACCACAAGAACCTAAAAAAGAATTGTTCTTACTCAGGAATACAATTCGCCCGCCCCGCAATTGGGTGGGGCATTCACCCTGAAATTTCTCATGTCCAACGCCCCAAAAACATCTAACAAAGGCGTGCACAGCGAACTGACCTCCCTGCAAGTGGCTTTGGCCACAGGTCTGTGCATTGCTGGTGCCACTGCTTTTGCCCAGGAAACTGCCACCCTGTCGACTGTGACGGTGACGGATAGTGCTGCCCCCAGTGTCAAGAGTGATGAAGCTGTCTCCAGCAAATTCACAGTTCCGTTGCTGGACGTACCGATGACCGTCAATATCATCAATGACATCGTCATCGAAGAAACTGGGGCAACCAACCTGCAAGAAGCGCTACGTACCGTTCCCGGCATCACTTTTGGCAATGGTGAAGGCGGCAACCCCACTGGCGACCAGCCCTTCATCCGTGGCATGGATGCTCAGTCCAGCACCTTTGTGGATGGCATGCGTGACATCGCCGCCGGTTCGCGCGAAGTGTTTAATCTGGAAGCGATCGAAGTGGTCAAGGGCGCCGACTCGACCTATGCCGGCCGTGGTGGTGCAGGTGGCTCTATCAATATGAGCACCAAGAAAGCCAAGGATGGAGACTTCATCCATGGTGAAGTAGGCTTGGGCACTGACAGCTACAAGCGCACTACGCTGGACTTCAACCGCAAGCTGAACGACACGACAGGTTTCCGTCTGAATGCCATGGCACATGACGCCGATATACCTGGCCGCGACGGCCCTACCAATAAGCGCTGGGGTATTGCACCGACCATCACTTTTGGGATGGGTACGCCCACGGAAGTCACGCTGGGATGGCAGCATCTGCAGACCGATGACATCCCAGAAAGCGGTATTCCTTATCTGTACGGCAACAACAAGCAAGGATCAACCACGGAAACTGCGGCCGGAACACCCTCAGTCTCTACCCTCCCTGGCGGCAGCAACGTACGCCCTACCTATGGCAACAGCCGTAAAAACTGGTATGGACTGGTTGACCGAGATTTCAGCAAAGAAAAAAGCGATCTCTTCACTGCCAGCGTGGAGCACAAGCTCACTGAAACCAACAAGTTCCGCAATACGCTGCGCTACAGCAAATCCAAGCAGGACTACCTCTGGACACAGCCCGATGACAGCAAAGGCAATGTGCTGAATGGTTATGTATGGCGTCGTGGCAATGCCCGCAGCGCCGAAGTCACCACCCTGCAGAACGTGGCGGAATTCACAGGCAAGGCCCAGACTGGCGATATCGGTCATAGCTTCGCGGCAGGCTTGGAACTGTCCAAGGAAAAGTCAGATGCCCGTGCTGCCGCAGTGCAAACTGGCGGCACATGCAACGCGGTGAGTATGTGGTGTGCTTCGCTGAATAGCCCAGATATTCATACGCCCTGGACTGGCAGTTACACCCTGCCTACACAAGCCACGCGCAATCAGATCGACACGATTGCACTTTATGGTTTTGACACTATTGAGTTGAACAAACAGTGGTTGCTGAACGCAGGCCTGCGACTTGACCACTATAAGCTGCAAGCTTCCGGGCCGGCAGGTGGTCGTGCGCCCAACACATATCCAGCCTACGATCTGGAGCGCACGGATACTTTGTTCAACTACCAGGTGGGCGTGGTCTACAAGCCAGCGTCCAACGGCAGCATTTACGCCAATCTGAGTACATCTTCTCGCCCGGGCGGCTCGACGCTGGGCAATGGCAATGAAGATTTGACGACCAACACCAATGAGCAGGCAGATCTGAGCCCAGAAAAGACGCGCTCTATCGAGTTTGGAACAAAGTGGGATTTACTGAATAAGAAGCTGGGGGTGACTGCCGCAATTTTCCGCAACGAAGTCACCAATGTACGCATCACCGAAAACGGTGAAACCTACATGGGAGGCAACAAGGTGGTCAATGGCCTGGAGTTGGGATTCAACGGCCAAATTGCCAAAAACTTCAGCTTGTTTGGTGGCTATACCTACATGGATAGCAAACAAAAGGACATGGGCCAAGACAATATCGCCAACGGCCTGCCCTTTACCAACACGCCTAAACACAGCTTTACATTGTGGAGCAGCTACAAGCCCAGCCAGAAGCTGACACTGGGCCTTGGCATCTACACACAAAGCTCTGTCAATGCTGCTTATGTGCGAGCCAACGATGGCGGCATCGTCACCAAGGGGGCCAGCGGCTATGCCCGCTATGACGCCATGGCCAGCTACCAGTTCAACCCCAATCTGGCACTGCAAGTCAACGTCTACAACCTGACAGATAAGGTGTACTACAGCGGCGTGCGCTCTACGCACTATGCGACCATCGCTCCCGGCCGCTCTGCCGTTGCCACCCTCAAGTTCACTTACTGAGGACTGTGAGCCAGGCCTAGATTGACCTAGGGCGTGTTCACATAAAGCTTGGGAATTCGCGTTGAAGGCTTGGGGATGGGCTGCTAGGCGCGGTGGCGCAGCAATGCCGAGCGCCTTGCCAGCCGCCGCAACAACGCAGACCGCCCCAAGCCTTCAACCCCATTTGTGATTTCAATATCAGGGGCAGCCACGACAAGGCCGCCCCTGCTTTGTTGCCCGTCTTGCGCGGGTGTCCACCCACGCTGCACCGTGCGTCGCGCATTGACGGCCTTGTCGTGGCTGCGCGAACCCAATGTTTACGTGAACACGCCCTAGGCAGACAGCGCTGAACAAAGCCCCGCCAGCACCTGCTGCAGCGGGGCTTTTCCATACATACTGCATGCCATGGCTGTGTGATGTGCATGCTTTGTTGAAAAAGGTTGAGCCACCATGATGCTCCGAATCCCCGCCCTCCTCACCCCTGAAGAAGTTCGCGAATGTCGCCAGGCCATGGAAGCGGCCGACTGGCAGGATGGCCGCACCACGGCGGGACATCTGGCGGCCAGGGTCAAAAGCAATCTGCAGTTGCCCGTTGACAGTCCGCTGGCGCAGAAGATGGGCACCCTGATTCTGGACAAACTGTCGCGCAACCCACTGTACCTGTCTGCAGCGCTGCCGCTGCGTGTGCTGCCTCCGCGCTTTAACCGGTATGAAGGTGGCGGCACTTATGGCAACCACATTGATAACGCGCTGTTTGTGATTCCGGGCACAGCCATCAAGGTGCGCACCGATGTGTCCACCACCGTCTTCTTCAGCGACCCCGACGAATACGAAGGCGGCGAGCTGGTCGTCGAAGACACGTTTGGCCACCAGAGCGTCAAGCTCGCGGCAGGCGATGCCATTCTCTACCCCGGCACCAGCCTGCACCGCGTCAACCCGGTCACCCAGGGCACGCGCTATGCCTCGTTCTTCTGGACGCAAAGCCTGGTGCAGTCCGACGAGCAACGCCGCCTGCTGTTTGACCTGGACCAGTCCATCCAGCAGCTGACTGCGGACTGCCCTGATCACCCCAGGCTGTCTGCGCTGTCCGGCACGTATCACAACCTGCTGCGCATGTGGTCGCAGGCCTGATGGAGCACACCATGCGCAACGCCCTGGGTGAAGCAGTACGCGCCGCACACACGCAGATTCCGGCAGACATCCGCTGCGCGGCGGATTACGAACGCCATGCCATTCACCACATCGAGGCACAGGCCTGGCAGCACATCCAGAGTGGTGCCGACCAGAACCTGACGCTGTCGCAAAACCGCGCGGCACTGGATGCGCTGCGGCTGGTTCCGCAGCCCGTGGCCGATCTGCGCCACGCCCATACCCGCATCGAGCTGCTGGGACAGACGCTGGCCAGCCCTCTGCTCCTGGCCCCTGTGGCCTACCAGCGGCTGGTGCACCCAGAAGGTGAGCTGGCGACCGTCCGCGCTGCCATGGCCTTGCAGACGGGTATGGTGGTGAGCACGCTGTCGAGCTTTACGCTGGAGGAAATTGCACAGGCGGGGCAGGCGGCTGCCACGGAAATGGGCCACAGCACGCCACGCTGGTTCCAGCTCTACATGCAGCCTGCGCGTGAGCACAGCCTGCAGCTGATCCGCCGTGCAGAAGCTGCGGGCTACACCGCCATCGTCTGGACGGTGGATGCCTCCATCAAACGCTCTGGCTTTGCGCTGCCGCATGGCGTGGAAGCGGCCAATCTGCGCGGCATGCCCAGCACGCAGCACACCCCGCCTTTGCTGGGGCCGATTCTGTTTGGCACCCCCCTCATACAGCAGATCCCCACCTGGGTTGACCTGCGCTGGCTGCGCGCCCAGACACAGCTGCCCATCATCGTCAAAGGCATTCTGTCGCCCGCACAGGCGCAACAGGCCGTGGACCTGGGGGCGGATGCGCTGATCGTTTCCAACCACGGCGGCCGCGTGCTGGATGGCGTGGTCAGCCCCATCGAGGTTCTGCCCGCGATCGCACAGGCCGTGCAAGGTCAGGTGCCGCTGCTGCTGGATAGCGGTGTGCGCCATGGCACAGACGTGGTCAAAGCGCTGGCGCTGGGTGCCAGCGCCGCGCTGATTGGACGCCCGCAGCTGTATGCGCTAGCCACCGCCGGACTGGTTGGCGTGGCCCACCTGCTGCACCTGCTGCGTGCCGAGCTGGAACTGACCATGGCCCAGCTGGGCTGCGCCACCGTGGCCGACATCACGCCCGCAGTGCTCTGGCAGCAGCGTTAAAGCATCTGCAATAAAAAAGGGAGCTGCTTGCGCGCCCCCTTGCTTGTTTTCAGATAACTTTCATGCTGAATTGCTTATAAATTCAGCGCTGGCAGCTCTCTTTTTTATTTCTTGTCGCCGAACTTGTCTTCCGGGCGAATGATCTTCACAGGTGCAGCCTTGCCCTTCAGTGCAGCAGGTGCATGGTAGGCACGAATGCCGCTGAAGGCGCGGCGTGTCTCGCCCTCGCGGACCTCGAAGGAGCGCTCAAACTGCTGCTCACGCTGGCCGTCCTGGCGGGGGCCTTTGCCAAAGCCGGATTTACGTGCGGGACGATCGCCATCGCGGCGCGGCTTGTCAAAGCGTGGACGCTCGGACTGGCCAAAGCTGCCTTCTTCGCGGCGGGGACGGTCGCCGAACTTGCGCTCACCACGTGGTGCGCGGTCGTCACGTTCAAAGCGGGGGCGATCGCCTGCGCTGCGTTCCTTGTTGAAACGAGGGCGCTCAGACTGGCCAAAGCCGCCTTCTTCGCGGCGAGGACGGTCACCGAACTTGCGCTCACCGCGTGGTGCGCGATCGTCACGCTCAAAGCGGGGGCGGTCGCCTGCGCTGCGTTCCTTGTTGAAACGAGGGCGCTCAGACTGGCCAAAGCCGCCTTCTTCGCGACGAGGACGGTCACCGAACTTGCGATCACCGCGAGGTGCGCGGTCGTCACGTTCAAAACGTGGGCGGTCGCCATCGCGGCGTGGCTTGTCAAAGCGTGGGCGCTCGGACTGTCCAAAGCCACCTTCTTCGCGGCGGGGACGGTCGCCAAAGCTGCGTTCCTTGTTGAAATGCGGACGCTCACCGCCTTCACGGCGTGGGCCACGGTCTTCATTGAAGCGGGGACGCTCCGAGCGGCCAAAGCCGCCCTCGTCACGGTCACGGCGAGGACCGCTGCGGTCATTGCTGAAACGGGGGCGATCGCCGCCCGCACTGCGACGATCTTCTTGCTGGAAGCGTGGGCGCTCTGAGCGGCCGAAGCCTCCCTCGTTGCGGTCACGACGGGGACCACCGGTGCGGTCTGTGCGGGGGGCTCCCTCCGAAGAGGAGCCACGGAATGGTTTGCGGTCTGAGGAAGACATGTCGGCTTACTGAGTTAGACCTCCATTGTCTTGCCCATGCTGTAGCCCTGTGCGGCAGTGGCCTATGCCACAGAGGCAGCAGGGGCACGTTTGATGGAGGTGAACAGCCCTTCGCGCAGGGCCTGCAGATCCAGCACACGCAGGCCGCCGTACTCCACCTTCAGCGCACCATGGGCCTCCAGCGTAGCCAGTGCCTCATTCACGCGCTGGCGTGACAGCCCCACAAGATACGCCAGTTCCTGCTGGGTGATGCGCAGCACCGAGCCCACGGCCGGATACAGCACGGGGTTGAACAAGGCGGCCAGGCTGCGCGCCACACGCACATCGGGGTTGCTGATACGGTCAATCTCCCGCGCTGCAATGAACTGGGCCAGCCGCTCGTTGAGCTGGTTCATGATGAAGCGGTTAAAGGCCAGCGAGTTGTCCAGCAGCCACTGAAAGGTCTCCAGCGAAATACCCGCCAGCACGCTCTTGCGCAGCGCCTGGATGTTGTAGCGATACGGCTCGCGCTTGAGGCAGGTGCCCTCCCCAAACCAGCCACCGGGCGGCACGCCAGCAAACGTCATGGTCAGGCCGTCGCTGTTGTCGGCACTCATCTTGAGCAGGCCATCAATCAGGCCCCACCAGTACTTCACGCTTTTGCCCGCGTGACAGACGTACTCGCCCGCGCAGGCTTCCGTGACCTGCAGGGCCGCAATCGCACGTTCCCGCTCCGCCGGCAGCAGCGAATGCAGCCAGGGGATGGCTGCAATCTCTTCAGCGGTGGCCAGACGACGACGTTGATACAGGGAAGTGCTGGAACTCATAACCCCAAGCATGCGCACAAGCCCGCCCCTGAGCAATGGGGTTTGCGACAACGCAGCACACGCCGTCATGCATGGCGCTCTGACTGAAATCAAATCGCAGCAAAAAACGACATCTTGCTGCGATTTCCACGGAAAAACCCGATCAGGTCTTTCCCGAGAAAGTCGTTGCAAAGACAAGAAAGCGTCAAACCGCCACCTACCATGAACTTCAATCTGTGGGTTGTGCCGTGTGTGCGGCAGGCCTGTGACCCGTGCTTGCATGAAACTTTGAGGATCTGTGATGGCGACAACATTCCCGCACCTGTTGCTGCAGCATGCTGCCCAAAGGCCCGATGCTGTAGCCCTGCGCGAAAAGGAGTACGGCATTTGGCAGACATGGACATGGGCTGACGTCGCCCGTGACGTGCGCCACATGGCCTGCGGTCTGGCTGCACTGGGACTGGCCAAGGGGCAGAACCTGGCCTTCATCAGCGACAACCGTCCCCACGTCTACATGGGCTTTCTGGCCGTGCAGAGCATTGGCGCCGTCCCGATCCCGCTGTATCAGGATGCCGTGGCCCAGGAGATGTGCTTCGTCATCCAGGACGCAGAGATTGCCTTTGCCTTTGCCGAAAACCAGGAGCAGGTCGACAAGCTGCTGGAAGTGCGTGAAATCGTGCCCGGCATTCAGCACATCATCTACGACGACCCACGCGGGCTGCGCAAATACGCCGAGCCCGGCCTGATCAGCACCGAGCAGCTCAAGCAGATGGGCGCGATTTGGGACAAGGAGCACCCTGGCGTCTGGGACTCCATGGCGCAGTCCGTGCGCCCTGATGATGTCTCCATCATCCTCTACACCTCGGGCACCACCGGCAAGCCCAAGGGCGTGTGCCAGACCCATGCCAGCTTCATCGGATCCGCACAGGGCGGCGTGCAAGTCGATGGCCTCACCTCTGCGGACAATGTCATCTCCTACCTGCCGCCCGCCTGGGTGGGGGACCACCTGTTCTCTCTGGCGCAATGGATGGTGGCGGGCTTTACCATCAACTGCCCCGAGTCGGCCAACACCGTCAGCATCGACCTGCGCGAAATCGGCCCGACCTACTACTTTGCGCCCCCGCGTGTGTTTGAAGGCATGCTGACCTCCGTGTCCATCCGCATGGAAGATGCCGCAAAGCCCAAGCAGTGGCTCTACAACCGCTGCATGGAGCTGGCCAAGCGCGTCGGCGCGGACATTCTGGATGGCAAGCCCGTAGGAGCCTGGGACCGCTTCAAATACCGCCTGGGCGACCTGCTGATCTACGGGCCGCTGCGCAATGTCATGGGCCTGTCGCGCATCCGCGTGGCCTATACGGCTGGTGCTGCGATCGGTCCGGACCTGTTCAAGTTCTTCCGCTCCATCGGCATCAACCTCAAACAGCTCTATGGCCAGACCGAAACCTGCGCCTACGTCTGCATTCAGCAAAACGGCCAGGTCAAGCTCAACACCGTCGGCCAGGCCGCACCGGGTATTGAACTGAAGATTGCCGACAACGGCGAGGTGCTGGTCAAGGGTGTGTCCGTGCTCAAGGAGTACTACAAGCGCCCGGACGCCACGGCCGAAGTCATCGACGAGCAGGGCTACTTCCACACGGGCGATGCTGGCGTGATCGACGAAGACGGCCACCTGCGCATCATCGACCGCGCCAAGGACGTGGGCAAGATGAACACCGGCGCCATGTTTGCGCCTAACTACATCGAGAACAAGCTCAAGTTCTTCCCCCAGATCAAGGAAGCCGTGTGCTTTGGCCACCAGCGTGACCAGGTCTGCGCCTTTATCAACATCGACTACGAAGCCGTGGGCAACTGGGCCGAGCGCCAGGGCATTCCTTACGGCGGCTATGTGGACCTGGCATCCAAGCCTCAGGTGCTGGAGCTCATCAGCAACTGCATTGCACAGGTCAATGCCGACCTGGCCACGGAAGCAGGCATGGCCGACACCCAGGTCGCGCGCTTCCTCGTGCTGCACAAGGAGCTGGACCCCGATGACGACGAGCTGACCCGCACCCGCAAGGTACGCCGCAACTTCATTGCCGAAAAGTACGCCGTGCTGATTGATGCGCTGTACACCGGCAAGACCGAGCAGTTCATCGAGACCCAGGTGAAGTTTGAGGACGGGCGCACCGGCAGCGTCAGCGCCACGCTCCAGATCCTGGAGGCCAAGACCTACCCGGCCTCTCGCGCCGCAGCCTGAACCTAGCCAAGAGATCCGCAGCCATGACAGACAAGAACATTGGCGATGTCATTTTGGACATCCAGAACATCAGCCTGCGCTTTGGTGGCGTGAAGGCACTCACGGACATTTCCTTCAATGTCCGCGAGCACGAGATCCGCTCCATCATCGGCCCCAACGGCGCAGGCAAAAGCTCCATGCTCAACTGCATCAACGGGGTCTATACGCCCAGCGAAGGCAAGATCACCTTCCGCGGCCAGACCTTCTCCAACATGAACAGCCGCCAGGTCGCGGAAATGGGCATTGCACGCACCTTTCAAAACCTGGCGCTGTTCAAGGGCATGAGCGTGATTGACAACATCATGTCCGGGCGCAACCTCAAGATCAAAAGCAATCTGCTGATGCAGGCGCTGCGCATTGGCCCGGCGCTCAAGGAAGAAATTGCCCACCGCGAGTTTGTGGAGCACATCATCGACTTCCTCGAAATTCAGGCCTATCGCAAGACGCCCGTAGGCCAGCTGCCCTATGGCCTGCAAAAGCGCGTGGACCTGGGCCGCGCACTGGCCATGGAGCCCAAGGTGCTGCTGCTCGATGAACCCATGGCCGGCATGAACGTGGAAGAAAAGCAGGACATGTGCCGCTTCATCCTCGACGTCAATGACGAGTTCGGCACCACCATCGTCCTGATCGAGCACGACATGGGCGTGGTGATGGACATCTCCGACCGTGTCGTGGTGCTTGACTACGGCAAGAAGATCGGTGACGGCGCCCCCGACGAAGTCCGCAACAACGAAGACGTGATCCGAGCCTATCTGGGCTCCAGCCACTGACACCATCGCGATCACGGGAGACACGCAATGGCATTCTTTCTCGAAACCATGATTGGCGGCCTGATGACCGGCATGCTCTATGCGCTGGTAGCGCTGGGCTTTGTGCTGATCTTCAAGGCCTCTGGCGTTTTCAACTTTGCGCAGGGCGCCATGGTGCTGTTTGCAGCCCTGGCCATGGCGCGCTTTGCGGAATGGATTCCGCAGTGGCTGGGTGTGGAGTCCGCCTGGTGGACGCTGGCCGCTGCTGCAGCCATATCGCTGGGTGCCATGATTGTGATTGCCTGGCTGATTGAACGCCTGGCCCTGCGCCGCCTGGTCAACCAGGAGCCCATCACCTTGCTGATGGCCACGCTGGGCATTGCCTACTTCCTAGACGGTCTGGGCCCACTGTTCTTTGGCAGCGGCGTCTACGGCATTGATGTGGGCATGCCCAAGGATCCCGTCTTTGTGCTCGACCATGTGTTCGAGGGCGGCATTCTGGTCAGCAAGGAAGATCTGTATGCCGCACTGATTGCCGCAGCGCTGGTGATCTGTCTGTCCATCTTCTTCCAGAAAACACGCACAGGCCGCGCCCTGCGCGCTGTGGCGGATGACCACCAGGCAGCACAGTCTGTCGGCATTCCACTGTCGCGCATCTGGGTCATCGTGTGGTCTGTCGCAGGCGGCGTAGCCCTCGTCACCGGCATCATCTGGGGCTCCAAGTCCGGCGTGCAGTTCTCGCTGTCGCTGGTGGCGCTCAAGGCCCTGCCTGTGGTGATTCTGGGAGGCCTGACCTCGGTGCCCGGCGCCATCATCGGCGGCCTCATCATCGGACTGGGAGAAAAACTGTCCGAAATCTACCTCGGCCCCTATCTGGGAGGCGGCATTGAAAACTGGTTCGCCTACGTGCTGGCGCTGGGCTTTCTGCTCATCCGTCCCCAGGGACTGTTTGGCGACAAGATCATTGACCGCGTTTGACAGGAGAGGTCTGCAATGCTTTATCGTGAAAATGGACAGTTCAAAAGCAGCTATCGCGAAGACCAGCAGCTGTTTCCCATCCGGCAGGATCGCATCGGCATTCTTCTGATCATTGCGGCCGCCTTTGTGCTGGTCCCCATGCTGGCCTCTGACTATGTGTACCAGGCGATTCTGATCCCCTTTGTGATCCTGTCGCTGGCCGCCATTGGGCTGAACGTGCTGGTGGGCTACTGCGGCCAGATCTCGCTGGGCACGGGTGCCTTCATGGCCGTGGGCGCCTATGCCGCCTACAACCTGCAGGCCCGCATTGACGACTTTCCGCTCATTCTCTCCCTCATCCTGGGCGGTGTCGTCGCCATGTTCTTTGGTGTGCTGTTCGGCATTCCCAGCCTGCGCATTCGCGGCCTGTATCTGGCGGTGGCCACTCTGGCCGCCCAGTTCTTCATGGACTGGCTGGCCAGCCGCGCTGCATGGGTGACCAACCACTCCTCTTCAGGCTCGGTCAGTGCAGGCAAGCTCAGCATCCTGGGCTGGCACATCAACACCCCCATGGACAAATACCTGCTGTGCCTGATCTTCCTGTGCGTGCTGGGCCTGCTGGCCAAGAACCTGGTGCGAGGTGCCATCGGCCGTGAGTGGATGGCCATGCGCGACATGGACGTAGCCGCTGCCGTGATCGGCATCCGCCCCATCTACGCCAAGCTCAGCGCCTTTGCCGTCAGCTCCTTCATCGTCGGTGTCGCCGGTGCACTGTGGGGCTTTGTGCACCTGGGCTCCTGGGAGCCTGCCGCATTCAGTCTGGACATGTCCTTCAAGCTGCTGTTCATGATCATCATCGGCGGCCTGGGCTCCATCGCTGGCGGCATCTTTGGCGCAGGCTTCTTCGTGCTGCTGCCCCTGGCACTGACACACATCCCGCACTGGCTGGGACTGCCCCTGTCCACAGCTGCCGCCACCTATCTGGAGCACATGATTTTTGGCGGCCTCATCGTGTTCTTCCTGATTGTGGAGCCACACGGTCTGGCACGCCTGTGGGGCACCGCGCGCCAGAAGCTGCGTATCTGGCCGTTCCCGCATTGAGCAAGATCCCCCGCAAGGGGCTAACCCTCCACCCGAAGAGGTGGCTTTTCATGACTGCAAAAAACCGGAAAACAAAGGAGACAAGCATGCAATGGAAACACCGCGTCGTGGCCGCTGCAGCGGCGATCTTAGGTGCCCAGGGCCTGATGGCCACCAGCGCCATGGCCCAGGAGCAGTACATGCCCGTCATGGTCTACCGCACAGGGCAGTTTGCTCCTTTGGGAGTGCCATGGGCAGATGGCAAGCTGGACTACTTCAAGCTGGTCAATGCCAAGGGCGGCATCAATGGCGTCAAGCTCAAGTACGAAGAGTGCGAAACCGCGTATGACACCGCACGTGGCGTGGAATGCTACGAGCGCATGAAGGCGGCCAACGGCGGCGCTCCTGGCTTTGACACCCAGTCCACCGGCATCACCTTTGCCGTCACAGACCGTGCGCCTAACGACAAGATGCCAGTCATCACCCCCGGCTATGGTTTGTCGCAAGCGGTAGATGGCTCGGTGTTCGAGTGGAACTTCCCACTGCTGGGCACCTACTGGACCGCAGCGGATGCCATCATCCAGGACATCCTGAAAAAGGAAAAAGGCTCACTCAAAGGCAAGAAGATTGCCTTGGTCTACCACGACTCCCCCTACGGCAAGGAGCCCATTCCACTGCTGCAAAAGCGTGCGGCCAAGGAAGGCTTTGAGCTGATGCTGCTGCCTGTGACCGCCCCTGGCGTGGAGCAGAAGTCCACCTGGCTGCAGGTACGCCAGCAGCGCCCCGACTATGTGCTGCTGTGGAGTGCTGGCGTGATGACGCCTACCGCCGTGCGTGAAGCCCAGTCCACCGGCTACCCACGCGACAAGATCTATGCCGTGTGGTGGGGTGGTTCTGACCATGATGTGAAGGAGATCGGTCAAGGCGCCAAGGGCTACAACACCGTGACCATCCATAACACGGCTGCACGCGGTGCCGTGCATGACGAGATCAAGAAAGAGATCTACGACAAGGGCCAGGGCAGCTCCGCCAATGCAGGCATTCTGGGGCAGCTGGCACACACCCGCGGCATGGTGATTGCGATGCTGCAGACGGAGGCCATTCGCACGGCCCAGGAAAAATTTGGCAAGGGCAAGCCTGTAACACCTGAGCAGGTACGTTGGGGCCTGGAAAACCTGAACCTGACCGAGGAGCGTCTGGCCGAGCTGGGCTTCAAGGACATCGTACGCCCCATCCAGACCAGCTGCGACAACCACCTGGGCGAAGACTGGCAGCGTATTGCCCAGTGGGATGGCAGCAAGTTCAACGTCGTCTCTGACTGGTACCAGGCCGACCAGGCCATCGTGGGCGAACTGGTCAAGGAGTACGCGGACAAGTACGCAACCGAAAAAAAGGTTGCCCGACGTGATTGCAGCAAGGTGCAGTGATCGCGCATGGAGGCTGCCCCATGCGTGATGGCGCAGCCTCCACAGCAGCGGTCTGGCCACTGTGTTGGATCCCAGACCGGGGCAGTCCCCTGCCCCGGCATAACTATCGAGGCAGTCATGAGTGCACTTCCAACTTCTGCGCACCCGCAACCCATTCTGTTTGTCAACGGTATTGAGGTTATCTACAACCACGTGATTCTGGTGCTCAAGGGCGTTTCCTTGCAGGTGCCAGAAAAAGGCATTGTGGCCCTGCTGGGTGGCAACGGCGCAGGGAAGACCACCACCTTGCGCGCGATCTCCAACCTGCTCAAGGGGGAGCGCGGTGAGGTCACCAAGGGCAGCATTGAGCTGCGCGGTGAAGCCATTCACAACCTTTCTCCCGCAGACCTGGTCAAACGCGGCGTGGTGCAGGTTATGGAGGGACGCCACTGCTTTGCCCACCTGACCATTGAAGAAAACCTGCTGACTGGCAGCTACACCCGCACGAACAAGGGCGAAATCGCCGCCAACCTGGACAAGGTCTACACCTATTTCCCACGCCTGAAGACCCGCCGCAGCTCGCAGGCGGCCTATACATCGGGTGGTGAACAGCAAATGTGCGCGATTGGCCGCGCCATCATGAGCAACCCCAGCGTCGTGCTGCTGGATGAGCCTTCCATGGGTCTGGCACCTCAGATCGTGGAAGAGGTGTTCAACATCGTCAAAGACCTGAACACCAAGGAAGGCACGACCTTTATGCTCGCTGAGCAGAACACCAACATGGCGCTCAAATACGCCGACTACGGCTACATCATGGAAAGTGGCCGCATCGTGATGGATGGAACGGCCAAAGACCTCTCCAGCAACGAAGACGTCAAGGAGTTCTATCTGGGCGTTGGCGGCAGCGAACGCAAGAGCTTCCGCGACGTCAAGAGCTACAAACGCCGCAAGCGCTGGCTGGCCTGAGCGCTTTGGCCCCCCGGAACCTGGAAGGACCCAATGTCTGAGTATTACGACGATCTGGAACTGCGCAGCCCCGAAGCACGTGAAGCGGCACTCATGGCTGCGCTGCCTGCACAAATTGCCCATGCCCAGCACAGCTCCAGCGCTTTTGCACAGATTCTGCAGGGCGTGGATGCATCCAGCATCCGCAGCCGTGAAGCACTGGCGCAATTGCCTGTCACACGCAAGTACGAGCTGCTGGAGCGCCAGAAAGCACAGCGCGCATCCAGCCCCTTTGGCGGCTTTAACGCCTGCAGCTTTGGCCCCCGGATGCCTCGCGTCTTTGCCAGCCCCGGCCCTATTTACGAGCCAGAAGGTACGCAGCGTGACTACTGGCGCATGGCGCGTGCCATCTATGCTGCGGGCTTTCGCGCCGGTGAGCTGGTTCACAACAGTTTCAGCTACCACTTTGTGCCTGCTGGCTCCATGATGGAAACCGGCGCACACGCCATTGGCTGCACCGTCTTCCCGGGCGGCACTGGCCAGACAGAACAGCAGGTGCAGGCCATTGCCGAGCTTCAGCCCGCAGGCTATATCGGCACGCCCAGCTTTCTGAAACTGATTCTGGAAAAAGCCCAGTCGCTGGGCACACCCCTGCCCAGCCTGCGCAAGGCACTGGTCAGTGGCGAGGCCTGCCCCCCTTCGCTGCGCGAGTGGCTGCAGCAGCAGGGTGTAGAGACCTACCAGTGCTATGCCACGGCGGATCTGGGACTGATTGCCTACGAAACCCGGGCACGCGAAGGTCTGGTGCTGGATGAAAACGTGATTGTGGAAATCGTGCGCCCGGGCACCGGCGAGCCTGTCGCGGCAGGCGAAGTTGGAGAGCTGGTCATCACCACCCTCAACCCCGTGTACCCGCTGATTCGCTTCGGCACGGGGGACCTGTCCGCCGTCCTGCCTGGCAGCTGCCCGACAGGCCGCACCAACACCCGCATCAAAGGCTGGATGGGGCGTGCCGACCAGACCACCAAGGTGCGCGGCATGTTTGTGCAGCCCGGCCAAGTGGCCGAAGTCATCAAGCGCTTCCCGCAAGTGCTCAAAGCGCGGCTTGTGGTCACGGGAGCCATGGCCAGCGACCACATGAGCTTGCAGGTCGAAACCCTAGAAACCGCTGAAGGCCTGGCGCTGCGCATTGCCGACGCTGTGCGCGATGTGACCAAGCTGCGCGCGGAGGTCGAACTGGTGCTGCCCGGCAGCTTGCCCAACGACGGAAAAGTGATTGACGATCAGCGCAGCTACCAATAACAATTTTTACAATGCGACAAGGCGCTTTCACCATGCAAAAGGAACATGTCTTCCTGTGCGGGTGCAAGCGCTTTTCGCGCTACAGAGCCTCTGCAAGCACCTGCAGCACTTAAGCCAAGAAGCCCGCAAACAAACCCTCTCACAGCAATAATTAGCAACAGATAAAAACAATAAACATCAAGCATGCCATCCATATTTTTTGCGCTGGAGCAAGCCTGAAGCCTTCATAGAATTTTTTGCCAGTTGCATGCGGGTTTCTTCTAATCCCCCAGGACACCCCCATGCCTAGCATCACGAGTTCCTATAAATACTCAGGAGATCCAGCATGAAAAAAACGTTTGCAATCACAGCCATCGCACTTGCCGCCTCTGCCACCGCAACAGGCAGCTTTGCCCAGAACTACCCCGCCCCCAACAAGAACATCACCTTTGTCGTGCCCTTTGCCGCAGGCGGCCCTACAGACCGTGTCGCACGCGACCTGGCTGAAGCCATGCGCAAGCCACTCAATGCCACCATCGTGATTGAAAACCTGGGTGGTGCAGGCAGCTCCATCGGTACCGCCAAGGTCGCCAATGCCAACCCTGACGGCTACACCCTGCTGGTGAACCACATTGGCATGTCCACCATGCCTACGCTCTACCGCAAGCTGTCGTTCGACGTGCTCAAGGACTTTGAATTCCTGGGCATCGTCAACGATGTGCCCATGACCGTCATTGGCCGCCCCAACCTGCCAGCGAACAACTTTGCCGAACTGCGTGAGCTGATCAACAAGGACAAGGAAAACATCAACCTGGGTCACTCGGGTCTGGGCTCGGCCGGCCACCTGTGCGGTCTGATGTTCCAGAGCGCACTGAATGTGCCCATGACGCCCGTGCCCTACAAGGGCGCAGCCCCGGCAATTACCGACCTGATGGGCGGCACCATCGACCTGATGTGCGACCAGACCACCAACACCACGTCACAGATTGAGGCCAAGAAGGTCAAGGCCTATGGCGTGACCACACTGGAGCCTCTCAAGGTGCCCGCCCTGAAGGATCTGCCCACGCTGGATTCGCAAGGTCTGAAGGACTTCAACGTCACCATCTGGCACGGCCTGTACGCACCCAAGGGCACACCACCCGAGGTGCTCAAGACCATCAATGAGGCCTTGAAAGTTGCCGTCAAGGACCCTGACTTCATCAAGAAGCAGGAAGGCCTGGGCGCTATCGTAGTGAACGACCAGCGCGTCGAGCCTGAGGAACACAAGAAGTTCGTTGCCAAGGAAATCGCCACCTGGGGTGAAGTCATCAAGGCCAACGGCCAGTTTGCAGACTGATCACGGCTCTGCTCCCTCATAAAAAAAACCGCTCCAGCCATCAGGCGGAGCGGTTTTTTTGTCTGGTGCAGGCCCTATAGCTATCGGCTTGCAGCCACAGACCAGGTCACATCCTTGCCCTCAGCAGCGCTGCGGCGCAGCATGTCTGCCAGCGGTGCCACGCGCTGACGCAGGCTGATGGCCCCCAGCTGTGCAGACATCGCCGCTGCCTGGGCGCGATCGTTGCTGTCTTCGCTTTGCTGCATGGTCTGCAGCTGCTTGCGGCGTGCGTCATCCTCCTGCACGGCCTGCTCCAGCGTGCGCAGCGCTTCAGGGATTTGCTCTACCGTCACGATGCCGGGCTCACCAGGCGTTTTACCCAGCAGCTCCAGAATGTACTTGCCGGTCGCGGCCAGCATGATCAGGTCTGCCGTTGCACGAGATTGAAAGGTATAGGCCATGGTCGTTATCCCTTGGTGTACATGTAGTCGCGGTGGAATGGGTACTGTGATTGTGCCCCCCTCAGACTTCCGGTGCTCATTATCCCATCAGGATGCGTGGCCAACATCTGATGCAGCGCAGTCCAGCCATGTTCAAACCCCATGGCGCAGCCAGCCAGATACAGCCGGTAGGCCTTGAGGGAACGCTCGGCCTGTTCACGGTGGAGCGTCTCGCACAGCACCTGCAGCGCCGTATCCAGCTGCGCCTCCAGTGCATCCGACCAGGCCCAGAGCGTGCGTGCGTAGTGAGGGCGCAGGTTCTCGGTATCGACCATCTCCAGCCCGGCATCGGCCATGTCGTTGAGCACTGCGCTCACATGCATGAGCTCTCCGCCCGGAAAGATGTAGCGGCCGATAAAATCCCCCATGCCTGCCCCCACCTGGCGATTGCGCGTGCCCCCAGCGGTAATGCCGTGAATCAGCGCCAGACCGCCGGGCTGCAGCAGGCGGCGCACGGCCTCGAAATACGCAGGCAGGTTCACACGCCCCACATGTTCGAACATGCCCACGGACACCAGCTTGTCAAACGGCGCATCCTTGAGCTCCCGGTAGTCACACAGCGCCACCTCAACCTGCTGCTGCAAGCCCTCACGGGCAATCAGCTCACGCACATACTGGTGCTGGTTGCGCGACAGCGTAATGCCCTTGGCCTTGACGCCATAGTGCTTCGCCGCCCAGACGATCAGGCCACCCCAGCCACAGCCAATGTCCAGCAGCCGTTCACCGGCTTGCAGGCGCAGCTTGCGGCAGATGTGGTCCAGCTTGGCTTCCTGGGCCTGTGCCAGCGTCATGTCTGGCTCTCGGTAATAGGCACAGGAGTAAACGCGCAGCGGGTCCAGCCAGAGCGCGTAGAACGCATCAGACAGGTCATAGTGGTACTGCACCTGCATGGCGTCACGCTCAAGCGTGTGCAGGGCCATGGAACGCATGCGCTCCACCAGCCGGGTGCTCCAGCGCGGAGCCGTGCTTCCTACGGGGTCACTGTGTAGCAGTGCACTGGCTGCAGCCATGATGTCGCGCATGCTGCCCTGCAGATCGACCCAGCCCTCCACCACGGCGGAAGCCAGCGTGCCGATCTGCCCCTGGCTCAAGGCCAGCAGCGCGGCCTGGGAGCGCAGGCTGAGCCGAACATCCCCTTGTTCGGGGCCCAGGTGCTGACCGTTTGGCAACTCCACCGTTACACGGACAGGCAGCCCCGCCAAACGCTTTTCCAGTGAGGTGAGCATGTTGTTCATGCCCCCATTGTTGAAACCGGCGCTGGCTGACGTCAATACGCTTGAACACCCAATATTGAAAGATTTTTTCGCTTCTTGTGGGGCAGCGCTTAGACCTTGCCTACCAGACGCTCATAGGCCGTGCGGGTGCTGGGCGAAACAGACTGGAGCACCTGCTCATAAGACGTTTTCTGGCGAGCCATCAGGCGCATGGAAGCAATGGTGCGCGACTTGCAGAACCAGTGGCAGGTGTGCTGCAGCAGCAACAGCTCGGCTGTCATGGTGTAGGCCATGCGCTTGCGTGTAGCCATGTCTACATCGTCCGGTGCGCAGGCTTCACGCACGGCATGGGCGTGCATGCGCAGCGCTTCACGCATGTCAAAGGTGTAGGCAGGCAGCAGGCGGTCAAAGTACGGCAGCGCCAGCGGCAAGGTGCTCACGCGTGTGTCTTCGGCGTTTTCCTTGCCGAAAGAGTCTGCCAGGCGCTGCAGCTGATCGGCCAGGGTCTTTTCGCTGTTGTCCAGAATGGCCCAGACCTGCTTCTGGCGCTCGGGATCTTTTTCATCGAGCGCACGCATATAGCCTTCAATCAGCCCACCCATGAGCTTTTCGATCTGGGTCGGAGCCAGATGCGAGCCCAGCAGACGCACGCGGCGGCGGTGCTCCACACCCTGCAGTACATAGACGGCAATGGAGCCCACAATAATCCAAGTCAAAAAATCCATAGCGCATGCCTGTGTGTCAAGAACCAGGCCCTAAGTGTATGCAGCCACCGGGCTGCTTTTATGATGCAGGCCCTTTTCTTCTGCTTTGAGGTGTGACCTGTGTCCCAAATCCTGATTGAACGCCAGCATGCGCTGGGCCTGCCCGTGGTGCGTCAACATGCCCAGACCTGGGCCAGCAAAGCCAGCGACAAATTTGGCGTGCAATGCCGCTATGAAGCGGGGGACCAGCAGGACGTGCTGCACTTTGAAGGCAATGGCATTGAAGGCCAGCTGCACGTGACCGAGACCCAGCTGCGCCTGCAGGCCCAGCTCGGCTTTCTGGCCGCCATGTTCCAGGACCAGATCGAAGCCAAGCTCAACGCCCAGTTTGACGAAATGCTGCAGGCAGCCTGAGCCTGTAGATTCATAATAAAAAAAGCCTCTAGCACCCATCCATCAAGCGCTAGCAGCTATATTTTTTAAATAACCACGTCAGGTTTTCACACAGGCTTGCAAGAAAAATCACAGCGTTTGGGCAGGGCTTGCTCTACAGTCAGCGCTCATGACGACTGCCAGCCTTTCCGAACGCGCCGCCCGCCAGGCCGAGGTGGTGCAAGCCCTGTCCCGGCACGTGCCAGCACACGCCCTGCTGTGGCATGCCGAAGACACCACACCCTACGAGTGCGATGGCCTCACGGCCTACCGCCAGCGCCCGCTGGTGGTCTGTCTGCCCGAAAACTATGAGCAGGTGCAGGCCGTGCTCAAAGCCTGCCATGCACTGCAGGTGCCCGTGGTCGCGCGCGGTGCGGGCACGGGCCTGTCTGGCGGGGCCATGCCACACGCCATGGGCGTGACGCTATCGCTGGCCAAGTTCAACCAGATCCTCAAAGTCGATCCGTACAGCCGCACGGCCGTGGTGCAGTGCGGTGTGCGCAATCTGGCCATCAGCGAGGCCGCAGCGCCCTACGGCCTGTACTACGCACCGGACCCCAGCAGCCAGATTGCCTGCACCATTGGCGGCAACGTGGCTGAAAACTCCGGCGGCGTGCACTGCCTCAAATATGGGCTGACGGTGCACAACGTGCTCAAGGTCAAAGGCTTCACCATCGAAGGTGAGCCTGTGGAATTTGGCGCTGACGCGCTGGACGTGCCCGGCTACGACCTGCTGGCGGCGCTGATCGGCAGCGAAGGCATGCTGGCCGTGACGACGGAAGTCACCGTCAAACTCATCCCCAAGCCCCAGCTGGCGCGCTGCATCATGGCCAGCTTTGACGATGTGCGCAAAGCAGGCGACGCCGTGGCCGCCGTGATTGCCGCAGGCATCATCCCCGCCGGGCTGGAGATGATGGACAAGCCCATGACCGCTGCCGTGGAAGACTTTGTCAAAGCAGGCTACGACCTCACGGCCGAGGCCATTTTGCTGTGCGAATCTGACGGCACGCCCGAAGAAGTGGAAGAAGAAATTGGCCGCATGAGCGAGGTGCTGCGCGCCGCAGGGGCCACCGCCATTGCCGTGAGCAACAGCGAAGAAGAGCGCATGCGCTTCTGGAGTGGCCGCAAGAACGCCTTCCCAGCCTCCGGCCGCATCAGCCCGGACTATATGTGCATGGACTCCACCATCCCGCGCAAGCGCCTGGCCGACATCCTGCTCGCCATTCAGGACATGGAAAAAAAATACGGCCTGCGCTGCGCCAACGTCTTCCACGCAGGTGACGGCAATCTGCACCCCTTGATTCTGTTTGATGCCAACGACCCCGACGAACTGCACCGCTGCGAACTGTTCGGCGCCGACATTCTGGAAACCAGCGTGGCCATGGGTGGCACAGTGACGGGCGAACACGGCGTGGGCGTAGAAAAGCTCAACTCCATGTGCACGCAGTTCACCACGGAAGAAAACAACCAGATGTTTGCCCTCAAGGCCGCATTTGACCCGCTGGGTCTGCTGAATCCCGGCAAGGTCATTCCCACCCATAACCGCTGCGCCGAGTACGGCAAGATGCTGGTGCGTGGGGGGCAGATCAGCCATCCGGATTTGCCACGTTTCTAAACCGCTCTACAAAAATCAAAGCGGCTAGCGCTGGATAGACAAGGGTTTCAGATAGAAAACTATCTGAAATCCAATATCTACAAGCGCTAACCGCTACTTTTTTGTTGATGCTCAGCTGCCGTGGCGCGTTTGATGACAGAAGCCACCAACCAAGAAGCACAAAACAAAAAAGGCACTCACCTATCCATAGCTGAGTGCCCTCATCCAACCTGCCTAAACAGCAGATTCAACGCATAAAAGAAATATTAAGCCAATGCCTCAGCGGCAGGCGCCGGAAACCCATTGCGCCCCGGAAACTCCGGTGCCAGCTCACGGGCATTGGGCATCTTGAGCCACAGGCGCAGCAGCTTGCGGCGCAGGGCGGGGTCATCATGGTCTTCAAAGCCATTGCGTGAGTGCAGCACGGCGTAGTTGTTGGCGAACTGCATGTCGCCGGGCTCAAGCATCATGTCCAGACGCAGCTCGGGCAGATGAATGACCTCGTCAAACAGGTCCAGCGCCTCCACTTCCACCGGCGACAAAGGCAGGCCAGCCTGCTCATGGCCCAGCTCGAAATACTGGCGCAGATAGCGGCAGGTCAGCTTGCCCTGGTGGTAGCTGAAGATGGGCGTCAGGCCCGGTGCATCGCCCTCCACGCACAGGTGGGCGCAGTACCACTGGCGGTAGTACAGGCCCAGCAGCTCGGGGCGGCGGCGCAGGATTTCGTTGTAGATCGCGCCCACGCTGACCAGGCTGGACAGGCCGCCTTCACGGGCCTTGCGCACGCACAGCAGGCCCACTACGTCGGAGGGGTCGGTGTGGTAGGGCAGATAGTTATTGGTTTCGTAGACGCGCGTGGTTTTCTTGGTCTTGTCGCCCACGTTCATCACCAGGCCCAGCAGATCACCACGGGGGTTCTGGCGCACGGGCTCGCCCAGGTGCAGACCAATACCGTAGTAGATGGCGTTGATCTCTTCGTCGCTGTAGCGCTCAATGGGCAGGCCGCGCAGCAGCACAAAGCCCACGCCGTTTTCCAGCGCATCCGCATGCTGTTTCAGCTCGGCACGGAAGGCCTCGGGCAGCGGGAAGTCTGCCTGCGTAAAGTCGGGGAAGTGCAGGCCCTGCGACTTCAGGTGCGCCAGTGCGGCATCAATGGCGGCAATGGCTGCGGGAGAGAGGTGGTGAATCCAGGAGGTGTCGCCGGCCAGATCTTCGCCGCGCCATGCAGCGGGGCCGGTCAGAGGGGATTGAAGAATGGTGCTCACGATGCTGTCCGATAACCAGGGGGCTTCGCCCCAAAGCAGTCATCCTAGTGCAGTGCAGCATTCCGTGCCTTCTGCAATATTCCTGCATGCCATCGCGCGTTGAGCAACAGGCCTTCCTGCATTTCCTGCTTGATGAATCGCACCACAAGCAGATTTCCTGCGCATGCAGGATGCACACATATCCAGAAGCAAACACACCAACATTCCACCAGCAATCCCGGTGCATGCGCAGTAAAACTGTATGGCGCAGCAGCTAGCACAGGGTGACCACGGGTTCACAATAACCGACTTGCTGGCGTTAGCTCTTGCCACGCGCTTTAACGCTGCGTGCCCCATTTGCGCACGGTCAGGCGCTCCAGCGTGTGAAAACCCAGTGTCTCCACCAGCAGGCCAATGGCGATCACGGTCAGCAGCCCGGCGAAGACCTTGTCGGTATACAGCTCGTTGCGGTTCTGGAAGATGTACCAGCCCAGCCCGCCTTTGCCCGACGATGCGCCAAACACCAGCTCGGCCGCAATCAGCGTGCGCCAGGCAAAGGCCCATGCCACTTTCAGGCCCGAGAGAATGGACGGCAGCGCCGCAGGCACCAGTATCTGCAGCACATAGCGCACACCCTTGAGGCCATAGTTGCGCCCGGCCATGCGCAGCGTCTCTGGCACGGCCTGAAAGCCCGCATAGGTGTTGAGCGACAGCGGCCACAGCACGGAGTGCACCAGCACAAACAGCAGGCTGCCCTGCCCCAGCCCAAACCACAGCAGCGCCAGTGGCAGCAGGGCAATGGCAGGCAGGGGGTTGAACATGCTGGTCAGCGTGGTGAGCACATCACGGCCGAGCTGGGTCGAAACAGCCAGCGTGGTCAGCACCAGTGCGCCCACAATGCCCAGCACATAGCCCTGCACCAGCACCTGCAGTGAGATGGCGGCCTTGTCCAGCAGCTCGCCGCTGGCTACGCCTTCCCACAGCGCCTGCAGCGTCTGGGTAAAGGTGGGCAGCAGCAAGTCGTTGTCCTGCCAGGTGGCCAGCAGCTGCCACAGCGCGGCCAGCACCGCCAGAATGGCTACGCGCCGCACCACAGGCTGCGCCCACAGGCGCTGTGGCACAGACAAGGGCTGTGCTGCAGCCAGCGCACCGGGAGATTCCAGCTGGCGTTCGTACTCAGGCCGCACGGGTGGCTGCACGCTCGCAGCGTTGGAAGAAGTAAGACTGCTCATGGCAGGTGGTCCTTGTCGCATTTACAGATGTACGGGGGTAGCAGCCCACAGCGGGGAGTCCACCGTCTGTGACTCTGCCTGCGCAGGCGCGGGTGATGCAGGCTCATCAAACAGCAGGCGGTGAATGCGCTGGGCCGTGGACTGAAACTCGGCGCTGCCCTGGCTGCTCAGGTCAAACTGGTGGCTGTTGACCTCGGCCCGCACGCGACCCGGATGGGGCGAGAGGATGGCAATGCGGTTGCCCACCACCAGTGCTTCTTCGATCGAGTGGGTCACAAAGACCAGCGTAAAGCGCAGCTCTTCCCACAGAGCCAGCAGCTCCTCCTGCATGCGGCGGCGCGTGAGCGCATCCAGCGCGGCAAAAGGTTCGTCCATCAGCAGCACACGCGGCTGCATGGCCAGAGCGCGTGCAATCGCCACGCGCTGCTTCATGCCGCCGGAGAGCTGGTGCGGGTGCGCATCGGCAAACTTGCTCAGGCCCACCTTGGCGATGAAGGCATCGGCACGCTCGCCTGCTTCCGCGCGGCTCAGCCCACCGGCTGCCAGCAGCGGGAACATGACGTTCTCGCGCACCGTCTTCCACGGGGGCAGCTGGTCAAACTCCTGAAACACCACCACACGATCTGCCCCCGGGCCCTGCACGCGCTGGCCGTCCAGCAGAATCTGGCCCTCGCTCGGTGCAAAGAAACCACCCAGCGCCTTGAGCAGACTGCTCTTGCCGCAGCCCGATGCGCCCAGCAGCACAAAGCGGTCGCCCTCGTACACATCCAGACGCACGCGGTGCGTGGCCTGCACCTGCTGCTGGGCCGTGCGGTAGACCAGGCTCACGTCCTGAATCTGCAGCAAAGGCTGGGCCACAGCAGCTGGCACAGGCTGATGGCTGCCATGCACCACCGGCTGTGCAGATCGCACTGCAGCGGTGTCACGCGGTGCATCCTGTACCTGCGCCACGGCGGGGGCTTGCACGCTGGCGGCCACAGCGGCTACGTCTGACCAGTCACGGCGCTGCGGGCCTGCGGCCAGTGCTGCACCACCTTCCAGCTCCGCGGCCAGCTGCTGCCAGAAGCGCTGGCTGGCTTGCTTGAATCCTTGCACCCATGCTTGCATGGCCTTGCTCCTGTTCACTCAGTTGCCGCCCGACACACGCGGGTCGTCAAAGAAATAGTCAGACACCTGGGTCGGCTGGTTTTTGATGGCACCCACGCGGTGCAGGAACTGCCCCAGCTCCAGCGTGCGCTGGGGCTGCACGGTGAATTCCACCTGCGGGTTGCGAATTACGTCCAGCACCAGCTGGCGGTCCTGCTTGGCACCGCTGACTTTCAGGTAAATGTCTGCCGCCTGCTCGGGGTTGTTGCGCACGAAGGCTGCCGCTTCATCCAGCGCATCCACAAAGGCGCGGTAGGTTTTGGGGCTTTCGTTCTTGAACTTCTCTGTGGCATAGAGCACGGTAGCTGCCGCTGGGCCACCCAGCACGTCATAGGAGTTGAGCACTGCGCGCGCCTGCGGGTTGCCAGCCAACTCCTGATCCTGGAAAGGCGGGTTGCCAAAGTGGGCCGTAATTTCCGTGCCGCCCTTGATGATGGCCGCCGCTGCCTCAGGGTGTGGCAGTGCGACCTGCAGCTTGTCGAGCTTGTTGTACTGCGCATCCCCCCAGAGCTTGGCCGAAGCCATCTGCAGAATGCGCGCCTGCACGGACACGCCCACGGCAGGCAGGGCAATGCGGTCCTGGTCCGTAAAGTCGGCAATCGACTTCACCGCCGGGTTGTTGCTCACCAGCAGATAGGGGAAGTTGCCCAGCGAGGCCACGCCCTTGACGTTCTGGCGGCCCTTGGTGCGGTCCCAGATGGTGAACAGCGGGCCTACACCTGCGCCTGCAATATCTACCTCGCCCGTGAGCAGTGCGTCATTGATGGCCGGGCCGCCGGACAGGCGCAGAAAGTCCACTTTGATGTCCAAGCCCTGGGCCTTGCCGTGTTTTTCAATCAGCTGCTGATCCTGCGCCACATTGAGCAGCAGATAGACGATGCCGAACTGCTGGGCAATGCGCAGCTGCCCTTCCTTGGCATGGGCCTGAGGCAGCACCGCAGCGGCAGACACCGCTGCCAGCGCCAGCACGGCAGTGCGTCGGCGCAGACCTTTGAACAATGACATGGCAATCTCCTGGTATCTGTGATTCAGGGCAAAAACTGCCCCTAGCGCCCATCGCACCTGCGTAGGCAGCTATCAATTCATAAATAAAGTGGTGGGTTGCTTCTTGGGACGCAGGAGCCGCTTACACAAGCCAGCAAACCAAAGGTTTGCAATTGAGACGAGGCGCGAAGCCGCAGGCAGTACAACTAGTACGACAAGGCTGAGCAACGACGTATCAAGGCTTGTGTGAGCGGGTCTAAGCCTGCAGCTTGCTGCCTTCCACCGTCGTGCGGTAAAGCTTGCGGCGCAGATGCTCGGGCGTGCCCGTAGCCAGATGCAGCACGGAGCAGTTGTCCCAGAACACCATGTCATGCCGCTGCCACTGGTGGCGGTAGACAAACTGCGGCTGCACGCTGTGCGCAAACAGCTGCTGCAGCAAGTCGCGGCTTTCGTCTTCAGGCAGGCCCAGAATGCGGCTGGTGAAATGCTCGCTCACAAACAGCGCCTTGCGGCCATTGCCGGGGTGGGTGATGACTACGGGGTGTACGGCAGGCTTGACTTCGTCGATCTGCTGCTGCGTCAGCTTGGGCCGCCATGGGCTCTTGGCGCGCAGGGCCTCGTAGTGCAGCAGGTAGCTGTGCTCGGCCTGCAGACCTTCCAGCTGCTTTTTCAGCGCCTGCGGCAGCGCGTCATAGGCCGCGTGCTGGTCGGCAAACAGGGTGTCACCACCTTCGCTGGGCAATTCCTGCGCATGCAGCAGGCTGCCCAGGCTCGGCTTTTCCTTGTACGAAAGGTCTGAGTGCCACAGCAGCCCGGCATCGCCCAGGCCTTCAGGCTGGCCCTGGGCGTTGCGCACGTTCGAGACCTGCAGAATTTCTGGATAGCCCGGCAGCTGGAACTGGTGCAGCACATGGATCTGCAGCGGCCCCCACAGACGGCTGAAGGCCACCTGCTGCGCCGGGGTGATGCGCTGGTCACGGAATACCAGCACATGGTGCTTCCAGTGCGCCTGCTGCAGACGCTCAAAATCCTCCTGCGAAATGGGCTGCGACAAATCCAGCCCCAGCACTTCCGCCCCCAGATTGCCTACCGCACCCGCATCACGTGGCAGGGGACGAATTTCAAAATCCTGGGCAGTGGTGTTCAGCACATCCTGCAAGGTGGCAGCAGCATCAAAACGGTCAGCAGCAAGTACAGCAGACATGGAAAGCTCCTTGAATCGTCGGCATGAGGTGTCGTTGGGAGCCAGTCTAGAAAAGATGTTTAATTCTTAAAACGAATAAAAAATTAATTATTTATATCCAAAACATCTTTAAAACAGCGTGTGGCTGCACCGGCCGCAATTTGGAGCTTGGGGCAAGGTGGCGCCTCTCACCGAGCCTGTGAGCCCTGCAGGGCTCTCGCAAATAGCAGACATCTGCATGCCCAGCAAGCCCCGTGCATCCCAGACCATTGCGCATACACCATGCAAAAGAAACCACAGATTCAGCAAATGCAGCACACAGATTCTGAAAAATCTGCAAAAACCTGCGCTTGGTTTAAATAATGCGCATTAATTCACCATAAATATAAATTTGAATATTTATTCAAAAAAGAGACATTCAATCAATAACAACTAATTGAATTTTTGTTTGCAAATACTCACTCCATTGCCATTCACGCAACTTCGTTGTTTCTCATAAGGGTTTTTGTTACATTAAACATGGCCGCAAGTGTTTTAAATATTTAATACCCTTGATTAAAGGCCAACGCAGACACCTCTAAATTCAATCAATAACAAATATCTCCATGCGGCCTCATATCCAACGAAATTTCACTCTGACTGCAGCTGCTGCTACCCTGCTCACCATGACTGGCTGCCAGACGCTGCAAGGTGCGGGAGATGCACTGAAAGAAACCTTCGCCAGCAGTGATCCATGCTCCAACAATGCCCGCAATATCGGTATCACCGCTGGTGGTCTGCTGGGTGCGGCGGCTGGGGTTGCCATTGGCGACAATGCCACCGGCGCCATCATTGGTGCAGGTGTAGGCGCTCTGTTTGGTGCATTGATCGGTCAGGATATTGACCAGCGACGCTGCGAACTGTCCAAGCTCGCGCAGCAGCACCAGCTGCAAATGCAGGTCAACGATATCAAGCTGACAGAAGGTGACAAACAGACCAAACAAGGCCTGAGCGTCTCTGTGCAGAATGAATCGCAATTTCAGGTGGGCTCCTCCAAGCTCACCCAAAGTGGGCGCGAAGCATTTGAAGCCATTGCGCAGACCTACCTGCAGCCTATTCAGGGCAGCACCCCAGAAGCGCAGGCTCAGCGCCACCAGAAGATGCGTATCTTGCTGGTGGGCCACACCGACGATACCGGCCCTTCCACTACCAACGCCCGCCTGTCCGAAGAGCGCGCCAAGGCTGTCGCAGAAATTTTTGCCAAAGCAGGGTTCAAGCGCTCTCAAATCTATTACCAGGGCGCAGGTGAAACACTGCCTGTAGCCAGCAATACGGAGGAAGAAGGCCGCGCACGCAACCGCCGTGTGGAAATCATCGATTTGAGCGATGACCTTGCCTTTGACAACTTCCTCTCTGGCGGCCGCCGCACCAACACGGCCTTTTACCGTCCTGCCAGTGAGGCCGCACCTGTCATCCCCAGCAAAGGGGCCAAGAAAACTACCGCAGCAGCCAAAAAAGACAGCACGGCCAGCAAAACCACCACGGCGCGCAGCAAGGACAGCGCACCTGCGCAGACCACAGCCAGCACTCCTGCAGCTGCATCTGCGGCAGCCAGCCAGCCCGCCAAGCCCGCACGAGCCACTGCGGTCAAACCCGGCCCCATCGACTTTGGAGGCGTTCCCGTCAATGGCCAGCCCATGGTCCTGGCCCTGGGTGGAGCCAAAAGCACGGGCACTTTTTCATGGCTGCCCGTGGCACAGGCCGATGAGACCGCCCCACTGCTCAGCTGCCTGCAGGACCGCCCACGCGTGGCGCATGGCGTCAAGTCACTGGCCAATGGCCAGCTGCGCACCAAAGACTATCTGCCCGGCGTCTACAACAGCAGCTGGGTGGCGACGGTCAACGGCCACCTCGTCGCGCTGAACCGCGTGGCAGTCCTCAGGGATGGCGTGGTTCCTGCCAACAAGCCTGAACTGCAGATCTACCGCAACTACGAGGGCAATGCCAAGGCCAAGCCAGACTACAGCGGCAAGCCGGAAGTCAACGCCTATCTGGGTGAACGCGGCTTGCTGTACCGCGTGTTCAACGCTGGTCCGGTGCAATGCATGGACATTTTGATTCCCCATCGCAATGCGACGACAGCCATTGCCGGGAACCTGATTTACCCAGGCCAGGGCGACTACTACCAGACAGAAATTCAGCCACGCTTGGCCAAATAAATTCTGACCATTAAAAAACAGGAATAACCAATGGAAGACTTTTTCGGTTTTATCACCAAGAATATCGTGGCCATAGGCACCATGGCTGCGGCCGCACTGGTGATCATGGCCTATATCGCCAACCAGCGATTCAAGCTGTGGGTGGTGGATTTCTGGGCGACTTTCCCAGTCATTGGCACGATTGCACGTCTGTCGCGCGACAAAACCAAGGGCAATAACGGCTGGCTGCGCGCAGAAGAAAAGCTTTGCGCGGCATACAAGCCTTTTGTCAATCTGATTACCCGCCGCATGTTTGATCAACGCATCGAATACATGCGCAAATCTGCGGACCTGGGCCGCACTCCTACCCCCATGTGGGCCTGGTTTCTGCTGGTCATTCTGGTGATTGCAGAAGGCATGGGGTTCTCTTACCTGCTGGGCTCATGGATGGCCCGTGAAGGCAGTGCCAACACCCACACCCTGCTGATGTTTGCCATCGTGCTGGTGCTGTGCGTGATTCTGGTGGCACTGACCCACTTTGCGGGACACCAGTACTACCGCACATCCTTGCTGCGCTCCTGCTTTGCGCGCTACAAAGAACGTGGCAGCGATGAATACTCCGTCCACACCGTGGCCTTGAAGGATGACCAGGACATTGACTCCAGAGAGCCTGACTTCAAGCAGACCATCAACCGCGTAGGCAAGCATTCGCATGATGTGGGCAGCTACGCTGGCGGCATTATCGCGATCATTGCCATTGCCTTTATTGCCATTGTTTCCACCTATATGCGGGTGCAGAACATGGAAGCAGAAATGGCGCGCGTCGTGACGGGAGAGGCCCATGTCGCCTCTTCTTCGCAGGCATCCGGCAATCCTTTTGATGCTCTGCTGCTGCCTGAATCGGTGACCTCCTCGCAAAATGCCGCCGACTCCCAGGCCAAGAACGAAGAAATGAACGCCTTCTCCAAAGAAGGACTGGCGGCATTTGCCATGCTGGGCTTTATCTTTGTGATTACCCAGATCGTGGGTATGGGCACTGGCTACAAGTACGGTTTTGCAGGCCGCGAATCAGACCAGGCGTTCAAAGCCACAGGTGGCTTTTCGACCTACGAAGACTATCTGTCGTACTACCGCCCTCTGCGTGACATGGTCAACGGCCGCCTCAAGGACCTGCAGCAGCGCATCGAGAGCAAGTCGCACACCAAGCTGTCGCTGAACAAGAGCTTTGATGATTTCCTGCGTGAGCAGCGTGCCCAGGAGATGATGGAAGACCCGCTGACCGAAAGCAATCCTGCACCAGAGACACATCCAGCCGTGCAACCAGCCGTGCCCGTCTCCGCTCCAGTGCACACACAGCCTGCAGTGACTGCAACGCCGCCCTCCGCGCCTGCTGCACCCGTAGAAGCACCTGCGCCGACACTGGCAGCGGTCCAGCAAGAAATGCTGCGTCTGAACAATGCAGATGCCGAGAAAGCCTACTTCCTGAGCCTGCCAGACAGCATGCGCAGCAACCCGGCACTGCTGACATGGCTGAAAGAACGCAAGGCAGTCCGCGCTGCAGCGGTTCAAGCCAACGATCTGTTCTAAGGACGGCTGGTCATCATGTCTTTCTGGAAAACCATTCTCACCGGTGCCTTGCTGGGCACCGCCTCACTGAGCTGGGCCGCCACAGGCTCCGTTCCCAGCTGCTATACCGCCAACAAGCTGCCCATGGCAGCTCCCGTACCAGAGCGGGAAGTCTTTATCCTGCTGGATCAAACCACGCCGCTGGACGCCACGCTGCAAAAGTCGGTCATTGAAAACGTCGCCCGCGTTCTGCAGCCCGGCTCGGCTTATTCCATTGCGACCTTCTCGTCCTTCGGCCAGGGCCGCTACCTGGAACTGCTGGCAGCTGGTGCCATGGAAGTCACGCTGCCCGAAAGCGCGCGCAACAGCATTGGCGTCAAGGTGCTCCGCAACTTTGATGCATGCCTGGTCAGCCAGCAGAACTTTGTACGCAAGACCGCTGCTGCAGCGCTGCAGCAGGCGCTGTCAGGCATCAACCCTGACTATGCCAAGTCTGACGTCATGGCCAGCGTCAAGGAAATGTCTGCACGCATCAAGCAGTCGCCAGCCAGCTCCAAGGTGCTGTTCCTGGTTTCGGACATGCTGGAAAACTCTGCCGTCAGCAGCTTCTACGCCAACCGCAATGTGCGCCAGCTCAATCCTGGCGCAGAGCTGCAAAAAGCCACCTCAGCCAGCATGCTGGCCGATCTGGACGGTGCACGCGTCTTTGTGCTGGGAGCAGGCCTGGTGCAAGATGCCCAAAGCAAAGGGCGCGCCCAGGACAGCGGGGTGTATCGCTCCCCTCAGGCCATGAATGCACTCAAGGATTTCTGGAACCAATACTTCCAGAACAGCAATGCCACTTTGCAGGAATTTGGCATGCCCGCCCTGCTGGTGCCGGTGCAATAAGTTCTGTGGACATGCGAGAGGTGCTGGAACACCAGCCACTCTCATAAAAAGAGCTGCTAGCGCAATATTCTCCTTAGATTGAGAATGAAAAGTGCCTGAAAATCACTTTTCACAAGCGCTAGCAGCTCTTTTTTCATGAGCAACACCAGCACATGAGCCGCCGCAGAAGTCATGCACAGCGCATGTCTTCACACTCCGCGCCACAATGCCGTTTTCATCCATTGCATGCTGCGCACACCATGACCGAACCCAGCTTTGAAGAACACCTGCAATCCGGCAACGCTCTGGTCGCCCAGGCACAAACCGTTGCCACCCAGGACTTTCAACAGGCACGCGCTCTGTGGCAGCAAGCTGGCAAGCACTTCTACCACGCCCACAAGGCAGACCCTACGCATGCCATCGCCGCCTTTCGCCTGGCACAGGCCTGGATGGCAGAAGCCTATGCCCTGCAAAAAGAAGAGTCTGCCAATGCGCTGGTGATGTGGGCCAATGCCGCTGCGCAGTGCGAACTGGCCTTTGACCTGGACCCCGAAAATGGCCGCATCGCCATGACCGCCGCCAGCTGCCACCACTTTGCCGGCGAGCACGACGCTGCCAAGGCCTGGAAGCAGATTGGCGAGCATTTGCTGAAGGATGAGCAGGCAGCTGCAGAACAAAATCGCGACGACGCCTAAGCACACCACACAAACAAAAAAGAGCAGCCTGCGCAGGCTGCTCTTTGCTTTTAAAGTGCTATCAGCATCAAAACCAATACTGACCAGCGCTAATAGCTCTGCTTTTTAGAGCATTACTGAATGCCCGCAGCACGATAGGCCTGCTTGAGCTGCTGCACATTGTTCAGCAAAGCCGTAGGGCCTGTGCTGCCCATCAGGTACCAGCCCTTGGGGTCCAGAAATACGATCTGGCCTTTCTGACCGGCAGGTGTGGACTTGACCTTGTCGTTATCAAACACCTTGGTCGAAGGAATGATCTCGCCACCGCCTGCCGCTGCGCCCACGCCTGTGTTGCGGTCAATCACATAAATCCACTCGGGCTGCAGCTTGGCCAGATCGTCAAACGTAAAGGCCGGGCCACCACGCGCAGGAATATCTTTGGCCGTCAGCTGCGACTTGGCACCCAACACATCAAACAGGAAACCAAAGCGTGCACCAGGGGCCTGGGGCATGATGCGTTCGTTGATGGCCATCAGCAGCACACCGGGCTGCGCCTGGGCAGCCAGTTGATTCAACTCAGCCACTTCAGACTTGATCCTGGCGACCAGAGCCTTGCCCTGCTCCTGCTTGCCGTACATATCGGCAATCTGGGTGATGTTGCGCTCCATGTCCTGCAGCATCGTTGCAGGCTTGACGCTGAAGTCCAGCGTAGGCGCAATCTTGCTCAGCACGTCCTGCTTCGCCGCCGAGCGGCCGCCCACAATGATCAGATCAGGCTTGATCTGGCTCAGCGCCTCGTAGTCAGGCTGAAACAGGGTGCCAGCGACCGTGTACTTGGCATCGCCATAGCCTGCCATGTATGCAGGGAACTGCGCCTTGGGCACGCCTGCAACGGGAATGCCCAGCGCCTGCATGGTGTCGAGCGTGGCGAGGTCGTAGACGACGGGGCGCTCAGGTGCAGCAACGGTAGATACAGCTTCGGCTTGGGCGACACCTGCCTTGTGGGCCTGGGGTGTTGTTGCAGCCATTACGCCCAGGCTCATGCTGGATGCCAGCGCCAATGCTGTGAGAGTCAAGTAGCGGTTCATAGTGTTCCCAAAGAAATGTCCCTGATGCCGCTGGCAACAGGGACATGGTGTGATTTATCAGAAGGCGGCTGTCAGGCTCAGGTTGTAGCGACGACCATCGTAGTGAGCGTCATACGTATCCTTATCCACTTTCTTATCAAACACGTTGTAAATACCAAAGCCCAGTTTCACGTCTTTTTTCAGTTTGTAATTGACACCCACATCTACAAACGTAAACGATGGTGTCTGATTATTCGCCATGGATGTACGGCTCAAATAGTCCGAAGATTTGCCGCGGAAGTTCACGCGACTCCAGACATTGGTGCTGGAGTTGGCATTCCAGTCCAAAGTAGCATTGAGCATATGCTTGGGCAGCTTATTCAGCGGGCGACCTGCAAATTTTCCGCTCTTTTGCTCAGATTTGGTAAAGGTATAGTTGGTCGCAAGCTGCAGATCTTGAATGATATTCCAGGTTGCCGTCAGCTCAATACCGCGCATATTCGCCTTATCGACATTCATGCGCTCACTGATGAACTTGTATTTCGTTCCATTGACCACACAATTACCTGTCGAAATACTGCTTCCACCGCCATCCGTGTCTTCACATACACGTTCCTCAGAAATCTTGTCCTTGAAATCGGTGTTAAACAGAGTCACGCTGGACATAAAATTGCGTTTGTTATCAAACACCAGTCCAATTTCCTGGCTCAGAGATTTTTCAGGCTTCAGATCTGGGTTGCCAAGAATGATGGCAGGATCGCCTCCACCACCCGTAATCTGCCCCCAGTCTGCAACCGCTGCACGCAGTGCGGGCGCCTTGAAGCCCGTCGAAACACCACCCTTGACCGTCCACTGCTCTGCAGCCTTCCAGACGCCATAGATACGCGGCGTCCACTCCGTACCGTAATTCTGATCACGGTTCATGCGCAAACCGGTCGTCAAGCTAAAAGTATCAGTCGCAGCAAATTCATTTTCTGCATACAACGCCCACTGGTAACGATCAATATGATTACGCGTGCTACCCTTCAGTTCATTACCTTGGTCATCCAAGCTTTCTTTTCGGTAGTAAACACCTACGGTTGTCACATTGGAGCTTCCGAGGGGCAATATGGCCTGGCTGTTGAACTCCGTATTCACCAGGTTCATATTTCGCACAGGATTATCTGTTTCTTCACGCTGAAGGTAGGTATTAATCTTGCCCCATGCGTAACTTCCTTGATGACCCAGGCTGTAGTCATTTTTGTAGTAGCTCTGATGTGATGGATTATTAGGTGAGCACCCTTTTTTACCGCATGATTCCAAGGCCATGGACTTGCCGGGATTGGATTCACGTTTCTGAATCGTTCTGCCAACCAGAAAATCAAAATTATTTTGCTTGTCTGCTGCCAGATTCAGCTTCAGATTCAAAGCCTCTGTGCTCTGCTTACTAAAACCATTGACAATCTTGTCTTCATTGCGGTGTGAAGTCTGACCATAGATTTGCAAACCCAGCACTTCATTTTTGATCGGACCACCAAAATTAAAGCTGCTCTGGTAGATATCGCCAGCATCAGAGTTTTCTTGCTGCGTGGTCTCCGCACGCACACTGCCACCCCATTGCTGCGGTACTTTGCGCGTGATGATGTTGATCACACCGCCCATGGCATCAGAGCCATACAGCGATGACATCGGGCCACGCACAATCTCAATGCGCTCAATCGCACTCAGTGGAGGCAGCCAGCCCTGCTCGATGCCGGAACCATCACTATTGGGGCGAGTCTCACGCGAGTTCTGACGACGACCATCGACCAAAATCATGGTGTAGCCAGCTGCCATACCGCGAATGCTGATATCGCTGGAGCTGCCGCCTCCCGTAACCAGCACCCCGGGCACATCACGCAAGGCATCTGTCACATCGCGATAGGAGCGCTTTTCCAGCTCTTCACGAGGGATCACGGTGATAGATGCGGGAGCATCTTCCACTGTCTGCTCAAAACCCGAAGCCGTCACCACCATCGCGCCCAGCACCTGCTCTGGCGAAGGCTGTGCCAGCGGATCAGCCGCAAACGAGGAAAACACACCACCGGCCATGATGGCTGCAGCAAAAGTTGGATAGGAAATGCGCAAAGGAGTCATTTTTGTCTTCGAGAAATCTAATAAGAATCAATTTCATTAGTATCTCACTCATGTACATCAATAGACTGCAGATCGCCCTAAGAAATGACGGTGAACAAGGAGATGCACACATCGCGGCAGAGCAAGCTGACCGCCCCACACCTGCAAAGAAACAAACTATTGATTTAAATAACAAATTTCACTGCATAGACTGATCTGCGAGGCCCTCCTCAAGCCATCACATGCCGTAGCACAGATCTCACAACTTGTTGCTTACAGGCTACAGGTCTACAGCAAAACACTACGCAAATGAGAAGTATTTTCATTAAGAAACGCATAATCCACGTCGTCAACCGATTTCGGCTCAAGACAAGACGCAACCGGTACCGCAGCGCCACTGCGGCCATCCCCTTGTATTCCTTTCATGTCAGCCCCTGGCTGAGATTGCTATGCCTCAAAAATCTGTTCCATTTTTCACTCGCCCTACGCTGCTGGCGCTTGCTGCCGCAGCATGTGCTTCCGCCATCGCTCAGGACAACACACAGACCCTGTCTGAGGTGGTGGTTTCTGCCTCCGGCTTTGAACAAGACATTCGAGATGCACCTGCGTCGATCACTGTTATTACCAACGAGCAGCTCGCAGAGCGACGCGTCAACAACTTGGCGCAAGCCCTAGAAGACGTGGAAGGCGTCGATGTTGGAGCAGGCACTGACAAAACGGGTGGACCCAATATCAGCATTCGTGGCATGCCCAGTGAGTACACTCTGATTCTGATTGATGGTCGTCGTCAGAATTCAGCAGGGAATGTCACACCAAATGGATTTGGGGGCACACAAACCAGCTTCATTCCCCCTGTTTCTGCCATTGAGCGTATTGAAGTCATCCGAGGACCCATGTCCACACTCTATGGCTCAGATGCTATGGGTGGCGTGATCAACATCATCACGCGCAAAGTCAACAAGGCATGGGGTGGCTCTGTCACCGTTGAGGGAACAGCCCAGCAAGAGTCAGAGTTTGGTGACTCTTACGGTGGTAAGTTCTACCTGAGTGGCCCTATTAAAAACGATTTACTTGGACTCGCATTACGTGGCAGCTCCGTACATCGTGATGCCTCAGATATCTCTTACATCGATAACGATGGGAAACGCGAAACTCCCATCATGGGCGCGAACCCCGTGCAATCAACAGTCAACACTTTTGGTGCTCGCCTCTCTTTAACGCCCAATAAATCCCATGACATTGTTTTAGATGTGGAGAGTGGTCGTCAAACTTATGACAACTCCAGAGGACAACTGGGAACACTCGGCGATGGCGGTTACTCCAAGGAACAAAAATACAAACGTGACCAGTGGAGTCTTGCACATACTGGCCGCTATGCATTTGGCATCTGGGAAACTAGCTTTCTCCATAATAAAACTGAAACTGTAGGTCGTCTAATTCCTCCTGGCGTCTCTGGAGCCGG
Source organism: Comamonas kerstersii (assembly GCF_002056725.1). NCBI lineage: Bacteria > Pseudomonadati > Pseudomonadota > Betaproteobacteria > Burkholderiales > Comamonadaceae > Comamonas > Comamonas kerstersii. Next base: position 1,535,565 of record NZ_CP020121.1, on the reverse strand, counting down.
TACACCTCGCAACTTGGAGACCACCAGTAAAGTTCTAGATACAAAATTGATGACCCCTTGGGCTAATCATTTGACTACCTTTGGCGGCCAATACTGGAAAGCGGATTTGATGGACGGCGTCGTTGCCGATAAATTCGACTTCACCCAGAAAGCACTCTTCGTGGAAGATGAGTGGAGCCTGACAGACGACTTCAAGCTTACGCTGGGTGGTCGATATGACCGACACAGTGTCTTTGGCGGAAAATTCAGCCCGCGCATTTACGGTGTCTGGAATGCTTCTTCGGAGTGGACCATCAAAGGTGGCGTCAGCAATGGATATAAAACGCCGCGCGTTGAACAACTTGCATCCGGCATCAATGGTTTTGGCCGCCAAGGTAAGTTACCACTGATTGGCAACCCTGATCTTCGCCCTGAAACCAGCCGTAGCACTGAACTTGGCTTCAACTTTGATGATGCAGAGCAGCGCTATGCAGCAGGTATTACGTTTTTCCACAATAGCTTTAAAGACAAAATAGCGTCAGGCGACGCCATTCCTAATTGCACATACACAGGAGCACCCAATCAACCCGGTTGCTTAAATATTGGTAATTGGCCTACAGTACCAGAATTCGCTCAATCCATTAATATTGATAAAGCCACGACCCAAGGTCTAGAACTCAATGGTCGCTTCAAAATCAACCAAGAATGGAGTACTAGTGCGAACTATACATATACAAAAAGCAAACAAAAAAGTGGGGAAAACATTGGTCAACCTCTGACAGACACACCCAAACACGCAGCAAATTTCCGCTTGGATTGGAAACCAAATGCCCAATGGAGTGGTTGGCTACGTGCAGAATACCGCAGCGAACGCTATCGCGGGAACCCCAACTCCGCAACAGCATCTACTGCAGCTGCAGTAAGAACGCTGGGTGACTATAAAGCATTTTCACAATTCCATATTGGCGCCAGCTATCGTGCAACGCCAAAATTCACATTGCATGCTGCGGTGTATAACCTATTCAACAAAAACTTTATTGACTATGGTTCCTATCAATATAAGGATGGTAAAGGTAAAACTGTAACAGCTTACAGCAATCGCTACATTAATCCACAAGATGGTCGACGCCTCTGGATTTCTGGAACTTATGAATTCTAATATTTAACAAAAATAAAAAGGGAGATTAATCTCCCTTTTTATTTTTTCAGTTATAGGGTTATTTAACCCCCAACAACTCCACCTCAAAATTAATCGTGGCATTCGGTGGAATCACACCACCTGCGCCACGGCTGCCGTAGGCGATGCTGGGCGGGCAGGTCAGCTTCGCCTTGCCGCCCACCTTCATTTTCTGCACGCCCTCGGTCCAGCATGGGATCACGCCATTGAGGGGAAAGTCAATGGGCTGACCGCGTGCGATGGAACTGTCGAACTCCTTGCCGCTTTCAGGGAACCAGCCACGGTAGTGCACACGCACGGTATCCGTAGCCTGAGGCTGTGCGCCTGTGCCTTCGGTGATGACTTCGTAGATCAGGCCACTGGGCGTGGTTTCAGGGGCAGCGTGGGCTGCGCCTACCGCCAGCAGGCTGGCAGCGGCCAGCGCAAAAACTTGTTTTTTCATATGCAAAACGCTTTTCAGGGTTAGAAAGATCACGCAGCCATCATGACTTGGCAGCGGTGATGCCCATGGCATCCAGTGCCGCTTGCAGGTGTCCGACAGTACGCTCCACGTTGTGCCATTTTTCCAGGCCAAACAGGCCAATACGGAAGGTCTGAAAGTCAGCCCCCTCATCGCACTGCAGCGGCACGCCAGAGGCGGTCTGCAGGCCGGCTGCCAGGAATTTCTTGCCATTCTGGATGTCTGGGTCTGTGGTGTAGCTCACCACCACACCGGGCGCCTTGAAGCCTTCGGCCGCCACACTGGGGAAGCCGCGGGACTCCAGCAGGGCACGCACCTGGCGGCCCAGCTCCATCTGCTCTTCCCGCACCCTGGCAAAGCCGTAGGCGCGGGTTTCCAGCATCACATCGCGCAGGCGCACCAGTGCATCGGTAGGCATGGTCGTGTGATAGGCGTGCTGGCCTTTTTCATAGCCCTCGGCAATCTGCATCCACTTCTTCAAATCGCACGAGAAGCTGGAGCTTTGCGTGTCTTCAATCGCCGTGCGTGCGCGCTCGGAGAGCATCACCATGGCGCAGCAGGGGGAGCTGCTCCAGCCCTTTTGCGGCGCGGAAATCAGCACGTCCACGCCGGTCTTGACCATGTCCACCCACATGGCACCGGATGCCACGCAGTCCAGCACCAGCAGCGCGCCCACTTCATGCGCGGCATCGCTGATGGTGCGGATGTAGTCATCCGGCAGGATGATGCCGCTGGCGGTTTCTACATGGGGTGCGAACACCACCTTGGGCTTTTCGGCACGGATGGTGGCCGCCACCTCCTCCGCCGGGCAAGGTGCCCATGGATCCTGACTGCCTGTACCTTGCTTGCGCGCTTTACAGACGACGGCGCCGCCACCCAGACCAAAGTTGCCGGTGTCAAAAATCTGCGTCCAGCGGTAGCTGAACCAGCCATTGCGCACAATCAGCACCTTCTGCCCATTGGCAAACTGGCGAGCCACCGCTTCCATGCCAAAGGTGCCGCTGCCGGGCACAAGCACAGCGGTGTGGGCGTGGTAGACCTCCTTGAGGACGCCCAGAATGTCTTGTGCCACGCCCACAAAGCGTTTGGACATGTGGTTGAGCGCACGGTCGGTATAGACCACCGAAAATTCCAGCAGCCCATCAGGATCGATATCAGGCAAAAGTCCAGGCATTGTTTCTCCAGTTTATGCGGGCGGCACAGGCCCCTATTGCTATGGAAATCAGCTTAGCACGCCGTTTTTCGGCGCGCGAGCCTGCTCAGACTTTCTGTATAGCAGGCATATGCCTGTGCATATGCTGCCTGCACTCAGGCTTTGTGGCTGTAGTCGCGTGCGCCAAAAATGCCGCTGCCCACCCGCACCATGGTGCTGCCTGCCGCAATCGCGGTGTGCATATCGGCGGTCATGCCCAGGCTGATGGTGTCAAACCGCTCCAGCCCCGCCATGCCGCTGGCACGAATGTCCTCAAACACCTGCACCACCTTGCGGTGCACCTGCAGCATGGCTGCGTCATCCGCCTGTGGGTCGGGGATGCTCATCACCCCGCGCAGCTGCAGACGCGGCAGCTGCGTGATGACGTGTGCCAGCTCCAGCGCCTGCTGCGGCGTACAGCCTGACTTGGTGCTGCCGCCATCCACATTCACCTGAATGCATACCTGCAGCGGTGGCAATTCCTCAGGACGCTGGTCATTGAGGCGCTGGGCAATCTTGTCGCGGTCAACGGTGTGTGCCCAGTCAAAGTGCTGGGCCACCAGCTTGGTCTTGTTGCTCTGGATGGGGCCAATGCAGTGCCAGACCAGCGCTGGCACATCCACCATGGCACGCACGGCAGCAATTTTGTCTACGCCTTCCTGGATGTAGTTTTCCCCAAAGGCACGCTGGCCAGCCAGTGCGGCCTCACGCACGGCTTCGGCCGGAAAGGTCTTGGACACGGCCAGCAGCGACACTTGTGTGGGCTGTCTGCCGCACTTTTGACATGCTTCATGAATCTGCGTGTGAACGCTTTGGAGCTTGTTGGCAATCGTGGTCATAATCTTTTGAAGCGTACCAAACCATCCTGCCACTGAGCGCAATTCGCCGGGCAAGGTGGCACAAAACCATGTGAGATTCAGAGAGGGAGAACTGCAGTGGACATCACCACCCTGCTAGCGTTTAGCGTCAAGAACAAGGCCTCTGACCTGCACCTTTCCGCAGGGCTGCCTCCCATGATCCGCGTGCACGGGGATGTACGCCGCATCAATGTGGACCCGCTGGACCACAAGACCGTGCACGCCATGGTCTACGACATCATGACGGACAGCCAGCGCAAGGCCTATGAAGAGCATCTGGAGGTGGACTTCTCGTTCGAAGTTGCCGGGCTGGCGCGCTTTCGTGTCAATGCCTACAACCAGTACCGTGGCGCAGCGGCCGTGTTCCGTACCATTCCCAGCAAGATCCTGACGCTGGAAGACCTCAACGCCCCCAAGATCTTTGCCGATCTGGCGCTCAAGCCCCGTGGTCTGGTGCTGGTCACCGGCCCTACCGGCTCGGGTAAATCGACCACGCTGGCGGCCATGGTGGACTACCTCAACAGCAACCAGCACGGCCACATTCTGACGGTGGAGGACCCCATCGAATTCGTGCACACCTCCAAGAAAAGCCTGGTCAACCAGCGTGAGGTAGGCCCCATGACGCATTCCTTCTCTGCCGCCCTGCGCTCTGCCCTGCGTGAAGACCCGGACTGCATTCTGGTCGGCGAAATGCGTGACCTGGAAACCATTCGCCTGGCCATGACCGCCGCCGAAACTGGCCACCTGGTCTTCGGCACCCTGCACACCTCCAGTGCTGCCAAGACCATCGACCGTATCATCGACGTCTTCCCCGCCGAAGAAAAAGAAATGGTGCGCGCCATGCTGTCGGAATCGCTGCAGGCCGTGATTTCGCAGACGCTGTGCAAGACCAAGGACGGCAATGGCCGCGTGGCAGCGCACGAAATCATGATTGGCACCAGCGCCATCCGCAATCTGATCCGTGAAGCCAAGGTGGCACAGATGTACTCGGCCATTCAGACCGGCTCCAACGTGGGCATGCAGACCCTGGACCAGTGCCTGACCGATCTGGTGCGCCGCAATGTGATCAGCGCTGCCGAGGCACGCAGCAAGGCCAAGTCGCCCGAGAACTTCCCCGGTTAAGCCCTAGCGATTGGAGACATCAGCCATGGAACGCGATCAGGCCAGCAAATTCATCAACGACCTGCTCAAACTGATGGTGGCGCGCAAGGGCAGTGACCTGTTCATCACGGCCGACTTTCCGCCCGCCATCAAGGTGGACGGCAAGGTCACACGCCTTATGGACCAGCCTCTGGTGGCCGCACACACGCTGACGCTGGCGCGCTCCATCATGAGTGACCGCCAGGTGGCAGAGTTTGAGCGCACCAAGGAGTGCAACTTCGCCATCTCGCCAGCAGGCATCGGACGCTTTCGCGTCAACACCTTCATGCAGCAGGGGCGCGTAGGCATGGTGCTGCGCCGCATTCCTGCCGACATTCCTTCGATTGACCGCATGGGCCTGCCCCAGGTGCTCAAGGAGGTAGCCATGACCAAGCGTGGCCTGTGCATCTTTGTGGGTGCGACAGGCTCGGGCAAGTCCACCTCGCTGGCCGCCATGGTGGACTGGCGCAATGAGCACTCCGAAGGCCACATCATCACCATCGAAGACCCCATCGAATTCGTGCACCCACACAAGAACTGCATCGTCACGCAGCGCGAAGTGGGGCTGGATACCGACAGCTGGGAGGCTGCGCTCAAGAACTCCCTGCGCCAGGCGCCGGATGTCATTTTGATGGGCGAAATCCGCGACCGCGAAACCATGGAGCACGCCATCGTGTTCTCGGAAACCGGTCACCTGTGCCTGGCCACCTTGCACGCCAACAGCGCCAACCAGGCGCTGGACCGCATCATCAACTTCTTCCCCGAAGAGCGCCGCGAACAGCTGCTGCTGGACCTGTCGCTGAACCTGCGCGCCATGATCTCGCAGCGCCTGCTGGCACGTGAGAACGAAAAGGGCCGTGTGGCGGCCATGGAAGTGCTGCTCAATACGCCGCTGATTTCTGACCTGATCGCCAAGGGCGATGTGGTGGAAATCAAGGAAATCATGAAGAAAAGCCGCGAACTGGGCATGCAGACCTTTGACCAGGCCCTGTTTGACCTCTACGACAGCGGCACCGTCAGCTACGAAGACGCGCTGCGCAATGCGGACTCAGTCAACGACCTGCGCCTGCAGATCAAGCTGCACAGCAAGCGTGCGCACAACCCCAATCTGGCGGCTGGCACCGAGCACTTCCGCCTGCTGTAGACCTGCCCCCTGCCCTCAGCAGCCAACGCGCATAAAAAAATCCCGGACGTCCCGGGATTTTTTTATCAGCTTGCAACTGCCATCATTTCACCGGCGTGATTTCCACGACAGGCTCCGCTTCCTGCACTGCAGGTGCGGCAGTGCCCTGCTTTTCCAGGGCTTCCTCGCGGGCCTTGTAGTTGGCCAGATCGTCTTCGCTGATGGTTTCAAACACGCGCACCACCTTGCTCACGCCATTGACGCCACGCGCAATTTCCGCCGCACGCTTGGACTCGCGGGGCGTCACAATGCCCATCAAATAGACCACGTTCTGCTCGGTCACCACCTTGATGGTGTTGGCCTGCAAGTCCTTGGCATCCAGGAAGCTGGCCTTGACCTTGCTGGTGATGAAAGCGTCCTTGGAGCGCTGGCTCAGCGAAGACACAAAAGGCACGACCTGCACTTCGTTCACCACGCGACGCACGTTCTCCACGCTGGCCACGGCACGCTCCAGCGCTTCCTTCTGCGCAGCCGTGCGTACTTCGCCGGTAATCATGGCCGTGCGGTTAAAGCTGGTCACGCTGGCGCGGGAGCCTTCGGGCAGGATTTCGCGGATCTTGGCCGCAGCCTTTTGCTCAATGCGTTCGTCTTCCACAATCATTCCAGAGGTGCGGCGGTCCGTCGCCACCATGGCCGTGGTCACGGCGCCACCACCCAGCACCAGTGGCACACAGGCCGTCAGGCTGCCCAGCAGCAAAGTACCTCCCAGTACCGCTACCCCTGTTCGATACCATTGTTTTTTCATCACATCTCCTGTTCGCCCAGCAACTGGGTATCCACACCATCGCACAAACAATTGAGCACCAGGTCATGCACCTCACGCACGCGCGCAGGGCGCTCGTGGGGCACACAGATCAGCGTATCGGTTTCACGCATGCGGCCCGCCAGCGCACCACCGGTATGACCAGTCAGGGCCACCACCATCATGTCGCGCTCGTGGGCGGCCTCCACCGCATCCAACAGACAGGTTTCATTGCCGGTAATGGAAATCACCAGCAGCACATCGCCAGCCTGGCCCAGCGAACGCACCTGCCGCGCCAGATAGTGGTTGGACAGACTGGGCGTACCCGCAATGGTTCCCAGATAGCCGCTGTCCGAGGTCAGTGCCACCGCTGCCAGCTCCGGCCGATCACGCTCGAAGCCGCTGACGCACAGGCCTGCAAACATCTGTGCCTGGCTGGCCGATGCCCCCGTGCCGCAGGCCAGAATCTTGCCGCCGCCGGTGATGCTGGCAACCAGCGCCTGAATGGCAGAGGCAATGGGCAGACTCAGCGCTTGTGCGGACTGGTACTTCAGGTCCGCGCTGTCGATGAAATGTTGTTGAATTTGTTGATCAAGCATGGGGTGGTGATGATAACTGTGGGCTTTCTCGGATTTTGTAGCGTTCAGTAAGGGACTGCATCGCCTTGCCGCAGTTCCCGCAGGCAGACCCGTGGTCAGTCTGCCTCAAATGCCGATGCAATCCACTGCAGCTGGCCTGCGTCCATCAGCACCACATCAAAGCGGCAGGCTGCTGCACTGCCCTGCGCCTGCAGCCAGCACTGCGCGGCATGGATGAGCCGCTGACGCTTGGCATGGCCAATGCTGCCACCTGCACCACCAAAGCCGGTGTGACTGCGGCTGCGCACTTCCACAAACACCACCGTGCCATCTGCGGCTTGCAGGATTAAATCAATCTCACCCCCTCCGCGTCCGGGCGTTCGATAATTACGCGCTAACAACCGCAGGCCTTGTGCCTGCAGATAGGCCAGTGCCTGATCTTCAGCCTGCTGCCCCTTGCTGCATGTGCTCTGCATCTGAGCGTCCGTGTGGGTAGCTGCAGCCGTGCTGCGCCCACGCTGCCACCAACGCATACCTCCCCCTCCCCCTTGTAGCAATGGCTGTCATGACGCTGCCCCCTTAAACAAGTTGTAGCCCAGCGCCTGTGCCACATGGGCCACCATTTTCTGCCCACGCACGCTGTTGCCCACACTGTCCAGCGGTGGCGAAAACGCTGCAATTCCCATTACGCCAGGTACGACCGCCACAATGCCGCCACCTACGCCACTCTTGCCAGGCAGGCCCACGGCATACGCCCAGTCGCCCGAGCTTTCATACATGCCCTCCATCATCATTTCGGCCAGAATTTTGGGTACATGCGCGGCCTGCAGCACGCGCTGGCGGGTCAAGGGGTTCACACCTGCTGCAGCCAGCGTCGCCCCCATGGTGGCCAGCTCCAGCGTGTTCAGCAAGGTTGAGCACTGGCGCGTATACACATCACAGGCCTCCATGGGGTCGCAATACATATAGCCTGCTGACTGCAGCAGCCATGCAATTGCACGGTTGTGCCCATTGGTGCTCTGCTCGGAATCGTTCAGCGATGGTGACAGTGCGATCTCGCTGGAACCCATGGCCTGCTGCATCTGCAGCATGCGCTGCCAGCGCTCTTCCACGGAAGCTGCCTTAACCAGGCTGGTCGCCGCCATGGCACCAGCATTCACCAGCGGTGACAGGGGCTTGCCGCCATGTAGCTCCAGTGCAATGACCGAGTTGAAAGGCAAGCCGGTAGCCTGCGCACCAATCTTGCTGTGGATGGCTTCAGCCCCCCAGTCTTCCAGCGCCAGTGCCAGCGCGCAAACCTTGGAGATGGACTCCAGCGCAAAGCGGTACTGTGCATCCCCTGCGGTAGCCACTTGCCCTGCAGCCGTCACCACAGCGATGGCTGACAAATGGCTGGGAATGTCTGCCAGAAAGGGAATGTAGTTGGCATTGGCGCCGCCCTGGGCCTGCCCGTGGGCTTGATACGCGGTCTGCACTGCCGCCTGTACGGCTTCGAAATCTCGCATGTCATTTTCCTCCTGATGCACTGTCCCCCCCTCACGCAAGCATTCTTTCTCGCCAGGCAAGGCCATAGCATGGGGTATAGCACAGGCGCTGCGGGCCGCATATCTGAGCACTGATACGTACAATCTGCGCCACTGCATGAAGGGGCCTTGGCGCCCCATTTCAAGGAACAACATTGAGTGCCTCTTTTGCATCGGCATTGACAGCAGCGCGTGATGCAGCTGCCTCGCAAAATTATCCACAAGGCGTGCTCTACGTCATCGCCACGCCTATCGGCAATCTGGCCGACATCTCGCTGCGCGCCCTGCACGTGCTGCAGATCGTGGACGCCATTGCCTGCGAAGACACACGCCACACCCAGGGCATGCTGCGCAGCTACGGGCTGGACCGCCCCGGCAGCCAGCTGCTGGCCGTGCACCAGCACAACGAGGCCGAGGCCGCCGCAGGCATCATTGCCCGCCTGCAGCAAGGCCAGCGCATTGCCTATGTGAGCGATGCTGGCACTCCCGGTGTGAGCGACCCCGGCGCGCGCCTGTGCGCTGCGCTGCAGGCCCACGGCCTGCGCGCCATGCCCCTGCCCGGTGCCAGCAGCGTGACCAGCGCCATCAGCGTGGCAGGCTGCGTGCCCCCCGGCCAGACCGATGGCGGCTTTGTGTTTGCCGGTTTTCTGCCCACCAAAAATGCCGAGCGCCAGGCGGCCGTGCAAAAGCTGGCGGCAGAGCCGCGCTGCACCGTGCTGCTGGAAGCGCCACACCGCATTCAGGACATGGTCAAGGCCCTGGCCGTGCTGGGAGAGCGCAAGGTGACGCTGGCGCGCGAAATCACCAAGCAGTTTGAGCAGGTGAGCACCCATGCCGCGCAGGACGTCGCCGCCTGGCTGGAAGCCGAAGCCACGCGCAGCAAGGGCGAGTTCGTCATCGTGCTGCACCCGGTGGAGCTGCAGCAGGAAAACGGCGAAGCCGAGCGCGTATTGCGCCTGCTGCTGGCTGAGCTGCCGACCAAGACGGCCGTCAAGCTCACCGCCGAAATCACCGGCGCCAACCGCAACACCTTGTATGAGCGCGCGCTGGAGCTCAAACGCGCTGCGGAAGGCGACGAGGAATAACAGCCAAATTGGCCGCTAGCGCTGATGCAGCAAGCGCTGGCAGCTATGGTTTTCAGGCGTAGGCCAGACCTGCCGCCACGCCACCGAACAGGTCACCGGCGACCTGTGGCGTGGTCGGGAAGGCCAGCTTCAGCGCATCACGCAGGGTCTGCAGGGCCGACGAACCACCGGTCAGATACAGCGCAGTGATCTGCTCCTTGCGCAGACCGGCCTTGTTCACGCATTCCTGCGCGCACTTGACCACCTCAGCCAGCAGGGCCTGCAGGTGCTGCTCCAGCCCTTCAGGCGTAATTTGCGCAGCCAGACCACTTTCCACCCAGCCCAGATCCAGCGGCGCCACGGCAGCCGTGCTGGATGCGGTGATCTTGCCCTGCTCCACGGCATCGGCCAGGCGGTGGCCAGCTTGTTCTTCGAGTACCCGCATCAGGCGGGCATGCAGATGGCGGTCGCTGTAGTCGCTGCGCAGTGCCTCGGCCTCACGCAGTGCCTTGGCGGTATAGAGCCACTGAATCAGGTGCCAGGTGGACAGGTCATAGAACACGCGGCTGGGCACTTCGCGGCCGCTGGGGCCGTGGTGGCCCAGGCCCAGCAGAGGCTGCACTTCGGCAACGTTGAGCTTGTGGTCAAAGTCCGTACCGCCAATGTGCACGCCCGTGGTGGCGAGGATGTCCTGCGTACGGTCCCGTTTGCCTGCGTGCTGCGGGCCCAGGCGCACCACGGTGAAGTCCGACGTACCGCCGCCAATGTCCACCACCAGAATGCAGGCCTCTTCGCTCAGGCGCTGCTCATAGTCCAGCGCTGCCGCAATGGGCTCCAGCTGGAAAGCCACTTCCTGGAAACCTGCCGTGTGCGCGGCAGCTTCCAGCGAAGCCTGTGCCTGCGCATCACGCTCGGGGTTTCCATCCACAAAGTGCACGGGGCGGCCCAGCACCACACGCTCAGGCATGCCGCCCATGTGCTGCTGCGCCTGCTCAGCCATGAGCTTGAGGAAGATGGCAATGATGTCCTGGTAACTCACCAGCTGGCCGTGCACTGCCGTCTTGTCCTGCAGCAGGCTGCTGCCCAGCAGGCTTTTGAGCGAGCGCATCAGGCGGCCTTCTTCGCCCGCCAGGTATTGCCGCATGGCATCACGGCCATAGTGCGTGCTGTGGTCTTCGTAGTGAAAGAACAGCGCCGTGGGCATGGCCGCTGCCTTGCCTTCCAGCGGCACCAGCTGTGCGCTCTGCCCGGCGGTGCGCCATGCCATGGCGGAGTTGGAAGTACCAAAGTCAATACCCAGCGTGGTGTGCGGAAGAATGTGCATGCAAGAAATCCAGAGAGGGCAGCCCTCTATCAAAACAAGAGCTGCCAGCGCTGATAAAACAAGCTTTTAAGATACTTTTCTCTTTAAAAGCAAGTGTTTATCAGCGCTGGCAGCTATTTTTCTGATACTGCCTGATCAAACAAAGGGGCGCTATTGTGGCAGCTTGGGGAAAGCCTTGCTGGTCTTTCAGCATGCGCATACCAGCAGAAAGCTACCCTGCGAAACTCGACTTCACTCCTGCATCGCGACGCTTGTGCATGCGCGGGGAAGGCAGTGGCTATGCTGTCTGCTTTCGGCCAGCAGCAGACACTGCGACTAATGCTTTTGAGTGCCCTAGCCGTCCCTTTTCTTTATCTGCTGGAGTTTCGATGAATTCGGTACGGTCAATCAGTGCTGCTTTCGGCTTGGCAATAGCCAAATCCAGTCTGGTTTCCCCGGATATAGACGGTGGTTTCGAGGTACCGCGCCAAGCCGCTTGAAAAAACTCTCGTGGTCAGCAGAGTAACTAATCTCGCTAAAAACAATAGTCTCCGTTTGGAACTCGTCTTGGAGGGCTTTCGCAAGACCACGTGCAAGTGCAATGCCAAAACCTTTTCCAATAAATTCTCTCTCAATCGCAATGTGTTCTACTTTAAAGATCTTGCCATCATCGAGTAAATACCATTGGTGAATATATGCGATTTGCTTACTGTTGATTTTCACATATAGGTTCGGAGTGGAAGCGCTAACATCCTGCAATGATCCAATGCATTCGCTCCCTTGATAGGGGAAGGCGTAGTGAAGAAGTTGATGCTCCAATACCTGCCTTACCTCATTGTCTTTCAGTGTACATATAGGCGATTTTGGTTTGAGGAACCATGGCATCTTTAAAGCCATTGCACGTCCTTCGTCGATTGATAATTGCGACCCTTGTACTAAGTCTTATCGCATGCCTGAATTATTTCGTAGATCACTTGCAAGTGCGTCAGAGAACGCAATAAATTTCTTTATGTCCAAGACTTTTGTGCATGATCGGAGCGTGTTTTTTGCAAGAGGAAAACTCGGTGACGATGGCAGCGGAGCTGTCTATGCCTACTACGATGAACACGGAAAAGCACTCTATGTAGGGCAGTCAGGTCGAACGATCAAGTCCCGAATGCATGACCAAACCTCTCCACACAAGAAAACGTTATGGTGGGAAACTTGGAAAACAATGCGGTTCGTACAGGTGCGAGATTGCACTGATAGGCTTACTCTGGAACTGCTCTTAATACTTGCGCTTCAACCCGCTTTCAATACTAAGCCAGGTCCTAGGATGCTAGCCACCATGTTCGAGAATGCTGATGGCTTGAAAGCACCCGTCTAACCTAGAGGTTGACTCGTGGTGAAAGCCCTGGGTTCGGGTGCAAACCTAATCAGCCAGCGAGTAAAGCAAGCCTAGCCTTACCACGGTCATGAATGTGGTGCCCGCCCTAGGACTGCAGAAGAATATCAGTCCTTAGCTATTTGCTGAAAGCTGCAAAGGGTCCCAAGTGACAGCCCCAAACGGCCATGAGCAGGCGTTCGATTTATTGATTCCTATGCCTTAATAATGGCTGTTGGTGGGAAGTATTCGTAGCCGAAGAGTTCCTCGGTGAACGTGTTTAACGAAGATCGTTACATGGCAAAGTTGAAATCAGAGCGACATCATTGGTGGCCTGAGTGCGTGTCTCGACACTGGGCTGGGGAAGATGGCAAGACTGGCTGGCTCAAGCCAGACGGAACTACTGTGCGAATACCTCCTGCCAGGCTGGGTGTCATAGGCAACGGGCACCACATCAAGCTGGGGCAGAACAATGAGGACACCTCTTGGGATCAGTCCTTTGAACGCGTATTCGATAGAGCTGATAGTGCTTTCCCAGACTTGATTCGCTGGCTAGGAGACTTGGAGCGTAGGCCTGTCCGTGACGTACCCGAGCTGAGACAGCGCTTCATCGCGAACCCTTGCTCTGACGCCGACTTGACTCGCATAACGGAATGCGTCGTATCTCTGGTCGTACGAGGGCCTATGAATCGTGAGGGGTGCATCACTTTGGCTGAAAAAATCCGAGGCCCTCTTCCGACGCCTGAGCGTAATGCCCTGATCGGACTCAACATGAGGAACTCTCACCGCCTTATTGCCGATAGTATCGGGGCACACGCTAAATTCGTGGTTGTGTATTCGCAGGGCAAGGAGTTCGTTTTCGGAGATGGCTTCTTTCACAACCTGCGAAACATCCAGAACGCTCCGAGTTCACCTAAGTGCTTCGTGCCGATTACGCCGCACATCTGCGTTCTCGTGTGCCGTCCATCCAGCTACATGGTCAACCCGAAACTCACGACTCTAGTGCTAAACGACCACGAGGTCGACATCTGCAACAACACAGTGCAGGTCTATTCAAAGAACACGATCTTCTTCCGTTCGCAACAGCCCTTGCTAACTGAAGCGTTCCAGCAATGTCAGCATTTGATGTACTCGGATCCAGATAACCCCATCGATAGCCTGATCCACTGCATCCCAGGTATACCCAGCAGGGATACATCGTTGGATCACATATTCCACCGATATGGGCGCTGACCGGCGGTCGCTACTGTATGGTTTTTTTCTTACCGACGACCAAAGGACTGCTTTGGGTCGAGAGCAGGCTTTCAAGCAGAGCGATGCTGCTTGCTACCACCCCGCGCGCGCAAGCGTCGCGCGTGATCAAAATAAAAAATCAAATTTCCGGCGGCTGTCTGAGCGGAACGACGAAGGAGTGCAGCGAGTTCCGCCGGACAGCCGTCGGCAGACGCGCTTTTTGGTCACTTTTTGTCGCGCACAAAAAGTGACTCGCCTGCCGGGGCGAGACCCGGCCCCTCCCCTCAAGCACATCACCGCCACCTCAAATAACAAAAGCCACCCCAGCACAACAGCCAGGGTGGCTTTTTCTATCCAGCCGCTGAAAAGCACTTTTCAGCCCAGCGCATTACTGGGCTGACGCTGCCTCCAGCATGCCCCCACCCAGCGCCTTGAACAGATTGACCTCGCTGATGGCCTGCTGCAAAGCGGTTTGCACCACGCCCAGCTCGGCATTGAGCAGGCTGCGCTGGGCATCCAGCACGGTCAGATAGGCTTCCACGCCGTTGTCATAGCGCAGCTGGGCCAGGTCCAGGTACTTGCCAGAGGTTTGCAGCAGGTGCTGGTTGGCCTGCAGCTGCGTGCCAAAGGTTTTGCGGGCGGCCAGGCCATCTGCCACTTCGCGGAAGGCGGTCTGGATGGCTTTTTCATACTGCGCCACACGCATGTCTTTTTGCAGCGTGGCGTAGTCGAGGTTGGCCTTCAGGCGGCCACCGCTGAACAGCGGAATATTGATCTGGGGCGCAAAGCTCCAGGCACCCGAGCCGCCCTTGAACAGGCCGGACAGATCGCTGCTGGCCGTGCCCGCACTCGCGGTGAGCGAGATGCTGGGGAAGAAGGCCGCACGCGCCGCGCCGATGTTGGCGTTGGCGGCCTTGAGCTGCTGCTCGGCAGCCAGAATGTCCGGGCGCTGCGCCAGCACCTGCGAAGGCAGGCCCACGGGTAGTGCCGCAAACTGCCAGCGCTGCGGTGCCACGCGCGCATTGAGCACGGAAGCGGGCAGTTCGGCCCCCACCAGTGCCTGCAGGGCGTTCAGGTCCTGCTCCACGGCACGCTGCATCTGGGCGTGCTGGGCACGGGCGCTGTCCACGGCGGTCTGGGCCTGGTGCAGCTGCAGGTCGGAGGCAATGCCGTTTTCCACCTGCACCGCAATCAGCGCCAGCGCGTCTTCATTGGCCTTGACGGTGCGGGTCAGCACATCCAGCATCTGCTGGTTGGCCTGCCAGCTCATCCAGGCGCTGGCCGTGGCAGCGACCAGGCTCAGCTCGGTGGCCTTGCGCGTGCTTTCCATGGCCAGGTAGTTCTGCAGGGCCTGCTCGTTGAGCGACTTCACGCGGCCAAACAGGTCCAGCTCATAGGCGGCCACGCCCAGCCCCACGGTGTAGGTGCTGGAGATGACGGCATCTGGCGCACCCGCCACATCGGCAGGCACACGCTGGCGCGAGCCTGCGGCCTGTGCACCGATGGCAGGCGTGCTCTCGGCTTTCTGAATGCGGTAGAGCGCCTGAAAGGCTTCCACATTCAGCGCGGCAGCGCGCAGGTCGCGGTTGTTGGACAGCGTGAGGGCAATGACTTCGCGCAGCTCAGGGTTGGCAAAGAACTGCTGCCACTGCACGGCGGCGGCTTCGCTGCCTTGCGCCTGTGCGCTGGGCCAGGTGGCGGCCACGGGGGCGGCCGGGGTTTCATACTTGGGGGCCATGGAGCAGGCGCTCAACAGCCCCGCCAGCGCCAGAGCGCCGGTCAGGGTGTGCAATTTCATGCGTTTTTCTCCTCTGCTTCCGCAGCAGGTGTGCGCTTGCCAAAGCGTTCGGTGATATGACCAATCACGTAGAAGAACAGGGGCACAAAGAAGATGGCGAGGAAGGTACCCGCCAGGGTGCCGCCCACCACGCTGGTGCCGATGGAGTGCTGGCTGCCGCTGGATGCGCCCGTGGCAATGGCCAGAGGCACCACACCCAGCACAAAGGCCATGGAGGTCATGATGATGGGGCGCAGACGCAGGCGTGCAGCTTCCACGGCAGCGCGCATCAGCGGCTTGCCTTCGCGATGCAGCTCGCGTGCGAACTCCACGATCAGAATGGCGTTCTTGGCCGCCAGACCCACGGTGGTAATCATGCCGATCTGGAAGAACACGTCATTGGTCAGACCACGGCTCAGTGTGGCCAGCACAGCACCCAGAATACCCAGGGGCACCACCAGCATCACCGAGAACGGAATCGCCCAGCTTTCGTACAAGGCTGCCAGACACAGGAACACCATGAGCATGGACAGGGCCATGATCCAGGCGCTCTGGTTGCCCGCCTTGATTTCTTCATACGACAGGCCAGACCAGACCAGGTCCACACCCGGTGGCAGCTGCTGGGCCAGACCTTCGACCACGGCCATGGCTTCACCCGTGCTCACGCCGGGGGCTGTGCCACCGACGATCTGCACGGCAGGCACGCCGTTAAAGCGCTCCAGCTTGGCGGGGCCGTAGACCCACTTGCCGGTCGCAAAGGCGCTGAAAGGCACCATCTTGCCGGCGTCATTGCGCACATACCACTTGGCGAAATCGTCCGGACCCACGCGCGATTCCGCCTTGCCTTGCAGGAAGACCTTCTTCACGCGGCCACGGTCGATAAAGTCATTGATATAGGCCGAGCCCCAGGCAATCGACATGGTGGAGTTGATGTCCACCAGATTCAGACCCAGCGCACGCGCCTTTTCCTCGTCGATTTCAATCTGGAACTGTGGCTCGTCAGACAGACCGTTGGGGCGCACCATGGCCAGCTGTGGCGTCTGCGCCGCCATGCCCAGCATCTGGTTGCGCGCCTGCATCAGCACTTCGTGGCCCACGCCACCGTTGTCCTGCAGGTAGAAGTCAAAGCCTGTGGCATTGCCCAGTTCGATGATGGCTGGCGGCATGATGGGCACGATCATGGCGTCATTGATCTGGCTGACAAAGCCCCAGGTGCGGCCATGCAGCGCCTTGAGGTGCTGATCAGGGCGCTTGCGCTGCTCAAAGGGCTTGAGCTCCACGAACAGCAGACCAGAGTTCTGACCGCGACCGGCAAAGTTGAAGCCGTTCACCGACATCACGCCGTTGACCGTGTCCTTTTCGTTTTCCAGCAGGTGGTTCACCACCTTCTGCAGCACCTGCTCGGTACGGGCGGCCGAGGCATTGGGTGGCAGCTGTACCTGCACCATCATGGTGCCCTGGTCTTCTTCGGGCAAGAAGGCGGTGGGGATGCGCGCAAACAGCACCGCCAGTGCCACCAGCAGCAGCACATAGATCAGCAAGAACCACTTGTTGCGCTTCAAGATGCCTTCCACGCCCACGGCATAGCCGCTGGCACCGGCGTTGAACACGCGGTTGAACCACGCAAAGAACGCGGCAGGCTTCTTGCCGGGTACGGGTGCCTTCAGAATCGTCGCGCACAGGGCGGGCGTGAAGATCAGCGCCACCAGTACGGACAGGGTCATGGCAGCCGCAATGGTCACGGCAAACTGGCGGTAGATCACGCCGGTGGAGCCATCCATGAAGGCCATGGGCACAAACACGGCAGAGATCACCAGACCGATACCGACCAGCGCACCGGAGATCTGGCCCATGGACTTGATGGTGGCTTCCTTGGGCGAGAGATGCTCTTCGTGCATCAGACGCTCCACGTTTTCCACCACCACAATCGCGTCGTCCACCAGCAGACCAATTGCCAGCACCATGGCAAACATGGTCAGCAGGTTGATGGTGAAGCCCGCTGCCAGCAGGATGCCGAACGTACCCAGCAGCACCACAGGCACGGCCAGCGTAGGCACCAGGGTGGCACGGATGCTCTGCAGGAACAGCAGCATCACCAGAAACACCAGCACGATGGCTTCAAACAGGGTGTGGACCACCGAGTCGATGGACACCTGCACCACGGGCGAGGTGTCGTAGGGGAAGACCACCTTCACTCCGGGCGGGAAGTTGGGTTCCAGCTTGGCAATGGTGGCGCGCACGGCCTTGACCGCATCCAGCACATTGCCGCCGGTGGTCAGACGCAAGGCCAGTGCCGACGAAGGCTTGCCGTCAAACTTGCTGGAAATGGCGGTGAACTGGCCACCCAGCTGCACATCGGCCACGTCCTTGAGGCGCACCTGGGCACCATTGGGCTTGACCTTGAGCATGATCTCGCGGAACTCTTCTGCCGTCTTCATGCGGGTCTTGCCCAGCACGGTGGCCTGCAGCTGCACCTTGTCATTGATGGTGGGCAGACCGCCGAGCTGACCGGCAGACACCTGCACGTTCTGGCTCTTGACGGCAGCCATCACATCCGAAGGCGTGAGCTGGTGGGCATTGAGCTTGGCAGGGTCCAGCCAGATGCGCATGGCATATGGTGCACCAAACAGCGTGAAGTCACCCACGCCCTCGGTACGCGAGATGGGATCCTGCAGGTTGGTGGCAATGTAGTCCGCCAGGTCGGCCGAACTCATGGAGCCGTCTTCCGACACCAGGCCCACCACCAGCATGAAGTTCATCTGGTACTTGGCCACGCGGATGCCTTGCTGCTGCACTTCCTGCGGCAGCATGGGGGTGGCGAGGTTGAGCTTGTTCTGCACCTGCACCTGGGCGATGTCAGGGTCCGTGCCTTGCTCGAAGGTCACAACGATCTGCATGGAGCCATCCGACTCCGAAGCCGAGGTGATGTAGCGCAGGCCATCGAGGCCGTTGAGCTGCTGCTCGATCACCTGCACCACGGTGTCCTGCACGGCCTGTGCAGAAGCGCCGGGGTAGGTCACCGAAATCGAGATCGCGGGTGGTGCCACATTGGGGTACTGGTTGATGGGCAGGCCCTTGATGGCCAGCACACCCGCCAGCATGACCACAATGGCCACGACCCACGCAAAAATGGGGCGGTTGATAAAGAACTTGGACATGGCGTGCTTTCCTTATGCGCCCTTGCCCACGGCGTACAGGTCGGTCACGATGTCCACATTCGTGGCTGGCACGGGCTGCACGGGCATTTCGCCGCGCAGCTTCTGCAGGCCTTCGGTAATCACCTTCTCACCGGGTTGCAGACCACCTTCCACCAGCCAGGTATTGCCCACCGAACGGACCGCATTCACAGGGCGTGGCTTGGCGATGTTGTCTGCCCCCACCACCCAGACCATGGGCTTGCCCTGGGTGTTGCGCCACACGGCCTGCTGGGGCACGAGCAGAGCATCTTCCCTGGCGGTCGTCTGCACCTGGGCACGCACAAACATGCCGGGGCGCAGCAGGCCATCGGGGTTGGCAAAGGTGGCGCGCAGGGTCACGGAACCTGTGCCCTCATCCACATGCATTTCCGAAAACTTGAGCGTGCCCTGCACGGGATAGACGCTGCCGTCTTCCAGCAGCAGTCGCACCTGGGCGCTGCCCTTGGCATTCTCGGCACGCAGGCGCAGGATGTCGGTCATGGACTGCTGCATGTCCACATGGATGGGGTCCAGCTGCTGCACGGTGGCCATGGCCTGGGACTGGCCCACGCTGACCAAGGCGCCTTCAGTCACATTGGAGCGGCCGATATAGCCGGAGATGGGCGACAGCACCTTGGCATAGACGGTGTCGATGCGTGCCAGCTCGACGTCAGCCTGGGCATTGCGCCAGGCGCTCATGGCGTCGTCGTACTGCTGCTGGCTGATGGCGTTCTTCTCGCGCAGCACTTCGTAGCGCTTGGCCAGGTTCTCGGCACTTTGCAGCTGGGCCTGCGCCTTGGCCAGGCGGGCGTTCATGGTGGCGGGGTCAATCTGGTAGAGCGGCTGGCCCTTCTTGACCATGCTGCCTTCTTCAAACAGACGCTTTTGCACGATGCCGCTGGTCTGGGGTCGCACTTCCGCCACGCGCGAGGCCACGGTACGGCCGGGCAGCTCTGCATCCAGCGACACAGCCTGTGGCTGCACCTCATACACCCCCACGGCGGCAGGGCCGGGAGCACCGGCCTGCGCACCGGGCTTGTCACCACAGGCAATCAACGTGGCTGCGGCCGCCACGGCCAGCGCCGTGCGCACCACGTTTGGAAGCGTCACGCTCATGAATTCACTCTCCTCGCAAAAGCCAGCCCCTGCTGGCACATCAGGGTTAGACGACAAAAGGACGGTGCGCCTTGCGGTGCATCCGCCCTTTTACCTGTATCACATTGCGATTCAGTGTATCACTAGACGATCATTTTCGAGGGCATCACCACGGGCACAACCCTACGACCACAGAAGGCGATAAGCTCGGTGACTTGCATCCTTTCCCAACCTCTGCACAACTTCGAGATGGCCTGCCATGACCGAAAGCCCCGCTATTGATCCCGACGACCGCCAGCAATGTGGCATTCAGGTCATTGCGCGCATGAGCCGCATCATGCGTGTGCTCTCTGCCCACGGCCAGCCCTGCGGCATGAGTCTGGCTGCGATTGCGGCCGAGGTGGAGCTGCCGCGCTCGACGGTGCAGCGCATCATCAATGCGCTGGTGGTGGAAAACATCGTCGAGCCAGCGGGCAGCACCGGCTTTCGCATTGGCCCGGCGCTGGGGCAGATGCTGTACCAGTCGCACTCGGACATCGTTCCCGTGCTCAAGCCCTATGCAGAGCAGCTGTCGCTGAAGCTGCAGGAAACCGTCTGTCTGGTGCGGCTGCAGCAGCACCAGCTGCATGTGGTGGATGCCATCGTGGGTGAACAGGTGCTGCGCGTGGTGCCGCAGCTGGGCATGGCACCGCCACCGCAGACCACAGCACCCGGCAAGACGCTGCTGGCGCGCATGGATGACGCCTCGGTGCAGGAATGGGTGCGGCAATCAGGCGCGCCCAACGCCGTGCCGCTGAAGCAGCTGCTGCGGGAGATGGCCCAAATCCGCAGCCAGGGCTTTGCGCTGGACTATGACCAGGTGCTGCCTGGCGTGGCGGGGCTCGCGGTCTCTATTGACACCTACCGCGGCGCATATTCCATGGCCGTGCTTGCACCCACGGTGCGCATGCGCGAGAAGCTCGACAGCTTTCAGCGCGAGCTGTTCACGCTGCGCGATGCCATGGAAAAGCTGCTGGGCAAGCCCAGTCTGCTCGCCTAGGGCGTGTTCACGTAAACATTGGGTTCGTGCAGCCACGACAAGGCCGTCAATGCGCGACGCACGGTGCAGCGCGGGTGCGCACCCGCGCCAGGCGGGCAACACTGCAGGGGCGGCCTTGTCGTGGCTGCCCCTGATATTGAAATCACCAATGGGGTTGAAGGCTTGGGGCGGTCTGCGTTGTTGCGGTGGCTGGCAAGGCGCTCGGCATTGCTGCGCCACCGCGCCTAGCAGCCCATCCCCAAGCCTTCAACGCGAATTCCCAAGCTTTATGTGAACACGCCCTAGCACTTCCCTGCAGCGCCACTACATGGCCTTGGCCATCCACTCCGCAAAAGCCTGGCATTCCCAGCGGTCCATGGTGCCGGTGCGCCAGCACAGATAGTGGGCGTGGGGACTGGGGGCATCCAGATCAAACAGGCGTACCAGCGCGCCGTTGTCCAGCCATGGCGCGCCCAGCTTCAGCCGCACCGGGGCCACGCCCAGACCGGCGGCAGCGGCGTCACACAGCAGGCCAATGTCGTTGAACTGCGAGCCTTCCGAGGGCTCTGCCCAGTCCAGCCCTGCAGCCTGGAACCATGGCCGCCAGGACTCCAGCGGGCTGCGCAGTAGCGGCAGATCGCGCAGGTCTTCAGGGTGCTGGATCGGGCCATAGCGGCGCAGAAAGCCGGGGGAAGCCAGCGGGGTGTAGACATCGCGCGCGATTTCCATGTGCTCTACATCGGCGTAGTGGCCCATGCCATAGCGCACCATGAGGTCGGCATCTTCGGCCACCACATCCAGCAGCGGTATGGCCACCTGCAGAGCAATGTCGATTTCGGGATAAGCCTCGGTGAACTGCGCCAGCCGTGGAATCAGCATGCAACGCGCAAACGTGGGCGTGACGGCAATCTTCAGTCGCGCACGGCCCGGCGCCACCGGGTGGTTAGGGAAGCACTGCAGCGCACTCAGCCCTTCACGCACCTGCTGCAGATAGGCCTGGCCTTCGGTGGTGAGGGAAAAATCCGCCCGCCCGAACAGCTGGGTGCCCAGCGTCTGCTCCAGCTGGCGCACGCGGTGGCTGACCGCGCTGGGGGTGACGCTGAGCTCTTCCGCTGTGAGCGTGACGCTGCGCAGGCGCGCCAGTGCCTCAAAGGTCAGCAGACACTGGATGGGCGGAATGCGCCGCGCCAGACGGCTGTCAAAAAAGCGCGAGGGTCGCTGACCGCTGTGACGTGATGTGGACATGAAGGCACACGCTGTGTCTGAGTGAATATCTGCGCCATCTCTATGCTTTTAAAAGCACGTAGCGCTTGTGTCATCTGGTTTTGCAAATGTAATCATTCACAAAGCCAGAGACAACAAGCGCTAGACGCTTTTAATAAAAGAGCAGCCGTGCTTAGCGGAAGACGACGGTCTTGTGGCCGTTCAGAATCACGCGACGCTCGCTGTGCCACTTCACGGCACGGGCCAGCACCTGGCTTTCAGTATCCTGACCGCGTGTGGTCAGGTCTTCCACAGTGTCGGTGTGGTCGGCACGGGCCACGTCCTGCTCGATGATGGGGCCTTCGTCCAGATCGGCGGTCACGTAGTGGGCGGTCGCACCAATGAGCTTCACGCCACGTTCGTGGGCCTGGTAGTAAGGCTTGGCGCCCTTGAAGCTGGGCAGAAAGCTGTGGTGGATGTTGATGGCCTTGCCCGCCAGCTTTTGACACAGGTCATTTGAAAGCACCTGCATATAACGCGCCAGAACGACCAGCTCAGCGCCTTCCGCCTCGATAATCTCGTACTGCTTGGCCTCGGCCTGTGCCTTGGTGGCAGCCGTCACGGGGATGTGGTGGAAGGGGATGTTGTAGCTGGCTGCGAGCTGATAGAAGTCGCGGTGGTTGCTGATGATGGCGCGAATGTCGATCGGCAGCTGACCCGAACTCCAGCGGAACAGCAGGTCGTTAAGGCAGTGGCCTTGGCGACTGACCATGAGGACGGTCTTCATGCGCTCTTCCTGGGAGTGCAGGCTCCACTTCATCTCATAGGTCTGAGCCAGCTGCGCCGTGGCCTCTTTCAATGCGGCGATGTCTGTGTTCTCACAGGCAAACTGCACACGCATGAAGAAAAGGCCGGTCGCATTGTCGTTGTACTGGGAGGCTTCTTCGATATTGGCGCCCTGCTCCAGCAAGAAGCCGGAGACGGCGTGCACCAGACCGCGTCGGTCTGGGCAGGAAAGAGTAAGAATATAGGCTTGGGTCATAGCCCTGCAATTGTCGCAGCATGGCTGCAGTCAGTAATGAATTGAGGAAATACATGCAACAAGAGGGCGTTGACACCGTTGCACACATGGCACCGGGGCGTGCTTTTACGCTCTACCTGGTCGCCGGGCTGGTGTGGTTCGGCGCTGGTGACATCGGCCTGCCATGGCTCGTGCAAGACCGTGAAATGTATGTCCTGCTGCAGCGCTCACAGGACTACATCTTTGTGTTGCTGTCTGGCTGCTACGCGGCCTGGCTGATGTGGCGCATTCACAGCGGCGAAAAGCACCGCGCCAGCGTGGGTGAAGCGCTGGCCAAGAGTGAAGAGCGCCTGCGCCTGGCCCTGGAAGGCAGTGGCAGCGGCATGTGGGACTGGGATCTGGTGCAGGGCCGCCACACCTTCTCACCCAATGTGCCGGCCATGCTGCGCTACCAGGGCAGCGACTTTGACAAGGACTTTCAGCTGCTGCTGCGCCTGCACCCCAAGGATGCCAATCTGGTGCGGCAGCAGGCCTTTGATGCTTTGCACAAGGGCCTGCCCTTTGTCATGACCGTGCGTGTGCTGTGCTTTGACGGGCGGTACCGCTGGTTCGAAGCACGTGGCAACCGCTATCTGAATGAACAGGGCAAACCCATTCGCCTGTGCGGCATCGTGGCCGACAAGACGCAGCAGCGCGAGGAAGAAGATCGCCTGCGCCTGGCTGCGACTGTGGTGGACAACACCTCCGAAGGCATTGTGGTCACGGATGCGAACAGCCAGATTCTGTCCACCAACCCAGCTTTTTCCCGTCTGATGGGCTATAAAGCCAACGAGCTGATTGGCAAACGCCCTTCTGTGTTCAAGTCCGGCCGTCACGGCAAGGACTTTTACGACGCACTGTGGGACACGCTCAACCGCACCGGCCACTGGAGCGGAGAGATCTGGAACAAGCGCAAGAGCGGTGAAATCTTTCCAGAGCGCATGTCGCTCAGCGCCGTCAAGGATGCCAGCGGCAAGACCACGCACTATGTGTGCATGTTCACAGACATTTCCGAGGAAAAGCGGCGCGAGAAGCAGCTGGAGTTTCTGGCGCACCGCGATGCATTGACCGGGCTGCCCAACCGCGCCTGGTTCATGCAGGAACTCACGTGCATCACGGACACTGCGGCCCCACACACCCAGCAGCCCATGGCAGCCATCTTGCTCAATCTGGATCGCTTCAAGGATGTGAACGACAGCTATGGCCATGCCGTGGGCGACGAAGTGCTGCGCCACATCGCACGCCAGGTGCAGTCTGCGCTGCGCCCCGGTGATCTGATTGCCCGCATGGCGGGCGATGAAATCGTGGTGCTGGCCCGTGCGCTTAGCAGCCTTGAGGAGGCTTCGGACATGGCCGAGCAGCTCATTCAGGCCGCCGCCCAGCCCTGGAAGTCTCCCGACGGGTTTGAAGTGGTTGTCAGCGTGCGTGCAGGCATCTGCTGCTACCCCCTGCACGCACAGACGGCTGCCAGCCTGGTGCAGGGCGCCCACGCCGCCGTCTATGCGGCCAAGCAGGGCAAGGGCGGCAGCAAATACTGGTGCTTTTTCGATGACGCCATGCCCCAGGCCGCGCACGAGCGCATTGCGCTGGAAGCACGCCTGCGCAATGCGCTGGTACAGGGGCACCTGCAGCTGTACTACCAGCCACAGGTGGACATTGCCAGCAACCGCATCGTGGGCTGCGAGGCGCTGATCCGCTGGTTTGACCCCGTGGAGGGCATGATTTCCCCCGCGCGCTTTATCCCGGTGGCAGAGACGTCTGGCCTCATCGGCCCGCTCGGCACCTGGGTGCTGGAAGCCGCCTGCCACCAGGCACAGGCCTGGACACGCCAGGGGCTGCCTGCCATCTCGATGGCCGTGAACATCTCCATGCACCAGTTTCTGCTGACTGACATCGTGGGCGGTGTGCGTGATGCGCTAGGCAGCTCCCAGTGGCCTGCCTCGCAGCTGGAGCTGGAAATTACCGAAAGCGCACTGGCCGAGCGCCCCGAAGAAGCCCTGCAGGTGCTGCGCAAGCTCAAGGCCCTGGGCGTGCGCCTGGCCATTGATGACTTTGGCACAGGCTACTCGTCACTGGCCCACCTCAAGCGCTTTCCGATTGACCTGCTCAAGATCGACCGCAGCTTTGTGCAGGATATTCCCCACAGCAAGGAAGACATGGCCATCAGCCATGCCGTCATCGCCATGGGCCAGAGCATGGACATGCAGGTGCTGGCCGAAGGCGTGGAAACGGCCGCACAGCTGGAGTTTCTGCGCCAGCATGGCTGCCAGCTCTACCAGGGCTATTACTGCAGCAAGCCCCTGCCTGCAGCAGAGTTTGCCGCCCTGCTGCGCGAAGACATGCAGCGGCCCAACGAAAGCAACCACTCCTTCGATATCTGAGCTTCCGCCAGATACCCGCAAAAAAAGAGGCGCTGTGCATCAGCGCCTCTTTGCTTTTTATGGGGGAAATCTCAATGGATAAGCACCGGGTTCTGCGCCAGCTGTGCATAGCGCTCCAGCGTGGCTTCGACCTCGTCTTCGTCCGGTGCTTCACGCTGCCAGTCCTGTATGACCTGCTGGAACAGCTCAGCCCAGGAGCCATCGAGATACACCTCTTTGCCAGAGCGCTTGTCCACGATTTCAAAACCATGGCGGGGCAGCGCAGGCACCGAACCCATGCCATCAGCGCGCGGGACTTCCGTGGGCATGCCCAGATCAGGCCTCAGATGGAGCACCACAAAAGAATCCGAGTCATACAGCATTTTCATGGCGCCCTCCTTTCTTGTCTGCGTGTCCATATGTGAATACCGAGAGCCAAATAAGGACGTCGTATACAGTTTCAAGAGGCCTGCCCGGCAGACCGGTACGCACAGTATTTCATGAAGCTGCGGCACCTGCGTTCACGCACGGAATTTAGGGCTTTGCGTGCGACTGCAGCTTCAGATCCAGCTCGTCACGGCCACCATCTTCCAGCATGCGGATACGCACCGGCAGATACTGCATGCCAGGTGCCAGCCACAGGGTAGATTGCAGATCGTTATCACCACCGTCAGAGGCATGTTCGAGCTTGAGCGCCGTCATGCTGCCTGCAGGCAGCTTCAGCGTTTCGCTGCCGCGCACGGTAAATGTCCATGCCGCAACACGGCTGCTGCTGGCAGCCTGCACGGTAATGCTGCTGCCTGCGGGATATTTTTGGGGTGCGGCAGCAATCATGCCCGCCACCTGAAAGAACACACTCAGGCGGTCCTGTGTGCCAGCCACCAGCGGAGCGGCGGCTGAGCCACGGCTGAACACAATCTGCCCGGTCTGCGCATCAAAGGTGGTGCTGTATTCCTTGCGGCCACGATCGATGAAGATTTCCGGCTGCAGGCCCTGGGGCACTATGCTGCCCACACTGGCCTGGCGGCGAATGCCTACCAGCGGCACCTGCACCTGCTGCGAGGCTTCGTAGCGCTGGCCTTGCGGCAACCAGTCCATCTGCGCCTTGGTCTGGTAAGGCAGGTTCTTGTACTTGCCCTGCACAGCAAACTGCATGCGCGCTGCGGCGGGCGCTTTCCAGGCCCACTGGCCCTGTACCAGCTGCCCCTGAGGGTTGCGCACTTCAATCGGCGATCCAGATGCAGCAGGCTGAGCACTGGCCGTGAACGCGCAGATGGTGAGCAGGCCTGCAGCAGCCAGCGTGCGGGTGTGCTTGGCAGTGCATACGGCAGGCACCAGAGAACGTAATGGCATGGGTGAACCTTAGAATTTGTGGGATACACCGCGGGGGCCGCTTGTTGTGCCAACCCTCGCATTCCAGTCTTTCCATTGTGGCAGCAGCGCCGGGCAGCTGCTGCACATGCCTTTCTATTCACCTTCCATGAAACTTGCTACTTACAGAGACGGTTCCCGCGACGGACAGCTGGTTGTGGTCTCACGCGACCTGCGGTTTGCGCACTATGCAACGGGCATCGCATCACGCCTGCAGCAGGTGCTGGATGACTGGAGCTTCATGGCCCCGCAGCTGCAGGACTTGTACCAGCAGCTCAACAGCGGCCGTGCACCCCATGCCTTTGCCTTTGACCCCATGCAATGCCTAGCCCCGCTGCCCCGGGCCATGCAATGGGTAGAAGCTGCGGCCTATCCCACCCACCTGGCGCTGACGCAGCCTGACTGGACACTGAGCACCACCGAGCCCCTGCTGCGCCAGGGCAGCAGCGACCATTTCTTTGGCGCCTGTGACGAAATCGTGATTCCCAGCGCCGCCATGGGCATTGACTTTGGCGCTGGGCTGGCAGCCATCACCGGCGACCTGCCCATGGGCTGCACCGCAGAGCAGGCGCTGTATGGCGTACGCCTGCTGATGCTGAGCAACACCCTGTGCCTGCGCCAGCTGATGCCTGAAGCACAGGGCATGGCGCTGAGCCACCTGCCCTGCTGGCCCGGTACAGGCATGAGCCCCGTGGCAGTGACCGTGGATGAGCTGGGTGATGCCTGGCGCGGTGGCCGCGTGCAGCTGCCCCTGCACAGCAGCTGCAATGGCCGCAAGCTGGGCATGTGCGATGCTGGACAGGACATGGCCTTTCACTTTGGGCTGCTGATTGCCCAGATGGCCAGAACCCGCTCCATCCACGCAGGCAGCGTGATTGGCACGGGCGTGGTCAGCAATGCAGGCGAGACCACAGGCCGTGGCAAGGACAAGCATCTGGAGTGGCCCAAAGGGGCACACAGCATTGCTGAAAAGCGTGCCATGGAGCAGCAGCTGCACGGCAGGGCCAGCACCGGCTACCTGCAGTTTGGGGACAACGTACGCATCGAGATGAAGGGCAAAGACGGTGCCAGCATTTTTGGTGCGATCGACCACACCATCGTGTCACCGCAGGGGGATGGCAGCAGCGATGCATAAAGAAATTGGCCTCTAGCGCTTATCCCATAAGCGCTAGCAGCTACCAATTCTCAAGCAGCCATTCACCCATCAGCGCTTGAGCGACAGGTCCATCTCATCTCCATTGGCCTCCTGCATGTGAATGCGCACCGGCACAAAGCCCCGAGCAGGGTCCACCCAGAGCTGTGCGGTTTCTGCCTCACCCGCCTTGGGCTGACGGTGCAGGCGCAGCGTCTGCACCGCCCCTGCGGGCAATTCCAGCAGCTCATCCCCTTCCACCACAAAAGTCCACATCTGCAGGCTGCGTGAACCCAGTACAGGAGTTTCAATGCGCACCCCGGGCTGGTGCAGCTGGGGCATGGCCTGCAGCATGGCGGCCAGCTGCATGAACACGCTCAATCGGTCCTGCGCACCCGTGCCAATGCGTGCAGCTGGGCGCTCTGGGGTAAACAGTGCCTGGCCAGCAGCCCAGTCAAAGTGCACGAATCGGGTTTTGAAAAACCGGCGGTCGCTGAAGTCCAGAGGCTGCAGGCCTTGCTCAGACATCAGCCCGGTGCTGTGCTGCTCCATGGACCCCAGCAAGAAGGCGCTGATGGACTGGCGCGCCTGATACTGGCCCCCGCCGACCTGCCACTCCAGCTCCGCATGCGCGTGGTATTCCTGCTGCTTCACAAAGCCATGCACTTTGTAGCGCAGCAGCATGTGCTGCTGCAGGGCAGAACCATCATCGGGCAGCGCCAGCGTCACCGCAGCGCCTTGGGCATCACGCACCTGCAGCGTGGGCCCTGCGGGGTGCTGTGGCACGACAGGGGTTGCAGGCAAATGTTCTAGCTCCTGCGGCTGCACAGCCTCTGCAGCGTCCACCACCTCCCCCTCCTGCACGGTGACTGCATCAGCAGCAGGCACTGTGATGGAAGGCAAGGGTTCCGGTGCAGGCGGTGCAACAGGCGCAATCCGCCTGCGCGATGGTGGCCGTGGTGAGGCAGGCTCTGCCGCGGGCTTAACCTCCTGTGGGATGGAAGGCTCAGGCTCAGGTGAAGGCATGGCCACCCACACAGCCTGCATAGGTGCTGGCTGCGCTGGAGCCAACACCAGCGCTGGCACACCCCAGGAGACCGGCCCCCAGATCATGCACCAGTGCACCACAGCCACTGCTGCCGCAATGCCCACCACCGTACGCACGCGCATGCAGCTCACATGCTCCCGTGCCAGTGATCAGATGACCCGATGGTGCTCATGGTGCAAGACATGCGGCCTCAGTACTCGACCACAATCTTGCCGAAGTGCTGGCCGCTTTGCTGGTGGACAAAGGCCTCAGCCAGCTGCTCCAGCGCATAGCTGCGGTCAATCACGGGCTTGCTCGGCATCAGATCCAGCGCGCGCACCATGTCCTGCTGCTGCTCGCGGCAGCCCACAATCAGTCCCTTGATGCTGGCCTGCTTGCTCATCAGCTCGGCCGTGGGCACCGCACCTGCAAAACCAGTCAGCACGCCAATCAGTGCAATATGGCCGCCAGCGGCACAGGCACGGATCGACTGCGGCAAGGTGCCAGGGCCGCCGACCTCCACCACGATGTTTGCCCCCTGACCTTGCGTGGCAGCCAGCACGGCATCACCCCAATCCGGGGTCTCCCGGTAATTGATCACCACGTCTGCACCCAGCGCGCGCAGACGCTCTGCCTTGTCAGCACTGCTGGTCGTCGCAATGACGCGTGCGCCCATGCTTTTGGCCATTTGCAGCGCAAAAATGGAAACACCGCCCGAGCCCAGCACCAGCACCGTGTCACCAGCCTGGATCTGCCCATCCACCACCAGCGCACGCCATGCGGTCAGGCCTGCAGTCGTCAGTGTGGCGGCCTGCGCATGCGTCCATCCCTTCGGCGCGTGGGTAAAGGCCGTGGCAGGCAAGGTAATGGCCTCGCGCGCAAAGCCGTCCACGCCATCGCCAGGCACGGTACGGAAATGCGTGGGCACCTGTCGGCCAGACAGCCACTGCGGGAAAAAGGTGGAGACCACGGCATCCCCCACGGCGAATTCCGTGACGCCTTCGCCCACGGCTGTCACCACGCCCGCGCCATCAGCCATGGGAATGCGCTTGTCTGCCGCAGCACCGGGGCGTGAGCAAACCAGCAGATCGTGGTAGTTCAAAGAGGTGGCATGGATGCGCACCTGAATTTCCCCGGCTTGCGGTGCGGCGGCCTCTGGCAGCTCGACCAGTTGCAGGTGCTGCAGCCCACCGGGGGCGTTGAGTTGCATGGCTTTCATCGTCTATCTCCAAAAATCAGGCAAGGCGCAGGCTGCACTCAGCCGTGGCGCGCCACTTGCACGGCACAGTCATAAAAGGCGGGAGCACGGCCCATGTCCGTCAGCTGCTGGTGCGTGAGTTCATTCACATTCGTACCGTTCATGCCATCCTTGCGCCACCAGATACCCAGGCCCACAACCACGCCCGCACGGGCGCGGCCATTGATGCTGGCGTGGCACAGATGCTCCCCACGTGCATTGAAGACGCGCACCGCATCACCATCGGCAATGCCACGTGCGGCAGCATCCTGCGGGTGCATTTCCAGCACCGGTCGCCCTTCGATATGGCGCAGCGTTTTCACGTTCACAAAGGTGGAATTGAGGAAGTTACGCGCTGGCGGCGAAATCATGGCCAGCGGGTAGTCCGCACTGGGCTGCTCGTAGTTGGGCAGGTAGTCCGGCACGGCGCTGATACCCATTTGCTCCAGCGCGCTGCTCACAAACTCGCACTTCCCTGATGGCGTAGGAAAGCCACCTTCGGCAAACGGTGCATCCGGCAAATCCTGCTGCGCAAAGCCTTGCATGAGCAAATCATCAAAGCTGATGCAACTGCCCTCCAGCGCCTGGTGGCACAGGGCTTCATCACTGTCCTGAAAATGTGGGGCTGCAAAGGCCGGATCCCAAGCCGCCATGTGTGCCGCCAGTTCCCGGAAGATCTGTGCATTGCTCTTGGCCTGGCCCAGTGGCGCAATCGCTGCCTGGTTGAGCAACACATCGGTGTGGCCGTAGCTGCTGTGAATGTCCCAGTGCTCCAGCTGCGTGGTCGCGGGCAGCACATAGTCAGCGTAATCCGCCGTGTCGGTCATGAAGTGCTCCAGCACCACGGTAAACAGGTCTTCGCGCGCAAAGCCCTTCGCCACCTTGACCGAATCTGGCGCCACCGCCACCGGGTTGCTGTTATAGACCACCAAAGCCTCAATGGCAGGCTGCGCCTGCAGCAGGGCATCGCCCATCGTGCTCATATTAATGATGCGCGGGCGACGCTCTCCCAGCAGCTGCGGCATGTGCAGGCGTGCGGCGTTCAGCGGCGCATGCGATGAAGATGACAGCAGCAATCCCCCAGCGCGGTGTCGCCACGCACCTACCAACGCAGGCAGGCAGGCGATGGCACGCACGGCATTGCCACCACCGCGCGTGCGCTGCACGCCGTAGTTCAGGCGAATGGCGGCTGGCTTTGTCGTCCCATAGTCACGTGCCAGTTGCACAATCTGCTCCACCGGCAAGCCACAGACTTGGGCGGCGCGCTCAGGCGGCCACTCCAGCGCCTTGGCCTTGAGTTGCTCCCAGCCCAGGGTGTGCTCGGCGATGTAGTCATGGTCGAGCCAGTCGTTGCGAATCAGCTCATGCATCAGCGCCAGCGCCAGTGCTGCGTCCGTGCCCGGCAGCAGCTGCAGGTGCGCATGGCACTTGTCCGCCGTCTCGCTTTTACGGGGGTCAATGCAGATGAGCTTGGCGCCGTTGCGCTTGGCCTCCTGCGCAATGCGCCAGAAATGCAGATTGCTGCCAATGCTGTTGCTGCCCCAGATCAGAATGAGCTTGCTTTCCGCAAAGAACTCCACACGCATGCCCAGCTTGCCGCCATAGGTGTGCTGCAGCGCCGTGCTGCCCGCGCTGGCGCAGATGGTACGGTCCAGCAGGCTGGCACCAAGCTGGTGGAAAAAGCGCCGGTCCATGCTTTCCCCCTGAACGCGCCCCATGGTGCCTGCATAGCTATAAGGCAGGATGGCTTCTGGGTTGCGCTGGGCAATGTGGTGCAGGCGCTGGGCAATGTCTGCCAGTGCTTCATCCCAGCTCACAGGCTCAAACTGGCCGCTGCCTTTGGGGCCGCTGCGGCGCAAAGGCGTCAGCACACGCTCGGGGTGGTAGGTGCGCTCGGTGTATTTGCTGACTTTGGCGCACAGCACACCGCCGGTCATAGGGTGCTGTGCATTGCCTTGCACCCTGGTCGCTACACCATTCACCACCGTGGTGACCAGGGAGCAGGTATCTGGACAATCATGCGGGCAAGCGCCCAGAACAGTCTTTTCGTGCATTGCAAACCGTCTCATCGCAGGCATTGGAGGCTTGCATTTAAACATGTACGAAATGGGCCTGGTGCGTTCAGCTTGCTCACTCAAGGGCTGTACACCATCGCAACCCGTACACAGGCCGCCGCGTTAGAACGCTCGTGCTTTTCTGGACTTTTTTGGCTACACTGCCAGCGCACTTAACTATAAGGAGACTTGGTCTATGTCCGACCTGAATGCAACGTTCGAAGAAGCCGTCAAGAATTCCACTACGCTGAGCGAGCGCCCCGACAACGCCACACTGCTGAAAATCTACGCCCTGTACAAGCAGGCCACAGAAGGTGACAACGAAGCCAAGAAACCCAGCTTTACCGACATGGTTGGCCGCGCCAAGTGGGATGCCTGGGAAAAGCTCAAGGGCCAGTCGCAGGATGAAGCCAAGCAGCAGTACATCGACCTGATCAATTCCCTGCGCTGAAACCCTGCATCTTTTGCCGCGTGAGACGGGCGGCAAAAACAAAAAACCCTGCTGAATTTGCATTCAGCAGGGTTTTTAATTTGGTTGCGAGGGCTGGATTTGAACCAACGACCTTTGGGTTATGAGCCCAACGAGCTACCAGACTGCTCCACCTCGCGGTATTCCAAAATTATAGCAGACTTATTCTGCAGCAGGAGCTTCAGCAGCAACTTCTGTGCGCTCAACCAGCTCAACGTAAGCCATAGGAGCGTTGTCACCCACGCGGAAACCCATCTTCAGGATACGTGTGTAACCACCGGGGCGCTTTGCAAAGCGGGGGCCCAGCACGTTGAACAGCTTGGTCACGCTGTCGCGGTCACGCAGACGGTCGAATGCCAGGCGGCGGTTAGCCACGGTGTCCACCTTGGCCAGAGTGATCATGGGCTCGACCACGCGGCGCAGTTCCTTCGCCTTGGGCAGAGTGGTCTTGATGGCTTCGTGCTCGATCAGAGCGTTCATCAGGTTCTGCAGCAGAGCCTTGCGGTGTGCAGAAGTACGGTTCAGTTTACGCAGGCCATTTCCGTGACGCATGGTGCTTTCCTTTTCAAATAGTTTGGTCGGGTGGCCGTATCAGGTACCGCCCGGTGCACTGGTGTAAAAACCAACTGGCTCTTTGCCCGTTGTGCAAAGAGCCAGAGATTATAGTCTGAAAGTGCGAATTAACGCTTTTCCAGACCTGCTGGTGGCCAGTTCTCGAGCTTCATGCCCAGAGTCAGACCGCGGGAAGCCAGCACTTCCTTGATTTCGTTGAGCGACTTGCGACCCAGGTTAGGTGTCTTGAGCAGCTCGTTCTCGGTGCGCTGAATCAGATCACCGATGTAGTAGATGTTTTCTGCCTTCAGGCAGTTTGCAGAACGGACGGTCAGTTCCAGCTCGTCCACAGGACGCAGCAGGATAGGATCGAAGGTCTGGGCGCTCGAACGGCTGCCGCCAGCCTGCAGGATGCCACCTTCGGCGAATTCGCCATCCAGTTGTGCGAATACAGCCAGTTGTTCCACCAAGATCTTGGCAGATGCGCGCACTGCATCTTCTGCACCGATAGCACCGTTGGTTTCGATTTCGACAACCAGCTTGTCCAGGTCGGTACGCTGCTCCACACGAGCAGATTCGACGGTATAGCTCACGCGACGAACGGGCGAGAACGATGCGTCCAGAACGATGCGGCCAATCGACTTGGTCGACTCATCGCTGTAGCGACGCAGGTTACCGGGCACATAGCCACGGCCCTTTTCCACCTTGATCTGCATATCCAGCTTGCCGCCTTGCGACAGGTTGGCGATCACGTGGTCAGGATTGATGATCTCAACGTCATGGGGAGTCTGGATGTCACGCGCAGTCACTACACCTTCGCCATCCTTGCGCAGGCTCAGTGTTACTTCGTCACGGTTGTGCAGCTTGAACACCACGCCCTTCAGGTTCAGGAGGATGTTCACCACATCTTCTTGCACGCCATCGATGGACGAGTACTCATGCAGAACGCCAGCAATCGTGACTTCCGTCGCTGCGTAACCCACCATGGACGACAGCAGTACGCGGCGCAATGCATTGCCCAGCGTATGACCATAGCCACGCTCAAAAGGCTCCAGCGTCACCTTGGCACGATTGTGACCAAGCTGCTCGACATTAATCGTCTTGGGTTTCAGCAGATTTGTTTGCATGCAGACTTCCTCTCAATACCCCCGGCTCGTTACACCGGTAAGGCTGGTGAAGCACCTAAACCGCGATGCCTCGCGGTTTAGGAACGAGATGGTTGATTGCTCAACCTTTACTACGATTAACGCGAGTACAACTCAACGATCAGAGATTCGTTGATGTCGGCGCCGAATTGATCGCGGTCAGGCACTTGCTTGAAGGTACCTTCTACCTTGTCGATGCTCACTTCCACCCAAGCAGGGAAGCCAACTTGTTGAGCCAGTTGCAGGGCTTCAACGATACGGGCTTGCTTCTTGGACTTTTCGCGAACAGCGATCACGTCGCCTACCTTCACCATGTAGGAAGGAATGTTCACGCTCTGACCATTCACAGTGATGGCCTTGTGGGACACCAGCTGACGAGCTTCCGCACGTGTAGAGCCGAAGCCCATGCGGTACACCACGTTGTCCAGACGGCTTTCCAGCAGACCCAGCAGGTTCGCACCAGTGTTGCCACGGCGACGGTCTGCTTCTTCGAAGTAACGGCGGAATTGCTTTTCCAGCACGCCGTACATGCGCTTGACCTTCTGCTTTTCACGCAGTTGCAGACCGTAGTCAGAAGTGCGCTGACCGGAAGTGCGGCCGTGCTGACCGGGCTTGGTGTCGAATTTGGCCTTGTCAGCGATCGAGCGACGAGCAGACTTCAGGAACAGGTCGGTGCCTTCACGGCGGGAGAGTTTGGCCTTGGGGCCGATATAACGTGCCACTTGAGTTTCCTTTATTCATCTACCGTGTTGAAACACGGGAGCCACCTGCGGTGTCAATGACACCACAGGTGGCGGTGGGCTTATAACAGATTAGATACGACGACGCTTTTGAGGGCGGCAACCGTTGTGGGGAACCGGAGTCACGTCCGAGATGGAAGTGATACGGATACCCAGGGCGCCCAGAGCGCGAACCGAAGATTCACGGCCGGGACCGGGACCCTTGATTTCCACGTCCAGGTTCTTGATGCCCTGTTCGATAGCAGCACGACCGGCCACTTCCGAAGCAACCTGAGCTGCAAAAGGAGTCGACTTACGCGAACCCTTGAAGCCCTGGCCACCCGACGAAGCCCAAGACAGAGCATTGCCTTGACGGTCGGTGATGGTGATGATCGTGTTGTTGAACGAAGCGTGCACGTGTGCAATACCGTCAGAAATGTTCTTGCGAACCTTCTTACGTACACGTGCTGCAGCGTTGTTTTGTGCCTTAGCCATAGTGATCTCTCAATCCCTTATTTCTTCAGTGCAGCTGCACCTTTACGGGGACCCTTACGGGTACGCGCATTGGTACGTGTACGTTGACCGCGCATGGGCAGACCACGACGGTGACGGAAACCGCGGTAGCAACCGATGTCCATCAAACGCTTGATGTTCATGGTTGTTTCACGACGCAGATCGCCTTCCAGAGTCATAGGATTCAGGAAGTCACGGATCTTATCCAGATCAGCGTCCGTCAGATCCTTGATCTTCTTGGAGTACTCGATGCCGCAAGCTTCGCAAATCTTGCGAGCAGTCGAACGACCAATGCCATAAATGGCGGTCAGGCCGATTTCAGCATGCTTGTGGGGCGGGATGTTAATACCAGCAATACGTGCCATATTAGTCCTCTAATACTTTCAATCAGCCCTGGCGCTGCTTATGGCGCTGGTCTGTGCAGATCACGCGCACCACACCCTTGCGGCGGATGATCTTGCAGTTGCGGCAGATTTTCTTGACCGAAGCCGAAACTCTCATTTCATTCTCCTAAAACTTGCATCCGTAACACTTCTTCGACCTGGGCACTGCCTGTGACCGCGAAAAAGCGTAGAGCACTCATTCTTGCCTGTTGTTAAATTCCTCCTGGGACACCCCAGGAGGAATCCGGTTCATATATCTCAGCGAGCTGATGCCTTGAAGTTGGCCTTCTTCAGCAGAGACTCATACTGCTGCGACATCATGTAGTTCTGTACCTGCGCCATGAAGTCCATGGTCACCACCACAATAATCAGCAGTGATGTACCGCCGAAATAGAACGGAACGTTGTATTTCAGGATCAGGAACTCGGGCAACAGACAGACAAACGTGATGTAGATCGCACCAGCCAGTGTCAAGCGCACCAAAATCTTGTCAATGTAGCGTGCTGTCTGGTCTCCAGGACGAATGCCGGGAATGAAAGCACCGCTCTTCTTCAGATTATCAGCGGTCTCGCGGCTGTTGAACACGAGGGCTGTATAGAAGAAACAGAAGAAAATGATGGCGGCTGCGTAGAGCATTACATAAATCGGCTGACCGGGGGTCAGTGTCGATGCAATGTCCTTCAGCCAGCGCATGGATTCCCCTGCACTGAACCAATTCACCACGGTTGCTGGCAGCAAGATGATCGAGGAAGCAAAGATGGGAGGAATCACACCCGCCATGTTGAGCTTCAGTGGCAAGTGCGAAGACTGACCACCATACACCTTGTTGCCGACTTGGCGGCGTGCGTAATTGACAAGGATCTTTCGCTGGCCTCGTTCAACAAACACGACGAAGTACGTCACGGCTGCTACAACGAGAACGATAAAGATCGCGACCAGAATGCTCATGGCGCCAGTGCGAACCAGCTCCAGCAGTCCACCGATCGAGCTGGGCAAGCCTGCGGCAATACCAGCAAAAATCAGAATGGAAATACCGTTACCCAGACCACGTTCAGTGATCTGTTCGCCCAGCCACATCAGGAACATAGTGCCAGCGGTCAGGCTCACCACCGCAGTCATGCGGAAGCCGAAACCTGGGTCCAGCACCAGACCTGGAGAGCTTTCCAGAGCCACGGCAATACCCAACGACTGGAAGATTGCCAGGCCCAATGTGCCATAGCGGGTGAACTGGGTAATCTTGCGACGACCCGCTTCACCTTCCTTCTTCAGTTGCTCAAATGTTGGGACAACATACGTCATCAGTTGCATGATGATCGATGCCGAGATGTACGGCATGATCCCCAGTGCAAACACCGTGAAGCGCTCCAGCGCTCCACCCGAGAACATGTTGAACAGGTTGAGAATGCCCTGCTGGCCATTGAACAGCTGCTGCAGCTGCGCTGGGTCGATGCCCGGCACCGGGATATGAGCCCCGATGCGGTATACGACCAGCGCAAGCAACAGAAAAACCAGTCGGTGACGCAAGTCACCAAACTTGCCGGTTTTTGCAATTTGAGCTGCGCTAGTAGCCACGGATGTCTTCTTTCAGTTAATCAGGCGATGCTGCCACCAGCGGCTTCGATAGCTGCCTTAGCACCGGCAGTAGCACCGATACCGTTCAGCTTCACAGCCTTGGTGATTTCACCATTCTTGATGACCTTCACCACTTGAGCGTTGGCGGGCACCAGGCCAGCCTGCTTCAGAGCGGCAACATCGACTTCGGCCAGACCCAGCTGTTCCAGAGCCTTCAGAGTCACTTCAGCGTTGAACTTCAGCGACGCAGACTTGAAACCACGCTTGGGCAGACGGCGCTGCAGAGGCATCTGACCGCCTTCGAAGCCTACCTTGTGGTAGCCACCCGAACGCGACTTCTGACCCTTGTGACCACGACCGGCGGTCTTACCCAGACCGGAACCGATACCGCGACCAACGCGACGCTTGGCGTGCTTGGCGCCTTCTGCGGGCTTGATGCTATTGAGTTCCATCATCAATCCTCTCAGAGTACCTTCACCAGGTAGGCGATCTTGTTAATCATGCCGCGCACTGCAGGAGTGTCCTGCAGTTCGCTGACGCTGTTCAGCTTACGCAGACCCAGGCCACGCACAGTCGCGCGGTGCGACTCTTTGGTGCCGATGGGGCTACGAACCAGCTGAACCTTGATGGTTTGTTGTGTAGACATGTGCTGGACTCCGATCAGGCGAACAGGTCTTCAACCGACTTGCCGCGCTTAGCAGCCACTTCTGCAGGAGTAGTGACGTTCTTCAGCGCGTCGAAAGTGGCGCGAACCATGTTGTAGGGATTCGAAGAGCCATGGCTCTTGGCCACGATGTCGGTAATACCAACCACTTCGAACACAGCGCGCATTGGGCCGCCGGCGATGATACCGGTACCCTTGGGGGCGGGGTGCAGTTCCACGCGCGAAGCGCCATGGTGACCCACCACAGAGTGGTGGATGGTGCCGCTCTTGAGCGAAACCTTCATCATGTTGCGGCGAGACTCTTCCATGCCCTTTTGCACAGCTGCAGGCACTTCCTTGGACTTGCCCTTACCCATGCCAACGCGGCCGTCACCGTCGCCAACCACGGTCAGTGCAGCGAAGCCGAGGATACGGCCACCCTTCACAACCTTGGTGACGCGGTTGACCGCGATCATTTTTTCGCGCAGACCGTCGTCACGACCTTCGTCTTGCACCTTGGGGGATACTTTTGCCATTTTGTCCGCTCCGCTTAGAACTGCAGGCCCGCTTCACGAGCGGCTTCTGCCAAAGCCTTCACACGGCCATGGTATGCAAAACCGGCGCGGTCGAAAGCCACTTTCTCAACGCCAGCTGCCTTAGCCTTTTCAGCAATACGCTTGCCGATCAGTGCGGCTGCAGCCACGTTGCCACCCTTGCCAGCGGCGCCCAGTTGTGCGCGCACTTCGGCTTCTGCAGTAGAAGCAGTAGCCAGCACCTTGGTGCCGTCTTCGGAGAAAACGCTGGCGTAGATGTGGAGGTTCGTACGGTTCACGCTCAGACGTGCCACGCCTTGCTGTGCAATGCGGATACGTGTTTGGCGTGCACGACGCAGACGCTGCTCTTTCTTGGTCAACATATTGCAGCTCCTTACTTCTTCTTGGTCTCTTTGATCACGACCTTCTCATCCGAGTAACGGATGCCCTTACCCTTGTAGGGCTCTGGGGGACGAACGGCACGGATCTCAGCGGCCAGCTGACCCACCACTTGGCGGTCAGCACCCTTGATCACGACTTCAGTAGGCGTGGGGGTAGTGATGGTGATGCCCTGAGGAGCTTCAAAGTGCACGGGGTGCGAGAAGCCCACATTCAGGTTCAGCTTGCTGCCCTGCACAGCGGCCTTGTAACCAACGCCGATCAGGCTCAGCTTCTTTTCGAAGCCTTCGGTCACGCCCTTCACCATGTTGTTGACCAGCTGGCGGAAAGTACCGGCCAGAGCGTCAGCTTCACGGGAATCGTTAGCGGGGGCAAACGACAGCTTGCCTTCGTTGTTGCTGATGGTCACCAGGGCGTTCAGAGCTTGGGACAGTTCGCCGCCCTTGCCCTTGACCTTGATGGAGTCAGCAGTGATAGACACATCCACGCCAGCGGGGATGGTCACATTTGCTTTAGCTACGCGAGACATTTCAGTATTTCTCCTTCAATGTCCGTTAGGCCACATAGCACAGCACTTCGCCACCAACACCGGTAGCACGCGCCTTGCGATCGGTCATCACACCCTTAGGTGTAGTAACAATGGCCACACCCAAGCCGTTTTGGACTTGAGGAATTGCGTTACAGCCCTTGTACACGCGCAGGCCAGGACGGCTTACACGCTCGATGCGCTCGATCACGCCGCGACCGGCGTAGTACTTCAGGGTAATAACGAGTTCAGATTTGCCGCCTTCGGTTTTGACTTCAAAACCGTCGATATAGCCCTCGTCCTTCAGCACTTGTGCGATGGCAACCTTCACCTTAGAGGAAGGAGCCGACACGGTGGCCTTGGACACCAGTTGGGCGTTGCGAATACGGGTCAGCAAGTCGGCGATAGGATCACTCATGCTCATCTTGTATCTCTCCTGCTTGCTTACCAGCTAGCCTTGGTCACACCGGGGATGTCACCAGCAAAGGCCAGTTCACGGATCTTGGCGCGGCCCAGACCGAATTGACGGAATGTGCCACGTGGACGACCAGTGATTTCGCAACGGTTACGTTGGCGAGTAGGGTTGGCGTTGCGAGGCAACTTCTGCAGACCCAGACGGGCTGCATCACGTTCTTCGTCGGTGCGCTTTGCGTCGCCGGCGATTGCCTTCAGTTCTGCGTACTTGGCAGCGTACTTAGCTGCCAGCTTTTCGCGCTTCAGTTCGCGCTCGATCAAAGCTTTCTTAGCCATGCGCCACCTCAGTTCTTGAAGGGGAATTTGAACGCTGCGAGCAGTGCCTTGCACTCGTCGTCAGTCTTGGCGGTCGTTGTGATGCTGATATTCAGACCACGCAGAGCATCCACCTTGTCGTATTCGATTTCGGGGAAGATGATCTGTTCTTTTACGCCAACGTTGTAGTTGCCGCGACCGTCGAACGAACGACCAGAGATACCACGGAAGTCACGCACGCGAGGCAGAGCGATCGTCACGAAGCGGTCCAGGAATTCGTACATGCGAACACCGCGCAGGGTCACCATGCAGCCGATAGCCTGGCCTTCGCGGATCTTGAAACCAGCGATAGCCTTCTTGGCCTTGGTCACCACGGGCTTTTGACCAGCAATCTTGGTCAGGTCAGCCACAGCGTTGTCCAACACCTTCTTGTCGGCCACTGCCTCACCCACACCCATGTTCAGGGTGATCTTGGTCAGACGGGGCACTTCCATGACGGATTGGTAGCCGAACTTTTCTTTCAGTTCAGCCGCGATCTTTTCGCGATAGAGTTTTTGCAGTCGTGCCATGTGTTACTCCTTAGGCGGCCTTGATTTCAGCGCCATTGGACTTGAACACGCGAACACGTGTGCCGTCGGCGTTCACCTTGATGCCCACGCGATCGGCCTTGCCTGTCGCTGCGTTGAAGATAGCCACGTTGGATTGGTGGATAGGCATAGCCTTTTCCACGATGCCGCCAGTGGTGCCCTTCATGGGGTTTGGCTTCACGTGCTTCTTCACCAGGTTGATACCTTCGATCACCAGGTGGGAGTCATCCTTACGCGCAGTAACGATGCCACGCTTACCCTTGTCACGGCCAGTCAGCACGATGACTTCGTCGCCCTTGCGAATCTTGTTCATTGCGCTTCCTTTAGATAACTTCAGGTGCCAGGGACACGATCTTCATGAACTTTTCAGTACGCAGTTCACGTGTCACAGGGCCAAAAATACGTGTGCCGATAGGCTCGAGCTTGGCGTTGAGCAGCACAGCGGCGTTGGTGTCGAACTTCACCAGGGAGCCGTCTGCACGACGGATACCCTTGGCAGTGCGAACCACCACAGCACTGTAAACATCGCCCTTCTTGACGCGACCACGGGGGGCCGCCTCTTTGATGCTCACTTTGATGATGTCACCAACGCTCGCGTAGCGACGATGAGAACCGCCCAGTACCTTAATGCACTGAACAGACTTCGCGCCCGTGTTGTCGGCAACCTCTAAACGAGATTCTGTTTGGATCATTTCAATATTCCCAACTTGCTCCAGCAGACCCGGACAGCCCCAGAGAACTTCTCAAGGGCTGACTTAAGACAGCCGGTCAGTCTTGGGCCCGTCGTCCACCTCCCGGACCATTCCGAAAGGCTTCCCGCTGGGCAGAAACTTTCACGCTTTAATACGTGAAGCAGGCAA
Organism: Comamonas kerstersii; assembly: GCF_002056725.1. Taxonomy (NCBI): domain Bacteria; kingdom Pseudomonadati; phylum Pseudomonadota; class Betaproteobacteria; order Burkholderiales; family Comamonadaceae; genus Comamonas; species Comamonas kerstersii. The sequence goes on along the minus strand of NZ_CP020121.1, from coordinate 1,493,631 downwards.
TTGTCGCAAGAAATTCCTTGCATGTCAACCGCTTAGACCATGAAAACCGCAGCATCCACAGGGAATGCCATTCCGTCTTAAGTGCTTACGAAAAGGATAGCTAATAGCGCTTGCTAGATATTGATTTCAAATAAGTTTTTATCTGAAATCCACAAAAATAAAGCGCTGGCAGCTTCTTTTTCAGGAGCTATCCAGCGCTTCATCATGCAACTTCCGTGCCCAAATTACTTCTTGGGCGACAGGGTGTATTGTTGTGCCAGGGCCAAAAAGTCCGCCAGCTTGACATCAGCACCGGGCAGCTCCTGAGCCAGAATGTCGGCCACGCGCGGCGCTACGGCAGCGGCCTGGCGCGCATCGAGGAACAGCAGGCGGCAGCGGCGGGCCAGCACGTCTTCCACGGTGCGGGCGTATTCGTAGCGCGCCGCAAAGCGGACCATGGCCTCTGACAGACCATCGACCAGCCACTGGTCTGCACCCTTGAGTACGCGCACGGCTTCGGCCTCTGTGCCGTAGATGTGCTCACCCTGGGCCGCATTCATGCGGTGCTTGACCTGCGCTGGCTGGGGTGCACCCACCAGCGGCATCTTGACGGTAACGCCACCGGCACGTGCGGGCAGGAGCTTTTGCTCAAAGCATTCCTTGAGCACGTCTTCGGCCATGGCGCGGTAGGTGGTCCACTTGCCGCCGGTCACGGTGACGAGGCCGGACTTGCTGGTCATCACCGTGTGCTCGCGGCTGATCTTCTTGGTGTTCTCGCCATCATCGTCCTGTGGCTTGACCAGCGGACGCATACCCACCCAGATGCTGCGCACATCGGCGCGGGTCGGACGGCGGCACAGGTAGTTACCTGCTTCCTTGAGGATGAATTCGATTTCCTGCTCGAAGGCTTCGGGCTCACGCGCCAGGTCGTGGCGGGGGGTGTCGGTCGTGCCCAGAATGACCTTGCCCAGCCATGGCACGGCAAACAGCACGCGGCCATCGGCGGTCTTGGGCACCAGCAGGGCGTGGTCGGTCGGCAGGAATTCGCGGTCCACCACCACGTGCACGCCCTGGCTGGGCGCGACCATGGGCTTGACGGGCTTGCCCAGCATTTCGGCGTCCTGCTGACGGAACAGGTCCACCCAGGGGCCTGTTGCGTTGACCACACACTTGGCATGCACTTCGTAGCGAGTGCCGGTTTCTGCGTCTTCACAGACCACGCCCGACACCTTGCCATCCGTGTGCAGCAACTCCTTGGCGGGGCAGTAGTTCACCAGCAGAGCGCCCTTGGCGGCGGCCGTACGGGCCAGCGCCAGCGCCAGGCGTGCATCGTCGAACTGACCGTCCCAGTACTTCACGCCACCCTTGAGGTGGTCGGTACGCACGGTGGGCAGCAGGCGCAGGGTCTTGTCCTTGCTCAGAAATTCGGTGCGTCCCAACCCATCCTTGCCTGCCAGCGCGTCATACATCTTCAGACCGGCGCCGTAGAAGGGCGTGTCCAGCAGCCTGTACGAGGGCATAACGAATGGCAGAGGTTGCGCCAGGTGGGGCGCATTGTTCAGCAGCGTGGTGCGCTCGTGCAGCGCTTCGCGCACCAGCGAGATATTGCCCTGTGCCAGATAGCGCACGCCGCCATGCACCAGTTTGGTGGCACGCGAGGATGTACCCTTGGCAAAGTCGTGCGACTCCAGCAGACAGACCTTGAAGCCTCGCGCCACGGCATCTACTGCAGTACCCAGACCGGTGGCACCGCCGCCAATAATCAGCAAATCGTAGGTTTCTGGCTGAGCCAAGCGTGCCAGCAGCTCGGCACGGTCAGTGGTCAGGGGCGTAGAAGCAATCGTCATGGCGCTACAAAACTGGGCAAAGGGGCTGAAGGGTAATCAAAAAAAGGCCGTACCAGCGTCAGCCACACACCGATACTGTGCATTCATGCCATATTGTCATGCTTTCTGTTCGTTTGTGATTGGTTTTTTTCGATTTCCGGCGTTTCATGTTCGGTTTTACGATCGCAACGTCGCTTTTTCGTTCATCTTTGTTCTACCGTGATCAGCAATAACAATCCCCGCCAGCTGCGGCTGCTGGAAGAAGTCCGTAACCAACAATCTGCCACGGTGGAACAACTGGCGGAAACGCTGGGCGTGACGCTGCAGACCGTGCGCCGTGACGTGCAAAAGCTCGCGGCCTCGGGCCTGCTGGTGCGCTTTCACGGTGGTGTGCGCGTGCCCAGTGCCACGGTAGAAAATCTCGCGCACACGCGCCGTGAAACGCTCAATGCCGAAGGCAAGGCACGCATTGCCAAGGCCGTGGCTCAGGCGGTACCCAATGGCTGTTCACTGATTCTGAACATCGGCACCACCACCGAAGCCATTGCCAAAGCCCTGCTGCACCACCGCGGCCTGCGCGTGATTACCAACAACCTGAACGTGGCAGCCATTCTGAGCAGCAATGCCGAGTGTGAAGTCATCGTCGCTGGCGGTGTGGTGCGCACACGTGACCGCGGCATCATCGGCGAGACGGCCGTGGACTTCATGCGCCAGTTCAAGGTGGACATTGCCCTGATTGGCATTTCTGCCATTGAAGCCGACGGCACGCTGCGCGACTACGACCTGCGCGAGGTGAAAGTGGCCCAGACCATCATCGAGCAGTCGCGCGAAGTGTGGCTGGCTGCCGACCACAGCAAATTCCACCGCCAGGCCATGGTGGAACTCGCCAGCCTGAGCCAGATTGACCGGTTGTTTACCGATGCTCCGCCGCCCAAGCCTTTTGACCGGCTGCTGGAAGATGCCGAAGTGCAGTGCGTGGTGGCGCAATGAGCAGCTTTACCATCCGCACAGCCCAGCCTGAGGATGCACCCGCCCTGGCCCGGCTGCTGCAAAGCATTGGCTGGTTTGCCAGTTTTGAGACTGGCTGCCCCGAAGACCATGCCGCAGCCATCGCCCCGCTGCTGAAGCCTTGTGAGCGCCAGCTGCAGCTGCTGGCTGTGGACGCACAAGGCCAGGTGCTCGGCTACTGCGCCACCCACTGGCTGCCTACGGCCATCCTGCAGCGCATGGACGCCTATGTGAGCGAGCTGTTTGTGCATGCATCGGCACGCGGCATGGGGGTGGGCGCCAAGCTGCTGGATCAGGCCGTGGCTGCTGCACGCGAGAAGGGCTGCAGCCGCATCTGGCTGGTGAACAATCGAGACCGAGATTCCTACCTCCGGGGTTTTTATGCCCGGCAGGGCTGGCAGGAGCAGCCGCAAGCGGCGCGCTTTGTGCTGCCCCTGTGACTTGCACCTACTGCTTATGACCACCTATTTGCTCGCCTTGGACCAAGGCACTTCCAGCTCCCGCTCCATTGTGTTTGACGCACAGGGCCGCATCGTGGCCTCGGCACAGCAGGAACTCCCGCAGATCTACCCCCGCCCCGGCTGGGTGGAGCATGATCCGCGCGAGATCTGGCGCACACAGCTGAGCACCGCCCGTGAAGCGCTGACCAAGGCTGGCCTGAAGGCCAGCGATATCCGCTCCGTAGGCATTACCAACCAGCGTGAAACCACCATTGTCTGGAACCGCGCCACCGGCACGCCGATTCACCACGGCATCGTCTGGCAGGACCGTCGCGCCGAGCCCACCTGCCAGCAGCTGCGCGAAGCCGGACACAGCGACGCCATCCTGCAAAAGACCGGCCTGCGCATTGATGCCTACTTCTCCGGCACCAAGCTCAAGTGGCTGCTGGACCACAGCCCCGGCGCCCGCGCTGCGGCCGAGCGCGGCGAGCTGGCCTTTGGCACGGTGGACAGCTGGCTGATCTGGCAGCTCACCGGCGGCAAGCGCCATGTGACCGATGTGTCCAACGCCAGCCGCACCATGCTGTTTAACGTGCACACCAACCAGTGGGATGCCGACCTGCTGGCCCTGCTGGACATCCCCGCCAGCCTGATGCCCGAAGTGCTGCCCTCCGCTGCCGACTACGGCCACACGGCAGAAGACGTGCTGGGTGGCGCCATCCACATTGGTGGCGTAGCGGGCGACCAGCAAAGTGCGCTGTTCGGTCAGGCCTGCTTTGAAGCTGGCATGGCCAAGAACACCTACGGCACGGGCTGCTTCATGCTGATGCACACGGGCCAGCAGTTCCAGACCTCAGCCAACGGCCTGCTGACCACCAGTGCCGCCCAGCCCAGCGGCACGCCCCAGTTTGCGCTGGAAGGCAGCGTGTTTGTGGGCGGTGCCGTCGTGCAGTGGCTGCGCGACGGGCTGCGCGCCATTGAGCACAGCGGCCAGGTGCAGCAGCTGGCGGAAAGCGTGCCCGACTCCGGCGGCGTCATGCTGGTGCCCGCCTTTACCGGCCTGGGCGCGCCCTACTGGGATGCCGATGCACGCGGCTCCATCACGGGCCTGACACGCGGCACTACGCTGGCCCACATTGCCCGCGCTGCGCTGGAATCCATTGCCTACCAGAGCGCTGCCCTGCTGCTGGCCATGAGCCGCGATGCCGTGGCCAACGGCGGCGCAGCCGTGAGTGAGCTGCGTGTGGACGGCGGGGCCTGTGTGAACAACTTGCTGATGCAGTTCCAGGCCGATCTGCTGGGCATTCCCGTGGTGCGCCCCGCCTGCGTGGAAACCACGGCCCTGGGCGCGGCCTATCTGGCGGGTTTATCGTCGGATGTGTACCAGAGCACGGAAGAACTCTCGCAGCTGTGGAAGGCCGAGCGCCGCTTTGTACCCACCATGGACAAGGCCCGCGCCGATGAGCTGATGGCACGCTGGGAGCGCGCCGTGCGCCAGACCACTGCCCAGTAAGCCCTGCAACCACTACACAAAAAAGAGCTGCTAGCGCCGACACAATGGACTTTTCAAAGCAAAAAGTATTTGAAAACCAAGCAATACAAGCGCTGGCAGCTCTTGTTTTTTAGAAAGCACTGATATGAGCCAGACATCTTCTACACGGATTGCCTTTATCGGCGGCGGCAATATGGCCAGCGCCATCATCGGCGGGCTGATTGCACGCGGCCTGCCTGCGGCGCAGATCACCGTGGTCGAACCTTTTGAAGCCGCGCGCACTGCGCTGAAGGCCAAGTTCGGCATTGACGCCCTGCCCGCTGCCAGCGATGCGCTGGCTGGCGTGGATCTGGTGGTCTGGGCCGTCAAGCCCCAGACCTTCAAGGACGCGGCAGCGCCCGTAGCGGCCTACACCGCCAATGCCCTGCACCTGAGCGTGGCCGCTGGCATTACCACCGACAGCATTGCCCTGTGGCTGGGCACGGGCCGCATCGTGCGCGCCATGCCCAACACCCCAGCCCTGGTGGGCAAGGGCATGACGGGCCTGTTTGCACGCGCAGAAGTGAACGCCGAAGGCAAGGCGCTGATCGAGCGCGTCATCGGCACCACCGGTCAGTTTGTGTGGGTGGATGCGGAAGACAAGCTGGATGCCGTCACAGCCCTGTCTGGCTCCGGCCCCGCCTATGTCTTTCTGTTCCTGGAAGCCATGACCCAGGCGGGTGTGGACATGGGCCTGAGCGCCGAGCAGGCCTACCAGCTGGCGGTAGCGACCTTTCAGGGCGCATCGGAACTGGCTGCACGTTCGGAGGAGCCCGCCTCCGTGCTGCGCGAGCGCGTCACCAGCAAGGGCGGCACCACCTATGCTGCCCTCACCCACATGCAGGCGAATCAGGTTCCCGAGCACTTTATCGCTGCCATGCGCAAGGCCGAGACCCGAGCCAAGGAGCTGGCCGCAGAATTTGGCAAATAAGCCGCACTGCACCACCAAAACCAAGGGGCCACGAGGGCCCCTTGTTGCATGTATGGCAGCTGCGTTTTACGACTTGCTGCTAATGCGCGCTTTCAGGCGTGCGGCAGAGGCCTTGACCTCGTTTTTCCAGTCCTCCACCTTGTGCTCCCACTTGTCCAGATGCTGCAGTCGCAGCGCACGCACGGCGGCCTGGGCCGCAATGTCATGGGCTTCTTTTTGTGCACGCACTTCCGCCTGCACAGCCTCCAGCGGACGGCGCAGCAAAGTGGCTTCCAGCTGTTTGGCAATGGCATCCACCGCTGCCACATCGGCTTCATCCACCTGGGCAATCAGGGCTGTGCTGCCCTGAGGAATCACGGTGCCAATCTGATCCACCACGCTGGCGCGGTCTTCCGCACGGTCCAGCGCCACGGCGTCACCAAACACCGCGCCATACACGCCGCCCAGCAAAATACCCAGCGGGCCTGCCAGCATGCCCACCAGAGCACCAATCAGCGTGCCGTTCAGGGCCACACGGGCTACAGCACCATCCGAGGCCTGGTCCCGAATGTTCAGCATGCCCTGCGCATCGCGCTGCACCACCACAGCGTTGTGCAGCTTCAGCTGCGGGCCCACGGCATTCTTCAGGAGTGACAGCGCCTCAAAGGCGCGGCTTTCTTCGGCAAAGCTCAGTACGACAACGTTTTGGTCCATGGCAAGTTCCTTGATTGCAATCCGGCGAAAGGGCTAGCAGCCCCACAACTTGAACAGTGTGCATACAGCATGCCTGCACAACTGCCAGAAAATGCCGCATTCGTGACAAAAAGCGACACGCTTCTGGATCTAAGTCAAGCCGCGCGCAGATGACATGCCCTCCGCACGGCCTCACAAGGTCTGACGAGGCTTAACGCAGCGCAAAACCCAGCGCCACGCCCGAAAAAATGGCCATGCCGATGTAGTGGCTCTTGCTGAACGCCACAAAGCAGCCTTCGCGTGAGCGGTTTCGGATCAACGTGAAATGCCAGATCACCTGCGCCGCGGCCACAGCCATGCCCAGCCAGAACGGCCAGCCCAGACCATAGGGCAGCACCGCCCAGATGGTCAGCCCCAGGCACAGCACAAAAAAGCCCATGACCCCCAGCACATCAAAGCGCCCCAGCGTAATGGCCGAGGTCTTGATGCCGATTTTCAGGTCGTCATCGCGGTCCACCATGGCGTATTCGGTGTCATAGGCCAGCACCAGGCACATATTGGCCAACCACAGCACCCAGGCCGTAGTGCCCACCGTACCCACCACCGCCGCAAAGGCAATCAGTATGCCGAAGTTGAACGCAATGCCTAAAAAGGCCTGCGGCATGGCAAAAAAACGCTTGGTAAACGGGTAAAGAATCGTGAACAGCACCGCTGGCACAGACCATGCCACAGCCTCCCAGCGCGTGGAAAGCACCAGAAAGAAAGACACCAGCGTGAGCACCAGGCCCACCATGGCCGCTTCCTTGACGCTGACCTGCCCGCTGGTAATGGGGCGCTGCGTGGTGCGCTTGACGTGCTTGTCAAAGTCGCGGTCGGCAATGTCATTGATGGTGCAGCCTGCACTGCGCATCAGCACCGTGCCCAGCGCAAACACCAGCAGCAGGTGCCAGCCCGGAAAGCCATCGGCCGCAATCCACAGGGCCGCCAAGGTAGGCCATATCAGCACCAGCCAGCCAGCCGGGCGGTTGAAGCGAATCAAATCCAGATACAGCGACAGCTTGCTGCGCTGCACCTCAGGAGAGCTTGGAGAAGTCATACACCTCGGTTCACAAATTGGGGAGTCGCCATACTCTAACCAGCCTGGCGGCGATGCGCAGCCACATGGCGCGCCATGTCTGCGGCGGCAATCACCAGCGACAGCCATGCCAGCCCCAGCAGCCAGCCTGCCAGCACATCACTCACATAGTGGGCACCCAGCACCACGCGGCTCATGCCGACCGACAGCACCACAGCCACGGTCAGTGGCACCACGCCCCGGGGCGGTGCATGGCGGGACATGCTCAGCCACAGCCAGGCCAGCAGGCCATAGCACACCAGCGTACCGGCGCTGTGCCCGCTGGGGAAACTGTAGCCCTGCTCCAGCACCCAGCGCACTTCGGGGCGCTCGCGGCCCACGCTGTGCTTGATCAGACGCACGCACAGCCCCACACCGGCCACACCAACCACCCATGCGCCCATTTGCAGCCATGCTCTGCGCCACAACAGCCAGAAGCTGGCCATGGCGCCCAGCGCAGCCATCCAGACGATGTGGCCAAGCTGTGTCAGCAGCTTGACGGCACCCAGCCAGGGTGCACCTTCCTGCGCCTGCACCCAGGCGGCCACGCGACCATCGATGGACAGCCAGTCCACACAGCCCGCACAGGAGGCTGTGCCACCTCCCTGCGCCATGTTCCAGACCATCCATGCCAGCGGCAGTGCCGCCAGCAGGCCCAGCGCGCACCAGCCATACGCCGCACGCAGCGTGCGCTGTGCGTGCATGTCCCGCACTGGCAGGAGCCAGCGTTCATGCAAAAAAAAGCCGCCAGCGGCGGCTATCAGCAGCAGCGCCAGTAACGGTGCTGCTGCCTGGTCAATCCACTGCATCATGCGTGGCAGTGTGTCGACCACATGCTTACTCTTCCAGCAGCGAGCGCAGCATCCATGCGTTTTGCTCGTGCACGGTCAGGCGCTGTGTCAGCAGGTCAGCCGTAGGCTCATCATTGGCCTTGTCTGCCAGCGGGAACAGTTCGCGTGCCGTGCGGGCTACAGCTTCGTTGCCTTCGACCAGGGTGCGAATCATCTCGCTGGCCTTGGGTGGTGTGACAGGCACATCAGGCAGGCTGGTCAGCTTGCCAAACTGTGCGTAGGAGCCTGGTGCATAGTGGCCCAGCGAGCGGATGCGCTCGGCGATGGGGTCCACAGCGTTCCACAGCTCGGTGTACTGCTGCATGAACATGGTGTGCAGCGTGTTGAACATGGGCCCCGTCACATTCCAGTGGAAGTTGTGCGTGGTCAGGTACAGGGTGTAGGTATCAGCCAGCAGGCGCGACAGGCCGCCGGCGATTTCTTCACGGTCCTTGGTGCTGATGCCAATCTTGATGGGCATGCCCTTGGCGGCCTTGGCCTCAGGGGCTGCAACAGCCTTGGTGGTTTGCTTCTTGGTTTCTTTTGCCATGATGTACTCCTCAATCATGTAGCCCGGCGCAGCAGCATGCCACTGCGTCAGATGGAAGATGTTTTCTACTGTAGCTCAACCCTGTACATGGGGTGGCATTCACAGTTTGCAATGAGCCGAACCCTTGCTCAGGTCAGCAGCTTGGCGCCTGACAGTTCGCAGGCATAGACGGCATTGCGCAGCGCTGCAATCGCCTCATAGCGCGTAAAGCTGCGTCGCCACACCAGCACCACACGGCGCGATGGAGGTTCGTGCCCGTCTTCGTTATGAATGGGCAGATAGCGGATGTGTGGATCATCGGTGGCACGGCGGCGTGGTGACTCCAGCGCTTCCTTGGGCACAGACAGTCGGGGCACCAGCGTCACGCCCATGCCGGCGGCCACCATGTGCTTGATGGTCTCCAGCGAAGAGCCTTCAAAGGTGCGGCGAATGCCTTCGGCATTGCTGGCGTAGCGTGCGAACTCAGGGCAGACTTCCAGCACATGGTCGCGAAAGCAGTGGCCCGAGCCCAGCAGCAGCATGGTCTCGTTCTTCAGATCGGTGGTGGTGACGGCATCCTGCTGCGCCAGCGGGTGGTTGCTGGGCACGGCAGCCATGAAAGGCTCGTCATACAGCGGCGCCATGGCCAGACCGGTTTCAGGAAAAGGCTCGGCCACGATGGCACAGTCAATTTCACCGGTGCGCAGCATCTCCAGCAGCTTGACGGTGAAGTTCTCCTGCAGCATCAGCGGCATCTGCGGCGTCATCTTGATGGAGTTGCGCACCAGCTCAGGCAGCAGATAGGGGCCGATGGTGTAGATCACGCCCAGCGTCAGCGCGCCAGACAGCGGGTCTTTGCCACGCTTGGCAATTTCCTTGATCTCTGCCGCCTGCTCCAGCACGCTCTGTGCCTGACGCACGATGGCTTCACCCAGCGGGGTCACCGAAACTTCACCGGCGCTGCGCTCAAAAATCTTGACGTCCAGCTCCTCTTCCAGCTTCTTGATCGCCACCGACAGCGTAGGCTGTGACACGTAGCACGCGTCTGCGGCGCGTCCAAAGTGCTTTTCGCGCGCAACTGCCACGATGTATTTGAGTTCTGTAAGCGTCATAAGCTTTTGAGATTGCCTATCGAGGTGAAGAATCAATCACCTATTGTGCATTCATGTCAGCGCATGCATGCGCTTTGTAACCAATATCCAGACGAATTTTGGTCTTGTCCTACGCCTTCAGGAACTCAGATTTGGCGCCCAACCAACGCTGGATATGCGCCTGCGCCAGATGCGGGTACTGACTGAGCATGCGTGGTGCCAGCTCGCGTGCCCACTCCAGCAGCGCCACGTCCTTGTCCAGATCGGCAAAACGCAGCAGCGCATCGCCCGACTGGCGCGCGCCCAGAAATTCACCCGGCCCACGGATTTCCAGATCACGCCGCGCAATCTCGAAGCCATCATTGGTCTCGGCCATGGCACGCAGGCGTTCCTTGCCCGTTTCAGACAGCTTGCCGTTGTCCCCCACGGAGTACAGCAGCACGCAGGCCGACGCTGCCGCGCCACGCCCCACACGGCCGCGCAGCTGGTGCAACTGGGACAGGCCAAAGCGCTCGGCATGCTCAATCACCATCAGCGAGGCATTGGGCACATCCACCCCCACCTCAATCACCGTGGTGGACACCAGCACGCCCATCTTTCCGGACGTGAATAGTTCCATGACCGCTTTCTTCTCAGCCTGCGGCATGCGTGAGTGCAGCAGGCCCACCATGACGCCAGGCAGTGCCTCGCTCAGCTCCACGTGTGTGGCCGTGGCATTGGACAGGTCCAGCGCCTCACTCTCTTCAATCAAGGGGCAGACCCAGTAGACCTGCCGCCCCTGTGCGATCTGCGCGCCAATGCGGGCGATGACTTCGTCCTTGCGGCTGTCGGAAATCACCTTGGTCACGATGGGCGTGCGCCCCGGTGGCAGCTCGTCGATCACGGAGACGTCCAGGTCCGCGTAATAGCTCATGGCCAGTGTGCGTGGAATGGGCGTGGCACTCATCATCAGCATGTGCGGCTCCAGCCCCTGGTGGGCGAGCTTCTGGCGCAAGGCCAGGCGCTGCGCCACGCCAAAGCGGTGCTGCTCGTCAATCACCGCCAAGGCCAGGTTGTGGAACTGCACCTGCTCCTGAATCACGGCATGCGTGCCGACCACCAGCGCAGCCTCGCCACTGGCCACCAGCTCCAGCATGGCCGTGCGTTCTTTTTTCTTCTGCGCGCCCGACAGCCAGGCGACCTTTTTGCCAATCGGCGCCAGCAGCGGCTCCAGCCAGCCCACGAGCTTGGCAAAGTGCTGCTCCGCCAGAATTTCCGTGGGAGCCATCAGCGCACACTGCCAGCCGGCCGCAATACACACCATGGCGGACATGGCCGCCACCACGGTTTTGCCCGAGCCCACATCACCCTGCAGCAGGCGGTGCATGGGAATAGCACGCGCCAGGTCCTGCGCAATCTCGCGGCACACACGCTGCTGCGCACCCGTCAGGCCAAACGGCAGCTGCTGCAGAAACTGCTCCACCAGTGTCAGCGTGCCCGCTGCGGGCTGGGGCACCTGCAGCACGGGGGCCTTGAGCGCGGCACGCTCCTGCCGTGCCTGGTATTGCGACAGCTGCTGGGCCAGCAGCTCTTCCGCCTTCAGGCGCTGCCACGCGGGGTGGGTGTGATCTTCCAGCGTAGCCAGTGCCACATCGGGCGTGGGGTGGTGCAGAAATTGAAGCGCCTCGCGCAGTCCCATCAAGGGCTGGAGGCCATTTTCACCCCAATAGTTTTCAATCGGCGGCTGTGCATCGGGCGGCAGGGTCTCCGGCAGCTGCACGCGCTGCATGGCGCTGGCAATGGCGCGCCGCAGATAGGCCTGCGGCAAGCCTGCCGTAGCGGGGTAGACGGGCGTGAGCGCCTGGGGCAGATCGCCCCCTGCGGTCTTGACCACAGGGTGCATCATCTGTCTGCCCCAGAAGCCCCCTTTGACCTCGCCGCGAATGCGCAGCGTCGTACCCACGGCCATGCTTTTTTGCTGCGAGGGGTAGAAGCTGAAAAAGGTCAGCACGCAAGTGCCTGTGCCATCATCCACCGTGACTTTGAGCATGCGGCGCGGGCGCAGCTGCACTTCGCAGTGGGTGACCGTGGCTTCAATCTGCACCGTGTCGCCATCGCGCGCATTGCGCAGCAGGGTGATCCGGGTTTCATCTTCGTAACGCAGGGGCAGGTGCAGCACGAGGTCGATATCGCGCACCAGCCCCAGTTTTTGCATGGCCTGCTGCGCCGGGCTGGGTGCCGTTTTCTTGGCAGGCGTAGAAGAAGAGGAAGGCATGAATCTGAAAGCGTAGGCAAAGCACAGAAGTAAGCACCAAAGGCTAACACGCCCCATCGTGCTTCCATAGGCCATATGCACAGAACATGGGCCCTGCGTGCAGGCATTGGCTGCGCATGGATATTGCAGACCATGACGCCATCACCACGGCGCAGATTTGCGAGAATGCGCGCTTTGATTTTTCCTTGGGACGGGCTTGTCAGGCCCTCAAGAACTCTCATGTCTTCTAGCCACCGCGCTCCTCATACCCTCAGCGATTTTGACTTTGTGCTCCCCGAGCACCTGATTGCCCAACACCCTGCTGCTGAACGCAGTGCCTCGCGTCTGCTCGACGCGCGCGCCCCGGAACTGGTGGACCGCGTCTTCAAGGATCTGCCCGATCTGCTGCATGAAGGCGACCTGCTCATCTTCAACGACACCAAGGTGGTCAAGGCCCGTATCTTTGGCGAGAAAGCCAGCGGCGGCAAGCTGGAACTGCTGATCGAGCGCGTGCTGCAGGGCAATGAAGTCGTGGCCCACATGAAGGTCAGCAAAAAGCCCTTGCCCGGTGCACGCATTCATCTGTGCGGCGGCGTGAAAAACGGCGGCTTTGACGCTGTACTGCTGGGCCGCTGGCCCGATGAAAGCGGTCCGCTGTTCCGCTTTGCGCTGCAGGGCGCCAACAACGAGTCGCCCTGGGAGCTGATGGACCAGTTTGGCCACCTGCCACTGCCACCCTATATCGAGCGCAACCAGAACGCCGAAGAAGACCCGGACGAGGAAGAAGATTCCGAGCGCTACCAGACCGTGTTCGCCAGCCACCCAGGCGCCGTAGCTGCACCCACTGCAGCGCTGCACTTTGACGAAAAAGTGTTGGCTGCGCTGAAAGAAAAAGGCGTGGAAACGGCGGCCGTGACCCTGCACGTGGGTGCTGGCACCTTCCAGCCCGTGAAGGTAGAGAACATTGCCGAGCACCAGATGCACAGCGAGTGGTACAACATTCCGCTGGAAACGCTGGCAGCCTTGGAGCGCTGCCGCCAGCGCCGTGGCCGCATCATTGCCGTGGGTACGACCAGCGTGCGCACACTGGAATCCTGGGCACGCACAGGGCAGATTTCGGGCGACACCAACATCTTCATCACCCCCGGTTTTGAGTTCCGCGTGGTGGACTGCCTGATCACCAACTTCCACTTGCCCAAGAGCACGCTGATGATGCTGGTGAGCGCCTTTGCGGGCTACAAGCACATCATGGACACCTACCAGCACGCCATCCAGAATGAGTACCGCTTCTTCAGCTATGGCGACTCCATGATTCTGGAGCGCCGCCGCTAAGCGCTGGGCTGCATGGCACACACAGGGAGCACTTGCGTGCTCCCTTTTTTGGTGATTGCGCAAGTGCTCCTGCGTTGATCACAATGCGCCATGCTTTCCTCTTCGCTCTCTGTGGCACGCACCAGCCTGTGCGTAATCTCTGCATGGTTGCTGGCCAGTTGCGGCGGTGGTCACCATCACGCGCCAGACGCTTCCAATGCACAGCTCATCGACATCCACTTGCTGGCATTCAATGACTTGCATGGCCACTTGGATGCGCCCGGCGTACAAGCGGATGTGCCTACGCACGCAGGCAGCACGCAAAAGATCGCGCTGGGTGGCATGCCATGGCTGGCAGGCACGGTGCAGCAGTTGCGCCAGCGCTACCCGCATCATGCCGTGGTAAGCGCGGGGGATATGGTGGGTTCTTCGCCGCTGCTGTCGTCCTTCTTTCTGGACGAACCCACGATTGAAGCTGCCAATGCCATGCAAGTGGACTTTGCAGCCGTTGGCAACCATGAGTTTGACCGCGGTTGGCAAGAGCTGCTGCGCCTGGCACAAGGCGGCTGCGAGACCTATACCCAGCGCACACCTTGCCAAGTCAACCCCAGCTTTGCGGGTGCGCAGTTCCCCATGCTGGCCGCCAATGTGTTCAGCCAGGATGGCCGCAACCTGCTGCCAGCTACCGGCCTGAAAACCTTTGAGCACAACGGCCAGCAAGTGACGGTGGGCTTTATTGGCATGACGCTCAAAGACACGCCCAAGCTGGTGATGGCGCCCGCCATCCAGGGTCTGCGTTTTGACGATGAAGTGCAGACCGCCAATGCTTTGGTGCCCCAGCTGCTGGCGCAGGGTGCTGACATCATCACCGTGCTGCTGCACGAAGGTGGCCAAACCGATGTCTCACCATTTGAGCAAGGCTGCGAGGGCCTGAGTGGCTCCATCGTGCCGATTCTGGAAAAACTGGACCCTCGCATCAGCGTGGTGGTGTCCGGCCACACGCACCAGACCTATGTGTGCGACTACGCCACGGTCAATCCACAGCACCCATTTCTGCTCACCAGTGCAGGCCTGCATGGCACGCAGCTGACGGACATTCAACTGCGCTGGGACCCGCAGCTGCGCCAGCTGCACAGCCGCAGTGCTCGCACCCTGGCCATACCTGCCAACGCACAAGCAGCGACAACACCTTCGCCCTTCGTGGTTGAGCACACGCACGCGCATCCTGAGGTGCAAAGCATTGTGGAGCGCTACCGCAGCGTGATTGCGCACGAAGCGCAAAAAGTGGTGGGTCGCATCATCTCGCCGGGCAATATGCCGCTGTCCAATCTGCCGGTAGAGTCCGGTGAAATTGCATTGGGCAACCTGATATCGGACGCACAGGTCTGGGCCATGCAAGACCCTAAGCTGGGCGGCGCGGATATTTCATTCATGCACAGCGGCGGCATTCGCGCAGCGCTGCAGCCTGATGCCGATGGCCATGTCCGCTTTGACCAGCTCTACGCCATCCAGCCCTTTGGCAATGCCTTGATTGGCATGACGCTGACCGGCGCACAGATCAAGGAACTGCTGGAAGACACCTACGCCGTACCGCTGTCCAGTTCTGGCCGCCGCCGTGTGCTCTCTCCCAATGCAGACTTGCGCTGGCGCCATGACGCCCATGCCCCCGTGAACGAGCAAGTCGAAGACCTCACGCTGCGCGGCCAGCCGCTGGATATGCAGGCCAACTACCGCGTGGTGGTGAGCAGCTTTTTGGCCGATAGTGGAGATCGCTACAGCGTCTTCAGCCAAGGCACTGATCGCACGCAAGGCCCGCTCGATATCGACGCGCTGGAAGCCTATGTACGCGCACACAGCCCGCTACCAGCGCCTGCCACCGATCGCATTCAATAAAAGTAGCTGCCTACGCTGTATTAAAAAGGATTTCAGATACTTTTCTATCTGAAATCTTTTATCTGTCAGCGCAACAAGCTCTTATTTCTGAACCCCATTGCAGACTTGCATGCGTGCATCGGCCATCTTCTGCGGAGCCAATAACGCCACCAATCCACAGCCCAGCGATGCTTGCCACTGCACATAGTCGTGGCCGGATACCCATTCACGCTGCGTCACTTGCAGACCGCGTTCGCGCAGGATGTCGCCCAGCGCGCGCGAGGTTTCCAAAATCCCTTCGCGGCCGCCACGACCTTTTTCGAACGTGCCTGCGTCGATGTAAAAGCGCACATGGGGCATGGGCGACGGCAGTGTCTGCCAGGCACGCTGCATCCAGCCCGCTGGCTCGCCTTGCGGCGCCCACCAGTACGAGCCCGACATGCTCAGCACATTGCCAAATAGCTCTGGGTGCATCAGGCCCAGATAGCTCGAAACCAAGCCGCCATAGCTACTGCCTGCCACCACCGTGTGGCGCGCCATTTGCGCCAAGCCCTGCTCGCGCACCCAAGGCATGAGCTCCTCAGCCATGAACTGCGCAAACTTGGGATTGGGCGGCAACTCTTGCCCACGCGCTTCGGGGCTGGCATTGCCCACGATGACCGCTGCCGTGTTTGGCAATAAACCATCGGCCATCAAATTGTCCAAAATGCGCGGCGTGGGCACATCGTGCACAAAGGCATGCGCGTCAAACAGCACCAGCAGATTCTGTGGCTCGGCGCCTGCAGGCACATAGGTCCAGACATCGCGGTCATTACCCAAAATCTGGCTGTGCACCACATGGCGCGTGAGCGTGCCCTGCGGCACATCGCTGCGCGCTTGGACCCACGGCTGCTTGGGCGCTTGCGGCAATTGCAACACCGAGCGGCCTTGGAACCTATCGACCGCTTGCGTGGCCAACTGCGCTGGGAAGGTATGCGGATTGAGTGGATCACGCTGCAGCGTGGCCAAAATCATGCGGCGCTGCTGGGCGGCATTCGCCACCTTGGGCACATCGGGCGCCAAGGCATAGCTCAACCGCGCGCGTGGATCCATGACCACGCTGGTCCACCACACATCACTGCCACCCAGCTTGCGCAGCGGGTTGTGGTCACCGCTGGGGCTGCCAAACAGCCGCACATTGTGGTTGCCTTGGTCGCGCCACAAGAAGGTAACGAGCAGCTGGCCGCCCTCCCAAGGCTCCACCAGCGGCGTGCCTTGCTGCTGCACCTGCTGCCAGAACGCATCGGTGCTATGGCCTTGGGCTAGCGCCTGTTGCAATTTTTTCAGCCGTGGCCCCATGGGCGTGTCTTCAGGCTTTGGCTGCTCTTCGCCCTGTACCTGCCAAGTGTTCAGCACCTGCAATGAGAACGGCGCGGCTGCAAGATTCTTTTCAGCGGGCACCACCCACAGCTGTTCTTGCTGCGCGCCCAGCGAACGCCACATGGCCGTTTGCACGCCACGCCCGTCTTCGGCCAAGCGGCGAATGTGC
Organism: Comamonas kerstersii; assembly: GCF_002056725.1. NCBI lineage: Bacteria > Pseudomonadati > Pseudomonadota > Betaproteobacteria > Burkholderiales > Comamonadaceae > Comamonas > Comamonas kerstersii. Next base: position 1,476,736 of record NZ_CP020121.1, on the reverse strand, counting down.
TGGCCTTGCGCATCGCGCAAATCCAGATGCAGGCCCGCGCCCGCAAAGCGCAGCTGCACGACAGCGCCTGCAGGCACCTGCAACTGCACTTGCTGCGCCATGCCTTGCAGCTGTGACTGCACCACTTGCTGATCGCTCACCACCAGGGGCTCAGCCTGCGCTGCCCAACTACCCACCATCCAAGCCGCTATGGCGGCACTTAATTTTTTCTTCAAAAACATAGCTACTTACGCTGTTAAGACCAAGGATTCGCGGGGAAAGTTGCTTGAAGTCGAGGTTCTACCAACGCTACAAGCTATGTTTTTATCGATCTTGGTGCGCGCTAAACGCTACGCAAAGTAGTGGCACAGGCGCTGGCCTTTGATCTCATGCACGCTGACGGGAATCTCATACAGCGCACTCAAGACCTCATCCGTCACCACCTGCAACGGTGCGCCTTCGTGCGCCACATGGCCGTTTTTCATGGCGATGATGTGGTCGGCGTAGCAGCTGGCAAAGTTGATGTCGTGCAGCACCACCACCACGGTTTTCCGGCGCTCATTCACGAGGCGGCGCAGCAGCTTCATCATGCTCACGGCATGGGCCATGTCGAGGTTGTTCAGCGGCTCGTCCAGCAGGATGTAGGGCGTGTCCTGGCACAGCACCATGGCGATGTAGGCACGCTGGCGCTGACCGCCTGAGAGTTCATCCAGATAGCGATCCGCCAGCGGCGTGAGCTGCAGGAACTCCAGCGCCTGATTCACGTGCTGAACGTCCTCAGCCGTCATGCGGCCCTTGCTGTGTGGAAAGCGGCCAAAGCCCACCAGATCACGCACCGTCAGGCGCAGGGTGGACTGGTTGTCCTGCCGCAAAATGGCCATCACCTTGGCCAGCGCATCGCTGGCGGTTTTGGTCACATCCAGCCCCGCCACATGGGCCGAGCCAGACGTGATGGCATCCAGGCGGCTGACCATGGACAGCAGCGTGCTCTTGCCCGCTCCGTTGGGGCCGATGATGGCCGTGAACTGCCCCACCGGAATCTGCACACTCACCCCATGCAGTACCGTGGTGCTGCCGTGGGTCTTCGCGACCTTATGTGTCTCAATCATTGTTTGCCCTTGCGCAGCAGCAGCCAGATAAACACCAGACCGCCCACAAATTCCACCACCACCGACAGCGCGGAGTTAAAGCCCAGCACGCGTTCCAGAATCACCTGGCCGCCCAGCAGCAAGATGCAGCCCCAGAGCACCGCCGCTGGCAGCACCCACTGGTGGCGGCGCGTGCCCATCCACTGGTAGGCCATGTTGGCGACCAGCAGGCCAAAGAAAGTCACAGGGCCGACCAGCGCGGTGGAAATCGCCACCATGGCACACATCACCACCAACAGGCGCAAGACCTGCGGCTGGTAGTCCACGCCCAGATTCACCGCCGCGTCACGCCCCAGCGCCAGCACGTCCAGCACATGGCGCTTGTGCCAAAAATACGCCACGCCGAAGGCCAGCAGCACCAGCGAAGGCCACAGCAGCTGCGTGTGGATGGTGTTGAAGTTCGCAAACATACGGTCTTGCAGCGTGGCGAACTCATTGGGGTCGATCATGCGCATGGCAAAGCTGGTCATGCTGCGAAACAGAATGCCCATGACCATGCCCACCAGCAGCATCAGGTGCAGGCTGGACGCATGGCCCGTGAACAGCCAGCGCATCAGCGCCACGCTGAGCACAACCATCAGCACAATCTCCAGCCCAAACTTCGGGATCACGCCCAGACCGACCACGCCGACCGATCCCAGCACCAGTACCAGCACGGCCTGCAGGAACAGATACAGGGCATCGAGCCCCATCACCGCAGGCGTCAGAATGGTGTTGTGCGTCACCGTCTGGAACACCACCGTAGACATGCCCAAAGCGCAGGCCACCACCATCATGGTGATGACCTTGGTGCCACGGTGCTCCAGCACAAAGGCCCAGTCGGCATCCACACCCAGCGTCATAAAGGCAGCGATGGCCACCACGGCCATCAACACCAGCGTCCACAGGCGGTTGTGGGACTGCGACCACCATGCGGGCCTGGTCGCCGGTTCGTACAAATCTTGCGCCATGACTTATCCCTTGATACGACGGCGCAACAAAATCGCCAAGAACAGACCACTGCCCACGACACCCATGACGGTGCCGACAGGAATCTCATAGGGCGCAATAATGAGGCGCCCAAACAGGTCGCAGAGCATGGTCAGCGCTGCACCGGCAATCGCCACCCACCACACGCTGCGGCGCACGTTGTCACCCAGCATCAGACGCACGAGGTTGGGCACGATCAGGCCCACAAACGGGATGGAGCCCACGGTCACCACCACGCAGGCCGTGACCACTGAGACCACGATCAGCCCCTGCAGCACCAGCGCCTTGTAGTTCAGCCCCAGATTGGTGGCAAAGGATTCGCCAAGCCCTGCCACCGTAAAACGGTCGGCCGCCAGCACTGCCAGTCCGGTCACGCCCAGCGACAGCCACAGCATCTCGTAGCGGCCTTCAATCACCACGGAAAAGTCGCCGTTAGAGAAGGCGCGCAGCGACTGGATCATGTCGTACTGGTAGGCCCAGAACGTGGTCGCCGCCTCAATCACCCCCGCCAGAATCAAGCCCACCAGCGGCACAATCCAGGCCGAACGCAGGCGGATGCGCGAGAGGATGGCCATGAACAAGGCCGTACCCGCCATGGCAGTGAGCGCTGAGACGCCCATCTTGGCAAACACCGGCAGATCAGGCGCCACCAGCATGCAAAACAGCATGCCCAGCGTGGCGGACTCCACCGTGCCCATGGTCGATGGCTCCACAAAATGGTTGCGCGCCAGCATCTGCATCAGCAGACCTGCCACCGCCATGGCGCTGCCCGCCAGCATCAGGGCCAGCGTACGCGGCACGCGCGAATACATCAGCACCTGGGCCACCATGTCGTCTTCGTTGTCACTCCACAAGGTGTTCCAGGACACATCGCTCACGCCCACTGACAGGCTCCACAGCGCCAATGCAAAAAGGGCCACAAGGGCCCCTGTCCACGCCAGGGCTTGTCGCCCCGCGGGTGTGTGTTTATCTGGAGAAAGCATCCGACAACTGTTTCAAATTGGCTTTGAGTGCGGAAGGACTCGAATTGGACATGGTGTACCAGTCTGCCGCGTTCAGATACACCACATTCCCATTGCGCCAGGCTTTGGTGGCGTGCACCAGCTTGTTGTCCAGCAGCTTCCTGGCAGCTGCGCCATCGTTGCCGATGGCGGCGTCGCGGTCCAGCACCAGCAGGTAGTCAGGATTGGTCTTGAGCAGGTACTCAAACGACACGGCCTGGCCATGCTTGGACACTTCAATCTTGTCCTTGATGGGCTGCACGCCAAACACCGAATACAGCATGTCAAAGCGCGAACCTGGGCCATAGGCGCTGAGCTTGCCGCCATTGGTCATCAAAAACAGTGCACCACCTTTATTGGCTGCTTTGACCTTCACATCCGCAATGGCCGCATCAATTTCCTTGATTTCTTGCTCACCCTTTTCCGGCACGCCGTAGATGGCCGCAATGGAGCGAATATTGCGGTAGACATGCGCCATCTGGTTCTGGTTATCGATGGTCACATCGAGCACGGGCGCAAACTTCTTGAGTTCTTCCACCTTGGGCAGAGAACGGTTGCCCGCAATGATCAGATCGGGCTTGAGTGCTTTGACTTTTTCATAGTCAGGCTCAAACAGCGTGCCGATGTTGGCGTACTTGCTGCTATCTCCATATTCCTTGAGCGAGGGTGGCAGCGCCTGTGTGGGATTGCCCGCCACCTGACCACCAATGGTCTTGATGATGTCCAGCGCGCCAAAGTCATAGACCAGCACAGTCTTAGGCTTGAGCGGCACAACCACTTCACCCGTGTTGTCCTGCACCTTGATGGTCTCTGCCGCCTGCGCAGCAGCAAAAGGCAGGGCCACGGCCAACATCAAACCCGCCAGTGTCTGGCGACGATTCCACACAGCTTTCATGTTCAACTTTCTAAACCGTCTTGCGCGACGGAGGATCACAACATGAAGCATTTTATGAGAATCATTCTCAATATTTTTAATGTGGACTTGTTGCCTTCAATGAGCCAACTGAATTGCAGCGATGCTTTGACGACCTCCACCGCGCGCCTCTGAGCCTCATGCTGTACGTAAAGCCTGTGCTAGATTCGAGGTTTTCAATCTTTCACTTGTGATGTATTTGTAATGGAATCCTCAGCTGCACAAACAGACGATGAAATCGATTTGCTCGACTTGCTGGTCGTCATTGCAGAAAACCTGAAACTGCTCATCTTGGGACCATTGTTCGTTGGTATTTGCGCTCTGGGCATTGCTTTCACGCTGCCTCAGACCTATGAAAGCCAATCCACTCTCAACCCACAAAAACCTGGTCTGAATGTTTCGGGCGCAATGCTCGCCAGCTACATCAAATCCTTCGACGTACTCAAAAAAGCAGCGGACGATATCGGATTCGAGCCAGACAGCAGCACACAGCAACGCATCGCAAAACTGGAAAAACTCCTAGCCGTTTCCGTGGGAAAGCAAGATCAGCTGGTGACGCTCAAAACCCAAGGTGATTCACCTGAGAGTGCACGTTTACTCAATGAGAGTATCTGGAAAAATGTCTTGCCTTTGACCATTCCGCGCGGCAAGGATATGGAGCGTCTGCAAACCCAAATTCAGGCAGAACGTGAGCGCCTGCAGGCAGGTCAGAAACTGGAGATTGAAACTGCGAAACTGTTGAGCGGTAGCGCCTCTGCCTCAGAGGCAACTTCGCGCCTTTACGGTGAACTGCTCGCAGCCAATAGCACACGACTCCAAGCAATTGCTGCCTTGGAAGCCCAAGCAGAAGGCTTAACCCTCGAAAACTTGACGGAACAGCCCACTGTGCCAGAGCGCGCCATCAAACCCAAGAAAGCTCTGATCGCCATTGCCGCCACCTTAGGGGCTGGCATGCTGCTGCTGTTCTTTGTGTTTGTTCGCCATGCGCTGCGCAGCTCCAGCAAAGATCCTGAGCAAGCAGCCAAGCTGCAGCAGATACGACGCGCTCTGGGCTTTAAGTCGTAATTGCGCTGCAAGCCTCTACACCAAGCGCCTTCGGGCGCTTTTTGCTTTCAATACCCGTGCCGCTCCCGAAACGCCTTGGCCTGCCCGAAGTGGCCATTGCCCATAAACGGCACGGGCGGGCGCAGCGCCGACAGCGGCGAGGGGTGGTTGCTCATCAGCACCAGATGGCCGCGGTCCTGCGGGATCAGCACGCGCTTGGACTGGGCATGGCTGCCCCAGAGCATGAATACGGTGGGGCGACCCTGCTCGGCCACATGCTGGATGATGCTGTCGGTCAGCACTTCCCAGCCTTTTTTGCTGTGGCTGGCGGCCTGGCCTTCTTCCACCGTCAGGCAGGTGTTGAGCAGCAGCACGCCGTTCTGCGCCCATTTCACCAGTGAGCCGCCGGGGTTGGGAAACGGTGGAAAGGGCACGCCCAGATCGCGCTGCATTTCCTTGAAGATGTTCTGCAGCGAAGGCGGCAGGCGCACACCGGGGGCGACAGAAAACGCCAGCCCTTCGGCCTGCCCACGGCCGTGGTACGGGTCTTGCCCCAGAATCACCACACGCACATCGTCAGGCGCTGTCAGCTCCAGCGCACGCAGGGGCTGAGGCGGGAAGATCACCGCCCCGTCATCGAGCCGCTGCTGCAAAAAGTCCAGCACCTTCTGCCCCAGGGGCGAGAAAAAGAAACTGTCGACCAGTTCCTGCCAGCCCGGCGCAACAGGCCAGTCGCTGGGGTTGGCGCTCATCAATTGCGTAGCTGCTTGCGCTGATGAATCGGTCATTTCAGGCCACTTTCTCTCTGAAAACAAATAAAGGCAAGCGCGAGATGCTTCTTTTATGAAAGCATTCCACACTTGCCTTGATCGTAACGCGCTGGCTCAGGGCCTACCTTAAGAGCCGCTCACGCTACCCAGTCAACCGCAGGTTGACGTTGGAGACGAGGCGTGCAGCCGCAGGCAGTACAAGTCGTACGACAAGGCTGCGCAACGACGTATCCAGGGTTGCGCGAGGGGTCTCCAGGCGTTTAGCCAAACAGCTTGGCCAGTGCCTCGCCAGGATCTTTGGCGCGCATGAATGTCTCGCCCACCAGGAAAGCATCAATGCCTGCATCGCGCATGGCCTTCACATCGTCCTTCGTGGCAATGCCTGATTCAGTGACCAGCAGGCGATCGGCTGGCACGTCTTTTTTCAGCGCAATCGACGTCTGGATATCGACTTCAAACGTGCGCAGATTGCGATTGTTGATGCCCACCAGCGGGGTCTTCAATTTCAGCGCACGCTGCAGCTCTTCGCCGTCGTGCACCTCGACCAGCACGGCCATGTCCAGGCTGTGGGCAATCTGCTCCATCTCGGCCATCTGCGCATCGTCCAGACAGGCGGCAATCAGGAGCACGCAGTCCGCGCCCATCACGCGCGATTCGTAGATCTGGTAGGGGTCGACCATGAAGTCCTTGCGCAGCACCGGCAGCAGCGTGCTGGCGCGGGCCTGCTTCAGAAAATCTGGCTCGCCCTGAAAGAACTGGCGGTCCGTGAGCACCGACAGGCAGGCCGCGCTGATCTTGCCGTTGCCCACCATGTAGCTCTGGGCGATGTCCACGGGGTCAAAGTCTGGGCGGATCACGCCCTTGCTGGGGCTGGCTTTTTTCACTTCGGCAATCACGCCGGCCTGGCCCTGGGCGATTTTTGCGCGGATGGCGCCGACAAAGTCACGCGTAGAGACGCGGCTTTCGGCATCGCGGCGCATTTCCTCGAACGCAATGGCGCGCTTGGCGGCGGCGACTTCCTGGACTTTGACGTCGCAGATTTTTTTCAGGATATCGGACATGGTGTGCTTTCTGTTCTGGGGCCGCGCCGGGGGCGTGGCGATGCAGGCTATTGTCGACGCTCTGGCGTTCAGGCGGACAGCTGGCTGCTGTAAGTCACCAACGCGTGCAGCTTCTTCAGCGCTGCGCCACTGTCAATCGCAGCCTGCGCACGCTGCAGGCCCTCTTCAATGCTGGATGCCACGTTGGCCGCATACAGGGCCGCACCAGCGTTCAGGCAGACGATGTCACGCGCGGGGCCTTGCTCACCCTGCAGCACGCCCATGAGCATGGCTTTGGAGTCTTCCGGCGTTTCCACCTTGAGCGCGCGTGTGCCTGCCATGCGCAGGCCAAAGTCTTCGGGGTGAATTTCATATTCACGCACCACGCCGTTCTTGAGTTCACCTACCAGGGTGCCTGCGCCCAGGCTGATTTCGTCCAGCCCATCGCGGCCATAGACCACCAGTGCATGCTCGGCGCCCAGGCGCTGCAGGGCTCGCACCTGGATGCCGACCAGATCTTCGTGGAACACCCCCATGAGGATGTTGGGGGCGCCCGCCGGATTGGTCAGGGGGCCGAGGATGTTGAAGATGGTGCGCACACCCAGCTCCTTGCGCACGGGGGCCACGTTCTTCATGGCAGGGTGGTGGTTGGGCGCGAACATAAAACCGATGCCCACATCACGGATGCAATCCGCTATTCGTGAAGGGCTGAGGTTGATGTTCACACCCAGCGCTTCCATAGCATCCGCGCTGCCGGATTTGCTGCTGACGCTGCGCCCGCCATGCTTGCTGACTTTGCCGCCTGCGGCCGCAATCACAAAGGTGGCGCAAGTCGAGATGTTGAAGGTGTTGGCACCATCACCGCCGGTACCGACGATGTCCACCAGATGCGTTTTGTCATGCACCTGCACCTTGTTGGAAAACTCGCGCATCACCTCTGCTGCTGCGGTGATTTCGCCAATGGTTTCCTTCTTCACGCGCAGGCCGGTGATGATGGAAGCCGTCATCAAGGGCGACAGCTCACCGCGCATGATCATGCGCATCAGCTCCAGCATTTCGTCGTGGAAGATTTCACGGTGTTCAATCGTGCGTTGCAGCGCTTCCTGGGGGGTGATCTTGGTCATGGCACATCCTTTGCTATTTCTTTAGAAGCTGCTTGCGCTTGCAATACCTGGCTTTTAGATATTTATTGCTTTCAAATCCAATAAAAACCAGCTCTGGCAGCTATCAAAAACAAAGGCCGCCTGCATGCAGCAGTGCGGCCTTGGGGCTTACTTCTGGTCGAGGAAGTTTTTGAGCATGGCGTGGCCGTGCTCGGTCAAGATGCTTTCGGGGTGGAACTGCACGCCCTCCACGGCCAGCGTCTTGTGGCGCACGCCCTGGATTTCGCCGTCCTCGCTGGTCGCGGTAATTTCCAGGCAATCCGGCAGCGTGTTTTTATCAATCACCAGCGAGTGGTAGCGGTTCACCGTGAACTGCTTGGGCAAGTCCGCAAACACGCCTTGCTGGTCGGTGGTGATGACACTGGTCTTTCCGTGCATTTGCTGGCCCGCGCGGATGATGTCGCCCCCAAAGGCCGCACCAATGCTCTGGTGGCCCAGGCACACGCCCAGCACCGGCAGCTTGCCCGCAAAGTGCTGGATGGCAGCCACTGAAATCCCGGCCTCTTTGGGGGAGCTGGGGCCGGGCGAGATCACCACGCGCTCCATGCCTTGTTCAGCCACCAGCGCAATCACTTCTTCGAGCGTGATTTCGTCATTGCGCACCACGGTCACGTCAGCCCCCAGCTCACCAAAGTACTGGACGATGTTGTAGGTAAAGCTGTCGTAGTTGTCGATCATCAGGAGCTTCATGCCTGTGCTCCTTCGCTCTTCTTGGACTGCAGACCTGCAGCACGCAAGCGTGCCAGTTCCTGGCGTTCGTAATCGATATAGCACTCCATCATCGCGCGATAGATGCGCTCAATCAGCTCTGGGTTGCCGCCCTGTGCTTCCGCCATGGGGCGTACGCGATCGATGATGGCCTGAATGCGTGTCTCATCACGCACCAGGTTTTCGTCGTTTTTGACCTTGGCGGCCTGTGTCATGTAGCCGCTGCGCTCCACCAGCAGAGGCACCAGAATGTCATCCAGCGCATTCACACCGGCACGCACCTCTTGCATGCTCTGGCAGTCTTTGACTTTGTCGATAGCTCGCATCATTCCAGGCCCTCCTCTACCAGTTCTGCGGCGCGCAGCAAGGCACGCGCCTTGTGCTCGGTTTCGCGCCATTCCATTTCAGGCACGGAATCAGCCACCACACCGGCAGCCGCCTGTACGTACAAATGGCCGTCCTTGATCACGCCGGTGCGAATGGCAATCGCCATGTCCATGTGACCGGCAAAGCTCAGGTAGCCCACTGCACCGCCGTAGATACCGCGCTTGGTGGGTTCGAGCTGGTCAATGATTTCCATGGCATGCACTTTGGGTGCACCCGAGAGCGTGCCTGCGGGAAAGGTGGCCTTGAGCACATCCATGCTGCTCATGCCGTCCTGCAGAATGCCTTCGACGTTGCTCACGATGTGCATCACGTGGCTGTAGCGCTCCACCACAAAGGCTTCGGTCACTTTCACGCTGCCAGTCTTGGCAATGCGGCCAATGTCGTTGCGCGCCAGGTCAATCAGCATCACGTGCTCGGCGCGCTCCTTGGGGTCGGCAATCAGCTCGGCCTCCGTCGCCTTGTCTTTCTCGGGCGTAGAGCCACGTGGGCGTGTACCTGCCAGCGGGCGAATGGTGATCTTCTGCCCTTCTTCCACCTGCTCCTGACGCACCAGAATCTCGGGGCTGGAGCCCACGACCTGGAAGTCACCAAAGTTGTAGAAGTACATATAGGGCGAGGGGTTGAGCGAACGCAGCGCACGGTACAGGCTCAGCGGCGACTCGGTGTAGCGCTTGTGGATGCGCTGGCCGACTTGCACCTGCATGAATTCACCGGCAGCAATCAGCTCCTTGGCGTGCTCGACGGCCTTGAGGTAATCCTGCTTGGCAAAGCTGCGCTCGGCGGGGTGGCTGTCACCGCCCTTGATCTGCGGCACGCTGACCGAATAGCGCAGCTGCTCCTTGAGCTGGCGCATGCGCTTTTTGCCTTTGCTGTAGGCCTCGGGCTCAGCCGGGTTCACATAGACGATGAAGTACAGCTTGCCCGAGAGGTTGTCGATGACAGCCAGCTCTTCGCACAGCAGCAGCAGGATGTCGGGCGTACCCAGCGTGTCGGGCGGGCATGTGGCTTCGAGCTTTTTCTCGACATAGCGCACCGCGTCATAGCCAAAGTAACCGGCCAGACCACCACAAAAACGCGGCAGACCCGGCACCAGCGCCACTTTGAAGCGCTTCTGGTAGTCCGCAATAAAGTCCAGCGGATTGCCGACGTGGGTTTCCACCACGGTGCCGTCGGTCACGACTTCCGTCTTGGCCGCAGCCCCAAAGCCGCTGGCACGCAAGAAGCTGCGCGCGGGCAGACCGATAAAGCTGTAGCGGCCAAAGCGCTCGCCACCCACGACGGATTCCAGCAAAAAGCTGTATTTGCCATCGCCCTGGGCGTGCGCCAGCTTCAGGTACAGCGAGAGCGGGGTTTCCAGATCGGCAAAAGCCTCTGTCACCAGAGGAATGCGGTTGTAGCCTTGGCTGGCCAGGCTTTTGAATTCAAGTTCTGTAATCACAGAGCAGGGTTCCCAGTGGGGGCAACGCACTGCGCAGGTTGTCTTTGGTAAGGCAGGCGCTGCGATTCATTCAAACCATCCGCGGCGGTGGCGGACATGGGCGCGCCCTATGCTTTGCGGGCGCAATCAGACGGTCATAGCTGCAGGCTTACGCCAGGGCCAGGCTCCCCGGTCCGCGCAACCTGTGATGAACGTGTAGTGAATGAACATAGCGAACGAGTGTAGCGCATGCAGGAGCGAATGCCCATATGTCGGCACCTGCACGTGGATGATGCCGCTCGTCGCCAATTCAGTGTTAGCCCTAAAGTGGTTTTCCCGTGGAATCCATGCTTTGCCGTTGTCCGCATCAGGCCTGCACATCACAATGAGATACACAAAAAGCACGATCGTGCGTTTTCTCATTACATGGAGGACACCATGCGCACTGCCTGGGACTTGCTTCGCTGGAGTTTTGTGAGCGTGTTTGCAGCCCTGTCATGCTGGGTACTGCCCAGCTGGGCGCAGACGGATGATTCGCCTGCCCTGGCCACCCACCCCAAGACCGTAGAAGTGGCAGGCCAGAGCCTGCAGCGCAACGGTGCGGGCATTCGTACCAAGGCCATCTTCAAGGTCTACTCTGCCGCGCTGTATCTGGAGCAGCCTGTCACTTCACTGGACGAAATTGCCCCGCTGCAAGGCCCCAAGCGCATGGCCGTGCGCATGCTGCACACCATCAATGCCTCGGAGCTGGGCAAGCTGTTTGCCCACGGCATGCAGGACAACATGGACAAGCAGCAGTTCTCCAAGCTGGTGCCCGGTGTGCTGCGCATGAGCGAGGTCTTCAGCCGCCACAAGGAGCTCAAGCCCGGCGACCAGTTCACCCTGGACTGGATACCCGGCAAAGGCATGGTGCTCAGCGTCAACGGCCAGCCCGAGCCTGCGGAATTCCCCGAGCCTGAGTTCTACCAGGCCATGCTCGGCATCTGGCTGGGCCCCAAGCCTGCTGACGCCCGCCTGAAACGGGCTTTGCTGGGCGAGCAGCGCATCGAATAAGCCCCGCGTTGTCACACGCTTCCATGCAAACAGCCCCGCCATGCGGGGCTGTTTTTTGCGCTGTGCATGTCCTGTGCTCAGGCCACCAGATCGCGGTAGTAGTTGGGCAGCGCAAACAGGGCGCCGTGCACTTCAGGGTTGTAGTACTGCAGCTCCTTCACACCACGTGCCTGCAGGCGCTGTTGCACGGTGGCGGCATCGAGCGCCTTTACATCCAGCGCATTCGAGCACACGGCCATGCCCCAGTACGCACCGTACAGCGGCACGTACACGCCATAGCAGCACACATGCTTGAACAGGCCGCGCAGCGTCTGGCTGAGCTGGCGTACCTGCTCGGGGTGGAAGATGGGGCTGCCCAGGTGCAGCACCAGGGCACCATCGGGCGTCAGCACGCGTTGCATGCGCTGCAGCGCTGGCGTCTGATAGAGCGGGCTGGCAGGCGTGTCGGGGTCGGTCAGGTCCATGACCAGCAGGTCAAAGCGCTCCTCGGTCTGGTCGATCAAGGCCATGCCATCGCCAATGCGGATCTGCAGGCGCGGATCGTTCCAGACATTGCGGTGCACTTTTTCCAGCTCCGCCTTGCTGGCTGCAATCACCGCCTCATCCAGCTCGGCCAGCACCACGCGCTGCATGGTGCTGTGCTTGAGCAGCTCTTCAGCCATGCCACCATCACCGCCGCCAATGATCAGTGCCTGCTTCGGCGCTGGATGGGCAATGGCTGCGGGGTGCGCCATGCACTCGTGGTAGAAAAATTCATCGCGCTCACTGGTCATGAAGTGGCCATCCAGGCGCATGACACGGCCAAAGCTGGCGGTTTCCATCATCTCCAGCGTCTGGAAGGCGGTCTGGCGGCGCTGCACATGGCTGGCTCGAAAGCCAAAGGCTGCGTCAGGCGTGAGCTGCTCCATCACCCAGGGGTACTGACCCACGCCATCGGTGGCGATATCACCGCGCCACAGCTGCTGACGCACGGCATGCTTGGGCTGCAAGGCTTGCACTACGCCTTCCATCAATGCCTGCGCCTTGGGAGAGTTGTCTGCCGAGAAGTTGCAGACATAGACATCAATCGTCACATTGCCAGTTTCTGGCCAGGTGTGAATGGCCAGGTGAGACTCTGCCAGCAAGATGGTGCCTGTCACGCCGCCTGGCTGCCCTTGCCAGTCCGGAAACTTCACCCAGCGTTCATCGACCAGGGTCAGGCCCGAAAGCTCCGTCTGATTGCGGCACAGTGCGGCTATCGCATCTGCATCCAGCATCAACTGTGAATCACAAGCGCATTGGTACAAATCTGCCGTCAGATGCAAACCTTGCATGGCGTCTAATCCTCCCAGTGACTGTGCCGCGGGTGAAGAGCTTCTCCCCCGGACATTTAGACAAATTTTGAATAAGCAAAAGCCTGCAATGGTAATAAAAAAACGCGCCTTCTACAGAAGGACGCGTTTTCAGAGTTTTTGCACCAATTTGGCACCATCACTGCGCAAGAAGCTGCGTGATGCTGGAAATATGCCCATCTGCAGCGACCTGCTCCACAGGCTGACCATGGTTGTAGCCATAGGTCACCAGCACCACGGGACACCCCGCAGCGCGGGCTGCCTGCGCATCATTGCTGGAATCTCCAATCATCAGCGTGCGCGCAGGTGCTGTGCCCAGCACTTCACAGGTTTTGAGCAGCGGCAGCGGGTCTGGTTTTTTCCTGGCAAACGAATCACCACCAAACACCTGCTCAAACAGGCCATCCAGCCCCTTGGCCGCCAGCAGCGGGCGCGTGAAAGACAGGGGCTTGTTGGTCACACAGGCCAGACGCAGCCCAGCGCGTTTCAGCCCCTGCAGTCCTTCCAGCACCCCGGGATAGACGCGGGAATACTGCCCGTTGATCGACAGGTAATGGAACTCATAGCGCTGCAGCGCCTGCGCAAAACGCTGCTGCACGGCTTCGGCCAGTGCATCCTGCGACTGCCCGGCCTGCTGCAGCACATGGGCCAGCACGCTGCGCAGCAAGTGCTCCGTGCCCTTGCCCACCATATGCTCAATGGCCTGTGCAGGCAGTGACGGCAAACCCAGGTCAGCCAGCATGCGCGAGATAGCCTCGGCAAAGTCGCCAATGGTGTCCACCATGGTGCCATCCAGGTCCACGATCGCCGCATCCAGTTCCACCGCTTGCGTCGCAGCGCCAATTTTCAGCAACACCGACATATATTCCCTCAAAATCTATAGCATCCAGCGCTTATCTGACGGGCGCTAGAGCCAAAAACACTATAAAAAAGGCCTGCAGATGCAGGCCTTGGAGAGCAAAACAGCGATCACCGCGCCGCGGCAATCAGGCTGCCAGATTGGCACGCATCTGGTCAATCACGGCCTTGTAGTCTGGCTTGCCAAAGATGGCACTGCCCGCCACAAAGGTGTCCGCACCGGCATTGGCCACAGCGCGGATGTTGCCTTCCTTGATGCCGCCGTCCACTTCCAGTCGAATGTCCTTGCCGCAGGCATCGATGCGCTTGCGCACGGCTTCGATCTTGCGCAGGGTGCTGTCGATGAAGCTCTGGCCGCCAAAGCCGGGGTTCACGCTCATGAGCAGAATCAGGTCCAGATCTTCAATCACCCAGTCCAGCACATCCAGTGGCATGGCGGGGTTGAACACCAGACCGGCCTTGACGCCGTGCGACTTGATGTTCTGGATGCTGCGGTGCACGTGGGGCGATGCATCAGGGTGGAAGCTGATGTAGTCTGCGCCTGCCTTGGCAAAGGCGGTCGCCAGCTCGTCCACGGGCTGGATCATCAGGTGCACATCGATGGGCACAGGCTGGCCTTCAGGCGTGACGGCATGAGGCTTGAGCGCCTGGCAGACCATGGGGCCAAAGGTGAGATTGGGAACATAATGGTTGTCCATCACGTCAAAGTGAATCCAGTCAGCGCCAGCTGCGACAACAGTGCGTACTTCCTCACCCAGACGGGCGAAGTCGGCAGACAGGATGGAAGGAGCGATACGGTACGTGGGGTTCATGCCGTCAATTGTCGCAGTTACCATAGCCACATGCCCAAATACGAGTTTCAGGTAGAAGCACAGGCCCAATACGAGGCCGAACAGTCCGCGCCTCAGCAAGGCCTGTTTCGCTTTTCGTACACCATCACCGTGACCAATACGGGAGATGCTGCCGCCCAGCTGATTGCACGCCACTGGTACATCACCGATGCCAGCGAGACACAGCAGGAAGTCCATGGATTGGGCGTTGTGGGCCGCCAGCCCTTGCTGCAGCCCGGAGAAAGCTTTACCTACAGCAGTGGCTGTGAGCTGCGCACCAGCTCCGGCAGCATGCATGGGCACTACCTGTGCGTGAGCGAAACCGGCGAAACTTTTGAAGCGCCCATTGCTCCTTTTGTGCTGGATGCCTCGCTGACCGAGATGCACCTGCACCGCATGACTTCTCCCTCTTCCCGCACCCTGCATTAAATGCCGCGTAAAGCCCATGATCTCCCCCGCCTGCTGGCGGAACTTGACCCCAACGCAGAACTGGCACAGCGCCACCTGTGGCTTATTCATGTGCTGCAGTGGATTCGCGCAGCCCAGCCATCGGTGGAAGTGGCCGTAGGGCGTGTCGAGCAGCTGGTCAATGCCTTTGAAAACGATGCCGAGGCACACCAGCGACTGATGGCCTGGTGGCTGACCTTTATCGACCACGTAGACATCACCACGTTGCTGGCCGACTTTGGTTTTGCACCACGCACCGCCATGATCACCGAGCTGGCAGAGCGCCTGCGCAGCAAGATCATGCCGGGCACGCCAGAGACCATTGACGCCTCCGAGCTGTTTTCGATTGCCCTGCCTGATGAGTTTGATGCCCGCTGGCTCAACGCGCTGCCCGAGCCGCTGCTGCAGCGCATGGCACAGCTGCTGGCCCCGGCAGACAGCCAGGGTGCCAGCTACTGGCAGCACGCCCTGCTCAATGCCATCACCTACTGCGCAGGCCAGATGCTGGCCACCGGCTTTGCGCCCGAGCTGCGCCTGCGCATGAGCGAAGAAGCACGTGAAGCGCGGCCTTTCCACGACCTGATTCGCGACGTAGAAAGCCTGCGTGTGGAAGTGCTGCACGGCCTGCGCACCACCGACCGTCTGGAAGCTGCCGAGCGCCGCCTGCGTGAGCGGCTGGATGCCTGCCGCGCCGCCATTGGCACGGTCTACAACCACTTCGGTGATGAAGGCATCTCCGTGGGGCTGGTGTTCCGCCTGCGCCAGCTGCGCACCCGCATTGTGCGCATTCGCCAGCTGCTCGACTGCCTGACCAGCGAGCGCCCGGAGTACGAAGCCGTACACCTGCTGGCAGGCTTTGTCAGCGTGGGGCGTGACCGGCGCAGTATCCGTTCGCTGATTTCCAGCAACACTTCTTTGCTGGCCGCCAAGGTCACAGAGCGCAGCGCGGAAACGGGGGAACACTACATCACCCGCAACAGCGCGGAATACCTGCAGATGGTGCGCCGCGCAGCAGGTGGCGGCATGGTCATGTCGGTCACCACCATGCTCAAGTTCGGCATTACGGCGCTGGCGTTTTCAGCCTTCTGGGGCGGTTTCTGGGCAGGCATCAACTACGCGGCCAGCTTTGTGCTGATTCAGTTGCTGCACTACACGGTGGCTACCAAGCAGCCTGCCATGACGGCCCCTGCCATGGCTTCCAAACTCAAGAACATCAACGAGCCCGGTGCCGTTGACAGTTTTGTGGATGAGGTGGCCAACCTCACCCGCACCCAGATGGCAGCCATTCTGGGGAATGTGCTCATCGTCTTTCCTGCCGCACTGGTGCTGGCCTTGGTGTACCAGTGGATCTTCCAGCACCCGCCACTGGACACCGAACACGCTACCCATGTCATTGAGTCGCTGGACCTGCTGGGCCCCTCTCTGCTGTTTGCCGCCTTCACGGGCGTGCTGCTGTTTGTCAGCAGCCTGATTGCCGGCTGGGTGGAAAACTGGTTTGTGCTCAACCGCCTGGACTCGGCCATGCGCTACAACCCGGCCATCACCCGCATGCTGGGCCAGGAGCGTGCACGGCGCTGGAGCCTGTTCTGGCGCAACAATATTTCCGGCTTTGCCGCGAATATCTCGCTGGGCCTGATGCTGGGGCTTGCGCCCTCGATTGCAGGGTTTTTCGGCTTGGGGCTGGAAGTGCGACATGTCACACTGTCTTCAGGACAGCTCGGGGTAGCCAGTGCTACCTTCGGTCTGGAAATCCTGCACGATGACGCATTCTGGTGGGCAGTTGCCATGCTGCCATTCAATGGTGCCATCAACGTTCTGGTGAGCTTCTGGCTGGCCTACAACATGGCGCTGCGCTCCCAGAACATCACCGGCGTGGAACGGTCGCGGCTGTATGCCGCCATTTTCCAGCGCCTGCGCAAGCGCCCGCTGAGTTTCCTCGCTCCCTGAGGAGCGGCTCACACCCTGCAAATCACTGATTTGCCAGCACGTTGCCGTGCGAAGCCACAGGGCCATGCCCCAGGCTTCGCCAGTGCGTACCGGGTCTGGGTGAACGGTTTTTGATTCAGGCGCTCAGTGTGCTTCTCCTTGCTTGCGCATCATGAGGAGATACAACGAGGATGAAGGCATGAACCAAGATCCCAACTTCTGGACACAGTGGCTCCCCGCTTCGCTGGAGCTGCATACCCTGCAATGGGCCACCTTGCTGGCTGCCGCCGCACTGCTGGGCTATGTGCTGCAGCGCCACTGGCACATTCCCAAAGTGGTGGGCTATGCCCTCGTAGGTTCTGGCGCAGGGCTGCTGGGGCTGGGCCACACCCTGTGGCCCGTGCAGGGCGGCATTCTGCTGCTGTTGCAGCTGACCATGTCTGTGGTGCTGTTTGAGTGCGGCGGCCGCATCACGCTGCGCTGGTTCCGCCACAACCCCATGGTGCTGGTGCAAAGCCTGCTGGAAGCGGGGCTGACCTATGGCGCCGTGTTCTGGTCGCTGCGTGCCCTGGGCCTGGAGCCCACTAACGCCTGCGCGCTGGGCCTGATTGCCATGGCGGCCTCGCCCGTGGTGCTGGCCCGCGTGGTGCAGGACATACGCGCCAGCGGCCACGTGACGGACCGCGCACTGGTGCTGGCGACGCTGTCCACCTTCTACGCCCTGATGCTTGGCTGTGTACAGGTGCAGTGGCTGGCACAGGATGCTGCAGCCCCCTGGTGGCAAGGTATCTGGCCCGCTGCACAGGTGCTGCTCAGTTCTGCTGCCGTCGCGCTGGTGCTGTGTGCCGTCATGCGGCTGGCCCTGAGCTGGATGAGCCCGCTGAGCGAAAGCACATCGCTGCTGCTGCTGTGCCTGATTGCGGCAGGAACAGCCATTGCCGAGCTGATCGGTGGCTGGGCACCGCTGACAGCCCTGCTGGCCGGCATGCTGCTCAAGCAGTGGCAGCTGCGCCCCTGGACCTGGCCACGCCAGCTGGGCACGGCCTCATCGCTGCTATCCCTGCTGATGTTTGTGCTGGTTTCGGCCATTGCCGCGCAGGTGGCGTGGACAGCCTCCATGGCCGCGGCTGTGGTGGTGCTCATCGTAGTGCGCCTGCTGGCCAAGGCAGTGGGCGTGGGGCTGGGCAATATGGGCAGCGGTGCCAGCTGGCATCAGGCCGTGTGGGTGGCAGG
The DNA here is from genome assembly GCF_002056725.1 of Comamonas kerstersii. Taxonomy (NCBI): domain Bacteria; kingdom Pseudomonadati; phylum Pseudomonadota; class Betaproteobacteria; order Burkholderiales; family Comamonadaceae; genus Comamonas; species Comamonas kerstersii. The sequence continues at coordinate 1,458,519 of NZ_CP020121.1, read as the reverse complement.
GGCCATGATGCCCATGTCGGCCGTCGCCCTGCTGCTGACCCTCAAATTCATCGCCGCTGCGCCAGATGCGGCGCAGGCACTGATCGCAACGGCCATGCCCGCCATCTGGGTGCTGGAACTGGCCGGAGCCATCGCCGTAGCCCTGTCGCTGCGTCGTGCAGGGGAAACCGAGGCCCCGGCGCGCGTGCCAGTGGCCCAATCACCTCGCAGCGGAGACTGACAACATGCCTCTGGAACACTTCTCCCCTTCCTTGCCCCTGACTCTGGGGGTAGAACTGGAACTGCAGCTGGTCAACACCCACGACTACAACCTGGCGCCTTACGCCATGGACATGCTGCGCCTGATGGAAAAGCAGCAGCTGCCGGGCAGCGTCGTGCCCGAGATGACGCGCAGCATGATTGAGGTCTCCACCGGCATCTGCCACAGCGCGTCCGAAGTGCTGAGCCAGCTCACCCCCATTCGCAATGCGCTGGTGCAGTGCGCGGACAAGCTCAACATCGCTGTCGTCGGTGGTGGCACCCACCCGTTTCAGGAATGGCACCAGCAGCGCATCTACGACAAGCCACGCTTTCATGAGCTGTCGGCGCTGTATGGCTATCTGACCAAGCAGTTCACCATCTTCGGCCAGCACATCCACATTGGCTGCCCCGATGCAGACGCCGCCCTGCTCATGCTGCACCGCATGAGCCGCTACATCCCGCACTTTATTGCGCTGTCAGCCTCCAGTCCCTTTGTACAGGGGCATGACACAGCGTTTGACTCAGCGCGGCTGAATTCGGTGTTTGCCTTTCCGCTGTCAGGCCGTGCGCCCTGCGTGCTGACGTGGCAGGCCTTCGAAGCCTATTTCGACAAGATGACGGCCACCGGCGTGGTCAAGAGCATGAAGGACTTTTACTGGGACATCCGGCCCAAGCCAGAGTTCGGCACCATCGAGATCCGTGTGTTCGACACCCCGCTGACCATTGAGCGCGCCGCAGCACTGGCGGGCTATGTGCAGTCGCTGGCGGCGTGGATGCTCGATACCCAGCCCTTTGTGCCCACGGAAGATGACTATCTGGTCTACACCTACAACCGCTTTCAGGCCTGCCGCTTCGGGCTGGAAGCCGTGTATGTGGAGCCCGGCAGCGGCCAGCACATTCCGCTGGCCGAGCACATCTGCCAGACCATGGAACGCATTGCGCCCTACGCTGTGCAATATGGCGCAACGCCTGCGCTGCAGATGCTGCACAACGACGTGTCAACCAGTCACAATGACGCACGTTGGTTGCGGGAACGCCAGGCCCGGGAGCAGTTGCTGGGCGAAGTCACGCGTCAGGCCTCCCGGCGTTTTCGCGGCGAAGCCCTTTGAAAAGCAAAAACAGTAGCTGCTACGGCTTGAAAAACAACCACTTCAGCATACTTTCATGCTGAAAGCATTTAAAAATCAGCGCTAGGCGCTCCTATTTTCATCATGGGTGAATTTGAACTGATCCGCAGCTTTTTCCAGCGCCCGGTGCGCCGCTCCCCACTCGGCGTGGGTGACGACTGCGCACTGCTGGCCCCTGCACCAGGCATGCAGCTGGCGGTCTCTACCGACATGCTGGTGGAGGGTCGCCACTTTCTGGCGGATGTGAACCCCCAGCTGCTCGGCCACAAGGCGCTGGCCGTCAACCTCAGCGATCTGGCTGCCAGCGGCGCCAAGCCACTGGCCTTCACGCTGGCGCTGTCCATGCCGCGTGCCGATGCCAACTGGTGCCAGGCCTTTGCCGAAGGCCTGTTTGCCCTGGCCGATCAGCACGAGTGCGAACTCATAGGCGGCGACACCACACAGGGGCCGCTGAACATCTGCATCACCGTGTTTGGTGAAGTGCCTGCGGGCCAAGCCCTGCTGCGCCGGGGTGCACAGCCCGGAGATGACATCTGGGTCAGCGGCTCGCTCGGCGATGCACGGCTCGCGCTGGACGCCCTGCTGCGCCAGCACGCCCTGCCCCCTGCCGTGCTGAGCCAGGCTCGCCAGCGGCTGGAGCAACCCACGCCGCGCGTGGAGCTGGGCATGGCACTGCGCGGCATTGCCAGCAGCTGTCTGGACATCAGCGATGGTCTGCTGGGCGATCTGGGCCACATTCTGGAAGCCAGCGGCGTAGGCGCACGCATTGATGCCAACATCACCCGCAACCTGCTGCAGGCCCGCCGCCACCCCATGATGGCGGCGCTGGCCATCAGCCGCATTGATGCCTGTACCCTGGCCGGTGGCGATGACTATGAGCTGTGCTTTACCGCACCCTCCAGCGCACAGGCTGCCGTGCGGGATGCCGCCGCACAGGCTGGTGTGCCCGTGACCTGCATTGGCCGCATCGAGGCCGAGCGCGGCGTTCGCGTCATGGCACCCGGTGGCCAGCAGCTGCCACTGCGCTTTTCCAGCTTTGACCACTTCGCCTGAAGCACCGCAGGCGCGACTTCTACAATCCGCCCATGGAACCTATTACCGATGTGGAGCCCAAGCACTCCACCGCAGCTGAAGGCGCGCCCATCCGGCCCACCGTGCGTTTTTTGCTGCAGCACCCTGCCCACCTGATCGCCATCGGCTTTGGCTCAGGCCTGAGCCGTGTCGCACCCGGCACCGTAGGCACGATGTGGGCATGGCTGGCCTATCTGGTGCTGCAGCAATGGCTGAGCACGGCACAGCTGGGCTGGCTGATCGCCATCAGCATTCCCGTGGGCTGGTGGGCCTGCACCGTCACCGCACGCCATATGCGCGTGCCAGACCCCGGCTCCATCGTCTGGGACGAAGTCGTCGCCATGTGGATCGTGCTGTGGCTGACCATGCCCATGGGCTTCTGGGGACAGCTGACCGCTTTTGCACTGTTTCGCTTTTTTGATGCCGTCAAGCCGCAGCCCGTCAAATGGGCAGACCGCCTGTTCAAAGGCTTTGGCCCCAAGGGGGGCTGGGGCATCATGTTTGACGATCTGGTCGCCGCGTTCTGCACCTTGCTGGTCATGGCGCTGTGGCGACACTTTGTGGGATAAGCCATGTCTTGCGACCCCAACCTGCTCCCCATCCTGCAGCAACTGGCCGATGCCCTCCAGCAGCGCGGCTGGATGCTGGCCACGGCAGAAAGCTGCACCGGCGGCATGATTGCCGCAGCCTGCACAGAATTGCCGGGCTCCAGCAACTGGTTTGATCGCGGCTTTGTCACCTACTCCAACGACGCCAAAACCGAGATGCTGAGCGTGCCTGCTGCCTTGATTGCAGAACACGGAGCGGTGAGCGAAGCCGTGGTGCGAGCCATGGCAAAAGGAGCCATTACACATTCCAAGGCACAAGTGAGTGTGGCCGTCAGTGGTGTGGCTGGGCCTGGTGGTGGAACGCCGGAGAAACCTGTGGGGACGGTGTGGGTGGCGTGGCAAATAGCCGATCAGACTTATAGCCAATGCGTGCAGTGGGAGGGTGATCGATTGGCAGTACGCCAACAAACTACACACCATGCACTGCAGCAACTGCTGCTGTACTTGCTGCAGGCTCAATAAACCAGCTCTGCAGCACCGCCACAATTGAGCTGTGCACCATATTCAGCTCCCGCCAGCACTTGGGTCTTGAATCCGCCCAATCTTAAAAGTGCTCGGCACATTTCTGCACTGGTGGCTCAGCCAGCATCCTGGCAGCATCGCTGCCTAGTGCCCCATCTGCCAGCCGCGACGCCATGGAGCCGTGTCAGCAATTACTCATAAAATCCGCGTCTTTGTAAGCATCTGTCTTACAAGAGACAATGCCAACCTTCTATCCACACCGTCCTTCGAAAGTGCATCCATGTTCCTAGCCTTTGTGCGTCCCTTGCTTGGCAAGCCTCTCGTGCGCTGTGCATGGCTACGCCCAATGTCCGTGGCAGCGGTCATGTGTGCTTCGCTACTCAGCCATGGGGGGGCACATGCAAGCCCTGCTGCCGTTGATGAAGTGCAGCAATTGATGGAAAAAGGGCAGCTCAGCGCTGCCGCCCAGCGTGTACAAGCCCAGCTCAAAAAAGACAGCAGTGATGTGCAGTTGCGGTTTCTGCAGGCAGTGATTGCGGCTGAGCAAAAAAAATACGATCAGGCCATCCGGCTGTTTACCGCGCTGACCCAGGACCATCCCACGCTGCCCGAGCCCTATAACAATCTGGCGGTCATTTATGCCTTCCGGGGAGAGGACCGCAAGGCAGCCCAGGTGCTGGAACAGGCCATACGCACCAATCCCAGCTATGCCACGGCCCATCAGAACCTGGGTGATGTCTATGCACGCATTGCCAATGAAGCCTATGCCAAGGCCTTGCAGCTGGACAATGCCCAGAAGGCGGAAAAGCCCAAGCTGACGCTGATCTCACGCATTGCCACACCTGCTGCCACGGCCAGCACTCTGCCTGCCCCCACAGCAGCGGCTGTCACCATCGCTGCAGCCACAGCACCAGTGCCAACACCAGTGCCTGCTCCGGCTCCGGCTCCGGCACCTGAACCCGCACCGACTCCTGCACCGGCTGCTCCTATCACGACCACGCCAGCACCTGCAGAACCAGCAGCAACGGCTGCCCCCCCTGCAGCGCCTGCTCCTGAACCCAAGCCTGCTGCAACACCTGCCAAGGCTGCTGCAGACAGCGCCCCCGAGCACAATGCCCGCAAGGCACAGGCTGCCGAGCAGGAGCGCCAGGCCATGAAAGCGGTGGAAAAAGCCGTGACTGCCTGGGCTTCGGCCTGGGAGCAGCAGAACATGACAGCCTACTACGCCGCCTACAGCAACCACTTTGACCCGCAAGGCATGAGCCTGTCTGCATGGAAAGCAGAGCGCAAAAACCGCATCGTCGGCAAGTCCGCCATCTCTGTGAAAATCAGCGACCTCAAGATCACTGTCAACGGAGACCGCGCCTCCGCCAGCTTTCGGCAGCAATATTCTTCTGGCGGCTACAGAGCCTCCACCAACAAGACACTGCGTATGCAAAACGAAGGAGGCAAGTGGCGCATTACTCGAGAAGAAACTGGCCGTTAATGTTGCGTAATTTGAATCTTTCACGCCTGCAGCGCAGCTTGCGCATGCTCTTCTCGGCACTGGTGATTGCTGGTACATGCACCGGGCTTCAGGCCGCGGACGACAGCAGCACATCGCCCGAACAACTCGTACAGGCTGAAAAGCGCCTGGTGGAAATCCTGGCGAAGATCGAGCGCCACGAAATCAATGAAGCCTTCCGCGCCGTCAAGGCATTGACGGAGGAAGTCCCGAACTTCCGCGCTGCACAGCTGCTGTATGCCGACATGCTGCGCCTGCGCACGGGCAGTGCCCCTATCGGCGAGCAGCTCGCACGCTCGCAGGCCACGCCCAGCAAACAGAACATTGGCGTTGCCGACAAGAACATTGCACCTGCCGAGTTCTACCAGGGCCTGCAAAGCGAGCTGCAGCGCAGACGCCAGGCCCTGCTGGATGCACCTCCGGAAGGCAAGATCCCCAGCAGCTTCATGCGCCTGAGCCCCAGCGTACGCCATGCAATTGCGGTGGATGCCAGCAAGTCACGCCTGTACGTGTTTGCCAATCGCCCAGAAGGCGTGCAGCTCATCAGCGACTTCTACGTCACCATTGGCCGCAACGGCGTGCACAAGCGTGTCGAGGGCGATCAGCGCACGCCGCTGGGCGTCTACTTTGTGGGCCGCCAGATCCCCGGCGAGAAGCTGCCTGACCTGTACGGCAAGGGCGCGCTGACCGTGAACTACCCCAATGACTGGGACCACATGCTGGGCCGCACCGGCAGCGGCATCTGGCTGCATGGCGTGCCCTCGGACCAGTTTGCACGCGTGCCCCAGGCCAGTGATGGTTGCGTGGTGCTCTCCAACCCTGACATCGCCTTTCTGATGGCGTCCATCGACCGGCGCACGCCCGTGCTCATCACGGAGAAGCTGGACTGGGTCGCGCCCTCATGGACGGAACACCCTGACAGCTTCACGCAGGAGCTGGAGCGCTGGCAAACCGCCTGGCAGCAGGGTGACACCAGCAGCCTCAAGGCGCTGTACAGCCCGGAGCTGACGGAAGATGGCGCGGCTTTCACCCAGCGCAAACGCCGTCTGCAGAGCATGGGTGCACTGTCTGACAAGGCCACCAAAGACGCATCGATCTACCAGTGGCAGGAAGATGCAGGAGAGATTCGCATCGTCAACCTGCATGTAGCCCAGGGCAGCACCGCCACCGTGCGCCAGTACTGGCGCAAGCAGGATGGCCGCTGGCAGATTTTTTCGGAAGACATGCTCAGCTGAAGCTGCGCCCGCTCCATAAACAAAGCCCGCGTCTGCGGGCTTTGTTTATGGGCAATCTGCAAGCCGTGCCTCAGGTCTTCATGCGCTGAATCAGGCGCTGGCTGTTGGCATTCATGCCCAGCAGCTCGACCGTGCAGCCATGCTGCTGCAGACGCTCCACCACCTTGTCCAGCGCGCCGATGGCGGTGATGTCCCAGAAGTGTGCGCCGCTCACATCAATGCGCACAGGGCGCCCCGCCACGGCCAGCACATCAAACTGCTCGACCAGCGCATCGGCCGATGCAAAAAACACCTGCCCGCTCACATACCAGGTGCGCGTGCCCGTGGCTGCATCGTCTTCGTGGCGTACCTGCAGCATGCCTGCGACCTTGAAGGTAAAGAACACACCAGACAGCAGTACCCCGGCGATCACGCCTGCCGCCAGATTGTGGGTAAAGACGGTGATGACCACGGTGGCCAGCATCACGGCACTGGACAGGCGTGGATAGCGCACCAGATTGCCGACGGACTTCCAGTCAAAAGTCGAGGCCGACACCATCACCATGATGGCCACCAGCGCCATCACCGGCACCTGCGACACCCAGGGCTTGAGCAGCACCATCAGCACCAGCAGAAACACGCCAGCGAACAGCGTAGACAGGCGGCCACGGCCCCCGTATTTCACATTGCCCACGGCCTGGCCGATCATGCCGCAGCCCGCAATGCCGCCAAACACGCTGGAGGCCATATTGGCCAGCCCCAGCCCCGTGCACTCGCGGTTCTTGTTGCTAGGGGTGCCCGTCATTTCATCGACCACGGCCGCCGTCAGCACCGACTCCAGCAGGCCGACCATGGCAATGGCCAGCGCAGGCAGCATGATGATGCGCAGCGTATCCAGCGTGGCGGGCACCTCAGGCAGGCCAAACAAGGGCAGCGCATCGGGCAGCTTGCCCAGATCAGCCACGGTGGCTACAGGCAGACCCAGCATGGAAGCCACCACGGTGAGCAGCACCACGCAGATCAGCGGCGATGGAATCAGCAGCAGCGCCTTGAGCTGCAGGCGCTGCCCCAGCCATGGCAGACCGTAGATGATGAGCAACCCGGCAGCCAGCATGGCCCAGGTGGCCGTATTGGCGCCCTGCAGATGCGGCAGCTGCGCCGCAAAAATCATGATGGCCAGCGCGTTCACAAAGCCGGTGCGCACCGAGCTGGAGACAAAGCGCATCAGCATGCCCATCCTGCACAGGCCAAAAACGATTTGCATGGCACCGGCCAGCAAACCGGCCGCAAACAGATACTGAATGCCGTGCGAAGCCACCAGGGGCGCAGCCACCAGCGCCACAGAACCCGCAGCTGCTGACACCATGGCCGGACGCCCGCCAAACACGGCAATCACGATGCTGATCACAAACGAGGCAAACAGGCCCACCGATGGGTCCACCCCCGCCACAAACGAGAAGGCGATCACCTCAGGAATCAGCGCAAACGTTGCCACAGCACCGGCCAGCAATTCACGCGGAATGCTGGGTGCCCACTCCATGCGCAGCCGGTTCAGCAAAGACAAAGACATACAGAGAGCCAATCAAGCAATGAGGAGCGTGATGGTAGAGCTTTGCCGGGCATCACGCCGACTTACAAAAACAAGAGCTGCCAGCGCTTGAAATACAAGGGATTCGGATAGAAAACTATCTAAAACCTTTGCAAATCAAGCGCTGGCAGCTCTATTTTCTGGAGTGCCAGAGTATTCAGAAGGGCTAACTCAGGCCATCCAGCGTTGCGGAAACCACGCAGCAAATCGAAGATTTGCGTTGGAGACGAGGCGCGAAACCACAGACAGTACAAGGCGTACGGCAAGGCTTCGCAACGACGTATCCAGCGTGGGGGTCGCAGCGCTTAGGCGCCGCAGCACTTCTTGAACTTCTTACCGCTGCCGCAGCTGCAGGGATCATTGCGGCCAGGCAGATCGCCCTTGACGATGGTCTCCACGCGGGGGCCCATGCTGCGCCACAGCTGGCGCAGGTCGTACACGGCCCAGATGGCTTCGCCAAAGGCGTCCAGACGGTCCTGGCTGGTCGATGCGGGGCCTGCTTCGTCATACAGGTTCAGCTCGGGCTCGCCATCGTCGTCTTCGGTCAGGTTGACGATGAACTCCATGGCTGCGTCCAGCATCTGCGCCGCTTCCTTGTCGCGGGGAGCTGCCCATTCTTCGGCCCAGTTTTCCACCACAAACATAAAGCCCAATGCCCAGACCTGTGCCAGCGAAGGCACTTCCTCGTCCGCCAGCTCGGCACGCTCGGCCTCGGGCAGCAGCAGCAGGGCACCACGGGTGTCCATGATTTCAGGCTGGAAGGCGGCTTCGTCCTGCAGCGACTTGATGGGTGCATCCAGCTGCTCGCGGATTTCTGCCAGACGCAGCTGGGCCAGTTCCAGGAAACGTGCCTGCTGGGCTTCGTCCTTGAAGACGTCCAGCTTGGGCAGGGGCTGGCCTTCGGCCACTTCCAGGGTCTCGCCATCGCCCAGCAGCATGGGCAGCCATTCAGCGACGGGAATCTCACGGCGTGTGCAAACCACAGCCGCCAGGAAACCATCGCAGAACTCCCACTGTGGAATCTCATCTTCGCGGGTGCGCAGGTCTTCGAGCATGTTGTCCAGCTCTTCGAGCATGTCCGTGCTCAGCGCGGTGTGGGCTTCCACAGCTTGGTTTTCGGTGTTTTCCATGGTGTACTCAAAATAGTTAGCGGGCACAGGGCCCATGCACGAATTCGGCGGTCTCCTGCATGACGCAAACGCCGACATTCGCACAATCAGTGCAAAAGGGCGGGACATGCATGCCTGTGGCATGCGCGGCCGATGTCGGGCAGTGTAGTCCGTGCGCCAAGTCCGTGCCCGTTACACAGGAGTTGTCTGCATGTCCACTGGTTCTTCCTCTCGCGTAAGACTTTTCCCCATCCGCTACACCGTCTGGGCGCTGTGCATGCTGGCCAGCGTGCTGGGGCTGGCGGCGGCGCTGGCCTGGGGCGGCTGGTGGTGGCTGCTGCCTGCGGTAGCCATCGCCCTCAGCGCGCTGGGCTGGGTCGATGTGCAGCAGACGCGCCATGCCATCTTGCGCAACTATCCGGTCATTGGTCACATGCGTTTCTGGCTCGAATACATACGCCCCGAGATGCGCCAGTACTTCATCGAAGGCGACCATGAAGCCCTGCCCTTTTCCCGCGCCCAGCGCTCGCTGGTCTACCAGCGCGCCAAGGGCGAGCCAGACAGCCGCCCTTTTGGCACGCTGCTGGATGTGTCTGCCAATGGCTATGAATGGGTGAACCACTCGCTCACGCCCACCAAGCTGAGCACCCAGGACTTTCGCGTCTGGATTGGTGGCGAGCCCGGCCAGCCCCTGCCCGGCAAGGAGGTCTGTACCCAGCCCTACCACGCCAGCATCTTCAACATCTCGGCCATGAGCTTTGGCGCACTCTCGGCGAATGCCATCCTGGCGCTGAATCTGGGCGCACGCACCAGCGGTTTTGCACACGACACGGGGGAAGGTTCGATCAGCAAATACCACCGCGAGCATGGCGGTGACCTGATCTGGCAGATTGCCTCCGGCTACTTTGGCTGCCGCAACCCCGACGGCACGTTCAGCGAAGAACGCTTCATCGAAAACGCACGTGACCCGCAGGTCAAGATGATTGAGCTCAAGCTCAGCCAAGGCGCCAAGCCCGGCCACGGTGGCATGCTGCTGGGCGCCAAGGTCACGCCGGAAATTGCTGCTGCACGCGGCATTCCCGTGGGGCAGGACTGCATCAGCCCCAGCACCCACAGCGCGTTTCATACGCCACTGGAGCTGATGCAGTTTCTGGGCAGGCTGCACCGCCTGTCCGGTGGCAAGCCTGTGGGCATCAAGCTCTGCGTAGGCCACCCCTGGGAATGGTTTGCCATGGTCAAGGCCATGATGGAAACCGACATCACGCCCGACTTCATCGTGGTGGACGGTGCCGAAGGCGGCACGGGTGCAGCCCCTGTCGAATTCACCGACCACGTAGGCGTGCCGCTGCAGGAAGGCCTGCTGCTGGTGCACAATACGCTGATCGGCGTGAACCTGCGCCACCGCATCAAGCTCGGAGCCGCAGCCAAGGTGATTACGGCGTTTGACATTGCCCGCATGATGGCGCTGGGCGCCGACTGGTGCAATGCAGGGCGCGGTTTCATGCTGGCGCTGGGCTGCATCCAGGCCCAGACCTGCCATACCGGTCACTGCCCCACGGGCGTCACCACACAGGACCCACTGCGCCAGAAAGCGCTGGTGGTGCCCGACAAGGCCACACGCGTGGCCAACTTTCACCGCAACACCATGCATGCGCTCAAGGAGCTGGTACAGGCTGCCGGGCTGCACCACCCCAACGAAATCACGGCCCACCACATCGTGCGCCGCACCAGCGACTCGCAAGTCCACCAGCTGGCCAACACCATCTTGCGCGTACAGCCCGGTGCCCTGCTGGGCCCGCTGGACGAACAGCACAATGTGTTCAAAAACTACTGGCCCCGTGCCAGCGCGCAAAGCTTCCAGATTGCGCCCCCACCGCTGCAGCCCTCGGCTGCCGCCCCCAAAGAACAAGGCACAATCACCGGCTAGACCTTGGAGCGCACGCCTGCCTGGCGCTCGCGCTCATGCCCTGTTTGCTCTGCCCGACCGTGCCTGTGCCAGCTACCCACTCTTCCATGGATTACCTCGCTTTTCTTCAAGCCCATGTGCGCAGCCAGCCGCACAGCGTCATGCGCTATGACGAGGGAGAAGAAAGCCTGTGGGTCAAACGCGCAGGCGCACTCAACCCGCAGTGGCGCTACCGCGTGCTCGGGGCCTTGGCCCGCGTCTTCAAGATGCCAGTGCTCAGCCCCGTGCCCAACCCCGGCGGCAAAGTCGCCGTCGCCACCGAGGTGCGCCGCCTGCAGGACTTTGCCGCACGCGGCCTGCGTGCGCCACAGGTGCTGGCATCTACAGAGGATGGCTTTGTCATGCGCCACCTGGGCCAGCCCGGCGAAGACACTCCCAGCCTTGGCAATGCCATGGAAGATGCCATCGCGCGGGGCCCCAATGCCGTGCTGGCGCTGTGGAAGCAGGGTCTGCAGGCCATCAGCAAAGTCCACCGGGCAGGCTCCACACTCAGTCAGGCCTTTGCGCGCAACCTGGTGCGCTGCCCCGATGGGGTGATTGGCTATATCGACTTTGAGGACGACCCGGCCGCCCACCTGCCCCTGCCCATCTGCCAGGCACGGGATGCGCTGTGCTATGCCCACTCCACGGCCTGGATTCTGGCCAAGGCCGACGCGCTGGCTGAAGGCCACAAACACTGGAAGGCCTGGGTGCAGACGCTGTCACCTGAAACCCGTGACGTGCTGCAGCACTCGATTGCCCGCCTGGCATGGGCCGGTCGCCTGCCCATGGACCGCAAGCTGGGCCGCGACGGCCAGCGCATTCGCATGGCTTTTGAGCTGATCCGCGCTGACCGATAACGCAGCTAAAAAAAGATAGCTGCCAGCGCTTGCTGCATCAGCGCTAGAGCCAAAAAAACCTCTTCAAGCTGATATACCCCGCAAGTTTTTATGTCTTTCTCACCAAACTAGCGCAGGCACGTGAACACCGCAGTATGATTGCGCCCATCGGTTCAGTTGTTGCAGTGCAGCAGCCGACCACCAGAATTACCGCGAGGTGGAGCAGTCTGGTAGCTCGTTGGGCTCATAACCCAAAGGTCGTTGGTTCAAATCCAGCCCTCGCAACCAATACAAAAGGCCCTGTGCAATGCGCAGGGCCTTTTTGTTTGCGCTGCCAGCCCCCCTCAGATCTGCAGCGGCGCTTCCTGCATAGCCTCGAGTTGCGCTTGCAGCACCGCCGTCTGCTCCAGCCAGTAGGCCTCTGTGCCAAACCATGGGAAGGCGCGCTGAAAGGCAGGGTCGCTCTGGCGCTGCGCCAGCCAGGCGCTGTAGTGGATGAGACGCAGCGTGCGCAGCGGCTCGATCAAGGCCAGCTCACGGCGGTCAAAGTCCCGGATCTGCTCATAGCCCTCCACCAGCGTAGACAGCTGCTGGCTGCGCTGCATGCGGTCGCCAGAGATGCACATCCACAGGTCTTGTATGGCTGGCCCCATGCGGGCGTCATCCAGGTCCACAAAATGCGGGCCGCCGCGCCCTTCTTCGTCCACCGGTGTCCAGAGGATGTTGCCGGGATGGCAGTCCCCATGCAGGCGGATGGCGTGGTACGGCGTGGCCTCCAGCACCTGCGCCGCCTGCGTCAGCGCCTGTTCGCACACGGGCTGCCAGCGTGCACGCACATAGGCCGGCATGTCTGCATGCGTCAGCAGCCACTGCATAGGCTCGTAGCCCATGCTCTGGGCATTGAGCACACTGCGGTACACAAAACGGCCCTGCGCCCCCACTACATGCAGACGTGCCAGAAACCGGCCCAGCCATTCCAGCGTGTCCCAGTCGTCCAGCTCCGGCATGCGCCCACCGCGCCAGGGGCTGACGCTGAAGGCAAAACCTGCATGCTGATGCAGCGTGCGCCCCTGCAGTACCCAGGGGGCCACCACCGGCACTTCAGCTTGCAGCAGCTCCTGCGCAAATGCATGCTCTTCCAGCACCTGCGCTTCGCTCCAGCGACCGGGCCGGTAGAACTTGGCCACCACCTTGTCACTGCCTTGCTCCGGCGCATCCAGACAGGCCTGATACACACGGTTTTCATACGAGCCCAGCGGCTGAAGACGCCCATCGGGCCACAGATCTACGCTGCTGAGCGCATCCAGCACGCAATCCGGGGTCAGTGCGTCATAGGGGTGAGGGGCAGAAGAAGAGGCAGTATCCATAAGCAGGCATTGTGCGCGTGGCGGCACTGCGCTGCCCACCCTCCCATAAAAAAAGGGTGCCGTAGCACCCTTGGTTACGCTGGTAAAGCGTCTCTGCTTAAGCCGCCTTGGCAGCCACTGCAGGGGCCTCTTCCAGTGGAGGCACGTTCTGGCCATCCAGCACTGCATTCAGGCGCTGCATGTCCACGCCCTTTTCCCAGCGCGAAACCACCACGGTCGCCACGGCATTGCCGATGAAGTTGGTGATCGAGCGGCACTCGGACATGAAGCGGTCCACGCCCAGGATCAGCGCCATGCCAGCCACAGGCACTTCAGGCACCACAGCCAGCGTCGCTGCCAGGGTGATAAAACCTGCACCAGTCACGCCCGCTGCGCCTTTGGAGGACAGCATGGCAACCAGCAGCAGCGCAATCTGGTGACCCAGCGTCAGCTCGGTATTGGTCGCCTGCGCAATGAACAGCGCAGCCAGTGTCATGTAGATGTTGGTGCCGTCCAGGTTGAAGGAGTAACCGGTAGGAACCACCAGGCCCACGACCGACTTCTTGCAGCCTGCATGCTCCATCTTGTGCATCAGGCTGGGCAGTGCCGATTCAGACGAGGAAGTGCCCAGCACCAGCAGCAGCTCTTCCTTCAGGTAGCGGATCAGCTTGATCACGGAGAAGCCGCAGGCACGCGCCACAGCACCCAGCACCAGCAGCACGAAGATGGCAGAGGTGATGTAGAAGGTCATCACCAGCTCGACCAGGTTCAGCAGCGAGCCCAGACCGAACTTGCCGATGGTGAAAGCCATGGCACCGAAAGCACCGATGGGAGCTGCCTTCATCACGATGTTCACCAGCTTGAAAATGGGCTTTTGCAGCGCTTCCAGGAAGTCCAGGATGGGCTTGCCAGCCTCACCTGTCATGGCCAGGGACACGCCAAACAGCACGGCCACCATCAGCACCTGCAGGATGTTGTCACCAATGAAAGGGCTGACCAGCGTCTTGGGGATGATGTCCATCACAAAGCCAGTCATGCTCATGTCGTGCGACTTGGCCACATAGCCCTGCACGGCCTTCTGGTCCAGATCGGCCACATTGATGTTCATGCCTGCACCAGGCTGGAACACATTGGCCACGATCAGGCCTACCACCAGCGCCAGGGTCGAGAAGGTCAGGAAGTACGCCATGGCCTTGCCGAACACACGGCCCACGGTGCTCAGGTGCGTCATGCCAGCGATGCCGGTGACGATGGTCAGGAAAATCACCGGCGCGATGATCATCTTGATCAGCTTGATGAAGGCATCACCAAACGGCTTCATGGCGGCGCCATATGCGGGCTCAAAGTAGCCCAGCAAGACACCGACCACAATGGCGAACACCACCTGGAAATACAGTTGGCGATAGAACGGCAGCTTGGGGGCTGCAGCTGCTTCAGCGGGGATAGCGTGCATGCTATGTCTTCCAGAAGTCCAAATAAAAATGCACCGTGCGGCGCAACTGTCGAGGTTGTACTGCTGGAGCGCCACGCTGCCGATAACCCATTGGTATTAGATGACCGGTTTTAGGCCCCAAATTGGCCAAAAATACGTAGAAATACGAACAGAATCAGGCGGTGGTATTGCAATGCCATGGGGCATCACGCCGCCAATCCGGGCACACTGCACCCATGTTTTCCCAACTCCGCCGCACCCGCTGGACCATCAGCATCCTGATCACAGGCACGCTGCTGAGCATGCTGATCGTGGGCTGGCTCACCTGGCGGCAGTCCCTGCGCCACGAGAGCGAATCGTTCCAGCGCCAGCTGGAAGTCCGTGCCCAGGCCCTCACCCAGCGTGTGGACCGCTTTCGCACCCTGCCCGAAGTGCTGTCGCTGGACCCCGAGCTGCGTGATGCCCTCTCCTGCCCTCTGAACGCAGCCGATGTAGACCGGCTCAACCGCAAGCTCGAACGCGCCAACGGGGCCAGCCAGTCTTCCACGCTGACGCTGATTGACCGTAACGGCCAGGCGCTGGCTGCCAGCAACTGGCACGAGCCGCAAAGCAATGTGGGCGAGAACTACAGCTACCGCCCCTACGTGCAGGACGCCCTGCGTACCGGCAGCGGACGCTTCTACGGCATTGGCACCACCACGGGCAAGCCCGGCTACTTTCTGTCCCGCGCCATCTATGACGATGAAGGCCAGGTGCTGGGGCTGATCGCCATCAAGATTGCCCTGCAGGAGCTGGAGCGCCAGTGGCCGCGCACCTCCGACATCGTGGTGGTTTCTGATGCCCATGGCGTGACTTTTCTGACCAGCCGCGAAGACTGGCGCTACCGCCTGCTGCGCCGCCTGACCGAAGCAGACATTGCCGAGCTGCAAAGCACCCGCCAGTACCAGGACGAAATACTCACGCCGCTGGATTACAAGGTCTACAAGCACCTGCCCAATGGCAGCCGCCTGGTGCACATCCAGGACCCGCAGGTGCCCAATCAGATGCTGCTGCAAAGCGTGAGACTGCCCAACAGCAACTGGCAGATGCATCTGCTGCACAACACGGGCTCCAGCGTCACCACCAGTCTGTGGGCGGCCATCGCTGCCGGCGGGCTGTGGCTCACAGGCAGCCTGCTGCTGCTCTATGTCCGCCAGCGCCAGCGCATTGCACGCATACGTCTGCGCAGCCGCCAGGAACTGGAGACCGTGCTCAAGCAGCATGCCCAGGAGCTACGCACCGCGCAGGACGGCATCGTGCAGGCCGCGCAGAAGGCCGACATGGGCCTGTCCCGCAGTCTGGAGCACCTGCCGCAGGGCGTAGTCATCATTGATGCCAATCTGAATCTGGTGGCCTGGAACTCGCGCTATGTCGAGCTGTTTCGCTATCCGTCAGAGTTGATGCAGGTGGGTACCCCCATTGAGGCGCTGCTGCGCTTTAACGCCCGGCGCGGCCTGCTCGGCCCGGCTCCGATGGAAGAAGCAATTCAGCGACGCCTGAACCATTTGCGCAGCGGCAAATCCCACCTGCACGAAAGTGAAAAAGGCGATGGCATGGTGCTGGAAATTCGCGGCAACCCCTTGCCCGATGGCGGCTTTGTGACCAGCTATGCCGACATCACCAGCTACAAGAACGCCGCGCGCGAACTGCGCTCACTGGCCGATGCGCTGGAGCAGCGCATCGAAGAGCGCACGCGCGACCTGGCCACGGCCAAGCGTGAGGCCGAAGAAGCCAACCGCTACAAGACCCGCTTTGTGAACGCAGCCGTGCATGACCTGCTGCAGCCGCTGAACGCCGCGCGCATGTTCACCAGCCTGCTGCCCACCCATGTGCATGACGAGGCCGGCCGCCGCGTGGTGGAAAACATTGATGCTGCGCTGACCTCGCAGGACGCCATCCTCACCAGCATGCTCGACATTGCGCGCATGGAGTCCGGCCAGCTGGAAACCCATGTGCGCGACTTCGCGCTCGACTCGCTGCTGCACGTGGTGCACAACAACTTTGCCATGCTGGCCGAAAGCGAAGGCCTGCAGCTGCGCACCCGCGCTGGCAGCTATGTGGTGCGCAGTGACGAGGCGCTGCTGCGCCGCATCATCCAGAACTTTGTCTCCAACGCCATCCGCTACGCCCGCAAGGGGCGCATTGTGGTGGGCTGCCGCCGCCAGGGGCGCTATGTACGCATCGAAGTCCACGACCAGGGGCCAGGCATTCCGCAGGCCCTGCAAAAGGAAATCTTCGAGGAATTCCGCCGCCTGGACGAAGGCCATGCCGATGACCGCGGCACCGGGCTGGGCCTGGCGATTGTGGAACGTCTGGGCAAGCTGCTGGGCCACGAAATCGGCCTGCACTCCACGCTCGGCAAGGGCAGCGTGTTCTGGGTAAAAGTGCCGCTGGGCAATGTGCAGGCCTTGCAGCCTACGGTGCAGCCCAGCGCCCCGACCCGCCAGGACGATGCACCCTTGCAAGGCGGCGTGGCCTGGTATGTGGATGACGACCCACAGACCTGTGCCGCCACGCGCGCCCTGCTGGAGCGCTGGGGCTGCGCCGTGCCCTATGCCGGCGGCCCGCACGATGCGCTGGCACGCGCCAATCCGGACAACGTGCCACAGCTGCTGCTGCTGGACGTGCACCTGGGCAATGACTTGTACGGCCCGGACCTGTACCCGCAGCTGTGCGAGAAATGGGGCCAGACCCCGCCCGTGATTCTGGTCACGGCCGAGCGCGATGCCTCGCTGCGCCGCCAGGCAGGTGAACGCGGCTGGGGCTTTCTGGCCAAGCCCGTGCGCCCGCCTGCCCTGCGTGCGCTGATGAGCCAGACTCTGCTGCGCATTCGTGAAGGTTAGGGCGTGTTCACATGAACATTGGGTTCGCTGCCCCTGATTATGGAGATCACAAATGGGGTTAAAGGCTTGGGGCGGTCTGCGTTGTTGCGGCGGCTTGCAAGGCGCTCGGCATTGCTGCGCCACCGCGCCTAGCATCCCATCCCCAAGCCTTCAACGCGAATCTCAAGCTTTATGTGAACACGCCCTAACGGCCTGATTCTTATAGAAAAAGTAGCAGCCACCGCTTGATTGCAAAGGATTTCAGATAGTTTTCTATTTGAAACCTTTGTTTTACAAGCGCTGGCAGCTATATTTTTTTATGCAGCATCGCTACAGACGCTGTTACACAAAGACTTACAACCAGAACACTTTGCGCTTGCCCACCCGGTGCTGCACTTCTACAGTGTCTGGCGTCTTCCCTGTCTGAGCTTTCATGCCTGCTGCCCGTAACCACACGCTGGACCACATCAAGGCCATCGCCTGCCTGACCATTGTCTGCCACCACCTGGCGTTTTACGGCCCGATGACCGATGTGCTGCGCCCCGTGCTGCCCGCCCTGCTGCAATGGCTGGATGTGTATGGCCGCATGGCCGTGCAGGTGTTTCTGGTGCTGGGCGGCTATCTGGCCGCGGCTGCGCTCGCTCCGCAGGGCCAAGGCAGCGATACACCACCGCACACGCTCTGGAGCAAGCGCTTTGTGCGTCTGTGTCTGCCGTACTGCGCAGCGCTGATCGTGGCTCTCCTCGTCAATGAAAGCGTGCGCTATGCCGGTTTTGACCATGCATCGGTGTCTGCCAACCCAAGCTGGAGCAGCGTGCTGGCACACCTGCTACTGGTGCAAAGCATTGGGGGCTGGGAAGCACTGTCGGCAGGCGTCTGGTACGTGGCCATCGACTTTCAGCTCTATGCCCTGTGCGTCCTGTGGTTCTGGCTCAGCAGCCGCGCCACAGCATGGCCCTGGCTGGGCAAGGCCGGCGTGCTGGTGCTGGCCGCCCTGTCCCTGTGGCACTGGAATCTGGACAGCAGCTGGGACAACTGGGCCCTGTACTTTGTGGGGGCCTACGCCCTGGGCATGATGGCCTGGTGGGCCGCACACAGCCCGCAGCGCAACCAGCGCTGGCTGTGGGTGCTGGCCATTGCAGCGCTGGGCGCTGTGGCCTTGCAGATGGCGTGGCGCGATCGTATTGCCCTGGCTACAGTCTCCGCACTGGTACTGGCCATGGGCGGGCAAGTGCGCTGGCCCACCGCACTGCGCGATATGCAGCTTGCGCCGCTGGCCTGGATCGGACAGCGCTCGTACTCCATTTTTCTGATTCACTTTCCCGTCAGCCTGCTGGTCAACGCCTGCGTGCACCTGCTATGGCCGGACAGCGTGGCCATGAACACGCTCGGTGTGCTGCTGGCCATTGGCCTGTCCATCGCAGCAGGGGCCGTGCTCTACGCCTGGACGGAACACCCTCGGGCCAGCTGGAAGCGCCTGCACCTGTGGCAGCTGACCGCGCTCTCCGCAGGCATGGCAGCGCTGGCAGCCAGCACCTATGCAAGCTCATAAATTCCTAGCTGCTTTGGCTTGCTGAATAAGGCCTAGAGGCCAGTCTGGCTAAAATTTTTACAAGGCATCTGCGCTGATACTGGCCGCGTCACTGTCGTTTTCCAGGCTCTTGACCAGCACGGCCGCCTGCGTGCGTGAATAGCATTCGAGCTTTTTCAAAATCGCGGTGACATGCACTTTCACCGTGTTCTCTGCCAGCCCCAGCTCATGCGCAATCTGCTTGTTGAGCAGGCCGTCGGCCAGGCACAGCAGCACGCGGAACTGCTGCGGCGTGAGCTGCGCCAGCCGTGCGGCCAGCTCGGCGTCCGCTTCCGAGCGCTCTGCCGCCATGGGCGGAAACCAGCTATCCCCGGCCAGCACAGCCTCAATGGCCTGGGCGATTTCTTCGGCAGAAGCCGACTTCGGAATAAAGCCTGCCGCGCCAAACTGCTGGGCACGACGAATCACGCGCGGATGGTCATTGGACGAAATGATGACCACCGGAACTTCCGAATACTCGCCGCGCACATGCAGCAGCGTGGAAAAGCCCCGGGCACCGGGCATGGTCAGGTCCAGCAGCAGCAGCTCCACCTCCGGGTGCGCCTGCAGCATGCTGCTCACGGTGGCAGCACTGGCAGCTTCCAACGTCTGGTACTGCGCAAAACGCGCATGCAAAACGTGAAGCACCGCAGCACGGAACAAGGGGTGATCGTCAGCGACGAGCAATGAGGGCGAGGACATGGGAGCGAAGTCTGCCACGCATGCCTGCGCTGCGCTTTGCTTGCAACAAAAAGCTTGCAACAAAAATGCCCTGCAGCCAGTTGCTGAAGGGCACTTTTCTCAGTGAATGTTTTGGCAGCCCACAGCGGCTGCATGCATCTGCGAATTACTGCTTGGCGACGGCAAAGTCAGCAGCACGTACTTCTTGGATGAACTTGATCAAGGCATTTACAGCATTCAGCATGACAGTCTTTCATTTGCGAGATGCCTGCACATTGGCTGGTGAGGATGCATCTCAACGGCCTCACAGCTACGGGATAACCTCTAAGTGATAACCCGTAGATGTAAGTATAAACCACATGCCATTTTTATGTGCAGGGCGCCCGTTGCTCCCGCGCGACGGATGCCCTGCGCCATGGCTCTCATGCCAGCACTGCGCCTGCGCTTTGCATCGCACTGACGGTGTCTGACCGCCTAGCCGGAGCACCTACCGCAAGGCTTTTACCCTCCTCAACCGCAGCGATCAGCACTGTCTCTGCTGGGCGTTGTTGCATAAATCTATTTCAGGCCAAGCTCCCCCAAACCCCAGCCGTGGCATAGCCACGGCTGCCGTCTGAGGACGGCCCAGTTCTGTAAATCGATGCAAGATGGCTGCTCGAATGTGCAGCTCGCCCACTTGTCGCTCAAAGGTACGAGATATCAGCCGCTCACCCAATCGTTTGATGCAGTTCATCTTGGTTTCCACCAAGCTGCGCCGGTGATACCCGATCCAACGTTTCCAGATACTTCGCCCCAGCCTTCGACATGCAGCGATCGCCGCATTTCGATGCACAAAGGCTTTGCCTTTGCGTATTCGAGCATTCTTGCGAGGAGGAATAATGGGAATACCTCCTCGCTTGATGACTTCTTCATGGACTGCTTGCGTGTCGTAAGCGCCGTCGCCCGTTAGGCTCTCCAGCACCTCATCGTCGGGCAATTGCTGCAGCAAATCCGGTATCACTGCTGCATCACTGACGTTGTTGGATGTCACGCAGATAGCCCTGACCTGTAGCGTCTGGGCATCAATGCCAATGTGCAACTTGCGCCATTGCCGACGACGCTCAGGGCCATGCTTTTTGCATTTCCACTCGCCTTCACCCAAGAACTTGATTCCCGTTGAATCAACCAGCAAATGCAGTCCCGCTTGGCTGCGCGTGTACGGCACTTGTACATTCAAATCGAGCTGGCGCCTGCACAGCGTGCTGAAGTCAGGCACCGGCCAAGCAAGCCCACACAAATGCAGCACCGACTCGGCAAGACCCGTGGTCTGCCGCAGTGCCAAGCCAAACAGGTTCTTGAGCGTCCAACAAAATTGGATGGCTGCATCAGAGAACTTCCGACTGCGTCCGCGTTTGCCACTTGCCGTGGCAAACCAGCACATACAGCGCAGATTCAAGCGTCAGCACGATGTCCTCCTGCGAGGTTTCAGGCACATGGGCGCAGTGTGTCGTCTTTGCCCCGGCGCTTGGCTGGCATGTGCAATGTTTTGCGGGGCAGTCCCACAGATGCCGCTGCGGCAGTCAGGCCTGCGGGGAAGACAGCTTCATCAGCACCAGTCCGCTGACGATCAGCACCGCGGCCAGCACACGCATGGCACTCACCTGCTCGCCGAGCACGGCAATGCCCACGATGAAGGCGCCAACCGCGCCAATGCCTGTCCAGATCGTATAGGCCGTTCCCAGCGGCAGACTGCGCATGGCCAGAGACAGCAGGCCGAAGCTGGCGACCATGGTCACGAAGGTAATCACACTGGGAACCAGGCGGCTGAAGCCATGCGACTGCTTCATGGTGTAGGCCCACACCACTTCCAGCACCCCTGCGACCACCAGATAAAGCCATGCCATACGAGACTCCTTGCATTGCGAAGATGCGGGCCGTCCCGTGATGGAGATCACCAGCGCAGGTCGTCCTGTGCCGGGCAGTGTTGCACTGCAGATGGAGTAGCCATTGTAGGCAGCCACCACTTTGCACCCTCAGCCCTGCCACATGCCCCGCAAGCCTCTGGGTGGTTGTCACGCCACAGTGCTGACTGCAGTTCCTACAGCCTCCATCCCCTGATGGCTGACCTGCTGCATGCCCATGCTTTGCTACAACCCATGACATGGCAATCCGCCATGTTCTGCAAAGTGAGCCCCATGCCAACGACTGCATCACGTCCCCCTGCCAAGTCCGCTGCATCCAAGGCAGCCCAACCAGCAGACGCCAAGCGCGCAGCGATTGCCAAAGCCAAGGCCACCGCCCCTCATGTGGCTGCCCGCATTGGCAGCACGCCCAAAACCAAGTTTCGCGGCAACCCCGATCTGTTTGGCCGTCTGGTCGAAGACCATGACCGCCACCGCGCGTTGCTGGCCATGATTGGCGAGACCTCGGGTAAGTCGCCAGACCGCAAAAAACTTTTCAGAGAATTGACACTGGAGCTCAAAAGCCACGCCGCTGCCGAAGAGCAGGCACTGTGGTCCAGCGTGATGCGCAACCCCGCCAACACCGACGACGCACGCCACGCTGTGGCCGAGCACAAGGCGATTGACGACATGCTGGCCGATCTGGCCGCACGTGACATGGCATCACCTGGCTGGCTGCGGCGCTTTGCGGCCCTGCGCGAGGAGTATCTGCACCATATTGCAGAAGAAGAGCAGGAGCAGTTTGTGGCGGCTGAAAAGCATCTTTCAGCCGGTGACCTGCGCTACATGCAGCAGGTCTTCAACCGCCGCAAAAAAGAAGAAAAAGCCAGCACCCAGGTGAAGAAGCAAATCAAACTCAAAGATTGATAGCGTTTAGCGCTTGATAAAAGCCACTTTCAGACACAAAACATCGTGAAAGTGGCTTTTTATCAGCGCAAGCCGCTATGCATTTTTGCTTCTGCGAGCACGCACAGCTGCCGCCAGCTGCTCCAGCACAGGAATGGTCTGCTCCATGCTGATGCAGGCATCGGTCAGCGACACGCCGTATTGCAGCGCCTGGCCCTCCACGATGTCCTGGCGGCCTTCGTGCAGATGGCTTTCAATCATCACACCGCTGATGCGTGTTTCGCCTGCGGCAATCTGCTGCGCCACATCAGCTGCCACGTCCACCTGGCGGCGGTGCTGCTTGCTGCTGTTGGCGTGTGACAGGTCAATCATCACCTGGGGGCGCAGACCGTTTTTCTCCAGCATGTCGCAGGCAGACTGCACATCCGCCGCGCTGTAGTTGGGCTGCTTGCCACCGCGCAGAATCACGTGGCAGTCCTGGTTGCCACGGGTTTCAAAAATCGCGGCCTGGCCCATCTTGGTCATGCCCATGAAGGCATGGGGTGCCTGTGCGGCCAGAATCGCGTCGCAAGCCACCTTGACGCCGCCGTCCGTGCCGTTCTTGAAGCCCACAGGGCAGGACAAACCGCTGGTCAGCTGGCGGTGGCTCTGGCTTTCCGTGGTGCGAGCGCCAATCGCGCCCCAGGTGACCAGATCGCTGATGTACTGGGGCGAGAGCAGGTCCAGAAATTCCGTGCCCACGGGCAGGCCCAGCCCCACCACATCCAGCAGCAGCTTGCGCGCCAGCTCCAGCCCTTCGTTGATGGCAAAGCTGCCGTCGCGGCGCGGGTCATTGATATAGCCCTTCCAGCCCACGGTGGTGCGCGGCTTTTCGAAGTACACCCGCATGATGATCAGCAGGTCCTGCGACAGCGCATCGGCCTGCACTTTCAGCTGGCGCGCGTAGTCCATGGCCTGCTCGTGGTCGTGGATGGAGCAAGGGCCAACCACCACCACCAGCCGGTCGTCCTGCCCATGCAGCACGCGCGATACCGCATCGCGGCTGCTTTCCACCAGTGCATGTGCCTGCTCGGTCGCTGGCAGCCACTCCTGCAGGATGGCGGGGGTAATCAGGGGACGCACCGCCTTGATGCGGGTGTCGTCAATGCGGGTCATGTCCAGCGTAGAAAGCTGCGCCGGTTTGGTGTAGGTAGGCGAAATCATGGACGATATTGTCCCCCCTCTGCGGCCAACCCGGCGTCAGCCGGGCACGACAGCATTTTTCGTAGCTGCCAGCGCTTGCACCATGGGCGCTGGCAGCCCGTTGGGCTTTACACCGCTGCTGCCTCGTCGGCAGTTTCCAGCAGCAAGATATTGCCCACGGTCGCGCCATAGTTCTGGGCCACGCGCTTGCGCTGCTTGAGCACGGCCTTGTCCTTGCTCACCAGCAGGGCCTGGTGCTGGCTGGCCAGGTCCAGAAAGTGCTGGTCATCCGGATCGGTGCAGGTAAAGCGGATCTTGGGCGCTTCGGCCACGTATTCCACGGCGGCGTCAAAAGCCGCCATCACGCCTTCAGGCGTCTTGCCGTAGAACGACACACGCGGCGCAATCTGGCTGTAGTGCAGCACACGCTCCAACTCAATGCGCTGGGCCTGGTCGGCAATCCAGCGCACTTCGCCCCGGGCGACCAGTTCGCGGATGGGCGGGATGTGCGGGTCATCAAAGATCAGCATGTCCAGCACCACGTTGGTGTCCAGCACCATGGGGCGTGGCAAAGGGCCGGTGTAGCCTGCATTGCAGGCAGGCCACTTCAAGACAATTTTCATGGCTCAGGCCTCGTCAGCTGGGCGCTGTGCGCTCTCATCTTTACGGGGCTTGACGGCACCCTTGATCATGTCAAAGCGAAACAGTCGGCACTCGATGGGGCCGTTCCACATCGGTGTGCGGCGCGATTCCTTCAGGCGCATCTTGCCGGGCAGCTTCAGGTCTGGCGTGAGCATCCAGGCACTCCAGCCGCTGTAGTTTTTCTTCCAGTGGCTGGCCAGCTGGCTGAAGAACTCCACGCCGTCTTCGGTCTGTGCGGTCTCGCGGCCTGCACGCTCCACCACGTTCATGCGCTCACGTGCATTGCGGCCAGCACTACCGGCTGCGGCAATACGTTCGCCATACGGGGGGTTGAGCAGCATCATGCCGGGCTGCTCGCAAGGGGGCATGCGCTGCAGCGCATCGCCGCCGCGCAGCTGCACGGTCTCGGCCACACCGGCACGCTCGGCATTGCGCTGGGCAAAGTCCACCATGCGATGCGACACGTCCGAGCCAAAAATCGGCACCGGGCTTTCGTCCAGGATCTTGGATTCGGCTTCGTCCAGAATCGCTTCCCACACGTGGCGCTGGAAAGGCACCAGCTTTTCAAACGCAAAGCGGCGCAGGATGCCTGCGGGAATCTTGCGGGCAATCTGTGCGGCTTCGATCACCACCGTGCCAGAGCCACAGCAGGGGTCGTACAGCGGCTCAGGGTTGGGGCCATGTGGGTCCCAGCCGGTAGCGGCAAGCATGGCCGCAGCCAGCGTTTCCTTCAAAGGTGCATCGCCCTTGTCTTCACGCCAGCCGCGCTTGAACAGCGCTTCGCCCGAGGTGTCGATGTACAGCGTACAGGTGTCCGTGGTCAGGTGCATGTGCACGCGCACGTCGGGGCGGCTGGTTTCCACGCTGGGGCGCACGCCATGGCGCTTGGCGCGGAAACGGTCGGCAATCGCGTCCTTGACGCGCAGGGCAGCAAAGTTCAGGCTGGTCAGCGGGCTGTGCTGGGCCGTCACTTCAATCTTGAAGGTTTCCTTGGGCGTAAACCAGATTTCCCACGCCACTTCGCTGGCGGCACGGTACAGGTCGTTTTCGCTGCGGTATTCGGTGTACGACAGCTCCACCAGCACGCGCTGCGCCAGGCGGCTGTAGAGGTTGAGCAGCATGGCATCGCGCCACATGCCACGCACCATGACGCCGCCTCGGCCGGTGAGCACATCGTCATTGCCCACGCCGGTGATGGCACGCACTTCGTCGGCCAGATAGCCCTCAACGCCAGCGGCGCAGGGTAAAAACAGATGCAGTTGATTCATAAGATGCGTTCAAGCATACGCGCACTTGGTGGTTTCAAGCGCTACCCCGCAGAAATGTCGAGGCTGCACGCGCCTATTGCACGGCCAAACCCTGTCCGGCACAAGTGCTGCGGGCTACAGAATGTGGCACCGCTTTGGAAATAAAAATAGCTGCTTGCGCTTGTCAGTACTGCATTTCGACAACAAAAGATATCGAAAACCAATCTACACAAGCGCAAGCAGCTATATTTTTACAACTGTTGCGAGGGCCTAGAAAGCCACGCCCGCCACCAGCATCACATTCGCATAAGGCGTGCATTCGCCGGTACGAATGACGGCACGCGCCCGTGCGTTGCGCTGCTTGAAGTCTTCGTGCGATACGGCTTCCACCGGCAGATCGCGCCAGGCGGCAGGCAGCCAGGCAGGCATTTGACCATCGGTGGCAGCCAGTGTTTCGGTGGCCAGCACCATGCGCTCGACCTGCATCTCGCTCTCCAGCGCTTCCAGCACCAGGTCGATACGGGGCAGACCACGCATGACGGCCAGGTCAATGCAGGGCACACCGGGGGGCACGGGCAGACCTGCGTCGCCCACCACAATCATGTCGTTATGGCCCAGCTGCGCCACCAGGTGCGACAGGGCTGCGTTCAGGAGTTTGGTTTTTTTCATGGGGCTTTGACCTCGCTACGCTGGGGAATGGAGGGCTGTGCACCGGCACGGCCAATGCACAGGGCAGCGGCCTGGATGGCCCATTCCACGGCTTGCGCCAGCGTGCAGCCTTCACCCAGACGGGTGGTCATGGTGCCCAGGAAAGTGTCGCCCGCCGAGGTGGTATCCACCACCTGTACCTTGGGCGCAGGATGCACGCTATGGCCTGATGCATCCAGTGCCAGTGCGCCCTGGCTGCCCAAAGTGACCACCACACGACGCACACCCTGGCTCAGGAAATGCTGCGCCGCAGCCAGTGCGCTGTGCGCATCGGTCACGGCCATGCCAGACAGTTCTGCCGCTTCATGCTCGTTCGCCACCAGGGTGTCGATCATGGGCCACCATGCGCTGGGCACAGCCTTCACGGGCGAGGGGTTGAGCACCACCTTGCAGCCCACTGCATGCGCCACAGCCATCGCGCGATCCAGCACGTCCAGCGGCGTTTCAAACTGCACCACCAGAAAGTCGCTGGCTTTCAAAGTTTCTGCAAAGCTGGCGGGCAGATCGGCCAGCGCATTCGCACCGGGAATCACGGCAATGCGGTTGCTGCCATCCTGCTCCACCATCACCACGGCAGAACCTGTCGCCACGCCGTCATGCACGGCCACATGCGAGACATCGATGCCATCCAGCACCAGCGCGTTGCGCAGCTCATCACCATGGGCATCGCGGCCCACAGCGCCGACCAGTGCCACCTGTGCTCCGTGGCGGGCACAGGCCACGGCCTGGTTACCACCCTTGCCGCCGGGGATGTAGCTCAGGCTCTGGGCATGCACGGTTTCACCGCGCACGGGCATGGTGTCGCAGCGCAGCACCACGTCCATGTTCAGGCTGCCCAGCACCACGATACGGGTCTTGTTGGAAGACATGGCACCCCCTGCTTAGTGCTTGCGCGCTACGCGGCGCTGGCGGATGGTATCCACCACCACGGCGACCACGATCACCACGCCGGTGATGATGCGCTTGCTGGGCTCGCTGGCACCAATCTGGGCCAGACCGGCTTCCAGCACGGCAATGATGAGCACACCAAAGAAGGTGTTGATCACCGAGCCACGGCCACCCATCAGGCTGGTGCCGCCAATCACCACGGCTGCGATCACCTGCAGCTCCATGCCAGCGCCTGCATTGGGATCTGCCGCTTCCAGACGGGCCGACTGCATCAGACCTGCCAACGCTGCCAGAAAGCCCATGGCCGCAAACACGATGACGCGGATAGGACGAGGGTCCACACCGGCCAGACGCATGGCTTCTTCGTTCGTGCCAATGCCCACCACATAGCGGCCAAACACGGTGCGCGAGAGGATGAGCTGGCCAACAATGACCACCACGATGGCAATGAAGAACGAGGCCGACAGCCCGCCCAGCCAGGGGGTCGCCAGACCGCCCATGGCATCACCCACATACTGGGTGCGCGAATCCGTCACCAGATAGGCCCCGCCACGCACGGCTTCGAGCATGCCCAGCGAAACAATAAAGCTGGGCAGCTGCCAGGCCACGGAAATACCGCCGGTAATCGTGCCGCAGACCACGCCCACGAGCAGACCCAGCACGGCTGCGCCCCAGGGGCCCCACTCCCACTGCAGCATGGCTGCAGCGGCGGCGGCAGCGCTCAGTGCCAGCACCGAGCCTACCGACAGGTCAATGCCTGCAATGATCAGAATGAAGGTCATGCCCACGGCCATCACGGCCAGGGCAGGAATTTCATTGGCGATCGACAGCAGCGTGTCCTTGGTAAAGAAGTAGTCCGACAGCGAGCTGAACAGCGCCACCATGGCGATCAGCACCACGATCAGGCCGATGTACGTGCCCATTTCCTGGCGCCATGGACTGTGTACTTTTTCTGGATGAGAAGCAGGGGAAGACATGCGTATTGAATCGTTGTTTAGGCCGCAGTGGCTGCAGCAGTTTCTTCAGTAACGTCACCAAATGCGGCGGCCAGCAAGGCTTGCTGCGACCACTGGCCACGCTCGAAGGTCGCCACCAGGCGGCCCTGGTGCATCACGGCAATGCGGTCACACAGCTCCATGAGCTCGCGCAGATCGCTGGACACCACCATCACGGCCTTGCCCTGGTGGGTCATGGTGTTGATCTCGGCGTACAGATCAGAGCGCGCACCCACGTCCACGCCACGGGTCGGCTCGTCCAGCAGCACCACGGGGCAGTCACGGTGCAGCCAGCGCGCAAAAATCACTTTCTGCTGGTTGCCGCCACTGAGCGTGCCCACGGACTGCTCAGCGTTAAAGGAGCGCACACGCAGGCGCTGCACCATTTGCTTGGCCAGCTGTGCTTCACGGCTGCGGTTGAGCCAGCCACCTGCGGACACGGAGCGCATATGGCTCAGCGAGGTATTGACGCGAATGGACTGGGGCAGCAGCAAGCCCTGCGCCTTGCGGTCTTCCGTAATCAGGGCAATACCGGCGCGCACGGCCTGCATGGGGCTGCGCCAGTTCGGTGCCACGGCCTGTGCCTGCTGGTCAGGGTGCTGGCCGGTCAGCTCGATAGAGCCGCTGTCTGCCTTGTCTGCGCCGTACAGCAGGCGCAGCAGTTCGGTGCGACCAGCGCCCACCAGACCCGCCACACCCAGCACTTCGCCAGCGTGCAGCTCCA
This sequence comes from Comamonas kerstersii, assembly GCF_002056725.1. Classification (NCBI taxonomy): domain Bacteria; kingdom Pseudomonadati; phylum Pseudomonadota; class Betaproteobacteria; order Burkholderiales; family Comamonadaceae; genus Comamonas; species Comamonas kerstersii. Next base: position 1,429,750 of record NZ_CP020121.1, on the reverse strand, counting down.
GGCTGACGTTCTTGACCACATCGCCACGGCACATGTTTTCTGCACGCAGCAGCACGGGGCCGGCCTTGCGGCGGGGCTTTTCATCCAGCGTTTCCACGTGGCGGCCGACCATGCGCTCCACCAGCGTGGCTTCTGACAGGCCCTGCATGGGCAGCACATCCACCAGACGGCCGTCGCGCAGCACAGCCACACGCTCGGCCACGCGCTGCAGTTCTTCCAGACGGTGTGAGACGTAGACCAGCGCCACGCCCTGCGCCTTCATCAGGTCAATCTGTGCAAACAGGTGTTCAATTTCCTTGGCCGTGAGCATGGCCGTGGGCTCATCGAGCACCAGCACGCGGTTGCCATCGCGCAGGTTGCGCGCAATTTCCACCATCTGCTGCATGCCAATGCCCAGCTCGGACACCTTGGTGCGTGGGTCGATATGGTCCAGCCCCATCTTGGCCAGCTGTTCGCGCGCCATTTCGTGCAGGCGCTTGCGATCCACCAGGCCAAAGCGGTGGGGCAGGCGGTCGAGCAGCAGGTTCTCGGCCACCGTCAATGTGTTTACCAGCCCCAGCTCCTGCAGCACCATGCGCACGCCCTGACGCTCTGCGTCCGTACGTGACACGGGTGCAAAAGGCTTGCCCATCAGCGTCATCTGGCCGCGCGATGCCTGCACCAGGCCGCACATGATCTTGGAACATGTGCTCTTGCCTGCGCCGTTCTCGCCGGTCAGCGCCAGCACCTCGCCAGCGCGCAGGTCCAGACTCACGCCATCGAGCACCGTGCTATCGCCATAGTCCTTGCCGATGCCTTCAAGCCGCATGACCACCTGACCGTGGTCTGCAGGAGTGGGGTGTGCCATGTCTGCCTCTTACTTCGTCACCAAAACCACGTCGGTTTTGACTTCAGCAGGCAGCTGGGCCTGGGGTGTCTTGTCCTGGATGGCCTTCAGGGCCACATCAATACCGAAAGCCGCCTGCTTGGCAGCAAACTGGTCTGCCGTGGCCAGCACGCGGCCGTCCTTGAGCAAAGGCTTGATGGCCTGGATGTTGTCGTAGCCCACCACCAGCACCTTGCCTGTCTTGCCCGCAGCCTTGACGGCGGCCACAGCACCCAGAGCCATGGAGTCGTTACCAGCCAGCAGTGCCTTCAGATCGGGGTTCTCACGCATCATGCCGGCGGCCACGGTGTTGCCATTGGCAATTTCCCAGTTGCCGGACTGCACGCCCACGATGTTCATCTTGGCAGCGTCCATGGCGTCCTTGAAGCCTGCGGTGCGCTGCTGTGCATTGGTGGTGGTAGACACGCCTTCGATGATGCCGACCTTGTCGCCGGCCTGCAGTTGCTGGGCCAGATAGTCGCCCACCAGCTTGGCGCCGTAGCGGTTGTCAGGCCCCACAAAAGGAATGTTCAGGTTCTTTTCCTTCAGGGCTTCGGGGTCCAGACGGTTGTCGATGTTCACCACGATCACGCCCTTGTCCACGGCGTTCTTGAGCACGGGCACCAGCGCCTTGGAGTCAGCAGGTGCGATCACGATGGCATCGGCCTTCTGCGCCACCATCTGTTCGACCATCTTGATCTGGGCTGCGGTGTCGGTCTCGTTCTTGATGCCGTTGCTCAGCAGCACGTAGTTGCCGTGCTCCTTGTTGTGTGCCTTGGCACCGTCTTCCATGGTGCGGAAGAACTCATTGGCCAGCGACTTCATGACCAGCGCCACCTTGGGCTTGTCCTGCGCATGCACGGCGGGTGCAAAAGCACCAAAAGCGGCCAGTGCGGCTGCACCGATAGCCAAGAGGGTATGACGACGTTGTTGCATATTGGTTCTCCGAGCGCAGGGCACTCAACTGGGTTACGAGCAAAAAACAAAACGCTGCCCGCAGGCAGCGCATAAGTAATAACCGTAATATCCGCGCGATTCTAGCGAGCGCTCACCAGCTTAGCCAATCGCCCCGAGCAAACCAATACAGCGTTAACGGGTTGCTCCGTTCGCTTACAACGCTTTTCTCAAATTTGCTGGCGCAATTTTCAGCGCCTCCCGGTATTTCGCCACCGTGCGGCGGGCACATTCGATGCCCTGCTCCTTGAGCATCTCGGCAATCTGGCTGTCCGACAGCGGTTTTTTGGGGTTCTCTGCACTCACAAACTGGCGGATCAGCGCACGCACTGCCGTACTCGACGCATTGCCGCCCGTCTCTGTACCCAGGCCGGAACCGAAGAAGAACTTCAGCTCATAGGTGCCGTGGGGCGTGGCCATGTACTTGGCCGTCGTCACACGGCTGATGGTGGATTCGTGCAGCCCCAGCTCGTCCGCAATATCGCGCAGCACCAGCGGACGCATGGCCAGCTCACCGTGGATAAAGAAGTTTTTCTGCCGCTCCACAATGGCTTTGGACACACGCAAGATGGTGTCAAAGCGCTGCTGCACGTTCTTGATGAACCAGCGCGCCTCCTGCAGGCGCTGCTGCAGCATGGCGTGGCCCTCGCTGCCCTTGTGGCTGCGCAGCGCACCGGCATAGACCTCGTGCACACGCAGACGCGGCATCACATCGTGGTTGAGCTGCACGCTGAACTGCATCAGGCCATCGCCCCCCTTGCGGTTCGTTTTCTGCACGATCACATCGGGCACGATCACATGCCGCTCCACATCCACAAAGCGCCGCCCGGGCTTGGGCTCCAGCCGTGCAATCAGCGCCAGCGCTGCGCGCACGCGGCTTTCAGGCAGACCACAGGCCTGCATGAGCTTGCGCACATCACGGCGCGCCAGCATGTCCAGCGGCTGGGCACACAGCTGCAAGGCGGCTTCCAGCAGCGCAGGGTCGTCACCGCCTTGCTCCTGCAGATAGCGCAGCTGCAGGCGCAGGCATTCGGCCAGATCACGCGCCCCCACACCCACGGGTTCCAGCGACTGCAGCAGACGCAGCGCCACCGTGAAGTGGTGCATCAGCTCCTCAAGCTGTTCTTCATCTTCACTGCCTGCCAGGCCAATAGCCAGCTCTTGCAGCGAGTCTTCCAGATAGCCGTCGTCGTTGAGGTTTTCAATCAGAAAGCGCAGGGCGCAGCGCTGCACTTCCGACAGGCGCAGCGACAGTGCCTGCTGGTGCAGATGGTCCGTCAGAGATTCGTGGCAGCGGGCCAGTTCCAGTGCAGAAGGGGCATCCTCGTCCTCATTGCGCTTGCCGCGTGCCGGTGCTTCACCACCCCACTCTGCGTCATCCAACGCCCCCATGTCTACACTGCCATCGCCCTCCCAGTCCTGGGGCAGATCGGCAGCTTCTGCCACGGGAATTTCTGAATCTTTTTGCCCTTCAGCGCCCGTGGATACGGCGCTGTCAGCTACAGAAAAATAAGTTTCGTCGCTGGCATGCACATCCGCCTCTGGCGCGGAATTTGCATGCTCCACGCCAAAGGCCTCGCGTTCGACCTCTTCGGCAGACCATTCAAGAAATGGGTTTTCGTCGAGCATCTGCTCGACTTCCTGAGAAAGCTCCAGGGTCGACAGCTGCAGCAGTCGAATAGATTGTTGAAGTTGCGGCGTCAACGCCAGATGTTGTGAGACCCGCAGTGACAAACTTGGCTTCAACGCTGTACCCCTCTTTGCTCTCTCGACCTTTGTTGTTATTGATGACGCTGCAGGGGAGGTCTACATCCGGAAATGTTCGCCGAGGTATACCCGGCGCACATCCGGATTCTCGACAATCTCCTGCGGCGTTCCCTGTGCCAGCACTGTGCCATCGCTGATGATGAACGCGTGGTCACAGATGCCCAGTGTTTCGCGCACATTGTGATCAGTAATCAAGACGCCAATGCCGCGCTCCTTGAGGAAGCTGATGATGCGCTGAATCTCGATCACGGCGATGGGGTCAATACCGGCAAACGGCTCATCCAGCAGGATGAAGCGCGGATTCGTGGCCAGTGCGCGGGCAATCTCCACGCGGCGGCGCTCACCACCGGACAGCGCCAGCGAAGGCGACTTGCGCAGGTGGTCCACGCGCAGCTCCTGCAGCAGCGTGGTCAGTTGCTGCTCAATGGCTTCGCGCGACAGCGATTTGCCACTGGCATCTTTTTGCAGCTCCAGCACGGCACGCACGTTGTCTTCCACATTGAGTTTGCGAAAGATCGATGCTTCCTGCGGCAGGTAGGACAGACCCAGGCGCGAGCGCTGGTGAATCGGCATATTGCCCACGGAGTGGCCGTCAATCAGCACATCACCCCCGTCGCTGCGTACCAGCCCCACGATCATGTAGAACGACGTGGTCTTGCCCGCGCCGTTGGGGCCGAGCAGCCCGACGACCTCACCCTTTTGCACGGTGATGGACACGTCTTTGACCACCTTGCGGCTGCCATAGGACTTGGCCAGATGCCGTGCCTCGAGCTTGCTCACCGCGGCAGTGTCTTGGGTCTTCTCGGCCATTAGTTTCCTTGCAGTTTCAGTGCATCCGAAGGCTGCAGCGTCTGTGCAGGTGCGCTGGACGGTGCTGGCGTAGTGTTCTTGGGCGCCAGGATGGCTCGGACACGGCCGCCGGAGCCAGCAGGGGCTGACGAAGGCTCATTGCTGCGCTTTACGCCATCCACGGTGAACACGTCCGTGAGGTTGTTGTAGGTGATGACGCTGCCCATGATGTCGTCACTGAGCTGGCCACCCGTGTAGCGGCGCAGCTGGCCGCGGCGGATGAACTTCACGTCATCCGTCTTGCCGTTGTATTCAATGATCTCGCCCTCGCCCTCGATCACCTCTTCAGGTGCTCCCGGTGCGGTATCGCGCTTCTGACGGAAATAGGCACGCTGGCCCGGGGCAGCCTTGACCACGCCATGCTGGTAGCCCTCGGCATCCTGCCGTACATCCAGCTGTTCGCCGCGCAGCACGATGGTGCCCTTGGTCATCACCACATTGCCCGTAAACACGCTGGTCTGCGTCAAGTCGTCATGGCGCAGCGCGTCCGACTCGATATTCATGGGTTTGTCGCGGTCAGCACGCTCGGCATGTGCAAGGCCTGTGGCCCCGGCGAGGGCTGTCAGCAAAAGACAGGTGATGAGTTTGGAGTTCATGGGCAAGGCACGTTTCTTGCGACACATTGTAGTCATGCCGCTTGTGGTCCATAAAAAAGTCCGCATGGCGCGGACTTTTCATTCAGCTACAGATGCAGAGCTTACTTGGTGCTCTGGGCAATCAGGTAATCCACCACCAGCAGCACATTGGGCATGCTGCCAGCCATGGGGCCATCGGTGTAGTAGCGGCCTGCCACACCAATGGAGGGCACGCCTTCTACGTCGTAAGCCTGTTGCAAGGCAGTGGCCTTGCGCACCTGGCTGGCTACGTTGAAGGAGTTGTAGATCTCCTTGAACTTGGCCACGTCCACACCCTGCTTGCCTACCCATGCAAAGATGGCGTCGTCAGTGGCCAGACGGTTGCGCTCCACGTGGATGGCATGGAAAGCCTGGGCGTGCATGGCATCGAAGTTGTCCATGGCCTGCAGCGTGTAGAAAAGCTTTTGCTGGGGCACAAAGCTCGAGTTGAACGCCACAGGTACGCGGCGCACCACGACGTTCTCAGGCGCCTTGGCCTTCCAGGCTGCAAACACAGGCTCAAACGCATGGCAGTGCGGGCAGCTGTACCAGAAGAACTCCACCACTTCGACCTTGCCAGCGGGCACATCGGTAGGCGCAGGCTTGGACAGGCGGCGGTACTGCTTGCCTTCCTGAGGCACGGCAGGCTGGGCGATCGCAGGGCTCAGGCCCCAGGCCAGAGAGGTGGCAGCCGTGGCTGCAGCCAGAGAGAAATGGCGGCGTTGCATCAAAAGGACTCCTTCTCGAAATATGGCATGTCAGAGCCTGTCAGGCCCCATAAGTTCACTGCTGCACGCGCACCATGCTGGAATCGATGCCTGCATCGTCCAGCCTTTGCTTGAGCTGCGCAGCATCCCCGCGCTTGTCAAACGGACCAATGCGCACGCGGAAGACCACACGGCCATTTTGCTCACGCTCGCTGATGCGAGCTTCCCAGCCCATCATGGCCAGCTTGGCGCGCTGGGCGTCTGCATCGGCCTTGCTGCGGAAAGCGCCAGCCTGCACAAAGTAGTGAAAGCCGTCATTGGTGGCAGCTGCTTCTGCCGCAGCCTTCGCTTCTGCAGCGGCCTTGGCCTCAGCAGCCTTGAGCTGTGCATGCGCCAGATCACCCAGCGGGTCGGCAGACACGGCAGGCGGCTGCGCCACAGGGTTCTGTGCAGAGGTCGCAGGGGCAGGCGGCTGCACCTCAGGCGCAGCAGGTGCCGCACCACGCTCAGGCTGAGCGCCTGTCAGCGGTGCATTGGGGTTCCAGTTGCGATAGCGCTCACTATCGCCCTGGCGGTCATCTGCAGACCGAGGATCACCCTTGAAGGGCACGGGCATCTTGGTGACGTAAACCGCCACCCCCAGTCCGATACCCAGACCCAGAATCACACCGATGATGAGACCAAGGAGGGTGCCTCCCCGTTGCTGATTACCCATAAGACTGCCTGTCACCTTGCTTGATAGTTCACTGAGAGTGGCTTACATGCGCTCGGGCGCGCTCACGCCCAGCACTGCCAGGCCATTGTGCAGCACCTGTGCGGTCGCGGCGACCAGTGCCAGACGTGCCAGCTTGACCTGTTCATCATCCACCAGAATGCGCTCGGCATCGTAGTAGCTGTGATAGCAGGAAGCCAGGTCACGCAGGTAGAAGGTCACATCGTGCGGTGCATTGCCGTTGGCAGCCGCCGTCAGCATCTCGGGGTACTTGGCCAGCATCAGCATCAGCGCCTGGGCCTGTGGGCCTTCCAGTGCCGACAGATCCACGTCCTTGAGCTGCTCCAGCTTGCCGCCCTGCTCCTGCCAGGTGCGCAGCACCGAGCAGATGCGTGCATGGGCGTACTGCACGTAGTACACAGGGTTGTCGTTGTTCTGCGCCACGGCCAGGTCCACGTCGAAGGTGTACTCGGTATCGGGCTTGCGGCTCAGCAGGAAGAAGCGCACGGCGTCCTTGCTGGTCCACTCGATCAGGTCACGCAGCGTCACGTAGGAGCCTGCACGCTTGCTGATCTTGACCTCTTCGCCATTGCGCACCACGCGCACCATGGTGTGCAGCACGTAGTCAGGGTAGCCAGCGGGAATGCCCACATCGGCCGCCTGCAGGCCAGCGCGCACACGGGCGATGGTGCCGTGGTGGTCGGTGCCCTGAATGTTCACGACCTTGGTAAAGCCACGCTTGAACTTCTGGATGTGATAGGCCACATCAGGCACAAAGTAGGTGTAGTGCCCGTCGGTCTTGCGCATCACGCGGTCCTTGTCGTCACCGTATTCGGTGGACTTGAGCCACAGTGCGCCGTCCTGTTCATAGGTCTTGCCATTGGCAATCAGGCGCTGCACGGTCTCGTCGACATAGCCGTTGGTGTAGAGGCTGGACTCCAGGTAGTACTGGTCAAACTTCAGGTTGAATGCCTGCAGATCCTTGTCCTGCTCATTGCGCAGATAGGCCACGGCAAACTGGCGGATGTTGTCGTAGTCCTCCACATCGCCATTGGCGGTGAACTCACGGTCGTCCGCATGCACGGTTTCCTTGTTCAGGAAAGCCTTGGCAATGTCGGCAATGTAGTCACCGTTGTAGAAATTCTTGGCCAGGGGGTTGTCGCTGTCGGTGGGCCAGCACTCGTCACCGGGCTTGAAGCCCTTGGCACGCAGCTGCGTAGACTTGGTCAGCGTGTCGATCTGCACGCCCGCGTCGTTGTAATAGAACTCGCGGTGCACATTCCAGCCCTGGGTGGCGTACAGGTTGCTGATGGCGTCGCCAATCGCTGCCTGGCGGCCGTGGCCCACGTGCAGCGGGCCCGTAGGGTTGGCAGACACAAACTCCACCAGAATCTTTTCACCGCGGTCAGGCTGGTAGCCGAACTTCTCGGCCTGGCCCAGCACTTCGCGAATGATTTCCTGCTTGGCTGCAGGCTTGAGGCGAATGTTCAGAAAGCCGGGGCCAGCGATCTCGATGGCATCCACCCACTGCTGGAAAGCAGGCGTGGCTTCCAGCGCGGCCTTGAGCTGCTCACCCAGTGCGCGTGGATTGGCCTTCAGAGGCTTGGCCAGCTGCATGGCTGCCGTACAAGCGAAATCGCCATGGGCTGCCACTTTAGGGGTTTCAAATGCCGCGCGTGCGCCAGCGCCTGGCGAAAGTGTTTCGAGCTGCGCAGCCAGCGCTGCGAGCAATTCTTGTTTGACAGAAAGCATCCGGCGATTTTACGTGCCAAGGCCGCAGCGTGCCGAAGCCCTGCCCGCCATGCCTACATGCCCCGCACCCAGAAGACAGCGATCACGGCAATCACCGGCATGATGTGTGCCTGCACCATGATCCAGCGGCGCACGGCGCGCACCGCATCTTCTGCAGGCAAAGCCCCCGTGGCTTCCAAGGCCTGATGCCATTTGCGCAGCTGTATGGAGGGCCACACGGCCAGCGCCGCCATCACCACGAACAGCAGCATCTTCCAGTGAAACAGCGGCTGCGAGACATACCAGTCCCAGCCCTTGATGCCCCAGACCAGACGCACCACGCCGGTCAGCAGCAGCACGAGCAGCGCGCCCACATAAATCACATCCAGCCGCGCCAGACGGCGCACCACGGCAGCATTCATCCATTCCGTGCGGCACAGGGCCGCCTGGCTGGACATGAACACCACCGCCGTCAGAATGGCCAGCATGTGCAGGCTGGCAAAAATCGCTTCCAGGGTCATGCTTGTATGCCTTTGCTCCAGAACTCGGGACGTGCATAGTGTGCCCGCAGATAGTCCATCCACAGGCGCAGGCGCAGCGTCATGTGCTTGCGCTGTGGAAACACGAGGTAAATCCCGTTAGGTGGTGCTGCAAAGTCTGCCAGCACTTCCACCAGGCGGCCTGCGGCAATCTCGCCTTCCACTTCCCAGGTGCTGCGCCAGGCAATGCCCCAGCCGCCCAGGCACCAGTCGTGCAAGACCTGCCCGTCCGAGCAATCGAGCGGCCCCGAAGGCTTGATGTGCACCACCTCCTCGCCCACATCGCCCGGCAGGCGAAAGGCCCAGCCGCGCGTTTGCGAAGCATCGCTCGACAGCGTCAGGCACTTGTGCTGCGCCAGCTCCGAGGGATGCTGCGGCGTGCCGTAGCTGCGCAGGTACTCGGGCGTTGCCACACACAGACGGCGGTTGTCTGCCAGCCGCACGCTCACCAAAGAGGAATCGGCCAGATCACCCACACGCACGGCGCAGTCATAGCCTTCCCCGGCCAGATCCACCACGCGGTCGCTCAGGTTCAGGGAAATCGTCACATCCGGGTGCAGATCATGAAAGCGCGGCACCAGCGGTGCCACATGGCGGCGGCCAAAACCGGCAGGGGCGGTGATGCGCAAATGCCCCGTGGCCTTCACTCCGCCTGCGGACACGCTGGCCTCGGCATTGGCCACATCGGCCAGCAGGCGCTGGCAGTCTTCCAGAAAGGCACTGCCTTCGTGTGTGAGCGTAATGCGCCGCGTGGTGCGCACCAGCAGCTTCACGCCCAGATGTTCCTCCAGCGCATCCAGCCTGCGCCCCATGATGGCAGGGGCCACCCCTTCTGCCTTGGCAGCTGCCGTCAGGCTGCCCTTGGTAGCGACAGAGACGAAAGACTCGAAAGCTTTGAGTTTGTCCATGGCTGCTTGCGCCAAAAATTTGCATCAAATTAGCCTCTAGCGCTTATCCAGCAAGCGTTAGTAGCTATCAATAGTGCATAAGACACTATGAGCTAGTGTCGTTCACTTTTGCATAAAAGTCATTAGTTCTGCGCGTTTTGTCCAATTTATTAACGCATTCATTTGCAATACAGTGGTACGCAATGCCTGCAAAAGGAAGCGCGCTTCCTCCCTGCGGCCCCGGTTCCCCTGCATTCCCATCATTCAAGGAGGTTGCTCCATGACAGCACGTACCACCGTCCACGGCCTGCAAGTGGCCACCGAACTGCACAACTTCATCAACGAACAGGTGCTGCCCGGCACCGGGGTCGATGCCGCCGCCTTCTGGCAAGGCTTTGATGCCCTGGTCAACGACCTGGCCCCCAAGAACGCCGCCCTGCTGGCCGAGCGTGACCGCCTGCAAAAAGAGCTGGACACCTGGCACAAGGCCCACCCCGGCCCCATCACCAATATGGCGGGTTACCAGCAGTTTCTGAAGCAGATCGGCTACCTGGTCGAGCAGCCCAAGGACGCCAAGGCCACCACCGAAAACGTGGACGCCGAACTGGCCCAGATCGCTGGCCCCCAGCTGGTCGTGCCCATTCTGAACGCCCGCTACGCCCTGAACGCTGCCAACGCCCGCTGGGGCTCGCTGTATGACGCGCTGTACGGCACAGACGCCATCAGCGAAGAAGGCGGCGCAGAAAAAGGCAAGGGCTACAACCCCGTGCGCGGTGCCAAGGTCATTGAATTTGCCCGCAACTTCCTCGACCAGTCCGTGCCACTGGCCACTGGCTCGCACAAGGACGCAACGGCTTACAAGGTCGAAGGCGGCAAGCTGGTCGTCAGCCTGAAGGACGGCTCCACCACTGGCCTGAAAGATGCCGACAAGTTCGTGGGCTACCAGGGTGACGCAGCCGCGCCATCTTCCGTACTGCTGAAGAACAACGGCCTGCACATCGACATCATCATCAACAAGTCCACCCCCATCGGCCAGTCTGACGCTGCTGGCGTGGCCGACGTGGTGGTAGAAGCGGCCATCTCCACCATCCTGGACCTGGAAGACTCCGTCGCCGCCGTCGATGCCGAAGACAAAGTGCTGGGCTACAGCAACTGGCTGGGCATCCTCAAGGGCACGCTGACCGAGTCGTTTGAAAAGGGCGGCAAGACCGTCACCCGTGGCCTGAACCCGGACCGCGAATACACCGGTGCCAACGGCCAGCCTGTCAAGCTGCATGGCCGCTCGCTGATGTTTGTGCGCAATGTGGGCCATCTGATGACCAACCCCGCCATCCTGTGGGGCACAGAAGGCAAGGAAATTCCCGAAGGCATCATGGACGCCGTCATCACCACGACCATCGCCATCCATGACCTCAAGGGCCTCGGTGCCAACGGCATTCGCAACAGCCGCACCGGCAGCGTCTACATCGTCAAGCCCAAGATGCACGGCCCTGCGGAAGTGGCCTTTGCCAACGAGCTGTTCGGCCGCGTGGAAAAGCTGCTGGGCCTGCCAGAGAACACCGTCAAGCTCGGCATCATGGACGAAGAGCGCCGCACCTCGGTCAACCTCAAGGCTGCCATTGCCGCGGCTCCTGCGCGCGTGGCATTCATCAACACCGGCTTCCTGGACCGCACAGGCGACGAAATGCACACCGCCATGCAGGCAGGCCCCATGGTGCGCAAGGGCGACATGAAGACTTCCGCCTGGCTGCAGGCCTATGAGCGCAACAACGTGCTGGTTGGTCTGACCATGGGCCTGCGCGGCCGCGCCCAGATCGGCAAGGGCATGTGGGCCATGCCTGACCTGATGAAGGCCATGCTGGAGCAAAAGATTGGCCACCCCAAGGCCGGAGCCAACACCGCCTGGGTGCCTTCGCCCACCGGCGCCACCCTGCACGCCCTGCACTACCACCAGATCAATGTGGCCGAAGTACAGAAGGAACTGGAAAAAACCAGTGCCGACGCCGAGCGCGAAAACATCCTGGCCGATCTGCTGCAGATCCCTGTGGCCAAGGACCCCAAGTGGAGCGACGCCGAAAAGCAGCAGGAGCTGGACAACAACGTGCAAGGCATCCTGGGCTACGTGGTGCGCTGGGTCGACCAGGGCGTGGGCTGCTCCAAGGTGCCAGACATCCATAACGTGGGCCTGATGGAAGACCGCGCCACGCTGCGCATCTCCAGCCAGCACATTGCCAACTGGCTGCTGCACGGCATCGTCACCGAAGCCCAGGTACGCGAAACCTTTGCCCGCATGGCCAAGGTGGTGGACCAGCAAAACGCAGGCGACCCTGCCTACAAGAGCCTGGACGCCAACCCCAACGGTGCCGCCATGCAGGCCGCGCTGGACCTGGTCTTCAAGGGCGTGGAACAGCCTTCGGGCTACACCGAGCCCCTGCTGCATGCATGGCGCCTGAAGGTCAAGGCCGGCGCCCGCTGAAGCCGCGGGGCCCCAGGCCCCGACAGGCCCGACCAAGCGCCCTGCGGGGCGCTTTTTGCATGCGGCCACCACCCCCGCAGATATTGCTACGGGATGTAAGGTTGTCATCAGCGTGTAGACGGAGGGGACGAGGATTGCTTGGACAATCGCCCGCCAATCAGGGTTTTTACTTACTCCATCTCCATGCCACTTCAACACATCTCCATCGGCAAGCGCCTGGGCCTGGCCTTTGCCGTGCTGACGCTGTTCATCGCCACCATGCTGGCAGTCGGCATCTGGCGCCTGCAGGCCGTGGCCCAGTCCACGGCCGACATGATGGCGCGCCCGCTCTCCAAGGAGCGCGTCATCTCCGACTGGTACCGCACCGTCTACAGCAACGTGAACCGCCACGCCCTGGTGGCCCGCAGCAGCGACGCCGAACTGGCGCGCCAGTTCGTGGCCGACAACGTCGAAGCCTCCAAGGCCTCGTCGCGCCAGCAAGCGCAACTGCAAAAGCTGATCAGCACGCCCGAAGAGCAGGCGCTGTTCGACCAGGTCAGCGTGCTGCGCACCCGCTTCGTGCAGGCCCGTGACACCATCTACCAGGCCAAGGCCGAAGGCCGGGCCGACGAGGCCGAGCGCCTGCTACGCAGCGACTTCCAGCCGGCGGCCGACGCCTACCTGCAGACCCTGCAGGCCCTGCTGGACCACCAGCGCCAGCGCATCAGCGAAGCCGCCGCCGGCGTGCAGGCCGAGTTTGAGCGCGGCCGTATGCAGTTGGCCGGCCTGGGGGGCCTGGCCGTGCTGATCGCCGTGGCCCTGGCCGTGGCCATCACGCGCAGCATCACCAGCCCGCTGGCGCGCGCCGTGCACGCCGTGGAAACCGTGGCCGCCGGCGACCTGACGCACCGCGTGCACAGCGATGCCCAGGACGAAACCGGCCAGTTGCTGCGCGCCCTGGACGGCATGGGTGACCAGCTGCGCAACGTGGTCGGCCAGGTGCGCCAGGGCGCGGACGGCGTGGCCTCGGCCTCCAGCCAGATCGCCAGCGGCAACCTGGACCTGTCCAGCCGCACGGAAGAACAGGCCAGCGCCCTGCAGCAGACCGCCGCGTCGATGGAGCAAATGACCTCCACCGTGCGCCAGAACGCCGACAACGCCCGCACCGCCAACCAGCTCGCGGTCTCAGCCTCGGAGCTGGCCAGCCGCGGCGGCCAGGTGGTCGACCAGGTGGTGGGCACCATGGGCGACATCCATGAGGCCTCGCGCAAGATCGTGGACATCATCGGCGTCATCGACGCGATTGCCTTCCAGACCAACATCCTGGCGCTGAACGCCGCCGTGGAAGCCGCGCGTGCCGGCGAGCAGGGCCGCGGCTTCGCCGTCGTGGCCAGCGAGGTGCGCACCCTGGCGCAGCGCAGTGCCGATGCAGCCAAGCAGATCAAGGACCTGATCACCGCCAGCGTGGAGCGTGTCGACGCCGGCCACACCCTGGTCGAGGAAGCGGGCGTGGTGATGCGCGACGTGGTGGCCGGTGTGCGCCGCGTGACCGACATCGTCGGCGAGATCAGCGCGGCCAGCCAGGAGCAGACCCAGGGCCTGGAACAGGTGCAGCACGCCATCACGCAGATGGATGCCGTGACCCAGCAGAACGCCGCCCTGGTCGAGGAAGCCGCCGCCGCCACGCGCGCACTGGAGGCCCAGTCCGTGCAACTGGTCCAGGCCATGGCGCACTTCCAGGTCGGCCAGGAACGCGCCGTCACCGCCACCCCGGCCCTGCTGACCCGGGCATGACCCGCAGCCCCGGCCCCGATCGGGGTCCGGGCAACGCACCGGCGTCTGACATGGCGCAAGCATCGCGCGGTCCGATATGGAGACAATTCGCTTTTCTCTTCACTGCACTGCACCATGCGCTCTTTCCGACTGCTCCCCCTGGCCGCTGTCGTAGCCGTTCCTCTCTGGCTGACCGGCTGCGCGACGGAAACGTCCCAGGCCCTGAACGCCACCCAGACCCAGAGCGCCAGCCGCAGCTACCACGGGCCACGCAGCCCGATCGCCGTGGGCAAGTTCGACAACCGCTCCAGCTACCTGCGCGGTGCGTTCTCGGATGGCGTCGACCGTCTGGGCAGCCAGGCCAAGACCATCCTGATGTCCCACCTGCAGCAAACCAACCGCTTCAACGTGCTGGACCGTGACAACATGGCCGAAATCAAGCAGGAAGCGGCCATCCAGGGCACCACACAGCAGCTCAAGGGCGCGGACTACGTGGTGACCGGCGACATCTCCGAGTTCGGCCGCAAGGAAGTCGGCGACAAGCAGCTGTTCGGCGTGCTGGGCCGCGGCAAGACGCAAACCGCCTATGCCAAGGTCACGCTGAACGTGGTCAACATCCGCACCTCGGAAGTGGTGCGCTCCGTGCAGGGCGTGGGCGAGTACCAGCTATCCAACCGCGAGATCATCGGCTTCGGCGGCACCGCCAGCTACGACTCCACCCTCAACGGCAAGGTGCTGGACCTGGCCATCCGCGAGGCCGTGGACCGCCTGTGCGAAGCCGTCGATGCCGGCGCACTGCCCGCCCTGGCCGCGACCGCACGTTGAAAGGCCGCACCATGCACCTCCACACCGCCATTCGCGCGGGCGCCAGCCTGGCGCTGGCCACCCTGCTGGTGGGCTGCGCCGCGCCCAAGCCCCTGTACAGCTGGAACGGCTACCAGAACCAGGTCTACCAGTACCTCAAGAGCGACGGCCCGGCCACCGAAGAGCAGATCCTGGCACTGGAAAAAGGCGTGCAGGTCAGCGCCAGCCAGGGCGCGCAGCTGCCGCCCGGCTACCAGGCCCACCTGGGCCTGCTGTACCTGAACACCGGCCGCACCAACCAGGCGCTGGCCGCCTGGGAGCAGGAGAAAAAGCAGTTCCCCGAATCGGCCCCGTACATCGACTACCTGGTCGGCAACCTGAAGAAGAACGGCATCTGACATGCGCATTCCCCTGATCCCCCGCATCCTGAAGTGGTTGCCCCTGCTGGCCACCTGCGCCTGGCTGGCGGGCTGCGCCACGGCCCCCGGCAAGGACTACAGCGCCTACCGCGCGGCCAAGCCGGCCTCCATCCTGGTGCTGCCGCCCATCAATGACGCACCCGAAGTGCAGGCCAGTGCCAGCGTGCTGTCCCAGGCGACCCTGCCCCTGGCCGAGGCGGGCTACTACGTCCTGCCCGTGACCCTGGTGAGCGAAACCTTCCGCCAGAACGGCCTGGAAATCGCCAGCGACATCCACGAGGTGGCCCCCGCCAAGCTCCAGGAGATCTTTGGCGCCGACGCCGCGCTGTACCTGCGCGTCACCCGCTATGGCACCACCTACCAGGTGATCCAGAGCGCCACCGTGGTCAGCGTGGAAGCACGCCTGGTGGACCTGCGCACCGGCACCCAGCTCTGGGATGGCCGCGCCTCGGCCTCCAACCAGGAAGGCGGTAACAACTCGGGCGGCGGCCTGGTCGGCATGCTGGTGACGGCCCTGGTCAACCAGGTCGTCAACTCGGCCACCGATGCCGCCCACCCCATGGCCGGCGTGGCGATCAACCGCCTGCTGGCAGCCGGCACGCCCAACGGCTTGCTGTACGGACCGCGCTCGCCGCTGTACGGCAAGAACTGACGCGCTCCCCGGCCCGCAGGCCCGGTGTGGCTGGCAGGCCGGCGCCTGCACGCTTCCACATCCAGAGCATGCAGCGCGCTTGCAGCATGGGCTGAAGGCGGTTTTGACTTGATGGTTCGCGACCCCGGCGGCGCGGCCGCTCAGGCGGTCACGCACGCCGGCCGCATGTCCTGCATCAGCCGGTACAAGGCCTGGGCCGCCACGGACAGGCTGCGCCCCCGGCGGCGCACCAGGTAGATCTGGCGCTCCATCGCCGGCAGCTGCAAGGCCCGGGTGCACAGGCCGGGCTTGTCGAAATGGAACAGCGACAGCGCCGGCACCACGCTGATGCCCAGCCCCGCCTGCACCAGCCCCATCACCGTGGCCAGTTGCTCCACCTCGACCAGGGTGCGCAGGGTCTGGGGAAACAGCGCCGCATCCAGGTACTGGCGCACGCTGCTGTGCCGAGCCAGGTGCACAAACGGCCAGGGCTGCAGATCCGGCACGCCGATCTCGGCCTGCTGCGCCAGCGGGTGGTCGTCGCGGCACACCAGGTGGAAGCCATCGCGGCAAAACGGCTCCGCCTGCAGCTCGGGCGTGTCGGCGCGGATCGCCGCCAGGGCAAAGTCCGCCTCCCCCTGGGCCACGGCGGTGATGCAGGGCTCGGACAACACGTCCTGCACCGCCACCTCCACCCCGGGATGGCGCGCCAGAAACTGCGCCAGCACGCCGGGCAGCCAGCCCGCCGCCAAGGAGGGCAGCAGGGCCACGGCCACATGCCCGCGCGCCAACTGGGCGGTGTCGCGCATGGCCTTGGCGCAGTCCTCCAGTTCCTCGGCAATCCGCTGGGCCGACAGCCAGAAGCGCTCGCCCTCCTGCGTCAGCAGCACGTGGCGCGTGCTGCGGTCGAACAGCTTCAGGCCCACGTGGTCCTCCAGCGCCTTGATCAGCGCGCTGAACGCCGGCTGTGACAGGTGGCAGCGCGCGGCCGCACGGGTGAAGTTCTTCACCTCGGCAAGGGCCAGGAAGGCCTGGATGTCGCGGGCCGAAATATTCATCTGACTTCCAAATCAATTCATCTCAATTATCGATTTCACAGCTTAGCCAGCCCTTCCTATAGTGGCCAGCAGGAGATTCCATGACTTCACCCCACGCCACCACCCCGCCCCTACTGATCGGCTGCGCCGCGGGCTTCTCCGGGGACCGCATCGATGCCGCCGGCCCCGTCGTGCAGGAGCTGATCCGCCAGCGCCAGCCTGCGGTGCTGATCTTCGAGACCCTGGCGGAACGCACCCTGGCCCTGGCCCAGCTGGCCCGGCGCAGCAACCCCGAGGCCGGGTTCGAACCGCTGATGCCCGAGTTTCTGCGCCCGGTGCTGGCCGACTGCCTGCAGCACGGCATCCGCATCGTCAGCAACTTCGGCGCCGCCAACCCGCAGGCCGCGGCCCGCACCATCCACCGCCTGGCCCAGGCCCTGGGCACGCGCACGCCGCGGATTGCCGTGGTGCACGGCGATGACCTGAGCAGCCCCGCGCACCGCCCGCTGCTGGCCGAAGCCCTGACCGAGCGCATGCCCGCACAGGAACTGGTCAGTGCTAACGCCTACATCGGCGCCCAGCCGATTGCGGCGGCCCTGCAGTCCGGGGCCGACATCGTGGTCTGCGGCCGGGTGTCCGACCCTTCCTTGGTCGTCGGTCCGGTCATGGCCCACTACGGCTGGGCCTGGGACGACTGGGACCGCCTGGGCCGCGCCACCATGGTCGGCCACCTGCTGGAATGCGGCACGCAAGTGACCGGCGGCTACTTTGCCGATCCCGGCTACAAGGACGTGCCGGGCCTGGACCAGTTGGGCTATCCCATCGCCGAGATCGACGCCGACGGCCACTGCACCCTCTTCAAGCCCCAGGGCACGGGCGGCTGCATCACCCCGGCCACAGTCAAGGAACAGCTGCTGTACGAGATCCACGATCCGGCGCAGTACCTCACCCCCGACGTGGTGGCCGACATCACCCAGGCCCAGGTCAGCGCCGTGGGGCCCGACCGCGTGCGCCTGGAAGGGGTGCGCGGCCACCCCCGGCCCGACACGCTGAAGGTCAACGTCTGCTACGCCACGGGCTGGTTTGCGGAGGCCGAAATTTCCTACGCCGGCCCACGTGCGGCCGAGCGCGCGCGTCTGGCGGGTCAGACCATCCAGCAACGCCTGGGCCATCTCGCGCCGCTGCGCACCGACCTGATCGGCGTGACCAGCGTCTGGGGCAACGATGCCAGCAGCTGGCTGGACGGCGCCGACCTGCGGCACGCCCCCCACGATGTGCGCCTGCGCATGGCCTGGCAGCATGCCGACCACGCCACCGCCCAGCGCCTGCCGCGCGAGGTCAACGCCCTGTACTGCTGCGGTCCGGCGGGCGGCGGCGGGGTGCGCACACACATGCGCCAGCGCCTGGGGCTGACCTCCTGCCTGATCCCCCACACCCACATCCCCACCGGGTTCACCTGGGCCACCGCCCCTGGCCCGGCACCGGAGCACGCCCATGGCTGAACCCACCACCCTGACCGTCCCCCTGTACCAGCTGGCCCACGGCCGCACGGGCGACAAAGGCAACCGCTCCAACATCAGCGTGATCGCCTTCCACCCGCAGCTGTGGGAGCCGATCTGCGCCCAGGTCACCGAGGCCGCCGTGGCCCAGCTGTTTGCCGATCGCCAGCCGCGCCAGGTGCGCCGCTACCTGCTGCCGCAGCTGCAGGCCATGAACCTGGTGCTGGACGAGGTGCTGGACGGGGGCGTGAACGATGCCCTGAACCTCGACAGCCACGGCAAGACGCTGTGCTTCCGGGTGCTGCAGATGCCGATTTCCGTTCCCGGGGCACTCGCCCCCTGGATTGCCCGTCCCGCTTGACCATTCCCATAACCACACAGGAGACAACCATGACAAGCACGACCCGCCGCCACCTGCTGACCGCCAGCCTCGCGCTGGCCCTGGCGCCCGCCGCCTTCGCCCAGGGCAGCTTTCCCAGCAAGCCCATCACCCTGCTGGTGCCGTTCGCGGCCGGCAGCGCGACCGACCAGCTGGCGCGCGCCCTGGGCCTGTCGATCACCGAGCAGACCCAGCAGCCCGTGATCGTCGAGAACAAGGGCGGCGCCAGCGGCATGATTGCCGCCCAGGAGGCGGCCAAGGCCCCGGCCGATGGCTACACCGTGCTGATCACCACCAACACCACGCACGCAGCCAACGAGCACCTGTACAAAAAACTCGCCTACGACCCGGTCAAGGACTTTGCCCCGCTGACCGGCCTGGGCAAGGGCGGCCAGGTGCTGGTGGTGCCCATGAACGCCCCCTACAAGACCGTGGGTGAGCTGCTGGCCTTTGCCAAGGCCCACCCCGGCAAGCTGAGCTTTGGCAGCGGCAGCTCCTCCAGCCGCATGGCCGGCGAAATGCTCAAGCAGCTGGCCGGCGTGGACATCCTGCACGTGCCCTACAAAAGCAACCCGCAGGCCATCACCGACCTGATGGGCGGGCAGATCAACCTGATGGTCACCGACATGTCCACCGGCGTGCCGCAGATCAAGGCCGGCAAGCTGCGCGCGCTGGGCTACTCCACCTCCAAGCGCAGCCCCCAGCTGCCCGACGTACCCACCATCGCCGAAGCGGGCGTCAAAGGCTATGACATGGGCTACTGGTTCGCGGCCTATGCCCCCGCCCACACGCCCGCCCCCGTGGTGGCCAAACTCAATCAACTGCTGCGCACCGCCGTCGGCAGCCCGGCAGCGGCCTCGTTCTTCGACATGTCCGGCTCCGAGGCCTGGACCACCACCCCCCAGGAGTTGGCACAGTTCCAGACGGCGGAAACCACCAAGTGGGGGCAGGTGATCAAGGCTGCCGGCATCACGCCCGAATAAGCACCCTGCCCATCCACAACCAGGCCCTGCGGGGCCTGGGGGATCCCACGCGTGCAGACATTGGTCGCAATCCCCTGCGATCGCAGCGAAGCGAATACTAAATTCATCGCTGCTAGCGCTTTCTGCATAAGCCTTAGAGCGTGTTCACATCAACATTGGGTTCGCTGCCCCTGATGATGGAGATCACAAATGGGGTTGAAGGCTTTATGTGAACACGCCCTAGAGGCCAATTGGTCTTAAAACGCCAAACTAGCATCTACAAAACAATGCACTGGTTCACCCCCGCACGCCAGCTGCAGGACTGGCGTGCTTTCACATAAAAATTCTGATTGCCGACAGCATGTTTGAGCGGAACGACGAAGGAGTGCAGCGAGTTCTGTCGGACAGCGGCGCAGACGCGCTTTTTGGTCTCCACTCACATTGCTTCGCAATATGAGTTTCACCCCACGCAAGCGTGAAGGTTCCTTTTTGTCGCGCACAAAAAGGAACTCGGCTGTCGGGCCGAGACCCGACTCCCTCGCTCAATCCAAGCAAATCGCTGTAACAAAGCACGTGTAGCCCCCCCATCCCCGCCTTCCCCCAGCGGGGGAAGAAGTGAAATGCAACCCTCACCCCAGCCCTCTCCCGCAAGCGGGAGAGGCAGTGCCCCTGTTCACTTCAAGCAGACAAAACACCCACTTCCCATTACCATCCATCCATGAAGATGAGAACAATTCTTATTAGAAAAGCATGGATGGCCATGGTCATGGCGGGAGCACTGTCCGCCTGCAGCACCTGGCAGCCTGCCCCGCTCAGCACCGAAGCATGGCTGCAGCAGATAGCGCAACAGCCCATGCCTGCCGTACTGCTGCTGGGCGAGCAGCACGATGCCACAGCGCACCACCAGTGGGAGCAGCGCACGGTGCAGACCTTGGCGCAGCGCGGCCAGCTGGCTGCTGTGGTGCTGGAAATGGCGGACGATGGGCACAGCACACAAGCCTTGCCCGCCACAGCCACAGAGGCCGAAGTGCAGCAGGCGCTGCAATGGAATGACAAAGGCTGGCCGTGGAAGCACTACGGCCCCACGGTAATGACCGCAGTACGCGCCGGGGTGCCAGTCTTCGGTGGCAATCTGCCACGTGCGCAAATGCAAGCCGTCATGCAGCAGGCCAAGTGGGACAGCCATTTACCCCCGGCAGCCTGGCAGCGCCAGCGCGAAGCGATTCGCAGCGGCCATTGCGACCTGCTGCCCGAGGCCCAGACCACGCCCATGGCCCGTATCCAGCTGGCCAAAGATGCACGCATGGCACACACCCTGGAGCAACAGCTGCAGCCGGGCAAAACGGTGCTGCTGATTGCTGGCCGTGGTCATGTGCTGCGCAGCGTGGGCGTTCCTGCTTGGTTGCCTGCCGAAACATCCCGCACCATTGCCATTGCGCAGGCCGGAGACCAGCCCGTGGCCGATGCTGCAGACAGCGACCATGTGGTGCGCACCCCTGCCATGCCCCACAAAGACCACTGCGCAGCCTTGCGCAAGCAATGGAACAAGCCATAGCACCGGCACTTGCTAAGCTTGCAGCCCTTTGCATCTCTGTAAGCTTCCTCCCGTGCACCCCGCCACCATTCGCGGCGATGCCATTCCCGCCGGCTGCCAGACCATTGAAGTCCACCTCCAGGACCTGAACAAGCTGTTCGATGCCATGGACCCATCCCCCCTGCGCAGCAAGGACCTGCACTCCAGCGTGGTGGAGCACATTGTGGACAGCGCGCGGGCGCAGCCTTCGCGCTGGAAGCCGCTGGCGCTGATCCTGCACGTAGACCATCCAGCCGTGCAGACGCAGGCCGAGCAGGCCATCTGCAATGCCACGCGCGACTACTTCAGTCGACAGGCGGTGCATGCGCGACACCGCCTGCGCTTGCATCTGCGCCGGGGCGTCATCAGCCTGTGCATTGGCCTGTCTGTCCTGGCGGCAGCGCTGATTGGCTCGCAATGGCTGGGTGAAGGCACTGTCGCCTCCACCCTGCGCGAGACGCTGGACATTGGTGGCTGGGTCGCGCTGTGGCGGCCCATGGAGATATTTCTCTATGACTGGTGGCCCATCGTGGGCGACCGCATGCTGTTTCGCCGCCTGGGGCAGATGCCGATTCAGATTCAGTATTGCGCATCTGACATAGCTTCACAAAATATATAGCTGCCAGCGCTTGCGACATGAGCGCTGGAGGCACTTTTTATGCGCAAGTGAGGCATCCCCCCCTCATGTATCCAGCCAGCGCCTGCGGCCCTACACTGCAGGCCATGTCTGCTTCACTGAATCCTTCACACTGCCCGCTGTGCGGCCAGCCTAACCAATGTGCCGTAGCAGCCGGGCTGCCTGCCGAAAGCTGCTGGTGCATGCAAACCCAGATCGCGCCACAGGCACTGGAGCGCCTGCCTGCCGAGCAGCGTGGTCAGGCCTGCATCTGCCCCACTTGCGGTCAGGTCACTGTCGCCAACGGGCAGCCAGATGAAGTCCACAGGCGTAGGCTGCGCAGCCTGCGTTACTTGCTCTCTATGGGCTGATCTCTTTCATGCATCTGTTTGCACCCGCGCCTTCCGAAGTTCTGAAAGCCCGCTACGGCGATCGCTACCGCTGGCTGCTGCTGATGGCGCTGATGGTGGGCGTGATTGCCTCCATCATTCCCGCCACCAGCGTGAACGTAGCCATTCCGGCCATGAGCGCCTATTTCCAGGTGGGGCAGGAACGCGCGCAGTGGATCACCTCGTCCTTCATGATGGCCTCCACCATTGGCATGCTGGTCACGCCGTGGATGCTCTCGCGCTTTGGCTACCGCGCCACCTATGCCTACTCCATAGGGCTGCTGATACTGGGTGGCATCGTGGGCGGCCTGTCGCAGCACTTTGAGCTGATGCTGCTGTCCCGCGTGGCCGAAGGGCTGGCCGCAGGCATCATCCAGCCGATTCCTGCTGTCATCATCCTGCGCGCCTTTCAGCCGCATGAGCAGGGGCGCTCAGGCGGCATCTTTGGCATGGGCGTGGTGCTGGCACCTGCCATTGCACCTGCCCTGGGCGGTCTGCTGGTGGACTGGATGGGCTGGCGCTCTACCTTCTTCATGGTGATTCCTCCCTGCCTGCTGTCGCTGTGGCTGGCCTGGAAATTTGTGCCCACCTCCGCGCCCGAGGGGCAGCAGTCGCAGTCCAATGGCAACAAGCTGGATGTGCTGGGTCTGGGCCTGGTCACCGCTGGCACACTGGGCATCATGAATGCGCTGGTCGCCTTTCACCGCAGCCATACGGAAGCGGCCATCCTGCTGGCCGTGGCCGTGCTCTGCCTCGTGGCCTTTGTGCTCTGGCAGCAACGCCTGCTGCGCACCCAGAGGCAGCCCCTCATGGACTTGCGCCTGTTTGGCTACCGCCCCTTTGTCATGGGCAGCATCGTCTGCTTTATCTATGGCACCGCCATGTTTGGCTCTACCTATCTGATTCCGGTGTTCATCCAGATGGGGCTGGGCATGTCCGCTGCCTACGCAGGCAACCTGCTGCTGCCCGCTGGCCTTGTGCTGGCCATCACCATTCCGCTGGCAGGCCGCCTGGCCGATACCCAGCCTACGCACTGGCTGGTCAGCACGGGCATGCTGCTGCTGGCCATGTCCTTCCTGCTGATGCTCTGGGTCAACCCCGGTATTGATCTGTGGCTGCTGGCTGGCTTCATCATCGTGGGCCGCATCGGTCTGGGCTTTATCCTGCCCAGCCTGAACCTGGGGGCCATGCGCCCGCTGGATAAATCCCTGATCGCCCAGGGCGCAGGCACCATCAGCTTTATTCGCATGCTGGGCGGTGCCATTGGCGTGGGCCTGTGCGGCATCGTGCTGGAGTGGCGGCTGGATGTGCAGATGGCCAACCCCGCGCTCTCTGCCGCAGATGCCCGCATGGCCGCCTTCCATGAAAGCTTTGTCATGCTCACCGCGCTGTGCCTGCTGGCCTTTCTTGCCGCCACACAGTTGCGCTCGCCGAAGAAAACGCTCACCTAAGGAGGATCTGCAGTACGACCAGGTCGCGCTTGCTGCTTTGCAGGCCTGAGGCGTGTTGCGGGACTACCAGGCGCAAGGTGTTGCCTTCATGTTGGGCCAATCGGGTGCCTGCATGGGTGCCTGCATGGGTGCCTGCATGGGTGCCTGCATGGGTGCCTGCATGGGTGCCTGCATGGGTGCCTGCATGGGTGACGACATGGGCCTGGGCAAGAGCCGCCAGACCGTGGTGGCCTGCCGCCTTGCTGCAGGCAAGCAGCGTGTCCTCATCGTTTGTCCAGCCTCGTTGCGGCTGAACTGGGAGCGCGAGATCAAGAGGGTCTACCCCGATGCGGTCGTCGGCATGCTGGGCGATGACCGCATGGCCACGCTGCATGGCTGTGACTGGGTGATCGGTAACTATGAGCGCATGGGGGGCTGGTGCGTGAGGTCGACCTGCAGTTCCAGGTATCAAGGTGTTCATCGGCACCACGATGGCCGCTGGAGTGGGTATCACGCTGACCGCGGCGAACATCGTTGCCTTCGCGTCCATGCCTTGGACGCCAGCGCGGATGCGCCAAGCGGAGGATCGTGCCTGCCGCCTGGGCCAAAAGCGTGATGTCCTGGTGCTGGTCCCTGTCATACCAGGCACGATCGACGAAGGCGTGCTTGCGCTGCAGGAGAACAAACGGACGACAGAGGAGGAGGTGATTGAGGCCGCCAAGATGGGATTGCCTGCTGAGCAGAGGGCACTTGGTGAGCGTGCCGAAGGAGGTGATTGAAGAAATGGACCCCAAGCCTCATACCCGGATGTACTCAAGCGCCTCAATCCTGGCTGGCCGATTCTGATCCGAACAGCGTGAACAGAAGAGGCGACTGCTTCAGGGCACATGGTGATGTTTTTTCCCTCTTGATAATTATCAAGAGCATCTTGTGCGACGGGTCGAGAGAATTCCGTCATTCCGATTGGTGACGGCCGAGCGGCCTTTTCGTCGAAGCCTTAGGAACCACTGCTGCAGCGTCTCACTGATTAGACCTTGAGAGGGGGGGGCAAGCAAGCGGGTCGACAAGCTTTCAGCAAAGCCGGGCGGCACTTCTGTGCCGCAATAGGCTTCACCACAGTTCTCATCTCAACCAAGCGTGCCATGACTGTTTTTACCAAGATGCGGGAAAATGTTGAAATTAATCGAAATCATTATTATTTCGATGCTTGTTCTGGTGTTTTAAGAAAGCCATACCTGTCCACAGCTGTTGCTCTGGCCTGTTGGAGCATGGGGGCGGCCTATGCTCAAGAGCAGGGCGCCGTCAAGGAGTGGCGGGCACCGGCGGTCAGCGCCAGAGAGCATGACCAGTCCACGCAAGAACCTGCAGCAACCGCTAAAACAATGCAGGAAGTCACGGTAAGTGGTGAGCGGACGCGGGACGAAAAAGGCCGTGACGACGTATATGACAAAAACGTCACCACCGTGTACCAGGGCCGGGAGGAGTTACAACGCTTTCAGACCACCAACCCCGGCGACGTGTTCAAGGGCATGAACGGCGTCTACAGCATGGACACGCGCGGCAGCCAGTCGATTACGCCCAACATCCGTGGCCTGACGGGCGAAGGGCGCGTGCCGCTGACCATCGACGGCACCGAGCAGTCCACCAACGTTTGGCTGCATATGTTTGGCGCAGGCAACCGCAGCTATGCCGACCCGGCCATGTTCCGCAGCGTGGAGGTGGAAAAAGGCCCGTCGCTCTCGCGCGGCATCAAAAGCGGCATTGGCGGCGCGGTGAACATCCGCACCATTGAACCCAGCGACATTATTCCCGAAGGCAAGAACTTCGGCATCGAATTGAAGGCGGATACCAGCAGCAACAGCAGCAAGCCCAGAATGGATATCAATTCGGTGTATGGCAAGGATTACCGGAATATTCCTGGTGCCATCCGCCATGAGGTGAATAATATTAGCCCTTTTTCTGAAAATCCACGCAATAAAGGGGGGGATGAAAATTTTAATTTCGACAGCCACTCCGGCATGCTGACCATTGCTGGGCGCAATGAGATGACGGATTTTTTAGCTTCTTATAGCAAGCGTACCCAAGGAAACTATTACGCCGGCAAGAAAAATGCAAGCAGATATGCCGGGAATGATGTATGGGATAAAAGCAGCACCAAAGTTTTCATTCCAAACATGACCAAACTGTATTACGCTGGGGATGAGGTTTATAACACTGCCAACGAAACCAAGACTACGCTGCTGAAAAATAACTGGTATTTGCCGAATGCGCAAAAAATTGGCCTTTCCTTTATGCGCAATGATATGGATTTTGGTGAAACCACTCCGGGTGATTCTGTGCTGATGATGGCCTATCGTGAAGGTGTGGAGCAGGCTAAACCAGATGCGGATTTTTCCAAAACATATCGCTATGTCATGGAGAAGCCGCATTCTCAGATGAAGCTGGACCGTTATAAGCTGGATTATGAAATAAAACCTGAAGATTCAAAATGGTTGAATCTGGAGGCCAGCCTGTGGCATACCAAAACCCGTGGAACACGTTACCAGACAGGCATATCGCCTTATATGATTGATTTGAATGCTAAACAATACAATGAGTTGTGGTTGCTGGATCGAATGAGCGGTTTCCCCGGGTTTGACCCAAGCATGTTGCCGAAAGGTTTTGGCGACCATGACGGAACCATTGTTGCGCGTGGGCGGCAGTGGACCAAGCATGACCGCACAGGTTTTGATTTAAGCAATCAAATCAAACTGGCAAGCAATCTGCAATTGACGGTGGGTGTGAATTACCAACGTGAAAAACTGGATGATAGGGTAGAAAGCACCAAAATTTCCAATAACCTGGGCCTTGGTGCCACGCCGGGCATGGTGCATGCCATGACGGATTTTTTTGGCCCACGCGCTGGTGAACGCAAGGAATATTCTGCCACCATGAATTTAAGCTATCAGCCCACCCCCTGGCTGACGCTGACGGCGGGCACCCGTTATATGCGGTATACCGGTAAAGATACGGCTGTGAATAGAAATACCAAAGCAAGAAAAAAAACAGGGGTACGATTGGAGTATTATGAACGTCTCACTAATGAAGATGCGGATACTCTAAGAAAAATTGAAAAAGCCGGGGTTGATGCACTCCTAAATAACGACCAAGTTGCTTATCGAGAAGCTTATGACGCACGAAAAAAATTTCTCAATGGAAGATATGTGACAACAAAAGTAAGTGGGTTGTATTGGAGCTATGATGATTTCTCAAGGCAAGCAGTTTTTGTTCCCAATCATAATGGAAAAATGGATTCTTCAAAAAATCCATTTGCCAATGGGGAAATAGATATTTCTGAAACCATGAAGGATCCGCAAGGCAATGACGTGCCGAAATATTTGGGGGAAGGGGTGAAGGATGCTTATGAAACTGTCAGCCAAGGGCAGGCGTGGGAAAATGCTGCCGACCAATCCGGCCATGCCTGGAGTCCTGTTTTAAGCGCCACCGCCCGAATCGGTAAATTTGGCACCGGCTTTGTGCGCTATGCACAGACCACGCGCTTTCCCAGTATTTATGAATTGACCAGCAGCGCCGTGACCGATGGCGCCGGCACCTTGGGTACCTTGGCCGTGAATGGGGCCAGCAAACCAGAGCGCAGCACCAATTTTGAAATTGGCTATGCGCATAATCTGGCGCAGTTCTTCCCCAGCCTGGTGTTGGCGGACGCCCGCCTCAGTTATTACAACACCGAAATCAAGGATTTCATTGATCGCACAGATTATGGCGACACCATTCAGTTTGACAAAAAGAAAACCCAAGGTATTGAATTGCAGTCACGCTTTGACAGTGGGCGCTTCTTTGGTGGCCTGGGCGGTACTTACCGCTTGAAGCAAGAAGTGTGTGACAAGGATTTTGCCAGCGGCATGGACCCTTTTTACAACCGCATTCCTTCGTGTATGACGGGTGGGTTTGCCGGAACGTATACTGGCAGCTTGCAGCCCAAATATTCTTTGAATATGGAGCTGGGTACACGTTTGTTGAATGAACGCCTGCAAATTGGCTGGCGCGGTACTTACCATTCCCGTGCGGAAAACAAGCAATTGGATAGATTGCTGAAAAACCCAGCGTTGCAAGATGGTGTCTGGTTCCGTGGCACGCAAGATGCGATTTACTGGAAATCTGTCATGCTGCATGATTTGTATGCAAAATTCCAGGTCAATAAAAAAGTTGATTTGAATGTCAATATTGTCAACTTGACCGATCAGTATTATTTGGACCCTATGTCCAAAAACATCATACCTGGGCCTGGGCGTACCATTACGGCAGGCATGACCATCAAGTTTTAAGTTTTTTTGCTTGTTTTTCGTAAAAAACAAGTTTTTCTCAAGCAACCTTTATAGGAATTGTTATGAAAAAATCCATGATTACATTGTCCGTAATGGCATTGCTGGGCAGTAGCGCTGCCATGGCGGCATCGCCCAATGTGCAGGGCGACAGCTCCAACACATCGAAGGTGGCAGTAGGCCAATCGAACCACGCATATTTCAATGGCGAAAATTCGGGCTTGAAATTCAATAACAGCCCTCTGGGTTTTATTGATGTTCGTAAAGGCCCGGTCAATGGCTCCAACACCGCGATTGCCAGCAAGGGTCAAGGCGCGGTCATGACTGGGACGGATGCTGGCTTGCCTTTTGCTGTGGACATTGCCCAGGTTTGGAACGCACCGGCTACCGAAGGCGCATCCAAATTCATGATTAACAGCATTCGCCAGATTACCCAATTGCCTATTGCTCCGCAATTTGGTGGTCTGGTGATCGGGCAGGTGGCCGATGCCAGCGGCACGCCTCTGGCCATCGGCAGCGGGGTGTATTTTGGCGAGTGGGCGCCCCGCGCAGCCGGTACGCCCCCCACCAACAGCACCAACCTGAACATGGCCAGCAGCGACCGCACCGTGTGGTATGTGGGTGACAACGCTGTGACTGCAACGCCCAATTTGGCCAGTGTGAATTACAACGTGATTGGTATCAATCAGACGGGTACGGACGCATCGGGCAATGTGCTGGCCGGTGGTTTGCCCACCAGCCCCAATCTGTATCGCGGCACGCTGACGGCCAACTACAACAATGGGTCTGTGACTAATGCGCTGACTGGCAGCCTGACTCGCACGGGTAGCGCCACCATCAATATCAGTGCGACCATCGACAGCACGGGCCAGTTCTCTGGCAATGGCGCTAAAGGCCGCTTCTACAACAATGCCAATGCGCTGGCTGGTATTTACACCGGGGGCGGAACCGCTGCCTCCCACGTTGCTTTCGGTGGCAGCCGCAGCAACTAATGCCTGAACTCAGCAAATAAGTCCTGAATGAAATGGAGGCCGGTTCCGCCGCCCTCCATTTTTGTTGCCCTGTACTGCGCGTGCTGACGTGGCCGCCGATGCTGGGGCTGTTTTGTCGGGAATGGGGGCGCAAGAGAAACGTGATGCCGTACCAGAGATTGAACCGTTTTCACCTGTGGGCCATGCTGTTGGCGTTGATGCTGTTCATGCCAGCGGCACGGGCGGATGAGGAGGACACCCGGTTTTTGCTGCACCAGCAGTCGCGCCAGGCGGCCGAGCGCATGGCCGGCCCGGAAGATGGCCTGGTATTGCATGCCCCGCCGGGGGCGTTGCTGTATGAGGGCAAGGTACACACGGTGCCTTCCACCCGGCAGGCGCTGGAGCCGGCGATCTACATCGCCATCAACACCGGCCAGTGGGAACGGCTGGCCGAATTCGTCAGCCGCTACCGCCTGCTGCAAGGCCACCGGCCTGCCCTGGCGCAGATGGCCCTGGCCTTGCTGGCCCGCCAAGAGGGCGACGTGGCGCAGGCGCTGCGCCTGATGCAGTCCGCCCAGGCGGCCGAGCCGCAGGATGCCCGCATTGCCCTGGAGCTGGCGCGGCTGCTGTTTGAGGACAACCGCGATACCGAGGCCCGCGCCGCCTTCACCCGGGCGCAGCAGGCCGGGCTGCCGGATACGGTGCAGGCGCTGGTGGGCCAGTACCAGCAGGCGCTCAAGGAGCGCAGCGGCTGGCACGGCAGCATGGCCGTGGGGCTGGGGCATAACAGCAATATCAATCAGGCCAGCGGTGATGTGACCTGCTTCCTGGAGTTGGGCGGGGTGTGCGTTTTCGAGCGGCGAATGCCCCAGGCCATCCGTTCAGGCTTGCTCAATTACGAGCTGGCCTTGCAGCGGCGCTGGCATTTGGGCGGCAACCACAACCTGCAATTGCGCCCGGTGAGTTATGGCAGCTATTACCAGCGCCAGGGCGAAAGTGGCAGCGCGTCCATCAGCGACTATGGCAATGCCACCAGCGTGCTGTATCTCGGCTACCAGTGGCTGGATGCCAGACGCACCTTGAACGTGACACCGTATGTGGAGCATTTCTACCGCAACCGCCACACCGAATATGTGGCGCACGGTCTGCAAGTGGAAGGGCAGTTCGTGGTGGGCAGCCGCTGGCGGCTGGGTGCCAGTGCAGACACCAAGCGTTATGTCCATACCGACCAGGGACGGCGCGTGAGCGGCAGCGATTACACGCAGCACCAGGCGGGGCTGTCGGCCAGCTATGCGCTGTCGCCCCGTTTCACGGTTTACGGCGGGGCGGATATGGTGCGAAAGAAATACGCAGTGGACCAGGCCAGCACCAGAGACAAGGTGCTGCGGGCTGGCGTTTATTACGGACTCGAGGGGGCTGCCGGGTTGTTCGTGAACGCTACAGGTATCTGGCGTAACAGCCGTAGCGATGCCTTCGATGGTTTTCTGGGTGCGCGCCGCCATGACAAGCAGCAGGTGTTCATTGCCAGCATAGGCGCGAACAACTGGAAACTGGCGGGTCTGGCTCCTGAGTTGCGTGTGCGCTATAGCCGTAACCGGAGTAACGTCGACTGGGCTTTTGGGTTTGAACAGAGCGAGGTGAGCGTGATGTTGCGCCGCCATTTTTAAGAGACGTGCTGTGCATGCGGCCCTGCCGGGCCGGTCTTGTGCTTGCGACAGCCGTGGTGTGTACGTTAAGGAGGTGAATCATGAACCAGAAGGACTGCCTGGCTTTGCCCCCAGGCGCGCAGGCGTATAAGCGTACGCCGGTGTTCACGCAAGACACGGTGCCTGCCGGCCTGCTGCGCGATCATGTGACGAGAGAAGGCACCTGGGCGCTGATTCATGTGCTGGAAGGGGTGGTGCGGTATCGCGTGCCAGGACTGGATGTGGAGCAGGATTTGCACCCCGCCGCTGCACCGGGGGTCGTGTTGCCGCAGATGCCACACAGTGTGCAGCCTGTGGGTGCTGTCCGTTTCTTTGTGGAGTTTTATGCGCTGCAGCCGCAGGAACAAGCGGGCCGGCCAGGACTGCCCAGCACGGGTTTGGTGGAATGAGGTGCAAGCATGGTTCCAGTTTCGTCGTCCAGGAAAGCAGCACGAAGCCGTGCAGCATGGAGTTTTGAATTGAAGATTGCGTACGTTCCGTCTTCGCGCCGTGGTTGGCTCACCGGTGTCTGTTCCTCCGCGTTGGTGCTGGCCTTGCCACTGCATGCGGCGCAGATGGCCAAGCGGCCCCGTCTGCGACTGGCAGGCCCCATGGCGACTGTATCGTTTCCGCTCATGCGGCTGGTGGACAGTGGGGCATTGGCGGGTCTTGCCGAGCAAGTGGAGTTTGTGGCCTGGACCAATCCCGACCAGTTGCGTGCCCTGGTGCTGGGGGGGGAGGTGGATTTTGTGGCCGCGCCCAGCAACGTGGCGGCCAATCTGTACAACCGCGGGGCTCCGCTGCGGTTGCTGGATGTGTCGGTCTGGGGCATGTTGTGGCTGGTGTCACGCAACGCACAGTGGAAGACACTGGATCAGTTCAAGGGGCAGGAAATTGCCATGCCATTTCGCGCCGACATGCCGGACATCCTGTTTCAGCTGCTGGCACGCCAACAGGGCCTGGATCCTGGGCGTGATTTCAAGCTGCGCTACGTTGCATCGCCGCTGGAGGCCATGCAGTTGCTCATCACGCGCCGTGTGGACCATGCGCTGCTGGCCGAACCTGCGATTTCGATGGCGCTGCGCAAAACGCAGTCGTTTCCGGTGTCGGTCGTGGCTCCGCAGCTGTATCGCAGCGTGAACCTGCAGCAGGAATGGGCGCGGGTGTTTCAGCGTGCACCGGAGATTGCACAAGCAGGCGTGGCGGCCGTGGGCGCGCTGCGGCAGGATGCCGCGCTCTTGCGGCAGGTACGCGCCGCGCTGGCCGAGGCGCATGCCTGGTGCTGGGCCAACCCGAAGGCCTGTGGCGAGATGGCAAGCCGCTATGCGCCCATGCTGCAAGCCGATGCGGTCGCAGATTCTCTGTTGGCTACACCTGCGGTCTGGCGCTCGGCCCGTGATGCCCGCCCGGAGTTGGAGTTCTTCTTCGGGCACCTGATGCAGCACCAGCCTGCGGTGATTGGCGGTAAGTTGCCTGATGCCGGGTTTTATTTCTGAGACGCTTTCCATGCTGACAAAGGAGAGTCGATGACAAGTACCACGATAGGCATTCGCCTGGCGCATCGATCGCAGCGTGTGCTGGCCGCGGTGTTGAGCTATCTGTGGAGTGGCTGGGGCGCGATAGCGAGCTTGCTGCTTTTTTGCGCGTTGTGGGAGTGGGGGGCTCAGCACTATGGGGAGCTGCTGCTGCCAGGCCCGCAAGCCACCATGCTGCAGCTGCTCCAGATGCTGCGCGACGGTGTTGCGCTGGAGCCGCTGCAAATTTCGGCGCGGCGTGCGCTGTATGGGCTGGGAGCTGCGGTGCTGGCCGCAAGCCTGCTGGGCATGCTGGCGGGACGCTCCATGACAGCCGCCATGGCGGCACGCCCGTTGGTGACACTGCTGTTGGGCATGCCCCCCATTGCCTGGCTGGTGCTTGCCATGCTGTGGTTTGGCATGGGCGATGCCACACCGGTTTTCACCGTGTTCGTTGCCTGTTTCCCCTTGGTCTTTGCGGCGGCCATGCAGGGGGCCCGTACGCTGGACCACCAGCTGCGCGATGTGGCGCATGTGCTGCGGCTGCCTTGGTGGATGAGCCTGACGGACATTTACCTGCCGCACATGCTGTCTTATCTGTTTCCAGCCTGGATCACCGCGCTGGGCAGTTCCTGGAAGGTGGTGGTGATGGCCGAGCTGCTGGCGACGGCAGACGGGGTGGGGGCTGCGCTGGCCGTCTCGCGCGCGCAATTGGACAGCGCGGCATCACTGGCGTGGATCCTGGCCGTGCTGGCACTGCTGCTGGCGGCCGAGTATCTGGCCCTGGAGCCCATCAAGCGTCTGGCTGAACGCTGGCGGCAGTGACGGCCAGAAGTTACAAAAAAACCTATGAAAAACGATGAGAACCTTCCATGCAATTGCACATAAGGCATTTGACGCACCGCTACGCCCTCACGGATGTATTGCAGAACGTGAGCTTGGATTTGCATGCGGGTGAGACGCTGGCGCTGGTAGGGCCTTCAGGCTGCGGCAAAAGCACCTTGCTGCACATTGTGGCGGGCTTGCTCACGCCCGCGGAAGGTGAGGTCCAGTCTGGCTTTCGCGGGCTGGGCTGCATGTTCCAACAACCACGGCTGATGCCCTGGAAGAACACGCTGGACAACATCGCACTGGGGCTGAAGGCGTTGGGCGTGCCCGGGGTCAGCCGGCGTGTGCAGGCGGCGCAACTGGCGCTGCGTCTGGGACTGGCGGAGCAGGACTGGCACAAGTATCCGCATGAGTTATCGGGCGGTATGCAAAGCCGCGTGGCGCTGGCACGGGCGCTGGTCACACAGCCCGATCTGCTGCTGATGGACGAGCCATTTGCCGCATTGGATGTGGGGCTCAAGCACGAGCTGTATGGCTTGCTCAGGGAACAGGTCGCGCAGCGCGGTACAGCGGTGCTGATGATCACCCACGATTTGATGGAGGCGGTGCGCTTGGCGGACCGCATTGTCGTGATGACTGCGCAGCCTGGCCGCGTGCTGCGGGCGTTTAGGGTGGCCTTGCCACAAGCACAGCGCAGCGAAGCATGGATTTACGATCGCACGGCCCACCTGATGCAGATGCCGGACGTGCGTGCAAGCTTTGGCATGCCGCCTTTGCCTCCGGCCGATGAGGCCGCAACAGTCTCTTCTGCTGCCATCCGTTGCGGCAAGAAAGGCGGGGATGAGGGGTTGGTGATCATTACAGGAAGCTGCAGTGCCTCTGACGCATTGCCACGACAAGGAGGCTGTACCGTATGAAAAGGCTTGCTGCATGGCCGCTGTTCATGTGCGGTTTTCGTCCTTTTTTTCTGGCGGGCAGTTTGTTGGCGTGTGTGCTGATGGCCGCCTGGTTGCTGATGCTGGGCGGAGGGTGGCCGGCGTTGTCGCGTTGGTCGCCGCCCGGAGGAATTACAATCTGGCACGCCTATGAGCTGGTCCTGGGCTTTGGTAGCGCTGCAGTGGCGGGTTTTTTGCTCACCGCGGTTCCGGAGTTCACGCAAACGGTCCCGGCGGCTCCGAGACGCCTGGCATCACTCGCCGTGCTGTGGCTGTTGGGGCGGCTGGCCTGGCTGATCGCCGCATGGCTGCCTGCGCCTTTGGACGTGCTCACCATAGCGCTGCCGCATCTGGTTTTTACCACCAGTTTGCTTTTGCTGCTGCTGCCTTCTTTGGGGCGTGATGCCCGTGCCCGCCGCCACTTCAGCTTTGCGCTGGCCTTGATGGCCCTGCTGCTGGTGCAATTGGGATTCTTTGCGGATCTGCTCTGGCGGTGGAACGATCCCCTGGCCTGGGTGCGGCTGGCCGTAGGTTTGATGATGGTGCTGATCATCCTGGCGGGGAGCCGCATTTCCATGAATGTGGTGAACCGCTTGGTCGAGCTGGGCAAGCCTGGTGTGGCCGAGCACGATACCGTCGGCTACCTGGCCCGACCACCCCGACGAAATCTGGCAATTTTTTGCATCTGTTTGTGCAGTGCGGTCGAGTTCTGGAGAGGATACGACCTAGTGACGGCCTGGCTGGCGCTCGCTGCGGCTGCGGCCATGCTGAACCTGCTCAACGACTGGCATGTGGGCAGGGCATTGTTTTACCGCTGGGCGCTGATCTTGTATGCCAGCTATTGGCTGCTGGCATTGGGTTATGCGGCGATGGGCATGTCCATTCTGGGAGCGCCTTGGTTGCCGTCGGCAGGGCGCCATTTGCTGACAGTCGGAGCCATGGGCTTGTCCATCTTTGCCGTGATGAATGTGGCTGGCCGCATTCATGCAGGCCAGTGGCTGGATGGGAGCCGCTGGGTTCCGCTGGCCATGGCGGCCCTGGTCGGGGCTGCGCTGTTGCGCTTCATGGCCGGAAGTTTCGGCTTTGCACACTGGTCGCAGCAGCTGACCGTGGCTGCCGGCCTGTTGTGGATCGCAGGCTTTGCTGTGTATCTGGGGCGTAACGCGCGCATGCTGGTGATGCGGCGAGACGATGGCCAGGCAGGCTGCTCGGAGCCTCGGGGACAGGAGGAGGGGGCGGGCCAGCAGTCGGCAGGGCACCAGCATTGATCTCGACGACCAGACTGCGCATGGTCAACCGTATCAGGATTGTGTGTTTGTTGATACGCTACATTGAGAATGATTCCTATTAAAATTGCAAGTAGGCTACTTTTATGGAATCCCAAGGCTTTGTGATGAGAGCGTTCATATGACGGCAAGCAAAGAGTCTCTGGAGCTTACCCTTTCAAGGTCACAGATCTTTGCCAAGGCGGACACTTCCTTGTTGGCAGAACTGGTGCAGCATGCGCGACCGGTCAGATTGCAGCCGCAGCAGCATCTCTTTTTGGCGGGCGATGAGGCCAGGCATTTTTATTGGATAGAGACCGGGACCATCACCCTGTACAGCCCCAGTCTGACTGGCGAGGAAAAGATCTTCAGGGTCTTGGGATCTGGCACTTTGCTGGCAGAAACCGTGATGTATGCCCAGCCTTCCTTGTACCCGCTTTCGGCCCAGGCGACGGAAGACAGTGTGGTCTATCGCATGCCGAGAGAGGAGCTGCTTGCGCTGACCCGGCAGTCGGCGGAATTCGCTTTTTCGCTGGTCGAAATTTTGGCTTCCAGAATTACCCAGGCGGTCAACCGGATCGACCTGCTGACAATGAGCAATTCGCTGCAGCGTCTGGTCAGCTATCTGCTGGACATGCATGTCCAGCAAGGCACTGCCTGGCTGCGCCTGCCCGCCAGCCACCAGGTTATAGCCAGGCAGCTCAACATCACTCCGGAAACCTTCTCTCGACACCTCACTCAACTGAAGCGCCGTGGCCTCATAGGGCATTGTCGCAATCGTGAGCTTGTGCTGCTTGATACAAAAGGTCTCTGCCATGAGGCAGGTTTGCCTGTACCCAGCTTCGAATTCCTGCAACGCCGCCCGCTCGCCAATCTCAACGGCAGCATGTTTGAGTGCTGCAATCTGCTGTAAGAACGTGTTCAAAGTCTCTGCGAAGATGTGAGAAGTCTCGTGATCCTGAGATGCACCAGACCAAGAAGGGCAACCAGTGGTACTTCGGCATGAAGGCCCATATTGGCGTGGATGCGGACTCTGGCTTGGTGCATACCGTGCGGGGCACATCAGCCAACGTCAATGATGTTGTTGAAGCCAACAGCCTGCTGCATGGAAAAGAGGTTGATGGCTATGGAGATGCTTGGCTACCAAGGCGCGGACCAACGTCCCGACATGCCAACGCCAGAACCTGAGCGCAAATTCCAATGGCATATCGCCATGAAGCGCAGCCAGCGCAAGGCGCTAGATCATCAGCACCCGATATCAGCCCGGCAAGAGCAGCTTGAGCAGGTGAAGTCCAGGATCCGGGCCAAGGTCGAACACCCATTCAGAGTCATCAAGCGTCAGTTTGGCCACGTCAAAGTTCGCTACCGAGGCTTGAGAAAGAACGCGCAGCAATTGCATACCCTGTTTGCCTTGGCGAACTTGTGGATGGCCCGTGGCCGTTTGCTGAAAAACAGCCAATCCAAGCCTGGTGTGGGTGCATAAAAAGCAAGATGCCCGCGAAACGTGGGCATCTTGAGTGCCAGGGGCAAGGGAACATCACACTCGTTCAAGCACTATCACGCTTGAAATCGAGTTATGCAGAGGTTCCCTAAGCAGTTCTACAGCAGACAAGCTGCAGCAGCTACGTTAGGCTATGCGCCTTTGTTTGCTTAGAAAAAACGGATTCGCGCCCAT
Organism: Comamonas kerstersii; assembly: GCF_002056725.1. Taxonomy (NCBI): domain Bacteria; kingdom Pseudomonadati; phylum Pseudomonadota; class Betaproteobacteria; order Burkholderiales; family Comamonadaceae; genus Comamonas; species Comamonas kerstersii. Next base: position 1,392,963 of record NZ_CP020121.1, on the reverse strand, counting down.
GTGCCAGCTTTTAGGAATGAACTGCAATACGCCAACCGATGTGCGCTTTAGCTTCAGCGGCTTTGCGCAACGTGCAGGCAACACAGGGGATCACACCGACGGCTGGGGCATTGCATTCTTTGAAGACAAGGGACTGCGCCATTTTGTGGACCATGACCGGGCGATTGACTCCCCCATTGCCGAGCTGATCCGCCACTACCCCATCAAGAGCCAGAACGTCATCGCCCACATCCGCAAGGCCACACAAGGTCTGGTCAGCCTGCAGAACTGCCACCCCTTTGTGCGTGAGCTGTGGGGCCGCCACTGGGTGTTTGCCCACAATGGCGACCTCAAAGGCTTTGCCCCCAAGCTGCACGCGCACTTTCGCCCCGTAGGCACCACAGACAGCGAACTGGCCTTTTGCTGGATCATGCAGGAGCTGTGGAAGTCCCATGCCGGTGTGCCCAGCATTGAAGAGCTCACCATCACCTTGCAGGAGCTGGCAAGCCGCATCTCGCCACACGGCACCTTCAACTTCCTGCTCTCCAACGGCGAGGCCCTGTGGAGCCACGCCACCACCAACCTGTTCTACACCGAGCGCTGCCACCCCTTCGCCGCAGCCCAGCTGGCCGACGAAGACCTGACCGTGGACTTCTCCACCGAAACCACGCCCCAGGACAAGGTCGCCGTCATCGTCACCGCCCCACTGACCAAGAACGAAACCTGGACCCAGTTTGAAAAAGGCGTGGTCAATGTGTTTGTGGATGGCCGTCTGTACCTCGGCCAGAGCCACAGCAAGTCATAAAGCAAATCATAAAAAAAGAGCGCCTTGCGCTCTTTTCATAAGGGTTTCAGATAGTTTTGATTTGCAAACCCAGCGAATACAAGCGCTAGGCGCTTCAGTTTTTACAGCAACCCAGCCAGCAACAAAAAAGGCCTAGCACGCGAGTGCTAGGCCTTTTGCTTTTGGTGCGTGATACATGGATCGAACATGTGACCCCTGCCGTGTGAAGGCAGTGCTCTACCGCTGAGCTAATCACGCCATATACGAGCCTGACGATGACCTACTTTCACACGGGAACCCGCACTATCATCGGCGCAAAGTTGTTTCACGTTCCTGTTCGGAATGGGAAGGAGTGGGACCAACTTGCTATGGTCATCAGGCATAACCTGGTGTCAAACAGCATCTGTGCTGCTCAACGAAATTTTTGACTTTCTCACTTAAAACAAAACCCCTGCCTCTTTCGGAGGTCAGGGGTTTGTCATTGTAAGAGCCTGGCGATGACCTACTTTCACACGGGAATCCGCACTATCATCGGCGCAAAGTCGTTTCACGGTCCTGTTCGGGATGGGAAGGAGTGGGGCCAACTTGCTATGGTCACCAGGCATAAACTGTGGATGAGCTGCGCTAGCAGCTCATCAAATTCATAGAGTCTTTGTTCTCAGCTTTTATTCGATTGCGCACATTGGCATAAGTCTTTTGAACTGCACCAGGCAGTATCAAAGTTATAGGGTCAAGCCGCACGGGCAATTAGTACTGGTTAGCTTAACGCATTACTGCGCTTCCACACCCAGCCTATCAACGTCGTGGTCTACAACGACCCTTCAGGGGGCTCGAAGGCCCCGGCAGATCTCATCTTGAAACGAGTTTCCCGCTTAGATGCTTTCAGCGGTTATCTCTTCCACACGTAGCTACCCTGCGATGCCACTGGCGTGACAACAGGTACACCAGAGGTGTGTCCACTCCGGTCCTCTCGTACTAGGAGCAGGCTTCCTCAAATCTGCAGCGCCCACGGAAGATAGGGACAAAACTGTCTCACGACGTTTTAAACCCAGCTCACGTACCTCTTTAAATGGCGAACAGCCATACCCTTGGGACCGACTACAGCCCCAGGATGAGATGAGCCGACATCGAGGTGCCAAACACCGCCGTCGATATGAACTCTTGGGCGGTATCAGCCTGTTATCCCCAGAGTACCTTTTATCCGTTGAGCGATGGCCCTTCCATACAGAACCACCGGATCACTATGTCCTGCTTTCGCATCTGCTCGACTTGTCAGTCTCGCAGTTAAGCACGCTTATGCCATTGCACTATTAGCACGATGTCCGACCGTACCTAGCGTACCTTCGAACTCCTCCGTTACGCTTTGGGAGGAGACCGCCCCAGTCAAACTGCCTACCATGCACTGTCCCCGATCCCGATTAGGGACCTAGGTTAGAACCTCAAACGCACCAGGGTGGTATTTCAACGTCGGCTCCACCAGAACTAGCGTCCTGGCTTCAAAGCCTCCCACCTATCCTACACAGATCCGTTCAAAGTCCAATACAAAGCTACAGTAAAGGTTCATGGGGTCTTTCCGTCTTTCCGCGGGGAGATTGCATCATCACAAACATTTCAACTTCGCTGAGTCTCTGGAGGAGACAGTGTGGCCATCATTACGCCATTCGTGCAGGTCGGAACTTACCCGACAAGGAATTTCGCTACCTTAGGACCGTTATAGTTACGGCCGCCGTTTACTGGGACTTCAATCAAGAGCTTGCACCCCATCATTTAATCTTCCAGCACCGGGCAGGCGTCACACCCTATACGTCCACTTTCGTGTTTGCAGAGTGCTGTGTTTTTATTAAACAGTTGCAGCCACCGATTTTTTGCAACCCTTTTCTGCTCCGTTTGTTCAACTTCACATACCGAGGGCATACCTTCTCCCGAAGTTACGGTATCAATTTGCCGAGTTCCTTCTCCAGAGTTCTCTCAAGCGCCTTAGAATACTCATCTCGCGCACCAGTGTCGGTTTGCGGTACGGTCAATCAATAGCTGAAGCTTAGTGGCTTTTCCTGGAAGCAGGGTATCACTCACTTCGTGTGCAAGCACACTCGTTATCACGCCTCATCTAAGCCCGGCGGATTTGCCTACCAGGCACGACTACACGCTTGAACCACCTATTCCAACAGGTGGCTGAGCTAACCTTCTCCGTCCCCACATC
>NZ_CP020121.1:1382500-1385000 GCF_002056725.1 Comamonas kerstersii | reverse complement strand
TTCCGTCTTTCCGCGGGGAGATTGCATCATCACAAACATTTCAACTTCGCTGAGTCTCTGGAGGAGACAGTGTGGCCATCATTACGCCATTCGTGCAGGTCGGAACTTACCCGACAAGGAATTTCGCTACCTTAGGACCGTTATAGTTACGGCCGCCGTTTACTGGGACTTCAATCAAGAGCTTGCACCCCATCATTTAATCTTCCAGCACCGGGCAGGCGTCACACCCTATACGTCCACTTTCGTGTTTGCAGAGTGCTGTGTTTTTATTAAACAGTTGCAGCCACCGATTTTTTGCAACCCTTTTCTGCTCCGTTTGTTCAACTTCACATACCGAGGGCATACCTTCTCCCGAAGTTACGGTATCAATTTGCCGAGTTCCTTCTCCAGAGTTCTCTCAAGCGCCTTAGAATACTCATCTCGCGCACCAGTGTCGGTTTGCGGTACGGTCAATCAATAGCTGAAGCTTAGTGGCTTTTCCTGGAAGCAGGGTATCACTCACTTCGTGTGCAAGCACACTCGTTATCACGCCTCATCTAAGCCCGGCGGATTTGCCTACCAGGCACGACTACACGCTTGAACCACCTATTCCAACAGGTGGCTGAGCTAACCTTCTCCGTCCCCACATCGCACTATTGATCGGTACAGGAATATTGACCTGTTTCCCATCAGCTACGCATCTCTGCCTCGCCTTAGGGGCCGACTCACCCTACGCCGATGAACGTTGCGTAGGAAACCTTGCGCTTACGGCGAAGGGGCTTTTCACCCCTTTTAACGCTACTCATGTCAGCATTCGCACTTCTGATACCTCCAGCATCCGTTACCAGACACCTTCACAGGCTTACAGAACGCTCTCCTACCACGTGCAATAAATTGCACATCCGCAGCTTCGGTAACTGGCTTAGCCCCGTTACATCTTCCGCGCAGGACGACTCGATCAGTGAGCTATTACGCTTTCTTTAAATGATGGCTGCTTCTAAGCCAACATCCTGACTGTTTTAGCCTTCCCACTTCGTTTCCCACTTAGCCAATTTTAGGGACCTTAGCTGGCGGTCTGGGTTGTTTCCCTCTTGAGTCCGGACGTTAGCACCCGGTGCTCTGTCTCCCAAGCTGTACTCTGCGGTATTCGGAGTTTGCCTTGGTTTGGTAAGTCGCCATGACCCCCTAGCCAAAACAGTGCTCTACCCCCGCAGGTAATACTTGAGGCACTACCTAAATAGTTTTCGGAGAGAACCAGCTATTTCCAAGTTTGTTTAGCCTTTCACCCCTAACCACAGCTCATCCGCTGATTTTGCAACATCAGTCGGTTCGGACCTCCAGTACCTGTTACGGCACCTTCATCCTGGCCATGGTTAGATCACTTGGTTTCGGGTCTACACCCAGCGACTAAAAACGCCCTATTCGGACTCGATTTCTCTACGCCTTCCCTACTCGGTTAAGCTTGCCACTGAATGTAAGTCGCTGACCCATTATACAAAAGGTACGCCGTCACCCCTTACGAGGCTCCGACTTTTTGTAAGCATACGGTTTCAGGATCTGTTTCACTCCCCTCCCGGGGTTCTTTTCGCCTTTCCCTCACGGTACTGGTTCACTATCGGTCGATTACGAGTATTTAGCCTTGGAGGATGGTCCCCCCATATTCAGACAGGATTACACGTGTCCCGCCCTACTTTTCTCTAGCTCAGTACCACCGACAAGTTTTCACATACAGGGCTATCACCTACTATGGCCGGCCTTTCCATGCCGTTTTGTTAACTCGTCGACTATCACTAGAAGGCTCTTCCGAATTCGCTCGCCACTACTATCGGAATCTCGGTTGATTTCTTTTCCTCTGGGTACTTAGATGTTTCAGTTCTCCAGGTTCGCTTCAACAGCCTATGTATTGAGCTGTTGATACCCTTGCGGGTGGGTTTCCCCATTCAGACATCTCCGGATCAAAGCTTATTTGCCAGCTCCCCGAAGCTTTTCGCAGGCTATCACGTCTTTCATCGCCTGTAATCGCCAAGGCATCCACCATATGCTCTTAGTCACTTGACCCTATAACTTTGATCTCTGTTGCCAGAGTTCGCCATTTGGAGTTCAAAGACTGGTGAGGTCTTGCACCTCACGCGTTATGCCGTAATGTGAATGATTCTTCGGTTGCGTTTTGCAACGCAGCCTAGAGAATGATTCGTCATTACATCGAATTCAAGTTCGTTGAATTCGTGTGACGCAATCAAATAGTTGCTGACGGCACGGTCACCTTCAAAGGTGTTTCCGTCAGCAACGCTGATTTTCGACTCTATGAATTTTTAAAGAACAGCCTATGGAGCAAAGCTCAATACAAAAGCAGTCTTGCAAAGACTGCTTTTGTATTGAAGTGAGCCAACTATTGTAGCACCGCATGGCGCTATCTTTTTTAAATTCTCAGTGTTTACACCAAGAATTTGTGGTGGAGGATGACGGGATCGAACCGACGACCCCCTGCTTGCAAAGCAGGTGCTCTCCCAGCTGAGCTAAT
>NZ_CP020121.1:882500-1380000 GCF_002056725.1 Comamonas kerstersii | reverse complement strand
ATACCATCAGCGCCCACGCGGAAGATGCCCATGCCCCCCATGCCGTCCAGCGGCTTGAGGATGATGTCCTGGTGCTGGGCGTGGAAGGCGCGGATGTCTTGCGGGTTGCGTGTAATCAGTGTGGGGCCGAGCAGCTCGGGGAACTCCATGACCGCCATTTTTTCAGGATGGTCACGCAGAGCTGCAGGCTTGTTGAATACCTTGGCACCTTCACGCTCAGCCTGGCTGAGCATATGGGTAGCGTAGAAGAACTCGCTGTCAAACGGCGGATCCTTGCGCATGAGCACGGCGTCAAAGCTGGCCAATGCTTCCTGCTCTACGGCAATTTCTTCGTACCAGTCTTTCAGGTCACCCGTCAGGCGCAGCTTGCGCACGCTGGCCATGACACGGCCACCCACTTCCCAGCTGATGTCCTTGGGCTCAGTGGCGAACACCGTGTGCCCACGGCGCTGCGCTTCACGCATCATGACAAAGGTCGTGTCTTTCTTGGTATTGAAGGTGTGCAGAGGATCGGCAACAAAAAGAAATTGCATGGCTTGCTGGGGCCTGGCCCCGTTCAATGAATGACAAAAGGTTTAGCGCTGTGTTGTACGCCAAGGTCGGTACTGTTGCACAAACAGGGCCAAACTGCCGGCAACCACACCCCAGAAAGCAGACCCCACCCCCGCAATGACGACGCCGCTGAGCGTGACCAGAAAGGTGATGAGTGCAGCCTCGCGGCTGCTTTCCTGCTGCAAAGCAGCGACCAGGCCACTACCTATCGCACTGAGCAGTGCCAGACCTGCAGTGGCCATTACCAGCTCTTTGGGGAAAGCAGCCAGCAGGCTGGCAACCACAGCGCCGAAGATGCCCATCAAGATATAGAGCAGACCACACCACACGGCAGCGGTGTAGCGCTTGTTCATGTCGTGGTGTGCTTCAGGGCCCATGCACATGGCGGCAGTGATGGCCGCAAGATTCAGCGAGAAAGCACCAAAGGGGGCTAGCAGCAGCGTGGCGATGCCTGTCATGCCGACCAGCCTAGAGACTGGCAGCTGATAGCCTGTTGCGCGAATGACGGCCACCCCGGGCAGGTTCTGCGAAGCCATGGTCACCACAAACAGCGGCAGAGCCAGGCTCACGCAAGCCTGCCAGGAAAAGCTGGGCGTCGTCCATGCAGGCATGGCCATGGACCACTGCACTTGCTCCCAGCGCATCTGCCCTTGCAACGCAGCATAGGCAACACCGGCCAGCAGCGTCACCATGACGGCGTAGCGGGGCGAGAGGCGGCGCGTGAGCAGATATGCCAGCAGCATGACCAACACCAGCGGCAGCGCGGTCTGGGCCGATTCAAACACCTGCAGGCCAAAGCGGGCCAGCACACCGGCCAGCAAGGCCGCAGCAATGGAGGCGGGAATGCGGTCCATGAGCTTTTCAAACCAGCCACTGAAACCCAGCAGCGCAATCAGCGCAGCGCTGATGATGAAAGCCCCCACGGCCTCCGCCATGGAAAAGCCGCCTGCCAGCCCAGCTGCAGCCAGAACTGCAGCCCCGGGCGTGGACCAAGCCACCATCACCGGCTTGCGCAGCAGCAGCGAAGGCAGCGCACAGCACAAGCCAATACCCCAGCCCAGTGCCCACATCCAGGAGCTGATCTGCGCGGCGCTGGCACCAAAGGCCTGTGCTGCCTGAAAAACCAGCGCCACCGAGCTGGTCACGCCGACCAGCATCGCCACAAAACCAGCGCTGAGTGCGGACAGGCTGAAGTCTTTGAAAAACTGCATAGCTGCACATTGTGCGGACCACAGCCAGTCAGCGCCACTGCAGAATTGGTCTGCATCTTCAGCGCCACAAAAAAAGCGCGGGGCTTGCACCACGCGCTTCATTAAAAATAAGAGCTTCTTGCGCTGGTATTTATTGGATTTCAGATAGTTTTCTATTTGAAAACCAATACTGATAAGCGCTGGCAGCTCTATTTTTAATAGCAAATGATTTACTCGTAGACCTCTGCCTCTGGGTTGGTGGCTTCCAGCTCATAGCTGGCGGCCAGCATGGCCAGGCGTGCAATCACGCCGTACATATAGAAGCGGTTGGGCGCACTGGCACCGGGGTTCATGCCGGGCTGAGGCATGTGGGTGCTGTGCGCAAACGCCAGAGGCACATAGCTGGAGCCCGGCGCATTCAGGTTTTCGTCTGTGCCACGCTCGGGGTGCATGCGGTAGAAGCCGCCGACCACGTAGCGGTCCAGCGTATAGACCACGGGCTCGGCCACGGCGTCGTGCATGCGCTCAGAAGTCAGCACGCCTTCCTGGATGATGACGTCGTGCACCATCTGGCCATCCTTGATGACGCTCATCTTGTTGCGCGCTTTCTTGGTCAGGTCTTCCAGCTCCTTGGCATCGCGCACCGTCATCACGCCCATGCCATAGGTGCCGTTGTCGGCCTTGACGATGGCAAAGGGCTTGTCCTTGATGCCGTATTCCTTGTACTTGCGGCGCACCTTGGTCAGCAGGGCATCCACCTGCGCGGCCAGAGCGCCCATGCCAGTGGTGGAGCCTTCGGAGAAGTCCAGGCCTTCCGCCTTGGCGAACAGGGGGTGAATCAGCCAGTGGTCAATGCCCAGCAGCTTGCCAAAACGCTTGGCCACTTCTTCATAGCACTGGAAGTGGCGGCTCTTGCGGCGCGTCCACCAGCCTGCATGCACAGGAGGCAGCAGGTATTGCTCGTACAACTCTTCGAGAATGCCGGGCACGCCTGCAGACAGGTCGTTGTTGAGCAAGATGGTGCAGGGGTCAAAGTGCTTCAGGCCAATGCGGCGCTTGGTGCGCAGCACGGGCTCCAGCAGCACAGTCTCCCCATTGGGCAGCTTCAGCTCTGTAGGCTTTTTGATGTCAGGGCTGATAGAGCCCAGACGCGCATTCAGGCCCGCCATCTTGAAGATGCGCTGCAACTGGGCCAGATTGCTCAGGTACGAGGGGTTGCGGTTGTGGTTCTCCGGAATGATCAGGAGATTGCGCGCCTCAGGGCAGATTTTTTCAATGGCCGCCATGGTGGCCTGCACGGCCAGGGGCAACATCTGGTCGGTCAGGTTGTTCCAGTTACCGGGAAACAGGTTGGTATCCACTGGCGCCAGCTTGAAACCCGAGTTGCGAATGTCTACCGAGCTATAAAAGGGCGGCGTGTGCTCCATCCACTCCAGACGGAACCAGCGCTCAATGGCTGGCATGGAGTCGATGATGCGCTGCTCTAGCTCATTGATCGGGCCAGTCAAAGCAGTGATGAGATGTGGAACCATTTATGTCCTCAAACGACGGTGGTTGTGTAATTGTAGGGAGTTGCAGCCGAATTAAGTACTTACCCTTATCCCTCGAATCATACGCATACGCTTATTTAGCGCCTCCAGAATGCCGGTGTAAGCAGAGCAAGAAAGCTCAAAATCTCCAGTCGCCCTAGCAGCATGCCTAGCGTGCATACCCAGATTTGAAAGTCCGTGAGCACCGCATACGTGGAGGCCGGCCCGACAGCGCCAAGCCCCGGCCCCACGCAGTGCACACTCGCAATCACCGCAGAAACTGCGGTAATGGGGTCCAAGTCCGTGAGCATCAGCACCATGCTGAGCAGCACGATCGTGCCGCCATACACGAGCATATAGGCCAAAACCGCAAAAATCATGCGGTTATCCACGACGCGCGCTCCCAATACAACGGGTTGTACCGCGCGTGGGTGCACAAGCCGTGTCAGTTCACGCCGCGCCTGACTGAACAAAATCAGCATACGCATCATCTTGATGCCGCCACCGGTCGAGCCTGCACTGGTAGCCATGCCCGAGAGAATCAGCATGAACACCGGGGCAAACACCGGCCAGGTCAGATAGTCCGTCGTAGCGAACCCCGTCGTGGTCGCGACGGAGACAGCATTGAACATGCCGTAGCGCAGTGCATCCAGCAGGTCATAGACCCCCTTGAACCACAGCAGCGCCGACACCAGCAGCCCGCCGCAGAGCAGAACGCCCACGGTGGCACGCATTTCCGGGTCACGCCAGAAGCCTCGCCAGTGCCCTTTTCGCATGGCCACAAAGTACAGCGCGAAGTTGCAGCTGGCCGCCACCATGAAGATAAAAGCAATACCTTCCAGTAAAGGCGACCGAAAGTAGCCAAAACTGGCGTCATGGGGTGACAGACCGCCCAGGCTCACCGTGGTGAACATGTGCATCATGGCTTCCAGCGGTGGCATGCCCGCCAGCCAGAAAGCCGCAAAGCAGCTCACGGAGAACACGGCATACACACCCCACAGGCCCTTGGCCGTACTGGTAATGCGCGGCGTGAGCTTGGTGTCCTTGACAGGGCCTGCCGCCTCGGCACGGAACAGCTGGCTGCCGCCCACCCCCAGCAGCGGCATGATGGCCACCGCCAGAATCAGGATGCCCATGCCGCCCAGCCACTGCAAAAAGGTGCGCCAGATGTGCAGCGAAATGGGCAAACCATCGAGATTACGCAGCACGGAAGCACCCGAAGTCGTCAGCCCGGAGACAGCTTCAAAGTACGCATGGGTGAAGGACAGATGCTCGCCCTGCTGGTGGTAGATCAGCATCATGGGCAGTGCAGCACTCAGCGGCAGGCAGACCCAGACCAGCGTGACCAGAATCACACCGTGACGGGGGTGCAGCTCCTGCTTGTGCTGACGCATCAGCAGCCAAAGCAGCAGCCCTACCACCATGGTGGTCAGCATGGCTGCAGGCCATGCCTGCCAGACACCGTCCTGCACAAACCAGGACACGGCCAGCGGCACAGCCATGCTGCAGGCAAAAAACACCAGCAGCACACCCAGCACTCGCAGAACCGGAAACAGATCACGCATGGATGACAGCCTCCGCAACTCAGAAGAAAGTTGCACTCACGCGGAAGAGGCGCTCCACTTCCTGCACCAGACGCTTGTTGGGCAGGAAGAACACCACGTGGTCATTGCTCTCAATCACGGTGTGTGAGCGCGGGATGATGACCTCCGGCTCCACACCTTCGCTTTGCGCGCGAATGTCCTCGGTATCGGGCAGACCACGCACGATCAAACCGATGTGTACTTCAGGTGGCAGCTTGAGCTCACTGACCTTGCGCCCCACCACTTTGGAGCTGCGCCGGTCGCCACGCGCCACAATCTCCAGCGCCTCGGCCACGCCACGGCGCAGGCTGTGCACGGCCTGCACATCGCCCTTGCGCACATAGGCCAGAAACTCCCCCAGCATGGCCTGCGCAGGCGAGAGCGCAATATCGATCTGCGTGCCGTGCATCAGGTCCGCATAGCTGCGGCGGTTGATCAGCGCCAGCACGCGGCTGGCCCCCATGCGCTTGGCCAGCAGGCTGGCCATGATGTTGTTCTCGTCGTCGTCCGTGAGAGCGAGGAAGAGGTCCGTCTCGTCCACGTTTTCGTCGGCAAACAGGTCTTCGTCCGTAGGGTTGCCGTGCAGCACCAGCACCTCGGACGGCAAGGCGGCAGCCAGCTCTTCGCAGCGGCGGGCATCGCTTTCAATGATCTTGACGTGAAAGCGCCCGGGCTCTGCCACCAGCGACTGCGCCAGCTGCAGGCTGACACGGCTGCCCCCAGAGATCAGAATGCGCCGCACCTGGCGCGCCACCTGGCCCATGCGCAGGTGAAATGCCTCCAGCACCTGGCGCAGATGCTCGCGTGCGGCCAGTACAAAGACTTCGTCACCCGGCTCGATGCGCGTGGTGCCATCACAGCGCACAAAGCGGTCGGGCTCATCGGCAAAGCGGCGGTAAATGGCGACGATGCGCAGCCCCAGCTCCGGGTTGTGCACGCGCAAGTCGCCAATGCGCATGCCCACAGCAGCTGCTCCAGCACGCGCCCGCACGGAAGACAGGCAGGCGCGGCCACCGGCAAATTCACGCACCTGCAGCGAGTCGGGGTACTCGATGAGCTTGCGGATATAGCGTGTCATGGAAATTTCCGGACACACCACGGCATCCACCGCAAAGCCTTCGGCACTGAGCAGGCGCGGGTCATGCTCGAAGGCCGTGGAGCGCACGCGGGCTACACGGGCCGGAATGCCAAATGCCATGTGTGCCAGCTTGCAGCACACCAGATTGGTTTCGTCCAGCGCCGCACAGGCGATCAGCAAGTCAGTATCCGCCGCGCCTGCTTCGGCCAGCACGCGCACATCCGTGCCATTGCCCACTACGCCGCGCAGATCGAAGCGATTTTGCAAATCCTCCAGACGCTCAGCGTCCGTATCGATGACCGTGATGTCGTTGCGCTCCGAAACCAGGCTCTCGGCCACGCTGTAGCCCACACGGCCTGCACCCAAAATAATGATCTTCATGCACTGTCCTTGCTATTGCCGCGCACGCCAAAAAGAAAAGGCAGCCCAAGCTGCCCGTTCTTTGCTAACGCCTAGCTGCGTACATCGCCTTCGCCCAGCACCACGTATTTGAGCGAGGTCAGGCCTTCAATGCCCACAGGACCACGCGCATGGAACTTGTCGGTGCTGATGCCGATTTCTGCGCCCAGCCCGTATTCAAAACCATCGGCAAAACGCGTGCTGGCATTGACCATGACGCTGGAAGAGTCTACTTCGCGCAGGAAACGCTGTGCGTGGACATGGTCGCGCGTGAGAATGGCCTCGGTGTGGCCGCTCGAGTACTGGTTGATGTGGGCAATGGCTTCGTCCACACCAGCCACCACCTTCACGCTGAGGATGGGGGCCAGGTACTCTTCGCTCCAGTCGGCTTCCGAGGCCTGGGCCAGCTTCAGGCCTTCCACGGCTTGCAGAATCTGCAGCGATTCAGGGCAGCCGCGCATTTCCACGCCCTTGGCGGCAAACACCTTGCCGATCTCGGGCAGGAAGGCCTGTGCCACACCGCGCGCCACCAGCAGGCTTTCGGTGGCATTGCAGGGGCTGTACTTGTTGGTTTTGGCGTTGTCCGTCACCTTCACGGCCAGCGCGATATCACAGGGATCATCCACATAGGTGTGGCAGTTGCCGTCCAGGTGCTTGATCACAGGCACCTTGGCTTCGCGGCTGATGCGCTCGATCAGGCTCTTGCCGCCACGGGGGATGATCACATCCACATAGGCAGGCATGGCAATCAGCTGGCCCACAGCCTCACGGTCGGTGGTCTGCACCAGCTGCACGCCATGGGCAGGCAGCCCGGCTTCTACCATTGCCTGCTCCACCAGCTTGGCCAGTGCCTTGTTGGATTCGATCGCTTCCGAGCCGCCGCGCAAGATGCAGGCATTGCCGCTCTTGATGGACAGGCTGGCCGCTTCAATCGTCACATTGGGGCGGCTTTCAAAAATCATGCCGAACACGCCGATGGGCACGCGCATCTGGCCTACGCGGATGCCGCTGGGCTGCTGCTTCATGCCCATGATTTCGCCAATCACATCCGGCATATGCGCCAGCTGCTCGCAGCCCTGGGCACAGGTTTCCAGCACCTTGGGCGTCAGACGCAGGCGGTCAACCATGGGCGCAGCCAGGCCATTGGCCACGGCACGCTCCAGGTCCTTGGCGTTGTCGACTTGCAAAGCTTCGGTGCTTTCACGCAGCAGGCGTGCCAGCGCCAGCAGGGCTTTGCTTTTGGTAGCAGCATTGGCACGCGCCATCTGGGCTGCGGCCACTTTTGCTTGCAAACCCAAGGTTTGCATGTATTCGGCAATGTTCAGCGCATTCATGCTGCGATTTTGACCGAGAAGCAGGGCGCGTGCTATGGCTCTTCGCAGCGCCACCTTCTACACTGCGCCTACATGCATTGGAATTTGGAGGTTGGATATGACTGCTCACGCCCAGGCACTGCTGCAATGGCAAGCGCTGCAGGACGCTGTACTGCGGCTGGAGGACGGCACGCTCTCCGCCTCAGCCCTGAACGAACAGGCACGCGCCTCGCAGGCGCTGTTGACGGCCCTGCCCGAACGCTATGGCCCGGCCTTGCTGCAATTGCTCGACCGCCTCGAGTCCAGCGCGCTGTTTACGGAAGAAAGCTGCTCCTTCAGCCAGACCGACCTGAAGCAGCATCTACAGACCTGGCTGGACAAGGCACGCGAAGTGCTGGAACAAAAACAATAGCTGCCAGCACCCATTTGACGGGCTCTGACAGCTATTTTTGGTTCAAACCTCAGACATCACACCTTGCAGACACCAAGACGGTCTGCACGGCGTGAGGGTGGTCAACAGTTTTAGCCGTTGGCACGCTTTTGCAGGATTTCAAAGGCGGGCAGGGTCTTTCCTTCCAGCACTTCCAGGAAAGCACCACCGCCGGTGGAGATATAGCCCACCTTGTCTTCAATGCCGTACTTGGCAATCGCGGCCAGGGTATCGCCACCACCCGCAATACTGAAGGCGGGGGACTCGGCAATCGCGGCAGCAATGGTCTTGGTCCCGTTGGCGAACTGGTCAAACTCAAACACGCCCACAGGGCCATTCCAGACGATGGTGCCCGCCTTCTTGAGCTGCTCAGCCAGCTTGGCGGCAGTCTCGGGGCCGATGTCCAGAATCATGTCGTCGTCTTCGACTTCCGTCGCCTTCTTCACAGTAGCCACCGCATCGGGCGCGAAAGCCTTGGCGCAGACCACATCGGTGGGCACGGGCACATCCGCACCGCGTGCGGCCATGGCGTCGATCACGGCCTTGGCTTCGCCCACCAGATCAGGCTCAGCCAGCGACTTGCCGATCTTCAGACCCGCAGCCAGCATGAAGGTGTTGGCAATGCCACCACCCACGATCAGCTGGTCCACGTTCTTGGACAAGGCTTGCAGGATGGTCAGCTTGGTCGAGACCTTGGAGCCGGCCACGATGGCTGCCAAGGGGCGCGCAGGCGCAGCCAGGGCCTTGGTGATGGCATCGATCTCGGCCGACAGCAGCGGACCCGCGCAGGCGATGGGCGCGAACTGGGCGATGCCATAGGTCGTGCCTTCGGCGCGGTGGGCGGTGCCAAATGCGTCGTGCACAAAGATGTCGCACAGGGCCGCCAGCTTCTTGGCCAGCTCTTCCTTGTTCTTCTTCTCGCCCACGTTCACGCGGCAGTTTTCCAGCAGCACGACCTGGCCGGGGGCCACATCGACACCGTCCACCCAGTTGGCGACCAGTGGCACTTCGCGGCCCAGCAGTTCACCCAGGCGCTTGGCCACAGGAGCCAGCGAGTCGGAAGGCTTGAACTCGCCTTCCGTGGGGCGGCCCAGGTGGCTGGTCACCATGACGGCGGCACCGGCCTTGAGCGCCATCTCAATGGCAGGCACGGAGGCGCGCACGCGGGTGTCTTCGGTGATTTCACCGGCGTCATTCAGCGGCACGTTCAGGTCGGCACGAATAAAAACGCGCTGGCCCTGGACTTTGCCCTGGGCACACAGGTCGGAGAAGCGGATGATGTTCATGGCGTCAGCCTTCAAGTCTTATAGAAGTGTGAAAAACTGGGACGCATTGTAGGCGGCGTGCTGTTTGGGACGGCTTATTTCCAGCGCTCGGGCTCGACATACACCGTGCCCAGATTGCTCGACAGCGTGAGCTGCCCTTCCTGAATCGTGGCCTGCAGCTGCATGCTGCGCTCGGCCAGGCTGCCCAGCTGCTGCGCCACTTCAGAATCGATGTACTGCACTTCCAGCTTGCTCTGGCGGTTGACCTTGCCTTCCAGGCCCTTCCACCAGACGTTGGCGGCGTGGTTGAAGGGGTAGACGATGACGTGGTCCGACTTGTTACAGGCCTTGGTAATGGGCTTTTCGTCAGGCTGGCCCACTTCAATCCACAGGCGCTTCTGGCCGGTGTAGTCGGTGATGTGCACATCGGGGTCGTCGGGGTCGCACAGGCCCACGCCAAAGCTGAGCGTGCCATCGCCATTACACAGTTCCTGCAGCTGCCAGGCATTGAGCGCCAGCGCGACGAGGCGAATCATCATGCGGTCGTCGGTCTCACTGGGGTGGCGGGCCAGTGTCAGGTTATGGTCAGCGTAGTAGTTGTGGTCAATATCGGCAATCGAGAGGTTGGCCTTGTAGACCGTGGATTTGAGGGCCATTGCGGCAATCCTTTAAATAAAAGAAGAGCTGCCAGCGCTTGAAAACAAACGCTTTGACAGCTCTTTGTATCTGAAACGCTTGAATATCAAGCGCTAGCAGCTATGGTTTTTAATTAGACACGGCGGGCCAATTCTGCAGCCTTACCAATGTAAGACGCAGGCGTCATGGCCAGCAGACGGTCCTTGTCGGCCTGGGGAATTTCCAGACCGTTGATCAGGTTGTGCAAGTCAGCCGCCTGCACGGTCTTGCCGCGTGTGACCTCCTTGAGCTTTTCGTAAGCACCGGCCACACCGTAGCGGCGCATCACAGTCTGGATGGGCTCTGCCAACACTTCCCAGGCGTTGTCCAGGTCTTGCTGCAGGCGCTCTTCGTTCAGCTCCAGCTTGTTCAGGCCGGTCATGAGCGAGGTGTAGGCCAATGTGGCGTACCCCAGCGCCACACCGATGTTGCGCAGCACGGTGGAGTCTGTCAGGTCACGCTGCCAGCGGGAGACGGGCAGCTTCTCGGACAGGTGCTTGAGCAGCGCATTGGCCAAGCCCAGATTGCCTTCGGCGTTTTCGAAGTCAATGGGGTTGACCTTGTGGGGCATGGTCGAAGAACCAATCTCACCGGCCTTGAGCTTTTGCTTGAAGTAGCCCAGAGACACATAGCCCCAGACGTCACGCGAGAAGTCGACCAGAATGGTGTTGGCACGGGCCACGGCGTCAAAGAACTCGGCCATGTAGTCGTGCGGCTCGATCTGGATCGAGTAGGGCTGGAAGGTCAGGCCCAGGCCCTTGGGCTCGGGCGACTCGATCACGTTCTTGGAGAACGCTTCCCAGTCGAACTCAGGCCAGGCCGACAGGTGGGCGTTGTAGTTGCCCACAGCGCCGTTCATCTTGCCCAGAATCTTGACGTTGGCGATGTTGTCCACCGCCTTTTGCAGGCGCACCAGCACGTTGGCAATTTCCTTGCCCACGGTGGTAGGGGATGCTGTCTGGCCGTGGGTGCGGCTGAGCATGGGCACGTCGGCAAACTGGTGTGCCATTTCGCGCAGCTTCAGCACGATGCGGTCCAGCGCTGGCATCAGCACCATGTCGCGGCCCACACGGATTTGCAAGGCATGGCTGGTGTTGTTGATGTCTTCGCTGGTGCAGGCAAAGTGCACGAACTCAGCAGCTTTTTGCAGCTCGGGACGGCCGTCAAACTTGGCCTTGATCCAGTACTCCACGGCTTTCACGTCGTGGTTGGTGGTCTTCTCGATCTCCTTGATCGCCGCAGCATCGGCCTCGGAGAAGTTGGCAACCAGGCCATGCAAGTAAGTACGCGCACCTTCGGACAGTGGCGGAAATTCGGCAAAACCGGCATCCGACAGCGCGATGAACCAGGTAATTTCAACCTGGACACGACGGTGCATATAGCCTTGTTCGCTCATGATGGGGCGCAAGGCGGAAAGCTTGGAGGCGTAACGGCCGTCCAGCGGGGAGAGTGCGGAGATGGAAGACAGGCTCATGGACCGTGATTGTAGGTGCCTGCGTTCCTGTCCACAGTGCGCAGAACCCACACATGCCAATCAGCCAAAAAAGAAAGGCACCCAAGGGTGCCAAGAGAGGGGAAGAAAAAGGCTGCGAAGCGTCTTGGTGTGAATTAAGAGAGGGAGGGAGGAGATGCACCCCAAGACTGACAATCTTTCGAAAAAGACAGGCTTCGCAACACGAAACTGGCGGGATCAGAGCCCGGACATAACGATATGAGCGCGGCTTTTTAGATTAGTTCCAAAAAAACTTCACACATTTCGTGATGTCATGAATCGATCATAGGGCCAGCAGTTTTTCCAGGGGTAGGCGAACCATCACATCTTTGTGTGCGACAGGACTGACAATCTTCCAGGCCGGCTGCGCGGTATCGCGCGGCAGCGGCTCACCAGTTGCCATGCCTGAGCGGTTGAGCAGCACTGCCACACGCGGCGTGGCAGCCGATGCACCGCGGCGCACCACTACGCCGATTTCGCCACTGGCCAGCTTCACCCATGCACCAGGCGGGTAAATGCCCAGCGCCTTGACCAGCGCGGCACCTGCCTCGTCCATGGACTTGGTTTCATCGTAATAGCTGGCCTGCATGGCAGATGTTACGGACATGGGCTCACGTGTGACACGTGGTGCAATGCGTGCACCAAATATATCGGCCCGCTGAATCAGCCGCGCCATCTGCTGACCCAGTGTTTTTTCCGCCAGTTTCCCGGGAGCACGGTGGTGGTGGGTCCTGACCGCATCCAGCCACAGAGGATCGGTCACCCCCATGGCGCGCAGGATGCAGGCCGATACATCTGAATGCATGTCCACCTCCTGTGCCTGCTGCGCTGTCAGCGGTGTGGTCTGCTGGGCCAGCTCGTCCTGCAGCCTCGCCATGCCGATGTTCATGCTCAGCGCTGCACGCCCCAGGGGCAGGACGCGGTTTTCCGGCCAGCGCAGGGTCTCACCCGCCACCGTCATGCAGATGGCAGACACCAGCATGGCATGGGTCGCGCAGTAGTATTTCGTCTCTTCTGCAGACATCTGCATCAGCGCAAGCAAGGTGGCATCGGGCTGCTTGAGCAGATAGCGGCGCAGACCAGCGAAGAGATCCTCAAAGCGCGACAGAAAATCCGAAGCATCGGGGTTACGCAGCAGCTGCGTCAGACCGAGCTGCCACTCACGCCAGGGTGGAGGGCTGTTGTCCTGAGTCTCACTGGCTTTGGCCGCACGCTGCTCCAGCGTCATGTTGGCAATTTTTTTCAGCGGCGTATCTGACAGCAGCAGGGACTGCAGCTGCGCCAGAAAGGCGCGGTAGCTATCTCCGGACTCATCCGTGTCCACATACAGCGTCTGCCCGCGCGCGATCAGCACGCGCAGGTCGTCGGCAGAGCGAATGACATAGCCCTTATTGGCCAGCAGCGCGCCACCCACCCCGCGCAAGACAAAAGGCAGGGGCTTGCCAAAAGGGATGGTGGAGACATTGAGTTCAACGAGATTCATACAAATCCAACACAGTTGAACGTATTTTTACATTCTGAAGCACAAGTGCCTGTGCCGGGCGTGGGACGACCCTTCATTGGTCTGCAAAAACCGCCTGCCACAAGGCCAGCACCGCATCCCGGTGGGTCGTGACCAGGGCTTCAGGGACCAGGCCGCTGCCCTCATCCAGACGCGATGTGTGCTGCATGCGGCGCAGTTCCCGATACGCCGATGCTGCCGCCTGGCCCACGCCCGCTGGCAGCAGACCCGCTTTTTCAGCACGCTGCAGCAGCGCAATATTGCCCAGATTGGCCACCAGCTCCGGATGCTGCGCAGACTGCGAGAGCACCAGGTACTGCACGACAAACTCGGCATCGAGCATGCCACCGCGGCTGTGCTTGACGTCAAACCAGTCTCCGCGCACGGGGTGTGCACTGCGCACGCGCTCACGCATGCTGACAATTTCCTGCTTGAGCGCCTGCGCATCACGTGGCGCGGTAATCACCGCCTCGCGCACGGTATCAAAGCGCTGGCGCAGGCTGTCGCTGCCCAGCACGAAGCGGGCGCGCGTCATGGCCTGGTGCTCCCAGGTCCATGCGGTATTACTGCCCCGCTGCTGCTGGTAGTTCGCATAGGACTTGAAGCTGGTCACCAGCAGGCCAGAGTTGCCGTTCGGTCGCAGGGCTGTATCGATTTCATAGAGATCACCCTCGCCCGTCTTCACCGTGAGCCAGTTGATGAGCTTGCGCACCCAGGCGGTGTAGATCTCAGGGGCGTTGTCATCCTCATCGTCAAAGATGAACACTATGTCCAGGTCGCTGCCATAGCCCAGCTCCTTGCCGCCCAGCTTGCCGTAGCCAATGATGCCGAACTGCGGATCTTCGCGGTGGCGCTGTTTCAGGCGCTGCCAGCACCACTGCGCTGTGACACGCAGCACGCTGTCAGCCAGCGCACTGAGATCATCCGCCACTTGCTCGACCGTGATCGCGCCTTCAATGTCACGCGCCAGGGTACGGAAGATTTCCGCGTGCTGTGCACGGCGCAGCAGATTCAGCAGGTTTTCGTCGTCGTCCTCACCCGTGCTTTCCAGTGCAGCCAAGCGCAGCGCCATTTCCTGCTCAAACGCGGCCGCGTCAAACCGCTCGCTAAACAGCTGGTCGCTGGCCAGCTCATCAATCACACCAGGGTGCTGCTGCAGATAGCGTGCAGGCCACTTGGCGGCACCAAGCAGATCCAGCAGGCGCTCATGCACGGCAGGGCGTTCCAGCAGCAGTGCCAGATAGCTTTCGCGGCGCAGCAGTGGCTCCAGCCAGTCAATAAAGCGCAGGGCAGCCGTGGCTTGCAGGCCATCTTGCTCCTGGCCCACGCGCTGCGCGGTGCGCTGCACCAGCCGGAACAGTCGGGCACGCGCTTCGTCGCGCAGACCTCGCACCTTGATGTTGTCACGCCAGCCCATGAGGCGTTCGGCCATCAGCGGTGGCAAATCCTCAATCAGTGTCTCCAGATCCGGTGCGCTGGCAGTCTGGGTGGCACGTGGCCCATTGCAGTTACCGCTAGGGCACTGGCCGGACTGGCTGCCACCCAGCAGGGTGTCAAACTCCTGCGCCACCAATTCGCGGTGTGCGTCCAGCTGCAGCAAAAAGCCACTGGCATCACTAAAGCCCATGGTGCTGGCGATCCACTCCAGGTCATCGTCACGCGTGGGCAGCACATGGGTCTGCTGATCGTCCAGGTACTGGATACGGTGCTCCACATTGCGCAAGAAGACATAGGCCTGCGCCAGCTGTTCGGCGGTTTCCGCAGGCATCAGGCTGGAGCGTGTCAGGCGCTGCAGCGCTTCCAGTGTGGGGCGGCAGCGCAGTTCTGGGAACTGGCCGCCACGCACTACCTGCAGCAGCTGCACGGTGAATTCGATTTCGCGAATACCACCGCGCGAGAGCTTCACATCATTGGCGCGCTCGGGGTGGCCCGCACTGCGACGCATGGCATGTTCGCGGATCTGCCGGTGCAGGCTGCGCAGTGACTCAAATACGCTGTAGTCCAGGTATTTGCGAAACACAAAGGGCAGAACCACATTGCGCAGCGCCTGCACATTGGGTGCACGTACGGCATCCAGCGGCGCCACCACTCGGCTCTTCAGCCAGGCAAAACGCTCCCATTCGCGGCCGTGGATCTGCAGATAGTCTTCCAGCGAAGACAGGCTGATGGCCGCTGGCCCAGAGTTGCCGTGGGGGCGCAACGCCAGATCCACACGGAAGACAAAGCCATGCTCCGTGGTGTCGCCAATCAGGTTGTAGATGGCCTTGACCGCCTTGGAAAAGTATTCATGGTTGCTGATCTTGCCGCGACCATCGGGCAGCCCCAGCGTCTCGCCTTCGTGCTCATAGACATAGATGAGGTCAATATCGCTGGAAACATTGAGCTCCCGCGCTCCCAGCTTGCCCATGCCAATGATCCACAGCGGCACTTCCTGGCCTTCAGGGCCGGCAGGTCTGCCGTGACGGGCGTCCAGCTCCTGGCGCACCTGGGCACAGGCGCGATCCAGCGCAAGCTCTGCCAGTTCCGTCACGCCACGCGTGACCGTGTGCAAATCGGCCTGGCGGGCACAATCGAGCGTCATCAGGCGCTCCATGACCAGCTGACGCACCACCCGCAACGCGGCAGACAGATCCCAGCCCTGCTCCTGCTGCAATCGCTGCAGCGCCTGCTCCATGGTGGCACGCACAGGAGCGCCGGGAGGCAAAACGTCCATGACATCGGCATAACGACGATGGAGGCGCTGCCAGAAACGCGAATGCGATGCGGCAAGAGAAGCCGTGGGCGCTGGAAGATGGTCTGCGATCTGCATGCTTGGCACTTTGGGGTACAAGTTCACAGGTTCTCCGCGCCGTTACACCTTGTGTCCTGCACCGCAAAAAGCCGACAGGGGATAATCCCATCGCCTGTGAACCTTTGAATGATCGATCCGAGTCCCCTGCCATCCCGCCTGTTGCACGTTTTTTCCCATGTGGCCCGCTGGTCACTGGGGCTGGTGCTGGCTTTCTGGCTCTTGCTTGCCACAGCCTGGGGGACTCTCCATGGATTCATTGTGCCGCGAATTACAGAGTGGCGCGCAGAAATCGAAGGCTTGGCGACGCAGGCGCTGGGGGCTCCCGTTCGCATTGACGCCATCTCGGCACAGTCTGACGGCATTTTCCCCACCATACACCTCTCTGGCGTCAGCATTCTGGATGCGCAGGGCAGGCCAGCACTGCAGCTGCAAAGCGTGATTGCTACAGTTTCTGCACGTTCCTTGCTGCGCCGCGGTCTGGAGCAGCTCTACATTGATGCCCCCACCCTTGACATCCGACGCTTGCGCAATGGCCACTGGCAAGTTGCTGGCATAGACCTCATGCAAGGCAGTTCCTCAGACAGCTCTGCACTGGCATGGCTGCTGGAGTTGCCAGAGCTGGTGATACGTCAAGGCCATGTGCATTTCACGGATGAGCTGCGCGCCCCTGATGCCGTGCAGTTGCGCGATGTCGATATCGTGCTGCGCAACCGCCACTGGAGCCATGTGCTGCGCATCGATGCTACGCCTGCCGCAGGAGACAGCGAGCGCATACAGCTGATCGGCGCCTTCCGCCAGCCCTTGCTACCCTCTTCACTAGCCCCCTGGGAACGATGGAGTGGCCAGTGGTATGCCAGCCTGCAGCTGCAGCAAGTCCCCACCCTGCCCTGGCCCCAGGCCTGGGGCATACAGACACTGGATGGCATGGGCCACGTGCGTGCCTGGCTGGATGTGGAAGATGGGCAGCCCATAGGCATCACCACCGACCTGGCTCTGGGCCATGCACGCGTGGACTGGCTGGATCCAGACATTCCTCCCTTGGAACTGCAGCAGCTGCAAGGGCGTCTGGAAGGCCGCTGGCAGCCACACAGCTGGAGTGTGCAAGCCCAGGACTTGGGCTTTCGCGCTGCCAACGGTCGGCTCTGGCCACGCAGCAGCTGGTCGGTCAGCGCGGTGGGCAGCGTCTCTGCGCCCGACAGCACCCAGCTTGAACTGCAGCAGGCCGATCTTTCTGTGGCCAGTGATGTGGTGCAGTCCCTGCCTGTCCCGACCTTTATCCGCGAGGCTGCCGCGCGCTGGCAACCACACGGCACCCTGCACAAGCTGCAGCTCAAATGGCTGGCATCCGGCACATATCAGGTCAACGGACAGGTGGCAGCACTGGCGCTGCAGCCACAAACTGCCGCAGAAGGCCCAGGGATTCCTGGCTTCGAAGGCCTGGATACGGCCTTCGAGTTCAGCAACACTGGGGGAAAAGCTGCCCTGGGCATGCGCGATGGTGTGCTGCACTTTCCCGGTGTTTTTGAAGAACCCGCCATCCCCTTCCAGCAGCTGCAGGCACAGCTGCAGTGGCAGATCCAGGGCGACCACGTCAAGGTAGAAGTTCCCAAGGCCAGCTTTGCCAATGCGGATGCACAGGGCGTGATGCAGGGCTTCTGGCACACCGGCGATACGGCATCTGAGCGCTTTCCCGGCTATCTCCAGCTCAATGGCCAGCTTGCTCGCGCCAATGGCGCACGGGTCTACCGTTACCTGCCTCTCGAAATTCCGGAAATGGCGCGTCACTATGTGCGTGACAGCATCAGGCAAGGTGAAGGACGCCAGGTGGAGTTTGAAGTCAAGGGGCTGCTGCGCGACATGCCTTTTGATCAGCCGGGCACCGGGCGCTTCTACATCAAGGCGCCTGTGAGCCATGTGGTCTATGACTTCGCGCCTGCGACACTGGTGGACACGGGCACAGCACCTGCCTGGCCCATGCTGACCGACCTCAGCGGCACCCTGGTCTTTGAAGGAGCCTCCATGCAGGTCCAGCAGGCCAGCACAGGCTTTGCCGGGCACCAGGGCCTGCGCATGGAGACGGTGTCAGCCCATATTCCCGATCTGCAGCATCCACGCCTCACGGTCAAGGCAGCTGGCCACCCGGATCTGGGGGCTGCCTTGCAGTTCGTGCGTCACTCTCCGCTGACTGCACTGACCGAACATGCGCTGGATGCTGCACAGGCCAAGGGGAGTGTGCAACTGGCGTTTGACCTGGAGCTCCCTATCGAACAGCTGGAGCACAGCAAGGTGCGCGGCCATGTGGGCTTTGCGCACAATGCACTGCAATTTCGCCCGGAAGCACCTCTGGTCCAGCAGCTCCAAGGCAGCGTGCAATTTCACGAACAGGGCTTCAGCCTGCATGAGGTGAAAGGCCAGACCCTGGGCGGAAGCTTTCGCATGCATGGCGGCATGCCTGACCTGCAGGCCGGGGTGCAGCTGAAGGCCGAAGGCGTAGCCACCGCAGAAGGACTGCAAAACGACCGTGCCGTGCCGCTGGTTGCACAGATTGCCCGCCATGCCAGCGGCCAAAGCAGGTACCAGCTGGACATCACCGCCGATGCACAGGGTCAGCGCATTGCCGTGCACTCCGATCTGCAGGGCATGGCCCTGAAGCTGCCCGCCCCCTTGCAGAAAGACAGCGACGAAACGCTGGATCTGCGCGTTACCCAGACACTGAGCCCGGCGCACATGCACAGCCTGCAGGTGGATGTAGCAGGACGTGGTGAAGTGCGCTACACGCTGGACACTTCCAGCGCCACCAGCCAAGTCGTAAATGGCTATATCGCGGTGGGTCAGGTGCCACCAGCTCCCCCGAAACAAGACTCCGTGCTGGCAGATATACGCCTGCCTGAGCTGGACCTCGATGCCTGGCAGCAGGTGCTGCAAACCGAACCAGCGACGGGCCATGCAGACAGCCGCACACCTGCAGATGTGCAGATGTGGCTGCCCCGGCAACTGCACATCGATGTGGGCCGTCTGATCCTGCGCGGCAGAGAGCTGCAGGACGTGCATGCAGAACTCACCCATGCGGAGCAGCGCTGGCGCGGCAAGCTCAGCGGCAAGCACTTTGCGGGCACGGTCGAATATCGCGAGCCTGATGCAGAGGACACAGCGGGCCATCTGTTTGCACGGTTTTCGCGCCTGGCTATCCCGCAGTCTGAAGCCAGTCAGCTTGACACGCTGGCGCAAACCACCGCGGAAGCAGAGCCTGAGTCTTTGCCCGCACTGGATATCGAAGTCGAGCAGCTGGAAATTGCAGGCAAACAGCTGGGCACACTCCAGCTCAAGGCGCGCAATCACGCCGGCCCTTTTGGCCGGGACTGGACACTCGAGCAATTTGATCTGAACACCCCCGAAGCACTGTGGCGCGCCCATGGCATGTGGGGCATAGCCTCACAACAGGCCGCGCCAACGACACAGCTGGGCTTTATGCTGGAGCTGCACAACGCCGGACAGCTGCTGGAGCGCTTTGACATGCCAGGGGTGGTGCGCAATGGCCAAGGTCGTCTCAATGGTCAGATCAGCTGGCAGGGTTCACCGCTGACTCCGCAATGGGACAGCATGGATGGCAATGTGCACATGCAAGTCGACAAGGGGCAGTTTCTCAAGGTAGAACCTGGCATGGGCAAGCTGCTGAGCGTGCTGAGCCTGCAGTCGCTGAGCCGCCGCATCACTCTGGATTTCCGCGATGTGTTCAGCCAGGGCTTTGCTTTTGATTACGTGCGCGGCGATGTACACATTGCGGACGGCGTGGCACGCACCAGCAACCTGGAAATGACAGGTCTGAATGCCGCCGTGTTCATGGCAGGCACTGCCAGCCTGGTGGATGAGACGCAGAATCTGCAGGTCGTCGTTGTTCCAGAGATCAATGCCATGACCGCCTCGCTGGCCGCCACGGCCATCAACCCTGTGGTGGGCGTAGGCAGTTTTCTGGCCCAGATGTTCCTGCGTGGCCCGCTGATGGAAGCCGCCACCCGCACATTCCAAGTCACCGGCACATGGGCTGAGCCCGTGGTGGAACCTGTACGCAACCAGGCAGCGGCACCCACCCTGCCCGCCAAGGAGTGAGTCATGAAAGTTGCTGTCTTGCAAATGGTCTCAACCCCTGATGTTCAGGAGAACCTGGCCAGTGCCGAAGCACTGGTCACAGAGGCTGCGGCACAGGGCGCAGAACTGCTGGTACTGCCCGAATATTTCTGCGGCATGGGCATGCAGGATAAGGACAAGCTGGCCTGGGCAGAAGCGCGTGGCGATGGGCCCATTCAGGCCGCGCTGTCGCGCTGGGCCAAGACCCATGGTGTCTGGCTGGCAGGGGGCACCGTCCCGATTCAAACGGACACTCCGCATCGCGTACACAACACCTGCATGCTGTTCAGCCCCGAAGGTGCGTGCACGGCGCAGTACGACAAGATCCACCTGTTTCGCTTCAGCACGCCGAAAGAACATTACGATGAATCCGTGGTCATTGCGCCAGGCGCGCAGCCTGTGGTGGCACAGGTGCAGGACCGCAGCGGACACACCTGGACTGTGGGACTGAGCATATGCTATGACCTGAGATTTCCCGAGCTATACCGCATGTACACTGCGCTAGGAGCTCATATTCTGATAGCTCCAGCAGCCTTTACCTACACCACAGGACAGGCCCACTGGGAGCTGCTGCTGCGTGCACGCGCCGTAGAAAACCAGTGCTGGATGCTGGCAGCTGCACAAGGCGGCCAGCACGTCAATGGCCGCCAGACCTGGGGACACAGCATGGTGGTTGATCCCTGGGGGCAAGTGGTCGCAGAGCAGACAGCTGCTGGGATGGGCATTCGTTATGCAGTGCTGGACACTGCACTCTTGCAGCAGGTGCGCCAGCGCCTGCCTGCGCTGGAACACCGTTGTTTGTAAATCCGCTTCAACCTTGGCCCTGGCAGCGCTGGCACAGCGCCTGGCGCAGGTGGTCTTTGTGGACGCTGCTGGTCGTCCTGGTCGTTGCCATGCTCATCATCATGGTATGGCTGGCTGGGCGCTATGAAGCGTCGCAGGTGCAGGACAAGCTCGACCGCGACACCGCACAGGCCGTGGTCGAAATCCGCGCGGGACTGAATCGCAACCTGCAGGACATGCAGGCCGTCAACGCGCTGCACGCCACCCCGGAAGAATGGAGCGTACGCGTGGCCGAGATGCTGCAGGTACGCCGTGAGCTGCTGCGCATTGAATGGCGTGACGCACACATGCGCATCCTGCGCGCCGCCCAGAGCCCTTACCGCTCGGTGGACTGGGAAGACGCCTCGCGCGAAGAGTCCTTCAGCAATGCGATCGCCGCCTGCTCCAACGCCAAGCGCACCAGCAGCCCTGCCTATTCCCCCAGCTACTTCCAGCTGCTCAATGACTCCACCGGCGCCGAGCTCATGGAGGTCTGTCTGCCCCAGCTCGAAGCTGGGCAGCTCAAAGGCTTCATGGTGGGCACATATTCGCTGCACAACATCCTGCAGACCCAGCTGAGCAAGAGCCTTACGCAAAGCCAGGAAGTCTCCTTCACCGAGCCTGATGGCACACGCCTGGCTCTGGTGGGTGCCGCATGGCGTGGCTCCCGCGTATTCACCTCCCAACAGCTGCTGGACCTGCCCGGCAACACCATGGTGCTGCGCATGGACAGCTGGCACCGCGCCCCCAGCGTCTTTCCGAATGTGCTGACGGCCTTGGTGACCGGCATGGCGATTGCGCTGGTGTCCGTGCTCATCGTGCTGGTGCGTGACAACCGCCGCCGTCTGCGTGCAGAGCGTGACCTGGGCGATGCCCTGGCCTTTCGCAAGGCCATGGAAGACTCCCTCATCACCGGCCTGCGCGCACGCGACCTGCAAGGCCGCATCAGCTATGTGAACCCCGCCTTCTGTGCCATGGTAGGCTTCAGCGCCGAAGAGCTGCTGGGCCAGAGCTTTGCCCCATACTGGCCCCCTGAGCTGGCGGAAGAATATGTGAAGCGCCAGGCCAAGCGCCTGGCAGGTGCGATTCCTGCCGCCCGCGAAGGCCATGAGTCGGTCTTCATGCGCAAGGACGGTACGCGCTTTCCCGTGCTGATCTTTGAAGCACCGCTGATCAATGCCCAGGGCCAGCAGACAGGCTGGATGAGTGCCTTTGTGGACATCACCGAGCAGCGCCGCATGGAAGAGCTGTCCCGCGCCTCACAGGAACGCCTGCAGGCCACGGCACGTCTGGCCACCGTCGGCGAAATGGCCTCCCTGCTCAGCCACGAGCTGACGCAGCCACTGATGGCCATGTCGAGCTATGCCAATGGCTCACTCAACATGCTCCAGAACGATGGTGACCTCCGCCTGCTGGATGCCGACACCCTGCGCCAGCGCCTGCAGGACCTGCAATCGGCCATGCAGCGCATAGCGTTTCAGGCAGACCGCGCGGGCAAGGTCATCAAGAGCGTGCGTGATTTTGTGCGCCGTCGCAGCCGTGCCCACGAAAGCATTACGGCACAGGAGCTGCTGGATGCCGTGCTGCCGCTGGTGCGCCTGCAGGCCAGTAAATCCGGGGTGCTGCTGGATATTTCCATCGAGCCACGCCTGCCTCCGGTGCTGTGCGATGTCACCATGATCGAGCAAGTGCTACTCAATCTGGCGCGTAATGCCATGCAGGCCATGGAAAATATGGCCCCTGGCCTGCGCAAGCTGTCCATCTCCGCACAGTGGGATGAGAGCGCTTCACGCGTGGCCTTTTCTGTCATGGACCAGGGCAGCGGTATTCCTCCGGAAGTGGCAGAGCAGTTGTTCACGCCATTTTTCACCACCAAACACGAAGGCATGGGTCTGGGTTTGAGCATGTGCCGCACGGTGCTGGAGCAGCATGGTGGAGAATTGCGCTATCGCAGCAATATTCCGCACGGGACGGTATTTACCTTCAGCCTTCCCGTGCAAAACGACTGAGAGATTTGAGCTGAGCTTATGGAACCAGTGACCAATGCCACGGTATATGTCGTGGATGACGATGCAGATGTACGCGACGCCCTGGCGTGGCTACTGCGCTCACGCCGTCTGTACAGTGAAAGCTTTGCTTCGGCCGAAGACTTTCTGAAGATGGTGGAAGAGCGCGCCCTGCCCAGACAGCCGCAATGTCTGCTGCTGGACGTGCGCATGACCGGCATGACAGGTCTGGCGCTGTTTGACCTGCTCAAACAACGTGACGGCTTCATCCAGACGGTGCCTGTGATTTTCCTGACCGGCCATGCCGATGTGCCCACGGCCGTGCAGACTGTTAAACAGGGCGCTTTCGACTTCTGTGAAAAACCGTTTTCCGACAATGTGCTGGTAGACCGCATCGAGCAGGCCCTGCAGCAATCTGCGGTCTACCTGGAAGAAACCGCCCACCGCCATGCCTTGCTCAGCCGCCTGGCCGATCTGACCGAGCGCGAAAAAGGCGTGATGAAGCTGGTAGTGGAAGGCGTGCCCAACAAGCTGATTGCCGACCAGCTGGACATCAGCGTGCGCACTGTGGAAGTGCACCGTGCACGGGTGTTTGACAAGATGCAGGTCAAATCCGCCGTCGAACTGGCCAACGTGCTTCGAGCTCACGGCCAGCTCCCCCAGTAAAAAAGGCAGCTTCGCTGCCTTTTTTGTTGTCTGCCTCAGTCCTTGGGGTCCACAGCGGCAATGATGCCGCCGCCCAGACACACGTCCCCGTCATACAGCACAGCAGACTGCCCTGGCGTCACCGCCCATTGGGCTTCCGGAAAGTCCAGACGGAAGTGGGTGTTGCTGGCCTCGCTGCCGATGATGGCGGGTGAATCGGGCTGGCGATAGCGTGTCTTGGAACCATAGGTACCAGGCGCTGGTGGATGACCCGCCACCCAGCTGGCGCTATCAGCATCCAGACGGTGCGACAGCAGCATGGGGTGGTCATGGCCCTGCACCACGCGCAGCACGTTCTTGTCCATTTCCTTGGCTGCCACAAACCAGGGCTGGTGATCGCCCGCACCACGTGCAGCGCCCTTTTCCTTGACCCCGCCAATACCCAGACCAGAACGCTGGCCCAGGGTGTAGAAGCTCAGGCCCACGTGCTTGCCCAGACGGCGACCACGGTCGTCCAGAATCCAGCCAGGTTCCTTGCTGATATAGCGGTTCAGAAACTCGCGGAAAGGGCGCTCACCGATGAAGCAGATGCCTGTTGAGTCTTTTTTCTTGGCGTTGGGCAGGCCGATTTCTTCGGCAATGCGGCGCACCTCGGTCTTGCACAACTCGCCCACGGGGAACATGGCCTTGGACAGCTGTGCCTGATTCAGGCGGTGCAGAAAGTAGCTCTGGTCCTTGGTGTTGTCCACGCCCTTGAGCAGCTCGAACAGACCGGTGCTTTCGTTCTGGCGCACGCGCGCGTAATGGCCCGTGGCAATCTTCTCTGCCCCCAGGCGCATGGCGTGGTCCAGAAAGGCCTTGAACTTGATCTCGGCATTGCACAGCACGTCCGGGTTGGGCGTGCGGCCTGCCTGGTATTCGCGCAGAAACTCGGCAAACACGCGGTCTTTGTAGTCCGCAGCAAAGTTCACATGCTCGATTTCAATACCGATCACATCGGCCACGCTGGCGGCATCCAGAAAGTCCTGACGGCTGGAGCAGAACTCGCTGTCGTCATCATCTTCCCAGTTCTTCATGAAGATGCCGACCACATCATGGCCCTGCTTTTTGAGCAAATACGCAGTAACTGCGGAATCTACGCCGCCGGACAGGCCAACGACTACACGGTGCTTGGTCATAGCGAAATTATGGCTGTGCGCCCGCAGCGGCGTGCGGGCGCGGTTTTGGCGGCAGTATCAGGCGTGTGCTTCGTCGTCGTTGCTCAGTGCCTGCACGATCTGGCGATTGCTGTAGTCTGAGGAGCGCTGGTACAGCGACAGACCAAACAGCGGCATCACGCCAATCAGGTGGTCAAAAATCTCGCCCTGAATACCTTCGTATTCCACCCAGACCGTCGTGGCGGTATAGCAGTACAGCTGCAGCGGAATACCCGTGGGGGAGGGCTCCAGCGTCCGCGCCAGCAGGAACATGCCTGGCGCCTTGGAGATACGGGGGTGTGCCATCAGATAGGCATAGGCGTAGGCCTTGAAGGCAGCCAGATTGGTCACCATGTCAGGCGCAATCGCCTGTGTGGGCATGGCGTTGGCGGCAGCATCAGGCTGCGCCAGCAGCCCATCGCGCTCGCTCCAGTAGTCCTTGAGCAAGGCAATGCCGGAGAGCGTCTGACGCTCCTGCGCTGTCAGCAGGTGTACGGTCGCAGCGTCAATATGAATTGCACGCAGAATGCGGCGGCCGCCAGAATTGAACATGCCACGCCAGTTCTTGAAGCTGTCGCTCATCAGCTTCCAGGTCGGGATGGTCGTGATCGTCTTGTCCCAGTTCTGCACCTTCACGGTGTTGAGCGCAATATCCACCACAAAACCATCAGCACCGACCTGTGGCATTTCAATCCAGTCGCCCACACGCAGCATGTCGTTAGATGCAATCTGCACCCCTGCCACAAAAGACAGAATGGTGTCCTTGAACACCAGCATCAGCACGGCCGACATGGCACCCAGACCCGAGAGCAGCAGCAAGGGCGAGCGGTTGAGCAGCGATGCCGTAATCAGCAGCGCACCCACGATATAGGCAATCAGTTTGCCCAGCTGCACGTAGCTTTTGATGGAGTTGGTCTGCGTAATCTTGGGGCCATCATGGCGGTCATGGGCCTCATTGATTTCCTCCAGCAGCGTGGCCAGCACACGGACCACGTGGAATACGGTCAGTGCAGTCGCCACATTCACAATGCCTACAGACACATCCTGCGGCAGCTCCTGCACCCAGCGCGTCCCGAGCTGAAAGACCAGCGACGGCACAATCTTTGCCATGCGCGAGAGCACATGGTCGTGCATCAGAATCGGTGCCCAGCCAGAAGCAGGCATGGCGCTGCGCCATACGCGCACAAAATGCATCAGCGTCAGGTGCACAGCAAAACGCAGCACCAAGGCCAGCAAGGCCAGCAGCAGCAGGCCTGTCGTAGCCTTGGCCCAGGGGGCCATATCGGCGTAAAAAGCAATCGCAGTTAAATCCACAGCAATCCACCTCCGTGGGTTTGCGGCCCCACGAATGACAAGTATCAGGAGAGAGAAGCGCACAGACAGGCCGCAAACACCGGGGCGTCCGTGTACGCACATGGGAAAGCGCGCAAGCGCCTAAAATCCAGTCGAAGCAGTATTTTGACTGCACAACCGATCTACCAGCTCCATGCAAGACAAATACAACCACATTGAGGTCGAGCGCGCCGCGCAAGACCACTGGTCTGCCGCCGATGCCTATCGCGTGGTCGAAGACGCCAGCAAGCCCAAGTTCTACGCCTGCTCCATGCTGCCCTACCCTTCCGGCAAGCTGCACATGGGCCACGTGCGCAACTACACCATCAATGACATGCTCACGCGCCAGCTGCGCATGAAGGGCTACAACGTCTTGATGCCCATGGGCTGGGATGCCTTCGGCCTGCCTGCTGAAAACGCCGCGCTCAAGAACAAGGTGCCGCCAGCCAAGTGGACGTATGAAAACATCGCCTACATGAAAAAGCAGATGCAGGCGATGGGTCTGGCCATTGACTGGAGCCGTGAAGTGGCCACCTGTGACCCTGACTACTACAAGTGGAACCAGTGGCTGTTCCTGAAAATGCTGGAAAAGGGCATTGCCTACCGCAAGACCCAGGTCGTGAACTGGGACCCGGTCGACCAGACTGTGCTGGCCAATGAGCAGGTGATTGACGGCCGCGGCTGGCGCACCGGCGCACTGGTGGAAAAGCGCGAAATCCCTGGCTACTACCTGAAGATCACCGACTACGCCCAGGAGCTGCTGGACCAC
Organism: Comamonas kerstersii; assembly: GCF_002056725.1. NCBI lineage: Bacteria > Pseudomonadati > Pseudomonadota > Betaproteobacteria > Burkholderiales > Comamonadaceae > Comamonas > Comamonas kerstersii. The sequence goes on along the minus strand of NZ_CP020121.1, from coordinate 1,353,307 downwards.
GTACAGGTGGGCAACGACAAGGCCACCCTGAACGGCTGGCCCGAAAAAGTGCGCCTGATGCAGGAAAACTGGATCGGCAAGTCTGCCGGTGTGCGCTTTGCGTTCACCCACGCCATCAAGAATGCCCAAGGCGACCTGATCGGCGACGGCAAGATGTATGTGTTCACCACCCGTGCCGACACCATCATGGGCGTGACCTTCTGCGCCGTGGCTGCCGAGCACCCCCTGGCCCAGCACGCTGCGGCCTCCAACCCCAAGCTGGCGGCCTTCATTGAAGAGTGCAAGAAGGGCGGCACGACCGAAGCCGAACTGGCCCTGAAGGAAAAAGAGGGCATGCCTACGGGCCTGTTCGTCACCCACCCCCTGACCGGCGCACAGGTCGAAGTCTGGGTGGGCAACTATGTGCTGATGAGCTATGGCGACGGCGCTGTGATGGGCGTGCCAGCCCACGACGAACGCGATTTTGCCTTTGCCAAGAAGTACAACCTGCCCATCAAGCAAGTCGTGGCTGTGGAAGGTGCTTCCTTCTCCACCGATGCATGGCAGGAGTGGTATGGCGACAAGCAAAAGTGCATGTGCGTCAACTCGGGCGAGCTCGACGGTCTGACCCACAGCCAGGCGGTGGACAAGGTGGCCGAGCTGCTGTCTGCCAAGGGCCTGGGCGAGAAAAAGACCACCTGGCGCCTGCGCGACTGGGGCATCAGCCGCCAGCGCTACTGGGGCACCCCCATCCCTATCATCCACTGCGCAGACTGCGGCCCTCAGCCCGTGCCTGAAAAGGACCTGCCCGTGGTGCTGCCGCAGGACCTGGTACCTGATGGATCGGGCAACCCGTTGGTAAAAAGTGAAGCATTCCACGCAGGCGTGGTGTGCCCTTGCTGCGGAAAACCTGCGCGCCGCGAAACCGACACCATGGACACTTTTGTGGACTCGTCCTGGTACTTCATGCGCTATTGCGACGCCAAGAACAGCGAGCAGATGGTGGCCGACGGTGCCAAGTACTGGATGCCCATGGACCAGTACATCGGCGGCGTGGAGCACGCCATCCTGCACCTGCTGTACGCACGCTTCTGGACCAAGGTCATGCGCGACCTGGGCCTGCTGCAGGTGGACGAGCCTTTCACCAAGCTGCTCACACAAGGCATGGTGCTCAACCACATCTACAGCCGCCGCACCGCCAAGGGTGGCAAGGAATACTTCTGGCCTAAGGATGTAGAGCACGTCCATGACGAGGCCGGCAAGATCATCGGCGCCAAGCTGAAGGTGGAAGTGGAAAGCGCTGATGGCCTGCTGCCCGTAGGTACAGCCATTGACTACGAGGGCGTGGGCACCATGTCCAAGTCCAAGAACAATGGCGTAGACCCTCAGGACCTGATCGAAAAGTACGGCGCCGACACCGCACGCCTGTACACCATGTTCACCGCGCCGCCCGAGTTGACGCTGGAGTGGAACGAAGCCGCCGTGGAAGGCAGCTACCGCTTCCTGCGCCGCGTCTACAACTTCGGTCACAAGCTGCTGGGCATCAACTACACGCCCGCCATCATGCTGGCACTGGGCCTGGACAGCCTCGATGATGTGGAGTTCGGCAAGGACGCCAAGGCCCTGCGCCTGGAAATCCACACCGTGCTCAAGCAGATCGACTACGACTACCAGCGCATGCAGTACAACACCGTGGTCTCTGGCGCGATGAAGATCATCAACGCGCTGGAAGGCTTCAAGGGTGGTGAGACTGCCGATGGCCAGATCGCCATGATCGAAGGCTTTGGCATTTTGCTGCGCGTGCTCTACCCGGCCACCCCCCACATCACCCATGTGCTGTGGAAGGAGCTGGGCTACGCCAACAAGCAGGGCGACATTCTGGATGCCGCATGGCCCCAGGTGGATCCCAAGGCCCTGGTGCAGGACGAGCTGGAGCTGGTGCTGCAGGTCAACGGCAAGCTGCGTGGTTCCATCCGCGTGCCTGCCGGTGCCGACAAGGCCCAGATTGAAGCGGCCGCCCTGGCCAACGAAGATGCCCAGAAGTTCATCAACGGCGCGACACCCAAGAAGGTCGTGGTCGTTCCTGGCCGTCTGGTCAACATCGTCGTCTAAGCCACGCAAGGAGGCCGCCACCATGCGCAAACGCACGCTTTTATCCCTGATGGCGCTGGCCCCTGTGGTCAGTGCCTGCGGCTTTCGCCTGCGTGGCGTGCCGACCTTTCCATTCAGCTCGCTGTACCTGCAGGCACCCGAAGGCTCACCACTGACGCGTGAAGTGCTGCGCCATCTGGCCACGGCAGGCAGCGCGCTGCAGATCGTGCTGCCTCCGGCAGCTTCCAGCTCGGCCCAGGTCACCCTGCGCCTGCTGGGTGAGCGCCGCGAGCGCATCGTGCTGGCCAAGACCGTTTCCGGCCAGGTCCGCGAAGTGGAGCTGCGCCTGACTACGCGCTTTAGCCTGGTCGACAACGAAGGCCGCATCTGGATTGAAGATGCCGAACTGTCCCAGAAGCGTGACATGAGCTACAGCGAGACCCTGGCCCTGGCCAAGGACGAGGAAGAAGCCGCGCTCTACCGCAATATGTATGCCGACATGGCGCAGCAAATCCTGCGGCGCCTGCAGGCAGCCCATCCGCCAGCTGGCGAATAAGCCCTCATGCAACTGGCATTGAACCAACTGGCCGCACACCTGCAAAAAGGTCTGCGGCCTTTGTATACCCTGCATGGCGACGAGCCCCTGCAGCTGCAGGAAGCGGCCGATGCCATCCGCGCGGCAGCACGTGCCGCCGGGCACAGCGAACGCAGCGTCTACACCGTGCAGGGCGCTCACTTTGACTGGAGCAGCGTGCTGGCCGCAGGCGGCTCTTTCAGCCTGTTTGCCGACAAGAAGCTGGTCGAAATCCGCATTCCTTCGGGCAAACCCGGCAAGGATGGCAGTGCTGCCATCCAGCAACTGGCCGAGAACGCGGCACAGGACGACAGCACGCTGACCATCATCACTCTGCCGCGCCTGGACGCAGCCACCAAAAAAGGCGCATGGTTTGGCGCGCTGGACGCCAACGGCGTCACCATCCAGATTGACCCCATCGAGCGCGCAGCGCTGCCGCAGTGGATTGCGCAGCGCCTGGCACGGCAGAACCAGCGCGTGACCTCCGGTGAAGCGGGGCAGCGCACACTGCAGTTCTTTGCCGACCGCGTAGAAGGCAATCTGCTGGCCGCCCACCAGGAAATCCAGAAGCTGGGGCTGCTACAGCCCGAGGGCGAACTGAGCTTTGAAGTAGTCGAACAAGCCGTGCTCAATGTGGCGCGCTATGACGTGTTCAAGCTCTCGGAAGCCGTGCTCTCCGGCAATCTGCCACGCGCCATGCGCATGATGGATGGCCTGCAGGCTGAAGGCACGGCCGAGGTGCTGGTGCACTGGACGCTGTCGGAAGACATCCGCAACCTCAAACGCGCCAAGGATGCACTGGCCAGCGGCCAGCCCCTGCCCATGGTGCTGCGCAGTCTGCGCATCTGGGGCAACAAGGAAAGACTGTTTGAGCGCGTGGTGCCACGCCTCACGGCCAATGCGGCCGTGCGCCTGCTGCACTCGGCCCACGTGGTGGACGGCATCGTCAAAGGTCTGCCCGCAGACAACTGGCCCAGCGACAGCTGGCAAGCCCTGCGCAAGCTGGCGGTAGACATGGTCACCACCCTGCAGGGCCCCGCCAGACGTCTATAAAAACAGGAGCTGCCAGCGCTTGATTTGTAATGATTTCAGAAACATTTGAGCCTGAAACATAGGTATATCAAGCGCAAAACGCTCTTATTTTTCAAAACAGCAACAAAAAAGCAGCCAATGGCTGCTTTTGTTTTTTGGGGTATCGAGCGCGTTTAAGCGGTCAGACGCTCCAGCGCTTCACGGTACTTGGCCGCGGTCTTTTCAATCACTTCCTGAGGCAGACGGGGTGCAGGCGCTGCCTTGTTCCAGGGCTTGCCATTAACCTTGGCCTGCTCCAGCCAGTCACGCACAAACTGCTTGTCGTAGCTGGGAGGGTTGACGCCCGCCTTGAGCGCTTCTTCATAGCCTTCCACAGGCCAGTAGCGTGAGCTGTCGGGGGTCAGCACTTCGTCCATCAGCACCAGCTCGCCGTCTTCGGTCAGGCCGAATTCGAACTTGGTGTCGGCAATGATCATGCCCTTGGTCAGTGCGATTTCTGCCGCTTCCTTGTAGATGCGGATGGCGGTGTCGCGGATCTTGGAGGCCAGCTCCTCTCCCACCATCTCCACAGTGCGCTCGTAGGTGATGTTTTCGTCGTGGTCGCCCATTTCTGCCTTGGCAGCCGGCGTGTAGATGGGCTCGGGCAGCTTGGCGGAATTGACCAACCCAGCAGGCAGCTTCACACCGCACACGGCCTGGCTTTCCTGGTATTCCTTCCAGCCGCTGCCTGCCAGATAGCCACGCACCACGGCCTCGATCAGCACGGGCTTGAGGCGCTTGACCAGCATGGAGCGGCCCTTGACCTGAGGCACTTCCTCGGGCGTCACCACGGATTCAGGGGCTTCGCCCGTCAGGTGGTTGGGGCAGATGTGGCCCAGCTTGTCAAACCAGAACAGCGCCATCTGCGTCAGCAGCTCACCCTTGCCGGGGATGGGTTCACCCATGATCACGTCGAAGGCCGAGAGGCGGTCAGAGGCCACCATCAGGATGCGGTCATCGCCCACCGCATAGTTGTCGCGCACTTTGCCGCGCGCCAGCAGCGGCAGCGAAGTGATATTGGAAGTGTGCAAAGCGGAAATCGTGGGCTGTGTCATGAGAGAAGCAGACAAAATGGGGTTCGGAACACGTCAACGCCTGCAGCTTCTGGCTGGCAGGCGCAACTCCGATCCGGGATTTTAGAGCCGGACAGGCGCGCCAGACATGGACAATTGCGACTGCTTCAATCTCTATCCCGACCATCACGGACAGCCCCGCCAAGCAGGCGCTATCCACAAACGATTCATTGTGCGCTGTTTTACCGCCTGCGTCTGCCTGCCCGTCATATCCCAGCAGAACATGGCGAAATGCCATTGCGCACATCAGGCAACAGGCGCATAGTGACTCACAAGCGACGAATGCGCATTCAACCGCCACCACTGCTTCGACACAGAAGCAGCAAGCTTTTTCGTGAACCTGAAAGCACAGGAGGTTGATTTATGAACTTGACCATCAGCGGCCACCATCTGGATGTCAGCCCTGCACTGCGTGCCTACGTGGTTTCCAAGCTTGAACGCGTGCTGCGCCACTTTGACCAAGTCATCCACATCAAGGTACTGCTGTCCACGCAGAACGAATCACAGAAAGAACGCCGCCAGCGTGCCGAATGCAGCATCCAGGTCAAGGGCAATGCGCTGCACGCTGCCAGCAAGCACTTTGACCTGTATGCCGCCATTGATGAGCTGGCAGACAAGCTCGATCGCCGTGTACTCAGCTATAAAACGCGTAAACTGGCTGTACGCAATGTCGCAAGCAGGCATGAATTGGCCTTGTCAATACAGAGTTGACGCCAGATGTCTTTTGCTTGTGCGAAGATTTAGGTAAAGTCTGGAGTAACAGGCCGCCCGATGGCGGCCTTTTCGCTCCACCGCACCAGCCAGATACGTCCGGTTCGGGCGATACACCATAGTTTCCACATGAACCGTCTTGCCTCCATCCTGTCGCCTGCTCAAGTGCTTGTCAGCGTTGATGCCACCAGCAAAAAACGCGCTTTTGAAGAAGCGGGCCTCTTGTTCGAAGGGCTGCATGGCCTGCCCCGCGCATTGATCACCGACAGTCTGTTCGCACGCGAACGTCTGGGCTCCACAGGCCTGGGGCACGGTGTAGCCATCCCTCACGGGCGCATCAAGGGCCTCAAGACACCCATGGCAGCGGTTTTCCAGCTGGCACGGCCCATCGGCTTTGATGCACCTGATGAACAGGCTGTGCAGTTGCTCATCTTCCTGCTGGTTCCCGAAGCTGCCACACAGCAGCACCTGGAAATCCTGTCTGAGATTGCCGAACTGCTCAGCGACAACCATCTGCGCGAATCTCTGAAAACGGCGAACAATGCCGAAGCGCTGTACCAGCTGATCGTCGACTGGAAGTCGGCCACCGCCGCATCCTGAGCGCCTCTGCTGGTCAGCATCCCACCGCCACGCCTTTTCTGCCTGCTGTTCCATGCGCCACAAAGCCATCAATGCCAACCGCCTGTTTGAAGCATTTCGCGAATCCCTAAACTGGGAATGGCTGGCTGGCATGGGGGCTTCCGAGCGCCGCTTTGACGAAATGGCGGTGCGCTCGGCGCGTTCGGGCGCAGACCTGGTGGGCTACCTCAACTACATCCACCCTTACCGCCTGCAGGTACTGGGCGAGCGCGAAATCGCCTACCTGACCAACGCGACCGACGAGGACTGCGCGCGTCGCATCGGTCGCATCGTCAAGCTCGAGCCACCCGTGCTGGTGCTCGCTGACGGGCAGACTGCACCTGCTGCACTGCTTTCCATGTGTGAAAACGCAGGCATTCCGATGTTTGCAACCAGGGAAGCCTCGGCCTTTGTCATTGACGTGCTGCGCGCCTACCTGTCCAAGCACTTTGCCGACCGCACCACCATGCACGGCGTGTTCATGGACATTCTGGGCATGGGCGTGATGATTACCGGCGAATCTGGCCTGGGCAAAAGTGAGCTGGGGCTGGAGCTGATCACACGCGGCAATGGCCTGGTCGCAGACGATGCCGTAGACCTGTACCGCATCAACCAGACCACCATAGAAGGCAAATGCCCTGAGCTGCTGCAGAACCTGCTGGAAGTGCGCGGCATTGGTCTGCTGGACATTCGCGCCATCTTTGGCGAGACAGCCGTGCGCCGCAAGATGCGCCTCAAACTCATCGTGCACCTGGTCAAGAAAGAGACCATGGAGCGTGAATACGAGCGCCTGCCGCAGGAGCCACTCACGCAGGATGTGCTGGGCATTCCCGTGCGCAAAGTGGTGATTCCCGTCACCGCAGGCCGTAATATCGCGGTGCTGGTGGAAGCTGCCGTGCGCAACAGCATTTTGCAGCTGCGCGGCATCGACACCTATGCCGAGTTCGTCGAGCGCCACCGCCAGGCCATGGAACGCGACATGGGCAGCAGAAGTTCTTACTGAGCACGCAGCTTCACGAGCTCACAACAAAAAAAGGCATCCGCATGGATGCCTTTTTTTACATGGGCACAGGACCTTGACTCTGGTCTTAGCGCTTGGCTGTACGTGCCACGCAATCAGCGCACTGGCCATACAGCGACATGGAGTGATCCTGAATCTGCCAGCCCATCTGCTCAGCAATCATCATCTGACGCTTTTCAATCTCAGGGTCATAGAACTCTTCGACCTTGCCGCATGCCGTGCAGACAAAGTGGTCATGGTGCTGGCCTTCATTGAGCTCATACACCGCCTTGCCACTTTCAAAATTGCTGCGCAGCAAGATGCCTGCCTGCTCAAACTGGGTCAGTACGCGATAGACCGTTGCCAGACCGATGTCCGAGCGCTCATCGAGCAGCACACGAAAAACATCTTCTGCGGTCATGTGACGCTGCCTGCCAGTCTGAAAAATTTCCAGAATCTTCAAGCGCGGCAATGTCGCTTTCAGACCTGTGCTTTTGAGCTCTTCAATGTTTTTCATGTCGTACGTGAAAAGTGGCAGTTGGCACAAGCTTACGACAGCTCATACCGAATACAAAACTATGGTTTTCGCATGCTGTAAAACATGCGCGAGCCGGAGCAAAACCTACCGCTACAATGGGGCAAATCATATCCCTTGCTTATTACCCATGCATGTACAAGCTCGTTACCGCCTGCAGTTGGGGCTGACTCTGTCTCTCGCCGCTTTTTTGGCTGCTTGTAGCAGCATCAGCGAAACCACTCGCAACGCCATGAGTGCGGTCACCCCCTATAAAGTGGAAGTGGTGCAAGGCAACTTTGTGTCGCGCGAACAGGTGCAAGCTTTGCAGCCCGGCATGAGCCGTCAGCAGGTGCGCGAAATTCTGGGCACACCGCTGATGACCAGCGTGTTCCATGGAGATCGCTGGGAATATGTGTTCACCATCAAGCGCCAGGGCGTAGAAGCACAGAACCGCAAGCTGACCGTGTTCTTCGATAACGACCGCTTTGTGCGTGCCGAAGGTGATGAAATGCCTTCCGAAGACGAGTTCGTCGCATCGCTGGGCAGCAGCAACAAGAAAATCAAAGTACCGCAGCTGCAGGCCACCGAAGAACAGCTGGCCAAGCACAAGCCCGCAGCCAAGGCCGATGCACCTGCCACCCAGGAAACTGCACAGCCTCGCAGCAGCTACCCGCCTCTGGAACGCAATTACTGACGCACCGGCTTCTTGTGTACCAGCCGCTCAGCGCATGACAGCTTGAGCGGCTGTGTCTGTTTGACCTCTTGATGGATTTGTTATGACCGCACCCTCTTCTTCTCCTTTGCGCGTGGCAGTGGCCGGAGCTTCTGGCCGCATGGGCCGCATGCTGGTGGAAGCCATCCAGAACAGCGCGGACTGCACCCTGACTGCAGCACTGGACCTGCCCCACAGCCCAACCATCGGCACCGATGCAGCGGCCTTTCTGGGCCAGACCAGTGGCGTGCTGATTGAAAGTGATCTGAAGTCTGCCCTGTCCAAGGCCGATTTTCTGATCGACTTCACCCGCCCCGAAGGCACCATGGCCCACCTGGCTGTGTGCGCAGCGCTGGGCGTGAAGGTGGTGATTGGCACGACCGGTTTTACCGAGGCGCAGAAGGAACAGATTGCGGCTTACGCCCAGCGAACCGCCATCATGCTGGCGCCCAACATGAGCGTGGGTGTGAACGTGACGCTGAAGCTGCTCGAAATGGCCGCCAAGGCACTGAGCACGGGCTACGACATTGAAATCGTCGAAGCCCACCACAAGCACAAGGTGGACGCCCCATCAGGCACCGCCATCAAGATGGGCGAAGTCATTGCCCAAGCCCAGGGCACCAAGCTGGAAGACCGCGCCGTATACGAGCGCTTTGGCCACACTGGCGAGCGCAAGGAAAACACCATTGGTTTTGCCACCGTGCGTGGCGGTGACATCATTGGCGACCACACCGTGCTGTTTGCCGGCACAGGCGAACGCGTGGAAATCTCGCACAAGTCCAGCAGCCGCGCTGGCTATGCCGATGGCAGCCTGCGCGCTGTGCGTTTTCTGGCAGGCCAGAGCACCGGCCAGTTCGACATGTTTGATGTGCTGAATCTGCGCTAAGCCGACTGCACACTTCGCGCACTGCACAACAAAAAAGGCGCTGAACAGCGCCTTTTTTGTTGACTGGAAAAAACTGAACCAAAGCTCACTCCGCACACACTTCTGCAGCACTGACCACGCAATTGCGGCCTTTTTCCTTGGCTGCATACAAAGCCTCATCACTGCGTCGCAGCAGCTGCTGGTAATCAGGGTGTCCGTCAAATGTGGACACACCAATGCTGACCGTCAGAAAGAGCGGGGGCTTCTGGGGCATGCTGAACGGCGTCTTTTCCACGCAGGCACGCAATTTTTCCGCCACATGCAAAGCGGCCGCCGGGCTGGTGTCTACCAGCAGCAGCAAGAACTCTTCCCCACCCAGGCGGAACACATAGTCGCCACCGCGGCTGTTGTCGCTGAGCAGAACCGCCATCTGCTGGAGCACGGCGTCACCACATTCATGACCCCAGGTGTCATTGATGCGCTTGAAGTAATCGATGTCCACGGTCAGCACGCTGAACACTGTGCCGCTATCGCGCGCCATGGCGATTTCCTGGCTCAGTACCACAGGCAAGAACTTGCGGTTGAGCAGCTGCGTCAGCGCATCACGCCCGGCATCCATCTGGCTGTTGTACTCAAACAAGGCGTCCAGATTCAGGCTGATGTTGCGCGCCTGCTCTCGCAGCGCATTCAGAAACTGCAGGCTGTCCTGCTGCGATGCCTGCGCAAACGCGGGCAGCAAATGGCTGTCGATATGCTCGATTGCCGACTGGATATGCCCGACCTCTGCCAGACCCTGAAAGATATGCGCACCTTTGTGACGGAACCACAGGCCAAAGTCAGAACTGCCCAGCCTGGGCATGGCCATCACGGAATGTCCCAGTGCGTGGCTGTACAGGCACTGGTTCTGCCAGTCCAGCAGCTCTGCACGACGACGCTCACGCAGCGTAGCCACGTTGTGCGTCAAGGAAAACAGGCGGTATGCCTCCTTGGAGCGGGAGCTGCGTTCGCGCGATGTGGCATAGGCCTGTGCCATGATTTCCATGGACAGATCCATCACCCGTGCAATGAGCTGCATGGCAGCCAGTCGCTCTGCCTCGGTCAGCAGTGTATGCACCATGAGCAGGCTGCAGATGCCGTCCTTGATACAGGAAGCACCGCGCAACACCAGGTACACCGGCAGATCGAGGCGTGCATGCACCTCGCCAATCTTGACCTGCCGCTGCGCCTGCGCCTCCAGATCTGCCTCGGGGTCCAGCGCATAGACCTCCTGCAGCCACATTTGCATGGAGGGTTTCAGTCGCGTCTGCACCTGCTCGTGCGAGAGGAAGATGCGCGCCGCCTCATCTTCCAGCATGGCCTGATAAAAGTGCGAAGCCAGCAAGGCACTATGTTCATGCACCAGCTGCTGCACCGCAGCCCGCACCCGAGAAGTAAAGCACAGCAAGATGCTGCGCCACTCCACTGCATACGCAGGAGACATTCCAACTCCAGAAAACCCGGCGCATAACACGCCACACACTACACAAGCTGCAGCGACTCGCATCGTAGCGAAAAGTGCACCGCAGTTCAGCACTCACGCGCGAAATCGCCTTTATTTTTTCATCATTTTTTCAGGCATTGAACGAGAGCAAGAACTCACTTCAACAAGTTCGTTAGGTAGCCCTGCAGGCCTGTGAAAAGGAGCCTGCAGGGCTCCTGCTGCATCAATTGAGCGCCATGCTCAGCTTGCGGCGATAGCTGTTGACCAGCACCGTGGCTTCGTCCTGCTCTGCGCTGCTCTTGCCCAGAATCTGGATACCACCGGCGCTCTGGCCGGGCGCTGTGTCCTGATGCTTGGGCTTGGCAGGCGTGAGCAGTTCCAGAATGGCCACATACAGCTTGCGGGCGGCCTGCTCATTCCAGGTCTTGTCGCGCATGATGATTTCCAGCAGTTCCTCCATGGAAGCGGTCCACTGGCCTTCCGCTGCCAGCACCTGTGCCTTGGCAAAGCGCGTGTCAAAGTCACGCTTGTTCTGAGCGATAGCAGCATCAAACTGCTCAATGGGCCAGTTGCCGCGGTCGTCGTTTTGCACAAACAGCATGCACTGCAGCCACTGGTGCAGGGCTTCAAAGCGCAGCGGCTGGGGAATGCGCTTGAGCGGCTCGTGCAGCAGCTCGGCCGCTGCCTCGTAGTTGCCGGTGGCTATCAGCAGGCGCACATAGTCAAAGCGTGCATCATCGTTGGCCGGGTCTGCCGCCAGCGCATCGGCCAGCTTCTGCAGCGCCGCCTGGGTGTCGCCCGATTCCAGCAAGGCTTCGGCCTCCTCCACCTCGGCTTCTGCAGCCAGAGCATCTTCAGAAGGCAGGTGCTTGTCCAGGAATTCACGCACCTGACCTTCGGTCTGTGCCCCCATGAAGCCATCCACAGGGCGGCCGCCAATCATCAGCACGCAGGTGGGCACACTGCGAATACCGAACATGCCGGCAATCTGCTGGTTGGCATCCACATCCACCTTGGCCAGCTTGAAGCGGCCGGCGTACTCCACCTCCAGCTTTTCCAGCGTGGGCACCAGCGTCTTGCAGGGGCCGCACCATGTGGCCCAGAAATCCACCAGCACAGGGGTGGTCATGGAGGCGGCGACCACCTCGGTCTCAAAATTCTGAATGGTGATATCGATCATCGGGCTGTCCCTGGGCCGCAGCAGTGCTGCGCAAAAAATAATGAAAAGCGCCTACAAAAGCGTATGGTGCTGATTCTCTAGCAATTTGGCAGTGTGCCAAGCACGCAATGCCTTGCAGATGCGTACGCTGCCCACAATTTCAAGCCAGCGGATATGGCGAGCCCCCTGTCCACTCGCCAACCCAAGGCTTGCCCGTAAAATCCCGGGTTCCACTTGGCTGGGCCGCAAGCGCCCTTTGAGAGAGAACATGAACCCCATCCAGATCGGTGTGGTCATGGGTTCCAGCAGCGACTGGGACACCATGCAGCACGCAGTTGCCATCCTCCAGCAATTCGGTATCGCTTTTGAGGCGCAAGTGGTTTCGGCCCACCGCATGCCTGATGACATGTTCCGCTACGCAGAAGCTGCGGCTGAACGTGGCCTCAAGGCCATCATCGCTGGCGCGGGCGGCGCGGCCCACCTGCCCGGCATGATTGCTGCCAAGACCCCCGTGCCCGTGCTGGGCGTACCCGTGGCCAGCCGCCACCTGCAGGGTGTGGATTCGCTGCATTCCATCGTACAAATGCCCAAGGGCGTGCCTGTGGCCACTTTTGCCATTGGCAATGCAGGTGCTGCCAACGCGGCCCTGTTTGCCGTGGCTCTGCTGGCCAACGAAGACCCTGCGCTGCGCGAAAAGCTCAACGCCTTCCGCGCCGAGCAGACCGAGGCCGCCCGCAACATGACCCTGCCGGTGAACGCATGAGCGAAGCACGCAATGTGATCTTGCCCGGCGCCACGCTGGGCGTGCTCGGCGGCGGCCAGCTGGGTCGCATGTTTGCCCATGCCGCGCAGGCCATGGGCTACTTCACCGCCGTGCTGGACCAGGACCCCACCAGCCCCGCCGGTCGGGTCAGCCACCACCACATCCGCACTGGCTACGAAGACCCACAGGGTCTGACCGAGCTGGCCAAGCTGTGCGCCGCGGTCACCACCGAATTTGAAAACGTGCCCGCAGGCAGCCTGAACCAGCTGGCCCAAAGCCTGCCCGTCTCGCCTGCTGGCAGCGCGGTGGCGATTGCCCAGGACCGCGCCCGCGAAAAGGCCCACTTTGTGCAGTGTGGCGTACCTGTCGCACCACATGCCGTGATTGAAACGCCTGAGCAGCTGGCCGCCGTGTCTGCCGACCTGCTGCCTGGCATTCTGAAGACCGCCCGTCTGGGCTATGACGGCAAGGGCCAGGTGCGCGTCAAGACGCTGGAAGAGCTCGCCAAGGCCTGGGACGAGCTGGGCCGCGTGGCCTGCGTGCTGGAAAAAATGCTGCCACTGGCCCACGAGTGCTCCGTCATCGTGGCGCGTGGCCGTGATGGCGCCATCGTCAACCTGCCCGTGCAGTGCAATCTGCACCGCGACGGCATTCTGGCCGTGACCGAGGTGTATGAAGGAAATCTGCCTGCAGCCCAGGTAGAACAAGCGCTGGCAGCTGCAAAGTCCGTAGCAGAAGGTCTGAACTACGTCGGCGTGCTGTGCGTAGAGTTCTTTGTGCTGCAGGACGGCTCGCTGGTGGTCAACGAAATCGCCCCCCGCCCCCACAACAGCGGCCACTACAGCCAGAACGGCTGCGATGTCTCGCAGTTTGAGCTGCAGGTGCGCTGCATGACCGGTCTGCCATTGGTGCAGCCCCGCCTGCACAGCCCCAGCATCATGCTCAACCTGCTGGGTGACCTGTGGTTCAAGGACAGCGACACCGCCCAGACGCCCGCCTGGGACCAGGTACTGGCACTACCCGGCTGCCACCTGCACCTGTACGGCAAAGTCGATGCCAAGCGCGCCCGCAAGATGGGCCACCTGAACATCACCGGCAGCACGCCTGAGCAGGTACGCGCCACAGCCCTCAAGGCGGCAGAGATTCTGGGCATTGCGCCCTTCTGAGCGGCCAGGCTGCTTTCAAAAAAAGAAGCTGCTAGCGCTGACAGAACAAGGGATTCAGATAGTTTTCTATCTTAATCCTTTGATATTTCATCGCTAGCAGCTATCAATTTTTATTCTGCGCATGCCGCTGCTTCCCAGCGTAAACACGTATGGAGCGGGGGCATCGCGCAGCGCGTTTGGCGGCCAAGGCTGCTGCGCAGAAAATATGGTTTTCCACCGGCTACGCCCTTGCTTAAACACTTAAGCAAGGGCGTCTGCATTGGCGAGCCATTGACACACAAAGGACATCAAGATGATTTTGGATGGACAGCTTCAAGCATCGGTACAAGCCGCAGCAGCCGCCCTGCAGCGCGGCGAGTTGCTGGGCTTGCCCACCGAAACCGTCTATGGCCTGGCCGCGGACAGCGACAACGATGCCGCCGTAGCCCAGATCTTCATGGCCAAGGGCCGCCCCGCCAACCATCCGCTGATCGTGCATGTGGCAGACAGCGACGCCATCACGCGCTACGCCAAGGAAGTGCCCGTATTTGCCCAGCAGCTGATCGACGCCTTCTGGCCCGGCCCGCTGACCCTCATCCTGCCGCGCCTGCCGGATGCCGCCAAGGCATCGACCGGCGGTCAGGACAGCGTGGGCCTGCGCTGCCCCGCACACCCCGTGGCCCATGCCCTGCTCAAGGCCTGCCAGCAGCTGAACCCGCCCGTGTGGGGGATATCCGCCCCCAGCGCCAACAAGTTTGGGCGCGTGAGCCCCACCACGGCCCAGCACGTGGCCGCCGAGTTTGGCGACGAGCTGCTGGTGCTCGACGGCGGCGCCTGTGAGGTAGGCATTGAATCCACCATCGTCGACTGCACGCGCGGCGTGCCTGTGCTGCTGCGCCCCGGTGCGATCACGCGCGACGACATCGAACGTGCCTGCGGCCAGCGCCCACTCTCCAAAGAAGAGCTGCAAGCCAATACTCCACGGGCCTCTGGCACACTTTTGGCCCACTATGCGCCGAACGCCAAAGTGCGCCTCATGGATGCCAAGCAGCTGCAGGCCGCGCTCGACATGCTGGGTACTGATGGCAAAAACATTGCCGTCTACCACCGCAGTCCGCTGAGCAATGCCTCCCAGGGCGTGCACCTGCGCCCCATGCCCCAGCAGGCCCTGGGCGCAGCCCACGAACTGTTTGGTGCGCTGCGCGACTTTGATGCCATTGGCGCCCAGCTGATCTGGATTGAAACCCCGCCCGACACCGCCGACTGGGAAGGCGTGCGCGACCGCCTGCAGCGCGCGGCCGCTGCTGGCTAAGCCCTGCCTAAAAAGCAACCAGCCCTCAGGCTGGTTGCTTTTTTTAATCCTGCGCCACCCAGTCCACCAGGGCATCCATCACCGGCCGCGCGCCACCGGCATTGGGGTGGTTGATCATGGCCACCAGCACATAGCGCTGGCCCGAATTACCGTGCACATAGCCCGCCAGGGTGTTGGCATCGCGCAGCGAGCCTGTCTTCAGATGGGCATTGGCGCTGGCCTTGCTGCGGCGCAGCGTGCCGTCCATGCCAGAAATCGGCATGGACGCCACAAACTCCGGCATCACGGACGATCCCCAGGCTGCCTGCAGCATATGACCCAGCGCCTGCGCGCTGATGCGTCCCTGGCGGCTCAGGCCTGCGCCGTTTTCCACGACAGGCATGTCCTGCGCAGGCCAGCGCAGCTGCCACCACTGCGCCAGTGCCGTGCGCCCAGCATCAAAGCTGCCTATGCCCAGGCGCTCCTTGCCCAGCGTCAGCAAGACCTGCTGGGTCATGACGTTGTTGCTGTATTTGTTGATGTCACGTACCACCTCAGCCAGCGCAGGCGACTGGTTGACCCACACGGGCTTGAGCCCCTCAGGCACCACCCCCTCGCGCACGCTGCCCGTGATCTGGCCACCCATGCTGCGCCACATGCCTTCCACGGCCTTGAGGGCAAAACGCTCTGGCTCAGGCAGGGCTACGGGCCAGTTCTTGTCACCACAGCTGGCGGGGTAGCTGCCGCGCAACTGCAGGCGCTGGGGATCGCTCCAGTCTGCCTGTAACTGCGTGCGCCAGTCACCACAGGCCGTACCTCTGGGGGCCAGCGGCACCGTGGCAGGTGCCTGGATGCCCGCCAGCGGCAGTTCGTAGTGAATGCGCGCCACACCAGCGGCAGGATCGGGAATAAAGCCCAGCACCTGGGTCTTGTAGTTCACCAGCAGGGCATCAGACCCGGCGTTGTAGGGCCTGAAAGGCTCACCATCAAAGGCGGCAGGGTCGTGCCCCTGCACATCAAAGGCGCTGCGGTCCAGCACGATGTCACCCACAATGACTTTCACGCCCATGCCCTGCAGACGGCCCAGCATCAGCCACAGGCGCTCAGACACCAGCTTGGGGTCGCCCGAGCCCTGGATATAGACCGTGCCCCGAAAAGCACCGTTGTCGATCACCCCATCCAGATACAGCGGTGTGCGCCACACATAGGTGGGGCCCAGCTGCTCCAGCGCGGCATAGGTGGTCACCAGCTTCATGACCGAAGCCGGGTTCATGGACGCTTGCGGCTGCCAGGTCAGGCGCGGTGGCTGCGCTGCCTCGACCGGCGCCACATAGATCGACATCGCACTGGCAGGAATCTGCGCTCGCCCCAGTGCCGCCGCGACAGACGCAGGCAGGGACTGCGCAGCCGCACTGGCAGCTGCACACAGGGCCACAACGGCCATACTCTGGCGCACACTGCGCCACAACAAGGATTTGCACATGGGCACAAAGTGTAGAGGTGGCCTGCGCGGTTTTGCCAGAGCCCACGCGCATGACAATGCCATGCCGCCGATAATTGCAGGCTTGGACGCCACCTGGGCGTCCGTTTTTTCTGTGGCGCGCTCCCTATGAATCTGCTTGCTTTTGACACCAGCACCGACACCTTGTTTATCGCCATCCAGCGTGGCGATCAGCTGTGGCAACACCAGGCAGCCGGAGGGGCGAACTCCTCGGCCACCTTGATTCCCGCCATCCAGCAAGGCCTGAAGGCGCTGGAGCTGCAGCTGTCCGACCTCAAAGCCATTGTCTTTGGCCGCGGCCCCGGCTCTTTCACCGGGCTGCGCACTTCGTGCTCAATTGCCCAAGGTCTGGCCTTGGGCGCCCATCTGCCACTGCTGCCCATCGACACTTTGCTGGCCGTGGCAGAAGATGCCCGCGCCCAGCATGGCATGACCGAGCTCATGGCCGTGCTCGACGCACGCATGTCCGAGGTCTACCACGCAGGCTACCGCTGGAATGCACGCAACAGCCTGTGGGAAGCCACCAGCGCCCTGGGCCTGTGCGCCCCCGAAGCGCTGCAAGTGCCCGAAGGTCTGGCGGTGGTAGGCAATGGCCATGCCGCCTACCCCGACCGCCTGGCACCGGATGCCCGGCATCTGCCGGCCCTGCCCACGGCCACCGCCCTGCTGCGCCTGGCCCCCGCACTGATTGCCAGCGGGCATTTGATGGATGCCTCCCACGCGCTGCCGCTGTACATCCGTGACAAGGTGGCCCAGACCACGGCAGAACGCGAAGCAGCCCGCAAGGCATGATGGCGGCAGACTACCCCCTGGCCGCAGGCCACCAGCTGCTGCCCATGACCGAGGACATGCTGGACACCATCCTGCCCATTGAGCAGGCAGCGTTTCCTCACCCCTGGACGCGCGGCAACTTTGCTGACGCCCTGCGCAGCGGCTATGCAGCGCGCGTACTGGTGCGCGGTGACGAGGTGCTGGGCTACTTCATCGCCATGCAGGTGCTGGACGAAGTGCATCTGCTCAACATCACCGTGGCACCGGCACACCAGCGCCAGGGCTTTGCGCGTGAGCTGCTGCAGTGCCTGGCCCACTGGAGCCGCCACGAGGCCCAGGCCCTGACGCTCTGGCTGGAAGTGCGTGAGAGCAATCTGCGTGCACGCCAGGTGTACGAACGCCACGGTTTTACCCAGGTCGGGGCGCGCAAGAAGTACTATCCGGTAGATCACGGCGAACGCGAAACCGCCATCTTGATGAACATGTCTTTATGTCCTTGAACCTCGACGCCCGCCAACGTGCCATGCTGCAGGAAATGGGCATCACCATCTGGTGGCCCAAGCCTGCGGCAGCTGCAGTCGCTGCACCAGTTCCTGTTGCACAGGCTGCTGCCATGGCCGTAGCGCAAGCGCCGGTTCAAGCCACAGCCACTGCGGTGGTGGATGCGCCTGCCACCGCAGCTCCAGCCGCCACAGCCGCCGCAGCCGCTATCACGGCCCCTGCTGCCGTACCACAGCCAGTGCCTGCGACAGCACCTGCACGCCCAGCCCCCACACCGGCGCCTGCAGTGGCACAAGCCCCAGAAAATGCCGTACAGGACACCGCCTGGCGCATCACCCCTGCGGTGCAGGCCTACCCGGCGGCCACAGGCGGCAGTGCGGACGACGCCTGGCTGGTCATCTGCGAAAGCCCCAACCCCGGCGCGCCACTGGAAGGCGACACCGGCAAGCTGCTCAACAACATGCTGCGTGCGCTGCGCCTGCACCACAGCCCCCATGTCTGGATTGCCTGCATGCAGCGCCCCGGCCATGAGGCCCTGCCTGCACTGAGCCTGCCCCAGACCCCTGTGGACTGGCAAGACCTGCCCGCGGGCCTGGCTGCGAATATGCGCCTGGCGCGCCCCGCACGCATGCTGCTGCTGGGCATGCAGCCCGCACGCGCCGTGCTGCACAGCCAGGAGGCACTGGGCCGCCTGCGCGCCCAGGTACACCAGGTGCACGATGTGCCCACCGTGGTCAGCTACGACCCTGCCTATCTGCTGCGTGCGCCGCATGCCAAGCCCGCCGCCTGGGCCGATCTGTGCCGCGCCCATGCGCTGCGCCCGCCGCCGGCGCTTTGACCCCCTGCACCTGCAGGGCCAAACCTGCAGGCTTTGAACAGGCTCGGCATAATCGTGGGCTTGTCATATTTTTGAGATACCACCGTGGAAACCTACCCCAGTCGGTAGCTTCCATCCTCTCCCAAGGCCGTGCGAGGCATGAGGAAGGACTGGAAGCGCACCCATCTTCGCCCCGCTAAAGCCACAAAAACATTTGGGAGAGCTGCATGCTCAATATCTTTTCGCTGTCCAACGGCCGTCTGGTCCAGGAAGAAATCGAATCCCTGGAAGACCTCAAGCGCTTCCAGCCCATCTGGGTGGACCTGGAGTCCCCCACCCTCGAAGAAAAACGCTGGGTCAAGCAGCACTATGGCCTGTCGATTCCTGACGACGCCATGGACCTGGACATCGAAGAGTCCGCGCGCTTTTACGAAGAAGACAACGGCGATCTGCACATCCGCAGTGACTTTCTGCTCGACGACGAGGAAGACCCCCGCAGCGTGCGCGTGGCCTACATCCTGAACCAGCACAACACCGAGCTCAAATCCTGCGGCGTGCTGTTTTCCATCCACGAAGAAGATATTCCGGTGTTTCGCCTGCTGCGCCTGCGCGCACGCCGTGCGCCCGGCCTGATCGAAGACGCCAAGGATGTGCTGCTCAAGCTGTTTGACGCAGACGCTGAATACTCCGCCGACACGCTGGAAGGCATTTACGACGACCTCAAGCACGTCAGCTCCCGCGTGCTGGACGGCAACGTGACCGACGACTACGCCCAGGAAGTGCTGGCCGATATTGCCCGCCAGGAAGACCTGAACGGCCGCATCCGCCGCAATATGCTGGACACACGCCGCGCCGTGAGCTTCATGATGCGCAGCAAGATGCTCAACGCCGAGCAGTTCGAGGAAGCACGCCAGATCCTGCGTGACATTGAGTCACTGGACAGCCACACGCAGTTCCTGTTCGACAAGATCAACTTCCTGATGGACGCGACCGTCGGTTTTCTGAACATCAACCAGAACAAGATCATCAAGATCTTCTCAGTGGCCAGCGTGGCCCTGCTGCCGCCTACCTTGATTGCCAGCGTCTACGGCATGAACTTCGCGATGATGCCGGAGCTGGAGTGGAAGTACGGCTACGTCTACGCCATCTTGCTGATGATTGCCAGTGCACTCGTGCCCATGCTGTACTTCCGCAAGCGCGGCTGGCTGCGCTAAGCCCTGCGCCCGGCACGGGCGCGTCGCTTTCGCACACCCATCAAAAAAGAAATAGCGCCTTGTGCGCTATTTCTCTATGTTTCAGACACTTTTCTATCTGAAAACCAATATTTTCAAGCGCAAGCAGCTATTTTTTAGATAGCTCCTGCGGCAAGCGCCGCAGCCAGCCCAGCCCCTGACTGGTTCCGGCACGGGGGCGGTACTCGCAGCCTACCCAGCCCGCATAGCCCAGCGCATCCAGCACGCCAAACAGGTAGTCGTAGTTCAGCTCGCCCACATCGGGCTCGTGGCGCTCGGGCACACCGGCAATCTGGATATGGCCCACACGCCCCGTAGGCAGGTACTGGCGCAGCTTCATGGCCACATCACCTTCCACAATCTGGCAGTGGTACAGGTCCATCTGCACCTTGAGATTGGGCGCTGCCACCAGCTGCACCAGGTGGTGCGCCTGGGCCTGCGTCTGCAAGAAGTAGCCCGGCATGTCCCGGCCGTTGATGGGCTCGATCAGCACCTCCACCCCGGCATCGGCCGCAGCCTGTGCCGCCCAGCGCAGATTGCACAGCGCCGTATCTTCCAGCAGCTTGCGCGGCGCGCCCTCGGGCATCCTGCCGCTCATCAGATGAATGCGCGGGCAGCGCAGCGCTTGTGCATAGCGCAGGGCCTGGAGCACACCGGCCTGGAACACCTGCTCCTGCCCCGGCAGACACAGCGTGCCACGCATGCCCTCCTCCCAGGCAGCCACCATGGCCTCGGGCGTATCACCGCCCGGTGGCGCATTGAACAGCACCTGCTGCAGGCCAGCCTGCGCCAGCGTATCGGCCAGTACTTCAGGCGCATAGGCATAGGGAAACAGATATTCCACCGCGGTAAAACCATCGGCTGCAGCGGCAGCAAAGCGCTCCAGAAATGGCTGCTCGGTGTACATCAGTGACAGATTGGCAGCAAAACGTGGCATGGCGCCCTCCTCACACCCATCAGCGCAGACCCATGCGCTGCATGGTCTGCATGCCCACAGCGGGGTCGTCGGTAAACACGCCATCAATGCCTGCGCTCAGAAAGTCTTCCATATCGGCCTGCGCATTGCCACGCAAGGCAGCATTGCTGGCGGGCTGAGCCTTGAGGCTGGCTGGCAGAAACTGGTTTTCCGGGCGCAGGGTCCAGGCATGCACTTTCAGACCAGCCTTCTGGGCCTGCGCGACCAGCGGAGAGGCCGGTGTGTTCTTTCCGTCCACCACGCGGATCACCATGCTCTTGCTCAGGCCCAGCCCATAGGCATAGCTGGCAATGTCGGCCAGGCCCTGCGGTGTGAGCATGTCTGCGTACGTGGTGGCCTTGCCTGCAGCCACGGCGTCATAGGGACTGCCTTTAGGCATGACCAGCTGCACCAGGCGCACCGCGCTCTGGCTGCGAAGCTGGCGCAGATTGCTGACCTCAAAAGACTGCACCAGCACGGGTGCATCGGCATGGTTCCAGCCATTGTCCTCCAGCACCTTCAGCAGGGCAGGCTCCAGCGGCAGGCCGATGGACTGAAAGTAGCTAGGGTGCTTGGTTTCTGGATAAATGCCAATCGTGCGGCCCAGCCTAGCGCTTTCTGCCTTGGCCAGGTCAATGATTTCCTGCAGCGTTGGCACTTCAAACTGGTCGTTAAAGCGCACATTAGCAGGACGCACGGCAGGAATGCGCTCGCGTGCTCGCAGGGTCTTGAGTTCTGCCAGTGTGAAATCTTCGGCAAACCAGCCCGTGATGTCCTTGCCATCTATGCGCTTGGTGTTCTTGCGGTCAGCGAACTCCGGGCGCTCAGCCACATTGGTGGTGGCCTCTTTGACGCTGCCGTCGGCATTCAAAATGGCCATCGCGTTTTCGTGGCGCGCCACCAGCACACCATCCTTGGTGATGACCAGGTCAGGCTCGATAAAGTCCGCCCCTGCGCGAATGGCTTCACGGTAGGCTTCCAGCGTGTGCTCCGGACGCACAGCCGATGCGCCGCGGTGCGCAATCAGCAAAGGTCTGGCCACCTCTGCTTGTACTGCGCTGTGTTGCTGCAATGGCTGGCTGGTGACGCAGCCGCTGAGCCAGATGGTGGCTGCCAGAACAGCCCCCATGCAGGCCGATGTGCGCGAATGACTGGCTTTCATATTCCTGCCCTTGATCTTCAAAATAACAGGAGCAGCTAGCGCTTATGAATGCTTGTTTTCAAATACAAAAGACATTGAAAACCTTGAATATCAAGCGCAAGCAGCTATTGTTTTGAATGCCATGCGTGGTACGCACAGCACTTGCAAGACGCATTATGGGCAGGCAGGCCTTGCCTGGCCTGTCACCTCACTGTCAGCCGCGCTCCAGACAGAACACTGCCGTGCTGGCGCGCAGATTGGGTAAGGTGCGGATGATCTGGCCTTCCTTCAGGCCAAAGGCATCGACCACGTTCAGGCGGTTCTTGTTGGCCAGCACCTCAAAGTCTTTGAACGTACCCACGCGAATGTTCGGCGTGTCATACCACTGGTAAGGCAGGTGGCGCGTCACAGGCATACGCCCGCGCAGCACCGAAAAGCGGTTGGGCCAGTGCGCAAAGTTGGGAAAGCTCACCACACTCATGCGGCCTACGCGGGCCGTTTCACGCAGCATGGTCTCGGCATTGCGCAGGTGCTGCAACGTGTTGATCTGCAGCACCATGTCAAAGCTGTTGTCGTCAAAAATGTTCAGGCCATCGTCCAGATTGAGCTGCAGCACATTGATGCCGCGCTTGACGCAGGCCAGCACATTGGCGTCGTCAATCTCCACGCCATAGCCGGTGCAGCCGCGCTCGCGCTGCAGATAGTCCAGAAAGCTGCCGTCGCCGCAGCCCAGATCCAGCACACGTGCGCCTTCGGGCACAAGCTGGGCCAATGCTTGCATGGTGGGTGTCGCGCTCATGCGTTGAACTCCTTGGCAATACCTTCAAAGTAGGCGCGCATGGCGGCCATGTAACGGGGGTCGTCCAGCAGGAAGGCGTCATGGCCGTGCGGGGCGTCAATCTCGGCGTAGCTCACATCGCGGCCGTTTTGCAGCAGGGCCTGCACGATCTCGCGGCTGCGGCCGGGGGCAAAGCGCCAGTCGGTGGTAAAGCTCACGAGGAAGAACTTGGCCAGGCTCTGCGCCAGTGCGGCCTTGAGGCTGCCGCCGTATTGTTTGGCGGGGTCAAAGTAGTCCAGCGCACGTGTGATCAGCAAATAAGTGTTCGCATCAAAGTAGCTGCTGAACTTGTCGCCCTGGTAGCGCAGATAGCTCTCAATCTGGAACTCGATGTCCTGCGTGGTGAACTTGATGTTCGGCCCTTCGCGCAGCTCACGGCCAAACTTCTGGTTCATCACATCATCACTCAGGTAGGTGATGTGACCAATCATGCGCGCAATGCGCAGGCCGCGCTGCGGAATCACGCCGTGCTCGTAGAAGTCCCCGCCGTGAAAGTCAGGGTCCGTCACGATGGCGCGGCGCGCCACTTCGTTAAAGGCAATGTTCTCTGCATTCAGGTTGGGCGCGCTGGCCACCACCACGGCGTGGCGCATGCGCTCGGGGTACTGCAGCGTCCAGCTCAGCGCCTGCATGCCGCCCAGACTGCCGCCCAGCACCGCCGCCAGCTGCTGGATGCCGAGCCGATCCAGCAGGCGCGCCTGCGCGTGGACCCAGTCTTCCACCGTCAGCACGGGAAAGCTGGAGCCATACACCTTGCCTGTATCGGGGTTGGTGTGCATGGGGCCTGTAGAGCCAAAGCACGAGCCCAGGTTGTTCACCCCAATGACAAAGAACTTGTTGGTATCTACCGACTTGCCAGGACCAATCATGTTGTCCCACCAGCCCGCGCTCTTGGGCTGGTCTTCGTAGACGCCTGCGACATGGTGCGAGGCGTTCAGGGCATGGCAGACGAGGATGGCGTTGGACTTGTCGGCATTGAGTGTGCCGTAAGTCTCGTACGCCAGGGTGTAGTCGCGGATGCTCTTGCCGCTTTGCAGCGGCAGCGCATCGGCGAAATGCATGGATTGTGGTGTGGCGATGAAGGACATGAAAAAACCCGGCATCGCTAAAAACGAGGCCGGGTTCAATACATTCGGTTTCGTCTTTAGCAGGATTTATAAAGCGCCCGCAAGCAGAAGCAAATCGGCGCGTAAGTCCGCATTATGCCAAAGCTGGCACATCCTTGGACAAGAGCGCCAGCACGCCCAGCACCAGGAAGATGCCGGCTGACATGATATGCACCATGCGGATAGGCACTTTCTTGACCAGCTTGTCCCCCAGCCACACCACAGGCGCATTGGCCAGCATCATGCCCAGCGTCGAGCCCAGCACCACCCACAGATAGGCGTTGTACTGCGCAGCCAGCATCACGGTAGCGATCTGCGTCTTGTCGCCCATCTCGGCCAGAAAGAACGCCACCACGGTGGTGCCAAACACGCCCCAGCGTGATTGGTTATCCACATCTTCGTCATCGAGCTTGTCAGGGATAAGCATCCAGATGGCCATGGCGATAAAGGACACACCCAGAATCCAGCGCATCACATCCGGCCCCACCCAGGCATTGACCCAAGCGCCCACCGCACCTGCCAGGCCGTGGTTAATCACCGTGGCCACGAAAATGCCCAGAACGATAGGCCAGGGTTTGCGAAAACGTGCGGCCAGCACCAGAGACAGCAACTGCGTTTTGTCGCCCATTTCTGCGAGGGCCACAATGCCGGTTGAGACGAGGAAGGCTTCCATATATGCGGGGTAAATAGTTACAGGCTGGCTCAAACACGCATTGACTACCACCGCGCCAGCCTTTGGAACGGTTGCAGTCAATGGTCTTGCCCAGCTCTTCCAAGCCGCATGCACCATAGCGCGAAGGCGCCAAGTCTGTTGATGCATGCCTTTGGCGCATTGCACGCCAAACGGACTACTCCCCAAGGACTTGGCTATTGTAGCGATTGAAAAATTCTTTGCGCTGTCTGCCGTCACTTTCCATGCAGTGCAAAGCAACACTGGGGGAAAGCCCGAAGGTCTGTTGTATCCGCGTATAAATTGCGCAGAAATTCCATTGCCAGCCGAACACCTTGCCTCATAATGACCTCGCTCCCAGGTGCGCGGGCACAGGAGCTAGTGCGTTTGCGTCTCTAAGGTGGGTCACGGTTAGCTGGCTTTCGATTAGGGCTCCATCGCGTTTCAAGTTTTTTTCCAGGAGTCCCAAACATGGGCAACAAACTGTACGTAGGCAACCTGCCCTACGCTTTCCGCGACAACGATCTCGAACAAGCCTTCTCTCAGTTCGGCTCCGTGCAGAGCGCAAAGGTCATGATGGAGCGTGACACAGGCCGTTCCAAGGGCTTTGGCTTCGTAGAAATGGGCAGCGACGCTGAAGCCCAATCCGCTATCCAGGGCATGCACGGCCAAAACTACGGCGGCCGTGACCTGGTGGTCAACGAAGCTCGCCCCATGGAGCCTCGTCCTCCCCGCTCCGGTGGCTTCGGCGGTGGCCGTGGCAACGGTGGCGGCTACGGCGGTGGCTTTGGTGGCCGCAACAGCTACTAATTCAAGCGCTCAAGTGCACTAGTTGCACTGGCGTTGCAAAAAGGAACCTTCGGGTTCCTTTTTTGTTTTATTGACATCTTTTACTTCTGAACGGTTGCCATATTTTTGCAACTACCCCAATAATGTTTTCCGCGGTTGATGCATTAACCGCTCCTCATGAAATGTAGTGGAAGCAAAAGCTCCATTGGTTAAATGGCACAGGAGTCTTTAATGGGCAGCAAGTTATATGTAGGGAATTTACCCTATGCCGTTCGCGATCATGATTTACATCAGGCCTTCACCCAGTTTGGAACGGTTGTGAGTGCCCGCGTGATGATGGAAAGAGATACCGGTCGCTCCAAAGGTTTTGGCTTTGTCGAGATGAGTGCTGAAGCAGAAGCCAGCGCTGCCATTGAAGGCATGAATGGTCAGCCACTGGGCAGTCGCAGTCTCATTGTCAATATTGCCCGCCCCATGGAGCCAAGGCCGCCACGCAGCAATAACTACGGCGGCGGCTTTCAGGCGCCAGGCCATGCAGGGCGCAACGATGGCGGCTTCCGCAGCCCTTATGGCACCAATATGCGCAACCGCAACAATGCCGGCAATAAATCCAGTCATCAGGACGGTAACGGTTTCTGAAACTACAGAAAATCAAAAAGGCCCTACAGGGCCTTTTGAAAGTTATGTCCTACAACACATTCAGAATAAATCTGAGATTATTGATTCTTCGGATAAATAATCCCTTTCACACGGCCATTCAGTTCGGTCGTCTGTGAAATATTGTCGTAGTTCATGGAGTCACCCGTGAACTGGTCTTTGCCGCGGTTCAATACCACGGGTAAATGCGACTGCACGCGTTCCTCATTGGTCCAGGCATGCAGAAATTCACCCGTCACACGCATGGGCTGCGAGGGATTCTGCGGCGATGTACGCAGCACTTCGGCATCGCCCACCAGCTGTACTTCCGAGGAATCCGAGTTGCTGATACCGCGCTGAGCAGATGCCACGGTCACCACGCCATCCTGCGCAATGCTGCGTGTACGGACGTCGTCCACCTCCAGAATGTCCGACTTGGGCAGATGTCGCGCCTGCGTGCCCGTCATCACATTGGTCAGGCGACCACTACCGTCAAACTGGTGCACAGAAAAGCGCTCCATCACATAGTCCGGGTCATCCGTGAGCGCGCTTTCCGTCTGAACCTGCAGCGGCTTGGGCGCATGGCGCACCAGCCACCAGGTCCCCATGGCCAGCATGGCCATGAGCACGACGGGCAGGTAGATGGAGGCATGCTCCCACGCACGCTGCAAAGGTTTTTTCATGCCAGGTAAGTCTCCAGCAAAGTTCGGTAATGGCCGCTGGCGACCAGCAGCAGATCGCACAGTTCGCGCACCGCACCCTGACCACCTTGCGCACGTGTCACAAAGTCTGCCACCGCCAGATTCTCTGGGTGTGCGTTGCAGGGTGCGCAGGCCAGGGCACAGCGCTGCATGACGGGCAGGTCAGGCCAGTCATCGCCCATCATGGCAGCCTGGCTCCAGGCCAGCCCCAGGCTGTCCAAAATAGCCTGTGCTGCAGGCAGCTTATCTTCCGTGCCATAGACCGCATGCTGCACACCCAGCTGCTTCAGGCGCAGGCGCAGCGGAGCAGAATCACGCCCCGTAATCACGGCAGGCACGATGCCCGCTTTTTGCAGCAGCTTGATGCCGTGGCCATCGAGGGTGTTGAAGCGCTTGGTGGTTTCGCCCTGCTCCGAGAAATGCAGACCACCATCGGTCAGCACACCATCGACATCAAAAAAGGCAATGCGCACGGGCTGGGCCTGCAGCAAAAGCTCGGGCGCAAACTGCAAGGCAGGTGTGGTGAGGCGCTTGGGCATCAGATCACCTTGGCCAGCATCAGGTCACGGATATGTACCATGCCCAGCAGACGGCGGTCTGCATCGACCACCAGCACCGAGGTAATGCCGTGCTGCTCCATCATGTGCGCGGCATCTACGGCCAGAGCCTCCGGTGCAATGGTGCGAGGCTGCTTGTGCATGAGGTCTCCTGCCTTGGCATTGCGCAGATCCGCACCGTCTTCAATGCGGCGACGCAGATCGCCATCGGTAAAAATGCCCAGCACACGGCGATCGGCATCGACCACCGCGCTGGCCCCCAGGCTCTTGGCACTGATTTCACGCATCAGACGGTCAAAGCCATCGTCTGCCAGCACACTGGGCACATCATCGCCGCTGCGCATCACATCACGCACATGGGTCAGCAGCTTGCGGCCCAGCGCACCACCGGGATGAGACAGCGCAAAGTCTTCGGCCTTGAAACCACGTGCATCCAGCAGCGCCATGGCCAGGGCATCGCCCAGCGCCAGCTGCACCGTGGTGCTGGCTGTAGGTGCCAGATTCAATGGACAGGCCTCACGCACCACGCTGGTATCCAGCACCCAGTTCGAATGCTTGGCGAGGCTGGAGTGCGCACCACCCGTCATGCCCACAATGCGCACACCCTGGCGCTTGAGCGCTGGCAGCAAGGCGGTCAGCTCATTGCTCTCACCGCTGTTGGAGATCGCCAGCACCAGATCCTGACGCGTCACCATACCCAGATCACCGTGGCTGGCTTCTGCAGGGTGCATGAAAAAGGCAGGCGTGCCGGTGGAAGCCAGCGTTGCGGCGATCTTGCGGCCAACGTGACCGCTCTTGCCCATGCCTGTGACCACCACACGGCCAGGGGTGCTCAGAATGGCCTGCGCCACCTGTACAAAGCTGTCGTCCAGTCGCTGTGCCAGCGCTTGCAGGGCCTGAATCTCAATAGACAGTGTTTCGCGCGCGATGGCCAGCGCCTGCGAAGCGCCCAGAACGGGCGCAGTATGCGTGAGGGTGTTCATCCGGCAATTTTATCGACCACTGGGCTTTGTCTGCCCTGCGTACCTGACTCCTGCAGCACCACTCAAGGGTAAGCGGTGCACTTTTCCTAGCGCAAGCGCTGCTGCAGTGCAGCATGTGTGGAGATAACAGCAGATTACATCGCAGTGAAGCGCCCCCCCGTATGCGCAAGGTGCAGGCACTTAGTACACTTTTGCACGTTCACCGCCTTTGATCCTGCCCCCTGTGCGGCAGGGCCTGGGCCTGTTTTAATCTGTCGGTCATTGCACACACGTGCGATGACTTTCTGCCCCTTTCCGGAGCGACTGCGCTCTGAGCCCACCATGTACACCACCAGCGTCAACGACTACCTTCGCCAGCACATCCGCACCGTGCCCGACTGGCCAGCCCCTGGCGTGCAGTTCCGCGACATCACCCCCCTGCTGCAGAATCCGCAGGTATTCCGCATCCTGATCGATGCCTTTGTGCACCGCTACATGTCACCCGAGATGCGCCCAGACGTGGTGGCCGGCCTCGATGCGCGCGGCTTTATCCTGGGCTCCGTCATCGCCTATGAGCTGAATGTGGGTTTTGTGCCCATCCGCAAAAAAGGCAAGCTGCCCTTTACCACCGTAGAAGAGACCTACGAACTCGAATACGGCAGTGCCACCGTCGAGCTGCACACGGATGCCGTCAAGCCCGGCGACAAGGTGCTGCTGATTGACGACCTGATCGCTACCGGCGGCACCATGATGGCTGGCAAGAAGCTGATCGAAAAGCTGGGCGCCACCGTCATGGAGGGTGCTGCCATTGTGGACCTGCCAGAGCTGGGCGGCTCCAAGCTACTGCGTGACACCGGCAAGCTGCCGCTGTTCACACTGGTGGACTTTGCAGGCCACTGAGCGACAAGCACCAGCCACAGCCATCTGTGCATATGTGTTTCCACAAGCCGACATTTGTCGGCTTTTTTGCATTCTGGCGTCAGAATATGCGCGCAGCCATGGCTGCAACGCGGTGTTTCTTCACGCTTCTGTACGTTCGCACCCACCCTTTATGCCCTCTCACCATCTACTGCTGACGCCGTCTCCCTGGCGGCGAGGTCTTCGCATTGTGTTGTGGTTCCTGCTGACTGCCGTGTGCATGCTGTGCTGCGCCTGGGGCGTCATGGCACTGCTGGCACAGGCACCTGCTCAGCACAATATCGCGCAGGCGCTGGCTCTGGTGTGGGGCTTTGCCTGGCTGCTGGCGTGGGGCGCAGGGCTGCTGCAGCGCCGCATGCTGCCCGTGCTGATGGGCGGCACGGTACTCATGCTGGCCATGCTGGTGTGGTGGAGCACCATACTGCCGCGCTCAGACCTGGACTGGGCGCCCGATGTGGAGCATCTGGTCGTGGAGGAAACCGATGCTGCACAGCCTTCCATCGTGCAGCTGCGCAATGTGCGCAACTTTGACTGGCGCAGTGAAACCGACTTCACCCCGCGCTGGGAAACACGCAGCTATGACCTGAACCAGCTTGACAGTGTGGACGTGGCGCTGTCGTACTGGATGGGGCCCGCCATTGCACATACGCTGGTGTCCTTTGGCTTCAAGGATGGGGAACACGTGGTGTTTTCCATCGAGATCCGCAAGGAGTCGCACGAATCCTTTGATGCGCTGGCAGGCTTCTTCAAGCAGTATGAAATGGCCCTGGTTGCCGCCGATGAGCGCGACATTCTGGGCGTGCGTACCAATGTGCGCGGCGAAGAAATCCAGATGTTCCGCATTCACATGCCGCAGGCCGCCATGCGCGAACTCTTCATGGCCTATGCACGCCAGGCCAGCCTGCTGGAATATGCGCCGCGCTTTTACAACACACTCACGGCCAACTGCACCACCATTGTCTGGCAGCTGGCACGGCGCATGGGCCAGGAACTGCCGCTGGACTGGCGGCTGCTGGTGTCCGGCTACCTGCCCGAGTACCTGCGTGACGTAGGTGCACTCGACTCCATGCAGCCGCTGGAGCTGCAGCGCAAGAGTGGTGACATCACCACCCGCGCCCAGCAGTGGCAGCCCCCGGCAGATGCCAGCGACACACAGGCCAGCATCGACTTCTCCCGCTACATTCGCCAAGGCATGTAAAGCGCTGTGCTGTGCACACATCACGCCAGGCAGCACATGCACGCAGGCTAAGCCTGCCTGGGCCAGCGCCTTCTTGGGCGGCGGCGCGCAACCATGCGCCGCCCTTTTTACACTCGCAACCTATGTTGTCTTCCTTTCTGTCGCGCACCCTTGTGGTGGGTCTGCTTGCTGCCGTGCTGGCCGGCTGCGCGGGCGTGACCGTACGCTCTGCCGACCCTGCAAACTATCTGGCCGAGCGCCGCAGCGATGTGCTGACGGCCGGCACCCTCAGCCCTGCCACCCAGGAATCACTGCGCGTGCTGGATCTGGACCTCAAGCGCTGTCTGGCCGATGTGCCCATGTGTCACTACACCTTGGCCAATGCCACCGGCCTGTATGACGAGCAGCGCATGGCCGCGCTGGCCGAGCTGTGGATTTACCAGGCCCGTCAGGCACAGCAGGCCCCCTCGCTGCCCGGCACCCGCACCAGCGCCGAAGTGCAGGCCTGGCTGGAAGCCGCACGCCACGCCTGGGCCTATCTGTTTTTCACACACCGGGAGCCCAGCGAGCGCGCCTTTGAAGACCGCCAGAGCCAGGTGCGTGACTATTACAACCACGCCGTGCAGCAGGCCGTGGCCGGCATGTTTGCGCTCAGCCGCCTGCAGGAAGACCATGTTCCGCTGGAAATTGGCCGCTGGAAGCTGAGCACCGACTTCTCCCACGTCTGGCTGCCTGCCAACAAGCACATGCCGCAGGAGCTGATTCCCGCCACCTCGCTGCGCTTTTCGGGCCTGCGCAACCAGTACCAGCGCAACGGACTGGGTGCCGAGCTGGTCGCCGTCTTTCAGACCGAGGAAGAAGCACAGGCCGCCCATGTGCAGCAACGCAACGTAGAAGGCCCGCCCCGGCCACCGTTTCAGGAGTCGCTCTTTCCGGCACTGACCACGGTCCTGAGCTTTGGCGGCAACACGCTGCAGGAAGTGCTGTCCACCCGCGAGGTGGAGCTGCGCGCCTACGACCCCTACCGCTTTCGCGAAATTCCGCTGGGCAACACCACCGTGCCGCTGGCGGGAAACTTTTCCTCGGGCTACGGCCTGTGGCTGGCGCGCTCGGGCTTTTCCACCCAGGCGCTGCGCACCCTGGTGGGGCTGAACAACGGCATCGTCCAGCCCACGGTCTACCTGATGCAGCCCTATGACCCCAACCGCCGCATCATCGTCATGCTGCATGGTCTGGCCAGCAGCCCGGAAGCCTGGATCAATGTGGCCAATGAAGTGCTGGGCGATGAAACCCTGCGCAGCAACTACCAGGTCTGGCAGGTCTACTACCCCACGAACGCACCGCTGGCACTGAACAACTACGCCATCCGCCAGGCACTGCAGCAGACGCTGCGCCACTTCGACCCCATGGGTACGGCACGCGCCTCGAAGGACATCACGCTGATTGGCCACAGCATGGGCGGCGTGCTGGCACGCCTGATGGTCAGTGAATCGGACGGCAAGGTGCTGGATGCGTTTGCCGCGCACAGCGGCCTGCCGGATGCGCCGCAGGAGCAGGTCCAGCTGCGGGACTTTCTGGAGCTGACCCCGGTACCCCAGGTCAGCAGTGCCATCTTTATTGCTGCGCCCCACCGCGGCACGGACTTTGCCAACAACCGGGTGGCCCGCTGGGTGTCCAACCTCATCACGCTGCCGTTTTCCATGCTGGAGCAGTTTGGCGATGTGGCGCGGCGCCTGGCCCAGAGCGGCCCCAGCATTGGCAAATCCTCGCTGCTGCGCATCCCGAACAGCATCGACAACCTGCGCGACACCGACCCCTATGTGCGTCTGACGGCCGACATACCCATCTCGCCGAAGGTGCGCTACCACTCCATCATCGGCAACCACACGCCCAGCAGCCCGCTGACAGAGAGCAGTGACGGCATCGTGCCCTACCACAGCGCCCACCTGGAAGGTGCGGCCTCCGAGCTGGTCGTACCCTTTGGCCACAGCGTGCAGGAGCACCCGCGGGCCATCGTGGAAATCCGCCGCATTCTGCACAACCAGCTGCTGGGCAGCACAGCCAAAAATAAGTGAGCGCCTTGCGCTGTCAAATTAAGGGTTTCAGACAGTTTTCTATCTGAAACCCTTTTTGCATGCGCGCTAGACGCTACAGGTATTTGCAAAACGGCAAGCCTGCCTTGTTTTGATGCAGCAGCAACTTCCGTTAAGCTCCGTGGATTCAAAATTGCTTATGCATATTAAGAGAGGCTAATCCATGTTTTCCACCCGCACCCTCTGGCGCGCCGTGCTGTCCGCCACCGCCTGTGTCGCAGCCTTTGCCACCACGGCCCATGCCGCCGAAGCAGACGCCTACCCCAGCAAGCCCATCACCCTGGTGATTCCCTACTCTGCGGGTGGCTCGACCGACATTCTGGGCCGCCTGCTGGCCCAGAAGCTGGGTGAGCGCATGAACGTCTCGGTGGTCGTGGAAAACAAGCCCGGTGCCAACGGCACCATTGGCGTGGATCGCGTTGCCAAGTCGGAGCCCGATGGCTACACCATCGTGCTCGGTGACGTAGGCGGCCTGGCCATCTCGCCCAGCCTCTACCCCAAGCTGCCCTACAACCCGCTCAAGGATCTGGCGCCTGTGAGCCTGGTGGGCCGCAGCCCCCTGGTGCTGACCGTGGGCAGCAAGAGTCCACTGAACTCGCTGGCAGACCTGACCGCCGCAGCCAAGGCCAACCCCGGCAAGCTGAACTATCCCTCCTCCGGCACGGGCGGCCCCAACCACATGGGCGGTGCGCTCTACGCCCTGCAGGCGGGGGTGGATGTGACCCACATCCCCTACAAGGGCAGTGCGCCTTCCGTGGTATCGCTGGTCTCGGGTGAAACGGATTTTGGCTTTCTGACGGCGGTGACCATCAACTCCCAGCTCAACGCAGGCAATGTCCGTGCGCTGGCTGTGGCCCACAGCGAACGCCTGCCTGCCATGCCCAATGTGCCCACCATGCACGAAGCGGGTCTGAAGAATTTTGTGGCTGACGCCTGGTTCATGGCGGCCGTGCCTGCAGGCACACCCCAGCCCATCATCGATCGCCTGCAAAAGGAAATTGCTGCCGTGCTGCCCGAGCCTGATGTGACCAGCAAGCTCGACAGCGTGGGCGTGCTGCCTGCGGGGCTGTCCGTGAAGGCTTCGCAGGACTTCCTGGCCAGCGAAATCGTCAAGTGGCGCGACGTGGTGCACAACGCCAAGATCACACTGGAATAAGCCGGCCGCCGCTGGCAGGCCAGGTGCAGCCATGCAGCGCCTAGGGCGCAGCGGCTGCACCCTGCGTCTGCTGCAGGCTGGCCTTTTCGGCTTCCAGTGCCTGTAGTGCGCTGCGCAACTGGTTGGCCGTCACCTGGCATTGCGCCACCAGCACTTCCATGTCCTGCCAGCTGGAGGCCGACTCCGGCCCTTCCATCATGGCCATGGCGCGGCGGGTATGCAGCACTGCCATCAGCGTGTCGCAATGCTTCAAATGGCTTTGCAGCGCCTCACGCGCCCGGGGCAGTTCGATGCGCTCCAGCACCTGCAGGCGCTGTGCACCTGCGGTCTGTACCTCTGCTGGCACTGTCTCCAGCTGCTGTGCAGGCACCTGCGCAGTCGCACCGAATCCCACCATTGCCAGCACCACGGCGCCGCAGCGCCCGATAGGCCTTATTCGTCTCCACCACATATATAGCCCTGTTCCGGGTGTTATTGCCATGGGCACATGGTAGCGGCGAAGCGGGCGGCGCTGGGAAAAGGAGGGCGTGCCTTACTTGCCGATGCAGAAGCTGGAGAAGATCACGCCCAGCAAATCGTCCGAGGTGAATTCGCCCGTAATGCTGTTGAGCGCGGTCTGCGCCAGGCGCAGCTCTTCGGCCAGGATGTCCAGCGCCGGGCCGGGCACGTTCAGCTGGGCATGGGCTTCTTCCAGATGCACCCCCACCGCCTGCAGCGCTTCGACATGGCGTGCGCGAGCAATGTACAGACCTTCAGCGGCCGACTGCCAGCCCGCCACCTGCAGCAGGCGCTGGCGCACGGCATCCAGCCCTTCGCCCGTGCGGGCGGACAGGCTAAGGGGCGCTTCCGTGCCCTTGCGGCCTGCCAGCGGAGCCAGTGGCTGCATCTGCGCCGCGATCACGCCCGGAGCTGCCAGGTCGGCCTTGTTCCACAGATCAATCACGGGGATGCTCGGCGCAATCCGATCGGCCAGGGTCTGGGCAATGTCCAGATCCGCCGCCACATAGTCTGCATCGTGCATGCGCGAGAGGTCGTGAAGGAAGAGCACGGCGTCTGCCGCGGCAATCTCCTCCCAGGCACGCGCAATGCCGATGCGCTCCACCTCATCGTCGCTGTCGCGCAGGCCTGCAGTGTCAATCACATGCAGGGGCACACCGTCGATCTGGATGGTCTGCTGCACCTTGTCGCGCGTAGTACCTGCAATCGGCGTGACGATGGCCAGCTCTGCGCCTGCCAGCGCATTGAGCAGCGAGCTTTTACCCGCATTGGGCTGGCCCGCAATCACCACCTTGATGCCTTCGCGCAACAGCGCGCCCTGCTGGGTGCGTGCCAGCACCAGGCCGAGCTGGTCGCGCAGGCTGTCGAGCTGGCCGTAGGCATCGGCCTTTTGCAGAAAGTCGATTTCTTCTTCGGGGAAGTCCAGCGTGGCCTCCACCAGCATGCGCAGGTGCACCAGTGCGTCACGCAGTTCGCCAATCTCGCGCGAGAACTCGCCCGACAGCGA
The DNA here is from genome assembly GCF_002056725.1 of Comamonas kerstersii. NCBI lineage: Bacteria > Pseudomonadati > Pseudomonadota > Betaproteobacteria > Burkholderiales > Comamonadaceae > Comamonas > Comamonas kerstersii. The sequence continues at coordinate 1,318,233 of NZ_CP020121.1, read as the reverse complement.
TCGACTGGCACTGCGCGCAGCGGCTTCGGTGCTGGCGTCGATCAGGTCGGCAATCGCCTCGGCCTGGGCCAGATCGATCTTGTCGTTCATGAAGGCGCGCTGGGTGAACTCTCCGGGCTCAGCCAGACGCAGGCCGGGCAGCACGGGAGCATCCGCTTGCGTGCGTGCCTGCGCCGCTTCCAGGCAGCGAGCCAGCAGCAGCTGCAGCACCACGGGGCCGCCGTGGGCCTGCAGTTCCAGCACGTCTTCGCCGGTGTAGCTGTTGGGGCCGGGAAAGTAAATCGCCAGACCGTGGTCAATGGGCGCACCCTTGCTGTCTCGGAAGGGCAGATAGGAGGCCTCGCGGGGCTTGAGATCCTTGCCCAGCAGGTGGCGCACAAAGCCTGCCAGCTGCTTTCCGGAGACACGCACAATGCCCACGGCCCCGCGTCCGGGGGCTGTGGCAATGGCGACGATGGGGTCGTTATGGCGCGCAAGCATGGCTGGTCATCCTATGTTGGGCTGCCACTGCGGCAGCCTTCCTTCAAAACAGGAGCACTTTGCGCTCGTCTTTATTGGTTTTCAGCATGATTTCTATCTGAAACCTAGAGCACACAAGCGCTAAACGCTCTTGTTTTGAAAGAACAAGGGCCGCTTGCGCGGCCCCTGATGCTTTCTCTCAGCGCAAGGGCTGAATTATTTCTTCTTGTTGTTGCTGTCAGGCGTTTTCTTCAAGAAGCTGGGCAGGTTGAACTGCGGTGGCACACCCATGCGTGTGTTGATGACCCACTGCTGGGCAATCGACAGGATGTTGTTGGTCAGCCAGTACAGCACCAGACCTGCGGGGAACATGAAGAACATCACGCTGAAGATCAGCGGCATGATCCACATCATCTTGGCCTGCATAGGATCTGGCGGCACAGGGTTCAGGGCCGTCTGCAGCATGGTGGACAGCAGCATCAGCACAGGCAGGATGAACAGCGGATCCTTGGCCGACAGGTCAGAAATCCACAGCCAGCTGGCGTGACGGATTTCCACCGACGACAGCAGCACCCAGTACAGCGCAATAAACACTGGAATCTGGATCATGATGGGGAAGCAGCCACCCATGGGGTTGACCTTTTCCTCACGGTAGATGCGCATCATCTCCTGCTGCATCTGCTGGGGATTGTTCTTCAGGCGCTCACGCATCTCCATGATGCGGGGGTTGATGGCCTTCATCTTGGCCATCGAGGCATAGGCCTTGGCGTTGAGCCAGTAGAACAGAATCTTCAGGAACAGCACCAGGCCCACGATGGACCAGCCCCAGTTGCCCAGCACGCTGTGGATCTTGTCCAGCAGCCAGTACAGCGGCTTGGCCAGAATGGTCAGCCAGCCGTAGTCCTTGACCAGTTCCAGGCCAGGAGCCAGCGCTTCCAGCACCTTCTCCAGCTGAGGACCGGCGAACAGGCGTGCGTCCAGCGTCTTGGTCTCACCGGGCTGGATGGTGCCCAGCGGCGTGATCAGGCCGGCAGCAAACAGGTCGTTGCCCACCTTGCGGGCAAAGTTGTCGCGGTAGATGCCTTCACCCAGCAGCCAGGCGCTGGCAAAGTAGTGCTGCACCATGGCCACATAGCCGCTGTTCGCAGTTTCCTGGAAGCTGGCCTTGCCCTTGGTGATGTCCTCAAACGACACCTTCTGGAACTTCTGCTCTTCCGAGTAGAACGCAGGGCCGGTGTAGGTGGAGTAGAAAGCACTGTCTGCACCTTCGTGCGTGCCATCACGCATCAGCTGCAGGTACAGCTGGGGCGTCACGGCAGCGCTGCCGGTGTTGACCACTTCATGCTTCACGCCAATGGCGTAGGAGCCACGCTTGAGCGTAAACGTCTTGATCAGCTTCACGCCACCCTGCTCGGGCGACTCAAAGCGCACCTGCAGCTCGTCCTGACCGTCCTTGAGTTCACGGTCGCCAGGCAGCAGGTTCATCACGGTCTTGTGGGTGGGGAAGTCGCCCCCCACCAGACCCGTCTGGGCCACATAGACGCGCTTTGCACTGTCTTCAAACAGCACGAAAGGCTGCTTCAGGCTTTCGTTCTGGGCGTAGTCCAGCAGCTCGGCATTCACCACCGCACCGCCCTGGCCGTCAAAGGTCAGACGCAGCACATCGGTAGACACCGTGACTTTTTCGCGCACAACGGGCGCGGTCTCAGGCATGTCAGGCAGCGCAGCCGCACCAGAAGCAGACTGTGCACTGGCCTCAGGCACATCCGCAGGCTTGTCCTGTGCAGGCGCCGTAGCCGTCGCTGGCGCAGGAGTTGGGAAAAACGTGGCAGGTCTGCCATTGTGGATTTGCCATTGGTCCCATAGCAGCACTATGGAGAAACCAAATATCACCCACAGGATGGTGCGGCGAATGTCGTTCATGAAGACTTCTTTGGTGAGGAAGAGGAGGTCAAAGCAGTAAACAGCTTGGGCGCTTTTTCAGGCACGGGATCATGCCCTCCATCACACCACGGGTGACAGCGTACCAGCCGACGCAGCGTCAGATACGAACCGGCTGCTGCGCCATGTCGTTCCAGCGCCTGCAGGGAGTAGACAGAGCAGGTCGGCTCAAAGCGGCAGGCAGAGCCCAGCCAGGGGCTCAGCAGCAGACGGTAGCCACGCACTATCGCCATGAGCAGGGCCTTCATCATGCGCCTACCCCGGACTTGGTTCCGTCGCTGCGGCGACGGGCGGTGTCTGCTTGGGCGCAGCACTTTGCTTGCGCCGCGTGGCATGTGCCAGCAGCTGCTGCAGCTCGGCGCGCACGGCCCGCTTGAGCGGCTCGGAGCTGGCACTGATGAATTGCTTACGGTCAAAGCCCGCGCGCAGACGCACCACATAGGCAGCTGCAGGCAAGGCTTGCAGCTGCGAGGCGCTGTCGCTGACGACGGCATACACCTGACGCTTGATCAGGTGCCGAGTCACCGAGTGCTTGGCCCAGCGCTTGGGTGCCATACAGCCTATCCACACCTGCGGCATCTTGCACCCGGGCACGACAAACAGGGCCTGCGGTGCCTGCTCTGCGAGCTTTGCACCGGGCCCTGTTGGCTCAGCGTCCTTGACGACATCGGCTTCACTGAGCACCAGACGGTGCAAAGCAAAGTGCGGCGTCCGGGAAACAATTCCCCCGGACATGGCCGCCTGAAATTGGGAGCGCGTCTTCAGCCGTTGCATCACAGCACGCCCTGCCAGCAAGCAGGTAATGGTGTCAGGCAGTCGGCCAAGCTGGCAGTCCTTAGACAGCCAGACGCTTGCGACCCTTGGCGCGGCGTGCGTTGATCACGGCACGGCCGCCCTTGGTCTTCATGCGCACCAGGAAACCGTGGGTGCGAGCGCGCTTGGTCTTGGAGGGTTGGTATGTACGCTTCATGTTCGTTCCTTGAGAAGGTTCAGTTGTTTTGACCGGCCTGTGCATTCCGCATGAATGCACGCGGCCCAATTTTCCCCGACTCGGCACGTCTGCAGGCGCTGCTGCTCAACAAAAGGCAACTGCTGCAAAAAGCCTTGCACGGGCCATATCACCCTGAACACATTCAGGGAAACCCAAAATTATCTCAGTGTTAGCACTCTCTTGCAATGTCCCTCTGAAGATGGCCCAAAATACGTAATTTCCGCAGTCAGAATAAAAAAGTGCCACCGGTTTGTGGATAACTTTTTGAAAAGCTACAATCCTCACCCCGCATCCGTTCCTCCTATCCACAAAAAAGTACCACCCATTGCAATGACAGAGGAACTCACCAATGACGCAGGCTTAGGCCTTTGGCTCGCCTGCGTTGAGCAGCTCAGTCAAGACCTGCCTGAACAACAATTCAACACCTGGATCAAGCCTTTGACCGCCGTTGTGGCTGAAGACTTCTCCAAGGTGACGGTGTACGTGGCCAACCGCTTCAAGCTGGACTGGATTCGTGCCCAGTACGCAGCCCGCATTGCTGGTTTGCTGGAAGATCTGTACGGCCAACCGGTGACACTGGAGTTAGCACTCGCTCAGCGTGAAGGCGTGACACGCACTTATGTGCGCCCCTATCAGGCCGAGCGCAGCACGCCTGCAGAAGTGCCTACGCTGCTGCCTGCCAATGCCGCACCGGAAGAGTCTGCGGCACCGGCTTTCCGCACCCGCCTGAACTCTGCCCTGACCTTTGAAACGCTGGTGGAAGGTACTGCCAACCGCATGGCACGCTCGGCGGCCATGCACGTGGCGGCTTCGCCCGGACACCTGTACAACCCACTGTTTATCTACGGGGGTGTGGGTCTGGGTAAAACCCACCTGGTACATGCTGTGGGCAACAAGCTGCTGGAAGACCGTCCGGATGCCAAGGTTCTCTACATCCACGCTGAACAATTTGTCTCGGATGTGGTCAAGGCTTACCAGCGCCGCACCTTTGATGAGTTCAAGGAGCGCTATCACTCGCTCGATCTTTTGTTGATCGACGACGTACAGTTTTTCGCCAACAAAGACCGTACGCAGGAAGAGTTCTTTAACGCGTTCGAAGCTCTGCTGGCCAAGAAGAGCCACATCGTGATGACATCAGACACCTACCCCAAGGGTCTGACCAATATCCACGAACGCCTGGTTTCGCGTTTTGACTCGGGCCTGACCGTGGCCATTGAGCCACCCGAGCTGGAAATGCGCGTGGCGATTCTGATCAACAAGGCCCGCGCCGAAAACGCTGAAATGCCGGAAGAGGTCGCCTTCTTCGTGGCCAAGAACGTACGCTCCAACGTGCGTGAGCTGGAAGGCGCACTGCGCAAGATTCTTGCTTACTCGCGTTTCAACCAGAAAGAGATCTCCATCCAGCTGGCGCGTGAAGCGCTGCGCGATCTGCTGAGCATTCAGAACCGCCAGATCAGCGTGGAGAACATCCAGAAAACCGTGGCCGACTACTACAAGATCAAGGTGGCGGATATGTACAGCAAGAAGCGCCCCGCGTCGATTGCCCGTCCGCGCCAGATCGCCATGTACCTGGCCAAGGAACTGACCCAGAAGAGCCTGCCCGAAATTGGCGAGCTGTTCGGTGGTCGCGACCACACCACAGTGCTGCACGCGGTGCGCAAGATTGCCGCCGAGCGACAGCAACAGACCGAGCTGAACCAGCAATTGCATGTGCTGGAGCAAACGCTCAAAGGCTGATGGAATTACCCTCGTCCAGCCCGGGCCTACCGGGCAAAATGAGGGGGTTTTGAGTGGCAAGAGGGGGCGCTAAAGTGACGCCGCTGCTCAATCCCAAGACACCCGCATCCTGAAAACTCAGAGGTTGACATGATCGTCCTGAAAGCCACACAAGACAAAGTTCTCGCGGTCCTGCAATCGGTGTCCGGCATTGTTGAACGCCGCCACACCCTGCCCATCCTGGCGAACGTGCTGATCAAAAAGACCGGCAACGCCATGCAATTTACCACCAGCGATCTGGAAATCCAGATTCGCACCACCGCAGAACTCGGTGGCGACACGGGTGACTTCGCGACCACCATCGGCGCGCGCAAGCTCATCGACATTCTCAAGACCATGCCCGGCGACCAGACCGTGGCCCTGGAGTCGCAGCAGTCCAAGATGATTTTGAAGGGCGGCAAGAGCCGCTTCACGCTGCAGACCCTGCCCGCTGAAGACTTTCCGCTGGTGCAGGAAGCGGCCAACTTTGGCCCTGCCTTCAGCGTGCCCCAGAAGGTACTCAAGGACCTGATGGGCCAGGTCTCGTTTGCCATGGCGGTGCAGGACATTCGCTACTACCTCAACGGCATTCTGTTCGTGGCCGAAGGCAATACGCTGAGCCTGGTGGCCACCGATGGTCACCGCCTGGCCTGGGCCAGCGCCGAGCTGGACGTGGACGTGGGCGAGAAGCAGGAAGTCATCCTGCCCCGCAAGACCGTGCTGGAGCTGCAGCGCCTGCTGAGTGACGTGGGTGGCGAGAACTCGCCCCGCATCGAAATGCAGTTTGCGAACAACCAGGCCAAGTTCACCTTTGGCGGCATGGAGTTCGTGACCAAGCTGGTCGAGGGCAAGTTCCCTGACTACAACCGCGTGATTCCACGCAACCACCAGAACAGCGTCACCCTGGGCCGCGCACCGCTGCTGGCTTCGCTGCAGCGCACGGCCATCATGACCAGCGACAAGTTCAAGGGCGTGCGCCTGACGATTGAGCCTGGCACGCTGCGTGTGGCATCCAACAACGCCGACCAGGAAGAGGCGGTGGACGAACTCGATATCGACTACGGCAGCGACGCCATCGACATCGGCTTCAACGTCACCTACCTGCTGGACGTGCTGTCCAATATGTCGCAGGACATGGTCAAGATCGACCTGCAGGACAGCAACAGCTCCGCGCTGATCACCATCCCCGGCAACGACAACTTCAAGTACGTTGTCATGCCCATGCGCATTTGATGCGTCACCGGATCAGGCGTGATAGTCTGATCACTTCTCAAAAAAAGTAGCTGCTGGCGCTTGCCAGCGCTTCTTTTTGAAACGATTTATTGGTATTTCCCAGGCAAACCAAGCGCAAACAGCTCTTGAGTTTGTAGCAGTAAGGCAACTTCATGACCGACGAGAACAAGCCAGAAAACCAGACCACAGCACCCGCAGCGCCCGCTGACACCGGCTACGGCGAAGGTGCCATCCAGATCCTGGAAGGCCTGGAGGCCGTGCGCAAGCGCCCCGGCATGTACATCGGCGACACCTCCGATGGCACGGGCCTGCACCACCTGGTGTTCGAAGTGGTGGACAACTCCATCGACGAAGCACTGGCAGGCCACTGCGATGACATCCTGGTGACCATCCATGCCGATGGCTCGCTGTCCGTCATCGACAACGGCCGCGGCATTCCCACCGGCGTGAAGATGGACGACAAGCACGAGCCCAAGCGCTCGGCCGCAGAAATCGCCCTGACCGAACTGCACGCGGGCGGCAAGTTCAACCAGAACAGCTACAAGGTCTCCGGCGGTCTGCACGGCGTGGGCGTGTCCTGCGTGAACGCGCTGTCCGTGTGGCTCAAGCTCACCGTGCGCCGCGACGGCAAGGTGCATGAGATCGACTTCTCGCGCGGCTTTGTACAAAACCGCCTGATCGAAGTAGTGGACGGCGTTGAAACCTCGCCCATGCGCATCGTGGGCGAGACCGACAAGCGCGGCACCAAGGTGCACTTCCTGCCTGACCAGGAAATCTTCAAGGAGAACTTTGAGTTCCGCTACGAAGTGCTGGCCAAGCGTCTGCGTGAACTGTCCTTCCTGAACAACGGCGTGCGCATTCGCCTCAAGGACGAGCGCGACGGCAAGGAAGACGACTTCTCCGGCGCCGGTGGCGTCAAGGGCTTTGTGGACTTCATCAACACCAACAAGAAGGTGTTGCACCCCACGGCTTTCTATGCGACCGGCTCGCGCCCAGCCGACACCTACGGCGGCATTCCCGGCACCGAAATCGGTGTGGAAGTGGCCATGCAGTGGAACGATGGCTACAACGAGCAAGTCCTGTGCTTTACCAACAACATCCCGCAGCGTGACGGTGGTACCCACCTGACCGGCCTGCGCGCGGCCATGACCCGCGTGATCGGCAAGTACATTGCCGACAATGAACTGGCCAAGAAGGCCAAGGTCGAAGTCTCTGGCGACGACATGCGTGAAGGCCTGTGCGCGGTGCTGAGCGTGAAGGTGCCCGAGCCCAAGTTCTCCAGCCAGACCAAGGACAAGCTGGTCAGCTCCGAAGTGCGTGCGCCGGTGGAAGACATCGTCGCCAAGACACTGACCGAGTACCTGGAAGAAAACCCCAACGACGCGAAGATTCTGTGCGGCAAGATCATTGAAGCTGCCCGCGCCCGTGAAGCTGCGCGCAAGGCCCGTGAAATGACCCGCCGCAAGGGCGTGCTGGACGGCATGGGCCTGCCCGGCAAGCTGGCCGACTGCCAGGAAAAAGACCCCGCGCTGTGCGAAATCTACATCGTGGAGGGTGACTCCGCCGGTGGCTCCGCCAAGCAGGGCCGTGACCGCAAGTTCCAGGCCATCCTGCCCCTGCGCGGCAAGATCCTGAACGTGGAAAAAGCCCGCTACGAAAAGCTGCTGTCCAGCCAGGAAATCATCACCCTGATTACCGCTCTGGGCACCGGCATTGGCAAGGCCACGGCAGAGTCTGGCAAGAGCAACTCGGACGACTACAACCCCGACAAGCTGCGCTACCACCGCATCATCATCATGACCGACGCGGACGTGGACGGTGCCCACATCCGTACCCTGCTGCTGACCTTCTTCTACCGCCAGATGCCTGAGCTGGTCGAGCGTGGCCACATCTACATCGCCCAGCCACCGCTGTACAAAGTCAAGAACGGCAAGGAAGAGCTGTACCTGAAAGACGGCCCCGCGCTGAACAAGTACCTGCTCAAGATCGCGCTGAATAACGCATCCGTCACCACCGGCGGCGCTGCGCCTCGCACCATCGAAGGCGAAGAGCTGGCCAAGCTGGCCGACATGCACCTGGCCGCAGAAATGGTCATTGAGCGCCTGTCGCACTTCCTGGACACCGAAGCCCTGCGCGCCATTGCCGATGGCGTGAAGATCAAGCTCGACACGCTGGAAGACGCCCAGGCCTGCGCCCCCGTGCTGGAAGCCAAGCTGCGCGAACTGACCACCACCGGCGTGCCTGCTGCCGTGACTGCGGAACTCGACCCACACACCGAGAACCCCATCCTGCGCATCAGCCGCCACCACCACGGCAACATCAAGAGCTCCATCCTCACGCAGGACTTTGTGCGCAGCCAGGACTACGCCGCCCTGTCTGCCGAGGCGGACAGCTTTGCCGGTCTGCTGGCCGAAGGCGCCAAGGTCACACGCGGTGAAGGCGAAAAGGCCAAGACCGAAAAGGTCAGCGACTTCCGCCAGGCCATGCGCTGGCTGATCGCCGAAGCCGAGCGCACCACCGCACGCCAGCGCTACAAGGGTCTGGGTGAAATGAACCCCGAGCAGCTGTGGGAAACCACCATGGACCCCAATGTGCGCAGCCTGCTGCAGGTCAAGATCAACGACGCCATCGAAGCCGACCGCGTGTTCACCATGCTGATGGGCGACGAAGTGGAGCCACGCCGCAACTTCATTGAAGACAACGCGCTCAGGGCGGGGAATATTGACGTTTGATGTCTAATGTAGGTGACTGGAATAAGTGGGATTTTGGAAACAAAAAGGTGGGATTTTTCTTCCCACACCACTTATGCCTGGACCTACTCGTAGGTGACAAGCTTCAGAGAGACAAGCGCACGAACTTCAGATAGCGGGCGCTTAAAGAAAAGAGAGTTGTGCTCTCGCATACAGAGATATGCACCCTAGAAAGCACAACGCCACCCATAGGGTGGCGCGGCTCTGTTACGTAAGGGGCATCACCTCTTTCGGTCTTTCAACCTATGGTACCTAGCCTGACGACTAGGATGGGAGCGGCTTGTCCTTACGTGTATGGAGCGAAGTATAACGAACAAAGTAAGTCCGTCAATGCCATACGAAAATTTCTTGACTTCCGTTTCATCGCCTCGTAGTGGTGTGTACAGGCGCGTTTTTCGGACACAGAACGAGGTTGAGACCTGCGGGGCCATCTTGTGGGGACAACAAGTCACGATGTCCCTTCTATCACTGACATCGAACTTCGAAGTTGCGTTGCGAAACCGCATACATGTGAGCCTCTCTAGGCAAGCGAGCTCGAAACTAAACGCGCAATCTTCGGACTCTTTTCCTTGGTATGACAAAGAGTTAGGTTGGCTTCAGCTTAACGGAGAGTCACTAGAAAAAGTGGAAAGAATACTTTCTGCTAACCAGCTACGTTTAAAAGTTCAACCACCTCCTGACAAGGTGATTTCAAGACTCTCATTTGGATTTTGGTCAAATATTCTTGACTCACAACTACCTGGACCGATAGCAGCCAGAACTTTCCCGGAAATCCTTCCGTATCACCCTTCAAGCAAACACCACTGGAAACATGTTAATAACCAGAAGGTAGTAGTTGACATCATTAAAGGTGTGCAAACTTGGAGAAACCGCTTGGCTCATTGCAAGCCTGTCTGGAATGAAGGATGGTTCCGCAGTAGTCCGAATCAGCATTGGACTGAACTTCTACCCCGCTTAAAGCAAAAGCATAACGAGGTCCTAGACTGTCTTTCGTGGATATGCCCCGCAACATGTACTGTTTATAAAGACTCATTCGCTGGGAAAATTTTTCCAGCTTTGGTTTCTGAGGAAGCTATCGTTGCACACCTTCAAGCGCCAACAACTTTTGGGGTATCACCGATTTTTTCGGCTCCCACGCCACAAGAAATAGCAGCTTATAAAGCTCGTAGATGAATAGCGATTGGCGCCTTGCATCAACTGCAAGCTCTTGCATGGGCTGCTTCCTCCTCCGCACTTCCTACTTTGGAGGCCTACTGGCTCAGCAAGATAGGCTGAGTTTATTGGCCTACTTCGCGTTAACTCTAGCCAAAGCTAGCGCTATAGCTAAGCACCGCTATTAGAGGCATAATTTTCGCGAAGAACCACCTCTGCGGTGCCATGTTGCCTCTGATTTGAAGCATTATTTGCTTGGTGCATAGACTCCGATGGGGTGACTACCCCGACATGCTGAAGTTTTCACAGACCATCTGTAGAGTTGAAATTTTGTCCCACCTTTTCCTTGCCATTTGTCCCAGCTGATGTTGCAAGGTCAAGCTAAGCGATTGATTTCAAAGAGGTGAAAATCCCATTTATTTCAACCACCTACAGTCTAAAGAAAGCGTATCTCTTATCTAAAAAATACGCCAAGAATGCTTTAGAAAACAAAAAAATCAACAGCTTACAAATGGCGCTTGGATACATCCAAGCGCCATTTTTCTATATAGCTTCGCTTCTAACCAAGCGCCAGACGGTCCCAGAACGAGGGCCTTCTGGATAAATGAGCCCTTCTTTTTTCATGCTCTGGATCAGGTTTTTTTAGGCGTTGTTGCATAAATCGCCGGGCCTGCAAAATTCAATTTCAGGCCATCAACAGCTTTTCGCTGTCCTGTTGGCGCTGCTGACAGCCAAGTTAAAAACGCTGAGATAAAAAAGCGTGCAAAAAAGCCTTTGAGGCCCAAGCGCACCACTGCCCGCATCAGCCAACGCAGGTTGTAGCCTGCAGCGCATAGCACCGCATGGATGGCATCACCCATTTGTCCTTTGAGCCAGCAGCGGTCCATTCCGTGATCTGCTTTGGTAAGGATCAAAGTTCGTACCCACAATTTGATGGCTACCGTCTGCTACCCCCCAGACCATCCAGGCACGATCCTTACGCTCCAAAGCAGCGGTATTTGCCAGCGCAGACAGATATTGACCAATGGTTTCCGCGTCCTGCAAATTCTCTTTGAATTCCACTGTTGCTTGCTCACGAGGCAAATGCAGTAGCTCCATCAACTTGGCGTGCAATGCTGCTGTATCCATTCGTCCATCTCCCTGTCTTCAAAAATCGCTGCCCTCTCGCTGAACCGCATGCTTAAACTCCGTCAACGAGTACCGCCCCAGACAGCTGGCATATCTCTCAAGAGTATGCATATTTAATTCATCCAACGACAAACGTTCTCTCCCCCATGCCCTCCCTCAACCAGCAACGCACCCAGAAGTACATTCAGGCCCGGCAGCAGCATCCGGCCTGGCTGCTGCTGGCTTCGCGCAGGGCGCCGTTGATGCTCAGTTGCCTGGAGGCACTGTTTGAGCACCAGCGCGAAGGCGTGGGTTTTGATGATGCCGTGCAGGCACTGGCAGACATGCTGGCGGCGCATGCCAACCAGCCTGACTATGAGATTGACCCCGCCGATGTGGCCGCACAGGCACGCAAGGAGTTGCGCGAGTGGATTCGCCGAGCCTTGATCACCGAGCGCGAGGGCAAGATTTTTGAGACCGATGCGCTCAAGACGGCGCTGCGTTTTCTGGAGCAGCTGGACAACCGCTGGATGACCTCCACCGCTTCGCGCCTGGCGATCGTGCAGCGTGAAATTGACCACCTGGCGGCAGCACTGGATCCCAACCCTGAACACCGCGCCGCCCACCTGCAGCGCCACATAGAAGAGCTGCAGGCACAGCTGGCGCAGGTGCAGCGTGGTGAATTGCCAGTGCTCAGCGAAGAACAGGCGGTGGAAGGCGTTCGCGAGGTCTATGCACTGGCCACCAGCCTGCGTGAAGACTTCCGCCGCGTGGAAGACTCCTGGCGCGAGGCAGACCGTGCCTTGCGCCAGGCCATTTTGAGTGCGCAGCATCACCGGGGCTCAATCATGGATCAGCTGCTCGAAGGCCATGCCAGCTTGCTCAACACCCAAGAAGGGCGGGTGTTTGAGAACTTCCAGCAGCAGCTGGACCGCCAGAGCGAACTGTCCGAGATGCGCCAGCGCATCCGCAGCATTCTGGCCCACCCTGCCGCGCAGCAGGCCCTGGATGACTTGCAGCAAAGCAGCCTGCGCCTGCTGGTAAGCCAGCTCATCAAAGAGGCCAAGGTGGTGCAGCAAGTGCGTGCGCGCAGCGAACGTGAGGTCAGCCAGTTCATGAAGACCGGCCAGGCCGCCGAAAACCAGCGCGTGGGCCAGCTGCTCAATGACATCTTGCAGCAGGCCCTGGAGGTGGACTGGCAGCGCCAGGCCGTGCGCCGCCAGCCTGCGCCACTGCCGCCCATTGGCATCAGCCTGGCGGGGCTGCCGCTGATAGAGCGCCTGCGGGTCAAATCGCTGGAACAGGCGCAGACATCTGCCGAGTTGATGCTGACCACGCAATATGCCGATCTGGACCAGATGGAAGATGAGTTCTGGCAGGCGTTTGAGGGGCTGGACCAGCAGGCCCTACTGGCGCAGACACTACAGGTGCTGCAGCAGCACGCGCGCCCCATGAGCCTGCACGAGCTGGCGCAAGCCCTGCCACTGGGCGAGCACGATCTGGAAACGCTGACCGTATGGCTGACTGCCGCGCAGGCAGCGGGCATAGCACCAGCAGACGGCTGCGAACATATCACCACCACCGATGCACAAGGACAAGCTGCCTGGCGTTTTACCGTGCCTCGCGTACAGTTGAGCGCTGACGATGTTCAGACTTTTGAAGCACAGTAATCCATAAAAAATCATAGCTGCTAGCGCTTGATTTATCTTGGTTTTGCATAAAAACCAGCGTCAAAACATTGCAGCACAAGCGGTAGCAGCTATTTTTAGATGAGTTCCATGGGCACCACTCCCTCTGACGATCTGTTTGACCAATGGGCGGCCAGCACGCCAGACGATGCGCAGGACAGCGCTCTTTCTGCGCCAGAATCAGCACCCGCCAGCAACACGACACCCGTCAACCTGCGCCGCGCCATGCAGGAGTTGCTCAAGCATGGCCTGCTGGAGCAGCAAAGCAAGCCCCAGCTGTTTCGCCAGATGCTGACGGAAACCGCACGCATCAATACGCTGCTGGAGCCGCTGGATCTGGAGCTGCGCCTGGACGACACGCGGGGGCTGGCCTATGTCGCCATTCCTGCCAGCTACCAGCCCGATGAGGACGAGGGTGATGAATGGACGCATCCCCTGGTGCGCCGCCAGCGGCTGACGCTGGAGCAATCCCTGCTGCTGGCGGTTTTGCGGCGCGAGTTTTTGCAGCAGGAGCAAGAGCGCGGCATTGGCGTGCCTGTGTACACCAGTGTCGAGCAACTGCTGCCGCAGCTGGAGATCTACCTGAGCGCCAGCGGCAGCGAGATGCAGGACCGCAAGCGCCTGCTGACGCTGCTGGAGCACCTGCGCAGTCATGGCGTGGTGTCAGAAGTGGATGCGCAGGAGCGCGTGCTGGTTCGACCCATGATCGTGCATCTGGCCAATCCGCAGAACCTGCAGGCACTGCTCCAGCATCTGCGCAAGCTGACCCAACCCAAGCAGCAGGAGGAAGCACATGCCGACGACGAATGAAACTGCCCCCAGCTTTCACCTGAGCGAACTGCACCTGTACAACTGGGGCGCGTTTGCAGGCCGCCACCAGGCACTGCTGGATGCAGACAACACCGCCATCATCGGCCCCACAGGCAGCGGCAAGACCACGCTGATTGATGCCTTGATGACACTGCTGTGCGCCAGCCCGCGCTACAACCTGGCATCCACCGGCGGCCATGAAAGCGACCGCGATCTGGTGTCCTATGTGCGCGGCGCCACCGGCCCCGGCCACAGCGGTGATGGCAGCCAGCACCTCACACGCAGTGGCCGCACCGTCACGGCCATTGGCGCACGCCTGGTGCGCGGAGAGGAATCCGTGCTGCTGGGCGCACTGTTCTGGCTGGATGGCACCAGCTCCTCCGCCTCCGACATGGGCAAACGCTGGTTTTTTGCGCAAGGCGCTGACCACCACTTGGATCTGTGGCTCGAGGCCCACCACCGTGGCGGTGCGCGTGCCCTGACGCAGCTGGAAAAAAACACCGAAGGGCTGCAGAGCTTTTCCAGCAAAAAGGCCTATCTGGCCCGGCTGCAGCGCTTCTTTGAAGTAGGCCCGAATGCTTTTACCCTGCTCAACCGCGCCGCAGGCCTGAAGCAGCTCAACAGCATTGACGAGATTTTTCGGGAGCTGGTGCTGGACGACCACGCCGCGTTTGACGATGCCCTGCAAGTGGTGGCCAGCTTTGACCAGCTTGCCTCCATCCATGCCGACCTGGAAGTGGCTAACCGCCAGTACCTGTCCCTGCTGCCCCTGCGCGACCTGGAACAGCAGGCGCGCAAACAGACGGAGCTGGTCGATCAGCTTCAGCGCCTGAAAGTTGCCCTGCCCGCCTGGTTCGCCACGCAAGGCCTGCAGCTGTGGGAAGCTCGCTGCCAGGAACTGCTGCGCGAACTGCAGGTGCTGCAGGGCCAATGCCACACCGCCAACGACGCCTTGCAGCAGGCACGGCAGCATGAGCAAGACGCCTTGGCCCACTACCTGCAAGCAGGCGGCAGCAATATTGAAATGCTGCGCAACAGCATTGCCACGCAAAAAGGCATCCTGCAGCAGCGCGAAAAAGCCTTGCTCGACTACCTCCAGCTGGCCCGCAATCTGGCACTGAGCGTGCCCCGCCGCCAAGCCATGAATGCCAGCGTGCTGGCTGCGCAGCAGGCCCAGGCACGCACGGCACTGGAGCAGCTCGCTGCGCAGGAAACCGCACTGCAAGAGGCCGCAGAAACCGCTGTCACGGCCGAGCGCAATGCCCATGCCCAGCTGCAGCAATGGCAGCAGGAATTGCAGGAAGTGCGTGCGCGGCCGCATTCCAACGTGCCTGCCAACTTTCAGCAGTTCCGCGCCGATCTGGCCCAGCACCTGCAATGCCCACCGGAAGATCTGCCCTTTGTGGCCGAGCTGGTGGAAGTGCCCGCTGCCCACCACGCCTGGCGCGGCGCCATCGAGCGTGCTCTGGGCAACCACCGCCTGCGCGTGCTGGTGGCCCCTGCCCTGATGCAGCGTACGCTGGACTGGGTCAACCAGCGCCACAACCGCCTGCATGTGCGCCTGCTGGAAGCGCGAGAGAGTGAGCCCGTGGACTTCTGGGACGATGGCTTTGCCCGCAAACTCAACCTCAAGCCCCATGCCCACAGCGCCGCACTGCGCCAGCTGCTGGCCGGGCTGGACCGCCACTGCGTAAACGATGTGCAAACCCTGGCCCACACCCCGCATGCCATGACGCAGCAGGGCCTGATGTCTGGCAAAGCCCAGCACTTTGACAAGCAGGACCAGAAACGCCTGGACCAGGACTGGATGACGGGCTTTGACAACCGCGACCGGCTGGCCCAGCTCAGCGCACAGATCGCACAGGCCGAGCAGGCATGGAAGCAGCTCGATGCCAACAAACGCCAGGCCCAGCAGGCACTGAGCCACTTGCGTGCGCAGCGCATCCTGTGGGAGCGCTTACAGGAGCTGCGCTACGAACTCATCGATGTGGCCGGCCCACAGGCCGAGATCCAGCGGCTGCAGGACCAGCTCGATGCCCTGCTCGACCCACAATCCGACGCCACCCAGGCCCAGCAGCGCTGGGAAGCTGCCAAAGCGCAGACCCAGGCCGCCGACCAGACGCTGCGCCAGCTGGAGCAACACAGGCAGCGGCAAACCGCCATTCACGAACAGGCCCTGCAGCAGCGTGACCAGTTCGCCCAGCGGGTGGCCGAAACGCCCGCGTCCACGCTGGATACAGGTCTGGTGCAGCTGCTGCCCAAAGGGCGACTGCCCCAGCTGCAACACGAGCAGCTGCATGCACAAGAGCGCGACACCCTGGGCAAGATACAGGAACGCCTGGAGCAGGAAAACCGCCGCCTTCATGACACGCACAAGGAGCTGATTCGCCAGATGGGCAAGGCGCTCAAGGAAGACACGGGGGCACTGGTCGATCACAGCGAGGAGCTGGCCGCGCTGCCGCATTTTCTGGACCGACTGCGGGTGCTGGAAGAAGAGGCATTGCCCGAGAAACGCGCCCACTTTCAGGAGTATCTGAACGCCGCTTCAGACCAGGGCGTGAGCACCTTGCTCAAGGGCATCGAAACCCAGGTCAGTGACATTCTGGACCGCATCGAAGCCCTTAACCAGACCTTGCTGCGCGTGGACTTTCAGCCTGGCCGCTACCTGCAGCTGGACCCGCAACCCGTGGTGCACCAGAGCCTGCAGGCACTGAACAAGGCCATGGCGCAGCTGCGCACTGAACGCCTGCGCGACGACGGCGGCCGCAGCCACTACCAGGCTCTGCGTGCCATGGTGGAACTGCTGCGCGAGCACGCCAGCAACCGGCGCAACAAGGCATCGCAAGCCTTGCTGGATGCACGCTACCGCCTGCAGTTTGCTGTGCAAGTGCTCGACCGCGAAAGCGGTCAGGTACTGGAGCGGCGCACAGGCTCACAAGGTGGCAGCGGTGGCGAGAAAGAAATCATTGCCAGCTATGTGCTCACCGCCTCGCTGAGCTATGCCCTGTGCCCGCCGGGCCGCAACCGCCCACTGTTTGGCAGCATTGTGCTCGACGAGGCATTCTCCAAAAGCTCGCAGGCCGTGGCGGCACGCATTATTCAGGCGCTGCGCGAGTTTGGCCTGCACGCCCTGTTTGTCACGCCCAACAAGGAAATGCGCCTGCTGCGCGACCACACACGCTCTGCCGTGGTGGTGCACCGCCGTGGCGCACAGGCCAGCCTGGCCTGCCTGAGCTGGCAGGAGCTGCAGGCACGTGCGCAGCAGCGCCAGGCCCACGCACCGCAGACCGCATGAAAACGCCACAGCAACTGGCCCACTGGCTCACCCGCTGCTGGCAGCGCCAGGACTGGCGCGAAAAGCAGCTACTGCCCGGCACGCCCGGGGCATGGCCGCTGCGCCTGGCCATTGGCCTGCCCGACAGCCAGGTGTTTCTGCAAAACGGCAGTGCCTTGCGCCAGCACTTGCAGCAATGGCACAGCGTGGCGGACCGCGGCATTGGCACGGTTCTCTGGACAGAACACCGCTTTCGCGGCGCCAGCGCGGCCCTGCGCATTCCCACCCACTGGGAGCTGGCCAAGCCTTCGCAATACCTGCAGGCCGTGCGCCAGCTGGGTGGCAGCAGCGGCACAGCCATTGCGCGGGAGTACAGCGCGCTGCAAACCGTGCTGGGCCAGGTGGATCCGTGCTTTCACCGCCTGCTGGTACGCCGCCTGGCCCTGTGGCGCGATACGCCGGTAGAGGCCGTCGTCACCGCCGCCCGCATCGCCATGGAACTGCAGCCGCAATGCGCCCAGGGCAAGCCCCTGCGCGCGCTGGCCCTGCAAGGCAATGACAGCAAGTTTTTTGAGCGCCACGCCGCCCTGCTCAAAGCCTTGCTGGATGAGCGCTTTGACGGTGCCGCCAGCCGCGAAGGCCTGGCGGCATTTCTGGGTGCGAGCGAAGAGGCCGACCACTGGCTGCTGGTACTGCCCCTGGCCCCGGGCCTGCTGCCCTTTGGACGCCTGCGGCTGAGCACGCAGGAGCTGCGGCACACCCCACTGCCCGGCCAGCGGGTGCTGCTGGTGGAAAACGAACAATGCGCTCACCACCTCAACATCACCCTGCCAGACACCGTGGCCGTACTCGGTGCGGGTCTGGATCTGGAATGGCTCAACGCCCCCTGGCTGCAGGAACGCCACGTGGCCTACTGGGGCGATATGGACAGCTGGGGCCTGCAGATGCTGGCCACGGCACGCCGCCACCTGCCCCATCTGCAGGCCTTGATGATGGACCGCCCCAGCTTTGAGGCCCACGCCCAGCACGCCGTGCCAGAGCCTGTCCCCACCACGCTGGATGCGCACTGGCATGACCTGCTGCCGCACGAGCAGGAGTTGGCCCAATGGCTGGGCCAGCAAGGCTGTGGCAGGCTGGAGCAGGAGTTTTTACGCACGCAATGGGTACAGCAGCATCTGACGCAGTGGTTGGCAGGAACGCCAGCAGCGGTCTAGCCACTTGCCGCCAGCGCCCCAAAAACAAAGCCTCTCAGGCGCAACACCTGAGAGGCTTTTTATGTATGAATCCGTACGGAATCAGGCCTTAGAACGGGATGTCGTCATCCATGTCGTCAAAGCCAGATGCTGCACGCTGGGGAGGAGGTGCCATGGGCGCTGGTGCGGCGGCAGGGGCCTGCTGCTGGGGTGCTGCAGGGCGGGGAGCAGGCGCTGCGGGGCGGCGGGATGCAGGTGCTGCATAACCGCCGTTGTCGCCATAGCCTGCGTCATCGCCATAGCCCTGGTTCTGGCCGCCCATGCCGCCACCCTGGCGGCCGCCGAGCATCTGCATGCTGTCGGCGCGGATTTCGGTGCTGTAGCGCTCGATGCCTTGCTGGTCCGTCCACTTGCGGGTACGCAGGCTGCCTTCTACGTAGACCTGGCTGCCCTTGCGCAGGTACTGGCCCACGATTTCAGCCAGACGGCCGTTGAACACCACGCGGTGCCACTCGGTGGCTTCCTTGTTTTCGCCGGTGTTCTTGTCGCGCCAGCGGTCGGTCGTGGCGATGGTGACGTTGGCAACCTGATCTCCGCTGGGGAAGGTGCGCATTTCGGGGTCGCGCCCCAGGTTGCCGACGAGAATGACTTTGTTGACAGATGCCATGGTGAATACCTTTGGTTCAGTGGTAGCACGGGCGTTGATGGGGGAGTTCCCGTGCCAGATAGTGATTGCAGCACCCCCCGGAATGACTGCAGGAGCGCAGCTTAGCGCATGTTGTGAGTGCCTGCACGCCCGTAGCTTCCCTTGGGGAAAAGAAGTTGCCCAACGGCTACGGATATTCAAAAAACATAGCTTCTTGCGCTCGTAAAACAAGGGGTTCAGAGCCATTCAAGCCTGAACCCCTTGTCAATATTGCGCCGCAAGCTATTTATTTTTTAGCGTCATAGCGCCCTATGGGTTGGAGCGGCCAGGTGATGATGAGCCACAGCAGCATCAGCGCCGTGGTAGCGGCAAACAGCACAGGCGCACCGCCCAGCTTGGCCAGCACACCGCCCAGAAAACCACCGGCAAACAGGCCCAGCGACTGCAGCGTGTTGTAGGCCCCCAGTGCTGCACCGCGCAGATGGGCGGGCGCCATGCGCGAGACCAGACTGGGCTGCGTGGCCTCCAGCGCGTTAAAGCCAACAAAGAACACAAACATCAGCACCCCCATGACAGCCAGCGAGGGGGCTGCGGCTGCCTCGGCCATCACGCCCAGCACTGCCTGCACGACCAGCACCAGGGCGATGGAGCCCAGCAGCGCGGCACGCAGGCGGCCACGGCGCTCCATGGCAAACAAGGCCCCCATGGCGACGAAGGACAGCACCACGGCAGGCAGATAGAGCTTCCAGTGCACATCCTTGGCCAGACCAGCCGCCACCAGCATGGCGGGCACGGCCACCCACATGGACATCTGCACGGTGTGGAGGATGAAGACACCGGCGTTCAGGCGCAGCAGATCGCCATGGCCCAGCAGCTCGCGAGCGCTGCCACGCGGGGCCTCTGCGTGGTGTTCAGGCTCCGCAGGCACGACCCACAGCACCACGGCAATGCCAGCCAGTGCCAGCGCAAAGGTCAGGCCAAAAATGCCAGACAAACCACCCCAGGCCGCCAGCACGGGGCTGAGCACCAGGGCCAGCGCAAACATCAGGCCGATGGAGCCGCCCACCATGGCCATGGCCTTGGTGCGTACGCTGTCGCGGGTCATATCGGCCATCAGCGCCGTCACAGCCGCCGACACGGCACCTGCACCCTGCAGGGCGCGGCCCAGCATCAGTCCGGTGAGCGAGTCCGCCAGTGCAGCCACCAGACTGCCCAGTGCAAACACGGCCAGCCCGGCCACGATGATGCGTTTGCGCCCCCAGCGGTCAGAGGCCAGGCCCAGCGGCAGCTGGAACACGGCCTGCGTCAGCCCATACAGGCCCATGGCAAAGCCCACCATGGCGGGGTTGTCACCACCGGGGTATTTGGCGGCTTCCAGCGCAAACACGGGCAGCACCAGAAACAGGCCCAGCATGCGCAGCGCAAAAATCAGGGCCAGGCTGGCGCTGGAGCGGCGCTCCTGCGCGGTCATCTTGCCCGCAACGGCGGCTGGGGCATCAGGGGAGGAAGAAGCAAACTGAGACTGGGACACGCGACAAAACCAGGGTTGGGCGGCATAAAAAACCGCTGTGCTCAGCGGCGCAGGCCTTGGCTAGCAAGACTCAGGCAGTGCGAAAAATACGCGCTGCGCAAATCCTTATTGTCTGCGATTCGTACCAAGCCTGCTACACGCGCACAGGTGCAAATCTCTATGATGGCTGGTTTACCTTTGCCACGACTGCACCGCTGTGACTGACGCTTTGACACCAAAATTGCCTGAGGACGCCGGCCGCTATCTGGGCCATGCCATGGGCCACACCCACATCAGCATCCGCGGTGCGCGTACGCACAACCTCAAGAACATTGATCTGGACATCCCGCGCAACCAGCTGGTGGTGGTGACGGGGCTGTCCGGCTCGGGCAAGTCCAGCCTGGCGTTTGACACCCTGTACGCCGAGGGTCAGCGCCGCTATGTGGAAAGCCTCTCGGCCTATGCGCGGCAGTTTCTGGGGCAGCTCGACAAACCCGATGTGGATTTGATCGAAGGCCTGTCGCCCGCCATTGCGATTGAGCAAAAGGCCGCCAGCCACAACCCGCGCTCCACGGTGGGTACGGTCACAGAAATCAACGACTACCTGCGCCTGCTGTTTGCGCGCGCAGGCACGCCCTACTGCCCCGAGCACGGTCTGCCCCTGCAGGCCCAGACCATCAGCCAGATGGTCGATGCCATGCTTGCCTTGCCCGAGGGCACCAAACTCATGCTGCTGGCCCCCATGGCACGCAGCCGCAAGGGCGACTTTGCCGAGCTGTTTGTGCAGATGCAGGCCCAGGGCTATATCCGCTTTCGCATTGATGGCAAGGTGGTGGAGGCGGCCGATCTGCAGCCGCTGGACAAAAACAGCAAGCACGATGTGGACGTGGTGATTGACCGCATCAAGGTGCGTGCCGATCTGCAGCAGCGCCTGGCCGAGAGCATTGAGGCCGCACTGCGCATTGGTGGTGATGCCTCCAGCGGCCGCGTGCTGGCAGTGGACATGGATTCTGGCCAGGAGCACATCTTCAGCAGCCGCTTTGCCTGCCCACTGTGCACCTACTCGCTGGAAGAGCTGGAGCCACGCCTGTTCTCCTTCAACTCGCCCATGGGGGCCTGCCCCACCTGTGATGGTCTGGGCCTGAGCGAAGACTTTGACCCGGACAAGGTCGTGCCCTTCCCGTCTGTGAGCGTGGCCAATGGCGCCATCCACGGCTGGGACAGCCGCAACCCCACCTACTTCAGCCTGCTGCAAAGCATTGCCCACCATTACGGGCAGGATGTGAACGCTGCTTTTGAAGCCTGGCCCGCCGATGTGCAGAAAGTAGTGCTTTGGGGCTCCGGCGAGGAAAAAATTCCGTTTGCCTACGACAGCGATGGCAAGACCACCGTGGTCGAGCATGTGTTTGAAGGCGTCATCCCCAACATGATGCGCCGCCTGCGCGAGACCGATTCGCAGATCGTGCGCGACGACCTGTCACGCCTGCGCAGCATACGCACCTGCCCCGACTGCCAGGGCACGCGCCTGCGCCGCGAAGCGCGCTTTGTGCGTGTGGGTGATGGCGACCAGGCCCGCGCCATCTATGAGGTCAACCGCGCCACGCTGACCGAAGCCCACCAGTGGTTCCGCAGCCTGCAGCTGCAGGGCAGCAAGGCCGACATTGCCGAGAAAGTGGTGCGCGAGATTGCTGCACGCCTGCGCTTCTTGCTGGACGTGGGCCTGAGCTATCTGAGCCTGGACCGCAGTGCTGACACGCTCTCAGGCGGCGAGGCCCAGCGCATTCGCCTGGCCAGCCAGATTGGCAGCGGCCTGACGGGCGTGATGTATGTGCTGGACGAGCCCAGCATTGGCCTGCACCAGCGCGACAACGACCGCCTGATTGCCACGCTGGAGCACCTGCGGGACATTGGCAACAGCGTCATCGTGGTCGAGCACGACGAAGACATGATGCGTGCGGCCGACCACATCATCGATATGGGGCCGGGCGCTGGCGTGCATGGCGGCCAGGTCATGGCCCAGGGCACGTTCGAGCAGGTCAAGGCCAACCCGAACTCACCCACCGGCCAGTATCTGAGCGGCACCAAGGCCATTGCCGTGCCGCGCCAGCGCACGCCGTGGATACCAGTCAAGCAGGACGATGCCGCCGCACAGCCTGCCAGCGGCTTTCCCAGCATTCGCGGCAGCGAGGCCGCCAGCCAGCACCACGCCCTGCAGGCCCTGCGCGTAGTGGGGGCCAGCGGCCACAACCTGCGTGATGTGACCGTGGACTTTCCCGTGGGACTGTTCACCTGCGTGACGGGGGTGTCAGGCTCGGGCAAATCCACCCTGGTCAATGACACCCTGTATGCCGAGGTCGCGCGCCAGCTGCACCGTGCAGGCACGGAGCCTGCACCCCACCAGGCACTGGAAGGGCTGGAGTATTTCGACAAGGTCATCAATGTGGACCAGTCGCCCATTGGCCGCACACCGCGCAGTAACCCGGCCACCTACACCGGGCTGTTTACACCGATTCGCGATCTGTTTGCCGAAACCAATACGGCGCGGGAGCGCGGCTACGGCCCCGGGCGCTTCAGCTTCAACGTCTCCGGCGGGCGCTGCGAGGCCTGTCAGGGCGATGGCCTGATCAAGGTGGAAATGCACTTTCTGCCGGACGTGTATGTGCCCTGCGACATCTGCCACGGCAAGCGCTACAACCGCGAGACGCTGCAGGTGCAGTGGAAGGGCAGGAATATTGCCGATGTGCTGGAGATGACGGTGGAAGACGCCCACGCCTTCTTCAAGGACGTGCCCAGCATCCACCGCAAGCTGCAGACGCTGATGAACGTGGGCCTGGGCTATATCCGCCTGGGCCAGAGCGCGACCACGCTCTCAGGCGGCGAGGCGCAGCGCGTCAAGCTCGCACAGGAGCTGTCCAAGCGCGACACGGGCCGCACGCTCTACATCCTCGATGAGCCCACCACCGGCCTGCACTTTGCCGATGTGCAGCTGCTGCTCAAAGTGCTGCACCAGCTGCGCGATGCGGGCAACACCATCGTGGTGATTGAGCACAACCTGGACGTGATCAAGACTGCCGACTGGGTCATCGACATGGGCCCCGAAGGCGGTGCAGGCGGCGGCCAGGTGGTTGCCGTGGGCACACCCGAGCAGGTGGCGGCCCACCCTGAAAGCCATACGGGACGCTATCTGCAGGCGTATCTGCAGCCACGGTAAAACGCCCTGCCACTTCTGTTTTAGTAGCTTTTTGCGCTTGAATAAAAAGGGTTTCAGATAGTTTTCTATCTGAAACCCTTTGTTTTTCTGCACTGACCGCTTCTGTTTTTATCTTCTACGCAACAAAGCCCGGCGCAGCATGCGTGCCGCGCGGTCGCGAATCTGGAAGGGGCTGTGGCTGTCTGCAGGGCGGTACTTGGCATGGGTGCAGGCCGTGAGAAAGTCGCCCAGCAGCACACTGCTGTCGATGATGGGGCTGTCCGGGTTGTGGAATTCCGGGTGCCACTGCGTGGCCGCGATATAGCTCTTGCCTGGTTCATGGCGGCAGATGGCTTCGGGAATATGGTCGGGAATGCTCCAGGCCTCTACCACAAAGCCCGGTGCTACCTGCTTGATGCCCTGGTGGTGAATGCTGTTCACCCGCGCCACGTAGGTGTTGGGGTAGAGCTGCGCCAAGCGCGAGCCGGGCACGATGTGGATGTCATGCTGGTGGCGGTCATAGGCATCGGCATTGCGGTGCACCTGCGCACCGGGCACCTGGGTCAGGATATCCTGGTAGAGCGTGCCGCCAAAGGCCACGTTGATGAGTTGCAGCCCGCGGCACACGCCAAAGATGGGCTTTCCCGCCTGGCTGAAGGCCTCGACCACGGCCAGGTCGTACAGATCGCGCACGCGGTCGCCCAGCCATTCCGGGCGCAGCGGCTCCTCGCCATAGCTGCCGGGCCACACGTCTGCACCACCGTGCATGACCACACCGTCCAGCCAGTCTGCATAGTGGGCCAGCGTGACGTCGCCCTTGGCAGTTTCGCCCATGGGGCAGGGAATCATGACCACCATGGCGCCACTGGACATGATCCAGTGCGCGATGGACTGCTCCACGTATTGCAGGGTCTTGCCTGTAAACAGCGGGCGGCTGGGGTCTGCATGCGAAAAACAGGCGGACAGACCGATCTTGAGGCGGCGAGCGGCGGGCAGGGACATGGGCAGGCGAGGTGGAGGTGCTAGGGCGTGTTCACATAAAGCTTGAGATTCGCGTTGAAGGCTTGGGGATGGGATGCTAGGCGCGGTGGCGCAGCAATGCCGAGCGCCTTGCAAGCCGCCGCAACAACGCAGACCGCCCCAAGCCTTCAACCCCATTTGTGATCTCCATAATCAGGGGCAGCGAACCCAATGTTGATGTGAACACGCCCTAGTTGTAACCTCAGCCTGCCGCCCTGTCATGTAGGAACTGCAGCCATACGGTTTTAGCGGTGAGCATCTGCCAACAAAGCCCTCCATGTGCTGGTACTTGCGCTGCATGTCTGTCTGCAGCCCACACGCAGGAAGCGTTTTGGCTGATTGGAGGTTTGACCAATATCAAGTAACTTTCAAGCTCGAACTTGAAATGGCCCAAAGAAGTCCCACACTGTAGAAAACCACACACCGAGACTGCGCTTGCAGCCATCGCGTGAACGATTTCGCTGGTCATCCAGCGCAACCGCTGCACCTTCTGGTGCGGCTTTGGCGATAAGGAGATATGCATGCAAGTACAAGTCCATACCGACGCAACCATCCAGGGCGGCGAATCGCTGGAACAATGGACTCGCGAAGAGGTCAACAGCAAGCTGGCCCGCCTCAAGGAATACGTGGTGCGGGTAGAGGTCTTTTTCACGGGCGTGGATGCCATGAAGGTCAATGGCGCCCCCGGCAAGAAATGCGTGCTGGAAACCCGTGCCAACGGTCGCCCGCCTGTAGCCGTCAATGCAGAAGCCGAAAAGCTGCACGACGCCTTCCATGCCGCCATCGAAAAGTTGCGCCGCGCCGTAGAGTCTGACCTCGACAAGGTGCGTGACAAGAACATTCGCGAAAGCGTGCGCGGGGTCGATGACGCGGCCACCGGCACAGAAGGCTAAGCCTCGCACTGCTCCTCTGGTCTTGCCGACCAGTTCACAACAAAAAAGCCATGACCTTGCGGTCATGGCTTTTGTTTTAGGCGCTACGAAGCGTTATCGCTTAGACGGCTTCAGCAGTCAGTGCACCGGGCGTGGTTAGCTTGTCAGCCACCAGCAGAGCCTTCATCTGAGCCTGGCTCATGATGCCCAGCTCTTCAGCCACCACAGCGATAGGCTTGCCGGTCGCAATCGCCGTCTTGGCAATCTTGGCCGCCTTTTCGTAGCCGATCAGGGGGTTCAGTGCGGTCACCAGGGTCACGGACTCATGGATGCGGGCATCCAGCAATTCGGTGTTGGCCACAATGCCTTCCACACAGTTCACCTGCAGGGTCTTGCAGGCGGCTGCCAGGTGGGTCAGGCTCTGGTGCAGCGCCCAGCCCATCAGGGGCTCAAACGCGTTCAGCTGCAGCTGACCGGCTTCCACAGCCATGGTGATGGCAGCGTCGTTGCCGATCACTTCAAAGCACACCTGGTTCATCACCTCGGGGATCACGGGGTTGACCTTGCCGGGCATGATGGAAGAACCTGCCTGGCGGGCGGGCAGCTTGATGTCGCCCACGCCAGCCTGAGGGCCGGAAGACAGCAGACGCAGATCGTTGCTGATCTTGGACAGCTTCACGGCGATGCGCTTGAGGATGCCGGAGATGTCTGCAAACACGCCAGTGTCGGCCGTGCCAGCAATCATGTCCTTGGACTTGAACACAGGCACGCCAGAGAACTCAGCCAGCTTGGTGGTCACCACGTCGGCATAGCCCACAGGAGCGTTGATGCCGGTACCGATGGCGGTGCCGCCCATGTTGATTTCGCACAGCAAGGCAGCCGACTCACGCAGGCGCTGCTCGTCAGCGGCAATCATGGACACAAAGGAGTTGAACTCCTGGCCCAGTGTCATAGGCACGGCGTCCTGCAGCTGGGTACGGCCAATCTTCAGGATATCCTTGAACTCTTCAGCCTTGGCCTGGAAGGCACCGCGCAGCGAAGCCAGTGCGGCCAGCAGGTTCTGCACTTCAAAGTAGGTCGCCAGCTTCACCGAAGTGGGGTAGGAGTCGTTGGTCGACTGCGAGGCATTGACGTGGTCATTGGGGTGAATCACGTCGTAGCGGCCCTTTTCCAGGCCCAGCGTTTCCAGCGCCAGGTTGGCAATGACCTCGTTGGCGTTCATATTGGTCGAGGTGCCAGCGCCGCCCTGAATCACGTCCACCACAAACTGGTCATGGTGCTTGCCAGCGATCAGCAGATCGCAGGCCTTGGCAATGGCCTGGGCCTGCTGCTCATTGATGGCGCCCATGGCCAGGTTGGCGGCAGCAGCCGCCTTCTTCACATAGGCAAAGCCGCGAATCAGCGCAGGCATTTGCGCCACGGTCTGGCCCGTGATGGGGAAATTTTCCACAGCACGTGCCGAATGCACGCCCCAGTAGGCGTTGTCGGGAATGTCCTTGGGACCCAGAAAGTCGCTTTCTTGACGCATGACGACCACTCTCCAATGCAATAAAAAATCGGGCTCCATGCACGTGCAAACGCCGCCCGCAGGCGGCGTCAAACTGCTCCATGCATATGTAATGACATCCCACATCCACGAGCGACCATGCCAAACTATGCGCAGTGGTGCAGGACCTTATGCATGGATTATGAAATCTTTCCTGCATGGGTCGCACTCATTTTGTGCATACCTATGTCATCTGCACTTTTATTGGGCAGAAAACCATGGTTTCTGCCTACTTTATGAGCATACGTATAAATAAAACTCATAACCTGGTTGTTTTTTCTCTATATTCGCACCGATTTAGTGCGAATACGCTGTGCGGCATCGATTCATTTTGGTGCAGTGCAGTTTTCCTGCCGGTGCCATCCGTGGCGCCACTTATCGTTTGGCCATACGTTTTGGAGACAAGCACATGACAAGCTGCCTGACTGCTGCCACCGCCACCACCGCTGCCTTGCCCCTGCAATTTCATGCCCGCATCAGCGGCAAAGTGCAGCACCGCGTAGGCGATGGCATGCTGCATGACATCCCGCAGGGTCAGAAAGTGCATGTAGACACGGCCCTGGCCAGCATGGTCGTGTCCTGGCACAGCGATGGCCAGCCGGTCACTGTCACACTGGCGCGTGAGGAATTTCTGTTCTACGTGGACGAAGGCCGCATTGAAGTGCTGGGCTGAAGCCCCCCAGAAACACAAAAAGCCAAGTCCTGAGGACTTGGATTTTTTTGATAGCTGCCAGCGCTTACAGAATAAGCGCTAGCGGCATATTTGGCTAGTAATTTGGAATTACTTGCCAGCGACCACGCGCACCATTTCCAGGCACTTGTTGGAGTAGCCCCACTCGTTGTCGTACCAGGCCACGACCTTCACAAAGGTCTTGTCCAGTGCGATACCTGCTTCGGCGTCAAACACGGAAGTGCAGGTTTCGCCACGGAAGTCGGTAGCCACCACCTTGTCTTCGGTGTAACCCAGCACGCCCTTCAGAGCGCCTTGGGACTGTGCCTTCATTTCAGCGCAGATGTCTTCATAAGAAGCTTCGGTGTTCAGCTCCACAGTCAGGTCGACCACGGACACGTCAGACGTAGGCACGCGGAAGGACATGCCGGTCAGCTTCTTGTTCAGCTCAGGAATCACCACGCCCACAGCCTTGGCAGCGCCAGTGCTGGAAGGAATGATGTTTTCCAGAATGCCGCGGCCGCCGCGCCAGTCTTTGTTCGATGGGCCGTCCACGGTCTTCTGTGTCGCCGTAGCAGCGTGCACAGTCGTCATCAGACCGCGCTTGATGCCCCACTTGTCGTTCAGCACCTTGGCCACGGGAGCCAGGCAGTTGGTGGTGCACGAAGCGTTGGAGACCACGTCCTGACCCGCATAGGTCTGGTGGTTCACGCCGAACACAAACATGGGGGTAGCGTCCTTGGAGGGCGCAGACATGATGACCTTCTTGGCGCCAGCAGCGATGTGCTTGCGGGCGGTTTCGTCGGTCAGGAACAGGCCGGTGGATTCGATCACCACTTCCGCGCCCACTTCGTTCCACTTCAGGTTGGCAGGGTCGCGCTCCTGGGTCAGACGGATCTTCTTGCCGTTCACGATCAGGGTGTTGCCCTCGACCGAAACTTCACCGTCAAAACGGCCGTGCACGCTGTCGTACTTCAGCATGTAGGCCAGATAGTCAGGCTCAAGCAGGTCGTTGATGCCCACGATTTCGATGTCCGAAAAGTTCTGCACGGCGGAGCGCAGCACGTTGCGGCCAATACGGCCAAAGCCGTTGATACCAACCTTGATAGTCATAGTTGCCTCGTCTATGGATAGTGAAAACAGAAAAACGCTGTGACTGTACGGAAAACACCCACCGGGGCCAAGGCCAGGGCGGGTGTTGCAAGCATCGTTATTGGTTGCGCTGGATGGCTTCGATCACGGTGGCTGTCACGTTCTCTGCCGTGAAGCCAAAGTGCTTGAACAGCACAGCAGCGGGAGCCGATTCACCGTAGGTGTCGATACCGACCACGGCAGCGCAGCCGTACTTCCACCAGAAGTCGGTCACGCCCATTTCCACCGCGATGCGGGGGATGCCGGCGGGCAGCACGCTGGTCTTGTATGCCACGTCCTGCTTGTCGAAGGTGGTGGTGCTGGGCATGGAGACCACGCGCACGCCAATCTTCTGCTCGGCCAGCATCTTCTGCGCGGCCAGTGCCAGCTGCACTTCAGAGCCGGTGGCAATGATCACGGCCTGTGGCTTGCCCTTGATGCCCACATCGGCAGGCTCAGACAGCACGTAGGCACCGTTGGCGATGTGGTCCAGTGCCTCTTCAGACTTGGGCGAGTAGGCCAGGTTCTGGCGGCTCAGCAGCAGGGCGGTAGGCTTGTTCTTGTGGCTCAGGGCCACCGTCCATGCCACGGCAGTTTCCGTGGTGTCAGCGGGACGCCAGACGTCCAGACCAGGGATCAGACGCAGGGAAGCGGCATGCTCGATGGACTGGTGGGTAGGACCGTCTTCACCCAGGCCGATGGAGTCGTGCGTGAACACATGGATCACGCGCTGCTTCATCAGCGCAGCCATGCGGATGGCATTGCGGCTGTAGTCCGAGAAGGTCATGAAGGTGCCGCCGTAGGGGATGTAGCCGCCATGCAGCGCCACGCCGTTCATGATGGCGGCCATGCCGAATTCGCGCACACCGTAGTTGATGTGGCGGCCGATCTTGCCGTCTTCGGTCTTGACCACATTGCCCTTGTCATCCACGCGGAAAGCGGGGGTGGACTTGGTATTGGTCAGGTTGGAGCCTGTCAGGTCCGCCGAGCCGCCCAGCAGTTCGGGCAGGGCAGCGGTCAGGCCTTCCAGCGCCAGCTGGCTGGCCTTGCGGCTGGCCACGGTGGCGGCGGTGTCGTGTGCGTCAGATGCGATCTTGGCAGCCACTTCCAGGAAGTTGGCAGGCAGGTCACCGGCCATGCGGCGCTTGAATTCAGCGGCCAGCTCGGGGAAAGCCTTTTCGTAGGCAGCGAACTTCTTGTTCCAGGCAGCTTCTGCCTTCTTGCCAGCAGCCTTGGCATCCCAGCCTGCATAGACTTCCGCAGGGATTTCAAAGGGAGCGTGTTCCCAGCCCAGTGCCGCGCGGGTCAGTGCGATTTCTTCCGCACCCAGAGGCTCGCCGTGGGCCTTGGAAGTGTTGGCGCGGTTGGGAGAACCCTTGCCAATGTGTGTCTTGCAGCAGATCAGTGTGGGCTTGTCCTTGCTCTTCTTGGCCTGGGCAATTGCCGCATCCACCGCGTCCACATTGTGACCATCTACACCACGGATCACGTTCCAGCCATAGGCCTCAAAGCGTGCGGGCGTGTTGTCAGCAAACCAGGGTGTGACCTTGCCGTCGATGGAGATCTCGTTGTCGTCCCACAGGGCGATCAGCTTGTTGAGCTTCCAGGCACCTGCCAGCGAAGCGGCTTCGTGCGAGATGCCTTCCATCAGGCAGCCGTCACCCATGAACACATAGGTGTAGTGGTCCACGATGGCGTGCTTGGGCTGGTTGAATTCAGCCGCCAGCAGCTTTTCAGCCAGTGCAAAGCCCACGGCATTGGTGATGCCCTGACCCAGAGGGCCCGTTGTGGTTTCCACGCCGGGTGTCACACCCACTTCGGGGTGGCCAGCGGTCTTGCTGTGCAGCTGACGGAAGTTCTTGATCTCATCCATGGGCAGGTCGTAGCCGGTCAGATGCAGCAGCGCATAGATCAGCATGGAGCCGTGGCCGTTGGACAGAATGAAACGGTCGCGGTTGGCCCAGTGGGGGTTGGCAGGGTTGTGCTGCAGGTGGCGGTTCCACAGAGCCACTGCCATGTCGGCCATGCCCATGGGGGCGCCAGGGTGGCCGGAGTTTGCTTGTTGCACTGCGTCCATGGCCAAGGCACGGATTGCGTTGGCCATCATTGGGGTGTTTGCCATGGGGGGGATGGTTCCGAATGGAATGTGTCAAATGATGCAAGGGATTTTACCGGTGTGGCATGGCGCAGGTTTCCATGTGATTACATAGCCCCCGCATGGCCTAAAGTGTGGCTTGCAGCGCGTGCGTGAACGCGTTAAGAAATTTTCTGCCATGACCTCTTTGAACCTTCCCGCCATGTTGCTGGCTGCCGGGCGCGGCGAACGCATGCGCCCGCTGACCGACACCACCCCCAAACCCCTGCTGCAGGTGCAGGGCCGTGCGCTGCTGGACTGGCACATGGCCGCCCTGCTGCGTGATGGCGTGCGTGATGTGGTGGTGAATACCGCCTGGCTGGGCGCGCAGATTCCCGCACACCTAGATGACATCTGGCCCGCACAGGGCATGCAGCTGCAGTATTCGCATGAGCAGCATGACTTTGGCCATGCGCTGGAAACCGCTGGCGGCATTGCCCGCGCACTGCCGCTGCTGGGCGAGGCATTCTGGCTGGCAGCGGGTGATGTGTTTGCACCTGACTTTGTGTTTGATGCACAGCTGGCGCAGCGCTTTGCGCAGTCGGACGACCTGGCCCACATCTGGCTCGTGCCCAACCCGGCGCACAACCTCAAGGGGGACTTTGGCTTTGCCCCCGATGCGCCAGACAGCCACACAGGCCGCGCCATCCACCTGCCACCGGGCGATGTGGCACGCGACGCACGTCCGCGCTTGACCTACAGCACGATCGCCCTGCTGAAGGCAGACTTGTTCCGCCCACCGTTTTGCGGCATGGCCGCAGGCAACCCAGACGGCGTGGCCGAGCCGCTGGCCCCGCTGCTGCGCCGGGCCATGGATACCGGGCGCTGCGCAGCCAGCCTCTACACCGGCCGCTGGACCGATGTGGGCACGCCCGAGCGCCTGGCTGCATTGAACCAAAGCGCGACACAGAACTCTTAAAAAACAAGAGCATCTAGCGCTCGTATTTCAAGGACTTTCAAGTAAAAAAACTTGCAATCCTTTGAAAATCAAGCGCTAGCTGCTCATCTTTTGTAGAACCACGCAGTGCATGGCACTGCGCAATACGATGCCTGTATGACCTCTGTTTACGCACAACGCCGCGCACGCCTGGCCGCCCAGCTGGGCGAAGGCGGCATTGCCATCATCCCGACCGCCCCTGAGCGTGGCCGCAACCGCGACAACAGCTATCTGTACCGCCACGACAGCTACTTCTACTACCTGACGGGCTTCAGCGAGCCCAATGCCTGCCTGGTACTCAAGGCCGATGGCAGCAGCACGCTGTTTTGCCAGCCCAAGGATCTGGAACGCGAAATCTGGGACGGCTACCGCCTTGGCCCCGAGGCAGCCGTGTCCACGCTGGGCATGGACGCAGCGTTCTCGGTCGATGACATCGACACCCGCCTGCCACGCCTGCTGGAGAACCAGGACAAAGTCTGGTGGCCGTTTGCCACGCACGAAGGTCTGGCCGCCCGTGTCGAAGGCTGGCTGCAGAAAGTCCGTGCCCGCACCCGCGCCGGGGCGCTGTGCCCGGCTGCACAGGGCGATGTGTGCACCCTGCTCGATGAAATGCGCCTGATCAAGGATGCGCACGAACTCGCCATCATGCGCCGCGCAGGCCAGATCAGCGCCCGCGCCCACATCCGCGCCATGCAGCGCGCAGCACGCATGCTGCGTGCGGGAGAAGACTGCCGCGAATACCACCTGGACGCCGAACTGCTGCACGAATTCCGCCAGGGCGGTGCCGAAGGCGTGGCCTATGACTCCATCGTCGCCGCAGGGCCGAACGCCTGCGTGCTGCACTACCGCGCCGACAAGGCCCCGGTGCGCAGCGGCGACCTGGTGCTGATTGATGCAGGCTGTGAGCTGGAAGGCTATGCCAGCGATATCACCCGTACCTTCCCGGCCAACGGCACATTCACCGGCCCGCAGCGCGCTCTTTACGAACTGGTGCTGGACAGCCAGAAAGCCGCCATTGCCGCCACCAGGGCAGGCAATCGCTTTAACGACCCGCACGATGCCACCGTCGCTGTGCTGGCGCAGGGCATGCTGGACCTGGGGCTGCTGGACAAATCCAAGTACGGCAATGCACAGGACGTGATTGCCCAGCGCGCCTACTTCCAGTTCTACATGCACCGCACCGGCCACTGGCTGGGCATGGATGTGCATGACTGCGGCAGCTATGTGGAGATGTCAGAAGTCGATGCCGCCAGCACACGCACCGATGCACTGTCGGGCGAGGCCATCACCCGCCCCAGCCGCATCCTGCGCCCCGGCATGGTGACCACCATCGAGCCCGGCATCTACGTGCGCCCAGCACCCGGCGTGCCCGAGCAGTTCCACCACATTGGCATTCGCATTGAAGACGATGCCGTAGTGACAGAGACCGGCTGCGAGCTGATCACCCGCGACGTGCCCGTGGAAGCCGACGCCATTGAAGCGCTGATGCGCGACTGACCCGCCAAGAAGAAAAGATGCACACCATGGATTTGCAACGCATGTATATCCGCCGCGCCACCAAGATTGTGGCGACGCTCGGCCCTGCCTCCAGCGACGTACACCTGCTGGCCCAGATGATTGCCACGGGCGTCAACGTCGTGCGCCTGAACTTCAGCCACGGCAAAGCACAGGACCACATCGACCGCGCCAATGCCGTGCGCGAAGCTGCGGCCATGGCTGGCCGCGAGGTGGCCATCATGGCCGACCTGCAGGGCCCCAAGATCCGCGTCGGCAAGTTTGCCGAAGGCAAGGTCTGGCTCGAAGCTGGCGCGCCCTTTGTGCTCGACGCCTCGCGCACCAAACCCGGTGATCTGCAGGGCGTGGGCCTGGACTACAAGGAGCTGCCCCGCGACGTGAAAAGCGGCGATGTGCTGCTGCTCAATGACGGCCTGATCGTGCTGACCGTGGACCGCGTCCTCGGTGATGCCGTGCACACCACCGTCACCATTGGCGGCGAGCTGTCCAACAACAAGGGCATCAACAAGCAAGGCGGCGGCCTGACCGCCCCCGCACTGACAGCCAAGGACATGGAGGACATCAAGACCGCCATGCAACTGGGTGCCGACTACGTGGCCGTGAGCTTTCCCAAGAACGCCACCGACATGGAAATGGCGCGCCAGCTGTGCAATGTGGCCTGTGCCGATACCGGCCACCGCCCCGGGCTGATCGCCAAGATCGAGCGTGCCGAAGCCGTGCCGAAGCTGGAAGAAATCCTCAAGGCCTCGGACGGCATCATGGTCGCACGCGGCGACCTGGCGGTGGAAGTGGGCCATGCGGCCGTGCCTGCCCTGCAAAAGAAGATGATTCGTCTGGCGCGAGACATGGACAAGGTGGTCATCACCGCCACCCAGATGATGGAGAGCATGATCACCAACCCCGTGCCCACACGCGCCGAGGTCAGCGATGTGGCCAATGCCGTGCTCGACGGCACGGATGCCGTGATGCTCAGCGCCGAAACCGCCGTCGGCAAATACCCGCTGGAGACCGTGCGCGAAATGGCCAAGATCTGTGCAGCTGCTGAAGCCGCCGAAGACCGCGGCCAGGACGGCCACTTTAACGAGCGCGAATTCACGCGGATTGACCAGGCCATTGCCCAGGGTGCACTGTTCACGGCCCACAAGCTCGGTGCCAAGGCGATTGTGGCCATGACGGAAAGCGGCTCCACCGCGCTGTGGATGAGCCGCCACCGCGTGCACATCCCTATCTATGCCCTCACGCCCAAGGTTGGCACCCAGCGCAAGATGGCGCTGTACCGCAATGTGCGCCCCCTGCTCATGGCCACCAGCACCGAGCGCGACAAGGCGCTGGTGCAGGCCGAGAGCCATCTGCGCATGCGCGGCATCGTCAAACCTGGCGATGTCTACGCCATCACCTGCGGCGAGCCCATGGGCCAGCCCGGCGGCACCAATATGCTGCAGATCTGCCAGGTGCAGTAAGCCCCAGGACGGCTGCTTTGGCCGTCTTGCCCCCAGCGTGGCAACAGGCGAATCACCACTGCCAATGCCACGGCCTCGGGGGGCGGTTAAAATCAAAAGTTACCACGCGGTTACAGCCGCGCAGCATTATTCTTCGTTCAACCTTACTGGACCACGACCATGCCTCTGATCTCGATGCGCGAAATGCTCGACCATGCCGCTGAAAACGGCTATGGCATCCCCGCCTTTAACGTCAACAACCTGGAACAAGTGCAGGCCGTGATGTCGGCGGCGGACGAAGTGGGCGCTCCCGTGATCCTGCAGGCATCGGCCGGTGCACGCAAGTACGCTGGTGAGCCCTTCATCAAGCACCTGATCCAGGCAGCAGCCGAGATGTACCCCCACATCCCTCTGGTGATGCACCAGGACCACGGCACCACCCCCGAAGTGTGCCGTGGTGCACTGAATCTGGGCTTTGGCTCGGTGATGATGGACGGTTCGCTGATGAGCGACGGCAAGACCCCTTCGTCCTTTGAATACAACGTGGACGTGACCAAGCAGGTCGTCGCCATGGCCCACGCCATTGGTGCCACCGTGGAAGGTGAACTGGGCTGCCTGGGCAACCTGGAAACCGGCGACGCTGGTGAAGAAGACGGTATTGGCGCCGCAGGCAAGCTGGAACACAGCCAGATGCTGACCGATCCTGAAGAAGCCGCCGTGTTCGTGAAGGAAACCCAGCTGGACGCACTGGCCATTGCCATCGGTACCAGCCACGGCGCCTACAAGTTCAGCCGCAAGCCCACAGGCGACATTCTGTCCATCCAGCGTGTCAAGGAAATCCACGCCCGCCTGCCCAACACCCACCTGGTGATGCACGGCTCTTCTTCCGTGCCTCAGGAATTGCTGGCCATCATCAACCAGTACGGCGGCCAGATGAAGGAAACCTACGGCGTGCCCGTCGAGGAAATCCAGGAAGCCATCAAGTACGGCGTGCGCAAGGTGAACATCGACACCGACATCCGCCTGGCCATGACCGGTGCTGTGCGCAAGTTCCTGGCCGAGAACCCCGAGAAGTTCGACGCCCGCGAATGGCTCAAGCCAGCCCGCGAAGCCGCCAAGCAAGTGTGCAAGGCACGTTACCTGGAGTTCGGCTGTGAAGGCCAGGGCGCCAAGATCAAGGGCTACACCCTGGAGCAGATGGCCAAGCGCTACGCCGCTGGTGAGCTGGCGCAAATCGTGAACTGATCCATCGCAAAAACCGGCGTCATCGCACGCCGCTTCGCAAAAACCCGCATGGCTAGGCCCTGCGGGTTTTTTTATGGTCTGCGTTGGCACGCTGTTTGCTCCAACTGCGCATGTTTATATTGCATAAATTCATGCATTACGCGTGCAAAGTTGATCACAATTGCAGCAACAAGGAATTTTTATGAGCACACTCATCCTCCGACGCACTCTGATTGCTTGCGGCGCCGCACTGCTGGCCGCAGGTCCCGCCATGGCGGACGACGCCGCCTCCTACCCGAACAAGCCCGTGACCATCGTGGTCGGCTACCCCGCAGGTGGCTCCACCGACCTGGTGGGTCGCCTGGTGGCCAACGAGATCGAGAAGCACCTCGGTCAGACTGTGATCGTGGAAAACCTCGGCGGTGCCGGTGGTGCCATTGGCGCGCAAAAGGTGGCCAATGCCAAGCCCGATGGCTACACCCTGCTGGTGGGCGCGAACAATGAAATCGCGATCGCCAACATGATCAACAAGTCGATCAAGTACAAGATCAGCGACTTCACACCGATTGGTGTGGTGGCCTCTCAGCCCATGGTGCTGGTGGCATCCCAGAAGGCGGGCGTAAAGAACACCGAAGCGTTCTATCAGGCAGTGAAGGCCAACCCTGCCAAGTTCAGCTACGGCTCGTCGGGCGTGGGCACTGCGCTGCACCTGGCCGGTGAAATGATGAAGGACCAGGCCCAGATCGACATGCAGCACGTGCCTTACCGTGGCGTGCCTGCACTGACCAATGATGTGCTGGGCAACAACATCGAATACGGCGTGTTCGTGCTGTCCTCCGGACTGCCGCTGATCAAGGCGGGCAAGGTACAGGCCATTGCTACCACCGAAGCCAAGCGCTACGCAGCGACCCCCGACATTCCTGCCCTGGCAGAGCACCCAGCATTCAAGAACGTGGACATCAACTCCTGGTTCGCCATGATGGGCCCCGCCAACATGCCAGCGCCTGTGGTGGCCAAGATCAAGGAAGCCCTGAACAAGACCATGGCCGCGCCTGAGTTCCGCAAGAAGATGGAAGACGCTGGCGCCCAGGTGATGGACAGCCAGATCGATGCCAGCCAGTACATCAACGGCGAAATCGCCAAGTACCAGAAGATCATCGACGTGGCGAAGATCGAGCTGTAATCCAGCTGCGACTGAGCACATGCCATGTAAAAAGCCCTGCAGGCCGCAGCCTGCAGGGCTTTTTACTTTACTGAGAGGATGTGCTATTTCATGCTGGCCAGCAGATCCTGCGTGTGCGGCGTGGGCTCGGGCACGCTGTAGATGCTGGGGTCCGCCTGAATCAGGCTGACATCAAAACGCCGCCCTGCCAGATAGTCTCGAACAGATTGCAGCACCACTGGGCTGCGGTGCAGATGGGCGCTGGCCTGCAACTCTTCCAGACTGAGCCACACGGTGCGCACAATGCCTTCGTCCAGTACGCGGTGGGCATGGTGCTGGCCCAGCTTGCCCGTAAAGGCAAAGCGCATATAGGTGATGTCAGAGCCGGTGCGCGTGCGAATGAAGCGGTTCATATAGATGCCCACCAGGTGCGTGGGCTCAAAGCTATAGGCAGTTTCCTCCAGCACTTCGCGTGCACAGGCTTGCAATGGAGTCTCGGCAGGATCCAGGTGACCGGCTGGCAAATTCAGGCGTAGCCCGTCAGCCGTGTTTTCTTCCACCAGCAAAAAGCGTTGATCGCGTTCGATCACGGCAGAGACCGTGACATTGGGTTTCCATCGGGTAGGCATGCGCGCATTATCGCGATCGCGCCACATAGATTTGTCAGCCAATGTCTTGTCTATCAACAATCAGAGCGCTGCAACCATATACAGCGCACCTTCACCATAGGTTTGAAGGTGTGCCTGCTGTTGTGAATCACTGACGGGGCAAATCGAAAAACCTTGACGTTCCCAATAAGTTTGTGAGCCCTGCACCGACACCAGTGCCGCCTGCCGCATGCCACGCGCACGCGCCTGCTGCTTCAAGGTCTGCACCAGATGGCGGGCCACGCCCTGGCCGGCCAGCTCCGGCAGCACCGACATGTCATGCAGATAAAGCACCTGTTCGCCCGGCGCAGGCGGCGTAAAAACACCGTTGAGTGGCGTGATCTTGCCGGGATTGGACCAGTAGGCTGCCAGATAAGCCTTGAGCGCCTGCTCGCCTTCACGCACCACGCCAATGGAGCACTGGTGTGCACAGCACAGGCGCTGCGCAAACACTTCGCGGCTTTCCTGAAAGCCGTCGCCATAGCAAATGGTCTGCACATGCAGCAGGCTATCAACATCGTGCGCATGCAAGGGGCGCACCACCCAGGGAGATGGCAGTACAGAAGCAGTCATGGCCTGCATTATCAAAGCGCAGCAGCAAGCTCCGCGCAGGCAGGCGATTTATCCTTCCAGCGCTGGCGAATGGCTTCAAGCTGCGAGCGCAGCGAGATGAATGCCGACACCAGCTCGGGATCAAAATGGCTGCCTGCCTGTGCTGCAATATGGGCCAGCGCCTCATCCACGCTCCACGCACGCTTGTAGGGTCGCACAGAGGTCAGGGCATCAAACACATCGGCAATCGCCACGATGCGCGCTGCCAGCGGAATGTCTGTGCCGCGCAGGCCCGCAGGGTAGCCCGATCCGACCCATTGCTCGTGGTGGGCCAGAGCGATGGAACGCGCCATCTGCAGCATGCCTCCTTCATGCTCCCCCAGAATTTCCGCGCCAATCACAGGATGCTGGCGCATGATCTGCCACTCCTCATCATCCAGCGGACCGGGCTTGAGCAGCACGGCATCAGGTATGCCGATCTTGCCCACGTCATGCATGGGAGCCGCGTGCAGCAAATCATCTGCCCACTCAGGGGCGCAACCCATCGCCAGTGCCAGCGCATGGCTGTAATGGCTCATGCGCAGCACATGCATGCCGGTTTCGTTGTCCTTGTACTCAGCGGCTCGCCCCAGGCGCTGCACGATCTGCAGACGAGACTGGCGCAATGCCTCAATATCTACCAGCGACAGGTGCGTGCGCACACGGGCACGCACCACAGGTGCACGCACGGGCTTGATGATGTAGTCCACCGCTCCGGCTGCAAAGCCATCGGCCTCATCGCCCACCTCCGCCAGCGCAGACACAAAAATCACCGGAATACTTTCTGTCCTGGGGTCAGCCTTGAGCTGTCGGCACACGTCATAGCCGTTGAGCTCGGGCATCATGATGTCCAGCAAGATCAGATCCGGCTTTTGCTGCTGTGCCAGCTGCAGGGCCTTGCGGCCATCGGTCGCAAATTGCAGGCGGTAGTCCTCGCCCAGTATCTGGCGCAGCACATGCAGGTTGGTGGGCTCGTCGTCCACCAGCAGCAGGCGTGGCCTGCGATCTTCATGCTTGGGCAGCATGGGGTGGTTTCCTTTCTGAATCAGAACTGGTGCTGACGCTGCTCGCCAGTGCCTGTGCACACTGCAGCGCCTGGTCAAAGCCAAACATGTCGATGGCCGCCTGCAGCGCAGCCACCATGGCTTCAGGCAGCAGTTGCTGCAAGGCCTCGCTGTCAATCTCACCGCCCTGCAGCGCCTCGGTCAAAGCCTGCAGTGCTTCCTGCACCTGGGTCCGTGCAGCGGCGCTCAGCCCTGCCTCTGCAGCTATGGCAGCCGGCGCCAGTGCCGGCGCTGCACTGGTGACCTCGGCGCTGCGCAGCAAAGCCAGATTGCCTGCGGCGCCACGCATACGGTGCACCACAGCCAGGGCTGTATCCCAGTCGCCATGCTGGGACAAGCTCTGCAGCTCGGGCACTCGGCTGTGCTGCTCGTTCAGAAAACGCGACCACGCCGTGCGCAGCGCTGCCTCGCTGCCCCACAGCTGCAAGCCGGTATGCCAGTCCACCACCTCACTTTCCGCCGCAGCGTGCGCCAGCACGGCGGGCACGGCCGAAGCACCTGCAGCACACGCGCCATTTCCTGCAGCAGCTTGTGCTGCTCCAGTGGCT
This sequence comes from Comamonas kerstersii, assembly GCF_002056725.1. Lineage (NCBI taxonomy): Bacteria > Pseudomonadati > Pseudomonadota > Betaproteobacteria > Burkholderiales > Comamonadaceae > Comamonas > Comamonas kerstersii. Next base: position 1,278,034 of record NZ_CP020121.1, on the reverse strand, counting down.
TGACCGCAAAGCCATCCATGCCAGCCGCATCGGATGCGCGGCGGTCCTGCTCCAGCACGCTGGCCGAGAGCGCAATGACGGGAATACGGGGCTGCTGATGCTCGGCCTCCCAGGCGCGAATGGCCATGGAAGCCTGCAGACCATCCATGTGCGGCATCTGCAAGTCCATCAGGATGATGTCGAACGCCTGTGTCTGCCGCAGCTGCAGGGCCTGCAGACCATCGCTGGCAGATACCACCTGGTGGCCATGGCGCTGCATCACTACCTGCAGCAGTTCCAGGTTCTGTGGCACATCGTCGGCAGCCAGAATGTGCAGCGGCGGCAGCTGCACCGCGCTGGCAACCGCTTCATCAATGGGTGCCTGACCAATCGGCAAGGGCAGCTGCACATGGAACTGCGTGCCCTCACCTTCACGGCTGCTGACGCTGATTGCGCCGCCCATCAGCTGCACCAGCTGGCGCGAGATGGTGGTGCCCAGGCCCGTACCACCAAAGCGGCGCGTGGTGGACGCATCAGCCTGTGCAAACGGGTCAAAAATACGTTCGAGCTTGTCCTGCGCAATGCCAATTGCCCGTGTCCTGGATGGTCAGGTGCAGGCGGCACTGCTCATCGTTCACGCGCAGCTGCACATGGCCGCGTTCGGTGAACTTGACGGCATTGCCCATCAAATTGATGAGAATTTGCTGAATACGCAGCGCATCCCCGCGCAGATAGCACGCCCCACGGCCAGGCGCACATCAATCAGCGCTCCGTTTTTGTGCAGTGCCTGCACCTCACGGCCTGCGCCAATGATGTTGGTATGCCCTGTGCTGATGTGGCGCTGCAGATAGCCGTCATGCGCCTGCTGGTGCGGCATGGGCATGAGCATGCTGACGTTGCGGCCCAGCACTTCCTGCTCCGTCCAGCCCAGCAGGCGTTCCGCTGCGGGGTTGAAAGCACTGATGCGGCCATCGCTTTCGATCATGATGATGCCGTCCACGGCAGTATCGACCAGTGCGCGCAGGCGGGCCTCATTACGGCGAATTTCCAGAAACAGCTGGCGCGAACGCATCAGCATGTGCAGCACCAGCAGCACCGTGCCCACCAGCAAGGCCCAGGCTGCAGCGCTGGTCAAGGCGGTCCAGTGCACCTGCGTCGCACCTGCTTCACTGTCGCCCTGCCCAACCAGGATGTAGATGGCATCCATGGCGATGTAGTGCATGCTGGCCGTGGTGGCACCCATGACGCCGCCGCTGACCAGCGTAATCAGCATGGGCCGCGCACCCACACTCTGCATGCGGCGGTACAGCACCACGGAAAAAAGCGCCATGGCCAGCCCCAGGCCCAGCGCCAGCAGCAGGGTGTGGACCACGACACCCGCCGCCAGCAGGCTCGGCAGCGCCGACAGCGCGCTGTGGAGGATGGAGAACGTCCCCGCCGCGCAGGGAGTGAAGGCCTGCATGCCAATAAAGTGCATGCTCCAGATCCCGCCTCCCAGCAAGAGCACGCCAGCCGCGGCCATGCCTGTACGCCGCGGGCCGGGAGCAGTCCATTGCGCACGGGTGCAGACATGCACGGCCAGCATGGCGGTGACCAGCGCAACCAGAATGGAGATGACAACCAGCTGGGGATCCATCCACTCCCACTGCATGTGGACATAGGTCAGGTCATCAGACAAAAAAACGTATCCACATAGGGTCTGCGCTTGCGGGAATAAGGAGAGAGAGGGGGATCCGGGCAATCTTGCCCGAGTTACATCAACCTGTAGGAATGAACCTACATTTTTGCCAAATTTGACAAACCCGCCACAGCAGAAGCCCGCCAGCGTTGACGCTATAGCGACAGGCCATAGGCAAGATAGAAACTATCAAATTCACCATCTAATTGCGATTAACTATCATTCATGCATCTTCTCTGGATGAATGCTATGTCCCATCTGCAATCGCTGATTCGTCGCAACGAGACGACGCTGATCAAAACGTCCTGCTACTACGTGATCCACGTCCTAGTAGCGGCGGGCGTGGCCTATGCCGTCACGGGTGACCTGATGGCTGCACTCACGCTGAGTTTGCTGGAGCCCACTGTGCAGGCCGTGGCCTATTTCATGCACGAGAAGGTCTGGATGCTGGCCCCGCGCATGCGCCACCGCGCCCTGATCAAGACTGGCACCTACTACGTGATTCACATCTTCGTCGCCTCCTGCGTGGCCTACGCGGTGACCGGTGACCTGGTTGCAGCCTTCACCCTGAGCTTGCTGGAGCCTACCGTGCAGATGGTCTTCTTCTTTGTGTACGAAAAGCTGTGGGAGAAAAAGGCCCAGGCCAAGCACAAGGTGCACAGCATCCTGCCCCTGTGCGTGGCCGCAGGCCCCTGCCAGCGCGCCCAGACCTGCAGCCAGCACTGCACACTGCGTACGCTCTGAACCCACTTTCCCAAGGTCGCGTCATGAACAAGCCCAGAAACAGTTTTTCCGCCTGGTTGCTGCAATGCCTGGCCCACATGGCCTGCCACTCTTAAAAAAGAAGCTGCCAGCGCTTTACAGCAGCCAATTTCAGAATCAGATCATTCTGAAATCTTGATATTTCAAGCGCTAGAAGCTATCAATTTGCAAGCACCTGGCATGCGCTCTGCTTGCCCTGACAGCCAGCCCCTGCATCCCCCGCCCCATTGTGTGGATGACAGTGAAAGGTGTTTGACCCGCACCGGCCTGTGCCAGCGCCCCACTTTTGATAGCAAACACCTACAATGGGCTGCAAGAATCTAACTGTGTACAACCTCTGCGACAGGCTGCCTGCGCGGCCTTGCGTCCTGGGAGACGATATGCCTGAGAACACCTCACCCACCCTGCAAGACAAACGTGCTTTGCTGCGCCAGTCGGCGCTCGAATACCACCAGTTTCCCAAGCCCGGCAAGGTCGCCATCGCTGCCACCAAGCCCATGGCCAACCAGCACGACCTGGCGCTGGCCTACTCGCCCGGCGTAGCTGCGCCCTGCGAGGAAATCGTCAAGGACCCTGCCGCCGCCTTCAAGTACACCAGCCGCGGCAATCTGGTGGCCGTGATCTCCAACGGCACCGCCGTGCTGGGCCTGGGCGATATTGGCGCACTGGCCTCCAAGCCCGTGATGGAAGGCAAGGGCGTACTGTTCAAGAAGTTCGCCGGCGTCGATGTGTTTGACATCGAAATCAACGAAAAAGACCCACAAAAGCTGGTCGATGTGATCGCAGCGCTGGAGCCTACCTTCGGCGCCATCAACCTCGAAGACATCAAGGCTCCTGAGTGCTTCTTCGTGGAACGCGAGCTGCGCAAGCGCATGAATATCCCCGTCTTCCACGATGACCAGCACGGCACGGCCATCACCGTGGCAGCCGCCATGGTCAATGCACTGAAGGTGGCAGGCAAGAAGATCGAAGAGATCAAGCTGGTGGCATCGGGCGCGGGCGCCGCAGCCCTGGCCTGTCTGAACCTGCTGCTGGAAATTGGTCTGAAGCGCGAGAACGTGTTCGTAACCGACATCGCCGGCGTGGTCTACGAAGGCCGTACCGAGCTGATGGACGAGGACAAGGCCAAGTTCGCGCAGAAGACCGAGCTGCGCACGCTGGGCGAAGTCATCGCAGGCGCCGACGCCTTCCTGGGCCTGTCGGCGGGCAATGTGCTCAAAAAAGACATGGTCGCCAAGATGGCCGACAAGCCCATCATCTTCGCGCTGGCCAATCCCTCCCCCGAAATCCTGCCAGAAGACGTCAAGGCCGTGCGTGATGACGCCATCATCGCCACCGGCCGCACGGACTACCCCAACCAGGTCAACAACGTTCTGTGCTTCCCCTACATCTTCCGTGGCGCACTGGACTGCGGCGCCACCACCATCACCACCGAGATGGAGGTGGCTGCTGTCAACGCCATTGCCGCACTGGCCGAGGCCGAGCAGTCCGAAGAAGTGGCGGCAGCCTATGTGGGCCAGAGCCTGAGCTTTGGCCCTGAGTACCTGATTCCCAAGCCCTTCGACCCACGCCTGATGCTCATCGTGGCACCGGCCGTGGCACAGGCCGCCGCAGACTGCGGCGTGGCCCAACGCCCCATTCAGGACATGGATGCCTACCGCGAGCACCTCAAGACCTTTGTGTACTCGTCCGGCACCATCATGAAGCCCATCTTCGCGGCCGCCAAAAAAGCTGCCAAGAAGCGCGTGGCCTACTCCGAAGGTGAGGAAGAACGCGTGCTGCGCGCTGCGCAGATCGTGGTGGATGAGCGCATTGCCCGCCCCACGCTGATCGGTCGCCCCGCCATCATCGCCCAGCGCATCCAGAAGTTTGGCCTGCGCCTGGAGCAGGGTCGCGACTATGACGTGGTCAACGTGGAAGACGACCCCCGCTACCGCGACTTCTGGCAGACCTACCACCGCATGACCGAGCGCAAGGGCATCACCGCCCCCATCGCCAAGATCGAAATGCGCCGCCGCCTGACCCTGATCGGCTCCATGCTGCTGCACAAGGGCGAGGTCGACGGTCTGATCTGCGGTACCTGGCACAACACCCATCTGCACCTGAACTACATCGATCAGGTGATCGGCAAGAAACCCGACGCGACCACCTACGCCTGCATGAATGGCCTGCTGCTGCCTGACCGCCAGGTCTTCCTGGTCGACACCCACGTGAACTACGACCCCAGCGCCGAGCAGCTGGCCGAGATCACCGTCATGGCGGCCGAAGAAATGATGCGCTTTGGCATCAAGCCCAAGGTGGCCCTGCTGAGCCACTCCAACTTTGGCTCCAGCAACCAGCCCAGCGCCGTCAAGATGCGCCAGACCCTGGAGCTGCTGCGCGTGCAGGCCCCCTGGCTGGAAGTCGATGGCGAAATGCATGGCGACGTGGCACTGGACGCCGAAGCCCGTGGCAAGCTCATGCCCCACAGCACACTGACGGGTGAAGCCAATCTGTTGGTGCTGCCCAACATTGATGCGGCCAACATCTCCTACAACCTGCTCAAACAGGCGGCGGGCGGTGGCATTGCCGTGGGCCCCGTGCTGCTGGGCGCCAGCGCTCCCGTGCATGTGCTGACCCCCAGCACCACGGTGCGCCGCATCGTGAACATGACAGCACTGACCGTGGCAGACGCCAACGCAGCGCGCTGATCACGACGCAGGCACTCGCCAAAAAAAGGGCTGGTCCTCTGATGGGGGACAGCCCTTTTTTCTTGCAATTTACAGGGGGCTGCGTCACACTTGCGGGTCAAATTTCTGGGGATGTCCCGAGGTTTGGAAAGGTGTTGTGTGATGCGGAATGCGGTCTGGTTTCGAGCCCTTGGCGCCATCTTGGTCGGCACCGCTATGGCGATGCCCGCTGGCCCGTTGCAGGCACGGACACAGCAACAGGCCCAGTACATCGAAACGGTATCACTGGCTGAGCTACCCTCTCAGGCACGCACCACCTACCGACGCATACATCAGGGGGGACCTTTCCCCTACGAAAAAGATGGCAGTGTGTTTGGGAACCGTGAGCGTCTGTTGCCCGCGCAAAAGCGTGGCTACTACCGCGAATACACCGTCAAGACACCATGGGCCAGAGACCGCGGTGCCAGACGTATCGTGTGTGGCGGTGAACCGCCCACACAGCCCGAAGCCTGTTACTACACCAGCGATCACTACAACAGTTTTCGGAAGATTACGCCATGAGCGCTCCTGATCTGGATGGGCTGCACCACCACCATGCTCCTGCCGGGAACTTGTGGCCTGGCGGGCTGTCCATGTATCCCACACCCCCTGCTTTCAGTGGGCAACTACGAGCTATAGAAAGAATCCCAGAGATGGTGAAACCGTCTTGTCCTGCCCCCAAAAACCTGTTGCTTGGGGTGCGCAGCAACATCGTGCAGTCCATTCGTGCCTTCCACATTCCGGACTTGCAGCAGGCGGCACAGGCCATGGGGCACCACTTCCTCTACGCCAATCTGGCCCATGCCCAGACCAAGCAGGATGCGCTGGACCTGATTGCCCTGCAGTTTCACTTTCCTGCCCACTTTGGCAAGAACTTTGATGCCCTGTACGACTGCCTGACCGATCCGCTCCACAGGGCAGGCCCACAGCCTGGCTTTGTGGTGGTGCTCGACCAGCTGCCCATCGCCCACAAGTTCGACAAGGAAATGCGTGAGCAGTTTCTGGACTGCTTCCGCGACGCGGCCGACTACTGGGCCGAGCGCAAGATTGCCTTCCGCTGCTTCTATTCCTTCCTCTGAGCCTTGATTGCTCCAAAAAACAAAGCGCCCACCGTAGTGGGCGCTTTGTTTTGCGAATGAAAAGCGTCTGAATGCTTTACAGATTCAGCGCTGGCAGCTCTTATTTTTAAGAAAGCTGGGCCGCCAGTGCCTCGTATTCCGCCACAGGCACTTCTTCGGCACGACGCTGCAGGTCGAACTCGCCAGCAAAGCCTTTGGCTTCCAGCCACTTGCCCAGCGTATTGCGCAAAATCTTGCGGCGCTGGCTGAAGGCCACCTGCACCATCTCTTCGAGCAGCTTGGGGTCCAGCGCCGCGGGATGCTCACGCGGCACCATGCGCACCACCGCGCTATTGACCTTGGGGGGGGGATCAAAGCTCTCAGGCGGCACAAACAGTACGTTTTCCATGGCATAGCGCCACTGCAGCATGACGGACAGACGCCCGTAGTCGGAGGTCCCCGCATCGGCCACCATGCGGTCAATCACCTCTTTTTGCAGCATGAAGTGCTGGTCTTCAATCACGTCCACATGCTCGAGCAGGTGAAACAGGATGGGCGAAGAGATGTTGTAGGGCAGGTTGCCCGCCACGCGCAGTTTGGGCACACCCAGTTCCTGCGCCAGGGCGGTGAAGTCCACCTTGAGCACGTCAGACTCAATCACCTTGAGCTGGGGCTTGGTGCGCAGGCGCGCGGCCAGGTCGCGGTCCAGCTCAATCACGGTGATCTGGCCGGTGCGCTCCACCAGAGGCTGGGTCAGCGCCATCAGGCCGGGGCCGATTTCCACCAGAGGCTGGCCGGGGCGGGGATCGATGGCCTTGACGATGCCGTCGATGATGCCGTGGTCGATCAGAAAGTTCTGACCGAAACGTTTACGAGGAATATGTTTCACGCGGAAAAATTATTGGGGTGGCTCGCGATATTCCACATAGGCCTGTCCGCGCAGTTCCTGCAGCCAGTTGGCATGCGCCTTCTCGAGCTTTTCTTCACGAACTACGTTGCGCAGCATTTCGCGCTGCTCACGGGGTGTCAATGTGGCTTGGCGACGATCCACCAGTTGAATCAGGTGTACGCCAAAGCGAGAAACCACAGGCTGGCTGACCTGGCCAGGCTCCAGCGCGTTCAGCGCCTGTTCAAACTCTGGCACGAACTGGCCTGGGCCTGCCCAGCCCAGATCACCACCCATGGCCGCGCTGCCGTCTTCCGAATACTGGCGCGCCAGATCGGCAAAGCTGGCTCCGCCTTCCACACGCTGGCGCAGCTCGGACAGCACCTGTGCGGCTTCTCGTTCACTCAATTGTGGCGAAGTTCGCAGCAGGATGTGTCGTGCAAGGTTTTGCGTCACCACCGCATCTACACCGCCTGCGCTCTTGTCCACCACCTTGAGAATGTGAAAACCTGCAGGTGAACGCACAGGGCCCACAATGCCGCCCACGGGGGTGCTGGCTACGGATTCGATAAACAGGCTGGGGTAGCGATTGGCAGGGCGCATGCCCAGAATGGCTGCGCCACCGTCGGAGTAACGCTGCGCCACCGCAGCGAAATCGGCTTCGGTACGAGCCGCCTGCAGAGCTTCCTGTGCACGCGCCTGCAGTCGGGCGACTTCCGCCTCGCTGGCGTTTTCAGGCACGGCAATCAGAATGTGTCCCAGATTCAACTGGGAACGCATCACATCGTCCTGGCCGCCTTTCTGGCGCTGCTGCGCCATGAACTGGTCAATATCGTGTTCCGACACTTGCACGCGGCCATCGACCTCGCGGTTTTGCAAACGCTGCAGCAGCATCTGGTTGCGGATTTCCTCACGGAATGAGGCCTGCGACTGACCACGTCGCGCCACTTCCTGGGCCAGCGCCTGCTGGGTCAGACCGCTTTGGCGCGCAATGTTTTCGATGGCCTGATCGACGGCGTAGTCATCGACCTTGATGCCGGTTTCCTTGGCCGTCTGCACCTGGATTTTTTCCACAATCAGGCGCTCCAGCACTTCCTGCGCCAGTTCATCCTCAGGGGGCAGCTGCTGGATACCCTGGCTTTGCAGGTTTTCCTTGACACGCTGAATCCGGGCGCGGACCTCGTTGTTGGTCACAGGCTCCGAATTGACAATGGCCACGATGTAGTCGGCCGAGCGCAGCTGCGCTGCGGACTTGCCCAGCTGTGTGGTCTGTGCCGAATCCGACAGCGCACGCGCCACTTCAGGACTCGGGTTTTGGGCATACGCCGACCCGGCGCTCATAACGGCAGCACAGACAAGCCCCAGGGCGAAGTGACGTGGCATGGAAATCAGGTGGTGCATGGAAGACGATGCGTCCTATTAGTCGTAATTGCTGAAACGGCTAGGCACCGTGCCATCGCTGCTGCGCAGTGGGCGGTAGCCTGGAACAAACTCTTTCAGACTGCGCATGGGGTCTGCCCCCAGGCTCAGGCGAGAAAATCCGACGAACTCGATCTGAAACAGCAGTCGCGTGTTGGAATCCGTGCGGCTATTTTGCACGCGCTCCACCACCACCCGGCCAATCCAGCAGCAGCTGTCGTACTCAAAACCCACAATGGCGTCGACCAGCTTCTTGTCATACATGCTGTAGTTCAGGCGGCCTACGCTGTACCAGCGGCCACCGCCCGTGGCCTGGCCGAACTGGTCCTTGCGCCCCTGGTTCAGCGGCCACTGCCAGCCCAGATCAATTTGTTCACTGCCTTCATTGACCATAGGCATACTGTTTTCGCGCTGGTAACGATATGCCGCACTGAGGACTTTATAAGGCCCCGGGCTATAGCGACCACTGACGGAAGAGCGTGTCGTGTTATGGGTGTCCTGGTTGTACTGCACCATGGCATCCGTACTCCAGCGCTTGGACCAGTTCACGCCACCGCCAATCAGAATGTCTGACCAGCCCTTGGTACCAGGTTTGTCATAACCCAGGCTGACGCGCTGATTTTCCAGGCGGTAACGCTGCGCAAAACCCAGGCGGGCCACTTCAGCACCATCGTCAGGGTCCAGATAGCGCGTGGTCAGCCCCACTGTGACCATATTGTTGTCAGCGATGCGGTCGTAGCCCGTATAGCTGTTGGAGCTGTAGATAGAGCCAAAGTTGAAGTCCGTGAGCGCTGTGTCATACAGCGGCACCATGCTCTGGTCGCGGTAGGGTGTATAGGTATAGAAGGCGCGAGGCTCCAGTGTCTGCACATAGGAACGGCCAAACGCAGAGGTATCACGCTCAAACACCAGGCCGCTGTCCAGACTGAGCGTAGGGATAGCGAACGACCTGCTACGCGCATAGCCACTGTTCACTGCGTCCAGCTGCGTCTGGCTGGCCGACAGTTGGTAATGGTTTGCCTGCAGCTTCACCGAGGGCGTTACAAAGCCGCCCGGCAGCAGGAAGGGGCGACTGGCCGCGAAATGGGCAAAGCTGCGCTGGCCATTGGCAAGGTTCTTCGCACCGTACCAAGTGTCTGCCTCAAAACGCGTCGTATCTGCGCGCAGGGCCACATCCCAGCCCTGGGTAGCCCACTGGGTGGTGTCATAACTCCACTGCAGCTGCGGCATGCGGTTAAACGGTGGCGCAATCAGTGCTTCCGGATCCTGCAGCACCTGCCACTGCTGGGCATACAGAGACACCCGGTGATTGCCACCCGCCCAGGACAGACGTCCGTCACTGCTGAGCAGACGCTGGTCGCTATAGCGGGAATCACTGCTGTCGCCTGGCAGACGGCTGAAGTCACGCCAGTAGTCGTTGTCGCTGACGCGCAGCAGATTCCACTTCAAGCCCAGTGCACCAAACGGGCTGTTCAGCGCTGTATCGTGGCGCCAGTGATAACCCCAACGATCCCGGTCACGCAGCTTGTCATTGGGCATGTACTGCAGATCGAGGCTGCCGTCGTAATTTGGCTCCAGATAGCGGAACTCGGTATTCAGGCTCACCCCGCGCTTGCTCATGATGGCGGGGGTGATGGTGGCATCGCGATTGGGCGCAATATTCCAGTAATACGGCTGGCTGTATTCAAAGCCGCTGACGCTGTCCACACCAATGGTGGGCGGCAGCAGGCCCGATTTGCGCTTGTCAGACAGCGGAAAGCTGATGGCCGGAATCGGCAGAATCGGCACGCCCTTGAATTCCAGTATGCCGCCATAGGCCACGCCTACATCTTCGTTGCGGTCCAGGGTGATGCGCTTGGCGCGGATCATCCAGTCAGGCTCCCAGCTGGCGCTGTCGTCGCGCAGACAGGTGGTGTAGGTGGCCTGATGGACCACGCTGTTTTCACGATCCAGAAACTCGATGCGCTCGGCATCACCATGGCCCTGCGTGGCCAGAAACTGGTAGGTGGCTTCGTTGAAGTCCCCCTGAAAGGCATCGACCTGCAGCTTCAGCGATGTGCCCTGATAGATATTGCCGCCGCTGTTGATGTGTACATTGCCCTGTGCCTGCACGGTGTCGTCCGGCAGGCTGTATTCCACACGGTCCGCACGGATGATGGTGTCGCCCCGGCGCAGTTCGGCGCCCCCTTCCAGCACCACATTGATGTCGGCCTGCCCGGAAATCTGCTCCGCACGGATGTGTGACGGCAGCTGATCGCGCAACTCTGCGGGCAACTGCTCGGCCAGCTGGCTGCTGGACTTCAATTGCGGAGCAGGCAGCGCCGTGTCCCAGGAGCTGAGCGCCGGTGTCTGAGCCTGTGCATGCGCGGCGGCAGCCCACACCATGGCAACAGAAGCAGCCAGTGGGCGCAGGCGAAACAGGGTCGATGGCGAAGGCAAAGAAAAAGCGTGTGGGCTCACAGGCGCATTCAGTCAAAGCGGAGATGGAGGGCAAGCACGGAGGGAATCCAGGCCGTTTGTAGAATCGGATTATCCATGAGCGATCCTATCCTCCCCACATCTACCGTTGTTTGGGCCGACCCTGGCCGTCAAACATTGTTTGCACAATGGCTGTCCGGCCTGACACCACAGCATGCGCTGTGTCCCGACAGTCTACGCCCGGCATCCGCCGATGCAAGCTTTCGCCGCTATCTGCGCATTGATACCCGCTCTGGCGACAGCCTCATCATCATGGATGCGCCGCCTGACAAGGAAAACTGCCAGCCTTTTGTGCATGTGCAGCAGCTGATGGCAGAGGCCGCCCTGCCTGTGCCTGAGATCCTGGCCTGGGATGCAGCCAATGGCTTCATGCTGCTGACCGACATGGGCAGCCGCACGCTGATTGAAATCCTCCACCCCGAGCAGCCACGCAACGCTGAGCCCTGGTATCGCGAGGCGATTGAGCTGCTGCTGCGCTGGCAGCTGGCCTCCAAGCCCGGTGTGCTGCCAGCCTATGACGAAGCCATGCTGCGCCGCGAGCTGCAGCTGTTCCCGGACTGGTATGTGGCCCAACACCGCCAGTTCACGCTGGACGACAAGCAGCAGGCCATGCTGTCCAACACCTTCGACACCATCGTGGCCGAGAACCTGCGCGCGCCCAGCGTCTATGTGCACCGCGACTTCATGCCGCGCAATCTGATGCTGCCTGCCAGGGATGGCGCTGGCCTGTCGATTCTGGACTTCCAGGACGCCGTCTATGGCCCCGTCACCTACGACATTGCCAGCCTGATGCGCGATGCCTTCCTGAGCTGGGAGGAAGACTTTGTCATCGACATCACCGTGCGCTACTGGGAAAAGGCGCGCAAGGCCGGTCTGGTGGGTGCCACCAGCGCCAGCGGCTGGGGTGATGACTTTGGCGAGTTCTACCGCGCCGTGGAATGGATGGGCCTGCAGCGCCACCTGAAAGTGGCAGGCATTTTTGCGCGCCTGACGCTGCGTGACGGCAAGCCCAAGTACCTGGCCGACACGCCGCGCTTTATCCACTACCTGCGCTCGACCTGCAGCCGCTACCGCGAACTCAAGCCGCTGCTGCACCTGATCGACCAGATCGAAAACATCCAGCCCCAGGTGGGCTACGCCTACGGGCGCATCTAAAACCATAGCTGCTACGGCTTGATAAATCTTGATTTCAAAGAAAAATCATTTGAAAAGCAAGATTTTTCAAGCGCTGGCAGCTTCTTTTTTTATATCAACATGCCACGTTTTTACTGCCCTCTCCCACTGACGGCCGGCGCTGAACTGGAGCTGCCCGCGGGTGCTGCACGCCATGTGCAGGTGCTGCGCCTGCAGCCCGGGGACACCATCACCTTGTTCGATGGCGCGCAGGACGGCCCGGGCGGTGAGTGGCAGGCCACCATCACCCGCATGGGCCGCAGCGACGTAGCCGTGCGCATTGACCAGCACGTGGCGGCAGACCGCGAAAACACCCGCCCCGTGCACCTGCTGGCCGGCATCACCGCCAATGAGCGCATGGACTGGCTGGTCGAAAAAGCCACGGAACTGGGTGTGACCAGCATCACCCCCTTGCTGGCTGAGCGCAGCGTGCTCAAGCTCAAGGGTGAACGTGGCGACAAGAAACGCGCGCACTGGCAGGCCGTGGCCGTGGCCGCCTGCGAGCAGTGCGGCCGCAACCGTGCGCCCGTCATCCATGAAGCAGTGACGCTGGCGCAGTGGCTGCAACAGGCGCCCGCCCAAGGGCTGCGCGCCGTGCTGTCGCTGGCAGATGGCACTCAGCCGCTGCAGCAGGTGCTCGGCGCCGATGCTGCCCAGCCCGTATTTTTTCTGTCCGGCCCCGAAGGCGGCCTGACCGAGCGGGAAGAGCTGCTGGCCCGCAACAGCGGCTTTATGCCCGTCACCCTGGGCCCCCGCGTCCTGCGCGCAGAAACGGCGCCGCTGGCTGCGCTGGTGCTGTCCACTTTGTAGGACAAGGTCTGCATTTTTACTGCTTAGCCTGCTGGCAGGCTGCAGGCAACCATTGTTCAAATTTCTCTCGGTAGTAACCCGGTGAGGATGGGATATCCTTTTTTCCAAAATACTTTGTAACCATTTATTGCAATTCACAGAACCGAACCCGAGGGTGGCAGCCTGCATCCACGTTCTGCAACCGGTGTACACGTTCATTGAGAATGGATTCCCCCTTGTCTGGGCTTTGCAAACGCCTGAGCGACTGGCTGTTTTCTACCCATCCCACCTTGCGCGTGCGCTCCAGCATGGCCATGCTGGCTGTGCTGCTCATGGCAAGCAGCGCTGGCGTCATGCTGTGGCTGGGTCATGCTGGCTATGGCAGCCTGTCACACATCCGCTGGTGGTGTGCAGCTGCGGTGGGCGGGCTGGCCATCATGGCGGCGCTGGTGCGCAGCGACATCACCGCCAACTGGCGCGACCCTGCACTGACTTTTCCCCAGGTGCTGTGGGCCGTCACCTGCAGCGCCGTGGCCTACGTGCTGCTGCAGGAGCAGGCGCGTGGCGTTGTGCCCGGGCTGCTGGCCATTTCCCTGTTTTTCGCCGCACTGAACCTCAAGGCGCGACACATCGTCAGCGTGACCTTCTACGCCTTGTGTGCCTTCACGCTGGCCACCCTGATCACCATCCATGAGCAAGGCAAGGGCTGGGGCCGCCCGCTGGACTGGGCCTATGCCGCCGTGCTGGCCATCATGCTCCTGGGCTGCATGCTGCTGAGCCTGCACCTGTACCAGCTGCGTGGGCGGCTGCGCAAGCAGCGCCAAGCCCTGGCACTGGCGCTGGAAGAAAACCGCGAGCTGGCCTCGCGCGATGCGCTCACCGGGCTGCTCAACCGCCGCTACATGCTCGAAGTCCTGCGCCTGGAGCAGGACCGCCGCCTGCGTGCAGGCCACCGCATGCTGCTGGCGCAGATGGACCTGGATAACTTCAAGGCCATCAACGACAACCACGGCCACAGCGTGGGCGATCTGGCACTCAAGACCTTTGCGGACCTGGTGCGCAGCTGCATCCGCAATTCGGATGCTTTATCGCGCTGGGGCGGGGAAGAGTTCGTGCTGCTGCTCAGCGACACCAGCATCGACAACGCGCTGCGCACACTCAACCGCATCCGTATGGCGGTGGAGCAGACAGAAGTGCATGCCGACTGCGTGACACTGCGCATGACGGTCTCTGTCGGGCTGGCCGAGCATCTGCCCGGTGAGAGCATTGAAATGACGCTGGAGCGCGCAGACCGCGCCCTGTACCGTGCCAAGCATGCGGGCCGCAATTGCGTCGTGCTGGGCGACCACCCACTGCCAGCAGGGCCTGCCTCCATGGGCATGTAACTCTCAAAAAAAGAGCGGCTAGCGCTTTTCCTTGCTGGATTTCAAATAGAAATCACCTCAAAACAAAGAAAGCACCTGCGCAAGGTGCTTTCTTTTTGGGAGCATTCGAGGCTTATGCCGCAGGCATGGCCGCAATCACCTGTGCCACCGCTGCCGTCAGCTTCTTGGCATAGGGCACATGCAGGAACTCGTTGGGGCCGTGGGCATTGCTCTTGGGGCCAAGCACGCCGCAGACCATCATCTGCGCCTTGGGGAAGCCCTGGCTGAGCAGATTCATCAGCGGAATCGTGCCGCCCTGGCCGATGTAGCCGCAGTCCGCACCAAAGTGCGCACGGCTGGCCTGGTTCAGCGCATCTTCAAACCAGTTCGTCATGCTGGGCGCATTCCAGCCATTGGCGCTGCCGTCACCTTCCCATGTCACCTTGGCCTGGTAGGGGGCGTTGTCTTCCAGCAGCTGCTTCATTTCCTGCACGCAGGCGGCTGCATCCACCAGCGGAGGCAGGCGCAAGCTGAGCTTGAAGGCCGTGTAGGGGCGCAGCACATTGCCCGCATTCTGCAGATTGGGCATGCCTTCCACGCCGGTCACAGACAGCGTGGGCTCCCAGGTGCGCTTGATCAGTGCCTGCACGGGGTCGGTCGTGGTGGGCAGCGCCACCAGTGTGGAGCCACCGCAGTCATGGTGCGCCCAGGGAAAGCGGCTGTAGGCCGCATCGCCCAGAATGCCTGCCGTGGTCTGGATCTGTGCCAGACGGTCCTCCGGCACTTCGCAGTGAAAGCTCTGTGGTAGCAGCCGGCCGGTCTTGCTGTCTTCCAGACGGTCCAGCACCTGGCGCAAGATGCGGAAGGACGAGGGCACCACGCCCGAAGCATCGCCCGAGTGCACGCCTTCGCTCAGAATTTCAACCTTCAAGGTGCCGCTGGCCATGCCACGCAAGCTGGTGGTGAGCCACAGCTGGTCGTAGTTGCCAGCGCCGCTGTCCAGGCAGATCACCAGCTCCACCGCACCCAGACGGGGGCGCAACAGGTCGATATAGGGCAGCAGGTCGGCCGAGCCGCTTTCTTCACAGGTTTCGATGATGCCGACGATGCGAGGGTGCATCACGTGCTGGCTCTTGAGCGCCTGAATCGCGGCCACGCTGGCATAGACCGCATAGCCGTCATCCGCGCCCCCGCGGCCGTAGAGCTTGCCGTCTTCGTACTTGGGCGTCCAGGGGCCCAGGTCACTGCGCCAGCCTTCAAATTCAGGCTGCTTGTCCAGGTGGCCGTACATCAGCACCGTGGGGCTGTCTGCATTGTTGGAATTGGGCTGTGTGCCCGCCACTTCAAAAAACAGAATGGGCGTGCGGCCTTCCTGGCGAATGATTTCGAGCTTGAGCCCTTCCACCTTCTGTGCCTCGACCCAGCTGGCCGCATTGCGCAGCACGGTGTCGATGAGCCCCTGCTGCTCCCAGTCGGGTGCAAACATGGGAGACTTGGCGGGAATGGCGATGTAGTCCTTGAGCTGGCCAACGATGTCGTCGTCCCACTTCTGGCTGACTTGCTCCAGCGCCTGAGCGGTATTCAAAGCGTTGGAAGGAATGCGTGCGTTCATGGCGAACCTCCAAAGGCATGGCGGCGCATAGGCCGCAGATAAGGCACATTGTGCGCCATCAAAAAAGCCCACGGCAGCCTAAGCTGCAGTGGGCATGGGTAGAGCAGGGACGCACTCAGTAAGGCAGTGCAGCCTGCGTGCTGCTGCCCTCAGCTTCCGGCAGCTTGAACACGCTGACCGAGTCTTCCAGGCGCACGGCCTGGTCGCGCATGCTTTGCGAAGCAGCGGCGGACTCCTCCACCAGCGAAGCGTTTTGCTGCGTCATCTGGTCCAGCTGCGTGACGTCCTGGTTGACCTGGCTGATGCGCTCGGCCTGTTCGCTGGCCGCCGCCGAAATCTCGCCAATGATGTCGCCCATGCGCTGCACGGAGCTGACGATCTCCTGCATGGTGTGCCCGGCGTTCTGCACCAGCTGGGCGCCAGACTCCACTTTGCCCACCGAGGTACTGATCAGCGCCTTGATTTCCTTGGCCGCTTCTGCGCTGCGCTGCGCCAGCGAGCGCACTTCTCCGGCCACCACGGCAAAGCCGCGGCCCTGCTCGCCCGCC
The DNA here is from genome assembly GCF_002056725.1 of Comamonas kerstersii. NCBI lineage: Bacteria > Pseudomonadati > Pseudomonadota > Betaproteobacteria > Burkholderiales > Comamonadaceae > Comamonas > Comamonas kerstersii. The sequence continues at coordinate 1,261,580 of NZ_CP020121.1, read as the reverse complement.
CGCGCAGCTTCCACGGCGGCGTTCAGTGCGAGGATGTTGGTCTGGAAGGCAATGCCGTCAATCACACCAATGATGTCGCCAATCTTGCGGCTGCTGGTGTTGATGTCATCCATGGTGGCGACCACATCGCCCACCACCTGACCGCCGCGCGATGCCACTTCCACCGCCGAAGCCGAGAGCTGGTGCGCCTGCTGCGCGGCATCGGCAGACTGGCGCACCACGTGCGTGATCTCTTCAATGCTCTGCGCAGAACGAGCCAGGCTGTTGGCCGTGTTTTCCGTGCGCTCTGCCAGGTCGCCATTGCCCTGGGCAATCTGGCTGCTGGCGCTGGCAATGCTGTGTGCGGCCACGCGGACCTGACGCAGCATGCCCACAAAGCGCTGGCGCATGCCTTCCACCTCGCGCACCAGATCACCCACTTCATCGCGGCGTGCGCTGCGAAATGGCTGGGTCAGATCACCCTGCGCCACCAGCGTGATGGCCTGTGTCAGCTCCTGCAGCGGCGCACTCACGCCACGGCGCAGCGTAAACAGCAGGCCTGCAGCCAGCAGCGCCAGCGCCAGCGCCATCGCGCCCCAGAGCATCCACAGTGCGCGGCGCTGCGAGGCCATGGCCTCGTCATCCGACACCTCGGTAATCACCCACCAGCCATTGTCGGCCTTGCGCAGCACCGACCATGGGTTTCCACCCTGCCCAGGCAGCAGCGCCGTCACGTCCCGGGCAAAGCCGTCTGCATTCTGCGCCAGTGCTTCCAGCGAAACGCGTGCCTGCGGAAAAGCGTCCAGCACTTTCTTGCCCGTGTGTGTGCTGTGCGCGACGAAGGTGGCCTGCTCCCAGCTGCTGCCCGGCGCAATCACCATGGCTCCGCCGTGCTCGAACAGGCGCGTCGCCACCACCTGCTGCTGCATGGCGTCCTGAAAGGCTGACAGGTCTGTACCCACAAACAGAATGCCCACCACCTGGCCCGAAGCATCACGCACAGGCTCATAGGCCGTCATATAGGGTTTGCCAAAGAGGTCTGCGCGGCCTACATAAGGCTTGCCCTGCAGCATCAGCTGGTAGGCAGGGTGCTGGCGGTCCAGCACGGTGTGCATCACGCGCTCACCCTTCAGATCCCGCAGCGAGGTGGTAATGCGCACAAAGTCATCACCCTTGCGGGCAAACACCGTGGCAACACCGCCCGTGTCTTCGCTGAATTTGTCGACCACGGCAAAGTCGTCATTGATGGCAATGCCATCCAGATACAGCATGCCCAGAGAGGTATCCAGGCTCATCGCGCCATCGAAATAACGGCCAAAAGCCTTGGAGGCGCGCTCCACCATGCGACGGTTGGCGTTTTCCACGGTATCGATGGAAGCGGCCAGCCCTTCGGTGGCGTGGATCACACTGGCCAGCAGCTGCTCGCGGGCTGCCTGGGTGCTGATATAGGACACAGCCAGGCTCAGCACCAGCAGTACCGCTGCCATCATGGCAATGCCAATGGCTGTCACACGACGGGCGACAGAACGACTTCGTGAAGGGTGGCCAGGCACGCTGCTGGTGGCCGTTGTTGGGGATATAGAACTCATGATGCTTGTAGGAATAGTGTCAGCGTGCCGCCCTCTGGCTGTTTGGTCTCATCAGGGCATGCTCGCAGCAGAGGTCAGCGCCAATGCCCTTGACAGGTGCTCGGCGCTTGTGAAGTCAAAAGTCAGCGATTGTCAGGTTTTCCTGCGTTTTTGTTCAACCAGTGCAAGACGATGTGCTGCGCATAGCGGCTGGCCACCGCGCTCACAAAGGCCGGGAAATCCACGTGCGCATTGCCATCCGCTCGGTCAGAAATCGTACGCACTGCAGCAAAAGGAATGTCATAGTCGGCGCAGGCCTGGGTAATCGCAGCGCCTTCCATTTCCACCGCCAGCACGGCATGTCCGGCAGCAGCCAGGTCCTGAGTGATGCCCTGTGCAACGGCTGCAGACACAATGAACTGGTCACCACTGGCAATCAGGCCGCTGTGCGCACCGGGAGCGTGCCCCTGCAGCAATGGGAGCTGCCATGCACCAGCCTGGCGCACACAGTCCTGCGCGGCCTGCAGCAGACCGTCATGCAATGCGGCATCGCAATCAAACAGTGCAGAGCCATAGCCTGGCACCTGCCAGCGCGGAAACAGTGGGCGCACATCCATGTCGTGCTGCACGAAGTGGCGCGCCACCACCACATCGCCCACCTGCACGCCTGCGCCCACACCACCGGCTACGCCTGTGAACACCAGCTGCTGCACACCAAAGCGCTCGATCAGCGCGGCAGTTGTGGTGGCTGCTGCCACCTTGCCGATGCCGCTCAGTGCCAGCACCACCTTCTGCCCGGCATACCGGCCGCACACAAACTGTCTGCCCGCATGCTGCACGGTGTCTACATCGCTCAAGGCATGGGCAAGCCCTTGCTGCTCTTCTGGCAGGGCACTGAGAATGGCAATCGTCATGTCTGGGAGGAAAAAATAAGGCAATGAAAAACGGCCCCCAAAGGGGCCGTTGATCGGCTGTTCAGCAACCAGTGACCAAGTGTAAGCGCACTGGCTCAGCGCAGTTCGCGGCGCAAAATTTTGCCCACAGGCGTTTTAGGTAGCTCCGTGCGGAACTCGATCACACGCGGCTGCTTGTAGCCCGTCATGTTCTCGCGGCAGTACTTGCGCAGCACTTCTTCGGTCAGGCTATCGTCCTTCTTGACCACCACCAGTTTTACGGCTTCGCCGCTCTTTTCGTCAGGCACGCCAACGACTGCGCACTCGAGCACACCGGGGCACATGGCCACCACGTCCTCCACCTCATTGGGGTAGACGTTAAAGCCGCTGACCAGAATCATGTCCTTCTTGCGGTCCACGATCTTGATGAAGCTGCGCTCATCGATGGTGCCAATATCGCCTGTCAGGAAGTAGCCATCGGCCGTGGTGGACTTGGCGGTTTCATCGGGACGCTGCCAGTAGCCCTCCATGACCTGCGGGCCCTTGACCGCAATTTCGCCCGTCTTGCCGGGCTCGGTGACGGTCTGCCCGTCATCCCCCACCAGCTTGACATAGGTGCTGGGCAGCGGCACACCGATGGAGCCCGTGAACTCCTTGGCCGTGACCGGGTTGCAGCTGACCACAGGGCTGGTCTCTGACAGGCCATAGCCTTCGACGATTGGGCAGCCAGTTTTCTCCAGCCACAGCTTGGCTACTGCGCCCTGCACGGCCATGCCGCCGCCCACTGACACCTTCAGGTGGCTCCAGTCCACCGCGCCAAAGTCCGGGTGATGTGCCAGCCCGTTGAACAAGGTGTTGACGGCCGGGAAGTTGTGGAACTTGTGCTTGGCCAGTTCCTTGAGCGTGCCCGCCAGATCGCGCGGGTTGGGGATGAGAATGTTTTTGCCGCCGGTGTGCATGGACAGCATCATGTTCACCGTAAAGGCGAAGATGTGGTACAGCGGCAGCGCGCACACGCTGGTGACCTGCTCACCGCTTTGGCGGATGGCTTGCAGCACGGGGTTGAACCATGCCTCACACTGCAAGGTGTTGGCGATGATGTTGCGATGCAGCAGCACTGCCCCCTTGCTCACGCCAGTGGTGCCACCGGTGTACTGCAGCACGGCAATGTCATTGGGGCCAACCGTAGCCTTTCGGAACGTCGCCTGGCTGCCACGCTGAATCGCTGCCTTGTAGCGCACGGCCTTGGGCAAATGAAAGGCTGGCACCAGCTTCTTGACCTTGCGCACCACATAGTTCACCAGGCAGCCCTTGAGCGTGCCCAGCATGTCGCCCATGGAGCACAGCACCACGTGTTCGACGGGGGTGTTCTGCAGGCACTGCTCCAGCGTGTGGGCAAAGTTCTCGATGATGACGATGGCCTTGGCACCTGCGTCCTTGAGCTGGTGCTCCAGCTCACGCGCGGTGTAGAGCGGATTGACATTCACCACCACAAAACCGGCACGCAGGATGGCTGCCACGGCAATCGGGTACTGGGGCACGTTGGGCATCATGATGGCCACACGCTCGCCGGGCTGCATGCCCAGCGACTGGAAGTACGCAGCAAACGCCTGGCTCTGACGGTCTACCTCACCAAAGCTGATGTCCTTGCCCATATAGGAATAGGCAGAACGGGTGGCATAGGCCTGAAAGGCCTGTTCCATCAGGTCGACCAAGGATGGATAGCTGCCGGGGTCAATGTCCTTAGGTACGCCAGCAGGATAGGCTGCCAGCCATGGGCGTTCGCTCATGTGTTGTCTCCGCTGATTGTCGTTGTAGTGTCAAAAAAATGACCGACATGGCCGCAGATTGGCTCTGTCCCCATGCCGTGGGTCTATGCCCTTTGTCAGCATTGTGGGGAGAGGGTCAGGAGCTTGCCTCTGTGCAAACCCTAGGTAAAGCAACACAAACTACGCTTTTTTGGCAAAAAAACGCACAATCGTTCTTTTTTAGCCTTTGGCGCACGGTGGACGCGATGGATTCACGCAACAAAAAACCCACAGGGCCTGGGCCGTGTGGGTTTGGCTGGAGCGCAGTGCCGTGTCAGTCACACAGCGCAGCGGCGCGGTTCAGCGTATCGCGCGTCTCCATGGCGGCCTGGCGGGCTGCGGCAGCAAAGTCTTCACCCTGCGAGGCATAGAGCACGGCACGCGAAGAATTGATGATGATGGGGCCACCGCCAATGCGCGCTGCCTTGACCGTGGCCACAGCATCACCGCCCTGCGCACCCACGCCGGGAATCAGCAGCGGCAAGGTGGGCGCTACAGCGCGTACACGCTCGATTTCATGGGGGCGGGTTGCGCCCACCACCAGGCCCAGCTGTCCATTGGTATTCCAGGGGCCTTGCGCCAGCTTGGCCACATGTTCAAACATCCTGGGCTGGCCGGGGATGTCTGCCAGGGTCTGCGCCTGCAGATCGTCACCACCGGGGTTGGAGGTGCGGCACAGCAGGAAGGCGCCCTTGCCTTCGTACTTCAGGTAAGGCGTGATGGAGTCAAAGCCCATGAACGGCGACAGGGTCACGGCATCGGCGCCATAGCGCTCAAATGCTTCCTTGGCGTACTGCTCGGCAGTAGAGCCAATGTCCCCACGCTTGGCGTCCAGAATCACGGGCACATGGGGCGCGACCTTGCGCATATGGGCCATGAGCTTTTCCAGCTGGTCTTCCGCACCATGGGCTGCAAAGTAGGCAATCTGAGGCTTGAAGCTGTTCACCAGATCGGCGGTGGCATCGACGATGGCCGCACAGAAGTCGTAGATCTTGGTGGCATCCCCGCGCAGGGCCGCAGGGAACTTGGTGGGTTCGGGGTCCAGCCCCACGCACAGCATGGAGTTGTTGCGCGTGGACGCGTCGCGCAGCATGTCTAGAAAAGTCATGAGCAGCGATTGTAGGTGGCGGGCACAATCAGCGCCTTATGCCTGTCTTTACTCGACGACAACTTGGACTGCTGGTGGCCCTGACCCTGATCTGGGGCGTGAACTGGCCCGTGATGAAACTGGGCGTGCAGCACTTCCCGCCGCTGAGCTTTCGTGCCGTCTCCATGTGGATGGCCCTGGCCGTGGTCTTTGCCGCCGTGCGCTACCAGGGGCTGCCACTGTCCGTTCCGCGCAGCTTCTGGCCTGCACTGGCCAGGCTGACGCTGTTCAACATGGTGCTCTGGCACTGCCTGATCATTGTGGCCATTCCCATGGTCTCCAGCGGCCGCGCCGCCATTCTGGGCTACACCATGCCGATTTTTTCGGCGGTGGTAGGCCGCGTGTTCTGGCATGACCGGCTGGCCGCCAGAGGCTGGGGCGGCGTGATTGCTGCGCTGCTCGGTGTCTCGCTGCTGCTGTGGCACGAATTCGGGGCCTTTGGCAGCCGGCCCGAAGGGGCAGTGCTGATGCTGGTGGCCGCACTGAGCTGGGCCATTGGCACACAGATGATGCGCCGCACGCCCTTGCCCGTGCCGCTGCTGAGCCTGGCCTTCTGGATGATGCTGATCACCGCCATCGTGCTGACCACCGGCGGCTGGCTGTTTGAGCGTGCGCAATGGCACATGCCCGACGCTGTCGCCTGGAACACCATCCTTTTCAACGGCCTGCTGGTCATTGGCTTTGCGCAGATCGTCTGGTTCGAGCTAGCCCGCAGCCTGCCCCCGATTGCCTCTACGCTGAGCGTGATGTTCATCCCCGTGCTGGGGGTGTTCTGCGGTGCATGGTGGCTGGGCGAGGTACTGCACTGGCAGGACTGGACCGCCGTAGGCCTGATGATGCTGGCCATTGCTTCCGTGCTCTGGCCGAGCAAACCCCGTTCACCGCACCACAAGGACTGTTCATGCTGAGTCATATGCTCACCGGTTTGATTGATGAGATTCACGGCGACACCATCACGCTGCGCGAGCTGCTGGAGCGCAGCGGCCGCCAGGGCATGCTGCTGATCTGCGCCCTGTCCACACTGCCGTTTCTCATTCCGGTGTCGATTCCCGGTGTGTCCACCGTCTTTGGCGCAGCCATTGTGCTGCTGGCCTCTGCCCTGTTTCTGAACCGGCTGCCCTGGCTGCCGCAGCGTATTCTGAACAAGCCGCTGGACGCCCACAAACTCGTGCCCGTGCTGCGCAAGGGCGCAGGCCTGGTCAGCAAGATCGACCGCTGGGTCAAGGAGCGCTGGCTGCACCTGACCTCTGCCACCATGCTGCGCCTCAACAGCGCGGCCGTGGTGTTTGGTGGCCTGCTGCTCATGGCACCGCTGGGGCCGATTCCGTTTTCCAATACCGCCCCGGCCGTAGGCATTCTGCTGCTGACCATTGGCCTGCTGCAGCGCGACGGTCTGTGCGTGCTGCTGGGCTATCTGGGTCTGGTACTGAGCGTGCTGTACTTCAGCGTAATCGGCTATCTGCTCTGGACTGGGGGCAACTACATCCTCAGCTGAGACGCTGCCCCAGAAAAAACAAAGCCCAGCAATGCTGGGCTTTGTTTTTGATAGCTGCCAGCGCTTGTCAATCAAGCGCCAGAGGCTGATTTTTATTGTGCGCGCTCGCCCACAAAAATTTCTACGCGGCGGTTACGCGCACGGCCTTCTGCAGTGCCATTGGTGGCGATAGGCTGGTAGGAGCCACGGCCTTCGGTGTAGATGCGGCTGCCGCTGACGCCACGCATCATCAGGTAGTCACGCGTGCTGTTGGCACGGTTGAGCGACAGGGGGTTGTTGACGGCATCCGAGCCCGTGCTGTCGGTATGGCCGACGATGCGCACCTCAGCATTGGGGCTGCTGCGCAGGCCTTCGGCAAAGCGGTCCAGAATGGGCGCAAAGTTGCTCTTGATGTCGTAGCGACCTGTATCAAACGAGATGTCGCTGGGGATTTCCAGCTTGAGCTGGTTGTCTGCAGTCTGCACCACGTTCACGCCTGTGCCCTGGGTGGCCGCTTCCATTTCACGCTTGCGCTTTTCCTGGTTCTGCGACCAGATATAGGTACCAATACCGCCTACGGCAGCACCGGCTACGGCACCCACACCAGCCTTGCCGCCGGTCATGGCACCCAGTGCTGCACCGGCCAGCGCGCCGGCACCGGCACCGATGGCAGTTTGTCTGGTGCTGTCGGACATGCCACCGCCCGTGGTGGCGCAGCCAGAAATCAGCAGCGTGGCCGCCGCAGCGGCAGAAATCCAGAGTTGTTTACGCATAGTGCTTCCTTTGCGTGAGTGAGTGTGGACAAATCCACGAAAAATAGACAGCTCCGATTGTTCCAGTCTTTGCTGTGCTCCGTATCGGAAAGTGGGCATGTTGCTTGTCAGCCAATCAAGCCATCAGAGTCCATAGGGTCTGTTGCAACTGGTGTGCGTTTTTTTCGCATGTTCCACAGACCCGAACCACGGGCCGGAGTTCCAGCCTCCATGTCTGACGTGTCAACAATCGTTCCCCGGATACAGAAAGCCGCCAAGGCTTCGCGCACAATCAGCGGCTATGACTGCATCTCTCCTGCTCCGTGCTTCGATGGCGCTGCTTGTCGCAACCCTCGTGGCTTGCTCTTCTGGTCCCAAGGCACCACCGGCATCCAACGATGGCCCCGAAACCGGGTTCCCCGTCGGGGAGGTCCATGACACCGCACCGCTGGGGCCTGCAAGCTATCGCCCCAAGAGCCGCTGGCTGCCCGTGCGCTGGGCTGAGCTGCCGGGCCTGGAGAAGGACAGCCTGCACGAGGCCTGGAATGCCTGGCTGCGCAGCTGTGAGCGCCCCCATGCTGCCTTTGCGGCCCTGTGTGACGATGTGCGCCGTCTGAGCATTGCCAGCCAGGAAGAGCAGCTGCACTGGCTGCAGTCCCACCTGCAGCCCTACCGCATCGAGTCGCTCGATGGCAAGTCACAGGGCATGCTCACGTCCTACTACGAGCCAGAGATGACCGGCTCGCGCGTGCGCACCGAAGAATTCAATATTCCGCTCTACGCACCACCTGCCACCCTGGGCCAGCGCAAGCCCTGGTACACACGCCAGCAGATTGACACCCTGCCCGAAGCCCAGGCCGCACTGGCAGGCCGTGCCATTGCCTGGCTCAATGACCCCATCGAAGCGCTGGTGCTGCACATTCAGGGCTCAGGCCGCATGCGTGTGACCGAGCCGGATGGCAGTGTGCGCCTGATCCGTTTGGCCTATGCAGGCACCAACGACCAGCCCTACAAAAGCGTGGGCCGCTGGCTGCTGGATCGCCAGCTGATCACCGATGCCAGCTGGCCTGGCATCAGCGCCTGGATCGCCGTGAACCCCGACCGCACGCAGGAGATGCTGTGGAGCAATCCGCGCTATGTGTTCTTCCGCGAAGAGCCGCTGGACGGGCTGGACGCCCAGTTCGGCCCCAAGGGCGCGCAGGGCGTGCCGCTGACGCCCGGCCGATCGATTGCCGTGGACCGCGGCAGCATCCCCTATGGCACGCCCGTGTGGATGTACTCCAAGGGGCCTGAAGTCGAATACCAGCGTCTGGTACTGGCGCAGGACACGGGCAGTGCCATTGTGGGTGCCGTGCGTGCCGACTATTTCATGGGCTGGGGCAAGCAAGCAGGCGATCTGGCAGGCCGCATCAAGCAGCCGCTGCGCCTGTGGGCACTGTGGCCCAAAGGCATGGCAGTGCCCAAATAAAGATAGCTGCCAGCGCTTGATTTCAGACACTTTCAGATAGAAAACTATCTGAATTGCTGATAAATCAAGCGCAAGCAGCTATTTATTTTTTACCAGCCAAGCCCAATGTGCAGGGGCAGATAGACCGCCATGCCCACCACAATCGTGCCCAGAATGCCGCGCTTCCAGAAGAAGTACAGGGTGGCGCACAGGGCCGCAGGCAGGCGGGCATCGGCCAGAGTGCCGATCAGCGCACCCTGGCTCATCAGCAGCTCCGGCGCAATCACCGCCGCCAGCGCGGCCAGCGGCGCATATTTGAGGCCGCGCTTGAACCACTCGGGCATGGGCACTTCACGCTCGGGAATCATGAAAAAGGCGCGCGTGACCACCGTCACCACGGCCAGACCAATGGTGGCAATCCATGGCCAGATGCCAGAGAAATCACCGCTCATGGCTGCTCCTTGCGCGGCGCGTCTTCCGGCAGGGGCAGCACCGGGAATTTCTCGCCCTTGGCCGGATCTGGCGGGCGAATCGCAGGCTGGGGCAGATGGCGCGCGGCACGGCGCTCAGCGGTTTCCATCAGCAGGCCAGCAGTGACCGCTGCAGCAATCGCCACCAGAATATTGAGCTTGAGCGGCAAGGCAAACGTGGCCACGGCAGCGCCACAGGCCACCACACAGGCCAGCCAGGCGGCCTTGTCCTTGAGCATGGAATACAGCACCCCCATCAGTGCCAGCACACCCGCAAAGCCCAGGCCCCAGCTCAGCGGAATCACATTCGCCAGCAGGATGCCGGCGATGGAAAACACCTGCCAGAACACCCAGTTGGCCACTGCAGCGCCCCAGAAAAAGGGCAGCTGCTCCGGCTTTTTCTCCGGCGTGGGGTAGCGGTGCGTGAAGGTGACAAAAATCACGTCGCCGCTGAAGTAGCCCAGCGTCAGCCGGTGCAGCAGGCGCAGATGGCCAAAGTAGTGCCGCCACATGCTGCTCAGAATCACAAAGCGCAGGTTCACGCAGGTGGCCGTAAACCAGACCACCCACAGCGGCGCGCCCACCATGAGCAGCGGCAGCACGGCCAGCTGTGCACTGCCGGCATAGACGATGAGAGACATGAAGATGGCCAGCGGCACGGACATGCCCGCCTTGACCATGGCAACACCCGTCACCAGCCCCCAGGCACCAATGCCCAGCATGGTGGCCAGCATGGAGCGAAAACCGGCCACAAAGGCCGGGTCACGCGCAATGCCGGCGGCACGCTGCTGCAAAGCGTGGGCGTTCATGGCTCAGGCGTTCTCGGCCGTGCTCAGCACACTGCCCACAGGCAGGGCAAAGCCACGCAGAAAGTCTGCGGCAGGCAGGCGCTTGCCCCCTGCGCGCTGCAGCAGTGTCAGGCGCAGCGCGCCTTCGCCACAGGCCACCAGCACACCATCTGCATCGGCTGCCAGCACCGTGCCGGGCTGGGCCGTACCTGCATAGGCCTCAGGTGTTGCAGTCCAGAGCTTGATAACTTCTTCTCCCAGCTGCGTCGCACCACCCGGAAAGGGGTTGAAGGCACGCAGACGGCGGTCCAGCTCCACGGCGGAAAGCTGCCAGTCCATCCAGCTCTCGGCCTTTTCAATCTTGTGAGCGTAGGTCACACCCGCTTCAGGCTGGGGCGTGCGCGGCAGGCCACCGCAGGCGCTCATCTCCAGCGCTTCCACAATCAGGCGACCGCCCAGGTCTGCCAGCTTGTCGTGCAGCGAGGCCGTGGTGTCGGTATCAGCAATCGGCAGGCGCTCCATCAGGCACATATCGCCGGTATCCAGACCGATGTCCATCTGCATGATGGTGACGCCAGTTTCCGCATCTCCGGCTTCAATCGCACGGTGGATGGGCGCAGCACCGCGCCAGCGCGGCAGGATGGAGGCGTGGATGTTCAGACAGCCCTTGGCAGGCAGGTCCAGCACCCACTGAGGCAGGATCAGGCCATAGGCGGCCACCACCATGACATCGGCCTTGGCATCGAGCAGGGCCTGGCGTGCCGCTGCGGCGTCTTCAGGATATTTGCCATCCAGGCGCAGGCTGCGGGGCTGCTCCACGCGAATGCCATGCTCCAGCGCGCACTGCTTGACGGGTGATGCCTGCAGCTTCATACCGCGCCCGGCGGGGCGGTCAGGCTGGGTCAGCACCAGCGGAACTTCAAAGCCTGCCTGCAGCAACTGCTGCAGGGCCACACGCGCAAATTCAGGCGTGCCAGCAAAAATAACTCTCATGCGATCTATCCGGAGATAAAAAAGCTGCCCTCGCGGCAGCCTATGCCGTCAGTGACGGTCCTCAGGGTCGTTGCGTGGTTCGTCCAGAAACATCACGCGCTGCACAATGCCCTGCGGATCGATAAAGACATGCGCCTGACGGTCGATGCTATTTTCGCGAATCCGGTAGGTCCAGATGTCGCCTTTGAAGTTGGCGACATGCTCGACCAGCGCGGGCTTGCCAAAGTAGTGGTACACGTCCTCACGGCGGTCCTGGCCGATGCGCAGGCGCTGGAAGTACGCTTCCTGCAGCACCTGCTCCACGCGCAGCAGCTGCTGTTGTGCGTCAAACACCATGTGGTAGACCTGCTGGCCTGCGGGCTGGTAGCTGTAGATCCAGCGTTCACCGCCTTCTGGCAGGCCCACACGCACCTGGGGCTGGCCCATGTCCCTGGCAATCTGCGGGGCAGGGGTGCCGGGCTTTTGCCATTCAGGCACAGCACAGGCCATCAAGGTGGCTGCGCAGGCAAGCACGGCGGCCCAGCGCCACATCTTGCAGTGAACCGGGCCTGTCATCATCAGCGTGCTGCCTGTTTCTGCATCTTGACCAGCTTGGTCTTGATGCGATTGCGCTTCAGGGGCGAGAGGTATTCCACGAACACCTTGCCCATGAGGTGGTCCATCTCGTGCTGGATGCAGATGGCCAGCAGGCCTTCGGCCTCAATCTCACGCGAGTTGCCGTTTTCGTCCAGGGCACGCACCTTCACGGAAGTGGAGCGCTCTACGCCATCGTAGATACCGGGCACGGACAGGCAGCCTTCTTCGCCGACCTGCTTTTCTTCGCTGGCCCAGAGGATTTCAGGGTTGATCAGCACCAGCTTCTGGTCACGGTCTTGCGATACATCAATGACGATCAGACGCTCATGAAAGTCCACTTGCGTTGCCGCCAGACCAATGCCATTGGCCTCGTACATGGTCTCAAACATGTCTTCGATCTGCTTGCGGATGCGCTCATCCACCTTTTCTACAGGTTTGGCCACCTTGTGCAGACGAGGATCGGGATAGCAAAGAATGGGAAGTAATGCCATGGCAAGTTCAGTGTAGTTGTAGCTATTTTCGCTACTTTTGGGCATTGCTGCTGCCCTGTTTGAGCATACGCATTGCCCAATCAAGGGCTTGGATTGAGAATCTTGCGTCATTGAAGTTCACAAAGCAGGGCACACCTGCATACAGAGAGGGAGAAAGCATGAAAGGAACTGCCACCACCTGTGTCCTGGCCCTGGGCGCCATGTTCCACAGCCCGGCCACGCTTGCACAGGGGCCATCCTTTCCGGTGACGGAAGCGCAGCGCGCCACGGCACAGCAGGTCGCTCAGCAAGGCGTTCCCCTGTCTGCCCTCAGCCCCAACGCCCCGGACAGCTACACCGTCCGCCGTGGCGACACGCTGTGGCGCATCTCCGGCCTGTTCCTGCGCCAGCCCTGGCGCTGGCCTGAGTTGTGGGGCATGAATCTGCAGGCGATTGCCAACCCGCACCTGATCTACCCCGGCCAGGTGCTGTATCTGGAAAAAAATGGTGGCCATGCACGCCTGACCACCGCCCGCGGTGGCGCAACCCCCACGGTCAAGCTCAGCCCGCAGGTGCGTGGTGAAAATCTCTCCGACATGGCTCTGCCCACGCTGCAGATGCACATCATCGAAGCCTTTCTGGCCGAACCACTGGTCGTAGACAGCGACACCGTCGCCAAGGCGCCGCACATCCTGGCTGACAGCAATGAGCGCGCCCTGGTCGCCCAGGGTGACCGCATCTACGCCCGTGGCTCAGACACCCAGCGCCTGCTGCAGGGCACAGACCAGCCACGCAGCTTCCGCATCTTCCGTGACGCCGTGGCCCTGCGCGACCCCATCACCCGCGAGGTCCTGGGCTATGAAAGCCAGTACATCGGCCAGGCCGCGCTGGTCCATGGTGAAACCGAGGCACAGCTCCAGGCTGACTACCGCCCCGCTACGCTGAACGTGGTCAAGGCCAAGGAAGAAATCCGTGCAGGCGACCGTCTGCTGCCCGAGCCGCCGCGCCAGTACCTGAACTTTGTGCCCCATGCACCAGCCTCTGACATCACCGCCCACGTGGTCTCGCTGTACGGTGATACCTCGGTGCGCTATGGCACGCAGTACCAGGTGGTGGCCATCAACAAGGGCCTGCAGGATGGCGTGCAGCCCGGCATGGTGCTGGCACTGATGAGCAAGGGGGCCAAGGTGGTGGACAAGACCGACCCCAAGCGCCCAAAGATCCAGCTGCCCGATGAAGAAAACGGCCTGGCCATGGTGTTCCGCAGCTTTGACCGCGTCTCGTATGCCCTGATCATGGACATCCAGCGCGGCGTGCAGGTGGGCGACACGCTCACCAATCCCCGCTAACCATGGCACAGCAGCCCCTGCCTGCATGGGAGCACAACGAACTGCAGGCCTGGCTGCGCCTGGCCCTGACGCCCGGCATTGGCAATGGCACTGCCCGGCGTCTGCTGGCCCGGTTTGGCAGCGCGCCAGCCATTTTTGAAGCCTCTGCCAGCGAACTGCACGACTGCGTCAGTGCCGCACAGACATCGCAGCTGCAGACACTGCCCGAAGGCTTTGCCGCAGCGCTGGCGCAGACCTGGCAATGGCTGCAGCATGAGGGCGACGATATCGCCCATGCCCTGATCACACTGGGTGATCCGCGCTACCCGGACAGCCTGCTGCACACGGCCGACCCACCCATCATGCTCTATGCCCTGGGCAGTGCGCAGCACCTGCTGCGCGCAGCTCCACTGCTGGACTGGCAGCGCAGCCTGGCCATGGTGGGATCGCGCAATCCCACCCCACAAGGCAGTGACAACGCATTTCAGTTTGCCAAGTACCTGGCCCAGCAGGGCTGGAGCGTCGTCTCCGGCATGGCGCTGGGCATTGATGCCGCCGCACACCAGGGGGCGCTGACCGCCACGGACGCGCCGCTGCCCACTGTGGCGGTGATGGGTACGGGCATTGACCGCATCTACCCACGCCAGCACCAGCAGCTGGCGCACCAGATTGCCCGCCAGGGCCTCATCCTCAGCGAATTTCCGCTGGGCACGCCCCCCATTGCCAGCAACTTTCCCAAGCGCAACCGCATCATCTCCGGGCTGAGCTGCGGCACGCTGGTGGTGGAGGCCGCACTGGCTTCTGGCTCACTGATTACGGCACGCATGGCATCCGAGCAAGGGCGGGAAGTCTTTGCCATTCCCGGCTCCATCCATGCCCCTCAGTACAAGGGCTGCCATGCACTGATACGGCAAGGCGCCAAACTGGTCGAGCAGGCCCAGGACATTCTGGAAGAGCTGATGCATCTGGCGCCTTCCACCACGCAGGATGCTGTGCGAGCCACCGCCCCTGCCCCCCAGTCCGACGAGCCTGTACACCCGCTGCTGCAGGCCATGGGCTATGACCCCGTGCATCTGGACCAGCTGTGCGCCCGCACAGGCCACAGCGCAGCAGAGCTGCAGGCCCAGCTGCTGGAGCTGGAACTCAGCGGCGAAGTCTGCCGCCTGCCCGGCGGGCTGTACCAGCGCATGGGGCAGGCATAAAAAAGGGCTCCGAAAGGAGCCCTTGGTACCTATTCAGAACACCGCCTTAAACGACAGCGCCTGCATTCGGGTCGTTGGGGTCATGCTCGGTCTTGCTGGGCTTGACCAGGTCTTCGCGCTTGACGCCCAGCCACATGACAATGGCTGCGCCCACAAAAATGGACGAGTAAATACCAAACAAGATACCAATGGTCAGCGCCAGCGAGAAGTAGTGCAGGCTGGGGCCACCAAAGAAGAACATGGCCAGCACCATGGCTTCGGTGGAAGCGTGGGTAATCACCGTGCGGCTCATGGTCGTGGTGATGGCGTGGTTGATCACCTGCTTGGTATCCATCTTGCGCTGTCGGCGGAAGGTTTCGCGGATACGGTCAAACACCACCACGGATTCGTTCACCGAATAGCCCAGCACCGCCAGCACACCGGCCAGCACGGGCAGCGAGAACTCCCACTGGAAGAAGGCGAAAAAGCCCAGAATGATCACCACGTCGTGGAAGTTGGCAAAAGCCGCCGCCACACCGAACTTCCACTCAAAGCGGAAGGCCAAGTAAACGATGATGCCCAGCATCACCACGGCCAGCGCCATCAGGCCACCAGTGACCAGTTCTTCACCCACAGAAGGGCCCACAAACTCCGTACGGCGCAGCTCCACGGAAGGATCTACCTCACGCAGCGCGGCCATGACCTGCTCGCTTTGCTGGGCCGAGGTCACACCCTGCTGCACGGGCATGCGGATCATCACGTCACGGGCCGTGCCAAAGTTCTGCACAGTCACATCGCTGTAGCCCTTGGCCTGAATGGTGCTGCGCACCTTCTCTAGGTCTGCGGGCTGGCTGTAGGACACCTCAATCACCGTACCGCCGGTGAATTCCACCGACAGATGCAGCCCCTTGGTGACCAGGAAGAACACGGCCAGCACGAACGTGACGATAGAGATCACGTTCAGCACCAGCGCGTGCTTCATAAAAGGAATGTCTTTGCGGATGCGGAAGAGTTCCATGTCTTCCTCCTTTACTTTGCGTTTTCAACGGCCGTGCCGTCGGGACGCCAGATCGTGCCAATCGACACGCTCTTGAGCTTCTTCTGGCGGCCATACCAGAGGTTCACCAGACCGCGCGAGAAGAACACGGCCGAGAACATGCTGGTCGCAATACCAATGCAGTGCACCACAGCAAAGCCGCGCACAGGGCCGGAGCCAAATGCCAGCAGCGCCAGGCCCACGATCAGCGTGGTCAGGTTGGAGTCCAGGATGGTGGCCCAGGCACGGTCGTAGCCCGCGTAGATGGCCTGCTGGGGCGACATGCCGGCGCGCAGTTCCTCACGGATACGCTCGTTGATCAGCACGTTGGAGTCAATCGCCACACCAATGGCCAGTGCCATGGCCGCAATGCCGGGCAGGGTCAGCGTGGCCTGCAGCATGGACAGAATCGCCATGAGCAACAGCACGTTCACGCCCAGTGCAATCGTGGAGAACACACCGAACAGGTGGTAGTAGATGCACATGAAGATGGCGATGACGACAAAGCCCCACACCACCGAGTCAATACCACGCTCAATGTTGTCGGCACCCAGGCTGGGGCCAATGGTGTATTCCTCAATGATTTCCATGGGCGCAGCCAGCGAGCCTGCACGCAGCAGCAGCGAGGTGTCATTGGCTTCCATGGTGGTCATGCGACCGGAAATCTGCACGCGACCGCCACCGATTTCGGAGCGGATCACAGGCGCAGTCACCACCTCACCCTTGCCCTTTTCGAACAGGATGATGGCCATGCGCTTGTTGATGTTCTCGCGGGTAATGTCCTTGAAGATGCGCGCCCCCTTGGCATCCAGCACCAGGTTCACGGTCGGTTCCTGGGTCTGGCTGTCAAAGCCGGGCTGGGCATCGGTCAGGTTCTCGCCAGTCAGAATGACCTGCTTCTTGACGATCACAGGGTTGCCGTTGCGGTCCAGATAGCGCTCAGAGCCAAAGGGCACATTGCCCACGCCCATTTCTGCAGCACGGCCTTCGGTGGACTCATCCACCATGCGCAGCTCCAGCGTCGCGGTACGGCCCAGAATGTCCTTGGCCTTGGCGGTGTCCTGCACGCCTGGCAGCTGCACCACAATGCGGTCCAGGCCCTGCTGCTGAATCACAGGCTCAGCCACGCCCAGTTCGTTGATACGGTTGTGCAGCGTGGTGATGTTCTGCTTGAGCGCCTGTTCCTGAATCTTGCGAACGGCCTCAGGCTTGATGGTGGCACGCAGACCGGAAGCGATTTCCGCCACCTGCAGTTCCGGAATATTGTCAGCAATCAGATTGCGCGCGGCCTCGATGGAGGCTTCGTCACGCAGACGGATCTCAATGGTCTGGCCGTCACGGGTCACGCCGCCGTAGCGAATGCCCTTGTCGCGCATCATGGTGCGCAGGTCACCGGCCAGCGCATCGGCGCGCTTGGTCAGCGCAGCCTGCATGTCGACCTGCAGCATGAAGTGCACGCCACCGCGCAGGTCCAGGCCCAGATACATGGGGTGCGCACCCAGTGCCGTCAGCCATGCGGGCGAGCGGGACACCAGATTCAGCGCCACGATATAGGCGGGGTCGCTGGGGTCCGTCACCAGGCTGCGTTCAATCACATCCTTGGCTTTGAGCTGTTCATCGGGCGTATTGAAACGTGCACGAACAGAGCCGTTTTCCAGACTCAGGGTGTCAGGTGACAGCGAAGCCGCCTTCAATGCGGCTTCCACGCGCGTCAGCACGTTTTCGTCGATCTTGACGGAGGATTTGGCCGAAGACACTTGCACCGCAGGTGCTTCGCCAAAGAAATTGGGCAGGGTGTAGATCACCCCAATGAGTAGCGCGACCACAAGGATCGCGTACTTCCAGACCGGGTATCGGTTCATGATCGCGCTCTATCTCTCACGCTGAAAACAGGGCGCGGCATGCCTTCTTGAAAAGCCACCGGCCCACTTCATCAGACAAGCAGGTGGACTTTTACTTGACCGTGCCCTTGGGCAGCACTTGCACCACAGCAGAACGCTGGATTTGCACCTTCACGCCGGAAGCGATTTCCACGAACAGGAATTGCTCGTCCAGATCCACCACGCGACCCAGGAAACCACCAGCAGTAGCCACTTCATCCCCCTTGGCCAGGGCTTCCACCATGGCACGGTGTTCCTTCTGACGCTTCATCTGAGGACGAATCATCACGAAGTACAGCACCACGAACATCAGCACCAGAGGCAGCATGCCTGTGAGCGAACCCATCAGGCCACCTTCAGCAGCGGCGGGGGCAGTTTGGGCAAAAGCAGAAGAAATAAACACGGACGAACTCCAATAGTGGAATGGGTCAAAAAAAGCAGCAGGCTCACGGCCTGCACGGCGCTACAGCATAGCCGAGCGCAAGTCAATGGAACATTGTATGCGTGCCCTTGCGAGATTGCAGTGCACAAAACCTGAGACTTCTCAGTGTTTGGTCTGCCACAGTTTTATAAGGGAAATTAGCCTCTAACGCAGATGCAGCAAGCGCCAGCAGCTCTGTTTTCTATAGCACTGCTGGCACTCTCATACACCTAGGGCGTGTTCACATAAACATTGGGTTCGCTGCCCCTGATTATGGAGATCACAAATGGGGTTGAAGGCTTGGGGGCGGTCTGCGTTGTTGCGGCAGCTTGCAAGGCGCTCGGCATTGCTGCGCCACCGCGCCTAGCATCCCATCCCCAAGCCTTCAACGCGAATCTCAAGCTTTATGTGAACACGCCCTAGGGCGCGATCAAGCCTGCCGCACCTGTGGTGCTTCCTCAGCCGGTGGCGCATGCCACTGTGCCAGCAACTGCTGCCACTTGCTGCGTGCCGCCTGCAGATGGCGCTCCTTGACGTGGCCATAGCCGCGAATGTCCTCGGGAATGCGTGCAATCTGCACGGCCAGCGCCAGATTGCTTGCCATCAGCCGGGTCAGCAGCCCCTCGATGCAGTCGCGGTATTCGGCAATCAGCGCACGTTCGGTCTTGCGCTCCTCGGTGCGACCGAAGGGGTCGAATGCCGTGCCTCGCAACACCTTGCCGCGCGCCAGCCACTGAAACAGCGTACGTACGCTGGCACCATAGGCTTTCTTGACCAGATGGCCGTGCGCATCGCGCGCCGCGGTGGAAGGTGGTGCCAGGTGATGCACCAGCTTGTAGTCACCTTCGAACATCTGCGCAATCTTGGCCTGAAAGCCTGCGTCCAGATGCAGGCGAGCCACTTCGTATTCGTCCTTGTACGCCATCAGCTTGAACAGATAACGCGCCACCGCCTCACTCAGCTGCGTGCTGCTGGGCACCACGCGGGCTTCTGCCGCCTGCACCTGCTCCACAAAGCGGCGATAGCGTGCGGCGTAAGCGGCGTTCTGGTAGTCCGTCAGAAAGGCCACACGGCGCTCGACCAGCTCCTGCAGGCTGGGCTTTTTCACCAGCTGAATGACCTGCGCCGTGCGGTACAGCGCCTGCACCTCCTGCAGGTTGTGGGCACAGCGGCGGCCCCATTCAAAGGCCGCGTGGTTGTTCGCCACCTGCACGCCATTGAGCTCCATGGCGCGCAGCAGGGCCGCGCGGCTGAGCGGAATGCGCCCCTTTTGCCAGGCGTAGCCCAGCATCATGGGGTTGGTGTAGATGCTGTCACCCAGCAGCTGGGTGGCCACCTGCTCGGCATCAAAACAGCCGACGGCATCCTGCCCCACCAGTGCCTGCAGCAGCTGCTGGCACTGCCCGGCGGGCGACTGCCAGTCGGGGTTGTGCACAAAGGCAGCGGTGGGTGTGCTGCTGGCGTTCAGCGCCACATAGGTGCGCCCGGCCTGCATGGCTGCCAGGGTGACCTTGTTCGCGCCGACGATGGGGTCGCAGGCCATCACCAGATCGGCTTTGCCAATATCCACCTTGGTGGTGTAGATCGCCTCCGGCGTGCTGGCAATCTGGATGTGGCTCCAGGTCGAGCCGCCCTTTTGCGCCAGACCTGCCGCATCCTGCGTAACCACGCCCTTGCCTTCCAGGTGGGCCGCCATGCCCAGCAGTGAGCCAATGGTGATCACGCCCGTGCCGCCCACACCCGCCACCACAATGCCCCACGCCTGCTGTGCCTCCGGCAGCGTGGGCTCCGGGATGGGAGGCAGCTGCGACAGATCGCCTTTTTGCTCGCGCTTGGGCTTTTTGAGCTGGCCGCCTTCCACGGTGACAAAGCTCGGGCAAAAGCCTTTGACGCAGGAAAAATCCTTGTTGCAGGTGCTCTGGTTGATACGGCGCTTGCGGCCAAACTCGGTTTCCACAGGTTCCACCGACAGGCAGTTGGACTGCACCGAGCAATCGCCACAGCCCTCACACACCAGCTCGTTGATGACCACGGTCTTGGCGGGCGTTGCCATGGTGCCGCGCTTGCGGCGGCGGCGTTTTTCGGTGGCACAGGTCTGGTCGTAAATGATGGCCGTGCAGCCTGCCATCTCGCGAAACTCTCGCTGGATCTGGTCCAGCTCGTCGCGGTGGTGCACCGTCACGCCGGGCGACAGGGCCACGCCCTGGTATTTCTCAGGCTCGTCCGTCACGATGACCAGCTTGCGCACGCCTTCTGCCAGCAGGCTCTGCATGATCTGCAGCACGCTGTGGCCTTCCGGGCGCTCACCCACGCGCTGGCCGCCCGTCATGGCCACGGCATCGTTGTAGAGGATTTTGTAGGTGATGTTCACCCCGGCCGCAATGCTCTGGCGAATCGCCAGCAGGCCGCTGTGAAAGTAGGTGCCATCGCCCAGGTTGGCAAACACATGCTTGTCTTTGGTAAACGGCGACTGCCCCACCCAGCTCACGCCCTCGCCGCCCATCTGCGTAAAGGTGCTGGTGGAGCGGTCCATCCACACCGTCATGTAATGGCAGCCAATGCCCGCCACCGCGCGGCTGCCTTCAGGCACACGGGTGCTGGTGTTGTGCGGGCAGCCGCTGCAAAACCACGGCGTGCGGTCACCCGTCTGCACGGTCTGCGCGCTGCTCTGGCGTTCACAGGCATCCAGCAGAGCCAGATGCTGGTCCATGCGCGCCTGCACATCGTCGGGCACACCCAGCTTTTGCAGACGCCGGGCAATGGCGCGGGCGATCAGCGCCGGCGTCAGGTCGGCATTGGCGCGCAGCAGCCAGTCGCTGCCGCTGTGGAAGGGCTTGCCCCACTCATCGCTTTCACTGTCTTCAAACTTGCCCACCACGGTGGGGCGCACGTCATTGCGCCAGTTGTACAGCTCTTCCTTGACCTGGTATTCGATGATCTGGCGCTTCTCTTCAACCACCAGAATTTCCTGCAGGCCACGTGCAAATGCACGCGTGATGCTGGCCTCCAGCGGCCAGACCACGTTCACCTTGTGCACGCGAATGCCAATGCGGCGGCAGGTGGCATCGTCCAGCCCCAGATCGACCAGGGCTTGCCGCATGTCGTTATAGGCCTTGCCACTGGCCATGATGCCAAAGCGGTCCTGCGGGCCTTCGATCACGTTGTGGTTGAGCTTGTTGGCACGCACATAGGCCAGCGCCGCATACCACTTGTAGTGCATGAGGCGGGCTTCCTGCTCCAGCGGCGCATCGGGCCAGCGAATGTGCAGACCACCCTCGGGCATCACAAAGTCTTCGGGCAGCACCATCTTCACGCGGTCTGGGTCCACATAGACGCTGCTGGACGACTCCACCACCTCCTGAATCGTCTTCATGCCCGACCACAGGCCGCTGAAGCGGCTCATGGCAAAGGCATGCAGGCCCATGTCCAGTATCTCCTGCACGCTGGACGGAAAAAACACCGGTGTGCCGCAGGCCTTGAAGATGTGGTCACTCTGGTGCGCTGCGGTGGAAGACTTGCTGATGTGGTCATCTCCCGCCAGCGCAATCACCCCGCCATGCTGGGCCGTGCCCGCCATATTGGCGTGCTTGAACACGTCAGAGCAGCGGTCCACCCCCGGGCCTTTGCCGTACCAGATGCCAAATACACCGTCGAATTGCTTGGACTGTGGATACAGATCAAGCTGCTGCGTACCCCAGATCGCCGTGGCGGCCAGCTCTTCGTTCACGCCGGGCTGAAAGACAATGTTCTGGCTGTCCAGGTGCTGCTTCGCGGCCCAGAGTGCCTGGTCGTAGCCACCCAGCGGTGAGCCACGGTAGCCGCTGATAAAGCCTGCGGTGTTCAGGCCTTGCTGCGCATCGCGCAGGCGCTGCAGCATGGGCAGGCGCACCAGCGCCTGTACACCGCTCATAAAGGCGCGGCCGTGCTCCAGGGTGTATTTGTCATCGAGAGATACCGACTCCAGTGCCTTGCGCACGGCGTCATTCATGGGGGCGTTCATCGTTGTCTCCTTTGTGCGGACCATGCGCATGGCTGGTCTCTGTGGTTATTGGGCGATGACCCGAATCAAGTGTAGGAGTGCCCTTCAGATAGAGGATTGCTTTTTTTGCTCGCAGAACGCAGTATTTAGCAAGATCCTTTCTCTTTTAGGGGTTAACGTGAATACTTTGGACAAGTTTGACCTCGCCATCCTGGCCCATCTGCAGGCCGATGGCCGCCTGACCAATGCCGAACTCGCGCAGCGCGTGGGCCTGTCTGCCGCGCCCTGCTGGCGGCGGGTGCGCGCGCTGGAGCAGGCAGGCTTTATCAAGGGCTACCACGCGCACATTGACCGCCACAAGATCGGCCTGGGCGTGCTGGCCTTTGTGCGTATTGATGCAGAAATCAGCTCCGGCACACGCACCCGAGAAATGGAAGAAGCCATCCGCGCCATTCCCGAAGTCGTGTCCTGCCACTACATCAGCGGCAAGGGCATGTTTGAGCTGCAGGTCGTCGCCAGGGACCTGGAAAGCTTCTCGCACTTCACGCGCACGGTGCTGCTGAATTTGCCGAATGTGAAAGACATGCACACCAGCTTTTCGCTGGGCGAGGTCAAGTCCAGCCTGCCACCAATACCCCGTCCGCTGTAAGACAGGTTCACGATGCGGCCCTTGCTGACAAATGTGCGCCTGCAAGCGAACGCATAAGGCCCGACAATTTGCCGTAATGACAGCCCCACACGCCACCCCATCCTCGCCCGCCACAGGCCGCATTCTGGAAGAGCCCGACGTGCGCTCCACTGCGCCTGCGCCACCACCTCCCTCCACCTGGACCCCCCTGCGCACCCCCACCTTCCGTCTGCTGTGGAGCGTGACCCTGGTCGCCAATATCTGCATGTGGATGAACGATGTGGCCGCGGCGTGGATGATGACTTCGCTGACCACCTCGCCCGTGCTGGTGGCACTGGTGCAGACCGCATCCACCCTGCCCGTGTTTCTGCTGGGTCTGCCCAGCGGGGCGCTGGCAGACATTCTGGACCGCCGCCGCTACTTCATCTTCACGCAGTTCTGGGTGGCCGTCGTCGCCGTGCTGCTGTGCGCGGCGCTGGCCTTGGATGTCATGAATGCGCCGCTGCTGCTGGCCCTCACTTTTGCCAACGGCATTGGCATGGCCATGCGCTGGCCCGTGTTCTCGGCACTGATTCCGGAAGTCATCAGCAAACCCATGCTGCCCTCGGCCATGGCACTCAATGCCGTGGCCATGAATGCCTCGCGCATCGTCGGCCCGCTGGTGGCTGGCGCGCTGATAGCCAGCGCTGGCACGCTGTGGGTGTTTGTGCTCAATGCCGTGCTGTCCATTGTGGCAGGCCTGCTGCTGCTGACCTGGCAGCGCACCCATGTCACCCACCCACTGGGGCGTGAGCGCCTGCCCAGCGCCATGCGCGTGGGGCTGCAGTTCATCAAGGAGTCGCCCCGCATGCGCGCCGTGATTGCGCGCACCGTGGCCTTCTTTTTCATGTCCACCGCCATCATGGCCCTGCTGCCACTGACGGCCAAGCGCTTTGATGGCATTGGCTTTATCAGCGGCGCGGGCGTGTTCACGCTGCTGCTGGCCTCCATGGGTGCAGGCGCCATCATCGGTGCCATGTTTTTGCCGCGCATCCGGCAGATGTTCACGGGTGAGCCCCTGGTGCTCACCGGCACGCTGCTGCAGGCCGCCTCCACCGTGGGGGTGGCGCTGGCGCCCAATCTGCCGCTGGCCGTGGTCTGCATGATGACGGCGGGCCTGTCGCTCATCGCTACCGCCAACACCCTGGGCGTAAAGGCACAGATGGCCCTGCCCAACTGGGTGCGTGCACGCGGCATGTCGGCCTATCAGATGTCCATCATGGGCGGCACAGCCATTGGCGCGGCGCTGTGGGGCAAGGTGGCCGCACTCAGCTCCGTGCCCGTGAGCCTGATCGCCGCTGCCGTCACCGGCGTGGTGTGCATGCTGATCGTGCAGCGCGTGTTTACCGACCGCCAGGCGCTGGAAGATCTCAGCCCCTCCAAGGCCTTTCAGCCACCGCGCCACAGCCAGCCGGAAGAAGGCCGCGTGGTGGTGCACATCGAATACCTCATCAACCCCGCCAAGGCCCGGCGCTTTCGCACCCTGATGCAGGAAAGCCGCCGCAGCCGCATGCGCCAGGGGGCACTGTCGTGGCGACTGCTGCACAGCATGGAGCGGCCCGAGCGCTACATCGAGGAAATCGTGGATGAATCCTGGGTCGAGCACCTGCGCCGCTTTGACCGCATCACCGCATCCGACGTGGCCCTGCGCGAGCGCAAGCTGGCCTTCCATGTGGCCGATACACCGCCGCGCGTAACGCGCTTCTTTGAAACAGACTAAAAAAACATAGCTGCCAGCGCTTGTAAATACTGGGTTTCAGAATCTTTTCTATCTGAAATCCTTATCTTTCAAGCGCAAGCAGCTATTTTTATGGGAGTAACAGGCAAACAGCCTGCTTCGCAGCAACGCTGACATACCCGTGCTATCCGTAACTTCCACATGCACAAGTTCATGCACAAAGCTTTGACTTGTGTTCAAATCGCCCACTTCAAAGGGGAGTAGCTCCCCGCCGGGTGTGCAAATGCAGCCACATTCCGGCGGATTGGCAAGTCGTCAGTACGAAACCGTGGTTTCCGGCTTGCCAGGCATGATCGGCGATCGTGCGGGCAAGACCTTTGGGAGACTGTTTACACGTGCTCCCTCAGGAAGCTCCCACGGCATCCAGGCTTTGTCCTTCATCGCCCAAGACTTCTCCCAGGTGAACACGCGTAAAGTATCTGCTGCAGGCGCCTGAGCGCATCCGCAGTTTTTAACCGAGGTTTCACATGGATTTCGACTTTCTCACCCATGCCCCATTCTGGATTGCCCTGGGGCAAATCATCATCATCGACATCTTGCTGGGCGGCGACAACGCTGTGGTGATTGCGCTGGCCTGCCGCAAACTGCCTCCTGAGCAGCGTCGCAAGGGCATCATCTACGGCACCGCCGGTGCCATCATCCTGCGCGTCATCCTGATTGCCTTTGCCATGACACTGCTGGCGCTGCCTGCGCTCAAGCTGGTGGGTGCACTGCTGCTGGTGTGGATTGGTATCAAGCTGATTGCCCCTGATGAAGAAGGTCACGACAACATCCAGGGCAGCGACAAGCTGTTTGCCGCCATCAAGACCATCATCGTGGCTGACCTGGTCATGTCCGTGGACAACGTGATCGCCATTGCTGGCGCCGCGCAAAGCTCGGGCGACCACCAGCTGCTGCTGGTAACACTGGGCCTGCTGATCTCTATCCCCATCATCGTCTGGGGCTCGCAGCTGGTCATCACGCTGATGGAACGCTTCCCCATCATCATCGTGGGCGGCGGCATGCTGCTGGGCTGGATTGCGGGCGGCATGCTGGTCTCCGATCCGCTGTTCGTGAACCCCGAGAAGTGGACCTGGGCGCCCAAGCTGCTGGCTGCGGATGAAAATGGCCACGCCATCTTCAACGCCTCCATGCCTATCTACTGGGCTGCCCACATCGGTGGCGCACTGCTGGTGCTGGTGCTGGGCAAAATGGTTGCTGCCAAAAAAGCCAAGGCTGGCGCTGCGCACTAAGCCCTGAACAGGCCCCGGACCACAGCCCGGCTGCGATATGCTGAGCGCTGTGCCCCCGGGGCTTTTTTATTCACACTCAGCCGCCCACACCCCCGAGTAACGAGCGGCGCTGATGAGACTGATTGCTGGAAAAGGAACCGTGCAAACTTACATCGCCTACGTAGACGACGCGGAGTACGCGCAGCAGCTGCTGCGCAGCATGCTGCTTTGCGCGCATGGACAGGACGCACACTGGGTGCTGGTCGCCTGTGCCCCACGTATTACGCATCGCGTTAGCAAGTTTGTGAGCAATCGCTCTCGCGAAAACTGGCGCAACAAATGGGCAGATCGCCTGTTTCAGTCCTGCCTGCCCGTCTTTCAGGCACAGGGCGTGCAGGTCACGCCCATGCTGGCCAAGGCCCCCTTGCCAGAGCTGCTCGAAAGCCTGCTGGCTGAGCACGGCAGCAGCGCGCAAGTCATCGACATGCGCCGCCCCAAGGATGCCGTATCGGCCCAGACCTCCGCCCCTGTTCTGCGCAAGCTGGCTGGCACGCTGACCAGCCTCGGCGCATGCTGGACGGTGCTGGTCAGCGACGTGCTTGCAGCCTGATGGGCCTGTGCCAGGTCTTTCAGACTCCCTACCAGATCAAGGGCCTTCTCGGCCCTTTTTCTTTGTCTGCGCGTTATGCTGGCAGCCATGAAACTCATGCTGAAATGGTTGCTCAGCGCTGGTGCGCTGCTCTTGGTTGCCGCAGTATTCAGCGGTGTACAGGTACAAAGCTATGGCTCGGCCCTGCTGGCGGCGCTGGTCATCGGCCTGCTCAATGCCCTGGTGCGGCCCGTGCTGGTGATTCTGACCTTGCCGGTCACGCTGATCACCGTGGGCCTGTTCCTGTTTGTGATCAACGGCCTCATGCTCTGGGCGGCGTCCAGCATGCTCTCCGGCTTTCACGTCACAGGCTTCTGGGCCGCCGTCTGGGGCTCCATGCTGTATTCGCTGCTGGGCCTGGCCATCGAATCACTTCTGGCGCGTCTGTTCCCGCAGTAATTCCTGCACGGCACGCAGCCGCGTGTCGATGATGGAGGCCTCGATATAGTCGCCCTGGCCGCGCTGCGCCAGGTCCTGCGCGGCCTTGAAGCGGTCCACCGCCCCCGCATAGTCGTAATGCGCCACGCGTGCCTCGGCCTCGGCGCGGATGGCGCGCAAATCCTCGCGCTGTGCATACCAGGCCTGTGCCAGCAGGCGCCACGCCGCCGCATCATGCGGATGCTCGGCCACCCAGGTCTGCAGCCGGTCACTGACCACGGCAGGCTGGCCCAGCGCCAGCAGGGCGCGGCTGCCCAGCAGCATGGCCGGGCGTGGCAAGTCACCGCGCAAGTCTGGATGGCCCAGCAATTGCAGCGCAGCCTGCGGCTGCTTGTCCTCCAGCTCCAGCTCCGCCCCCAGCCATTGCACCTGCTGGATGCCGGCCTTGTCGCCAGAGGGCTGCACCAGGGCATCCAGCCTGCTCCAGAGCGCACGTGCAGCGCGCCAGTCCTTGAGTTCCATCTGGCTGAGCACGGCCACATACAGCGCAGCCGCCTGCTCCCGCGCATTGCGCTGGGCAAATTCCGGCATGTCCGGCAGCTTGACCCACTGGCGCAAAGTATCAACGCCGGGGCGGCTGAGCACGCGTGCACGCCCCGCCATCAGCGCATGCTCCAGCGTGGGCTGGGGCGGCTGGTTCTTGCCCTGGGGCACGCGGCTGTGCATGTCGGCAATACGCTCGGTGGTCAGCGGGTGGGTGCGCAGATAAGGCCAGCTGCCGTTGTCATTCAGGCGGCTGGCGTGCTGCAGTTTTTCAAACATGCTCACGGCGCCCTGCGGTGCAAAACCTGCGGGCTCCAGCAAGGTGTAGCCAATGCGGTCGGCCTCGCGCTCCATGTCGCGCGAAAAGCCCAGCTGGTTCTGAATCGTGGCCGCCTGCCCGCCCACAATCAGGGCATTGGCCGCATCCGGGCTCTTGCTGGCCGCCAGCGCGCCCAGCACCATGCTGGCAATCATGATGGGCATGTTCTTCTTCTCCTGCCCGAACATGCGCGCAATGTGGCGCTGCGTCACGTGCGTGAGCTCGTGGGCCATCACCGTGGCCAGTTCATCGCTGCTGCTTACCGCACCAATCAGCCCCAGGTGCACCCCCAGATAGCCACCAGGCAGGGCAAAGGCGTTAATGCTCTTGTCCCGGCCCAGCAAAATCTCCCAGGCAAAGCGCTCGCTGATTTCCTCCGACAGATTGCCGCGCTCACGCGCCGCTTTCACCAGTGGCTCCCAGACGCTGAGCACATAGGCGTGCAGCTGCGGGTCGTCGATATAGTCCGGGTCGCGGTAGAGCGAGGCAATGATGCTGTCGCCCAGCCTGCGCTCTTCGCTGGCCGTCAGGTCTGCGCCATCGCCCATGCTGGGCAGGGCCAGCTGGGCCTGTGCACCAGCCATATAGCCCACACCGGGCAGACACAGCACCGCAGCCAGCAAGGCACTGCGCAGCGGCGAAAGGGCGAAGGAAAATGGCTTCATGGCAATAGCGGGCAAAGGCACAAGGCCCTCTGTGACAAGAACAGACTCTTATGATGCCTGCATTGCGCCCATGTTCCCAGCTTTACATGCCATACGCAAAGCTGTCTGACATCTGCGCCTCCCTGTAGCGAACGACACAGAATCAAAGATGAGCGAACACCACCTCCCCAACGACGGACTGACCCACTTTGACGCCCACGGCCAGGCGCATATGGTGGACGTAGGCGCCAAGCAACCCACCCACCGCGTGGCCGTGGCCGAAGGCCGCATCGTCATGCAGCCCGCAACCCTGGACATCATCCAGAAAGGCACGGCCAAAAAGGGCGATGTGCTGGGCATTGCACGCATTGCCGGCATCATGGCCGCCAAGCAGACCAGCCACCTGATTCCGCTGTGCCACCCCCTGGCACTGACCCGCGTGGCCGTGGATTTTGAATTGCTGCCTGAAGACAACGCGGTGCGCTGTGAAGCCACGGTGGAAACCTATGGCAAGACCGGGGTGGAAATGGAAGCGCTGACGGCCGTACAAATTGCCTTGCTGACCATTTATGACATGTGCAAGGCGGTGGATAAGGGGATGGTGATGGAGGGGGTGAGGGTCGTAGAAAAACGGGGGGGGAAGTCTTATAATTTAGCGAATTATTTAAAATAATTACTCCACCTCACACATAAAACTAAAAAAGAAATGCTGCCGAAATGGCAGCATTTCTAAATCTAATTAAACTTTGGTACAGCCATTAGGCAAGTATTTCTGAGCTATACCAGATGTGCAAGCCCAATTAAAAGATCCATTGTCTGCATTGGACAGGGTCAAAGTAATGGTTCCATTTACCAGTGGAGTAGCTACACCTGTACCTTTAAAGGTCGCAACAATTGTACATCCACCAGCTGCTGTAGCAGTCCCGCCAGTAGTCACTTTCAGAACATATTTTCCGTTGACATCTGTATCTGTTGGAAGTCCTACGGCAGCAGCAGCAGCATCAGTGTTAGCTGGACACGTTCCTGTATTTGCAAAAATCTCAGACATATTAGTCTTGAGGCCACTTGCCAAGGAGACCCCCTCAGTAGCCTGAGCTCTAGCAACATAGTCCTGATAAGCAGGCAGTGCCACAGCCGCCAAAATACCAATAATCGCCACCACGATCATCAGTTCAATCAAGGTAAAGCCCTGTTGCATTGTGCGCTTCATAG
Organism: Comamonas kerstersii; assembly: GCF_002056725.1. Classification (NCBI taxonomy): domain Bacteria; kingdom Pseudomonadati; phylum Pseudomonadota; class Betaproteobacteria; order Burkholderiales; family Comamonadaceae; genus Comamonas; species Comamonas kerstersii. The sequence continues at coordinate 1,232,029 of NZ_CP020121.1, read as the reverse complement.
AAAGCTCCTCTCTCTGTGGATGAAATTGACGTCATCCATAGAGCAAGTCGCGTGCCAGCGAATTCCTACGTACCAACCCCGGGGAATTGCAAACTTTGGTTGCAAACGGGCGTGGAATGTAATTTTCTGCATGACTTGTATCAAGCGGCATAACACTTTTGTCATTCACTGGATTTCCGCCACCTCGCATGCATAAACTCTATTTTCAGGAGCACCTTGCGCTTGATATACGGTGCTTTGCAATATAAATAACTTGGAAACCAAGAAATAACCGGCGCAAGCAGCTATATCTTTGAAAGCAGCAACCAAAAAGCCAGCCTCAAGAGGCTGGCTTTTTGCTTGATGCCCGCAGCAGATCACTGCGAGCTGGCTGAGAGGGCTTAGGCCTTCTTCAGCAGGCCTTGCAGCAGGCGGCCCATTTCGGAGGGGTTGCGGGTGATGGTGAAACCGCACTCTTCCATGATGGCCAGCTTGGCGTCGGCCGTGTCAGCGCCGCCGGAGATCAGCGCGCCGGCGTGGCCCATGCGCTTGCCGGGAGGGGCGGTCACACCGGCGATAAAGCCCACCACGGGCTTTGTCATGTGTTCCTTGCACCAGCGGGCGGCTTCGGCTTCGTCGGGGCCGCCGATTTCGCCGATCATGATCACGGCATCGGTGTCGGGGTCGTCGTTGAAGGCCTTCATCACGTCGATGTGCTTCAGACCGTTGATGGGGTCACCACCAATACCAACAGCAGTGGACTGGCCAATGCCCAGTTCGGTCAGCTGTGCCACGGCTTCGTAGGTCAGCGTGCCGGAGCGGGACACCACGCCCACGCGGCCCTTCTTGTGGATGTGGCCGGGCATGATGCCGATCTTGATTTCGTCTGGCGTGATCAGGCCGGGGCAGTTGGGGCCCAGCAGCAGGGTCTTCTTGCCGCCCGCGGCTTCCTTGGCCTTCATCTTGTTGCGCACTTCCAGCATGTCGCGCACGGGGATGCCTTCGGTGATGCAGATGGCCAGGTCCAGATCGGCTTCCACGGCTTCCCAGATGGCGGCAGCGGCGCCTGCTGGGGGCACGTAGATCACGGAGACGGTGGCGCCAGTTTCCTTGGCTGCGTCCTTGACGGAGCCGTAGATGGGGATGTCAAAAATGCGCTCGCCCGCCTTCTTGGGGTTCACACCGGCGACGAAGCAGTTCTTGCCGTTGGCGTATTCCTGGCACTTTTCGGTGTGGAATTGACCGGTCTTGCCGGTAATGCCCTGGGTGATGACTTTGGTGTCTTTGTTGATAAAGATCGACATGTTTTTATCTCCGGGGGCGTTTTACTTGACGGCAGCAACAATCTTGGTAGCAGCTTCAGCCATGGTGTCGGCTGCGATGATGGGCAGACCGGATTCGGCCAGGATTTGCTTGCCCAGCTCTTCGTTGGTGCCCTTCATGCGCACGACCAGTGGCACGCTCAGGTTCACGGCCTTGCAGGCGGTGACCACGCCGGTGGCGATGGTGTCGCACTTCATGATGCCGCCGAAGATGTTGACCAGAATGCCCTTGACCTTGGGGTTCTTGAGCATGATCTTGAAGGCTTCGGTCACCTTCTCGGCCGTTGCGCCGCCGCCCACGTCCAGGAAGTTGGCGGGCTCGCCGCCGAACAGCTTGATGGTGTCCATGGTGGCCATGGCCAGGCCCGCGCCGTTCACCAGGCAGCCGATGTTGCCGTCCAGAGAGATGTAGGCCAGGTCGAACTTGGAGGCTTCGATTTCTGCGGGGTCTTCTTCGTCCAGGTCGCGCAGGGCCACGATTTCGGGGTGGCGGAACAGGGCGTTGGAGTCGAAGTTGAACTTGGCGTCCAGGGCCATCAGGTTGCCGTTGGAGTCGCAGTTCAGGGGGTTGATTTCCACCAGCGAAGCGTCGGTGTCCATGTAGCACTTGTAGATGTTGGCGAACAACTCTACGGCCTGGTCGATGGACTTGCCTTCCAGACCGATGGCCGCAGCCACCTTGCGCGACTGGGCTTCGGTGATGCCGGTCAGGGGGTCGATCATCTCGGTGATGATCTTCTCGGGCGTGGAGTGGGCCACTTCCTCGATGTCCATACCGCCTTCGCTGGAAGCGATCAGTGCCACCTTCTGTGTGGCGCGGTCGGTCACCAGCGACACATACAGTTCGTTCTTGATGTCTGCACCTTCTTCGATGTACAGACGGCGCACCTTCTGGCCTTCAGGGCCAGTCTGGTGGGTCACCAGCTGCATGCCGAGGATTTGCTCGGACAGGGCCTTCACGTCCTCAATGGTCTTTGCCACCTTGACGCCGCCGCCCTTGCCGCGGCCGCCGGCATGGATCTGCGCCTTCACCACCCACACGGGGCCGCCCAGCTTCTGTGCTGCCTCTACAGCTTCCTGGACGGTGAAAGCCGGAATGCCACGGGGAACTGGCACGCCGAATTGACGCAAGATTTCCTTGCCTTGGTATTCATGAATCTTCATGAGTCTTGTCTCTCTGAAACGGAGGAAAAATGCCCGTTTTCCTGCTGCCTGGGCATGCGGAGCCGGGCTCGTATGACATGGCAATCGGCGAATGTACCATGCTGACAAGTCGGCAAAAAGTGCTTTGTTTCACGGGATATACGTATTGGCATACGTAGATCAAGCCGCACCAAGGCTGGCCCGGAAGGCCACAAACGCCCCCTGAAAAACGGCAGGAGCCGCAGTTTTTGCGCTGCACCCCGCCCGCAGCAGCGACAATCCGTTTATTTGATGGCGTCGCAATTGCGGCATGAACCTACGATGCGCCAAGAAGCGCGGGAGCATTGAACAATGTCCAAAGTCTTTATTGATGGCGAAGCTGGCACCACGGGTCTGCAGATTCGTGACCGCTTGCAGGGTATGGCTGGTGTGGAACTGGTCAGCATTGCGCCCGAGTTGCGCAAGGACCCCGCGGCCAAGCGGGCGCTGATTGCCGAGGTGGATCTGGTCATCCTGTGTCTGCACGACGATGCCGCACGCGAGACGGTGGCGCTGGTCGACAGCATCACCGCAGAAACCGGCCGCGCCATCAAGATCATTGATGCATCTACCGCCCACCGCGTGGCGCCGGACTGGGTCTATGGTTTCCCTGAGCTGTGCGCCGGCCAGCTTGAAGCGGTGAAGACCGCCACCCGCGTATCCAACCCCGGCTGCTACGCCACAGGCGCGATTGCGCTGCTGCGCCCGCTGGTGGATGCAGGGCTGATGCCTGCGGACTACCCCGTGGCCCTGCCATCGGTGTCTGGCTACACCGGCGGTGGCCGCAGCATGATTGAGGCGTACGAGGCTGGCAGTGCCGCGCCTTATGAGGCCTATGGTCTGGGCCTGGCGCACAAGCACATTCCTGAAATTCTGAAATACACCGGCATGACACGCCGCCCCGTGTTCATTCCCGCCGTGGGTAACTATGCACAGGGCATGCTGGTGCAGCTGCCCCTGCACCTGGACCTGCTGCCCAGCGCGCCCAAGGCCCAGGACCTGCACGATGCGCTGGCCAGCCACTACGCCAAGACGAATACGCCGGCGCAGTGGGTCAAGGTGCTGCCTCCCACCGAAGACAACAAGCTGGCCGCCGATACGCTGGCCAATACCAACCACCTGGAGCTGCGTGTGTTTGCCAACGAAACCCATCGCCAGGCCGTGCTGATTGCGCGGCTGGACAATCTGGGCAAGGGTGCCAGCGGCGCTGCCGTGCAGAATCTGCAATTGATGCTGGGAATTTGACCCCCCGCCTATGTGGAGATTTTCCCGAAGGTGGTTTGACAGAGATCGAACCTTCTCTTAGTACCACCTATGAATTTACTTATTTTTACAAGGTGACAATATGGCTTTTGGTCTTCTGGCGCGGTTTTTTGGTGTAGGCGCATCCCCGAAGAAGGAGATGGTTTCTCACATTGCAAAAATCGTCAACACGGTTGACATCGACATGGCTATCGCCTCCCACGAAAACTGGAAATACCGTCTGCAAGCGTTCCTGGACGGTCGCTCCACCGAGAAGTTCGTCGCAGAGGAGATCTGCTTTGACGACCGCTGCGATCTCGGCAAGTGGATTCACGGCGCAGGGAAGGCCAAGCTGGGGAACTTCCCGGGCTTCACGGCCCTGCAAGGGCATCACAAGATGTTCCACTACGCTGCATCCAACGTGGTGGCACTGGCACAGGCAGGCAAGACCGAAGAGGCTAACAAGATGCTGGACGTGCAGTTTACCCAGCAATCGGCTGAAGTGGTGCGTGACCTGCGCATGCTCAAAGCTCTTGCCGAAGAAGCGGCAGACGAGTAATTCACAATCGGCGCCGGGGATTGCGGTGCCGCGCCTTATGAGGCCTATGGTCTGGGCCTGGCGCACAAGCACATTCCTGAAATTCTGAAATACACCGGCATGACACGCCGCCCCGTGTTCATTCCCGCCGTGGGTAACTATGCACAGGGCATGCTGGTGCAGCTGCCCCTGCACCTGGACCTGCTGCCCGGCGCACCCAAGGCACAGGACCTGCACGATGCGCTGGCCAGCCACTACGCCAAGACGAATACGCCGGCGCAGTGGGTCAAGGTGCTGCCTCCCACCGAAGACAACAAGCTGGCCGCCGATACGCTGGCCAATACCAACCACCTGGAGCTGCGTGTGTTTGCCAACGAAACCCATCGCCAGGCCGTGCTGATTGCGCGGCTGGACAATCTGGGCAAGGGTGCCAGCGGCGCTGCCGTGCAGAATCTGCAATTGATGCTGGGTGTGTAAAGCGCGGTTTTACACTGGCATCTGCCTTGCATGATCAAGCGGCCTGCGGGCCGCTTTTTTGCAGGCAGGGCGCTTCTTTATAAATAGCTTCCTGCGCTTGATTGCATGAGGTTTCAAATAGTTTTGTATCTGAAACCTTTGTTTATCAAGCGCTGGCAGCTCTTGTTTTTATAGGTTTTGCATGACTGCCGCCACTGCCTCTTCGCCGGAAATTCGCCGTGCCACCCTGATCGGTCTGGTGGCCGTGCTTTGCTGGAGCAGCACCGTGGGCCTGATGCGCTCCGTGGCCGAGGCGCTGGGTGCGCTGGGCGGCGCGGCGGTGTTCTACAGCGTCAGCGCCGCGTTTGTGCTGCTGGTCAAGGGTGTGCCCTCGCGCGCGCAGCTGCGGGGTATCTCGCGCATCTACCTCATCGTCTGCGGTCTGCTGTTTGCTTTCTATGAGATCTGCCTGTCGGTGGCGATTGGACTGGCGCATGACCGGCCCCAGTCCATGGAGCTGGGCATGATCAACTACCTCTGGCCCTGTCTGACGATTGTGCTGGCCGTGCTCTGCCACCAGCAGCGCGCCCGCTGGTGGCTGTGGCTGGGCGTGGCCTTGTGCCTGTGGGGGCTGGTGCTGGTCATGGGAGAAGGCGCCAGCAGCGTCGATACACCCTGGTGGCAGAACCTGGGCGCGCACATGGCGGCCAACCCCGTGGCCTATGCGCTGGCCTTTGGCGCAGCCATCATGTGGCCTGCCTACTCGGTGCTCGCACGCATCCACGGCGGTGGCTTCAATGGCGTGGGGCTGTTTCTGACCCTCACGGCCTTCCTGCTGTGGCTGCAATGGCTGGCAGCAGACACGGTTGCCATGCAATGGAGCTGGAGTGTGGTGCTGCAGGTGCTGGCGATTGGCGCGCTCACCGCACTGGGCTATGGCTGCTGGGAGCACGGCATTCAGCGCGGCAATCTGGCCGTGATGGCTGCGGGCTCGTACTTCACCCCCGTGCTTTCGGCACTGATGGCCAGCGTGTGGCTGGCCGTGCAGCCGGGCCTGCCGTTCTGGCAGGGCGTGGTGCTGATTACGGTGGGTTCGCTGGTGTGCTGGTGGGCGACGCGCGCTTGAAAGTTAGACCCTCACCCCCGCCCTCTCCCGCAAGCGGGAGAGGGAGTTCATACCAAATTCATAGCTACTAGCGCTTGCTGCATGGTCGTTAGAGGCATATTTCATGATGGAAACTGGTGGCTATCATGCAGCGCCACGGCGGCATGCCTCAAGCCTGGCAGGCCCCCATCCCTGCCTTCCCCCAGAGGGGGAAGGAGAGAAAGCCAGAGGGGAAGAGGTTCACCTCTCCCGCCTCTATTCCCTCCCCCGCTGGGGGAGGGTGAGGGTGGGGGCCGCCAGAAAAGAAAGACGCTCCCCTCACCCCAACCCTCTCCCGCAAGCGGGAGAGGGAGCCAGCGAAAGTTAGACCCTCTCCCCCGCCCTCTCCCGCAAGCGGGAGAGGGAGCCAGCGCTGCGCTTAATCGGATTCCGGTGCCTGCCCGCGCAGCACCTTGCCCACTACATCACCGCCAAAGCCACGGCTGGCCAGAAAGCGCATCTGCTTCATGCGCTCCTGCGGGGTGGTGGCGACTGCGCCAAACTTGCGCTGCCACACGTCCCAGGCGCGGGCGTGTTCCGTGTCTCTGAGCTGCTCCGCAGCGGCGCGCACCACGTCATCATCCAGCCCCTTGCTGCGCAGCTCGTGCAGCACGCGCGCGGTGCCCAGCTTGCTGCTGCGGCGGTAGATCACGGACTGGGCCACGCGCTCGGGGCTGATGAAGCCTTTGGCCTCCAGCGCATCAAGCACGGCGGCCAGATCTTCGCCTTCTTCCACATGCGGGGCCAGCTTGCGCTCCAGCTCCAGGCGCGAGTGCTCGCGCTGCGAGAGGTATTTGAGTGCGCGCCCGGTGAGCGAGATTGTCTGAAAACCCATGGTGTAAAAAAACCCGCTGCCAGCGTTCGTGCAAAAACGCTGGCAGCGGGTTGGTTTGCTATGGATTAGCCGATGACGCCATCAGCGTCGGGCGTGTTTTTATCGGCCTTCTTGCCTTTGCCGGGCTTGGCGGGAGCGGCTTCGCCTTCGGCCACAGGAATCAGGCTGATGCCCAGGCTTTCGCGCACCTTGTTTTCAATTTCCACGGCCAACGCGGGGTTCTCGCGCAAGAATTCACGGGCGTTGTCGCGGCCCTGACCAATCTTTTCACCGTTGTAGGCGTACCAGGCACCGGACTTTTCAATGAGCTTGGCGTCCACGCCCATGTCCAGAATTTCGCCTTCGCGCGAAATGCCCTCGCCAAACAGAATGTCGAACTCGGCAGTCTTGAAGGGCGGCGAGACCTTGTTCTTCACGACCTTGACCTTGGTTTCGTTACCAATGGCTTCGTCGCCCTTCTTGATGGTGCCGGTGCGGCGGATATCCAGACGCACCGAGGCGTAGAACTTCAGCGCATTACCGCCGGTGGTGGTTTCGGGCGAGCCGAACATCACGCCAATCTTCATGCGGATCTGGTTGATGAAGATCACCGTGCAGTTGGTCTTCTTGATGGTGGCAGTCAGCTTGCGCAGCGCCTGGCTCATCAGGCGGGCCTGCAGGCCGGGCAGGTTGTCACCCATTTCGCCTTCGATTTCGGCCTTGGGCACCAGTGCGGCCACCGAGTCCACCACGATCAGGTCCACGGCGCCGGAGCGCACCAGAGAGTCCACGATTTCCAGCGCCTGCTCGCCCGTGTCAGGCTGGCTGATCAGCACTTCATTGAGGTTCACACCCAGCTTCTGGGCATAGGACGTGTCCAGTGCATGTTCTGCGTCGATGAAGGCGCAGGTGCCGCCGAGCTTTTGCATCTGAGCGACGACCTGCAGCGTCAGCGTGGTCTTGCCGGACGACTCAGGGCCGTAGATTTCAATCACGCGGCCACGGGGCAGGCCGCCTACACCCAGGGCAATGTCCAGACCCAGCGAGCCGGTGGACACCACCTGGATGTCTTCCACCACTTCACCTTCGCCCAGCTTCATGATGGTGCCCTTGCCAAACTGCTTTTCAATCTGGGCGAGGGCGGCAGCCAGGGCTTTGGCTTTTTCGCTGTTGGCGTCGTTGTTGCGTGCGATGGCGTTCATGGCGATGTCCTTTGAAAGAAGGGGATGACAACTGGTGCTGCATCCCCTGTTGATGTGAACAGGCTGGATGCTTGAACAGTAGTGTATGGGCAATGCAAAAGAATTTATATTCAACTTGCCTGACTATCCATCAAACTGACTATGTCTAAATTACCGGCTGCCGAACACCTGGAAGACGCATGGCGCCACACCCATCTGGGGCGGCTGCTGGGCCATGCCATGCGCAAGTTTGACGAACGCGTGCGCCAGCTCATGGCACAGGACGATGAGACGCCGCTGGCGCTGTCCAACCTGGCGCTGCGCGACAAGGTCAGCGCCGCGCACATCCACATCACGCGGCACCTGTCCCTGCAGGGCGACCGCATCACCGATCTGGCCGAGCGCGCCGGCATGAGCAAGCAGGCCATGACCGATCTGGTGGACCAGTGCGAAGCCTGGGGGCTGGTGCTGCGCGAGGCGGACGCTTACGACCGCCGTGCCAAGCGCGTGGTCTATACCGACACCGGCCGCGCCTGGCACCTGGCATTTCAGCGTGCGGTACAGCAGGCCGAGCGTGAGTTTGAAGAGGCCGTAGGGCATGACGTGGCCGTGGTGGTGCGCATTGGTCTGGAGGTCTACGGCAGCGATGTGGGCGATCAGGCCTGATGTGAAAAGCGCAGGGCGAAAGGCTTGACCTGCCTCGGGTTTGCTGCACTGCCGCACCCGCGTAAACACCGCTTGTCTGATGCAGCGGGGTTCCTAGAATGGTTCTGGCAGGCGGCATGTGCAGCGCCTGCAGCAATGCAAAGCCGGGGCAGCAGACCCCGGCATGCCAGGAGACATACACCATGCGCATTCTCATAGCCGAAGATGATCAGGTGCTGGCCGACGGCCTGCTGCGCAGCCTGCGCGGGGCAGGGGCCGTGGTCGACCATGTGGCCAGCGGCACCGAAGCAGACACCGCCCTTGTCACCAGCAACCAGTTTGATCTTTTGATTCTGGATCTGGGCCTGCCGCGCATGCACGGGCTGGAGGTGCTCAAGCGCCTGCGCAGCCGCGGCGATGGCCTGTCCGTGCTCATTCTCACCGCGGCGGACAGCGTGGAAGAACGCGTGCAGGGGCTGGATCTGGGCGCAGACGACTACATGGCCAAGCCCTTCAGCCTGCAGGAGCTGGAAGCACGCGTGCGTGCCCTGACGCGCCGGGGCATGGGCGGCACCAGCAGCGTCATCAAGCACGGCCCGCTGGTCTACGACCAGGCCGGGCGTGTAGCCACCATCGACGGCAAGATGGTGGAGCTGTCCGCCCGCGAACTGGGCCTGCTGGAAGTGCTGCTGCAGCGCGCGGGCCGTCTGGTCAGCAAGGACCAGCTGGTCGAGCGCCTGTGCGAGTGGGGCGAAGAGGTGAGCAACAACGCGATTGAGGTCTACATCCACCGCCTGCGCAAGAAGATCGAGCGCGACCCGATACGCATTGCCACCGTACGCGGCCTGGGCTACTGCCTGGAAAAGATTCAGGCTTGATTTTTCATAGCTGCCAGCGCTTGTGCAGCAAGCGCTGAAGGCCAAAAACACTGATAGCAAGGCCAGCGTGAAAATTTTCCAGCGTGAGCAGCGATCCCTGTTCGGAGAAATTCTGGACTGGATGCTCACGCCCCTGCTGCTGCTGTGGCCCGTGAGCCTGGCGCTGACCTGGCTGGTGGCCCAGTCGCTGGCCAACAAGCCGTTTGACCGTGCACTGGAATACAACGTGCACGCACTGGCCCAGCTGATTCTGGTGGACGCTGGCGGGCAGCTGCACTTCAACCTGCCGCAGCCTGCTTCGGAAATGCTGCGCGCCGACGAGTCCGACATGGTGCTGTTTCAGGTCACCACCTCCGACGGCAGTTTTCTGGCGGGTGACAGCGACTTCCCCCTCACCTCCGCACCACAGTCTATGGAACTGGGGCAGGTGGAACTGCGTGACGATGCAATCCGCGGCATGGACATGCGCGTGGCTGCACTGCGCGTGCGGCTGCCCGTGCTGACGGACGATGCCTGGGCGCTGGTGCAGGTGGCTGAAACGCGTGAAAAGCGCAGCGTGCTGGCCACGGAAATCATCAAGGGCGTGATGCTGCCGCAGTTCGTCATCCTGCCACTGTCGGTACTGCTGGTGTGGCTGGCACTGGCGCGCGGCATACGGCCGCTGCACCTGCTGGAGACGCGCATCCGCGCACGCAAGCCCGATGATCTTTCGCCCATTGACCACCGCGCAGTGCCGCTGGAAGTGGTGCCGCTGGTCGATGCGGTCAATGACCTGCTGCGCCGCCTGAACGAATCGCTGGCCACCCAGAAGCGCTTTCTGGCTGATGCGGCCCACCAGCTCAAGACCCCGCTGGCTGGCCTGCGCATGCAGGCGGATCTGGCACTGCGCGAAGGCGTGAGCACGGAGGATCTCAAGCGCTCGCTGCAGCAGATCGGGCGCTCCAGCATGCGCGCCACACACACGGTCAACCAGCTGCTGTCACTGGCTCGTGCCGAAGGTGCCAGCACCGGCCTGCAGCGCACGCCCTGCGATCTGGCCGCGCTGGCGATTGAGGTTATGCAGGACCTGCTGCCGCTGGCCATGGATCGCCATGTAGACATGGGCTATGAGGGGGCAGAGCCCGGCAGCGCAGGCGTGTGGCTGCAGGGCAATGCCACGCTGCTCAAGGAGCTGATTCGCAACCTGCTGAGCAATGCCATCAACTACAGCCCCTCCAGCCCGGAGGTACCCGCCATGGTGACACTGCGTGTGCTGCCAGACCAACTGGCCCGCGTGGTGCTGCTGCAGGTGGAAGATACAGGGCCGGGCGTGCCGCCCGAGGAGCGTGAGCTGATCTTTCAGCCGTTTTACCGGGTGCTGGGGTCAGAGGCCGATGGCTCGGGTCTGGGCCTGCCCATCGTGCAGGAAATTGCGCGCCTGCATGCTGCAACCGTGGCGCTGGATGATGCACACCCTCATCGCACGCCCCCGGGTGCACGCTTTAGCGTGCGCTTTCGTGCGCTGGCAGATGCTCCTGATTCAGAAGCTGCCAGCGCCGATAAAACAAGCGTTTGTTAATCTTTTAGCACGCTATTCGTTAGTCAGCGTGCGCTGCTTGCTACGGTTTTTGCTTTGCACCGCCAGGCTGCTGGCCGTGGGCTCCCTGTAGGGGCGGGCCTGCTGCTGCAGCCAGTTGCGAAAAGCCACCAGCGGCGTGATGTTGGAGCGTGACTCCGGATAGCACAGCCAGTAGCCCAGACTGCTGACCAGCCCGTGCTGGGGCAGGGGCTCGCTCACCAGCCCCTTGGCAATCTGCCCTTCCACCAGGCAGCGCGGCACCAGGGCCACGCCCATGCCTGCCATGACGGCCTGGATGATGGTCTGGAACTGGTCAAACTGCAGGCCTGCCAGCGGGTCCAGGTTCTTGACATCCCAGGCCTGCGCCCAGGTCATCCATGCATGGGGAATGGTCAGGTGGCGCAGCCGCGTGTACTTGGCCACATCACTGGGGCTGTGAATGGCGGGGCCACCAAAGCTGGCGGGCGGGGCGATCAGCGTCACATCCTGCCCGTCCAGATAGTGGGCGCGTGCGCCGGGCCAGTGGCCTTCACCAAACAGGATGGAGCAGTCCAGGTGCGGGCTTTCAAAGTCGTAGCCCTGGGCATAGGGTACGAAATGCAGTGTCACATGCGGGTGCTGCTGCTGGAACTGTGGCAGGCGCGGAATCAGCCAGCTCGCGCCAAAGGTCGGCAGGCTGGACAGGTGCAGCGCACCACCGCCATCGGTGCTGGTGATGAGCTCCAGCGTCGCAGCCTCCAGCTGCGACAGCAGCGTGCGCACAGCCTTTTCATAGCGCTCACCTGCCGGGGTGAGCGTGAGGCGCTTGCGGCTGCGCTCGAACAGGTCGACACCAACCCACTTCTCCAGCTCCTGAATCTGCTTGCTCACGGCACTTTGCGTCAGGTGCAGCGCTTCTGCGGCACGTGAGACGCCACCAAAACGCGCGACCGTAGAGAAAGCTCGCAGCAAATGCACGGGAGGCGTCAGCCGACGCAGGGGAGGCAAGTTAGTAGACACTGTTCAATATTCCTCGAAGGAATCATAACAAGAAGAGTATTTGTTTGTTGTCAACTGTCAATTACCCTAACCTCTATGCACAGGTCTTATAGATAACCACACTTTCTCACATAGGGAGTCCTCATGATGCAACGTCGTCACTTTCTCTCCGCTGTTGCCGCTGCGACCTTGGCATCCGTCTCGGGCATGGCCAGCGCCCAAGATTCGCGCCCTCTGCGCATCATCGTGCCCTTTCCTGCCGGTGGTTCCACCGACATGGTGCCTCGCAACATGCAGGACGTCCTGACCAAGCTGCTCGGCCAGCCCGTCGTGATCGAGAACAAGGCCGGTGCCGGTGGCTCCATCGGCATGGCTGAAGTGGCACGCGCCAACGACGGCCTGACCTTCGGTATTGCCACGCTGTCCACCCACGGCGTGAACCCTGCGGTCTACTCCAAGCTGCCTTACGACGCCATCAAGGACTTCGTGGGCGTGACCGAAATCGTCAAGGCGCCCGGCGTCATGGTGATCAACCCCCAACTGATTCCTGCCCAGAATTTTGCGGAACTGGTGGCTTATCTGAAGGCCAACCCCGGCAAGGTGAGCTATGCCACCCCCGGCAACGGCACCATCGGCCACATGTGGGGCGAGCAGTTCATCAAGGCCACAGGCGTAGACATGCTGCACATCCCCTACCGTGGTGCAGGCCCCGCCATCAACGACGTGCTGGGCGGCCAGGTGCCGGTGTACTTTGACCAGGTGGCCTCCTCGCTGCCCCATATCCAGTCCGGCAAGCTGCGCGCCATTGCCGTGTCCTGGCCCGAGCGTCTGGCCGTGCTGCCTGAAGTACCCACCTATGCCGAAGCCGGTCACCCTGAGCTGAACGATCCTTCCTGGTTCGGTCTGGTCGCGCCCAAGAACACGCCTGCAGAGCAGATCGCACGCGTGCAGCAGGCCGTGGCTGAAGCGCTGCAGGACCCAGCCGTCAAGAAGCGCATGGACGCACAGGGCATGTACGTGTCTGGCACTTCCAGCGAAGCCTTTACCCAGCAGATCGCCAGCGAAGTGGAAAAGATGAAGGCGGTGGCCAAGGCGGCCAACATCAGCGTGAACTGATCCACGCCCTTACCGCGCTCGCATATCGCTCATCCCCGCAGAGGCCCATGCCCTGCGGGTTTTTTATGCCTGCATTCAAGGGCAGGGCTGCATGCGCTTGCCTTCCAGCGCAGGCTCCAGCCCCTGCAGCAGGGTGCGCTGTGCTGCGGTGGATTCACTCATGCGCAGGGCATACAGCGTCTGCGGTGCGCGCTCCTGCACCACGCGTGCCCCACGTATGCCCTGGTTGAGCATATGGCCCAGCTCACGCGTGGCCGCTTCTTCGCTGGAAAAGCGCCCCAGCGACAGGCCGGGCTCCAGGTTGCCGCCCGCACGGTCATAGGCAATCTTGCGGGCGCGCAGCTCGGCACGGCGCTTTTCCATGGCCATTTCATTGGCGAACTTGCCCAGATAGACCATCCAGCGCCCCGTCACCTGCGTGGGCACAAACTCCCAGCTGCTCGAGGGCAGGTCGCTGCTGCGCAGTGCCTCCTGCAGCTTGCGGTACTGGGCTTCATTCATGTTTTCGCTTTGCAGGCAGACCGTGGCCTCGGGAATGATTTCCTCCAAAGGCTCCGGTGGCATGGGCTGTGCAGGCGCAGCGGCAACGCTGGCAGCAGGAGCCGAGGCAGGAGTGGGCGCTGCAGTCGTCGCTGCCGTGCCGGGCTGCACGATGCTCAGCACTTCAGGGCGCACCTGCTGCTTGAGGCGGTAGGGCTCGGCCTGTTCTTCAGGCGCCCAGCCCAATGTCGCCATCCAGCCCTGGCTCCAGGCCAGATAGCCAGCATTGGCAAGCAGCAGCACCAGCAAGGCAAAACGCAACATGTACAGCTCCTTGAAATCAGGCCGCAGCAGGCGGCAGGTCCATATGCACAGGGCGCACGCTGACATCACCGCTGATGACGCTGCGCAGACCATCGGCCGTGCGCAGCTGCAGTGTGCCATCGGCCAGCACGCCTGCGGCCAGCCCGCTGCTGCCATCGCTCAAATGCACCTGCTGACCATGCAGCACGTCACGCGCGGCAAAGCGCTGCTGAAACGGCGCAAAGCCCTGCTCGGCAAACAGCAGCACGTCCTCCACCAGCGGTGGCAGCAGTTGCTGCAGCGCGGCTGGTGCGGTCCAGCGGGCATCTACATCCTGCAGGCAAGCCGCAGGTGTGAGCAGCCCTTGCATCTGCGGCAGGCGCACATTCATGCCCGTGCCGATGATGACAAAACGCGGCACACCAGCCCCTGCGCCAAAGCAGGGTGCATCCACACCAGCGGGCAGGTTGGCGGTTTCAATCAACGTGCCACCCAGCTTGCGGCCATCCTGCAGCCACAGGTCATTCGGCCACTTCACCCCAATGCGCGGCTGACCGGGGAGGGCCGCCGCCTGCAGGGATTCCGCAATGCTCAGGCCCACCACCAGCGACAGGCCTGACCAGTCCAGCGGATTGAGCACCAGCCCCAGCGAATACATCAGGCAGTCACCGGGCTGGTTCAGCCAGCTGCGGCCCTGACGGCCACGCCCTGCGGTCTGTGACTCGGCCACGAGCACGATGGGCTCGGCACGGCCTGCGCGTGCACGGCGCATGAGTTCGGTGTTGGTGGAGTCAATCTCCGGCAGCACTTCCACCGTAAAACCGGGCAGACGGGGGGCAATGGCCAGCCACAGGTCTTCAGCGGGCCAATGGGTGAGAGAGGTGTTCACAGCAGATTCCCGTCCTGGTCAAAGTCTTCGGGCATGGGCGGGCGCCAGCCACGCTTGGGGGCCAGCATGGTGCCACGGCAGGTGGGCGCACCACAGTAGCAGGCGTATTCGGCCTTCAGCGCCTTGGTGTAGCGCTCTGCCACCATCAGACCGTAGTCATAGGTCAGCTCTTCACCGGCACGGATAGGGCGCAGCGCCACAATGAAGATGCGGCCATCGCGCTCGACCGTGTAGCAGTTGGGGGCGCAGCTGTGGTTGATCCAGCGTGAGGAATTGCCGCCGTAGGTGGCATCAATCACCACCTCGTCGCTGACCTGAAAGTAGAACGTGTGGTTGGGCTGGCTGGGGTCATGCGGGTGACGGCGTTCGGCTTCTTCCGCATGGATGACTTCGCCAATGTATTCAATGATGGTCTCGCGTGCGGCGATGTCCTGCACGGCGAACACCCCTTTGCCATGTACACCTGAGCGACGTGTCTGTATGCGCTTGCCGGGTCTGGAAGATGAGGGGCGTGATGTGCTGGGCATTGAAATCTCTGATAACTTAAATATGTATGCACACATGCACGTGCGCGCACACACGCGTGCGTGAAGGACGAAATTGTAGGAGCGGTGGCTCACCAGCCGGTGGGCGGTCGTTGCAAATCACGAGAGCAATGAATGACAAAAACCTTGGTAATAGCGGAAAAACCGTCAGTGGCGCAAGACATTGTGCGCGCCCTCACGCCCGTCTATGGCAAGTTCGACAAGCACGAAGACCATTTTGAAAACGCGCAGTTTGTGGTCACCAGCGCCGTAGGCCACCTGGTGGAAATTCAGGCGCCGGAAGAATTTGACGTCAAGCGTGGCAAGTGGAGCTTTGCGAATCTGCCGGTGATTCCCCCGCGCTTTGACCTCAAGCCTGTCGACAAGACCAAGAGCCGCCTGAACGCCGTGGTCAAGCAGGCCAAGCGCAAGGACGTGACCCAGCTGATCAACGCCTGTGACGCGGGCCGCGAAGGTGAGCTGATCTTCCGCCTGATCGAGCAGTACGCCGGTGGTGCCAAGGGCACGCTGGGCAAGCCGATTGCGCGTCTGTGGCTGCAGTCCATGACGCCCCAGGCCATCCGCGAAGGTTTTGAGAAGCTGCGCAGCGAGCAGCAGATGCAGGGCCTGGCCGATGCGGCGCGCAGCCGCTCCGAGGCCGACTGGCTGGTCGGCATCAACGGCACCCGCGCCATGACGGCCTTCAACTCGCGCGACGGCGGGTTCTTTTTGACCACGGTGGGTCGCGTGCAGACGCCTACGCTGTCGCTGGTCGTAGATCGCGAAGAAAAAATCCGCAAGTTCGTCAGCCGCGACTACTGGGAAGTGCATGGCACCTTCGATGCACAGGCCGGTCAGTACCTGGGCAAGTGGTTCAACCCGCAGTGGAAAAAGAGCGAGGACGCCGAAGCCAAGGCCGACCGCGTCTGGAGCAAGCAGGAAGCCGAGGCCATTGCCGCCGCCGTCAAGGGCAAGCCTGCCACCGTCACCGAAGAGAGCAAGCCCACCACCCAGGCTTCGCCCCTGCTGTTTGACCTGACCAGCCTGCAGCGCGAGGCCAACAGCAAGTTTGGTTTCTCCGCCAAGACCACGCTGGCACTGGCGCAAAGCCTGTACGAGCGCCACAAGGCACTGACCTACCCCCGTACCGATTCTCGCGCCCTGCCCGAGGACTATCTGCCCGTGGCACGCCAGACCTTTGAGATGCTGGCAGGCAGCGGCATGCGCCATCTGGCCCCTTATGCCCAGCAGGCCGTAGAAGCTGGCTATGTGCGTCCCACCAAGCGCGTTTTTGACAACAGCAAGGTGTCGGACCACTTTGCCATCATCCCCACCACGCAGGCACCTTCAGGCCTGTCTGAGGCCGAACAAAAGCTGTACGACCTGGTGGTGCGCCGCTTCATGGCCGTTTTCTTCCCCAGCGCCGAGTACCAGGTGACCACCCGCATCAGCCAGGTGGAGCAGCACCACTTCAAGACCGAAGGCAAGGTGCTGGTCAAACCCGGCTGGCTGGCGATTTACGGCAAGGAAGCTGCCAACGAAGTGGAAGACGCCAAGGAAGGCGACAAGGGCCAGCCTCTGGTGGCCGTGCAGCCCGGCGAAAAGCCACAGACCAGCGATGCCCAGCCCAAGGGCCTGAAGACCAAGCCCCCAGCCCGCTACTCCGAAGCGACGCTGCTGGGCGCCATGGAAAGCGCAGGCAAGCAGGTGGAAGACGACGAGCTGCGCGAAGCCATGCAGGAAAAGGGCCTGGGTACACCAGCCACACGTGCGGCCATCATTGAAGGTCTGCTGACCGAAAAGTACATGCTGCGCGAAGGCCGCGAACTGATCCCCACTGCCAAGGCCTTCCAGCTGATGACACTGCTGCGCGGTCTGCAGGTGGATGAGCTGTGCCGCGCCGATCTGACTGGTGAGTGGGAGTACAAGCTCGCCCAGATGGAGAAGGGCGCGCTCTCGCGTGCCGCCTTCATGCAGGAAATTGCGGCGATGACAGAAAAAATCGTGCGCAAGGCCAAGGAGTACGACCGCGACACCATCCCCGGTGACTACGCGACCCTGGCTACGCCCTGCCCCAACTGTGGCGGCGTTGTGAAGGAAAACTACCGCCGCTATGGCTGCACGGGTGCCGATGGCCACAGCGATGGCTGCGGCTTCTCGTTCACCAAGTCGCCTGCGGGCCGCACCTTTGAAACGCACGAGGCCGAGCAGCTGTTGCGTGACCGCCGCCTGGGCCCCCTGGAAGGCTTCCGCTCCAAGGCAGGCTGGCCTTTTGTGGCAGAAGTGACCATCGTGCGCGATGAAGAGCACAGCAACTTCAAGCTGGAATTCGACTTTGGCGAAGACGAAAAAGAAGCCGAAGCCAGCGGCCCCGTAGATTTCAGCGGCCAGCAGTCACTGGGCAACTGCCCCAAGTGCGGTGCGCCCGTGTTCGAGCATGGCAGCAACTATGTCTGCAGCCATTCCGTGCCTACGCCTGCACAGCCCACGCCCAGCTGCGACTTCAAGAGTGGCCAGATCATCCTGCAGCAGCCCATTGAGCGCGCGCAGATGAGCAAGCTGCTGACGACCGGCAAGACCGACCTGCTGGAGAAGTTTGTCTCCAACCGCACGCGCCGCAACTTCAAGGCCTTCCTGGTCTGGGATGCGGCCGCAGGCAAGGTGAACTTTGAGTTCGAAGCCAGCAAGTACCCCTCCCGCAAGAGCGCAGCACCTGCAAAAACTGCAGCTGCTGGCACAGGCAGGACAAGCGCTGCCGCCAAAAAAGCACCTGCTGCCAAGAAAACGGCAACGCGCAAGCCTGCGGCGGCCAACTTCCGCCCCGACGCGGCACTGGCGGCCGTGATTGGTGACGGTGCCGTCGCACGCACCGAGGTGGTCAAGAAGGTCTGGGACTATGTGAAGGCCAACAACCTGCAGGACCCCAAGGACAAGCGCGTCATCGTCGCCGATGCCAAGCTACTGCCGGTGTTCGGCAAGGAGCGCGTAGGCATGTTTGAGATCACCGGACTGGTGGGCAAGCATTTGCTGAGCAATGCGTAATTGACGCACACCCCTGTGCGATGCATGGGTGGCTGACAAAAACGCTGCACTACGCTTCAATCGAGGCTGTACTGCAGCGTTTTTTGATGCGCTGCGCTGTCATGAACTGTTTTTTCGAAAGTCTGCCCATGCGTAATCCCCTGCCACGCCATATCGCCCTGCCTGGAACCAGCAACTTCCGCGACCTGGGTGGCTACACCGGCGCACAGGGCCGCAGCGTACGCTGGCGCACGGTGTTTCGCTCAGACCATCTGGCCGGTCTGACGCCAGAAGGCGTGCAGCAGCTGCAGCAGCTGGGTGTACACCGCGCCGCCGACTTTCGCGGTGTGCAGGAACGCGCTGCCGACAGCTACGCCTGGCCCCACCTGCAGGTGCATGCGCTGAGCGTAGAGCCCACCGTGGTGCAAAAAGCCATGGGCATGCTCAATGCTGGCGGGCAGCTGAGCGTGGAAGACACTGTGGCCATCATGGAGCAGACCTACCGCAGCTTTGTGCGCGACAACGCCACACACTTTGCGAACTTCTTCGATCTGCTGCTGCAGTCTGACCAGCCCCTGGTGTTCCACTGCACCGCAGGCAAGGACCGCACCGGCTGGGCCGCAGCTCTGTTTCTGGAAGTGCTGGGGGTGAGCCGCAGCGACATTCAGCAGGACTATCTGCTGACCAACCAGTTCTACCAGCGCCCTGCGGCCCTGCGGGCACGTGCGGCGCAGTCCATCCCGCAGGAAGTGCTGGACGTGGTGTGGCGTGTACAGCCCGCGTTTCTGGACAGTGCCTACAGCATGGTGAACCAGGAATACGGTGGCATGCAGACCTATCTGCGCGAAGTGCTGCAGCTGGACGATGCCGCCCAGCACGAGCTGCAGCAGCGCTATCTGCAAGCGGAATAAGCGTGCTCCGGGGTGGACGCCAAGGCTGTGACAGCTGCTCACAACACGTGTTTGGACCTTGCGCTAAACTGAAAAAATAAAGAGCACGCAGCGCTTGCTGCATCTACGCAAAAAGCGTTTTCGCCATCAATTCCACTGCCTGTGAGCGCTCCGCAGGCAAACCCTATCCCTGTCATGTTTCGCCGTCGTTTTCTGCTGGCCGCCGCCGCTGCCAGCACCCTGTGGATCAGTGCCTGCTCGCAGGCTGTGCCAACCCAAATCAGCGTGACGCAGGTACAGCTAGATCAGGGCCTGAGCCACCATTTCCCCAGACAGTACCCAGTAGCCGGTCTGCTGCAGCTGCAGGTCGCGCAGCCCCAGCTGCAGATGCTGCCCGCCAGCAACCAGATCCAGACCATGCTGACCATACAGCTCACCGGCCCGGTGCTGCGCCAGCCGCTGCAGGGGCAGCTGCAGGTGCGCTTTGGCCTGTACTACGAACCGCGTGACCGCAGCGTGCGTGCCGAGCGGGTCGAGGTGCAGGAGCTGGCGCTGACGGGGGCGGATCCTGCGCTGGCAGACATGGTCAAGACCTATGACCTGCGCGTGGCGCAGCAGGCACTGCAGGGCTTTGCGCTGTACACCGTCCCTGCAGAAGATCTGGAGCTGGCCGACAGCCTGGGCCTGCAGCCCGGTGCCATCACGGTGACCGAGCAGGGACTGAACGTGGCCATCGTGAACAAAGACGGCACGCCCCCCGCACCCTGAGGCGCTGCGCGGGTGACAGCCCAGGCTCAGCCTTCCCCTGTAAGATGAAAACGTCTTCCTGCATGGCCCGGCAAGGGCTGCGCAGGCTTGTTTTCTTCAGGTCTGAGGCGCACGTATGCAGCATGAGCACGCACATCCCATCACCCGCAAATGGCCCGCCCAGTTTCCGGACTGGCTGCAGCTGTACTCCCTGCCCACACCGAACGGCATCAAGGTGTCCGTCATGCTGGAGGAAGCTGGCATTCCCTACGAAGCACATCGCGTAGACATCCACGCCAACGAGCAGTTTTCGCCCGAGTTCCTCGCGCTCAACCCGAACAACAAAATCCCCGCCATCCTCGATCCACACGGCCCCGGCGGTCAGCCGCTGGCGCTGTTTGAATCGGGTGCCATCCTCATCTATCTGGCAGAAAAATCCGGCCAGCTGCTGCCCATGGATGCCGTGCAGCACTACGAAACCCTGCAATGGCTGATGTGGCAGATGGGAGGTGCAGGCCCCATGTTCGGCCAGGTCGGCTTTTTCCACCGCTATGGCGGCAAGGACTTTGAAGACAAGCGCCCGCTGCAGCGCTATGTGAATGAAGCCAAGCGCCTGCTCGGTGTGCTGGACCAGCGACTGGCAGGCCGCCAATGGATCATGGGCGATGACTACACCATTGCCGACATTGCCGTGCTGCCCTGGGTGCGCTGCCTGCATGTGAACTACGAGGCCGACGCACTGCTGGATCTGGCGAGCTTTCGCAACGTGCAGCGCGTACTGGCCAGCTGGCTGGAGCGCCCTGCGGTGCAGCGCGGATTAGACATGCCGCCAGCACCAAAGCCACGCTGACAGACTGCACTGTCTTGCCACTGGAACGCTCTGTTGCAGCTTCAGGGGCTTGGTAAGGCATCCATCCGGCCTTATCTTTGAAGCATTGCAACGCTGCAAGTTGTTCGCCATGGGGGTGAACATGGCAGCACCAACTGGAGAGCGACGCCATGTCTGCATCCCCCATCATCCAATCGCTGCCACTGGGCGCTCGCTGGCCCTGTATTGACCCCTTCCTGTTCTGCGCCCACCACAACGACGCCTACCCCGCAGGGGATGGCCAGCTGGGCGTGCAGGCCGTGGAGCTGGAGGACCGCCCCATGGGCAGCGACTTCAGCAACAAGGACGGTTTCTCGATGTACCACGGCGAGCACGTGCCCGGCTTCCCGGGTCACCCCCACCGTGGCTTTGAGACCGTGACCCTGGTGCGCAAGGGACTGATCGACCATGCAGACTCCCTGGGCGCTGCCGCACGCTTTGGCGGTGGTGATGTGCAGTGGGCCACGGCCGGTGCCGGCATCATGCACAGCGAGATGTTTCCGCTGCTCAACACCGACCAGCCCAATCCGCTGGAGCTGTTCCAGATCTGGCTGAACCTGCCTGCCAGCCACAAGATGGTCAAGCCCCACTTCACCATGCTGTGGAACGAGCGCATTCCGCGCCTGCACCACACCGATGAAGGCGGCAAGCAGACCACGGTGACCGTGATCGCCGGTGCGCTGGAAGGCGCCGATGCGCCCCTGCCTGCACCACCCGAGTCCTGGGCTTCGCAGGAGGGCGCAGACCTGGCCATCTGGACCATCAACCTGGAACCCGGCGCACGCTGGACCCTGCCTGCAGCCAAGGGTGCAGAAACCCGCCGCATGCTCTACTGGTTTGTGGGCAACCGCCTGCAGCTGGCCGGGCAGGCGCTGGATGCCCACGCCGCGCTGCAGGTGGAAGCGGGACGTGCGCTGGAGCTGGTCAACACCGGCAGCGAGACGGCGGAACTGGTGCTGCTGCAGGGCAAGCCCATCCGTGAGCCTGTGGTGCAGTACGGCCCCTTCGTGATGAACACGCAGCAGGAAATCGTGCAGGCCATGCAGGACTTCCGCCGCACGCAGTTTGGCGGCTGGCCCTGGGACAGCCATGCCCCGGTGCACGGTGCGCAGCCCCGCCGCTTTGCCCGCCACCCCGGTGCGAGCGAAGACGAAGTGCCACAGGCCTGAGCCTGAGACTGAGGCAACGCACCCATGTGCTGCAAGGTTGGCAGCGCATGGGTGACAATGCCACGCATCCCAACCATGGCGGCCTGGCCGCCATTTTTCCTGGCAACGCACATGAACATCACCAAAGACACAGCAGTTACGCTGAACTACAAGATCCACGAAATCCTCAAGGGCGGCATTGCCGGCCCATTGCTGGACAAGGGCGATGTGGCCTATCTGCACGGTGGCTACCAGAACATCTTTGAAAAGGTGGAAGCTGCGCTGGAAGGCAAGGCCGTGGGCGATACGCTGACCATCGACCTGAGCGTGGAAGAAGGCTTTGGCGAGCGCGACGAAAGCCTGATGCGCAACATCCCCAAGGGTGAATTTCCTCCCGGGGTCAAGGTGGGCGGCCAACTGCGCGGCACCAACGACCAGGGCCTGCCCCAGATCTACAACGTGGTGAAGATCAAGGGCCCCGTGGTGATTCTGGACGGCAACCATCCGCTGGCTGGCAAGCCCCTGCGCTTTAGCTGCAAGGTCACGGAAGTGCGTGCCGCTGAGCCTGTGGAAATTGAACACCGCCACGTGCATGGCGGCCACGGCCACCACCATTGATGGCAGACCTGTCGCAGCAAGGCTGATGCAGCCTTGCTGCACACAAAGAAAAACCGCCAAAAGGCGGTTTTTCTCTTTAAAAGATAGCTGTTTGCGCTGAATTTATAAGCTTTTGCAAGCTATTTCATGCTGAAAGCTTGAACTATCCAGCGCTGGCAGCTTTTGTTTTTAGAGCATCAAGTCTGCAGCAGTGGCTGATGCTCCATGCGCTGGCCATCTTGCTCCATGCGGAAGAAAGACACGGCCTGCACCAGCTCCTGCCCCTGCTGCTTGAGGCTGTGGGCAGCGGCAGACATTTCCTCCACCAGCGCAGCGTTTTGCTGGGTGGCCTGGTCCATCTGCTGCACGGCTTCACCCACCTGTGCCACGCCGTTGGCCTGCTCTTCGCTGGCACCGCTGATGGCGGCGACGATGCTGTTGACCTTCTCGATGGCCTGCACCACTTCCACCATGGTCTCGCCGGCCTGGTGGGCCAGCGTATTGCCTTCGCCTACGCGAGCGACGCTGGTTGCAATCAGCTGCTTGATCTCCTTGGCCGCCTCCGCGCTGCGGCCTGCCAGCGCACGCACCTCACCGGCCACCACGGCAAAGCCACGGCCCTGCTCACCGGCACGTGCGGCCTCGACCGCAGCGTTCAGCGCCAGGATATTGGTCTGGAAGGCAATGCCATCAATCACGCCAATGATGTCGGCAATCTTGCGGCTGCTTTCGTGAATGCCGTGCATGGTCTGTACCACGCGCTCGACCACCTCACCGCCCTGCACAGCCACTTCGCGGGCGGAATACGCCTGCTGGCTGGCTTCGCGTGCGTTGTCGGCGTTGTTGCGCACGGTGGCGCTGAGCTCTTCCATGGAGGCCGCCGTTTCCTCCAGCGCGCTGGCCTGGTTTTCCGTGCGGCTGGACAGGTTCAGATTGGCCTGTGCAATCTCGGAGCTGGCCGCGGCCACGCTGTCTGCACCGCTGCGCACCTGCGCCACCATGGGGCGCAGACGGGCACGCATTTGCTGCTGGGCATCGAGCAGCTGGTTCACTTCATTCGTGCCCACTGGTACGTCAGCGCCGCTCAGATCGCCCTGGGCCACTGCCTGCGCCAGCTGCACCGCATGCTGCAACGGCACGAGCATGGAGCGCACAAACAGGGCTGCCAGGGCAATCGAGGCCGCAAGGGCCAGGCCCATCACCACCAGCAGCATGATCAGCTGGTTGCGGTACTGGCGCGCCTCTGCTTGCAGTTGATCGCTCAGCAGCTGCGTGCCCTGCACCGTGATGTCGTTGACGGCGTCAATGGCACGGGTCAGGCTGTCAAAAAACTGGGGGGCGGGCAGTGTCAGGCTGCTGGCTTCGATGAGTTCCTCATTGGCCAGCTTCAGGCCGCTGGCGGTCAGGCTGACCACGTTCTGGGCAGGCGCAGACAGCGCATCGCGATAGCTTGCATTGGCCTGCATGCCGCGCTGCAGCGAGCGGCCAGAGGCGTCCAGCAGTTCCGCCACACGGCGCTGCAGCGCACGCAGCGTGCCCCGGCTTTCTGGGGGCAATTCTTGCTGGGCCAGAAAGCCTGCGCCCTGGCCACGCAGCAGGCCCAGGTTTTCACTCAGCAGCGGTGCCTGAGACAGCAGGGCCTGCATCAGCGCCTGGCTGTCTGCACGGGGCGTCACATTCAGGCGGTAGTGGTGCATCAGGGTTTCATTGAGCTGCAGCAGCTGGTTCACCAGCTGGGTGTGCTGGGCCATGCTCTGGGTCGCGGTGATCGTGCGGCCAGACACGGCGGACTCCAGCTGCTGCCAGGTACGCACCAGCTGTTGCAGCTGCTGGGTGATGTCCTGAGGCGCATCGGCCTGCTGCAGTTCTTGCTGGGCCTTGGCCAGCAGACTGCTGACGGCATCACGCAGGGCAGGGCGGCGCTGGGCCATGGTGGCATCCCCGCCGAGCATGCCAGCCGTAGTGCCACGGTGGGCCTGCAGGCGCTGCACGGCCGCATTGACAGCCATGATGGGCGGCATGCCCTGTGCTTCACGTTCGGCCTGCTGCATGGCCTGAACCAGGGTGTTCACATAGAGGCTCAACGGCAGCAGCACCATCAGAAGTGCAATACAGCCAAGGATCAGAAAGTTGTGGGAGAGACGAATGCGTTGCAGCCAGGAAGACATAAAAAAGAGGCAGCCATTTGTGACCAAAAGTTATCTGTTGAGAAGTATCGGCACTTCCCTACAGAACATGTAACTATCTGTTCAAGTGCAAGCGATTACCCGCATAGGTATTGATATGCATCAACCGTGCCCGGATGGCTGATAAAAACACCACGCCTGTCAGGGCGGTGTATGGTCAGAGGCTGTCACGAGGAGTGAAACGAATATGAGCGAAGCAATCTGGGATGTGATCGTGGTCGGTGCAGGCATGGCTGGTGCATCCGTTGGCTGGCAGCTGGCACAGGCCGGCAGACAGGTACTGGTGCTGGAGCGCGAAAGCCAGCCCGGCTACCACACCACAGGCCGCTCGGCAGCGCTGTTTGAAGAGCATTACGGCCCCTTGCAGGTGCAGGCGCTCACGCGTGCCAGCCGGGCGTTTTACGAGCAGCCCCCCGCTGGCTTTACGGACTACCCCATCCTGCATCCACGCGGTGTGATGTATGTAGGCACGGCTGCGCAGAAAGCGCTGATCGATGCCGCCTATGCCGAAGCCGTCAAACACTCGCCCGATGCCCAGCGCCTGGACGGCGATGCACTGCGTGCGCTGGTGCCCGTGCTCAATGACAGCATCGTGGATGGCTTTGTGGACGATGGCGCACGCGATATTGACGTGCACGCCCTGCACCAGGGCTTTTTGCGCGGCATGCGCCAAGCCGGTGGTCAGCTGTGGTGCAACGCCGAAGTCAGTGCACTGGCGCTGGACGGAGCCCGCCGCACCTGGACGGTGACGCTGGCCGATGGCCGCACGGCACAGGCCCGCACCCTGGTCAACGCAGCCGGGGCCTGGGCGGACCACATCGGTGAACTGGCCGGGGCACGCGCCATGGGCCTGGTGCCTGCTCGCCGCAGTGCATTCACCTTCCCCGTGCCTGAGGGGCTGGATGCCACGCACTGGCCTGCCGTCATCAGCGCCGACGAGCGCTTTTACTTCAAACCCGATGCAGGGCAGCTGCTGGGCTCTCCCGCCAATGCCGATGCCACCTATCCGCACGATGTGCAGCCTGAGGAAGAAGACATCGCCACCGGCATCTGGAACATTGAGCAGGCCACCACGCTGAGCATCCGCCGCCCCTCACACACCTGGGCCGGGCTGCGCTCCTTTGTGGCCGATGGCGAAATGGTGATTGGCTGGGACAGCCATGTGCCAGAGTTCTTCTGGGTGGCAGCGCAGGGCGGCTACGGCATACAGAGCGCTGCTGGCTACAGCCTGCTGGCGCGCAATCTGCTGCTGGCAGAGCCTGTCGATGAACAGCTGCTGCGCCAGGGGGTGCAGACCGAGCTGCTGGCCCCGGCACGCCTGCAAAAGTAAGCGCCTGCAGGCGGTGCATGCCCACAACCTTTTGCAACATTCCGAGCCACATTCCGACACACAGGCGCTGCCTGCTGGAGTAGCCTGTGGGAGTCCATGACTCTTCGAAGGATTCCTCCATGCGCATACACCGCCACCTTATCGCCGCCCTCGCACTTTCCAGCATCAGCTGGGCCGCGCAGGCCGACAGCCCCGCTCAGTGGCAGACCCTGACCCGCGATGTCCAGATCAGTCTGGAGCAGGCCATTCAGAACGCCACCAAGACTGTGCCCGGCAAGGCGCTGGAAGTGGAACTCGACGACGGCAAGGGAACAGGCGTGCGCTATGAAGTGCAGGTGCTGACCCCTGCGGGTGACAGCGTGGAAGTCTGGGTCAATGCCGCCGATGGCCAGGCCCGCCTGCATGCCAATGATGGTCCTGCCAAGCGCAAGGATGCGCAGCGTGCCGAGCAGGCTAAGATCGACATGTCCAAGGCCATTCAGGCCGCTACAGCCCACACACCGGGCAAGGCCGTAAAGGCGGAGCTCGACAACCACTGGGGCACGGTCACCTACCAGGTCGATGTGCTGCAGCCTGATTTCACTGTCATGGAAATCAAGGTCGATGCAGCCAATGGTCAGGTGCTGCGTGCCAAGAAAGACTAGGAATTCATCATGCGTAAAGGGCAGGTTTTTGTGATCGCCATCCTCACAGCCATTCTTGGCTTTGGCGGTGGCTATTTTTTCTACGCCAACACCGTGGCACGCTATGACGCCATCAGCAGCGTCTGCGTCGCCATGCAGCAGGCCGTAGACAACCAGATGCTCACCACCACACAGGTCCATACACTGGGCATGCTCACGGGCAGCACGCTCAAGCGCCAGTACAGCGCGGTGGCTGACAAGCTGAGCATCCCTCCGGAAGGCGCACGCAATGCGTCGGCGCAGTCCATCTGCAGCCAGTTTCTGGTGGGTGTACACCAATCACCCTGACCCCATACGCCTCACTTTCCTCACAAGCCTGCGCAGCATGCGCAGGCTTTTTTTATGCGCTGCACCAGCGACTGCATCGCTCGCTATAGTGCGCTGCCGCGTGGCCCTGCCACACCCACCTCACACTTTCAAAACCATAGCTTTCAGCGCTTGATATTCCTTGAATTTCAAGGCATTTATATTGAAAACCCTTGTCAAACAAGCGCAAGAAGCTATCTTTTTTTATGAGCACCCACACCCTGGCTGCTTTGCATTTCTGATGAAACCCGCCATCCGCATCGTAGACGTGGACCGTCTCGAAACCTGGAGCAAATACAAACCCGGCATGTGTGACACCTGCGGGGCCAACTGCTGCACCATGCCGCTGGAAGTGCAGCTGTCCGATCTGGTGCGCCTGGGTCTGGTGGACCCGTTTGAAGTCGACCATGTGGACCACAAGCTGATCGCCAAGCGCCTGCTCAAGGCCAAGCTGATCGACCACTACAACCCCAAGCACAATATCTTCACCATGGCCCGCCGCGCCAGCGGCGACTGCAATTTTCTGGATGCACAGACACGCCGCTGCACGGTCTACGAAAAGCGCCCGGAAACCTGCCGTCTGCACCCCAAGAAAGGCCCCAAGCCCGGCTGGTGTGCCTATGGTGACAGGCGTATGCGCTAAACCTTCGGCCTTCCCATGAACACCTTGTTCCTCGCTACAGGCTGTCTGCTCAATCCACAGCACCAGCTGCTGGTCGTGCGCAAGCGCGGCAGCCGAATCTGGATGCTGCCCGGCGGCAAGATCGACGGTGCAGAAACAGCCCCACAGGCACTGCAGCGCGAGCTGCTCGAAGAACTGCAGTGGGATGCCTCCTGCACCCCATGGCAGGCGCTGGGCCAGTTCAGCCACCGCGCCGCCAATGAAGCCAACACCCAGGTACAGGCCCAGGTGTTTTACGCATCGCTGGCACACACGCCTGATGTGCAGATTGCTGCGGAAATTGAAGCCATGCAGTGGTGGCCCATCGATGCTCCCATGGACGAGTACTTTGCGCCCCTGCTGCGCGAGATGGTGCTGCCAGCACTCAGGGCTGCACTGCAGCCACAGGCCTGAAGCAGGCACAAAAAAAGCAGCCTTGCGGCTGCTTTCTTTTTACGCTGTGCCTAAAGACTGCGTCAGTCTTCCGTCTGCACATTGACCACGGTGGGGTCTGGCAGTCGGGTGGCCTGGATCTTGTCAATGATCTTGCCGTCCATATCGACCACTTCAAACTGCCAGGAGTCCCAGACCACCTTGTCAGTCACCGAGGGCAGCTTGCCGGTCAGCAGCATCATCATGCCGCTGAGTGTCTGGTAGCGGCCCTTTTCTTCCTCAGGGACGTGCTTCAGGCCCAGGCGGTCCTTCAGTTCGACGATTGGAATATGACCGTCCAGCAGCCAGCTGCCGTCTTCACGCTGGATGGCCCAGGCATCGCTCGGGTCTTCGCTCACGAATTCACCGGTAATGGCTTCCATCAAGTCATGCAGCGTCACCAGACCCTGCACCGCGCCGTATTCATCAATCACAAAGGCCATGCGTGCGCCGGTGTTCTTGAAGTTTTCCAGCAGCTCCATGCCGGTAATGGTTTCCGGAATGTACAGCGGCTTTTCCAGCGCATCGCCTGCATGGCGCAGATCACGCTGACCGTTGAGCGCCAGCATCATCCACTGGCGGGCCGTGATCACACCAATCATGTCTTCCAGGCTGCCGTCCACCACGGGGAAGCGCTGGTGGTCATATTCCTCAATGGTGGCCAGCTGCTCTTCGTAGCTGGCGCTGACGTCCAGACACACCACATCGGAGCGCGGCACCATCAGCGACGAAATCTGACGGTCATCCAGACGGAACACGTTGCACACCATGGTGTGCTCGCTCTGCTCGATGGCGCCGGAGCTGGTGCCTTCTGCCAGAACGGCGTGGATTTCATCTTCGGTGACGGTGGCTTCCTTGCTCTCCTTCACGCCCAGCAGCTTCAGCAGGCCTTGCGTGGAGACTGTGAGCAGCAGCACAAAGGGCTTGGTGACCTTGGCCAGGAAGTTGATGGGGCGAGCCACCAGGCGGGCAATCATTTCCGGATTGGCCTGGCCCAGACGCTTGGGTACCAGTTCACCCACCACGATCGACAGATAGGTAACCACCACCACCACGATGATCATGGCCAGCGTATCTGCGGCAGCCATGCTCAGGCCAAAGGTTTCCAGCCAGTCGGAGAAGGGACCAGCCAGAGCGGCCTCACCAAAAATACCGCTGAGCACACCAATGGAGGTGATGCCAATCTGGATGGTGGAGAGAAAGCGCGTAGGGTCTTCGCCGAGCTGGAGCGCTGCAGCTGCGGCGGTATCGCCCTCATCAATCAACTTCTGTAGCCTTGCCTTGCGTGCTGTGACCAGCGCGATTTCAGACATGGCGAAAACGCCGTTCAACATGATGAGGGCGATAAGTATAGGAATTTCCATGGTGTGTTGAGCGTCCTTTCAAACTCGCTCTATCTATGTATGACAAACAGTTCCAGGTTAATGGATAAACCCGAAGTACAGGCCAGCCAGGATGGCAAAACCTAACAACACTCGGTAAATCACGAATACGCCAAAGCCCTTGCTGGAGATGAGGCGCATGAACCATACGATGACAGCATAGCCTACGACAAAAGCCACAGCTGTTGCAGCCAGTGTCATCCCCCACTGCTCGCCTGTCATGGGCTCACGCTTGAAAAACAGCATATAGAAACCAGACAGCAGCACCGCAGGAATGGCCAGCAGGAAGGAAAAGCGTGCAGCCGCCTCACGCGTCATGCCCAGCAGCAGGCCTGCAGTAATCGTGCCACCCGAGCGCGACACCCCGGGAATCAGCGCCATGGCCTGGGCAAAGCCCAGCAAGATGCCGTCCTTCCAGCCCAGATGACCAATCTGACGCGTCTGTGCACCACGCTTTTCCGCCCAGCCCAGAATCAGGCCAAAGACGATCAGCATGACAGCAGTCAGCGCCAGTGTGCGGAAGGTGGTTTCAATCCAGTCGCGTAAGAGCAGACCCAATACGCAGATGGGGATGGTGCCCAGGATCACCAGCCAGGCCAGCTTGGCATCCGGGTGCAAAGCCTCACCAGGCTTGCGGCTGCCAATGACCGGCAGGCTGGCAAACCAGGCAGTGAGCATGCGCATCACATCCTTGCGGAAATAAATCAGCACCGCCAGCTCTGTGCCCAGCTGCGTGATGGCCGTGAACGCGGCGCCGGGGTCAGAGCCACCGGGCAGCAGAGGGCCAAGAATGCGCAGGTGTGCGCTGGAGGAGATGGGCAAAAACTCTGTCAGTCCCTGGATCAGTCCCAGAACCAGGGCATCCAGCCAGCCAAAAGTGGAGTGCATAAACGTCTGTGCTACGTAGCGTCAAAAAGCAGCCCCGCAGTGTAGCGCCAGCCCCTGAGCACCATGTATCACACGCAGACAGCCCATGTTTGCGGCAGATTTGGACCAAAAACTCATCACGCCGGAAGCAACGCCTTGCCAGATCCATATTTTTTTATACAAACATGAATCCCACAGGATGCATCGAGTAATAAAAATTACAATAAAAGCTCCTCTTGGTGACGCGTACACAAAAGCCACTGAGCGGCCTCATATTCCTTTACAGAATGCTTTCCTGGTGCATTGTTATTTTTTTCTCACAGCTACGGCTTGCTCAGCAAGCCTGGCTTCAGGATCTTGAAGCCATGTGTACACCATCCAGATGCAGGCATGGGCTTTACATCTTACACACTGACTGTGGATAACTTCCTTTGAAAAATTCTGGATAACTTCACATGCATGAAAACGCAAAAGCTCCAGCTTATCCACAGCATGTCTGTATCCAGACTTGTGGATGGTTGATAGATGATTGAAAAAGATTTTTCAATCATCTCATCCAACAACCACATCCTATTTCCACAACATTTCTCACAGTATTGACCACAAGATAGCGGTACGAAACCGTAGCTGCACAGCAAAAAAATCCACAACCTATAATGAATTTTCCACAGCATTGTGTCTCCATGAAAAATCGTTTTCAGACCCCTGTATTGCCGGCTGTTTGTGCTGTATTTTCAGCAATGGTTGGTGAGCTGAAGATAAATAAAACAATGGATGACATGCTGCTTCTGTGTATTGAAAACAATTTTTCAGCCGTCTGAGACGCAGACTGCTGCCTGATTTCCCCGTTATGAGCCAAGAAAAATGGGCCGAGCTGGCCCTGGAATCCTTTGATGCTGTGGTTGCCTCCATCCCGGGGTTTCGCGTTCGCGAAGGTCAGCGAAAAATGGCTGCCCAGGTGGCACAGACGCTGGCTGCCGCACAGCTGGGCAAGCAGGAAGACGGGGCTCCAGAGCCTCAAAAATCGATTGCCGTAGTGCAGGCAGGCACGGGCGTGGGCAAGTCGCTGGCGTATTCCGCACCCGCAATTGCCATGGCCTTGATGCGCGGCACACGGGTGCTGATTTCCACGGCCACGGTGGCTTTGCAGGAGCAACTGGTCAACAAGGATCTGCCAGCCCTGGCCCAGCAGATGCCCATGCCTTTCAAATTTGCGCTGGCCAAGGGGCGTGGCCGCTTTGTCTGCAAGCTCAAGCTCGAGCGCCTGGCCAGCTCAGGTGAAAACAGCGAGGAAGTGGACGACTTGTTTGCCGAAGAAGCCGCCGAGCAGCGCCGTGCACGCCCACAGGCAGAAAAAGAAGCGCGCATGCAGTTCTATGCCTCCATGGCCGATGCGCTGGCAGCCGGAGAGTGGAATGGCGACCGCGACAGCCTGCCCAACCCACCGGAAGCGGAAGCCTGGAGCCCCGTGGCTGCAGAAGGCAGCTCCTGCACCGGCAAGCACTGCCCGGTGTTCAATGACTGCACGTATTACGAGCGCCGCAAGGAGATGGTGGCCGCACAAGTTATTGTTGCCAATCATGATTTGCTGCTTTCCAGCCTGGGCGCACGCCTGCTGCCAGACCTGAATGACAGCCTGCTCATCCTCGACGAAGCCCACCACCTGCCGCAGACAGCCCTGTCGCAATTTGCCTGCGAGATGGACATGAGCCGCCTGCAGTGGATTGATAAGCTGGCCAGCCGTGCACTGCGCGTGGGCCAGCTGCTCGATCTGGACGAAATTGCCGATCTGGCGGGCTACAGCAGCGGTCTGCGCGAGCATCTGACTGAGCTGGCCCGCCTTGTCATGGAGGTTTATGGCGAGCAGCTCAAGGGCCAGAAAGACAGCTGGGGGCCAGCGCGGGTGCGCGTGCCGCGTGGTGATCTGCCAGCGCCCCTGCTGGAGCCGCTGGCCCAGGTCATGCACCACGCCAGCGGCTTTCTGGACGTGCTGCGCGCCATTGCCAAGGGGCTCAAGGCCGAGATCAAGGACAAGCCTGATGAAGCCCAGCGCCTGTCACAGCTGTACGCCCAGGTCGGCACACTGGCGCCACGCCTGGAAGCCGTGCATGACTGCGCCCAACTGCTGAGCCAGCAGCCCGAGGTACGTGAAGACGGCACAGAAACCGTGCCCAATGCCAAGTGGTTCACGCTGGAAGTCGAGGGCGACTACATCGTCGTCAAGGGCCATGCCAGCCCCATCCTGCCCGGAGCCACGCTGCGCCACCATCTGTGGAGCCAGGTGCGCGGCGCCGTGCTGACCAGCGCCACCCTCACCAGCTGCGGCAGCTTTGACTTCTTTCTGCGTGAAGCGGGATTGCACAACGATGCCGCTGTACAGACCCTGGAAGTGGCCAGCCCCTTTGACTATGCCGCCCAGGGCACGCTGATTGCCCACCAGACCCGCACAGACCCACGCGAGGCTGCGGCATTCACGCGTGAAATGGTCGAGCGGCTGATGCACGACATCAGCCATGTTGAAGCCGGTGCACTGGTGCTGTTTACCTCCCGCGAACAGATGCGCCTGGCCGTGGATGCACTGCCATCGTCCATGCGCAACCAGGTGCTGGTGCAGACCGCCATGCCACGCGCCGTGCTGCTGGCCGAGCACCGCCAGCGTGTGGAGCAGGGACTGCCGTCCATCATCTTTGGCATGCAGTCCTTTGGTGAAGGTCTGGATCTGCCGGGCGCACTGTGCGAGTCGCTGTTCATCACCAAGCTGCCGTTTGCACCGCCAGATGACCCCGTGGGCGAGGCACGTGCGGAATGGCTGCGCAGCAGTGGCCGCAATCCGTTCAATGAACTGGTCGTGCCCGCCACCGCCATCCGCCTGGCGCAATGGGTAGGGCGCGCCATCCGAACCGAAGAGGATCAGGCCCATGTGTACTGCTATGACCGACGTCTGGTCGCCACCAGCTATGGCACGCAATTGCTCAAAGGACTGCCCCCATTCAGCCTTGAAAAGCGCAATGCATAAGCGTTGCATGCACTCCGGGCGCAGATTTCACGCGTGATGACACCCCTTTTTGCAAAATGGATTTATAACAAGGAAAAACGAATCGTCGGCACAAAAGCAGGGTTAACCCTGTATCAACACAAATCATTTTTTTGTTTCGGTAAGAACAGAAATTGATGAAACTGTTAGTGCTTACTCAAAGCTCCAGCACGAGCCGACAAGGAGTGATGCCGGCAAATATGATGACGTTTGTCCATGCAAGGCCGCTGTTTCTGCAGATCGGAAAAAGAACTTCCATCTGCGCCAGAAACAGCGGCTTTTGCGTGGGCTCTTATCCATAAAAAACCATATATCAACCATGGCAAGCGTCATTCATTTCTCTGACAAGGGGTACACACCATGCGTGTTCTGAGCCTTGTTCTTCTGGCCATTCTCGGCCTGCCACTGACCTTTGGTGGCGCCTACCTGCTCGCTCTGGGCGGCAGTCCCTTCTACTTCCTCAGCGGTCTGGCGGTGCTGGCAACCGCATTCGGTTTCATCAAGCGCACACGCTGGGCACTGCCTCTGTACGCCGCCTGGTTGGTGGTGCTGCTGATCTGGTCCCTGTGGGAATCCGGCCTGCACTGGTGGCCTCTGGCAACCCGTCTGGGTCTGCCTGCCATCATCGGCTTTGTGCTGGCTATCCCCGCTTCGCGTCGCGACGTCAGCGGCTCTCAGCCTTTTGCGTCTGGCAAGCCTGTGCTGGCTACATCGCTGCTGTCGGCAGTGGTGGCCATCATCGGTATTCCATTCAATCTGCAGCATGAGACCGATGGCAAGCTGTCCATGGAAGTGGTCAACCCTGATGCCAAGACGGGTGACACAGCACAGGCTGAAGGCGACTGGGAAGCCTACGCAGGTAGCCACCACGGTCAACGCTATTCCAAGCTGTCGCAGATCACGCCTGAAAACGTCAACAAGCTGGACGTGGCCTGGCAGATCCGCACTGGCGACATGAAGGGCCCTGGCGACGTGGGTGAGACCACTTACCAGGCCACCCCCATCAAGATCGGTGACACCCTGTATCTGTGCACACCGCACAGCCTGGCCATCGCTCTGGATGCAGACACTGGCGCTGAAAAATGGCGTTTTGACCCCCAGGCTGGCCTGGAATCGAACCGTCAGCACCAGACCTGCCGTGGCGTGTCCTTCTACCGCGGTGCTGATGTCACTCCCGTGGCAGCTGCCGTGGTTGAGGTGGCTGGCGAACAACCTGCTGCTGCACTGGAAGCGCCTGTGGCACAGGCCACTGCTGCCAAGAACGCTGCACACTGCAAGAACCGCATCTTCCTGCCTTCTTCGAACTCCAAGCTGTACGCGCTGGACGCCGAAACAGGTGCTGTGTGTGAAGACTTCGGTGACAAGGGTGCCATCGATCTGCTGCACAACATGCCTGCCAAGCAGCCTGGCTACCTGAACCCCACATCGCCTCCTGTGATCGTGGGTGACATCCTGATCATCGGCCACTCGGTGAACGACAACTATGCGGTGGAATCTCCTTCGGGCGTGATCCGTGCATACGACGTGCACACCGGCAAGCTGCTGTGGAACTGGGACTCGGGCAATGCAGATGCAACCGAACCCTTCGACCCCGCAAATCCTGATCAGGTATACAAGGCTTCTTCGCCTAACAGCTGGACCGTGTTCTCGGCCGACGCTGAACTGGGTCTGGTCTACGTACCCCTGGGTAACCGCGTGCCTGACCAGCTGGGTCAGTACCGTAACGAAGACGAAGAAAAGTACACCGCTGCAGTCGTAGCGCTGGACATCAAGACCGGCAAGCTCAAGTGGCACCAGCAGACCGTGCACCACGACCTGTGGGACATGGACCTGGCTTCGCAACCTGTGCTGCTCGACCTGGACCTGGAAAAGGGCCGCACACCTGCGCTGGTGCTGCCTACCAAGCAAGGTGACGTCTACGTGCTGGACCGCCGCGATGGCACGCCTATCCACGCTGTGGGTGAACGTCCTGCCCCTCAGGGTACCGACGTTCCTGGCGAACACACTGTGCCTACACAGCCCTTCTCGGCCCTGAGCTTTGAGCCACCTGCACTGACCGAAAAGGACATGTGGGGCGCCAGCTTGATCGACCAGATGATGTGCCGTATCCAGTTCAAGCAACTGCGCTACGAAGGCCGCTACACCGCACCTTCGCTGCAAGGCACCCTCGTGTATCCCGGCAACTTTGGCGTGTTTAACTGGGGCTCCGTCGCTGTGGACCCAGAGCGTCAGGTGATGTTCGGCATGCCTACATATCTGGCATTCGTCTCGACACTGATTCCTCGCGAAGCGTTGTCTGGCGACACCGTGATGAACCTGGGCGAGCAAGGTATCAACGCCAACGAAGGCGCTGGTTATGCCGTCAAGATGCACCCCTTCCTCTCGCCGATGGGCGTACCTTGCCAGACTCCACCATGGGGTACCGTGGCCGCAGCTGACCTGCGCACCGGCAAGATTGCCTACCAGCACCGCAACGGCACGATCCGCGACCTGTCGCCCATCCCACTGCCAATCAACATGGGCGTGCCCGGTATCGGTGGTCCTCTGATGACCAAGACTGGCGTAGCCTTCCTGGGCGCTGCTGTGGACAACAACTTCCGCGCTTACGACGTTGCTACTGGCAAGGTCCTGTGGGATGCACGTCTGCCCGCTGGCGGTCAGGCCACTCCTATGACTTACCTGAACAGCAAGGGTGAGCAGATGGTGGTACTGGTCGCAGGTGGCCACGGCTCCATCGGCACCAAGGCAGGTGACTACGTCATCGCCTACAAGCTGAAGCAGTAATGCCGCATACAGGCGCAGTTGCTCAAACCGGCTGCGTCTGATTTGGCACCCCGGGCCTTTTCAAGCTCTGCACAGAGTGCTTGAAAAGGCCTCTTTTTTGAACTGAATTTCCCCCTCAAGCACACATGCAGGCCTGTACAGGTCTGGCGCCGCTGTGGCCAAAAACAGCGGTGGCTTGATTGAATCTCATGCAAAACTTTGCTCGTAACACCCTGGTCTGCGCTTTGACGGCTACAGCCGCGCTGTCTGCAGCCTCCGCATTCGCCCAATCCGACGTGACCATGTATGGCCGTGTGGATCTGGGTCTGCAATTTCAGAGCGGCGAAAAAGCCCTGGGCAAGTCCGCCACCAAGATGGACTCCGGCACCTACAGCGCCCTGGGCTTCAAGGGCCAGGAAGATCTGGGTGGCGGCCTGAAGGCCTTCTTCAAGATGGAACACCGCTTCGATGCCTCCACCGGCGAAGCCAAGGACAAACAGCACTTCTTCAACGACATCTCCGTGCTGGGCCTGAGCGGTGACTTTGGTGTCGTGCGCATGGGGCGCTCGGACAACACACTGGACATCGCCGCCGATCCTGACGCCTTTGGTGGTGACTACGTGGGTGGCCGCGGCAACCGCCGTGCCGGTGCCGATGAAAAGTGGAACAACGGCGTGATGTACTTCACGCCCGAGATGTATGGCTTCCAGGCCATCGTCGGTGCAGCGTTTGCCGAAGGCGCCACACTGAAGAACCATGGCGACACCGCCACAGCACGCGCCAAGAACCCCTTTGGCGTGACTGTGCTGTACAAGAACGGCAACCTGGCTTCGTCGCTGGGCTACATGCAGCGTGCCAACAAGGACAAGGCCTACGGCGGTTCTGCCACTTATGACTTTGGCGTGGCCAAGACCTTCCTGACCGTGGCGCACAACGACGGCAAGGGCAACGGCATGGTCGTGGACGGTGGCGAAAACGGTGAGCCCGATGGCAAGCGCACCACCTATGACCTGGGTGTGGCTGTGCCAGTAGGTGCAGCAGGTTCCGTGCGTGCCAAATACAACCTGGACCGCCGCCAGATCACTCCTGCCGCAGACAGCATCAAGACCCAGCACATCGGTCTGGGCTATCTGCATCACCTGAGCAAGCGCACCCACCTGTATGTCACCGGCGGCGTGAAGAAAACCGATGGTGAAAAGCACGTGCGCGCCATGGATATGGGCGTGTCACACAGCTTCTAAATCATCTGCACCTGCCCATGGCTGTCTGGACGGCAGCCGTGGCTCTAAAGAGCACCAAGGGAGCTCCCTGTCTGTTCCGCAAGGAAGGGGCAGGGAGTTTTTTTATGCTGAAAAATTCATAGCTGCCAGCGCTTGCTGCATCTGGCTTGAAGGCCAAAAACACTCAAAATACCAAAGCAGCAGCCCAAACAGGCTCAAAAGCTGTTTTCCTCGCCCAAAGTAATGGCTTGCCCAGTGCTGTATATTCATACAGTGGAACTGCAAAACAAACTCGCGATCCTTGCGGATGCGGCCAAATACGACGCATCGTGCGCCTCCAGCGGCAGCGCAAAGCGCAATGCCACGGCAGGCGGCATAGGCTCGACCACCAGCATGGGCATCTGCCACAGCTACACGCCTGATGGGCGCTGCGTGTCCCTGCTCAAAATCCTGCTGACCAACTTCTGCATCTACGACTGCAAGTACTGCGTCAACCGCGTCACATCCAACATCCCGCGGGCACGTTTTACGGTCAAGGAAGTGGTGGATCTGACACTGGACTTTTACCGGCGCAACTGCATCGAAGGCCTGTTTCTGTCCAGCGGCATCATCCGCAGCCCTGACTACACCATGGAGCAACTGGTTGGCGTAGCGCGCAGCCTGCGCCTGGAGCATGGCTTCAAGGGCTATATCCACCTCAAAACCATTCCCGATGCAGACCCAGTCTTGCTGGCAGAGGCGGGCTTGTATGCCGACCGCCTGAGCATCAATATCGAGCTGCCCACGGTGCAGGGCCTGAACCAGCTTGCGCCCGAAAAAGACAGCGCCACCATCCACCAGGCCATGGGGCAGCTACACGAACACATTGCTAGCTCCAAGGCCGAGCGCAAGGAAGCCGCCAGAACCTCGGTGATTTCCATGCCGCGTTCACTGCGCACACAAGCCGCCAAACCCAAGGCCTTTGCGCCCGGTGGCCAGAGCACGCAGATGATTGTGGGCGCTGATGGCGCTGACGACGGCGACATCATCCTGACCAGCGCCAGGCTCTACACCGGCTATGGGCTGCGCCGGGTGTATTACTCGGCCTTCAGCCCGATTCCGGATGCCAGCGCCGATTTGCCCTTGATCGCACCGCCACTGGTGCGTGAACATCGCCTCTACCAAGCCGACTGGCTGATGCGCTTTTACGGCTTTGAAGCACAGGAAATCGTGCCTGTGGGCGAGCACGGCAAGCGCATGCTGTCACTGGAGCACGACCCCAAGCTGGCCTGGGCGCTGGCGCACCGCGAGCGTTTTCCGGTCAACCTGAATACGGCACCACGTGAGATGCTGCTGCGCGTGCCCGGACTCGGTGTGAAGTCGGTGGACAAGCTGCTGGCTGCTCGCCGCTGGCGCATGCTGCACCGCCATGACCTGAACCAGCTCAAAGTGCCGCTGGGCAAAATCCTGCCCTTTGTGGAATGTGTGGGATGGCAGCCCGGGCGCAGCCTGGATGACCCCATGCTGGCGGCCAAGCTGGTGCAGCCCATGGCCCCGCAGCCCGTGCAGGCCAGCCTGTTCTGAGCCATGCAGCGCCACAGCATCGTCTTGCCCGGTGATGGCAGTGATCTGGCCTCCTGGCGCAGCATGGCCCGCTGGCTCTGGGCACAGCAGGTGCCGCC
Organism: Comamonas kerstersii; assembly: GCF_002056725.1. Classification (NCBI taxonomy): domain Bacteria; kingdom Pseudomonadati; phylum Pseudomonadota; class Betaproteobacteria; order Burkholderiales; family Comamonadaceae; genus Comamonas; species Comamonas kerstersii. The sequence continues at coordinate 1,193,004 of NZ_CP020121.1, read as the reverse complement.
AGAGCATGTCACCTGGCTGACTGAGTCGGGTCAGCAATACCACCCTGATCTCTTTGCCGCTCCCCAACACGCGACCCAGCTGCAGGATCTGCCTGCAGCACCGGATATGGTCGTAACCGTTCCCAGGGCCTGGATGACGCTGGCCGAGCACGCCTTGCTCAACAGCGCCCCTGAGCGCTTTGGCGTGCTCTACCGCATGTTCTGGCGCATGCAGCACCATGCTGCCTTGCGCCATGACCCGCTGGATCCAGACCGTGTGCAGTTGCAGCTATGGGCCAAGGCTGTGCGCAGAGAAGTGCACAAGATGCATGCCTTTGTGCGTTTCCGCCCGGTGGATATCCCGGACAGCCCGGAAGACGGCACGGGGCCGCTGCATGTGGCCTGGTTTGAACCTGAGCACCACATCGTGCAGGCAGCCGCACCTTTCTTTGTGAAGCGCTTCACCCATATGCGCTGGAGCATCCTGACCCCACAGTGCTGCCTGCGCTGGTGGCCCCAGGCTGCAGATGTCACGCAACTGGCAGGGCAGGGCGTCAACCAAGACCATGCGCTACAGCCTCTCAGAGGCCGCCCAGGCGTTTTAAGCTGGGGGCCTGGTGCACAGGCATGTGATGCCCCCCCTGCAGACGCAGGAGAAGCCTTATGGCTCACTTACTACGCGCACATTTTCAATCCAGCCCGTCTCAAAGTGGCAGCCATGCGCAAGGAAATGCCTCGCAGGTACTGGCACAACCTGCCAGAGGCCCAGCTGATTGCTCCACTGATTCAGGCAGCGCAGCGCCGATCCGCAGCCATGCTGAGCAATGCGCCCAGCACACCACAGCGCAGGCTGCCGCGTAAAAACGCTTGGAATTGATAGCGATCTGCCCTGGAGTCGTAAGCCTGCGCGCCTGATAAGGCTGAAAAATTGTTTTCGAAACATTGAAAACAGCGCTTTCACCTGTGCTTAGAAGCACTTAGCGAAGCATTGAATTTTTTTGAACGATGGGACATTTCAGGCTTGCACGCCAGCACCCGAGCTATGCACTGCTGTGAATAACTTCCTGTGTATAACATTTGGAGAAAGAATAACTTCTGACCGACAGAGGTTTTTCAATGTATGTCTGCACTTTCCGCCTGCTGACTGCTCTGCCTGAGGCATTCACCCTGCTGAAGAAATCTTTTCAATGCCTGACAAGCATTTGCATGCTGTAGACATGTGCGATCTTTTCTTCCTGTCTTCTTCCTTTGGTTGTTCTTTTTCATTTTTTATAAGGATAGTAGGTAGTAGTAAGCAAGTGCTCCATCTGTGGATAACTTCACTTTGGATACTGATATCAAGCACTTGTCAGCCAGTGAAAGATGTGGGCCATGCCCTGTTGCTGATGTCCTGCCTACATGGATAACTTCCAAATTTTTTGAATTTTTGTAGATATCTCTGGTTTTACATGCGCTCTATCCACAAGTGCATACGCACTCTGATGTAACTCAGTTTTCAGTTTTAAAAGCAATTGAAATAAAGACTTGTTGCTATAAATTTTGATGTGAATAACTTATCAAACAGCTTTTTCTCCAAAGTGAACTGTATATGTGAACAGGCAAGGCCGGAGCAGCGCCAGCGGAAGATTCTGAAAAACACGTCATGGGTGGGGATGGTTCGCTCTTTTGCGCGAATTTTTTCGCGCTGTTGTTATTCCTTAGAAGTTCTATTTTTAATTAGTAGTAATAGTAAGCATCGCGGCTTACTGTGGATAACTCGAAAATCTTTTTTCAGATCAATTGCTTAGAAAAACACAAAGTATGTGTCTGAAGACAGGTACGGTCAGTCTCTGATTTGGGTACAAGTTTTCCAAGTCTCGATCTGATGTGGATAAGGATGAACTTGCTCTTTTTTTTTGCCCAAAGTTATCCACAGGCAGTTTTTGGCGGTGAGTCAGAGCGGGTGACGGATGTAACTTCGTTACGAATTCAGTGGTAACGCTGGTCTGTAACGCAATTACAGGGAAAACCCTGAGTTACCAAAATCGATGGAATTTGAAGTTAAGTGCTTGTTTTTATTTTTGATTTTTGATGTAACTGCTATTGTTTTTAGAGCTTTGAAGGCAGTACAGGCAAGCATCTGAGCCGGTTTTCGCTTTGCCGTGTTGGAGGCGGCGGCGGGGGGGATATCCAGCAAGTGCTTGGCAGAAAAGATCTTCTGTTCACACCAGGGCGTATTTCCATCTGCTGCTGTGCACAGTGAAAAAAGCTTTTCGTGAAGACGAAAAAAAGCAGGCGTTGCGCCTGCTTGTGAAGAACCCGAGGAGAGGAAATACGGGTGTGAGGGGCTTATTGCACTGCCGTTGTCGGGGCAGCGATTGCGCCATGGTGGCGTGGGCCACGGTGATCGTCCAGGCGCTTGCCATGCCCTTCCTTGTGTTTGGCAGACTTGCTGTGGCGCTGGGCGCTGATGGCATCAAATGCCTTTTGCTGGCTGGGGTTCAGGCTGGCGTAGAAGCTGCGTGTGGCCTGCTCGCGCTGTTCTGCTTTGGCATTGCGCTCCTTGCGCAGCTGTTGTGCCAGGTCCAGACGTTCTGGTGTGCTCAGCTTGCGCAGGTCTGGGCGTTGCTGACGGTCGGCCTTGGCGCGTGGCTCAGGTGTGATGGCTTTGACGTATTTGTCCCAGGCAGCCTGCTGGCTGGGCTGAATCTGCAAAACCGTTTTCAGGTGATCCATGCGCTGCGCATGACGTTGGGCCAGATCTACTTTCTGGGCTTTGTGCGCATGGGCGGGCGCTGTCTGTGCAGCAGGTGCAGCGGCGGTCTGGGGCTGTGCGTGTGCGCTGAAAGCAGCGGTGCCCAGCAGGGTGGCAGCGGCGATGGCGGTAGCAAATGTTCGTTGGAAGCGTTGCATCACAAGTTCCTTTCTTGTCAGTGGAGGAAAAGACCAGCGATTGCTGTGTCCATGGATGCCAGTGTGAGGACTCTGTGTAAGCCCTTCGTGAGGCTTTGCTGCTGCTGTGTAAAGTAATACAAAGCTGTGTCTGTCTGTGGCTGAAAAATTTGAATGTTTTTGGCCTCTAGCGCTTATGTAGCAAGCGCTGGCAGCTACAGAATTTTGAGAATCTTGTACCGCTGGTGCACCGCACGGTCACGACGTGGTGTGGGCGGGTCTAAATCATGAAAGAGAAGGTGGCTGCGTGTTCAAGAACATGATCGTGTACCGCATTGCGGCGCAATGGGAGGGCTCGCTGGAGCAACTGGAAGAGGCGCTGCAGAAGACGCCTTTTGTGCCTTGTGGTGCAACACAGGAAAAGTCCATGGGCTGGGTGCCACCGCGTGGTGAAGCCCATGGCGCTCTGGCTGAAAGTGTGGGAGGGCAGTGGATGCTGCGCTTCATGAGCGAGAGCAAGATGCTGCCCGCCAGCGTGCTCAACCGCAAGGTACAGGAAAAGGCCGATGCGATTGAAAAGGAGTTTGGCCGCAAGCCCGGCAAAAAGGAAAAGCGTGACCTCAAGGATGAGGCCAAGCTGGATCTGCTGCCCATGGCGTTTACCAAACAGTCCAGCATGTGGGTCTGGATAGACCCTCAGGCCAAGTTCCTGGTGCTGGATACAGGTGCACAGGGCAAGGCCGATGAGGTGGTGACACTGCTGGTAGAAAGCCTGCAGGGCTTTGGTGTGGCCTTGCTTGATACCCAGACCAGCGCCCAGGCTGCCATGGCGCACTGGTTACTGTCACAGGAGGCTCCTGCGGGCTTTTCGATTGACCGTGAATGCGAGCTCAAGGCTGCTGATGAATCCAAGGCGGTGGTGCGCTATGCCCGCCACCCGCTCGATATCGAAGAAGTGCGCCTGCATGTGCAGCAGGGCAAGCTGCCCACCAAGCTGGCCATGACCTGGGATGACCGCGTGAGCTTCATCCTGGCTGACAGCCTGCAGATCAAAAAGATTGCTTTCACTGACACGGTGCTCGATCAGGCTGGCGATGAAGGCGGCTTTGACACCGATGTGGCCATTGCCACGGGTGAGCTGTCCAAGCTGATTCCGGATCTCATCGAAGCCCTGGGTGGCGAGGGCCGCAGCGAGGTGGGCAATGCCATCAACGCAGCCATGACCGGCCCAGCGACAGCACCTGTAGATACGGCACCTGACGCAGCGCCGTTTTAAGGTCTGCCCCTGGCAGCATCGTTGCAAAGCCTTGGCGTACGGTTGGTGCGGCCAAGGCTTTGCGCTTTGTCTCTATCGCAGGTGGCGCGTGAAACGCTCAGAAGCTGTGCGCTGACGGCGCATGCATGGCCTGCACAGGCGCAGACATGTAGACGCGGTCGCGCCCGTTGCGCTTGGCGGTGTACATGGCCTCATCGGCCGCTCCCATCCAGCGTTCCCACTGGCTGCCGGGGGAGGGAGTATCTACATAGACGCCAATGCTGATGCTGATGTGCAGCTCCTGGCCGTCTGCCAGCGTCAGCGGTACTTTGCGTATGGCCTGACACAGGCGTTCGGCCAGGTGAAATGCGTCGCGTGCATGGGTGCCGGGCAGCACCATCACAAACTCTTCGCCACCGTAGCGCGCGGCAAAGTCGCTGGAACGTGCCTGCAGGGACAGGGTGCGCGCCACGCTCTGAATGACCTTGTCGCCCACCAGATGGCCGTAGCTGTCATTCACGCTCTTGAAATGGTCGATATCCAGCACCATCAGGGCCAGAGGCTGGCGGTGCTGTGCAGCCCATGTCATCTTCTGGTGCAGATAGGTAATCAGGGCTGCGCGGTTAGGCAGCTGGGTCAGTGCATCGAGCTGGGTTCTGGACAGCGTGGTGGCGGATTCACGATCGACCTGCATGAGCACAAAGCCTGTGGCCAGCATGCTGCGGGCTATCAGTGGGATGCTGCACAGCACCGCCAGCAGCAGGCCCATGCTGTTCGTGTACTGGCTCCATGGGAGCATGGTTTCGTGGTGGATATCCAGCAGGACCAGCACGGCGAGCAGCAGCAAGCTGGTGGCCGCACTCATCCATTTCCAGCCACGGCCTGGTGTGTGTCGGTAGACGCCAGTCGTGGCCCCCAGCAGATACATGGTCTGTACCAGTGCCAGACCCAGATAGAGCTGCTCAAAGCGCACCATGTTCTGTGCCTGCCACAGGCCGGCCACCAGTACCAGGCAGACCGGAATCAGGGCAATGGCCAGGCGGTGCCAGCGATGCCGCCAGCTGGGGTAGGTGTCCAGCGCCAGCGTAAAGGCAGAAAGGCCAGCACTCAGCAGGGCAGCGGCTGCGATCTTCAGTGCCGGCATGCCCAGCAGCATGTGCAGGGTCCAGCAGGTGTAGGCGGCACCATCGAGCAGGGCGGCCAGCACGGCCAGGCCTGTGCCCTGTCTCCAGTGCTGTCGCCCCAGTGCCCAGAGCATCCACGCCGTGACAAAAGCGGAAACGGCGGTCAGGCCAAGGGCGGTGAACAGATCGGGGCGCGCAGCAAACATAAAAGTGTGAAATTCTGAAACAAGAGTAAGCCGTGTATCTCAATGGAAAACCAGACTGCTGGCTGTAGTCTAGAGGCGCATTCTGTGCACTTCCTGCGCTAAGACAAAAGGGCTGGCCCCTTGCGGAGGCCAGCCCTGTTTCATGCCCAAAAACGCTGTGCTCAGACGCGCTCAAAAATGGCGGCAATGCCCTGACCACCGCCAATGCACATGGTCACCAGCGCATAGCGGCCGCCGGTGCGGTGCAGCTCGTAAATGGCCTTGGTGGTGATGATGGCGCCAGTGGCACCCACTGGGTGGCCCAGTGAGATGCCCGAGCCATTGGGGTTGACCTTGGCGGGGTCCAGCCCCAGCTCCTGAATGACAGCGCAGGCCTGGGCGGCAAAGGCCTCGTTGGCCTCGATCACGTCAATCTGCTCCAGCTTGATCCCTGTGCGTGCCAGCACCTTCTGTGTGGCGGGCACGGGGCCAATGCCCATGTAGGCAGGATCTACCCCGGCATGGGCATAACCCACCAGCCGGGCCAGGGGCTTGACGCCCAGCGATGCGATACGCTCACCCGCAACCAATGTGACGGCTGCTGCACCATCGTTCAGGCCCGAAGCATTGCCTGCGGTGACGGTGCCGCCTTCCTTCTTGAAGGCAGGCTTCATGCCACTGAGCACTTCCAGCGTGGTGCTGCCGCGCACATGCTCATCGGTGTCAAACACTAGCGTGCCTTTGCGGGTCTGGATTTCCACGGGCACGATCTGTTCCTGGAAGTAGCCTGCCGCAATGGCTGCGGCGGCGCGCTGCTGGCTCAGCACGGCCAGCTCGTCCTGCTGCTGGCGGCTGATGCGGTAGCGCTCTGCCACGTTTTCGGCGGTGATGCCCATGTGAATCTTCTGCCAGGGGTCGTGCAGGATGCCGAGCATGTAGTCAATGCTTCTGGCGTCGCCCATGCGCGCGCCCCAGCGGGCAGCCGTGTCGAAGTAGGGGCCGCGGCTCATGGATTCGGAGCCGCCGCCGATGGCGACATCACAGTCGCCCAGTGCAATCGCCTGCGCGGCCGAAACAATGGCCTGCAGGCCCGAGCCGCAGAGGCGGTTGACGTTGAAAGCCGGGGTCTCGATGGGGCAGCCTGCGTCAATCGCGGCAACGCGCGAGAGGTAGGCGTCCTTGGTGTCGGTGGGAATCACATTGCCCATGACCACATGGCCCACCATGTCTGGCGCAATGCCTGCGCGTGCGATGGCGGCCTTGACGGCGGTGGTGGCCAGCTGGGTGTTGGGTACGTCCTTGAGGCTGCCGCCAAAGGTGCCGATGGCGGTACGTGCAGCGCTGACGACAAAAATCTCACGGGTGCTCATGCCTTGTCTCCCATTGTTGTGGATGAAGTGTCCACACCATTGTGCGCAGCACGCTTTCCGCTGCCTAGCCTGTGGGAGACAGGCCTGTTGCTTTCATCGCAGCAGGCGCAGCCAGCACCGGGGCTGACGCCTGCTGGCCACCTCAGGCGACGGTATAGCCTTCTTCCTGTATGGCCTGGCTCAGTGCTTCGCGGGAAGCTTCACTTTGCACCACCACCTTGCCGCTGGCGCGATCGATGCTGGTCTGGGCCTGTGCATCCACTTCAGCAATGGCGTTTTGCACTGCGCGTTCGCAGTGGCCGCAGGTCATACCACTGACTTGAAAAACGTGTTCCATAGCAACTCCTTGATTTTGGGAAATGGTGTAACTGTACTGCGCCGGGCAGTATGTGTTTCATGTGAAACAGTGTGGGCAGCACAATTCTTGCAATAAAGCCCTCAAAGGGATTTCCTTAAGCATGGGTTGTGCACCATGTCTGGCACACTATACAAATTGTTACCGTGCTGTGCCATCGGGCATGGGCAGAGACACAGCTTGAATCTGACGCTGGAGCCATGGGCTCTGGCAAGCCATGGGAGGATTTCAGATCATGGATCTGTTTGGATTGATGCGCCTGTTCACCATCAGGACCCGCATGATTGGCGCCATTGTGGTGGTGCTGGTATTGCTGGGCATTCTGGGTGGTGCTGGCATGTTTGGCATGTTCCGCATTCATGCGCTGAACCAGAGCTTTTTGAATGGGCCTTTCCAGCAGACCGGGCAGTTGTCCAAAGTCCAGGAAGGCATGGCACGGGTGCAGGCGCTGGAAAAGGACATGATCATCCAGTACGAGCAGCCCGCACAGCTGGCGCAGACGCATGAGCGCTGGAAAGCTGGGCTGCAGACCGTGCTGACAGACAGCCAGGTGCTGGCCGAGCAGGCATCGCCGCAGGAGCGTGAAGCCCTGCAGCAGCTGCAGCTGTCTTTGCAGCAGTACGAAGAATTTTTTGCACCCGTGGCACGCCAGCTGCTGGCCAGTGGTTATGACAGTGCCACTGTGGCGCAGCGTGTGGGCCAGAAGGCCAAGCAGGCCTATGAGGTGGCCGAGCAGCAGCTGCATACCTTTGCACAGCTGCTGCAGCAGCAGGCGCAGGCCGCACAGGACAGCGGCAGCGCCGTGGCATCGCAGACACAGTGGCTGTTTGCGCTGGCCCTGGTCGTGACGGTGGTGGTGGTGGCGCCGCTGACGCTGCTCAACATGATTTCCATCTGCCGCCCTTTGCGTGATGCCAAGCAGCTGGCTGATGCGATTGCTCAGGGCGATCTGACGCAGCAGCTGCATGTGGTGGGCAAGGATGAGGTCTCAGCGCTGCAGCGCGCTCTGCAGACCATGCAGGCCAATCTGAACAGCATGGTCGGCGGGCTGCGCGATGCCAGCCACAGCATTGAAACGGCGACCAGCGAAATTGCCATGGGCAATAGCGACCTGTCGATGCGTACCGAGCAGACGGCGGGCAATCTGGAGCAGACCGTGGCCTCGCTCACGCAGCTCACGGCCTCGGTGCAGCAGACGGCATCGTCGGCGCAGGTCGCGAATCAGCTGGCGGCATCGGCTTCGCAGACGGCTTCGCAGGGCGGTGCCGTGGTAGAGCAGGTGGTGCACAGCATGGAAGAAATTGCCACGACCAGCCGCAAGATTGGCGACATCATCGGCCTGATCGACACCATTGCCTTCCAGACCAATATCCTGGCCCTGAATGCTGCCGTGGAAGCCGCTCGCGCCGGTGAGCAGGGCAGAGGCTTTGCCGTGGTGGCGGGTGAAGTGCGTGCGCTGGCAGGGCGCAGTGCCCAGGCGGCCAGTGAAATCAAGCAGCTGATTCAAAGCAGCTCGGGCGCGGTCAATGGTGGCGTGAAGAACGTAGAAGCGGCAGGCCGCACCATGCAGGATGTGGTGCAGAGCATTCAGCGCGTGAGTGATGTGATTGCCGAGATCACAGCCGCATCGGGCGAGCAGTCACGCGGCATTGCGCAGCTGAACCAGGCTGTCAACGACATTGACCGCATGACCCAGCAAAATGCCGCGCTGGTGGAAGAATCGGCTGCAGCGGCAGATTCGCTCAAGGGCCAGGCTGCGCGCCTGGGCGAAATGGTGCAGCAGTTCCGCCTGCTGCAGCAGGCAGTGCAGCTGCACGCCTACCAGCGCTCCGTCCCTGCGCCACACAGCGTGCAGCCTGCTGTGGCCATGGCACAGCTGCGTGACAGACAGGAGCAGGCATTGCTGCAATAAAAACAGTAGCTGCCAGCGCTTGAAAATCAAAGCTTTCAGATATTTATCTATTTAAAATCAAGGAATTACAAGCGCAAGCAGCTATATTTTTAGATACATCACATAAAAAAACGGGCTTCCAGAAGGAAGCCCGTTTTTTCTGATGCTTGTGTTGTTGAGGCTTGCCGGGTCTGCTTACTTGAGCAGACCTTCAGCACGCAGCGCGGCCTGCACGGCAGGGCGGCTGCCTACGCGTGCCAGATAGGCTTGCAGGTGGGGCAGATCGCTCAGATCCAGGCCTACAAACTTGCCCCAGCCGCTGACGGTGAACAGGTAGGCATCGGCCACGGTGAACTGCTCGCCCATCAGGTAGTCCTTGCCTGCGAGCTGCTGCTCCACCCACTCAAAGCGGCCGCGCAGCGCTTCGCGCACGGCAGGCTTGTAGTCCTCGGGTGTGCCGGGCTTGAACAGGGGGCCAAAGCTCTTGTGCAGCTCGGTGCCGATGAAGTTCAGCCATTCCAGCACGCGGTAGCGTTCCATGCTGCCGACGGCGGGCAGCAGCTTTTTCTCAGGTACCTGGTCTGCCAGGTACTGCACGATCACGGGGCCTTCGCGCAGTGTCTGGCCATCGTCCAGCACCAGGAAAGGCACATAGCCCAGCGGATTGATGCTGTAGAAGTCGGTGCCGTCCTGCAGCTTGTGGCTCTTGGTACTGACCAAGATGAACTCACAGGGCAGGCCAGCTTCTTCGGCCACGATATGGGGCGACAGCGAACAGGCTCCGGGGCTGTAATAAAGCTTCATAGTTCTTTCATCCTTTCATGAGGGCTGGAGAGTGCATGGACAGGCAGGCCACAGACATTGCACATGCTGCCTCAGCTGCTTGAACATGTGGATGAAAGGGCCAAAGACAAGATGGGGAAAGGGTGGGAAAATTCAGGGTTTTGCCTGCGCCTGAAAAATTGCGAGCTGCGCGGGCGCACACATCGCGCACCCGAACGGCTGCGCAGGGCGCAGAAGCCGCCTGCGACGGAGTTGAGAGAACCCATGTTGTACCCCCAAGAATTTGATGTGATCGTCGTTGGCGGCGGTCATGCTGGCACCGAAGCGGCGCTGGCTGCAGCCCGCATGGGCTGCCAAACCCTGCTGTTGACCCACAACATTGAAACCCTGGGCCAGATGTCCTGCAACCCATCGATTGGTGGTATCGGCAAGGGCCATCTGGTCAAGGAAGTGGATGCCATGGGCGGTGCCATGGCGCTGGCCACGGACAAGGGCGGTATCCAGTTCCGCATCCTGAACAGCTCCAAGGGCCCAGCCGTGCGTGCCACACGTGCGCAGGCCGACCGTATTCTGTACAAGGCAGCGATCCGCGAGATGCTGGAGAACCAGCCCAATCTGTGGCTGTTCCAGCAGGCGGTCGATGACCTGATGGTCGAGGGCGACCGCGTCGTCGGTGCCGTCACGCAGATTGGCCTGAAGTTCCGCTCCAAGACCGTGGTGCTGACCGCAGGTACTTTCCTGGACGGCAAGATTCACGTGGGCCTGGACAACTACGCAGCAGGCCGTGCGGGAGATCCTCCGGCTGTGACTTTGTCTGCACGTCTGAAAGAACTCAAGCTGCCACAGGGCCGTCTGAAGACGGGGACACCTCCACGTATTGATGGCCGCACCATCGACTTTGCGCAGTGCGAAGTGCAGCCCGGTGACGGTATGCCAGGAGGCCCCAACGAGGGCCAGATTCCGGTGTTCAGCTTCCGTGGCAATGCCGCCATGCACCCCCAGCAAATGCCTTGCTGGATTACGCATACCAACGAGCGTACGCACGAAATCATCCGCAGCGGTTTTGACCGCAGCCCCATGTTCACCGGCAAGATCGAAGGCGTTGGCCCTCGCTACTGCCCCAGCGTGGAAGACAAGATCAACCGCTTTGCGGACAAGGACAGCCACCAGATCTTCCTGGAGCCCGAAGGCCTGACCACGCACGAGTTCTACCCCAACGGTATCTCGACCAGCCTGCCTTTTGATATTCAGCTGGCGCTGGTGCGCTCCATGAAGGGTCTGGAGAACGCGCACATCCTGCGTCCCGGTTATGCGATTGAGTATGACTACTTTGACCCCCGTGGTCTGAAGTCCAGCTTTGAAACACGCCAGATCAACGGACTGTTCTTTGCGGGCCAGATCAACGGTACGACCGGCTATGAAGAAGCTGCGGCCCAGGGACTGTTCGCCGGCATCAACGCTGGTCTGCAGGCACGTGACATGGAAGCATGGACGCCCCGCCGCGACGAAGCCTATCTGGGCGTGCTGGTAGACGACCTGATTACCAAGGGTGTGACCGAGCCTTACCGCATGTTCACCAGCCGTGCAGAGTTCCGCCTGCAGCTGCGTGAAGACAATGCAGACATGCGCCTGACCGAAATTGGCCGCAAACTGGGTGTGGTGGGTGATGAACAGTGGGATATGTTCAACCGCAAGCGCGATGCTGTTTCACGTGAAACAGAGCGCCTGAAGTCCACCTGGGTGCATCCGCGCAATCTGCCTGCGGCAGAAGCAGAACGTGTGCTGGGTAAGAACATTGAGCACGAATACAACCTGTTTGATCTGCTGCGCCGTCCCGGTGTGGAATACAACGCGCTGGTATCCATGAACGAAGGCAAGTACCAGTCCGAAATTGTTTCACGTGAAACGCTGGGTGATCTGCATGCCGATGTGGTGGAGCAGGTAGAGATTGCCGCCAAGTACTCTGGCTACATCGACCGCCAGAAGGAAGAAGTGGAGCGCGCTGCACACTATGAAACCCTGCGCCTGCCTGCCGACATGGATTACATGCAGGTCTCGGCCCTGTCGATTGAAGTGCGCCAGAAGCTGCAGAAGCACCGCCCTGAGACACTGGGTCAGGCATCGCGCATTTCCGGTGTGACACCCGCGGCCATCTCGCTGCTGATGATTCACCTGAAGAAGGGCGGCTTCCGCGGCTTTACCGCTGCCGCCAAGGAGGCTTCCGAATGAGCGATCTGCGCCAGCAACTGGAGCAGGGTGCGGCCCAGCTCGGCCTGCACCTGAGCGTGGAGCAGTTCGACAAGCTCATGGATTTTCTGGACCTGCTGCAAAAGTGGAACAAAGTCTACAACCTCACTTCCGTGCGTGATCCGCAGGAAATGGTGTCGCTGCACATGCTGGACAGCCTCGCTGCTGTGCCTGCACTGCAGCGCCATGTGGCTTCGCTGGGCAAGGCTGCCGGTGAACGCACGCGCCAGCTGGATGTCGGTTCTGGTGGTGGTCTGCCCGGCGTGGTGTTTGCCATCTGCTGCCCCGAAGTCGATATTGACTGCGTGGATACCGTGGCCAAGAAAGCGGCCTTCCTGCAGCAGGCGGCCGTGAGCCTGAAGCTGCCCAACCTCAAGGGCATCCACGCGCGCGTGGAAACACTCAAGGGGCCTTACGAGGTGGTGAGCTGCCGCGCCTTTGCGTCGCTGATTGACTTCACCACCTGGTCGCGCCGTGCGATTGCAGACAGCGGCATCTGGTTTGCCATGAAGGGCAAGCACCCTCAGGACGAGATCGACGCCCTGGGTAAAGGCGTGCAAGTGTTTCACGTGGAACCATTGCAGGTGCCTGGCCTGGATGCCGAGCGCTGCATTGTGTGGGCGAAACCCGTCGCTGACACACATTGAATATGCGAGTGGCTGCGCCCTCGCATAAACTCGGGTCTTGCACTCAGAGTTTTCAGTGTGGGCAGACAGCACATCTCCACAGGGCGCGCACCAGTGCCCACATTGAAAGGCCTCAGCGGTTTCGCTGGGCCTTTTTGCTTTGTGTGCCAGCAGCACATGCCGTGCTCACAGCGTGTTTTCTTTTCAGGCGCTACGCGCCGTTCACCAGCGATTTCTCATGGCCAAAATTTTCTGTATTGCCAACCAAAAAGGCGGCGTCGGTAAAACAACAACAGCAGTGAATCTGGCAGCAGGTCTGGCCAAAGTCGGTCAGCGGGTCTTGCTGGTGGACCTGGACCCCCAGGGCAATGCCACCATGGGGTCGGGCGTGGACAAGCGCGCGCTGGAACTGAGTGTGTATGACGTGTTGCTGGAGTCGGCTTCGATCAAGGAAGCCGCCGTGCTGGCCGAAAAATGCGGCTACCACGTGCTGGGCTCCAACCGTGAGCTCAGCGGTGCCGAGGTCGAGCTGGTGTCGCTGGAGCGCCGTAACGATCGCCTGAAGGCTGCCATTCAGGCCGCAGACCAGGACTTTGACTTCGTGCTGGTGGACTGCCCACCCAGCCTGTCCATGCTGACACTGAACGGCCTGTGTGCGGCACATGGCGTGATCGTGCCCATGCAGTGCGAGTACTTTGCGCTGGAAGGTCTGACCGATCTGGTCAACACCATCAAGCAGGTACACGCCAATATGAACAAGGATTTGCAGATCATTGGCCTGCTGCGCGTGATGTTTGACCCCCGTACCACGCTGCAGCAGCAGGTCAGCGACCAGCTCAAGGCCCATTTCGGTGACAAGGTGTTTGACACCGTCATCCCCCGCAATGTACGTCTGGCAGAAGCGCCCAGCTATGGTCTGCCCGGCGTAGTGTTTGACCCTTCGGCCAAGGGCAGCAAGGCCTTTGTGGACTTTGCCAAGGAAATGGTCAAACGCATCCAGAAGATGTAATGCAAGCCAAATTGCCCTCTAACGCAGATTCAGCAAGCGCGAGCAGCTATACAAAGTGACAGTTTCACCCTCCACCCCCCATGTTCTGTTGCTGCCCGGATGGCAGAACTCTGATGCCAGCCACTGGCAAAGCCTGTGGGAACAGCGCTATGGTTACACCCGCGTGCAGCAGCATGACTGGCAGCGCCCGCTGCGCGGCGACTGGTCCATCCAGCTGCAGGAGGCGGTGCTGGACAGCGAGCGTGACGTGGTACTGGTGGCGCACAGCCTGGGCTGCATGCTGGCGGCCTGGTGGGCCGCACATTCACCCTTGGCCAAAACCAGGGTGAAGGCTGCGTTGCTGGTCGCACCGGGGGATGTGGAGCAGGCCGATCTGCGCCAGATCTTGCCCGGCTGGTCGCCCGTCATGCTGCAGCGCTTGCCGTTTCGCAGCGTGCTGGTGGGCAGCCGCAATGACCCGTACTGCAGCTTCGCCCGCGCCCAGCAGATGGCGCAGGCCTGGGGCTCGGAACTGGTGGATCTGGGTCATGCCGGCCATATCAATTCCGACAGCGGGCTGGGTGACTGGGATGCCGGTCATGCCCTGCTGCAACAACTGATGAAAGACTAAGCCATGGTGACAAAGAAACCCAAAGGACTGGGACGTGGCCTGGAAGCCCTGTTAGGCCCCAAGGTGGAAGAGAGCGCAGCCGCAGTTAGCACCGATGTGCCCAGTACCCTGCCTGTGACGGAAATGGTGGCGGGCCAGTACCAGCCCCGCACGCGCATGGACGAAGGCGCGCTGTATGAGCTGGCCGAGAGCATCAAGGCGCAGGGCATCATGCAGCCGATTCTGGTGCGCAGACTGGCCAAGGGCGAGCACGCAGGCAAGTACGAAATCATTGCCGGTGAGCGCCGTTTCCGTGCCTCCAAGCTGGCGGGGCTGGAGGTGGTGCCCGTGCTGGTGCGCGATGTGCCCGATGAAGCCGCCGCTGCCATGGCGCTGATTGAAAACATTCAGCGCGAAGACCTGAACCCGCTGGAAGAAGCCCAGGGCCTGGCACGTCTGGTCAAGGAATTCAACTACACGCACGAGCAGGCTGCGCAGGCGGTGGGCCGTTCGCGCTCTGCCGCATCCAATCTGCTGCGCCTGCTGAATCTGGCAGAACCTGTGCAGACCATGTTGATGGCAGGTGACCTTGACATGGGCCATGCCCGTGCCCTGCTGGCACTGGACCGGGCCGAGCAGATCAACGCAGCCAACCAGATCGCCGCCAAGAAACTGTCCGTGCGCGAGGCAGAAAACCTGGTCAAGAAAATGGCCGAAAGCGCGGATGGCACAGCGTCCGCCAAGGCACAGAAGCCCGCCAAGTCCCGCGATGTGCTGCGCGTGGAAGAAGAGCTGTCTGACCTGCTCATGGCACAAGTCGAAGTGCGCGTGAAAAAACGCGTCAAGCGCGACGGCAAGTTCCACGACATGGGCGAGCTGGCCATCCAGTTTGGTTCGCTCGAAGAGCTCAATGGGCTGATTGAAAAACTGCGCGCTTAAGGCACGAACCTGAAATGACTCGACTGCTGCCCTGGCCGCTGCCCGCTTTGTTGACCTGGGCTGCGTCCTGGGCAGTTTTTTGGGGAGCCAGCCATGCGCTGCCCTGGTGGGGTGCCGTACTGCTGGCCTGTGCCTTGGGGTCTGCGGCCAGCCTGCTGGGCCATGGCTGGTGGCGGCGCTGCATGATTGCAGCAGGTTTTCCACTGTCCTGGCTGGTGCTGGCGGCAGGCCAGATTCCGGCATGGGGCTGGCTGATTCCACTGGCCTTGCTGCTGCTGGTCTACCCCCTCAATGCCTGGCGCGATGCGCCAGTCTTCCCCACGCCTGCGGGGGCGCTCGATGGCCTGGCGCAGCACATTGCTTTGCCCGCAGATGCCAAGCTGCTCGATGCCGGCTGTGGCATGGGTGATGGCCTGCAGGCGCTGCACCGTGCATGGCCGCAGGCCAGGGTCTATGGCGTGGAATGGAGCTGGCCGCTACGCTGGGTGAGCCAGCTGCGCTGCCCCTGGGCACGTGTGCGGCGTGGTGATATGTGGGGTGTGGACTGGTCGGCCTACGATATGGTCTATCTGTTCCAGCGGCCCGAGACCATGAGCCGCGCAGCCGTCAAATCCCTCGGTGAAATGCGTGAAGGCACATGGCTGGTGAGCCTGAATTTTCCGATTCCTGATGTCACACCAACCTATATCGACCAGCTCGATGACGTGCGTGAGGTTTACGCCTATCGCGCGCCACTGGCCGAGGTAGACCGCGAAAGTGTGGAAGCCGATGAAGTGGCTGGCATGCTCGCTCCCAGCCCGCAGGGCATTGTGGTCAATGGCCAGCGCCTGTATCCCGGCAGGGGCCGCCCCGGCGGCACACCCAAGCGTCGCTGAATACGCGCTGATCCGCTTCAGAGCGTTGTTGCTGCGCCTTTTTGCTGCCCCAGAAAGCTGGTCGCGCTCATACCCACGGTACGGCGCACCAGTGCATTAAAAGCACTGGGGGTGTAGCCCAACTCTGCAGCGATCTGGGCAATCGGCAAGCGCCGCGCCGCCAGAGCGACGGCCTTGGCCAGCACCACTTGCTGGCGCCACTGCGTAAACGTGCAGCCCAGTTCGCTGCGAAACAGCCGGGCCACGGTGCGCAGGCTGGCCCCTGTGTCCAGCGCCCATTGCTCCAGGGTCTCATGGCGTGTGGGGTCATCAATCACGGCTTCGCACAGGTGCTTCAGGCGCTTGTCCTGCGGCAGCCGTACCCCCAGCTCAATCACTGGCGCACGGCGGATTTCGCCGCACAGCAGGGCGCTCAGATGGGTTTCGCGCTCCAGCAAATCGGGTGTCAATGGCTCAGCCTGATCGCTGCGGGTGTCCATTTCTACGACCAGTGCCCGCAGCAGGGCAGAGGCTTCCAGCACACGGCATTGCTGCCAGATGGCATCGTTCATCCAGCGTGCCTGCACGCCGCCACCACAGGCTTCGGGCAGAAAGTACAGCGTGTACAGGCGTGCCGTTTCCACCAGCGTCACTGCGTGTTCCACTCCGGGTGGTACCCACACGGCACGGTGCGGTGGCACAAGATAGGTGGCATCGGGCAAGGACACGCGTATGACACCACCCGTAGAAATTGCCAGCTGCGCCCAGGCGTGGCGGTGCGGCATGATCAGGGTGTCTTTGTCCAGCTCGCGCATCTTGGAGCGCACAGGCCGCTGCGCATGCGGTTGATAGAGCATGGGGTCGAGCAGCGGAATTGCCGCTCTGGTGCGTGCATGGCGGTGTGGATTGCTGCTGGAGGGGGCGGCTTGAGACATGGTCTGGAATTGGCAGATATGCGCGATCTTTTGGCAGACTATCGCATACCTGCCGCAGTCGCGCTGACTAAGATGCGCGGCATGACGACTGCTTCCATGACCTCTGCGACACCGCCTGTGCGCAGCGATATCCGCACCATCAGCCTGGTAGGCCTGGCTCACGGCTCTTCCCACTTTTTTCACCTGCTGCTGCCGCCGCTGTTTCCATGGCTGATTGCGGAGTTTGACTACAGCTATGCACAGCTCGGGGTCATGGTGTCGCTGTTCTACGTGGTCTCTGGTGTGGGGCAGATGCTCTCAGGCTTTCTGGTGGACAAGGTGGGTGCACAGCGTGTGCTGTTTGCGGCGCTCACCAGTTTTGTGGTGGCGGGGCTGATTGCTTCCGTGGCCCAGAACTACGCCATGCTGCTGGCGGCATCCTTGTTTGCGGGGCTGGGCAATGCGCCGTTTCACCCCGTGGACTTCACCATTCTCAACAAGCGTGTCACGGCCAAGCACATCGGCCACGCGTATTCCGTGCACGGCATCTCCGGCAATCTGGGCTGGGCCGCGGCTCCCGTGTTCATGATGGGCATTACCACGGCCACAGGCTCCTGGCGGATGGCCTGCTTCTGTGGAGCCATGTTTGCGGCCGTAGTGCTGACGGTCATGCTGATCAACCGCCGCTGGCTGGATGACAAGGCCTTTGACGTACCTGCTGCGCCCAAGGCTGCTTCGTCCCAGGGCGGTGCGGAGGCTGTGGAAGAGAGCCCCTTTGCCTATCTGAAGCTACCTGCGGTGTGGCTGTGTTTTGCTTTCTTTTTCTTCAGCACCGTGGGGCTCAGTGCCGTGCAGAACTACGCCAGCACAGCCCTGAACCTGATGTATGAACTGCCGCTGACACAGACCGCGCTGGTGGTCACAGGCTTCATGCTCTGTGGGGCTGTAGGCATGGTGGGTGGCGGCTTTCTGGCCCAGTATGTGCGCCGGCTGGAGCTGACGATTGCCATCTTCCTGCTGCTGGCTGCAGGCTGTCTGGCACTGGTGGGCACGGGCTGGCTGCCGGGTTCGGTGGCACTGGTCGTGGCATCGGTGGCCGGTTTTGGTCATGGGCTGGCAGGCCCTTCGCGCGACATGCTGATCAAGCGCGCCACACCGGCAGGTAGCACGGGCCGGGTGTACGGCACCGTGTATTCGGGCCTGGATTCAGGCTTTGCGCTGGCTGCCCCCATCTTTGGCTGGATGATGGACCACCATCTGCACAGCCAGGTGTTCTATGGCGCTGGCATTGCGCTGGCACTGAGCGTGTGGGCGGCAACGGCGGTGGGGGTGAGTCTGCACCAGAAAAACACCCAGCGCGCGGCCTGAAAAGCTGTGCTGCAGACAACCAAGGCCGCGAAAGCGGCCTTGGTTGTTGATGCGCCATCTGTATGACTTAGAACTGCCAGCGTACCTGTCCCAGTCCTTCAAAGCACACGGTGACCAGGTCACCCGCCTGCACTTCAGGGCAGCCTGTCCAGGTGCCGGTCGTCACCACGGTGCCGGCCTTGACCGTGCCGTAATGGGCCGTCACATGCTTGAGCCAGTCCGCCAGCAGCCAGGTGGGGTCCTGCAGGCTGTGGCTGCCGGTAAAGCGCTGGGCTTCGCCATCATTGACCTGCAGCGTGCAGACCTGCTGTGTCCAGTCGTGCTCGCGCAGCGGGGCAAAGTCTTGCCAGGCGCTCAGTGCCAGGCCGCCGTGGCACTGGCCGTCAGCCAGCAGCGTCAGCGCAGGGGCCTGGAGGCCTTCGCGCCAGCGGCTGTCTACAAATTCGATGGCCACTGCATAGGCATCGACCAGCTCGCGCGCAGATGCTGGCGTGAGTGTTGCAGCCTGTTCCTGTGTCACGTCCTGTGCAATGCGCAGTGCAATTTCGCCTTCCACGCCACGCAGGCTGAAGACGGTGGCGGGCGCGCTGGCGGTGTCCACTTCGGCCTGGATGCCAGGCTCAGGCAGGGGGGCATGGATCAGCTGCGCGGCATCACGTGCGGGGCCGCCAGACTTCCAGTAGCGGGGCACGCTGCCCTGAGGCCACCACTGGCGCACCTGTGCCAGCGCGCTTTGCACTGCGCGTGCATCGGCCGCATCACGCAGCATATAGGCCACGTCAGCGCCGCTGGCCGTGCGCTCGCCCAGCTTGTGGCTCCACCACAGCGCATCGGCAATGGAGTAGCAGTCCTGCGGCAGTTCAGGAGTGAGCCTGACCCAGTCAGGCAGGATGTCTTCAGGGTCGTCCTTGGCCAGCAGGTTCAAGCCCAGCGGGGGCTGGTTGGCAAAGGGAGAGGGGCCTGTGGAGCAGTAGCCCGTGGAGCAATCTTTGTTGGATTCGGTCGACATAGATCGAATCATGGCAAAACCTGGCGGCATTGCGAAGCTGGGGTGCATGTGCCCGCACAGCGCAGACAGGAATGCGAGTGCTGCCCGCCCAGAAGACAGATCTGGGTTGGGAACTTGGAAAGGTTTGTTACGTAATGGCGCTGCATGAAATTTGCAGAAATTGCTGTATGTCTCGTACGAAATATCGTGGTGATGTCCGTCATTGCATGAATATGCAAGAAATTTATAAGTGAAGAAACAGGCGGCGTTGGACAGCGCCAGGGCTTGCGCGTAGCCTGTCAGCATGACTTCCGGCAGCAGCGTGTCTGCGGAGACGGATGTGGGTGTTGCTGCCGCACACCAGTCTCCACAGATACCAGCGGAAGGGATTTCTTCACGAGAGGTGCATATGTCTGTGTATGAGCAATCCGCCCTGGCGACCAAGCATGCCTTGCCGTCGTATCTGAATGCAGATGAGATCGGCCCATGGGGGACTTACTTGCAGCAGGTCGATCGCGTCACACCCTATCTGGGCTCTCTGGCCCGCTGGGTCGAGACGCTCAAGCGTCCCAAGCGCATTCTGGTGGTGGATGTACCCATCGAAATGGATGATGGCACGATCGCCCACTTCGAGGGCTATCGCGTACAGCACAACCTGAGCCGCGGCCCAGGCAAGGGCGGCGTGCGTTTTCACCAGGATGTGACGCTGTCGGAAGTGATGGCGCTGTCGGCCTGGATGTCGATCAAGAACGCGGCTGTGAACGTGCCTTATGGCGGAGCCAAGGGCGGCATCCGTGTCGATCCGCGCAAGCTCTCCAAGGGTGAGCTGGAACGCCTGACACGTCGCTACACCAGCGAGATTGGTCTGCTTATCGGCCCCACCAAGGACATTCCTGCGCCGGACGTGAACACCAATGCCCAGATCATGTCGTGGATGATGGATACCTACTCCATGAACACCGGCGCAACGGCCACAGGTGTGGTCACGGGCAAGCCCATTGATCTGGGTGGCTCACTGGGGCGTGTGGAAGCCACAGGTCGCGGCGTGTTTACCGTGGGTGTGGAAGCGGCCAAGCTGATCGGCCTGCCTGTACAGGGTGCACGGGTGGCCGTGCAAGGCTTTGGCAATGTGGGTGGCACTGCTGGTCGCCTGTTTGTAGAAGCAGGTGCGCAGCTGGTGGCGGTGCAGGACCACACAGGCAGCATCTACAACCCGCTGGGCATGGATGCCGCTGCTTTGCAGGAGCATGTGCGTGAACACGGTGGTGTCAAAGGCTTCCCTGGTGCAGAAGCCATCGATACGGATGCTTTCTGGTCCGTGGACTGCGACATTCTGATTCCCGCTGCGCTGGAAGGTCAGATCAACAAGGACAACGCCGAGCGCATCAAGGCACGCATGGTGATCGAAGGAGCCAACGGCCCCACGACCCCTGAGGCCGACGACATCCTCCACGACAAGGGCGTGCTGGTGCTGCCTGACGTGATCGCCAACGCCGGTGGCGTGACCGTGAGTTACTTTGAGTGGGTGCAGGATTTCTCCAGCTTCTTCTGGAGCGAGGACGAGATCAACGCCCGTCTGGTGCGCATCATGCAGGAGGCGTTCGCCGCCGTGTGGCAAGTGGCGCAGGACAACAAGGTCAGTCTGCGTACTGCCACCTTTATCGTGGCCTGCAAGCGCATTCTGCACGCCCGCGAGGCGCGTGGCCTGTACCCCTGATTCAGGGGCGGTACACAGCAACAAAGCGGCCAACTGGCCGCTTTGTTGTAAGGCTGCGTGCACTGTAGTTCAGCTGCGCTGCATGGCCCAAGCATGGCGTTGCAGCGTGCGCTGTGCCAAGTGCAGCACAGGGGCATCGACCATCTTGCTGTTGACCACACACACACCACCGTTGGCTGCTTCCATGGCTTGCACCACGGCTTGGGCGTGTTCTACGGTTAGGGCATCGGGGGCAAATACGGCGTGTACGCCTTCCAGCTGTGCGGGGTGGATGCATAGCTTGCCGCCAAAACCCATGCGCAGCGCGCGTGCGGTGTCGCTGTGCAGGCGTGCGGGGTCCTGAGTGTCCACCGTGACTCCGTCAATGGGCGGGGGCAGGCCTGCACGGCGCGATGCCATGACCAGGGCCATGCGGGTAGGCAGCAGCTCGCCTTCGTCGGGCGCGCATTGCATGCCCGCATCCACCTGAAAATCCAGATGCCCAAAAGCCAGGCGCTGCACCTGGGCTGCGCGGGCCAAGGCTGGCAAGGCATCCATTCCGGCCACGGTTTCGATCAGGGCCACCAGCGCGCAGCCGGTACCGGTTTGCTGGGCCAGTTGGTTCAGGTATTCGGGCGATTCGGCTTTGGGCACCACGGCGCCAGCCAGACCGCGTGAGACCAGCGTAGCCACGGTGTGCACATCGTCATCGACCCATGCGGTGCCCGCTGCGTTGATGCGCACCAGCAGGCGTGTGCGCTGGGCCGCAGCCTGTGTACCCGCAGAGCCCAGGGCATGCTGCATTTGGGCGGGTGTTAGCCCCAGCAAATTGCCCACGGCAGCGGCCGCTGCCAGCGTGCCTGCGGTGCCGGTGGTGTGAAAAATTTTGTAGTGGCTGCGGCCCAGAAACTCACCCACGCGGATGCCGACTTCATAGCCCGCCACGCAAGCAGCCATGAGCTGTGCACCGCTGGCACCAATGCTCTGCGCCACAGCCACTGTGGGTGGAAACACCACGGCCGCAGGGTGGAACACCGAGCCGTTGTGCACATCGTCCTGCTCTGCCACGTGCGATGCGGCGGCATTCGCCAGCGCAGCCATCATGGGTGAGGTGGTGCTGCGCTGACCGATCACTTCGCAAGGACCTTGGGCCGGGCCTTGCGACAGCGCAAAGCGCGCAATGCTTTGCACCGGGCGGGCACTTTGCCCGGCCAGCACCGAGCCAAACCAGTCCACCCACAAATCTTCCGCTTTGCACTGCACCGCTTCCGGCACATCGTCCCACTTCAGTGTGGCGGCAAACTGTGCCAGGGGATGCACAGCAACTTGTTTGTCTTGTTTCATGGTTGTCTCCAGAGCAGGCAGCGCTTGCATTACCTGCTTTTTATTTATGCATTCACCGAGGCGATTTGCTCTGCGCTCCAGCCCAGCTCCGCCAGGATGCTGGCGTTGTGCTGGCCCACGGCAGGCACGGCTTCCATGCGGTAGTCAAAAGCACTGTTCACTCCGGGCGGCAGCAGTGCGGGGACATCACCTTGGGGTGTGCCTACGGTGCGCCAGCGCTGGCGTGCTTGCAGCTGCGGGTGCTCCCACAAGTCGGCCATTTCGTTGACGCGTGCATTGGCAATACCAGCTTGCTCCAGACGCTCCACCACTTGGGCCGCAGTCAGTGCGGCAAAGGTTTGCACGATCAAGGCTTGTAGTGCTTCGCGGTTGGCATTGCGCTGGGCATTGCTGTCAAAACGGGTGTCGGTAGCCACATCGGGTTGCAGAAGCACGGTGTCGCAGAAGGCCGTCCACTCGCGCTCGTTTTGCAGGCCCAGCATCACCGTCTTGCCATCGCCTGCCTGGAAAGGCCCATAAGGGTAGATGCTGGCGTGGGAAGCTCCGGTGCGTGGTGGTGGCGGTGCGCCGTCGTAGGCGTAGTACAAGGGGTAGCCCATCCACTCGCCCATGGCTTCCAGCATGGACACATCAATGTGGCTGCCCGCCCCCGTCTTGCCGCGCAGTAGCAGGGCCGAGAGGATGTTGGTGTAGGCATACATTCCCGCTGCAATATCGGCCACCGAGATGCCCGATTTGCTGGGAGTCTCCGGCGTGCCGGTCACCGATAAAAAGCCAGCCTCGCTTTGGATCAGCAAGTCATAGGCTTTCTTGTCGCGGTAGGGCCCATCGGCCCCATAGCCGCTGATGTCGCAGACGATCAATTTGGGATTGAGCTCCTTGAGCGTCTCGTACGACAAGCCCATGCGTGCCGTCGCGCCAGGAGCCAGGTTTTGCACTAGCACATCGGCGGTTTTCAACAGCTCCAGCAGGGCCGCTTTGGCCGCAGGTTGTTTGACGTCAAGCGCCAGGCTCTCTTTGCTACGGTTGATCCAGATGAAATGTGAGGACTGCCCGTTTACACGCTGGTCATAGCCGCGTGCAAAGTCGCCGTTGCCAGGGCGTTCGACCTTGATTACGCGGGCACCCAGATCGGCAAGCTGGCGTGTGCAAAACGGTGCAGCAACTGCGTGTTCCAGCGAAACGACGGTAATGCCGTCCAGCGGACGAGGGCGTTGAGAGGCTGCCATGTCAGATTCCCCCGATTTTTAGAACGAACGTGGTAGACCCAACAGGTGCTCGGCCACGTAGGAATAGATCAGGTTGGTCGAAATCGGCGCCACCTGGTACAGACGTGTTTCGCGAAATTTGCGCTCCACGTCGTACTCGCAGGCAAAGCCAAAACCACCGTGGAATTGCAGACAGGCATTGGCAGCTTCCCAGCTGGCCTTGGCCGCCAGGTACTTGGCCATATTGGCCTGGGCTCCCATGTGCTCGTGCTTGTCGTACAGCTCACACGCTTTCCAGCGCATCAGGTTGGCGGCCTCGAGTTCGATAAAGGTTTCAGCAATCGGGAACTGCACTCCCTGGTTCTGGCCAATCGGGCGGCCAAACACCACGCGGTCTTTGACGTACTGGGTCACACGGTCCATGAACCAGTAACCATCACCAATGCACTCGGCGGCAATCAGCGTGCGTTCGGCGTTCAGGCCGTCGAGGATGTATTTAAAGCCCTTGCCTTCTTCGCCAATCAGGTTCTCTTCGGGAATCTCCAGGTTTTCAAAGAACAGTTCGTTGGTCTCGTGGTTGACCATGTTCGGGATGGGGCGCACGGTCATGCCCTTTTTCTCTGCCTCGCGCAGGTCCACCATGAAGATGGACATGCCTTCGCTTTTCTTGGTCACCTCGGCCAGCGGCGTGGTGCGCGCCAGCAAGATCATGAAGTCGCTGTGCTGGATGCGGCTGATCCACACCTTCTGGCCGTTGATGACGTATTTGTCGCCCTTCTTCACGGCGGTGGTCTTGATCTTGGTGGTGTCCGTGCCCGTGGTGGGCTCGGTCACCCCCATGGACTGCAAACGCCATTCGCCGGTCGCAATCTTGGGCAAGTACTTTTGCTTTTGCTCCGCAGAACCGTGGCGCAGCAGCGTGCCCATGTTGTACATCTGGCCATGGCAGGCGCCGGAGTTGCCGCCGCAGCGGTTGATCTCTTCCATGATGACCGAGGCTTCGGTCAGCCCCAGGCCGGAGCCGCCGTATTCCTGCGGGATCAGCGCCGCCATCCAGCCGGCTTCCGTCAGCGCATTGACGAACTGCTCGGGATAGGCGCGTTCCTCGTCCACCTTGCGGAAATACTCATCCGGAAAGGCTGCGCACAGGTCGCGGATGGCATCGCGGATTTCGTGGTGGTTGTTCGATTGGGTCAACTCGATCATGGTGCTTCTCTTGAGAATGTTTTGACCTCTAGTGCTCATGCAGCAAGCACTAGCAGCTCTTGTTTTTGTGGTTTACGCCAGCGTGGCAATGGCTTGCATGGTCAGCCAGCCTTCATGGTCTTGCGCCCACAGTTCCATGGTTTTGCCGTCAGCCGATGGCTTGCCGTGCACGCTGAAGCTGTGCAGGTCAAACGTGGGCCGCACGGCCTTGAAGGCAAAGCTGTGCAACTGCGCATGAGGCAGGTTGCGGCGCACCAGGTCCACCAGCAGCGTGGCAATCAGGGGGCCGTGCACGATCAGACCCGGGTAGCCTTCCACCTCGGTCACGTACTTGCGGTCGTAGTGAATGCGGTGACCGTTGAAGGTGAGCGCGGAGTAGCGAAACAGCAGCACGTCATCGGGCGTGATCACGCGGGACCATTGCTGCTGACCGGCCAGCGGCGGCGTTTGGGGGACCGGTGCTGCCTCCCCAGGCTGGGCCGCGGCGCGGTAGACGATGTCGTGTTCTTCCGTCAGGCACAGGCCATCGGCATTGCCAAAGCGGTGTTCCACCTGCACAAACAGCAGCTCCCCGGTGCGCCCCACCTTGTGCGTGACGGACTGGATGGTGGAGACGCGCTCCACATCCTGGCCGACTTGCAGCGGGTTGCTCAATTCCCAGCGCAGGCGGCCACCGGCCCACATGCGGCGCGGCAGGGGCACGGGCGGCAGAAAGCCGCCGCGCTGCGGGTGGCCGTCTGGGCCCAGCTCGCTGTGGCGGGCGTGCGGCAGAAAGTACATCCAGTGCCACAGCGGCGGTACGGTGCTGCCCGCTGCCACGGGGGCGTCATCGCGGTCTAAGGTGGCAGACAGTGCACGCAGGGGCGCAGCCGTGATGGTGTCGGGCGTGGTCTCGCTGCGGCCTTGCCATGTTTGCAGGTGTGCCAGTTGGGTGGCATCAATTTGGGGAATCGTGCTCTCGGTCATAACCAATCCATGCTTTGCTTTAGGTGTCGCCCGTGGCTTCTGGCGATCAGTTGCAATGCATCTTGGCGCTCGAAAAAGCTTTCTACAATCACAGCTTTTGCAAGCAAGCCTTCGGTTTTTCAAAAGTCTTTCCCACCTCAGTGGAAACCAGAACACCCCATGAAGCTCGAATTGAAAGACTTTTTGCTCTTTGTCCAGGTCGCCAAAACCGGCAGTTTGACGCGGGCTGCAGAGCAATGCTTTCTGTCGCTGGCAGCCACCAGCGCCCGCATCAAGGCCATGGAAGAGGAAGCGGGCATGCCTTTGCTAATTCGAGAGGCTCGCGGTGTGCGCCTGACGCCGCCGGGCGAGGCTTTTCTGTTCCATGCCCGTGCCATGCTGCAGCAGGCGCAGCAGCTTGAAGCCGATTTGCAGGAGTACGGCGCAGGCCTGCGCGGCCATGTGCGCGTGTTTGCCAACACCACGGCGGTGACGGAGTTTTTGCCCGACATCTTGGCCTCTTACCTCACGGCACACCCCCACATTAGCGTGGACTTGCAAGAGCGCTCCAATGCCGTGATTGCCTCAGACATCCGTGAAGGCCGGGCGGATCTGGGCATCATCGCGGGCGAGGTGGATACACATGGTTTAACCAGTGTGCACTTCAGCACCGACCGGCTGGTGCTGGTGGCACCGGACGAACCACGCTGGAGTTCGCTCCAGGCCGTGAACTTCTCTCAGGTGCTGCATGAACGCTTTGTAGGCATGCACCGCGACAGTACCTTGCAAACCTTTTTGAGCCAAATTGCACTGCAGCTGGGGCACACACTCAAACTGCGTATTCAAGTCTCGAACTATGACGCCATGTGCCGCATGGTGGCTGCCGGTGTTGGCGTAGCCGTGGTGCCTGAAAGTGCAGCCCAGCGTAGCAGCAGCTTGGCGCGCTTGCTACAAATTGAGCTGATTGATAGCTGGGCCGTGCGACCGCGCTACATGCTGGTGCGCGAAGGCGTCACTTTGGGCAGCCATGTGCAAGAGCTGATGCAGGCGGTTGAGCAATATCACCACACAAGCCTCTAAAGATCCGCCGCACAACCCATCATAGCCGCGATGAACGGTGCGCCCGGTCGATAGACCACAGGTAATTCATTTCTGCACAGAACGGCTGTGCACATACGGCACGACCCTGGTACTGGCAGCCTGCGCGGTTGCAGAAGTTCTGGTTGTGCTCATTGCCGTTTCTGGGCTGCTTTTTGCCGTTTTCATCGGCCTGGTTTTGCAGCATCAGCAGCCATGGGTCTGTACCCTTGTTCTGGAGCATGGCCTGCACGTCCTGCGGCAGCATGGCAGCGTGCATATAGACCGAGGCAGCCTGTGCACTTTGCATGGCCTGTGCCAAGGGCTGAAACTCCAGCTGCAAGATGGCACTGGTGCGCATGGCCTGTGCAGCGACTGCTGCAGCACTGCCCGGTATGGCCTGAGGCTGCATGACCAGGCCGAAACTGCCGCTGGCCAGCTGCTGCACGCTGCCAGCAAACGCCAGGGGAGGCAGGCCCGTTCCTGGTGTTGGTGTACCTGTTAAGGCACCAGGCAGTGCGGCCGCCAGCGTGGGCTGGGCCTGCGCCCATGCGGCAGGCACGCGCAGGGTCAGCGTAAAGGCGCGTTCTCCATCTGCGGCCTGAATGCTGCCTTGCTGCACCAGCCAGTTCTGCAGCGGCGGCAAAGGGGCGGAACCCGCAGGGCGCTGGGCCGTATGTGCGGTAGCGCTGTCGGCGGCTGTGGAGGTCTGCGCGGTGGCCGCAGACGCACCAGCATGCTGCAGCACGGCCTGCGTCAACTGCGCAGACCAGGACTGCACGCTCACCAGCTGCTGTGGCAGGGGCTGCTGGGCCGTGAACTGCTGCAGCAAGGCAGAGAGCAATTGCTGCATCTGGGGTGTGACACCGCCTGCAGGCCAGCTGGCGGGCATGTCCACCCTGGTGGGTTGCACCTGACTGACCAGCTGCTGCACCAGTCTGGCAAATGTTTCGAGCTTGATGGCCTGCTGGGCCTGTGGCGAAAGGTCTACCGTGTTGGCCAGCGCAGACTGCATGGCCTGCACGATGGGGGCCAGCGCTGCGCTTGGACTGGTGCTGCCGGCTGGTGCAGCCGGTGCACTGGGGGCTGTGCCAGTGGTGGCAGAAGCTGATCCGCCATGGCTGCCGCCATCACCACCGGAGCTGGGTGGGATGGGCTGAATAGGTATGACGGAAGAGGGTGGAATGCTGGGAGTCACACCGCCACTCTAGAGGAAAACCACGGCCCGGGCACACATTGCACCAGTGGCGATGTAAGCAGACATGCATCTAGGCAGCTTTGATACATCGCACAATGGCGGCAGTGAAAGGTCTGGATATGTCTCAGCAAGAATTCTTGATTGCCCTGCAAAACCGCCTCGGAGTGGATGTCGTTTTGACTGGTGATGCGATTGAAGCGCGCTACCACACGGACTGGAGCGGCACGCCGCCGGTGCAGCCCCTGGCGCTGGTGCGCCCCCGCACCACCGAAGAAGTCAGCGCAGCGCTGCGCCTGTGTCATGAGCATCGCGTTGCCGTTGTGCCTCAGGGCGGCCTGACGGGGCTGGCCGGCGCGGCCGTGCCCGTGGAGGGTTGCGTTGCCATTTCCATGGAGCGCATGAACGCCATCGAAGACATCAACTCCCGCTCCATGCTGATGACGGTGCAGGCTGGTGCCACACTGCAGGCGGTGCAGGAAGCGGCTGTGGAAGCCGGCATGGTGTTTGGCGTGGACCTGGGCGCACGCGGCAGCTGCCAGATTGGCGGCAATGTCTCCACCAATGCGGGCGGCAACGGTGTGCTGCAGCACGGCATGATGCGTGAGCAGGTGCTGGGCCTGGAGGTGGTGCTGGCCGACGGCACGGTGCTGCCCATGCTGCGCCCCATGATCAAGAACAACACGGGCTATGACCTCAAGCACTTCTTCATCGGTGCGGAAGGCACGCTGGGGGTGATTACGCGCGTGCTGCTGCGCCTGCGTCCGCAGCCTCGTGCCAAGGTGACGGCACTGGTTGCCATGCCTGGCTTTGACGAATCGCTGGCTGTGCTGCAGCGCATGCAGCAGCATTTCGGTAACAGCGTGGCCGCGTTTGAGTTGATGTGGGACAGCTTTGTGCAGACCTCCATCCGCTGGCAGAAGCTGCAGGCCCCGTTTGCTGAAAGCCACCCCTTCCTTGCGCTGATCGATATCGACGGCAAGGACGAAACCAGCCTGTGCGAAGCCGTGGAAGAAGCGCTGGGCGAAGCCATGGAAGCTGGTGATGTGCTCGATGCCGTGATTGCCCAGTCGCAGACCCAGGCCAAGACCCTGTGGAAGCTGCGTGAAGCACCGGCCGAGATGAATGCCAATATGCACCCACCGATCAACTTTGACGTGGGCCTGCCCCAGTCTGAAATTGGCAAGTTTGCGCAGGCTTGCCAAGCAGCATTTGATGCGCGCTGGCCCGGCAACCACTCCATCTTCTTTGGCCACGTGGGCGACGGCAATCTGCACGTCTCTACCGACGGCAAGACCGTCAATGGCGAGTGCGATGCGGTAGAAGCCGAGCTGTACCGCATCGTCGGTGAGTTCCACGGCTCCGTCTCGGCCGAGCACGGTATTGGCCTGCATAAAAAGCCTTATCTTGCGCTGAGCCGCACGCCGCAGGAGCTGGCCGCCATGCGCGCCATCAAGGCTGCGCTGGACCCTCTTGGTTTGATGAACCCCGGCAAGGTGTTTTAAGCACTGCGTAGCCAATGACGCTGCCCCTGTTTGACGCAGAGCCACTGCCCCCGCAGGTCATTGCGGACGGGGCGGTGTTGCTGCGCGGCTGGGCAGCCGTCCATGCACATGCATGGATCGCCGCCGTACAACAGGTGCTCGCCCAGCAACCGTTTCAGGCGGCATTCACCGCCAGTGGCTTACCCATGTCGGTGCGCACCAGCAACTGCGGGGAATGGGGCTGGGCCGCCAGCCGCAGCGGCTATGGCTATACGCGCAGCGATCCAGCCACAGGCATGCCCTGGCCTGCCATGCCCACATTTTTGAAGCAGCAGGCGCAGGCACTGGCTGCGCAGGCGGGCTATCCGGGCTTTGATCCGGATGTCTGTCTGATCAACAGCTACGACGTCGGCGCCAAGATGGGCCTGCACCACGATGCCGATGAAAAAGACCACGCCGCGCCCATCGTGTCCGTGTCGCTGGGGCTGCCATGCACCTTTGTCTGGGGTGGCCTGCAGCGTTCAGGCCCCGTGCGCAGCTTCCGGCTGGAGCATGGCGATGTGCTGGTCTGGGGCGGCGCTTCGCGCATGGTGTTTCATGGTGTACGGCCGCTGCAGGCCGGGCAGCATCACTTGCTGGGTGCGCAGCGCTGGAATCTGACCTTTCGCATGGCGCAGCGCAGCTATCGCGGCTGAAGCAGCCCCTCCCATCGACCTGTCAGCGGCTGGGGCATCGGCAAGCTTCCTACAATCGAGCCCTATGAGCCTGCCTAACTACACCCGCGCCCAAGAACTGCCCGCATTGCTGCAACAACGCATCGCCATCCTTGATGGCGCCATGGGTACCATGATCCAACGCTTCAAGCTGGGTGAGGCCCAGTACCGTGGCGACGGTTATACCGGCGCGGATGGGGCAGGTGATCGCTTCAAGGACTTCCCCCGTGACGTCAAGGGCAACAATGAGCTGCTGTCCATCACTCGCCCTGACGTGATTCGTGACATTCACGAGCGCTATCTGGCCGCAGGTGCCGACCTGATCGAGACCAACACCTTTGGTGCGACCACCGTGGCCCAGGAAGACTACGGCATGGCTGATCTGGCGCGCGAGATGAACCTCAAGAGCGCGCAGATCGCCCGCGCAGCCTGCGACAAGTACAGCGTCAATGGCCGCAAGTGCTATGTGGCAGGCGCTTTGGGCCCCACACCCAAGACAGCCTCCATCAGCCCCGATGTGAACGACCCCGGTGCACGCAATGTGGACTTTGAAACCCTGCGCAAAGCCTACTTTGAGCAAACCGTGGCGCTGATCGAAGGCGGCGCGGACGTGATCCTGGTCGAAACCATTTTTGACACACTCAACGCCAAGGCAGCGCTGTTTGCGGTGGAAGAAGCGTTTGATGCTACGGGCGAAGTGCTGCCCATCATGATCAGCGGCACGGTGACTGATGCCTCTGGCCGCATCCTGTCGGGCCAGACCGTCACCGCCTTCTGGCACAGCGTGCGTCACAGCAACCCGCTGTCTGTGGGCCTGAACTGCGCCCTGGGTGCCACCCTGATGCGCCCCTACATCCAGGAGCTGGCCAAGGCCGCGTCCGACACTTTCATCAGCTGCTACCCCAATGCGGGTCTGCCCAATCCCATGAGCGACACCGGCTTTGACGAAACCCCTGATGTGACCAGCCGTCTGGTCCATGAGTTTGCAGCCGAAGGTCTGGTCAACATCGTCGGCGGCTGCTGCGGCACCACGCCGGATCACATCGGCGCGATTGCCAAGGCTGTCTCGGCAGACAAGGGCCGCAAGCTGTTCTATCCGGCACAGGCCTGAGTCCACTGCGAGAGCAGATTTCGATAAAAAATAGCTGCCAGTGCCCATGAATCAAGCGCTGGCAGCTATTTTTTTTGTGTGTGAATTTATGCCTGTGGCTGCAGCACCTGGGCCGAGGCGGGTAGACCAAAGATGCGGTCAAAGGCCCAGTTAAACACATAGGTGTAGATCAGGAAGAAGGTCAGAATGCCGGCTTCCAGCACGGTGGCCTGCCACAGCGAGATATCAAACCACCAGGCCATGAGCGGAATCAGCATGGCAGCAATACCGCCTTCAAAGCCGATGGCATGGGCCACGCGGCGCAGCACGGAGCGGCCCTTCTTGGTCTGGCGGGCTTCCCACTTTTCAAACAGCCAGTTGAAGATGACGTTCCAGGCAATGGCGATGGCCGAGGAGACCACGGCCATGGCGCCGGAAGAGGCGGCTTCCTGACCAATGGCCATGAACAGCGCGCTGCAGGCGATGATGGCAATGGTTTCATACAGGCCGACAAAAACGACGCGGCGCCAGGGGCCCTGCAGGCCCACGGCTTGTTGTGTAGTAATGGATGACATATGGGGGCCGAGTTTATGTGTAGAAAATTGACATCGAAAGTCAGGTCTTTTCAGATTTCTTGATAGGTTGCACCCATGCCTTTTCCTCCAGAGCAAGTTCCTCTGTTTCTGACCGTGCTCGACAGCGGCTCGTTTTCTGCGGCAGCCCGCAGGCTGAGGCGCGTGCCTTCGGCCGTCAGCATGGCCATGGGGCAGCTGGAGGTGGAGCTGGGCCTGCAGCTGTTTGACCGTACTGGGCGTGAACCACGGCCCACCGCAGCTGCGCTGGCGCTGGAGCCGCAGGCCCGCCTGCTGGCGCAGCAGCTGCAATTGCTCAACCAGCAGGCCCAGGCCTTGCACGAAGGGCTGGAGCAGCGGCTGACGCTGGCCATTGCCCCCGAGCTGCTGACCACAGACTGGACGCAGGCACTGCGCCCGGTGGTGGAGCAGTACCCCTCGCTGGTGGTGGAAGTGCTGGCAGCGCCGCAGGACGATGCGCTGAACATGCTGCACACCGGCCGCGCCCAGCTGGCGCTGGTGTTCGAGCGCCCGGCCATGGATGCGCGTGAGGATTTTTGCGAGCAGGGGCATGAGACGCTGGTGGCCGTCATGTCACCGCAGCACCCCTGGTGCGCATCGCAGTCTGAAGGGGCACTGCCTGCGCTGGACATGTCGCAGCTGGCCACGATGCGGCAGGTGCTGGTGGCCAGCCGCGATCTGAGCTTGCGCGACACCCGTTTTGTGTTTTCTCACAAGCTCTGGCGGGCTGACAACCACGCAGCGGCGCTGGCGCTGATTGCCAGCGGTCTGTGCTGGGGCTGGTTACCGCAAAGCCTGGTGGAAGCGCAGATTGCGCGGGGCGAGCTGCTGCGCATTCCCTTTGTCAACATCAGCAATGGCAACACCTTGTTTGTGGACTGGGTGTGGTCCAAGGAACGCACGCTGGGGCTGGCTGCGTCTTTGTTTGTGCAGACGCTCAAGGACAGGCGTGTGCAGGCTGGCAGCACACGTTCAGCAGCAGACGCTCTTTAAAAAATAGCATGTTGCGCTGGTGTTTATTGGTTTTCCAGGTGCTTTCATGCGAAATTCGGCATAAATCCAGCGCTGGCAGCTATGCTTTGAATAACAAAAAAGCCGCTGCATGGGCAGCGGCCTGTCTGACACCCTCAGCAACAGCGCTTACTGCTTGGCGGCGCGTGCATCCATGGCGCGCGAGAGGTCTGCCATCATGCGTGCGTCCTGCAGTGCCAGTTTCCAGGTCAACTCATCTGCGCGGGCCAGGCGACGGGCCTGTTGCCAGGCCTTCCACTGCTGCAGGCATGCCTGAAGCAGGCGGGGCAGCAAGGCGTTGGGATTGATGCGGGCAGAGTAAGTGGAGGTAGAGGTAGTCATGGTGTGGCTTTCCAGAGCACCCTGGCAATGGCTTGTGGCCTCAGTGGGTGCGGGACCCGAATACTAGGGTTATCCCTAAAACATTTCAAATTTATATTTTGAATTTCATTCATTCACAGCGGTGATGTTTAAATGGCGGCCGTATGCACCCTGAAGATTTCCGTTTTCTGGACCTCAATCTGCTGCGTGTGTTTGACACTGTCATGTCAGAGGGCAGTCTGACACGTGCTGCAGATAAGTTGTCACTTACTCAGCCTGCGGTGAGCAATGCCATGCGCCGCCTGCGTGATGCCCTGGGCGACGAACTGCTGGTGCGCCACGGCCATGGCGTGCAGCCCACGCCGCGCGCCATGGTGCTGTGGCCGGTGGTGCGTGAAGCACTGGGTGCGCTGCAGCAGAGCCTGGCCCCTGAAGCCTTTGACCCGGCCACCGCCAGCCTGACGCTGGTGCTGGCCATGGCCGACGCCACCGCCAGCACACTGATGCCCAATCTCGTGCCCATCCTCGAGCAGGAAGCGCCTGCGCTCACCGTGCGCGTCCTGCCGCTGACCACGCGGGACCCGCGCAGCATGCTGGACAGCAAGACGGCGGACATGGCCGTGGGCCACTTCCCTGCCGTGCTGACCGATCTGACCGCCCGCGCCCAGGCGGGCACGCTGGTGGTGCATGAGCACCGGCGGCTGTATGACGGCGAATACGTGGCCGTGATGCGCAAGGGCCACCCGCTGGCCCTGATGCCGCTGACGCTGGAGCATTACTGCGCCGCTCGCCATCTGCTGGTGAGCTTTTCTGGCCGCGCCTATGGCTTTATCGACGAAGCCCTGGCTGCGCTGGGGCGTGAACGGCATATTGCGCTGACCGTGAACCAGTACACCACGGCTGCGCGTGTGGTCAGCCAGTCCGACCTGATTACCGTGCTGCCGCGCCACTTTGTGCCGATCACGGGCATCCAGCACCTGCTGCAGGTGCACCCGCTGCCGCTGGAAGTGCCTGCCGTGCGCGTGGATGCGCTGTGGCACAAGCGCGGCCCCAACCGTGCAGCCTATGACTGGCTGCTTCAGGCGCTGAACCGGGCGACGCTGAAAGCTTTTTCTCACTAGGCGCCACGTGCTGTGGTGATGCCCTTGGTGTGTGGACTATGAAACTTCAATTGCTCTCTGATCTTCATCTGGAAGTGCATCCCAACTTTGTGCCGCAGGCCGCCCCCGATGCCGATGTACTGGTGCTGGCCGGAGACATTGGCTCCTACCAGCCGGGCAGTCTGCTGCAGGGCGAGTACTTTGGGTTGGAGCGGTTTGCCAACTGGCCCTGCCCGGTGATTTTTGTGCCGGGCAACCATGAGTACGACATGCAGGACTGGGACGCGGCCCATGCGCGGCTGCGCCGGGTCTGCGAGGAGCTGGGCATCATCTGGCTGGAGCGCGAAACCGTGGTGCTGCACGGCGTGCGCTTTGTGGGCACCACCCTGTGGACGGACTATGACGCCATTGCTCTGCTGGACGAGCAGGTGCAGGCTGGCGACATGAGCCGCTTGCTGCGCCTGCGGGAAAAGTCTTTTCGCGCGGCCAACTTCTACCTGCAAAAGACAGGAGGCACACGCCATGGCGAGCCGTTTCTGGCTGCCCCCATGCGTGAGCAGGCACTGGGCTGTCAGAACTGGCTGCGCCAGGCGCTGGCCCAGCCTTTTGACGGAAAAACGGTGGTGGTCACGCACTTTGCACCCAGCCTGCGCAGCAGCGATCCACGCTATGGCATGGTGCCGGGCACGGCAGGCTTTTGCAGCGCGCTGGACGAGCTGTTGCCCCGCGCCGACCTGTGGCTGCACGGCCACCTGCATGCACCCAGCGACTATGTGGTGCAGGGGGAGGATGCCGAGCGCGGCGCATGGCGCTGCAGGGTCGTCGCCAATCCATTGGGCTATGCACGCAAAGGAGAACAGCGGTATTTCCAGCCCGCGACAAGCCTCACCGTATGATGTGGCGCGGGCCGTTTAAAAACATGACATAAGTCAAGACACAACAGACGCCAGCGACTACGCTTGTCCTTAGACCAGCGCACACCCTCCTGATCCTTGCTGCTCTGCCCCTGCATGTGTTGTACTGCCTGGGCTTTGCGCTTTGTCTCGGGCGCCACAAGGTGGTTTGCTGTGTGGTGTGTGCAGCGCTTATTCACTTGGAGATATCTCATGAAAATCTTGCTTGCTGTTGACGGCAGTCCTTTCACCAAAAAAATGCTGGCCTATCTGGCTGCGCATGAAGAGCTGATTACGGCCGGACGTCATGAATACACCGCGCTGACGGTGCAGTCTGCCCTGCCTCCCCGCGCCCGTGCTGCGCTGAGCAAGGAAGTGGTGGAGGAGTACTACGCTGAGGAAGCTGCCAAGGTGCTCGAGCCTGTGCAGAAGTTCCTGGCGCAGCACAGCATCACGCCTGTGTGCCGCAGCGAAGTGGGCCCTGCTGGCGAGACCATCGCCAAGATTGCCGAAAACGAAAAGTACGACCTGATCATCATGGGCACCCACGGCCACGGCGCGCTGGGCAAGCTGGTGATGGGCTCGGTCTCTACCCAGGTGCTGGCCAACTGCTCCGTGCCTGTGATGCTGATTCGCTGATCGCGCACGGCATTCGCCACACCAACACAAAGGGCTGCCATTCGGCAGCCCTTTGTGTTGGTGGAAGCAGTCTGACTCAGCGGTGCATCAGCGGCAGACGCAGCACAAAGCTGGCGCCTGGCTGGCCGTCCAGACGGCCCTCGCAGACCGCGCTGCCGCCGTGGCGCTGCGCAATGCTGCGCACCAGGGACAGGCCCAGTCCCACACCGCCGGAGCGCTCGCTGGCACCGGGCAGACGGTAGAACTTTTCAAAGATGCGCTCACGCTGGTTTTCGGGCACGCCGGGGCCAAAGTCCTCGACGCGGACCACGGCCATATCACCTTCGCGCGAGAGGATGAGCTGGATGTCGCCCGTGCTGTAGCGGCGTGCGTTTTCCAGCAGATTGCGCACAGCACGGCGCACCAGCTTGGCAATGGCCTTGACTTCCACACCCTCGGTGGCGCGCACTTCCAGGTCGGCATCCACGCGGGCACATTCTTCGGCGGCCAGACCTATCAGGTCGACCGCTTCGGTGCTGCCCACGTCCACATCGGGCTGCTCCAGCCGGCTGGCCAGCAGGATCTCATCGACCAGCTGGTCCAGCTCGTTGATGTTGCGCTGGATCTCGGCCTTGGCCTTGGTCACGGAAGGATCGTCCCCCATCAGCTCCAGGCCCATGCGAATGCGTGCCAGTGGCGAGCGCAGCTCGTGCGAGGCATTGGCCAGCAGCGACTTGTGCGACTGCACCAGCTCCTCAATGCGGCTGGCGGCGGCGTTGAACTGGCGGGCCAGATCGGCCACTTCATCCTTGCCTTCAGTGGGTACGCGCACGGTCAGATCGCCATCGCCAAAGCGCTTGACGCCCCGCTGCAGGTTTTCCAGGCGCTTGAGCAGGCGGCGAATGATGGGGAACACGCCGATGGCTACCGCCACGCCCACCAGCCCCAGCAGCCACAGAAAGCCGAACGGCGGCTGCATCCAGAAGGCCCAGACGTCATTGCGGGGCGGGCGGTGTCCACCGGGGCGGCCGTTGTTGCCCTGGCGGGGCGACATTTCCAGGTAAAAAATCTTGCCGTCTGCCGTGGCAATGGCAAAGCGCGGCACTTCGTTGTCGTGGTTGCGGATGCGCTCAAAAGGCCCCTGGAACAGCAGCTGACCGTAGCCATCG
The DNA here is from genome assembly GCF_002056725.1 of Comamonas kerstersii. Classification (NCBI taxonomy): domain Bacteria; kingdom Pseudomonadati; phylum Pseudomonadota; class Betaproteobacteria; order Burkholderiales; family Comamonadaceae; genus Comamonas; species Comamonas kerstersii. Next base: position 1,155,994 of record NZ_CP020121.1, on the reverse strand, counting down.
GTAATGCGCATCTCACGCGCCATGGCCGTGGGCGATGCCTGATCGCGGATGCGGTATTCCTCGGCTTCGCGCCAGGCCCAGGCCACGATCAGCGTCAGCACGGCGACGCCGCCTACGACGGCCAGCCAGATGCGCAGATACAGGCGCTGTGAGAATGCGTTGAACATGGTGTGCTTCAGTCCTGCTGCTTGGCAAACACATAGCCCACACCGCGCACGGTGAGGATGCGCTTGGGCGATTTGGGGTCGGCCTCAATCGCAGCGCGGATGCGGCCCATGTGCACGTCGATGGAGCGGTCAAAGGCCTCCAGCTCACGGCCGCGCACGGCTTCCATGATCTGGTCACGTGTGAGCACACGGCCCGCGCGCTCGGCCAGTGCGACCAGCAGGTCAAACTGATAGCTGGTCAGCTCGGCAGGCTGGCCGCCCACGCTCACAGTGCGTGCATCGCGGTCAATTTCCAGGCTGCCAAAGCGCATCACATTGGCCGCTTCCGGCACGGCGGCGGCAGTTGCATCACCTCTGCGGCGCAAGATGGCGCGGATGCGTGCCAGCAGTTCACGCGGTTCAAAGGGCTTGGGCAGGTAGTCGTCCGCACCAATTTCCAGGCCAATCACGCGGTCCATGGGGTCGCCCTTGGCGGTGAGCATCAGCACCGGCACCTGGGCCGCAGGACCGGGCATGGCACGCAGGCGGCGGCATACGTCCAGACCGTCCATGTCGGGCAGCATGAGGTCCAGGATCAGCAGATCCGGCAATGCACTGCTGCCCTGCAGATGGGCCAGCCCCGAGCTGGCGTCTGCGCAGTGTGTGACGCTCAGGCCGTTCTTGCCCAGATAGTCGCTGACCATGTCGGCCAGACGCACATCGTCTTCAATCATTAACAGGCTGTGTGTGCTCATAGGGGCAGTGTAGAGAAGCTGTTTGTCTGTTGCGTAAAGTCGGCGTAAAGCGCGAGAAACCACAAAAAAGAGAGCTGCTAGCGTTTGATGCTGCTTGGTTTGAAAGCAATTTGTTTTTCAATCCATTGCTGGATAAGCGCTGGCCGCTCTTTTTTCAGGAGTTTTTCTGTTTGACCCGTGAGGCCAGTGCCACCAGCACCAGCACCGGCAGCCCCAGGCAGGCTGTGCCTACAAAAAAGTGCACATAGCCGTAGGCATCCACAAACTGGCCGGAAAAGCCTGCCAGCCACTTGGGGGCCAGCATCATCATGGAGCTGAACAGCGCGTACTGCGTGGCCGAGTACTGCACATTGGTGAGGCTGGACAGATAGGCAATAAAGGCGGCCGAGGCAATGCCGCCGGCCAGGTTGTCGGCACTGACCACCAGCGTCAGCCCCGTCAGATCATGGCCACGTGTGGACAGCCAGGCAAACAGCAGATTGCTGGCGGCAGACAGCACCGCGCCCAGCATGAGCACGCGCATCACGCCACAGCGCATGGCCATGGCACCGCCCACAAAGGCACCGAGCAAGGTCATGACCACGCCGAACACCTTGGTGACGGCGGCCACCTCGTCCTTGCTGAAGCCCATGTCCACATAGAAGGGGTTGGCCATGATGCCCATGACCACATCGCTGATGCGATACACGGCAATCAACGACAGCACCAGCGCGGCCTGCCAGCGGTAGCGGCGGATAAAGTCGGCAAACGGTGCCACCAGCGCACCGCGCAGCCAGTCCATCAGACCTTTGGAAGGGGGCAGGGGGGCGGGGTTGGGCTCCCGCGAGCACAGCACCGTCACCATGCCGACCAGCATGCTGGCTGCCATGACCAGATAGGCGACCTGCCAGGCCTGCTGCATATAGCCCTCGACCTGGCCCTGTACGCGCGCAGCCAGCCACAGGGCTCCGGCTCCGGCCCAGATCATGGCGAGCCGGTAACCAGTCTGGTAAGTAGCCGCAAGCGCTGCCTGGTGGTCGGCGTCGGCCGACTCAATGCGAAAGGCATCCAGCGCAATGTCCTGTGTGGCCGAGCCAAAGGCCACAGCCAGTGCGCACCAGATGATGGGGTTCAGGGCCGTGAGCGGGTCGCTCAGCGCCATGCCAACCAGCCCGCCCATGATCATCAGCTGCGACAGCAGCAGCCAGCTGCGCCTGCGCCCCAGTGCGCGCGTGAGCAGCGGGAGCGGCATGCGGTCCACCAGCGGCGACCACATCCACTTGAAGGCATAGGCCAGGGCCACCCAGCTCAGATAGCCAATGGTGGTGCGGTTGATGCCTGCTTCGCGCAGCCAGAACGAGAGCGTGCCCAGCACCAGCAACAGCGGAAGCCCGGCCGAAAAACCCAGGGCCAGCATGCGCAGGCTGGCCGGTTCGGCATAGACCTTGAGGGTCGCGGCCCAGGAGCGGCGTGTGGGGGAGGAAGCAGCGGTGGCTGCGGAAGATTCTTCAGACATGGTGCACAACAAAAAGCCTTAGCCATTATGACCAGCAGCACTGCGATTGCAGGTCTGCTGCAGTGTTTGATTGCGCACTGTTACCTGCAGGCCGCTGTGCATGCTGCGCGACAGAAAGCGGCACGGTTTTGGCATAGCATGCCGCCATGTCGCAATCGTCTTCTTCCGCGCACGGCGTGCTGCTGGTGCTGATCGCTGCCATGCTGTGGGGCACCACAGGCACGGCCCAGAGTTTTGCGCCCGCAGGCATGTCGCCGCTGTGGGTGGGAGCGCTGCGCCTGGTCATGGCCGGGCTGTTTTTTGTGCTGCTGGGCCGCCTGCTGCGCACGGACAGCAGCCATCGCCCTGCGCCCATGGACTGGCCGCGCATGCTGCTGTGTGCGCTGTGCATGCTGACCTACAACATGGCATTTTTTGCCGGGCTCAAGCTCACCGGCATTGGGCTTGGCACGGCCGTGGCGCTGGGCTCCAGCCCTGTCTGGGCGGGGCTGCTGCAGGCCGTGATTCAGCGCCGCCTGCCGGGCGCGGTGTGGTGGCTCGGCACGGCCATTGGTGTGGTGGGCGGCTTTGTGATGACCCAGGGCAAGGGCGGTGACATGAGCGGCTCACTGCCCGGGCTGCTGCTGTGCCTGCTGGCCGGTCTGGCCTACGGGGCCTATGCCGTTATCAGCCAGCCGCTGGTGCTCAAGAGCGGTGTGACGCGTGTGAACGCCTGGGTGTTTCTGACGGCGGCCCTGCTGTCGCTGCCAATTGCGGCCTGGCTGGGCGGCGTGCCGGATGCCAGCGCCCGCAGCTGGGCCGTGGTGGTCTATCTGGGCGTGGTGGCGACAGGGCTGTCCTATCTGTGCTTTTCCACCGGGCTGCGCACCGTGTCTGCGGCCACCAGCGTGGCGCTGAGCAAGTTTGAGCCCATTACGGCCTTTGTGCTGTCCATTGTGGTGGTGGGAGAACAACCGGGCTGGCTGGCCTTTGTGGGGCTGGGAATGGTGTTGCTGGGCCTGTGGCTGGTGGTGCGTGGCGAAATGCGGGACAGCCGCAAAGCTGCTGCCGCCTGAGCTGAAAAACGCTTTGCAGCTGTACACTGCAACAGCGCGTGCAGGCAGTCTGACGCACGGGTGGCGTGACGCAGACTGCAAAGGTCTTTTCAGGCCTCAGGTGTTGCCCACATAAGGATTGGTCTTGCGTTCACGGCCAAAGCTGCTTTCCGGGCCATGGCCGGGAATGAAGACGGTGGCATCGCCCATGGGCCACAGGCGCTGGACGATGGAGTCAATCAGCTGCTGGTGGTTGCCCTGGGGAAAGTCGGTGCGGCCAATGCTGCCTGCAAACAGCACATCGCCGACAAAGCAGCGCTCAATCTGGGGCGCATGGAACACCACATGGCCGGGCGTATGGCCGGGGCAGTGGCGTACCTGCAGGGTTTCCTTGCCGATCTGCACCGTGTCGCCATCGTGCAGCCAGCGTGTGGGCACAAAGCTGCGCGAAGGCGGAAAGCCGAACATGGCACCCTGCTGGGCCAGGCCGTCAATCCAGAACTGGTCGCCCTCGTGCGGGCCGATGATGTCGAGCTGGTACTTGTCTGCCAGATCGGCCACGCCGCCCGCATGGTCGATGTGGGCATGCGTGACCCAGATGGCCTTGAGCTGCAGGCCCAGGCGGTCAATTTCCCACTCGATGGCTTCCAGATCTCCACCGGGGTCGATCACGGCAGCTTCCTGCGTCTGGTCACACCAGACCAGCGAGCAGTTTTGCTGAAACGCTGTAACGGGAATGGTCTTGTACTGGAGCATGGGGCGATGTGTAGGGCTGGGGTGTCAGAAATCAGGCGGACATTGTCACCCAAGTCCCGCTCCGGCAAAAAGCCTGGTGCAGCCGGGGCATGCACCAGGCTTGCAACTGAAGACGCCGTGCGTCTGCTGCCACGGCATTGGCATCGGCCGTGGTGCTGAGCACGAGGTTGTGGCCCATGGTGGCCTTGCTCATCTTGCCCACGTGCGTGAGCGTCATGGTGTACTGGCGGCAGGTTTTGGGCACCACCACGTTCTTGATGTCGAACTGCATCTTGTCATCGCTGGCGATGGTGATGGCGCAGTCAGACGCCAGCGCAGGCATTGCCATGCCGCAGGCAGCCAGCAGGCTCAGGATTCGCAGTGTTGGTTTCATGGATGCATTCTTCCTTATGTTGTCCTTGTGGCAGGAGGCTGCAGGCCCTCTTGTTTCTGCGATGAGCACCTGTCCAGAGACGGTGTGCGATTGCGCCCGCCATTGAAGCAGGGCCTGCGCATCCGGCGTTTGACACCTCTCAACATCTACGAGGGGTGTGGGCTGGAAATGCTTGTACTTCAATAGCTTGTAGCGCTTGATATATCTTGCTTTCACATAGTTTTTATTGTGAAAACACCATCAGTCAAGCACTAAATGCTATGAAATTGTTTTGCCTTGCCATGTCGTCGCTGGGCAGTGCGCGCACTGCATGTCTGCGCCCAAGTACACACAGGTCACGGGGAATGCCGCATTGCAGTTAGGATTCGCAACATTTGCAGCATTCGCGTCCGTGTGGCACCGCCTGCCATGACCGGCGTATTTGCATGATTGCTCCTCTTTTCTAATTGCGCTGTTGTGTCTATTTCTACTTCTGCTGCAGCTGCTGAGTGCCAGCCTGCTTTCACTGAACGCGATTTCCGCAATGCGCTGGGTCAGTTCGCCACGGGCGTGACCGTGGTGACGACGGTAGATGCACAGGGTCAGCCCGTGGGCATGACGGTCAGCTCCTTCAACTCGGTGTCGCTGGACCCTGCGCTGGTGCTGTGGAGCCTGGGCAAGCACGCAGGCTGCTTTCCGGCCTTTGCACAGGCCAGCCACTATGCCATCCATGTGCTGGCCAGCCACCACCAGGAACTGGCCCTGCAGTTCGCGCGCCGGGGTGTGGACCGCTTTGCCGGTGTGGCCTGGCATGCGAATGCGCAGGGCGTGCCGCTGCTCGACGATGCACTGGCCACCTTCGAGTGCCGTGCACGCAGCCAGTACGCTGAGGGCGACCATCTGATTCTGGTGGGTGAGGTACTGGCCTGCCACCATGCGGCACACCCTGAGCCCTTGCTCTACCACCGTGGTGTCATGCGCTGAGGCGCCAGAAGGTGGCACAAAAAACAAAACCGCAGCCCGGCAACGGGACTGCGGTTTTTTTGTGCGAAATGGTGTGAAGACCGGGATTTAGCGCGTGGTTTCGGGCAGCTCGATCTTGACTTCCAGCACTTCCAGATTGTCCTGACGCTCAAGTTGCACCTTGATGTCATCGGGATTGATGGACACGTACTTGGACACCACCGCCATCAGCTCGCGCTGCAGGGCAGGCAGATAGTCTGGCTGTGCGCTGGAGCCACCGATGCGCTCGCGCGCCAGAATGATTTGCAGGCGTTCTTTGGCTACGGAAGCGGATTTTTTCTTTTCGCCCAGGAGCATGGAAATCAGGGACATCGTGGCTTACCTCCCGCCAAAGATGCGTTTGAAGAAACCGGGCTTGTTGGCCTCGGTAAAGCGCATGGGCTTGTCTTCGCCCAGGAAGCGGGACACCACATCCTTGTATGCCTCAGAGACGTCCGAGCCTTCCATGTGGATCGCAGGAATGCCCTGGTTGGAGGCCTGCAGCACGGTTTCAGATTCGGGAATCACGCCGATCAGCGGGATGCGCAGAATGTCTTCAATGTCCTGGATGGACAGCATCTGGCCGTCCTCCACGCGGTTGGGGTTGTAGCGCGTGATCAGCAGGTGTTCCTTGACGCTTTCGCCCTTGGTGGCCTTGTCGGTCTTGGAGCTGAGCATGCCCAGAATGCGGTCCGAGTCGCGCACGGACGAGACTTCGGGGTTGGTCGTCACCAGTGCTTCGTCAGCATAGTGCATGGCCAGCAGCGCACCGCTTTCAATACCCGCGGGCGAGTCGCAGATGATGAACTCAAAACCCATGTCGGCCAGATCGTCCAGCACCTTTTTCACGCCTTCCTGCGTGAGGGCTTCCTTGTCGCGTGTCTGCGACGCGGCCAGCACAAACAGGTTGTCGCACTGCTTGTCCTTGATCAGCGCCTGGTTCAGATTGGCTTCTCCGTGGATCACGTTGATCAGGTCATAGACCACGCGGCGCTCGCAGCCCATGATCAGGTCCAGATTACGCAGGCCGACGTCGAAATCGATCACTGCTGTCTTGTGGCCGCGCAGGGCGAGGCCGGATGCAAAGCTTGCACTGGTGGTGGTCTTACCTACGCCACCTTTTCCGGAAGTCACTACGACGATTTTGGCCATGTTTGCTGGGTTCCTTAGAGAAGAATCTTGTGAGGGTGGGTTCAATGGTGAATGCTGCTCATGCTAAACGCAAAGGCTCAATGATCAATTTCTCGCCGTCCAGCCGGGCCTGTGCAGGCTTGCCTGCAATGTCCTTGGGCAGATCGGTTTCCAGTGCACGGTAGTTGCCAGCGATGGACAGCAACTGGGGTTCCATGCAGGTGCTGAAGATGCGGGCATTGGCATTGCCACGCGCACCCGCTACAGCGCGGCCGCGCAGCGGGGCATACACATGGACATTGCCGTCGGCAATGACTTCTGCACCATAACTCACCACGGCCATGACCACCAGATCACAGCCCTTGGCGTAGATCTGCTGGCCCGAGCGCAGGGGCTTGTCAATGATCATGGCGTTGGCAGCAGGCGCAGGCACCTCTCGAATCACTTCCACAGGCACTTCCCGGATGACTTCCACCTCACGCACGACTTCCTTGGTGCGCACGGGGTGGGCGTCGGGCGCTGGCATCAGGCCCGCTGCATGGGCAGCGGCCATCTGCTCGGCCGAGCCATTGCACACGGCCACGGGCACGGTGCGGTGCTTTTTCAGCAGTTTGATGAGCTTGGGGAAGTCGATGGCGTCCGTGCTGTCCTGCACATGCTGCAGGTCAATCAGTACGGGATCATTGTCGAAAAAATCCGGATCATTGGCCAGGCGCTGGGCCAGGTCCTGGGCAATCACGTTTACTTGGGTGTCTCGCACCGCGACGGCCATTACGGGCAGCTGGGCGCTTTTGAGGTCAAAGCTGGAGCGGGCGGTGCCCAACGAGTCAACGGCCATGGTAAGGATTGCGGTTAGATGGAGAGGGCGCAACGCAAAACGCGCTAAGTGTACCCCGCGCGCCTGCAGGCACCAGCCAGACAGTGCCGCACATTGCAAAAGCTTGTAGCGTGTACGCTGCGTCTGGCTTATACCGCGACAGTGTGACGGGCCGCATGGCGCTGTGCATAGGCCACAAACCACTGCAGGCTGGCCGGGTTGGCCATGGTGTCCTTGTTGACCACTTTTTCCAGTGGCTGCCCCAGCAGCAGCTTCTTGATGGGCAGCTCCTGCTTCTTGCCCGTGAGGGTGCGTGGGATCTCCGGCACCTGCACGATCTCATCCGGCACAAAGCGTGGCGAGAGCGCAGTGCGAATGGCGTCTGCCAGCTGCTCGCGCAGGGCATCGTCCAGCTGCAGGCCGTCGCGCAGCACCACAAACATGGGCATGAAGCTCTCGCGGCCCAGGTACTCCAGGTCCACCACCATGCTGTCCAGCACCTCAGGCAGGGCTTCGACAGCGCGGTAGATCTCGCTGGTGCCCATGCGCAGGCCGTGGCGGTTGATGGTGGCATCACTGCGGCCATAGATGGTGCAGCCGCCATGTGCAGAGATACGCAGCCAGTCGCCATGGCGCCAGACGCCGCCCATGTCTGCCGGGCCATCGCCGCCGCCGGGCTGTCTGCCGTGGCCGGGCGGGTACATGTCGAAATAGCTGGACAGGTAGCGTTTGCCTTCCGCATCGCCCCAGAAGTACAGCGGCATGGAGGGTATGGGCTGCGTGCAGACCAGCTCGCCCACGGCGTCGATCACCGGACGGCCTTGCTCGTCCCAGGCCTCGACCGCTGCGCCCAGCATGCGGCACTGCATCTCGCCGGGGTACTGGGGCAGCTCGCGGTTGCCGCCGATGAAGGCTCCGCAGAAATCTGTGCCGCCCGAGATGTTGTTCCACCAGATGTCAGGTGTGCCCAGGGCTGCGAACTGCTGCATGCCCCAGTGCTGCACATCGGGCGACAGGGGGGAGCCCGTGCTGCCCAGGCTGGTGATGCGCGAAAGATCGCCGCACTGCGACAGCTCTATCCCGGCCTTCATGCAGTTGGCATAGAAGGCTGCGCCAGCGCCGAAGCTGGTGACTGCGTGGCGCGCTGCAAAGCGCCACAGCACACCCCAGTCGGGCTGCTCCTTGCTGCCGCCGGGGCTGCCGTCATAGATCACACAGGTCGTGCCGCCCAAAAGACCTGCGAGCTGCGAGTTCCACATCACCCAGCCGGTAGAGCTGTACCAGTGAAAGCGTTCCCCCCAGCTCTCGGGCGCATAGCTGCAGCCCACATCGCTGTGCAGGGTCTTCATGGTCAGGGCCACCAGCATGATGCCGCCGTGGCCATGCACGATGGGCTTGGGCAGGCCGGTGGTGCCGCTGGAATACACAATCCACAGCGGGTGGTCGAAGGGCAGCCACAGGGGGGTGAAGCTGTGCAGCTGCGCATCGTCACGCTGCATGAGGGTGTTCCAGTCCGCAGCGCCCTGCACGGGTGCCTGCGCCCAGCGTGTAGACAGGACGATGCAGTGCTGCAGGCTGGGCAGCCTGGCGCGCAGCTCCTGCACGATGCTGCTGCGGTCCATGGGCTTGCCGGCGTAGTAGACGCCATCCACCGCAATCAATGCCTTGGGTGCAATCTGCTCAAAGCGGTCCAGCACTGCTGCCGTACCCATGTCGGGCGAGCACACGCTCCACACCGCGCCAATGCTGACCACGGCCAGCATGGCCACCATGGCCTGGGGAATATTGGGCAGATAGGCTGCGACCCGGTCGCCCGGGCGAATGCCCTGTGCCTGCAGGTGCAGGGCCAGGGCGGCAACCTGGCGGCGCAGCTCGGGCCAGCTCAGCGTGGTGACTTCGCCCAGCTCGTTGTCTGCAATCACTGCAGGCATGCCTGCGGCATCGGCCGCTTCCACATGGCGCAGCACCTGCTGCGCGTAATTGACCTGTGCATCCGGAAACCACTGCGCCCCGGGCATGCAGTTGCGGCCCAGCGCCGCGCTGTGCGGGGTGGGCGACTGGATATCGAAATAGCGCCAGATGCTTTGCCAGAAAGCTTCCAGATCGGTGGTGGACCAGCGCCAGAGCGCGTCATAGCTGTCAAAGTGCAGGTCGTAGTGCTGGGCCAGCCATTGCTGGTAGTGGCGCATCAGCGGCGTGCGGCGGGTGTGGGGCAGGGTGGGGGCAGACATGCATCCCAGCCTAGCGAGCCGCGCCGTGGTGCACCATGCCAGCGCCCCGGATTGACAAGCGGCAAGTTCTGGCGCGTGCTCGCTGACGGGCACAAAGGGGGTGTCAAGGACATGCCATTGATGCAATGCAAGCCACGGCCAAGCCAAACCGGCCGACAATGCACGGGCCGCACAGGCAGCGAGGCCCGTAGATCAGGCCACAATAGGCCCTACTTTCACAGTGATTGCACACATGTCCATGAACACCGATGTCCTTATTGTGGGCGCAGGTCCTGCCGGCCTGTCGCTTGCCATTTCGTTGGCCCAGGCGGGCTTGCAAGCCACGGTGCTGGAACTGCAAGGCGAATCCCAGCTGGCCCAGCCCGCACCCGATGGGCGCGAGATCGCGCTGACCCATCCCAGCGTGCAGATCCTGCAGCGTCTGGGCACCTGGGGCAGGCTGCAAGACCATGAGATTGGCACCATCCGTGATGCCATCGTGCATGACGGCCCCGTAGGCCTGCGTTCCACGCTGGACATCGTCTCTGACGGCAGTGGCGCAGACTATCTGGGCCGCATCGTGCCCAACCATGCCCTGCGCCGCACGGCCTGGGAAGTGGCCAGCACCACCGAAGGCGTGCACATCATCACCGGTGCACGCGTGACCCAGGTGACGGTCACGCCTTCCCATGCTGAAGTTCATTACACCCAGGACGACAACGGCGTGCGCGTGGATGGTGCACCGCTCAAAGCGCCGCTGGTGATTGCGGCAGATAGCCGTTTCTCCAGCGTGCGTCGCATGCTGGGCGTGGGTGCGCAGATGACGGACTTTGGCCGCAGCGTCATCGTCTGCCGCCTCAGCCACACCGTGCCGCATGAAGGCAAGGCCCATGAATGCTTTGGCTATGACCGCACCCTGGCCATCCTGCCGCTGCAGCCTGATCCTGAAACCGGTGAGCTGCTGTGCTCTGCGGTGGTGACCACGGATTCGGCCGATGCGCAGCAGCTCATGCAGCTCTCGCCCGAAGACTTTGCGGCCCATGTGCACAACCATTTTCAGGGCCGCCTGGGGGACATGAAACTGGTGGGTGAGCGCCACATCTACCCCCTGGTGGCCACCTATGCCCACCGCTTCAGCGGCACGCGCTTTGCGCTGCTGGGTGATGCCGCCATCGGTATGCACCCAGTCACGGCACATGGCTTCAACCTGGGGCTTTCGGGTGTGGAGCGCCTGACGGCCTGCATCGTGTCGGCCTATGGTGCTGGTCAGGACTGGGGCCGCGCCGAAGTGCTGGAGCCCTATGCCCAGGGCCACCATCGTCATGCCTGGCCCATCTTCCAGGGCACGAACACCGTGGTGAAGCTGTTCACCGATGCGCGCCCCGTGCCACGGCTGGTGCGTCAGGCGGTGATCGGCCTGTCGCGCAACATGCCGCCCGTCAAGGCGGCCATCGTGGCGCAGCTCACGGGCCGTAGCCCCTGGTCCGTCATCCGCGGCCAGCTGCCTGCGCTGCCGTTTTTTTCGCGCAACATGCGCTGACTTCAAAAAACAGAGTGCCCAGCGCTGAACTTTGCTTGCTTTTCAAGGCTTAGGGCTTTGAATGCAAGCAAAGTCAAGCGCAAGCCGCTCCTAAAAATATAGTTAAGCAAAAATCTCGCTGGCACGCTGTCTGCTTGTGTTTAGCTGACATGCAAGCACGTATGCCTGGCGAGGACATGCCGTGCCCGGTCGAAAGCTTCTAACATCGCGCCAGCAATTTTTACGGAGCAAAAAAATGGGAATGTTTTCCTGGACTGCAAAGTCCCCCGCAGCGCTGAAAAACGGCGGTGTGATCGGGCCTGACGAGCGTCTGCCCTGGGGCCAGACGGGGCTGATGGGCATTCAGCACGTGGTCGCCATGTTCGGTTCGACGGTGCTGGCTCCCATCCTCATGGGCTTTGACCCCAATCTGGCCGTGCTGATGAGCGGCATCGGCACGCTGATTTTCTTCCTCATCACCGGCGGCAAGGTGCCCAGCTATCTGGGCTCTTCTTTTGCCTTCATCGGCGTGGTGAACGTGGCCACCGGCTATGTGGCCACCCATGGTGCCAATGCCAACATCGGCCTGGCGCTGGGCGGCATCATTGCCTGCGGTCTGGTCTACACCCTGATTGGCTTCCTGGTGCAGGCCATTGGTACGGGCTGGATTGAGCGCTTCATGCCTCCCGTCGTGACGGGTGCGGTGGTGGCCGTGATTGGTCTGAACCTGGCAGCCATTCCCGTCAAGAACATGGCGGCCAACAACTTTGATGCCTGGATGCAGGCCGTGACCTTCGTGTCCGTGGCGCTGGTGGCCGTATTTACCAGCGGCATGCTGCAGCGCCTGCTGATTCTGATGGGCCTGATCGTCGCTTCCATCATCTATGCCGTGCTGACCAATGGCATGGGTCTGGGCAAGCCTATGGACCTGAGCGGCGTTGCCAATGCTGCATGGTTTGGTCTGCCTACGCTGCACGCCCCTGTGTTCAACGCCAATGCCATGCTGCTGATCGTGCCCGTGGTCATCATTCTGGTGGCCGAGAACCTGGGCCACATCAAGGCCGTGACCGCCATGACCGGCAAGAACCTGGACAAGTACATGGGCCGTGCCTTCATCGGTGACGGTGTGGCCACCATGGTCTCCGGTGCGGCCGGCGGCACCGGCGTGACTACCTATGCCGAAAACATCGGCGTGATGGCCGCCACGCGCATCTACTCCACCGCCGTGTTCCTGTTTGCGGCGCTGCTGGCCGTGCTGCTGGGCTTCAGCCCCAAGTTTGGTGCGCTGATTCAGGCGATTCCGCTGCCCGTGATGGGCGGTGTGTCCATCGTGGTGTTCGGTCTGATCGCCATTGCGGGTGCCAAGATCTGGGTGGATAACAAGGTGGACTTCTCCGACACCAAGAACCTGATCGTGGCCGCCATCACCTTGATTCTGGGCACGGGCGAATTCACGCTGAAGTTCGGCGATTTCGCACTGGGCGGCATTGGTACCTCGACCTTTGGTGCCATCATTCTTTATGCCCTGCTCAGCCGCGCCAAGCGCAGCTAAGCAGTTGCTGCTCGATACCACTGTGTAAAACCGGCCTGCTTAGCAGGTCGGTTTTTTTATGGGATTGCTGCGGTGCAGCAAATCTAGGTGTTTACCCTGGTTTTTGCGGCGTTAGTAGCTACTCTGCCGCGAATCCAGTAATGACAATGGGTTAGAGACCTACGCAGAACTACGCACTATGCTTAGGTCAAGGGTTAACGCTGATACCATCTCCCCCGGAGATAGGGAGCCGACCAAGATGTCGCCAGTACAACAACAGCCTGCACGAACAGGCAAGCGAGGAGCGTGAAAGCCCCCTGTGCATGTTGGCCGTCCCGATAAAGCCGGCCCGATGGGGCGGCTTGTTTATGCAAAGTTGGAGAACACCTCGATGAGCCTGGCAGACCGCGTCCGCTACCCCCAATTTCACAACCTCATCATGTCGGCCGAACAGGCTGCAGCCATGATTCCGCACGGCGTCAACGTCGGCATGAGCGGCTTCACGGGTGCAGGCTATCCCAAGGCATTGCCACAGGCGATTGCTGACCGGGCCAAGGCCGAGCATGCACAGGGCAAGCCCTACAAGATCAATGTGTGGACCGGCGCGTCCACTGCTGCCGAGTGTGATGGCGTGATGGCCGAAGCCCATGCGCTGGGCCAGCGTCTGCCTTTCAACACCGACCCGACCGCACGCAAGGCCATCAACGCCGGTGAGATCGACTTCATCGACATGCACCTGTCGCACGTTGCCCAGCACGCCTGGTTTGGCTTTCTGGGCCACATGGATGTGGCTGTGGTGGAAGTGCTGGGCATTACGCCCGATGGCCTCTTAATTCCCTCTACCGCCGTGGGCAACAACAAGACCTGGCTGGAGATTGCGGACAAGGTCATTCTGGAGGTGAACACCAAGTTCCCCGCCAAGATGGAAGGTATGCACGACATCTACTACGGCACGGCCATCCCGCCCCGCCGTACGCCCATCCACATGACCACGGCCGACCAGCGCATTGGCGAGCAGTACCTGAAGGTCGACCCCTCCAAGGTGATCGCCATTGTGGAAACGCACAAGGGCGACCGCGACAACGTATTTGCCGCGCCGGATGCGAACTCCAACACGATTGCTGCGTCCATCATCGACTTCCTCGCGCATGAGATGAAGATGGGCCGTCTGCCCAAGGACATGCTGCCTATCCAGTCGGGTGTGGGCAATGTGGCCAACGCCGTGCTGGCAGGCCTGTTGCATGGCCCGTTCGAGAACCTGCTGGGCTTTACCGAAGTGCTGCAGGACGGCATGCTGGAGCTGATCCGCGCAGGCAAGATGACCCGCGCTTCGGCCACCTCGATCTCGCTGTCCAGCAGTGCTTTCAAGGAGTTTGAAGACAACATCGACTTCTACCGCGAGCGCATCATCCTGCGCCCACAGGAAATCTCCAACCACCCTGAGCTGGTGCGCCGTCTGGGCATCATTGCCATGAACTCGATGATCGAGGCAGACATCTACGGCAACATCAACTCCACCCACGTCATGGGCACGGGCATGATGAACGGTATTGGTGGCTCGGGCGACTTTGCGCGCAATGGCTATCTGTCCTTCTTTGTGACCCCTTCCGTGGCCAAGGACGGCAAGATCAGCTGCATCGTGCCCATGTGCTCGCACGTGGACCACACCGAGCACGACACACAGATCATCGTCACCGAGCAGGGTCTGGCTGACCTGCGTGGTCTGAGCCCCAAGCAGCGTGCACGCGTCATCATCGACAAGTGTGCTCACCCCGACTACCGTGACCAGTTGAACGACTACTTTGACCGTGCACGCGCCAGGGGTGCACAGCACACGCCGCACATCCTGACGGAAGCGCTGAGCTGGCACCAGCGATTCGTCGAAACCGGCGATATGCGTATCTAAAAAACGCAAAAAAACGGGGCGCTGCAAGCGCCCCGTTTTTTTATCGCCCGGCACCAGCACGGTGTGCTGGTGCCGGGCTGTCTGTCACTAAATCCGCAACTACACCCGCTCGGCATGCATGCCCGCGTCGCGCAGCACCTGCAGCACCTGCTCCACGTGCTGCAGATTGCGGGTCTGCAGCACAAAGTCGATCTCTACGTTCTGCGCGGCCAGCATGGTGAAGGCGCGCTGGTGGTGCACCTCTTCGATGTTCGCTCCGGCTTCGGCCACCAGGGCTGTGATCCGTGCCAGCACGCCGGGCACATCGCGCGCACTGACGCGGATGCGTGCCAGGCGGCCCGAGCGTACCATGCCACGCTCGATGATGGCAGCCAGCAGCAGCGGGTCGATATTGCCGCCAGACAGCACAATGCCCACCTTCTTGCCCTGGAACTTGTTTTTGTGGCGAATCAGCGCCGCCAGCCCGGCAGCGCCTGCACCTTCGACCAGCGTCTTTTCAATTTCCAGCAGCATGAGCACGGCCTGCTCGATATCGCCTTCGTCCACCAGCAGCAACTCGTCCACATGCTCGCGCACGATCTCGCGTGTGATCTGGCCCGCCGTGGCCACGGCAATGCCTTCGGCAATGGTGGAAGTGCCTATCGGCAGGTCTTTGCCTTCGATGGCATTGACCATGGAGGGAAAACGCTCGGTCTGCACGCCCACGACGTGAATCTCGGGCTTGAGCGCCTTGGCCGCAGTGGCCACACCGGCAATCAGGCCACCACCGCCAATGCCCATGATGAGCACATCCAGATCGTGCTGGTCCGCCAGCATTTCCATAGCCAGCGTGCCCTGTCCAGCAGCCACGCCTTCGTCATCAAAGGGGTGCACAAAGGTCAGATTCTGCGCTTCAGCCAGCGCGTAGGCGTGTTGGCGTGCCGCTTCCAGCGTGTCGCCATGCAGCACCACTTCGGCACCAAAGCCGCGCGTGCGCTCCACTTTCACACCGGGGGTGAAGCGCGGCATCACGATCACGGCGCGTATGCCCATGCGCTGCGCGTGGTAGGCCACGCCTTGGGCATGGTTGCCCGCGCTCATGGCGATCACGCCGCGCGCCTTTTCTTCGGTGGTCAGCAGCTGCAGGCGGTTGCAGGCACCGCGCTCCTTGAACGAGGCGGTGAACTGCAGGTTCTCAAACTTCAGAAACACCTGTGCCCCCACGATGTGCGACAGGGTCTGGGACTCCACGCAGGGCGTGCGCAACACATGGTCACGCAGGCGCTGGGAGGCGGCTTGGATATCGGAATAGCTCAGCATGGTCTGCACATTCTGAAGCAATGCGTGCGGCCGTGCAGTGCGGGTGCTGAAAACTTCTTTTCAGTTTTGTGAGCAGCTAGCGCGCGTATTTGCTGCTTATTAAGCAGAAAACACATTGAAAGTCGCTTGTAGCAAGCGCTGGATGCTACATTTTTTCAGTTCTGGCGCAGCTGCTCAGGCGCTCAGACGCACCACGCGCAGCACTTCTTCGCCATAGGCTTCGAGCTTTTTCGCACCAATGCCGCTGATGCCCTGCAGATCGGCCAGGGTCTGCGGATTGCGCTCGGCAATGCCGACCAGGGTGGCATCGTTGAAGATGACGTAGGCCGGCAAATCGTGTGCCTTGGCGACTTCGGCACGCCAGGCCTTGAGGTTGATAAAGCGTGCCTGTGCATCCGGCCCCAGGTGGATGGCAGCCGCACTGGTGGGCGTGCTGCGCTTGGCAGAGCGCGTGCGGCTGGCAGCGGCCGATTCGCGCAGCAGCACCTGCACATCGCCGCGCAGCACGGCGCGTGACTGGGGGGTGAGCGTGAGTGTGTCAAACACATGGCCGCTGTTTTCGCTGGTCACCTTGTGCAGGCCCAGCGCACCTGTGGCCAGGAGCTGGCGCATCACGGCGCGCAGCTGCTGCTCGGAGTAATCCTTGCCAATGCCGAAGGTGGACACCTTGTCATGCAGGTATTGCGTGACTTTGTCCGTCACCTTGCCGCGCATCACGTCCATGATGTGGCCTGCACCAAAGGTCAGCTGGCTCATCTCATGCACGCGGTAGATGGTTGACAGCAGCTTGCGCGCAGCGTCTGTGCCGTCCCAGATGGCGGGCGGGTGCAGGCAGTTGTCGCAATTACCACAGGGCTCGGAATGCTCACCAAAGTACTGCAGCAGGCGCACGCGGCGGCAGTCTGTGGCCTCGGCCAGTGTGAGTAGTGCGTCGAGCTTGCCGCGCAGCACGGCCTTGAACTGCTCGTCCGCATTGCCTTCGTCAATCATGCGGCGCTGGTTGACCACGTCCGAGATGCCATAGGCCATCCAGGCATGTGCAGGCAGGCCGTCACGGCCCGCACGGCCGGTTTCCTGGTAGTAGCCTTCGATGTTGCGCGGCATGTCCACATGGGCCACAAAGCGCACATCGGGCTTGTCAATGCCCATGCCAAAGGCAATCGTGGCCACCATCACCACCCCTTCTTCGCGCAGAAAACGGTTCTGGTGCAGCTGGCGCACATCGGAGGGCAGGCCCGCGTGGTAGGGCAGGGCGTGAATGCCGTTGTCCTGCAGTGTCTTGGCCAGCTCCTCCACGCGGCGGCGCGAGAGGCAATAGACCACGCCTGCATCGCCCTCGTGCTCGTGCTTGATGAAGCGCAGCAGCTGGTTGGTGACGTCTTTTTTCTCGACGATGGTGTAGCGGATGTTGGGCCGGTCAAAGCTGCTGATGAACTGTTCGGCCTGCTCCAGATGCAGGCGTTCCACGATGTCAGCGCGGGTGAGGCTGTCTGCCGTTGCCGTCAGGGCAATGCGCGGCACGCCCACATAGCGCTCGTGCAGCACGGAAAGCGCGTGGTATTCAGGGCGGAAGTCATGGCCCCACTGGCTGACGCAGTGCGCTTCGTCAATCGCAAACAGGCTCAGCTGGCCGTTGGCATGCAGGTCGTCCAGCAGCCCCAGAAAACGCGGCGTGACCAGGCGTTCAGGCGCCACATACAGCAGCGTGAGCTGGCCGCTTTGCATCTGCCACTCCACATCCTGCGCCTGTGCCCAGTCGAGGGAGGAGTTCAGAAAGGCGGCCTTGACCCCGGCTTCATGTAGCGCACCGACCTGGTCGTGCATGAGGGCAATCAGGGGTGAGACCACAATGGTCACGCCATAGCCCTGGTGCTGGCGCACGATGGCGGGAATCTGGTAGCACAGGCTTTTGCCGCCGCCTGTAGGCATGAGCACCAGGGCGTCGCCACCGGCTGCGACATGCTCAATGATGGCCTGCTGCGGCCCACGGAAGGCCTCGTAGCCAAAAACATCTTGCAAAACGGTGTGGGCGGGGGACAAAGGCAGCTTCCTGATCAGGTGCGGGGAAACCGCATATTGTGCGCTGCAAGCCTGCGTTCTGGCACGCAAGCCCCCAAGTCCCAGGTGCGGTGCAGGATGTATGGGGTGCGGCCTGCCGCTGTCACCGAACCAACAGCGTGGGTCCGCCACTGGCTGCATCATGCTGCCCTGTTGCTTTGGAGGTATGACATGTCAATCTGGCGTAAACCTGTGACGCTGGCGCAGCTGAATGCAAGCGCCGCCGATACGGCCGTACAGCATCTGGGGATTGAGATTACGGAGCTGGGGCCGGACTATCTGACGGGCCGCGTACCCGTAGACCACCGCACCAGGCAGCCCTTTGGGCTGCTGCACGGTGGCGTCAGCGTGGTGCTGGCGGAAACCCTGGGCTCCATGGCGGCCTACTACGCCGCACCTGAAGGGCACAAGGCGGTGGGGCTGGACATCAACGCCAATCACCTGCGTGCGGTGCGCAGCGGCTGGGTGACGGGCACGGCCAGGCCCGTGCACATTGGCAAGACCACCCAGGTCTGGCAGATCGACATGGTGGACGACGAAGGGCGGCCCAGCTGCGTCTCGCGCATCACCATGGCGATTCTGGCTCCGCAAGTAGTGGATCAGACGGTCTCTGTGTAAGCCTGGGCTGCCAGCGCCTGGGCAAGGATCCAGGCAGGGTCTATGAGCCGGGCGCCTTGTGCCTGCGGCGCCTGTGGCAGGGCCAGTGGAATTTCCGTGCATGCCATGAGCACAGGGATATCAGTGCCGTGGCGGCTTTGCATGTCCTGTAGCACCTGCCCAAAGCATTGCATGGCCAGAGCGGTATCACCGCGCTTGACGCCGTCATAGATACCTTGCATGAGCAGGGTAATGCCCGCTGCATCAGGCTGCAGCGCTTTGATGCCGTGGCAGAGCAGTGCGGCGTCGTACAGCCCCGTCTGGTAGGTGCCTGCGGTGGCCAGCACGATGGCACATTGCATACCCTGCTGCTGCAGGTGCCGGGCCGTTTCTTCGGCAATGTGCAGGATGCGCAGCTGCGGAAACAGCGCCTGCAGCTGTGCATGCCAGACATGGGCGGTATTGCAGGCCACGGCCACGCTGCATACGCCCAGTGCCGCCAGTCGCCCAACCCCTTGCAGCATGTAGGGGGCTGGTCCATGCGGCGCCTGTGGACTGGTACGCAGTGCCTCGGTGCGATCGGGCACCGGCATCTGCACCAGCCAGTGTTCGGGAAAAGCCTGATCATTGACCGGGTGATTATGAGCGCGCAGATAGTTGCTACAGGCCTCGACAAACAGGCGCACAAAATCGGCGCCTGCGGCCGGGCCCATGCCTCCCAGAATGCCCACTGCACGCGGTGGGCGGCGAAACACATTGGTCATGCTCAGAACGCGGGCTTGTCGCTCAGCTCCACCAGGTTCTGCTTGAGCTGCTCCGACATGGGCAGGTTCAGTGCCATGTTGGATGGAGGAATGGGCTGCACGAACCACTTGTCGTACAGCTGGGTGAACTGGCCGCTCTTCATCATGTCGCTGATCACGCCATCGACCAGCGCCTTGAACTTGGGGTCGTCCTTGCGCAGCATGCAGGCATAGGGCTCGACCTGTAGGGCATCGCCCACGACTTCGTAGTCGCCGGGATTCTTGGCATTGGCAATCAGGCCATAGAGCAGGATGTCATCCATCGCAAATGCACTGGCACGGTCGCTTTCCACCAGCAGAAAAGCGTCCGCGTGGTCCTTGGGGTGGACCATGTCAATGCCCCAGTTGTTTTCGGCGTTGGCCTTGCGCATGACCTGCAGGTTGGTGGTGCCCGAGGTCACGGCCACGGTTTTGCCCTTAAGGTCGCTGTAGTTCTTGATGCCGGAGCTCTTCTTCACCAACAGGCGGGTGCCGGTGTAGAAGTGGTTGATGGCGAAATCCACATCCTTGCCGCGCGTGGTGTTGTTGGTGGTCGAGCCGCATTCGAGGTCGATCGTGCCATTGGTCAGCAGCGGAATGCGGTTCTGCGACGTGACAGCCTGCCAGTTGACCTTGATGTCGTTTTTGCCCGTGGCTTTCTTGACCGCTTCCACCACGGCATTGCTGATGTCCACGGAAATTCCAGCTGGCTTGCTCTGGTTCAGATAGCTGAAGGGCACCGAAGACTCGCGATAAGCCAAGGTGATCTGGCCGCTTTGGGCCACCTTGTCCAAGGTGTCAGCATGGGCGCTGGCCAGACAGGCTAGGGACAGGGCTGCGTAGAGAACCGTGGTGCGGACTTGCATGTGCATCTCCTTCGAAAGAACTGATGGGGTGAGGCCAGTGTAGGAAGCAGATTTCGGCTGTGGCGATGCCAATCACAGGTCCGTCCATGCCATTTTTTTATGCCTTGTCTAGGTTTTCACCAGTAGGGTGCGTGGCTTGCTGAAAAGCGGTGCGGTGTGCGCCGTTTATGTACATGGGGTTTACCCATAAACCACGGGCATACCCCTGCAAACAAATGCCATGCGTCAGGGGCGTTGGCAGTTCTACAGTGACGGCAGATGGAGAACACCAATGCATGTATGTGTGATAGGAGCCGGCATCGTCGGTCTGGCCAGCGGGTATGCGCTGCAGCAGGCCGGGTATGAAGTTAGCCTGGTGGAGCGGGCCGAGGCACCTGCTATGGGTGCCAGTGGCGGCAATGGCGCGCAGCTGAGCTATGCCTATGTGCAGCCTCTCGCTGATCCCGGCATCTGGGCCAGTTTGCCCAAGCTGCTGCTCGACAAAACCTCACCGCTGCACATGCGCTGGCAGCTGGACCCGCACCAGTGGTCCTGGCTGCTGCAGTTTCTGGGGGCCTGCAATGCTGCCTCCTCGCGCGCCACCACGCAAAGCCTGTTGACGCTGGCTGCGCAAAGCCGCGCTGCGCTCGAAGCGACCCTGCAGCGCGAGCAGCTGAACTGCGACTTTCACACACCCGGCAAGCTGGTGCTGCAGAGCACGCAGGTGGGGCTCGATGGTGCGGCGCGCCAGCTGCAGCTGCAGGCTCAGCTGGGCGGGCCTCAGCAGCACATGGTCGATGCGGCAGAAGTGGCACGCCTGGAGCCGGCGCTGCAGCACTATGTGTCCCAGATTGCCGGTGCGGTCTATACGCCCAGTGAATGCGCGATTGACTGCCGCAAGCTGTGTGAGGCCCTGCTGGCCCTGCTGCGACAACGTGGTGCACAAGTGCTGCTGGGGTGTGAGGTGCAGCAGTTCCAGACGCAGGGCAGTCGCATCACGGGCGTGCAGACCACGTGTGGTCTACATCAGGCCGATCACTTTGTGCTGGCCGGGGGCTGGGAGAGTGTGTCGCTCGCTCGCCAACTGGGCGTGAAGCTGCCGGTCTACCCGCTCAAGGGCTACAGCATCACACTGGATGCAGGTGCTGCGGCAGAGCAGCTGCCGCGCGTGAGCGTGACCGACAGCAGCCGCAAGGTGGTGTTTGCGCGCATTGGCGAGCGTCTGCGCGTGGCGGGCATGGTGGAAATCGTCGGGGCCGACCGCGCCCTGCATCTGGACCGGATTGGGCGTCTGCGTGAGGCCTCGCACCAGGTGTTTCCGCAGCTGGATATTCCGGACGATCTGCAGCCCTGGACCGGCATGCGTCCGGCCACGCCCACGGGGTTGCCCATCACAGGCCGCATGCCTGGGGGACCGCAGAACCTGTGGTTGCAGACGGGCCATGGGGCGTTGGGGCTGACGCTGGCCTTTGGCTCGGCACAGCGACTGCTGGAGGCCTTGGACGCAGCGTGCTAGCCGATCAGCTCGCGTAGTGCCTTGCGCATCTCCTGTGTCATCGCGCGTGCGAGCACGGAGCGCGGGTGCTGTGCGAGGTGCAGTGCGCTGACGGTCACCGTGATCTGTGGCAGCAGCGGCAGCACATGGACCTTGCGCCTGTCGGCGGCGGAGGCTGTGCAGCCATCCACAATGGCGACGCCCAGGCCGTATTCGGCCATGGACAGCGCCGCATGGTAGGTCTGCACCGTCACTACAGGCGACAGGCCCACCCCATGTTCGCTGCAGGCCTGGTTGATGCGCATGCCCAGCGGGTCTTTCACGTCGAGCGCGACGACGGGCAGTTCGGCCAGTGCTTCGATGGGCATGCCATGTCTGGGCACCTTGGAGGGTGCGATCAAGCCCTTGGGGACGAGGCAGTGCATGTCCACATCGGCCAGCGGTTCGCGCTCCAGCGCAGGCAGCAGGCCCGCACTGATCACAAAACCCACATCGGCTTCCTGCAGCAGCAGACCTGAGACGACCTGTGGCGTGTGCAGCGCCTGCACGGTGACATGCACGTTCGGGTACTGCTTGCGAAACCCTGCGACGGCGTGGGGCACTACCTCGCGGCTGAGTGCAAACACGGTCAGCACCTGCAGTCGGTCTGTCACTTCGCCGTGTCGCAGGCCGGCGGCCAGACGCTGGACTTCACCGAGCTGCTCGTAGAGCTTTTCGACATGGGGGAACAGGGCTGCGGCTTCGTTGGTGGGCGTGAGGCGTCCGCGCACACGCTCGAACAGCGGAAAGCCCAGCTGCAGTTCTGCATGCTGCAGCGTGCGGCTGACGGCAGGCTGTGTGACGTGCAGCAGCCGTGCGGCGGCACTGACGCTGCCGGTCTGCATCACAGCATGAAAGACTTCAATGTGTTTGAGGCGCATGGCATGGGGGTCCGGCAGGGAGGTGCGGGCAGCCTCCCTGCATGCAAGAAATGCACCTAAAAAAGGAGCTGCTTGCGCTTGTTATATCTTGATTTCACTGTGAAATCATCTCAAAACCAAGAAAAATCAGGCGCAAGAAGCTCTGCTTTTTACTTGGCCTCTTCGTCCTGCATCTTGGCCAGGCGTTCGCTCTTCCAGTAGACATCATCGCCGCCATCGACGCGGTTGAGCACGCGTGCCAGCACGAACATCAGGTCGGACAGGCGGTTCAGATACTGACGGGGCGCTGCGCGCATGGGCTCAGACTCCTGCAGGGCGACCACGCTGCGCTCGGCGCGGCGTGCCACGGTGCGGCAGATATGGGCCTGCGAGGCAGCGCGGGTGCCGGCGGGCAGGATGAATTCCAGCAGACGTGGCAGCTGTGCGTTGTAGTGGGCCAGGGCTTCGTCCAGGCGCAGCAGGGCGTCGTCCTTGAGCATTTCGTAGCCGGGCACGGAAATTTCGCCGCCCAGATTGAACAGCTGGTGCTGCACATCCACGAGGACGGCGCGCACATCTTCTGGCAGTGCTTCGCACAGCAGCAGGCCGATGTGCGAGTTCAGCTCGTCCACATCACCCATGGCGTGGGGACGGGCGCTGTTCTTGGAAACGCGGGTGTTGTCACCCAGGCCGGTGGTGCCGTCATCACCGGTGCGGGTGGCGATTTGTGTCAGACGGTTGCCCATAGAAACTCCTTGTGGTCTGCGGCAACGAGGCCGTGTAAAACGGGCATTTTGCGTTACATCGCGCAGGCAGATGTTGTGCAGGGAAACAACTGGCAAAAAGCATGGACGTGCCGACGCGCAGCAGGTGCAATGCAAGCCTGTTTCACGCATTTGAAGGAGAGTCACCATGGCACATCCACACCGCACATTGCACGCCTTTGATGTTCGCAGCATGCTGCTGTTTGCCAGCCTGACGCTGGGCGGCACCACAGCCCTGATGGCACAGCCCGCACCTGGTGCGGTTCTGGGCCCTGCAGAAACGGGCCGCAGCGTACCCCGCCAGGATGATGCGCAGCAAAATGCGCAAAATACTTTTCAGCGCGTTGATGTCGATGGCGACGGTTTTCTGAGCCGCGAAGAAGCGAAAGCCCTGCCCGCCGTGCTGGAGCAGTTTGAGCTGTGGGACCAGGACGGGGATGGAAAAATCTCGCTGCAGGAGTTCCTCGGCGCAGCGCGGGCGCGCAGCAATCAGTAAGCGCTGCGCTTGCAGCATTTGCAGCCAGTCGCCGTGAACGCAGCCCGTCATGCTGCGTGCTTGGCGAATGCAGCAACAGCTTTTTACGGGTGCAGCGCCTGGGGATGCGAGGGATGGGGTGCTAATCTTTGACGTTCCTTGTGAGAGCCAGAAGATGAACGCATTGCACCACCCCACGCAGCTGTCCCGTCCCATTCCTCCAGCCTTTGTCGATGCCCTGCAGGCGCGCTTTGGCGCACAGTGCTCCACCGCGCAGGCCGTGCGCGAGCAGCATGGCCGCGATGAAGGCTCGATTGAGGCACCACCACCTGTGGCCGTGGTGTATGCGCACAGCACACAGGATGTGGCGGACTGCGTCAAGCTGGCCGCCCAGCACAAGGTGCCAGTCATCCCTTATGGCGCGGGCACATCGCTGGAAGGCCATCTGCTGGCCGTGCAGGGCGGTGTGAGCCTGGATGTCTCGCGCATGAACCAGATCATTCGCGTGAATGCCGAAGACATGACCGTGACGGTGCAGCCTGGCATTTTGCGCAAAGCCCTGAACGATGCCATCAAGGATCAGGGCCTGTTTTTCCCCATTGACCCCGGTGCTGATGCCTCCATAGGCGGCATGACTGCCACACGCGCCAGCGGCACGAACGCCGTGCGCTACGGCACCATGCGCGAGAACGTGCTGGCGCTGGAAGTGGTGACGGCCAGCGGTGAGATCATCCGCACCGGCAACCGCGCCAAAAAGAGCGCGGCGGGCTATGACCTGACCCGCCTGCTGGTGGGCAGCGAAGGCACGCTGGGCATCTTCACCGAAATCACGCTGCGCCTGTACCCCTTGCCCGAGGCAGTGAGTGCTGCGGTCTGCTCCTTCAACACCGTAGCGGACGCCGTGCACACGGTGATTCAGACCATCCAGATGGGTGTGCCGATTGCACGTGTGGAGCTGGTGGATGCGGGCACGATTGCCATGGTCAACAAGCACAGCAACCTCACGCTGCGCGAAGCACCTACGCTGATGATGGAGTTCCACGGCAGCCCCAATGGCGTGAAAGAACAGGCCGAGCTGGTGCAGGACATTGCGGCGGAATTTGACGCCCAGGGTTTTGAGTGGGCCGACACCCCCGAAGAGCGCACACGCCTGTTTACCGCACGCCACAACGCCTACTTTGCCGCCATCCAGAGCCGCCCCGGCTGCCGCAGCATCACTACCGACACCTGCGTGCCCATCAGCCGTCTGGCGGACTGTTTGCTGGAATCCATGGAAGAAGCGCGGGCCAGCGCCATTCCGTTCTTCCTCGTCGGCCACGTGGGCGATGGCAACTTCCACTTCGGCTACCTGATCGACCCCGACAACGACGACGAGCGCCAGCGTGCCGAAGCGCTCAACCACGCGCTGGTGCGCCGTGCGATTGCCATGGAAGGCACCTGCACGGGCGAGCACGGCATTGGCATCCACAAGCAGGACTTTCTGCGCGAGGAATGCGGAGAGGGGGCCATTGCCATGATGCGCGCCATCAAGCAGGCGCTGGACCCAGAAAACATCCTCAACCCCGGCAAGATCTTTGCGCTCTGAGCGCAAGCGAGGCGGTCTGTCTGCGTGCTTGCTGTGTACAGGCATAGTGTGAGCAGGGCGCAGCTGCAGGCAACGCACCGTAAAATTGACGCTTTTCGCCCCAAGGAGCGCTGCAGCAGCGAAGGCTTTCGCTGTCAGGCTTGGGGTGAACGGCTGGCACCGCCGGGTGCAGCCGTCCCCCATTGCAACGGCGCTCACCTGTCCCTGGCCCCTTTGTTTTTTAGATACAGGTGAGTGCAATGTCTGCTGCCGCCCCTCAAGCTATTCCCCCCATGCGCCTTTCGGGCTTGGAGCCCCTGACCATTGGAGAGGATTCGCTGTTCGTCAACGTGGGCGAACGCACCAACGTCACAGGCTCCAAGGCCTTTGCGCGTCTGATTCTGAATGAGCAGTACGAAGAAGCCCTGGCCGTAGCGCGCCAGCAGGTGGAAAACGGCGCGCAGGTCATTGACGTGAACATGGACGAAGCCATGCTGGACAGCAAGGCTGCCATGGTGCGCTTTCTGAACCTGATTGCCTCTGAGCCCGATATCGCCAAGGTGCCGGTGATGGTGGACTCCTCCAAGTGGGAAGTGATCGAAGCCGGCCTGCGTTGCCTGCAGGGCAAGGGCATCGTGAACTCGATCTCCATGAAGGAAGGCGTCGAAGAGTTCAAGAAGCACGCCAAACTCGTCAAGCGCTATGGCGCTGCGGCCGTGGTCATGGCTTTTGACGAAAAAGGCCAGGCCGACACCTTCGCGCGCAAGATTGAAATCTGCGAACGCGCCTACCGCATCCTGGTGGACGAAGTGGGCTTTGCGCCCGAAGACATCATCTTCGACCCCAACATCTTTGCCGTGGCCACCGGCATTGAAGAGCACAACAACTACGGCGTGGACTTCATCGAGGCCGTGCGCTGGATCAAGCAGAACCTGCCCGGCGCCAAGGTGTCCGGTGGAGTGTCCAACGTGTCCTTCTCCTTCCGTGGCAATGACCCCGTGCGCGAGGCCATCCACACCGTGTTCCTGTACCACGCTATCAAGGCAGGCATGGATATGGGCATTGTGAACGCCGGCATGATTGGCGTGTACGACGAGCTGGACCCTGTGCTGCGTGAGCGTGTGGAAGACGTGGTGCTCAACCGCCGCCCTGACGCGGCCGAGCGCCTGCTGGAAATTGCCGATCAGGCCAAGGGCAATGCCAAGGACGACAGCAAGAAGCTGGAATGGCGCGGCACGCCCGAGCACCCCAAGACCGTGGAAGAGCGCCTGACCCACGCGCTGGTGCATGGCATTACCGACTTCATCGCCGAAGACACGGAAGAGGCCTACCAGGCGATTGTGGCCAAGGGTGGCCGTCCCTTGCACGTGATTGAAGGCCCGCTCATGGCAGGCATGAACGTGGTGGGCGATCTGTTTGGCGCGGGCAAGATGTTCCTGCCCCAGGTGGTGAAGTCCGCCCGCGTGATGAAGCAGGCGGTAGCGCATCTGGTGCCCTACATTGAAGAAGAAAAGCGCCAGCAGGAAGCGGCTGGTATGGACGTGACCAGCAAAGGCAAGATCGTGATGGCCACCGTCAAGGGCGACGTGCACGACATTGGCAAGAACATCGTCACCGTGGTCCTGCAGTGCAACAACTTTGAAGTCATCAACATGGGCGTGATGGTGCCCTGCCATGAAATCCTGGCCAAGGCCAAGGAAGTGGGGGCAGACATCATCGGCTTGTCGGGCCTGATTACCCCCAGCCTCGAAGAAATGCAGTATGTGGCGGGCGAGATGCAGAAGGACGAATGCTTCCGCAGCCGCAATACCCCGCTGCTGATCGGTGGTGCGACCTGCTCGCGCGTGCACACGGCCGTGAAGATTGCGCCCAAGTACGAAGGCCCCGTGGTCTACGTGCCTGATGCCTCGCGCTCGGTCAGCGTGGCGCAAAGCCTGCTGGGCGAAGGCAAGGAAGCCTATCTGGCAGAGCTGAAGGCCGACTACGACAAGGTGCGCACCCAGCACGCCAACAAGAAGAAGACACCGCTGTGGGCGCTGGAAAAAGCGCGTGCCAATGCGGCGGTGGTCGAACACGCACCCGTGGTGCCACGTGCCATTGGCCGCAAGGTGTTCAAGAACTTTGATCTGGCAGAAATTGCCAAGTACATTGACTGGGGCCCCTTCTTCCAGACCTGGGATCTGGCTGGCCCCTTCCCCGCCATCCTTGAGGACGAAGTCGTGGGCGAGCAGGCGCGCAAGGTCTATGAAGACGCGCAGGCCATGCTCAAGAAAATCATCGAAGGCCGCTGGCTGCAGGCCAATGGTGTGATGGGCCTCTTCCCTGCCAACCGTGTGGGTGATGACATCGTGTTCTACACCGACGAGTCGCGCACCCAGGTGCTGAGCACCTGGTATGGCATGCGCCAGCAGACCGAAAAGCAGGCGGTAGACGGTGTGATGCGCCCCAGCCGTTGCCTCTCCGACTTTGTCGCGCCTGTGGGCGTGGCCGACTACGCAGGCATGTTTGCCGTGACTGCGGGCATTGG
Source organism: Comamonas kerstersii (assembly GCF_002056725.1). Taxonomy (NCBI): domain Bacteria; kingdom Pseudomonadati; phylum Pseudomonadota; class Betaproteobacteria; order Burkholderiales; family Comamonadaceae; genus Comamonas; species Comamonas kerstersii. The sequence continues at coordinate 1,128,035 of NZ_CP020121.1, read as the reverse complement.
CGCTGAGAAGAAGGACAAGGAGTTTGAAGCCGCGCTGGACGACTACTCCGGCATCATGTTCAAAGCCCTGGCCGACCGCCTGGCCGAAGCTTTTGCAGAATGCCTGCATGAGCGCGTGCGCAAGGACTTGTGGGGTTACGCAGCCGATGAGAACCTCAGCAATGAGGAACTCATCAAGGAGCAGTACAAGGGCATTCGCCCTGCGCCCGGCTACCCTGCCTGTCCCGACCACACGGCCAAGATCGACCTGTTCAAGGTGCTGCAGGCCGAAGAAATCGGCATGAGCCTGACCGAGAGCCTGGCCATGAACCCAGCCTCCAGCGTGAGCGGTTTCTATATCGGCAACCCCGAAGCGACCTACTTCAACGTGGGCCAGATTGGCGAAGACCAGCTGGCCGATATGGCCCAGCGCCGCGGCATGGATGTGGAAGAGTTGCGTCGTTATCTGGCACCGAATCTGGGCTGATTGCACCGCTTTGCCGTATCGCACGAGGCCACGCAATGCGTGGCCTTTTTCTATTCAGAATGAGCCATTTTTCTATTCAAAAATCTGTCTGATTGATCTGTAAGTGTTTGAAAAACATAGCTAGCAGAAAGTTTTTTTCTATTCAATAATCTATTCAGTTTTCTATTCAATGTCTCGCCATGTCCAATGCCACGTCTGAGTTGATGCAGTCCATGCTGCGCATCCTGCGCCAGCAGGGGCAACCACTGCGCAGCGCGCAATTGCAGCAGCAGTTGCAAGTGAGCCAGCCCACCGCCTCGCGGGCTTTGGCTGCGCTGGTGCAAGCTGGGGATGTGATCAAACTGGGCCTGGGGCGTAACCAGCATTACGGCGTGCCACGGCAGGTGCCTGGTGTGGGGCAGCATATCCCGGTCACTGCGGTGGATGCGGCAGGCAGCCTTCAGCCATTGGGCAGCTTGCATGCCCTGCATGGTGATGGCTACTGGGTGGAAGGCGAGGGCTTGCGCGCCATGCTCGGCGGAGGGCCGTACTTCGATGGATTGCCGTGGCTGATACAGGATATGCGCCCCCAAGGCTTTCTGGGACGCAGTTTTGCCAAGCAGTATCTGGGGCAGGTGCTGGGCAGCGATCCACGCCAGTGGAGTGAGGATGATGTGCTGCTGGCCATCACCCAGTATGGGGACGATTGGCCCGGCAACCTGATCGTGGGCGAGGCCGCTTTGCAAAGGTATGTGCAGCGCACAGGGCAGGGGCTGCCGCAAGCAGAGCCACACAACTATCCGGCCCTGGCAGAGGCCGCTATGAATGGTGTCGAACCAGGCTCCTGCGCAGGTGGTGAGCAGCCCAAGTTCTGCTGTCTGGATACGCAGGGCCGAAGCTGGATCGTGAAGTTTTCTCCGGCAGAAGCCAATCCTGTCGCTGAACGCATACGCACGTTGCTGCGCTGTGAGCATCTGGCGCTGGAGACTTTGGGTGCAGCAGGCCAGCCCGTGGCTCGTACGCAGCTGCATGAAGTGCAAGGGCGCGTATTTTTGGCGACTGAACGCTTTGATCGTCCGGAGCCAGATCTGCTGGGGCGGGCACCTGGGCGCATCGGCATGGTGTCGCTGGAGTCCTTCAACGCAGAGTTTGCCGGGCCGGTGGATCAATGGGCCAGGACGGCGCAACGCCTGCACGACCAGGGGCTGTTGAGCGCTGCGGATGCACGCAGGCTCAAGCTGTGGGACGCATTTGGCCAGCTCATTGCCAATACAGACCGGCATTACGGCAATGTGTCTTTGCTGTGGAATGGCAGGCGCTGGGAGCTGGCGCCTTGCTATGACATGCTGCCCATGCGCTTTATGCCGGTGCAGGGTGAAGTGCCAGCGTGGATATGGGATATGGAGGCCGTACAGCCGTCTGCGGCGGTCTTGCCCGTGTGGGAGGAAGCCAAAGTGCTCGCGCGTCAGTTCTGGGCACGAGCACAGGCGATGATGGCTGGCTGAGGCCACCGGGCTTTATTTCACCACCGGATAACAAGCCTCCCCCCATACCGCCATGGGGTGGGACATCATGATGTCCACGATGACGGGCACCAGCTTGCCCATCAGATTGGCGCAGTCTTGCACCTGTGCGCGATTGACCTTGCTGTTCCATGTAGCACCGCCGTGGATCAGCTGGTTGCGCAGGGTGTAGATGCGCTGCAGCACCAGGCTCAGCAGTTCGGGTGTATTGCCCTTGGCCAGCAGAATGAGTGCGCGCTGCTTGCCGTTGGCAAAGCGTTCCTGCCACTGTGCTTCGGTCAGCAGACCGCGATGGTAGTCCCAGAACGATTCAAACACATAGGGGTTGTCCAGCAGGACGCGGATAGGGCCGCTGAACTCTTCCCACACCAGATGGTCGAGCTGCTTGCTGGTGTCGAGCTGGTGGAGCTTGTGCAGAAACTGCTGGAAGCTGAACTGCTCGGGCAGGCGCTGGGCACTGGGAATTTCCTGCGCGTAGGCAGCGTTAAAAGCAATCCACAGAAAGATAAAGCGAGCGTCTGGATCGGGCTCACAGACGGCGGCGCGCTGGATCCAGCTCAGGGCGCGGTGGATGCGCAGATTCAGCGCTTCCGGCATGTCGTCACGCGTGGCGCGATGGCGTTTCTTGAGTGTGGCGTGTACAGCCAGCATGGTGCTCTCCCTCCGGGGCTGTTTTTGTGAGGGGCAGCATAGGACGGTTGTAACAAGTCGTGCAATGACTTAGCGCATATGCAACGCGCGCTTTTCTTGTTTTGATAGCTACCAGCGCCCGTTACATCAGCGCTGGCGGCCAAAAATATAGAAAACACTAAGTCGTGTTTCTGGCCGCAGCCTGTACACGGCTTATTGGCGCGGTAGGGCGTACTCCGCAGGGCGCACGTCGAGGATGCCATGCTCGCTGTGCCTGCCGGTGGTGCTCAGGATGTGTGTGCCATGCTCATCTTCTACGCGGTACAGCGAAGGATCATGTGGGTCACGGAAGGCCTTGAGCTTGACCTGGTAGATGTGTGGACCGCTGATGATGGAGCCATTGGCGTAGGGCGTGTGGGGTGCAAAGATCAGGCAGGTGTGCCCGGAAAGCTGCCCTTGTGCACATTGCGCATCACCATACAGTTTGGCGGGCTGGCCCTGGTACTGAATGTCGATGCCGGGCGGGAACATCAGGGTATCGGTCAACGACGATTTTTCGCTGCAGGCGGACAGTGCAAAGGCACAAGCAAAGGCTGCCAGATATGGCAATCGCATGGTGTAGTTTCTCTCGGCAAACACGATGGCAGGACGGTCTGGGCTGCGCCTGCCTGGCTCGTAACAATGGGTGAATGCAGAGCTGTAAGTGTAGCGATCAAGCACTGCCTCAGCGGCTTGTGCCGCTGTGTTTTTCAGAGCGTGCCAGCCTGTTTTTACTGTGGTGGCAGGCTGGTTTTCTTCAGGCGGTAGTGCTGTGCCTGGGGCAGAGGCGCACCGCTGAAACGGTCACGCATCTCCAGCCAGTTTTCCCCCACAAAAAAGCGGTAGGCAGGCTGTGCTTCCGGGGATTCGCTCAGCGTGATCAGGCTGCCGCCTGCCGGGTCAAAGCGAAAAGGCCCCTGGTAGGTGAAGTTCACAGGCTCGCCCGTGGTGTCCAGGCTGCGCTCACGCACGACGGCGGTGCGGTCATCACGCAGCTGCACGCTGATGGCGCGCTGGGGCAGAACAGCCTGGTAGGTACCGGGCCAGTCCAGCATGTTTTCCGGGGAATCTCCCACCGGTACTTGCTGGAATGTCTGCTCCATCTTGGGGGGCGGTGCATCCACTGTGGGCAGAGGGGCCTGGCAGCCAGCAAGGCTGAGCACGGCAGTCAGGGAGAGCAGGCCCAGGCTGGAAGCAGGGGAGCAGCGGAGCAATGAAGACATAAGCGAGCGTGAATGGTGTGTGGCAATGAGGATCATGCTAGCGATAGAGCCTGCCATGCCAATTGCTGGACGCTGTCAGATTTTGTAGGCCATGGCGTACAGAGGGCTGGCGGCAGAGTCGCTGTGCAGCAGATGCACAATGCCTGAGGGCACTGTGATGTGCCTGCTGAAACGTGTGTGGCAACCCCACAAGCGTAAAGCAGCACAACTTTCCCTGTGGCTCGTGGGGAAAGTCATGGCTGCTATCAAAACTGAGAAGCTTTGACGGTGCTGAGGGCGGCTGCAGCACCGTACACTGTTTCGCATTACCTGGCCCTGCGTGCCGGGCCTTTGGCAAGACAAGCGTATGAGTACACCTACCACCCGTGACTGGCTGCAAACTTTGGTGGCGTTTGATACCACCAGCCGCAATTCCAACCTGCATCTGATTGAGCATGTGCGTGACGCGCTGGCAGCGCTGGGCGTGCAGGCACAGCTGTTCAAGTCGCCCGACGGGGCCAAGTCCAATCTGTTCGCCACCCTGCCTGCCCGGGATGGCAGCACACAGGGCGGCATCGTGCTGTCTGGCCACACCGATGTGGTGCCCGTGGATGGCCAGACCTGGAACACCGATCCCTTCGCGCTGACCGAGATCGACGGCAAGCTCTATGGCCGTGGCACCTGTGACATGAAAGGCTTTATTGCCGCAGGCCTGGCGATGGTGCCGGAGTTCCTGGCCATGGAGCGCAACAAGCCGCTGCACTTTGCGCTGTCGTATGACGAAGAGGTGGGCTGCGTGGGCGCACCCATCATGCTGGAGCAGCTCAGGCTGCAGGGCCAGCGTTTTGACGGCTGCATTGTGGGCGAGCCCACCAGCATGCAGCCCGTGGTGGCGCATAAGGGCATCAATGTGTGGCGCTGCAGGGTGCATGGCAAAGCTGCGCATTCCTCGCTCACACCCCGTGGCAGCAATGCCATTGAATACGCGGCGCGCCTGATTTGCCGCATCCGCGATCTGGCAGACAGCTTCAAGGCCCATGGCCCGTATGACGAGTTTTTTGACGTGCCCTACACCACCATGACTACCAACCAGATCAGCGGTGGCATTGCGGTGAACACCATCCCTGAGTACTGCGAATTTGCCTACGAGTTCCGCAACCTGCCGGGGATTGCGCCAGGCTGCATCCAGGCCCAGGTGGAGGCCTATGTGCAGCAGGAGCTGCTGCCGCGCATGCGCCAGGAGTTTGCCGAGGCACGCATTGAGTTTGAGTCCTGCGCCGGTGCACCATCGTTTGATACCGCAGAGACGGAGGCCATCAGCCAGCTGGTGCAGGCACTCACCGGCGACCGTGAAAAGCGCAAGGTGGCCTATGCTACGGAAGCAGGCCTGTTCCAGCTTGCTGGCATTCCCACCGTGGTCTGCGGGCCCGGTGCGATTGCGGAGGCGCACAAGGCCAATGAGTTTGTGGGAATTGCGCAGCTGCAGCGTTGCGAAAGCTTTTTGCGCAAGCTGGCGCAGTCGCTATAGGGTGGTCTGAAAATATCAGCCAAATTGGCTGCCAGCGCTTATCTGGTAAGCGCTGGCAGCTATATTTTTATAAAAAAGGCTGCTTCGCAGCCTGAACAGCCAGGGCTTCAGACCATGGGCCGCTGCAGATAGACATAGAGAAATGCAGCGCAGCCCAGCGCAAACAGGGCGCAGCCAGAGCCATAGCGAAAGATCAGCTGAGGCAGCGCAATGGTCTGGCTGGACAGAGCGCCCCAGGCCAGCCCCAGAATACCCAGCATCCACAACACAGCAGCAACGGTGTACATAAGCTCTCCTTGTCATGTCGTCTGAAAACGAATGACACAAGTCTAGGGCGTGTTCACATCAACATTGGGTTCGCGCAGCCACGACAAGGCTGGCAATGCGCGACGCACGGCGCAGCGCGGGTGCGCACCCGCGCAAGGCGGGCAACAATGCAGTGGCGACCTTGTCGTGGCTGCCCCTGATTATGGAGATCACAAATGGGGTTGAAGGCTTGGGGCGGTCTGCGTTGTTGCGGCGGCTTGCAAGGCGCTCGGCATTGCTGCGCCACCGCGCCTAGCATCCCATCCCCAAGCCTTCAACGCGAATCTCAAGCTTTATGTGAACACGCACTAATGTCCCAGTATGCCAATGCGTGTCAGTACAGACCTTAAGCGGCGTACGCAGCCACCAATCTTTCTTTAAGCCTGATGCATCAAGCCTGAGCCGCCATTTTTTATGCACGGCACAGGGCTGCCGCTGGGCAGTGGGAAGGGGTAGACCTGCTGCACGCAGTCCAGCCAGGCCTGTGCGGCGCGGGATCGGTAGCCGCTGCGCCACATCAGCACGGCGTCCCAGGTCATGGACGGCCCCACCAGTGGGCGGCTGGCTACGCGTGCCGTGTCGTACTTGGCAATCACGTGCTCAAACATCACGGCAATGCCAATGTCGGCAGCGACCAGATCACCAATGAAATCCCAGTAGCGGCTTTGCAGCCTGACCTGTGGCGTAAATCCTGCTGCCGCGCACTGCTGCAGCACGGCTTCGTGCAGGGTGAAGTCACTGGTGTAGAGCAGAAAAGGCATGCCCTCCAGCTCTTTCCAGCGCACGGGTCGCGTTTCGTTTTTGATGCGGTGGCGCGCCATGGCTACGCGTGTTTTCTGGTGGGCAATGGTGTAGGTCTGCAGCTGCGGGTCGGGTGCATCAATCAGGCCCAGTGCCATGTCCAGCTTGCCTTCCAGCACCAGCTGGCGCTGCATGCGTGCGCCGGACTCCTGCACGTTCAGCGTCACGCCCGGGTAGCGCTGCTGGAACAGGGCAATTACCGGCGCCATGTAGTGGCCTGCGGTGGGCATGATGCCCACGGAGAGCTCACCGCGCGCAATGCCGTCCACCTCGGCCACTTCCTGCTTGAGCAGCTGCGCCTGCGCCAGCACCTGCAGGCCGCGTTCATAGACCACCTGGCCCGCATCCGTGAGCTGCACGCCACGGCCTTCGCGCAGCAGCAGCGGGCCGCCCAGCTCGTCTTCAAGCTGCCTGACCATCTTGCTGATGGTGGGCTGGGTGACGTGGGCGTTTTCTGCCGCACGCGTAAAGCTGTTGGTGCGCACGACTTCAACAAAGTAGCGCAGGGCGCGTAAATCCATGGGGATGCCTTATAGGAATGCCTGTGATGGAAATTATTCATTTTACGAATCTAAGTAGAAACCCTAGACTGCGCAGCATGTCATCCCTGATCGCGTCCGTCTCCAGCCTGTCCCTGCAGCGCAGCCTGCTCAGCCTCCAGCACCTGTTCAAAGTGGTGCTGCAGGTGGTGGTGCTCAGCTGCATCTGGCTCAGCATGGACGTGCTGCGCCAGCACTTTGGCTGGAGCATGCCTGCAGGCCTGATCGGCTTTGGCCTGCTGGCTGCAGGCCTGTTCAGCGGCGTGATCAAGGTGCAGTGGCTCAAAGGCGGCACCAACTGGCTGCTGGCAGAAATGCTGCTGTTTTTTGTGCCTGCCGTGCTGGTGGTCACCGAATACCCGGAGCTGATACAGAACCAGGGCCTGCGCATTCTGGCGGTCATCATCTCCAGCACCTTGTGTGTGATGGTGGCCACAGCCTGGGCCGTAGACCGTGTCTACCGTCTGGAGCTGTTGCTGGCACGCCGCCGTTCTTCGCGTGGAGCCTGAAGCCATGCTCAGCAATGAAGCGATTGGCGTGCTGTCGCTGCTGGCGACGGTGGTCTGCTACGCCATTAACAAGCAGCTGTACCGCAAGTACCCCTCACCGTTTTTGATGCCGATTCTGGTCACGCCGCTGGTACTGATCGCCCTGCTGCTGCTCACGCACGTGAGCTATCCACAGTACATCGCCCAGACACGCTGGCTGGCCTGGCTGCTGGGCCCCACCACTGTGGCCTTTGCGCTGCCGCTGTATGAACACCGCGCCATGCTGCGCAAGCACTGGCTGTCCATCACCACCGGCGTGCTGGTGGCCAGCTGCGTCTCCATCAGCACCACGGTCTGGTTCGCCCATGCCTTTGGCCTGGACGAAACGCTGCAAAAAGGCCTGGCCGTGCGTTCCATCACCACACCGTTTGCCATTGAGGCAGAACGTGTGCTGGGTGGCCCCACAGATCTGGCCGCGCTGTTTGTGGTCATGACCGGTATTGCCGGCATGCTGCTGGGTGAAGTGCTGCTGCGCGTGCTGCCCCATGTGCGCAGCAAGCTGGCCACGGGTGCCATTCTGGGTGGGGCTGCCCACGGCACAGGCGTTGCCAAGGCGCGCCAGTTTGGCGATGTGCAGGCTGTGGTTGCTTCGCTGGTGATGATGATTGCGGGCGCGGTCAATGTGCTGGCGGCACCGTTTGTGCGGCAGGTGTTCTTTTAGGGCGTGTGCACACAAAGCTTGAGATTCGCGTTGAAGGCTTGGGGATGGGGTGCTAGGCGTGGTGGCGCAGCAATGCCGAGTGCCTTGCAAGCCACCACAACACCGCAGACCGCCCCAAGCCTTCAACCCCATTTGTGATTTCCATAATCAGGGGCAGCGAACCCAATGTTGATGTGAACACGCCCTAGACTGCCAGATATCCACCATCGACATTGAGCACCGTGGCCGTGATGTAGCTCGCCATGGGGGATGCCAGAAAGGCCACAGGGCCGGCGATTTCTGCGGGCTCGCCATAGCGCTTCATGGGAATGCGGCGCAGGATGTACTCCACATGCTTGGGGTCTTTGCGGGTCTGCTCGGTCATGCTGGTGAGCATCACGCCCGGAGCAATGGCATTGACGCGAATGCCCTTGGGGGCCAGCTCCAGAGCCATGGTTTTGGTGAGCATCTCCAGTGCCGCTTTGGAGGTGGAGTACGCAATCGAATGCGCCGCTGCACGGGAGGCCGCCAGCGAGGTGATGTTGACCACACAGCCTTGCGTCTGTGCCAGCAGGGCTTCAAAGGCCAGGATGGTGTTGCGCGCACCATCCAGGTTGACGGACAGGGTGCGCTGCCACTGGGCATCACGGTCTTCACTGTCAAACGCATGCTTGGGGCGCAGGCCTGCGTTATTGACCAGCAGCAGCTGGTGCCCTGCGGGCAGCTGCACAGACGCTGCAGCAGCGCGGCAGGCCGCTGCATCAGCTACATCGAGTGCCATGGCCTGTGCCTGGCCGCCAGCGTCCCGGATGCGCTGGGCGGTGTGCTCGGCCTTGTCGGCGTGGATGTCGGCGGCAATCACATGCGCGCCCATGGCGGCCAGCCCTTCGGCCACGGCTTGACCGATGCCCTGGCCTGCGCCGGTGATGAAAGCGGTTTGCTGTGCGAGAAATTGGTGCATATCCATTTAGAAATACCGGGTGATGCGTGTGCGTGCCAAGCGGGCCACACGCACAAAAAAGCCTGTGTGCATGGCACACAGGCCAGTGGTCTCAGCTGCTGTGCGCGAGCGTGGCTTTAGTCCACCGAGGCACCGCTGATTTTGACAATCTGCTCATAGCGTGCGCGCTCTTTGGCCATGAATTCGCCAAACTCCTGCGGTGTGCTGGTGACAGTGTCCATCATCATGTCGCCATAGGTCTTCATGACTTCCGGCGAGTGCAGGGCCTGCACAAAGTGCTTATTGAGCGTTTGAACCACATCAGCCGGAGTGCCTGCGGGTGCCACCAGGCCCCACCATGTGTCAATGGCAAAGCCCGGAATCACATCGGCCACAGGTGGCAGCTCAGGCAGCAGCTGGCTGCGTTCCAGTGTGGTGACTGCCAGTGGCTTGAGCTTGCCCGCGCGGATATTGGCTGCGGCACTGGAGAGGTTGTCAAACGTGAAGTCCACCTGCTGTGACAGCAGTGCCAGCTGGGAGGGCGCGCCGCCGTTGTAGGGCACGTGCACGATGTCCAGCCCTGTCTCACGCTTGAAGATTTCGCCAGCCAGATGGCCTGCGCTGCCATTGCCGCCACTGCCGTAGCTGAGCTTGCCGGAGTTGCGCTTGGCGTAGGCCATGAAGTCGTCAAAGGTCTCAATGCCTTCGCGCTTGGCCACCTCTGCATTCATCACCAGCAGGTTGGGGATGCGCGTCATCTGCGTGATAGGCGCAAAGTCTTTTTCGGCGTCGTAGGGCAGGTTTTTGAACAGCCAGGGATTGATGGCGTTGGTGGCGACTGCTGCAATGCCCACAGTCAGACCGTCAGCGGGGGCGCGTGCAATGGCATTCATGCCGATACCGCCACCTGCGCCGGGACGGTTTTCTACCAGGATGGTGCCAAGCACCGGCTCCAGGCGCTCCGCAATGCGCCGCACGCTCACATCGATGGAGCCACCTGCGGTGTAGGGCACGATGATGCGCAGCGGCCCCTTGGCGGTCTGTGCGCTGGCCCATTGTGGAGCTGCAAGAACGCCGCATACGGCTGCGGCTGTGGTCATGAACTGTCTGCGCTGCATATGTCTCCTTGTCCGAAACTGGTGGGTACGGGCACTTGTCCGTACCTCTGCTCTCTACTCTGTGTGCCAGAGTGTGGCGCTATTAGAACCCAGGCCATGCGTTGCGCCTATCAGGGCTTGTCTCGGCAGGAACAGCCTGTTGCGCAGCAGCAAGGCGGGCGCTACACATGCATTGCGCAGGCCTTTGTGCTGGCGGAAAAGCATGGCGCAAACCAGGAATACCGCGCAAGAAAATGCCAGGCATCACTAACAGCGATGCACCCCATCATGGGGGTGCTGAAACTGTCTGGCAAGGCACTCATCCGCGGCCGCGCACACTCATCCAAATGCTGCATAGGCCGCAGGCCATGATGACGCCCATACCGGCCAGCGAAATACCATCGGGCACCTGGCCAAAGAACAGCCAGCCCATCAGCATGGCAAAGCCAATCTGGCTGTAGAGGAAGGGAGACACCACCGAAGGCAGTGCGTAGCGGTAGGCCTGCAGCAGAAGCAGGTGGCCTACGCCGCTGCAGATACCCATCATGGCAATGGCCCCCCACAGCTGCCAGTCGGTGATGGATTGCCAGATCCATGGAATCACCGGCGCTGTTGCCATCACGGGCAGCCAGGTGGTGTACAGCTGCGTGGTGGTGGGAGGGTCCAGGCGCGAGAGGCGGCTGCCCAGCAGCTGGTAGGTGGTGCCGCACAGCAGCACACCCACTGGGGCGAGGGCAGCCCAGCCCAGCGACATGCCATCGCTCTCCGGGCGCACGATGGTGATGACGGCGACCAGTCCGATGACCAGCAGCACCCAGCGTGCGGGGCTGACTTTCTCACCAAACAGCAGGGCCGAGGCAACGACGATGAGCAGCGGGCCTGCCGACCAGATGGCCGTGAAGTTGGCCAGCGGCATGGTCTGAATGCAGAAGAAGGCAAACACCGTGGTCATGACGCCGCTGAGCGCACGGCTGACCTGGAACTTGGGGTGCTCGGTGCGCAGCGCTGCCAGTCCATGTTTCGGGAGTACAAGGGCTGTGGTCACCAGCGCCTGCGCCATGAAGCGTAGCCAGACCACCAGCAGCATGGGCAGTGCCTGCCCAGCGAACTTGGTGCCGCTGTCGAGCAGGGCAAACATGGCGCAGGCTACGACCGTCAGGCCAATGCCTGCGAGCGCAGCACGCGCGGGAGACATGGAAGCGGGTGCTGTGCCCAGGGGAGAGGACGGCATAAGGGCCAGCCCACTTTCTGCAAAAAATCCGCCAGGATGGCGTTCATGCGTGTGCACCGCGCACCGCACGGCGGCGGATTGTAGAAGCGATTGCGCGTGGTGGATGTGATGTCCGGGAGGGTAGCTGCGGCGCTGGTGCTTTTCTGGCAGCCGCTGGTGGGCGAGGGCTGACAGTCGGCGGTGCGCGGGACGCGCCACAATGGCGACATGCAAGCTCCTTCTTCTGTCGCTCCCCATCCTCTGTTGCGGCCCGTATGGCCTCTGATTCAAGCCGTGCAGCTGTGGCTGCAGGCCGATGGCCTGCGCATGAGTGCTGCCATGACCTTCTATGGCTTGCTGAGCCTGTCGCCGCTGCTGCTGCTGATTGTGGGTCTGCTGGGCTGGTGGATGGACCGCAGTGTGGTGGAAGACAACCTGCTTGCGCAGGTGCGCAGCGTGATGGGTGAGCGTGGTGCCAGCGTGGTGGAGGCTGCGCTGGCCAGTGCGCAGGCACCCTCACAGGGGAAACTGGCTTCGATTGCAGCCTTTGTGTTGCTGGTCTCAGGTGCCACAGGGGTGTTTGCAGAGCTGCAGCAGGCCTTCAACAAGCTCTGGCAGATTGGCCAGCCTGCCACCGTGCAGGAACAGAAAAAATGGTGGGCGCTTGCCACGCTGCGTATGCGCGGTCTGCTTTATGTGCTGGTGCTGGGCTTTTTGCTGCTGGTGACCATGGTGCTGTCCACAGCGCTGCGGATTTTCACGCAGCTGGCCGGGGACTGGCTGCAAATGGAGCCGCCTGGCGAGCTGATCTGGCTGCTCAATGAAGGCGTATCCATGTGCGTGATTGCGCTGCTGTTCATGGGTCTGATGCGCATTGGCTCCGGCCAGAAACCCTCTTTGCGCTATCTGGCCGTGGGCGCTGTGGTGGGGGCGCTGCTGTTCACGCTGAGCAAGCAGGCGCTGGCCTGGTATCTGGCCACGGCGGCGGTGGTCTCCGCCTATGGGGCCGCAGGCTCGCTGGTGGTGGTGCTGATGTGGATGTATGTCACCTCGGCCATCCTGCTGCTGTCTGCCAGCTGCGCCAAGGCGCTGGAAATGCAGGCGCGCCCGCCAGCAGCGGAGCCTGACGACTCGCCGAAGGCGGAGAGCGAGGCTGCAGACAGCGTGGCGGCTGCGCGGCCCCAGGTGCCGCAGAGCGTGGGTTCTCGGCCCATACGGCAGTGGCCAGAGGTTTAAGCGCTCTGGGTCAGCGTGGCATCAATCTGTGCCAGCAGCTCCAGCACTGTGGCATGCTGACCCTGGGGCATGCGATGCGTCCATTCATGCTCGGCCAGTGGCTGCACGCTGCAGCTGCTGGGCAAGGCAGCGTCGGCATCCAGTAGTGCATGCAGGCGTGGCACAAACACCCACTGCAGCCATTCTTCAATGTGCAGGGTGTCGTACATGAAAGGCATGGTCGATGCCATGGCCTGCTCGGAGGGCGGCACGGCGCTCCATAGCGAGGCGGTACGCATTTCGGCTTCAAGCTGCAGCAGCAGCTGGCGCAAGGTGTGGGCGGTATCACTCATGGCTTGGGATTGTGCGCGCAGGCGCAAAACTTGTCCGGGCAACGCCCATCGCTGGGCATGAAAAAGCCTGCCGATGCAGTACATGGGCAGGCTGATGTGCAGGCGCTGTTAACGGCTTACTTTTCGACGAAAGCGCGCTCGATCACAAAGTCGCCGGGGGTGGTGGTGTTGCCTTCCTTGAAGCCACGCTTTTCCATCATTTCCTTCAGCTCAGCCAGCATGGCAGGGCTGCCGCACAGCATGACGCGGTCGGTTTCCGGGTTGAGCGCGGGCAGGCCCAGGCACTGGGGGAAGGTGCCGTTGTTGATCAGGTCGGTGATACGGCCCTGGTTGCGGAAGGGCTCGCGTGTCACCGTGGGGTAGTAGTGCAGCTTGTCCTTGACGATTTCGCCGAGGAATTCGTGCTCGAACAAGTCCTTCTCGAACATGTCCTTGTACGCCAGTTCCTTGACTTCACGCACGCCGTGTACGACCACTACGTTGTCAAACTTTTCGTAGGTTTCGGGGTCGCGCGCTACGGCCAGCCAGGGGGCCAGGCCTGTGCCGGTGCCGATCATGTACAGGTTCTTGCCGGGCAGCAGGTAGTCGATCAGCAGCGTGCCTGTGGGCTTCTTGCCGACGATGATGGTGTCGCCCACCTGGATGTGCTGCAGGCGCGAAGTCAGCGGCCCGTCTTCGACCTTGATGGACAGAAATTCCAGGTGCTCTTCGTAGTTGGGGCTGGCAATCGAATAGGCGCGCAGCAGATTTTTGCCATCTACCTTCAGGCCAATCATCGTGAAGTGGCCGTTGGAAAAACGCAGCGATGTGTCACGGGTGGTGGTGAAGGAAAACAGGCGGTCGGTCCAGTGGTGTACGGACAGGACGCGTTCTTCGAGGAAAGCGCTCATGATGAAACAGATGACAGAGGATGCAAAAACGGGCACGACATGCCCGGGCTTTGAAGCCAGGTGGCGAACCCGCCGAAGCAGCGCATGCAGCGCAGGAGGGGGTATAGCGGGCTGGCGTTTATGCGAATCAACCGCTTATTGTCGGAGAAATGCGGCGCCACGGGTGAGGATGCGGTCTTTGATTTGATATGGATTAGTAATAAGCACCTAACGAAGCGGCAGGGTTGTGTGTCTTGACAACAAATAATGCTCGGAATTAGCATAAATGAATGCGTGCCGTGCAGGGAGTCAAGCCCTGCGCATTTTTTTGGCTTAAATATACTCAAAATGAGTATTAATAATCAGCGCCATCCCAGCGCTGTGGAGGAAGACATATGCAATGGCGTTGGACTTGGCCTGCCCTGGCGCTGATGGCTGCCGCTCCTGCCTGGTCGGCACAGGATGTGCTCAAGATTGGTGAAATCAACAGCTACAAGGCCATGCCGGCTTTTCTGGAGCCCTACAAAAAAGGCATGGAGCTGGCGGTCGAGCAGATCAATGCCCAGGGCGGCCTGCTGGGCAAGCCAGTGGTGCTGGTCACGCGTGATGACAACGGCAATCCCGGTGATGCCGTGCGTGCGGCGGAAGAGCTGTACACCCGCGAAAAAATCGATGTGCTCACGGGCAGTTTTCTGTCGCACGTGGGCATGGCGCTGACCGATTACGCAGGGCAGAAAAAGCGTTTCTTCCTGGCCTCGGAAACGCTGACCGACAAGGTGGTCTGGGAGAACGGCAACCGCTACACCTACCGCCTGCGTGGCTCTACCTACATGCAGACGGCCATGCTGGTCGAAGAGGCCAAGAAGCTGAACAAAAAGCGCTGGGCGATTGTGTATCCCAACTACGAGTACGGCCAGTCGGCCGTCGCCACCTTCAAAAAGCTGATGAAGGAGGCGCAGCCCGACATCGAATTTGTGGCTGAGCAAGCGCCGCCGCTGGGCAAGATCGATGCCGGTTCCGTGGTGCAGGCCATTGCCGACGCCAAGCCGGATGCCATCTTTAACGTGCTGTTCTCGGTCGATCTGGGCAAGTTTGTGCGCGAAGGCAATACGCGTGGCCTGTTCAAGGACCGCACCGTGGTCGGGCTACTGTCTGGCGAGCCGGAATATCTGGACGCGCTGCGCCGGGAAGCGCCTGAGGGCTGGATCGTCACCGGCTACCCCTGGTACGCCATTGATACGCCCGAACACAATGCCTTTCTGAAGGCTTATCAGGCCAAGTTCAAGGACTACCCACGCCTGGGCACCATCGTGGGCTACAACGCCATCCAGTCGCTGGCCGCAGGCATCACCAAGGCCGGCAGTACCGACACCGAGGCATTGATCCAAGCCTTCAAGGGCCTGAACGTGGATACGCCCTGGGGCACCATTACCTACCGCCCGCAGGACAACCAGTCCACCATGGGGGCTTATGTGGGTAAGACCACCTACAGCCCGGAGATGAAGCGCGGCGTGATGGTGGACTTCTACTATGCCGACGGCAAGGACTACCAGCCTTCCGATGAGGCCGTGAAAAAACTGCGCCCCGCGAGCGCGCAGTAAGCGGCTTCAGGATCTGCAGAAAAAATAGCTGCTTGCGCTGATAAATACTTGTTTTCAGAGCGATTTTGTTTTGAAAACAAGCAATATCAAGCGCTGGCGGCTACGTTTTTGAAAGCTACCGTGCAATGAGTGCCTCTGGCCTGCTGGCCCAACTGCTCAACGGACTGGCCAGTGCTTCGTCACTGTTTCTGGTGTCCGTGGGCCTGTCTCTGATTTTTGGCGTCACGCGCATCATCAACTTTGCGCATGGCTCCTTCTTCATGCTGGGTGCGTATCTGGCCTTTTCCAGCGTGGAAATGCTGGAGCCCGTCATCGGCTTCTGGCCTGCGCTGCTGCTCGCGCCACTGGTGTGCGGCGTACTCGGTGCGCTGACGGAAATCGGCCTGCTGCGCCGCATCTACAAAGCGCCGGAGCTGTTTCAGCTGCTGGCCACGTTTGCGCTGGTGCTGGTGATCAAGGATGCCGCCCTGTGGCTGTGGGGCCCGGAAGAATTGTTTGGCCCGCGTGCAGCGGGTTTGGAGGGTTCGGTTGAGTTGCTGGGCCGCCAGTTCCCTAACTATGACTTGCTGCTCATCGCCGTGGGGCCACTCGTGTTGCTGGGCCTGCACCTGCTGCTGACGCGCACTCGCTTTGGCACGCTGGTGCGCGCCGCCACGCAGGACCGCGAAATGGTGGGCGCACTGGGTGTGAACCAGGCCTGGCTGTTCACGGCCGTGTTTGCGCTGGGCACGCTGCTCGCAGGCCTGGCAGGTGCCTTGCAATTGCCGCGCGAACCCGCCAGTCTGGAGATGGATATGACCACCATTGGCGCAGCCTTTGTAGTGGTGGTGGTAGGTGGTATGGGCAGCATTCCGGGTGCCTTTATTGCGGCGCTCTTGATTGCGGAAATCAAGGCCGTGTGCATCTGGCTGGGCGTGCAGGAGATCGCAGGCGTGGAAGTCTCTTTTTCCAAGCTCACGCTGGTGGTGGAGTTTCTGGTGATGGCCGCCGTGCTGGTCTGGCGGCCCTGGGGTCTGATGGGCAAACCGCAAGCTGCTGCACGCCATGCGGGCGCGCCAGAGCAGCCGCTGCGCAGCAGCTCCCGGCAGGGCCGGGTGGCGTGGCTCGTATTGATCCTCGCCATGGCGGTGCTGCCACTGCTGCTGGATGCTGACAACTACGCCACCGTGCTGCTGACCGACATGCTGATTGCCGCACTGTTTGCGGCCAGCCTGCACTTCATCCTCGGCCCCGGTGGCATGCATTCGTTTGGCCATGCTGCCTACTTTGGCCTCGGCGCCTATGGCGCTGCACTGGCGGTGCGGGCGCTGGATTTGCCGATGGAAGCCGCGCTGTTGTTTGGCCCCCTGGCGGCCGCCGCAGGGGCCTTGCTCTACGGCTGGTTCTGCGTGCGTCTGAGCGGCGTGTACTTGACCATGCTCACGCTGGCCTTTGCGCAAATCACCTGGGCCATTGTGTTCCAGTGGGATGGTTTTACGGGTGGCAGCAATGGCTTGACCGGCGTATGGCCCAGTGAGTGGGCAGCTGATGGCTCTACGTTCTACTGGCTGGCTTTGGCGCTGTGTGCAGGTGGCATTTACCTGCTGCGCCGCATGCTGTTTTCACCGCTCGGTTATGCGCTGCGCACCGCACGCGATTCGGCCCTGCGCGCCGATGCGATTGGGCTGGATGTGCGCCGCATTCAATGGACGGCCTTTGTGATCGCCGCGGCCTTTGCCGGTGTGGCGGGGGCGCTGTTTGCGTTTTCCAAAGGCAGTGTGGCGCCGGATGCGTTGAGCGTGACCAAGAGTGTGGATGGCCTGGTCATGGTGCTGCTGGGCGGCATTCAGACGCTGGCAGGCCCCGTGGTGGGCTCGGCGGCTTTTACCTGGCTGCATGACACCGTGGCCCGCAATACCGATTACTGGCGCGCCATGATGGGCGGGATTATGTTGGTGCTGGTGCTGCTGTTCCCGCAAGGCATTGCGGGCTTTGCGCAGCAGTTGCAGGCGCTGCTGGCTTCCAACAAGAAAGCGCAGGTGGCGCCATGACGGCCTTGCTGCAAGTGCAGAACATCTGCAAATCCTTTGGCGGCGTGCAGGCCGTGCGTGGGGTGTCGTTCACGCTGCAAGCTGGTGAAATGCTGGCCCTGATTGGGCCGAACGGCGCAGGCAAATCCACCACCTTCAATATGGTCGGCGGCCAGCTCACACCCGATTGCGGGCAGGTGCTGCTGCACGGCGAAAACATCGCCGGTCTGCCACCTCGTGCTATCTGGCGCAAGGGCGTGGGGCGCACCTTTCAGATTGCGCAGACGTTTGCCTCGCTCACCGTGGTGGAGAACGTGCAGATGGCGCTGCTCTCACACGACCGCCGCATCTTTGCGTGGTGGCCGCGTGCCAGTGCCCATCGCCGTGCGGATGCACTGGCGCTGCTGGAGCAGGTGGGCATGGCGGCCCAGGCAGACCGCGCGTGCTCGGAGCTGGCCTATGGTGATGTCAAGCGTGTGGAGCTGGCCATGGCCTTGGCACACAACCCGCAATTGCTGCTGATGGATGAGCCCACCGCCGGCATGGCCCCGGGCGAGCGCGTGGCGCTGATGCAGCTCACGCGCGATCTGGCGCAGCAGCGCCGCATGGGCGTGCTGTTTACCGAGCACAGCATGGACGTAGTGTTTGGCCAGGCCGACCGCGTAGCCGTGCTGGTGCGTGGGCAGCTGCTGGCACAAGGCACGCCGCAAGCGGTGCGTGATGACGAACGCGTGCAGCAAGCGTATTTGGGCACTGGACTGGTGCTGGAGAACAACCTATGAGCAACGCGCCAACACTGCTGCAGGTCGAAGGCCTGAACGCCTGGTATGGGGCGGCGCACATCCTGCATGGCGTGTCGCTCAGTGTGGGCCGTGGTGAGGTTGTGGCGCTGATGGGCCGCAATGGCGCAGGCAAATCCACCACGCTCAAGGCTATTGCCGGGCTGGTCGAGCGCCGCGATGGAAAAGCGCTTTTCATGGGCGCCGACATCAGCCGCAAAGCACCGCACCAGATTGCGCGTCTGGGGCTGGGCTATGTGCCTGAAGACCGGCGCATCTTCACCGAGTTGACGGTGCTGGAGAACCTGGAAGTCGGCCGCCAGAAGGCACGCCACTGGCCCAGCGGCGAAGCGCTGCCGCACTGGACACCTGAAAAGCTTTTTTCGTTATTTCCCAACTTGGGTGAAATGCCGCAACGCCCTGGCGGGCAGATGAGTGGCGGCGAGCAACAGATGCTCACCGTGGCACGCACGCTGATGGGCCAGCCCTATGTGGTGCTGCTCGATGAACCCTCGGAAGGCGTGGCACCGCTGATCGTGGAGCAGATGGCGAAAACGATTTTGCAGCTCAAGGCACAGGGCATAGGCATTTTGCTGAGTGAGCAAAACCTGCCCTTTGCGCAGGTGGTGGCTGACCGCGCCTATGTGCTGGAAAAGGGGCAGATTGTGCACAGTGGCAGCATGCAGGAGCTGGCAGGCAATGCGGCCGTGCGCCAGCAGTACCTCGGCGTGTGAAAACGCTTTTTCAAAAATCAAAGCAGCCAGCGCTTGTCAGTACGGCATTTCCGATGGTTTTCTATGTGAAAACCAATGTAGACAAGCGCTGAGCGCTCTTTTTATTGAAAACGCTTTTGCAGTTTTCCGCCATCAGGCAAACCGGGTCTGCGCCAGCGCCTCGCGCTGCTCGGCGCTTTGCAGCCAGGCGTGCAGCTGTGGGTAGTCGGCCTGTGGCAGCAGGGCAGGCAGGCGAAACTGCACATAGGCCAGCGCAACGGCGGTGGCAATCTGGTCGAGCGTCAGCTGCGCCTCCGCAGGTGCTGAAAGCTGCTTTTCAAGCTGTGCGAGGGCGCGGGTGATGGCCGCCAGTCGGCGCTGGCCCATGACGCTGGCGTCGGCCGCTGCGCCTTCGTACTTGCGCGCAATCACGATGTTGAACGCAGCTTCCATCAGGCCATAGGCCACGCTGGTCTGCGCCAGCACGCGGCTGATGTGCTGCGCCGGAATCAGGCGCGGGCCGCGGCCCATATGGTCCAGATACTGCGCAATCAGCAGCGACTCGGCAATGGCCTGCCCATCGTCCGTGACCAGCACCGGAATGCGGGCCTGCGGGTGCTGGGCGAGCAGGGCGGGGTCGTTGTTCCACGGGTCGCACCAGACCAGCTCCAGCTGATCGGCCAGACCTTTTTCCAGGGCGACCACACGCGCAACGCGTGCAAACGGAGATGTGGTGTTCAGAAAGAGTTGCATGGTGAAAGTCGTAGAAAAAATAAAAGCAGTCAGCGCAGATTTCACGGGCGCTGCAGGCGTTTTTGCCTGGAAAAAACCACCAGCACCGCGCCCAGCAGCAGGGCCGCACTGCCCATGACAAACAGGCTGCGGTAGCTGCCCGTGCTGGCATAGACATAGGCCATCAGATAGCCCGCCGTGGCCTGCAGCAGTGCAAACGCTGCCGTGGCATAGCCCCACATGCGCTTGTGCTGTGCAGGGCCAATCAGCTGCATCAGATAGCCCGAGGTAATGGCCGCCATACCAGGCGAGAGCGCTCCCACGACAAAGCCAGAAAGCGCATGGCCTGCAAAGCTGACCCACAGCAGCGGCAGGCCAATAGCCAGCATCTTGAGCACATAAGCACAGGTGGTGGTGCGCCACCAGCCCCAGCGTGCGGCGCAAAAGCCCACGCACAGCGGCCCGGCCACGGCACCGAGGCCAAAAAAGGCCCATTGCGTGGCGCCATAGGCCGTGCCCAGCTGCAGCTCACGCGCCAGATAGTCCACCCAGAACACGGTGTGGGGCACAAAGCCAAATGCGTCGGTGGTGTAGGCCAGAAACACCAGCACCACCGGCAGCGTCCAGAGCGTGGCGACGGGTGCAGGGCTGGGCGTAGCACCGGGGACTACCGTGATCGGCGCAGGGGCAGGCAGTGCGCGGGCGCTGCGCCAGCCCAGCCACAGTGCCAGCACGCAGATGGCACCCAAGCCCAGCCATACAGCGCTCAGGCTGTGCTGCGCCAGGCTGGGCACCAGCGTGGCCGAGAGCAGGGCGCCCACGCCAATGCCGGAAAACATCATGGGGCCCAGTGCTGCGCGGCGTGGCTGCGGTGTGGCGGCCATGGCCATCGATGGCCCCAGCACCATGAGTGCAGCCCCGGCAATGCCGGACACCAGCCGCCACACAAAAAACACGGCCATGGGCTGGGCGATGCAGCAGGCCGCAAAGCTCAGTGCCACGGCGATCCAGCACAGCACCAAGGCGCGCACGCCACCCAGCCGATCGGCCAGCGGCGCAGCCGCCAGCGCCCCGATCAGATAGCCCAGCAGATTGGCAGCGCCCAGATAGGCCACCTGCTCACCGCTGAACCAGCCCGCCAGCACCATCTGCGGCATGAGGGCGGTATAGGCAAAACGGGCCAGGCCCACGCCGCTGAGGGTGGCGAGAAAGCCGGTCAGAAAAAGAGGGAGTTCAGAGCGCTGGATCACGATGGTGGTCTATGGTGAATGCTGGCAGATTAAGCCCTTGTGTGCATCATGTCCAATGATTCAAAATGAAGTTCATCATCTTGTTTTGTGATCAACATGCAGCTCAAATCTCTGCGCATCTTTGAAGCCGTCAGCAGCACCGGCAGTTTTGGTGCGGCAGCCCAGCGCCTGCACACGGTGCAGTCCAATGTCACGGCCCACATCAAAAAGCTTGAGGACGAGCTGCAGGTGCAGCTGATAGCGCGCAGCAGCACGCCGGTGCGGCTGACGCCTGCAGGCCACACCCTGCTGCCGCATGCCCAACGCCTGCTGCAAGCCCATGATGCAGCCTGCGCCCTGTTTGCCGGGGAGGCGCCGCCATCGGGCCGTCTGCGCATTGGGGCCATGGAAAGCACGGCCGCCCTGCGCCTGCCCAGCGTGCTGGCGCAGCTGTATCAGGACTGCCCGGACATTGACTTGCAGCTGCGCACCGGGCCCTCCGGCGCACTGCTGGAAGAGCTGCAGCAGGGGCAGCTGGATTGCGCTTTTGTAGCGGGCCAGCCGCCGCACCCGCGCTGGTGGTCGCATGCGGTGTTTCAGGAGGAGCTGGTCTTGGTCAGCCGCACGCCGCTGCAGCAGCTGCCTGCGCCGGAAGTGCTGCTGCGCACCCCGTTTCTGGCCTTTCGCCAGAGCTGCAGCTACCGCCAGCGTATTGAGCTGCTGCTGGCCAGCCAGGGCATTACGGGCGCACGCATCATGGAGATGGGCTCGCTGGACGCCATTCTGGGCTGCGTGGCCGCAGGCATGGGCTTTGCGCTCATGCCGCATGCGCTGATGCAGACCCAGCTGCCCCGCTTTGCCGTGCATTGCCTGCAGCTGCCGCAGCCGCTGCGCAGCGAGATTGCCGTGATTGATACCTGGCTGGTAGCGCCGGAGCAAGTGGCCTGGTCGCCGCAGCTGCATGCGCTGGTGGGCAAGCTGGTACAGACGGAACTTCAGCCCGTCTGACGCAGCAGTGCCCGGCGGTACTGCATGGCTTCGGCCACATGGGCGCTGGCAATGCGTTCACTGCCTGCCAGATCCGCAATCGTGCGCGCCACACGCAGCGCGCGGTGGGTGGCGCGGGCACTCCACCCCAGTTTGTCCGCCGCCTTGCGCAGCAGCTCGGTGGCGGCGGCATCGAGCTGCACATGCTGATCCAGCGCTTCGCCCTGCAGCATCTGGTTGGGGCATTGCTGGCGCTGCAGCGCACGCTCACGCGCCTGCAGCACCCGGGCGCGGATGGCAGCGCTGGGTTCACCCGCAGTCTGGGCCAGCAGCTCCTGTGCAGGCAGGGCAGGCACTTCCACATGCAGATCAATGCGGTCGAGCAATGGGCCGCTGAGCTTGGCTTGATAACGTGCCACCTGCTCGGGCGTGCAGCGGCAGCTGCGCTGCGTGCTGCCCCAGAAGCCACAGGGGCAGGGGTTCATGGCCGCAATCAATTGAAAGCGGGCGGGGAAGGTGGTGCTGTGGGCCGCACGGGCAATGGTGATGCGCCCGGTCTCCAGCGGCTCGCGCAGGGCTTCGAGTGCGCTGCGGCTGAACTCGGGAAACTCATCCAGAAACAGCACGCCGTGGTGGGCATAGGAAATCTCGCCAGGCTTGGGCGGTGAGCCACCCCCGACCAGTGCCACGGCACTGGCCGTATGGTGCGGGCTGCCCGTGGGGCGCTGGCCCCAGCGCTCAGGGGCAAAGCGTCCGCCCAGACTGGCAATGGCTGCGCTCTCCAGTGCTTCGGTAGACGTCATGGGCGGCAGCAGTCCGGCAAAGCGCTGCGCCAGCATGGATTTGCCACTGCCAGGCGGGCCCACCAGCAGCAGGCCGTGCGCGCCAGCGGCGGCAATTTCCAGCGCGCGTCGGGCCTGCAGCTGGCCTTTGACATCGGCCATGTCCAGCATGTCCGGCACATGCTGGGCAGCCTGCGGCTGCATACGTTGCCAGCCGGTGGACGGTGGTGCGTCCCTTGCGCTGTCTGGCAGCAATTGCTGCACCACATCGAGCAAATGCTGTGCACCATAGACCTCGATCTGCGTGGCCCAGGCGGCTTCGCGCGCACTCTCCGTGGGCAGCACAAAGCGCAGCGGTGGTTCCTGCGTGCCCATGGCCAGTGCCGTAGCCAGCGCGCCGCGCACCGGGCGCAGCTCGCCGGACAGCGACAGCTCTCCGGCAAATTCCCAGCCCTGGAGCTTGCGTGCATCAATCTGGCCGCTGGCGGCAAGGATGCCCAGCGCAATCGGCAGGTCAAAGCGGCCGGAATCCTTGGGTAGGTCGGCGGGGGCCAGGTTCACCGTGATGCGCTTGTTGCCGGGGTATTCCAGGCCGCTGTTGGCAATCGCACAGCGCACGCGCTCTCGGGCTTCGCGCACTTCCAGGTCGGCCAGGCCGACCAGGTTGAGGGCTGGCAATCCATTGGCCAGATGCACTTCCACAGTGACCTGCGGGGCCTGCAGACCCATCAAGGCGCGGCTTTGTACACACGCCAGAGACATAGCGACTTTTCCTCCCTAAATCGGTGCGGTGGGGGTGCCGTGCTGGCACATCCGTGGTGCACTGCTTTGGTGCGTTACTGGGGATAAACGGTAGCCCTCATGGTGTTGGGCGCAGCCTGCACAGGCAAGTCCGCTGGTTGGCACGCTCCCTGCTTAAAGGGCTTGTCACAACACTTTTTACAACTGCCCGCTTCCCGGAGGAACGTCTCATGAAAATGGTGTCAGCCATCATCAAGCCCTTCAAGCTCGACGAGGTGCGCGAAGCACTCTCGCAGCTTGGCGTACAGGGCATCACAGTGACCGAAGTGAAAGGCTTTGGTCGTCAGAAAGGCCATACCGAGCTGTATCGCGGCGCGGAGTACGTGGTGGACTTCCTGCCCAAGGTGAAGCTGGAAGCCGCTGTGGATGACGCCGTGCTGGAGCAGGTGATCGAAGCCATCGAAGGCGCGGCACGCACCGGCAAGATCGGCGACGGCAAGATTTTTGTTTTCGACCTCGAACAGGTCGTGCGTATTCGCACCGGTGAGACCGGCAAGGACGCCCTGTAAAGCAACCATTTATGCGAGAGACTGACATGAAGAAAACGCTTCCTGCACTGTCTGTTGGCCTGGGCCTGCTGGGCGCTGCCACAGGTGCTCTGGCCCAAGAAGCCGCACCTGTTGTTGAGGCCGCTGCACAGGTGACTTCGGCGGTAGAAACTGCTGCTGCCACGATCGATTCCGGCGACACCGCCTGGATGCTGACCTCCACCATGCTGGTGATTCTGATGATCATCCCCGGCCTGGCACTGTTCTACGGCGGCCTGGTGCGCTCCAAGAACATGCTGTCCGTGCTGGCACAGGTGTTCACCATCTTCTCGCTGATCACCGTACTGTGGGCCGTCTACGGCTTCTCGCTGACCTTCGGTGGCGAAGGCAAGTTCTACGGTGACTTCAGCAAGCTGTTCCTGTCTGGCATCACGCCTGACACCGTATCGTCTGCGCTGAGCACGATTCCTGAGTTCGTCTTCGTGGCCTTCCAGTCCACCTTCGCGGCCATCACCGTGGCGCTGATCGTGGGTGCCTTTGCAGAACGCATCAAGTTCTCGGCCGTGATGATCTTCTCCGTGCTGTGGTTCACCTTCAGCTACATCCCCATGGCCCACATGGTGTGGGGCGGTGGCCTGATGGCAGAAGACGGTGCGCTGGACTTTGCCGGTGGTACCGTGGTGCACATCAACGCCGCTGTGGCCGGTCTGGTGGGTGCCTACATGGTGGGCAAGCGCCTGGGCTTTGGCAAGGAAGCCCTGCCTCCACACAGCCTGACCCTGACCATGGTCGGTGGTGCCCTGCTGTGGGTGGGCTGGTTCGGCTTTAACGCCGGTTCCGCAGGTGCTGCCAACGGCGGCGCTGGTCTGGCCTTCATCAACACCATCCTGGCAACGGGCGCTGCTGCTGTGGCGTGGATGGTGGCTGAGACCATGCACAAGGGCAAGGCTTCCATGCTGGGCGTGGTCTCCGGTGCCGTGGGCGGTCTGGTGACCATCACTCCCGCAGCTGGCTTTGTGGGCCCCATGGGTTCCATCGTCATGGGTCTGATCGCTGGCCCTCTGTGCCTGTGGGGTGTGTCTGGCCTGAAGCGCATGCTGAAGGTGGACGACGTGTGCGACGTGTTCGGCGTGCACGGTGTGGGCGGCATCCTGGGCGCCATCCTGACCGGTGTGTTCTGCGCTGCCAGCCTGGGTGGTGTCGAGCCCGAGGGCTACAACATGGCCTCTCAAGTCTGGGTGCAGTTCAAGAGCGTGATCATCACCATCGTCTGGTGCGGTGTGGTCTCCTTCATCTGCTACAAGGTGGCCGACATCCTGGTGGGTCTGCGTGTCTCCGAAGATGCAGAGCGCGAAGGTCTGGACATCACCACCCACGGCGAATCTGCCTACAACCGTTAAAAGACGGTCTGGAATCTCTGTTCCCATCTACGTGTAGTGTGGCCGCCCTTCGGGGCGGCTTTTTTTATGCCTGCACACTGCTGTCAGGCAGTGCGACATGGAAGGGCGGGCTTGGTTTTCACAAGTACCATTCAAAAAAATCACAACGACACACACCCTCCAATTGCCAGAGACAAGTAGGATTGAGCGCCATGGATTCCTCCCTTCACCAGATGCTCGAGCGCGTACGCGCTGCTGTTGGCGATGCTGCCCCCCTGCGGATTCGCGGTGGCGGCAGCAAAGACTTTCATGGCATGCGCCTGCAAGGCGATGTGCTGGATATGCGTGCGCTGCAAGGCATCGTCAGCTATGAACCGAGTGAGCTGGTGGTCACCGTGCGTGCAGGCACACCCTTGCATGAACTGGAAGCCGCGCTGGCTGAGCGTGGACAGTGCCTGGCGTTTGAGCCACCACACTTTGCGACGGCGCAAGGCGATGTGGCAACCGTGGGCGGCATGGTGGCCGCTGGCTGGAGTGGCCCGGCACGTGCCGGCGTGGGCGCGGTGCGTGACTTTGTGCTGGGTGTGGAGATCATCAACGGCAAGGCAGAGCTGCTGCGCTTTGGCGGCACCGTGATGAAGAATGTGGCGGGCTATGACGTCTCGCGTCTGATGGCAGGCAGCTGGGGCACGCTGGGGGTGATCACCGAAGTCAGCCTCAAGGTGCTGCCCGTAGCGCCTGCCGAAGCCACACTGCGCTTTGCGGGTATCAGCCAGGCCGATGCCCTGCAACGCCTGAACCAGTGGGGTGGCCAGCCCTTGCCACTGAACGCCAGCCGCTGGCTGGAAGAGGGCGCTGCAGGCATGCTGTATGTGCGCTTGCGTGGTGCTGCTGCAGCCGTGGAAGCTGCATGCCAGAAAATGGGTGGAGAGCGCATGGAATCTGCGCAGGCAGCTATCGACTGGATAGCGTGCCGCGAACAGCAGCTGCCCTGGTTTCAGCAGCCACGGCTGGGCGACTGCCTGTGGCGCCTGTCTGTGCCGCCAACGGCGCCCGTGCAGCCCCTGCCAGCAGGGATTGCACCGCCGCTGGTGGAGTGGCATGGGGCGCTGCGCTGGGTGCATGCTCCGCGCAGCATGGGGCCACAGCTCAAGGCCTGGGCGCAGTCAGTGGGTGGGAGCGCAACGCTTTTCAGAGCAGAAATTGCAGACCAGATGAGCGCTGAGCCCCTATTTGACGTGAAAAACGCAGCTCTGCAGCGCATCCATGCGCAGCTCAAACAGGCATTTGACCCTGCCGGTATCTTCAACCCCGGCCGAACGGTGGAGTGACATAGACCGCTATGCGAAGGTTGCGTCACCTGGCAGATTTTCACCGTACCAGCTCCACCAACCGGGCGCTGGGCTATCTGATGGCGTTCAACGCCGGAGCCATCAATGCGGGGGGCTTTACGGTGCTGGAGCTGTACACCTCGCACATGACGGGTTTCATGTCCATGCTGGCGGACCATCTGGTGCTGGGCAATACCGCGCTGGTGCTGGCCGCGCTGGGGGCGCTGCTGGCGTTCACCGCTGGGGCCGCAGTCTCGGCCATGCTGGTCAACTGGGCGCGGCTGCTGGGCCTGCGCAGCACCTATGCTCTGCCGCTGCTGCTGGTGGCTTTGCTCATGCTGCTCTTCGGTCTGGTGGGCTCTGTCACCATGAACTGGAAGACGCTGTTCGCCGTGCCCATGACGGTGCTGCTGCTGTCCTTCATGATGGGCGTGCAGAACGCCACGCTGACCAAGATGTCCAACGCCACCATCCGCACCACGCACATGACGGGCGTGGTGACGGATCTGGGCATTGAGCTGGGCAAGATGCTGTTCTGGAACCGGCTGGCAGGCGTGCAGCAGCAGAAGGTGCGGGCCAACTGGTCCAAAGTACGCCTTTTTTCCGGACTGCTGGGCATGTTTTTTGTGGGCGGTATTGCCGGGGCGCTGGGCTTCAAGCAATGGGGCTTTGTCTGTGTGGTGCCGCTGGCCTTGCTGCTGATGCTGGTTTCCCTGCCGCCACTGTGGGCGGATGGCCGCAAGCTGCGGCATTACTTTGCTTCCCGTGCAACCTAAAACGATAACGAGACAAGCCCATGCAAACTAAGCTCGCGCCGGTTTACCGTGATACGCCTGAAGGGCAGGAGGCCGAAGCCATTCTGCGCAAATGTGTGCACTGTGGCTTCTGCACCGCTACCTGCCCGACCTACCAGACGCTGGGCGATGAGCTGGACGGACCGCGTGGCCGTATCTACCTGATCAAGCAGGTGCTGGAAGGTGCAGCACCAACGCGTGCCACGCAGCAGCACCTGGACCGCTGCCTGACTTGCCGCAACTGCGAATCCACTTGCCCCAGCGGTGTGCAGTACGGGCATCTGGTGGACATTGGTCGCAAAGTGGTGGAGGCACAGGTGCCGCGCCCCATGGGCGAACGCCTCCAGCGCTGGGCCCTGAAAGAAGGCCTGACATCGCCCCTGTTTGCTCCAGCCATGAAGCTGGGCCAGCAGGTGCGCAGCCTGCTGCCCGCGCACATTCGCGCCAAGGTGCCGCCAAAGACGGAGCATGGTGTGTGGCCCACGCGCGAGCACGCCCGCAAGGTGCTGCTGCATCTGGGCTGCGTGCAGCCTGCCATGCTGCCCAATATCAACTACGCCACAGCACGTGTGCTCGATGCCGTGGGCATCCAGAGCGTGGTGGTGCAAGGCAGCCAGTGCTGTGGGGCGGTGAAGTTCCACCTCAATGACCAGGACGGGGCCAAGGTGCAGATCCGCGCCCATATCGATGCCTGGTGGCCAGCGGTGGAGGCGGGCGAGGTGGAAGCCATTGTGAGCAATGCCTCAGGCTGCGGCGTGATGATCAAGGACTGGGCGCACATCCTGCGCCATGAGCCTGCGTACGCAGACAAGGCAGCACGCATCAGCGTGCTGACCAGAGACTTGAGCGAACTGCTGCCAGCCCTGCTGCCTGAACTGGTCGAGCAGCTGGAGGGCAAATTGCAGGTAGACAGCCAGCCCATGGCCTACCATCCGCCCTGCACGCTGCAGCATGGGCAAAAGCTCAAGGGCACGGTGGAGGCTGGTCTGCGCCAGCTGGGCTTTCAGCTCGTCACTGCACGCACCGAGTCGCACCTGTGCTGTGGCTCGGCAGGCACATACTCGGTCCTGCAGCCAGAGATTGCCCATACGCTGCGCGAGCGCAAGCTGCGGGCGCTGCAGGAGGTGGCGGTACAGCCTGCAGCGATTCTTTCGGCCAATATTGGCTGCATCGTCCACCTGCAAAGTGGCACGGATATCCCGGTACGCCACTGGGTGGAAGTGCTGGATGACGCGCTGCGCAAAGCCGCATGAACAGGCGCTTTGCCTGCATTTGCCTGGGTGCGGAGCCAATGCCGCGCATGGTGTGAACGAGCCCGGGCTTCACACTTGGCCCGCAATGCTGGCATCATCGCGGGTTTGATTTTTGCAATGGCGTCCTGCCCATGACCGAAACTGTGTCCTCTTCCGTTGAACATGCTGCGCCTGCAGCTGCCGAGCCAACGCGTCGTCAGCCGCGCCGCGGCAGCCATCCTCGCAAGCCTGCAACGCCTGCGGCTTCGCGTCCCGTACGTGAAGTGCACCCTGTGCTGGCACAGCTGGCGCAGCTCTATCCAGCGCTGTTTGGCGCCAATGCACTGCCCCTGAAGCGCGGCATCTACCAGGACCTGCTGGCCGCACATGGCGAAGTGCTGGACAAGGCCGGGCTCAAGGAAGCGCTGGCCATCCACACACGCTCTACGCGCTACCTGCTGGCCGTGGCCAATGGCACGGCGCGTTATGACCTGCAGGGCAATGAGGTCGAGCCCATTGCGCCCGAGCACGTGTTTCACGCCGTGGTGGGGGTGTTCAAGCGCAAGAAGCCGCGCGATGGCGAAGATCTGCAGGCCAAGCTGCGTCACCGCATTGGTCAGGCCTTTGTGCGATCTGGCCTGAGCCGCGAAGCCTATATGGCTGTGGTGCAGGTGCGTGATGCGGCCACCCAGACGGCGCTGGAAGAAGCGCTGAACGAAGTGGCCGAGCAAGATGCCAAGGCCGAAGCCGTGGAGCGTGCCTATGTGGCCAGCGGCTCGGGTGATGTGCGTGCCTTTGCCGACATGTATGGCATGGATGCACGCCTGGTGATTCGCCAGCTGCAGCGTGCCAAGCAGCTGCGTGCGGCATAAGCCAGAAGCATGCTGAAGAGGAGCCTGCAAGGCTCCTTTTTTATGCCTGCTGCTGCAGTGCAGCTTCAATGTCTGCAGCCATGCTTTGCGGTTTGTCGGTAGGAGCGTAGCGGTGCAGCACCTGGCCGCTGCGGCCGACCAGAAACTTGGTGAAGTTCCACTTGATCATTTGCGTGCCCAGCACACCCGGCGCTTGCGCCTTGAGCCAGGTGAACAGCGGATGGGCGCTGCTGCCGTTGACATCGACCTTGGCCATCATTGCAAACTCCACACCATAGTTGCGCTGGCAGAAGCTGGCAATTTCGCTGTTGCTGCCCTTGTCCTGCTGGCCAAACTGGTTGCAGGGAAAGCCCAGAATCACCAGCCCCTGACTGGCATAGCGGGTGTGCAGTTCCTGCAGGCCTTGCAGCTGCGGGGTGAAGCCACAGGCACTGGCGGTGTTGACCACCAGCACGACCTGCCCACGGTATTGCGACAGGGGCACGGTCTGTCCGTCGATGGAGGTGGCCTGGAAATCGTAGAAGCTGGGCATGGCGGCGTCTTTTCTGGGAAAGCGACAAAAGCGCAGTGTCGCACAGGCGGAATGCAGCTGTTCTTTCTCGATGTGCATCAAGAAATTGCGGTGTCAATGCCTGCTTGTTGGTGCTCACTCTTGCTGTTGCAAAGGCCTGGCATTTACTCGTATTTGGCGAAGTCTTCATGCCGCAAACACAGGCGACAGCTGGCCGCCGGGTCTCCCTAGAATTTCTTGTAGATACAGATTGATACGTTCTGCGAGGGTGGTTATGGGGTGGACAAGCAGCATGCAGACGGCAGGTCCTGTGCCTGGCCGGGGGGGATGGCAGTCGTGGTCTTTGCGCAGCCGCTTCTTTCTGGCGGCGGCTCTTGCGCTGTGCGTGACCGTGCTGATGGTGGTGCTGCTGCTGCAGTCGGCCCTGACCAGTGCCGACCAGCAGGAGCGCGTGCAGCGCTATGAGCTGCCTGCACAGTTGCAGTCCGTGGCAGCGCGTGTGCAGGCACAGCTGAACCTGGCCACGCGCCTGCAGACGACGGACAAGGCAGAAATTGGCCGCATGTGTGAGCAGCTCAACCGCTTTCTGGAGCGCCTGCACACAGCGTTCCGTGATGTACGCACCTCTGTGAACGCCATTCATGCCAATGCTGGATCGATTGCACGGGGCAACCAGGATCTGGCGCAGCGCACCGAGACCGAGGTGGCAGCGCTGGAGCACTCGGCCTCCAGCATGGAAGAGCTGGCCACCTCGGTGCAGCAGAACGCAGAAACCGCACACATGGCCAGCAGCCTGTCGAGCAATGCCACCGATGTGGCGCGCCAGGGTGGAGAGCTGATGACGCAGGTGGTGGAGCATATGCAGTCGATCGCGCAGCGCTCCGGTGCAGCGGCACGCGAGATTCGCGATCTGATTCAGGAGTCCAACGCCCGTGTGTCCAACGGCGCACAGCATGTGGAGCAGGCCGGTGCCACCATGCAGGACATCGTGCAGGCCGTGCAGCGCGTGTCTGACCTGATGCAGTCCATCGCCTCCGCCTCGCAGGAGCAGGCGCGTGGCCTGTCCAGCGTGACACAGTCCACCAAGCAAATGGAGCAGGTGACCCAGCAGAACATGGCGCTGGTGGATGAGGTGGCGGCGGCAGCAGCTCAGCTGGAGGCCGAGGCTACGCGCCTGCATGACCTCATGGGGGCTTTCCATCTGGAGCAGAACAGCACAATGACACTGGCCTTGCGGTAAAGGCAAGCCAGCATTGAGCAGGCAAGGCTTCTGCGCTAGATTTGCTGTCTGTACGGCGTACAACCCATACAGGAGCTCTTTATGCACAGAGGATTGTTATCGGTTCTGGAAAGCGGCAGTCTGGCGCTGGTGCTGTCGGCAGTGATGCTGGTGGCTGCAGTGGCTTATGGCCTGTATACCAACCATCAGGCCAAGGCAGCAGATGCTGCGCCTGTGGTGCAGGAAGCCGCACCAGCCAAGTAAAAACGGAGTCAGCCATCGCAAAGCCCGTGCAGTCCCACTGCACGGGCTTTGTGGTATCTGTAGATGGCCTAACGCTGCTTTTGCAGCACCGCCAGCAGCGCGCCGCCAATGATGAAGACGCCGCCCAGCAGCATGCGCGGCGTCAGCTGTGTAGCGCCCAGCAGCCATGCCGAGCAGCTGGCAAACAGCACTTCCGAGAGCATGATCAGCGAGGTGGTGCTGGTGGGCACGCGCGCCGCCCCAAACTGCAGCGCCCAGGAGCCCACGGCCACCAGCACCGCCATGCCCAGCAGGCAGCTGATCCACACCGCATTCGGTGCCGGAATGGCTGGAAACTGGCCCAGGCCATAGCCTGTACCCGCAGTGATCAGGCCGACCACCATGCAGCCTACAAACATGGCCAGCACGCGCGACATGCTGGGCGTGTGAAAGCTGCGGCGCAGGATCACATTGGTGCAGGCAAAGCAAAAGCCGCCAAAGATGGCCAGATACTCGGGCAGACCGATGCCTGCGGTCAGGCTTTGCCAGGTAGCGCCTTGCGGCACGATGACCAGTGCCATGCCGCTGAAGGCCAGCACCAGCCGCAGCAGACCGGCTGCCGTGGGGCGCTCGCCCAGAAAACGCCAGGCCAGCAGGACCGTCCAGGCGGGCATGAGATAGAACAGCAGGATGACGCGCACCACATCGCCCGTCGATGCCGCCATGTTGAAGGACACATTGGTCAGCCCCGAAGACAGCGCCAGCAGCCACAGCACGCGATGGGCGGTAAAGCCCTGCCAGCTGCTGCGGATGCACAGCACGGTGACCAGGGAGAGCAGGCCGTAAATCATGCTCGTGGCCCAGGGTGCAACCAGACCTTGCCCATGCATGGTCTGAAACGGCCACCAGGCCAGGCCCCAGACCATGGCGTTGAAAAGCAGACAGAGATACGGCAGAGCTGATGGCATGTCAAAAACAGCTCCGGCGCAGAGATTGACTGCGCCGGATGCTATGAAAAGATGGTGGATGTTCTGGCTGGTATGGGCAAGTCTCAGTGATGGTCGCGGCGCGCAATCTGCAGCAGCTGTCGTACCTCATGGCCGTGGTGGCGGCAGTTGTAGCGGTACCAGCGGCCAATCAGCCACATGGTAGCTGCAACCATCAGGCCAAAGCAGGTGATGGCACCATAGGCCGACATGCCCCACATGGTGGCCAGGCTGTACAGCAGACCCAGACCCAGAATGCAGGCCTGTTCATTGAAGTTCTGTACGGCAATCGAGCGGCCGGCACCCATGAGGCTGTGGCCACGGTGCTGCAGCAGTGCGTTCATGGGTACGACCAGATAGCCGCCCAGACCGCCGAGCACGATCAGAAATGGCACGGCAATCCACAGGTGGCCGATGAAGTTCATGCAGATCACCAGCAGGCCCATGGCAATGCCCATGGGAATCACGCGCGTGGCGTGCTGCAGGCGCATGCGCATGGAGGCCAGCACAGCGCCTACGGCCGTGCCAATCGCGACCACGCCCACCAGCGCAGAAGCCTGCGTGGTGCCGTAGCCCAGAGCCACCGCAGCCCATGCCAGCACGATGTAGCGCAGATTGCCGGATACGCCCCAGAACAGGGTGGTGGTGGACAGCGAGATCTGGCCCAGCTTGTCCTTCCACAGGCGGCGGTTGCAGTCCCAGAAGTCGGGTAGCAAAGCCATGGTGCTGCGCACCAGCCCCTTGCTGTGGTTCTGGCGCAGCGGCATCAGGGCTGCCTTGGTGCGGGGGATGCGCAGGTTGAAGGCGGCCGCCAGTGCATAGACAAAAATCAGCACGCCAATGGCTGCTTCGGCGGCGTTGTCTACGCCGGGAATGCCCAGAGCCAGCAGTGGCCCGGCAATGGCGGGTGCCACCAGCTGACCGCCGAGCAGCACGCCCAGGATGATGGAGGTGATGGTCAGGCCCTCAATCCAGCCATTGGCCTTGACCAGCTGGGAAGGGGGCAGCAGCTCCGTCAGAATGCCGTACTTGGCGGGGGAGTAGGCCGCCGCGCCCAGGCCCACCACGGCGTAGGCCAGCAGCGGGTGGTGGCCAAAGAGCATGAGCAGACAGCCCACGACCTTGATGGCATTGCTGATGAACATGACGCGCCCCTTGGGCAGCGCGTCCGCAAACGCACCCACAAAAGGCGCAAGCAGCACGTAAAACAGCGCGAACATGGGAACCAGAGCGGCACTTTGCCAATCTGGGGCACCGCCGGTGCGTAGCAGTTCAACCGCTGTCACAAACAGTGCGTTATCGGCCAGCGAGCTAAAAAACTGCGCCGACATGATGGTGTAGAAACCGCGCTTCATGAAAATTCGGGGCATGTCCACGGCAGCAAGGGCCAGTGCGTGGACAAGATGGGACTGTTGGCAAAATGACGGTCGGTTATATCACGGGGTGTACGGACCGAACTTTCATAAACCGAATGCATCTTCCGGATTTGCGGCTGTATGCCAATGCTGCACGCAGTATTGCCTGCGGAGTTCGCTTACATCCTGCGCTGGCAGTGCCAGAATGTGCCATCTGCCCCGTTTTGATTGCTTTGACATGCCCCGTCCGATTCTTGCCACCATCCACCCTCAAGCGTTACGTCACAACCTCGAGCAAGTGCGCAAGGCGGCCCCGGACGCCAAGCTGATGTGCATGGTCAAGGCCAATGCCTACGGCCACGGGCTGGAACATGCCTTTGCCGGGCTGCGCGCCGCCGATGGTTTTGCGGTGCTGGAAATTGCGGAAGCACAGCGCCTGCGCGCCATGGACTGGCGTGGCCCCATCCTGCTGATTGAAGGCGTGTTTGAGCCGCGCGATTTGGAGATGTGCTCCCGCCTGGGCCTGTGGCACACCGTGCACTGCGACCGCCAGATCGACTGGCTGGCTGCGCACAAGACCCAGGTGCCACACCGCGTGTTCCTCAAGATGAACAGTGGCATGAACCGCCTGGGCTTCACGCCCGAGCGCTTTCGCAGTGCCTATGCGCGCCTCAATGCGCTGACGCAGGTGGAGGAAATCTCCTTCATCACCCACTTCAGCGATGCCGATGGTCCCCGTGGCACGGCCCACCAGCGTGCGGTGTTTGAGCGTGCTACGCACGATCTGCCCGGCGAGCGCACGCTGTGCAACAGCGCGGCATCGCTGCTGGAAGCCTCGGACGAACACCTGCGCGGCGACTGGGTGCGCCCTGGCATCGTGCTGTTTGGCAGCTCGCCCGACTATCCTGCACACACCGCGCAGGACTGGAACCTGCAGCCCGCCATGACGCTCAGCGCCCAGGTGATTGGCACGCAGCAGCTGCAGGCCGGTGACACCGTGGGCTATGGCTCCACCTTTACCGCCACCGGCCCCATGCACATTGGTGTGGTGTCCTGCGGCTATGCCGACGGCTATCCGCGCCTGTGCGGCACCGATACGCCGGTGCTGGTCAACGGCGTGCGCACGCGTCTGCTGGGCCGTGTGAGCATGGACATGCTGTGCGTAGACCTCACACCCGTGCCCGGCGCGGGTCTGGGCAGCGAGGTCGTGCTGTGGGGCAAGTCGCCCAGGACCGGCGCCATGCTGTCGATCGACGAAGTGGCTGCCGCCGCAGGCACTGTGGGCTATGAGCTGATGTGTGCAGTGGCAGCACGCGTGCCCATGGTGAATGACGAAGAAGCAACGCCGCGCAAATAAAAAAAGAGAGCTGCTTGCGCTGGATTGATAAGGTTTTCAGATACTTTTGTATCTGAAAACCAGTCAATACAAGCGCTAGGCGCTCTGCTTTTGATAGATGCCTCCACGGCCATTGCAGGTGCTCGCAGCAGCCAGCCAGGCTGCGCCGATATAGTCACGCCATGGCCAAAGAGAAAACCATCTACACCTGCAATGAATGTGGCGGCACCTCGCCGCGCTGGCTGGGCAAGTGCCCCAGCTGCGGCGCCTGGAACAGCCTGATCGAAAGCGTGCCGGAGGCGGCGTCTGGCGGCAAGAACCGCCTCAGCGCACCACAGGGCTATGCGGGCATGGCCAACGCCCAGCCCGTCACCCCATTGCACGCCATTGAAGCGCAGGATGTGGCACGTACGCCCAGCGGTATTGAGGAGCTGGACCGCGTGCTTGGCGGCGGCGTGGTCGAAGGCGGTGTGGTGCTCATTGGCGGCGACCCCGGCATCGGCAAATCCACGCTGCTGCTGCAGGCCATGGATGCGCTGCAGCGCGCAGGCTTGCCCACGCTGTATGTGACCGGTGAAGAAAGCGGCTCCCAGGTCGCGCTGCGTTCGCGCCGGCTGGGCATTGATGGCAGCCTGGTCAACCTGCTGGCAGAAATTCAGCTGGAAAAAATCCTCGCCACGGTGGACGCCGTGCAGCCTGCGGTGGTGGTGATTGACTCCATCCAGACCATGTACTCCGACCAGCTCAGCAGCGCGCCCGGCTCGGTGGCCCAGGTGCGCGAATGCGCCGCGCATCTGACGCGCATGGCCAAGAGCACGGGTATTACGGTGATTCTGGTCGGCCACGTCACCAAGGAAGGTGCGCTGGCTGGCCCCCGCGTGCTGGAACACATGGTGGACACCGTGCTGTACTTCGAGGGCGACACGCACAGCCCGCACCGGCTGATCCGCGCCATCAAGAACCGCTTTGGCGCGGTGAACGAAATCGGCGTGTTCGCCATGACCGAAAAGGGCCTCAAAGGCGTGAGCAACCCCAGCGCTATCTTTCTGAGTCAGCACACCGAGCCCGTACCCGGCAGCTGCGTAATGGTCACGCTGGAAGGTACGCGTCCGCTGCTGGTGGAAATCCAGGCACTGGTGGACAGCGCTGGCCCCGCGCCGCGCCGCCTGTCTGTGGGTCTGGACCGCGATCGCCTGGCCATGCTGCTGGCCGTGCTCAACCGCCATGCAGGCGTGGCCTGTGCGGATCAGGATGTGTTCGTCAACGCCGTAGGCGGCGTGCGCATTGGCGAGCCTGCCGCTGACCTGGCGGTGATGCTGTCCATCACCTCCAGCCTGCGCGGCAAGGCATTGCCCAGGGGCTTTGTGGCCTTTGGTGAAGTGGGTCTGGCAGGCGAAGTACGCCCTGCGCCGCGCGGGCAGGACCGCCTCAAGGAAGCTGCCAAGCTCGGCTTTACCGTGGCCATCGTGCCCAAGGCCAATGCACCCAAGAAGCCGATTGCGGGGCTGACCATCCATGCGGTCGAGCGTGTGGATGAGGCCATGCAGGTGGCGCGTGGGCTGGATTAGACTCGCTCCGCAACCCTGGGTACGTCGTTGCTCAGCCTTGTCGTACGTGTTGTACTGCCTGCGGCTTCGCGCCTCGTCTCCAACGTCAACCTGCGGTTGACTGGGCAGCGTGAGCGGCTTTTAGTCCGGCTGGCTGTGGGATACGCACTGCCCACAAAACAGGCAGCCTTCTCCCATAAGAGAATGACAGCATGAATGCGCGCAACGTAATGATCCCCCTGGGCCTGCTGGCCCTGCTGTACCTGGCCTATGACTCGCTGGGCTGGAAGGGCGTCGCCGCCGTGGGCGGCGGTATTCTCATGTGGCTGCTG
Source organism: Comamonas kerstersii (assembly GCF_002056725.1). Classification (NCBI taxonomy): domain Bacteria; kingdom Pseudomonadati; phylum Pseudomonadota; class Betaproteobacteria; order Burkholderiales; family Comamonadaceae; genus Comamonas; species Comamonas kerstersii. The sequence continues at coordinate 1,090,892 of NZ_CP020121.1, read as the reverse complement.
CTGCACTTCACGCGGCTGATGACCGTGATGCGCCGCGCGGCGGAGCGCCCCATCGGCTATGTCGGCAGCGCCGTGATGCTCAACGCCAAGCTAAAGCCCAAGGTCAACCTGATGCATGTGGTGGCCCTGACCCGCTCGCTGGGTGAGCGCCTGTCCGAAGAGGGGCAGGAGCCAGAGATCTACCGCTGGACCGATGGCACGGATTCACACGTGACCTGCGAGTTCGTGAACGGTCGCCTGGTCAAGTGGACGCTGGTGCGTCCGCAGAAATCTGAAACCCAGGCACCTCAGTCACCGACGATGGCAAGCTAAGCTTTAGAATCCCTCACAGACGGAAGGCTGGCTCCGGGCCAGCTTTTTATTCAGATTTGAACTGCAAGCAGCCTGCACGCACAGGCTGCCTTCCACCTGTGAGAGAGACACCCACCATGAGTACCACTGCCATCGTCGAACTGACTGCCAAAGACCTGAACCAGCAAGGCGGCGTCTACTGCCCCAGCCCCAAGGCAAACATGAAGCTGTGGAATGGCCACCCCAAGGTCTATATCGATGTGGCCCACCACGGCGAAGGCAAGTGCCCCTACTGCGGCACGGTCTACAAGCTCAAGGCTGGGGAAGTGTTTGCCGGTGGGCATTGAGTAATTTGCATGACCAGCTCTATTGCGACGACGAACGAACTGCAGGACAGCGCTCTTTTGGAGCGCTGTCCTGCTTTGGCACAGATCACGGCAGTGATCGTCACCTACAACAGTGCGCACTGTGTGCCGGATCTGTCACGTCAGCTCAGGGGCTGGCCCCATGTCATCGTGGTCGACAACGGCAGCGCCGATGACACCGTGGTGCAGGTGCACAGTCAGCTGCCGCAGGCACAGGTCATTGCCTTGCCGGAGAACCAAGGCTTTGGTTTTGCCAATAACCGTGGTTTTGCGGCTGCATCCACGCCGTTCTGCCTGATGATCAATCCCGACTGTGGTCTGCGTGCGGAGCATGCACAGGCACTGTGGGAGACGGCGCAGCAATGGCCAGATGCGGCGATTGTGGTGCCTCAGCTGACCGGCAATGATGGTCGCCCACAGCTGAACTACGGCTGGATTCGCCACTGGTGGTCATCCCGAGGACCAGCGGCCGAGGGTGTGAGCTGTGTGGGCAATGCCTGTGGCGCAGCCATGCTGCTGCGGCTGGCGAATCAGCCACGTGACGGCTGGTTTGATGAGCGATTTTTTCTCTACTACGAGGACGAAGACATGTGCCTGCGCCTGCTGCAGGAGCACAAGCCTGTGCTGCTTCAGCCTGCCGTGCATGTGGCGCATTCCAACCGTGGTTCGGTGCGTGGGCCCCGCCCTTGGCGAGTGGAATACGGGCGCGGTTACCACCATGCACGCTCCAAAGTGCTGTTTACAGCCAAGCATGCTGGGGCGCAGGCGGCGCGCAAGCACCGCATGAAGTCTTTGAGTGGAGCCGTGGCCCTGCTGGCCCTGCGTTTGCTTGCACCATCACCCAAGCACCTGGCGCGGCTGTGGGGGCGCATTCGCGGGCTGTGCAGCGCCTCCACCACTTACTAATTCAACGGAATCAAGATGGCCAGACTGACCATTGGCATCCTCACCATGAATGAGGAACGGCGTATTGCTGCATGCATTGATAGTGCAGCATTCGCAGATCAAATCATTGTGGTGGACAGTGGCAGCAGTGACGCCACCGTGGATATCGCCAGAGCCAAGGGGGCAGAGGTTTACATTCATGCGGACTGGCAAGGCTTTGCTGTGCAGCGCAACCGTGTACTGCAGCACGCGAATGGAGACTGGATTTTCTTTCTGGATGCGGACGAACAACTTACGCCGGAACTGGCAGCAGAAATTCGAGGCGTGGTGGACGCAGACCAGGATGCTGTATGGGAAGTCGTCTGGGAAGAGATCGCCTATGGCCAGTCACTGGCGCGCATGAGTGGCGGTGGCGGTGTGATGCGCCTGTTTCCTCGAAGATTGCTGCTGGGCTTCGAAGGGGTGGTTCACGAGGGAGCACGCCTGAGTCGGGAGGGCGTGCTACAGCGTCAACTGAGCCATCGGTTGCCCCATTATTCGCGTGAAACGATTTACGGCAGTCTGGTCAAGCTGGCTCAGTATGTGCAGCTCGGAGCCATGAAGCGCCATGCCCAAGGGAAACGCGGTGGTGTGCTGCGAGGTTTAGCTTCCGGTATTGCCAATTTCTCTCGTGTTTATTTTTTCCGGCGTGCATTTCTATGTGGAAGAGCCGGATTTTTGATCAGCTTGTTTGTTGGTCTGGAATGTTTCTTTCGCTATGTCGCTCTGGAAACAGATCAAGCACAGCTACAGGAAACTAAGAAACGTTAACCATGCATATTTCAAACAACGATTTTTCGCCGCAAAGCAACAGCAAATGCTTGATTGCTGCACTGAGTGTGCTGGTGCTGGCTTATTTCGCCTTCCCAGTGGCAATGGCCTTGGGTTATGTTTCCATGGCCTTGGCATTTGTGCTGGGGCTGTTCGCGTGGAAGTCTTTGCGTGAATATGCCTATGTGCTGCGCAGTCCTTTGGTGATTGCGGCGTTGGGGCTCTATGTATTGATGCTATTGGGGTGGGCCTATACACCAGCCCCCTTGGACGATGTCAGATTGCACTTCAGCAAATACGCCAAATTGCTGCTGGTGCCTGTATTTATCCTGTTGCTTCAGAACGAAAAATGGCGTCAGCGCTGTGTGTATGCTTTTATGGCAGCCATGGGCTTTATTCTTGTTTCAGCATACGCCAATATCTTTTTCCAGCTTCCATGGTCCAGCACCCAGAATCTGGGCTGGGGGCAGGACCATACGGTCATTGGTGACTACATCACACAGAACATCATGATGGTGTTTTTTGCCATCTTGCTGCTCGAAAAAGCGGTGACCAGTAGCCATCGCATGGAGCAGGTATTTTTTGCCACCAGTTTTGTGCTGGCGGTGCTGGTGGTGACCCATTTGTCCAATGGGCGGACGGGATATTTGCTGCTGATCGTTGCATTGGGCATGTATGCCTTGAAATGGGCCAGAGGCTGGAAGCAGTGGCTGACGATCGGTGTAGTGGCCTGTGTGATTGCTCTGAGTCTGGCCTCGTCTGAGCGCGTGCAGCATCGAGTGGAGCAGGCTGTGACTGAGCTGGAAAACAGCGACTCCATGGAAATTACCAGCATTGGCGGACGGTATAACTTCTGGAAATACACGCTGCAGATGACACTGGAAAAACCCTTGCAGGGCTGGGGAACCGGCAGCTATCACTCACAGTGGTGCGAGCACGTGACTGCGGAGGGGTGGTGTGGCTTTGGTCGCTGGCACCCCCATAACCAGTATCTGTTTTTCTGGATGGAGCATGGCCTCCTCGGTCTTGCTTTGTTCGTGCTCTTTGTGGTGTCTCCGATCTGGATGACACGCAAAATGCCAGATTCACCGCGTCGGATAGCATGGTGCTTCTCGGCGCTGTTTGCTGTCAACAGTCTGATCAATGCATCGCTGTTCAGCTCTCGGGAAAGTCACTTTTTTGTGATGATGACGTGCTTGGCGTGTGCTGGGATTGTCCTGCAGTCAGTCCGCAGCAGCCAGCAGCCCACATAAATAAAAAAGCCAAGTGCATGCACTTGGCTTTTTTACTTTTACAGCTTCATCTCATACCCCACCGTCATCGGCGCATGGTCTGAGAACTTCTCGCCCTTGTAGATGGACTCCTCCCGTGCCAGGGCAGCGATGGCTGGGGTGGCGAGGTGGTAGTCCAGGCGCCAGCCCACGTTGTTTGCATAGGCCTGGCCGCGGTTGCTCCACCATGTGTAGCACTCGTCCGTGGTGTCGGGCTTGAGGCAGCGGTAGACATCCTTGATGCCTCCGTTTTCGTTATCGGCCAGCAGCATGTCCATCCAGGCGCGTTCTTCGGGGGTGAAGCCGCTGTTCTTCTGGTTGCTGCGCCAGTTTTTCAGGTCTTCCTTGCGGTGGGCAATGTTGATGTCACCGCACAGCACAAACTCGCGTTCGCCTTTCAGGCGCATCAAGTGGGCGTGCATCTTGGCCAGAAAGCGGAACTTGGCGGCCTGGCGGTCTTCGCCGGAGGAGCCGCTGGGAAAGTAGCTGCTGATGATGGAGAACTTGCGGGTGGGCGTATCAAAGCGCGCCTCCACGTATCGTCCTTCGGCATCGAACTCTTCAGGGTCAAAGCCTGCAATCACATCGCTGGGCTCGTGGCGGCTGTAGATGCCCACGCCCGAGTAGCCGCGCTTTTGCGCAAAATGGAAGACGCCGGGCATGCCTGCCAGGGAGTCAAACTTGCCGGCGATATCCGCAGCTTGGGCCTTGACCTCTTGCACGCAAATACAATCCGGGCCGGTCGCAGCGATCCAGTCCTCCACACCCTTGGAAGCGGCAGAACGAATGCCGTTGAGGTTGAGGCTGGTCAATTTGAAAAGGGAAGCATCCATGTCTATCAGTGGCGCGCAGCAGGAACAGAACACTCAACTGGCGCAGGAATTTGTGCAGTTCGCCGTGCAATCCGGCGTATTGCGTTTTGGGGAGTTCAAGACCAAGGCCGGGCGTATGAGCCCTTATTTTTTCAATGCCGGCTTGTTCGATGACGGCGCCAAGATGGCGCGTTTGGCTGAATTCTATGCAAAAGCCATTGTGGCCAGTGGCATGGAGTTTGATATGGTCTTTGGCCCTGCCTACAAGGGCATTCCCCTGGCAGCCACCGTGGCGGTGGAGCTGGCGCGCATGGGCAAGAACGTGCCCTTTGCCTACAACCGCAAGGAAGCCAAGGACCATGGCGAGGGCGGCACGCTGGTCGGCGCGCCCATTCAGGGCCGTGTACTCATCATTGATGATGTGATGAGCGCGGGCACGGCAGCGCGTGAATCCATTGCCCTGATCCAGGCTGCGGGGGCTACGCCACACGCCGTGGCGATTGCGCTGGACCGCCAGGAGAAAGCCACCGAGAATGGCAAGGACGTGGACCACAGCGCCGTGCAGTACGTGCGCAACCAGCTGGGTCTGCAAGTCTGCGCGATTGCCAATCTGTCGGACTTGCTGGCCTACCTGGAGGCCCGAGGGGGCGAAGGAGAGATGGCGCAGCACCATGAGCGCGTGCTGGCTTATCGCCAGCGCTATGGAGTCAATGATTAAGAGTCTCTGACGGGAGAGGGCGGCAGGGGCGCAGCAGCGCTTTTGCCATATGGCTGTCAGTGGCTCTGCACACCACAACTATGACAAGCCATGAAATTGGCCACACATCTGAGGCTCGCAATGGTGTTGAGTGCTGCGTGCTGTACCCCGCTGTGGGCACAGCCTCCGTCAGGCAGCAATATCTACACCTGCATTGATGCATCCGGCGTGCGGATTACGTCCGACCGCCTCATTCCCCAGTGCCAGGACCGCGAACAGCGCGTGCTGGGCCCCTCGGGCGTGGTGCGCCAGCGCATCGGTCCCGCCATGACGGAAGCCGAAATGGCGCAGCATCTTGAAGTACGCCGCCAGCAGCAGCTGGCGCAGCAGCGTGAAAAAGAAAAGCGCAAGGAGCAGCAGCGGCGCGATCAGGTGCTGCTGGCGCGCTATCCGGACCGAGCAGCCCACGACGCACAGCGCCGCCAGGGCATGCAGCAGCTGGAGGCATTGCTGGCCATGTCACGCCAGCGGCTGGAGGAGCTGCAGCAGCAGGAGCGCGAACTGCAGCAGGAACTGGAGTTCTACGCCAAAGACGCGTCCAAGACGCCTGCACGCCTGACAGCTCGCCTGCAGGATGTGCAGCGTGATATTGCTGCACAGCAGGCGCAGATCGCTGCCTATGAAACAGACCAGCGCCGTATACACGCACGTTTTGACGAAGAGCTGCAGCGGCTGGAAATGCTCTGGCGCCAGCGTGCTGCAGCCAGTGCGGGGTCTGAGTAAAAAAGTGAGCAGCTAGCGCTTGTATTTGCTTGATTTCAAAGATAAATATCTTTGAAGTGTTTCATTTTCAAGCGCTGGCAGCTATTTTTATGAGAGTGCCTGCCACACCGTAGCACCGCCCGTGCCCGATACCTGCGGTGCAATGCCCAGCAGGGCTGCATGGCGGCGCAGCAGTGCTTCAAAGTGCTGGGTGTCAGCGGCGCTGAGTTGTTGCTCGTCACCCTGATAGTCGCGTGCCACTTGCACGGTGGTGAAAGAGTGGCTGCCAAACTTTTGCACGGCATTGCGCAACTTGTCGAGATTGATGGGGGCAGAAGTAGCAGTCATGGCAAGGCTCCTGAAAATCATCAGATGGCGGTCACAGCGCTGAATGTGGCATGGATGGCCGCATCAGCACAAGAGGTGCTGGCTGCAGGTGTGGCTGCCATGTCGGGCCACACGCGGATGCGGTCTGGGCTGACATGGCCTGCTGATCATGCACCTTGCATTGTGTGACAACACTGACAGGCCTCGCGCACCACTGGCTGCGTGGTCGGTGCCGTGGTGATTCCTCCTGTGCTGGAGCTGCTCTACAACGCCTACGGCTTTGCTGGTGCACTGCCCCGTGAAGGCATGGACGCATCGCAGGCGTTGGCTGCACCGCAGGCCACCCTGATGACACAGATTGCCAACGGCATCTTCAAGAGCAATCTGGACTGGAACATGCTGGGCCTGGGCGTCGCCGTCGGTGTGGCCGCCATCGTGGCCGATGTGCTGCTGCGCAAGCGCGGCACGGGCGCACTGCCTCCGCTGGCTGTGGGGCTGGGCATCTACCTGCCTCCCACCATTGGCATGACGCTGGTGCTGGGTGCCCTGCTGGGCTGGCTGATTCAGCGTGCCATCCGCCGCTATGGTGAGCGCAATGGCAAGGACTGGGTGGCTGGCGCGGAAGAGCGTGGCCTGCTGCTGGCTTCGGGTCTGATTGTGGGCGAGAGCCTGATGGGCCTGGCACTGGCCGCCGTGATTGGCTTTAGCGGCAGCGATGCACCGCTGGCGCTGGTGGGTCATGACTTTGCACCTGCCATGTGGCTGGGCCTGGTGGCATTTGCGGCGCTCTTTGCCTTCTTCTACAAGCGTGTGTTGCGCTCCTGAACCATGCATGCACACGGCGTTGGATAACGCCGTGCAGATGCGAGGGCTGCACCATGGTGCAGCCCTTTTTTATGCGTGCGCCTGCTGCACAGCGCGCTGCACTGGCAGCGTGGCTTCGTAGTGCAGCACATCCAGCCACTGGCGGTGCAGCTGCGGCTGCGTGGTGGCATGGCCGTGGGGGTGAAAACCGTTTTTCAGCAGCACCTGCACCGCCGCCTTGTTCTGTGGGCGCACGGGTGCTGTCAGCCTTTGCAGATGGTGCACATGAAAAGCTTTTTGCATCACCATGGCAACGGCTTCGGTCGCCAGACCATGGCCATCGTAGCCGGGGGCAATGCGGTAGCTCAGCGTGGCTTGTGCTGCCGGGGTGCGCTGCACATGGGTCAGGCTGATGCGGCCTGCCAGCACGCCGTCGCACCAGATCAGGTAATGCCATGCCAGCCCGGCCGCCTGCTGCTGCAAGGCTGCCTGCAGGGTGCGGGCAAAACCTTCGGGGGTGTAGAAGGACTCCGGGCGCGGATCCATCCAGCGTTCAAACGCATCGCGGTGCTGTGTTTCAAAGGCCAGCAAAGTGGCGGCATCCGCAGCTTGCAGCAATGTCAGCTCCATGGCGGCCCTTTCTTCCAGACAACGGACAAAGCGCCATTGTGGCAGCCTGCACGCCTGCCCGGCGTAGGGAAGATGGCCGATGTGCAGCGGGAGGCCTCTGGCACATGACTGGCCTGGCAACTGGGTGCAGCGGCAGCGTGCAGCACCTGTCTGAAGAGGATGGCTATCTGGCATTGATTCTTGCCATACTGTGATCTCTAGCTATGATTTTTGAATTAATCCAGCAGCCCAGACTGCATCATCCATAAGGTGTTTCATGGCAGAAATCCAGCTGTCTCCGGCATCCATGCCTTCTCTGTCTTCTTCACTGCCGGAGGTCGCGGCGCGCTGCATTGCCGTGGGGCCGGCGGCCTGCCGTGCCATGGGCACATGGCACTCCGAGATGCAGGTGGCGCAGTGCTTTGTCAGCACAGAACCCGGTCAGCCCACCGAGCAGGGCCAGAGCTGGGTGACGCTGGATGCCGTGGAAGACAGCGCAGCTGCGCTGCAGGACAGTGCGGATGCCGTGGCTGACAAGGTGCTGGCCTGGCTGCGCACCAGCCTCAGCGAATGCACAGGGCTGGTGGTGGATACCTCCACGCGTGCTGCGCGCATCACTGGTCTGACGCTGGCCCGCCGCCTGCAGGCCGCAGGCATAGACGTGCTGGCCGTGGTGCTTTCTGCACGGCTGCACCAGGGGGCAGAAGTCATTCAGCAGTCCCGGCATGCCCATGCCCAGCTGCATGAACTGTGCAATGCCAGCATGCTCATTGATGGCGCACGCTTTGCCCCGCTGGATGATCCCGCGCCCTATGTGCAGCATGTGTGTGACACCTTGCTGCAGGCCGTCAACGAATACGGCCACATCAATGTGGATGTGCAGGACATTTTTAGCGCGCTCTGTGGCCGCAACTCCCACATGGCCCACGCCGTCGTGCAGCGCGGCCCACGGCTGGCGCAGGACCTGCTGGAGCAGCTCACCCAGGGCCGCCTGATGACCGTGGCCGAACTGCGCTGCGCACGCGCCGCACTGGTGCTGGTGGATGCTGCACATGGCCAGCTCAAGCTCAGCGACGCGCGGGACATCATGCAGACCATCAGCAGCATGATGCTGCCTGATGTGCACTTTATCTATGGCAGCGGCTACTCCCAGCGCCCGGAAGCGGAGCTGGGCATCACCCTGCTGATTTCGTATTAAGGATTTGCCATAAAAAATAGCTTCCAGCGCTTTTAATACAAGCGCTGGAAGCTATTGTTTTTATATGCGCAGAAGCTGAATCAGCGCACCTGCTGTGCAGCAAATTGCACCTTGGGGTTCACATAGCTTTCCTGGGCCTGCACCAGCTGCAGCTCGCGCTGGCCGCTTTCGTGGGTGCGGGTCAGCAGCTCAAACATGCTGGCCTTGGTGCGCTCCAGCGCCAGCTTGGCAGAGCCCATTGCGCCAAAGTGCTGGCTGTAGTGTGCGGTAAACAGCGCGGCGGTCACATCGCCGGAGCCATTGGCCTTGAAGGGCAGGTGCGGGGTTGTGACCAGCCATGCGCCATTGGCGTCTGCTGCCAGCATCTCAATGGTGCCGGGCGCTGCATCGGGGCGAAACACACTGGTCACCAGTACGGCGCGGGGGCCCATGGCCATGACGGCGTCCACGGCCTTGAGTGTTTCTTCCAGCGTCTGTACTTCCATGCCTGCCAGATAGCCCAGCTCGAACTGGTTGGGTGTCACCAGATCGGCCTTGGGCACCACGCGCTCGCGCAGCAGTTCGGGGATTGCAGGGTTCACAAAGCAGCCCGACTTGGCATTGCCCATCACCGGGTCGCAGGTGTAGGTGGCGTTGGGGTTGGCGGCCTTCACGCGTGCGACGGCATCCAGAATGGCGTCGGCAATGTCGGTGCCGCCCTGGTAGCCGCTGAGCACCACATCCACCTGCGCCAGTGCGCCGCGCTGCTCCATGGCGCTGATGATGGCTGTCACCTCGCTGGCAGGAATGGGTGAGCCCCCCCACTGACCATAGCCCGTGTGGTTGGAGAAGTTCACGGTGTACACCGGCCACACCTCATGCCCGAGGCGCTGCAGCGGGAACACGGCTGCCGAATTGCCAACGTGGCCGTAGGAAACATGGGACTGGATGGAAAGAATGTTCATGGCTCAGGGAAGAAGGTCGCCCGGCACATGGCCGGGCTGTTCAATGCAATGGGAGAGCATGGTAGCGCTGCGATTCGTGCAACGCATGGCCGGACTGAAAAGCGACGGGCGGTAGTGAGACAAAACAAGGCATCCGGCCTTCCCCCAAAGCAAAAGCGTAAAGCAAAAGGCCGTGCAAGAGCTCGGCCTGTGAGCAGCAGTCGCAGAGGTGCTCAGCTTGCCTGCATCTGCTTTCTGTCCTGATACACCATGTACAGCAGCCACAGCCAGGCGCAGACATATCTGATTTATGAATAGGACGTGTCTGGCCGCTCTCGGCCAGCAGCCGCGTCTGGAAAGTCCTTTTCATGCCATGGTGCGCTCACCAGCGTGCCTGCAGATGCAGCGCAGCACTTTGCCTGTGCAGTCGCTGTGTGCAGGCGCAAGGGCTGGGATCGCGTTGAAAAGATGTTTACAGCGGCACGGGCGGCTTGAGCTGCGCAAAGTAATGCGCATACCCGGCCAGAAACTTCTGCCGGTGCACGGCACGCAGGTCCAGCTCCTCGAGCAGTTCGTACTTTTCAATCAGCTGCCGGAAGGCGTAGTACGGGCTTTGCGTCTGGTGCGTGGCCGCGTACATGGCCACCACCTCAAACGCATCCTGGTTCATGATGGCCTTGAGGATGTTGGCGTAGAACATGCGGTCGCTGTGCCCATCCTGCGCAGCCTCCTCCTTGTGCAGGCCCGCCTTGGGAAACTTCTGGTCGATGAACTTCAGCATCTCAAACAGCACGGAGATGAAGTGGTCAATCTCGCTGTGGTCGGCCATCAGCAGCTTGCGCGCATCTTCCAGACTGGGCTGGGCGTGGGCCTGCTCCATCAGTGCCTGCAAAGGGGTGGAAGCTGCCGTCCCGTGCTGGGCAGGCAGCGGCGCGTTGATTTTTTCAAACGTGGAGTTGAACAGCTTGAGCAGCGAAAAGAACGTGTTCTCAAACGCGTCGAGCCGCTGCGCCGCAATCTGTTCGGTGAACAGGCGCACATTGGCCTCGGCCGCCAGGGTGGACTTTTTCAGCTCCTCCATGGTGGCTGCCAGCTCACGGCGCTGCAGCCGCAAGGTGAATAGCAGGGCAATGAAGGAGAAAAAACTCAGAATCGGGTTGAGCACACCGCCGAGAAAGTCGCCCGACAGACCCAGCGCCTCGGCACGGCTCATGCCCTCGCCGTTGTTGGCGGTCTCCAGCCAGGTCTGGTAGTTGGACTCAAAATCCCAGTAGGTCTTGAGGTAGAACCAGACCGTACACGCCAGCAGAAAAACGGCGATCAGTTCCAGCAGGTGAATTTCTTTCCAAGGGCGTGAACGCATGCGCAAACTCTCCGGGCTTGTGTCAGGGCTGATGGCAGCCAGCCAGCATAACCGTGCCACAGGCAGCTTGCGCATCACTGCAGGACAACAGCGGTTTTGGCGCTGTCCTGCAGTACGAATGCCGCTCTTAGATGTTCATGAACCGTGCAATGGTCGCTGCATCCAGAATGTCCATCCTGTCATCTGCCGACCAGGTCTGCCATTGCTGACAATCTTCCAGCCCCAGCGTGGGCTGCTGGCGCACGGCCGTGGCTGCCTTGCCCCGGCTCCAGAGATTGAGCTGTGCACGCGAGTCGGGGTTGTAGCTGGAGCGCCCATTACCGTCACTCAGCAGCACCTGCTGCAAGGCCTGCATGCAGCGGCGCTCTCCAAATGGTGCCAATGCCACAAAAATGCGGACTGGCCATCCTTGCTCAAACTCCGTGCAGGCAATGCAGGCGTGGTCGGTAAAGACAAACTTGGCGGGATCTGGATTGAACTGGAAACCGCAGTTGCCATCGCCCTTTTTCTGTGCGCTTTTGAACTCCACCGCCATGGTCTGGCCTTCCGGAACCTGCCCGTTGACTTTGAGCAAACCGTCATAGCCGGTAGGGGGCGTAGCGATGGCAATGGAGTAAGGCAGACCTTGCTCTGCCCACCACTGGTTCAGGATGTAAGCGGTAATGACTTCTTCAGTTTTGCTGGGGCTGAGCTGCAACTGCTGCATGCTGCGTTTGACGTCAACGAGCTGGTGAAACAGCGCCGGTGCAATATCAACGGTAGGAACCATGGTTCAGGGAAGAGGCAAAGCGGTCAGTATGGCGCTTGCCGGATGCCGAAAAGTTCTGATCCCTTACCGCAAACTGACACGCTCTTACAAATTGTCCCGCCCCCAGATGCGTGACCAGATATCGGCAGAGGCACGCAAGTTGGCAGGTTTGCGCTGCGCAGTGCTCTGACCTGCATCCAGCTCCTCGGGCGTGCCCAGGTCAAACACAAAGCTGTAATGCGGCTCCTGCCCCATGCGCAAATCGCTCAGCAGCACGCGGCCGTCCACCACCTCCATGCGCACCGGGCCTTGCGTAAAGCGCAGCATGCGCTGTACATGGGGCACATCGGCCCAGCGCTCCAGGTATGCCTGCCCGCGCTCGGTGGCTGTGAGCGGAATGTGCTTATCGGCATCGAGCAGGCTGTAAAAACCTTCATGGCTGTGCGTGGGCGTAACCGCCAGCACCCGCCACAGCACGGTGTTAAAGGGCGATGCATACACCCACAGCTGCGCGTTGTGGATGTCCTGTGCCTCCAGCGACTTGTGCGCCACCGTACGCACATGCTGCTGCGCAGCCACGCTCCACAGCAGATACACACAGCTCAAGACCAGTGCCCAGGCATTGGGCGCTCCCCAAGCCTTGCCCTTGCGTGCCCGCAGGCCAGACCACACCAGCCCCACGATCAGCGGCACGGTGTAGAGCGGGTCAATGATGAACATGCTGCCCACGGCATAGGCATGGTCGGTAAACGGCTGGAAGAACTGCGTGCCGTAGCTGGTCATGGCGTCAATGCCCACGTGGGTGATCAGCACCAGCAGCCACGCCAGCGTCCACCGCCCCGCATGCCCGGGTGTGCCCGGCGGAGCCTTGCGTTGCAGCCACCAGTTGGTGAGCCAGCCCAGCAGCGGGGAGAGCAGGGCCAGAAAGAACAGCGAATGCGACTCCGCCCGGTGGCGCACCATGTTGAGCAAGTCGTCGCCATGGTCGATCACCACGTCCAGATCAGGCAGCGTGCCTGCAATGGCACCGGTCAGGGCTGCTTTGCCAAAGGAGGTACGGCGGCCCATGACGGCCACGGTCACGCTGGCGCCGAGCACGGCTTGGGTGAGGGAGTCCATGTGTTGTGAGATGGTGGAGTGAAAAGGGTTTTGCGGGAGGCGGTGTGTTTGAGGCGAATTTGGCCGGTTGCGCCCGTCAATTCTGTGTTAGTTGCTCTGCTGTTTGAAAAGTTCTTTTCTTTGAAGGACTGCTTGCTTTTCTCCTTCCCCCGTTGGGGGAAGGTAGGGATGGGGGCCTTTCCTGCTTTTTGTTTGAGCGATTTGCTTCTGCTGAGGGAGGGAGTCGGGTCTCGGCCCGACAGCCGACCCCATTTCTTTTGCGTCGCCAAAAGAAATGGGGGAAAGAAAAGGCGAGCCTTGCAGGCGGCTTGTCCGGCGAAACTCACTGCGCTCCTGCGTCGCTCCGTTCAGACAGCCGCCGGAAATTTGAATTTTTATGTCGAAGCACGCCAGTCTTGCAGCTGGCGTGCGGGGTAGCACAAGCGCTGCGCCTTGAACTCCCTCTCCCGCTTGCGGGAGAGGGTGGGGGTGAGGGGGCATATATCTCCTTCCCCCACTGGGGGAAGGCGGGGATGGGGGCCAGCCTGCTCCTTGTTGAAGCGGTGTGCTTGCTTTCAGGGAGGGAGTCGGGTCTCGGCCCGACAGCCGACCCCATTTCTTTTGCCTCGCCAAAAGAAATGGGGGAAAGAAAAGGCGAGCCTTGCAGGCGGCTTGTCCGGCGAAACTCACTGCGCTCCTGCGTCGCTCCGTTCAGACAGCCGCCGGAAATTTGAATTTTTATGTCGAAGCACGCCAGTCTTGCAGCTGGCGTGCGGGGTAGCACAAGCGCTGCGCCTTGAACTCCCTCTCCCGCTTGCGGGAGAGGGTGGGGGTGAGGGGGCATATATCTCCTTCCCCCACTGGGGGAAGGCGGGGATGGGGGCCAGCCTGCTCCTTGTTGAAGCGGTGTGCTTGCTTTCAGGGAGGGGGTCGGGTCTCGGCCCGACAGCCGACCCCATTTCTTTTGCGTCGCCAAAAGAAATGGGGGAAAGAAAAGGTGAGCCTTGCAGGCGGCTTGTCCGGCGAAACTCACTGCGCTCCTGCGTCGCTCCGTTCAGACAGCCGCCGGAAATTTGAATTTTTATGTCGAAGCACGCCAGTCTTGCAGCTGGCGTGCGGGGTAGCACAAGCGCTGCGCCTTGAACTCCCTCTCCCGCAAGCAGGCGAGGGAACCAGCTCGCGCATCGAAAAAGACTTTTCATCCACAACAGCAGATTCCTGCTGCCATCAGCGACACATACAAAAACAAGAACCAAATCCGCCGCTAACGCCCATTCAGCAAGCGCTACCAGCTATAAAAATAGAAAAGAACTCTTCACGAGCAGACCGCCCGTGCGCAGGCGGCCTACTTATTCACTGCCCCTCAGGCCGTGGGCAGGAAATACGAAGACTTGTGTGGATTGCGGCTGCTGCTGATGCACAGCTTCAGCCGCGCTTCCATGTACTGGCGCACTTCGGAGTGGTCACACATCTGTGCCAGGTCTTCCCAGTACAGCAGGCTGGTGAACGCAGGCTTGGCAGGTGCTTCCCCTTCGGGGGCAGGCTCAGTGGCTTCCACGGGCGGGGCTGTCACCACGGGGGTGTGCACAAACAGCGGGGTGCTGACCGGGGTGTACTGGCGCACGGGGCGGTCAGCGGCTTCTTCCTTGCGGCGTGAGGTGAGGATGAAGTAGTGGTGGTGTGCATCTGCCAGGTGGGGCTTTTTCTCGGCATCAAACACCTTCTGCAGGCGCTCCAGGCCCTTGGCCACATCGGCGGCGTAGGTCCAGTTCGTCAGGTACTTGGTTTCGATGAACAGGAACACCTGGCGTGCGGCGTCAGACACCAGCACGTCCGAGAGCTTGCTGCGCAGGCGCTCGTGCATCAGGTAGGCGTGCGTGTCGAAGGAGACGTTGGGCGCTTCAATGCGCAGATCGTCGCGGCCCGAGGCTTCCTGGATGTAGCGGTTAAACAGGGCGATGCGCTTGGAGTAGCCGGCGGTGAATTCGTTGAAAAAGTAGCCTGCAAAAAACTTGGTGCAGAGGTTGCGTTCTTTTTCGGATTCGATGAGGGAAGCGTTCGCAAAAATCACAGAAAAACTTTGCTGCGCGCTGCGCAGGCCAGGAAACAGAAAGCAAGGCAGCCGGCGGGTAGCCCGCTGCAATCAACAAGGCCGCAGGTAGGGTGTACCTGCGGCCTTGTGCATTATCTGGCGACACAGGCACGTCTGCAGGGACGTGCATGTAACAGATGCATAGCAGTGCACACAGATGTGCACTGGCCTGGGGCGAGATTTAAGCCAGCTTGGCCTTGAGCAGCTCGTTCACCTGGGCAGGGTTGGCCTTGCCCTTGGAAGCCTTCATGACCTGGCCGACCAGGGCGTTGAAGGCCTTGTCCTTGCCAGCCTTGTACTGCTCGACGTTGCCGGGGTTGGCGGCGATCACTTCGTCAATGATCTTCTCCAGCGCGCCGGTGTCGTTCATCTGCTTGAGGCCCTTGGCTTCAATCACGGCGTCCACGTCCGAGCCTTCACCCGTCCACAGGGCTTCAAACACCTGCTTGGCAGCGTTGTTGGAGATGGTGCCGTCCGAGATGCGCTTGATCAGGGCGGCCAGCTGGTCGCTGGTGACCTTCACGGCGTCCATACCGATTTCTTCGGTGTTCAGGCGGCGTGAGATTTCACCCATCACCCAGTTGGAGGCCAGCTTGGCCTGACCGCAGGCCTTGGCCGTGCGCTCAAAGTAGGCGGCCATTTCCTGCGACTGGGTCAGGGTGGTGGCATCGTACTCAGGCAGGCTGTACTGCTCCACAAAGCGGGCAGCCATGTGGCGGGGCAGCTCGGGCATTTCGGCCTTGATCTGCTCCACCCAGCTGTCGGCCACGACCAGCGGTGGCAGGTCGGGGTCGGGGAAGTAGCGGTAGTCGGCCGCGTCTTCCTTGGTGCGCATGGCGCGGGTTTCGCCCGTGTCGGGGTTGAACAGCACGGTGGCCTGCTGAATCTCGTAGCCGTCTTCGATCTGCTCGATCTGCCAGCGAATTTCGTAGTCGATGGCGATCTGCATGTTTTTGAACGAGTTCAGGTTCTTGATCTCGCGGCGGGTGCCCAGCGGTGCACCGGGCTTGCGCACGGAGACGTTGGCGTCGCAGCGGAACGAGCCTTCCTGCATATTGCCGTCGCAAATGCCAATCCAGGTCACGATCTTGTGCAGCTCCTTGGCGTAGGCCACGGCTTCTTCGGTGCTGCGGATATCGGGCTCGGTCACGATTTCCAGCAGGGGTGTGCCCGCGCGGTTCAGGTCGATGCCGGACTCGGTGGGGAACTGGTCGTGCACGGACTTGCCCGCGTCTTCTTCCAGGTGGGCACGCACCAGACGCACGGTGTGCAGCTTATCGCCCACGTAGAAGCTCACTTCGCCGCCTTGCACCACGGGAATCTCGAACTGGGAGATCTGGTAGCCCTTGGGCAGGTCAGGGTAGAAGTAGTTCTTGCGCGCAAAAATGCTGCGGGGCGCGATGTGGCTGCCCAGCGCCAGGCCGAGCTTGATGGCGCATTCCACCGCCTTCTTGTTCATCACAGGCAGGGTGCCGGGCAGGGCCATGTCCACGGCGCAGGCCTGGGTGTTGGGCTCGGCACCAAAGGCGGTGCTGGCGCGGCTGAAGATTTTGGAGTTGGTCGCCAGTTGGGCGTGGGTTTCAAAGCCGATGACGACTTCGTACCCGTTGATCAGTTTCGCAGTCATGATGCTGATGTGTCCTTGCTGCTATGAATAGAAAAGCTGCTAGCGCTCGTATTTGCTTGATTTCAAAGTGTTTTATTTCTAAAAACCTTGCAGATCAAGCGCGGGCAGCTATCGTTTTTAAATGCCTGCGGGGCGTTGCAGGTGGAAGTCCGTCGCCTGCTGGAAGCGGTGGGCTGCGTTGAGCAGCTTGCCTTCGGCAAAGTAGTTGCCGATCAGCTGCAGACCCACGGGCATGCCGCCTTCGCCAAAACCGGCGGGCAGGGACAGGCCGGGCAGACCCGCCAGCGATGCAGGCAGGGTGAACACGTCAGCCAGGTAGTTGGACACGGGGTCGGCCTTGCCGCCAATGGCCCATGCGGTGGTGGGTGCAGCGGGGCCGGCGATCACGTCGCATTCCTTGAAGGCGGCCTGGAAGTCGTCGGCAATCATGCGGCGGATCTTCTGCGCCTGCAGGTAGTAGGCGTCGTAATAGCCTTCGGACAGCACATAGGCACCGATCATGATGCGGCGCTTGACCTCGTCGCCAAAGCCTTCGGCGCGGGTCTTTTTGTACATGTCGTTCAGGTCGGCAAAGTCCTTGGCACGGTGGCCGAACTTCACGCCGTCAAAGCGCGACAGGTTGGACGATGCTTCCGCGGGTGCCAGGATGTAGTACACGGGCACAGACAGCTCGGTACGGGGCAGGCTGATGGGCACCAGCTGGGCGCCCAGCTTTTCGTATTCCTTGAGCGCTGCGTCCACGGCAGTGCGCACGTCGGCAGACAGGCCTTCACCAAAGAACTCGGCAGGCACACCAATGCGCAGGCCTTCGATGCTGTCACCCAGCTTGGCGGTGAAGTCTTCGGCAGGCACGTCCAGGCTGGTGGAGTCGCGGTCCAGATCGGGGCCGCACATCTCGCTCAGCAACAAAGCGCAGTCTTCGGCGCTGCGGCCCATGGGGCCAGCCTGGTCCAGCGAGGAGGCAAAGGCAATCATGCCGTAGCGGGAAGCGCGGCCATAGGTGGGTTTGATGCCGGTGATGCCGCAGAACGACGCAGGCTGGCGAATCGAGCCACCGGTGTCTGTGCCTGTCACCGCAGGGGCCAGACGGGCTGCCACGGCAGCGGCAGAGCCACCGGAGGAACCACCAGGCACGCGCTCGGTGTTCCAGGGGTTGCGCACGGGCTGGGCGCTGTCAAAGCCCACGGGGGCGATGGCGGAGTTTTCGTTGGCACCGCCCATGGCGAATTCGTCGCAGTTGAGCTTGCCCAGCGTCACCACACCGGCGTCGGCCAGCTTGGTCACCACGGTCGCGTCAAACGGCGACTTGTAGCCTTCCAGCATCTTGGAGGCGGCGGTGGTGGGGAAGTCCTTGGTGACGAAGATGTCCTTGTGCGCAATCGGCACACCGGCCAGGCGGCCACCCTTGCCTTCGGCGATCAGCGCGTCCGCTGCCTTGGCCTGGGCCAGGGTGGCGTCTTCATTGATGGCTACAAAAGCGCCCAGGTGCTGGTGCTGCTTGGCACGGGCCAGAAAGTGCTGGGCGGCTTCGACGGCGGAAATTTGCTTGTTCTTGAGCTGGGCAGCCAGCTCGGCCACGCCCAGATTGTGCAGTTCGGTATTGCTCATGGTGCTGCTTGTTCGCTTATTCGATGACCTTGGGAACGAGGAACAGACCCTCGCCTTGCGCAGGGGCGTTCTGCATGTTGGCTTCACGCTGATTGGGTTCCCAGGCCTGGTCTTCACGCAGGCGCAGCACCACGTCCTGAATGGCGGCTACGGGGTGTGCCAGAGGCTGCACGCCCGAGGTATCCACAGCTTGCATCTTTTCGACAATGCCGAAAAAACTGTTCAACTGAGAGAGCATGCGCTCACTTTCTTCTGGAGAAAGCTCGAGCCGCGCTAGGTTGGCGATGCGGTCAATGTCTTGGGATGTGAGTGCCATAGTGTTTCTGCGGCTCGAAACTGGATGTAAACAGGTGTCATCCAGAACCCGCCGCCATGAGTTATTCACAGGGGATACGGTATTATCTGTGCTTTGCACAATCAGCATCTTGCGATGGCATAGATTGTGCAAAAAGCCTCTTTTTGCTTCCCCACATTTTTCAGTTGAACCAACACCCCGGCGATAGCAGGCCGAAGCGCATGCTGTGCCTGAGAGGATTTTTGAATGTTCGGTGCTTTACGTCGGTACTTTTCCACCGACCTCGCTATTGACCTTGGCACTGCCAATACTTTGATCTTTGCCCGTGACAAGGGCATCGTGCTGGATGAGCCTTCGGTGGTTGCCATTCGCCACGAGGGCGGCCCCCACGGCAAGAAGGTCATTCAGGCCGTAGGCCGTGAAGCCAAGGCCATGCTGGGCAAGGTGCCCGGCAATATTGAAGCCATCCGCCCCATGAAGGACGGCGTAATTGCGGACTTTGTGATCACCGAGCAGATGATCAAGCAGTTCATCAAGATGGTGCACCCCCGCAATGTGATGACGCCCAGCCCCCGCATCATCATCTGCGTGCCCTGCGGCTCCACCCAGGTGGAACGCCGCGCCATCAAGGACGCTGCAGAAGCCGCCGGTGCGACTGCGGTGTACCTGATTGAGGAACCCATGGCGGCCGGTATCGGCGCGGGCCTGCCTGTGTCTGAGGCTTCCGGCTCCATGGTCGTGGACATCGGCGGCGGCACCACCGAAGTGGGCGTGATCTCGCTGGGCGGCATGGTCTACAAGGGCAGCGTGCGCGTGGGTGGTGACAAGTTTGACGAAGCCATCATCAGCTACATCCGCCGCAACTACGGCATGCTGATCGGTGAGCCCACGGCCGAAATGATCAAGAAGGAAATTGGCTCGGCCTTCCCCGGCTCTGAAGTCAAGGAAATCGAGGTCAAGGGCCGCAATCTGTCCGAAGGCGTGCCCCGCAGCTTCACCATCTCTTCCAACGAAGTGCTGGAAGCGCTGACCGAGCCGCTGAACCAGATCGTCTCCGCCGTGAAGAACGCGCTGGAGCAGACCCCTCCCGAGCTGGGCGCCGACATTGCCGAGCGCGGCATGATGCTGACCGGTGGTGGCGCGCTGCTGCGTGACCTGGACCGTCTGCTGGCGGAAGAAACCGGCCTGCCCGTGCTGGTGGCAGAAGAGCCTCTGACCTGCGTGGTACGTGGCTGCGGCATGGCGCTGGACAGCCTGGACCGCCAGGGCAGCATCTTTACCAGCGACTGATCGCTGTCTGCCCCTGACCTGCGGCCTGCAGCATGAAGCTGGGCCGCAGGTTTTTTTGCTGGAATCGCTTCCCATGTTCTTAGCGAACGCACACCTTTCCCCTGCGCCGTACTGCCTGGACGGTGGTGTTCGTTCGCACATCCCAAGGCAGCAAGCATGAGTTTGCGAACGCTGGAACGGGACGCCCCCTCTTCTTTCAAGCACAGTGTGGCCGCTGGCACGCGCGCCCTGCTGCTGTGTGCCCTGGCCGTGGTGCTGATGCTGGCGGACGTGCGCTTCAAGCTCACGGAGCCGGTGCGCCAGGCCGTCTCTGCCGTGCTGTTTCCCATCCAGTGGGCGGTGATGCAGCCCGTGGAGTGGCTCGGCGGTGCCAAAAACTATTTCCAGGACTTGGGCCAGGCCCAGGAAGAAGCCGCGGAGGCCCGTCGGCTGATGGCTGCCATGTCGCTCAAGGCCTATGACGCCGAAAAACTGCTGGCCGAGAACCAGCAGCTGCGCGATCTACTGGAGCTGCGCCCGCGCCTTGTGGTGGATTCGGTGGTCGCAGAGGTGATGTATGAGTCCCCGGACAGCTACACGCGCCGCGTGGTGCTGGACAAGGGGCAGGTGGCAGGCATTGTGGCGGGTAGCCCCGTGGTGGATGACCTGGGTGTGCTGGGCCAGGTCACGCGCGTGCAGCCGTTTTCCAGCGAGGTGACGCTGCTGTCTGACCGTGAACAGGCGATTCCCGTCATGGTGCTGCGCACCGGCCAGCGTGCCGTAGCCTTTGGTGATGCTTCCAACCTGCGCAGCGACGGCATGGAGCTGCGCTTTGTGCCCAATGATGCAGATATTGACGTGGGTGACGAGCTGGTCACCAGCGGTGTAGATGGCGTCTACATGGCGGGCCTGCCCGTGGCCCGTGTGGTGGAGGTGGAGCGCCGCCTGCAGTCTTCCTTCATGCGTGTGTACTGTGAGCCCATGGCGCGTCTGGATGGCGCACGCCATGTGGTGGTACTCACGCCGCTGAATGCGATCAAGGCCGAGCATGTGCCCGATACCCATGAGCTGGCCGCAGAGCCACAGACGGCCGCGCAGAACCAGCGTGAAGACAAGTCTGCCCAGCGCCGCGCCGTGCCAGCCGGGGTACAGCCTGCAGGAGTCAAGCCATGATCATGCCGCGTGGCCAGCAGCTGCTGCTGCCAGTGAACCCCACTTTCATCGCTTTCAGCGTGGCGCTGGCCTTTGTGCTGAGTCTGCTGCCCTGGAGCGGCTATGTCTGGATGCCTGACCTGCTGATGCTGGTGCTGGCCTTCTGGGCACTGCACCACCCCAACCGCATGCCCATGAGTGTGGGCTTTTTGCTGGGGCTGGCAGTGGATGTGCAGCAGACTTCTCTTTTGGGTCAGCATGCGCTCACTTATGTGCTGGTGATTTATGCATCGCAACGCCTGAGCCGGCGCATGATGTGGTTTTCGCTGTTTACGCAGGCCGTGCAGATGCTGCCGCTGTTCGTGCTGGCGGCGGTGCTGCAGATGGCCATCCGCATGCTGGCGGGGGGGATTTTCCCCGGTCTGTCGATTGCGCTGGCTCCGGTGTTCGAGATGGTGCTCTGGCCGTTTCTGAGTGTGCTGCTGCTTGCGCCCCAGCGCCGTGCGCCGGACTCAGACCGTGACCGTCCGCTGTGAAGCCGTGCATGAGGGGCCGTTGCCATGAACAGCTTTGAGGTCCGCGACAGCGAACATGAACTCTCCCGCTTTCGCCTGCGTCTGCTGGTGGTGGCGGTGGTGGTGCTGCTCATGTTCAGCATTCTGGTGTTCCGCCTGTTTGTGCTGCAGGTGGTGCGCCACGACGCTTTTGCCCAGCGTGCAGAGAGCAACCGCACGGCGGTGGTGCCCATCGTGCCCAATCGCGGGCAGATTCTGGACCGCAACGGCATTGTGCTGGCCAGCAACTACTCGGCCTATACGCTGGAGCTCACGCGCTCCAAGGTGAAAAACCTGGAAGAGACCATTAATGCCCTGTCTGAGGTGGTGGAAATCACTGCGCGCGACCGGCGCAAGTTCCGGCGGCTGATGGAGGACTCCAAGCGCTTTGAGTCCATCCCCATCCGTACGCGCCTGACCGATGAAGAAGTGGCGCGCTTTGCGGCGCAGCGCTGGCGCTTTCCGGGCGTAGACATCAAGGCCCGCTTTTTCCGCAACTACCCGCTGGAAGACGTAGCAGGCCACGTGGTGGGCTATATCGGCCGCATCAACCAGAAAGAGCAGGAAGCGATCGAGGACAGCGAGGACTATGCCAACTACCGTGGCACCGAAGTCATCGGAAAGCTGGGCATCGAGCAAAGCTATGAAAAGCAGTTGCACGGCCTGACGGGCTGGGAGCAGCTGGAAACCACGGCAGGTGGCTTTGCCGTGCGCCGCCTGAACAGCCGCCCGGCCACGCCCGGGGACTCGGTGGTGCTGAGTCTGGACGTCGGCCTGCAAAAGCTGACCGAAGACCTGTTTGGCAACCGCCGTGGGGCGCTGGTAGCCATTGACCCGCGCAACGGGGAAGTGCTGGCCATGGTCAGCAAGCCGACCTACGACCTGAACCTGTTTGTGGATGGCATTGACCAGGAAAGCTGGGACATGCTGAACAATTCCATTGACCGGCCGTTGCTCAACCGTGCGCTGCGCGGCACCTACCCGCCGGGCTCCACCTACAAGCCCTTCATGGGGCTGGCAGGCCTGGAATCTGGCAAGCGCCGCGTGGACACCACCATCCAGGACAACGGCAGCTGGACTTTTGGTGGCCACACCTTCCGCTCCGGTCACCCCAACGGGCCCACCAATCTGCGCCGCTCCATCATCAAGTCGTCCAATGTGTACTACTACATGCTGGCCAATGACATGGGCGTGGACCTGATTCATGAATACCTCTCGCCCATGGGCTTTGGCAGCCAGACGGGCATAGACCTGCATGGTGAAGCCAGAGGCGTGCTGCCCAGCACGGAGTGGAAGCGCAATGCCTACAGGCGCCCCGAGCAGAAGAAGTGGTATGCCGGTGAGACCATCTCCCTGGGCATCGGCCAGGGCTACAACCACTTCACCATGCTGCAGCTGGCCTCGGCCACGGCCATGCTGGCCAACCACGGCGTCAAGCACCGTCCACATCTGGGCATGGGCGTGATCCAGGCGGGCACACAGGCCTATCAGCCGCTGTACAAAAGTGATGGCGAGGATCTGGGCTACAAGCCCGAGCACGTCGAAGCCGTGCGCAGCGCCGTGCAGGCCGTGACAGTGGAAGGCACGGCGCGCCATGTGTTTGCCGGTGCGCCCTACACATCAGCGGGCAAGACTGGCACGGCGCAGGCCGTGACCATTGGGCAGAAAGACAAATACGACGCAGCCAAGCTGGCTGAGCACCAGCGCGACCACTCGCTCTACATTGCCTATGCACCGGCCGAAAACCCACAGATTGCGCTGGCCGTGATTGTGGAGAACGCGGGTTTTGGTGCGGCCGCGGCTGCGCCTATTGCACGCCGCGTGTTTGACTACTGGCTGCTGGGCCAGTACCCCAGTGAGGCAGACCTGGCAGCCGTGCGCAAGGGCCAGGCCACGCGCCCCATTGGCCAGCCACGCAGTGCGGCCGAAGTCATGGCCAGGTACGAGCGCGTCCATATCCCCGGCCTGACCGAGCGCAGGCTGGAGCCCCTGCGTGAGGGCGATCTGCTGAAGCCCGACGCAGCACCGCTGAACGTGCCAGCAGCGCCTGGCAGGCGTGAGGAAGAGGGCGCAGACGAAGCGCTTGAAGAAGATTGAGGTCTGCTCGCCGGATGGCCTAGTTGGCCTAGTTGGCCTAGTGCGGGTCTGAACGGTGTGCCGGTGTCCACTGGCTGCAGATCAGTGCCAGCACAATCAGCGCTGCGCCCAGCATGGCGACGGGCCCCATGCGCTCATCAATCAGCCACCATGCGGTGATGGCAGCAAACACGGGCTCCAGTCCAAACACAATGGCGCTGCGCATGGCGTCTACACGCTGCTGGCCCCAGGCCTGCAGCACCACGACCACGGCACTGGCAATCAGGCCCAGATACACCATGGCCATCCACTGCGGGGCTTGCATGCTCTGGGCCTGCACAGCCAGTTGCTGCATGCCGTGGGGCTGCACTAGCAGGGCCAGTGTGGTGCAGGCAAACATGGAGCTGGCCAGGGCTGCAGCCATGCGGGTGGCACGCAGTGGGGCGCTCTGGTTGCGCAGGGCGGCGGCTTCCATGGTCAGAATGTAGATGGCGTAGACCACGGCGCTGCACAGCGTGAGGGTGTCGCCCCAGTTCCACGGAGCATCTTCAAAAAACATCAGGCACATGCCCACCACGGCCAGCGCGCAGGCGGCCCAGATGTTCCAGCTGGTCTTGCGGTGCAGTACCAGCCAGGCAATCAGGGGCACGATGAGCACGTTCAGCCCCGTCACAAAGGCATTGCGGTTGCTGGTGGTGTGGTGCAGGCCTTCAATCTGCAGCCAGAAGGCCACAAAGTTCAGCACGCCCAGCCCCAGGCCCCAGCGCCATTCGGCACGGCGCATGCCCCACCACAGCGGCAGCAGCACGAGTGCGGCCATGCCAAAGCGCAGCCAGATGATCTGCAGGGCAGACAGGTCGCTGGTCAGCTGCTTCATGGCGGGGAAGGTCGTGCCCCAGACAGCAGTGACCAGCAGCAGGGCCAGCAGCCCCAGTTGTTGAGTACGCATGAATAATGCTTGCAAAAAGAAAGCGGCTAGCGCTGATAAATCAAGGGTTTCAAATAGAAAACTATCTGAAATCAAGATATATCAAGCGATAGCCGCTCTTGTTTTTAATATCTGATGCTGGTGATCAATGCGCGACGCGGCCGATGAAGGCGGCAATGCGCTCGTTCGCAGGGTTGGCAAAGAACTCGGCAGGCGGCGCTTCGTGGGCGATACAGCCCTGGTCGAAGAACATCACGCGGTCAGCCACTTCACGCGCAAAGCCCATTTCGTGTGTGACCACGATCATGGTCATGCCGCTCTTGGCGAGTCCCCGCATGACTTCCAGCACCTCCTGCACCATCTCGGGGTCCAGCGCCGAGGTGGGCTCGTCAAACAGCATGACCTGAGGTTCCATGGCCAGTGCACGTGCAATGGCCACGCGCTGCTGCTGGCCGCCCGAGAGCTGCCAGGGGTACTTGTGGGCATGGGCCTGCATGCCCACGCGCTCGAGCAGCTGCATGGCCTTGGCATTGGCCTGTGCGCGCGAAATCTTGTGGATGCGGCGCGGGGCCAGTGTCACGTTGTCCAGCACCGTCATGTGGCCGAACAGGTTGAACTGCTGGAACACCATGCCTACTTCGCAGCGCTGCTTTTGCAGCGTGGCTTCGTCGTCCGTCACCGCCACACCGCCGATGGTGATGGTGCCGCCGTCGTGCGGCTCGAGCCGGTTGATGGCGCGCAGCAGCGTGGACTTTCCTGAACCGGATGCGCCGATGATGACCGTCACCTCACCCTTGCTGAAGCTCGTCGAGACGCCCTTGAGCACCTGGTGCGCGCCAAAGCTCTTGGTGACCTTGTCGCAGATGATGTAGGGGGTACGAGTGTTGGAGGCGGTGCTCATTTCTGGCGTCCTTCCACATCAAAGCGGTATTCCACAGCGGCAGTGACCTGTGTGACCAGTGTGGTCAGCACCAGATAGGTCACGCCCACGGTGATCAGTGTTTCGACCGGCTGGAAGGTGGCGGACTGGATGCGGTTGCCCACATTGGTCAGCTCCACCACGCCAATCGCATAGGCCAGCGAAGAGTCCTTGAGCAGAGCCACAAAGTTGCTCACCAGCGGAGGCAGGGAAATCTTGAAAGCCTGGGGGAAGACCACGTCCAGAAACACGCGGCTCCTGGGCAGGCCCAGGGCACGCGCGGCTTCAGTCTGGCCGCGGGGTACGGCGTTCAGGCCTGCGCGCACGGCTTCGGCGTTATAGGCACCCACGTTCAGCGCCAGTGCAATCACGGCAGCGGCAAAGTCCGGCAGGTTCAGGCCGGGAACCAGCACGGGCAGTGCAAAGTACATGAACAGAATCTGTACCAGCAGGGGCGTGCCGCGGATGATCCAGATGTAGGCACCCGAGATGGTGCGCAGCAGGGCATTGCCCGAGGTGCGGGCCAGTGCGGCAACCACGCCCAGCACCAGGCCGATGGCGCCGCTGATCAGCGTCAGATACAGGGTGGTGCGTGCGCCTTCGGCAAATTCGGCAGCGTGGTCACCAATGGGCTCAGGCAGCAGGGCCAGCAGTTGGCCGAGCGCAGCGACCACGACGATCATCACCAGCAGTGCGGTGACCAGGGTGGCGTTGCTGCGCTGGGTACGGCTCCAGGTAGAGGGCCAGATAGCGGTCAACATAGGAAAAAAGTCCGGGATGTAAAAAGCGAAAACGCCCTGGCGCAATTCCGTCAGGGCGTCGGGAGGGGCTGTCTGTCGTGGCAGCAGCCCGTCAACCCATGCGTGTTATTCCGGGCAGCGGATGTCTTCCTGGAACCACTTCTGCGAGATCTTGGCGTAGCTGCCGTCCTGCAGTGCTTCAGCAAATGCCTTGTTCCAGGCGTCAGCCAGGGCCTGGTTGTCCTTGGAGACGGCGGCGGCAATTTTTTCCACGAACAGCAGTTCACCCTGGTTGAACTTGATCTTGGGGTTCTTCTGGAGCATTTCCTTGGCCAGGAAGCGCTCGGTCACCCAGGCGTCGGAACGCTTGGTCATCAGAGCGTTCATGGCGGCTTCGTTGGTGGGGAAGTTCACCACACGCTTCACACCAGGCACGTTCTTTTGCACGTAGTCCAGGTAGGTGGTGCCGGTCTGGGCCGACACGGTCTTGCCTGCCAGGTCCTTGCCGGACTGGATGGCGGGATCGGTAGAGATTACCTGTGCGCCCGAGCAGTAGTGGGGCGTGGTGAAGGTGACAGCTTTTTCACGCTCGGGCGTGATGCCGTGCGAGGAGATCACCAGATCCCAGCGGTCCTGCTTCAGGCCGGTGAGCAGGGCGTCGAACGAGATGGTCTTCCACTCGGCCTTCAGGCCCATTTTCTGGGCCATGAGTTCAGCCAGTTCGACTTCAAAGCCGGTCAGCTGCTTGCCTTCGAAGTAGGCAAAGGGGGCGTAATAACCTTCGGTGGCCAGACGGATGGTTCCGTCCTTCTGGATGTCTTCCAGGCTACGGGCGTGGGCACCAGTAGTAGCCAGCACTGCCACGGCGGCAGCGGCGATCAGGGAAATGCGTTTCATGATGGGTTTCCTGGATGCAGTCGCAGGATTCTTGGCCTCCGGCTCCAGAGATGGAGCCTTCCGAACGCACCACGCGGCTCGGAGAAAAGTAAAGGCCACAGCGCGCAATCAAGCAAGGCGCTGCGCCGCTGATTTCCTGATGAAGTAATGCACCGAAAAAGAGCGGCAGGAGGCGAAAGCAGCCCTCCATTATAGAAGTGCAGCCTTCTCGGCTGCAGAAGGCTATGCCTGCGACCTTAAGTGTCTATGTCTATTTGTGATGAAGCGAGCGTTAGCTTCCAAAGGCATCCCAGCCAGTCTTGCAGATCAGCAGGCTGACCACGACGATAAAGATCACGCGCACAAAGCCTGCCCCGTGGCGCAGCGCCATCCAGGTGCCCAGCACGCTGCCCAGCACATTGGCCACTGCCAGCGGCACGGCAAAGTGCCACCAGACATGGCCCTTGAGCGCGAACAGCACGATGGCGGCCAGGTTGGTGGTGACATTCATCAGCTTGGCGTTGATGGAGGCGTTCAGAAAGTCATAACCCAGCAGGCGCACCAGCAGGAACACAAAAAAGCTTCCTGTGCCCGGGCCAAAAAAGCCGTCATAAAAACCAATCACCAGGCCAATGGCCGCCGTGAGCCATTGCGTGGCGCGGGGGCTGTGCAGCGGCGTGTGCTCACGGCCCATATCCTTTTTGGCCAGCGTATAGAGGAGCACGGCCAGCAAGATAAAGGGCAGGGCTTTGCGCAGAAAGCCCGGGTCAATCAGGGTGACGGCCCAGGCCCCGAGAAAGGCACCTACGCCTGCGGCGGCAATGCCCGGAATGATGGTGGCCCAGGTGATGGAGATGCGGCGGCTGTACTGCCAGGCCGACATGGCGGTTCCCCAGACGGCTGCGCTCTTGTTCGTGCCAAACAGGGTGGCGGGTGCGGTCTGCGGAAAGGCTGCGAACATGGCAGGCACGAGGATCAGGCCACCACCGCCGACGATGGCATCCACAAAGCCTGCAAGGGCTGAAGCCAGGGAGACAAATATCCATTCCATAGCGCTGCATTGTGCGGGATGCGGCAGCAGATGCGGGTGCTGCGGCATAAACAAAAAGCGCCGGGAGTTCCGGCGCTTTGCGAAGGCATCTCATGATTGGATGCTTGATAAATTTTGGTCTTGTTGTGTCGAGTTGTCTCCTCGGGCTCCTCCTTGCTGCTGCACCTTGGTGCGCGCTAGAGTGAATTGACTGTAAGACTTGCCCGAGCATGGTGCATCGGGGATTTCCCGCAAGCTTGATGCAGGTCGACTGACAGGCTGAAAACTGTGCAGGCATGGCTTGTGCTTGTCCGCTGCTCATAAGAGCCAATCAGACAAGTCATGAGGGACCAAGATGAGCAGGCAAGACAAGCGACGCGGAGGGGGGAAGGTGGTGTGCGGCAGCACTGGGGCTGGCAGCACCGTGGAGCGCACAGGCACAAAGCATGGTGGGCTTTGCCGAGATCAGCGGTGCTGATACGGCCTGGGTACTGGTATCGGCTGCACTGGTGCTGCTGATGACACTGCCCGGTGTGGCCCTGTTCTACGCCGGCATGGTGCGGCGCAAGAACGTGCTGGATACGCTGGCGGCGGTACTGGGCACGGCCTGCGCGGTCAGTGTGGTGTGGTTTGCCGTGGGCTATTCGCTGGCTTTTACGCCGGGCTCGGCATGGATTGGTGGGCTGGATAGGCTGTGGTTCGGCGGTCTGGACTACCAGCTGCTGACGCAGCAAGTCGCCATCAATCCGATTGCGCCGCGCATTCCTGAGGCGGCCTATGCCATTTTTCAGATGACTTTCGCCATCATTACCGCAGCGCTGATTGTGGGCGCGCTGGTGGAGCGCATGCGCTTTGGCGCGCTGATGCTGTTCATGCTGCTGTGGAGCCTGTTCGTCTATGTGCCCGTGGCCCACTGGGTGTGGGAGCCCAATGGCTGGCTGGCACGCATGGGCGCGCTGGACTTTGCCGGTGGCGCTGTGGTGCATGTGAATGCGGGTGCAGCCGGGCTGGCCTGTGCCTGCTATCTGGGCCGGCGCACAGGCTACGGGCGCGAGCCTTTCCAGCCCTACAACCTGGGCTGGACCATGCTGGGCTCCAGCCTGCTGTGGATTGGCTGGTTTGGTTTTAACGGTGGATCTGCTCTGGCGGCCGACGGTCGTGCGGCCCTGGCCATGGTGGTTACACACCTGGCAGCTGCCTGCGGCGGCATTGGCTGGGCGCTGGGAGAGTGGCTGTTCCACCGCCGCATTTCCCCTGCTGGGGCTGTGCTCAGGCCTGGTGGCAGGGCTGGTGGCGGTCACGCCTGCAGCGGGCTATGTGAGCATGGCTTCGGGTGCGGTGATTGGTTTGATCGCTGGTCTGGTCTGCTACTGGGGTGCGACGGGCTTCAAGCGCTGGCTGGGTGCCGATGATGCGCTGGATGTATTTGGCGTCCACGGCCTGGGGGGGCATGGTGGGTGCGCTGCTGACCGGCGTGTTTGCTAGCTACACGATTGCCGGTGTGCACGGCAATGTGCTGGCGCAGGCGGTGGCCGTGGTGGTGGTCGCGGTGTTCAGCTTTGTCGCCACCTGCGTGCTGATGTGGGTGACGGACCGCATCATCGCCGTGCGTGTGGATGTACACGATGAGCAGATGGGGCTGGACATCAGCCAGCACCGTGAGCAGGTCGGGCATTGAGCGTATTGGGGCGCTGATGTCTGTGGGCTAACCAGGCTGCACACTGGGCAGCCTGCAAGGAGAGCAAGATGGCAAACAGTGAACGTATCGCCGCAGCCGCTCATTTGCATGTTGCGCTGCGCCGCAAGGCAGGCCGTGTGACCGATACAGACTGGATGGCGGTCAACGATGTCTATGCGCAGGCCATGGTGCGCTTGGCCCATGAAAAAGCGCAGGAACTGCATGACCCCAGCCTGGCCGAGCTGGCCAGCAGGCTGGATGCCTTGCTGCAGGCTGAGTCCACCACCAAGGCAGCGCCGCTGGTGCAGCGCGTGAGCCAAGGGTTGCGGGGGGGGGCAGCACGGCGCAGGAGGAAGAGCCGCCGCGCTATGTCGGCGGCTTGCGCTAGGGTGAAAACGCCCCAGGCAGGTAGCGTTCTACACCGTGAGTGATGCAGGCTCGGCATGTGCTGTTGCCTGGGTGGGCATCGCCGTATCGGTGGGTGTGCAGGCATTGATGCCTTGACTGGCCTGATAGTCCGCACGAATCCACTCGGCCGCTTTTTCGGCCAGCATCAGTGTGGGGCTGTTGGTATTGCCGCTGGTAATGGTGGGCATGGCGCCAGCATCCACCACGCGCAGCCCCTGCACGCCGCGCACGCGCAGGCGGCTGTCGAGCACAGCCATGGGGTAATTGCTGCGTCCCATTTTGGTGGTGCCCACGGGGTGGAAGATGGTGGTGGCAATCTCGCCAGCCAGCTGCAGCAGGGCTTCATCGCTTTGGTACTGCGCACCGGGCTTGTATTCCTCGGGCTGGTAGCGCGCCAGGGCAGGCTGGCTCACGATGCGCCGCGTCAGGCGCAGGCTGTCGATGGCTACCTGCTGGTCTTCGGGGGTGCTCAGGTAGTTGGGGGCAATGGCTGGCGCCTCCTCAAAGTTGGGGCTCTGGATGGTGACGCTGCCGCGGCTGGTGGGGTTGAGGTTGCAGACGCTGGCCGTGAATGCCGGGAAGCGGTGCAGCGGCTCGCCAAAGGCGTCCAGCGACAGCGGTTGCACGTGGTATTGCAGATTGGGGTGCGGCAGATCCGGGCGGCTGCGCGTGAAGGCGCCAAGCTGAGAGGGGGCCATGCTCAGGGGGCCGGTGCGGCGCAGCAGGTATTCCATCCCCATGCGCAGCTTGCCCCGGCGACTGGCCGACATGGTGTTGAGCGTGGTGCAGCCCTGGACCTTGTAGACCGAGCGAATCTGCAGATGGTCCTGCAGATTGGCGCCTACGCCGGGCAGGTCTATCTGCAGTGGAATCCCTTTGTCGTGCAGCAGCTGTGCAGGGCCGATGCCGGATAACTGCAGCAGCTGTGGCGAGTTAATTGCTCCTGCGCAGACCAGCACCTCCTGCGTGGCCGTCAGCTGCACGATTTCTGTTCCATCCCACACCCGTACGCCGGTGCAACGCAGGCTGCCGTCGCTCTGGCGCTCCAGCACCAGGCGCTTGGCGTGGGCCATGGTCCACATCTCAAAGTTGGGGCGGCCATAGCACTTGGGGCGCAGAAAAGCCTTGGCCGTATTCCAGCGCAGCCCGTTTTTCTGGTTGACCTCAAAGTAGCCCACGCCTTCGTTGCTGCCGCGGTTGAAGTCATCCGTGGCGGGTATGCCGGCCTGCTGTGCGGCCTGGGCAAAGGCATCGAGAATATCCCAGCGCAAGCGCTGCTTTTCCACGCGCCATTCGCCCTTGCTGCCGTGCAGGGCGGCAAATGCCGGGTCATGGGGCTGGCCTTCGTCCAGCCGCCAGTGGCTTTCATGCCGCTTGAAGGCGGGCAGTACGTTGTCCCAGCGCCAGGTGTCATCACCGGTCAGCTCAGCCCAGTGGTCATAGTCACGAGCCTGGCCACGCATGTAGATCATGCCGTTGATGCTGGAGCAGCCACCCAGTGTTTTGCCGCGTGGATAGCGCAGGCTGCGGCCATGAAGGCCTTCCGTTGCTTCGGTCTGGTAGAGCCAGTCTGTGCGCGGGTTGCCAATGCAGTAGAGGTAGCCCACAGGAATGTGGATCCAGTGGTAGTCGTCCTTGCGACCAGCTTCGATGAGCAGCACGCGCACATTGCGGTTCGCCGTCAGCCGATTGCACAGCAATGCGCCTGCTGTGCCGCCTCCTATGACAATGTAGTCAAATGTGGTCTCGCTCATGATGCTCCCGGTCGCAGTGGTGAAAATGCCTGCAGCGGCCTGCTGCAGGACGCCCCTCTCGCATTGTGGGAAGAAGGCGCAATGTGTCGATAGGGAAACTATGAGGTCGTGTAGGAAGACATGAACAATGACTGCTTCTCTCAGCCCTGATAGTGAGGATGGATGTGAATGCTTGTAAGCTTGCGGGACTTGGGCTTTACATACCGCTATGAACGACGACACCTCACCGCGACTGCACACCACCGCCGATGCACAGGGTGCATGGGTGCAGCTGCTAGGGCGCTGGGGTGCGGCAGAGCTGGGGCAGCGCACGAACTGGCGGGCACTGAAGCAGGCACTGAGCAGCAACCGCATCTCTCCGGATGTGGGCTGGGATCTGGAGTCCCTGCAGTGGCTGGACCATATCGGCGCGCAGCTGCTGTGGCAGCACTGGCAGCATCAGTGGCCTGCGCGCGTCCGTGTTTCTGAGGCGCAGCGCGCCATGATCGAGCGTGTGGCCAAGTTTCAGCGTGCCCCCTTGCCGCAGCGACCTTCCATGGGCCTCATGGACCGGGTCAACCAGCTGGGTCTGCTGGTGCTGGGGGCTCTGGGCCACATGCGGCACCTGGTGGAGCTGATCGGTCAGCTGGTGCTGGATCTGGGCTATCTGATTCGCCATCCTCGCCAGGGCCCGTGGCGTGATTTTTCTGGTCATCTGTACAACATGGGGGCCATGGCGCTGCCGATTACGGCGCTGGTGGGCTTTCTGATTGGCGTGGTGCTGGCTTATCTGATGGCGCTGCAGTTGCGGCAGTTCGGGGCAGAGACTTTTATCGTAGACATTCTGGGCATCTCGCTGGTGCGGGAGCTGGGCCCGCTGCTGGCAGCCATTCTGGTGGCTGGCCGTTCGGGTTCGGCCATCACAGCCCAGATTGGTGTGATGCGCGTGACGGAAGAGCTTGACGCCATGCAGGTCATGGGCATACGCCACGGCTTTCGCCTGGTCATGCCGCGTGCCATGGCGCTGGCCCTGTCCATGCCACTGATCAGTCTGTGGACCACGCTGGCAGCGCTGGGTGGCGGCATGCTGGCATCCGATCTGACGCTGGGCATTTCTGCCGCCTATTTTCTGGAAACCCTGCCTAGTGCCGTGAGCATCGGCAATCTGGTGCTGGCCACGGCCAAGTCCGTGGTGTTCGGGGTGTTTATTGCGCTGATTGGCTGTCACTGGGGCCTGCAGGTCAAGCCCAATACGCAGAGCCTGGGTGCGGGGACCACGGCCTCGGTGGTGTCGTCCATCACCATGGTGATCGTGGTGGATGCCATTTTTGCGGTGGCCTTCAAGAATGTGGGGTTCTAAGCCATGACTGAGACTGCCACTACCCCAGCTCCAGCTACGCCACCAGTGGTGGTGATCGACAAGCTGTGGAGCATTTTTGGTGAAGGCGAGCGTGCTTTTGCGGTGCATCAGGATCTGGATCTGACGGTGCACCAGGGCGAAATGCTGTCCATCGTCGGTGGCTCGGGCACGGGCAAGACCGTGCTGCTGCGCCAGATTCTGGGCCTGCTGCACCCTGGCAAGGGTACGGTGACTACGCTGGGCCGCCCGGCAGCCGAGCTGTGCAACGCACAGGCTGCCAGTAGGGTGGGCATGCTGTTTCAGCAGGGGGCGCTGTATTCGGCCTTCAATGTGCTGGAGAACATTGGCTTTGCACTGCGCGAGCAGGGCACACTGCCTGATGCCATGGTCGATGAAGCCGCCATGATCAAGCTGCAGATGGTGGGCCTCAAGCCCGAGCACGCGACGCGCATGCCTTCTGACCTGTCAGGCGGCATGATCAAGCGCGTGGCGCTGGCCCGTGCCCTGATCATGGACCCACCCTTGCTGCTGCTGGACGAACCTACGGCAGGGCTGGACCCGACAAGCTCTGACGAATTCTGCGAACTGCTGCGCGAGCTGCACGACGATCTTGGGCTGACCATGATCATGGTCACGCATGACCTGGACACGCTGTTTGCGCTGTCCAGTCGCGTGGCGGTGCTGGCGGAAAAGCGCGTCATTGTGACGGGCTCGCCGCGCGAGGTGGCGCAGTTCAACCACCCGTTTATTCACACGTTTTTTCAGGGAGAGCGTGGCCGTCGCGCCATGGCTCCTGCCCCTGTTGGAGGGCAATAAGCATGGAAAACAAATCACATGCCATGGCCGCAGGCAGCTTTGTGCTGTGCCTGCTGGCACTGCTGATCGGGCTGACACTATGGCTCACGCGCGATCGCAACGATTACCGGGAGTTCGAAATGACCACGGAAGAAGCCATCAGCGGCCTGCAGAACCAGGCCACGGTGCGCTACAAGGGCGTGGCGGTGGGCAAGGTCACGCTCATTACCTTTGACGATCTGAACAAAGGCCAGGTCCTGATCCGCATTGCCGTAGACAGCAAGGCACCCGTGACGCCTACAGGAACCTATGGCACCCTGGGCTATCAGGGCGTGACGGGGCTGGCCTATGTGCAGCTGGACGATCTGGTGCCCCCCCTGAAGGAAGCGCTACCCAGGGGCGAAAGCGATATTCCGCGCCTGCTGATGAAGGCTTCCCAGCTGAATGTGCTGGCCGATCAGGGCATGAACATCCTCACCCGCGTGGATGAAGCCACAGCACGTATCAACCAGCTGCTGGGCGACGCCAACCAGGAGCGCTTCAGCCAGCTACTGGAAAACCTGGCGCAGGCGGCAGGCAATGTAAGTGCCACGACCCGCGCCATCAACACCACGCTGCATGACAAGGTGGCGCCTGCGGTGCAGGAATTCCCGGCGCTGGCCGAGGATGCGCGCAAAGCCATGCAGGCACTCACACAAGCAGGTACGGAAGCCGCCCATCTGGTGCGTGATGTGCGCCAGATGACCCAGGCCGCCCAGCAGCCCGGAGGGGCGCTGGAGCAGGTGGTCAACAGTGCGCAGTCCATGGCGCGTGCTGCCGAGCGGTTTGACCGCAGCACCTTGCCCAGCATCAATCAGGCGGCGGACGATGTCTCTACCGCTGCGCGCCAGCTCGGCGGCGCAGCCAGCAGCTTTGGAGCCAATCCACAGGCTTTGATTTTTGGCTCGCCCAATGTGCCAGGCCCCGGTGAACCCGGCTTTGTAGCGCCTGCTTCTGGACGATAAGGATGGACCACATGCAACAAGCACAGAAGACCGTATTCCCCGCCAAGCAAGGCCGCTGGTGGTGGGGTGTGACGCTGGCACTGGTGCTCGCAGGCTGCGGCAGCCTGCCCCAGCCCCCACGGCCCATGGCGCGCTATGACCTGGGCGCTGCCGTGCCGGTAGCTACGCAGGCGCAGGCCAGTGCACAGGCAGCGCCTGTGGCGCTGGCTCCTTTGCAGTCGCCCCTGCTGGGCGACGGCAGCACGGCCATGCGCTATCGCCTGACCTATGC
The DNA here is from genome assembly GCF_002056725.1 of Comamonas kerstersii. Taxonomy (NCBI): domain Bacteria; kingdom Pseudomonadati; phylum Pseudomonadota; class Betaproteobacteria; order Burkholderiales; family Comamonadaceae; genus Comamonas; species Comamonas kerstersii. The sequence continues at coordinate 1,055,514 of NZ_CP020121.1, read as the reverse complement.
CGATGCCCAGGTGCTGCACGCCTACAGCCAGGCGCGCTGGAGTGCGCCACCTGCGAGCCTGGTGCAGCAGCGGCTGGGTGAGCATCTGAGTCAGGGTGGCCGTGTGGTGCTCTACGCCGATGTGGGCGATGCCTTGCCCTCCGTGCAGGGCCAGCGCGTGCCCGTGTTGCGCTGGAGTCTGGAAGAGTTCAGCCAGGTCTTCAGCGCCGAGCAGCAAAGCGCCGCTATGATTCGCCTGCGCGCCACCCTGGTCAACCCATTGCCGCAGGGTGATGTGCTGTTGGCACAGCAGGTGTTTACCGTGCAGCAGCCAGCCACTGCACCCAATGCCGCCGCCGGCGTGCAAGCCATGGTGCAGGCGGTAGATACGCTGGGCCAGCAACTGGTGACATGGATGGATGGTGTGCTCCAGCACCAGCGTTGAATCCCTGAAAAGCCCTTTCCCATCCCCACTGGTGCATGCCGCCAGCGGGGATTTTTTGTTCTGGACGAAACAAAGGTGTCAAGCCATGTATGGCGCTGGTGGAACTTGATGTGGAGCAAGTCCTGTGAGCATGACCTGCCTAAGACTTGCAGCCATTCAAGTTCACACGATCAAAGGAGTTGCCAGATGGCGACATTGGAATGGAGCGAGGCCCTGGTGCTCAACGTTCCCATCATGGATGAGACGCACAGGGAATTTGTCGACCTGCTGACCGAAGTGGAAAACGCAGCCGATGAAGCACTGCTGCCCCTGTGGCAGGCATTGATTAGCCATACCGAGGCCCACTTTGGGCAGGAAGACCGCTGGATGCAGGCCACCGGCTTTGCGGCCGACAACTGCCACAGCACCCAGCATAAGGTGGTGCTGGACATCATGCGTGAAGGCGCCAAGTGCTGCGCCGAAGGCGACTGCAGCATGGTGCGGGGCATGACGCCGGAGCTGGCCGACTGGTTCAGCTACCATGCGCAGACCATGGATGCGGCGCTGGCGCAGCACATGGGCAGTGTGGGCTTTGACCCGGCAACCGGGGCTGTCAGCAACGCCCAGGCCTTGCCGGAGGGGCTGATCAGCGGCTGCGGTGGTGCCTGCTCCAAGCAGGATGACCATGAACAGCACGCCGCGCAGGTGGACAAGGTGGCGCAGCAGGCGCAGGCCGTCAGCGCTGCTGGCAGCGCTTAGCCGTTGAGCACAGGAAAGAGCTTGACCAGCCCGCCCGCCATCACCTCGATGGACAGGGCGGCCAGAATCAGCCCCATCAGACGGGTCATGACGTTGATGCCGGTCTTGCCCAGCACGCGGGCAATGGGCTCGGCCATGGAAAAGCTCCCCCACACGCAGGCTGCCACCACCACGCCATAGCCCACCAGGGCCAGGTGCTGCCAGAAGCTGGTGGCCTGGTCGGCATAAATCACCACCGTGGACATGGCAGCAGGCCCGGTCAGTAGCGGAATGGTCAGTGGCACCACGGCAATGCTGTTGCCCATGGCGGCTTTTTCGGCACCAGCTTCCAGCGTGGGTTCATTGGGGCGCGCCTCGGCAGGGCGTGCATTGAGCATGTTGATGGCGCTGGTCAGCAGCAGCAGGCCGCCGCCGACCTGAAAGCTCTCCAGCGAGATATTGAAGAAGTCCAGCACCTGCAGCCCCAGCAGTGCGCAGGCGGCAATCACCACAAAGGCACTGAAAGCCGCCACGCGGATGGTCTGGGCTTTCTGTGCTTCATCAAACCCCTGTGTGTAATGGATAAAGAACGGCACGATGGCCAGGGGGTTGATGATGGCGACCAGGGTAATCAGCGGTTTGAGATCCATGGGCGAAGAACAGACGGGTGGTGATGCTTCAAGTGGAACGCAGATTGCTTAAAGTTGCTACCTGTGTATGGCAAGCCTATGTGGCGCTTGTGTACATTGGAACACGACACAACAAGGAGAGACAGTGATGGGTCAGTTTGTACAACTTACTGCGCAGGATGGCACGCAAATTCCTGCATGGCTGGCGCAGCCCGATGGCACGCCGCGTGGCGCTGTGGTGGTGCTGCAGGAAATCTTTGGCGTGAATTCGCACATTCGCGCCGTCACCGACCGGCTGGCCGCGCGCGGCTTTGTGGCGATTGCTCCTGCGCTGTTCACGCGCCTGGAGTTTGACGTGCAGCTGGGCTATGACGCAGAAGCCATGGCGCGTGGCATACAACTCAAGGCTGCGGCCGAGGCGCTGCCCGGCGAAGGCGTGATGCAGGACGTGCGCGCTGCCGTGCAGTGGGTGGCGCAGCACAGCGGCTGCAAGGTCGGCGTGGTGGGCTTTTGCTGGGGCGGTCTGCTGACCTGGCGCGCAGCTGGCCTGATTGAAGGCGTTTCGGCCGCCGTCTGCTACTACGGCGGTGGCATGACAGTGCCGCCAGAGATTGCCCGCCAGCCCCAGGTGCCCGTGCTGGCGCACTTTGGAGCCAAGGATGCGCATATTTCGCAGGAGAGCGTGCAGCAGTTCAGCGCGGCACACCCCGAAGTGCAGGTGCATGTGTATGACGCCGACCACGGCTTTAACTGCGACCAGCGCGGCAGCTATGACGATGCCAGCGCCGTGCAGGCCAAGGACCGCACGCTGGAGTTTCTGGATCAGCACCTGAAGGCATAGCCTTAGCGATTCATAAAAAGTAGAGCTTCCTGCGCTTGTGTATCAAGCATTTCAGAATGAAAAGTATCTGAAATGCTGATTTATCAAGCGCTGGCAGCTCTTTTTTTATGACTTTTCGCCGTAGGGCGTGCCCATCAGACTGTCTTTTTCAATAAAGCGCCTGCGCCAGAAGAACACCAGTAGCACCAGGCTGATGCTCAGCATGCCGCCCATGGCCCACCAGAAGCCATCCTGCTCATGCACCAGCGGCAGCACGTCAAAGTTCATGCCGAAGATGGCGGCAATCAGGTTCAGGGGCAGGAAGATGGCCGTCAGCGTGGTCAGCACGCGCATGATGTCGTTGGTGCGGTTGCTCTGCGCGGAAAAGTGCAGCTGGACGGCCGCTTCGGCACTTTGCTCCATGCGGTGCACGTGGTGGATGACGCGCTCGATGTGCTCCAGCACGTCGCGTGAGCGCACCAGCAGCAGCTCCAGCGCGTGGCGCTCGTTGCTGCCGCTGTCGGTGTGCTGCCAGGTGCGCAAGGTGTCGATCCAGTCCTGTACGGCAGCGCGCTGGTCTTCGCAGATTTCATCGAGCTGGTGCAGCGACAGCCGTGCCTGCAGGATCTGCGTCCAGTTGCTGAAGCGCGAGCGTGGGTTCAGCAGGGCCATCTGCCAGATATCGAGCTGGCGCGCCATGTCGCGGCGCAGGCTCTGGTAGCCGTCAATCATCTGGTCCAGCTGGCGCAGCATCAGGTCGGCGCTGCTGGGCGGCAGCCGCGTGGCAATGCTGCGTTTTTCCGGCAGCTTGCCGGGTTCCAGCAGCCGCTGCATGCTCTGGGCGCGCAGCGCACAGGCAGGGGGGTGGATGCTCAGCAGCAGCTGGTCAAACACCGCGTAGCCCACGGGCACGGTCTCCAGCGGCTGCAGGGCGTTCTGCTCCGGCACGCGCGGGAAGTGGCGCAGCCGGCGAAACAGCATCACGTCGTAGTCCGAGGTGAAGTCAAACGTCGAGGGGATCTGCGCGTTCAGCAGGTCCGACACGTGCAGGTCCACCAGCGGCGTGCCGCACAGCTGCTGCAGCAGCGCCTGCACGGCGGGCAGCTGCACTTCCAGCTCTGGCCGCTCTGCCGAGAGCCAGTAAAAGCCATCGTCCTCAGGTGGTGCCAGGGGCTGCGGTGCAGCGCCCGGCCATTCGCCCAGGTCGTGTACGGTTTTGCGGGAAGGCTGGATGAGCAGCAGTCGCATAGTTCAAGCTCAAAATGGGTGGAAACGCAGGTGTAGCAAGCGCTGGCAGCTATGAAAAATAAAAAAGGCAGTCCGCAGACTGCCTGGTGCTTCCAGCCTTGGATGGGGCTAGCTTACAGACCGCGCAGCTTCTTGGCTGCGTCGATGGCAAAGTAGGTCAGGATGCCGTCGGCCCCGGCGCGCTTGAAGGCCAGCAGGGCTTCCATCATCACGGCGTCGTGGTCCAGCCAGCCATTGGCCGCAGCGGCCTTGATCATGGCGTATTCGCCCGAGACCTGGTAGGCAAAGGTGGGCACCTTGAACTCGTCCTTGACGCGGCGCACGATGTCCAGATACGGCATGCCGGGCTTGACCATGACCATGTCTGCGCCTTCGGCAATGTCCATGGCGACTTCGCGCAGGGCTTCGTCGGAGTTGGCAGGGTCCATCTGGTAGACGTTCTTGTCGGCCTTGCCCAGCGCGCCGCGTGTGCCCACGGCGTCACGGAAGGGGCCGTAGAAGCTGCTGGCGTACTTGGCGCTGTAGGCCATGATCTTGGTGTAGATATGGCCCTGCAGCTCCAGTGCTTCGCGGATGGCTCCAATGCGGCCATCCATCATGTCGCTGGGCGCGACCATGTCGGCACCGGCTTCGGCGTGGTTCAGGGCCTGGCCCACCAGCACTTCCACGGTTTCGTCGTTGAGGATGTAGCCGGTCTCGTCCAGGATGCCGTCCTGGCCGTGGCTGGTGTAGGGGTCCAGGGCCACGTCGGTCATCACGCCCAGCTGGGGGAATTCTTTCTTGAGTGCACGGATGACGCGGGGGATCAGACCATCGGGGTTCAGGGCTTCCTTGCCATCAGGGGCCTTCAGATCGGCATCAATGGCGGGGAACAGCGCCATCACGGGGATTTCCAGCTTCACGCACTCTTCGGCCACAGGCAGCAGCAGGTCCAGACTCAGGCGATCCACGCCGGGCATGGAGGGCACGACCTCGCGGCGGTTCTGACCCTCATGCACGAACACAGGGTAGATGAAGTCGTGTGCCGACAGGTGGCTTTCGCGCACCAGGTTACGGGTGAAGGCGTCACGGCGCAGACGGCGTGGACGGCTTTGCGGGAAAGGGGTAGGGCTAGACAGATGCATACCCACCATTGTGCGCCTGTTACACAGCGCTGGCGAGTGCATGCAGCACGAAGCAGGGTGGCGGGATTACCCGGGTGTGCAGCTTGGGGGGGAATGCTAGATTGGGCTCCGAAAGCAGCTGGCTGCTTTCCCTGCTTCACCTCCCTGAGCAGGCCTCTTTTTGGAGGATTTCAGAGCCCGGCACTGCCGGGCTTTTTTTGTGCCATCGGGCCAGCTTACACTGTGCCCATGCTATGGATTAAAGCTTTTCATATCGTTTTTGTGGCCAGCTGGTTTGCCGGTTTGTTCTATCTGCCACGCATTTTTGTGAACCTGGCCATGGTGACGCCCGGTTCCGTGTCAGAGCGTGAGCGCCTGATCGGCATGGCACAGCGTTTGCTGCGCTTTACCACCATGCTGGCCGTGCCTGCGCTGGCGCTCGGTGTGTGGCTGTGGCTGGGCTATGGATTTGCGGGGGGCTGGCTGCATGCCAAGCTGCTGCTGGTGGCGCTGGTGGTGGTCTATCACTACAGCTGCTCGCGCCTGTTGCGCCAGCTGGCGGCGGAAACCTGCCAGCGCAGCCATCGCTGGTTTCGCTGGTACAACGAAGTGCCCGTGCTCCTGCTGACTGCCATTGTGATTCTGGTGGTCGTCAAGCCTTTTTAATGTGGTGATGCTGCGCTGAAAGGGGCAGTCTGTGTTCCGAACTTTGGCATGGCCGCTGGCCCTGCTCTACACCGCGCTGATTGTGTTTGCCAGTCTGTTCCCCTTTGAAGGCTGGCGTGCCCAGGGTATTTCGCCCTGGGTGTTTGTGACCGCACCACTGCCTCCACCGTACTGGACGTGGTTTGACGTCAACATCAATATTGCAGGCTATGTACCCCTGGGCTTTTTGCTGGCCCTGGGCTGCCTGCGCAGCGGGCTGCGCCATGCCGCCGTGCCGCTGGCCTTTGTGCTGGGCGCGCTGCTGTCGCTGAGCATGGAGTTTCTGCAGATCTTCCTGCCACGGCGTGTGCCTTCCAATCTGGACTTTGTGCTCAATGCGGGCGGTGCGCTGCTGGGTGCTTTGCTCGCCGGTGTGCTGGCGTGGATAGGGGTGCTCGAGCGCTGGAATAGCTTGCGCCAGCGCTGGGTGGGGGAGCAGGAGCCCGGCGGCATGGTGCTGCTGGGGCTGTGGCCTGTGGCGCTGCTGTTTCCTTCTGGCCTGCCATTCGGGCTGGGACAGGTGCTGGAGCGTCTGGACAAGACGCTGGACCGCTGGCTGGAGGGCACCCCCTTCATGGACTGGCTGCCGCTGCGTGAAGAACCGCTGGTGCCGCTGGCGCCCAGTGCGGAAATGCTGTGCGTCATGCTCGGGGTGCTGGCGCCCTGCCTGCTGGCCTATCTGCTGCTGCCATCGGTGGCCCGGCGTGCCGTGCTGGCGGTGCTGATCGTGCTGGCTGGCATCGGGGCCACGCTGCTGTCCTCCGCCATGGCCTATGGCCCCAACCATGCATGGGAATGGTTCACACTGCCCACCCAGGTGGGGCTGGGGGCTGCCGTGCTGCTGGCCGCTGCCGCGCTGCCGGTGCCGCGCCGCTGGTGCGCCGTGCTGCTGATGCTGGTGCTGATGTGGCAGCTCAACTGGCTCAATCAGGCTCCGCTGAACCCTTACTTTGCGGACCACCTGCAGTCCTGGGAGCAGGGGCGCTTCATGCGCTTTTACGGGGTCGGGCAGTGGCTGGGCTGGATCTGGCCCTATGCCGTGCTGGCGTATGTGGCTTTGCAACTGACCCGGCGTCAGGCGGCTCCTAGAATGAATGCATCATGAGCGAGAACACACCCAGCGGCTACTACAGCCGCCATATTTTCTTCTGCCTGAATGAGCGCCCCAATGGTGAAGACTGCTGCCATCTGCACGGTGCCAAGGCAGGTTTTGACCGTTGCAAAAAGGCCATAAAGGAAGCAGGCCTGGCAGGCAAGGGGCAGGTGCGTGTGAACAAGGCCGGCTGCCTGGACCGCTGTGCGGCGGGCCCCGTGGCCGTGGTCTATCCCGAAGGCACCTGGTACACCTTTGTCGATGAGGCAGATATCGACGAAATCGTGGAATCGCACCTCAAAAATGGTCAGGTCGTGGAGCGTCTGCTGGTGCCTCCGGAACTTGGCCGTTAAATCAGACTCCTACGCCGATTAAGAGACTTTTTGCCGCTCAGCGCTTGCCAGTCAAGCGCTGCTAGCTATCAATGAGAGAGTTGTCACAGGGGGGCACTTGAACGCACAGACCGAACGATTCATGTTGACCGGCATGGCAGGCCAGATTGAGGCGCTGCGTGACCGTCCTGCAGGTACGCCCAAGGGGGTGGCGGTGATTGCACATCCGCATCCGCTGTTCGGGGGCACGATGGACAACAAGGTGGTGCAGACCCTGGCGCGTGCCTTCGTGCAGACCGGCTGGGAAGCCATTCGTTTCAATTTCCGTGGTGTGGGTGCCAGCGAAGGCGTGCACGATGCAGGCAAGGGTGAGGCCCAGGATCTGCTGGAAGTCGTGCGCCAGGTGGCGCCTCAGGGGCCGCTGGCGCTGGCGGGCTTTTCTTTTGGCGCTTTTGTGACCACCCATGCCGTGGCCTCGCTGTGGGAAACCGGCCGTGTGGAAAAGGTGGTGCTGGTGGGCACCGCTGCCAGCCGCTTTGAGCCAGCGACTTTGCCGCCAGAGGCGCATGCACGCACGCTGGTGCTGCATGGTGAAAAGGATGACACCGTGCCACTGCAGTCCGTGATGGACTGGGCGCGCCCCCAGATTCTGCCGGTGACCGTCATCCCCGATGGAGGACATTTCTTCCACGGGCAATTGCCCTTGCTCAAGGGTCTGGTGGCTCGCCACCTGAGCGCTTCGCACGGCTGAAGCGTGCCTTCTTTGATTCTGAAGAAACCGAGTTGTTCATGAAACCTATTTTTTCGACCCTGCGCACACTGGCGCTGACGGCTGCTCTGGCTCCGCTGTGGGCCAATGCCCAGATTGCACAGTTGCAGCCACCAGAAATCGCTGCCAACAACTATTTGCTGGTGGATGTGACGGCCAACCAGATTCTGGCGGCCAAGGATGTGGATGTTGCGATCGAGCCCGCATCGCTGACCAAGCTGATGACGGCCTACCTGGTGTTTGATGCGCTGCGCGCCAAGAAGATCACGCTGGAGCAGCGTCTGCCTGTGAGCGAGCAGGCCTGGAAGATGCCCGGCTCGCGCATGTTTATCGACCCCAAGATGCAGGTGCCTGTGGAAGACCTGCTCAAGGGCATGATCGTGCAGTCTGGCAATGACGCCACCATGGCGCTGGCTGAAGGCGTGGGCGGCACCAAGGAAAACTTTGTGCGCCTGATGAACGAGCAGGCCAAGGCGCTGGGCATGAACGGGACTTCCTACAAGAACCCCGAAGGTCTGACCGAGCCTGGTCACTACACCACCGCACGTGACCTGGCGACGCTGGCCATGCGCCTGATGCGTGACTTCCCCGAATACACGCACTACTACGCCATCAAGGACTATCGCTACGAAGGCACGCCCGCGGCCAACAGTCGCAACCGCAATGCGCTGCTGTTTCGCGACCCCACGGTGGATGGTCTGAAGACCGGCCACACCAATGCCGCAGGCTACTGTCTGGTCGCTACGGCCAATCGCGATATTCCCAATGTGGGAGGCCGTCGCCTGCTGTCCATCCTGCTGGGTGCTGCCAGCGACAATGCGCGCGCCAACGAAAGCCAGAAGCTGCTGAACTGGGGCTACACCGCCTATGACGCAGTCAAGCTGTTCGATGCGGGGCAGACCATGGAAGAAGCGCCCATCTGGAAGGGCTCGCAAAGCACGATCAAGATTGGTCGTGAAACACCTACCGTGGTGACCGTGCCTTCCGGCAGCTCCGGCAAGGTGACGACCCAGATCGTGCGCACAGATCCTTTGATGGCTCCTGTTACCAAGGGCCAGCAAGTCGGTGTACTGAAGGTGATGGTGGCAGATCAGGTGGCGGCTGAGCTGCCCATCTTCGCGCAGGAAAGCGTGACGGAGGGCGGTTTCTTTGGTCGTACCTGGGACGCCATCCGTCTGTGGATTCGCTAAGCAGTCCGGTGACAGCAGCAGGCAGGCTAAGGCCTTCAAAGTGCCTGCTGTTTAATCACAGGTGACTTGCTCAGGGTTTCCCAAATTGGTACAGTGGAGGGCTTTTCGGTATTTCCGAAGGGTTTCACGTTTTCGTTTTTTACGTTTAGGGACGTATATATGCCAACCATTAACCAACTCGTGCGTCAGGGCCGCACGGTAGAAGTTGTTAAATCCAAGAGCCCTGCTATGGAAAACTGCCCTCAGCGTCGTGGCGTCTGCACTCGCGTGTACACCACAACACCTAAGAAGCCTAACTCGGCTTTGCGTAAGGTGGCTAAGGTGCGTCTGACCAACGGTTTCGAAGTGATTTCGTACATCGGCGGTGAAGGCCACAACCTGCAAGAGCACAGCGTGGTGCTGGTGCGCGGCGGTCGTGTAAAGGACTTGCCTGGTGTGCGTTACCACATCGTTCGCGGTTCTCTGGACCTGCAAGGTGTGAAGGACCGTAAGCAAGCCCGTTCCAAGTACGGTGCTAAGAAGCCTAAGGCTAAGTAATCAGCCCTGGTTCTGAAACACATCGGTGTTTGATTCGCCTGACTGGCGCGGTCAAACGTAGTGGCCCTAAACGCAAATGGTTTGCGCGGGTCGAGTAAGTGGGAGTCCAGAGATTGACTCTCGCGGTGTCTGAAAAGTCACCAACTGAAGCAAAGATAGAGGTAAAAAATGCCACGTCGTCGCGAAGTCCCCAAACGTGAAATCCTGCCGGATCCTAAGTTCGGCAATGTTGAGCTGTCCAAATTCATGAACGTGATCATGGAAGGCGGCAAGAAGGCAGTTGCAGAGCGCATCATCTACGGTGCCCTGGAACTGATCGCCAAGAAGCAGCCTGAGAAGGATGCTCTGGAAGTGTTCACCACGGCTATCAACAATGTGAAGCCTATGGTGGAAGTGAAGTCCCGTCGTGTTGGCGGTGCTAACTACCAAGTGCCTGTGGAAGTGCGTCCCGTCCGTCGTCTGGCTCTGTCCATGCGCTGGATCAAGGAAGCTGCTCGCAAGCGTAGCGAAAAGTCGATGGCCCAACGTCTGGCCAACGAACTGATGGAAGCTACCGAAGGCCGTGGCGGCGCCATGAAGAAGCGTGACGAAGTGCACCGTATGGCTGAAGCCAACAAGGCATTCAGCCACTTCCGCTTCTAATCTGCTTGTAGCAGTTTGAAACAAGACGGGCCGCTCGCAACTCTTGCGGCGGCCTTGTCTCGATTCAAGGCACCCCCATATAGAACTGCTGGCCCCGGCGCACAAGGCAGGGTGATCGCAGACTCTCCCCCGATCAATCAAGGATCAATCATGGCTCGCAAGACCCCCATTGGCCGCTATCGCAATATCGGTATCTCGGCCCACATTGACGCAGGTAAGACCACTACCACTGAACGTATCCTGTTCTATACAGGCGTGACCCACAAGCTGGGCGAAGTGCACGACGGCGCTGCAACTACCGACTGGATGGAGCAAGAGCAAGAGCGCGGTATCACCATTACTTCCGCTGCTGTGACCTGCTTCTGGAAGGGTATGGACATGTCCTACCCCGAGCACCGCTTCAACATCATCGACACCCCCGGCCACGTGGACTTCACGATTGAAGTGGAACGTTCCATGCGCGTGCTAGACGGCGCTTGCATGGTGTACTGCGCTGTGGGCGGTGTGCAGCCCCAGTCTGAAACCGTGTGGCGTCAGGCTAACAAGTACAAGGTGCCTCGTCTGGCCTTCGTGAACAAGATGGACCGTACCGGCGCCAACTTCTTCAAGGTGGTGGACCAGATCAAGACCCGCTTGAAGGGTAACCCCGTGCCTGTCGTGGTGCCAATCGGTGCTGAAGACAACTTCAAGGGCGTGGTTGACCTGCTGAAGATGAAGGCCATCATCTGGGACGAAGCTTCTCAGGGCATGAAGTTCGAATACGCTGAAATCCCCGCTGACGTCAAGGAAGTGGCTGAGAAGTGGCGTGAAAACATGGTGGAAGCTGCTGCTGAAGCCAATGAAGACCTGATGAACAAGTACCTGGAAGAAGGTACTTTGTCTGAAGAAGAGATCAAGCAAGGTCTGCGTGCACGTACTCTGGCTGTGGAAATTCAGCCTATGCTGTGCGGCACAGCGTTCAAGAACAAGGGTGTGCAGCGTATGCTGGACGCCGTGATCGACTACCTGCCTTCGCCTGTGGATATCCCAGACGTGGAAGGTACCGATCCTGACGACGAAGAGAAGAAGCTGTCGCGCAAGGCTGACGACGAAGAGAAGTTCTCTGCCTTGGCATTCAAGCTGATGACCGACCCCTTCGTTGGTCAGCTGACTTTCGTGCGCGTGTACTCGGGCGTTCTGTCCAAGGGCGAGACCGTTCTGAATGCTGTGAAGGGCAAGAAAGAGCGTATCGGCCGTATCGTGCAGATGATGGCAAACGACCGCGTGGAAGTGGAAGAAATCCGCGCTGGCGACATCGCTGCTTGCGTGGGCCTGAAGGATGTGACCACTGGTGAAACCCTGTGCGACATCTCTGCTCCTATCGTGCTGGAACGCATGGTGTTCCCTGAGCCCGTGATTGCACAGGCTGTGGAGCCCAAGTCCAAGGCTGACCAGGAAAAGATGGGTATTGCCCTGTCGCGTCTGGCTGCTGAAGACCCATCCTTCCGCGTGCGTACCGACGAAGAATCCGGTCAGACCATCATCGCCGGTATGGGCGAGCTGCACCTGGAAATTATCGTTGACCGTATGAAGCGCGAGTTCAACGTGGAAGCCAACGTGGGCAAGCCCCAGGTTGCCTACCGCGAAACCGTGCGCAACACCGTCAAGGACGTGGACGGCAAGTTCGTTCGCCAGTCCGGTGGTAAGGGTCAGTACGGTCACGTGGTGTTCACACTGGAGCCCCTGGAGGCAGGTAAGGGCTTTGAGTTCGTGGATGAAATCAAGGGCGGCGTGGTGCCTCGCGAATACATCCCTGCAGTGCAGAAGGGTGTGGAAGAAGCACTGACCTCCGGCGTGCTGGCTGGCTACCCTGTGGTGGACGTTCGCGTGCGTCTGACTTTCGGTTCGTACCACGATGTGGACTCGTCCGAACAGGCGTTCAAGATGGCCGCCATCTTCGGTTTCAAGGAAGCTGCCAAGAAGGCCAGCCCCGTCATCCTGGAACCCATGATGGCTGTGGAAGTGGAAACACCTGAAGACTACGCTGGTACCGTGATGGGTGACCTGTCTTCTCGCCGCGGTATGGTGCAGGGCATGGACGACATGGTTGGTGGCGGCAAGGCCATCAAGGCTGAAGTGCCTCTGTCCGAAATGTTCGGCTACGCCACTCAGCTGCGTTCCATGACACAGGGTCGTGCGACCTACACCATGGAATTCAAGCACTACTCTGAAGCGCCTCGTAACGTGGCTGAAGCCATCGTTGCTGCACGCGCCAAGTAATTGCCAGATCGGTCATAATTGACCGTTTGGTTGCAGTGGCTGTCGAAAGACGGCTGCTGCAGTTAGATTGCCGGTCTGCGACTGCATGCCACTTTGTTGTCTGTGCGAAGTGAACAAGCAATGTGGTGCAGACCTTAAAAACGATACACAGGCTTGCTCTTTTAATTGGAGAATTTGCAATGGCAAAGGAAAAATTCGAGCGTACCAAGCCCCACGTGAACGTGGGTACTATTGGCCACGTTGACCACGGTAAGACCACTCTGACAGCTGCTATCGCTACTGTGCTGTCCAAGCACTTCGGCGGCGAAGCTAAGGACTACTCTCAGATCGACAACGCGCCTGAAGAAAAGGCTCGTGGTATTACCATCAACACTTCGCACGTCGAGTACGAAACTGCTACTCGCCACTACGCTCACGTGGACTGCCCCGGCCACGCTGACTATGTGAAGAACATGATTACTGGTGCCGCTCAGATGGACGGCGCTATCTTGGTTTGCTCCGCTGCTGACGGCCCTATGCCCCAGACTCGCGAGCACATCCTGCTGGCTCGCCAGGTGGGCGTTCCTTACATCATCGTGTTCCTGAACAAGTGCGACATGGTGGACGACGAGGAGCTGCTGGAACTGGTGGAAATGGAAGTGCGCGAACTGCTGGACAAGTACGACTTCCCCGGCGACGACACTCCTATCATCCGCGGCTCTGCCAAGCTGGCCCTGGAAGGCGACCAGTCTCCTATCGGCGAGCCTGCTATCCTGAAGCTGGCTGAAGCTCTGGACTCCTACATCCCCACACCTGAGCGTGCTGTGGACGGCGCATTCGTGATGCCTGTGGAAGACGTGTTCTCGATCTCCGGTCGTGGTACCGTGGTGACCGGTCGTGTTGAGCGCGGCATCATCAAGGTTGGCGAAGAAATCGAAATCGTGGGTATCCGCGAAACTCAAAAGACTACCGTGACCGGCGTGGAAATGTTCCGCAAGCTGCTGGATCAAGGTCAGGCTGGCGACAACGTGGGTCTGCTGCTGCGCGGCACCAAGCGTGAAGACGTGGAACGCGGCCAGGTGCTGTGCAAGCCCGGCTCCATCAAGCCTCACACCAACTTCACTGCTGAAGTGTACGTGCTGAGCAAGGATGAAGGCGGCCGTCACACTCCTTTCTTCAACAACTATCGTCCTCAGTTCTACTTCCGTACAACTGACGTGACTGGCTCCATCGAGCTGCCAGAAGGCAAGGAAATGGTGATGCCTGGCGATAACGTCTCCATCACTGTGAAGCTGATCGCTCCTATCGCTATGGAAGAAGGTCTGCGTTTCGCTATCCGCGAAGGTGGTCGTACTGTTGGCGCCGGCGTGGTTGCTAAGATCATTGCCTAATTCTTAGGAAAGCTAGGAATTAACAATGTCTAAGCAAAAAATCCGTATCCGTCTGAAGGCTTTCGATTACAAGCTGATCGACCAGTCTGCAGCTGAAATCGTTGACACCGCCAAGCGTACTGGCGCGATCGTCAAGGGTCCTGTGCCTCTGCCTACACGCATGAAGCGCTTCGACATCCTGCGTTCGCCTCACGTGAACAAGACTTCGCGTGACCAGTTCGAAATCCGCACTCACCAGCGTCTGATGGACATCGTCGATCCTACCGACAAGACAGTTGACGCTCTGATGAAGCTGGACCTGCCTGCTGGCGTAGACGTCGAAATCAAACTGCAATAAGAACTTAAGAGGTGTTGTTCGCAACACCTTCTAAGGTCTTTCTTTAACGCGAACTTGCTTGAAAAAGCAGTTCGCGTTAAAATTTGGAGCTTCGCCGCAATAAGGCGGAGTTTTATTAACCTTCTTTCGTGCACTTTCCAAGCTAATTGGAGTTGGGTGCAACGCTGGGCCAATTGCAGTTACAGCGGCGAAAGTTTTGGAGCAAACAAATGAGTCTGAGCAACTCCCTGGGGTTGCTGGGTCGCAAGGTGGGCATGATGCGTCTGTTCACTGATGATGGGGATTCCGTGCCCGTCACAGTGGTGGATGTATCCAACAACCGCGTGGCTCAGGTGAAAACCCAAGAGAACGATGGCTATGTGGCTTTGCAAGTCACATTTGGTACACGCAAGGCATCCCGCGTGACCAAGCCAGAAGCTGGCCACCTCGCTAAGGCGGGCGTTGAAGCCGGTGAAGTCACCAAAGAATTTCGCGTGACCGAAGAGATCGCTGCCAAGTACGCAGCAGGCGCTGTCCTGCCCGTGGCAGAACTGTTCAGCGTAGGCCAGAAGGTGGACGTGCAAGGCACGACTATCGGTAAGGGCTTTGCTGGCACGATCAAGCGTCACAACTTTGGCGCACAGCGTAACTCCCACGGTAACAGCCGTTCGCACCGCGTACCTGGCTCTATCGGTATGGCACAGGACCCCGGTCGCGTGTTCCCCGGTAAGCGCATGACAGGTCACATGGGCGTTGACACCGTGACTACCCAAAACCTGGACGTGGTTCGCATTGACGAAGCACGCCAACTGCTGTTGATCAAGGGTGCAATTCCTGGCTCGAAGGGTGGCTTCGTGTCGGTGCGTCCTGCCATCAAGGCTAAAGCTTCCAAGGGAGCGAACTAATGCAGCTCGAACTCCTGAATGAACAAGGACAAGCCGCATCCACTATTGATGCGCCTGAAACCGTTTTCGGTCGTGCTTACAACGAAGACCTGATCCACCAGCTGGTGACCGCATACCGTGCCAATGGCCGTCAAGGTACGCGTGCTCAGAAGGACCGTGAGCAAGTTCGTCACACCACAGCCAAGCCTTTCAAGCAAAAGGGTACTGGCCGTGCACGTGCCGGTATGTCTTCCTCGCCTCTGTGGCGTGGGGGCGGTCGCGTCTTCCCTAACCTGCCTGAAGAAAACTTCACGCAGAAGATCAACAAGAAGATGTACCGCGCCGGTATGGCTTCCATCCTGTCTCAGCTGGCCCGCGAAGGCCGTCTGGCAGTTGTGGATTCCCTGAAGGTTGAGACTCCGAAGACGAAGGTTCTGGCTGACAAGTTCAAGGCCATGAATCTGCAATCGTCGGTGATGGTGATCGCCGAAGAGATCGACGAAAACCTGTACCTGGCTTCTCGCAATCTGAAGAACGTGTTCGTGGTGGAACCCCGCTACGCTGACCCCGTTTCTCTGGTGCAATTCAAGAAAGTGCTCGTCACCAAGGGCGCAATCGACAAACTCAAGGAGATGTTCGCATGAGCACTACCAAGTTTGACGAAGGTCGTCTGATGCAAGTGTTGGTCGCTCCCATCGTGTCCGAAAAGGCCACCATGGTCGCTGAAAAGTCCAACGCTGTGACATTCAAGGTGCTGCAAAACGCTACCAAGCATGAAATCAAGGCTGCAGTGGAACTGCTGTTCAAGGTTGAAGTGCTGGGCGTTTCTGTGGTGAACACCAAGGGCAAGACCAAGCGCTTTGGTAAGACTGTGGGTCGTCGCGACAACGTGCGCAAGGCTTACGTTCGCCTGAAGCCCGGTCAAGAGCTGAACCTGTCTGGGGAGGCTGCTTAATCATGGCTGTTATCAAACTCAAACCCACTTCGCCTGGCCGTCGCGGCGCGGTGAAGGTGACACGTGACCACCTGTACAAGGGCCCTGGTTTCGCTCCTCTGCTGGAAGCGCAATCCGAAAAGGCCGGTCGTAACAACAACGGTCACATCACAACTCGCCACAAGGGCGGTGGTCACAAGCACCACTACCGCGTGGTGGACTTCAAGCGCAACAAGGACGGTATCCCCGCCAAGGTTGAGCGCATCGAGTACGACCCTAACCGTTCCGCTCACATCGCTCTGGTGTGCTATGCAGACGGCGAGCGTCGCTACATCATCGCTCCTCGTAACCTGGAAGTCGGTGCCACCATCGTGAGCGGCTCTGAAGCGCCTATCCGCGTTGGTAACACCCTGCCTATCCGCAACATCCCCGTGGGTTCGACCATCCACTGTATCGAACTGCAACCCGCAGGCGGCGCTCAAATCGCTCGTTCCGCTGGTGCATCCGCTACGCTGCTGGCCCGCGAAGGCGTGTACGCTCAAGTGCGTATGCGTTCTGGCGAAGTGCGCAAGATTCATATCGAATGCCGCGCCACTATCGGTGAAGTTGCCAACGAAGAACACAGCCTGCGCCGTTTCGGTAAGGCCGGTGTGAAGCGTTGGATGGGTATTCGTCCTACCGTCCGCGGTACTGCTATGAACCCAATCGACCACCCACATGGTGGTGGTGAAGGTAAGACTGGCGAAGGCCGTCACGCAGTTGACCCATGGGGCAACCTGACGAAGGGCTACCGCACCCGTAACAACAAGCGCACACAAAACATGATTGTGTCGCGTCGTAAAAAGTAAGGGGTAGCAAATGACTCGTTCTCTCAAAAAGGGTCCGTTTGTTGACCATCACTTGGTAGCCAAGGTCGAAAAGGCCATCGCCACCAAGGACAAGAAGCCAGTCAAGACATGGTCGCGTCGTTCCATGGTTCTGCCCGAGTTCATCGGTCTGACCATTGCTGTGCACAACGGCAAGCAGCACGTGCCTGTCTACATCACCGAGCAAATGGTGGGTCACAAGCTGGGCGAATTCGCTCTGACTCGTACCTTCAAGGGTCACCCCGCCGACAAGAAGGCCAAGAAGTAAGGAATGACCATGTCTGAAACACGTGCAGTCCTCCGTGGCGTCCGCTTGTCGGTTGACAAGGGTCGCCTGGTCGCGGACCTGATCCGCGGCAAGAAGGTGGATCAAGCCCTGAACATCTTGACTTTCACACAGAAGAAAGCTGCTGTGATCGTGAAGAAGGTGCTGGAGTCCGCTATCGCTAATGCTGAGCACAACGACGGTGCTGACATCGACGAACTGAAGGTCAAGACCATCTACGTCGAGCAAGGTACAACGCTCAAGCGTTTCACCGCGCGCGCTAAGGGCCGCGGCAACCGCATCAGCAAGCCTACCTGCCACATCTACGTGACAGTCGGTAACTGAGGCCAAGAGGAAGAATATGGGACAGAAAATCCATCCTACCGGCTTCCGCCTTGCTGTGAGCCGTAACTGGGCTAGCCGTTGGTACGCTAGCAACCGTGACTTCGCCGGCATGCTGGCTGAAGACATCAAGGTTCGCGAGTACCTGAAGGCCAAGCTGAAGAACGCTGCTGTTGCACGCGTGCTGATCGAGCGTCCTGCAAAGAACGCACGTATCACGATCTTCTCCGCACGTCCTGGTGTTGTGATCGGCAAGAAGGGCGAAGACATCGAGAACCTGAAGAAGGAACTCGCTACTCGCCTGGGCGTGCCAGTCGCAGTGAACATCGAAGAAGTGCGCAAGCCCGAACTCGATGCCAAGCTGATCGCTGACTCCATCTGCCAGCAGCTGGAAAAGCGCATCATGTTCCGTCGCGCCATGAAGCGCGCGATGCAGAACGCTATGCGTCTGGGTGCTCAAGGCATCAAGATCATGTCGTCGGGCCGTCTGAACGGTATCGAAATTGCCCGTACCGAGTGGTACCGCGAAGGCCGCGTGCCTCTGCACACTCTGCGTGCTGATATCGACTACGGCTTCTCTGAAGCACAAACTACCTACGGCATCATCGGCGTGAAGGTTTGGGTCTACAAGGGCAACACCCTGGGCCGCAATGACCTGCCCGCCGTTGAAACTCCCCGTGAAGACGAGCGTCGTCCTCGCGGTGGTCGCCGCGACGGTCGTCGTGACGGCGCTGGCCGTGGCGCACGTCGTCCTGCCGGTGGTAACCAGGCTCCTGTGGACGGCAGCGACAAGGCTGCAGCCGCTGGCGCTGATTCCGTTAAGCGCGTTCGCAAGACTGACGCGCCCGCTACAGCAGCGGACGGTAAAGGAGAATAAACATGCTGCAACCTGCACGCCGCAAGTTCCGTAAGGAACACAAAGGCCGCAACACCGGTATCGCCACCCGTGGCAACTCTGTTGCTTTCGGCGATTTCGGTCTGAAGTCTACCGACCGTGGCCGTCTGACAGCTCGTCAGATCGAAGCCGCACGTCGTGCGATTTCTCGTCACGTGAAGCGTGGCGGCCGTATCTGGATTCGTGTGTTCCCCGACAAACCCATCTCCACTAAGCCTGCTGAAGTGCGTATGGGTAACGGTAAGGGTAACCCCGAGTACTACGTTGCCGAAATCCAGCCCGGCAAGATCATCTACGAAATCGTGGGTGTGTCTGAAGAGCTGGCTCGTGAAGCGTTCCGCCTGGCTGCTGCAAAGCTGCCTCTGCGTACGACCTTCGTTGCCCGTCACGTTGGTGAATAAGGAGAGATCACATGACTAAAGCTGCTGAACTCCGCCAAAAAGACGTGGCCGCTCTGGAAGCCGAAGTGAAGTCCCTGCAAAAGGCTCACTTCAGCCTGCGTATGCAAAAGGCCACGCAACAGCTGTCGAACACAGCAACGCTGCGCGCGACTCGCCGTTCGATCGCTCGTGCGAAGACCATTCTTGCTGAAAAGCAAGCCGCCAAGTAAGGAGCCGACATGACGGAAGCTAAAACATCCCTCAAGCGCACCTTGGTTGGCAAGGTGGTGAGCGACAAGCGCGCTAAGACAGTGACCGTGTTGGTGGAGCGTCGCGTGATGCACCCCATCTACGGCAAGATCGTGGTGAAGTCCTCGAAGTACCACGCTCATGACGAAAGCGGTGAATTCAAGATGGGCGATACCATCGAGATCACCGAGAGCCGTCCTCTGTCCAAGACCAAGAACTGGGTGGCTACCCGCTTGGTGCAAAAGGCTGGCCTGCTCTAAGCATTCAACTGCTTTGACTGCATAGTCTTCAAAAGCGACCCACAATGTGGGTCGCTTTTTTGTTTTCTGGCCTGACCTGTGCGTGATGCCGGGAAAACAGGTAAAGCCATTTTTGAACCGTCATTGGAGGACACAACATGATCAAGGTTGGAGATACGCTGCCCGCAGTGAAGCTGATGGAGTACGTAGAGGTAGAGGGCAATGGCTGCAGCATCGGCCCTAACCCCGTCGAGCTGCCTGCTGCACTGGCTGGCAAGACGATTGCCCTGTTTGCCGTGCCCGGTGCCTTTACGCCGACTTGCTCCGAGCGCCACCTGCCTGGCTATATCGAGCAGGCAGATGCGTTCAAGGCTGCTGGTGTGGATGAGATCTGGTGTGTGGCCGTCAATGACGCCTTTGTGATGGGTGCCTGGGGCCGTGACCAGAAGGCCACGGGCAAGGTGCGCATGATTGCCGACGGCGATGCCGCACTGGCCAAGGCGCTGGGCCTGACGCTGGACTTGAATGGCAAGGGCCTGGGTCTGCGCAGCAACCGTTACTCCATGCTGGTCAAGGATGGCAAAGTGGTGACGCTGAACGTGGAAGGCCCTGGCAAGTTTGAAGTCTCGGGTGCTGACACCCTGCTGGCCCAGGCCAAAGCTGCCTGATTGCCGCTGCGCACAATAAAAAACGCTGCCTGGTGCAGCGTTTTTTTAGGTTCATCACGGAATGTCGGGGTAGTTGCCCCTCAAACAGAAACAGCGGTGACATTTCAAGCATGATGGTTGTGCGACCAATCAACATGCAAGAAAGCACCGCTGCATGCACAAAGATACTACATGGCTGGACCTTTGGGAGGGTTTCCGGGTTATTGATGCTGACCTTCAAACACCAGGCCAAGCAGTTTTAACGCTTGAGCCGCTACAGGGCAGTAGCAAGTGCAGTGGTTGTCTCAAGCCCTTGGCTCAGGTGCATGAATACGTGCAGCGCACAGTGCGAGATATGCCACTGGTGGACAGGCAGCTGCGTTTGAAGGTCAAGCTGCACAGGCTGGTCTGCCCCGATTGCGGCAAATGCCTGCAACATGTGCCCTGGCTCGATAAGTACAGTCGTTTAACCAAGCGCTTGGTTGAGCATATCCAGCACTTATGCCAGCACATGAGCATCAAGCACGTTGCCAAGACGTTAGGCCTGCATTGGCAGACCGTGCGTGAGCTTGATGCACGCAGGCTACAGCAACAAATTGACAGCTTGCCACCAGCGCAACCTGAGCGTCTGGTCATGGATGAGTTTGCAATGTTCAAGGGGCATCGCTACGCCAGCGTGATCTTGGATGCCGATACGCGCAGAGTGCTCTACATAGCGCCGGGACGCAGCCGCAAGAGCTTGCGCCCCTTCTTTGAAGCCTTGGGCAAACAGGGCTGCCAGCGTATCCAAGCTGTCGCCATGGACATGAATACGGCGTTCGACGCAGAGGTCAAGCATTGGTGTCCGAAAGCCAAGGTTGTCTATGACTTGTTCCATGTGGTGGCCAAGTCTTTCATGCGAATCAGCATGTTGCCGATTTCGCTCAACGCACCTTCTGCGGTTTGCAACATGGAGATACCGTTTTGAGTATTCTTTTGCGCGACTTTCATGCCCGATGTCTGGGCATTCAGACGGGTTGCAATCTGCAGGCCAGCAGCATCATCCATCGCCGAGTTCACACGGAAACCTGTACCCAGGCGGGTCATAGAAGTAGACAGGGCCTTGTTGGTCGAACCCAGAGAATTTTGTGTGCTCAACGAAGCGGCGTTGGTGTGCAAGCTCAACATGGTGAGAAGCTCCTAGAAACAGTGTTTTTGATAACAAACCGAACGCCACCGTGGCGCTCTTGCTGTTCTTAGGCGACCTGATGAGAACAGGTCTTAAATGCGCGCTGCAAAAAATTACAACTTGTTGCGTGTGAGGTTGCCGCTGTCACTTCACGCACTCAGTCAATCTCTGCCTTGAGATAGTGCGCCCCGGCAATGGGGTTGAAGTAGTAGGGCTCGGTCTCTTCAAAGCCCAGGTCGGTATAGAGGTTGCGCGCGGCCTCCATGTCGTCCAGGGTGTCCAGCAGCACGCAGCTGTAGCCGCCTTGCCGGGCAGCGTCCAGCGTGGCTTCGGCCAGCTGGCGGCCCAGGCCAAAGCCGCGAAAGGCTTTGCGTACATACAGGCGCTTCATTTCTGCGGCGTTGGGAATGTCTGCATCATCCAGGGGCCGCAGCGCGCAGCAGCCTGCGGGCGTGCCGTCTACATAGGCCAGCAGTAGCGTGCCGCGTGGGGGCGCGTAGTCACCGGGTAGCTGGTCGACTTCGGCATCAAAGTTCTGAAAGGACAGGTCCAGGCCCAGGCTGTCGGCGTATTCGCGAAACAGTTGGGCGGTGTGCTGGATGTCTTCGGCGGAGGTGGCGATGTGGATCGCCACACAGGGCTGTTCTACAGTCAAAGCGCGTGTGTTGGGTTGGAAACAGACGAGCTGCCAGTGTAGCCCCATGCGCGCAGCAAGGGCATAGGGTTAAAACGATGTGGCACGTGTCCAGACCCAATAGGCCATGACGGCGCAGGCTGCCGCAAACAGTAGGGCCGGCACCACGGCGCGCCAGCCGTCGTGGCTGGGGGGCAGGTCAACGGGCAGGCCGGTTTTGTCGCCATGCAGCATGGCAGGCACCAGCTTTTCTTTGCCAATCAGGCTGTACCAGGCAATAGCCGCCAGGTGCAGACCGATGACGGTGTACAGCAGCCACTGGCCCCAGGTCTTGTGCCAGGTGGTAGCCCAGGCAATGGTGTCGCCCGAGACATAGCGCACCAGTGAGCCGGCAAAGGCAATTTCATCGTCGCTGATCAGGCCCGTGCCCACCTGCATGCCAATGACCAGCAGCATGGCGATGACGGAGAGGGCACCCAGCGGGTTGTGCCCGGCTTTGTCCGCCGCAGTGCCTTGCCCCTTCAGATAGCGCAGCAGCCGGGCCGGGCCAGGGATGAAGGTGGTAAAGCGCGACCAGTGGCCGCCTGCAAAGCCCCAGAGTACGCGAAACAGCAGCAAGCCCAGCACTGCATGGCCCAGTCGCAGGTGCCACTCCATGGCATTGCCGCCGATTTTGGCGGTGACAACCAGCGCAATGATGCTGGCAACCAGCAGCCAGTGAAACAGACGGGTGGGCAGATCCCAGATGCGAAGGCGGGTGGTGTTGGATGTGCGCATGCGTGAAATATAGGTGGCTGGTGGGAGTGCGTCGCTGTGGTGTATCAAAGCATGGGGATTCCGTTTGGGGAAACCTTGCGCTCGCGGCGATACTTCCCGCTGCACCTGCATATTGTTGTGTGTTTTATAGCAAGAAAGGAAGTGACCCCATGCGATTGAAGTCCCTCTCTGCTGCCGTGCTGGCAGTGTCTGCAGCGGTGGTGAGCATGGCTGCTTCGGCCGATACGCTGAAGTTTGCCAAGGCCGAAGATGCCATCAAGTACCGCCAGAATGTGTTTTTTGTGACCAGCCAGCACTTTGGCACCCTGGGTGCCATGGCCAATGGCCGCGCGCCGTTTGATGCGGAACTGGCCAAGCAGAATGCGCAGGTGCTGGAGACGCTGGCGGCACTGCCCTGGCAGGCTTTTGGCGCTGGCACAGAAGGTGGCAAGGCCAAGGCTGAGATCTGGAAGGAAAAGGCCAAGTTTGACGAAGCGGCCAAGAACTACGAAACCGAAATGGGCAAGCTGGCCGCTGCCGCCAAGACAGGCGATCTGGCCCAGCTGAAGGCCGCATTTGGCCCTGCAGCACAGACTTGCAAGGCTTGCCACGACGCCTTCCGCAACCGTTGATGGGCTGCGCTGAAAAGCGCTTTGCATAAAAAGTAGAGCTGCCAGCGCTTTTATTTGCTGGGTTTCAGCATCAAAAGATGTTGAAACCTTGAAATATCAAGCGCTGGCAGCTCTCTTTTTTGATTCTTGGCGGGTCAGGCCTCTGCCAGGAGCTTTTCAATCAGCTGGTGCAGCTCCGCAAAGTCGGGCTGGCCGATATAGGTTTTCACAATCTCGCCCCGCTTGTTGACGATGTAGGTGGTCGGCGTGAGCTTGACATCGCCCCAGGCCTTGGCCACAGCGCCGGTGTTGTCGATAGCCACCTGAAACGGCAGCTGGCGCGACTGGGCAAAGTTCAGCACATAGCTGGGCGGGTCGTAGCTCATGGCCACGGCCAGGGTGTCGTAGCCCTGGTCCTTGTACTTGTTGTAGGTGGCAACGATCTCGGGCATCTCTGCCACACAGGTGGTGCAGCTGGTGGCCCAGAAATTCACCAGCGTGACCTTGCCGCGCAGGTCTTGCGTGGTCTTGCTGGAGCCGTCCAGCAGTACAAACTGGGTCTGCGGAGCCTGCTGCGCCCCTTCGCCAAAATAGACGTAAGCACCCAGACCCGCAAAAGCTGCAAGCGCTACGCCTGCCACGATGTGTTTGATTGCCATAGCGTTCTATTGTGCCGTGCTGCCCGGAGCGGTGGGGGCAAAGTCGGGCAAAGTGCGGGTCTATGGGGATGCTGTTTGTGCTTAGGTCCGTGAAACGGCTGCCGATAATGCAGACATGACCCAGCTCCAGACCTTGACGCGATACCTGGCCGCCGCCTGCACGATGCTGCTCGTGAGCGCCTGCAGCAATCCCGAGCCAGAACTGGCGTGGCAGCCCCTGTC
Organism: Comamonas kerstersii; assembly: GCF_002056725.1. Classification (NCBI taxonomy): domain Bacteria; kingdom Pseudomonadati; phylum Pseudomonadota; class Betaproteobacteria; order Burkholderiales; family Comamonadaceae; genus Comamonas; species Comamonas kerstersii. Next base: position 1,031,609 of record NZ_CP020121.1, on the reverse strand, counting down.
ACTCGATGAGGCGGGGCTGGAGATGCAGTTCCCCTGTGACCCGCAGTTCGCCCGTACGCCGGTGGACTTTGGCATGGACATTGGCAGCGTGCCGGTCAGCATGGCGGGCTGTGATGCGGTGGACTCGACCTTTGCCATCTCGCACTGGCTGCTGGATGACCCCGAGCGCGCGGATGAAGCGCTGGCCTTCTGGCAGGCCGCCACGCTCACGCAGTTCAAGGCGGTGGACGGCGAGGGCAAGAAAAGCGGTGCACCTTTTGTGCCAGCAGGGGCCATGGATTTGCCGCGCTCCATCCTGGCATCGGTTGAGGGCGTAGGCCGTGCGGGCTGGACGGTGACAACGCACGGCGTCTGGTTTGCGCGGCAGGAGGGCGACAAGGCACGCATCTTCCACGCCGTGGTCTACGCGCCCAAGGCCTACCACGGCAATGCCCAGACGTTTTTTGACAGCATCGTGCTGAAATAGGGCACAGTGCCTGCGTCATGTCTGACGCGCAGCATGCGGTGATGCCCGGCAGGGCGCGCGGGCGCTGGCGTCATAATAGAGAGGAATGCTTATGTCTGGCACCGCAAATCACATTCTGCTAATTGCCCACGCACCGCTGGCACAAGCGCTGCGGGACTGCGCCGTCCATGTGTTTGCTGACTGTGTGAGCGATATCAGCGTGCTGGACGTTCCCCCCGATGAAGCCCCGGAAACCACGCTGGCCACGGCCCGTGCGCTGCTGGCGCAAAGCGGAGCCGAACGTACCCTGGTGCTGGCGGATGTGCTGGGCGCCACCCCCAGCAATGTGGCACACCGGCTGGTGGAAGGCACGGCGGCCTGTCTGCTGGTGGGTGTGAACCTGCCCATGCTGCTGCGCGCCATCTGCTACCGCCATGAACCGCTGGCACAGCAGGCGCAGCGCGCGTTGACGGGCGGCCAGCAGGGCATGCTGCAGACCGGCGGTGCTGCACCGAACCAATCAACTTCTCAGAATTAACATGGTCAAGACCGAGATCACTATCAGCAACAAACTGGGCTTGCATGCGCGTGCCTCCGCCAAGCTGACCAAGCTGGCTGCGAGCTTCCCCTGCGATGTATGGATGAGCAAGGGCGATCGCCGCATCAATGCCAAGAGCATCATGGGCGTCATGATGCTGGCTGCTGGCATGGGCTCGGTGGTGGTGCTGGAAACCGATGGGCCTCAGGAGCAGGAAGCGCTGGATGCGCTGGTGGCATTGATCAACGACAAGTTTGGTGAAGACCAGTAACAATCGCTGAGCAGTTTGTTTGGGGCGGTCCGACACCTAGCTTTGTGCAGACTGCGCGCAGTCAAGAAGGACTAGGACATGACATTTGCCATCCACGGGTTGGCGGTTTCGCGCGGTATTGCGATCGGGCGCGCTGTGGTCGTGGCTTCCAGCCGCGTTGAAGTACCACACTACTTTATCGAAGCATCTCAGGTGGAGGCAGAAATCGCCCGTGCGCGCCATGCGCGCAATGCGGTGGTCGATGAGCTGCAGCGCCTGGTGAGCGATCTGCCCGCCGATGCGCCGGGCGAGCTTGCAGCCTTGCTGGAAGTGCACCTCATGCTGTTGCAGGACGAGGTGCTGGCATCTGGCGTGCGGCACTGGATTTCCGAGCGGTTCTACAACGCCGAATGGGCGCTGATGACGCAGCTCGAGCAGATCTCGCGCCAGTTCGATGAGATGGAAGACCCCTATCTGCGCGAACGCAAGGCCGATCTGGAGCAGGTGGCCGACCGCATTCTGCGCTACATGCGCGGCATGGCGCCCAGTGAGCTGGCGCCTAGCGTGCTGGCCGAAAAAGTGGCCCAGCAGCCGGCACTCGATGGCATGACCGAGGCACCGCTGGTGCTGGTGGCGCAGGATTTGTCACCGGCTGACATGCTGCAGTTCCGGCGCAGCGTGTTTGCGGGTTTTGTGACGGCCGTAGGTGGCAAGACCAGCCACACCGCCATCGTGGCACGCAGCATGGACATTCCCGCCGTGGTGGGCGCGCGTGCAGCCAGCCAGCTGATCCGCCAGGACGACTGGGTCATCATTGATGGCAATCTCGGTATCGTGCTGGTAGACCCTTCCCCCGTCATTCTGGAGCAGTACCGCTTTCGCCAGCGCCAGGACCTGCTCGAGCGTGAGCGCCTGGCGCGCCTGCGCCATACACCGGCGGTCACGCTGGATGGGCAGCACATCGAACTGCTGGCCAATATCGAGCAGCCGGATGATGCGGCTGTGGCCCTGCGTGCCGGGGCAGCGGGTATCGGCCTGTTTCGCAGCGAATTCCTCTTCATGGGGCGCGAAGGCAAGCTGCCCGGTGAAGACGAGCAGTTTGAAGCCTATAAGACGGCTGTCGAAGGCATGCAGGGCCTGCCTGTGACCATTCGCACCATTGACGTGGGGGCAGACAAACCCCTGCAAAAAGGCAGCAAGGAAACCTCACTCAACCCCGCGCTGGGCCTGCGTGCCATTCGCTGGAGCTTGGCGGAGCCTGCCATGTTCCGCACCCAGCTGCGTGCCATTTTGCGGGCGGCAGCTTTTGGCAAGGTGCAGCTGCTGTTTCCCATGGTCTCGCACCAGCATGAGGCGCACAGCATCCTGGCGCAGGTCAGGCAGGCCAAGGCAGAGCTGCAGGCGCGTGGTGTTGCCTGCGGTGAAGTGCAGCTGGGCGCCATGATTGAGGTGCCTGCCGCAGCGCTCATGGTGCGCAGCCTGCTCAAGCACTTTGACTTTGTCTCCATTGGCACCAACGATCTGATTCAGTACACGCTGGCCATTGACCGTGCCGATGAAGCCGTGGCCCATCTGTATGACCCGCTGCACCCCGCCGTGCTGGAGCTGGTGGCGCAGGTCATTCGCACCGCCAATGAAATGGGTAAGCAGGTTTGTGTCTGCGGCGAAATGGCGGGCGACACCAGCATGACGCGCCTGCTGCTGGGCCTGGGGCTGCGCAGCTTCTCCATGCACCCCGCGCAGATTCTGAGCGTCAAGCAGGAAGTGCTGCGCGCCGATGCCCAACGCCTGCAGCCCTGGGCGCAGCAGGTGCTGGGAGCGGAAGAGCCCGCGACCATGCTGGAAGCCGTGGCCTGAGGACACTTTGTTACGCAAATTTATTTGCGAATAATTCTCAATCAGTGTTAGTATCCACAGCACTGAGTCCTGAGATGCTGCTCTGGTGGGGTGCTCCAAGGGACTGCAGTGGTTCTGGTTTCATCGTGGGGCGACGAACAGGCCTGTAAAGCCTGCAGTCGTTTTTGCCAGCCAGCGGACTGCCCGGTTAGCCACGCATTTTTTTCGATGAAATATCGCTCTCAAAATAGAAGCTTTCAGCGCTTGTGCTGCAAGCTTTTTAAATATAAATAGCTTGCAATTGCTTGATTTTCAAGCGCTAATAGCTATAAAAAAAAGCAGCTTCAAGCTGCTTTTTTTGTGGGTGCCTGCTGGGTGCTTACACGCCAGCCGCGTGGGCTTGCTGATCGGCGTGGTAGCTGGAGCGCACCATGGCGCCTACGGCTGCGTGCGTAAAGCCCATCTTGTAGGCCTCTTGCTCGAACATCTTGAACGTGTCGGGGTGCACATAGCGGCGCACAGGCAGGTGGCTGTTGGTGGGCGCCAGGTACTGGCCAATGGTCAGCATGTCGATGTTGTGGGCGCGCATGTCGCGCATGACTTCCAGAATTTCTTCGTCCGTCTCGCCCAGGCCCACCATCAGGCCGCTCTTGGTGGGCACATCAGGGTGCAGCGCCTTGAACTTCTTGAGCAGGTTCAGCGAGAACTGGTAGTCCGAGCCGGGGCGAGCTTCCTTGTACAGGCGTGGAATGGTCTCCAGGTTGTGGTTCATCACATCGGGAGGTGCTGCCTTGAGGATTTCCAGCGCACGGTCGTCACGGCCACGGAAGTCGGGCACCAGAATTTCAATCTGCGTCTCGGGCGACAGGGTGCGTGTCTGCTTGATGCACTCCACAAAGTGGCCAGAGCCGCCGTCGCGCAGGTCGTCGCGGTCCACGCTGGTGATCACCACATACTTCAGACGCAGGCGGGCAATGGTCTCGGCCAGCTTGCGGGGCTCGTCCACATCCAGCGGATCGGGGCGGCCGTGGCCCACGTCGCAGAAGGGGCAGCGGCGTGTGCACTTGTCACCCATGATCATGAAGGTGGCTGTGCCCTTGCCAAAGCATTCACCGATGTTGGGGCAGGAAGCCTCTTCGCAGACGGTGTGCAGCTTTTGCTCGCGCAGAATGTCCTTGATCTCGTAAAAACGTGTCGTGGGGCTGCCTGCTTTGACGCGGATCCACTCGGGCTTTTTCAGCACGGGCGCCTGTTCGACCTTGACGGGAATGCGGGAGAGCTTGGCGGCGGCCTTCTGCTTGGCCAGCGGGTTGTAGTTCTCGGCGGACTGCGCTTCGCGCACGACTTCGTTGCTGCTCATGGTAGATAGTCTCAGGGAGCCAGGCGGGCGATCAGCTCGTGGCCGAACACTTGCGCGGCCTCGCTCCAGGTTGTCTGAACGCCGATTGTAGAAAGATCGACGGTGGCCATGCCGGCGTACCCGCATGGATTGATGCGCTGATAGGGCTCTAGGTCCATGTCCACGTTCAGTGCCACGCCATGATAGGTGCAGTGGCGGCTGACCTTGATGCCCAAGGCTGCAATTTTGCCCAGGCCTGCAAAGTCAGGTTCAGGTGCGGCGCTGCCAGGCTCGCGGCGCTGAGGGCGTTGCTCCAGCATGGCATGGCTGCGCGGGTCATCGAGGCGCACATAGATGCCGGGCGCACCCGCTACGCGATGGCCTGTCACGCCGTAATAGGCCAGTGTGCGGATGACGGCTTCTTCCAGCCGGTACACATACTCTTTGACGAAGTAGCCCAGGCGCTGCAGATCCAGCAGCGGGTAGGCCACGACCTGACCGGGCCCATGGTAGGTCACCTGTCCACCACGGTTGGTGGAGACCACGGGAATATTGCCGGGCACGAGCAGATGCTCCGCCTTGCCCGCAAGGCCCTGGGTGAAGGTGGGGTTGTGTTCGACCAGCCACAACGCATCGCTAGTAGCAGCATCGCGGTTGGCGGTGAAGGCCTGCATGGCCGCATTGCATGCGGCGTAGTCCACGCGGCCGATCAGACGTGCGTCCATGGCAGTAGCAGCAGTTCGTAATCAGAGCACCACTTTGACCATGGGGTGGCTGGTCAGCGCGCGGTAAAGGTCATCCAACTGCTCGCGGCTGGTCGCTGTCACGGTGATGGTCACACCCAGATATTTGCCGCTGCTGCTGGGGCGCAGTTCCACGGTAGAGGCGTCAAAGAAAGGGTCAAACTGCTTGGCTACAGTCGTGATCTGGTGTACCAGGTCGTCAGTGTGCAGACCCATCACCTTGATAGGAAACAGGCTGGGGTACTCGATCAGCGAGTCCTTGCGGGGTTCGGGAGATGCGGTGTCGTTCATGGCTGTGATGGGGTTGAAGTCAAAGGACTTTGCTTGGTTTCAGGCGCATTGTGCGCTATCGTTACAGCTTCGGTCCGAAGGCCGGCGCTGCAGGTGGAAGGATCACGCTGAGGAGGTCTGCCCGGCAGAAAAATGCCTTGGACCGTGTTGGTGTCTAGAGACAGACAGCATGGGATTGTCCGTAAAAACCCTTTGCCAAAGCCATAAGGTCTTCGGTTGAAAAGGGGTTTCTACGTATAATCAGAGGCTTTGTAAAAATTCCGGTTTGAGTTTTGGCTCGCTGAACACATGAAACATCAAGCCCCTGAACTGGAATTTGAGGACGAAGAGTCGCAAATCAAGCCCCTGACGCCTGAAGAGGCTGAAGCGTGGCGCAAGCGCCAGCCCAAGATGTCCATGTGGCGCATTTTGGTGCTGCAAGCCCTGATGGGCGCTGCGGTTGCGCTGTTGGCTTGGTGGATTGCGGGTCGTGCAGCCGCTTGGTCAGCCGCCTATGGTGCGTTGGCCATCGTGGTGCCTGCAGCATTGTTCGCCCGGGGAGTGGCGCGCAACAGCGGCAGCACAGCGCAGGCATCGGGCGCGATCGCAAGGCTGTTCGCCTGGGAGTTTGTCAAGCTGGTGCTGTGCATTGCCATGTTGGCGGCCGCTCCTCGCTTGGTGCCAAACCTGCACTGGCTGGCGTTGCTGGCAGGAATGGTGGTAACGATGAAAACGTACTGGCTCGTTCTGATTACAGGTCGAGCCAGTGTCCGAAAAACCGATTGATATTGAGAGAAGAGTTCACCGATGGCAGCCGACGCGCACGCTCCAACCGCAAGTGAATACATTGTTCACCACTTGCAGCACCTGCAAAATATCAAGCAGAACTCCATCATCGATTTCTCGGTGGTGAACATCGACTCGGTCGTGGTCAGTGTGATCTGCGGCGTTCTGGGTCTGTTCTTGCTGTGGTTGGGTGCCCGCAAGGCAACATCCGGTGTGCCCGGCCGCTTCCAGGCTGCCGTAGAAATCTTGGTGGAAATGGTGGACAACCAAGCCAAGGCCAATATTCACAGCAACGAATCGCGCAAGTTCATCGCGCCTCTGGCTTTGACCGTGTTTGTCTGGATCTTCTTGATGAACGCCATGGACTTGCTGCCCGTGGACTTGCTGCCCGTACTGTGGCAAGGCGTCCAGGGTGATCCTCATGCCTATCTGCGTGTTGTGCCTACTGCTGACTTGTCGACCACTTTGGGTCTGTCGGTTGGTGTGCTGCTGCTGTGCTTCTACTACAGCGTCAAGATCAAGGGCGCAGGTGGCTGGGCACACGAACTGGTGACTGCTCCTTTTGGTACTTCTAAGAATCCTGTCTTCGCCCTGATCCTGGGTGTAGTCAATCTGCTGATGCAGATCATTGAATATGTTGCCAAGACGGTTTCGCACGGTATGCGACTGTTCGGCAATATGTACGCTGGTGAGTTGGTGTTCTGCCTGATTGCCCTGATGGGCGGTGCGGCTGCCATGTCGCTCTCTGGTGTGTTGCTCCCCGTGGGGCACATCATTGCGGGCTCTATCTGGGCGATCTTCCACATCTTGATCATCACCCTGCAGGCCTTCATTTTCATGATGCTGACGCTGATTTACCTCGGCCAGGCGCATGAAGCCCACTGACCTTTCCCTTTCACTTCAACTTTCCCTTAATCTCTAGGAGTCATCATGGAAAACATTCTCGGTCTCGTCGCTCTGGCTTGTGGTCTGATCGTTGGTCTGGGCGCTATCGGCGCTTCGATCGGTATCGCGCTGATGGGCGGTAAGTTCCTGGAATCCTCGGCTCGCCAGCCTGAGCTGATCAACGAACTGCAAACCAAGATGTTCATCTTGGCTGGTCTGATCGACGCTGCTTTCCTGATCGGTGTTGCTATCGCTCTGCTGTTCGCTTTCGCCAACCCCTTCGTCCTGGCCTAAGCTCCGATCAACGCCCTAGAAAGAAAGGTGTTGCCGTGAGTATCAACGCGACCCTGTTCGTTCAGTGCATCGTTTTCTTGATCCTGGTGCTGTTCACGATGAAGTTCGTGTGGCCCCCGATCGCGAAGGCGTTGGACGAGCGAGCCCAGAAAATCGCCGATGGCCTCGCTGCTGCTGACAAGGCTAAGTCTGAGCTCAGCGCTGCTAACAAGCGCGTAGAGCAAGAACTGGCCCAGACACGCAACGAGACAGCATCGCGGCTTGCGGACGCCGATCGCCGCGCCCAGGCCATCATTGAAGAAGCCAAGGCGCGCGCGACAGAAGAAGGCAACAAGATTGTTGCCGCTGCCCGTGCCGAAGCCGAACAGCAAGCTGTCGCAGCCCGCGAGGCATTGCGTGAGCAAGTCGCCGCATTGGCTGTGAAGGGCGCTGAGCAAATCCTCCGCCGTGAGGTGAATGCCGGCGTTCATGCTGATCTGTTGAACCGCCTGAAGACAGAGCTGTAAGGAAAGCAAATATGGCAGAACTCGCCACCATTGCCCGCCCTTACGCCGAAGCCTTGTTCAAAGCCTGCGCCGACACCGGCGCTGACTTGAGCAGCACTGTCGCTTGGGTGGAGGAATTGGCGGCGATTGCCGCCGATCCACAATTGCGCCAACTGGCTGACAGCCCCAAGGTGACGAACGAGCAGGTGCTCGAAGTCATCACCGGCGTGGCCCGTTCGGCTTTGCCGGATGCTGCACGCAACTTCCTGCGCGTCATCATTGAGAACGGCCGTCTGGATGCGCTGCCCGAAGTGGCACTGCAGTTCCGTGGTCTTGTGAACCGCCGCAACGGCTCGTCGGATGCCATCGTCTACAGCGCTTTCCCTGTGGATGATGCTGCGCTGGCAGGCATCGGCGAAGCGCTGGAGAAGCGCTTTGGACGCAAGCTGAACCTGTCTGTAGAGATCGACGAATCTTTGATTGGCGGCGTTCGCGTTGTGGTGGGCGACGAGGTGCTGGATACCTCCGTCAAGGCCCGTCTGGAACAAATGAAAGCGGCCCTCACTGCGTAAGTACGCGGATTGAGGTCTCGGCTAACTAAAGAAAGAAGGAAAGAGTCATGCAACTCAATCCCGCAGAAATTTCTGAACTGATTAAGAGCCGCATCGAAGGTCTGGAAGCCAGCAGCGATATCCGTAATCAAGGCACCGTGGTGTCGGTGACCGACGGTATCGTGCGCGTCCATGGCTTGTCCGACGTGATGCAAGGCGAAATGTTGGAATTCCCCGCTACAGCAGATGGCCAGCCTTCCTACGGCCTGGCTCTGAACCTGGAGCGTGATTCCGTGGGTGCCGTGGTGCTGGGTGAGTACACCCACATCGCGGAAGGTGACACTGTGAAGTGCACCGGCCGTATCCTGGAAGTGCCTGTTGGTCCCGAGCTGGTTGGCCGTGTGGTGAACGCGCTGGGTCAGCCAATCGACGGCAAGGGTCCCATCAACGCCAAGATGACCGACGTGATCGAAAAGGTTGCACCTGGTGTGATCGCACGTCAGTCCGTGGACCAGCCTCTGCAGACTGGTATCAAGGCTATTGACTCCATGGTTCCCGTGGGCCGTGGTCAGCGTGAGCTGATCATTGGTGACCGTCAGACTGGTAAGACTGCTGTGGCTATCGACGCCATCATCAACCAGAAGGGCCAAGGCGTTACCTGTATCTACGTGGCTATTGGTCAGAAGGCTTCTTCGATCAAGAACGTGGTGCGCTCTCTGGAGCAAGCTGGCGCGATGGATTACACCATCGTGGTGGCAGCTACGGCTTCCGAATCCGCTGCTATGCAGTACGTGTCTGCCTACGCAGGCTGCACCATGGGCGAATACTTCCGCGACCGCGGTCAAGACGCCCTGATCGTGTATGACGACCTGTCCAAGCAGGCTGTGGCTTACCGTCAAGTGTCGCTGCTGCTGCGTCGTCCTCCAGGACGTGAAGCTTTCCCTGGCGACGTGTTCTATCTCCACTCGCGTCTGCTGGAGCGTGCTGCTCGCGTGAACGCTGACTACGTTGAGAAGTTCACCAATGGCGAAGTCAAGGGCAAGACCGGTTCTCTGACTGCTCTGCCTATCATCGAAACACAGGCTGGCGACGTGTCCGCTTTCGTTCCTACGAACGTGATTTCGATTACTGACGGCCAGATCTTCCTGGAAACCAACCTGTTCAACTCTGGTATCCGTCCCGCTATTAACGCTGGTATCTCCGTGTCCCGCGTGGGTGGTGCTGCTCAGACCAAGCTGGTGAAGGGCCTGTCCGGTGGTATCCGTACCGACCTGGCGCAGTACCGTGAACTGGCCGCTTTCGCGCAGTTTGCTTCCGACCTGGACGAAGCAACCCGCAAGCAGCTGGACCGTGGTGCACGCGTGACCGAACTGCTCAAGCAAGCCCAGTATTCGCCTCTGAACACTGCCTTGATGGGTGCTTCGCTGTTCGCCGTGAACAAGGGTTTCATGGACGACATCGATGTGAAGAAGGTTCTGGAATTCGAAGCTGGTCTGCACCAGTTCCTGAAGACCAGCCATGGCGCATTGCTGGACCGTCTGAACCAAAACCGTGCTTTCGACAAGGAAGGCAAGGACGAAGCTGAATTGACCGCTGCCATCGCTGCGTTCAAGAAGTCGTTCGCTTAATTCGGACGAGGAGCCATCATGGCAGCAGGCAAGGAAATACGCGGCAAGATCAAATCGGTGGAAAACACCAAGAAGATCACTAAAGCCATGGAAATGGTGGCAGCCTCCAAGATGCGCAAGGCGCAGGAGCGGATGCTGGCCGCCCGTCCATACAGCGAGAAAGTCCGCAATATTGCAGCCCATCTTGGCGAAGCCAACCCCGAGTACGTGCATCCATTCATGAAAGTGAATGCAGATGCAAAGAAGGCCGGCGTCATCGTTGTGACGACGGACAAGGGGTTGTGCGGCGGCATGAACACCAACGTGTTGCGTGCCGTCACCAACAAGTTGCGCGAACTGCAAGATGCAGGCGTTTCTGCTGAGACCGTCGCCATTGGCAACAAGGGACTGGCGTTCCTGAACCGTATTGGTGCCAAGGTGGTCTCTCAAGCTACAGCACTGGGCGATACGCCCGTGCTTGACAAGCTCATCGGGCCTGTCAAGGTGCTGCTGGATCAATACGCTGAAGGCAAGCTGAGCGCGGTGTACCTGTGCTACACCAAGTTCATCAACACCATGAAGCAAGAGTCGGTGGTGGAGCAGCTGCTTCCATTGTCGAACGAGCAAATGCAAGCCGAGAAGACGGGTGCATCGTGGGAATACATCTACGAACCTGACGCACAGAGCGTGATCGACGATCTGCTGGTGCGTTACGTGGAATCCCTCGTTTACCAGGCTGTTGCGGAAAACATGGCGTCCGAGCAATCGGCGCGCATGGTGGCCATGAAGGCCGCAACCGACAACGCGGGCAACGTCATCAGCGAGTTGAAGCTGGTCTACAACAAGACGCGTCAGGCAGCCATTACGACCGAGTTGTCGGAAATCGTGGCCGGCGCCGCTGCTGTGTAAACGGCTTTAACAGACAAACAGATTGGAGCAAAGAATGGCTCAAGTACAAGGCAAGATTGTTCAATGTATCGGCGCCGTGGTGGACGTGGAGTTCCCACGTGACCAGATGCCCAAGGTGTACGACGCCCTGAAGCTGGAAGGCTCGGCCCTGACTCTGGAAGTGCAGCAGCAGCTGGGTGACGGCATCGTCCGTACCATTGCGCTGGGTTCTTCTGACGGCCTGAAGCGCGGCCTGATGGTGACCAACACTGGTGCTGCCATCAGCGTGCCCGTGGGTCCCGCTACCCTGGGCCGTATCATGGACGTGCTGGGTAACCCCATCGACGAACGCGGTCCCGTGGATCAAACCACGACTGCTTCCATCCACCGCAAGGCTCCTGCATACGACGAACTGTCGCCTTCGCAGGAACTGCTGGAAACCGGTATCAAGGTGATCGACCTGGTTTGCCCCTTCGCCAAGGGTGGTAAGGTGGGCCTGTTCGGTGGTGCCGGTGTGGGCAAGACCGTGAACATGATGGAGTTGATCAACAACATCGCTAAGGCACACTCGGGTCTGTCCGTGTTTGCTGGTGTTGGTGAGCGTACCCGTGAAGGTAACGACTTCTACCACGAAATGTCTGACGCAGGCGTGGTGAACCAGGAGAACCTGGGCGAGTCCAAGGTGGCCATGGTTTACGGCCAGATGAACGAGCCTCCAGGAAACCGTCTGCGCGTTGCGCTGACTGGCCTGACCATGGCTGAAGCCTTCCGTGACGAAGGCCGTGACGTGCTGTTCTTCGTGGACAACATCTACCGTTACACCCTGGCTGGTACCGAAGTGTCCGCTCTGCTGGGTCGTATGCCTTCTGCCGTGGGTTACCAGCCTACACTGGCCGAAGAAATGGGCCGCCTGCAAGAGCGTATTACTTCCACCAAGGTGGGTTCGATTACTTCGATCCAGGCCGTGTACGTGCCTGCTGACGACTTGACCGACCCCTCGCCAGCGACCACTTTTGCGCACTTGGACTCCACCGTGGTGCTGTCCCGTGACATCGCTGCTCTGGGTATCTACCCTGCTGTGGACCCTCTGGACTCCACCAGCCGTCAGCTGGACCCTCAAGTGGTTGGCGAAGAGCACTACAAGGTGGCTCGTCAGGTGCAAGGTACGCTGCAGCGCTACAAGGAACTGCGTGACATCATCGCAATTCTGGGTATGGACGAGCTGGCCCCTGAAGACAAGCTGACAGTGGCACGCGCTCGTAAGATCCAGCGTTTCCTGTCGCAGCCTTTCCACGTGGCTGAAGTGTTTACCGGCGCTCCTGGCAAGTACGTGCCTCTGGCCGAAACCATCCGTGGTTTCAAGATGATTGTTGCCGGTGAGTGCGACCATCTGCCCGAGCAGGCGTTCTACATGGTCGGTACCATCGACGAAGCCTTCGAAAAGGCCAAGAAGCTGGCTGCTTAATTGCCGTGAAGACCGGGGTGCAAGCCTCGGTTTTCCTCGCAAAAAAGCCCAGTCCCACCTTTTCAAGGAGCAAAGATGAACACCATCCATGTTGATGTGGTCAGCGCAGAAGAATCCCTGTTCTCGGGTGAGGCACGCTTTGTGGCTCTGCCCGGTGCAGCAGGCGAGTTGGGCATTTTGCCCAAGCACACTCCGCTGATCTCTCGCATCAAGCCCGGTTCCGTGCGCATCGAACTGCCCGATGGCAGCGAAGAGTTCATCTTCGTGGCTGGCGGCATTTTGGAAGTGCAACCCAACTGTGTGACCGTGCTGTCCGACACCGCCATCCGTGGCAAGGATCTGGACGAAGAAAAAGCACGCGCTGCACAGGCGGCTGCCGAAGAAGCCATGAGAAACGCCAGCAATGACGTGGATCTGGCCAAGGCCCAGTCTGAACTGGCTGTGCTGGCAGCCCAGATGGCCGCCCTGCGCAAGTTCCGCGGCAAGCACTGATCTGCTGCAAAGCCGAACCAAAAAAGCCACCGCCAGGTGGCTTTTTTATGTGTATTACACCAAAAAAAGGAGCTGCCAGCGCAGGTGGCTTCTAGCTTTCAAAGATAAATATATTTGAAACCCTTGATCTACAAGCGCTAGAAGCTCTTATTTTTAGAGTGCTGCGTGTTCTGGGTGATCGAAAAGAATTTTTCGGCTTTTGTATCCTTTCGCCAGCTCTCCCTAGATGGCAGTGATGCCTCGGAATGCCGCGGTTGAAAAGAACGTTTCAATCTTTGGCAAATCGCCCCTGCACCACAGGTGCATTCGGCAGACCTGCATCTGGCTCCACAGCGGTGTGTGCATCGCGTGGGAAGTGCGTGGCGAGCAGCTCCGTCACACGTACCAGAGCGGTTTCCATGCCTTGCGCAAATACTCCGTGTTGAAACGACTGGCGCATGTCCTGCACCAGCGCCTGCCAGGTAGCTTCCGGCACCGCACGTGCCAGCGCGCGGTCAGCGATGATTTCAATCGCATGGTCGGCCAAGAGCAGGTAAATCAGGACACCATTGTTGTGTTCCGTATCCCAGGTGCGCAGCTTGCCAAACAGGCCAATGGCACGTTCGCGTGCGCTGGCATCGCGCCAGATGTAGCTGTAGGGCAGACCGCCTTCCACACACAGGCGAATCTGTCCGGTGTGCAGGCGCTCGCTGTGTGCAACCTGCTGTTCCAGATGCTGCAGCACTTGTGCTGGGAAAGCGTGAGCGACGGCGTTTTCTGACCAGCGGTGGCGCCATAGACGGGCAATGCGTTGACTGAGCGTTGTCATGGCTTACCACCTCCCGGAGGCACCGCCGCCCCCAAAACTGCCGCCGCCACCGGAGCGAAATCCACCGCCGCCAAAGCCGCCGCCTCCGAACCCACCACCACGGCCGCTGCCGAAACCGCCGCCGCCAATAAAGGGGCCGCCACCACCGCCCTTGCCACTGTTGGAGAGCAAGGTCAACAGCAGGGCCACCACGGCGGCCACACCTGCCAGCAGCAGGCTGGCGGTGAACAGATAGGCCAGCAAGCCAGTGCCGCCGCCCACCAGAAGCGAGCCGAACTTGTTGCCAAAAATACGGCGAATGACAGGGCCGATCACCATCACGCCAAAGAACAGAAAGATGGCCAGCCCTTCCAGATCTGCCTCGTCTGCATGGCTGGGCTGTTGCGACGGTGGTGGCAGAGCTTCGCCTGCAATCCGGGCGCCCACCTGGTCAATCGCCGCCAGAATGCCGCCTGTGTAATCGTCTTGGCGAAAGTGAGGGGCCATTTGCTGGTCAATGATGCGTGCTGCCACCAGATCAGGAATGGCGCCTTCTAGCACGCGAGCCACTTCCATGCGCATGCGTCGGTCATCCTTGGCAATGACGATCAGCAAGCCATCACCCACCTCCTTGCGGCCTATCTTCCAGTCGCTGGCGACGCGGTGGGCGTAAGGCGCAATGTCTTCAGGAGCAGTGGTCGGGACCATGAGCACCACGACCTGCGAGCCTGATTGTTCTTCCAGACTGCGCAGACGTGCTTCGATGGCTGCGGTCTGCTCTGCGCTCAAAGTGCCCGTCTGATCGATTATGCGGGCCGTCAGCGCCGGCACGGGCTGCAAGGGCTGAGCAAGCACAGCCTGCCATGGCAGCAGAGCAGCAAAAATAAGAGCTGCCAGCGCCCGCCAGATAAGCGTTAAAGCCATATTTGCTTCCTCATCCATCCTGCTGCCTGTGGGCGGCTGCATGGCCTTATTTGCTGCCAAAGTCCACGGTGGGTGGGCGCGAGATTTCCGCTTCGTTCTGCACCGTGAAGCTGGGCTTGGGGTCATAGCCAAACACCATGCTGGTCAGGTTGGTGGGAAAGCTGCGCGCCAGCACGTTATATTCCTGCACGGCCTGGATGTAGGCATTGCGTGCTACGGTGATGCGGTTTTCCGTGCCTTCCAGCGTCACGCGCAGATCGCGAAAGGCCTGGTTGGCCTGCAGCTGCGGGTATTGTTCGGCTACGACCATCAGGCGCGACAGCGCGCTGGACAGCTCACCCTGGGCCTGCTGGAATTTTTCAAAGGCGGCAGGGTCGTTGATCAGCTCGGGGGTGGCTTGAATGGAGGTGGCCTTGGCGCGTGCGTCGATGACCTTGGTCAGCGTTTCCTGCTCGAAATTGGCCTCCCCTTTGACGGAAGCCACGATGTTGGGCACCAGATCGGCACGCCGCTGGTACTGGTTCAGGACCTCGCTCCACTTGGACTTGGTCGCTTCATCCAGACGCTGGAAATCGTTGTAGCCGCAACCTGTGAGCGCGGACACTACCAGCACGGTGGCAAGCATGCGTTTCATAGAGTGTTTCCTTATGAGATGGGGCAAGCCGATGGCTGTCCATTGTGCATATGGGCGCAGCCGCAGTTTGTAGGGCAACAGAGCGCCAAGCATGGCGTGTTGCGGTTATCTTTGCAAGATCTGCAAGGGAGATACGCAAGCATGGATGACATCGTGAAACAAGCGCTGGCCAAGTGGCCGAATGTGCCTGCCTGCTGGGGCTGGCTGGGTCTGGACAGTCGCGGCCAATGGTGGCTGCGTGATGCGCAGACGCAGGCTCAGGGTGCTTTCCCGCAGAGCAAGGGCACGCGTGTGGAGCACGAGAAGCTGCTAGCCTTTATTGCCCGCAATTACGAGGCCAACGAGCACGGGGAATGGTTTTTTCAGAACGGCCCGCAGCGTGTCTATGTGGAACTTGAAAACACACCCATGGTGTGGCGTGTGCATGAGGCAGACAAAGTGGTCGCACACACAGGCATGCAGGCGCAGCAGGTGCAGCAATGCCTGATGGATGAAGACGGCAGGGTCTATCTGCTGTGCGATGGCGTGCTGGGATTGGTGCATTCACAGGACATGCTGCAGGTGGCCCAGTGCATCGAAGCCGGTATCTGGGAGGTACAGGAAGCGCAGGCCGAGCAGCTACCGCAGCGTTTTGGCTTTGTGCGCAGCCCGCAGCAGATGCAGAGCGCATAAAAAAGGATCCAGAAAAAGGATCCTTTTTTTGTAGCGTGCAGCGCAGTATTACTGAGCGCTTTCACCTTCCTTGGCTTCAGGCTGTGGCTCTGGGAAGTTGGCGCCTGCCGCATTGGCCATGTAGGCCACAGCACGCGCAATTTCCAGATCATTGAAGTTGCCACCACCTTGTGGGGCCATGGCTCCCTTGCCCTTGAGCGCAGCTTGCACCAGGGCATCAAAACCTTGACCCAGACGAGGGCCCCATTCAGCAGCATCACCAAATTTGGGCGCGCCAGACACACCGGTTGCGTGGCAGGCAGCGCACTGGCCCTTGTAGACCTCTTCGCCATTGACCAGAGGGCGGTCAACATTGGAGCGAATCTCCACCGAGCCAACTTTTTGCAAGCGCTTGGCCTGTGCCAGCTCCGCAGCAGCGGAGTGCGAGACAGGTTCGTGCGATGACTTCAACAGGCTGACCAAACCAACGCACAGAACAAGTGCGAGAACTAGGGTAACAAGCAGTGGATTGAATTTTTTGTGAGAGCCTGCGTGGCCTTCTTGGTGGTGCTTTTCGCTCATGGCATCCTCAGGTGATCGTGGGCAGGAAAAACCAACGAAAAATTATATCGAGTCGGCTTTTTTTGCCTCTACCCAGAGTGCCCAAAGAATAGGCACTCTGGGGCAGAGTTGATGCACCTCAATGATTGTGGTCTTGAGGCTTGCCAAGGCTGGCTTGTGTCCAGCCACCACCCAGGGCCTTGTACAGGTTGATCTGATTCAGGCGCTGTGCCAGGCGCACCTGCACGTCAGCCTGCTCCAGCGCGAACAGGGAGCGCTGCGCATCCAGCAGGTCCAGATAGCTGGACACACCGTTACGGTAGCGCAGTTCGGCCAGTTGCAGGCGGCGGCGCTCGGCCTCGGTCTGCGCGAGCTGTGCAGCCTGCTGCTCGGCCAGTGCCGACTGGCTGTTGAGCGCGTCAGAAACTTCCTTGAAGCTGGTCTGGATGGCCTTTTCGTACTGCGCAACGGCGATGGCGCGTGTAGCCTTGCTGGCTTCCAGATTCGCGGTCAGACGACCCCCTGTGAAGATGGGCAGGTTCAGCGTAGGGCCTACATTAAAGCCCCAGGTACCGCTGTTAAACAGATTCGACAGCTCATTGCTGACGCTGCCGTACTGTGCGGTGAGCGAGATGCTGGGGAAGAAGGCCGCACGTGCCGCACCAATATTGGCATTGGCCGCCAGCAGCTGCTGTTCGGCCGCACGCAGGTCGGGGCGACGGGCCAGCAGATCCGAAGGCAGTCCAGCAGGGATGTCGGCCATGGGCGCGATATCCGCCAGCTTGCTGCCGGTCAGGCTGGCCAGAATCTCGGCCGGAATGGGCTGACCCAGTAGCAGTGTCAGGGCACTTTCATCCAGACTGCGCTGGCGCTTTTGCTGGGCATAGGTGGCGCGTGCCGCCTGTGCCAGCGACTCAATCTGGCTCAGATCCAGCGCCGACGTGACGCCTGCTTCATAGCTCAGCTGTGCCAGCTTGGCGGAGGCTTCGCGTGTTTCCAGCGTGCGGCGCGAGATGTCGAGCAGCTCTTCGTCCGCAATCAGCGTCAGCCATCCCTGGGCCACGCTGCTGACCAGGGCCAGCTCGCTGGCCTGGCGGCTGGCATCGGTCGCGAAGTATTGCGCCAGCGCAGCTTCCTTGAGGCTGCGCAGGCGGCCGAAGAAGTCAAGCTCCCAGGCAGAGATGGCCACACCTGCAGAGAAGGTGTTACCTAGGTCCCCAGTGACCTGGCTGTTGCCGCGGTTGGCGGAGGCTACGCCACCTACGCTGGGGAAAATCGCTGCGCGCTCAATCTGGAACTGGGCACGTGCTTTTTCCACATTCAGGGCAGCCACCCGCAGGTCGCGGTTGTTTTCCAGCGCAATGCGGATGAGCTGCTGCAGGCGTGGGTCGGTGAAATAGTCGCTCCATGCCATGGAAACGGGAGCCGCATCTGCCTGTGCAGCAGCCGGATAGGCATTGGGCACGGGCAGGGGCGGCGCCTCGTAGGCTGGGATCAGCGAACACCCTGCCAGGGTGCTCGCTGCGGCGAGAGTCAGAATACTCAGTGAATTACGCATGATGCTCCTCTGCTGTGCTGCCTGCAGTGGAGGCAGGGCCTTGCGGCTGATGGGGTTTGACCTTGAAGAAGCGCCGCACCACCACAAAGAAGACGGGCACAAAGAACACGGCCAGCAAAGTGCCCGTGAAAATGCCGCCCAGCACGCTGGTGCCAATGGCACGCTGGCTGGCAGCGCTGGCGCCGCTGGCCATGAACAGTGGCACCACACCCAGACCGAAGGCCAGCGAGGTCATGATGATGGGGCGGAAGCGCAGGTGGGCTGCCTCCAGCGCCGCGGCAATCACGCTCTTGCCTTCTGCCTGCAGGTCCTTGGCGAACTCGATGATCAGAATCGCGTTCTTCGCAGACAGACCAATCACGGTGACCAGACCCACCTGGAAGTAAATGTCATTGGAGTAGTTGCGCAGCAAGGTCGCCAGCAACACACCAATCACACCCAGAGGCACGACCAGAATCACGGACAGCGGAATGCTCCAGCTCTCATACAGCGCAGCCAGGCACAGGAACACGGCCAGGATGGCGAAGCTGTAGAGGATGATGGACTGCGAGCCTGCCAGCTTTTCCTGGAAGGACTGACCGGTCCACTCGTAGCCAAAGCCGTCAGGCAGCTGAGCCATCAGGCGCTGCACTTCTTCCATGGCATCACCCGTGCTGTAGCCCGGTGCAGGTGCCCCGGAAATTCGCATGGCCGGATAGCCGTTATAGCGCACGCTTTGCTGAGGACCCTTTACCCAGGACACGGTGGCAAATGCCGACAGTGGCACGGGCTGGCCCTGAACGTTCATCGCGTTGAGCTTGAGCAGCTCATCAGGCTGCATGCGCGCAGCTGCTTCTGCCTGCACGATGACGCGCTGCATGCGACCGCGGTTGGGGAAGTCGTTCACGTAGGACGAGCCCATGGCCGTCGAGATGACAGCATTGATGCTGTCAAACGGCACACCCAGTGCATTGGCCTTTTCGCGGTCGATGTCCACGCGGATCTGTGGTGCATCTTCCAGTCCATCTGGACGCACTTGCGCCAGGATGGGGCTTTGTGCCGCCATGCCGAGGAACATGTTCCGTGCGTTCACTAGTGCTTCGTGACCAAGATCGGCACGGTCCTGCAGGCGTACGTTAAAGCCAGCAGACATGCCCAGCGCGGGGATGGGCGGTGGGCTCAGTGCAAACACAATGGCATCGCGGATACCGCCTGTGGCAGCCATGATGCGCCCGGCAATGGCTTCGGCCTGCTCGCCTGGTTTGGTGCGTTCGTCCCAGTTTTTCAGCGTGACAAAGCCCAGACCAGCGTTCTGGCCCTGACCCGAGAAGCTGAAGCCCACCACGCTGACCATGTCGGTGACTTCAGGCTGTGCCAGCACGAACTTTTCGACCTGCTCGACAACTGCCTCAGTGCGCTCAGCGGTTGCACCCGCAGGCAGCTGGACGTTGACGATCAGCGTGCCCTGGTCTTCATTGGGCAGGAAGGCCGTGGGCAGACGGTTGTAGAACAGGACCACGGCACCAATGATGGCCACGTAGATCAGCATGTAGCGACCTGCGCGGTGCAGCATGTGATTGACAGCGCCTTCGTAGCGCTTGGCGCTCTTGGCGAAGCTGCGGTTGAACCAGGCAAAAAAGCCCTTGCCTTCCAGGTGGTGACCAGCCTTGACAGGCTTGAGCAAGCTGGCGCACAGCGCAGGCGTGAGCGACAGCGCCATGAACGCCGAGAAAGCGATCGAGGCCACCATCACCGTTGCAAACTGGCGATAGATATTGCCGGTAGAACCACTGAAGAAAGCCAGCGGTACGAACACCGAGATCAGCACCACTGTCACGCCCACAATCGCGCCAGAGATCTGGCCCATGGCCTTGCGCGTGGCCTCCTTGGGCGGCAGACCTTCCTCGCTCATGATGCGCTCGACGTTTTCCACCACCACGATGGCGTCGTCCACCACGATACCGATCACCAGCACCATGCCAAACATGGTCAGCACGTTGATCGAGAAGCCCAGCGCCAGCAGTGTTGCAAACGTACCCAGTAGGGCCACAGGCACTACGACGGTTGGGATCAGTGTGTAGCGCCAGTTCTGCAGGAACAGGAACATCACCAGAAACACCA
Organism: Comamonas kerstersii; assembly: GCF_002056725.1. NCBI lineage: Bacteria > Pseudomonadati > Pseudomonadota > Betaproteobacteria > Burkholderiales > Comamonadaceae > Comamonas > Comamonas kerstersii. The sequence continues at coordinate 1,011,520 of NZ_CP020121.1, read as the reverse complement.
GCACCACGGCTTCAATCAGCGTATGGGCCACCTTGGTGATCGAGATGGACACAAAGGTTGAGCTGTCGTAGGGGATGGACCAGGTCATGCCTTGGGGGAAGAACTGCTGCAACTGCTCCATCTTGGCGCGTACTGCCTGGGATGCAGCCAGAGCATTGCCGGAGGGCGAAAGCTGCACACCAATGCCCGCCGCAGGATGGCCGTTCAGACGTGCCGATGTGGCATAGCTCTGGCCACCGATTTCCACGCGAGCCACATCCTTGAGGCGTACGGTGGAGCCGTCTGTATTGGCACGCAGAATGATGTTCTGGAAGGCCTCCACCGTACCGAGCTGGCCGGGGATGGTGACCGTAGCAGTAATGGCCTGGCCAGGCAGGCTGGGCAGATCACCAATGGAGCCACTGGATACCTGCGCATTCTGTGCGCGGATGGCACTGATGACCTCAGCAGACGACAGCTTGAAGCCTTCCAGCTTGCCGGGGTCCAGCCAGATGCGCATGGCCTGTTCGGTACCAAACAGCTGCACCTGGCCTATGCCAGGCAGGCGCTGGATTTCTGGCACCACGTTGCGCGATGCGTAGTCACCCAGGCGCACCACATCCCATTCGGGGTCTGAGGTGGCCAGCATGGCAAACAGCAGAAAGTCCGATGCGGACTTATCGACTGTGACACCCTGCTGCGTCACGATGGAGGGCAGGCGCGGCGTGGCGCGCGCCAGCCGGTTCTGTACGTCCACCTGGGCCAGTTCAGGGTCAGTGCCTTGCTCGAAAGTGATGGTCAGTGAGCCTGTACCGTTGGACTGGGCGACCGACTCCATGTACAGCAAGCCTGTGGCGCCGTTCATTTCGCGCTCGATCACCGCCAGCACACTTTCTTCCAGTGTCTGTGCAGAGGCGCCAGGATAGGCTGCACTCACCACGATGGAAGGCGGTGCGACAGGTGGGTACTGCGCAATAGGCAGCTGGGTGATGGCAACTGCCCCCAGCACGCTGATAAATAGCGCCACCACCCATGCAAAAATGGGACGCTCAATAAAGAATTTAGCCATGTGACAAGGTCCTCGTGCTTACTTGGCCGTGGCTGCAGGGGCTTGAGAAGCGGGCGCAGCAGACTCTGCAGCACCTGACTTCCATGGAACGGGCTTTACAGCCGTGCCCGGTGGCATCAGTTGCAGTTTCTCCAGACCATCCACGACAACCTGTTCACCAGGCTGCAGACCTTCCTGAACAATCCATTGGTTGTTTTGCGCCATGCTGATCTGCACATTGCGTGTGCTGAGCTTGCCGTCCTTGTCCAGAACGGTCACGGTATTGCCTTGCTGGGTGCGTGTCACGGCCTGCTGGGGCAGAGCGATCACGTTATCAGCCTTGGCGGCTTCCATGCGGATGCGCACGTACAGACCAGGCAGCAGCAATCCTTTGGGGTTGGGCACTTCTGCACGCAGCGTGACTTGGCCCGTAGTGGGGTCTACCGAAATATCGCTGAACAGCAGCTTGCCGTTGAGTTCGTACTCCGTGCCATCATCGAGCAGCACTGTGACTTCTGTGGCCGCTTTGCCAGCAGAGGTGTATTGTCCATCACTCAAAGCCTTACGCAGCTTGAGAGAGTCGGCTGCAGACTGGGTGAAGTTCACGTAGACAGGGTCAATCTGCTGAATCACGGCCAGCGGTGTTGCAGTACCTTGACCTACCAGCGCACCTTCTGTGACCAGCGCCTGCCCAATACGGCCAGAGATGGGGGCGGTTACACGTGCGTAGTCCAGATTGATCTTGGCGCTGCGAACGCTGGCCTTGGCTGCAGCCACTTCCGCCTGAGCCTGCTTTTGTGCGGCTTCTGCGTTGACGAAATCCTGCTTGCTAATGGCATTGGCTTCCACCAGCGGGCGATAGCGTTCGAGCTGCGAGCTGGTCTGCTGTAGATTTGCTTCTGCACGAGCCAGTGCAGCCTGGGCGTTCTGCAGCGCTGCTTCATAAGGCGCTGAATCAATCACGTACAGCAGCTGTCCAGCCTTGACATCCGAGCCTTCGGCAAAAACGCGTTTTTGCACGATGCCCGCGACTCGTGCGCGTACTTCCGCGACACGCGAAGCATCCACACGGCCTGGAAGCTCTGTCATTACCCCCACTTGTGTGGGTTGCACCGTAATAACGCCGACAGGCAGTGCAGGAGCGCCTTGGCTGGCTTGTGGAGCCGGGTCTTCTTTGCTACAGGCGGTCAGAGCGAGGGCGCATGCTAAAGCCAAAGGGGCTGGGCGCGCGCAGCGCAGCCATGTGAGGGCATGCCTCAGTGGAAGTGATTTCATGGAAGTCCTTCTGGATAACTCAGCGTAAAGATACTGAAGTGCGTTGCGGCAAAGAGTCAGTAAACTCCGTATTTGCATATACATACAATCATGTATGTATCTTGGCGAGGATTTTAAACGCTAGCAGATGTTGCGCCTAGGATGTGCAGGAAAGGATAAGGGAAATGGTGCGTAGAACCAAGGCAGACGCAGAGGCAACACGCGATCAGTTATTGGATGCGGCGCAAACTGTTTTTTACGAAAAAGGAGTGGCCGGCGCCTCGCTTGCTGAAGTGGCTAAAGAGGCCGGGCTAACGCGTGGCGCTATCTATTGGCACTTTGAAGACAAGGTAGATTTGTTTAATATGCCTTGTTGCGCAGAACCACGCTGCCTTTTGAGCAGGCATTGCAGGCGGCGGAGATTGCAGACAGCAATTGCCCTGCTTTGGCGGTGGTTCTGGACGCTTTTCGCTTGGTGTTGTACAGCGTCAGTACGGATGAGGATACCCGGCGAGTTTTTGATATTGCCATCCATAAAACCGAGTGTGTGGGCGAGCTTCTGGCGGTGCGTGAGCGTCGTATGCAGGAAGCGCAGGAGTTTGTCATGCACATGGAGCATGTACTGAGCCAGGCAGCTGAACAGCAGCAACTGGAGCTGCGTATGCCTGTACTGAGTGCCGCCCGAGGCTTGCATGCCGTGTTCTGTGGCGTCTTGCATGCATGGCTGCTTTATCCGCAGGCTCCTTTTGCTCTAGAAGAAGAAGGGATGCTGGCAGTCTCTTGTTACTTGCAGGGCTTGGGTTTTCGTGTGGATGCAATAAAAAATGCGAATTTCCCGAAAAAAGGACAAAGTGCAGGTTAGAATTGCGCCTGCTGATTTTTACTGGTTCTCGTGCAGCAGGCGTCGAAAGCGGCTGTAGCTCAGTGGATAGAGTATTGGCCTCCGAAGCCAAGGGTCGTGGGTTCGATCCCCGCCAGCCGCGCCAAGAACCAAAGTTAAGAAAAATATGTAGCAGTATTTTTTGAGACTAAAAAATCGTGCTACAATTGAGATCTTCACGGAGAGGTGCCCGAGTGGCTAAAGGGGGCAGACTGTAAATCTGTTGGCTTACGCCTACACTGGTTCGAATCCAGTCCTCTCCACCATCTTTAGAGGTGGTTGAATATCTTGCATCGCAAGGCGATGCGCGCAAACACAAGGTTTGCGGGAGTAGTTCAATGGTAGAACCCTAGCCTTCCAAGCTAATGACGCGGGTTCGATTCCCGTCTCCCGCTCCAATAATTTGTATAAGTTTGCTGGAAGGCAGGCTTATGCCCATGTGGCTCAGTGGTAGAGCACTCCCTTGGTAAGGGAGAGGTCGGCAGTTCGATCCTGCCCATGGGCACCAGTTCTTTGGGTGCTTCTGTGTTAGATGGTTGCGCCGATACCTCGTTAGCATTTGGTTTTTTTCGGAGTCGAAAAAATGGCAAAAGAAAAATTCGAGCGTACCAAGCCCCACGTGAACGTGGGTACTATTGGCCACGTTGACCACGGTAAGACCACTCTGACAGCTGCTATCGCTACTGTGCTGTCCAAACACTTCGGCGGCGAAGCTAAGGACTACTCTCAGATCGACAACGCGCCTGAAGAAAAGGCTCGTGGTATTACCATCAACACTTCGCACGTCGAGTACGAAACTGCTACTCGCCACTACGCTCACGTGGACTGCCCCGGCCACGCTGACTATGTGAAGAACATGATTACTGGTGCCGCTCAGATGGACGGCGCTATCTTGGTTTGCTCCGCTGCTGACGGCCCTATGCCCCAGACTCGCGAGCACATCCTGCTGGCTCGCCAGGTGGGCGTTCCTTACATCATCGTGTTCCTGAACAAGTGCGACATGGTGGACGACGAGGAACTGCTGGAACTGGTGGAGATGGAAGTCCGCGAACTGCTGGACAAGTACGACTTCCCCGGCGACGACACTCCTATCATCCGTGGCTCTGCCAAGCTGGCCCTGGAAGGTGACCAGTCTCCTATCGGCGAGCCTGCTATCCTGAAGCTGGCTGAAGCGCTGGACTCCTACATCCCCACACCTGAGCGTGCTGTGGACGGCGCATTCGTGATGCCTGTGGAAGACGTGTTCTCGATCTCCGGTCGTGGTACCGTGGTGACCGGTCGTGTTGAGCGCGGCATCATCAAGGTCGGTGAAGAAATCGAAATCGTGGGTATCCGCGAAACTCAAAAGACTACCGTGACCGGCGTGGAAATGTTCCGCAAGCTGCTGGATCAAGGTCAGGCTGGCGACAATGTGGGTCTGCTGCTGCGCGGCACCAAGCGTGAAGACGTGGAACGCGGCCAGGTGCTGTGCAAGCCCGGCTCCATCAAGCCTCACACCAACTTCACTGCTGAAGTGTACGTGCTGAGCAAGGATGAAGGCGGCCGTCACACTCCTTTCTTCAACAACTATCGTCCTCAGTTCTACTTCCGTACAACTGACGTGACCGGCTCCATCGAGCTGCCAGAAGGCAAGGAAATGGTGATGCCTGGCGATAACGTCTCCATCACTGTGAAGCTGATCGCTCCTATCGCTATGGAAGAAGGTCTGCGTTTCGCTATCCGCGAAGGTGGTCGTACTGTTGGCGCCGGCGTGGTTGCTAAGATCATTGCCTAATTGATTCGGGTTTAGGGGTATAGCTCAATTGGCAGAGCGTCGGTCTCCAAAACCGAAGGTTGTAGGTTCGATTCCTACTGCCCCTGCCACCATGTAGTGGTAACACCAAGCCCGCCAGGAACTGGCGGGCTTCAGTGTCTTGTGCTGCAAGATCATTTGCAGCAAGAAAAGTGAGATATGGCCACATCACAAGTTGAGACAGTTAGCACCGGTGCAGACAAAGCCAAGCTGATCGCAGCATTGGTTTTGGTGATTGCTGCTGTGGCTGGCTTTTATCTGTTGTCGCAGCATGGACCTGTTGCGCAGTGGGGCGTCTTGGTTGTCGGGTTGCTCGCTGCGGCCGCGACATTTTTTGTCTCCGAGTCCGGCAAGCAGTTGCTCGCTTTCGGAAAAGACTCGTGGAAAGAAGTCAAGAAGGTAGTGTGGCCAACTCGCAAGGAAACCTTGCAGATGACCGCCTACGTTTTTGGTTTTGTAGTGGTCATGGCACTGTTTCTGTGGCTGACGGATAAAACGCTTGGATGGGTTCTGTACGATCTCATTTTGGGCTGGAGAAGCTAATGACTGATGCGATCGAACCTTTGTCGGGTGAGGCAGCTGCGTCTGTTCCTGTCAATCCTGATCTGCGCTGGTATATCGTCCATGCTTACTCGGGCATGGAGAAGGCTGTAGAGCGCAATATTACCGAGCGCATTAATCGCGCTGGTATGCAAGATAAGTTTGGTCGTATCTTGGTTCCCACCGAAGAAGTGGTGGAAATGAAGAACGGTCAACGCAAGACCACCGAGCGTCGCCTGTTTCCAGGCTATGTCTTCGTCGAGATGGTCATGGATGACGATACTTGGCACCTGGTCAAGCACACCAGCAAGGTTACTGGCTTTGTGGGTGGGGCCAAGAACCGTCCCGCTCCCATTTCTGAGGCTGAAGTCCAGAAGATTGTGAGCCAGATGGAAGAAGGCTCTGAAAAGCCTCGCCACAAGATTGAATTCATGGTGGGTGAGCTGGTGCGTGTTAAGGAAGGTCCATTCACGGACTTCAACGGCACTGTCGAGGAAGTGAACTACGAAAAGAGCCGTCTGCGCGTATCCGTAGCAATCTTTGGACGTTCTACACCCGTTGAACTCGAGTTCTCTCAGGTCGAAAAAACCTGAGGTACGTTTTTGGCCCCGCGTATTGAAATATTGGGGCTTTAACCCCGGGGAGCCGGGTCGTTTGACCTGGCGTTATTACCCGTAAGGAGCTAAACATGGCGAAGAAGATCGTCGGCTTCATCAAGCTGCAAGTGCCAGCTGGTAAGGCCAACCCATCCCCTCCAATCGGTCCTGCGCTGGGTCAGCGTGGCCTGAACATCATGGAGTTCTGTAAGGCATTCAATGCGCAGACTCAAGGTGTTGAGCCCGGTCTGCCTCTGCCCGTGGTGATTACTGCCTATGCTGACAAGAGCTTCACTTTTGTCATCAAGACTCCTCCCGCAACTGTGCTGATCAAGAAGGCCATCAAGCTGGACAAGGGTTCTTCGAACGCTCTGAAGGCAAAGGTTGGCAAGATCACCCGCGAACAGCTGGAAGAAATTGCCAAGACCAAGCTGAAGGACATGAACGCTGCTGACGTGGACGCTGCTGTGCGTACGCTGGCTGGTTCTGCCCGTTCGATGGGCGTGATCGTGGAGGGTTTGTAAAATGGCCAAGTTGACCAAGAAGCAAAAAGCCCTGCAGGGTAAGGTAGACACCACCAAGCTGTATTCGTTCGCTGAAGCTATTGCTCTGGTGAAGGAAGCCGCTACTGCCAAGTTCGATGAGTCTATCGACGTGGCTGTTCAGCTGGGCGTGGATGCCAAGAAGTCTGACCAAGTGGTGCGTGGCGCTGTGGTGCTGCCTCACGGTACTGGTAAGACCACCCGTGTTGCTGTGTTTGCACAAGGTGCCAAGGCTGAAGAAGCCAAGGCTGCTGGTGCTGACGTGGTGGGTATGGACGACCTGGCTGCACAAGTCAAGGCTGGTGACATGCCTTTCGACATCGTGATCGCTGCACCTGACGCCATGCGCGTGGTGGGTCAGCTGGGCCAGATTCTGGGCCCACGTGGTCTGATGCCTAACCCCAAGGTTGGTACTGTGACTCCTGACGTGGCTACGGCTGTGAAGAACGCCAAGGCTGGTCAAGTGCAGTTCCGCGTGGACAAGGCCGGTATCATTCACTCGACCATTGGTCGTCGTTCGTTCGACAGCGAAAAGCTGCAGGGCAACCTGGCTGCACTGATCGAAGCGCTGAACAAGGCTAAGCCTGCAACCAGCAAGGGTCTGTACCTGCGCAAGGTGGCGGTTTCCTCCACCATGGGTGTGGGTGTTCGCGTCGACACACAATCCATCGCAGCTTAATTGCTAAAATATTTGGCTTGCCTGTAAAAAGGCGAGCCGATGTGGTGGGCTACGCAGCTTGAAAAAGCCGCGTAGGTCATCCAAGACCGCTGGTGTGGCTTGCCACTTAATGATAGCGCCAGCGCAGATGGCGATCCCGCTGCAGATGGATGAATGTCCCTCTAACAGTTGGTCGCTGCAACAAGAGCGCGCATGCCGAGGTAACTGGGTATGCGCATTTGAAGGAGTAGACCTTGAGTCTGAATCGCAGTGAGAAAGAAGCGGTCATTAATGAAGTGACCAGCCTCGCCGCTAAAGCTCAAACGCTTGTGATCGCGGAATACCGCGGCATCACGGTCGCCGACATGACCAAACTGCGTGCTGATGCTCGTAGCAAGGGCGTGAGCTTGAGTGTTCTGAAGAACACACTGGCCCGTCGTGCTGTGTCCGGCAGCCAGTTTGAAGTGGTAGCAGACCAGATGACCGGTCCTCTGATCTATGGCTTCTCTGAAGACGCAATTGCTGCTGCCAAGGTAGTGGCTGACTTCGCGAAGACCAACGACAAGTTGGTGATTCGTGCAGGCGCGTTTGCAGGCAAGGCCCTGGACGTGGACGGCGTTAAGCAGCTGGCTAGCATCCCCTCTAAGGAAGTATTGCTCGCACAACTGTGCGGCTTGCTCATGTCGCCTATCTCGCGTACAGCCGTTGTGCTGGGCGCTCTGGCGGCCAAGAAGGGCGAAGGCGCGGAAGAAACTGCTGCTGCTTAATTGAGCGCGGCATCAACACACTAATTGTTAGGATATCAAAATGGCATTCGATAAAGACGCATTCTTGACCGCCCTGGACAGCATGACTGTTCTGGAACTGAACGAGCTGGTTAAGGCTATTGAAGAGAAGTTTGGCGTGAGCGCTGCTGCTATGGCCGCTCCTGCTGCTGGTGGCGCTGCTGGCGGTGCTGCTGCTGCTGAAGAAAAGACCGACTTCAACCTGGTGCTGGCTGACGCTGGTTCCAACAAGGTGTCCGTGATTAAGGTGGTTCGCGAAATCACTGGTCTGGGCCTGAAGGAAGCCAAGGACATGGTCGACGGCGCTCCTAAGGTTCTGAAGGAAGGCATGCCCAAGGCCGACGCTGAAGCAGCTGCTAAGAAGCTGACCGAAGCTGGTGCTAAGGCTGAGCTGAAGTAATTCAGTGAATTCCTGAGGCTGGAGTGTCCGAAAGGGCACTCCAGCTTTTGGCGCTTGTGGGTATGCTATTTTTTCCAGAGTGCACCAGAAAGCCAGAGTAGTCACGGTTTTCTAGTGTCTTCTGACATCTCGACAGCAGAAGATGCCTTGGTTCGGGCGATGTGCAACGCATCGTCGTCAGCCATGGTTGGTAGTGGCCAACCGCCAAGCCAGTAACGCAGCGTGCGTGCGCTGTACGTGCTGGACAGTGTCGTCGCAGACCCAGGACTCAAGTCTTTGCCCGGAGATCTCATGGCCTATTCTTACACCGAACGCAAGCGAATTCGCAAGAGTTTCGGCAGCCGCGATAGCGTGCTCGAAGTGCCTTACCTGCTGCAGATGCAAAAAGATGCATACACCGCATTCCTGCAGGCAGACGTACCGCCCCAAAAACGCAGCAATGAGGGCCTGCAAGCGGCCTTCAATTCCGCCTTCCCCATCGTCTCCCACAATGGTTTTGTGGAGATGAAGTTTGTTGAGTACAACCTTGCCAAGCCCACGTTTGACGTGCGAGAGTGCCAGACCCGTGGTCTGACCTACGCTTCGGCCGTGCGTGCCAAGGTGCAACTCATTATTTATGACCGCGAGTCTTCTACTGCCCAGTCCAAGGTAGTCAAGGAAGTGAAGGAGCAAGAGGTCTACATGGGCGAAGTGCCCCTGATGACTGACAAGGGCTCGTTCATCATCAACGGTACTGAGCGCGTGATCGTGTCGCAGCTGCACCGCTCGCCAGGCGTGTTCTTCGAGCACGACAAGGGTAAGACCCACAGCTCTGGCAAGCTGCTGTTCTCGGCACGCATCATTCCTTACCGCGGCTCCTGGCTGGACTTCGAGTTCGACCCCAAGGACCTGCTGTACTTCCGCGTGGACCGTCGCCGCAAGATGCCCGTGTCGATCCTGCTGAAGGCCATCGGCATGAACCCCGAGCAGATCCTGGCGCACTTCTTCGTGAACGATAACTTCCGTCTGATGGACAGCGGCGCACAAATGGAATTTGTGGCCGATCGTCTGAAGGGTGAAGTGGCACGCTTTGACATTACCGACAAGTCCGGAAAGGTCGTTGTCGCCAAGGACAAGCGCATCACTGCACGTCACACCCGTGAACTGGAGCAGTCTGGCACCAAGTACATCAGCGTGCCTGAAGACTTCCTGCTGGGTCGCGTGCTGGCCAAGAACATCATCGATCCTGACACTGGCGAAATCATTGCCAAGGCCAACGAAGAGTTGACCGAAGCCGTGCTGAAGAAGCTGCGCAGCGCCGGCATCCAGGACATCCAGTGCATCTACACGAACGAACTGGACCAGGGCGCCTACATCTCGCAGACCCTGCGTACTGACGAAACCGTGGACGAGTTCGCTGCACGTGTGGCTATCTACCGCATGATGCGCCCTGGTGAGCCTCCTACCGAGGACGCCGTGCAAGCGCTGTTCCAGCGTCTGTTCTACAACCCAGACACCTACGACCTGTCGCGCGTAGGCCGCATGAAGTTCAACGCTCGTGTGGGCCGCGATACGGCCGAAGGCCCCATGGTGCTGTCCAACGAAGACATTCTGGCAGTGGTCAAGCTGCTGGTGGATCTGCGCAATGGCCGTGGTGAAGTGGACGACATCGACCACCTGGGCAACCGTCGCGTGCGTTGCGTGGGCGAACTGGCCGAAAACCAGTACCGCACCGGTCTGGCACGTATCGAAAAGGCTGTGAAGGAACGTCTGGGCCAGGCAGAGCAAGAGCCTCTGATGCCTCACGACCTGATCAACTCCAAGCCTATTTCTGCAGCGCTGAAGGAGTTCTTCGGTGCATCGCAGCTGTCGCAGTTCATGGACCAGACCAACCCTCTGGCCGAAATCACCCACAAGCGCCGTGTTTCGGCCCTTGGCCCAGGTGGTCTGACCCGCGAACGTGCAGGCTTTGAAGTGCGTGACGTGCACGTGACCCACTACGGTCGCGTCTGCCCTATTGAAACGCCTGAAGGTCCAAACATTGGTCTGATCAACTCGCTGGCGCTGTACGCTCGTCTGAACGAGTACGGCTTCATCGAGACCCCTTACCGTCGCGTGGTCGATGGCAAGGTGACCATGGAAATCGACTACCTGTCCGCCATTGAAGAAGGCAAGTATGTGATCGCGCAGGCCAACGCCGAGCTCGACGCAGAAGGCCGTCTGGTGGGTGAGCTGGTGTCTGCCCGTGAAAAGGGTGAATCGACCCTGCTGTCGCCTGAGCGCGTGCAGTACATGGACGTGTCGCCTGCACAGATCGTGTCGGTGGCGGCTTCCCTGATTCCATTCCTGGAGCACGACGACGCGAACCGCGCGTTGATGGGTGCCAACATGTCGCGTCAGGCCGTGCCTGTGCTGCGTCCTGAAAAGCCTGTGGTCGGCACCGGTATCGAGCGCGTGGCAGCTGTGGACTCCGGCACCGTGGTGACTGCGCGTCGCGGCGGTATCGTGGACTATGTGGACGCAACCCGCATCGTGATCCGCGTGAACGACGCTGAAGCCGTGGCTGGTGAAGTGGGTGTGGACATCTACAACCTGATCAAGTATCAGCGTTCGAACCAGAACACCAACATCCACCAGCGTCCTGTGGTCAAGCGCGGCGACGTGCTGGCCAAGGGTGACGTGATTGCTGACGGCGCATCGACCGACATGGGCGAAATCGCCATCGGTCAGAACATGCTGATCGCCTTCATGCCCTGGAACGGCTACAACTTCGAAGACTCGATTCTGATCTCCGAACGCGTGGTGGCGGATGACCGCTACACCTCGATCCACATCGAGGAACTGGTGGTGATGGCGCGTGACACCAAGCTGGGTGCGGAAGAAATTACCCGCGATATCCCCAACCTGTCCGAGCAGCAACTGAACCGTCTGGACGAGTCCGGCATCATTTACGTGGGTGCTGAAGTGCTGCCCGGCGACGTGCTGGTGGGCAAGGTGACACCTAAGGGTGAAACCACGCTGACCCCTGAAGAGAAGCTGCTGCGCGCCATCTTCGGTGAGAAGGCTTCCGACGTGAAGGACACTTCGCTGCGTGTGGACCAGGGCTCGTCCGGTACCGTGATCGACGTGCAGGTCTTCACCCGTGAAGGCATCCAGCGTGACAAGCGCGCTCAGCAGATCATCGACGATGAACTCAAGCGCTTCCGTCTGGACCTGAATGACCAGCTGCGTATCGTGGAAGCTGACGCGTTTGACCGTATCGAAAAGCTCCTGATCGGTCGCGTGGCCAATGGCGGCCCCAACAAGCTGGCCAAGGGCGCAAAGATCGACAAGGCTTATCTGGACAGCGTCGAGAAGTTCCACTGGTTCGACATCCGTCCTGCCGAAGACGACGTGGCTGCACAGCTGGAGTCCAGCAAGAACTCGCTGGAGCAGACGCGCCACGAATTCGATCTGGCCTTTGAAGAAAAGCGCAAGAAGCTGACACAGGGCGACGAGCTGCCTGCTGGCGTGCTGAAGATGGTCAAGGTCTACCTGGCCGTCAAGCGCCGTCTGCAGCCTGGTGACAAGATGGCCGGTCGCCACGGTAACAAGGGTGTGGTCTCGCGCATCGTGCCTGTGGAAGACATGCCTTTCATGGCCGACGGCACCACTGCCGACATCGTGCTGAACCCCCTGGGTGTGCCTTCGCGTATGAACATCGGTCAGGTGCTGGAAGTGCACTTGGGCTGGGCCGCCAAGGGCCTGGGCCAGCGCATCGGCGACATGCTGCGTGACGAAGCCAAGGTGGCTGAAGTGCGTGCCTTCCTGGACGAGGTCTACAACAGCCGCGGCCGCAAGGAAGACCTGTCTCAGCTGAGCGACGACGAAATCATGCGCATGGCTGAGAACCTCAAGGACGGCGTGCCTTTCGCAACGCCCGTGTTTGACGGTGCTTCCGAGCAGGAAATCAAGGACATGCTGAAGCTGGCATACCCTGATGACTTGAAGGAGCGCAAGGGTCTGACCGAGACACGCACACAGGCTTATCTGTATGACGGCCGTACTGGTGAGCGCTTCGAGCGCCCCACTACCGTGGGCTACATGCACTACCTGAAGCTGCACCACTTGGTCGACGACAAGATGCACGCTCGTTCCACCGGTCCTTACTCGCTGGTGACACAGCAGCCTCTGGGCGGTAAGGCGCAGTTCGGTGGTCAGCGTTTCGGTGAGATGGAAGTGTGGGCGCTGGAAGCATACGGCGCCGCCTACGTTCTGCAGGAAATGCTGACGGTGAAGTCCGACGACGTGGTGGGTCGTACCAAGGTGTACGAATCCATTGTGAAGGGCGAACATGCGATCGAAGCCGGTATGCCCGAATCGTTCAACGTGCTGGTCAAGGAAATTCGTTCCCTGGGCCTGGACATCGAACTCGAACGTACCTAAGGCCTTAAAGAAAGTGAGCGCCTAGCGCTTGTCCATAAAGGATTTGCAAGGGGTTTCATATTGAAACCCTTGTCCTGCAAGCGCTAGCAGCTATAAATTTTGTGAAAAGGGAAAGAGTTACATGAAATCGCTACTCGACCTGTTCAAGCAATTCACGCCGGATGAGCATTTCGATGCCATCAAGATCGGCTTGGCTTCGCCCGAGAAAATTCGTTCCTGGTCTTTTGGTGAGGTGAAGAAGCCTGAGACCATCAACTACCGTACGTTCAAGCCCGAGCGCGACGGCCTGTTCTGCGCCAAGATCTTTGGTCCTATCAAGGACTACGAATGCTTGTGCGGCAAGTACAAGCGCCTGAAGCACCGTGGTGTGATCTGCGAAAAGTGCGGTGTTGAAGTCACGCAGACCAAGGTGCGCCGCGAGCGCATGGGTCACATCGACCTGGCAGCCCCTTGCGCCCACATCTGGTTCCTGAAGTCCCTGCCTTCGCGTCTGGGCCTGGTGCTGGACATGACACTGCGCGACATCGAGCGCGTGCTGTACTTTGAAGCCTACGTGGTGACCGACCCCGGCATGACCCCGCTGAAGAAGTTCAGCATCATGTCCGAGGACGACTACGACGCCAAGTGCCAGGAATACGGCTACGACGAGTTCACCGCCAAGATGGGCGCGGAAGCGATCAAGGAGCTGCTCGAGTCCATCGACATCGACAGCGAAATCGAGCGCCTGCGCAACGACCTGACTGGCTCTGAAGTCAAGGTCAAGAAGAACGCCAAGCGCCTGAAGCTGCTGGAAGCCTTCAAGAAGTCCGGTATCAAGCCCGAGTGGATGGTGCTGGAAGTGCTGCCTGTGCTGCCTCCCGATCTGCGTCCTCTGGTGCCTCTGGATGGTGGCCGTTTTGCCACTTCCGACCTGAACGACCTGTATCGCCGCGTGATCAACCGTAACTCGCGTCTGCGTCGTCTGCTCGAGTTGAAGGCTCCTGAAATCATTGCGCGCAACGAAAAGCGCATGCTGCAGGAAGCTGTGGACTCGCTGCTGGATAACGGCCGTCGCGGCAAGGCCATGACGGGCGCTAACAAGCGTGCCCTGAAGTCGCTGGCCGACATGATCAAGGGTAAGAGCGGTCGCTTCCGTCAGAACTTGCTGGGTAAGCGCGTGGACTACTCCGGTCGTTCCGTGATTACCGTGGGTCCTTACCTGAAGCTGCACCAGTGCGGTTTGCCCAAGCTGATGGCGCTGGAGCTGTTCAAGCCCTTCATCTTTGCTCAGCTGGAGCAGCGTGGCATTGCTACGACCATCAAGGCTGCCAAGAAGGAAGTGGAATCCGGCACACCTGTGGTGTGGGACATCCTGGAAGAGGTCATCAAAGAACACCCCATCATGCTCAACCGTGCGCCTACGCTGCACCGTTTGGGTATCCAGGCGTTCGAACCTATCCTGATCGAAGGCAAGGCACTGCAACTGCACCCACTGGTCTGCGCGGCGTTCAACGCTGACTTTGACGGTGACCAGATGGCTGTGCACGTTCCTCTGTCTGTGGAAGCACAGATGGAAGCTCGCGCACTGATGCTGGCTTCGAACAACGTGCTGTTCCCTGCTTCGGGCGAACCTTCCATCGTTCCTTCTCAGGACGTGGTGCTGGGTCTGTATCACGCCACCCGTGAAAAGATCAACGGCAAGGGCGAAGGCATGGTGTTCCTGGACACCAACGAAGTGCAGCGCGCACTGGACGCTGGTGAAGTGGAACTGCACGCCAAGATCAGCGTGCGTCTGCCTGAGTGGACCAAGAACAAGGAAACTGGCGAATTCGAAAAGAGCGTGAGCCTGGTGGAAACCACCGTGGGCCGTGCGCTGCTGTCCGAAATTCTGCCCAAGGGCCTGCCTTTCAGCCACATGAACAAGGCGCTGAAGAAGAAAGAGATCTCCAAGCTGATCAATTCTTCCTTCCGCAAGTGCGGCCTGAAGGCCACCGTGGTGTTCGCTGACAAGCTGCTGCAAAACGGCTTCCGTCTGTCGACACACGCGGGCTTCTCCGTGTCCATCGACGACATGCTGGTACCTCCACAGAAGGCCGATATCCTGGCTCGCGCAGAAGCCGAAGTGAAGGAAATCGAGCAGCAGTACGTCTCCGGTCTGGTGACCGCAGGTGAGCGCTACAACAAGGTGGTGGACATCTGGGGCAAGGCCGGTGACGACGTGTCCAAGGTGATGATGGACCAGCTGAAGGTTCAGAAGACCATTGACCGTCACGGCAACGAAGTGGACCAGGAGTCCTTCAACGCGATCTACATGATGGCGGACTCGGGTGCTCGTGGTTCGGCAGCTCAGATTCGTCAGCTGGCCGGTATGCGTGGTCTGATGGCCAAGCCAGATGGCTCGATTATCGAGACACCTATTACCGCGAACTTCCGCGAAGGTCTGAACGTTCTGCAGTACTTTATTTCGACCCACGGTGCCCGTAAGGGTCTGGCCGACACGGCGTTGAAGACTGCGAACTCCGGTTACCTGACACGTCGTCTGGTGGACGTGACCCAGGATCTGGTTGTGACCGAAAACGACTGCGGCACCCACAATGGCACGCTGATGCGCGCTATCGTGGAAGGTGGTGAAGTGATCGAATCCCTGCGCGATCGTGTGCTGGGCCGCACGACTGCGGAAGATGTGCTGCACCCCGAAAACCGTGAAGTGCTGCTGTCTGCAGGTACCCTGCTGACCGAAGACATCATCGAAGAGCTGGAAGCTCAGGGCGTGGACGAAATCAAGGTCCGCACTGCGCTGACCTGCGAAACCCGCTACGGTCTGTGCGCCAAGTGCTACGGCCGTGACCTGGGCCGCGGTGGTCTGGTGAACCTGGGTGAAGCTGTGGGTGTGATCGCTGCGCAGTCCATCGGTGAACCTGGTACCCAGCTGACCATGCGTACCTTCCACATTGGTGGTGCGGCTTCGCGTGCAGCAGTGGCCTCCAGCGTGGAAGCCAAGTCCAACGGTTCGATTGGTTTCAACGCCACCATGCGTTATGTGACCAACACCAAGGGCGAACTGGTGGTGATTTCCCGTTCCGGCGAGATCATCATCAGCGAAAACGGCCGCGAGCGTGAGCGTCACAAGGTGCCTTACGGTGCCATCCTGACCATCAAGCCTGATGAAGCCATCAAGGCCGGCAAGATCCTGGCGAACTGGGACCCTCTGACCCGCCCCATCATTACCGAATACGCTGGTCGCGTGAAGTTCGAGAATGTGGAAGAAGGTCTGACCGTGGCCAAGCAGGTGGACGATGTGACCGGTCTGTCGACCCTGGTCGTGATCGACCCCAAGCGTCGTGGTTCTACCAAGGTGGTGCGTCCTCAGGTCAAGCTGGTGGATGCCAACGACCAGGAAGTCAAGATCCCTGGTACCGACCACTCCGTGACCATCGGCTTCCAGGTCGGCGCGCTGATTCAGGTGCGCGACGGCCAGGAAGTGGGCCCCGGCGAGGTGCTGGCACGTATCCCTGTGGAAGGCCAGAAGACCCGAGACATTACCGGTGGTCTGCCACGTGTGGCCGAACTGTTCGAAGCACGTACGCCTAAGGACAAGGGTACGCTGGCCGAGATGACCGGTACGATCTCCTTTGGTAAGGAAACCAAGGGCAAGGTCCGCCTGCAGATCACTGATCTGGAAGGCAAGGTCTGGGAAGAACTGGTGCCCAAGGAGCGCAACATTCTGGTCCACGAAGGCCAGGTGGTGAACAAGGGTGAGCTGATTGTGGACGGCCCTGCCGATCCTCAGGACATCCTGCGTCTGCTGGGTATCGAAGAGCTGTCGCGCTACATCGTGGACGAAGTGCAGGATGTGTACCGTCTGCAGGGCGTGAAGATCAACGACAAGCACATCGAGGTGATCGTTCGCCAGATGCTGCGTCGCGTGGTGGTCGAGAACCCCGGCGACTCTACCTACATCGCTGGCGAGCAGGTGGAGCGTTCCGAGATCCTCAACACCAACGAAGCGCTGCAGGCCCAGGGCAAGATCCCCGCAACCTACTCCAACGTGTTGCTGGGTATTACCAAGGCTTCGCTGTCGACCGATTCGTTCATCTCTGCGGCTTCCTTCCAGGAAACGACCCGCGTGCTGACCGAAGCTGCGATCATGGGCAAGCGCGACGAGCTGCGCGGCCTGAAGGAAAACGTGATCGTGGGTCGTCTGATCCCTGCCGGTACCGGTCTGGCATACCACCAGGCACGCAAGGCCAAGGAAGCCATGGACGACGCCGAGCGTCGCGCCATCGCCGAAGCCGAAGCTGCTGAAATGGCTGCCGCTACGGATGACGCTGACGACAGTGCTGCTTAATCGCCACGCTGTGCCGCGTTAGGCGCATTGCGCTCCCTACTTGCCTCGCGGCGGGTAGGGAGCGTTTTTATTGGTACCTCTGGGTCGGGCTGGAACGATGTGGATACTTTCATTGGAGTTGCTGCTGCTTGCCGTGCTGGTGTTCTGGTGCATTGGTGCGTTCAAGCGCATCAAGCGGCTGAAAAACCATTGCACACAGGCATTTGCACCTGTGCAGGAGCAGTTTGTGCAGATTGTGGAAATGATGCGTAACTGCGCACGCATGCAACTGCTCAAGGAACAGGTGGCAGGTGTGTTCGTGCCCCATGCACCGCAGGCGCTGCTGTCCAGCGCTGATGTACTGGAATCTGCCGCTGAGCAGCCGGGCAAGCGCTCCATTCGCCCCGAGTCTGTGGCTGCGCTGGACGTTGCATGGCAAAGTGCACAGGTCGCATGGCAGGCCTATGTGCAGCAGTGTGCAGACAAGTCGGAGATGCACACTGAGCATGTGCAGGAATGGTCACAGCGCTGGCAGCAGCTGCATACGCTGCAGATGCACAGCCTTGCGCAGTTCAATGACGCCATGGCCCATTACAACCAGTCGATTGCACAGGCTCCTACCTGTGTGGTTGCACGACTGAGTGGCTATCGCCCCGGTCGTAGTTTTCAGAAAGATGCTGCATTGCTGATGCAGCCTACCGCATGACGCGAAAGATTTTTCCCTCCTTTGCAGCGCCTTCGGGCACTGCAGCACCGATTGCCCTGTGGCAGCAGCTGGCTGCCGTGGCCCAGGGCTTGCAGATGATTCTGGATGGCCAGTCTGGCAATGCAGCGCTGGCATCCGTGTCGCCCCGCCTGCGCCCTGGCGTGCAGGCATTGCTGTTTCAGGTCTTGCGCCAGCTGGGCCGTGCCCAGGCCCTGCGCAAGCAACTGGCCCCCAAGGCCCCACCGGCCAAGGTGGATGCCTTGCTGTGTACGGCCCTCGCACTGGCCTGGGACCCTGAGCAGGCCCCCTATGAGCCATTCACGCTGGTGAACCAGGCGGTGGAGGCAGCCAAGCGTGGCGGCCTGATGCGCCAGTCCGGCTTTGTGAACGCCTGCCTGCGCCGCTTCCTGCGCGAACGTGATGCCCTGGTGGCGCAGACGGACGGCGATCCGCTGGCACGCTGGAACCATCCGCAGTGGTGGCTGGAGCGCCTGCAAAAAGACTATCCGCAGGACTGGGAGCGCATTCTGCAGGCCAATAACACCCAGGCCCCCATGAGCCTGAGAGTTAATAAGCAAAAAACGACTCCCGCACAGTACCAGCAAGCGCTGAAAGCTATCAATATTGATGCATCTGTGTTTGGTGAAGCCGGTGTGCAGCTGGACAAGGCGCAGCCCGTACATGCTTTGCCAGGCTTTGAGCAGGGCATGGTGTCGGTACAGGATGGTGCCGCGCAGCTGGCTGCGCCCTTGTTGCTGAAGGGCATGGATCTGAGCCAGCCTTTGCAGCTGCTCGATGCCTGCGCCGCACCGGGCGGCAAGACGGCGCATTTGCTGGAATACGCCGGTGCGGCTTCACCCGTGCGTGTGACGGCGCTGGAAGTCGATGCCGAGCGCAGCGAACGCATTCACGATACCTTGCAGCGTCTGCAGCTGCAGGATCGCGCCAAGGTGCTGGTGGCTGATGCCGGTCAGACTGCGCAGTGGTGGCAGGCTGCCAATGGTGGTGCGCAGTTTGATGCCATCTTGCTGGATGCTCCCTGTTCCGCTTCGGGCATTGTGCGCCGCCACCCTGATGTGCGCTGGCTGCGCCGTGCCAGCGATATTGACCAGCTGGCTGCGATCCAGTCCCAGCTGCTGGATGCCCTGTGGCCTTTGCTCCGAACAGGTGGACGCATGCTGTATTGCACCTGTTCCGTGTTCAAGGCAGAGGGCGAGGCGCAAATCCAAGCGTTTCTTGCACGCAACACCCGGGCACAGTTATTACCGTCCCCCGGACATTTAATTCCGGGAAATGACGTGGCAGCTGCACCTGTCACAGACAATGCTGCAGGTGACCACGACGGATTCTTCTACGCCCTGCTGCAAAAAAACGGCTGATGCTGCGCTGCCTCCCCATGGGCAGCAGCGTCGCGCAGCTGCTGCATGGGTGCTGGCACTCGGGGCATCGGCGTTGCTGACGGCCCAAGGTACGCATGCGCAGGAAGCTACGTCTTTGCCGCCACTGCAAGAGGGGGATGCAGAGCCGTCTCCAGAGACTGCTTCGGTGGATAAAAGCCTGGACTGGGAGAACCTGCGTCTGCAGCGCGATGGTGAGTCCCTGCTGCTGAGTGCGCGCTTTCAGTGGTCATTGCCTGATCTGGTGCTGGATGCCTTGCTCAAGGGCATTCCCGTGCACTTCATCGCTGAAGCGCAAATGTTGCGCGAGCGCTGGTACTGGAGTGACCAGCAGTTGCTCAGCGCAGTACGCTACATGCGGCTGAGCTACCAGCCGCTCATCCGTCGCTGGCGTCTGTATGACGGCAGCCAGCCCTTTGAAGGTCAGGGCCTGAAGCTGGCGCTGTCCAGCACGTTTGAATCACTGGCGGATGCGGTGCAGGCCATGCAGCGGATTGTGCGCTGGCGCATTGGCAGCATGTCCGAACTGCCATCGGATGGCACGGCGCTGCTGCAGCTGCGCTTTCGTATTGATTTATCCCATTTCCCCCGCCCCCTGCAGATTGGTGCACTGGGACGCTCAGACTGGAACCTGCTGGTCACACGCCGGGAAACTGTGGATCTGGAAGCTTTGCAATGAGTGCGCCAAGTTCGCGTAAATCCATGCGCTGGGTGCTGGGCGTATTGGGCACGGTCATGTGTGCCATCGGCCTGGTGCTGCTTTTTCTGCTCATGCAGGCCACGAACAACCGGGAGCTGTATGAACAGCACTACGCATGGTTGTTTGGCCTGAATGTGCTGGTGGCATCTGCACTGCTGCTGGTGCTGCTGTGGATGGCCATACGCCTGGCGGTGCGCTGGCGCCAGCGCAAGTTTGGCAGCCGCCTGCTGCTCAAACTGGCGGCCATTTTTGGTCTGGTCGGTGTGGTGCCGGGGCTGCTGATCTATGTCGTGTCCTACCAGTTTGTCTCGCGCTCGATTGAAAGCTGGTTTGACGTCAAGGTCGAGGGGGCGCTGAGCGCTGGCGTGAATCTGGCCAGCGTCACGCTGGAGACTGTGGCCAATGACATGGCGAACAACACGCGGGCTGCCAGCCAGCAGCTGGCCCAGGTGCCGGATGCGGCCGCGGGCGTGGTGCTGGAGCGCATCCGAGAACAGCTGGGCGCTACCGATGTGATCCTGTGGAATGAAGCGGGTGTAGCCGTGGCCAGTGTGGGCATGTCCATGTTCGACCTCAACCCTGAACGCCCCAGCAACCAGCAGCTGCGCAGTCTGCGCACTGGCCTGCGGCCGCTGGCCAGCATCGAAGGGCTGGATGAAGTGGGGGCTTGGGGTGCAGGTGAAGAAGGCGAGCATGCCTATGTGAAAACCCTGGCACTGGTGAGTGACCCGCGGTTGATGCTGGTGAGCAAGCCCCGCTTCCTGCAGGCCATCATCCCGCTGCCCAGTGCGCTGGTGACGAATGCACTGGCCGTGCAGGATGCCAACCGTGAATACCAGGAGCGCGCTCTGGCGCGCCAGGGGCTGCAGCGCATGTACATAGGTACGCTGACGCTGAGTCTGTTTCTGGCGGTGTTTGGTGCGGTCCTGCTGGCGGTCTTGCTGGGCAATCACCTTGCGCGCCCATTGCTGGTGCTGGCGCAGGGCGTGCGCGATGTGGCGCGTGGAGACCTGACGCCCAAGATGGCGCTGCAAAGCCAGGACGAGCTGGGCGGGTTGACGCGCTCCTTTGCGCTGATGACGCAGCAGCTGCTGGATGCCCGCACGGCAGTGGACAAGAGCATGGCCGAGGTGAAGGCTGCGCGCACCAATCTGCAGACGATTCTGGACAATCTGACCTCGGGCGTGCTGGTGCTCGACGACCGCTGGCATGTGCTGTCTATCAACCCTGGTGCCACACGCATTCTGCGCATGCCCATGGCGATCTACATTGGGCGCAAGCTGGAAGAGGTGCCGGGTCTGGCTGGTATGGCGCAGCTGGTGCAGGAGCAGTTCGAGATTTTCCTCGGCGAGCAGGGTGCGGATGCGGGGCGTGATCGCTGGCAGCAGGTGCTGGAGTTGTCGCTGGAGCATCCAGAGCAGCAAGCTGACAGCGGCGTGGTCACCCAGAACAAGACCACGCTGGTGGTGCGTGGTGCAGAGCTGCCGCAGTCGAGGCGCCTGATTGTGTTTGACGATATCTCGGAGATTGTTTCTGCGCAGCGTTCCAAGGCGTGGGCCGAGGTAGCACGCCGTGTGGCGCATGAAATCAAGAATCCGCTGACACCGATTCAGCTGTCTGCCGAGCGTCTTTCCATCAAGCTGGCAGACAAGCTGGAGCCGCCAGAACAGGCACTGCTGAACCGATCGGTGAAAACAATTGTTGATCAAGTAGCAGCAATGCTACGTTTGGTGAATGAGTTTCGCGACTATGCACGCTTGCCTGCCGCAGAATTGCAGCCGCTGGATTTGAACGCGCTGGTGATGGAGCTGATGCAGCTGTACGGTGAAGAAAATGCCCAGGTGCCTGTGCGAGCCAAGCTCGATCCATCCGCTCCACGCATCGCGGGAGATGCACAGCAATTGCGCCAGGTCATCCATAACCTGGTGCAAAACGCACAAGATGCGACCTTGCAGCAGGCTGAATCACTGGGTGTGACGCCGCCTGCTGTTGAAATCACCATTCAGTGGGTAGAGAGCAGCAAGCGTGTGCGACTGACCGTCAGTGACAGTGGCGCAGGTTTTGCGGCACACATTCTGCAACGTGCTTTTGAGCCTTATGTCACGACCAAGGTCCGGGGAACCGGGCTGGGTCTGGCCGTGGTGAAAAAGATTGCTGACGAGCACGGCGCACGCATTGATCTGGCAAATCGCATGGATAACGGCATGGTACAAGGTGCACAAGTGTCGCTATCATTTGTCCCCGTAAGCACCGAAACACCGTGAGGGCGGTGAACCTGATACCTGAAGTACATAGGCTTTCGAATCTCATGGCAAACATACTGGTAGTAGATGATGAGTTGGGCATCAGGGATCTTCTGTCGGAGATCCTCAACGACGAAGGTCACAGCGTTGAGTTAGCGGCCAATGCCACAGAAGCCCGTGTCGCTCGTAATTCAGGCAACTTTGATCTGGTGTTGCTCGATATCTGGATGCCTGATACCGATGGCGTGTCCCTGCTCAAGGAGTGGGCCACTTCGGGTCAGCTCACCATGCCTGTCATCATGATGAGTGGTCATGCCACGATTGAGACGGCGGTAGAGGCTACGCGCATTGGCGCACTGTCTTTCCTGGAAAAACCCATCACCATGCAAAAGCTGCTCAAGGCCGTGGAGCAGGGGCTGGCCAAGAGCGCAAGCACGCCGCCAGCAAAAGCTCCGGGCGCAATGATTGGCGCGGCCCCTGCGGGCGCAGCGCCCGTGGCAGAGCGCATGACTTACAGCACCGATGCTGCCGTGGTGCGACCTGTGGCGAATGCCAGCCAGGCTGCAGACAGCGTGCCCAGTGCCCACCAGGGCTTTGATCTGGACCGCCCTCTGCGTGAAGCACGCGATGGTTTTGAGAAAGCCTATTTCGAGTTTCATCTGGCCCGCGAAGGCGGGTCCATGACACGCGTGGCAGAAAAAACCGGACTGGAGCGCACCCACCTGTATCGCAAGCTGCGCCAGCTGGGTGTTGATCTGGGACGCAGTCGCCGCGGTTAAAAATATTTTTGCCAGGCTGCTCTGGTTTGATATACAATCGCGTTTTCTACAAACGGCCCGGTAGCTCAGTTGGTAGAGCAGCGGATTGAAAATCCGCGTGTCGGCGGTTCGATCCCGTCCCAGGCCACCAGAATTCAAAGCCCTTGATCAGCAATGA
Source organism: Comamonas kerstersii (assembly GCF_002056725.1). Lineage (NCBI taxonomy): Bacteria > Pseudomonadati > Pseudomonadota > Betaproteobacteria > Burkholderiales > Comamonadaceae > Comamonas > Comamonas kerstersii. The sequence goes on along the minus strand of NZ_CP020121.1, from coordinate 988,354 downwards.
TCAAGGGCTTTTCTGCTTTCTGCGCCTTTGCTTCATGCATGCTGCAATAAAAATGAAAGCGCTTAGCGCTTTTCAGATAAGGATTTGCAAGTTCAATAAGTTTGAAATCCTTTCTTGGTAAGCACTGGCAGCTCTGATTTTTGAAGCTTGCTGTGCTTGTGCAGCTATCGCAGGCATGGCAAGCTAGCCGCTTTTCTGACAACCCCTACACGGAGAGGCTCGCTTGGCTGCTTCCATGTCCACAGGGCTGGTGGCCCTGCACGGTAATTGCACCGAAACACTGGCCGATACGCTGATGGCGTGGATGCGCACCCACCCGCTGCAGCCACTCGAAACCGAAGTCGTGCTTGTGCAAAGCAATGGCACGGCCGAGTGGTTCAAGATGCGCATGGCCGAGCAGCTGGGCGTATGCGCTGCAGCCAAGGTGGAGCTGCCCGCGCGCTTTATCTGGCGCACCTACCGGCAGATTCTGGGCAAACATGCCGTGCCGCCTGCTTCGCCGCTGGAAAAAGTGCCGCTGACCTGGCGACTCATGCGCCTGTTGCCGGGCCTGTTGCACGAGCCCGCATTTGCACCCATTGAAAGCTTTCTGCGCCCTGGCGAGCCCGAGCGCCTGCTGCAGCTGGCCGAGCGTCTGGCCGACCTGTTTGACCAGTACCAGGTCTACCGTGGAGATTGGCTCAAGGCCTGGGAGGAGGGCCGTGATGTGCTGACGCATCCGGGCAAACCGGAGGAGCCGCTGCCCGAGAGCCAGCGCTGGCAGGCGCAGCTGTGGCGTGCGGTGCTGGCGGATCTGCAGGCGCATGAAATGGCCGCGACGCGTACGGCCTTGCGCGAGCTGGTCATGCAGCGCCTGCGCGAGGCCGAGCCCGGCAGCCTGCCTGTGCCGCGCCGTGTGGTGCTGTTTGGCCTGAGCCATGTGCCGCTGGCCATGCTGGGTTTTCTGGATGCCATGGCGCGCCACACTCAGGTGGTGCTGGCCGTACCCAACCCCTGCCGCTATCACTGGGCCGATGCCATTGACGGGCGCGCGCTGCTGCGCATGCAGCGCCGCCGCCAGCCGCTACGCAACGGCCAGGACCTGGCCGCCATTCCGCTGGAGGCCATGCATGCCCATGCCCACCCACTGCTGGCCGCATGGGGCCGCCAGAGCCGCGACTATGTGCGCCTGCTCGACGAGTACGACAACACCTTGCAGACCGCCGACCGTGCACATTGGCCACGCGTAGATCTGTTTGATGATGCGCCGGCTGATGCAGGCAGTCTGCTGCAGCAGGTGCAGCGCAGCATCCGAGACATGCTGCCGCTGGCTGAGCACCCCAAAGCCATGCAGCCTGAGCACTATATTGCTGCACAGGACCAGTCCATCGTCTTTCACAGTGCGCACAGTCTGGTGCGTGAGCTGGAAGTGCTGCACGACCAGCTGCTGCAGCTGCTGGCCCAGTCGCCCGCCCCGGGGCAGGTGCCGCTGCAGCCGCGCGATGTGATTGTCATGCTGCCGGATATTCAGGCTGCGGCCCCATCGATCCGCGCCGTGTTTGGTCAGTACAGCCGGCATGACCCGCGCTACATCCCCTTTGATATTGCAGACCTGAGTGCGCGTGCTGCCAGTCCCATGGTGGTGGCGCTGCAATGGCTGCTCAAGTTACCCCAGCAGCGCTGCCGCCTGAGCGAGCTGTGTGATCTGCTGGATGTCCCCGCCGTGGCCGCACGCTTTGGTCTGTCGGCCACCGATGTGCCGCAGCTCACGCATTGGATGGCGGGTGCAGGTATCCGCTGGGGACTGAATGCCGAGCAGCGCGCCACGCTGGGCTTGCAGGCCTGTGGTGAGCACAACAGCGCCTGGTTTGGTCTGCGCCGCATGCTGCTCGGCTATGCCAGCGGCAGCCGCAGTGTGCAGGGAGCGCATGGCTGGCAGAGTGCCGCCGCCTGGGGCGAGATTGAGCCCTATGACGAAGTCGGCGGGCTGGGTGCCGAACTGGCGGGCATTCTGGCCGCGGTGCTCGAGCGCCTGATGCGCTGGTGGGAGGAAGCATTGCTGGATGCCACGCCCGATGTCTGGGCGCAGCGCCTGCGCCAGCTGGCGCAGGACATGTTTGAGCCGCAGGATGATGTAGAGCGTGCCCTGCTCGATGGGCTGGAAAAAGCGCTCACACGCTGGCAGGAAGCCTGTGACCAGGCCGGTTTTGTGCAGCAGATTCCGCTGGCTGTGGCGCAGGAAGCTTGGCTGCAGGCGCTGGAGCAGCCTTCGCTGGAGCAGCGTTTCCGGGCCGGTGGCGTGACCTTTGCCACGCCCATGCCCATGCGGGCGATTCCGTTTGAAGTCGTCTGCCTGCTGGGCATGAACGATGGCGACTACCCGCGCCGCGCCACACGCAATGACTTTGACCTGATGCAGCAGCCCGGCCAGTACCGTCCGGGTGACCGCGCGCGCCGTGACCATGACCGCCAGCTGATGCTGGAGGCCGTGCTGTCTGCCCGCCGCGTGCTCTACATCAGCTGGGCCGGGCACCACGTGCGCGACAACAGCGAGCAGCCGCCTTCCGTGCTGGTGTCGCAGCTGCGTGAATACCTGGCCGCTGGCTGGCGAGGGGAGCGCAAAGACTTGCTGGCGGAGCGCACCTGGCACCACCCCTTGCAGCCCTTTAGCCGCCGCTACTTTGAGCAGGACACGGAGCTGCTGACCTATGCCCGCGAATGGCGTGATGCGCATGCGCAGCAGGATGCGGCCGTGGTGCAGGACATGCCAGCACTGGACCTGGAAGCGCTGGAGCCCTTGAGCATGGACAGACTGACGCGCTTTGTGCGTCACCCGGCCAAGGCGTTTTTTCAGCAGCGTCTGGGTGTGTACTTTGAAGCGGATGAGGACACGGTGGAAGACGACGAGCTGTTCCAGCTCAATGGTCTGCAGGCCTACCAGCTGGTCGAGCAATTGCAGCAGCAGTTTGTGGCGGACTGGGAGCAAAGCCGCCATGCGGCATTGGATGGCGACAGAGCTGCACCGCTGCTGCAGGTACGCCTGCAGAGTCTGCAGCGCGCCGGTCGTCTGCCGCTGGCCGGTGTGGGGCAGCGCGAAGCGCAGCAGTTGCAGGCCACCGTGCTGCCCTGCCTGCAGGAATGGGCGGCACGCAGGCAGGCCTTCCCACGCGAAGTCGAACGCCTGCGTGTGCACTTCAGGCATGCGGGCGTGGTGCTGGAAGACTGGCTGGATCAGCTGTGGGCAGCTGACCACGAAGTTGCAGGTGTGGCCCCCGTGTGGCTGCAGCTGGACGCACGCGATGTGCTGGACAAGGACGGCGAGTTGCGCAGGGACAAGCTGCTGCGCGTGTATTTGCGCAGTCTGGTGGCTGCCGCCTGTGGTGTGGAGGTGCAGGGTGTGCTGATCGGGCGCGATACGGCCTTGCATGTACAGCCCATGGCGCAGGACGTGGCACAGCAGGCATTGCAGGATTTGCTGGAACTCTGGCTGCAGGGCCAGCAATCGCCCTTGCCAGTGCCGATGAAGACCGGCATGGCCATGGCCTGGCAAGATGAGGCGGCAGCCCGCACTGCCTATGAGGGCGGCTTTGTGGGGAACGGTGAAGCTGAAGACATGTACTGGCAGCGCCTGTATCCGGACTTCCAGATGCTGAACGCAGATGGGCGTCTGCACGATCTGGCGCTGGCTATCTATGGGCCGATGGAAGGCTGGCTGCAGCAGTGTGTAGAAAACGTGGGCTGGATACACCACACAGAGCAGGGAAGGCATGCATGACGCAGCGCCACGTATTGGATGCACGCAGCTTTCCGCTGCATGGCAGCCGTTTGATTGAAGCCAGTGCGGGCACGGGCAAGACCTGGACGATTGCTGCGCTCTATGTGCGACTGGTGCTGGGGCACGGGGGTGAACACGCCTTTGGCAAGCCGCTGATGCCTGCAGACATTCTGGTCATGACTTTCACGCGCGCGGCCACGCGCGAGCTCTCAGACCGTATCCGCGCACGTCTGGTGCAGGCCGCCGCGTATTTCCGTGGACAGGTGCCAGAGCAGGAGACGCCTGATCCGTTTTTGCTGGACTTGATGGCGGCTTACCCTGAAGGGCCGCAGCGCGAGCGAGCTGCCTGGCAGCTGGCCATGGCGGCGGAGTCCATGGACGATGCGGCCATTTTCACCATTGATGCCTGGTGCCAGCGCATGCTGCGCGAGCATGCGTTCGACAGCGGCAATCTGTTTGACGAAACGCTGGAAAGTGATGAATCCCAGCGCCTGGTGGAAGCTGCGCAGGACTACTGGCGCCAGCAGTGCTATCCGCTGCAGGGGCAGGAGCTGGCCATGGTGCTGCAGGTCTGGAAAAGCTTTGCAGATTGCTATGAGGCTTTGCGCAGCCTTCGTCCCGAAGACATGGCCAGTTTTGTGCCAGACGGACAGAGCCTGCAACAGCTGGTCCAGCAGGCACAGGCGGCGCAGCAGGCATTGGTGCAGCCCTGGAAAACGATATTTCCGCGCTTTCGCGACTGGCTGCTGCAACAGGTGGAAGATGCTCCGGAGCACTGGAATAGCAGACGCTTCAGCGCCAAGCAGGTGCAGGACTGGGTGCAGGCGCTGGGCGCATGGGTAGAGGCACCAGAAGTCATGGATTTCTGGCGCCGCAAGGAGTACGCCACCGCACGCCAGAATCTGCGTGCCAGTGAGATGCCCGCCTGCCGCTTGAAAAGTGCACCACCGCTGGAGGTACCGCCGCAAGCCCATGCTTTTGAGGAGCTGGCCGAGCAGATGGCGCAGATGCCCGATTTGCGGGTGCAGATGCTGGCACATGCTGCGGCCTATGTGCACCAGCGCATGCAGTGGCTCAAGCAGCAGACGCGTACCTTTGGCTTTGCGGACATGCTGGAACGCCTGGACCAGGCACTGTCTGGCGAAAACGGCCCAGCCCTGCGCCAGCGCATTCTGGCGCAGTATCCGGTGGCGCTGATTGACGAGTTTCAGGACACCTCGCCGCTGCAGTACCGCCTGTTTGACCAGATCTACCGCACGGCAGACAACGACCCCGAAAGTGCGCTGCTGCTGATTGGTGATCCGAAACAGTCCATCTACGGCTTTCGCGGCGCCGACATCTACAGCTATCTGCGCGCACGAGAGGCTACGGAAGGCCGCCACTATGTGCTCGATGTGAACTACCGCTCCACCGAAGCCGTGGTGCATGCCGTCAACCGCTGGTTCGCACAGGCCGAGGCCCGCGTGGGGGCCGGGGCCTTCATGTTTCGTGAAGCGCAGCGCAACCCGCTGCCGTTTGACGCTGTGCGTGCCAAGGGCCGTGCGGAGCGGTTTCAGATGGATGGTCAGCCCGTTCCAGCCATGACTGTGGTGTGGCATGAGGGGCAGGGAGAGCTGGTCAACACGGAAACGATGCTGGAGCATATGTCCCGTGCCTGTGCCGAGCAGATCGTGCGATGGCTCAACGATGTCAGGGTGGGTTTCGCAGAGGATGGAAAGCCGCTGCAGCGCCTGCGTCCGCGCGATATTGCTGTGCTGGTGCGTACCGGCAAACAGGCTGCAGCCGTACGCCGTGAACTGCAGCGCCGCCATGTGGCGTCGGTGTATCTGTCAGACCAGGAATCCGTGTTTGCCAGCGCTGAGGCACAGGACGTGCTGGTATGGCTGCGTGCTGTGGCTGCGCCGCGCGATGCGCGGGCCGTGCGTGCCGGGCTGGCAACGCGCATCATGGGGCTGTCGCTGGAGCAGCTGGCCTGGCTGGCGGCGGATGACGAAGCCTTTGATGCCAAAAGCCAGATCGTGGCTGAGCTGCACAGCGTCTGGCAGATGCAGGGCGTGCTGGCCATGTTGCGTCAGACCTTGCACCGCATGCAGCTGCCTGCGCTGTGGCTGGCTGAAACCGGGGGTGAACGGCGGCTGACCAATTACCTGCATCTGGCGGAACTGCTGCAAAACGCGAGTGCGACGCTGGAAGGTGAACAGGCACTGATTCGCTGGCTGGCCATGCAGATCGAAGCGCCGGGGCAGGGCAGTGAAGAACAGGTCGTGCGGCTGGAAAGCGATGAAGATCTGGTCAAGGTTGTCACTGTGCACAAAAGCAAGGGGTTGGAGTATCCCGTGGTGTTTTTGCCATTTGCGGCAGATTTCCGTGAGTATTCCGACAGCCTGGTGCGTGTCCCCCAGCCTGATGGCCGCCGCAGTGTGGATCTGCAGCCCAGCACGGAGGCCAAGCAGCAGGCAGACAAGGAGCGGCTGCGTGAAGACATTCGTCTGCTGTATGTGGCGCTGACGCGGCCACGCCATGCGATCTGGGTGGGCATCAGTGCGCTGAGCAAGCACGGCTCAAAAAAATGTGTGAACCACAAGGGTGCTTGTGGTTATCTGCTCAATGGCGGGCAGGAAGCCTCTGTGCAGGGTTGGCGTGATGCACTGCAGGCACTGGCTGAAGGCTGCAGCGACATACGGGTAGAGCCTTTGCCAGCGCCTTCTGCACCCACGCTGTACCGTAGCAGCGATGTACCGCCGCCACTGTGCGTTCCGCAGACCTATGATGCCCAGTTTGACACGCAGTGGAGCATTGCCAGCTTTACCCGCCTGGTGCGTGGCAAAAGCAGTGAGCTGCCGGTGCTGCCTGTGGCGGCCATGCAGCCCGCCGATGACGAGCGTGCGCTGGATGCGAGCGCAGGGCGCAAGGCGCTGCTGCCCGTGGCCAGCAGCGCCGTGTGGCACCGCTTTATGCGGGGTGAGTTGGTGGGCAACTTTATCCACGAGCAGCTGGAGTGGCTGGAGGGTGAAGACTTTGCGCTGGAAGCCGATGGGCAAGGCCGCCTGAGCGAGCAGCTGCTGCGCCGCTGCGAACGCGCGGGCCGCACGGAGCAGGCGCAGGACACGCTGCAGTGGCTGCGCCATGTGGTGCACCATCCGCTGCCGCCACTGGGCTGCAGCCTGGCGCAGATCCGCACGCGGCTGCCGGAAATGGAATTCTGGCTGCCGATTGCGCAGCTGCCCGCGCGTGAAGTCGATGCGCTGTGCCGCCAGTTCATCTTGCCGGAGATGGAGCGTCCCATGCTGCCAGACCGCAGCCTGCACGGCATGCTGATGGGCTTTGCAGACCTGGTTTTTGTGCATGAAGGCCGCTACTGGGTGCTGGACTACAAGACCAACTATCTGGGCACAGATGGCAGCGCCTACCATGCCGCTGCGCTGCAGCAGGCCATGCTGCAGCACCGCTATGACGTACAGGCTGCGCTGTATCTGCTGGCGCTGCATAGCCTGCTGCAAAGCCGTCTGGGCGATGCCTATGACCCAGCGCAGCAGTTGGGCGGCGCGCTGTATTTCTTTTTGCGCGGCATGGATGGGCCGGCACAGGGTGTGCATGTGGTGCCCCCCATGCTGGAGCTGCTGGACGCCCTGCAGGCATTGATCAACGAGGTGCAGGCATGAGCCGCAAACGTCATCTGGATATCCATACCCTGGAAATGTTCGCAGCCGAACCTGCAGCACCTGTGACCGCGCATAGTGTGCTGGAGGTGCTGCGCCTGTGGGCCGATGCAGGCATGCTGCGGCGGCTGGATGTGGCGCTGGCCGTGTGGCTGCATGAACAGGACCCGCAGGTGCAGCCCTGCGTGCTAGTGGCGGCAGCCATGCTGGCACAGATGGAAGGGCGCGGTCACAGCTGCTTGCCGCTGGCTGATCTGGTGGCTACGCCCAATGCGGTGCTGGGCTGGGATGCGGAAGACTTGCCCCATCTGCTGGCCCTGTGGGAGCGCCTGCCGGGTACATGTGCGCAATGGCTGCAGGCACTGCAGGCATGTCCACTGGTGCGTGCAGCCACCGAGGCAGACCGTGCCCAGCCCCTGGTGCTGGCTGCAGTAGATAGCGCCCACCCCCTGCTGTATCTGCGCCGTTACTGGGACCATGAACGCATGGTGGCCGCACACATCCTGCAACGCAGTACTGCCGCTGGCGTGCAGCTGCCTGAGCAGGCCGCACGCGAGTGGCTGGATCGCTTTTTTCCCGTGGCTTCGGGGGCTGGCTGCAACTGGCAGAAAGTGGCCTGTGCGGTGGCCCTGCGTGGGCGTTTTTCGATCATCACCGGCGGCCCCGGCACGGGCAAGACCTATACCGCAGCACGCCTGCTGGCGCTGCTGTTTGCTACGGCGGCGCAACCTGAGCAGCTGCGTGTGGCACTGTCTGCGCCCACGGGTAAGGCGGCAGCACGGCTGAAGGAATCGATTGAAACCGCGCTCAAGGATTTGCAGCAAGTGGTGGGAGATGCTCTGGATCTGGAGGCGCTGGTGCAGCGCGTGGGCGCTGCGCGCACGCTGCACTCGCTGCTGGGCGCGCGGCCTGATACGCGGCACTGGGGCTTTCATGCGGGGCGGCCGCTGGATGTGGATGTGCTCATCGTCGATGAGGCATCCATGGTGCACCTGGAAATGATGTCGGCCCTGCTCGATGCACTGCCGCCCCATGCGCGCCTGGTGCTGCTGGGGGACAAGGACCAGCTGGCATCTGTCGAGGCCGGCGCTGTGCTGGGCGATCTGTGCCGTGATGCGCAAATGGGGCGCTATGACGCAGCAACGGTGGACTATGTGGCCCGTGTGGCGGGTGAGCACATTCCTGCACCATTTCACGCAGATGCCATGGCGCCTGCACTGGCGCAGCAGACCGTGATGCTGCGCGAAAGCAGGCGCTTCAGTGGGCCGATTGCCGAGCTGGCGCTGGCCGTCAATGCGGGCGATGTGGCGCGCAGTCAAGCGCTACTGGCCGAATGTGGCGTCTACGACCCGGTCTTCATGCAAGCCGGTGGCGCGGTGCAGCGCGTACACCAGCTGGCCTGGCAAGGGCGCGGCACCGCCGTGGGCTACCAGCCTTTTGCACAGGCGCTGCAGCGCTGGGCAGCGATAGAAAAAGCATCGGACATCGCCGTGCAGCATGAGGGCTGGGTGCGCGAAGTCATCACCGCGTTTGAGCGCTTTCGTCTGCTGTGCGCCGTGCGTGAAGGCGAATGGGGCGTGGCTGGCCTGAACGCCGCCGTGCAACAGCTGCTGGCACGGCTGGGCGTGATCCCCAAGGAGCCTGGTGAGTGGTACCGCGGCCGACCTGTCATGGTCACACGCAACGATGCAGCGCTGGGCGTGTTCAATGGTGACATCGGCATTGCCCTGCCCAGTGTAGCGCCGGGGCACCCTTTGCGCGTGTACTTTCTGCAGGGCAATCAACTGCATGCCGTAAGCGTGGCGCGCTTGGTCCATGTGGAAACCGCGTTTGCCATGACGGTACACAAAAGCCAGGGCTCGGAGTTTGAGCACACGGCACTGGTGCTCTCTGCCAAGGCCGGCTCGGTGCTGGGGCGTGAACTGGTCTACACAGGCATCACGCGGGCGCGCAGTGCTTTTACGCTGATGGCAGAAGACGTCCGTTTGCTGGCCCAGGCCATTGCCGCGCCAACACGCCGGGTCAGTGGCTTGCTGCGGTTTCTGGAAGGTGAATTGAAATCTTGAAAATTCATAGCTGTCAGCGCTTGCTGCATAAGCCTTAGAGGCATATTTGGCTTGAAATTCAAGCCGATGGCATCCGGTCTGCAGCAGTGGGCTCGATAGAATTGCCGACATGTTGAACCGGCTGATCACCACGCATCTGCGCCGCACCAGCTCGCTGGTGCTGGCAGCATGGCTGTGCGTGTGCATGGTCAGTATCTGGGCGCCGATGGCACGGGCCCAGATCAGCCAGCAGCATGTGGTGCATCTGTGCTCAGGGGAATTGGCGCCGCTGGATGCACCCAGCCCGTTGACCGATGCTGGGCAGGGTATGGCGCTGCACCATACGCTGGACTGCCCACTGTGCCTGCCGGTGCTGGCACCGCCGCCACAGCAGGTGCAAGCAGCCAGCGTACAGGTGCCTGCCGCCCAGCCTCAGGCCTTGCCGCCAGCAGTGCATATTCCGTGCCGCGTAGCTTTGCCTCCCGTGCGTGCACCACCTTCGAAGACATGGATCCTGTCCTGAGTGGCACAGGCCATCTGGCATGTGCCTGGTGTTGAGTTTTTTTACCAAGTGATTCCCATGTCTTTGCACAACAAAATTTTCTCGGCTGCAGTGCTTGCTGTAGCGCTTACCACGGGTGTGGCCATGGCCCATCCTGATGCCGCCCATGTACAGGCAGAAGGCGCATGGGCGCGTGCTTCCGTGCCGGGGCAGCAGGCTACAGGGGGCTTCGTGCGTCTGACGGCGCAGGAGCCGCTCGAGCTGGTCGGCGTTGAAACGCCTGTCGCCGCGGTGGGCGAAATCCATGAAATGAAGATGGAAGGCGATGTGATGCGCATGCGTGCCATCGACAGCCTGCCGCTGCCTGAGGGCCAGACCGTGGAGCTCAAGCCCGGTGGCTACCACCTGATGTTCCAGCAGCTCAAGGCCCCGCTGCAGGAAGGCACACAAGTGCCCGTGACGCTGATCTTCAAGGACAGCAAGGGTGAGGCTTCGCGCCTGCATCTGGAGCTGCCTGTGCACCGCATGGCGCCCAAGGCGGGCAGCCATGGTCACAGCATGCAGCATGGGCATGGCAGTGCGCATCACCATGGCCAGTAAGACCTGCTAACGCAACCCTTGATACGTCGTTGCGAAGCCTTGTCGTACTACTCGTACTGTCTACGGCTTCGCGCACCGTCTCAAACGCAAACCTGCGGTTTGCTGGGTAGCGTTAGCGGCTTTAAGCCAGGCAGATGCTGTACGCGTGACAGCGTACAGCGGCCGCTGCGTTAAGCTAGCTGGCAGCCAGCCCGGGTACACCGCTGTGCCCGGGCTTTTTTTGTATTGCACGCAATGGGTGATGGCTATGAGTGATTCCTCCGCGTTCGGTTTTGGCAAATTCATTCCGGGGTTTGAGTTTTTGCAGAGCCTGGGCAAGGTCGGGCAGGGCAGTGCGGCACAGCCTCCGTTTGCGAACTGGGTAGCCCCTACGCTGAGCGTTGAAGAAATCAACAAGCGCATCGAAGAGCTCAAGGCCGTGCAGTTCTGGCTGGAGCAAAACAGCAAGGCACTGGCCGCGACCGTGCAGGCGCTGGAAGTGCAGAAGATGACGCTCTCTGCCTTGCAGGGCATGCATGTGAATTTGGGGGAAATGACCAAGGGGTTTCCTTTTGCCTCCACGAGCGCAGCAGCAGGACCGGACTTGTCGGACTGGCCCATGTCTGCGGCGGGCAAGACGCCCACATCTGATGCCGCAGCCCCCCAGCCTGCTGATGAAAGTGCAGCGCAGCAGGCGCAGCAAGATGCGGCGCAGGAGCAGTCCACACAGGCCGCAGGCATGGCTGCGGCGATGCAGTGGTGGGGTGCGCTGACGCAGCAGTTTCAGCAGATTGCCCAGCAGGCCATGCAGGATCCTGCACAGCAGCAGGCGGTATTCCAGGCCACGCAGATGTCCACAGATTTGGCGCGCACGGCTGTCAAGACGGCCAGCGACATGGTGCGCCAGGCCGTAGCCCAGACACAGGCGGCTGCCAGCTCGGCCAGTACTGCCAAGACGGGTGCCAAAACCACTGCATCGGCCAAGTCCAAGCCAGCAGCGAAGCCTGCGAACGCAACCCGCGCCACACAACGGACAGCCACGCCCAAGGCTGCACCGGCTGCGGCAAAGAGCAGCAAGGCGGTAAAGGCTGCGCCAGCGGGCAAGCGCAGCAGCCCGGCGAAAAAGACCAGCGCTCGCAAGTCAAGCTGATACCCTGCAGGACGAAGCAAGCGTTCTGACTATTTGCCCATGGCGGCCATGCACCACACACCGTCTTCGCAGTTCGCGCTGCTGCGCCAGCAGCGCTTTGGCCCCTTCTTTGCTACCCAGCTGCTGGGGGCGGCCAACGACAACCTCTTCAAGTTCGCGCTGACGGTGCTGGTCACCTACCAGCTGCAGGTAGCATGGCTGCCAGCATCCATCGCCGGTCTGGTGATAGGTGCCTTGTTCATTCTGCCTTTTGTGCTGCTTTCGGCCACGGCAGGGCAGCTGGCAGACCGCATGGACAAGGTCGTGCTCATGCGGCGGGTCAAGGATTGCGAAATTGCCATCATGGCAGTGGCGCTACTGGGTTTCTGGCAGCAGTGGCCTGTGGTGCTGATGCTGTGTCTGGTGGGTATGGGCGTGCACTCCACCTTTTTTGGCCCTGCCAAGTTTGCCTATCTGCCCCAGGTGCTCAAGCCATCAGAGCTGACGGGGGGCAATGGCATGGTGGAGATGGGCACCTTTGTGGCCATCCTGCTGGGCAATGTGGTCGGCGGCCTGCTGATTGCTACGCCCGAAGTGGGGCGCTGGCATGTGGCGCTGACCTGTCTGCTGCTGGCCATGCTGGGGCGCTGGGCGGTACAGGGCATTCCCCGGCAGGCCGTGTCTGCCCATGCAGCGCCGCTGGGCTGGAATTCGTGGCGCGAAACGGCCGCCAATCTGCGCCTGGCGCGCACCGATGGCCGGGTGTTCAGGGCGCTGCTGGGCATCAGCTGGATGTGGTTTTTTGGGGCTGTGTTTCTGGCGGAATTTCCGGTACTGACCAAGGAGGTGCTGCAGGGCAATGAGCGTGTGGCGGCCTGCCTGCTGGTTGTGTTTTCACTGGGTGTGGGCACAGGCGCACTGCTGTGTGAAATCCTGTCGCGTGGACGCATAGAGCCTGGGCTGGTGCCGCTTGGTGCTTTGGGGATGACGCTGTTTGCTGTGGATTTCTGGTGGTCGCTGGCACATCTGCCACGCGCAGCGCAGATGCTGGACCTCTGGAGCTTTGTGCAGGCACCGCAGCGCTGGCGCGTGCTGCTGGACCTGTTCGGCCTGGCGCTGTCGGCAGGCATTTACAGCGTCCCGCTGTATGCCCTGATTCAGCAGCGCAGCCCAGTGACGCACCGCGCGCGCATCATTGCTGCCAACAATATTCTCAACGCGCTGTTCATGGTGGCATCGGCGCTGATCGCAGCCGGACTGCTGGCTGCAGGCCTGAGTGTGCCGCAGCTGTTTCTGTGCATGGGGCTGGCCAATGCTGTGGCACTGGTACTGATGTGCTGGCGGGAGCCACTGTATGTTCGTCGCAGTACCTACTGGCTGCTGCGCAGCCTGAGGCGGCGAAATTCCAAGCCGACATAATGGCTACGTTCCATTGAACGAGGGAGTGCGTACATGAGCAAGTCTTTGCGATGGTCGGAAGTCTGGTTCCGCCGAGGTCTGTGGCTGGTCGCCGTGGTCTTTGCCAGTTTTCTGATTGGTCTGGGATCTACGGTGGTGGGAGACCTGCCTCAGGTCGAGCATCGGCTGACGCTGGACGACTTCGTCGATGCGCAGCAGGCGCAGCCCTTGCGTAACGAACTGGCTGCGCTGAACAAGGAGCGTGACGAGGCGATGGATGCCCGTGAGCAGGCGCAGCTGCAGTGGGAAAAAGCACGCGGTGACACGCAGGTGGCACGTGAGAACTTCATGGCCTGGATTGCGACACGCTCTGCGACGCAGCGCAGCGAGCAGGACCCTGAAGTGATAGCACGCAACCAGCAGCTGGAGCAGTTGCGCCAGGCAGAGCGTCAAGCACAGCAGGCGCTGCAGGAACAGGAGCAGACCTTGCTGAATCTGCGCCAGCAGCAAGCGCGCACGAATCAGGCACTGAACGCGCTGGAGAACGATGCACGAGAGGCTTTGCACAGCGCCTGGCGTGCACAGGAGCTCAGGGTGTTCTTCTATCGCTTGGCCTTGACGTTGCCATTGCTGCTGCTGGCGGGCTGGCTGTTTGTCAAAAAGCGCAAGAGCACCTGGTGGCCCTTTGTCTGGGGCTTTATCTTTTTTGCGCTGTTTGCCTTCTTTGTGGAGCTCGTGCCCTACCTGCCCAGCTACGGTGGCTATGTGCGCTATGCCGTGGGCATTGCCATTACGGTACTGGTGGGGCGCTGGGCCATTGTGGCGCTGCAGCGCTATCTGGAGCGGCAAAAGCAGGCCGAGGCCCTGCCTGCCAGCGAACGCCGCGTGAGTAAGACGTATGACGCCGTGCTGGCGCATCTGGCCAAAAGTGTGTGCCCGGGCTGTGAGCGCCCTGTGGACCTCAAAGATGGCGTGACGGATTTCTGCCCCCACTGTGGGCTGAACCTGTTCCAGGCCTGCCATGCCTGCGGCACGCGCAAGAGCGCTTTCTCCAAGTTCTGTTTTCACTGCGGCACGCATACGCATAACCACAGTCTGCCGGGCGAAGACAGGCAGGCGTAAACCAGCTCTGCAGCCTGCTGCTGCAGGCCAGAAAAAAGCCGCTGTGTGCATAGACTGTGCACACAGCGGCTGGGTATTGGCGTGGACCAAGGCTGGGTATCCGTGAAGCGGCTGAGCCCTGCTTCACACCAATTTCTTCATCGGCCCACAGACGTGTATGGTGCGTATGCCTTGTGACAGGCGTATGACGTTCAGAGCAGCATCTGAATGATCAGGGCGTTCACAATGTCCACAAAGAAACCACACACCAGTGGTACGACGATGAATGCCCGGTGCGCTGCGCCATGTCGGTGGGCCACGGCGGTCATGTTGGCCACCGCAGTGGCGGTAGAGCCCAGGGCAATGCCACCAAAACCAGCGCTGATGACGGCAGCCTCATAGTCTCTGCCCATGCAGCGAAAGACCACAAACAGCGCGAAGCAGATGGTCATGAGCACCTGCAGCACCAGCACGGTCAAAACAAAGCCCATGACGCCCTGCAGTGCCCATAGCTGCAGGCCCATGAGTGCCATGGTCAGGAACATGCCAAGGCTGATGTCGGAAATCATGCTCAGGCCCTGGCGCATGCTGTTCCAGTGGAACAGCCCCAGCTTGCGGCGCTTGCGCGAGAGCATCCATTGCCCCAGCGTGTTACGCAGCAAAATGCCGCCCATCAGACATCCCACAAACATGGGCAGCTGCAGGCCCACCTTGTGAAACAGTGGGGTGATGATGCCGCCGATCATGAGTGCCATGTTCAGCCACAGCCAAGCGCGCAGCACGCCAAAGTAGTCCAGCGGCACGGTCAGTTGCTGTGCGGGAACACCCACGTCCAGCGGGCGTGCGCCGCTGCCATGGATGGCGTGCCGTCGCATCAGGTAGCTGGCAATCGGCCCGCCGATTGCACAGGCGGCGATCATGCCGACCATGTTGCTGGCCATGCCCAGTTCCACGGCGTTGTGGATACCGAGTTTTTCCACAAAGGTGGGTCCCCAGGCCAGGGTAGTGCCAACACCGCCGGTCAGTGAGATGGAGCCCGTCATCAGTCCAGCGCGGCTATCCAGGCCGAACAGCTCGGCCACGCCCATGCCCAGCAGGTTCTGCAGCAGGATAAAGCCGGTGGCCAGCGCCAGCAGAATCAACAGTGGCTTGCCGCCTTGCTTGAGGGTGAGCAGGTCAGAGCGCAGACCAATGGCCGCAAAGAAGTACAGCAGCAGGGTGTCGCGCACATTCAGATCGAACTCGATCTTGCTGCCGGTGGTGTAGTAGATCAGGCCGACGACCAGGGCGCAGGCAAAGCCGCCCACCACGGGCTCGGGAATGCTGTAGCGGCGTATAACGCCCCAATACTCGGCAATTTTCTGCCCTGCAAAAAACAGCAAAATAGCCAAGGTAAAGCTCTGGAAAGCAGGAATGCTGATGGTCTCTGGCAAGGTCACGGCGTACGGTATAAGTTGTAACAGGAAGCAAAGCCCGCGATTGTGCATGAGCGCAGTTGCAAGGCTTGTGCTGTATCAGTAGACGTGCACCCTCTTCGCAGCGGGAGGCCTTAGAAGCCAGGTGTTGCAGGCCCATCCGTTAAACTGGCCGTTTCCCAAGAACCCAAGAACATGTAGGAGGTGCTTTCGTGAGGATTGGCACCTTCAGGTCTTTTCTCTGTGTGAGCGCTTCATGTCTTTTGCCCCCCTTCTGAACGACACCTTCCTGCGCGCCTGCCGTCGTCAGGCGACCGACTACACCCCGCTGTGGCTGATGCGTCAGGCTGGCCGTTATCTGCCGGAGTACAAGGCCACACGCGCCAAGGCGGGCAGCTTCATGGGGCTGGCTACCAATGTGGACTACGCCACGGAAGTGACGCTGCAGCCGCTGGAGCGCTTTCCGCTGGATGCTGCGATTCTGTTCAGCGACATCCTCACCGTGCCTGATGCCATGGGGCTGGGCCTGTCGTTTGCAGAAGGCGAAGGCCCGCGTTTTGCCAAGGTGGTGCGCGATGAAGCCGCTGTGGCCGAGCTGGCTGTGCCGGATATGGACAAGCTGCGCTATGTGTTTGACGCAGTGACCAGCATTCGCAAGGCGCTGGGCGGTCGTGTGCCGCTGATTGGCTTTTCCGGCAGCCCCTGGACGCTGGCTTGCTACATGGTGGAAGGCAAGGGCAGTGATGACTACCGCCAAGTCAAGAGCCTGATGTACAGCCGTCCTGATCTGATGCACAAGATCCTGTCCGTCAATGCAGACAGCGTTGCTACCTACCTGAATGCCCAGATTGACGCTGGTGCACAGGCCGTGATGATTTTTGACAGCTGGGGCGGCGTACTGGCCGATGGCATGTTCCAGCAGTTCAGCCTGGCTTATACCGAACGCGTGCTGGCGCAACTCAAGCGCACCGGCGTCGATGGCACCGACGTGCCGCGCATCGTGTTTACCAAAGGTGGTGGCATCTGGCTCGATGACATGAAAGGCATTGACTGCGAGGTGCTGGGCCTGGACTGGACGGCCAACCTGGGCAAGGCACGTGCCATCGTGGGTGGTGAAGTGGGCGGCCTCGGCAAGGCCCTGCAGGGCAATATCGACCCCAATGTGCTGTTTGCCCCACCTGAGCAGATCGCTGTGCAGGCGCGCGCCGTGCTCGACAGCTTTGGCAAGCCCCATACGGACCGGGCGACTACAGGCCCTTCCCATATCTTTAATCTGGGTCACGGCATCAGCCAGCACACACCGCCAGAGCATGTAGCTGCTCTGGTTGAGACTGTGCATAACTACTCCCGTCAACTGCGTCTGTCGGCTTGACGAACGGTGTTCAGCGTGTGCCATGAAGCGTAGGTGCGTACCTACGCTTCATGGCCGCAATGGCGCTTCAAAATCCGTGCAAAAGCAGTCAAAAAGTTGCAAATTGACGTCTATCTACGGGATTTTACTTATCGATGACGGCCTTGCTTCTGTGCATTGGAGTGCCACTTATGCACAACTTTGAGCAAGCGGGAGGCTGATTGGACGGCAATGAAGCTGATAGCGCTGAACGAACTATTTTCGTAATAAGTATCTGTTTTTATTGAGAAATTTTCTTCATGAGAATGTCATGAAGAAAACGCGATGTTTTTGAGCTTGCTTAAAGGTGTGGGGGGTGATTGACAATCCCCACAAAGTTATCCACAGAAACTGGGGTTTCCCACACACAATCTCCCGATGCAGGTTCTGTCTGACATTTCGGCGGCATCCCATGTGATAAGTGTCGCGCTCCACACGCCGATTCACAGCGGTGTCGGACATCTGCTGAGTTATCTGCACAGCCAGCCTTTGCCCGCAGGGACGCTGGTGCGCGTACCGTTGGGGGCACGGCATCTGCTGGGGGTGGTCTGGGATGACCGTCAGCAGCAGCCTTTGCCTGAGCACGCCACGCTGCGGCCGATTGATGCGGTGATGGAAGGGCTGCAGCCCCTGGATACCCACTGGCAGCGTCTGGTGGGCTTTGCAGCGCATTACTACCAGCGCAGCATTGGGGAGATTGCCATGATGGGGCTGCCATCGGCACTGCGGGACATGACAGCAGAGCAGCTGGCCAAGCGATTGCAGCCTCCCAAGCCCAGGAAGTTGTCGAAAAAAGCAGCAGCTGCGAATGCGAATCCTGTGGATAACTCTGATCGAGCCGTGCTCTTTGTGCAAAACCTGATAGCACTCAGCGCAGAGCAGCAAAGCGTCTATGGGCAAATCGAGCAAAATTGCGGCCCCTTCCTGCTGTACGGCAGCACGGGCAGTGGCAAGACCGAGGTCTATATGCGCGTGGTGCAGCAGGCGCTGGAGGCCGATCCGCAGGCACAGGCGCTGGTCATGGTGCCGGAGATCAACCTCACGCCACAGCTGCAGCAACGCTTTGAACAGCGCTTTGTGCCCATGTTTGGGCCGCAGGCCGTAGTCAGCATGCACAGCGGCATGACGGATGTGCAGCGGCTCAAGAGCTGGCTGGCCGCGCATACCGGTCAGGCGCGCATTGTGCTGGGCACGCGCATGTCGGTCTTTGCCAGCCTGCCGGGGCTCAAGGTCATTGTGGTCGATGAAGAGCATGACCCCAGCTACAAGCAGCAGGAAGGCGCACGCTATTCCGCACGCGATCTGGCCATCTGGCGTGGGCACCACTGCGGGGCCAAGGTGATTCTGGGCAGTGCGACCCCTTCGCTGGAGAGCTGGCATGCCAGTGAGCCCGGCATCGGGCGTTACCAGCGTCTGCACATGCCCAGCCGTATTGGTGCGGGTGAGCTGCCCCGTGTCCGCATGGTGGATATGACGCAGCAGCCCAGGAAAACCGTGTTTTCGCAGCCACTGCTGGCCGCTATGACCGAGCGCATTGAGCGTGGTGAGCAAAGCCTGATTCTGCTGAACCGCAGGGGCTTTGCGCCCGTGCTGTTCTGTGCAGACTGCAACTGGAAAAGTGACTGCCCGCATTGCAGTGCCCACCAGGTGTTTCACAAGGGCGACCGCACGCTGCGTTGCCACCACTGCGGCGATACGCGCCGTGTGCCGCATGCCTGCCCTGAGTGCGGCAATCCGGACATCCTGCCCATGGGCAAGGGGACGGAGCAACTGGAAGAAGAGCTGGAGCGCTTGCTGCGTAATGTGCAGCGGCCCGATGGCCGTCCGGCACGCGTGGCACGCATTGATGCCGACACCACCAAGCTCAAGGGGGCGCTCGAAGCACAACTTGCCCTGGTGCACAGCGGTGAGGTCGATGTGCTAGTGGGTACGCAGATGATTGCCAAGGGTCACGACTTTCGTCGTATCACGCTGGTGGCCGCAGTGCAGCCTGATGGCGCGCTGTTTTCCAGCGACTTTCGTGCGGCGGAGCGCCTGTTCTGTCTGCTCATGCAGGCCGCAGGCCGTGCCGGGCGCGATGCCGACTATGTGCGTGCCCATGACAGCCAGCCAGAGATGTGGGTGCAGAGCTTTGAGCCACAGCACAGCGTGTATGCGGCGCTGCGCAAGTATGACTATCCAGCCTTTGCCGCCCTGCAGCTGCGCGAGCGGCAGGAAGCGGGCATGCCGCCCTTTGCTTTTCAGGCGCTGGTGCGTGCCGATGCCAAGACACAGGAAGAGGCGCAGGCCTTTCTGCGCGCGGCCACAGAGGCTGCGCACCAGGGGCAGCTGCCGCATCTGGAAGATGTGTTCATCTATCCGCCCATCCCCATGGCCGTGCAGCGTGTCGCCAATGTGGAGCGTGCACAGATGCTGATCGAGGCCAGCGACCGCCGTGCGCTGCAAAGGTTTTTGCATGCCTGGCAGCCCTGGCTGCACTGGGTACGCAGCCAGCCTGCCCACAAGCGGCTGGTGCGCTGGCTGGTGGATGTGGACCCGCTGTCGCTGTGAAAAATACTTTTCAGTGCCCAGCCCGAAGAATAAGCATGAAAATGCGTCCAGGGCTTATGCAGCAAGCGCTGAAAGCTATGGTTTTAGATTTTTAGAAGCGGCTTGAGCGGCCCTTGCTGGATATGGCACTGGTGCTGCTCCAGCAGCGCTCCAAAGGCTTCGGAGTGCAGATAGTCAAACTCCACAGGGCGCTGTGCGCCAATGGCATCGCCCACAACTTTGGTGGTAGCGGGGTGGCACATCAGCAGGCTGCCAGGCTGCAACTGCGCCAGCCACTGCGCCATCTGCGCGCCATAGGCGTCGGGGGTGGGTGCGTCAAAACCATAGACGCCGCCAAAACCATGGTTGACCAGCACGCCTGCCTTGCGCAGCGCACGCGTGGTCTGCCAGCCGCCCAGTAGCGCAATGATGCTGGCTTTGGGGCTGAGCCACAGCGTGCCCACTGGGGCGGTAGAGCGCACCCAGGGCATTTGCTGCGGGGTGTAGCGCTTGAGCATGACGTCCAGCATGGCCTGGCACATGCCGGGCAGCTGGTGCACGTGCTGATGGCCATCGATGAAGTCCGGTGGTGTGCCCAGCGCTGTCTCAAAGGCATCGAGTTGCTGCTCCCACATGGCGCGCATCTGTGGGGCGCTCCAGTGGCCGGCATAGGCCTGGCGGATGACTGTGCCCAGTGGCTGAGCAGGCACAGAGCCGCCATAGCTTTCGGTCAGGTTGAAGTGCAGCCCTACGGACAGGCGCGGGCGCAAGTCCTTCAGGCGCGGTGCTGCTTGCTGCCAGCGCGGGGCATTGGTCATGCAGCTGGTGGCTGACAGGCGACCTGCCAGGCACAGCTGCTCTACGGCCTCATCGACAGCCGGGTGCAAGCCAAAGTCGTCAGCACACAGAATAAAGGCGCGGGTAGAGGTGGTCATGGCATCAGCGAGCCGCCTTGAAGGCCCAGAACTTGCTCAGAACAAAAGTGCCTGCAGCTACCAGCACCAGTACCAGCGCAAGACTGGCCAGGTAGTTCCAGGGCAGCCAGCGCAGCGCGGCGGCGTACAGCAGCTCATTGGCCACAAAGGAGCCACAGGCGACGGCAAAAAAGCGGGCCACCGTGGCCCAGCCGCGTGCCTGCGCCTGTGAAAAGGTCAGGGCTGCATGGCCGTTGTAGCTCACGATAAAAGCCACCAGAAAGCCCAGTACATTGGCCCACAGCGGTGGCAGGCCTGTGAGTGCAACCACGATGGCAACCACCAGCAGGTGGGTGGCGGCAGCGCTGCCGCCGACCAGGCCAAACTGCACCAGCTGCGGCAGCTGCCGCAGACGCATCAGCAAAGTGCTCATGGCTGCTCTCGCAGAGGACTGGCGTCTTCGTCGCGTGCAATCAGATAGGTGGGGCGCTGCTTGACTTCGTCATAGATGCGGCCAATGTATTCACCCAGAATACCGATGGACATCAGCTGCACGCCGGAGAACAGCATGATGCCGGCAGCCAGCGTGGGCCAGCCTGCCAGGTCTGCGCCAAAGAGCAGGGTATCCAGCGTGATCCACAGACCATAGGCCAGCGCCAGCAAAGCCACGGCACCACCAATCACGCTCCACACGCGCAGTGGCAGCGTGGTGAAGGAGGTCAGCCCCAGCAGGGCGAGCGCCCCGAGGCGTTTGAGATTGAAGCTGGACTGCCCCGCTGCACGGTCCTTGGGCACAAACGGCAGTGCTGCAGTCTTGAAGCCGACCCAGGCGTACAGGCCTTTCATGAAGCGGTTGCGCTCGGGCAGGGCTCTGAGGGCATCGACCACCTTGCGGTCCATCCAGCGGAAGTCGCCGGCATTGGGCGGCACTTTGACGCCGTTGCCGGAGTTCATCAGCGTGTAGAACAGGTTGGTTCCCAGGCGTTTGGCACCGCTTTCTGCACCGCGGTCGGCGATCACGCCATAAATCATTTCATAGCCGCCCTGCCACAGGGCATGCATTTCGGGGAGCATTTCCAGTGGGTGCTGGAAGTCTGCATCGATCAGCAGTACGGCATTGCCGCGCGCGTGGTCGATGCCAGCAGACAGCGCCGCTTCCTTGCCAAAGTTGCGTGACAGCGCCAGATAGCGCACGGGCAGACCCTGTGTGACGAGCTGCATGGCCACATCGTGTGTGGCGTCACGGCTGCCATCGTTGACGATGATGATTTCAAAATCGCTGGTCAGAGCCTGCACGGCAGGGATCAAGGCATTGATGAAATCGCGCAGGTTGTCCTGTTCGTTGTAGGCCGGGACCACGCAGCTCAGCTGCAGGGCAGGGCGAGGCACTGCAGCGAAGGGGGCTGCAGGGGCAAATTCAGCATCCATGCTGGGCGTGGAGGTCATTGCACTTCCTTGGAAGCAGTAGAGGCAGCAGGTACGTCAAACACGGCATAGCGGAAAGGCACGGGCTTGGGAAAGCGCCAGCCGCTGCGTTCCACGGTCAGCACTTGGGGCGCAGCAGTGAGTCCCTGTGCGGCCAGCCACTGTGTGGCTTCTTGCATGCAGGCAGTGTCAGGAATGTCTGGATTGTTGGCTACAGGGCCCAGCGGACACAGCAGCAAGCCGTTTTTGCTGCGCCAGTCGCCCAGACCCGCGAGCTGCGCGGGGAAGCTGTCCGGCATGTAGGGCACGGTTTGCAGGCCAGGCATGGCATAGAAAGCGATCATGGCGTTTTCTGCCCAGTCCCCTCCCACCCAGGCCAGCTGCTGCTGGGGGTTGCGTTCCTGCCACTGTTTCAGAATTTGCTGGGCAGCATCTTCAGTGGGGCGGTAGTAACCCTTGTCACTTTTCTGTGCGTTGACGATGGCCACCACAAGGCCCAGCACGGCCACCAGTGCCACGACAGGCCACCATGCTCTGCGCAGCTTGGTAAGCACCTGCGCCGTCACAGAGGGTGCCAGCGTATGCAGATTGCGCAGCCACAGCAGCGCAAAAGCATAGCCAATAGGGATGGCCCATGGGGTAGACAGCTCCGCTACGCCGAACATGCCGCACAGCAGGGTCAGCAGCCAGGGTGTGAGCGCCAGCCAGTACAGCACGTCGTCCCAGCCGTGGGGCATCCAGCTACGCCACAGGTAACTGCCAAAGGTGCGCAGGCAGCTTTGCTGCTGCATGCGGGCAGACAGGCAGGCATACACCGCGCAGACTGCCAGCCAGGCAGGCAGCCAGTAAAACAGCGGAGAAAGCGTAAAACGCAGCACATAGCGCCAGACCACATCACCGCCGCCCTGATCCATGGCATAGCCAATTGGCGCCCAGTCATGGCCTGCCATCCACGCCACATGGGGGCTGAGTGCCAGTGCAAATACCAGCAGGGCCAGATAGGGGCGGGGCGTCAGCAGCCACTGGTGGCCATCACGGTGCAGAAAGATGGGCAGCAGAAAGCCTGCCAGAAACACACCGCTGTAGTACTTGCTCAGCATGCAGGCTGCGGCCACGATGCCCAGCCAGGTGCTGAACCACACGCCACGCCAGCCTTTTTCCTGCCAGCTGGCCAGCAGCAGGGCCGCAGCCCAGGGCCACAGTGACAGCAGCTGGCTGTTGGCATTGAATTTGCCGGCCAGCGAGGTATAGGGAAAGCTCCACAGCAGCAGCAATGCCCCCCAGTGGGCCAGACCACCCAGACCCAGTCTGCGGCCCAGACTGACTACGCCCCATAGGCCCACGGCGACATTGGTATAGGACAGCAGCCGGTAGGCCCAGTCCGTATTGGGAAAGACCGTAAACCATGTGCCCACTACCCATGCAAAAAACGGTGGATGCTTGTGAGTCCCCCAGAGAAAGGGCTGCGACCATGCATAGTTCTCCAGCATGTCGTTGTAGCTGTCGAGATTGCCTCCCGAGATCCATGACGAGCATGCCCAGACCAGGCAGGCCATGGCAATCAGCCATGCAGTCTGTCGACCACTGGGTGGTGGAAATGTGCTGGTGGTGGGGGAGGGTGTCTGCATGTCAATCCTGTGCGGAGGGATTGACTATTGTAAAGATCGGTGCTGTACCTCGCTGTTTAGGCGACAAGGCTGACGGCGGCAGAAAATGTCACAAAGGCCAGCGCTGTGCTCACCAGAATAATGCGTGCCACCCGACCGCCATGGGCACCAAAACGCTCGGTCAGCAAGGACACATTGCTGGCACTGGGCAGTGCTGCGACCAGCACGAGTACGGTGATGGTCATGGAGCTCAGCGGCAGTCCCAGCCACACCGCGCTCTGGCAGGCCAGCCACATCAGCGCAGGGTGCAGCAGCAGCTTGGCCAGCGCGATAGGTACATAGTGGCGCGCAGCAACGTATTCATGCTGATTCATCTGTGAACGCGCCAGAACCGCTCCAATGGTGAACAGTGCCACGGGTGAGGCAGCGCCTGCTAGCATGGCGACGGTTTTTTCGAGCGGTGCGGGCAGCTCCCACGCCATGGCCGAGGCACAGGCGCCCAGGATGATGGACCAGGGCATGGGGTTGGAAAACACACCCTTGAGCGCATTGCGTAGCGCCTGCAGGACGCCGGCTTCACCTTGCCCGAGGCGCGATAGCGCAATGCACAGCGAACTGGTGATCACCATGTCGATGGCCATGGTCAGAATGACCGGGCCTGCGCTGGCATCACCCAGCAGTGTCACCAGCAGCGGCACGCCCATGAAGCCGGAATTGGGAAAGGCGGCCACCAAGGCACCAAAGGCAGCGTCATTCCAGCCCCAGCGTGTGTGGCTCAAGGCCATGGTGCCCCCCACGATCAGCAGGCCGCACAGCAAATACACGCCAGCAGCCACCGGGTCGATCAGCTGCGTAATCGGCGTCTGTGCGCCGAAGCGGTACAGCATGCAAGGCAGCGCAAAGTACAGCACAAAGGTGTTGAGCCCGGGAATGGCCGCCAATGGCAGTACGCCCCGGCGCGTGGCGACAAAGCCGCACAGCACCAGGGCAAAAAAGGGAAAAGTGACCGCAAGAATGGACAGCACAGGGCGCGATTGTGTCAGCCCTGTACTGCAGCAGGTGCAGGGAATTTCGCGCAGGTGACAGCTGTTGTGCCCGGCACACTTGCCATTGACACGGGCATGTGGACGCGCAGGGGCATGGGGCAGAGGGCTTGCGTATGATTGCCCCGCGCCTGAGGTTGCAGGCGCTTGTTTTTCTCTGTCTGCTCAGAACACTACGTCCATGTCCGCTGGTTTGAATCTCGCCCAACTCCAAGCTGTCCACTACACCGAAGGCCCCTGCCTGGTGCTGGCAGGCGCAGGCTCGGGCAAAACCCGCGTGATCACGCACAAGATTGCCCGCCTGATTGAAAACGGCCTGGCCCCCAGGCGCATTGCGGCCATTACCTTCACGAACAAGGCGGCTGCTGAAATGCGCGAGCGCGCTTCCGGTCTGATTGGCCGTGCCGCCAAGGACGTCATGATCTGCACCTTCCACTCGCTGGGCGTGCGCATGGTGCGCGAAGATGGCCATGTGCTGGGTCTGAAGCCCAACTTCAGCATTCTGGATGCCGACGATGTGACGGGCATCCTCAAGGACTGTGCCGGTGGTACCACGGACGCGGCCACCGCACGGCAGTGGCAGTGGACGATTTCCAACTGGAAGAACGCAGGCTGGGACAGCCGCAAGGCCCTGGCCATGGCGCAGGACGACCATGAGCGCAGCATTGCCCTCATCATGCAGCGCTATGAAGAACGCCTGACGGCCTACCAGAGCGTGGACTTTGATGACCTGATCGGCATGCCCATGCGCTTGCTGAAAAACCACCCCGAAGTGCGTGAGAAATGGCAGCGCCTGCTGGGCCATGTGTTGGTGGACGAATACCAGGACACCAATGCCACGCAGTACGAGCTGCTCAAACTCCTGGTGGGCGAGCGCGGCCATTTCACGGCCGTGGGTGATGACGACCAGTCCATCTACGGCTGGCGCGGTGCGACGCTGGACAACCTGAAAAAGCTCCCCCAGGACTATCCACAGCTCAAGATCATCAAGCTGGAGCAGAACTACCGCTCCACCTCCGCCATCCTGCGCGCGGCCAACAATGTGATTGGCCCCAACCCCAAGCTGTTTCCCAAGACACTGTTCTCGGAACTGGGTGAGGGCGAGCCCGTGCGCATTGTTGATTGCGACACCGAAGAGCATGAAGCCGAGCGCGCTGCCATGCGTATTGCCAGCTTGCGTGCCAATATGAATCCGCAGCCTGCGTGGAAGGACTTTGCCATCCTGTACCGCGCGAACCACCAGGCCAAGCCGTTTGAAAAGGCGCTGCGCAAGCTCAATATCCCGTACAAGGTCTCGGGTGGTACCTCCTTCTTTGACCGTGCGGAAATCAAGGACCTGTGTGCGTGGTTCCGTTTGTGGATCAACAACGACGATGACCCTGCGTTTTTGCGCGCCATCACTACACCGCGCCGCGGTATTGGCCACACCACGCTGGGCAAGCTGGGCGAGTTTTCAGCGCAGCACAAGCTGAGCATGTTCGGTGCCTTGTTCTCCAGCATGCTTGAAGCGGTACTGCCCAAGAAAGCGCACGAAGGCCTGCTGGAATTTGGGCGCTACATCAATGATCTGGAATACCGCGCACGCCACACGCTGGGGGCAGAAGCCTCGCGCAGCTTCATGCTCGATTGGCTCAAGGAAATTGGCTATGAGCAGTATCTGTACGACAGCGAAGACAGTGAAACCGTGGCCGCCGCACGCTGGACCAATGTGCTGGAGTTCTGCGACTGGATGAGCCAGCGCGCAGGCGGCCAGATTGAAGATGCAGCAGGCACGACCACGCAGACCGAAGTCAAAAGCCTGCTGGATGTGGCGCAGAACATTGCGCTGCTGTCCACCATCTCTGAGCGTGAGAAAGAGCAGGACATGGTGATTCTGTCTACGCTGCACGCATCCAAAGGCCTGGAGTGGCCGCATGTGATGCTGGTGGGTGTGACCGAGGGCATGCTGCCCTTCAAGCTCGATGATGACGACGGCAAGCAGCAAAAAGTCAGCGACGATATTGCAGCCCGCCTGCAGGAAGAGCGCCGCCTGATGTATGTGGGTATTACCCGTGCCCAGCGCACGCTGGTCGTGAGCTGGACCAAGCGCCGCAAAAAGGGGCGCGAGATGGTGCAGTGCCAGCCCAGCCGCTTTATCAAGGAAATGAATCTGGATGCCAGCACAGCCCGTGAAGATCCCCGCGAAAAGCTGCGCCAGCTGCGCGAACAGCTGGCCCGCAAGGCTGCAGCTGCTCCCAAAATTATTTAACCCCTGTTTGTTCTGAGGAAGCCTGGCATGAGAACGCCTCTGATTCGTCGTCTGGCCTATAGCTGCAGCCTGTATGCCTTGTGGACTGCCACAGCTTCGGCAGCCACACCGAGTGAGCCTGCCACCGGGTGGCAGGCCTGCAGTGCCGTGCAAGATGGCCAGGAACGCCTGGCCTGTTTTGACCAGTGGGCCGCTGCACAGCATGGCGGTGCAGTGCCTGCATCCAAGGCTGCAGTGCCTGCCGCCAGTGCGCTGACAGTGCCTGAGAGCCCTTCTGAGCCAGTGCCTGTGGCCGTGGCTGAAGGCGCACCCATGCAGCTGCCAGGCAGTGACTGCTACCGCTCTGGCGCCAGCACCATGCTGCAGTTCTATGAGCTGCGCCGTGCTACCGACTGCGGTACTTTCAAGCTGCGGGGCTTTCAGCCCCAGTCCGTGTCGGTGACGGCGGCCAACCATATGAACACCAGCCCCAGTACACTGACCCAGCCTGCGTTCGAGACGGACGACTACCAGACCAAGGAGCTGCGCATTCAGCTGTCGCTGCGTACCAAGCTGGCTGCAGGGCTGCTGACGCCTGAAGATTCTGATCGCCTCGACTCTCTGTGGGTGGGCTATACCCAGCTGTCGTTCTGGCAGATCTTCAATGCCGATGTGTCGCGTCCCTTCCGTACGACGGACCACCAGCCCGAAATCTTCTACGTCTACCCCACCGAGGCACAGCTGCCGCTGGGCTGGCGTCTGCGCTATAGCGGCATCGGGCTGGTGCACCACTCCAATAGTCAGAGCGACCCACTCTCGCGCAGCTGGAATCGCGCCTATCTGATGGCGGGTGCGGAGCTCAACAACCGCTGGCAGCTGCAACTCAAAGCCTGGCACCGCATTTCGGAAAAGCTGGAAAACGATGACAACCCCGGCATTCAGAACTACTGGGGCCGAGGCGAGGCCAAGCTGTTCTGGCAGCCTGATGCCCGCAACATCTTCGGTCTGACTGCACGCGGCAGCATTGGCAAGGGCTATGGCTCAGGCCGGCTGGAATGGATGTATGCACTGGGGGGCGACAACAGCAATTTGCGTCTGCATGTTCAGCTGTTCAGCGGATACGGTGAAAGCCTGATTGATTACAACTACAAGCGCACTTCGCTGTCCGTGGGGCTGAGCCTGCTGGATTTCTAAACCCTTACGCTTTATAAAAACATAGCTTCCAGCGCTTGCTGCATCAGCGCTGGAAGCTTTTTTTATACTGAAAAGTTAACAAAAACAAATTGTTCCAAATACCTGCCATCTGGGTGCTTGTGACCCCTGACGCCTTGGCGCAGAATGTGCTTCACCTTTTCAGCCCCGTGTGTCGCCCTTACCGAAGCACCTTGCACACCCGAGATGACCATGCACCTGCAGTACCAGCTCAAGGCAGGCAGTTACTACCTGTACGACATGCGCGAATCGCCTAGCGCAGTCACAGGTGAGCGCCGCTTCAAGCTTAAAACAGACCTGCTGGCCATTGCGTTTGACCGCTACACGGGCGAAGTGCACCAGCATGGCACGCCATCGCGCATCCAGTCATGGGCATTGAATACACGCCGCCGCCTGCGCGCTGCCGGGTTGTGGCAGCAGGCGGATGACATCGTGGTGGTCACGGGCCCCTTCCCCGTGGAAGAAATCAACAAATGCCTGTCGATCAAGGGCTACTGCCGCCGCCTGCTGCAGCGCTTGGCTAGCTTGCCGCATGGCAAGCTGCATGCTTGGCAGACCGCGCAGAAAACCCAGGGCAGCACGCATGGCAGCAGCCACCAGCGCAGTCAGGACAAGCGCTGGCAGCGCAAAGCGGCGTAAAACCGCAGGTGCTGGCACTTACGCTGCGTCTTCGGCAGCTTCAGCCTCTGCAAGGTCCTCTTCCTCAGGGCTACGTACGACCAGCACCGGCCGACGGCAGTGGGTGATCACCGTCTTGGACACTGAGCCCACAATCGCGCTTTTGAGCGCGCCCATGCCGCGTGCACCCATGATGACCATGTCGGCATTCAGATCCTCGGCCATTTCCAGCAGCATGCTGCCGGGCTCGCCCAGCACCACTTCCATGGAGTAGCCCACGCCTTCGGCGTCGAGCAGGGCGGCGGCTTCGCTCATGAGGTTTTCGCCGGCCTGCACGGCAGCAGCGGCAATGGCGTCGGCATCTCTGGTGGCCAGTTCCAGCAAAGAGGCAGGCTCCTGCACATTCACGAGGGCGATTTCGGTGCGCAGCCCCCGGGCAATCAGTTTGAGCGCCTCGCGTACGGCCTGCAGGGATTCACTGGAACCATCGACGGCAATCATGATGTGGGTATACATGGCGTGCTCCTTGTCATCGTTGTGGGTGTGCAAGAGATTCCACTATAGAGCACCCCGGCACCCTGCATGCTGCGGCAACGCAAGCCGCCTTCTGGGACAATGCGCGCCATCATGCTGCAGTTCGAACTTCTCAAAACCGACCCCACCAGCCACGCCCGCCGTGGCAAGCTCACGCTCAACCATGGCGTGGTGCAGACCCCCATCTTCATGCCCGTTGGCACCTATGGCACCGTCAAGGGTGTGATGCCGCGCAGCCTCGAAGAAATGGGCGCACAAATCATTCTGGGCAACACCTTCCACCTGTGGATGCGCCCCGGCCTGGACATCATGAAGACCTTTGGTGGTCTGCATGGCTTTGAGAAGTGGAACAAGCCCATCCTGACCGACTCGGGCGGCTTTCAGGTGTGGAGCCTGGGCGCCATGCGCAAGATCACGGAAGAAGGTGTGCACTTCCAGAGCCCTGTGAATGGCGACAAGCTGTTCATGTCGCCCGAGGTGAGCATGCAGATTCAGACGGTGCTCAACTCCGACATCGTCATGCAGCTCGACGAGTGCACCCCGTACGAGACCAACGGCAAGAAGACCACGGAAGCCGAAGCGCGCAAGTCCATGGAAATGAGCCGCCGCTGGGCCAAGCGCTCCAAGGACGAGTTCGAGCGTCTGGAGAATCCCAACGCGCTGTTTGGCATTGTGCAGGGCGGCATGTACACCAATCTGCGCCAGGAGTCGCTGGAAGCGCTGGTGGAGATGGACTTCCCCGGCTACGCCGTTGGCGGCGTCTCCGTGGGTGAACCCAAGGACGAGATGCTGGAAATCATGGCGCACACGCCCCACCTGCTGCCTGCCAACAAGCCCCGCTACCTGATGGGGGTGGGCACACCAGAAGATCTGGTGCAGGGCGTGGCCGATGGCGTGGACATGTTTGACTGTGTGATGCCTACCCGCAATGCGCGCAACGGCACGGTGTTCACCCGCTATGGCGATCTGAAGCTGCGCAATGCCCGCCACAAGACCGATCACCAGCCGCTGGACACCACCTGCACCTGCCATGCCTGCGCGGGCAAGAGCGGTGTGAGCTGGGACGATGGCGGCCGTGATGGCTTCAGCCGCGCCTACCTGCATCACCTGGACCGTTGCGGCGAAATGCTGGGCCCCATGCTGACCACCATCCACAACCTGCACTATTACCTGAATCTGATGCAGGAAATCCGCGATGCGCTGGAAGCGGGCACTTTTGCCGAGTTCCGCGCCAAGTTCAAGGCTGACCGCGCACGCGGTGTGTAAGCCTGCCAAACTGCATCCACAGCAACCTCCTTCGGGAGGTTTTTTGCTGTTTGCAGGCGCGGCAGCCAAGGCTGCTGGCCCTCAAAAAATAGAGCTGCTAGCGCTTGTTTTTAAAGTATTTCAGGCATAAATCATACTGAAATCTTTGTTTTTCAAGCGCTGGCAGCTATTTTTATCAGAGCGTTGCCAGTGCGTCATGCACTTCCTGGCGGGTGAGTAGCTCGGTCATGACGATGGGCGCCTTGCCTGGTGCCAGTAGCACATACACGGGCACACCATTGCGGCCAAGGGCCGCCAGCGCGGCGGTGATGGTGGGCTCGCGCCGCGTCCAGTCTGCGCGCAGCAGGGCCACGCCATGAGCCGCAAAGTCGGCCAGTACCTTGGCGTCCGACAGCGTAGTGCGCTTGTTGTACTGGCAGGTCACACACCATGCGGCGGTGTAGTCCACAAACACGGGGCGGCCCTGAGCCAGCAGCTGCTCCTGTGCGGCGGGGGACCACGCCTGCCAGCCGCTGCTGCTCTGGCTGGCCTGCGCGACAGGCTCGGTGATGGAGCGGCCCATGCCCTGCACCAGCCATGCCGAAAATGCCAGGACCAGCACACCCAGCAGCACGCGTGTGCGGCCCTGCAGGGTCAGCACCCACACGAGGGCGGTCAGACACAGCAGCAGCGCCAGCAGGGCGGCTGCCCCGTCAATCCCGCTTTGCTGGCCCAGCACCCAGACCAGCCACACGACGGTGGCAAACATGGGGAAGGCCATGGCGCGGCGGAAGGTGTTCATCCATGCACCGGGACGTGGCAGCCAACGCAGCAGGGCAGGCACAAAACTCACCAGCACATAGGGCAGGGCCATGCCAATGCCCAGCGCGGCAAATACGGCCAGCGCCTGCACAGCAGGCATGCCCACGGCAAAGCCCAGCGAAGCACCCATGAAGGGCGCGGTGCAGGGCGAGGCAATCGCCACCGCCACGACACCGGAGACAAAGGCATCGCCCAGCGGGTGACGCGCATGCAGATTGGCTACGCGGTCGGGCACGATATTGCCCAGCTCAAACACACCGGCCAGGTTCAGGCCGATCAGGGTGAACAGTGCTGCCAGCGCGGCGACCACCAAGGGCGATTGCAGCTGAAAGCCCCAGCCCAGTTGCTCACCCGCTGCACGCAGGGCCAGCAGCAGAGCACCGAGCGCCACAAAGCTCAGAATCACCCCGGCTGCATAGGCCAGACCACCGTGGCGCTGCGCGCGCTGGTCACCGCCATGGCGTGCAAAACCCATGAGCTTGATGGCCAGCACCGGAAAGACGCAGGGCATGAGGTTGAGCAGCAGACCACCCAGTAGGCCACCAACCAGTGCCATGGCCCAGCTGCTGGCGCTGGGGACATCGCTGATGGGCTGTGCTGCAGCCTGATTGGCCGCCAGTGCAGCCGCCAGTGCAGGTGACACCTGAGCCAGCTCTGCCGCTTTCCACTGGCCTTGTACGGCTGCTGTCAGCTGCCAGGCCTGTGAGGGGGGCGCATGGGCTACATCGCCTGTGGCACCGGGCAGACCCAGCACAAAGTCCAGCATGGCCGGCGTGTCGCCACGCATGGTGGACAGCGGCAGCTCGGCACTCCAGACATTGCCATCCCAGCGCTGGGCGATGGGTGCTGCATGCTGAAAGGTATCTGCCGTCTGCGGGTAAAACGCCAGGGTCTGTCCCTGCGCCAGAGCAGGCAGGCCTTGCACGCGCAGCTGTACGCGGTCGCTATCAGGCTGGGCACTGAGGCTGGCTTGCGCTTCAGGTAGAGCCTGCGGCACCTGGGCCAGCGCCTGTGCAAATTCGGTGGCCCACTGGGTGTCGCTCACATCGGTGGGCAGGCGCAGCAGGAATTCGCCTTCTTCCGGAATGCACTCCACACGGCACACCAGCCAGGAGGCATGCAGGCGCAGCTCGGTGCTGTGGTCGGTACCGGGCTGAAATGCACTGCCAACGGTGACGGGCACAGGCAGTAGTACCGTGCCTTCATAACCGTAGTTGAGCATGTCGCCCACACGAATCTGCTGGGGGACGGGCCAGTCGATATCACCAGCCTGCATGCCCGCAGGCAGTGTCCAGTTCAGCTGCGTGGGCAGGCCGGAATCACCAGGGTTCTGCCAGTAGGTATGCCAGTCTGGCTGATGCTGGATGCGCAGTCCCAGCGTCAAAGGCTTGCCAGCTGCCACACCTTCCGGAGCCAGAGCTACCAGCTGTGCCTGCACATGCGGGGTGGTGATGGTGTCTGCAGGGCCTGCGGCAGCAGCGCTGCCCAGATTCAGCCGCAGCTGGGCATGGGCAACCATGGGCAGCAGGACGGCACAGAACAGCCATGCCACAACACCCAGGGTCAGCGCTTGTGCATGGAAACGGCGGAAAGAAAAGAAACGGCGAGTTGGCATGGCAAAGCTTGGAGGCAGAAACCGTATTGTGGTTCCCCGCGCACCCGGTGTGCAGCTTTTTCTGCCTGCGCTGCTGGGTCAGCTAGGGCGTGTTCACATCAACATTGGGTTCGCGCAGCCACGACAAGGCTGGCAATGCGCGACGCACGGCGCAGCGCGGGTGCGCACCCGCGCAAGGCGGGCAACAATGCAGTGGCGGCCTTGTCGTGGCTGCCCCTGATTATGGAGATCACAAATGGGGTTGAAGGCTTGGGGCGGTCTGCGTTGTTGCGGCGGCTTGCAAGGCGCCCGGCATTGCTGCGCCACCGCGCCTAGCATCCCATCCCCAAGCCTTCAACGCGAATCTCAAGCTTTATGTGAACACGCCCTAGGGCGTGATGACGGGGCGTCGGGCTGGTGCAGGCGCCGCAAGGCGCAGACAGGGGCTGGGGGCTGACCGCCAATTTCGGCGGGTGTGGCCACGGTCTCTTCATCGGCAGTGGGCAGCATGCGTGCCTCGCGCCAGCGGCCCCAGCGGTAGTAGGCCAGACTCATGAGCATGGCGCAGATGGAGCTTGCGGGAAAGCTCCACCAGATGGCATCTGCACCCAGCCAGGGCTGCAGCCATTTGGCCAGCGGCAGGCGTATGCCCCACAGCGAAATGGCCAGAATGACCAGCGGTGGAATCACGGCGCCGGTAGAGCGCACCACGCCGGAGATGACAAAGGTCACGCCAAAGAACACAAACGAGCCAATGGCAATGTGGTTGAGGTGGCGCGCTGCCTCAAGCGCGGCGCTGCCTGCGGGGAGAAACAGGCCCAGTACATGGCGATCCAGCAGCACCAGCGGAATGATCAGCAGACCGGTCATCCAGATGTTGCACCAGATGCCTGCAGTGGCGGTGCCATCCACGCGCTGCCAGAGCTTGGCGCCCACATTCTGTGCCGCCATGGTGGAGCAGGCCGCGCCGATGGCCATGGCCGGCATTTGCACATAGGTCCACAGCTGCAGCGCCGCGCCGTAGGCGGACGAGGTGTCAATGCCATAGCTGTTGACCATGCTCATCATCATGAGCATGGCCAGCGAAATCATCACCATCTGTGCGCCCATGGGCAGGCCTTTGACCACCAGCGCACGCAGGATGGCCGCATGGGGCAGGAAGTAGTGCAGCTGCCTGCGCCCAATCCACAAGGGGTGTCTGCGGTGGTAGAGCCACAGCAGCATGGCGACAAAGCTGATGGCGTTGGACACCAGTGTGGCGGTGGCCGCGCCGGTGATGCCCATGGCCGGGAATGGCCCCCAGCCAAAAATCAGTACCGGGTTGAGAATGACGTCTAGCACCACCACCAGCAGCAGGAACAGAAACGGGGTGCGGGTATCGCCTGCACCGCGCAAAATGGCCGAGACAAAGGCAAACAGGTACAGCAGCGGAATGGCCAGAAAGATGACGCGCAGATAGCTTTCAGCCAGCGGCAAGGCTGCGTCTGGCGTGCCCATCCAGTTCAGAATATGGCGTGACAGCGGGTAGCCCAGTGCCGCAATGCCTATCGATGCAAGACCAAAAAACGTGGCGCTGGTGCCCATGACACGGCGGGCCTGCTGCAAATCTTTGGCCCCCATGCTTTGCGCGACGAGGATGGTGGCAGCCATGCCCACGCCAAACACCAGCCCAATCAGCAGGAACATGATGTTGTTGGCATTCGCCGTGGCGGTGATGGCGGCTTCACCCAGGTAGTGACCGATCCACATGGCGTTGACAGAGCCATTGAGGGACTGCAGCACATTGCCCGCCAGAATGGGCAGGGCAAACACCACCAGGGTGCGGGCAATAGGGCCTTGGGTCAGGTCTCGGGTAGGGCTGGAGGGCATAGAGGGATTGTGGGTCTATCGTGCGCCCAGTCTGCCGGACAGCGCCTAAGATTGCAGCATGTGCCAAAACACCACCTCTTTTTCTTCTGACATGGCAGATGCTGCTGCATTGCAGGCTTGGCCTTCCAGGCGCTGGGCCGATGTGTCCGCACGTGACTTTGCGCTTGCCCAGCGCAGCGGCCTGGCGGCGCAGACGGTGGCCATCCTGCCGGTGGGCGCGGTGGAGCAGCATGGCCCACACCTGCCGCTCAAGGTCGATACGGCGCTGGTGGAAGGCGTTGTGGACGCGGCCCTGCCACTGATGGCTGCCGATGTGCCGGTGCTGGTGCTGCCTACGCAGGCTATTGGCTTGAGTCTGGAGCACCAGGACTACGCGGGCACGCTGAGCCTGTCTCCAGCCACCCTGCTGGCTGTCTGGACGGAGCTGGGGGTCTGCGTGGCACGTGCCGGGGTGAAGAAGCTGCTGATCTTTAATGCCCACGGCGGCAATGTGAGCAGCATGGACATCGTGGCGCGCCAGCTGCGCATGCAGTGCGGGCTGCTGGTCTACCACAGCAGCTGGTTCAACCTGCCGCAGCCAGCAGGGGTGAACGAAGCCTTCAGCGCCCATGAACACCGCTTTGGTGTGCATGGTGGCGAGACCGAGACTTCCATGATGCTGCATCTGGCCCCTGAGCTGGTGCGCATGGAGCATGCGCGCCACTTTGCCAGCAGTTCCGAAGTGCGAGCCCGGCAGTTTCCCATTCTGGGCAATGGCAAAAGCGCCAAGCTAGGCTGGGCCATGCAGGACTACAACCCTCAGGGCGCAGCGGGCAATGCCGCTGCCGCAGATGCTCAGCGCGGGCAAGCACTGGTGCAGGGGGCTGCTGCCAGTCTGGCGCAGCTGTGCGCAGAAATTCATGCCCTGCCTGAGGGCACGGTAGGTGGGCAGCCTCAGCCGCTGGGTTGATCGTCCAGCAGCACGGACTCCAGCTGCCAGTGGTGCAGCACTTCACGCAGTATGAGCAGGGCTGCTGCGGCCTGCGGGGTCTGCGGCACATCGTGGATGGGCACCTGCGGGTGCATGGCTTGCATGACCAGCAGATTGAACAGTGTTTCCACCGCCTCGCGGCGCACGCTGTGGGTGTGTGCCTGGGCACGGCCCAGTGCACTGCGACCCACGGCATGCAGCAGCCGGTCATTGAGCAGCAGCATGCTGTGCGCTGGAATCTGGGTGGCCACAGGCATGATGGTGTCTTCGACCAGCATGATGCCGTGTTCCAGCTGGGCCTCGTTCGGCATGCGGTTGCCAAACACCTGCTGCGCCAGCAGGTCCAGCCCCAGAGGCAGTTGCAGGGCCACAGGCGCGTCGGACCCGTGCGGCTGTGCGTAGATCAGCACCTGGCTGCTGTGTGCGAACAGGTGCAGGCACACCAGCGCCTGATCGCCACACAGGCGCTGCCAGCGCTGGAGCGTAGCAGCAGGTGGTCGCGGTGCATGCGTGTCAAGGCTGGTGGAAGAAGACATACTGCATCCCTGAAGGTCGGACTGACCATTGTGCACCGGCCGTGTGACAAATGCTTGCGAATCCTTGTGCAGACCTGCACTTTGCAGCATGTGCTTACATCGCTGTAGTGCTTTGCCAGCAATTGTCTATGCCTTCAGGCAAATGTCTCCCAGCCTCGGGTGTCTGGCGTATCCAGATGGTTCAGGGTGTTAAAGCTTTGCAGCATCAGACGCTTGGGGCTCATGCTCAGCGCTGTGATGGCAGTATTGCGGATGCG
This sequence comes from Comamonas kerstersii, assembly GCF_002056725.1. Classification (NCBI taxonomy): domain Bacteria; kingdom Pseudomonadati; phylum Pseudomonadota; class Betaproteobacteria; order Burkholderiales; family Comamonadaceae; genus Comamonas; species Comamonas kerstersii. The sequence continues at coordinate 951,980 of NZ_CP020121.1, read as the reverse complement.
CATGTTGAGGGCGATCGCCACTTCGGGGGAAGTGCCCAGTACGGAGCTGATGGCGGTGGCAATCGGCCCGCCGCTGCTGACCACCAGCACCTGGCCTGCATGGTGCTGCTGGCGCATCTGCTCCAGTGAATGGCGCACCCCGTCTGAGAAGGCCTGCCAGCTGGGCATGCCTTCGGGGGAAATGACGCCAGCCATCCATTGCGCCAGCGCATCGCACAGCAGACGAAAGTGGGCTTTGAAGCCTTCGGGCGTGCAAGCCGGGCCCAGAGGCTCAGCCTGCATACACCGTATCAGTGCATGGCTGTCGTATTCATTGAGTGCAGGCAGCGCCGTGGCTTCGGGCAGGTCGGGCAGGCCGTCCTGTATGCCCGCCAGCGTCTGCACATGCCGCTGCAGCGTGCCGGTGTAGACCGCATCAAAGCGCATGCCGCGCTCCTGCCAGTAACGCCCCAGCTGCTGCGCCTGCTGCAGGCCCAGTGCGCTGAGCTGGTCATAGTTATCGGCCCCGAAAGACGCCTGGCCGTGGCGAACAAGGTAGATGGTTCCCATGCACAGGGATTCTGATTAAGGCCTTTTGAAGAGGCTGTCTTTTGCGTGACCAAGGTATTTTTACTGCTTATCTAAATGATAACCATTCTTATTTTTATATAGAATAGCTGATTCTTTAAAGATACAAATGGAGAAGTGAAAAAACATGGCCACGTGGGAGAGAGTCATCGCAGTAGCTGCGGCATGTGGGGTAGGAGGTGCTGCGTGGGCAGTAGATGATGAAAGTGGCCACAGTGCAGCAGAAAAAAGCATGCCGACGGTCCACGTGACAGCACAAAGTTTGGAGGTGCGCGTTTATACACGTGAAGAGATGGATGCAACCCCAGAAGGTAATCGCGATATCTCTTCACTGGTAGCGAACCATCCTGCCGTGCGGCAGAACCCCACAGTAAATGGGGCTGGTAATCGCGGCAGCTTAGCACCAGAGTCTTTCTCCATCCATGGACAGAGTCCGTACCAGAATCAGTTTCAGGTCGATGGCATCAGTGCTACGAATGTCATCAGTCCTCAAAATCAGAACCTGAATTTGCAAGTGGGCAATGTGCCTGGGTTTTCGCAGGCCTACAACATTGACACAGAACTGCTTGATTCAGTGGAGGTGTATGACAACCGTGTGCCCGTCGAGTTTGGGCGTTTTACGGGTGGTGTGGTCGATGCGCAGATCAAAACGCCTCAGGGCACCAACAAGGTGGAGGTCAAGCGCAGCTTTAACAGCTCAAACTTGACGCAACAGAAAATGCCGCCCCGCGTGACAGAAGCCTGGGAGGAGGGGGAGCCCGGATATTCGGCACGCTGGAAGAAACACTTTTCGAGCATCAACGCTGATGTAAAACTGTCAGACGAGACTGCCGCATTGCTGGCTTTTTCCCGGCGTGAGTCGGAGATTCAGCGCACAGGCAAGGTGCTTGACCGTACTTCTGGTATCCCCAATGGTAAAACGACGCGATTGGTCGCGACCGACCATAGTGACCAGGTGGACAACGTTTTTGCCAAGTTCCATAGGCGCTGGGGACAGGGGCTAGATACCAATCTGACGTTGAAATACGCCGATCGCCAGGAACATCTGGTCGACAATTTTTTTGCCGATACTGCATGGACCAATCAGCAAAAAGCTTATGGCATCGGCCTGGATGCCACACAGGTGCTGGATGCTGGCAAGCTAAGCCTGAAGTTCGGTCTGGACCAATTGAATGCGCAGCGTAACTCCAGCGGGACGGAGTTCGTCACGCAGCAGTTTGCTGACAAGTCGCTCAGCCAATATACCTATGGGGGATTTGGCACAGAAGCCTTGGAGCAGCAACAGGTGACTGCCAAGTTGCGCATGGACTGGAAGACGCTGCAAACAGGAGCGGTGAGTCACAAGATTTATGCGGGCGTCGACGCGCAAAGCATTGATGCGCATTTTGACCGCAAGCAAGATGCGTATGCCTATCGCGCCGTACAGCAGTTGGATGGCTCGCAAAAGTATTTCAATAAAACCCACTATATGGCTGGCAAGGTGAAGGCTGGCTATAACAGCACGTCGCTGTATGTGAGTGACACCATGCAGTGGGGCAACTGGAGCGCGATACTGGGCGCGCGGGTTGATCGTGACAACTATTTCAAGAATACCAACTTTGCGCCGCGTGGCCGTGTCGATTGGGACGTGCTGGGTAATGGCAAGACACAGCTGGGGATTGGCTGGTCGCGTTACTTCGGTCTGGACCTGCTGGGCTATGCGCTGAGCCAGGAAAAAAGCAAGCTGCAGCGCCAGCTGATTGACTCTAAAGGCAACCCTGTCGATAAGCCTGCCGCAGGCCAAATCCATCTGATCGATGGTGTGAAGACGCCGCGTTCTGATGAATGGGCCTTCGGGGTAACGCAGCAGCTGTCTGAATATCTGGAAGCTGGGCTTACCTATGTGCGGCGCACGAGTCGCGACTCGGTGACAAGCGATTCCATTGATGGCCAATACGTATACACGAATGGTGGTTATGGCAAGTCTGAAACGGCTACGTTGAGCCTGCAGACGCTGCGTCCCTGGAATGCGCTGGCTGCCCAATGGCGCGGTCGGGTCGATTTCAGCTGGCACGATGCTTGGCGCAACCATGATATGGCCGAGGCTTGGGCTGCAGAAGCCAGCCTGCCAGATGACGTGATTATTTATAACGATCAAAAGATCCTGCGCAAAGACAAGCCTGCCAGTGATTTCAATCAACCGCGGCGGCTGAGCATTGGCTGGACAGGGGTCTGGCAAAAACAAGGTGTGACCTGGGGGAATCGTGTCAATTGGAATAGCAGCAAAAGTGGCATCACATACCTGGGGGTTTCTGCCAAGCCAGAGCAGTTAGAGCGCTATGGCTCTCAGCGACTTGCATCGTATTGGACCTGGGACACTTCCATCACCTGGAAGCCGCAGCAGATCAAGGGATTGCTTCTGAATGTCGATGTTCTGAACCTGCTCAACCGCATGGCGCCGATTGCAGTGACAACACCGACTGCTGCGAACAATGTGCGTTATCAGACCGGACGTGAAATTTGGTTGAACGTTGGGTATGAGTTCTGAGAATGAGTGTCGCTTGATAAGCTGATTAAAGCGACAGTATTTAAAAGTGCGCAGCTAGTAATGGCTGCGCTTTTAGTTTTTATGGCATACACAATGAGACGGAGTCTAAAAAGAAATATGCGACGTACTTTCTGGAGTATCGCAGGCGCGGTTGTTTGGCTGACGAGCATGACCACTATGGCTCAAACCATACGCGTGGAGCCTAACGCCACCACCAAACTCGCCCAAGCCTCTGCTCCCAACACGGCTTTGGCACGCTTGCTCAATCCCGTGGACAACCAGGCCTTCGAATGTGGAGAGCAAGCAGGCTGGAATATCGAGTGCCTGCGCTCTCGCTACCAGGGAACCCCTGGGCATTGGCCCAAGCCGGTGATTGATGAAGGCAAGGCATGGAAGGAAATGGCACCGGTTCCTGCGGTGCAGCCGCCTGCGGATGCCAAGGCAGAAGCGCAGCGTGCTTTGGGGGCGGTGCTGTTCTTTGACCCGGGTTTGTCGCGCAAGGGCGCGGTCTCTTGCGCTTCTTGTCATCAAGCCGACAAGGCGTTTACCGATGGGCTGGCGCAGAGTGTGGGTGAGGACAAGCTCATGGGGCGTCGTCGTGCACAGACCTTGTTTGCTGCGCCATTCTCGGAAAAGCTGTTCTGGGATGGCCGTGCAGGCTCTCTGGAAGAACAGTCCAAGGGCTCCATCCAGAACACCTTTGAGATGAACAACACGCTCGACGCTGCGGTGGCCCATGTGAATGCACAGCCCCAATACCAGGCGCTGATACAGACGGCCTACGGCACTCAGAAGGTGGATGAGGATGAAATGGTGGCGGCCATTGCCAGTTTCGTGCGCACCCTGCGCCCATCGACAACGTTGGCGGATGAAGTGATTGCTGGCGACACAAAGGTCCTGTCTGACCAGCAGCTTCTGGGCTTGCACCTGTTCCGGACGAAAGCACGCTGCATGAATTGCCACAGTGGTGCGCTGCTGACAGACAACGAGTTCCATGACCTGGGCCTGTCGTTCTATGGCCGGCGCAATCAAGATCTGGGCCGCTTTGAATTTACACGTGACAAGGAAGACTTAGGCCGGTTCAAGACGCCGAGCTTGCGCGGTGTCGTGCAAGGAGGCCCCTGGATGCACAACGGTTTGTTCCCAGACATGCATGGCCTCATGCGTCTGTACAACATTGGTATGGGGGTGGTTGCAGGTGACCCGGCGACAGACCCCTATATACCGCCGAAGTCTCCACACATGAAGCCGATTAACTTGAATGCCGAAGAGATTGACGCCTTGGTAGAGTGGCTCAGACTTTTATAAACCTGTAGCAGGCAGAAGCCTTTCTGATGAAAAGCGACGCCAGTTTTGAATCAAAACTGGCGTTGCTGTTTAGGCGTAGATTTTTTCAGATCTGCACCCAGTGGTTATCCAGCGCCAGTGGTACTGCTGCAGCAATGGTCTGGCCTTGAGGCCATTGCAGTACCTGATGGCTGCCTCCAGACCACAGCATGGCGCTACGTGCTTTCAGAGAGTGGGTCACCACGCTGTCGTTGCTGATGCAGTACACGCCTTGCTGCGTGTTCTGTTGCACGCACTGGGCGGTGCCGTCTGACGCTTCAGGAGGAAGCCACCACGTCAGTGTGTTGGCGCGTGGGCAGCTGACAGCAAAGTGTGTGCCGTCGCTGCTGATGTCGCCGCCATAACCTTGCCATTGCGCGCCTGCAGGCAAGGGCACGGCATGCAGGTGCTGGCCGTCCAGCAGGGCCAGTACCGGGGCGGACTGCTTGTGCTCGGGGTGGTCATGCTCGGCCTGCAAGGCAATGCCCAGCCAGCGCTGCTGTGGTTCCCATGCGACCGCTGGCCCCCAGGCCAGGTGGCGCAAACTCAGGCGACGATCTGGCAAACGCCATTGGCCAGCAATGCTTCCAGCATCTTGCGGGCTCAGTCTGACAATGGAGGAGTCCATGTGCGTCAGCTTGAGCTTGCGCCTCCCGGTCTCGGGCTGAGTGGGAATGCCACCATTGGCCACCATGATGCTTCCGTCCTTGTCCAGCAGCAGCTGGTGAGGGTCCATGCCGCCTGTATGCCATTCGGCAATTTTTTCCAGGGTGTGTACATCGCGCACGCCAATCAGCCCCTGGCTGTCGGCCAGATCGGTTTCCGTGGTGTACAGGTGCTGGCCATCCAGGCTGGCAATTACATGTCCGTTGAAGGCCCGGTCAGGCTCAATCCACAGCCATTGCTCTTGTCCGCTCGGCGCAATGTGCAGCAACCAGTCGCCGGGGCGGCGGCTGGCAAACAGCAAGCTGCCATCTGCCAGCTGTGTCATGCCATGGGCTCGGGTCGGAATGCTGTGTGCTTGCACGATGTGCAGTGGCTGCTCAGGCGCACTGGGGGCGGCCAGTACACCCACAAACAGGTCTGAACCTTGTGCCCATGCAGCAGCAAAGCGCACGTGCTGGCTGTTGGCTCTGTTTTGGCCCCATGTATGCAGGGGCAGCATGGCTAGCACAGCCATGCTTTGCAGCCATTGTCTGCGAGTCGTTGGCATGGGAGTCTTAGTCGCCATCGGCGTCAGAAAAGCCAATGCTGATGTCCAGGGCCATGGCCACATCGGTTTCTACCAAATGCTTCAGCTGGCGGAGCGCTTCGCTGGCAGGTGCGATAGCCTGTAGATCGGGTGCTGTGACTGCACGCATCGCCGCATCTGCTTGCTGGGTTGCGGTGCGTAATGCTTGTGCCAGGTGACTCCATCCCCTGGCTTCTACCAGCGCAGTAATGCTGACATGGTGGGGCTGCTGGGGCATGCCAATCGCCAGCTGTTGAAGTGCTGCCCACTGTGCTTGCCAGCTTTGCAGCGTGCCCTGGCTGGCGGCGCGGGTCAGCTGTGCGGGTTTACTGGCTGTGGCACTGCGCAAGGGCTTTTCCATAGACTGCCAGCGCAAGCGCTCCAGACCACCAATCCATTGGTTCAAGAATTCTGCATTGCTCTCAAAGTCCAGTGGACTATCTTGGGCAGCAGCCTGGTTGGCCTGATACAAGGCCAGCAGCTCTTGGGCAATATCGGCAGTCACCAAGGTGGCGTAGTGGCACTGTGGCGTGTGTGGCTGAGCTACCTCGGTCCACAGCAAATACTCTGCGGCAGGCAGCCCTTTGGCTGGTGCGCCAATGGTTTCCATGGCAGCCAAATCTTTGGGTGCTTTACGCAGGGCGGATTTGAGCAGCGGCATGCGCATGGGCTGAAAGTCCACCATGCGTGCTGTGCGGCGTTCAATTTGTGGTCCCATCGCAAGGGTAGATAGGCGATCCCACTGCTGGCTGGTTTGCACAAATTGCGTACGCACTGCGGTGATGTCTGCTTTGCCAGCGCAGTAGTTATGCATGCGTTGCTGTAACTGGTTTGCGGCGGCACTGGTCTGCGCTGACTGCGGCACAAACCATTGGCTGTACAAGGCTTGAGCAGCAGCGCCTGAGGTCAGAGGCGCTGCAGAGCGAACAGGCGTCTCGGTGGTGGTCGTGCAGGCGCTGAGGAGACATATCGAGAGCGCGGCAGGGATAGCGAGAGAGAAGTTGCGCATTACAAAGATTCCACAAATTTCACCAAAGCCTCACGGTCTTGGGCGGATAGATGGCGGAAGTGTTCCTTGGCTTGTTCCGCCTCACCGCCATGCCACAGGATGGCCTCAGCCACGCCGCGGGCACGGCCGTCGTGCAGCAGTCGATGGTGCTTGTTCACGGCTGGCAGCAGGCCGATGCCCCACAGAGGCGGTGTGCGCCATTGGCGGCCATTGGCGGCAAAGTCAGGGCGGCCGTCAGCCAGTGCCTCTCCCATGTCGTGCAGCAGCAAATCGGTATAGGGAGTGATGGTCTGGTTGCTGAGTGCCTGGCTGCTCAGGCTGGGGAACAGGGCTTCACCAGTTTGGTAACTGGGACGGTGGCATTGCGCGCACTGTGCAGCATGGAACAGCGCTTGGCCGCGCAGCACTTGCTCGTCTTTCGGGTTCCTGCGAGCAGGAGGCGCGAGAGTGGCTTGGTAGAAGATGACGTCATCGAGCACATAGTCTTCAATTTCCACACCATCTTTGCCGGGTGCATTGCCGTTGGGGGCCGCAAGGCAATCGGCTTGTGCCGCGGTGCATGTTTGCTGCGGGAAATGCTTGGAGGTAATGCCAATGTCGCCGTGGAAGGCAGCCGCTGTTTGGTGCGCCAGGCTGGCGACGTTGGCTTTCCATCCAAAACGGCCCAGCATCATGCGCTGCCCGTAGGCATCCCAGACGTAGTTAGCCTGGCCTTTGATGGGGCCGGCAGTGGCGGCTTGGGCTGCGGCATTGGCCAGAATTTCCGATTCAGGAATGGCTTCTAGCAAACCCAGTCCGATGACTTGCGGCGCAATGCGTGGGCTGAACATGAAGTCTGCCGCCATGGGGCCGTAGCCCAATTCTTCAAAATGGTAGATGGGCTTTTCCAGCGTGTAGGCTGTGTCATCGGCATAGTGGCCATGGACGGTTTCGTAGCTGATTTTGAGCTGCCCTTCTCCTTTGACACCATTGATACCCATGGTGTTGAACTGGTCGCCATAAACGGGCTCATGCTTAGGGCCGCCGTGTGTATCCGTGCCGGGTACAGACAGACGAATCAGCAAGCCCGCAAAAGGCTGGGGCGTGAGAGGGTTATGAAAATCAGGCGGCTGCGCACGGCCATCCTGCACGTGGCAGCCACCGCAAGAGCGTGCCAGGAAGTGGGGCCCCAGACCGTCGCGCGCCGTGGTGGAAGCGGGGGCCTGTACCCAGTTGCGCTTGAAGAAAGAGTTGCCAACGGCAAAGCGCGTGCGCTCGGCATCGTTCAGGTTGGCTGCAGGCAAAGAAAACGCATTGCGCCCGTTGGAGTACACCGTAGTGTTGCCCCCAGGTAAAGCATCGGCATCAGGCGGTGCAAACAGTTGCGAAGGTGTGCTGCTGCTGTTGGAGTTGGAGTCGCTAGACTGTTGTGCAGAACACCCCGCCAAAATCAAGGCAGAGGCCAGTAGCGTCATGTGAACGGGGAGGTGCTTCATTGCGTAGATTCCAGGCAATAGACAAAGTCTAAATTTGATAGCTATAAAAACTGAAGCTGCTAGCGCTTGTTTTGACTGAATTTCAAAGAGATAAAGCTTTGAAATTCAGCTGTACCAAGCGATAGCAGCTCTTCTTTTTAATCAACGCAAGGTTTAGGGTTCGACCAGATTCAGCTGTTCAAAGCCAACAGCCTTGGCGGCTTCTACCAAGTCCTTGCTTTGCTGGGTCAGTGCATCAATGGTGGTTTGAATCTTGGCACGTGCAGTACTGTCGCGTGCCCCTTGGATGGCTTGGTCAAATGGTGCGGGAATGGCATTGGCTGCAGCCACAGACTTTGCAATCTGCAAGGTGGTTTTTTCTGCAACCGCCTTATCATGGGCCGCCACCCAGTCACGCAGGCCGGGGCCCTTGAGTTCGGAACCGTCCAGGCGCTTGTAGCTGCCCAGCCAGACGTTTTGAATGCCCTGGGCATTGGCGACGGCATCACGGTGGGTGTTGTCCGAGAAGCAGGAGTGCTCATCTTCCTGGTCACGGCTGGCCATGGCTACTTCCAGACGCTCTCCTGCCAGCTCTCCGCGGGACAGGGAGCCCAGGCCCACAAAAATCTTGCGCAAAGATGCTTCGCCACCTTTTTCAAATTCCGCGCGGAAGTTGTCCTTGACGCCGGGCTTCCATTGATCCGCTACGGACTGCAGATCCTCCAGCAGCAGTTCTGTGACCACCTGCAGATATTGACGGCGGCGGTCTGCATTGGGGGCCTTGCCATCGATAAAGTCTGTAAAGGGGCGTGCGCCGGGGCCGTTGTCATTCAGGTCCTGTCCCCAGAGCATGAACTCAATGGCATGCCAGCCGGTGGAGATGTTTTCTTCACCATCGTGCTCGTTCAACTCAGCCAGACGCTCTTTGGTGATGGCTTCGCTGCGGTTATTGATGAGGCCAGCTTTTTCATCGCCCACAACATAATCCACATAGGACTCGTCCATGGGCCAGGCATTGATCTGGCCTTCGGGGCCATCTTCGTTGTCAATCGGACCGTCGTAGAAGCGGAAAGCTTCGGTCTGCCCGTAGAACTCGCGCGCATTCAACCACGCTTTGCGCGCTGCATCCTGGGTAGCCTGGCTGGGGTTGGCGATGAAGGCATCAATCGCTTGCTGCATCTGCTTGGCTGCCGCAATGCTGTCGCTGTAGTTGGCATATACCAAGCTGCTGTAGTGCTGCAGCACATCCTGTGCCTGAATTTGGCTGGTAGCGGCAGCTGCCGGTGTAGTTGCAAAAGCAGGTGCAATGGTTGTAGCGCCCAAAGCGATGGCGCTGGCAATCAGGTAGCGATACATAGAAGTAGGCAAAGAGGCTGAAAAGCAGCAATTCTAAGTTATTGAGAATTGTTTTTATTTGCTTTTGAGCAATACCTGCTTGCGTCTGTAAGAGGCAATGCAGGTGATGCAACAGCCTTGGCAGCGGGGCATCAGACGTGCTGCACGGGAGCTATGTATCGGTTGCCAGCTGGGGATTGCAGATGCTTTACAGCATCACGCTGCCCTGCACGCAGGTGACGGTCTGGCCGCCCACCCAGACCTGCCCGGCGGCATCCTGGTGGATGGCAACCCAGCCGTCACGGCCCACACAGGCGCCCTGGTTGGCCATGTAGGGGGCCTGCAGGTGCTCCTGGCTGAGCAGCCATTGCGCCAGGCTGCCATTGAGGCTGCCGGTGACAGGGTCTTCCACCCCCGTGGTGGAAAAGGCGCGCACTTCCAGCTGGGCCTGGGCCGATGGCGCGTGCTCTGCACGCAGGCCGGTAGAAAACGCCTCGGCTTCGCGGCAGGCACGGCCAATGAGTGGGGTGGCGTCACCATCCTGATAGAGCGCGGCCACGCCCACTTTGTGACCCAGCGCCTTGATACGTGCCAGGTCAGGCTCCAGCGCCAGCACGGTGTCGGGGCTGTCCAGCAGCAGGCACAGCCAGTGGGGGCCGTTGTCCAGATAAGCTGCGTCGATGACCTGCTCGGTGGTGATGCCTACGGCATCATAGATTTCATGCAGATTGGCGGGCAGTGGAATGGCGCTGGTGGACGGGTTGGCGAACGACAGACCATCGGCCGTGCGTTCAATGGTGATCAGTCCCTTGGCGCATTCCTGCACGATGTGCCCGGCCTGCTGTGGCTGCCCGCCCTGCGCCAGCCAGGCGTGGCAGGTACCCAGTGTGGGGTGTCCTGCAAACGGCATTTCCGCCGCTGGCGTGAAGATGCGCACCTGGTAGTCCGCACCCTGGGCGCGTGCCGCTGCGCTGGGCGGCAGCACAAAGGTGGTTTCCGACAGATTCGTCCAGCGTGCAAAGGCCTGCATCTGTGCGGTGTCCAGCCCCGTGGCATCCAGCACCACGGTCACCGGATTGCCCTTGTAGGGCATGGCGGTGAAAACGTCGACGGTCATGAAGGGGCGCTGGATGGGGCGAAGGCTGTGCATGGCAAGAGAAATCCGAAGGCAAAGAAAAAGCGCACAGCCTGTACAGACTGTGCGCTGAGAACGATACGCGACCTGCTGCCGCCGTGCAGGCGGCGCAGCCAATTACTTGGCTTGCAGGGCGCGAATGGCGGCAGCCAGTGCTGCCACGCCCTGGCGGATTTGCTCGGGCGAGACGGTCACATAGGACAGACGCAAGGTGTTGGTTTCTGCTTCATCGGCGTAGAAAGGCGCGCCGGGCACAAAGGCCATGCCGCGCTCCACCGCTTCGGCCAGCAGCACCTGGGCATCCATGCCTTCGGGCAGGCGCACCCACAGAAACATGCCACCCACGGGGCGGGTCCAGGTCACGCCCAGACCTTCCATTTCGGCTTCCAGTGCCATCAGCATCACATCGCGCTGCACCTTGTACATGGCACGGATGGTGGGGATATGGCTGTGCAGGAAACCGTCCTTCATGACTTCAGCCACCACGCGCTGGTTAAAGCTGGGGCTGTGCAGGTCAGCCGCCTGCTTGGCCTGGGTCAGCTTGCCGTAGACCGACTTGGGCGCCACGATGAAGCCCACGCGCAGGCCGGGGGCCAGCACCTTGGAGAACGATCCCATGTAGATCACGCCCTCGGGGTTGCGTGCGGCCAGCGGCAGCGGGGGCTCGCCTTCGTACCACAGGTCACCGTAGGGGTTGTCTTCGATCAGGGGGATGTCCAGTTCCCTGGCCTTTTCCACCAGCGCCTGGCGGCGCGCTTCGCTCATGGTGTGGCCTGTGGGGTTCTGGAAGTTGGGCAGCACATAGGCCAGACGGGCCTTGTTCTCGCCGGTGCCCACCTTGGCGGCGAAGTCGTCAATCAGCATGCCTTCGTCATCGCTGTTCACGCCCACGGGGGTGGGCTCAAACGGCGTGAAGGCCTGCAGCGCACCCAGATAGGTGGGCTTTTCCACCAGGATGCGGCTGCCCTTGTCGAGGAAGACCTTGCCAATCAGGTCAAGCGCCTGCTGGCTGCCGGTGGTGATCAGAATCTGGTCGGGGTTCACATCCCAGGGCAGGAAATCGGCAATCGCCTGGCGCAATGCAGGGAAACCTTCGGTGGTGGAGTACTGCAGTGCGGCTGCACCGTCACGCTCCATCACGGTGTTGCAAGCTTGGGTGAAAGCAGAGATCGGGAAACTGGCGGGCGAGGGCAGGCCACCGGCCATGCTGATGATGCCGGGGCGGTCAGTCAGCTTCAGAATTTCGCGGATCGCGGAGGAGTTCATCTTGGCTGCACGTGCAGCCAGGGTCCAGTTCGTCATAACTACTCAATCTCAATAAGCCGCGCGCGCACAGTGCGCGTGCTGGCGAAAGCTTGTTGCAAAGAGCATACCGTTGTGCAGCATGGCCATGCAGCCCCGGGTAATACGTACGTAGCCGGGCCGACAGTGGCAATGACACCGGGGCGCAGGGTAAGGCGGCGGTGCCGATGCAGCTATTGTGAAGCGAAGTATTGCTGCCTGCTGACGCACAGGTGAAAAAAACATGGTGTTCAACTTTGCAACATCCAGATGGCCGTCAGCACCAGCAGTGCAGCCATGCCGCGGTTGAACCACAGCAGGCGCTGGCCCTGAGCCAGCCATTGGCGTAAAGCCGCGCCAATGCAGGCATAAAGCAGGTTGCTGCTGAGCGCGTAGAGCGCCATCACCGGCAGCACGACCAGCATGCGCGTGGTGACATCGCTCTGGCCTGCCACCCAACCGGCGACGATGGTCAACGCCAAAAGCCATGCCTTGATGTTCACGAACTGCAGCAAAACCCCTTGACCAAAGCCGACTTGCAGCTGTGCCTGCTGTGCCTGTGCAAGCTGGCCGCTGCGCGAGAGCTTGAAGGCCAGCCACAGCAGATAGGCAATGCCCACGCCCTTGATGGCCCAGCGCAGCGCCGGGATGCCTGTAACCAGTGCTCCCACACCCAGGGCGCACAGCGCCAGCAGCAGCACCCAGCCTACGGGCACGGCCAGCACAAAGCGCAGGCTGCGGCGCAGCCCATGGTTGGCGGCCAGGGCCGTAGAGAGCGTGGTGTTAGGCCCCGGTGTGAAGCTCATGGCCGTGGCCAGCACGAGCAGGGCGGTGAATTCTTGGAGTGGCATGCCGCAGGTGTACACAAAATGCCCAGACTCTAAAGGCTGGCTGTGCGGCAGGGCAGAGGATTTCTACCATGCATAAAAAAACGAAGCATGCAGCGCTTGTGCAGCTTCGTTTTCAGATGGTTTTGTATTGGAAAAGATTGCCAATCAAGCGCTGGCAGCTCTTGTTTTTGGAGTCGGTGACCAGGCGGGACGCTGGCTGGGCCATTCGCAGGCCAGACGCAGCAAGCTGCGGTTCACATGCTCGAGTGAGATTTCGTACTGCTCGCACAGCTGCGGAATCTGCATCAGGCTGTCTTCGCTTTCCATGGCAAAGGCCAGCTGCAGGCTGGGTGCGTAGGGGCCCTGACCGTGGATGGCCGCCTCAGGAATGCGCTCGGACAGCGGCAGGCGGGTGAGCGTGGTCTCCAGCGGCTCGTCCAGCAATTCGTTCAGACGTGCAAACAGGCCGCACAGATAGACCTCGCTGCGCAGCTCCTGGCTCACACCGGCATCGAGCAGGTGCGAAGTCAGCTGGGCGCGCATCACCGTAGCCAGGCGGATGGGCTGCAGGTCCTGGTCATGGCTGGCGTGTACCAGCTCATTGGCCAGCCATGCTTTGAGCGGCCCATAGCCCAGCATCACCAGCGCGCGGCGCAGGGAGTTGATGGGGTTGCGTGCACCCAGAGCGGCCGAGTTGGCATACAGCATGAAGCGGTAGGCCAGCAGCGGGTCCTCGCTGAGGATGGCTTCAAAGGTTTCGAGGGATTCGTCCGCATCCACGGCCTTGAGCAGGCGCAGCACATGCGCATGCATGGGGTAGAGCGCACGCGTGCCGCGCACACGGTGCAGCACGTCTTCCGTGGGCCAGCCCGCCACGGCGCTGGCCTGGTAATGCTCCAGGCAGTGCTGGACCAGCGTCTGGCTGTGGATGTCTTCGTACATCTGCCCCTGCAGCAGACCCAGCCCCTGCATGGCCGCAGGGTTGGCGCTCGCGCGCATCAGCTGCAGCGCCTGCTGGGGCGCCAGATGCAGCAGGCTGCAGGCATAGTTACAGGCCTGATTGGCACTGGGCAGGGCGTCCATGCCGCCGCGCCACACCAGACGTACACCGCGTGCACAGGTAGCGGCCACCTGCTCCTGCAGCGCAGGGTGCTGCTGCAGCCAGGGGGCACGCACTTCCAGCGCCCAGTGCGGGCAGGGCGTGATGTGCGTCAGCAGTGCCTGCAGCATGGCGGGCGACTGGGGCGAGAGCAACAGCAGCGGCGAGGTCGGTGCCCACATCTCCTGCAGGATGCGCAGCAGATGCGCCACGTCGGTCGGCCGCTCGGGGTCGTCGCGCAGGAACAGCTGCACGCCAGCGAGCTGGCGCTGCACATTCCACAGAGGGCGATAGCCCATCACCAAAGCGTTGAGAACAAATTCCACGGTTCAGTCCAGGTTGTCACATGCAGCTTGCAGCTTAACCAATGTAGTTAAACAGCGAGAGCTTCTGGATGGATGCATAGGACTGCAGGGCCGCGGAAACGGCCGTTTCCTGCGTTTTGAGCTGTGACAGTGCGGCCACCGCATCAATGTCTTCTGCAGCAGAGCGCTGGCTTTCCACCTGCTCGTTCAGTGCCAGCAGCGAGGAGTTCATGCGGTCCGCCTGATTGAGCAGGTCACCGGCCAGACCACGCACGGAGGAGATGCGGTTGAGCTGGGTGTCGATCTCGGCCAGCGAGTTCGTCAGGCCCTGTGTCAGCAGGGCCGATTTGGTGCTGCCGTCGGTATTGCCTGCGGTCTGCACGGTACGGATGGCGGCGTCCAGCGTGTCAAAAATCGACTGGGGCGCGCTGGCTGCGACCTGGAAACTGTCGCCCGCCTTGGGGTCGCCAGAGACAGTGATGTTCATACCCAGCACCTGAATATCCGCGCCGGACTTGAAGGGCGCGGCAGCAGATTCGCTGTAGACCACCTGGGGGTAGTCGGCCTCGGTTTCTCCTGCGGCTGCTGTGCTTGGGTCCCAGGTCTTGATGCCGGAGGGGGTACGCACCTGATACTGCAGCGCGCCGCTGGCGTCTTCAGAGAAGACGATCTCTGCGCTCAGTGGCAGGCGGATGCTGGCAGGCAGGCTGGTGCCACCAGACTGCAGGTTCTGCAGCTGCTGGGTCAGCGTGTTGAGCGACTCTTTCAGCTCATAGGCCGCATCCGCATCGGTGATGACGCCAACATTGGTGTGGGCGGTTCCCTGATTGTTCGCTCCCACGCCAATGGACAGCACACCATTGCCGGTCACTCCGCTGAAGAAGGCCAGACCACCGTCCAGCGAGTTGGTGATGGTGTAGGCATTGCTGTTGGTCTGGCCGGTCTGGATGCCGAGCCCGCCATTGGGGAATGGCTGGTTGGCATTGGTGTCCAGACCACGGAACAGGGGCAGGCCGTTGCTGTCCGTGCGGTTGACGTAGTTCAGGATCTGCTTGCGCAGGCTTTGCAGCTGCTCGACCAGGGTGTCGCGCTGTGTCTGGTTGTAGGAGCCGTTGCCAGCCTGCACCAGCAGACCACGGAAGTCCTGCATGGCACCGTTGATTTCACCCAGCGTCGATTCCGCATAGGTGATGGTGGCCTTCTGGGCTTCGAGCTGGCGCTGGTCCGTTTCAATGCGGCTCAGACGGGTGCGTGCACGCTCGGCCTGCGCGGCGGCCACAGGGTCGTCGCTGGCGCGAATCACGCGTTTGCCGGCCGAGGCATGTTCCATCTGGCTGGCCAGTTCGGCCTGTTGTTTGCCGATGTTGCGGATGGTCCGGTCGTACATGTGGGATGTACCGAAGCGAGAAATGCTCATGGTGTGCTCCTAGTGGACAGGCCGATTAGCGCATGGTGTTGAGCAGGCTGTCGAACAGGCTCTGCGCGGTCTGAATGATCTTGGCCGATGCCTGGTAGGCCTGCTGGTACTGCAGCAGACGTGCGGCCTCTTCGTCCAGATTCACGCCCGAGACGGCGGTCCGGTCCGCATCCAGATTGGCAGCCACGGTTTCCGACAGCTGTGCGGCGTACTGCGCGCTTTGTGTGCGAGTGCCAATCACGGCCATGGCCGAGGAGAAACCGTCACCCAGTGCAGTGCCGCCGTCAAAAATCTTGGCGTCACGCAGGCCCAGGAAGGCCGAGGCGTTGCCCGCGTTGAGCTTGAAGCCTTCATCCAGATCCAGAGCGTTGCCCACGCTGACCGTATCGCCCTGCTTGGGCGTGCCGGTCATGGTGATGCTCCAGCTCGCTACGCTGATAGGCTGGCCCGAGGTGTAAGTGCCGGAGGCGGTTTGCTGCTCCCAGGACTTGCTGGTGTCATTCCAGATGCGGTAGCTCACTTCGTAGCTGCCAGCATCGTCGGTGAAGCGGATGGTGGCTGGTGCATCCTTGGCGGGAATCTGGGTGTAGACCGTGGTGTCCACGCCGCCCACGGTGGTTGCCAGCTTGCCCAGATCACGGGCCTGCACACTGCTCAGCTGCAGCGTGCCGGTATTGGTGGGGCTGATGCTGGCGCTGAGTGCGCTGGAGACCGCCAGATCGTTGGGGTTGAAGACCAGTGCCTGGATTTCATCGGCCGCAATGCTGAAAGGCTGGAACAGAATGCTCTGGCCGACCTGCGCATTCGTGGCAATGCCTGCGGGTACTTCGAACTTCAGACCGTCTACGGTGAGGTCGATGCCTGCGTCGACATTGTCGATCGTGGTCTTTTGCCCATCGGACAGGCGGATCAGGGTAGCGCTGTTGCCGGGGCCAAACTGCAGCTGGTAGTCCGAGGCCACGAGCTTTTGCGAATCCACCACGCTGGCGCTGCCACGCTGGCCATCCAGGGCGTTGTCATAGCCGGTGATGTTGCTGGTGCCATAGGTTTGCAGGGTGAGGGCAAACAGGTCGGAACCATAGTTGCCCGACAGTGTCAGGCCCAGTCGGTTTTGCTGGTTCAGCTCGGAGCCAATGGCCAGTGCCAGACGGCCCAGCAGGTTGCGGCCCACCACCAGATCGTCATTGTTAAAGGACAGCAGACCGGCAATTTCTCCGCCTGCGACCATGGCTGGCTTGAGTTCCACTTCCTGCCCGTTGGGCTGGCTGAAATACAGCGACAGCTTCTGGCTGCCCGGGTATTCCTTGGTCTCGTCCACGCTGAGCTGGCCCGTGCTGGCACCGAGCACCAGCGCCTGGCTGCCCCCCACGAACAGGCTGATGGAGCCGTCATCGGCTTCCACCTGGCTGGTCTGGATGTACTGGTTGATCTCGCGCACCAGCTGGTCACGTGCATCCAGCAGATCGTTGGGCTGGTGGCCGCTGGCCAGAGAGCGGGCAATCTGACCATTCAGGCTGGCGACCTGGCGTGCCAGATCGTTGACCAGAATGACGTTGTTCTGCAGCTGCTGCTTGGTGGAATAGTCCAGCTCCTGCAGCGTGGCCGAAGCCGAGCGAAAGCGCGCAGCCAGCTCATTCATGCGGGTGAGCACGGTGTTGCGGGCCGTGCCGTCTGCGGGGGCAGACTCCACATCGGCAAAGGCATTCATCATGTCGTTGATGGCTGCACCCAGGCTGCCATCGCCGCCGGAGTAAATGTCCTGCATCTGCATCAGCGACTGGTAGCGGATAGCGTCTGCGGAGCTGGCTGCATTGGCCGCATTGGATTGCTTGCCCAGCAGCTCGTTGTAGTTGCGCATGATGGTCGCAACCTGCACGCCTTTGCCGACAAAGCCTGTGCCCATGTTTTGGCCAACCAAGGCTTTGGTTGCCACAGTCTGGCGCGAATATCCGGCAGAGTTGACGTTGGCGATGTTGTGACCCGTGGTGGTCAGTGCCTGTTGGTTGGCGACCAGTGCGGAGACGCCGACATTCATTAAGCTCATGTGCGAATCTTTCTAAATCTTCTCAACCTTGTGTGCCTTGCTGCACAGCCTGCACGCTCTGGATGGCGCGCGAGAGCTTGCTGGCGTAGAGCGGATCGGTGGCGTAGCCTGCCTGCTGGAGCGCGCTGGCATAGGCCGTGGCGCTGCCAGTGCTTTGCATGGCTTTGGCGTAACGCGGGCTTTCCTTGATCAGGCGGGCATAGTCGCGGAACGACTCCTCGTAGGAGTTGTAGGCGCGGAACTTGGCCTTGACCTTGCGGGGAATGCCGTCGATGTATTCCGTGGTGGTGATTTCTGCGACCTTGCCGCTCCAGCTGCCGCCCGCCTTGATGCCGAACAGGTTGAAGGAGTTGCTGCCGTTGTCGCCGCGAATTTCGCTGCGTCCCCAGCCGGTTTCATGGCCGGCCTGGCCCAGCATGTAGCTGGCGGGGATGCCGCTTTCGCGCGCCACGCGCTCGGCTGCTGCACCGTGCGCCTGCACAAACTGCTCGCGCCCCTTGGGTGAGGGCGCATAGGCATCCAGAAACGCTGTCGGGCCACCGATCGGAGTGCTGCCACTCAGGCCGGGATAGCGTGCGCTGCGGCTGGCAAAGCTCATGGTCGAGGGAATGCTGAAGCTGCGCTCACTGCCACCAATGCCTGCTGTGCTGCTCACGCCGGCTTCTGCGGGGTCCATGCCCATGGAGCGGGCAATCTGCGCGGTGATGGCATCGGTCAGCCCACCGGGCAGGCCGGACATGGAGACCGAAAACTGCTGGTCCAGCATGGAGTCCGCCAACTGCGAGCTGTCGTTGTCCAGCAGGCCGCTTTTCATGGTGGCCTGTCGCATGCTCTTGATCATCTCGTGCATGAACAGCGACTCCAGCTGCTTGGCCGCCTCACGGGCGGCCTGCGGGTTGCTGGCATTGGCCTGGTTCTTCAGGCTGTTGAGTGAATTGATATCGGTGGCCAGCGCCTGACTGGCACCCAGCGACATGCTCATATCACCTCCAACTCGGCATTCAGTGCGCCTGCAGCCTTGATGGCTTGCAAGATGGCCAGCAGGTCCTGAGGGGTTGCGCCCAGCGCGTTCAGCGAACGGACCACGTCCGTCAGCTGCGGCGAAGAGGGCACGCTGACGATCTTTCCAGGCTCCTGCGTCACATTGATATTGGTCTTTTCTGCCACCACGGTCTGGCCTTGCGAGAAGGCGCCGGGCTGGCTGATGACGGGGGTGGACTCAATGGTCACGGCCAGATTGCCGTGGGCAATGGCGCAGGGGCCGAGCGTGACGGCCTGGTTCATGACGATGGAGCCCGTGCGCGCGTTGATGACCACCTTGGCCGCTGGCTTGTTGATGGGCAGATTCAGCTCCTGAATGTCTGCCAGAAAGCTCACGCGTGCGCCAGGGTTCACAGGGGCGCGTACTTCCACCGTGCGGCCGTCCAGCGCCATGGCAGTGCCCATGCCGTGGCGGTTGTTGATGGCATTGACCACCTGATTGGCGGTCAGAAAGTCGGTCTGGTTCAGGCCCAGCTTGATGGTGTCGCCCTCATTGAGCGGGTTGGGCACGGCACGTTCGACCTGACCACCCTGGGGGATGCGGCCTGCGCTCAGGTGGTTGATCTGTACCTTGGAGCCGCCCTGTGCAGCGCCTGCGCCACCCACGATGAGGTTGCCCTGGGCCAGTGCATAGATTTCACCGTCAGCACCGCGCAGCGGGGTGGTGATCAGCGTGCCGCCCTTGAGCGACTTGGCATTGCCCATGGAGGAGACGTTCACATCGATGAACTGCCCCGGCTGGGCAAAGGCGGGCAGCTCGGCGGTGACGATCACGGCTGCCACGTTCTTGAGCTGCAGGTTGTTGGTGTTGGCGGTCGCTGGCAGCGTGATGCCCATTTGCTGCAGGTAGTTCGACAGCGTCTGGGTGGTGTAGGGCATCTGCGTGGTCTGATCGCCCGTGCCATCCAGGCCGACGACCAGACCATAGCCGGTCAACTGGTTCGAGCGTACGCCCTGTACCGAAGCCACTTCCTTGATGCGCAGTGCGTGCGCTGGAGTGGCCAGCAGGCAGCAGCTGGCTGCGAGCAGCGCCAGCGCCATGTGCGCGGCGCGGAATGTGGAGAGGGTGGACAGTACTTTCATACTGCCCAATTCTGGTGATCTTTAGAAAGGGATAAAGCTCAAAAAGAAGCGCGACAACCAGCCAATTGCCTGCGCTGAATTCTGCTGACCACGGCCGCGCGACTCCACGCGCACATTCGCCACCTGGGTCGAGCTGATGATGCTGTTGGGGCCCAGCAGATAGGGGTCTACCGTGCCGGTAAAGCGCAGCACATCGACGTTCTGATTCACGCCCACCTGTTTTTCGCCGGTGACCAGCAGGTGGCCATTGGGCAGCACCTCCACCACGGTGGCAGTGATGGAGCCTGCAAAGGTATTGGCGCTGGTCGTGCCACCGCCGCCCTGGAAATCGGCATTGCTGCCCATGCCCAGCTTGCCTGCGTTCTGGATGGTGTTGAGCGCACCGCCCGTCGCGAAGGGGAATTCCGTAATGCCTGCGCCGATGGAGCTGTCGCGGTTGACCGTCGATGAAGACTGCTGGCTGGCCGTGACCTTCTCAGCAATCTGAATCGTCACCAGATCCCCCACAAGGCGGGCACGGCGGCTTTCAAAAGGTGGGCGATAGCGGTTGGCCTGAAACAGACCGCCGGTGGCCTGCTGCTGCGGCTGGGGCGTGGTAATGGCCGTGGCTGGCAGCGGCTGGGTCTGGGCGTGCAGGTCTACGGGCGGTGGTTCGTTGAACGCGCAGCCGCTGGCCAGCACGCTGGCCGCACTCCACAGCGCATAGCGGGGCAGACGGGGCAAGGCAGGCAATGCAGAGATGCGGCGGACTGAGGCAGGCATAAACGCTCCGGCAAATATGAAAACAGAAGCGGCTATCGCTTGAATTTCAAGGGTTTCAGATAGTTTTTATATTGAAACCTTTGAATATCCAGCGCAAGGCGCTTCTAAAAGATGAGTTACAGCTGCGACAGCTTGGCCAGCATCTGGTCGCTGGTGGAGATGGCCTTGGAGTTCATCTCATAGGCGCGCTGGGTCTGGATCATGTTGACCAGCTCTTCCACCACGTTCACGTTGGAGGACTCCAGAAAGCCTTGCATCACCGTGCCCAGATTGTTGGTGCCGGGTGTGCCAGTCTGGGGTGCGCCGGAGGCGGCGCTTTCACGGTACAGGTTCTCACCAATGGGCTCCAGACCTGCTGGATTGATGAACGATGCCGTGTTGAGCTGACCGATCTGTGTGGGGATGGGGTTGCCCGTGGTGGTCACGGCCACGATACCGGTCTTGCTGATGCTCAGCTTTACGGCATCGGCAGGCACGGTGATGCCGTCCAGCAGTGGATAGCCGCCGGAGGTCACGAGCTGGCCGTTGGCATCCTTGCTGAATGTGCCATCACGCGTGTAGGCCGTGGTGCCATCGGGCATCTGAATCTGGAAGAAGCCATCACCGCTGATGGCCACATCCAGGTCCTTGCCAGTTTCGGTGGGCGTGCCCTGCTGGAAGTTGCGGGTCGTGGCCACGGTACGCACACCCAGGCCCAGGTGCATGCCGGTGGGCAGGTTGTTCTGCTCGTCGGCAGGGGCGCCCACCTGACGCAGGTTCTGGTAGATCAGGTCTTCAAAAACCGCGTTCTGGCGCTTGTAGCCGGTGGTGGAGACGTTGGACAGGTTGTGCGAGACCACGTCCATCTTGGTCTGCTGGGCAGACATGCCGGTCTTGGCAATCCACAGAGAATTCATCATGGTGAAGTTTCCTTCGCTAATGCGTTACATCACGGCTTAGCCGTTGAGGCTCAGCAGCTGGCTGGCCGTCTTGTCATTGTTTTCAGCGGTGGTCAGCAGCTTCATCTGCTGCTCGAACTGGCGCGAGGCGGCAATCATGCCGACCATGGCTTCCACCGCATTGACGTTGGAGCCTTCCAGCGCACCGGCCACCACGGTGGCGTTGGCGTCGGCTGGCAGATCACCTTGTGCGGAGCGGAACAGGCCGTCATCGCCGCGCTGCAGAGGTTGCTCTGCATTGGGGGTCACCAGCTTGAGGCGGCCAATGTTGATGGGGTCCTGCCCATCGAGGGTGGCGACCACCGTGCCATCGCCGCCAAAGCTGATGCGTGCGTTCTGTGGCACATCAATGGGGGCGCCGGCTTCGCTGAGCACAGCCAGGCCGTTGGCGGTTACCAGCTGACCTTCGGCTGTGACTTCCAGTGCGCCGTTGCGGGTGTAGGCCTCCAGACCGTCCAGCCCCTGCACGGTGAACCAGGCATTGCCACGCACCATCAGGTCGGTGTTCTTGCCGGTGGTGATGGCGGGGCCGGCCTGCTCGAGGTGGCCGGAGGTCGCATCCAGACCGAACACGCGCGTGGTGGAGCCCTGGCCCTGCAGTGGCACTGAGCGGAAGGTGCTCAGCTCTGCACGGAAGCCCGTGGTCGAGACATTGGCCAGGTTGTTCGACAGCACCGCCTGCCGCTGAGCAGCGGCGTTGGCGCCGGTCATGGTGGTGTAGATGATGCGGTCCATTGCAAACCCCTAAAAGCGCGTATTCAGTGCGGTGCTTAGCGCAGGTTCACCAGGGTCGAGAAGACCTGGTCCTGCGTCTTGATGGTCTGGGCGTTGGCCTGGTAGGCGCGCTGTGCGGTCATCATGTTGACCAGCTGGGCAGTCAGGTCTACGTTGGACTCTTCCAGGGCACTGCCCTGGATGGTGCCGAAGCTGCCGCTGTCGGCCGTACCCACGATGGCGGGGCCAGAGTCGTTGGACTGCATCCAGTTGTTGTTGCCGCTGGGCTGCAGGCCCTGTGCATTGGTAAAGCGTGCCAGTGCCACCTGTGCTTCGGGGCGTGTGATGCCGTTGGAGTAGGAGGCCAGCAGCGTGCCGTCGGCAGCGACGTTCACGGCGGTCAGCTCGCCGGAGGCATAGCCGTCCTGGCTCAGACGTGCCACGGAGAAAGCCGTGCCGTACTGCGTGATGCTGCTCAGGTCCAGCTGCACATCAAAGGGAGCATGTGCGCCGGTGGTGGGGTTGACCGTGACCTTCAGGGGAGAGGGGGTCATGCTGGCCAGCTTGCCGTCTGCATCGAACTTGACGGTACCGATCTCGGTGGTGCCGGTCAGGCTGTCGTAGAGCTTCCACTCGCCAATGTCCGACTTTTCAGCGTAGATGGACACGGCATGGGGGGCGCCCAGGCTGTCGAATACTTCCACCGATGTGCCATAGGTGGCGCGGTTGTGCGTGGGGCCTGCGATCTCGGCACGCGCATCCAGATTCATCACGGCCGTGACCTTGCTGGTCTGCTTGGCGGCAATGGGGGCACCCGTGGGGAAGGAGATGTTGGTCAGCGTGGTGCTGCTGCGCACGCCGGTGTCGGGGTCGATGGTGTAGCCCATCACCATGTCGCCATTGGCGCTTTGCAGAAAACCGTTCTTGTCGAGCTGGAACGCACCATTGCGGGTGTAAGCCGTGCCGCTGGGGGTCTGCACAATAAAGAAGCCATCACCATTGATGGCCATGTCCAGACCATTGCTGGAGGGCGTGATCACGCCCTGGCTGAACTGCTGGGCCACGGCTGCAACGCTTACACCGATGCCGGTGTTGTTATTGCTGGAAGCGCCCATGGCGCTGGCGACCATTTCATTGAACTCTGCGCGCGAGGACTTGAAGCCGACGGTGTTGCTGTTGGCGATGTTGTGGCCAATGACGTCCAGGCTTTTGCTGGAGGCATTCAGACCGGACAGACCGTGATGGAAACCCATGATTAGCTCCTGTGAATTCAGAACACAGCCTTGACGCTGTTGTAGTTAATGCTTTGGCCGTTCGCCAGTTCCAGCATGAGCGAGCCATTGGCAATGCTGGTGGCCACGACGGCATTGGGCGACAGCGTGGTCGCCTTGACGGCTGCATCGCCATTGCTGGCGCTGACCTTGAAGCGCAGATTGCTGGTGTCGCCGTTGTAGTTGCTGCCGTCCCAGGTGAAGTAGTTACGGCCTGCAGCCGCAGAGCCCAGCTCCATGGTGTCCACCAGCTGACCGCCGGCGGTGGTGATGGTCACGGTGACATTGGCCGCCGAGCCTTCCAGGTCGAAAGCGGCCGAGCCCTGGCCCTTGTCGGTCAGGTTCAGCGCATTGCCTTCGGACAGCACGGTGTGGCCAATCATGGTCGCACCCTGCAGCATCTGCATGGAAGCGAACTGGCTGGTCACGCTCTGCACGGTGTCGTTGAGCTTTTCGATGCCGCTGACGGTGCTGATCTGCGCCAT
This sequence comes from Comamonas kerstersii, assembly GCF_002056725.1. Lineage (NCBI taxonomy): Bacteria > Pseudomonadati > Pseudomonadota > Betaproteobacteria > Burkholderiales > Comamonadaceae > Comamonas > Comamonas kerstersii. Next base: position 928,126 of record NZ_CP020121.1, on the reverse strand, counting down.
CTGCGAGGTCATCTGTGCGTTGTCCATGGGGTTGGTGGGGTCCTGGTTCTGCAACTGGGCCACCAGCAGGGTCAGAAACTGATCCTGCATGGACTGCGCATCGGTGCCCGAGGACTTGGCGCTCTGGTTCAGCGCGGCGCTGGTGTTGTTGACGCCAGAAATCATGTTGGCCTACTTTCCGTGCAGCTTTACTGACCCAGCTGCAGCGTCTTGAGCAGCAGCGATTTGGCCGTGTTCATGACTTCCACGTTGTTCTGGTAGGAACGGGAAGCCGAAATCATGTTGACCATTTCCTCCACGGCATTGACGTTGGAGTGGATCACATAGCCTTGTTCATCGGCCAGCGGGTGCTCAGGGTTGTGCACGCGGCGGCCGGGGGTGTTGTCTTCGGTGATGTCCTTGACCTTCACGCCGGCAGAGCCTTCGGGTCCCATGGGTGCAGTCTGGAACACGACCTGGCGGGCCTTGTAGGACTCACCATCAGGGCCTGCAACGGCGTCGACGTTGGCCAGGTTGGAGGCCACCACGTTCAGGCGCTGCGATTGCGCGCTGATGGCACTGCCAGAGACGCTGAAAATGGAAAACATGGACATGGCGGAACTCCTTGTTCGTCAGTGCTTATTGGCCGGTGATGGCGCTGAGCATGGTCTTGGAATGCCCGTTGAGGAAACGCAGCGTGGCTTCATAGCGCACGGCGTTGTCCACAAAGTTGGCGCGCTCACGGTCCAGATCCACGGTGTTGTTGTCCAGGCTGGGCTGGGAGGACAGGGCATAGGCCAGCGGGCCCTTGCCGTCTGTGCCAAATTTTTCGGTGGGCAGTGGCATGTGCTCGGGGTGGCTGGTGCTGGCAGCCTGCAGGGCCTTGCGCACGGTGCCGTTTTCGCCCTGCGCTGCCTTGAGCGTCTTGGCGAAATTGAAGTCACGGGCCACATAGCCTGGTGTGTCTGCGTTGGCGATGTTGCTGGAAATCACACGTTGGCGTTCTGCGCGCAACAGCAGAGCGTCGCTGTGGAAATTCAAGCCGCCGGTCATTTTGTTGAGCATGTGATTCCTTGCAGTCGATAAAACAGAAAGACCATGCACCACCGTTCCGGGATGGGACTTTGGTGCGTGCAGCGATTATGAAAAGCACGCGTTTTTTCTAAAGTGGAAAGAAAGCGTGGATGCCTGTGCATTTCGGCGGTTCAAAAAACCGGGAGGGCTCTACAGTGCCTGCTATGCGAAAAAATGCCTTTTCACTGTCTGCTCAAACGGCACGCGCTGCGCTGCGTTGCTCTGTGGCTGCATTGCTGGCAGCCAGTGGCGTGGCAGCTGCGCAGGAAAGCCTGACGGACCTCAGCGACCAGTGGGTGCACAACGCGCTGGCGCAAAGCGAGATGCAGCAGACCATGCCTTTGCGCATGGAGGTGCAGGTCGGCAAGCTGGACCCGCGTCTGAATCTGGCACCTTGCCTGCGCATGGAGCCCTATCTGCCCAGTGGCAGCAAGCTGTGGGGGCGCACCCGCATTGGCGTGCGCTGCGTGGAAGGAGACAGGCCCTGGAACGTGTTCGTGCCTGTGACGGTGAAGGCCTTTGGCCCCGCCTGGGTGCTGACGCAAAATGTGAACATGGGCGAGCCGCTCACCATGAACCACGCCATGCAAAGCGAGGTGGACTGGGCCGAATCGCCTCATGCCATCATTGCGCTGCCGGATGACTGGGTGGGCAAGACCGCCGTGCGCAACCTCACCGCAGGCATGGCACTGCGTCAGACCATGGTCAAGGCGCCTGAGCTGTTCAAGGCGGGTGCTGGCGTCAAGGTGCTGGTGCAGGGCGCAGGTTTTCAGGTGACTTCCTCGGGCAAGGCCCTGCAGGGAGGCTCCGTGGGTGAGAGCGTGCGTGTGCGTATGGACAATGGCCGCACGGTGATTGGCACCGTCAATGCGCAGGGTGAAGTGCTGGTTGCACAGTGAAACAAGTGCTTTTGAAAGAAAATCCTAAAGTTTTCGTTACAAAGGCCGATAGCTAGGCTACAGAGCCCGAGAGCGGGAAATTGGAGTAAACACATGAAGGTCGGACAAAACACCAACGTAGAAATGCTGGCAGCCAAGCTGCAACAGCAAGCTACTCAGCAAACCCAGCAAAGCAAGAGTGGCACTGCCAGCGAGGTGGTGCACCAGGCACGCAGCAATGCGGCTGGCGTGCCTGTCACGGTCTCCAGTTCCGTGCGCACGCTGGATCAGAACGCCAAGTCTTCTTCGGACATCGACATGGCCAAGGTCAACGCCATTCGCGAAGCCATTGCCAATGGCACCTTCAAAGTCAACGCAGGCGTGATCGCCGACACGCTGCTGATTGATGCCTCTGCCCTGCTGGGCGGCGCACGCATCTGATGCTCTTGTGACTGGGCGCTGTGCGCCGGTACTGGCCTTCCGACCTTCGGCCATACTGGTGATCAGCGCCCAGATTCCGTTTTTACCGCTCCAACGCACCATCAGCCATGCAACTTAGCGAAGCTCTGGACCAAATCGAAGGCATGATCGACCTGGTCAATGCCTGCATTCAGAAAAACCAGCCCGAACTGACGGAACAGGCCGTCACGCAGCTGCGCCAGGGCATGGAAGCCTTTGCAGGCCTGGCCCCACGCTTTGGCCAGGAGCAGTTCACCGAACAGAACGTGGCGCGCATGCAGGCCCTGTCACAGCGCATGACACAAATGCGTGGCCATATGGCCAAGATGACGGCCATGACGTCCCAGCAGCTGGCCACGCTGCTGCCCGAGCAGTCCATGAACTTCACCTACGGCGGCAGCAGCAAGCCCGGCGCTGCAGCCTCTGTGGCGCGCATGTATCACATCAGTGGTTAACTGGTTTCTATAGCGGCTTGCGCTTATCAAGTAAGGCTTTCACATATATATCGCTGTGAATTCCTTGTAAATCAAGCGCCAGCAGCTATCAAAAAACAAAAAAGCGCCCGTGTGGCGCTTTTGTTTTGGGAGCGATGACGGCTTTAACTGCTTCAGTGCGCCCGCATCTTGGTGCGCAGGCGGGCAATGGCCTGGCTGTGCAGCTGGCACACACGCGATTCCGTCACATTGAGCACGGCGGCAATTTCCTTGAGGTTCATCTCGTGCTCGTAGTACATGGCCATGACGTACTGCTCGCGCTCGGGCAGGTGTTCGATGGCGGCCACCAGAGCCTCACGCAGGCGCACATCGCGCAGGATGGCGAACGGGTCGGCATCGGTGTCGGCCACAAAGCGGTCCAGAAAGCTTTCGCCTTCATCGTCGCTGGGAGAGATGTCTTCCAGGTAGATCAGCTGGGCGCCGCGCACCTTGCCCAGCAGAGACTGGTACTCGTCCAGCGGCATGTCCATGGATTCGGCAATTTCCGATTCCTTGGGCGCGCGGCCCAGCTCCTGCTCCAGCTTGTGGATGGCGCGTTCAATGTCTTTCTGGCCCTTGCGGGAGCTGCGGCTCATCCAGTCGTTGTCGCGCAGCTCGTCCAGCATGGCACCGCGGATGCGCTGGCTGGCAAAGGTTTCAAACTGCACGCCCTGGCTGGATTCATAGCGCGAGAGCGCGTCAGCCAGGCCGATCATGCCCACCTGGATGAGGTCATCCAGCTCCACGTTCGGGGGCAGCTTGGCGATCATGTGTTGCGCAATGCGGCGCACCAGCGGGGCATGCTGGCGAATCAGCGCATCGCGATCCAGGTGGCCATGGGCGGTGTACATGAACTCAGTGACTCCACACGGCGGACGAAGAAGAGGGCGCAGCCCCGGCGATCGCCATGCCTTGCGGGGCCTGCACGGGTTCTGAATGCTCCAGGCAGCGCAGCGCCCAGCGCTGCAGCTGGCGGCTGTCCAGCGGGTCAAACTGCTCGCACAGCGGCTCTGCATGCAGATGGCGCATGGCGCATTGCGAGACGGATTTGAGCACAGTGTCCAGCCCGTAGTCTGCAGGACGCAGTGCCACCAGGCGAGGCATGTGGCCCGTGTCCATGAACAGTTGTTTGAGTGCGCGGTAGCTGCTCACCACATTGCGTGACTGCGAGGGAACCAGCTGTATGGCAGAGCGGGTGCTGCCGTGCAGCATGCCTGCGAGCAGCGGCGCTGGTGCCCACAGCACTACCAGCGCAAAGTTGCGCACATAGCGGTAGAGCAGATCCATGGGGCGCTCACCTGTGGTGGCTGCCTTGTGCTGCAGCTGTACCAGCCCGCATGCAGCAGGCAGGGTGGCCACACTGGCGGGGTTGCTCAGGTCAGCAGCCAGTGTGGTGAAGGCATAGCCCTGGCGGGGCTGCAGCATGTCCTGCAGGCCGGGGCTGGCCGGTGTTTCCCGCTCGGTGCCGTCCAGCACCACCACAGGGTAGCCCTGCTGCTGCAGGTGCGCGCAGGCCATCCACAGCGCGGCGGCGTCTGCGGCGTCGCCGGATGGCACCACGGGCAGCACACGCAGCGACGACTGCGCGCCTTGCCAGTGTAAGCCTGTACCTTGGTGCCAAACGCGTTCAAGCATGCAGTGCTCCGTGTGCAGAACGAGCCAGAGAAGAATCGGTGAAGTAGAACTCCATGTCCAGCGTCGAAGGGTCGAAGGCCGACTTGGTGTGCGCACGCATGGAGGTGGCCACCAGGTCGCTGGCCTGTGCGCGTGTCAGGTCTTCGGGCACGCGCTGGCCGTTGGTGATGCCGCGCAGCACCAACTGGTGGCGGATCAGTGCATCCAGTGCAGGGGCCAGCTTCACGGCCTCATCCACCTTGGAGAGGATGGCCTGCTTGCAGCCTACGCGCTTGAAGGCGGCCAGGGCTTCGTCCAGCGTGTCACCGTGTGCACCGGCATTGGCCACCAGCAGGTGCTGGATGCCGGGCAGGTTCAGCACTTCCAGAATGTCGTCCTTGCGAGGGTCGCGCGGTGCCACGCCGGTGGTGTCGATGATGACCATCTTCTTGCCAGCCAGCAGGCCCAGCAGGTCCTGCAGCGCAGCCTTGTCATGCGCCAGGTGGGCCACCACGCCGAGCATGCGGCCATAGGCGCGCAGCTGGTCATGGCCGCCCACGCGGTAGGTGTCCAGCGTGATCAGGCCCACGCTGTTGGGGCCATGCTTGGCCGCGCACAGGGCGGCCAGCTTGGCAGCCGTGGTGGTCTTGCCCACGCCGGTGGAGCCCACCAGTGCGAAGACGCCGCCCTTTTCCCAGATGGGTGCATCGGCGCTGTCGGTGCGCAGATTGCGCTCCAGCACCTGTACCAGCCACTTCATGGCGTCCGCCGGGCCGGTTTCCTGGGGCAGGTGCTCCATGATGGCGCGCGACAGCGCGGGCGAGTAGCCAGCACGCAGCAGCTTGAGCATCATGTTGCTGTGCAGCGGGTTGGCGCGGGTCTGGTTCATCCAGGTCAGGGTGTTGAAGCGTTCTTCAATCAGGTCCTTGACGGATTGCAGCTCGTTCATCAGCGCAGGTGCAGCCACGGCGGGTGCGCTGGCCTTGGAGGCCATCTCCGCAGTCAGATCTACGGCCAGGCCGCGCAGGGGGTTGTGCTTGACCACGGCAGGGCTGCTGGACATGGGGGCATGCTCGCGTGCAGCCATGGCCTGCTTCTTGCGCGCAAACGTGGGCAGGGATTCAGGAGACAGCTCCCCGCTCAGCTCTTCATTGCGACGGCGCAGCATGCGCTCGCGCACATAGTTCTGGAAGGACAGCGTGCTCATGGCCAGCTGCTCGGTGTCTTCCGCAACCGTCTGGCGAGGGTTGGCCTTGGGTGCAGGGCTGCTTTGCTTGAGCAGCGTCTCCAGCGGCATGGGCGGCTTGGTGCTTGGTTTGGGGGCACGGGTCTCATCCGCCTCGCGTGCCTGAATGGCAGCGCGCAGACCGGGGCTGGTGGTCGAGCCCTGGTCCAGCACGTCCTCCGAAGTCGCCATGACTTCCACACCATTGGCGGTGGGGCGGTTGGACAGGATCAGGGTGTTCTCACCAAAAACGGCACGCGCCTTGTCCAGGGCCTCACGAGAAGTTGGGGCTATGAAGCGTTGGATGTTCATGCGTTTGCACCTTTAAGAATGGGGCCGATGCGGATGGTGTGGGTCTCAGGGATCTCGCTGTGTGCCAGCACCTGCAGGCGCGGAGCAGCACGGCGCACCAAGCGCGCAATAGGGTTACGAATGGCGTCGGGCACCAGCAGGCAGGCGGGCATGCCCAGCTCTTCCTGCTTGTTGGCCACTTCGGCGGCACGCTGGGTCAGCACATCGGCGACGCCAGGGTCCAGCGAAGGAGCCTGAGGATTCGAGAGCGCTTGCATCAGCAGACGTTCCAGACCGGGCTCGATGGCAATCACATTGAGCTCACGGGTGGGGCCGTAGATCTGCTGCACGATGGCAGGAGCCAGCGCAATACGTACACGACGGGCCAGTTCCGCAGGGTCTTGTGTCGAAGCGGCGTTTTCAGCCAGGGTTTCGATGATGGTGCGGATGTCACGGATGTGCACAGCATCCTCCAGCAGCAGCTGCAGGACTTTCTGGAACACGGTGATGGACACCATCTTGGGAATCACTTCTTCAATCAACTTCGGAGCGGACTTGGCCACGTGATCCACCAGCTGCTGCACCTCATTACGGCTGAGCAGCTTGGCGGCGTGCATTTGCATCAAGTGTGACAAATGTGTCGCCATCACAGTTTCCGAATCAACGACCGTAAAACCGGCCATTTGTGCCGCTTCCTTCTGGCGTTCATCGATCCAGTGGGCAGGCAGACCGAACGCAGGGTCGGTGGTGGGCGTGCCAATCAGCGGCGTGGTGATGCCACCGGGGTTGATGGCCAGGTACATGCCGGGGAAGGCTTCGCCTTCACCCACCATCACGCCACGCAGGGTGATGCGGTAGGCGCTGGGCTTGAGTTCGAGGTTGTCACGCACGTGCACGGCAGGCGGCAGAAAGCCCACTTCCTGTGCAAACTTGCGGCGCACGCCCTTGATGCGGGTCAGCAGGTCGCCCTGGCGCTTCTTGTCCACCAGCGCGATCAGGCGGTAGCCCAGCTCCAGGCCCAGCAGGTCCACGGGCTGCAGGTCATCCCAGGTGGCTTCAGAGTCCTGCTGGGGTGCAGGCAGGGCGCCGGGGTTGGCAGCAGGCGCTTCGCTGCCGTTGCCCGCCTTGGCGGCCATTTCCTTCTTCTGGCCCTTGCGGTAGACCGTCCACGCGCCATAGCCAAACAGGGCGCCTATGGTCAGGAAGACGGTGTGGGGCATGTTGGGGATCAGGCCCAGCATGATCAGAATGGCCGAGGTAATGGCCAGCGCGCGGGGCGAGCTGAGCATCTGGTTGGCAATCTGCTTGCCGGTGTCGTTGTCCTTGCCCACGCGCGAGATCACCATGGCCGATGCCACCGAGATCAGCAGTGCAGGAATCTGTGCCACCAGCGCATCACCCACGGACAGCAGAATGTAGCTGTTGGCCGCATCGCTGGCGCTCATGCCGTGCTGGGCCATGCCGATGATGAAACCGCCCACGATGGTGATGATCAGAATCAGGATGCCGGCCATGGCGTCGCCACGCACAAACTTGGAGGCACCGTCCATGGAGCCGAAGAAGTTCGCCTCTTCCTGCACTTCTGCGCGGCGGCGCTTGGCTTCTGCTTCATCAATCAGGCCGGCGTTCAGATCGGCGTCCACGGCCATCTGCTTGCCGGGCATGGCGTCCAGGGTAAAGCGGGCCGACACTTCGGCAATACGCTCTGCACCCTTGGTAATCACCACAAAGTTGATCACCACCAGAATGGCAAACACGATCAGACCCACGGCAAAGTTGCCGCCAATCAGAAAGTGGCCAAAGGACTCAATCACCTGACCAGCTGCGCCGGGGCCGGTGTGGCCTTCCAGCAGCACCACGCGGGTGGAGGCCACGTTCAGCGACAGGCGCATCAGGGTGGTGAGCAGCAGCACCGAGGGGAAAGCCGCAAAGTCCAGCGGCTTGACCATGTAGGCGGCAATCATCATCACCATCAGCGCGGTGGCGATGTTCAGCGTGAAGAAGGTGTCCAGCAGCCATGGTGGCATGGGCAGCACCATCAGGGCCAGGATGGCAATGACCAGCATGGGTGCAGCCAGATTCTGGATCCCCATGCCGTGCTTGGAGTTCCAGTTTTGGAGGTTCTTCAGGAGTGCAGTGCTCATGGTGCAGTGCTTTCTTTCACGTAATCACTTGGTGCCAGCCGCGCGCTTGGAGTGGGGGTCCAGCTCCGGGGGGACATGGGGCTGCACCAGCTCGCCCGGTGCAGGGCCCTGGCCGCTGATGGCTGCCTTGAGGCGATAGACATAGGCCAGGACCTGGGCCACAGCGGTATACAGCGTGGATGGAATGGGCTGGTCAATCTCGGCATGGGCGTACAAGGCACGCGCCAGCATGGGAGACTCCAGCACCGGAATCTGGTGGGCCTTGGCCACTTCACGAATCTTCAGCGCAATCAGGTCAGCGCCCATGGCCACCACCTGAGGGGCTGCCATGGTGGCATCGTCATAGCGCAGGGCCACGGCGTAGTGCGTAGGGTTGGTGACCACAAAGTCCGCCTTGGGCACGGCAGTAATGCTGGCGCGCTGGGCAATCTCGCGCTGCTTCTGGCGAATCTTGCCCTTGAGTTCAGGGCTGCCTTCGGATTCCTTGTGTTCCTGCTTGACTTCCTGGTGGCTCATGCGCAGGCGCTGCAGGAACAGAAAGCGCTGCAGCGGCACATCAATCAAGGCGGTGGCAAAGACCACGATCAGCAGCATGATCATGCCCTGGACAATCCAGTTGCCCATGTCAGCCAGCGCAGCAGGGCCGCCCAGTGCAGGCAGGGTGGACAGGTGCAGCATGCCGGACTGGATATGAAACCAGCCCACGGCGGCCAGAATCAGCATCAGCGCCACGTTCTTGAGCGCGGTCACCATCTGCTGTTTGGAGAACACATTGCCCAGGCCAGAGATCGGGTTGATGCGATTGAACTGCGGCATGATGGGCTTGAGACTGTAGATCCAGCCGCCCGAGAGCAAGGTGGTAATGATGGAGATGGTGTTGATAGCCAGCGCAAAAATCACGCAGCCCATCACGCCCACGATGGCCATGTCGACCAGGCGCTCCTGCATGGACAGGGGCGAGAGCACGGTGCTGGCATCAAATGCCAGCTGATTGCTGGTCGCAATGCGCAGGTACTGCATGAAGGTGGGGCCACCCAGAATCACCATCAGCGAGCCACCACCCAGCACCGCCAGATGGCCGAGGTCGCGCGAGCGCGACGTCTGCCCGTCCTTGCGGGTTTTCTGCAGCTTTCTTTCGGAAGCTGGTAGGGATTTTTCTTGGCTCGATTCCATGGCGGCATGAGGGACTGGTCTCATGCCATTGTCCGCAAGCCACGGAATTGCTAAAGCTGGAAAAGCGCGCAACAGGGGGCGCTTATCAGGTCCCAGCGCTGCGGCTGCGGCTGCCGCAATCTGTTAGACAGGCTTGGAATGCTTGTAAAAAGAGAGCTGCTTGCGCTCTGTTTTCAAGGCTTTCAGATAGAAATCAGTCTGAAATGCTTAAAAATCAAGCGCTGCCAGCTCTCTTTTTTGTGAATGGTGCTTAAAAGCCCAGGCTGGCGAGCAGCTCGTCCACCTGCGACTGCGAAGTCACCACATCCTGCGCATTGGGGTCGACCACGGGGCCGGACAGCTTGGGGTGTGCTGGCGCTGCAGGCTTGCTTTCTTCGGCAGGGGCCGCAGCAGGTGCACTGCCGGACTCGGCCAGAGCCGCAGCCCACAGGTCGTCCACTTGCTCCGTCTGCACGGCAGAGCCGGTGGCCATGGCTGCTGCAGCGCTGACTTCGCCCTGGTCCAGCTGCACCTCTCCTTGTGCCAGCTGTGGTGCGGTCAGCAGCAGCAGCTCCACCAGTTGCTGCTCCAGGTTGGAGGCCAGATGCACGACCTTGGCGATGACCTGGCCCGTCAGATCGTGAAAGTCCTGGGCCATCATGATCTCTGTCAGCTGGTTGTCCACGATCTCCGTGGACTTTTCCATGTCTTCCAGGTAATTCATGATGTGGCCCTTGGCCACGGCTGCCACCGGGTCGGCAATCATCGCCTGGCGCATCTTCTTGGTCTGCGCCACGATGTCGGTCTGCCGGCCCTTGGCGTCATCGACCAGGGTCAAAACTTTCTCAGCAGCTTCACCAGTCAAGCGCGCAATATAAGAGAGTCGGTTCTGCGCATCTGGCAACTCTTCGGTGGCATCACGCAGACGGTCTGCATAGCCCAGCTCGCGCAGGGCGTCATGCAGCTGCCGGGTGAGCAAGCCGATTTTGTTGTGCACATCACCCTGGCCAATGCCCTGGGTGGATGCAGTGCTCTGAGGCGTTGCTTGGTCCATGGGATTAACTCAAGCCAACCTTCTTCAAGATCAGGTTGACCTTTTCCTCCAGGGTAGCCTTGGTAAAGGGCTTGACGATATAACCCGCAGCGCCGCCCTGAGCGGCAGCCACGATGTCTTCCTTGCGCGCTTCCGCGGTCACCATCAGCACGGGCAGGTGCTTGAGCTTGTCGTCGGACTTGATCTCGGTGAGCAGCTGAAAGCCGTTCATGTTCGGCATGTTGATGTCTGTCACCACAAAGTCGAACTTGCTGTTGCGCAGCTTGTGCAGGGCGGCAACGCCGTCTTCGGCTTCATCCGCTTCAGTGAAACCGCTTTCCTTCAACAAGTTGCGCACGATGCGGCGCATGGTGGAGAAATCGTCAACGATTAAAAAACGAAGGGCATTGTTAGCCACGGGGGACCCTTTCGGTCAAACTAATTCTCTGAATGACGTCGATGTATAACACCAACGCCGTCCTAATTCACAAATTGTCACGGAGTTTGTGATGCTGGAAGGGGATTTTCCAGTGTTTCCTTCGGCAATTTGTGCTCCTGTTGGGAAGAGGGGGCTCGCTTGCCAAGCAAGCGCTCTTCGGCTTCCTGTGTCAGCACCGTGATCGTGATGCGCCGGTTCTGCGGCGCACGGGGATCTTCGGCAATGAGCAAATCGGTATCGGCCAGCCCCACCACGCGGGCCAGCTTGTCGTTGGGCATGCCCGCTGCCACCAGCTCGCGGCGCGAGGCATTGGCACGGTCTGCTGACAGTTCCCAGTTGCTGTAGCCCCGCTCGCCTGTGCCATAGGGCGCAGCGTCCGTGTGGCCAGCCAGGCTGATGCGGTTTTCCACGCCACCCAGCGCCGAGCCAATTTCACGCAGGATGTCACGCATGTACGGCTTCACCATCGCACTGCCAATGTCGAACATGGGGCGGTTCTGCTCATCCACGATCTGGATCTGCAGCCCGTCAGCCGTCACATCCATGCGGATTTGCGACTTGTACTCGTTCAGCGTGCTGTTGCTGGCCACCATGGCGTCAATCTTGGCGCGCAAGGCCTTGATGCGCTGCGCATCCTGCCTGGCGCGCTGCTCGCGCATATTCTGGCGGTTGGTTTCGCTCTGCTCGGCGTCTGCGCTCTTGACCTGGCCGTAAATCTTGGACAGATCCGAGCCGCCACCGGGAATGATGTTGGAGCTGTTGCCTGAGCCATCGCCCCCGGTCATGGCCACCTTCAGCGGCGAGTTGAAGTAGGCGGCAATGCCCTGCAGCTCGCCCTTGGAGCTGGAGCCCAGCAGCCACATCAGCAGAAAGAACGCCATCATCGCCGTCATGAAGTCGGCATAGGCAATCTTCCACGCGCCGCCATGGTGACCATGGTCACCTTTCTTGGCGCGCTTGATGATGATGGGCTGCAGCTTCTTTTCGTTGGCTGCACCTGCGGCTGCGCCACCGGGTGGGGTTGGGGGCGGCATGGCTTATTTCCTCTTGACGTGCTCTTCCAGCTCCAGAAAGCCTGGGCGCTCGGTCGAGAACAGCACCTTGCGGCCAAATTCAATGGCGGTGGGTGGGTTGTAGCCCTGCATGCTGGCAATCAGGGTGCACTTGATGCATTCAAATTCCTTGGCACCGTCCTGGTGGCGCTGCTCAATCAGGCCAGCCAGCGGCTCCACCAGCGCATAGGCCAGCAAGATACCCAGGAAGGTACCGACCAGTGCCGAGGCAATCATGCCGCCCAGCACGGAAGGCGGCTGCCCCACCGAGCCCATGGTGTTCACCACACCCAGCACGGCGGCCACAATACCGAAGGCAGGCAGTGCGCCGGCCAGGCGCTGCAGTGCCACTACCACGCGGTGACCTTCGCCGTGGTGGGCTTCAATTTCGTTGTCCATCAGCGACTCGATCTCGTGCGAGTTCAGATTGCCCGAGACCATCATGCGCAGATAGTCCGTCATGAACTCCACCACATGCTGATCGGCCAGCAGATCGGGGTACTTCTGGAAAATTTCGGAGTTCTGCGGCTCTTCCACATCCATTTCAATGGCCATCAGCCCTTCCTTGCGGGCTTTTTGCAGCAGGTCGTACAGCAGGGCCAGCAGGCTCATAAAGCGTGCCTTGGTGTATTTGGAACCCTTGATGGCTGCAGGAATGGCCGCCATGGTGGCCTTGAGCACCTTGGGCTGGTTGCTCACGATGAAGGCGCCGATCGCCGCGCCGCCAATGGTGGCCAGCTCAAACGGCAGGGCCTTGGCAAGCACAGCCATGTTTCCGCCGTGCAGGGCATACACGCCAAAGACGCAACCGAAGGCGATGATGTAACCAATTAGGACAAGCATGAGGAAATTGTGTCAGAGCCAGAACCGGGCAAGCCCAGAAATGGCGCAAGAAAAACCGCCTTGTTTCGGGCTTAGCGAGCAGGCTTGCTGTACCGCAAGCGCCTGTGCAGCCGCCATGAAAAAAGCCACCAGACACCTTATCGGCAGCTGGTGGCAGATTCTGAAGGGCAAACTCAGGTCGGTGTGTGCTTAGCCTTGCAGCAGCTGCAGCACGTTCTGTGGAATCTGGTTGGCCTGGGCCACCATGGCCGTACCTGCCTGCTGCAGGATTTGGGTGCGGCTCAGGTTGGCGGTTTCCACGGCAAAGTCCGCATCCACAATACGGCCGCGTGCGGCAGACAGGTTTTCCACCTGAATGTCAATATTGTTCACGGCGTTTTCAAAGCGGGTCTGCATGGCACCAAGGGTGGCACGGGCGCCGTTGACTTGGTCGATGGCGCTGTCAATTTTCTTCAGTGCAATCCAGGCGCCTTCTTGGGTGGTCACGTCGATGTCTTCAATACCACGTGCGTCAAGAATGTGGTCAAGTGCAGTGATGTTGAGATCGCTGGGATGAGTGATGGCATTTGCTGCACTCTCTAAATCTGGTATCTGGGCATCAAAGTTCGCGGTGGTGTCATACGTGCCAGATAAACTGCTCCCTGTGAAAGTATTGATAGCAGTTTGATAGGCAAGTGCTGCATTTGTTTTATCTGCTAAGAGCGCGTTGGGGTTCGCCATGACATTGTCGTAAGCGGTTTTGGCGCTGGCTAGGTTTGTGTTTTTATAGGCATCAGCAGCTGTCGCAAGAGCTGTTTCAAGGGCTTGCGCTGCAGCTTGTGTTTTGTTTCCTGTATATGTCGTGTAGGTGGTGCCAATGCCTGTGTGTTTCAACAATGCGGGATTGGACTCGACTACTTTTGCCAAGATCTTGTCAAAGTCGTTGGCATTAAATGGCGATGCATCGGATGCAGTATCAAGCGCGGTGAGGTAGGAGGCTGGAGGTGCATCGGTAGCGATTGTGCCTCCAATCCCTGTTGATGCACCGGTGAAATTATTGAACTTAATGTCTGCCGGTTTGCCGTCGCCATCCAGTCGCTCAGACATGAACTCAATGCTGTACTCATTTGTTCCATCTTTGCGGGTCATATAAGCGGTTACACCTGTATCCGCCGTTTTGTTATTGATCGCAGTTAAAACTTGACCTAGGCGCTCTAAGCTGGAGTTGGCTGCGGGAATGCCCTCCAGCGGGACTTCGAAAGCATCTGCTCCAGTCCCAACCGTAATAGACAGGTGGTTTAGAGCAATAGCCTGGTCAAATTCGGCAATTGCACGTATAGGTGTATCGGTTGTAGTGAACGTTACTGTATTTTGGGCGTAGCTAATAGTCGAAATCTGGCTTGAACGCGTATCCGCCAGAGCACCCAGCGTCACGTTATCGCCAGAGTTGGCACCCACTTGGAACACCGCGCCCGCAAACGAACCATCCAGAATCTTCTGTCCGTTGAAATTGGTTTGCTTGGCCACGCGGTCAATTTCAGCAGCCAGTTGCTTCACTTCCGCTTGCAGTGCCACGCGGTCGCTGTCGCTGTTGGTGGCATTGGAAGACTGCACAGCCAGCTCACGCATGCGCTGCAGCATATCGCCCACCTTGCCCAGTGCGCCTTCGGCCGTCTGTGCCAGCGAGATACCGTCGTTCGCATTGCGTGCTGCCACGGTCAGGCCCTTGACCTGGGTGTTCATGCGCTCGGCGATGGCCAGACCGGCGGCATCGTCCTTGGCGCTGTTGACGCGCAGGCCCGAAGACAGGCGCTGCATGGTGGTGTTCAAAGACTGCCCCGACAACGCCAGATTGCGCTGGGCGTTGATGGAGGCGATATTCGTATTGATAGTTGCGGCCATTGCTGTGCTTCCTTCAGAAAAAGCGAGTTGCTTGGATCGCTCACATAGACCATGGGCATGGATGTGCGACAGGCAACGCTAGCGATGGGGTAATTCTTCTATGGTTGCTTGCTTTCTATTGCACTGAATAAAGGCGCAAAAACCGGCTTTCTTGCTGCTTCCGCAGTCATGGCTTGCCGTTTGTCATGTAGAGCCCTTAAGAGGTGTACTTCTTGCCGTTGCTGAAACCGCCAGCCTGAGCCGCACCCAGATCCTGCAGCAGGCTGGCACGGTCATGGTGGCGCAGGCCAATCAGCTGCCGCAAGGGGTGCTGAGCCTGCTGCGCTGATGGATAGATACCAATATGCCGGGCTATGCCCATGTTCTTGAAGCCCCGCTTTGCGGGGCTTTTTCTTTGTATTCAAAGACTTAATGGGGTGGGGCCAGCAAATTGCTGGTGGCCTGCGAGAAATCGTGAAATTTCTTCTAAAGAAGTGGCATGCGTGGCCGAAGTAATGGGTGTACAGATCAGGAGCCGCACTCCAATGCCGCAAAGACGGCGCAGGCAGCTCACCACAAAGATCTGGCATTGCAAACAAACTTTCAGCGTACCCAGCAAGTAAGGACACCACATCATGGCCATGACCATCAACACCAACGTTGTTTCCATCAATGCCCAGCGCAACCTGAGCCTGTCTGGCAGTCAGCTGGGTACCGCCATGCAGCGCCTGTCTTCGGGCCTGCGTGTGAACAGCGCCAAGGATGATGCAGCGGGCCTTGCCATTGCTGAACGCATGAATGCCCAGTCGCGTGGCCTGGCCGTGGCGGCACGCAATGCCAATGACGGTATCTCGCTGGCCCAGACTGCTGAAGGCGCACTGGGCAAGGTGGGCGACATGCTGCAGCGCATGCGTGAACTGGCTGTGCAGTCTGCCAACGCCACCAACAGCAAGACTGACCGTGAAGCGCTGCAGGCCGAAGTGTCTCAGCTGATTTCCGAAATTGACCGTGTGGCCAAGACATCGGAATTTAACGGCACCAAGTTGCTCAATGGCTCGTTCGCAGGTGCTGTGTTCCAGGTGGGTTCTGCGGCTGGTGACAATATTACTGTGGGCTCTATCACTGACGCTACTGTTGACCAATTGGGGAGTGCAGCTGTAGTGCTCGAAAAAACGGTTCCTGGCTTGACACTGGATGCTGCAAAAGCACACGTAGAGAACATCAATAAAGAGTCGGCGACCACAGGTGCTGCTGCTTATATGAAGCAAACGGATGGGGCTGCTACTTATGAGGTGACAGTGCTGGCTAAAGATGCTGGAACGTACGACTCGATCGCGCTGACAGTGGATGACGATAAGCAATCTGTTTCAGTTGAAAGTATCAATATTGAGACGCAGGCTGGTGCTTGGAAAGCTATCAAAGTGATTGATGAATCTATTGATGACATCAACTCTTCACGTGCGGCTTTGGGGGCTCTGCAAACCCGCTTTGAAAAGTCGATTGAGAACATCGACATCATGAACGAAAACATCTCTGCAGCGCGTGGTCGCATTGTGGATGCTGACTTTGCTGCTGAAACTGCCAGCCTGAGCCGCACCCAGATTCTGCAACAGGCAGGCACCGCCATGGTGGCGCAGGCCAACCAGCTGTCGCAAGGTGTGCTGAGTCTGCTGCAATAAAAAAGAGAGCAGCTTGCGCTGAATAGATAAGTGTTTCGTAAATAAATAAATCACAAAACCTTATTTATCAAGCGCTAGCTGCTCTGAAATATGAAGTGCGTGAATCTCGCGTGCTTGCACAGCACCATGGTCTTTGCCATGGTGCGCCACAGAGACAGCGCACCTTCATCTCGGTTTTTTGAAGGGGAAACAAAATGGCAATGACCATTAACACCAACGTTGTATCGATCAACTCGCAACGTAACTTAAGCCTGTCGGGTAGCTCCCTGGCCACTTCCATGCAACGCCTGTCTTCGGGCCTGCGTGTAAACAGCGCCAAGGACGACGCGGCAGGTTTGGCTATTTCTGAGCGCATGAAAGCGCAATCCAGCGGGCTGGCCGTGGCTGCACGCAATGCCAACGATGGCATCTCGCTGGCACAGACCGCTGAAGGTGCTATGAGCAAGGTCGGCGATATGCTGCAGCGTGCTCGTGAATTGGCTGTCCAAGCGTCTAACGCGACCAACAGCAAAACAGATCGCGAAGCGATGCAGGCGGAAGTTAAGCAACTGGTGTCTGAAATTGACCGTGTGGCCAAGACCAGTGAGTTCAATGGAACCAAGCTGCTCAATGGTGACTTTGCCGGCGCGGTTTTTCAGGTGGGTGCAAAGGCTGGTGACAACATCACGGTTGGCAGCATTGCCAGTATGAAGAGCGAGTCCATTGGCAAGGCTGCAACTGGCTCGGTCAGCTCGGGTGCCATCAGTGCATTCGATACTGAAGTTACAGGCTTAAAAATTCAGGTTGACGGTGTCAATGCAGCTGCAGTGGATTTGGGCTCTGTTGCTGCAGCAGGCTCAGCTAAAGAACGTGTGGGCCAGATGGTAGCGTTGATCAATGCAAAAACAGCTGAGACAGGCGTTACTGCCTACGTTGATCCACAAGATGCAACCAAGTTCACTCTGAACAGCGTTGCCAAGGCAGATGGAACTGCTCCGGCGAAGGTAGTAATTACAGGAGGTGCAGCGACTTCCACGGGTTTTGATGCAGGTGATGTAAACCTAAGTGCAAATTCAGACGCGTTGTCCAGCATGAATGTGTCTACCCAAGTGGGTGCATGGAAGGCTGTGCAACAAATCGATAAAGCGTTGAATGAAGTGAATACCGCACGCGGTGCACTGGGTGCCCTGCAAACCCGTTTTGAAAAGTCGATTGAGAACATCGACATCATGAACGAAAACATCTCTGCTGCCCGTGGCCGTATTGTGGATGCGGACTTTGCCGCCGAAACTGCCAATCTGAGCCGTTCGCAAATCCTGCAGCAGGCGGGTACCGCCATGGTGGCCCAGGCCAACCAGCTGCCACAGAATGTGCTGAGCCTGCTGCGCTAAGTCATGCAGACAGCGCGGCAGGAAACGCAGTCATCTGAAGTGACTTGCTCGCGCTGTCATTGCTTTCAAGGTTTTGAAGGGGAATAAAAAATGGCAATGACCATTAATACCAATGTTGTATCGATCAACTCTCAGCGCAATCTGAGCCTGTCTGGCAGTTCGCTGGCTACTTCCATGCAGCGCCTGTCTTCGGGCCTGCGCGTGAACAGCGCCAAGGACGATGCGGCTGGCCTGGCGATCTCTGAGCGCATGAAGGCGCAGTCCAGCGGCCTGGCTGTGGCCGCACGCAATGCCAATGATGGCATTTCGCTGGCGCAGACCGCTGAAGGTGCTTTGAGCAAGGTGGGCGATATGCTGCAGCGCATGCGTGAACTGGCGGTGCAGTCGGCGAATGCGACCAATAGCACCACCGACCGTGAAGCCATGCAAGCTGAGGTCAAGCAGTTGACGGCTGAAATTGACCGTGTTGCAAAGACTTCTGAATTCAATGGAACCAAGCTGCTGAATGGCGATTTTGCGGGTGCTGTTTTTCAGGTAGGAGCTAAGGCCGGTGACAACATCACTGTCGGCGGCATTGCTAATACCACTGCAGCTGTGCTCGGTAGTAGTGCCAAGTTTACAGAGACTACCGGGGGTACTGAGTTCGATACCTATGAGGCGGCTGCTAAAACGATTGGTACGGCCAATGACAACAGTGCCGGGACAGGCATCACGAGCTATGTTGTTGAGAAAGATAACGGCAAGTTTGTCGTGAGTACGTTCGAAAAAGGAGGTACAGGAGCAAGCAACTTGTCCGCTTTGGACATCAGCAGTCAAGCTGGTGCATGGAAAGCTATGGTTGTGATCGATGGCGCGTTGGATGAGGTGAACACAAGCCGCGGAGCTCTGGGCGCCCTGCAAACTCGTTTTGAAAAGTCGATTGAGAATATCGACATCATGAACGAAAACATTTCTGCTGCCCGCGGCCGTATTGTGGATGCGGACTTTGCCGCCGAAACTGCCAATCTGAGCCGTTCGCAAATCCTGCAGCAAGCTGGCACTGCGATGGTGGCACAGGCCAACCAGCTGCCACAGAATGTACTGAGCCTGCTGCGCTAAGTACGGCTTGCTGCGCTGCGCAAGCGCAGCAAGTTTTTGAAAGTTTGCTTTGATGACCAGGCTCTCCGGGGCTTGGTCTTTTTGTTTGTAACAGTGCGTTTTTTGCCCTTAAGTTCTGCGCGGAGCGGCCGAAAAAACAGGCACAGAGGGCGAGCCGGGTTTTGCAATAGCAAGGCCGCGGAAAGTAGCAGAAGCACCGCCCCGCTTAGCAAACGCAAACTTTCGAGCATTACGGTATTAGGAGCATTCGCCATGGCCATGGCCATGGCCATGACCATCAACACCAATGTTGTTTCCATCAATGCGCAGCGCATCTGAGCCTGTCTGGCAGCCAGCTGGGCACTGCGATGCAGCGCCTGTCTTCGGGCCTGCGTGTGAACAGCGCCAAGGATGATGCAGCCGGTCTGGCCATTGCTGAACGCATGAATGCCCAATCCCGCGGCCTGACCGTGGCAGCGCGTAATGCCAACGACGGTATCTCTCTGGCGCAGACTGCTGAAGGCGCACTGGGCAAGGTGGGCGACATGCTGCAACGCATGCGTGAATTGGCTGTGCAGGCTTCCAACGCCACCAACAGCAAGACCGACCGTGAAGCCCTGCAGGCCGAAGTGTCTCAGCTGATTTCCGAAATTGACCGCGTGGCCAAGACTTCGGAATTTAACGGCACCAAGCTGCTCAATGGCTCTTTTGCAGGTGCTGTGTTTCAGGTGGGCTCCGCAGCTGGTGACAACATTACGGTGGGTAGTTTGGTGAATGCGACATCTGCCGACCTTAGCACTGTGACTTATGCAACTGCCACATTAGAACTTGATGGTACAGATGCTTTTACATTGGCTGTTGGTGGGGTCGATATCGAGATTCCTGCGGCTGGAAGTGCCAAAGAACGTCTGGGTCAAGTGGTGGCTGCCATTAACTCTAAAACCGCTGATACCGGCGTAACAGCATTTGTCGCAGAGAACGGTGTTGATATTGACCTGCGCAACGAGTTGAAGACTGGTGCGGATGCAACCATTACTGGAGGCGGATTGGGTGCAGCTGCTACCTACACTACACAGACTGCTGAAAAAGGTATTGCCACGCTGAAAGTTTCAACGCAACAAGATGCTTGGCTGGCTTTGAAGAAAGTAGATAGCGCTATTGACCAGATCAATAGCTCTCGTGCTGAGCTGGGTGCTCTGCAGACCCGCTTTGAAAAGTCGATTGAGAACATCGACATCATGAACGAAAACATTTCTGCAGCGCGTGGCCGCATTGTGGATGCCGACTTTGCGGCAGAAACGGCCAGCCTGAGCCGCACGCAGATTCTGCAGCAGGCAGGCACAGCCATGGTGGCCCAGGCCAACCAGCTGCCCCAGCAAGTGCTGAGCCTGCTGCAATAAGCTGGTCAGCGGCTGCTATCCGCGAAAGCCGGGTGCAGTAAGACAAGAAGATAAAACGGTGTCAGCTCGGCAGGGCTGGCACCGTTTTTGGCTTAAGTTGTGGCACGTTGCGCCGATAAACAGGCAGGGGGCTGGCAGGTGAGTCGCAACTTCTGTGCGGTGCACACCTTTTTATTCAGGCTTTTGCCTGGGCTGCAAACCCCGGACAATATGCCAGTCTCAATCCGTGGATGTGCTTGTCTGCGGCAATCAGGTCTTCAAGGAGTTCAAGATGGCAATCTCTTCAGTGGGTATCGGCAGTGGTCTGGATGTGGAGAGCCTCGTCATGCAGATGGTGGAGCTGGAGCGACGCCCTATCAAGACCTTGGAAGCCAAGGCAGAGTTCATTGATGCCAAGATTTCTGTCCAGGGGCAGATCAAGTCCATGGTGTCTGACTTGCATGCTGCCTTGTTTGACCTGACGCTGGAAGGTACCTGGAAGACGGCGAAAGCATCCACCTCTGGCAGCAGTGTGAGTGCAACCATCAGCGGTTCAGCGGCGGTGGGTTCCTACAACATGAATGTGACGCAGCTGGCGCAAAGCCAGACCATGGTGTCAGCCAAGCTGGGCGCTACGGATAAATTGGGCGCTGGTACATTCAAGTTCACCGTAGGCAATCTGACCCAAACCACACACGAGGTGGAGCTGTCCGGCAGCGAAACATTGACCGAGGTTGCGCAAAAGATCAACAACGGCAACTTTGGTGTGGCCGCATCGGTCATTCAAGGTTCTGATGGCAAGCAGCAGCTGGTGTTGACGGCCAAGAACACAGGTTTGGATGGACAGTTCAAGCTGGACATTACCGCTAACCCCGATGCCGCCACCCCGATTGCCGATGATTGGCTGGGCAGCTATGCCCCTGATGCTGCAGAAGGAGCGCCCGGTGCCACAGGTTTTGCCATGGCACAGCAGGCCAAGAATGCGCGGCTGACGCTCAATGGTGTGGTGTTGGAGTCCAGCACCAATAACTTCAATTCAGCGTTGACGGGTGTGAACATCACGGTGACGGGTACAGGTACTTCGTTGCTGAATGTGACCAATGACACAGCCGCCATCAAAGAGAAGGTGATGAAGTTCGTGGATGCCTACAACTCCCTCAATGAGTTGTTGACGGCATCTACCAAGTACACAGAAGACACGAAGACAGCGGGCGTCTTCCAGGGCGACAGCAGCATTGTGAGCATGCAGAACGCATTTCGCATGCTGACGCAGAACGTAGCGTCTCAGGCGCAAGGTGCATTCAAGCGGCTGGCGGACATTGGTATTTCCATCGCCAACCCCACGACGGCCAAGGTGTCTGGTGAGCTGGTGGTTGATGCTTCCAAGCTCAATACGGCGCTCAATGATCTGGAGTCCATGCAGGGGCTGTTTGCGACCAAGTCCAGCAATGCTTCGAGTGATGGTGTTGGTATTGCCGTTGCTTTCCGCAACTTCACTTCTGGTTTGCTCGATCTGGAGGGTGCCTTGAAGACCAAGGAAGACTCCTTGAGCAAGGAGCTCAAGCGCAATGGTGAAGAGCAAGAGAAGGTGGAAACACGCGCTGAAACCGTGGAAGCGCGCCTGCGCAAGCAGTATTCGGCACTGGACGTGAAGATGGCTTCGCTGGGTTCGCTGAGCTCCTATGTGGAGCAGATGGTGGCTTCTTGGAATAAGTCCAAGGATTGATATTTTTTTTGCTTGAGTTCTGGCGGAAAGTGCCGAAAGAACTCAGGTACAGCAACAAGTTTCAGGGGTTCACATGTTTTCTTCTTCAGGTTACGGCGCAGCGAATGCATATCGTCAGGTGAGTGCGCATTCCGGTGTGGAAAGCGCGTCGCCGCATCAGCTGATTCAGATGCTGTTCGACGGTCTGTTCCAGTCGCTGAACGCAGCGCGCGGCGCGCTGCAGCGCGGTGATATTGAGGAAAAGGGCCGCCATATCTCCAAGGCGGTGCGCATTCTGCAAGAAGGCCTGGTGGTGGGCCTGGACTTGGAAAAAGGCGGTGAATTGGCCGCTAATCTGAAGTTGCTGTATGACTATTCTGTGGCCCAATTGACAAAAGCCAATGTTCGCAATGACGAGCATTTGGTTGAGGAAGTAATCAAGGTTTTGCAGCCAGTGGCGCAAGGCTGGAAAGAAATTGGACCCACTGCCAACCAGACGATGTAAGGGGGTGGGCATGCAGGAGAATAGCTTGCTGGACTATTACAAGGCCATAGAGGCCAAGAGCGCGGAAATGTTGTCAGCAGCGATGCAGCAGGACTGGGATGGCGTCATGGAGTGCGAAAAGCTGTGCTCCTTGCTCATCGATGAGTTGCGCGTGCAGTCGCAGGCTGTGCAGCTCACTCCTGAACAGCGCAAGGAAAAGACGCGCATCATGCAGAGCATCTTGCGCAATGACGCACAGATTCGCGTACTGGCTGAGCCCTGGCTGGCGCAGATCGAACATATGGGCAAGATGCCCGCCACTTCCGTGCTGCACTGAAGACGTAAAGAATCGCTACACCCTCCAAGGTTTGGTGTAAGCCCATCTGCTGTCATGGCAGGTGGGTTTTTTTATGGCCGTTGGGTGGTGCGCTTTGGTATTGATAGCTGTTAGCGCTGGCGAAATATACGTTTCAATATGATTTGTGTTTGAAAACCTTGTATATCAAGCGCAAGGTGCTCTGTTTTTTGTTTTTTGTTTTTTGTTTTTTGAGGCAAAAAAAGACCGCAACCCGTGAGGGTGCGGCCGTAAAGGTTTTTTGAAGGGTGAGCGTTCTGGCATGCCGCTGGCCGGTGCCGGGCGGCAGGCACAAGCAGGTGCTCAGACCTGCATGTTCATGACATCGGTATAGGCCTGTACCAGGCGGTTGCGTACGTGCAGCGTGGCCTGAAAGCCAATCTGCGCCTTTTGCATGGCAATCATGGTTTCTTCCAGGCTGACCGATGGGTTTTCCAGCTGCACTTCTTTTTGCAGGTGGGAGGAGTGATTCTGTGCAGCACTGACGGAGCGCAGCGCGTTCTCCAGCGCAGTGCTGAAGCCGTGGCCTTCAGCTTCTGCCTTTTGCACAGGCTTGGTCAGGCGTTGCGCCATGTCGCTGGACATGGTGGTCAACGGAGATGTGGCGCTATGAAGGCGAAAGTCCATGATGGTTTCCTGAACTCGTTATTGATCGATGGCCGCAATCGTAGGCAATTGCAAAAGATGCATCTGCGCGAATAAATGGGGAAACGGGTGCCTTATCGGGGGAACGTGGCGGGCGGAAGTTTGAATAATCGTTGCAACGTTGGGCTCCGTGTTGGGCTCAAGCCCTCCATTTGGAAAGAACGATGTCCGCAGTTGCAGAAATTCCTGTTGAACCAAACGCCGCTCCCGCCGCCACTACGGTGTCATGGCGCGAGAAGGTGGCAGCACTCGATAGAAATCAACGCATCATGATTGGTGCAGTGGGCGCCCTGGTTGTCGCCGGTCTGGTGGCCGCGCTGATGTTCAGCCGCCAGCCGGATTACCGTGTGCTGTTCAGCAATCTGAGTGACAAGGACGGTGGTGCCATCGTGGCCCAGCTGGCGTCCATGAACGTGCCTTACAAGTACACCGAAGGTGGCGGCGCCATCATGATTCCGGCTGACCGCATCCATGATGTGCGTCTGAAGCTGGCCACCCAGGGACTGCCCAAGGGCGCGGTCTCGGGCTTTGAAATCATGGAGAACAGCAAGTTCGGCATCACCCAGTTTCAGGAGCGCGTGAACTATCAGCGCGCACTGGAGGGTGAGCTGACGCGCTCCATCATGGGCCTGTCTGCCGTGCAGAACGCGCGCGTGCACCTGGCCCTGCCTAACCAGAATGGTTTTTTCCGTGAGCAGCAAAAGCCTTCGGCTTCGGTGCTGCTGACGCTGTACCCCGGCCGCATGCTGGACCGCACGCAGATTGCGGGCATCGTGCACCTGATTGCTTCCAGCGTGCCAGAGATGCTGCCTTCGGCCGTGAGCGTGCTGGATGACTCCGGCAAGCTGCTGTCGCAGGCGCCCAACCCCGATGAAAGCCCTGTAGACATTCAGCAGCTGATGTACCAGCAGCAGCTGGAAAAGCAGTACACACAGCGCATTCTGGACATTCTGGAGCCCGTGGTGGGCAAGGGCAATGTGAAGGCGCAGGTGACGGCTGAGCTGGACTTCTCGCGCTCGGAATCGACCTCGGAAATCCACGCCCCCAACCAGGGGCAGGCGCCCAGCGCGGTGCGCAGCCAGCAGGTGCTGGAAGCCATTGGTGAAAAGGAACCTGTGCCCCCTACAGGCGTGCCCGGTGCCGTCAGCAACCAGCCACCGCAAACGGCTGCAGCGCCTGTCAATGGTGCGGCTCCCGTGCTGCAGGCAGCCAATGCCGAGAACAGCAATATTCTGACCATTCCAGGCAGCAAGCGTGAGTCTGTGACCAATTACGAGGTGGACAAGACCATCAAGGTCACACGCAGCAGCACCGGCACCATCAAGCGCATGACCGCTGCCGTGGTGGTGAACTATCTGCCCGGAGCAACGGCTGAAGGTACTGTGGTGCCACAGGCGCTGACGGAGGCGCAGCAGGCACAGATGCTGGCGCTGGTGCGCGAGACCATTGGCTACAACGCCGAGCGTGGTGACTCGGTCAACCTGATGAATGCACAGTTCCAGCAGGACACGGGCCGTCTGGCGTCCGATCTGCCACTGTGGCAGCAGCCCGAGACCATTGCGCTGGCCAAGTCTGTGATGTGGCCCGTGGGCCTGGTGCTGGCAGCGCTGATTCTGGCGCTGGGTGTGGTGCGCCCCATCCTCAAGGCACGCAAGAAGAAGGAACAGGCACAGCTGGATCTGCTGGCGGCCGATGAGATTGAGCGCCCCGCACTGGCTGCGCCGCTCAAGCCCGGTGAGCCTACGCCTGAAGAACTGCGTCTGCAGCAGGCGCGTGCGCTGGCCAAGCAGAACCCGATTGCGGTGGCCAATATCGTCAAGACCTGGGTCAATGGCGAAGCGAATTAATGGCCTTGGGCTGTGCTTAACAACACCGACAACACAAAGAGTTGCATATGGATGAACGAGGTCTGAACGACGCCGCGATTTTGCTGATGTCTCTGGGTGAGGAGGAGGCAGCGGAAGTTTTCAAGCACCTCTCGCCCAAAGAGGTGCAGAAGCTGGGTGAGACCATTGCGCGCATGCGTGGTGTGTCCAAAGAAAAAGTGGACTTTGTGATTGCGCGCTTTACCGATGACTGCGCGGCGCAGAGCCTGCTGGTGGAAGACGCGAGCGATTACGTCAAGTCTGTGCTGCGCCGTGCGCTGGGCGATGACAAGGCTGCGCTGCTGCTGGATCGCATTTTGCAGGGCGGTGATGTCTCGGGCATTGAAAGCCTGAAGTGGATGGACCCCGTGTCCGTGGCCGAGCTGCTGCGCAATGAACACCCGCAGATCATTGCGGCCATCATGGTGCACCTGGAGTACGACCAGGCCGCTGCCGTGCTGATGCAGCTGCCCGAGCGTCTGCGCAGCGAAGTGGTGCTGCGCGTGGCAACGCTGGAAGGTATTCAGCCTTCGGCGCTGAAGGACCTCAACGAGGTGCTGTACAGAGTGCTTGCCGGTGGCGACAAGATTCGCAAGACATCGCTGGGTGGTGTGAAGACCGCTGCCGAGATGATCAACCTGCTGGGCAGCAATGCCGATGTGGCCGTGCTGGACACCATCCGCAACTACGACGCGGATCTGGCGCAGAAGATCATGGACAAGATGTTCGTGTTCGACGATCTGGTCAAGCTGGACGACCGCTCCCTGCAGCTGGTGCTGCGCGAGGTGGCCTCCGAAACACTCATCGTCGCGCTCAAGGGGGGCTCCATGGAAGTGCGCGACAAGATTCTGGCCAATATGTCCATGCGTGCTGCAGCTGCACTGCGCGAAGACCTGGAGGCCCGTGGCCCCATGCGTCTGTCCGAAGTGGAGGCACAGCAAAAGGAAATCCTCAAGGTGGTGCGTCGCCTGGCCGACGAAAACCAGATCACGCTGGGTGGCGGTCCCGAAGACAGCTTTGTCTGATGCGGACAGTGACAGGAAGACGGTGAAACACATATGACACGCTTCATCCCCAGCGAAGAAATTGACCAGCAAAGCGTGCGCCAGTGGCACTTTGGCAATGTGCGCAGCAGTGCACAGCAGGGCTTTATGGCCATGCCAGAGATGACGCTGGACCCTCTCCTGACAGCACCTGTGCAGCCCGAAGTGGCAGAGCCTGCGGAGGCAGAGGCCGTGGTGGAGGCTGAACAGGCAGCGCCGGCGCAGGAAGCAGTGCCCGCACCTGTGGTGCCCATGTTTACCGAGGAAGAACTGCAGCAGCATGTGCAGCAGGCCGCAGAGCAGGCCCGCGCCGAGGCTTACCAGCAAGGGCTGCAGCAGGGCCAGCAGGAAGCAGCGCATGAGTGGCAGCAGCGCATGGCCGACTATCAGAACAATGTGGGCCGTGAGGCAGCGCAGCGCCTGAACGAAGTGCTGCATGCGGCCGCAGAGGCGGTGCAGGGTCTGCAGCAGCAGATGTCGCAGGACTTGCTGCAGCTGGCTGTGGATATTGCGCGCCAGGTGGTGCGTCAGGAGCTGCGCTGCAATCCGCAGGCGCTGCAGCCGGTTGTGGCCGAGGCGCTGGACATGCTGGGTGCCGAGAGCAAGCCTGCCGTGGTACGCCTGCACCCCGAAGATTTTCAGCGCCTGCAAGCGCATCTGCGCGAGAGCCTGCCCAACCCCAAGGTGGAATGGCTGGCCGACCCCAGCGTGCCTGCGGGTGGCTGTCTGGTGCAAAGCCAAGGTGCCCAGGTGGATGGCACGCTGGAGCGCCGCTGGCAGCGTGCCGTAGCAGCACTGGGTCTGGTTTCGACCTGGTATGAGGAGGCACCACATGCCTGATGCGCAGCCCAAGTCTGTCAGCCCCGTGGTGGCGCAGCTCAAGGACATGCTGCAGCTGGGGCGTGAGCGCGTCAACCAGCCACTGCCGCTGCAAAGCCATGGCACCCTGACGCGCCTGACGGGTCTGGTGCTGGAGGCCAGCGGCCTGCGCGTGCCTGTGGGCTCCCAATGCCACCTGCAGATGCCGGGCGCGGAGCCTGTGCTGGCCGAGGTGGTGGGCTTTGCGGGTGAGCGTGCTTTTCTGATGCCTGCGGGAGATATTCAGGGCCTGTCCTGCGGGGCCGTGGTGACGCCTGCTGAGCCCTTTGTGCCGCCGCTGCGCCTTGATGATACCAAGGTGCCATCGCTGGCTACGGGCGTGCTGCGCCTGCCCATGGGCGATGGCCTGCTGGGCCGGGTGATTGATTCACAGGGCCAGCCTTTGGACCGTGCAGGTGAGCTGCAGGATGTGGTGGCCGAGCCGCTGGATCGCGAGCCCATCAACGCCATGGAACGCGCCCCCGTGCGTGAAAGCCTGGATACCGGCGTGCGTGCCATCAACAGTTTGCTTACTGTGGGCCGTGGCCAGCGTCTGGGTCTGTTTGCAGGCTCGGGTGTGGGTAAGTCTGTGCTGCTGGGCATGATGGCGCGCTACACCAAGGCCGACGTGATTGTGGTCGGTCTGATTGGTGAGCGTGGCCGCGAAGTCAAAGAGTTCGTGGAAGACATTCTGGGCGCGCAGGACCGCTCGCGTGCCGTGGTGGTGGCCGCGCCTGCCGATGCTCCGCCGCTGCTGCGCATGCAGGGCGCCAGCTACGCCACAGCGATTGCCGAGCATTTCCGGGACAAGGGCAAGCATGTGCTGCTGCTCATGGATTCGCTGACCCGCTACGCACAGGCACAGCGCGAGATTGCGCTGGCCATTGGTGAGCCACCAGCCACCAAGGGCTATCCGCCCTCGTGCTTTGCCAAGCTGCCTGCGCTGGTGGAGCGCAGCGGCAATGGCCTCAATGGCGTGGGCTCGATCACGGCCTTCTACACCGTGCTGTCCGAAGGCGACGACCAGCAGGATCCGATTGCGGACGCTTCGCGCGCCATTCTGGATGGCCACTACGTGCTCTCGCGCGCGCTGGCTGAGCAGGGGCACTACCCCGCCATTGATATCGAACAGTCGGCATCGCGCGTGATGCACAACGTGGTCTCGCGCGAGCATTTCGAATTAGCTAGACGGTTTAGAGCCGTCTATTCGCGCTATCAAAAAAGCAAGGATTTGATACAAGTAGGAGCTTATGTGAACGGCTCCGATCCTTTGGTGGACGAGGCCATTCGCTTGCAGCCAGCAATGGCCCGTTTCCTGCAGCAGACCATGTTTGAGTCTGCTTCCATGGAACAAAGTTTGGCAGACATGGCAGCCGTCTTAGGCCAGCCAGGATGAGATAACGAGAGGGATTTGGAATGTCTTCGCTCAATGCATTGATGATCGCAATTGAAATGGCCGTGCGCAAACGTGATGACGCACGCCAGGCGCTGCGTGAGCGTCAGCATGCCTTTGATGCTGCCAAGTCCCAGATGGAGCAGCTGGAGAACTATGCCGCAGAAATGCAGCAGCGCTGGGGTGCGACAGAAGGCGCTTCGCTCAAGCCTGAAGTCATGGTGCACCACCGGCAGTTCATGGAGCGGCTGGAGCACGCCATCAACCTGCAGACACGGGTGATTGCAGACCAGTCCATCCGCCTGGAAGCTGCACAGAAAGCGCTGATGGCCGCAGAGCTGCGCCTGACCAGCCTGAACAAGGTGGTGGAAACACGCCGCCGTGACATGGAGCTGGCGCAGATGCGCCGCGAGCAAAAGCAGACGGACGAACGTGCCGCACTGCAATTCATTGGTCGAACGTTTGGCATGCAGTTTCAGGAGGCATGAGCATGGATATTCAGCAAGCGATGGTGCCCATACCGCCCAAACCCAAAGCCAAACATGCAGACAAGCCTGCAGCGCAGGACAAGCCGGAATCTGTCGATGAGCGCTCTGGTCAGGCCAGTGCGGCCAAGTTTTCCAGCTTGCTCAAGGGCCTGCGCCAGGACGATGTGCAGGCGCTCGATGGCGCCGCCCTGTCCTTGCAGGATCAGGCATCGCTGATGGCGGCAGACCTCAAGGACTTGCCGCCGGGCGAGGTACTGGCTACCGCGCTCAGCCTGGATGATTTGCTGGGCCAGGCGCAGCGCCTGCTGGGTGCAGATGCTGGGGCAACCGGGCAGGCGGCAGGCCTGTCATCGCAGGCGCAAGGGCGTGGTCTGGGTGCACAGATGCATGTGGCAGCAGGCCAGCAGGTGGCCACCGTCGCCGCTGGCGTGCAGACAGTCGCACAGGCAGAGGGCGCTTCGGAAGCCCCCGCCGTGGTCCAGTCTGCTGCCACCGTGCTGCTGGCGCAGGCTGCAGATGCGGCGGAAGTGGTGGAGCAGCTGGTCACGGGCGATGCACAGCGCAGCGCCGATGCCAGCGGTCGCTTTAGCCTGCAGGGCAACTGGACGCTGGACGAGGGCCAGGCCGCAATGCAGCCCACGCTGCAGCGCGTGATGGCGCAGGTGGAGCAATGGGCGGGCAGCGCAGGCGTGCAGGCCAGGCCGGGTGAGCGTGCAGACGGCACCCGCAGCGCATCTGCCAGTGGCGTGGAAGCACTGGGTGGTGGGCAGGGCAGTGGCACACGGCTGATGGACACTGCAGTGCGCGAAGTCCAGCAGGCGCAGGACGCCATGTTTGAGGCGCAGCACGATGCGCCGGTGGAAGACATGCGCTTCTGGCTGCGAGGCAAGCAGCAGCGTGCGGAAGTGGTGATGGAAAAGGATGGCCAGCCTGTGCGCGTGCAGGTGTCCGTGCGCGGCAATGAAGCCCATGTGACCTTCCGCGCAGACCAGATGCAGACCCGTGCACTGCTCGATGACAATGTGGCGCAGCTGCGCGAGCTGCTGCAGCAGCAGGGGCTGGAGCTGGCCGGTGTACAGGTGCAGGCGCAGACCGATGGCGATGCGGCGCCCCACAGCGGCGCGCAGCGCCATGCCTGGCAGGACGGCCCGGCACGCCATGGCGTGGTGGAAGTGCCTGTGCAGACCCACCGGGCTGAGGCTGCGCCGCGTGTGCCGCAAGGACGCGGGCTGGACTTGTACGCCTGATCGAGCGCCGGCCGGAGGCCGTGCGCGGAGGTAGACGACTTTTTTGTCGGCTGTTTCAGCCTTTTATTCTGGCTATGATTTCGGGCTTCTTCGAAATAATAAGACCTTAGTGTGCTGCGTCCTGGATGATGGGCGCAGGAACAGCCAGATTTGAGCCAACACACTTTTATCCCTGAAGGAACATAACGTGGCCGCAACCAATACTGCCGCCGCTACGGCGCAAGGCAAGAGCAAAAAAGTAATCGTGTTCGGTGCTATCGCCGCCTTGCTGGTCGTTGTGATTGCAGCAGCTGCGCTGTTTTTTGCCAACCAGTCAAAAAGCGACCCCTATGCTGAAGACACACCTGCCAAGAAGGTAACGCTGGTCCCCACCTTCCTGCCACTGGAAAACATGGTGGTGAACCTGGCCGACCCCGGCGGTGAGCGCTATGCCCAGATTGGCATTACGCTGGAGCTGCAGGATGAAGCCACGGCAACCACCGTCAAGCAGTACATGCCCAGCATTCGCAATGGCATTTTGATGCTGGTGTCGCAGCGCACAGCCGATGAGCTGCTGCAGCGCGAAGGCAAGGAGCAGCTGGCCACAGATATCCTGCGTGAAGTCACACGCCCCATGGGCTGGGACAAGCAGCGCCGCGAGATGGAAGACGATGAGTTTGACACCCCTCGCCGCCGTGCCAATCCGGTGCGCCGTGTGCTGTTTTCCAGCTTCATCATCCAGTAAGCGCAAGGAGTTATCCGCATGAGCGATTCTTTCCTGTCGCAAGAGGAAGTTGATGCACTTCTGGAAGGGGTGACGGGCGAGCGCCAGAAGTCTGACCTGGAAGAAGTCGAAGAAGGTGCGGTACGCAACTATGACATTTCCAGTCAGGAGCGTATCGTCCGCGGGCGCATGCCCACCATGGAAATCGTGAACGAAAGGTTCGCGCGTAATTTCCGTATTGGTCTGTTTAACTTTATCCGCCGCAGCCCCGAAGTGTCCGTGGGCACGGTGAGCGTGCAGCGCTACAGCGCTTTTTTGCGCCGCCTGGCAGTGCCCACGAACTTCAACATCGTGGCCATTCGCCCCCTGCGCGGCAATGGCCTGATTGTGTGTGAGCCCTCGCTGGTGTTCGGCATTATTGACACCTTGTACGGCGGCACGGGTCGCCTGCAGACGCGTATTGAAGGCCGTGACTTCTCGGCCACCGAGCAGCGTGTGATCAATCGCCTGGTCGATGTGATCAGCGAGGAATACAAAAAAGCCTGGCATGGCATCTATCCGCTGGAGCTGGCTTACCAGCGCTCGGAAATGCAGCCACAGTTCGCCAATATTGCGACGCCCAGCGAAATCGTGGTGTCCACCTCGTTTCAGCTGGAAATCGGCGATGTCTCCGGCTCCATCTACATCTGCATGCCTTATGCAACCATGGAGCCCATTCGAGACATTCTGTACTCGTCCACCCAGGGTGACTCCATGGAAGTGGACCGCCGCTGGGTCAAGGTGCTGACGCGGGAAATCCAGTCCGCCGAAGTGACGCTGGTGGCTGAGCTGGCCCGCGCCGATGCAACGGTGGAGCAATTGCTGGCCATGAAGCCGGGCGACTTCATCGAGCTGGAGCGCCAGCCACGCATCAAGGCGTCGATTGGTGGCGTACCGATTTTTGAGTGCCAGTACGGCACGCACAACAACAAATATGCGATCCGCATCGAGCAGTGTCTGCGGGGTGTGGATGCGAACTGGACCGGAGAGAAGAATGGCAACTGATCAGAACAACAGCGGCAGCATCCCTGGGGATGATCCCTTCTCGGATTGGGCCGAAGCACTGGAAGAACAGAAGCAGACCGACGCCCCCCGCGATACGCTGGACGCCGAGCAGGGTGGCCCACTGTCGGGCAAGCCTGCCTATGCATCGGGCCCTGTGGGCACCGAAGTGCCGGTGAACGACATCAACATGGTGCTGGACATTCCTGTGCAGCTGTCCGTGGAGCTGGGGCGCACCAAGGTGCCCATCAAGTACATCCTGCAGCTGGCCCAGGGTTCGGTGGTGGAGCTGGACGCTCTGGCTGGTGAACCCATGGACGTGCTGGTGAACGGCTATCTGATTGCCCAGGGCGAGGTGGTGGTGGTGAACGACAAGTTCGGTATCCGCCTGACCGACGTGGTCACACCTTCTGAGCGCTTGCGCCGCGTCAGCCGTGGATAACGTGAGCTGGACCTCTTCGCTGCTGGCGCTGTTCCTCATGATCGGCGCGCTGGCAGCGCTGCCCTGGGTACTCCGGCGCTGGCAGCAGCGCCAGCAGGGCCTGCATGGGGCAGACAGCGTCAGCACCAAGGTGCTGTCTGCCGTGGCCATTGGCCCCGGGCAGCGTGTGGTGACGGTGGAGGTCGGCCAGGGTACGGAAAAAACGCGCCTGGTGCTGGGCGTGACGGCGCAGCACATCCAGTGCCTGCATGTGCTGGGTCAGCCCGCGACCGCACAGCCTGCGGCTGCCAGCTTTGCAGGTGTCATGGCGCAGGTGCAGGACGGCACGGCGAGCACCACGACCACGGCGCAACCTTGATGAGAGCGTTTATGCGATCAGGCTTTCTCACTTCCCATATGCACTGGGCCATGCCAGCCGCCGTCGGGGCGGCTTTTTGCTGGCTGCCAGCTGTCGCAGCAGCGCAGACGGCCGCGGGCCCCAGCCTGCCGGTACTGGTGGGCTCTGGCGGCGCGGGCAGCTCGTTTTCGGTGCCCATTCAGACGCTGCTGTTCTTTACCGCACTGTCCTTTCTGCCAGCCCTTTTGCTGATGATGACGGGCTTTACCCGGATCGTGATTGTGCTGAGCCTGCTGCGCCAGGCGCTGGGCACGCAGTCGGCACCGCCCAATCAGGTCATCATTGGCCTGTCGCTGTTTCTGACCCTGTTTGTGATGGGGCCGACGCTGGACCGCGTCTACCAGGACGCCTACGTGCCCTACACCAGCAACCAGATGGAGTTTGAAGACGCGCTGAAAAAGGCCGAACTACCGGTGCGCGAGTTCATGGCGCGCCAGACGCGGCAGTCCGACTTTGCGCTGTTTTCCCGTCTGGCCAAGCTGGAGCCCGGTACGTCGATTGAAGATGCGCCATTTCGCGTGGTGGTGCCGGCCTTTGTGATCAGCGAACTGAAAACGGCGTTTCAGATCGGCTTCATGATCTTTATTCCGTTTCTGATCATTGACATGGTGGTGTCTTCCATCCTGATGTCGCTGGGCATGATGATGCTGTCTCCCGTGCTGGTGGCGCTGCCCTTTAAGATCATGCTGTTTGTGCTGGCCGATGGCTGGAACCTGCTGGTGGGTTCGCTGGCTGCCAGCTTTGCCATTTAGAGGAAAGGCGCAGGTCATGACTCCTCAATCCGTACTGACCTTCGGGCGTGAAGCGCTGACGCTGCTGCTCATGGTCTCGCTGCCTGTGCTGCTGACGGTGCTGGTTGTCGGTCTGGTGGTGAGCATTTTTCAGGCCGTCACCCAGATCAACGAAAACACCTTGTCCTTTGTGCCCAAACTGGTAGCAGCCGTGCTGGTGTTTGCTGTGGCTGGGCCGTGGATGCTGTCCACCGTGGTGGACTTCATCCGGCGCACGATTGAAAACATCCCCAGTGCCTTAGGCTAGGGCAGGGTGTAAACGGTGATTGGCTTTTCCGAAGAGCAGCTGATGGCGTGGCTCTCACCCATCATCTGGCCATTTCTGCGGACACTGGCCATGTTCACGGCTGCGCCCGTGTTTTCGCAAAAAGCCATTCCCATGCGCGTCAAGGTGGCGCTGGCCTTTCTGGTGGCCGTGTGCGCGCAGGCCGTGCTGGGTGACCAGCCAGTGGTGCATGTCAACTCCCCGCAGGCACTGGTCTGCGTGATTCAGCAGGTGGGCATCGGCCTGGCCATTGGTTTTTCCGCACGGCTGGTGATTGCGGCCATGGAGGTGGCGGGTGAATTCATCGGCCTGCAGATGGGCCTGAGCTTTGCCTCCTTCTTTGACCCTTCCAGCGGTGCGCAGCTGAGCGCTGTCTCACGCTTTCTGGTGCAGATCTTCACCCTGTTCTTCATCGTGGTGAATGGCCATGTGTTTGTGCTGATGGCCGTGATCAAAAGCTTTCAGGCGTTTCCGGTGGATGGCTCGTTCATCCAGGCGGTCTCGCAGATGCGCATTCACGAGCTGGGCTCGGCCGTGTTCTCCAGCGCGTTGTGGATTGCGCTGCCCATGATGGCGCTGCTGCTGTTTGTGAACCTGACTATGGGCGTGATTGCGCGCATTGCGCCGCAGATGAACGTGTTTGCCGTAGGCTTTCCCATCACGCTGACGGTGGGCATGCTGGGCATCACGGCCACGCTGCCCATGATGGAGCAGCCCTTCCTCAGCATGATTGAGCGCACGCTGGCGGTGTTTGGCGGCGGCTTCTTATAAAAAAGAGAGCTGCTTGCGCTGAAAAATAAAGGACTTCGCATGTAATTCATGCTGAAGTCCTTTTTCATTGGGTGCAAGGCGCTATGTTTTTTTAAACCAGATTGTTGCGTATGGCGTAAACCGTCAATTCTGCGTTATTGCTCAGCTGCAGCTTTTCCAGCACGCGTGCACGGTAGACGCTCACCGTCTTGGGGCTGAGCATCAGCTCTTCCGCAATATCGGTCAGGCGCTTGCCGGTGGCAATTTTCTGCAGCGTCTGCATTTCGCGCTCTGAGAGTGTGGCGTGTGGCGCTTCCGGTGTGGGCTGGGTCAGGCTGTCGGCCAGCATCTGTGCCACTTCCGGGGTCAGGAACTTGCGGCCTGCATGCACCACGCGCACGGCCTCGATCAGCTGCATGGGGTCGCCAGACTTGTTGGCGTAGCCATGGGCACCTGCCTTGAGGCAGCGCAGCGCGTACTGGTCTTCCGGGTACATGGAGACCATCAGCACCTTGATGTCGGGATAGCTCTCGCGCACGCTGCCCAGCACTTCCAGGCCATTGCGGCCCGGCATGTTGATATCCAGCAGCAGGACCGCGCAGGGGGTGTTGCGCAGCACTTCGCGCAGCTCGGTATAGCCGCCCGCTTCAGCGCGCACCCGGATGTCTGTGGCTTCTGCCAGCGTGTCACGGATGCCGCGGCGCAGGACCGCGTGGTCATCGCAAATCACAACATCGATCAAGACGTCTCCTTCTGAGAGGCAAGTAGTCGGTACATATTACGTTTTACGGCAGCGGGACGGACACGATGATGCTCGTGCCTTTGCCCACCTGGCTGCTGACATCCAGCCACCCACCCACGGTCTTGGCGCGCTCGGCCAGACCGCGCAGCCCAAAGGCCTTGGGCTTGTTGCGCTGCTCAGGGCTGATGCCGCAGCCGTTGTCCCGCACTTCCAGCGTGAGAAAACCTTCGGCGTTGGACAGGTCCATGTGTACAGCACTCGCCTGGGCATATTTGCCCACGTTGGTCAGTGCTTCCTGGGCCGTGCGGTAGGCAACGAGCTGGATATCTGCAGGCACGTCGATGAAGGACGGCGCATGCAGCCGCGTGGGAATACCCGTGCGGCGCTCAAAGTTCTCTGCCAGCCATTGCACCCCGGCCACCAGCCCCTGATCGAGCACGGGTGGACGCAGGTTCATCATGATGCGCTGGCTGGCCCCCAGCGCGTGCTGCAGCATCTCCAGCGCGGCGCGCGCATGGTTCTGGATGCCAGCATCTGTGGTATTTCGCTCGATCCAGGACAAATCAAACTTGACGGAGGTCAATGAGCCGCCAATATCGTCATGAATTTCGCGGGCAATGGCAGCGCGCTCCTGCTCGATGGAGTTTTGCAGGTGCTCAGTCAGCTCGGCCAGCTGGCGCTCGGAGCGTTCCAGCTCCTGCGTGGCCTTTTCCCTGGCGCACCGCGCCTCATGGACTTCAAGGGCGCGCAGTATGACATGGGGCAGCCGGGCCATGTCGTCCTTGAGCAAATAGTCAGCAATCCCCTGCCGGATGGCCTGCACGGCAGCGGTTTCCCCAATAGCGCCGGACAGCAGCACAAACGGTGGGCAATGCGGCAGCTGCCGCGCAGCTTCCCAGGCATCCAGCGCTGTAAAACCGAGCAGATAGAAGTCGGCTAGAACTAAGTCAAAGCGGCGGGTCTTGAGCAGCTCTAGAAACTCGTCCAGTTTGTCGCAATGAATAATGTCGAATGCGAGTCCTGACTTGCTCAGCGTAATCTGAGCCAGCCGCTGATCGGCTTTTGAA
Source organism: Comamonas kerstersii (assembly GCF_002056725.1). Taxonomy (NCBI): domain Bacteria; kingdom Pseudomonadati; phylum Pseudomonadota; class Betaproteobacteria; order Burkholderiales; family Comamonadaceae; genus Comamonas; species Comamonas kerstersii. The sequence goes on along the minus strand of NZ_CP020121.1, from coordinate 891,824 downwards.
TCCTCAAGGTGAAGCACAAGCAGGGGCTTATCTGCAGGATTGCCATTCTCCGGAAGCGCTATCATATGGAAACATATTGGAACAAATTTTCTTCTGGGGATACATTCGTTCGTGCTGTGAGTAAGCCTCAGAAGTCAGACTTCCACCGAAAACGGCCGTGTTATGTCTGGAACTGGTGACTGGTTCCGCCAACTTGGAGAAACAATGCACTCTACGCAAAGACCATCTGACGAGCCTGTGGTACAGGTTCCCGTCATGGTTGCGGCCGAACTGCAGGACTCTCTGCTTGTGGTCATGCGCGACTTGCATCGTTTGGAAGGCCTGCTCAATCATGCCACGACCAATTTGTTGGAGCGTTTTGGTGAGGCCAATGTCTTGTTGGCCGGTAACCGGGATGCAGAGGATCCAGATCTTGAAGCAGCGCGCGCAGCCTTGCGCAGAGCTGTCACAGAGCTGCAGTTTCACGACATGGCAACCCAATTGATTGGGCATACCACCCGGGTGTTACAAAGCTGTGCTTTTCGTCTGGCCTCTGAAACCATGGGGCGCGAAGAGGATGAGCTGGATGTACCTGTAATGCCAGTTCAGCCAGAAAGACCGAATCCTGTCACGCAAAGCGAAATGGATGCTGGTTCAATCGAGCTGTTTTGAAACCAGATTCAGAAATTTTTAGAAGTCCGTTGGAGCTTTACATGCATACGATCCTCGCTGTTGATGACTCACCATCCATGCGAAAAATGGTCTCCTTTACTTTGTCTGGGGCCGGTTACAAGGTGGTTGAAGCTGTTGACGGAATGGATGCCTTGGAAAAAGTCGAGGCAGAGCACATTGATCTGGTGCTGGCAGACCAGAACATGCCCCGTCTGGACGGCATTGGATTGACGCGCCGGTTGCGTGAGCATCCACGTTTCAAGAACACGCCCATTTTGATTTTGACGACCGAGTCCAGTGACCAGATGAAGCAGGCTGGCAGAGCTGCTGGGGCAACAGGCTGGCTGGTGAAGCCGTTTGATCCCAATCGTTTGATTGAAGTGCTGCAGAAGGTAATTCGCTGACCTCAGAAGAAACCAGTCAACCGGATACCAAGAAAAAGATAGTAGGAAACCTCATGGCGGATACACACCAAGGCGGAGCAGAAGCCGATTTTGACCTCACGCAGTTCTATCAAATCTTCTTTGAAGAGGCGGCGGAGAACCTGGACCAGATGGAGCAGATGCTCCTCAATCTGGACCTGAACGCTGCCAATGACGAAGAACTCAACGGCATTTTCCGTTGCGCACACTCCATCAAGGGCGGCTCTGCCACGTTTGGTTTTACCGATGTTGCCGAGCTGACCCACAAGATGGAGTCGCTGCTGGACCGCTTGCGCCGTCACGAGATCACGCCCGTCCCCGAGATGGTGGACGTGCTGCTGGAAGCCAGCGATGCTGCACGCAGCCTGCTGGCACGCCATCAGGCGGGCGGCGAAGGCGAAGCACTGCCTACGGAAGATCTGGTCTCGCGCATTGCTCGCCTGGCCGCTGGTGAGGGCGCTGCACCTGCTGCGGCCCCCGCACCTGCACCACAGCCTGCTCCAGCACCCGAGCCTGTCCCGGCTCCCGCACCAACTCCTGCCCCAGAAGTGGTGGCTGCGCCCGCTGCAGCACCGGCTGCCGGTGGCGTGCGTCATCTGCAGATCAAGATTGGTCCTGTAGAAAATCTGGAGACGGCCGACGCGATCAAGGAGCTGTTTCGCGACATCCCAGGGCTGGGCAGCATCAAGGACCTGCCCTGCGAGGAACCCAAGTCGCGTCTGTTTGAAGTGGAAACGCAGTCTACGGATGATGATCTGCTGGACCTGATGGCTTTCCACGTGACCAAGGAACAGGTGCAGATTTCGCCAGTGGGCGCTGCCGCTCCTGCCGCACAGGCTGCTGCTTCTGAACCTGCTGAGGTGGTACAGGCGCCTGCCGAAGCCAAGGATGAAGCAACAGCCCCTGCGGTGGCGCTGCCTGAAAGCGAAGCCTTTGGCATTTTTGATGGCGCGCCCGGTGCGCCCGTGAACAAGCCAGTGGCAGCAGCGGTCAAGACCGTGACCCGCCCCAATATTGCGCAGATGGAATCCACCAGCATCCGTGTGGATGTGAAGAAGGTAGACCAGCTGATCAACCTGGCTGGCGAGCTGGTCATCATTCAGGCCATGCTGGCACAGAACAGCCGCGCGCTGGACCCTTCGACCAACCAGCAGCTGCTGGCGGGTCTTGCCGACCTGGACCGCAACACCCGCGACCTGCAGGAAGCGGTGATGTCCATCCGCATGATTCCCATGTCCACCGTGTTCAGCCGCTTCCCGCGCATGCTGCGCGATCTGGCGAACAAGATGGGCAAGAAGATCAACCTGGTCACCCAGGGCGAAGCGACCGAGCTGGACAAGGGCCTGGTTGAAAAGATTACTGATCCGCTGACCCACCTGGTACGTAACAGCGTGGACCACGGCATCGAATCGCCTGAGGACCGCCTGGCTGCAGGCAAGCCTGAAGCCGGTACGCTGACGCTGTCGGCATCGCACCAGGGTGGCTCCATCGTCATCGAGGTGCGTGATGACGGCAAGGGCATGAACCGCGAGAAGATCCTGAAGAAAGCGCGTGAGCGTGGCATGGATGTCTCGGACAGCATGCCCGATGGCGAAGTCTGGCAGCTGATCTTTGCGCCCGGCTTCTCCACGGCCGATGTGGTGACGGATGTGTCCGGCCGCGGTGTGGGCATGGACGTGGTGCGCAAGAACATTGCGGCGCTTAACGGTTCGGTGGAAATTGACTCCGTGCAGGGCGTGGGCATGCGTGTGTCCATCCGCCTGCCACTGACGCTGGCCATCATGGATGGCATGTCCGTGGGTGTGGGCAACGAGGTCTACATCCTGCCTCTGTCTTCGGTGGTCGAGTCCTTCCAGGTCAACCCTGCCGATGTCAGCACCGTCACGCAAGGCGCGCAGCTGGTCAAGGTGCGCGACGAGTACATGCCGGTCATCGAGCTGGAAAAGGTCTTTGGCGTGCCTCGCCATGGCGACGGCAAGCGCAGCGACATCATGGTGGTGATCGAGTCCGACGGCATGCGCGTGGCGCTGCTGGTCGATGAGCTGCTGGGGCAGCACCAGGTGGTGGTCAAGAATCTGGAGAGCAACTACCGCAAGGTGCCCAATGTGTCGGGCGCAACGATTCTGGGTGACGGCACGGTGGCCCTGATTCTGGACACCAGCAGCCTGGTGCGCCGCGCACGTTAATCGGTAGAAACAAGCGGGTGCAGCAGCTGCTGCACCCAGAGCATGGAATTTTTTTGGAGCAGGCTGGCGTCCTGAAAACAACGGACGCCCCTGATACCTGAGGAGAAAGCAATGAGCGTCATGGGGAAGAGTGCTGAAAACAAGTCCAGCGGTGCCCGCGAATATCTGACCTTCCGTCTGGGCGAGGAGGAATACGGCATCGACATTTTGAAGGTGCAGGAAATCCGTGGCTACGAGCAACCCACACGCATTGCCAATGCGCCTGAATTCATCAAGGGCGTGGTGAACCTGCGTGGCACCATCGTGCCTATCGTGGACATGCGCCTGAAGTTCAACTGCTCCGAAGTGGAGTACAACAGCTTCACCGTGGTCATCATCCTGAACCTGCACAACCGTGTGGTGGGCATTGTGGTGGACTCGGTCAGCGACGTGATGGAGCTGGCGCCTGAAGCCATCCGTCCCGCACCCGATATCGAAAGCGCCATCGACAATGGCTGTATTCTGGGTTTGGGTTCGGTGGGCGAGCGCATGCTGATCCTGCTGGACATTGAAAAGCTGATGTCCAACGTGGACATGGGGCTGGTGGCTCCTACCGAGTAACCTCTTCCACGGCGGCATCTGCCGTCTCGCCCGCAGTGCGCGCCATGCTGCGCGGGCTGCTGCAATCAGCTCTGGTGGTCTTCTTTACGGAAATTTCTTTTCAACATCTTCATGCGTTCCACAGGTCAACTCTCGGCTTCTGTACAGGTTTCTGCTCCCGTAGCGCAAGGCAGAGAGTTCGCCTGGACGTCGGCAGACTTCAGCCGCGTTCAGGCACTGATCTACAAACACGCAGGGATCAGCCTGCACGATGGCAAGCACGCCATGGTCTACAGCCGTCTGTCCCGCCGCCTGCGCGAGACCGGGCATGACAGCTTTGATGCCTATCTGACTTGGCTGGAAAAGGAAGGGAATGCGCGCGAATGGCAGGAGTTTGTCAACGCGCTCACCACCAATCTGACGTCGTTCTTCCGTGAAGAGCACCACTTTCAGATTCTGGCGCAGCACCTCAAGAGCAAACCTGCCAGCACCTCCTGGCGTGTCTGGTGCAATGCGGCCTCCACCGGGGAAGAGCCTTACTCCATCGTCATGACGGCGCAGGAAGCCCTGGGCGCTGGCGCGCATTTCAAGCTGATTGCCAGCGATATTGACTCCAATGTGCTCAACACGGCGTCCAACGGCATCTACCGCATGGAGAACGTCAAGAGTCTGAGTCAGGAGCGCCTGCATCGCTTCTTCATGCGCGGCAAGGCATCCAATGCCGGCATGGTGCGCGTCAAGCCTGAGCTGCGCCGCATGATCGAGTTCATGCAGGTCAACTTAATCCGTGACGACTGGCCGTTCAAGGAACCGTTTGACATTGTGTTCTGCCGCAATGTCATGATTTATTTTGATGCACCCACACAGCGCAAGGTGCTGGAGCGCATTCACCGGGTGATGAAGCCGGGCGGCATGCTGTTTGTCGGGCATGCGGAGAATTTCAGCGAATCGCGCGATCTGTTTGTCCTGCGGGGCAAGACGGTCTACGAGCGCATCTAGATGCATGTCGGCATACATGTCCCACCAGGAATGAAGAAGGCACAGCCATGAACACTCGGACATTGCAAGGGGCTGGCAGTGCAGGCACTTCCTGGGATGCTGGCGCAGCAGAAAAAAGAAGGCAGGATGCCTCCTTGCTGGACACGCTGCGCAGGCGGCCTCGCAAGCCTGGCGAGGCATCGTTTTTCTACTTTGATCATCACTTTCAGTTCAATGCCGTCAAAGTCTTGCCCGGCGAGTACTTTGTCACCGGTGAAAATATCGTGATCTGTACGGTGTTGGGCTCGTGCATCGCGGCCTGTCTGTGGGACAGAACCATGAACATCGGCGGCATGAACCACTTCATGCTGCCGGAGGGCGACAGCACAGACGTCAGTGGCCGCTATGGCTCCTATGCCATGGAAGTGCTGATCAACGAAATGATCAAGCTGGGCGCTCGCCGCGAGACCATGCAGGCCAAGATTTTTGGGGGTGGGCAGGTCATGGCCAACTTCACCACCATGAATGTGGGCGAGCGCAATACAGAATTCGTGACGCAATATTTGCAAACAGAGCGCATTCCGATTGTGTCGGAAGACGTTCTTGATATCTACCCTCGCAAGGTGGTGTATTTCCCGGTTACGGGCAAGGCCATGGTCAAGCGCCTGGCACATGCACACCCCGAAGTGCTGGTGGAGCAGGAACGTTCACGCGGCAGCGCTGCACAGCTGGCCAAAACCAATGCAGGCGGCAGCGTGGATCTGTTTTGAGAGAGGTTGAAGAAGAATGAACCGCAAGATTCGGGTGATTGTGGTGGACGACTCTGCACTGGTGCGCAGTCTGCTCGCTGAAATCATTAATCGCCAGCCTGACATGGAGTGCATAGGGACGGCCAACGATCCCTTGATCGCGCGCGAGATGATTCGCGAAAAGAATCCGGACGTGATCACCCTGGACGTCGAAATGCCCAAGATGGACGGCATCGACTTTCTGGGCCGCATCATGCGCCTGCGCCCCATGCCCGTGCTCATGATCTCCACGTTGACCGAGCGTGGCGCTGAAGTGACCATGCGTGCGCTGGAGCTGGGTGCCGTGGACTTTGTGGCCAAGCCCCGCGTAGGCGTGGCCAATGGCCTGCAGCAGCTGTCCACGGAAATCGTAGACAAGATCCGCATTGCCGCTTCGGCCCATGTGCATCGCATGGTTCGTCCTGCCCACACTGCGCCTGCCGCTGGCGGTGCGGCTGCAGCAGCACCTGCCAAGCCTGCAGTCAGCAGTGCGAGTCTGCTGGGCAAGCTCTCGACCGAAAAACTCATCGCCATTGGTGCATCGACCGGTGGCACCGAAGCCATCAAGGAGGTGCTGGTGCACATGCCTGCTGACGCGCCCGCCATCGTCATCACCCAGCACATGCCGCCCGGCTTTACGACCAGCTTTGCCGCGCGCCTGAACAGTCTGTGCCAGATCACGGTCAAGGAAGCGGTCCATGGTGAACGTATCCTGCCCGGCCATGCCTATATCGCACCTGGCGGCAAGCAGTTCTCTATTTCGCGCAGTGGTGCCAACTATGTGGCCGTGGTGGATGAGCAGGCACCTCCCGTGAACCGCCACAAGCCATCGGTGGAAGTGTTGTTCAAGTCTGTGGCGCAGTTCGTGGGCCGCAATGCCTTTGGCATCATGCTCACCGGCATGGGGGCAGATGGCGCTGTCGCCATGCGCGAGATGAAAGACGCAGGCAGCTACAACTATGTGCAGGACGAGGCCAGCTGCATCGTCTTTGGCATGCCCCGTGAAGCCATCGCCCATGGCGCAGCCCATGAGGTATTGCCGCTGAACCAGATTGCACCTGCGGTACTGGCCCAGTTGCGTGCTTCGCCTGACGTGCGTCACCGCATCTAAAGCAACTCATAAAAAAGGAGCTGCCAGCGCTTGAAATACAAGGAATTCAGATAGAAAACTATTTGAAATCCTTGATTCAAGAGCGCTAGTAGCTCCTTTTTTTGTTGCGGCGCTTAGCTGGAGAGCAATTCCCAGCGCTCCAGCGCCTGCATCAGCGCCTCTTCAATTTCGCCATCACGCGCATGCAGCTGCATGGCTCGGGCGTTGTCGCGGGCGTAAATCGCAGGGTTTTCCAGTTCCTTGCGGATAGCAGCCTGCTCTTCTTCCAGTGCCGTAATCAGGTCAGGCAGCTGCTCCAACTCGCGCTGCTCCTTGTAGCTGAGCTTGCGCTTGGCGCCTGGCAGCACGGCCTTGTCCTTGGGTGCTTCTTCCTTGACGGGTGTCACCACCTTGGCCGCGCTGCTCTTGGCTGCCTGCTCCGCCAGTTCCCGGCTGCGCTGGGACTGGGTGAGCCAGTCCTGCACACTGCCTTCGTACTCGCGCCACAGGCCATCGCCCTCGGCAGCAATGATGCTGGTGACCACGTTGTCCAGAAAGGTGCGGTCGTGGCTGACCAGGAACACCGTGCCGTCGTACTGCTGCAAAAGATCTTCCAGCAATTCCAGGGTGTCGATATCCAGATCGTTCGTTGGCTCGTCCAGCACCAGCACATTGGCAGGGCGTGCAAACAGGCGTGCCAGCAGCAGGCGGTTGCGCTCACCGCCGGAAAGCGATCGCACGGGTGAGTGCGCACGCGCAGGCGAGAACAGGAAATCCTGCAAATAACTTTTCACATGTTTCTTGTTGCTGCCAATTTCGATCCATTCGCTGCCGGGGCTGATGAAGTCCTCCAGCGTCGCATCCAGATCGATCTGGTGGCGCATCTGGTCAAAGTAGGCCACCTGCAGGTTGTTGCCACGGCGGATGCTGCCGGTGTCCGCTTCCAGCTCGCCCAGAATCATCTTGAGCAGCGTCGTCTTGCCCGCGCCATTGGGGCCAATCAGGCCGACCTTGTCGCCACGCAGCACGGTGCCTGTGAAGTGCTTGACAATGGTCTTGTCCCCAAAGGATTTGGAGACATTCGTCAGCTCTGCCACGATCTTGCCCTGGTAGCCGCTGTCCTTGCCAGAATCAATGTCCAGCTTCACGCTGCCCAGCGCTTCCCGGCGGGCGGCTCGGTTGGCACGCAGGTCTTTCAGGCGCTCAATGCGGCTCACGCTGCGGGTGCGGCGTGCTTCCACACCCTTGCGAATCCACACTTCTTCCTGTGCCAGCAGCTTGTCGGCCTTGGCGTTGATGACGGCTTCCTGCTGCAGCTGTTCTTCCTTTTGCTGCATGTACTGTGCAAAGTTGCCGGGGTAGCTGCGCAGCTGACCACGGTCCAGCTCCACAATGCGGGTGGCAATGCGGTCCAGGAAGGCACGGTCGTGGGTAATGGTCACCACGCTGCCCTTATAGTCCAGCAGCAGGTCTTCCAGCCAGGCAATCGAATCCAGATCCAGGTGGTTGGTGGGTTCGTCCAGCAGCAGCACATCAGGCTTGGTCACCAGCGCCTGCGCCAGGGCCACGCGCTTGCGGGTGCCGCCAGAGAGTTTGCCCACCGTCGCCTGCGCATCCAGGTGCAGGCGCTGCAGCGTCTCTTCGACGCGCTGCTCCCAGTTCCAGGCATCCTGCGCTTCAATCTGAGACTGCAGCGCATCCAGATCCACGCCTTCCGCGCCAGACAGATACAGCTCTCGCAGCTTGGCAATCTCAGCCAGGCCTTCGGCAGCCGCCTGAAACACGGTGTGCTCAGACTTTAGATCAGGCTCCTGCGGAACATAGGCAATGCGAATGCCGTTTTGCACCTGCAGACTGCCATCGTCAGCGTGGGTCAATCCCCCCAGAATTTTCAGCAGCGAAGACTTGCCAGCGCCATTGCGCCCAATTAGTCCTACGCGCTCGTTGCTCTCCAGCGCAAAGCTGGCGTGGTCCAGCAAGGCCACATGCCCAAACGCAAGCTGGGCGTCCAATAAAGTAATCAATGCCATGGTGACTGCATTATCCAAGGCAGCGCTGTGCGCTGCCTCAGTCGCAGCCATCTTGATGGCTGCGACTGAAAAGCTTTTTTCTGAAACAGTGCCAAAACGGTGCTATAGTTCGCTCCATTGCTAGTACAGAGCAGCTTCTTGCTGCCAATCGCTGAAAAGGTTTTTGCAGAAATTTCTGCGAAGCACCAAAAGTGATGTACAATGCAAGTCTTCGCTGATCGCAACACGCAGTCAGCGACGCAAAAAGAAAATTTCAAATTCTTTTTGCAGGCACCGAAAAACGGTGCTACAATACAAGGCTTCGCTGATCGCAGCGAACGAAACTTGAAGAAATTGATCTTCGAGGCATCTTTAACAAGATACAGCCGATAAGCGTGGGCGTTTGAAGGCGAATTGCCAAATCAAACGCTCATGAGAATAGAAGTGAAGTTCACTTCAATTCCGTTTTTATGAGTGGGTCGCAAGACCTTAAATTCAAGATCGAACTGTAGAGTTTGATCCTGGCTCAGATTGAACGCTGGCGGCATGCCTTACACATGCAAGTCGAACGGCAGCACGGACTTCGGTCTGGTGGCGAGTGGCGAACGGGTGAGTAATACA
>NZ_CP020121.1:0-880000 GCF_002056725.1 Comamonas kerstersii | reverse complement strand
ATCGACCGATAGTGAACCAGTACCGTGAGGGAAAGGCGAAAAGAACCCCGGGAGGGGAGTGAAATAGATCCTGAAACCGTATGCTTACAAAAAGTCGGAGCCTCGTAAGGGGTGACGGCGTACCTTTTGTATAATGGGTCAGCGACTTACATTCAGTGGCAAGCTTAACCGAGTAGGGAAGGCGTAGAGAAATCGAGTCCGAATAGGGCGTTTTTAGTCGCTGGGTGTAGACCCGAAACCAAGTGATCTAACCATGGCCAGGATGAAGGTGCCGTAACAGGTACTGGAGGTCCGAACCGACTGATGTTGCAAAATCAGCGGATGAGCTGTGGTTAGGGGTGAAAGGCTAAACAAACTTGGAAATAGCTGGTTCTCTCCGAAAACTATTTAGGTAGTGCCTCAAGTATTACCTGCGGGGGTAGAGCACTGTTTTGGCTAGGGGGTCATGGCGACTTACCAAACCAAGGCAAACTCCGAATACCGCAGAGTACAGCTTGGGAGACAGAGCACCGGGTGCTAACGTCCGGACTCAAGAGGGAAACAACCCAGACCGCCAGCTAAGGTCCCTAAAATTGGCTAAGTGGGAAACGAAGTGGGAAGGCTAAAACAGTCAGGATGTTGGCTTAGAAGCAGCCATCATTTAAAGAAAGCGTAATAGCTCACTGATCGAGTCGTCCTGCGCGGAAGATGTAACGGGGCTAAGCCAGTTACCGAAGCTGCGGATGTGCAATTTATTGCACGTGGTAGGAGAGCGTTCTGTAAGCCTGTGAAGGTGTCTGGTAACGGATGCTGGAGGTATCAGAAGTGCGAATGCTGACATGAGTAGCGTTAAAAGGGGTGAAAAGCCCCTTCGCCGTAAGCGCAAGGTTTCCTACGCAACGTTCATCGGCGTAGGGTGAGTCGGCCCCTAAGGCGAGGCAGAGATGCGTAGCTGATGGGAAACAGGTCAATATTCCTGTACCGATCAATAGTGCGATGTGGGGACGGAGAAGGTTAGCTCAGCCACCTGTTGGAATAGGTGGTTCAAGCGTGTAGTCGTGCCTGGTAGGCAAATCCGCCGGGCTTAGATGAGGCGTGATAACGAGTGTGCTTGCACACGAAGTGAGTGATACCCTGCTTCCAGGAAAAGCCACTAAGCTTCAGCTATTGATTGACCGTACCGCAAACCGACACTGGTGCGCGAGATGAGTATTCTAAGGCGCTTGAGAGAACTCTGGAGAAGGAACTCGGCAAATTGATACCGTAACTTCGGGAGAAGGTATGCCCTCGGTATGTGAAGTTGAACAAACGGAGCAGAAAAGGGTTGCAAAAAATCGGTGGCTGCAACTGTTTAATAAAAACACAGCACTCTGCAAACACGAAAGTGGACGTATAGGGTGTGACGCCTGCCCGGTGCTGGAAGATTAAATGATGGGGTGCAAGCTCTTGATTGAAGTCCCAGTAAACGGCGGCCGTAACTATAACGGTCCTAAGGTAGCGAAATTCCTTGTCGGGTAAGTTCCGACCTGCACGAATGGCGTAATGATGGCCACACTGTCTCCTCCAGAGACTCAGCGAAGTTGAAATGTTTGTGATGATGCAATCTCCCCGCGGAAAGACGGAAAGACCCCATGAACCTTTACTGTAGCTTTGTATTGGACTTTGAACGGATCTGTGTAGGATAGGTGGGAGGCTTTGAAGCCAGGACGCTAGTTCTGGTGGAGCCGACGTTGAAATACCACCCTGGTGCGTTTGAGGTTCTAACCTAGGTCCCTAATCGGGATCGGGGACAGTGCATGGTAGGCAGTTTGACTGGGGCGGTCTCCTCCCAAAGCGTAACGGAGGAGTTCGAAGGTACGCTAGGTACGGTCGGACATCGTGCTAATAGTGCAATGGCATAAGCGTGCTTAACTGCGAGACTGACAAGTCGAGCAGATGCGAAAGCAGGACATAGTGATCCGGTGGTTCTGTATGGAAGGGCCATCGCTCAACGGATAAAAGGTACTCTGGGGATAACAGGCTGATACCGCCCAAGAGTTCATATCGACGGCGGTGTTTGGCACCTCGATGTCGGCTCATCTCATCCTGGGGCTGTAGTCGGTCCCAAGGGTATGGCTGTTCGCCATTTAAAGAGGTACGTGAGCTGGGTTTAAAACGTCGTGAGACAGTTTTGTCCCTATCTTCCGTGGGCGCTGCAGATTTGAGGAAGCCTGCTCCTAGTACGAGAGGACCGGAGTGGACACACCTCTGGTGTACCTGTTGTCACGCCAGTGGCATCGCAGGGTAGCTACGTGTGGAAGAGATAACCGCTGAAAGCATCTAAGCGGGAAACTCGTTTCAAGATGAGATCTGCCGGGGCCTTCGAGCCCCCTGAAGGGTCGTTGTAGACCACGACGTTGATAGGCTGGGTGTGGAAGCGCAGTAATGCGTTAAGCTAACCAGTACTAATTGCCCGTGCGGCTTGACCCTATAACTTTGATACTGCCTGGTGCAGTTCAAAAGACTTATGCCAATGTGCGCAATCGAATAAAAGCTGAGAACAAAGACTCTATGAATTTGATGAGCTGCTAGCGCAGCTCATCCACAGTTTATGCCTGGTGACCATAGCAAGTTGGCCCCACTCCTTCCCATCCCGAACAGGACCGTGAAACGACTTTGCGCCGATGATAGTGCGGATTCCCGTGTGAAAGTAGGTCATCGCCAGGCTCTTACAACCGAAGAAACGCCCAGTCGAGCGACTGGGCGTTTTCTCTTCCCTTTAGGGTGAGATCTTGAAAAAGATCTTCTGAAGTGAAAAGAAAACGCAAGACGTTTTAAAAGTGCTAAGAAATTGGTGCTACAATACAAGGCTTCGCTGATCGCAGCGAACAAAACTTGAAGAAATTGATCTTCAAGGCATCTTTAACAAGATACAGCCGATAAGCGTGGGCGTTTGAAGGCGAATTGCCAAATCAAGCGCTCATGAGAATAGAAGTGAAGTTCACTTCAATTCCGTTTTTATGAGTGGGTCGCAAGACCTTAAATTCAAGATCGAACTGTAGAGTTTGATCCTGGCTCAGATTGAACGCTGGCGGCATGCCTTACACATGCAAGTCGAACGGCAGCACGGACTTCGGTCTGGTGGCGAGTGGCGAACGGGTGAGTAATACATCGGAACGTGCCTAGTAGTGGGGGATAACTACTCGAAAGAGTGGCTAATACCGCATGAGATCTACGGATGAAAGCAGGGGATCGCAAGACCTTGTGCTACTAGAGCGGCCGATGGCAGATTAGGTAGTTGGTGGGATAAAAGCTTACCAAGCCAACGATCTGTAGCTGGTCTGAGAGGACGATCAGCCACACTGGGACTGAGACACGGCCCAGACTCCTACGGGAGGCAGCAGTGGGGAATTTTGGACAATGGGCGAAAGCCTGATCCAGCAATGCCGCGTGCAGGATGAAGGCCTTCGGGTTGTAAACTGCTTTTGTACGGAACGAAAAGCTTCGGGTTAATACCCTGGAGTCATGACGGTACCGTAAGAATAAGCACCGGCTAACTACGTGCCAGCAGCCGCGGTAATACGTAGGGTGCAAGCGTTAATCGGAATTACTGGGCGTAAAGCGTGCGCAGGCGGTTTTGTAAGACAGAGGTGAAATCCCCGGGCTCAACCTGGGAACTGCCTTTGTGACTGCAAGGCTAGAGTACGGCAGAGGGGGATGGAATTCCGCGTGTAGCAGTGAAATGCGTAGATATGCGGAGGAACACCGATGGCGAAGGCAATCCCCTGGGCCTGTACTGACGCTCATGCACGAAAGCGTGGGGAGCAAACAGGATTAGATACCCTGGTAGTCCACGCCCTAAACGATGTCAACTGGTTGTTGGGTCTTCATTGACTCAGTAACGAAGCTAACGCGTGAAGTTGACCGCCTGGGGAGTACGGCCGCAAGGTTGAAACTCAAAGGAATTGACGGGGACCCGCACAAGCGGTGGATGATGTGGTTTAATTCGATGCAACGCGAAAAACCTTACCCACCTTTGACATGGCAGGAATCCTTTAGAGATAGAGGAGTGCTCGAAAGAGAACCTGCACACAGGTGCTGCATGGCTGTCGTCAGCTCGTGTCGTGAGATGTTGGGTTAAGTCCCGCAACGAGCGCAACCCTTGCCATTAGTTGCTACGAAAGGGCACTCTAATGGGACTGCCGGTGACAAACCGGAGGAAGGTGGGGATGACGTCAAGTCCTCATGGCCCTTATAGGTGGGGCTACACACGTCATACAATGGCTGGTACAAAGGGTTGCCAACCCGCGAGGGGGAGCTAATCCCATAAAGCCAGTCGTAGTCCGGATCGCAGTCTGCAACTCGACTGCGTGAAGTCGGAATCGCTAGTAATCGTGGATCAGCATGTCACGGTGAATACGTTCCCGGGTCTTGTACACACCGCCCGTCACACCATGGGAGCGGGTCTCGCCAGAAGTAGGTAGCCTAACCGCAAGGAGGGCGCTTACCACGGCGGGGTTCGTGACTGGGGTGAAGTCGTAACAAGGTAGCCGTATCGGAAGGTGCGGCTGGATCACCTCCTTTCTGGAAAACAAGCAATTCAAGTTTGAACGCCCACACTTATCGGTTGTTGGATGACACCGTCGAGACGAGAGTTTTGATGGCTTGGGTCTGTAGCTCAGCTGGTTAGAGCACCGTCTTGATAAGGCGGGGGTCGTTGGTTCGAGCCCAACTAGACCCACCAAACTTCCAATGCGACAACCCACAATGGGGGATTAGCTCAGCTGGGAGAGCACCTGCTTTGCAAGCAGGGGGTCGTCGGTTCGATCCCGTCATCCTCCACCACAAATTCTTGGTGTAAAGACTGAGAATTTAAAAAAGATAGCGCCATGCGGTGCTACAATAGTTGGCTCACTTCAATACAAAAGCAGTCTTTGCAAGACTGCTTTTGTATTGAGCTTTGCTCCATAGGCTGTTCTTTAAAAATTCATAGAGTCGAAAATCAGCGTTGCTGACGGAAACACCTTTGAAGGTGACCGTGCCGTCAGCAACTATTTGATTGCGTCACACGAATTCAACGAACTTGAATTCGATGTAATGACGAATCATTCTCTAGGCTGCGTTGCAAAACGCAACCGAAGAATCATTCACATTACGGCATAACGCGTGAGGTGCAAGACCTCACCAGTCTTTGAACTCCAAATGGCGAACTCTGGCAACAGAGATCAAAGTTATAGGGTCAAGTGACTAAGAGCATATGGTGGATGCCTTGGCGATTACAGGCGATGAAAGACGTGATAGCCTGCGAAAAGCTTCGGGGAGCTGGCAAATAAGCTTTGATCCGGAGATGTCTGAATGGGGAAACCCACCCGCAAGGGTATCAACAGCTCAATACATAGGCTGTTGAAGCGAACCTGGAGAACTGAAACATCTAAGTACCCAGAGGAAAAGAAATCAACCGAGATTCCGATAGTAGTGGCGAGCGAATTCGGAAGAGCCTTCTAGTGATAGTCGACGAGTTAACAAAACGGCATGGAAAGGCCGGCCATAGTAGGTGATAGCCCTGTATGTGAAAACTTGTCGGTGGTACTGAGCTAGAGAAAAGTAGGGCGGGACACGTGTAATCCTGTCTGAATATGGGGGGACCATCCTCCAAGGCTAAATACTCGTAATCGACCGATAGTGAACCAGTACCGTGAGGGAAAGGCGAAAAGAACCCCGGGAGGGGAGTGAAATAGATCCTGAAACCGTATGCTTACAAAAAGTCGGAGCCTCGTAAGGGGTGACGGCGTACCTTTTGTATAATGGGTCAGCGACTTACATTCAGTGGCAAGCTTAACCGAGTAGGGAAGGCGTAGAGAAATCGAGTCCGAATAGGGCGTTTTTAGTCGCTGGGTGTAGACCCGAAACCAAGTGATCTAACCATGGCCAGGATGAAGGTGCCGTAACAGGTACTGGAGGTCCGAACCGACTGATGTTGCAAAATCAGCGGATGAGCTGTGGTTAGGGGTGAAAGGCTAAACAAACTTGGAAATAGCTGGTTCTCTCCGAAAACTATTTAGGTAGTGCCTCAAGTATTACCTGCGGGGGTAGAGCACTGTTTTGGCTAGGGGGTCATGGCGACTTACCAAACCAAGGCAAACTCCGAATACCGCAGAGTACAGCTTGGGAGACAGAGCACCGGGTGCTAACGTCCGGACTCAAGAGGGAAACAACCCAGACCGCCAGCTAAGGTCCCTAAAATTGGCTAAGTGGGAAACGAAGTGGGAAGGCTAAAACAGTCAGGATGTTGGCTTAGAAGCAGCCATCATTTAAAGAAAGCGTAATAGCTCACTGATCGAGTCGTCCTGCGCGGAAGATGTAACGGGGCTAAGCCAGTTACCGAAGCTGCGGATGTGCAATTTATTGCACGTGGTAGGAGAGCGTTCTGTAAGCCTGTGAAGGTGTCTGGTAACGGATGCTGGAGGTATCAGAAGTGCGAATGCTGACATGAGTAGCGTTAAAAGGGGTGAAAAGCCCCTTCGCCGTAAGCGCAAGGTTTCCTACGCAACGTTCATCGGCGTAGGGTGAGTCGGCCCCTAAGGCGAGGCAGAGATGCGTAGCTGATGGGAAACAGGTCAATATTCCTGTACCGATCAATAGTGCGATGTGGGGACGGAGAAGGTTAGCTCAGCCACCTGTTGGAATAGGTGGTTCAAGCGTGTAGTCGTGCCTGGTAGGCAAATCCGCCGGGCTTAGATGAGGCGTGATAACGAGTGTGCTTGCACACGAAGTGAGTGATACCCTGCTTCCAGGAAAAGCCACTAAGCTTCAGCTATTGATTGACCGTACCGCAAACCGACACTGGTGCGCGAGATGAGTATTCTAAGGCGCTTGAGAGAACTCTGGAGAAGGAACTCGGCAAATTGATACCGTAACTTCGGGAGAAGGTATGCCCTCGGTATGTGAAGTTGAACAAACGGAGCAGAAAAGGGTTGCAAAAAATCGGTGGCTGCAACTGTTTAATAAAAACACAGCACTCTGCAAACACGAAAGTGGACGTATAGGGTGTGACGCCTGCCCGGTGCTGGAAGATTAAATGATGGGGTGCAAGCTCTTGATTGAAGTCCCAGTAAACGGCGGCCGTAACTATAACGGTCCTAAGGTAGCGAAATTCCTTGTCGGGTAAGTTCCGACCTGCACGAATGGCGTAATGATGGCCACACTGTCTCCTCCAGAGACTCAGCGAAGTTGAAATGTTTGTGATGATGCAATCTCCCCGCGGAAAGACGGAAAGACCCCATGAACCTTTACTGTAGCTTTGTATTGGACTTTGAACGGATCTGTGTAGGATAGGTGGGAGGCTTTGAAGCCAGGACGCTAGTTCTGGTGGAGCCGACGTTGAAATACCACCCTGGTGCGTTTGAGGTTCTAACCTAGGTCCCTAATCGGGATCGGGGACAGTGCATGGTAGGCAGTTTGACTGGGGCGGTCTCCTCCCAAAGCGTAACGGAGGAGTTCGAAGGTACGCTAGGTACGGTCGGACATCGTGCTAATAGTGCAATGGCATAAGCGTGCTTAACTGCGAGACTGACAAGTCGAGCAGATGCGAAAGCAGGACATAGTGATCCGGTGGTTCTGTATGGAAGGGCCATCGCTCAACGGATAAAAGGTACTCTGGGGATAACAGGCTGATACCGCCCAAGAGTTCATATCGACGGCGGTGTTTGGCACCTCGATGTCGGCTCATCTCATCCTGGGGCTGTAGTCGGTCCCAAGGGTATGGCTGTTCGCCATTTAAAGAGGTACGTGAGCTGGGTTTAAAACGTCGTGAGACAGTTTTGTCCCTATCTTCCGTGGGCGCTGCAGATTTGAGGAAGCCTGCTCCTAGTACGAGAGGACCGGAGTGGACACACCTCTGGTGTACCTGTTGTCACGCCAGTGGCATCGCAGGGTAGCTACGTGTGGAAGAGATAACCGCTGAAAGCATCTAAGCGGGAAACTCGTTTCAAGATGAGATCTGCCGGGGCCTTCGAGCCCCCTGAAGGGTCGTTGTAGACCACGACGTTGATAGGCTGGGTGTGGAAGCGCAGTAATGCGTTAAGCTAACCAGTACTAATTGCCCGTGCGGCTTGACCCTATAACTTTGATACTGCCTGGTGCAGTTCAAAAGACTTATGCCAATGTGCGCAATCGAATAAAAGCTGAGAACAAAGACTCTATGAATTTGATGAGCTGCTAGCGCAGCTCATCCACAGTTTATGCCTGGTGACCATAGCAAGTTGGCCCCACTCCTTCCCATCCCGAACAGGACCGTGAAACGACTTTGCGCCGATGATAGTGCGGATTCCCGTGTGAAAGTAGGTCATCGCCAGGCTCTTACAATGACAAACCCCTGACCTCCTAAAGAGGCAGGGGTTTTGTTTTTTATGCTTCAAATTTCATTGCTTTAAAAATAAGAGCACGCTGCGCGTGCTCTTATTGGTGTTGCAATTTAAAACTATCGCAATCTGCGTAGCGGTCAGCGGTAGCTGCTCTCTTTTTTATTTGTTGTCTGCTGGCGTGTGGATGGCTTCGGCGCCATGTTTTTCTCCACTCATATCTACCTGATCGCCAAATTGAAAAATCATAAACAGCGAGATGGCTGCGAATACAGCAAAAGCGACGGCAATCTTCCACATGGATGGCTCCTTGATGTTGGTTGTGTCAGAGGCTTGCCGCCCATAAAAAAACCCCAACTCTTGTGAATTGGGGCTAAACCTTGGAGCAAGCCCTGCTTGCGATTAAAGCAAGCAGGTATTGCAGCGAGCTTACGCTCGATTAGAAGAAGTGGCGGATGCCAACGCCAAAGGTGCGGAACTTGTAGCTGTCTTCTTGTGTAGACAGGTTGAAGCTACCGCTGCCAATTTCAGATTCTTGAGCATTGTTGATGCTGCTGTACAACGCATACACCTTGGTACGTTTGCTCAAGTTGTAGTTGTAAGCGAGTGTCCATTGGGTAGGAGCCTTACCCTCTTTGGCACCATTTACCTTCCACTTATCGGCACGGCCAATGTTGGCGTGCAGTTCAGATGCGCCGATTACGTACTTTGCAGCCAAGCGGTAGACATTACGCTTTTCGGAGCTGCCTGCTTCTTTGAACTTTTGTTGCTGGTAGTAAGCGCCCAGTGTCAAATCGCCCAATTCATAGCTGGCACGCAGGGCAA
Source organism: Comamonas kerstersii (assembly GCF_002056725.1). Classification (NCBI taxonomy): domain Bacteria; kingdom Pseudomonadati; phylum Pseudomonadota; class Betaproteobacteria; order Burkholderiales; family Comamonadaceae; genus Comamonas; species Comamonas kerstersii. Next base: position 870,857 of record NZ_CP020121.1, on the reverse strand, counting down.
ACTGGCTGTCTTTCTCATTGGAAAGACCGGCGGCCAAACCTGCAGCAGTGGCATTCTTCTTGTACTCAGAATAGCCAAAGCCCAAGCCCAGAGGGCCGTTAGCGTAGTTCACGCCCAGATCCCAGCCACCTTTATCTTCGGAATAGGGGGCCCCTGCTTTTTCACCGAATTGATACTGCACTTCAGCATCAAAACCCGCGATGGTAGGTGTGCGGTAGGCAATCTTGTTGCCACCCCACAGCACGCCGTCGTACAGCTTGTCACCGGTAGGGCCTGCGTCGTGGTTATGCATGCTGATGGCGTCAGCTGTCACGGTGTACGAATAGGGGTCAAAAGAGCCCAAACGCAGCATACCGAAGTTGCCAGAGAGGTTCAGCTCGCTTTGGCGGTCAAAGCTATAGCCAGTACCGCCTGTATCGGCTTCAACCGTACCTTCCAGCACAAAGCCTGCTTTCAAACCATTGCCTAAATCTTCGGTGCCTTTAAAACCGAGGTAAGAGCCGCTGCTGACCAGACCGGTTGCGCTGGCATTACCCAGCTTTTGGTGTTCCACAGATGTGTTGATACGACCGTACAGGGTCACGCTGCTTTGGGCCAGTGCTGCGGATGTGCCGCAGACAGCCAGTACAGCCAGCATTACACGTGTTGTCTTCGTCATGTTGATTCCTCTTGGGGGTTGAAAGTAGCCGGTTTCTTTGCTGTGTGTCACATCCAAAGGGCTGGACAAATTCTAGTTTTCATTTTTATGAAAAATGCAGAGCTGGCTGGTGTTTGCGTAGAAGTGATGCCTTACGGCAACAGATATTTGTGCATTGCACCAGTCCTAAGCAGATTGAGGGAAAAAATCCCCGCCTTGAGGCGGGGATGCACCAGATTGAACAGCTTTGGATGGCTGTTTAGTCGTCTGCGTAGATGTCTACATCCTTGGTGTCACGCAGGAACAAAGTGCCGATGACAGCAGTGATGCCAGCGATAACGATGGGGTACCACAGGCCGCTGTACATATTGCCGGTCTGGGCCACGATAGCAAAGGACATGGTGGGCAGCAGACCACCGAACCAGCCGTTGCCGATGTGGTAGGGCAGGCTCATGGAGGTGTAGCGGATGCGTGTGGGGAAGAGCTCCACCAGCATGGCAGCAATAGGGCCATAGACCATGGTGACCAGCAGCACCAGATAGAACAGGATGAGCAGCATCATGGGCTTGTTCATCTTGGCGGGGTCAGCCTTGTCGGGATAGCCATCCTGCTTGAGGGTGTCGCTCAGCGCTTTGCCGAATTCAGCGCTCTTGGCTTTGATTTCATCTGCACTCAGGCCGTCGTGGCTGAAGCTGGGGATGACGGTGTCGCCAATCTTGACCACAGCAGGTGTACCGGCAGGCGCGTCTTCGGAGTCATAGCTCACAGAACGGTTGGCCAGTGCCTGCTTGGCCACGTCACAGGAGCTGGTGAACTTGGCAGTACCTGTGGGGTTGAACTGGAAAGTGCACTCGGCAGGGTCTGCAACGATGATCACCTGTGCATTCGCCTGTGCCTGGGCCAGATCAGGGTTGGCCGCGTTGGTCAGTGCCTTGAATACAGGGAAGTAGGTGAACACGGCCAGCAGGCAGCCAGCCATGATGATGGGTTTGCGGCCAATCTTGTCAGACAGCGTGCCCCAGATCACAAAGAAGGGGGTGGCGATCAGCAGAGCAGCGGCAATCATCAGGTTGGCGGTGACCGCATCGACCTTCAGCTGCTGGGTCAGGAAAAACAGTGCGTAGAACTGGCCGGTGTACCAGACCACGGCCTGGCCAGCAGTCAGACCGAACAGTGCCAGCAGCACGATCTTGAGGTTCTTCCATTGGCCGAAGGATTCGGACAGCGGTGCTTTGGAGGTCTTGCCTTCTGCCTTCATCTTCTGGAAGGCAGGCGACTCAGACAGCGTCATGCGAATCCAGACCGAGATGGCCAGCAGCAGGATGGACACCAGGAAGGGAATACGCCAGCCCCAGTCCTGGAATTTTTCTTCTCCCATCGCGGTGCGGGTGCCCAGAATCACCAGCAATGACAGGAACAGACCCAGTGTGGCTGTGGTCTGAATCCAGGAGGTGTAGGCACCGCGTTTGCCGTGAGGTGCGTGCTCTGCCACATAGGTGGCCGCACCGCCGTATTCACCGCCCAGCGCCAGACCTTGCAGCATGCGCAGAATCATCAGGATGATGGGGGCTGCGACACCGATGGTGGCGTAGTTGGGCAGGATACCGACGATGAAGGTGGAGATACCCATGATCAGAATCGTCACCAGGAAGGTGTATTTGCGACCGATCATGTCTCCAAGGCGCCCAAACACCAGTGCGCCGAAGGGGCGAACGATGAAGCCTGCTGCAAATGCCAGCAGCGCAAAGATGAAGGCAGAGCCTGCATCAAGACCACTGAAGAATTGTTTGGCAATGATGGCTGCGAGTGAGCCGTAGAGATAAAAGTCGTACCACTCGAACACGGTACCAAGGGATGAGGCAAAGATCACTTTGCGCTCTTCAGACGTCATGGGGCGAGGGGCTGCACCCTTCGCACCTGCGCCGTTTGCAGCATGAATGGCCATGTCTTGTCTCCTGAATATGTTTTATGTGCACGCATGTGCGGCCTACACATTCTTGGAGTCGCTACTGACCAGCTTCTGACGCTAATCCAACGTGAACTTGCGTCAAACTGACGCATCTCTGACGAATTCAGGTCGAACCCTTGCTGTTGATTTTGTGATGTGAAACAGCCAAAAATGCCTAGAACGAAAGGCGATGGCTGAAATCAGGCCAAACCCGAGGAAATGGACTTGGCGTTTTCCCAGGCTTCTGTATGGAACCATGCATGTCCATCGAGCAAGTCGCGCAGCATGGGCAGGCTGTCCAGGCCCCAGAAGACTTCGCCATTCACCGCAAATGCGGGGGCACCAAAAACGCCTTGTGCGCTGGCCTGCTCGGTATTGCTGCGCAGTTGTCGCTTGGCATCTGCGCTTGCCTCAGCATCGGTGCGCAACAGGGCTTGCAGGCGTTGCTGTAACTGCTTCAGACGTTCGGGATCGAGCGCATCTGCTCCACCTTCCCAGACATGGCGAAAGATGGTTTCTGCCACAAAGCGGTTGATGCTGCCGTCCTGCGAAGTTTGTAGCGCCAGGCGCAGCAGTGGCAAAGGGTTGAAGGGGTGCTGGGCAGGCATCTGCAGTGGCACGCCAAGGTGCTGACCCAGCCACTGCACATGGCGGTAAGTCCATATGCGTTTGGCCGGGATGCCTGCGGGGCCGGGGTTGCTGTTTTGCTGCAGCAGCGCACCCAGCAGGACCGGGCGGTATTCGACATGGCAGCTCAGCCCCTGCAGCGTAGTCGGCAGCTGCTGAAACGCCAGCCATGCATAGGGCGACACAAAATCCAGATACATGGTGATGTGGTGCATGGCTTGTCTCCTTGTGATCTCGTCAAGTTGTGGGTTTGCAGCGCTCGCGGATGTGCAGCCAGATCTGGCGTTTGGTGGCGTCATCTGCACTGCCCCAGGCGCGCAGTTCATCGAGGGTACGCAGGCAGCCGAGGCAGTATTGCTGCGCATCGTCCATGCGGCAGACGGAGACGCAGGGCGAAGGCATGGGCTGGATAGTCTCAGCGCACAGCAGGGGGGCAACAGTGCGCAGCTTGTGCTGCAGGGCAGGGGTGGCGGGAGGAATCATGCCTGCGATTGTCCCGCAGCCGTGTCGACAGGCTCCTGGGCAATATCGACAACAGGTGCTCCGGTAAGGGCTTGCAGCTGCTGCAGTGTCAGTGGGAACACCGCATGCGGGTGGCCGGCGGCCGCCCACAGCAACTCAAAGCGCGACAGGCTGGCGTCAATCAGCGTGATGGGGGCATGCAGGTGTGCCACAGGGCTGACGCCGCCAATCGAAAAGCCGGTCTGTGCTTTGACAAACTCTGCATCGGCGCGGCCTGTCTTGCCGACCAGCGCCGCCACCTTTTTTTCGTCCACGCGGCGGTCACCGGCAGCGATCACCAGTACATGGCCGCCGCTGGGCTTGTGCCTGAACACCACGCTTTTGGCGACCTGTCCGACTGCAATGCCCAGCTGCTCTGCCGCTTCCTGTGAGGTGCGTGCAGCTCCAGCCAGCATTTGCGGTGTATGCGGGTGATTGGCATCATGCAGATAGCGCGCCACGCGCTGCACGCCTTCAGGCAGGGCAAAGACTTCTGCCCCGCACATTTACACGGCCTCGCAAGGGGCTGCACTGGCACGTTTGGCCAGTATGGCCTTGGCTACGCGCGACTGGGTGGGGCGGCCCAGCGTATCGCTGATGAACACGCCTGCATCAATGAGCTTGTCCAGATCCAGACCGGTGTCTATGCCCATGCCGTGCAGCATGTAGACCACGTCTTCGGTCGCCACATTGCCGGTGGCTCCCTTGGCATAGGGGCAGCCGCCAAGGCCCGCCACCGAGGTATCAAACTGCCACACGCCCATGGAGACGGCCGCCAGGGTGTTGGCCAGGGCCTGACCATAGGTGTCATGGAAGTGGCCGGAGACATCATTGATGTCAAAGTGCTTGAGCGTGGCCTCCATGGCCTTGCGCACCTTGATGGGCGTACCCACACCAATGGTGTCTGCTACGCCGATGTGCTGTACGCCAATGTCTTTCATCAGTCGGGCCAGGTACTCCACGCGTTCTGGGGAAACATCGCCTTCATACGGGCAGCCTACGGTGCAGCTCATGGCACCGCGCACATAGATGCCTGCAGCGCGCGCAGCTTCCACCACGGGGGCAAAACGCTCGATGCTCTCTGCGATGGAGCAGTTGATGTTCTTCTGGCTGAAGGCTTCGCTGGCTGCGCCAAAGACCACGATTTCATCGGGTCGGGTCAGCACCGCTGCTTCATAGCCCTTCATATTGGGTACCAGTACCGAATAGCGCACGCCGGGCAGGCGGGTGATGCCGTTCATGACTTCGGCGTTGTCAGCCATCTGCGGCACCCATTTGGGCGAAACAAAGCTGGTGACTTCGATCTCTTTGCTACCTGCTTCCTGCAGGCGGTGCACGAGTTCAATCTTGGTGGCAGCAGGCACGGGCTGCTTTTCGTTCTGCAGGCCATCGCGGGGGCCAACTTCCACCAGTTTGACGCGTGTGGGGTAGGACATGGTGAGCTCCTTTTTTCTAAGCAATCTTCATTGGATAGCGGCAGGGTGCAGCTGTTGGACGTGCGGGAACCAGTTGCTGCAAAGAGCGCTTGTTTCTGCGGGAGGATAAGCGCCATTGGTGCTCAGCCCCTGGCTGGATGGCAGTGTGTAGGGGTGGCCTGTCAGCTGCGCCATCAGCTGTGCAGGCAGCAAGGTATTGAAGCGGGGAACGCCTTGTGCATCAAGGGCATGCTGGCCAAGCTGCTGCCATTGCTGCCACCATGCCGGGTACTGCTGGCGCATGGTTTGATTGGCCCACAGCAGAAAGGGCACTTCGTAGGTACTGCGTGTAATACCGTGCACGTAGCTGCCCCCACAGACCGGGAAGTCCTGCCCGTGGTCAGAGACATACAGCAAGGCAACGCGGCGGTCTTGGAGCTGATCCAGCGCCTGTATCCACTCAGCCAGCAGCTGGCTGGTGTAGTGCATGCTGTTGTCATACGGATCGGACCAGAGCGCCGCGCTTTCCGGATACCGTCTGGCTACGCGTGGGTGACTGCCATAGGTGTGCAGTGTGACGATCTGTGGCTGTGCATTGCTGGCGTATTGCTGCAAGGACTCCTGCAGCCAAGGTGTCAGGGCTCCATCGAACTTTCCATCCTGGAGGTGGCGGTAGAGGTCAGAGCGCAGACGCAGTGCCACATTTGCAAAACCTGGGGCTTGCTGGTTGGCAAACACTTTGGTCTGGAAGCCGGCGGCCTTTGCCAGATCGATATAGGAAGCGACGCCTTGCTCAGGCAATGGATGGAGGGAGCGCCCTGCAACGATGACAGGTAAGGTCTTGCCGGTGTTGTTGCCGTTGGTGGTCAGCGGAAAAGTCACCAGCGCAGATTGCCAGGGCGCGAGTGCAGCGTTGGTCGGGTTGCCTTCATAGCCCAGCAACGACCAGCGGTGGGCACTGGCGCTTTCGCCGATGACGACAACCAGCATATCAACCATGGGTGGTGCTTCTGGTGGGGTGGCTGGAGTAGTCAGCGTGGCCAGCTGCGCATTTTTTTCATAGCGCTCCCAGGACTCCACCATCATGAACGGGTAGATACGGCCTGCACGGCTGAAGAACTTGTAGACGTCATAGCCTTTGAAAAAGCTGACGCATATCCAGATGGCCCAAATTCCCAGTGTCACCCAGGCCAGCACACGAATTTTCTTGCTTTGCAAGGGGCGGGGCAGGCGCCACAAATGGCGAATTGCCAGCAGCGCTGGCAGCGCCCAGGCCAGCAACAGTGCAGCGTCAGTTGCGCGGTAAGACTGGACATATTCCACGGCCTCACCGGCGTTAGAGCCCAAAATGGACTGCCAGAAAAACTCGTCTGGCAGGCTGTGTACCGCAAAAAAATAGCCCAGAAAGCACAGTCCCACCACCAGCAGGAGCACCGTCACCAGGCGTGTGGTGATGCGCGACAGCAATGCGCACATCAGCAGCAGGGCCGACACCACGACTTCTGACGCGCTGCGGGTATTGGGCCACATCCACAGCAGCGGCATGAACAGCCAGCACCAGGCCAGTGCGGTCTTCAGTTTTTCGGTGGTGGGTGGAGGCGCTTTGGCACGCTCCTGCAGCAGGACATTCATCGGACAAACAGGCGAAAGGGCAAAACGCGCATTCTGCGGGATTGGGTCGGCGCAGTGCGCGTTCGCATCTTCAATACCCGCGCTGTGGATCGACCATGCCTTTGACGGCTTCGCCACGGCTCATGGCGGCAACTTTGCCTGCGATTTGCGCAATGCTTTCGTCGCGCAGGGTGCGGGCTGAAGTGTGGGGCGTCAGGGTGATCTGCGGGATCTTCCAGAATGGGTGGTCGGCGGGCAGCGGCTCCTCGCGGAAGACATCGAGCGTGGCACCGGCCACATGGCCTTCGGCCATCATGGCGATCAGATCCTCATCGACCAGATGCGCGCCGCGGGCGACGTTGATGATGTAGGCGCCAGGCAGCAGTTGCTGCATGAGGCGGCGGTTGATGAGGTTTTCGGTCTCGGGCGTCAGGGGCAGCAGATTGACCAGCACGCGTGTGCCCTGCAGAAACTCGGCAAAGCCTGTGCTGCCGCTGAAGGTTTGCACACCCTCGATCTGCCTGGGTGTGCGGCTCCAGCCGCGCACCGGAAATTCGAATACGGAAAGTGCCTTGGCCACACGCTCGCCCAGCACGCCCAGGCCCATCACGCCGACGGGAAAGTCTGCGCGCAGCTGGGGCTTGCGGAACTTCCACTGACCGTTGCGCATATCGGCTTCGTAGCCATCGAGTTCACGGAAGTGGCGGATGACGGCCTGCGTCACATATTCCGCCATCTGCACGGACATGCCGGCATCGTCCAGGCGCACGACCTTGGCATGGGGTGGCAGCTGGAGCTTGAGCAGGGCATCGACACCGGCGCCGATGTTGAACAGCGCCTTGAGTTGCGGCTGCTCATCCATGAACTGCTGGGGCGGCGCCCAGACCACGGCATAGTCGGCCTGGGGCGCGCCGGGTTTCCACACACTGACTTCAGCGCCGGGCAAGGCCGCGCGCAGTCCGTCCAACCAGGGTTCGGGCTTGGTGCCCGTGCAGCAAAAAGTCACTTTCATGGGGTGCAGATTACAGGCAGTGGGTGGCGCAGTCAGTCGCGCAGATGGCGTGCTTCAATAAAAAGAGCTGCTTGCGCTTGTGTAGTAAGGAATTGAGGTGTATTTCCATCTGAAGTACCCATCCATCGTGCGCAAGCAGCTCTCTTTTTTAGGCTTCGGCAGCCTCCATGCGAATCAGCTCTGCCCCTTCGGCCACCTGGTCGCCCGGCGCGTAGAGCAGCTCCTGCACCACACCATCGGCGGGGGCTGCGATGGTGTGTTCCATCTTCATGGCCTCCATCACGGCCAGGGCCTGCCCCTTGGTGACGGTGTCCCCTGCCTTGACTGCAAACGACACCAGTTTGCCGGGCATAGGGGCCGTGAGGCGTCCGCCTTCGCTGTGGCCTTCGCCTGCATGGGCCAGCGGGTCCTGCAGTTGCAGCACGGCGGCCCCGCGCGGGGTAAAGATATGGCGCGCTTCGCCAGTCACATGCACCTGGGCAGTGCTGCGCGCTCCGGCAAACTCCACCAGCAGGCCATCGCCTTGGGGCTGCCAGTGCAGAGGGGCCTCTACGTCACCGACCTGCAGTTGCGGTGTGCCATGGTGGCCATAGGTCAGCACAGCCTGGATGGTGGCGCTGTCCTGCACAAAGGTAAAGCTGCGGCGCACCGTGCCATGGCTGTGCCAGCCGTCGCGGCGGCTGAATGGATCAGCCGTTTCCAGTGCCTGCTCGGCCTGCAGCTGCTGGGCCACGGCAATGGCGACGGCCAGCGGCGTGGGAACGGCGGTCTGCTGAAACAGCACCGCCTTTTCACGTTCGATCAATGCCGTATCCAGCTTGGCCTGTGCAAAGGCCTCGCTTTTCACCACATGGCGCAGAAACTGCACATTGCTGGACAGACCCACGATCTGCGTCTGCGCCAGTGCCGCATCCAGCCGAGCCAGGGCTTGCTCGCGCGTGTCGCCATGCACGATGAGTTTGGCAATCATGCTGTCGTAAAACGGGCTGATGGCGTCGCCTTCGCGCACACCATCGTCCACACGCACATCGCTGATGGCAAAGCTGGAGCATGCTGGTTTGCGGTAGACGTGCAGCGTGCCAGTCGCGGGCAAAAAGCCGTTGTCGGGGTTCTCTGCACAAATGCGTGCTTCGATGGCGTGGCCGATGATCTGCAGCTCATCCTGGCGCTTGGGCAGGGGCTGGCCAGCCGCCACGCGCAGCTGCCACTCCACCAGGTCTTCGCCGGTGATGGCTTCGGTCACCGGGTGCTCCACCTGCAGGCGCGTGTTCATTTCCATGAAGTAGAACTGCATGGCCTCTGGCTGGTCGTAGCCGCCGGGCTGCTCGACGATGAACTCCACCGTCCCAGCGCCCACATAGCCCACGGCCTTGGCGGCGGCCACGGCGGCTTCACCCATCTTGGCGCGCAGCGCAGGTGTCATGCCGGGGGCGGGTGCTTCTTCCAGCACCTTCTGGTGGCGGCGCTGCACGGAGCAGTCGCGCTCAAACAGGTAGACCACGTTGCCCTGTGTGTCGCCAAAGACCTGAATCTCGATGTGGCGGGGGCGCAGTACGTATTTCTCGATCAGCACCGCATCATTGCCAAAGCTGTTGATGGCCTCGCGCTGGCAGCTGGCAAGGGCTGCGGCAAAGTCTTCGCGCTTTTCGACCAGGCGCATGCCCTTGCCGCCGCCACCAGCGCTGGCTTTGATCAGCGCGGGGTAGCCAATGCGATCAGCCTCGCTTTGCAGCAGCTCGGGGTTCTGGTCCGTGCCGTGGTAGCCGGGCACCAGCGGCACGCCGGCTTTTTCCATGAGCTGCTTGGATTCGGCCTTCAGCCCCATGGCGCGGATGGCGCTGGCGGGTGGCCCAATAAAGACCAGCCCTGCCTGCGCGCAGGCATTGGCAAAGTCTTCGTTTTCGCTCAAAAAACCATAGCCGGGGTGAATGGCTTGCGCGCCAGTTTGCTGGGCGGCGTCAAGGATACGTTCCCAGCGCAAGTAACTGTCTTTGGGGGCGTTGCCGCCAATGTGCACGGCTTCATCGCAGGCTGCGACATGCTTGGCCTGTGCGTCGGCATCGGAGTAGACCGCGACGGTTTGGATGCCGAGGCGCTTGGCAGTCGCTGCCACACGGCAGGCGATTTCGCCGCGGTTGGCAATCAGGATTTTTTTAAACATGGGCTACCTCCGCGGCAAAGCCGCCTGTGCACGCTGCGCGTGCCATGCGATGTGCCTCAGCCACCAGTGGCTTCGGCGCTGCGCCGCTATGCGGCTGGTCGCCGCGGTTGGCAATCAGGATTTTTTTAAACATGGGCTACCTCCGCGGCAAAGCCGCCTGTGCACGCTGCGCGTGCCATGCGATGTGCCTCAGCCACCAGTGGCTTCGGCGCTGCGCCGCTATGCGGCTGGTCGCCTCTATTTGCGATGAGTATTTTCTTGAACATGGCTTGTCTCCATTTGTAGTGTTTTTGGCCTCTAGCGCTTATCCAGCAAGTGCTAGCAGCTATGTTTTTGGTAATTCAATGTCTGGGGGAGTCGTGGCACCCATCCAGCCTCTGAGCTTGCGTATCGCCGCTTTGAGAAAGCGCCACAGCATCCAGGTCACGATCCACATCGCAATCACGGCCAGCACCAGCACCACGGCAAACACTGCGGGGTTGGCCAGTGCCAGCCAGACAGCACCGACGGCGGCGGTGTCTTCAGCCAGGCTGGCCCCTACGTTGCTAAAGGGTTCCGGGCTGGTGTTGATCAAGGCGCGTGTCGTGGTCTTGGCGGCCTGGCTGGTGGCAGCCAGCGTGCCACCCATGAGGGCGGCTACCGTTGCCATGGTGGCGTTGTCTGCCCCAAAGACACCGGCTGCCAGCGCCGCACCGGCAGGAATGCGCAGCACGCTCTGGAACATGTCCCACAGCGAGTCCACACCGGGAATCTTGTCGGCAAAGAACTCCGTGAACAGCAGGCCACCGCTGGCCATCAGTAGCAGAGGGTGTTCCAGCACATGCAGGCCGCCGGGCAGGTCTATCCAGCCCAGAGCGCCGAGCGCCCCGACCACAAACACCACCAGGTACAGCCGAAAGCCGCTGGCCCAGCCCAGTGCTGCAGCCAGGGCCAGCAGGCTGGCCATGTCCATGCCGCTGGCGGCCTGCCCAACGGCTTGCGCTGCATGGGTGGCGCTGTCCACTACAGCGCTGCCTGCTCGCTCGACCGTGTCAGGGTCAGGGTGCAGGCCTATGCGGTGCAGCCAGTCAATGATGGCGTTCCAGATGCTGTTCATGGTCGGAAAGGGCTTGGCAGTTCAACACCCGCTCACGATAACCAGTTGGGCTTGCGTTTGCCGAGAAAGGCCTGCACCCCCTCCTTGCCTTCGCTGCTGGCGCGGATGTCGGCAATGCGTTCCACGGTGTCGCGGATCAGTGTGGCGTTGATGTCGCGCTCGGCCACGTCCAGCACCAGCTTCTTGCAGGCCTGCACAGCCTGCGGGCCCGCCTGCAGCAGGTGCTTGAGCAGCTGATCCACAGCATCGTCCAGCGCATCGGTGGTGACGACCTGATGAATAAAGCCCATGCGCAGGGCTTCCGAGGCATCAAAGCGCTCACCGGTCAGAAAGTAACGGTGCCCGGCGCGCGGCCCCATGGCGCGCAGCACATAGGGGGCGATGGTGGCGGGCACCAGTCCGATCTTGACCTCGCTCAGGCAGAAGTGGGCCGTGTTCACAGCCACAGCCATATCGCAGGCTGCCACCAGCCCCATGCCACCGGCATAGACATCGCCTTGCACGCGGGCAATGGTGGGCAGTGGGCAGGTGTAAATGGTGTGCAGCATGTGCGCGAGCTTGCCTGCATCGGCCAGGTTTTCTTCGCGGCTGTAATCCGCCATGCGGCGCATCCAGTTCAGATTGGCTCCCGCACAAAAGGCGGGCCCTTCGGCAGCCAGCACCACGGCGCGTACATCGGCGACCTGAGCCACGGTTTCAAAGGCGGCGGTGATTTCGGCAATCACCTCGTCGCTGAAGGCGTTGCGGATTTCGGGTTGCGTCAGCGTCACGGTGGCAACGCCGGCATTCATGGTCAGGGTGACAGGGCGGGACATGCAACAACCTCCTTGCATTACATGCGGAACACGCCAAAGCGTGTGTCCTCGATTGGCGCATTGCGGCTGGCGGCCAGGCTCAGCGCCAGCACGCGGCGGGTGTCGGCAGGGTCGATCACGCCGTCATCCCACAGGCGGGCGCTGGCGTAGTAGGGGTGGCCCTGCACTTCGTACTGCTGGCGAATGGGGGCCTTGAAGCTTTCCTCTTCTTCAGCACTCCACTGACCGCCCTTGGCTTCTATGCCATCGCGCTTGACGGTGGCCAGCACGCTGGCGGCCTGCTCGCCCCCCATCACGCTGATGCGTGCGTTGGGCCACATCCACAGAAAGCGTGGGCTGAAGGCGCGGCCGCACATGCCGTAGTTGCCTGCGCCAAAGCTGCCGCCAATCACCACGGTGAACTTCGGAACACTGGCTGTGGCCACGGCGGTGACCAGCTTGGCACCGTGGCGTGCAATGCCTTCGTTTTCATACTTGCGGCCCACCATGAAGCCGGTGATGTTCTGCAGGAAGACCAGCGGCACCTTGCGCTGGCAGCACAGTTCAATGAAGTGTGCGCCCTTGACGGCTGATTCGGAAAACAGAATGCCGTTGTTGGCAATGATGCCGACCTGCATGCCCTCAATGCGTGCAAAGCCGCAGACCAGGGTGCTGCCAAAGCGGGCCTTGAATTCATCGAACTCGCTGCCGTCGACGATGCGGGCAATGATCTCGCGCACATCAAAAGGCTTGCGGGTGTCGGTGGGGATGACGCCGTACAGCTCCTGCGCATCAAAAAGTGGAGCTGCTGGCGCAGTATCTGCGGGCGCTGCAGGTTTGTTTTTATTCAAATTTTTCACGGCGGTGCGCGCCAGTGCCAGGGCGTGCAGGTCGTTCTCGGCCAGATGGTCGGCCACGCCAGACAGGCGGGTGTGCACATCGCCGCCGCCCAGGTCTTCAGCGCTGACCACCTCGCCCGTAGCTGCCTTCACCAGCGGCGGGCCGCCCAGAAAGATGGTGCCCTGGTGCTTCACGATGATGGATTCATCACTCATGGCGGGCACATAGGCGCCACCGGCGGTACAGCTGCCCATGACCACGGCAATCTGGGCAATGCCCTGGGCACTCATATTGGCCTGGTTGTAGAAGATGCGGCCAAAGTGGTCGCGGTCCGGGAAAACGTCGTCCTGGTTGGGCAGATTGGCGCCGCCGGAGTCCACCAGGTAAATGCAGGGCAGGCGGTTTTGCTGCGCAATTTCCTGGGCACGCAGGTGCTTTTTGACCGTCATGGGGTAGTAGGTGCCGCCTTTGACGGTGGCGTCATTGCACACCACCATGCAGTCCACGCCTGCCACGCGGCCAATACCGGCAATCAGTCCAGCACCGGGCGCTGCGTTGTCGTACATGTTCAGCGCGGCCAGCGGCGCAATTTCCAGGAAGGGCGTGCCGGGGTCCAGCAGCTGCTGCACGCGATCTCGTGGTAGCAGTTTGCCGCGCGCTACATGCTTGGCGCGGGCGGCTTCGCCCCCACCCAGGGCGATGTGCGCACAACGTGCACGCAAATCCTCCACCAGTGCCTGCATTGCACGGCTATTGGCCTGGAATTCCTCGGAACGAGGGTTGAGTTGACTGCGCAATACGCTCATATTGTCTCCTTGTGAATAGTCGGCAGGCCCCGGTTTTTCGGTGGTTTTTTGGTGCATGATGCCTGCCGTTCGGGACTTATCCCGAGATTGGTCCGTGGTTTTTGTATACGGCTGAAACTCGCGCGCGAGAAGCTACTGAAGAATGCAGCATGCACACCGTTGAAATCGTTTTGCTGGTCCTGATGCTTGGGGCTGTGACCGGCATTGCCGCGCGTTACGTGCGCGGGATTCCTCTTCCCCTGATTCAGATCGGCATCGGTGCCTTGATCGCCTGGCCGCAAAAGGGTCTGCATATCGCGTTTGACCCCGAGCTGTTCCTGCTGCTGTTCATTCCACCACTGCTGTTTGCCGACGGCTGGCGGATACCCAAACGCGAATTCTTCGCCATGGCCAAGCCCATTTTGCTGCTGGCCTTTGGTCTGGTGTTTATTACGGTGCTGGGTCTGGGCTATCTCATCCACTGGATGATTCCCAGCATGCCGTTGACGGTGGCTTTTGCCCTGGCTGCCGTGGTTTCGCCCACCGACGCTGTGGCTGTGTCGGCCATCACGCGCAATCTGGGCATGCCGCACAAGACCATGCACATGCTCGAAGGCGAGTCGCTGCTCAACGATGCGTCGGGTCTGGTGGCGCTGAAGTTCGCCGTGGCCGCTACCCTCACCGGTCTGTTCTCCTGGAGTGATGTCGCCAAGGACTTCACCTGGATGGCTGTAGGCGGTCTGGGCCTGGGTGCGCTCATGGGCTGGGGCTTCAGCCATGCGCGTGACATCGTCACCCGCCGTGTGGGCGATGTGGCAGCGACCCAGATGGTGCTGCTCTTGCTGCTGCTGCCCTTTGCGTCCTACATTGTGGGTGAAAAGATCGGTGTTTCCGGCATTTTGGCTGCTGTTGCTGCGGGTATCACGACCAACTTCGCGGATCTGGGGCGTGGCAACTTCATCTCGGAGCGCATGCAGACCGAAGGCATCTGGAGCATCATGGAAGCCGCGTTCAACGGCGCTATCTTCCTGCTGCTGGGGCTGCAGCTGCCTTCCATCATTGGCCACAGCCTCATGGACGCTGGCCCCGACTGGTGGAAGCTGCTGCTCTACGTGCTGGTCATTACCGTGGCGCTGCTGGCGGTGCGCTGGGCCTGGGTGACGGTGGCTGTGGTGCGCTCGCTGCGCAAGGCGCATAACGAGGGCAGGGTGACGGACAAGCCCTCCCACCTGCTGAATCTGGCCACCACCATGGCAGGTATCCGCGGGGCTGTGACGCTGGCCGGTGCCCTGTCCATTCCCATGGTGCTGCCCTCTGGCGATGCCTTCCCCGCGCGTCATATGCTGATCTTTCTGGCAACTGGCGTGATCTTGCTGACCCTGATCCTGGGTGCCATTTCCTTGCCACTGATTCTGCGTTTCATGCCCAAGCATGAAGACACGGAGCAGCAGCAGGAAGAGCGCGCTGCCCGTCTGGCCGCCTGCAAGGCAGCGATTACCAGCCTGACGCTGAGCGAAGAAGACAAGCAGTCGCACGACGAGCAATGGGTGGCGCAGTACCAGGAAGTGGTGGGGCGCATCATTCAGGAATACCGCAGCCGCATTGAGCTGCTGGAAGAAAACCTGAACAAGACGGGTACGGAAGAAACCGAAGAAGTGGTGGAAGAACGCCGCCAGCGCTATATCCGTGAAATGGAATTGCGCCTGAAGTGCCTGAAGGTGGAGCGTGACACGCTGTACGCGGAGCGCCATGCCCACCGCATCAACGACGAGGTACTGCGTGCCACGGTGAGCGAGCTGGATCTGGCAGAAGTTTCGCTGACCAAGCGCCTGAATGTCTCCAAGCGTGCGGCCGCGTCTTATCGCGCTGCCAAAAACAGCTGAGCGCATGGTGCAGCAAGCAAGGCGTTCAGGCATGGTGTAAAGGTCTGAAGGCTATGAGTAAGAGCGGTGCTTCACAGGAAGGCACCGCTTTTTTGTTTCTGCATCCTAGGGCACAGCCTGATACAGAAGCAGTCACACAGGTTGCAATAATTGCCATATGTCTACGCCCCAGCTGGTTCTGTCTGCCGCTGCAAGCCACCCCGCACATACACCCATGGCATTTGTGCAAGCCGTGGTGCAGGCCTATGCACAGCGCGGATTGGCGGCAGAGCCTGCCTTGCAGGTGGCACAAATTGCGCCAGCCCAGCTTCAAGACCCTCAGGCACGTATCACCGCCTTGCAGATGGAGCTGCTGTGCGACCATGCCATGCGCGAGCTGGACGATGAAGGCCTGGGCTGGTTCAGCCGCCGTCTGCCCTGGGGCAGCTACGGCATGCTGGCACGTGCCAGCATCAGCAGCCCGTCTCTCGGGCTGGCCATGGCGCGCTGGTGTCGCCACCATGGGCTGCTGACGGAAGACATCACCCTATCTCTGCAGGTGGATGGGCCACTGGCCACCATCCGTCTGCAGCACCAGCGCGATCTGGGCGAGCTGCAGGAGTTCTGCATGGTCTCTGTGCTGCGCAATCTGCATGGCTTTGCGAGTTGGTTGATCGACACACGCATCCCTTTGCTGCAGGCCAGCTTCCCGTTTCTTGTCCCTGCGCACCGCGAGGTGTACGACTTGCTGTTTGATGCCCCAGTGCGCTTTGAGGCAGCCACCGCCACGCTGGAGCTGGACGCGCACTGGCTGCAGCTACCCGTGCTGCGGGATGAAGCCGCACTCAACACCATGCTGCAGCGTGCGCTGCCCATACAGGTCAAGCCCTACCGGCCGGCCCAGCCGCTGGTGCAGCGTGTGCGCCAGGCGCTGGCGGCCCACCCGCAGTGCGCGCACACGGCGGCCAGTCTGGCGCAGCTGCTGCACATTGCGCCGCGCAGCCTGCACCGGCAGCTGCAGCAGCAGGGCAGCAGTCTGCAGCAGCTCAAGGACGATGTGCGCCGCCACCGCGCCCTGCATCTGCTGCAGCGCACAGACATGCCCCTCAAGCGCGTGGCGCTGGCCTGCGGCTTTCGCAATGAAAAAAGCTTTATCCGTGCCTTTAGTCAGTGGCAGGGCGAGGCACCAGGCCAGTGGCGTGAGCAGCAGCGCCGGGATAGCCGAGCAGCTACAAGGCTGAACGCTGCCCCGGATAATGCGCAGCTATGACTACCTCTTCCAGCGCCACAGGCGCAGCCGCTGATACGGCGTTTTCCTCGCTCACGCTCCACCCTGCGACCCTGAACAACCTCCAGGCGCTGGGCTACGAGCAGATGACGCCCATTCAGGTTGCCAGCCTGCCTCTGACGCTGGCAGGCAAAGACCTGATTGCCCAGGCCAGCACCGGCAGCGGCAAGACGGCGGCCTTTGGCCTGCCCCTGCTGGAGCGCCTGAACCAGCGCTGGTTTGCCGTGCAGGGTCTGGTGTTGTGCCCCACACGTGAACTGGCGGACCAGGTGGCTACCGAAATTCGCCGTCTGGCCCGTGCGCAGGAGAACATCAAGGTGGTGACGGTGTACGGTGGTGTGCCCACGCGCAACCAGATTGCCAGCCTGGAAAACGGGGCACACATCGTGGTCGGTACCCCCGGCCGCGTGATGGACCTGATGGACCGTGGCGCGCTCGATATCTCCAACATCCAGACCCTGGTGCTGGACGAAGCCGATCGCATGCTGGACATGGGCTTTTACGCTGACATTGCCACCGTGATCGAGCGTTGCCCCGCCCAGCGCCAGACCCTGCTGTTCTCGGCCACCTACCCGGATGACATTGCTGCCCTGGCCCAGCGTTTCATGCGCGAGCCCGAGATGGTCAAGGTCGCAGCCCAGCACAGCACGGCCAAGATTGCACAGCGCTGGTACGAAGTGCCTGCCAAGCAAAAGCTCGACGTGGTCGCCCAGATGCTGGCGCACTTTCGTCCGACCTCCACCATTGCCTTTTGCAATACCAAGCAGCAATGCCGTGAGGTGGTCGCTGCCTTGCAGGCGCAAGGCATCAGCGCGCTGGCGCTGTTTGGCGAGCTGGAACAGCGCGAACGCGACGAAGTGCTGGTGCAGTTTGCCAACGGCAGCTGTTCCGTACTGGTCGCCACCGACGTCGCCGCGCGCGGTCTGGATATTGCCAATCTGGCCTGCGTCATCAATGTGGATGTGACGCCTGACTCGGAAGTGCACATCCACCGCATTGGCCGCACCGGCCGAGGTGATGCTGAAGGCCTGGCGCTGAACCTGGTTGCCATGGACGAAATGCCCCATGTTGCCAAGATCGAGCAGTTGCAGGAGCGCCCCTCCGAATGGTTTGAGGTGAGCGAACTGACACCTGCCCCCGGCGGTGCACTGCTGCCCCCCATGATGACCATCCAGATCATTGGCGGCCGCAAGGAAAAAATCCGTGCTGGTGACGTGATGGGCGCCATGTGCGCCGACTTTGGCTATGCCAAGGACCAGATTGGCAAGATCAGCGTGAATGACTTTTCCACCTATGTGGCGGTGGATCGCCGCATTGCAGCGCAGGCCTGCGCCAAGCTCAATAACGGGCGGGTGAAAGGCAAGAGTGTGCGGGCCCGGGTGCTGTAACTAACTTTCAAAAGTGATGAGCCAAAATGGCTGCTAGCGCTTGTGGGACGGGCGTTAGCAGCTATTTTTTTGTGCTTTGTATTTGCTCCTCGCCCCTTTGGGGAGAGGTTGGGAGAGGGGCTTTTCTTTTTCTGATTTGTGCGGTGTGCTTGTAGTGAGGGAGGAAGTCGGGTCTCGGCCCGACAGCCGACTTACTTTCCTTTGTCTCGCCAAAGGAAAGTAAGCAAAGCAAAGGCGACCCTGCTACCTGCGTCCCTGCGCTGCGCTTCGGGCAACCTGCGATGCTCGTCTGTGGGGTGCGCCGCAAAACTCGCTGCACTCCTTCGTCGTTCCGCTCAAACAGCTGCGGCGAGTCAGTTGACGAAGCGTGTGCGTCTTGCAGCGCACACGCCACCCCACAGGCTGCGCGCCTCGGCGCAGGTAGAAGGGAATGGGGGCGCACCAGTCGCAAGACTTCTGAATGACATATGGCTTAAACGCAGATGTAGCAAGCGCTGTAAGCTATTTTCTTGGAAGCGTTTTTCACTTCTTTGCCCCCTCTCCCGCTTGCGGGAGTGGGCTGGGGTGAGGGAGGAATTGCTCTCCTTCCCCCGTTGGGGGAAGGGGGGATGGGGTCATTGTGCTTTTGTGTGGGCGCTGTGTTTGTGGTGAGGCAGGGAGTCGGCCCTCAGTCCGGCCATCGACCTGCTTCCCTTGGCTTGCCCAAAGAAAAGCAGGTCCAAAAAATAAAGATAAAAAAGACCTTTAAGCCTTATTCAGCAAGCGCTGATAGCTCCTGTTTTTATATGGCTGAAACACAGCCGAGACAACCGCCATGCCCCATGCCAAGACACTGCGGCATGAATGCGCTACAAACGCTCCATCTGCTTTGTATGACTGCCGCCATCCGGCAGAACGCTTATGTCTCATGCTTCGATTTCTGCTGACCGTGATGCTGCCCACTGGCTGACGCCGCGCAACCTGCTGCGGGTGTCGGTGGTGGTGGCGGTTATCACCATCGTGCTCAAGATGCTGGCGTGGTGGCTGACGGGGTCGGTGGGCTTGCTGTCGGATGCGCTGGAGTCGTTTGTGAATCTGGCGGGCTCCATGTTCGCGCTGGCCATGGTCACGATTGCGCAGCGGCCTGCAGATGAAGACCATCCTTACGGGCACTACAAGGCCGAGTATTTTTCGGCAGGCTTTGAGGGGTTGCTGGTCATGGGCGCCAGCGTGGCCATTGTCTGGTTCAGTGTGGACCGGCTGCTGCACCCGCAGCCGCTCGAGCAGCTGGACTGGGGCATGGGGCTGTCTTTGCTGAGTACGGTGCTCAATGGGGCGCTGGCCTGGGTGATGTTCCGTAGTGCGCGCACCTATCGCTCACTGGCGCTCGAGGGGGATGCCAAGCACCTGATGACGGACGTCTACACCTCGGTCGGGGTGGTGGTAGGTTTGCTGCTGGCCGAGCTCACTGGCTGGGTGTGGGTGGACGCGGTCGTGGGTCTGCTGGTGGGCCTGAACATCATGTGGCATGGCTGGCAGCTGGTGTGGCGCTCGTCGCAGGGCTTGATGGACGTGGCCATGGAGCCGCAGCAGCTACAGGTCATGGAAGCGGTGCTGGCACAGCAGGTGCTGGCAGCCAAGTCAGAGACCGGAGCCGGCATCAGTTTTGACGGTATGCACACCCGTCAGGCGGGGGAGCGCTGCTTTGTGGATCTGCACCTGCATGTGCCGGGTGAGTGGAGCCTGTTTCAGGCTGCGCACTGGCGCGAGCAGGCAGAGGCGGCGTTGATGGCGGCCGTCCCCGGTCTGCAGGCGCGTATTGAGCTGCTGCCTGAAGGGGCAAATACCTTGTACGAAAAGCATGCAGATGAAGGAATGCCGCCAGCTGGCGCCATGTAGCAGCGGCGTTCAGCCCTCATTGCTGGCAGGCAGAGCGCTGCTGTCCTCAGGGGGCTTGCTGCCCAGGATGTTCTGGAAGAAGGGAACGTAGGCACGGTCTTCTTCCAGAATGTGGTGCAGCAGCCAGTTCTTCAAAAACTCCATGGCTTCTACAGCCACCTCTTCGCCAGCTTCAAAGCGCAGCAGCCAGTTCATGGCCTGGGCGGTGAACTGGGCATGTTCGGCCATGTGCTCCTGCATCTGGGGATAGCCGTGGCGCTGGAACAGGACTTCCTCTTCGATGAAGTGGTTGTGGGTGTAATCCACCAGTCCTTCGAGCACCTGGCCGATCACTGCACGGTTGGGGATGGGGTTGCCCACCTCGTCGTGCAGGGTGTTGATCAGGCCCACCAGTGTCTGGTGCTGCGCATCAATGTACGGAATTCCCAGCATGAGCGCGCTGGACCACGGCATAAAGGGCATGGTGATTTCCTCCAGAGGGATAGCTGGTATGCATGTTGTCTCGGCGATGCAAGGGTAATGGGGCATCCGTGCGTGTAAGCAGGTCTCCTCAGAGGCTCTGATGCACATCAATGCTTAGGAGGCGTGGGTGTCGTGCCTGCCCCACGGCTCGCTCAGGTATGTGCGCTGCACGCGGTGGCGGGCAGAGCGCGAGATAATCCCTGCCCATGACGCCAGCCCGGCGGGACAACTCTTATAGATTGCTTATGTCTCAGAACGCACTTCCTCTCGATATCGTCATCATGGCTGCCGGTAAGGGCACACGCATGAAAAGCAAGACCCCCAAGGTGTTGCAAAAGCTGGCTGGGCGTGCGCTGCTGCAGCATGTGCTGGATACGGCTGCACAGCTGCAGGCACGCTCTGCGGTAGTGATTACCGGCCATGGTGCACAGGAGGTGGAAGCGGCGGTTGCGCAGGGGCGCAGTGCAGATGTGCTGGATCTGAAGTTTGTGCGCCAGGAGCCCCAGCTGGGTACAGGCCATGCCGTGCAGCAGGCCGTGCCTGTGCTGGCAGATGACGGCATGGTGGTGGTGCTCTCTGGTGATGTGCCGCTGACGCAGGCGGCCATCTTGCAGGATCTGGTGACGGCCGCCGCTGGCACACGCATGGCATTGCTGACCGTGACGCTGGACAACCCCATGGGCTATGGCCGTATCGTGCGCAATGCCCAGGGCACGGTGCAGCGCATCGTGGAGCAAAAAGATGCTAGCCCGGAAGAACGCGCCATCAACGAGATCTACAGCGGCATCATGGCTGTGCCTGCCAAGCAGCTGGCACAGTGGCTCTCTAAACTCAACAACAATAATGCCCAGGGCGAGTACTACCTGACCGACATCGTCGCCATGGCGGTGGCCGATGGCGTGGAGGTGGTAGCCCACCGCATCAGCGATGAAGTGCAGGTGGCAGGTGTGAACAGCCCCCTGCAGCTGGCAGAGCTGGAGCGTGCCCACCAGCTGCGTCAGGCGCGCAGGCTCATGGAGCAGGGCGTGCGTCTGGCGGATCCCGCACGTTTTGACCTGCGTGACGATGTGCGCGGCAACCCTGCTGAACTGGTCTGTGCCCAGGACGTAGAAATTGATGTGGGCTGCATCTTTACAGGCCGTGTAGAAATTGGTGAAGGGGCACGCATCGGTGCCTACTGCCACATCAGCAATGCAACGATTGCCGCAGGTGCGGTGATTCACCCCTTTACCCATATTGACGGTGAAAAGCTGGGCGCCAGTGTGGGCGAAGGTGCGCTGATTGGCCCGTTCGCCCGCCTGCGCCCCGGTGCACAGCTGGGTAAGGAAGTGCACATTGGCAACTTTGTGGAAGTGAAAAACTCCACCCTGGCCGATGGTGCCAAGGCCAACCATCTGGCCTATCTGGGCGATGCCACTGTGGGCGAGCGTGTGAACTATGGTGCAGGCTCGATTACGGCCAACTATGATGGTGCCAACAAGCACCGGACGGTGATCGAAGCGGATGTACATGTGGGCAGCAATTGTGTACTGGTGGCACCCGTGACGCTGGGTGCTGGAGGCACGATTGGTGGTGGTTCGACCATCACCAAAAATACGGAAGCCGGAGCCCTGACTGTGGCTCGCGGCAAGCAGGTGTCCATTGCGAACTGGAAGCGTCCCGTCAAACAAGCCAAGTCTTAAGGCAGAAAGGCCTGCACATGCCAAACGACCACATCCTTCAGCCTGCAACACTGCAAGAAGCGCAGGCCATGCTGGTGCAGCAGCAACAGGAACTGGAACGGCTGCACCGTGCCCATGAAGCCTGGATGCGGGTAGTGGCCCATGATCTGCGCGCACCGCTGCGGCATGTCACATCGTTTGCACCGCTGCTGCGCGAAGCGGTCGAAGACCTGGCGGCCGAGGCTCCACAGGCGGCAGAGGCGGTTGCCGATGCGCGTGAGTTCGTCACCATGATGGACCAGTCGGCCCGCCGGATGTTTGCCATGCTCGAGGGCATGACTCAGGTCTCGCGTGCCATGCGTGCAGTCCTGCATCTGGAGGTGGTGGACTGGGGTGTGCTGCTGGCCCAGGTGCTGCAGCCCGTGCAGCAGCAACACCCGCGTGTGCAGTGGTCAGTGGCGCTGCAGTCAGCACTCATCATGGCCGATGTGCACTGGCTAAAAATGGCCATGCAGGCCGTGCTGGACAACGCCGTGAAGTTTTCTTCCAAGGCGACGGTGCCCATGGTCAGCGTACACATTCAGGCGCTGGAGCCGGGTTGGTGGCGTCTGCAGGTCAAGGACAACGGCGCGGGTTTTGACATGGAGCGTGCCCAGTCACTGGGTGAGCTGTTTCAGCGCATGCACCGTGAACAAGAGTTTGAGGGCGTGGGCTGCGGGCTGGCGCTGGTCGATGTGATCACGCAGCGCCATGGCGCAAGCTGGCAGGTGCAGGCCCAGCCGCAGGGCGGCTGCACGGTATCGCTGGACTGGCCTGTTCCTGTTTAAACCGCATGCTTAGCGCTGCGAATCACCTGCTGCCAGTGGTGGCAGATGCGGGCTGAACTTGGCACGCCTGGTGGCAAAAAAGCTTTTGACATTGCGCACATTGCGGTGCGCAGTAAACAGGCGTTGTGACAGAGCCAGATAGGCGGGCATGTCGCGGCAGGCAATCACGAGCATGAAGTCCGGCCCCGGCGATACGCGCCAGCATTGCTGCACGCCGTCTTCGGCCACGGCCAGGGCTTCAAAGGCATCGAGCGCCTCAGCATTCTGGCGTTCCAGCGAGACTTCTACCAGCGCCTGCAGGCCATGCCCTACCAGCGGGGCCAGTACCTCGGGACGCACGATGGCGACCTGGCGCTCAATCAAGCCCAGGCTGTGTAGTCTGCGCACGCGGCGCAGGCAGGTGGGTGGGGAGATATGCAGCTGCTGCGCCAGGTGCAGATTGCTTTGTCCGGCATCACGCTGCAGCAGGTCCAGCAGCTGCAGGTCGGTGAGGTCCAGACTGCTTTCGCTGATGTTTGTTTCTTTATTCATTAAATATTGAAATTAAATTTCAACGATGGTTTTTTGTGAAATTAAATTTCTCTGACAAGAAAAAATAGATCATAAGTTTTATGGCGATGCTTTTAGCATCAGCACAGTTTCAACCTTTTCGGAGTTCTGTCTATGTGTGGCATCGTCGGCGCAGTGTCTACGCGCAACATCGTTCCCCTGCTGGTGCAGGGTCTGCAGCGACTGGAATACCGCGGCTATGACTCCTGTGGCGTGGCCGTGCATCGCATGGTGGCAGGCAGCCCCATCAGCCAGGGCCTGCAGCGTGCACGCAGCACGGCTCGTGTGGCCGAGCTGCTGGAACAGGTCACGACCGAAGACCTGCAGGGCCTGACCGGTATTGCCCACACCCGCTGGGCCACCCATGGCGAGCCTGCCGTGCGCAATGCCCACCCCCACTTCAGCTATGGCCCCGGCGAGACCATTGACAGCGGCAAGCCAGCCCGTGTGGCGCTGGTGCACAACGGCATCATTGAAAACTACGAAGCCCTGCGTACGCAGCTCGAAGCCAAGGGCTATATCTTTGCCAGCCAGACCGACACGGAGGTGATTTGCCACCTGGTAGACAGCCTCTATAACGGCGATCTGTTTGAAGCCGTCAAGGCAGCGCGCGCCCAGCTGCATGGTGCCTACGCCATTGCTGTGATGCACAAGGATGAACCGCACCGCGTGGTCGGTGGCCGTGCAGGCTCTCCTCTGGTGCTGGGCATCGGCAGTGACAACAGCGAATTCTTCCTGGCCTCGGACGCCATGGCCGTGGCCGGCGTCACCGACCAGATCGTGTATCTGGAAGAGGGTGATCTGGTGGATCTGCAGCCCGGCCGCTACTGGATTGCAGGCAGCGACGGCCATGCCGTGCTGCCCGAGCAGCGCCCCGTCAAGACCGTGCATGCACACAGCGGTGCCGTGGAGCTTGGCCCCTACCGCCACTACATGCAAAAGGAAATCTTTGAGCAGCCCCGAGCTATTGGGGACACGCTGGAAGGCGTGGTCAATGTGGCTCCTGAGCTGTTTGATGGCGCAGATGGTACCGCTGCCTGGCGCGTGTTCAAGGACATCGACAGTGTTCTGATCCTGGCTTGCGGCACCAGCTACTACAGCGGCTGCACTGCCAAGTACTGGCTGGAGGCGATTGCAGGTATCCCCTGCAATGTGGAAGTGGCCAGCGAATACCGCTACCGCACCAGTGTGCCCAATCCCAAGACGCTGGTGGTCACCATCAGTCAGTCCGGCGAGACAGCCGACACATTGGCAGCCCTGCGCCATGCCCAGAGCCTGGGCATGAACAACACCCTGACCATCTGCAACGTAGCCACCAGTGCCATGGTGCGCGAGTGCAAGCTGAGCTACATCACCCGCGCAGGCATGGAAATTGGTGTGGCCTCGACCAAGGCCTTCACCACGCAGCTGGCGGGCCTGTTCCTGCTGACGCTGGCCTTGGCGCAGTCCAAGGGCAAGCTGACTGAAGCGCAGGAGCAGGAATACCTGACTGCCATGCGCCACCTGCCGGTGGCCCTGCAGTCCGTGCTGGCGCTGGAGCCTCAGGTGGTGAGCTGGGCCGAGAACTTTGCCAAGCACCAGAACGCCTTGTTCCTGGGTCGTGGCATGCACTACCCCATTGCCATGGAAGGTGCGCTCAAGCTCAAGGAGATCACCTACATCCACGCCGAGGCCTACCCTGCTGGTGAGCTCAAGCACGGTCCGCTGGCGCTGGTGGACAGCAGCATGCCTGTGGTCACGGTGGCACCTAATGACGAACTGCTGGAAAAGCTCAAGAGCAATATGCAGGAAGTGCGTGCGCGCGGTGGTGTGCTCTATGTGCTGGCCGATACCAAGACCAATATCGAAAACGCCGAAGGCCTGCACGTGATCCGCATGCCCGAAAATTACGGTGCGCTCAGCCCCATCCTGCACGTAGTGCCGCTGCAGCTGCTGGCCTATCACACGGCAGTTGCAAGAGGTACCGACGTAGATAAACCACGTAACTTGGCCAAGAGCGTGACGGTGGAATAACCGTAGCGCCAAGGTGCGTGGTTTGCAGCGAGGCGAAGCCGAGCTACAACCATTTCTTGTTCGCCAAGAGCGTGACGGTGGGGTGTCGTCACGCTCGTTGGGTGCACTCAGCGCATCCCAGAGTACCTGCTTTCATATGCAGCGTTTTTTAGCGCCAGAACTCCTCAGCGTGTCGAGTAGGACAGTGCCGTGAAAACGCGCTCATCGCGCAGTTCTTGTTTCAAACCGCTAGCAAATTCCATGGGACGGCCAACAATGCAGCAATCACCTGCCCATTGCCTTGCTCGTCAAGCGGGGCGGGATTTCTCGTCCCCAGGAGCTGTTATGCAAAAAACATGGAAAAGTGCCGCCTTGGCGGCTGCGCTGATGTTCTCAATGTCGGCCTTCGCTGGTGACAAAGTGCTGAACAAAGACAACCCGGACGGTTACCAGCAATTCAAGATGGACTACGCCGACATGGTGGAAGTCGCCAACCCGAATGTGCTGGCATGGCGCATGTTCTATGTCAAACCATCCACAGGCCCGGATGCAAAGTGGTTTGATGCCGTCAAGCGTGGTGATCTGGAACTGGTCAAACAAATGGTCAAGGAAGGCCAGAACATTGAGGCCAAGGACGAGGATTCACTGGGCCAGACTGCACTGGGCTGGGCCGCTTTTATTGGCTATGAAGACATGGTGGACTATCTGCTGGAACAGAACGCCGACCTGTTTGCCACCGACCGTGGTGATGTCAGCAATGCGCTGAAGTCGGCAGGCCTGGGTGCGAATGTGGATATCTTCAAGAAGCTGCACCAGCGCCTCAAGGACAAGGTCGATCTGAACGACCAGAAAAACGATCGCCAGGGCGAGACCATTCTGATCGTGGCCTCCAGCAATGGCCGGGACGATATCGTGGAATACCTGCTGGAAAACGGTGCCAACCCTAATCTGGTGACCACCATCAAAGACAGCAAGGATGCCGCCTATGACCAGGATGCGCTGACCTTTGCCTGCCAGCGTGGTCATGCAGGCGTGATCAAGCTGCTGCTCAAGCACGGTGCGGTGAATCACCGCACTGGCAAGGCTGCCTGCGACTATTGAGCCGCGCGGTTGATTGCTGCGCTGGGCCTGCAGGGCCAAGGTGCAAGACCCTAGTCCTGCCTTCTGCAGCGTTTGTACGAAGCGGGTAGAGTGGCGCCCTTGTTCTGAGTTGCTTTGTCGCCATGTCCCGCTCCAAAAATACTGCCCCCGTTGCTGATAGCTTTGATGCATTCCTGAGCCCTACCGATGTGGAGCAGGTCTATATCGTGCTGTCGCTGGCGCGGCAGTCGTATGGCAATGATGTGGCGCAGGGTGTGCAAGCCATGCTGGCGCAGCCCACGGAATTCGCGCGCAAGGCCGTAGCGCACCAGGATGCGATTGCCAAGCGCCACTACGGCATTGCAACCCTGTTTGGCGTGATTGTGCTGGCCATGGTCTATGTGATGTACCAGGCCTTCACCACGCCCGATGTGGGCCTGCTGGGTGTTGTTCTGCCGGGCGCTATGGCGGCCTTTGCGCTGTGGCGCATGGAACGCTCGGTCTACCGTGGCCGTCAGGGCAATCTGCTGTTGCTGCGCCTGCTGGATGCGCTCGATGGTCAGCCCTACAGCTATGACGCGGCCAAGTTCGATAAATTCATAGCTGCTCACGCTGAACTGGCAAGCGCTAGAGGTCAATTTCCTGCTTCATCGGAAATGGCGCTCAAGCATATTGCAGCCCTGAAGTGGGCCGAGCTGCAGGCACGCGGTCAACAGGGCTGAGCAGCCCCATCGCCTGTCAAGCCACAGGGGAAACGCTTACAGTGGCGCTATGGCTACTGCAACCCCTTCTTCCTCCCTTCAAGTAGATCTGCCCGTACAGGGTATGAGCTGTGCCTCTTGCGTGGGGCGTGTGGAGCGTGTGCTCAAAAAACTGCCCGGTGTACAGGACGCCAGCGTCAATCTGGCCACCGAGCAGGCGCGCATCCACTTTGCTGGCGTAGCGGATGTGCCCGCCGCCATCGCCGCCATTGAAAAAGCAGGCTACAGTGTGCCGCAGCACAGCCTGGAGCTGCAGGTGCAGGAGATGACCTGTGCCTCCTGTGTGGGGCGTGTGGAGCGCATCCTTCGAAAGCAACCCGGTGTGCTGAACGCCACCGTGAATCTGGCAACAGAGCGCGCCACGGTGCAGGTGGTGGATGGAGTGGATGTAGCGCGTCTGCTCGCGGCAGTGAGCAAGGCTGGCTATCCGGCACAGCTGCTGCAGGCCGATGCGCCAGCCGCCACAGGCAGCACCGCCCAGCGCCATGCCGAAGAAAGCCAGCATCTCCAGCGCGAACTGTGGATCGCTGCCGCGCTGGCATTACCGGTGTTTGTGATGGAAATGGGCGGCCATCTGTGGCCTGCCTTCCACCACTGGGTGCATGCCGCCATCGGTCAGCACAGCAGCTGGCTGCTGCAGTGCGTGCTGACCACGCTGGTGCTCATCGGCCCCGGCCGCCGTTTTTATGCCAAAGGCATTCCCGCCCTGCTGCGTGGTGGGCCGGACATGAACTCGCTGGTCGCGGTGGGCACGCTCGCGGCCTATGGCTATTCGCTGGTTGCGACCTTTGCGCCGCAGTGGCTGCCTGCAGGCAGCACGCATGTGTATTACGAATCGGCCGCTGTCATCGTGGTGCTGATTCTGCTGGGCCGCTTCATGGAAGCGCGCGCCAAGGGCAACACCTCGCAGGCGATTCAGCAGCTGGTGCAGCTGCAGGCCAAGACCGCGCGTGTGCGGCGGGGCGGGCAGGTGATGGAACTCGACATCGCCCAGGTCGTGGCGGGTGATGTGCTGGAAGTGCGCCCCGGCGAGCGCATTCCTGTCGATGGCGTGGTGCTGGAAGGCCGCAGCTTTGTCGATGAATCCATGCTCAGCGGTGAGCCGGTGCCCGTGGAAAAAACCGACGGCGCGCCGCTGATGGGCGGTACGGTGAACCAGCAGGGGGCGCTGGTCATGCAGGCCACCAAGGTGGGGGCGGACACGCTGCTGGCGGGCATCATCCGCATGGTGGAGCAGGCGCAGGGCGCCAAGCTGCCGATCCAGGCGCTGGTGGACAAAGTGACGATGTGGTTTGTGCCTGCCGTCATGGCCGTGGCGCTGCTGACCTTTGTCGGCTGGATGGTCTGGGGGCCAGCGCCTGCGCTGTCCCTGGCGCTGGTTAACGCCGTGGCCGTGCTCATCATTGCCTGCCCATGTGCAATGGGACTGGCTACGCCGACTTCCATCATGGTCGGCACAGGCCGTGCCGCACAGCTCGGTGTGCTGCTGCGCAAGGGCGAGGCGCTGCAGCTGCTCAAGGATGCCAAGGTGGTGGCCGTGGACAAGACCGGCACGCTCACCAAGGGTAAGCCGGAGCTGACCGATGTGCTGCTCGCCCCCGGTTTGGACCGCACCACGGTGCTCGCACAGATTGCGGCCGTGGAAGCCAAATCTGAACACCCGATTGCGCGGGCCATCGTTGAAGGAGCGCAGGCCCAAGGGCTGGCGTTGCCTGCGGTGGACAGTTTCGAGTCGCTCACAGGCCGTGGCGTGCGGGCACAGGTCGCGGGTGTGCGTGTGGACATTGGCGCAGACCGCTGGATGGCAGAACTGGGCTGCGATGTGGCCCTGTTTGCCGCAGAGGCCGAACGGCTGGGCCGCGAAGGCAAGACGCCGCTGTATGCCGCCATCGACGGGCAGCTGGCCGCGATGATTGCTGTGGCGGATCCCATCAAGCCCAGCACGCCCGCTGCCATTGCCGCGCTGCACCAGCTGGGCCTGAAGGTGGCCATGATCACGGGCGACAACCGCCACACGGCGCAGGCGATTGCGCAGCAGCTGGGCATTGACGAGGTCGTGGCTGAAGTGCTGCCCGGCGGCAAGGTCGATGCAGTGCAGCGCCTGCAAGCGCAGTACGGCACGCTGGCCTATGTGGGCGATGGCATCAACGACGCACCCGCGCTGGCGCAGGCCGATGTGGGCGTGGCCATTGGCACGGGCACGGACATTGCCATCGAATCTGCCGATGTGGTGCTCATGTCCGGTGACCTGCAGGGCGTGCCCAGAGCGATGGCGCTGTCTCAGGCCACCATGGCCAATATCCGCCAGAACCTGTTCTGGGCCTTTGCCTACAACGTGGCGCTGATTCCGGTGGCCGCTGGCGTGCTCTATCCGTTTAACGGCACGCTGCTCTCACCCATGTTTGCGGCGGGGGCCATGGCCATGTCCAGCGTGTTTGTGCTGAGCAACGCACTGCGCCTGCGGCGCTTCATGCCTTCAATTTGATAGCTGCTTGCGCACAAAATAAAAGGACTTCAGATAGTTTTCTATCTGAAGTCCTTGTTTTATAAGCGCTGCAAGCTCTTATTTGGGGAGCTTGGGCACGTTGATAAAGTCTTCCAGACTCAGCCCCTTTTCTTGCAGCAGGGCTTCGAGCACCGGCTTGAGCTGGCCCAGGCTGGCCTCGACAGTTTCGCGCACGGTATCGACCACTACCTGCGTGCTGCGCTCGATCTCAATGTTCACCAGATCGCCCACCTGCTTGCGGCCAAATACCGTCATGCGCAGGGTCTCAGGAATCAGCCAGACCTCGAACCAGCCGGCCTTGCGGTCCACTTCCGCCACCGTCAGGCTGGCGCCATTGATGGCGATATAGCCCTTGGCAAACACATAGGGGCGGAAGGGTTCGGGAATGCCAAAGCGGATCTTGTGGTTGGTGTCCGTCTTCAGCACTTCCAGCACGGGCGCGGTGAAGTCCACATGGCCGGACAGCGGGTGGCCGCCGATCTCCGCCCCATCCTTGGCGGCACGCTCCACGTTCAGCACATCGCCCACCTGGTACTGGCCCAGCGTGGTGATGTTCAGGCTTTGCAGCATCACATCAAACGTGGCGCGTGTGGGCGAGAGGATTTCGGTCACCGTCAGGCACACGCCGTCGTGCGAGACGCTGGCGCCAATGGCCAGGTCCTGGCAAAAGCCCTCGGGAAATTCCATGGTGAAAGTGCGCAGACCGTCCTGGTCGCGCAGCGCGGCAATCGTTGCCACGGCTTGGATGATGCCGGTGAACACGGGTGAAACCTCAAAAATCAGACAAGCAGGCGCCAAGTGTAGACGGCGCAGCGCTTAGCCAAGCACTTCAGATATCCAGTTCTGGTAGATGGCTGCTGCCCAGATGCCGCCACACAGCAGCAGGCTCAGCAGCACGGCGGCACTGCCCAGGTCTTTGGCGAGTTTGGATAGGGCATGCCACTCGGGGCCGATGCGGTCAATCGCGGCTTCAATCCCAGTATTGAGCAGCTCCACCACCATGACGGCGACGACGGCGGCGGCCAGCACGGCTGTTTCCAGCCAGGTGCGGCCCAGCCAGCAGCTGGCAGGCAGCATGAGCAGCGCCAGCATCACCTCCAGCCGAAAGGCGGCGGACTCACGCCAGCCTGCGCACAGGCCTTCCAGGGAGTAGCGCCCTGCATGCCACAGGCGTGACAGGCCACGGCGCTGTTTCTGGGCATTCGGGGCTTCGGGGTGGACAGACATGGCGTGGGTAATCAGAGCAAGAGCAAGGCCGCAAGCATAGCGTGCAGCGAATGCGATGGCGTACATAGCGCAGCGGCGATACCTTGCAAATCACGCAGGACTTGGTGCTTTGGGTAACATCGCCCCTCTTGCGCGCGCGTGCATGGGCTGTTCAGGCCTTCGTGTGGAACAGGCAGGCACAGGCCTTCTGCTACCCGGGAATACGTGCGCTTGCCGCTGCCTGCTGCTGGCAGCGCTTCATGAAACATGTCTATGACATCCCAAACACCACCCTCATTCTTTAGCCGCATCGCCATTGCGATCGGTAGTTTTTTTGCCATCCTGGGCAATGGCCGTCTGGCGGCTGACATCACCCGCCTGCGCGCAGGCGAAGCCCTGGCGGCTGATGTGGCGCCCAAGGAAGTGCGTGTCGAAGTGCCGGTTGAGAAGATCGTCGAAGTCCGCGTGGAAGTACCCGTGGAAAAAATCGTCGAGAAAACCGTGGAAAAGCGCGTAGAGATTCCGGTCGAAAAGATCGTGGAAAAAACCGTGGAAGTGCCCACGCAGACGGCTGCCCTGCAGCTGCTGGGCCTGATGCAGCGCGAAGCACGCTTTGTGGACTTCATCCAGGAAGACGTAGCCCCCTACACCGATGCCGAAATCGGCGCTGCTGCACGTGTGGTGCACGAAGGCTGCCGCAAGGTGCTGCGCGAGCATTTCGCCATCGCGCCCGTGCGCACAGAAGCCGAAGGCACGCGCATTACGCTGCAGGCAGGCTTTGACGCTGCTGCCGTGCGCCTGACAGGCAATGTGGTGGGGCAGGCGCCCTTTACCGGCACGCTGGGCCATCGCGGCTGGCAGGTCACTGAAGTGAAGCTGCCCCAGCTCACTGACAGCCGGGCCGCCAAGGTCATTGCCCAGGCAGAAGTGGAGCTGTAAGCCATGAGCGTGTTTGCATCCATTGCACAGTCGGGCCAGAAAGCCGCGTTTGCTAAAAATTCTGTAGCTGCCAGCACCGTATCTACGGGCGCTGAAGGCCAAAATGGCGCGAAATTCAGCATTGGTATTGACCTGGGTACCACCCACTGCGCCCTGTCCTTTGTGGACAAGGCCGCCAGCGACGGTGAAAAGGTCGTGCAGCAGGTGCTGGAGATTCCCCAGCTCACCGCGCCTGCCAGCGTACAGGCTTTGCCGCTGCTGCCATCGTTTCTGTACCTGCCGCACGAGAGCGAGCTGACCGAGGCTGAACGCACGCTGCCCGGCCAGGTGCAGCAGGACTTTATCGTGGGTGAATTCGCGCGCAGCCGTGGTGCGGCCACGCCCATTCGCCTGGTCAGCAGCGCCAAGAGCTGGCTGTGCCACCCCGGCGTGGACCGCCGCAGCCCCTTGCTGCCAGCCGATGCGCCCGCGGAAGTCAGTCGCATCTCGCCGCTGACCGCGTCGATTCGCTATCTGGAGCACCTGCGCTGGGCCTGGGAACAGGCCCATCCGGAAGCGCCGTTTGACCAGCAGGACATCACCGTCACCATTCCCGCATCGTTTGACCCTGCTGCACGCGAGCTGACGGCCGAGGCCTGCCGCGCGGCGGGCTTCAAGCAGTTGACACTGCTGGAAGAGCCCCAGGCAGCGCTGTACAGCTGGATTCAGGCCAGCAACGGCGCATGGCGCAAGCAGGTCAAGCATGGCGACATCATCCTGGTGGTGGACGTGGGCGGTGGTACGACCGACCTCTCGCTGATCGCCGTGCTGGAGTGCGATGGCAACCTCGAGCTGCAGCGCATTGCCGTGGGCGAGCACATTCTGCTCGGCGGCGACAACATGGACCTGGCGCTGGCCTATGGCGTGGCGCGCAAGCTGGCGCAAGAAGGCAAACAGCTGGACGCCTGGCAGACCCGCGCGCTGGCACATGGCTGCCGCGCGGCCAAGGAACAGTTGCTGGCTGACGCCAGCCTGCAGTCCGTGCCCGTGGTCGTGCCCAGCCGTGGCAGCAAGCTGATTGGTGGCAGCATCCGCACCGAAGTCACGCGCGACGAAGTGCTGGCCATGCTGGTCGAAGGCTTCTTCCCCAAGGTGGCCGTCAGCGACAAGCCCCAGACCCGCGCCCGCGCAGGTCTGACGCAGCTGGGCCTGCCCTATGCGCAGGACGCCGCCGTCACACGCCATCTGGCGGCCTTCCTGAGCCGCCAGGTCAACGCGCTGGACAACATTCCCGGTCTGGAAGGCAATCAGGAGCCTGGTTCCACCTTCCTGCACCCTACGGCCATTCTGTTCAACGGCGGTGTGCTCAAGGCCACGCAGATTGAGCAGCGCATTCTGGACGTCATCAACGGCTGGCTCGATGAAGAGGCTTGCGAGCCTGCACGTTTGCTCGACGGTGCGAATCTGGACCTGGCCGTGGCCCGTGGTGCGGCCTACTTTGGCTACATCAACGGCTCGGGCCGTGGCATGCGTATCCGTGGCGGTACGGCGCAGTCGTACTACATTGGCGTGGAATCGAACATGCCAGCCATCCCCGGCATGGAGCCACCGATTTCCGCGCTGTGTCTGGCACCGTTTGGCATGGAAGAAGGCACCGAAGCGGCCGTGCCTGACCTGCAACTGGGTCTGGTCGTGGGCGAGCCTGTGCGTTTGCGCTTCTTTGGCTCGTCCGTGCGCCGCAGCGACACCGTGGGCACCATGCTGGACTTCTGGGGGCCGGAAGAACTCGTGGAACTGCAGGAGATTGAAGCCAATCTGCCCGCCGAAGGCCGCCAGCCCGGTGAAGTCGTGCCTGTGACCCTGCAGGCACGCGTGACCGACATTGGCACGCTGGAACTGAACGCCGTGCCCGTGGGCGGCACAGAGCGCTGGAAGGTGGAGTTTGACGTGCGCGCAGAAACCGCAGACGCCGCATAAGCCGCATAAGCCGCAACCGCACACTGCCCACATGCAGCAAAGCCCACAGGCCCTTGGTCCGTGGGCTTTTTTGTTGCCTTCAGCAATCGGGCTTTCAGGATTGCATGGCGCTTTCGCAGGCGCGCGCCAGGCGCTGAACGGCTTCCTCGATGTCTGGCACTTCGGGGGCTGCAAACGACATGCGCAGCGTGTGCAGGTCTGGCTTGTCAGGATAGAAGGCGTGCCCCGGCACGTAGATCACGCCGTTGTCCACGGCGGCATCAAACAGCCGCTGTGCATCCAGTGCTGGGTCCAGCTGCGCCCAGACAAACATGCCGCCTGCCGGGACGGTGCAGCGAATGGGCTGGCCGGGCAGTTGCAGCAGCCCTTCTGTCAGTGCCTGCATGCGGCGCTGGTATTCGCGGCGGGCACGTTCCACGGTGGCGGCATAGCGGCCACCCGCCAGATAGGCGGCGGCAATCGCCTGGGCCAGCGCAGAGGTGCACAGATCGCTGGTCTGCTTGGCAATGCTGCAGCGGCGCAGCATGCTGGCATCTGCCAGCATCCAGCCTATACGCAGCGCAGGCGCGATGGTTTTGGACAGGCTGCTGAGGTAGATCACGGGATTGCGCGCACTGCTGCCTGCCAGCATCTTTTGGGCCACGGCATGCAGTGATGGAGGCATGGCCAGCGGCAGACCATCGGCTGCATCAAAACGCAGCTCGCCATAGGGATCATCTTCCACAATCCAGAAACCGTATTGCAGCGCCAGCTGTACCAGCTGCGTGCGTCTGCTGGCCGTCAGCAGGCTGCCACGTGGGTTGGAGAAGTTGGGCACGGTGTACAGCAGCTTGGGGCGCTGGCTGGCTGGCAGTGCGGACAGCAATTGCGCCAGCGCCTCGGTGTCCAGACCGTGGGCATCCATGGGGATGGACAGCATCTGAGCCTGTGCCAGCCGCAGCGCCTGCAAGGTGGCTGGATAGGCGGGTACTTCCACCAGCACGCTGTCACCAGGCGAGATCAGTACGCGCACCAGCAGGTCAAAGCCTTGCTGTGAGCCGGTGGTCACCAGAATGTCTTCGGCACGCGCCTGCATGCCACGTTCCTCGGCCTGCTGGGCCAGCGCTGAGCGCAGGCTGGGCAGCCCTTCGGTGGCACCGTACTGCAAATGTGTACTGCCTTGCTGCATGGTCTGCTGGGCAGCCATGGCCAGCCCCTGTGCATCCAGCAGGCTGGCAGAAGGGTAGCCGCCAGCCAGCGAAATCATGCCCGGACGGCTCAGGTAAGGAAACAGTTCACGAATGGGCGAGCCCTGAGGCTCTGCAAACATGGGGGTGAAGTCAGCCAGTGGCATAGGTGTCATGGGCATACAAAGACTGGGGCAGAAAACAGCGGCCATGCACCATGGCAGGCCGTGTGGTGAAGCTGGGTGCTGCTCAGTGCACGGTGGCGTTCAGGCCAAAGTCCACCGTGCCGCACAGCTGCTCAGGGTCCATCAGCTGGCGTACCCCCTGTGCCAGCTGGCGCACGGGTGCCGGTGTGTACTGCTGGTAGTAGGCAAGGTTGTGCGGACCAATGCCATGCTCTGCGCTGTAGCTGCCTGCAAAGTCCTGCACCACCATGGCGTAGATGCGATCGCGCAGGGCTTGTACCTGTGCTGGGTCATAGGCAAGGGCGGCATCGTTGCGCCAGATGACGTTGAAGTGCACGCCACCATCGGCAATATGGCCAAAGTCCACCACGTGCAGGAACGGAAAGTCCTGATCTACCACCGCACGCGCTGCACGGCAGAACGCCATGATGCGTGAGCGAGGCACGCTCACATCAAAGGCAATAGGCTTGCCCAGTGCGCGTGCACCTTCGGTGATGCTGTGGCGCAGATGCCAGAGTTCTGCCGCATTGCCAATGACGGCGTTGCAGATGGTGTGCTCAAACTGGTCCTGCAGAAACTGGTTCAGCGCCTCCTGCAGGTCGAGCCCGGTGTAGGTCTTGCTGCTCTGGGCTTCCAGCTCGATCAGGATGGCAAAGTCTGGTGCAGGCTCTGGCGCAAACGGGTTGCGCAGATGGGGAACGTGCTCAATCGCTGCCTGCATGGCATTGCCGCTCAGGCCTTCAAAGGCGCTGAGGTAGTCGCCCAGGTCCTGCTCCAGCGCCTGCAGCAGCTGCAGTACGGCTTCGTCCGAGGTAGGTACCACCAGCGCCGTCGCACTTTGCTGAGGCTTGCGCTGGACTTCCAGCGTAACCTGGGTGATCACTGCACCGGCGCCTGAGGTGCCGATGAACAGCTGCTTGAGGTCTGGCCCCGTGTTGTCCTTGCGCAGTGCACGACCTAGCTGCAGTACTTGTGCCTGTGGGTGCAGCAGCACGGCCTGCAGGCCCAGTACGTTGTGGCGCACATCGCCATAGCGGATCAGGCGCGTTCCGCCGGTGTTGGCGGCCACCATGCCACCAATGGATGGATTGGCCCCCAGATCCACGGGAAACCACAGACCCAGTGGTTCCAGCTTTTCGTTAAGTTCCTGCAGCGTCATGCCCGCATCGACGGTCACACTGCGGTTGGCAGCATCAATGTCGCAGCGCTGGCGCAGACGGCTGGTAGAGAGCACCACCTGTGTAGCGCTGCCATCCGGGGTGCTGGCGCCGACCAGCCCCGTGTTGGCCCCCTGTGGAACCAGTGGAATATGGTGAGCCGCGCACCAGCGCACGACTTCCTGTACTTCCTCTGTGGTGGCGGGGCGCACTACACACAGGGCCTTACCCTGACCGTAGCGTGCGCCGTGCTCGTAGCTGACGGTGTCATCCCCCATCAGCAAGCCATGGCGGCCCACGATAGGCAGCAAAGCCTGTTCAATGGCCTGTGGTGTCCAGGTGCTCATGCGTTCACCGCCAGTCCCAGTGCTTCGCAGACCTTGTGCAGCGAACGCTGCTGTGCGGCTTCATACAGGGCAATTTCATCGTGCACGCTGCCGCCCAGTGCTGCTTCAAAGGCTTGCTGTGCGGCATTCGCCTGGTAGTGCTTCTGCTCGTCGCCACCGAGGTTGGACTGGAAGATGCCAGCCGCACTCACGGGCAGAAAGTCTTCATAGGTAATGGGCTCTGCCTGTACTACGCCCTGAGCAATCAAGGTTTCCAGATCTGCGCCGGCATGGTTGTTGGAGGCAGGGCCGCTGATGCTGTAGCGGTAGAAAGCCAGGCCTAGCTGGCGCAACGTAGTGTGGTCATCCGGGAACTGGGCAAATGCGGCCTGCAGGCGCTCCGTGTAGTCGCTGGCGGCGCTGCCCGCGTTGTCCATGCTGCGCACCTGTGCCAGCAGTGTGTCGTACAGGGCGCGGCCCTTGCGTGTCAGTGCTACGCCGCGCTGCTCAATTTCGCCAAAGCGTGCTGTGTGGGCGCCCAGTGCATCGCCTTGCGTATCGGTAAAGCGGATGCTTTCCTTGAGCGCCTTGAAACTGGTCTGGCGCAGCAGAATGGGGCAGTTGCGGCGCGGAGGGCCTTCCACCACATCCTTGGCATCCATGCCGCGTGCGGGCATGCCTGCCTGTGCAGCGTCAATGTCCAGCGTGCGTGGTGTCAGGTGGTTGATGTGCGGGCCTTTGAAGCACACCACGTCGGCAATCAGGCGGTGCGCCTGCTGCAGGGCCGTGTAGGTGGCTGCGTCCACCGTGGCTTCGCTGTGCCAGCGGAAGGTTTCCAGCGCTTCCTGCACAAAACTGTCTGCATCTGCATCGTTCAGACCGCCATCGCGCTCGGCCTGTGCAATCAGCTCCAGCAAGCGTGGCGTGAAGATATTGCGGCGCGCCAGAATCTCCTGTGCCTGTGCACGCAGTGCGGGGTCCTGAATCAGCTCCAGACGTAGCAGCGAGGTAAAG
Source organism: Comamonas kerstersii (assembly GCF_002056725.1). Classification (NCBI taxonomy): domain Bacteria; kingdom Pseudomonadati; phylum Pseudomonadota; class Betaproteobacteria; order Burkholderiales; family Comamonadaceae; genus Comamonas; species Comamonas kerstersii. The sequence continues at coordinate 833,227 of NZ_CP020121.1, read as the reverse complement.
ACACGGAACGGATTGGCTAGCAGGTCTTCATCCTTGACGGGACGAAATGCTGTGGAGTGCACCGGCACACCTGCGACGGAAAGGTCGTAGTAGCCCACAGCCTCCATGCCCATGACGGCAAACAGGCGGCGCAGTGTGGACAGTTCCTGGGCTGTACCGACTCGGATGGCGCCATGGCGCTCCACATCCAGGCGCTCAAGCTCACCAGTGCGTGAAAGCTGTGCGTGCAGTGCAGGGTCTGCCTGCAGCGCCTGTGCGTTGATGTCAGCCACCAGTTCTACCAGGGTGCCGTATTGGGGAACTTCCTTGCGGTACATGTCAGACATGGCGCGTGAGAAGCGGGTGCGAATATCGTTGCTGGAGACGAAACCGGAATGGGGCTGGGTGTGACTCATGGCTGTAAGTGCAAAACAGGGGGCAAGAAAAAAATCTGGTGCTGACAGTGCATATGCGCAGGGTTATCACCAGATATTTGCTATGCATATTGCGTGCTGGTCAGTGCTCGGTCAAACGATAATCGTGTGCTCAGGTCATACGATTTTGGAATGACCGTGGCCTGGCTCTCTTGGTTTGACACGCATGTCTTTGTCTCGACGTTTTCTGCCCCCCATGTCCTTGCTGTGCGCGTTCGAAGCTGCAGCCAGACACCAGAGCTTTACGGCCGCTGCCGCAGAGCTGCATCTCACGCAAAGTGCGGTCAGTCGCCAGATACGGGCACTGGAAGATCGTCTTGGGGCAGAGCTTTTTGTGCGCGAACGCCAGACGGTGCGGCTGACGGCAGCCGGTCAGGCCTATGCGCAGGAAATACGTGGCTCACTCATGCGCATTGCGAATGCCACGCTGAGCTTTCGGACCAACCCACAAGGTGGCCAGCTCAACCTGGCCATCTTGCCGACCTTTGGTACACGGTGGCTGGCGCCGCGCCTGCCGCAGTTCTTTTCGGAGCAACCGGGCATCACCATTAATCTCACCACGCGCTTGTCGCAGTTTGACTTTCAATTGGAAGCCGTGGATGCGGCCATCCACTTTGGTCAGCCGCACTGGCCTGGTGCAGAGCTGGCGTTTCTGATGAGTGAAACCGTGGTGCCAGCCTGCAGCGCAGCAATGTGGGCGCAGCACCAGTTTTCCCAGCCACGGGACCTGATCAAGGCACCGCTGCTACATCTTGCATCGCGCCCGGATGCGTGGCGTCGCTGGTTTGAGCACCAGGGCTGTCGTGTGGCAGAAACCCCAGGCATGCTGCTGGACCAGTTTGCGACGGCTGCGCAGGCTGCAACGGCTGGGGTCGGGATTGCCTTGCTGCCCAAGTTTCTGATTGAGCGCGAACTCGCAAACGGTGATCTGGTCCATGCCCTGCCTGGCTGCCCTGAGATGGAAAGTGCAGAGCGCTATTACCTGGCCTGGCCTAGCAGTCGCACGGACTATCCACCGCTGCAGGTCTTTCGTGACTGGCTCAAAGAAGCTGCAGCCAGCTTCATGGCGCAAGCACAGCAGGGATAGGACAGCAAGGATAGACGGGCATAAAGAAGTAGCCTTGGCAGCTTCTTTGAGGCGGGAGGCCAGCTCTGCGCGGCTTACATGCGAATCCCTGCTTTTTCAATGATCGCGGCGTTGTTGGCACTTTCCTTGCGCAGCAGGTCGGCAAACTCCTCTCTGCTTTGAAAGAGCGCGATATTGTCAGTGGACTGCAGGATGGCCTGAATGTCTGGCGTGCGGATGTGGGTCTGCACCAGTTGCTTGATCTGCTCGAGAATGGCTTCAGGCGTGCCTGCCGGAGCCATGAAGCCAAACATGGAGGTGAGATTGGCCTGTGGCACACCCAGTTCAGCCAGCGTCGGTACCTGTGGCTGATTGGGTGCACGCTGCGGGCCTGTGGTGGCAAGTACCTGCAGCTTGCCCTGCTCAATCAGTGCATTGATAGTGGGGAAAGGGTTGCCCAGCATGACTTCAAAGTGCGCGCCAGCAGCATCTGTGACCACCTGACTTACTCCCTTGTAGGGCACGTGCACCAGTTCGACACCTGTCTGCGCCTGAATCTGCTCCACCATGATGTGACCTACCGAGCCCACACCAGAGGTCGCAATCCGGATGCTGCCGGGCTTTGCTTTCGCCTGGGCAATCAGGTCATCCCAGCTCTTGCCGCTGAAGGCCGTGGTGCCCAGCACATAGACCGGTGAATACATCATGGGCGCGACGGCCACAATGTCCTTGAACGGGTCATAAGGCAGTTTCATCAGATGCGGTGACAGCGTCAGCGGGCTGATGGCGCTCAGCGCCAGCGTATAGCCATCGGCCGGGGCTTTGGCTACTTCTGCCATGCCGACCGTGCCGCCAGCACCACCTTTGTTTTCTGCCATGAAGTTCTGGCCCAGAGCCTGGCCCATCTGCTCCAGCAGCTTGCGGCCCACGCTGTCAGTCACCCCTCCTGCGGTGTAGGGGATGACGACGCGCACGGGCTTTTGTGGCCACTGCGCCTGCGCCCATGTCTGGCTGAGCCCCAGCGCCGCCATGCTGGCGAGAACAAAATCACGACGATCCATCATGCAAACATCCTTTCCGTGGCATTCCCATCACACAGAGTCTGTCTGCAGACCGCCGCGTGCATCCGCGGTCTGCACGACGGTCATCAGGAGGTGTAAGCCTCCAGTGGCTTGTCGTTGGGCTCTTGCAGCAATTGCTTCAGGGTTTCGCCCATGGGCAGGTTCAGAGGCTTGTCCTTGGGTGGGATGGGCTGCATGAACCATTTGTCGTAGATGCTGGCCACTTCGCCGGACTTCATCATCTCTATCAGCGCCGCATCCACGGCTTGCTTGAAGGCCGGGTCATCCTTGCGCATCACCAGCGCAATTGGTTCTGCACCGAGCACTTCACCCACGATCTTGTAACCATCGGGATTCTTGGAGTTGGCAATCACGCCTGCGAGCAGGTTGTCATCCAGCACAAAGGCTTCGGCACGGCCGGCTTCCAGCAGCATGAAGCTTTCAAAGTGGTCCTTGCCCAGTTGCAGAGGCAGCTCGACGTTGTTGTCCTTGGCATATTTGCGCAGCAGCTGCACCGCCGTGGTGCCAGCCGAGGCGGCCAGAGTTTTGCCATCCAGCTGCTTGAAGGAGGTGATAGGTGAGTCTGCAGGCACGGCCATGCGTACTTCGCTCACATAGGTGGTGACGGAAAACGCCACCTGCTTCTGGCGGCCCATGTTGTTGGTGGTGGGGCCACAGCCCAGATCCACCGTGCCGTTCTGCACCAGCGGTAGGGTGTTCTGCGCTGTCATGGCCATGTATTCAATCTTGGCCTGAGGAACGACTTTGGCCAGCACCTTCTCGCACAGCTCCACGTGGTAGCCGACGAACTTGTGGTTGCCGCCCAGTGCATAGGCCATGGGGGCTGAGCTTTCGCGCACACCAATCACCACCTTGCCTTGCTGCTGGATCTTGTCCAGCGTGGCGGGAGACTGTGCCTGTGCACCAAAGGCTGCCATGACTGCAGCGCATGCCAAAGTTATACGGGCGGAAAACTGACGCATAGAGGACTCCTTGTTATGGCATGGTCATGCAATCTTCGTGCCGTCTCTTGTGTCTCCCAGCAGGGACGGCTTGAGCACGAAGATGCACACATCGTCAAACGATTACGTCAACTATCAAGCAATTAGCTGTCAGGGCATAACGATGAAATGGAAGAACGTCATGCAGTCTGCGTATGACCAAGGGAATGCCCTGATGCATACCGCATTGCTTGGGCGTGCCGCCTCTCCTACGCAGTCGCTGGTGCTGCAATTTCTATAATGCCCCGGCAGGTGCTGTACCTGCGCTTGCAGATGCCGAACCTGCCTGTGCTCGGCCTTTGAGGAGACAAGGTGGAAGACCACGCAAGCTTGGGTCAATACCTGTTTGGGGCTGGATTGTTGCTGGTGTGCCTGCTCGCGGCCCTCAGCCTCAGCTGGCTGGAGCGTCGCCGCCGCAGCTGGTCACGCAGCATCATCGTGCATGCGGTGCAGCTGTCTTTCATGTTCTGCGCGCTGGGCGTTGCGCGGCACTATGTGCGCATGGCCATCGTGGACTATCAGCTCAACTGGATTTCCCCCGGCGCTGTGGATGTGGTCACGGTCATCCTCATCGTCGGTCTGTTCATGTACCAGCTGTCCATGCTGATTAACCGGCTGGAGAACAAGCAGATCAGCAAGGGCCGTGACCCAACCTCGGCCCACATGATCGGGCGGGTGATGAAGTTTGGCATCTTCATCATCATGCTGCTCTTTTTTGGGGAGCGCTTTGGGCTCAGCATGTCTGGTTTGCTGGCCTTTGGTGGCATTGGCGGTATTGCCATCGGCATGGCCAGCAAGGACATTCTGAGCAATGTCTTTTCCGGCACCATGCTGTACTTTGACCGCCAGTTCAATATTGGTGACTGGATCTCCTCGCCCGACCGCCAGATTGAAGGCACGGTGGTGGAAATCGGCTGGCGGCTCACCAAGATCATGACGTTTGACAACCGGCCGCTGTACGTGCCGAACTCGCTGTTTTCTTCCATCAGCGTGGAAAACCCGGGCCGCATGACCAACCGCCGCATCAGCACCGAAATTGGTCTGCGCTATGAAGATGCGGGCAAGGTGCGGGCTATCGTGCAGGACATTGACCAGATGCTGCGCCATCACCCGGACATTGATCAGACACAGACCATCCTCGTGTACTTCGATGCGTTTGCGGATTCTTCGCTGAACGTCATGGTGTACTGCTTTACCAAGACCACCAAGTGGGCCGAGTGGCTGGGCATTCAGCAGGAGGTGTATCTGCAGATCATCGAGATTGTGCAAAAGCACGGGGCGGATTTTGCGTATCCGACGCAGACTTTGTACGTCCAGCGCGATGCAGCGGCGCCCTCGCCATCAGCTGAGAACTTGCCCGTGCGTTGAGCAGGGCAGGGGCAGTTCAAGGTGTTTTTTTCAAATGTGTTGACAGAGTGAAGGTGCTTGCATGCTGGAGGTGGTTGAATTTTTCAAGCTGGTAGGGACGGGCATGGCTGTGATGCTGCCAATGGCCAACCCCATGACCTCGATGACCTTGCTGGTCACCATGGGCAAGCACTTGCCGCGACAGGAGAAAAACCGGCAAATCTTCCAGGCGGCCTGTTATGTGGTCGGCATTTTGCTGGTCACCTATTACATCGGCCACACGCTGATCCATGCGCTGGATATTTCCATGCCGGGAATTCGTATTGCAGGCGGACTGATCATTGCATTCATCGGCTTCAGCATGCTGTTTCCGAAGCCGGATGCAGACTCTGGTGCAGGTGCGGAGCAGCCGCAGCTGGCCAATATTGCCTTTGTGCCCCTGGCACTGCCCGGAACCGCCGGGCCGGGCAGCATGGCGATGGTGCTTAGCGCGTCTTCTCAAATGCAGCAGGTACGTGCGGAATATGCCGCATGGGTGTGGTGGCTGGCACCTGTGGTGGTGGCCGTGATGCTGGGTGTGATTTTCTGGGCCTGTCTGCGGGCAGCGCCTCGCATCGTGGTCAAGATGGGCCCGCACGGTATTGATGCCATGTCACGGGTAATGGGCTTTTTGCTGATCTGCATGGGGGTGCAGTTCTGTATTGATGGCATCGGGCAGCTGCCCTATGTGGCAGGCGCTGGCGCAGAGGCTGTCTCCAAACTGCCTTGATGAGGTGTGACCTCGTGGCACAGGTATGTCTGCCCTCAGCTGGCTGGCAGGTGCGGGCTGCAGCTAGGCTGCATGCTTCTGGAACACACATCACATAAGAAACAAGCTATGAACGTGACGCTGCTGATTTTTATTCTGGTCTATATCGCCATGGGCTTTGGCAAGCTGCCGGGCTTCAAGATAGACCGCACCGGCGCGGCGGTGGTGGGAGCGCTGGCCATGATGGCGCTGGGCAGTATTTCGGCGCAGGCAGCGTGGCAGGCCATGGATTACAAGACGCTGGGGCTGCTGTTCGGGCTGATGGTGATTTCTGGCGCATTTGCGGTCTCGGGCTTTTATGCGTGGACGGCGCAGAAGGTGGCTTTGCTGCCCATCAGTCCGGCCAAGCTGCTGGCCGTGTTTGTGCTGGTCAGTGGCGTGCTGTCGTCCATGTTGACCAATGATGTGGTGGTGGTGGCCATGACGCCGCTGCTGGTGTCTATCACGCTGGCGCGGGGGCTGAATCCGATTCCTTTTCTGCTGGCCTTTTGCTTTGCGGCCAATGCAGGCTCGGTGGGCACCATGATTGGCAGTCCGCAGAACATGATCGCCGCGCAGGCGCTGGATGTGTCGTTTGTGGAATTGCTCAAGCTTGCGGGTGTGCCTGCACTGGGCTCGCTGGTGATCGTCTGGGGTGTGGTGGCCTGGCTGTATCGCGGGCGCTGGACTTTGCCGCAGCAGGCAGCCTCGGCACCAGCCGCCGCGCAGGCTACCCCTGTAGTGCTGAATGTGACAGAAACACTCAAGGCTGCGCTGGTGATGGCAGTGACGGTGGTGCTGTTTGTGCTTGATATCTGGCCCCAGGAAATTGTGGCGCTGGGTGCAGCCGGCATCTTGCTGGTGAACCGCAGTATTGCCTCCAGCGATGTGCTCCAGGAAGTCGATGGCAATTTGCTGCTGCTCATCATGGGCCTGTTTGTGGTGAATGCCGCCATGGCGGCCACGGGCCTGCCGCAGCAGGTGCTGGGTGATCTGAAGCACATGGGTGTGAATCTGGATGCACCGCAGTCTTTGTTCTGGACCAGCGCGGTGCTGAGCAATATCGTGGGCAACAACCCCGCCGTGATGCTGCTGGTTCCTTACCTTCAGGCAGGCGCGAACTCGGATGCGCTGTGCGCCGCACTGGCCCTGGGCACGGGCTTTTCCAGCAATATGGTGATTTTTGGCAGCCTGGCCGGCATTGTGGTGGTGGAGCAGGCCAAGGCCAGCGGCGTGAACATCTCGTTCATGGACTTTGCCAAGGCGGGTCTGCCCGTGGCGCTGATCTGCCTGCTGTTGTCGGCACTGTGGATTGCGTGGCTTTAGGTTCTGGGGTCAAGGTTTTTCAGCATGCACGAGTAAAAAGCTTCCGGCGCTGCAAACACTGGAAGCTTTCTGCTGTACAGCATGCAACGACGTGAAGCGGTCAGCTTTTAAAACGCATGGCGCAGGCCAACGCCGAGACTGCGGGCATCCTGGCCGTAGCCGACGCCACCGTTAAAGCTGTAGCCGTACTTCGCGTTTTTTGCGTTGTCGTACTTGGTGAACAGGGCGTAGACCTTGGTGCGCTTGCTCAGGTGGTAGTTGTAGCCGAGCATGATTTGCTTGGCATCACTGTCACGCTGCTCACTCCAGCTACCGGCCCAGCCATAACCAATCACGAACTGCGAGGGGCCTGTGGTGTACATGGTGTTGACACGCCCTGAGTTGCGTGTACCGCAGCCACCCGTCGCGCGGTTGCAGACCGAGCCAGAAACGGGGTCGTCTGCGCGCTGGATATAGGCGCCAATCTCGAAGGCTTCATAGGTGTACGAAGCACGCAGGCCCCACTGGTTGCGTTCACCGCGCTTGGTGTAGCCTGCACCGAAGTTCCAGTTGCTACGTCCCCAGATGGCTGACAGGTCCACGCTGTTCTTCATGTCACTGCTCGGATCTTTCTCGTGCATGGAAAGCGCAGCTTCTACGATCAGACCTGCGATATTGGGCGTGCTGTAAGAGATGCCATTAGTCCCTCGCGTCACGCCGTAGTAGAGTGCGTCGGAGACTGTACCAGTGTCGTGGTTGGGCTCGTCCAGTACACCATAGTCCGCAACATAGTCGTACGAGCTGCCGCCAGCACGGCCCAGCTGCACTTTGCCGAAGTTGCCGCTCAGGTAGACATGGCTGCTGCGGCCAAATGAAAACCCTCCGCCATTGAGCATGCCTGCACCTGTGTCAGACTGAAAGCCACCTTCCAGCTTGAATCCGGCTCTGAGACCGTTACCCAGGTCTTCGCGCCCGATAAATCCGATGCGCGAGTTGTTGTTGACCATGGCAGTGACGGAGCGATCTCCGACCTTCTGGTGCTCAATCGACGTATTGATACGACCATAGATGGCGACATTGCTTTGGGCCAGTGCGGTGCAGCAGCCGGTCAGGGCCAGAGCAGCCAGGGTGATGCGGGAGGTCTTATGCATAGCGATATGAAGCGATAACAGATGCGACCAACGGTCGTATGCCTCACTTGGCAATTAGCATGCCAAGTTGTTGCACTTGTTTATGTAGCGACGAGCGGTCTTGGGGTCTCTGTATGCACTGCACCAAGCTGGGGTACTCTTGCTACGATCGCGCCACTTTTTGGTTTGTTTTTGAGACTTCATGCATCCGTCTGCACCGCAATTCATCATCGGCATTGACCTAGGTACCAGCCACACGGTGGTGGCCAGTGTGCCGATTGGCGGGCAGGTGCTGGACATTGCCTTGCTGCAGGTGCCGCAGCGCATATCTGCTACGGAAGTGCGTCAAGAGGCGCTGCTGCCCTCGGCGCGCTACCAGGCGGCACCGGGTGAGTTGGGCGATGCCTGGCAGCAGCCGTGGGAGGCGCAGGGGGCGAGTGAGCAAGCTCCGGCCGTGATTGGCCGCTGGGCCCGTGAACTGGGCGCGGCAGTGCCCAGCCGGCTGGTGGTCAGTGCCAAAAGCTGGCTTTCACATGCAGGCGTTGACCGCACGGCCGCCATCCTGCCCTGGGGGGCAGGGGACGATGTGGCCAAGATCTCACCGCTGGCGGCATCGGCCTCCTACCTCGCACACATCAAGACCACATGGGACAGAGCACACCCCGCCGCGCCGCTGCATGCACAGGTGGTGGTGCTCACCGTGCCCGCTTCATTTGACGAAGGCGCACGTGCGCTGACGCTGGAGGCTGCGAAGCTCGCAGGCCTGGAGCGCGTCCAGCTGCTGGAAGAGCCCAAGGCAGCCTTTCACGACTGGCTGGTGCTGCAGGGCGAGCAGCTTGCGCAGCAGCTGGCAGCCAGCCGTCTGGTGCTGGTGGTGGACGTGGGCGGCGGCACGACGGATTTGACGCTGATTCGCGTGGAGCCTGCTGCCGATGGCGGCCTGCCGACCCTTACGCGCACAGCCGTGGGTGAACACTTGATGCTTGGCGGCGACAACATGGATCTGGCGCTGGCCCACCAGCTGGAGCAACAGCTGACAGGAGAAGGCCAGAAGCTCACCGCCGCGCGCTTTGCGCAGCTGGTGCAGCGCTGCCGTATGGCCAAGGAGCAGCTGCTGGCGCAGGATGCACCCGAGCAAGTCACAGTCACGCTGCTGGGCAGCGGCAGCAAGCTGCTGGGCGGCACCAAGTCCGCCACGCTCACGCGGGAGCAGGTGCAGCAGTGGGTGGTGCAGGGGTTTCTGCCGCAAGTGGCACTGACGGATGGGCCGATCAAGCGCCAGAGCGCGCTGCGCGGCTTTGGCCTGCCGTATCCGGCGGATGCGGCCATTTCGCGCCATCTCGCGCAGTTTCTGCGCCAGCATGCGGGTGAGGCACTGCCAGATACCGTGCTGCTCAATGGCGGCGTGTTCCATGCGCATGCGCTGGTGCAGCGCCTGACGCAGCAGCTCTGCGACTGGCGGGGCAGCCCCGTGCGTGTGCTGCATAACCCGCACCCGGACTGGGCCGTGGCACGCGGTGCTGCGGCCTATGGCCTGGCGCGTGAACAGGCCCGGCAAGTTTCAGAACAAAATCAGGCGCTAGAAAAGGCAGGACAAGCGCTGACAGCTATACCTTCGATAGTTCCAACGATTGGCGGAGGTTCGGCCCGCAGCTACTGGCTGCTGCTGCCCGGCAAAAAGGAGGCAGCGCCGCAGCTGGTCTGCCTGCTGCCCAAAGGCACGGAAGAAGGCGTGCGCATGGTGCTGACGGGCCGGCGCTTTGCGCTCCGGCTGGGGCAGGCCGTGCGCTTTGTGCTGCTGGCCAATAGCAGCCAGCTGACCGCACAGGCCGGGCAGCTGCTGCCGCTGCAGGGCGAAGGCTGGGTGGAGCTGCCTGCGCTGTCCACCGTGCTGCCCGCTCCGGAAGGCAAGGCACTGGCGCTGGTCGAAGTGCAGCTGCAAGCCTGTATGACGGAGGTGGGTACGCTGGAGGTGCGCTGTGTGTCTGTGGCCGATCCTGCGCAATCCTGGCTGCTGCCCTTCAGCGTGCGTGGTGCGGTGAGCCATGCCGAAGCAAAAAACATAGCTGTCAGAGCAGATGCAGCAAGCGCTGAAAGCCAAAAAGGCTTGCAACCTGCAAGCAGCAAACTGCCTGAAGCGGTGGCGCTGATAGAGCGCATCTTTGGCACCCAGGCCAAGGATGTCACGTCCAAGGACGTGCGCCAGCTGCGCCAGTCGCTCGAAAAAGTGTTGGGCGCGCGGGACAGCTGGAATGTGGCGCTGCTGCGCGCACTGTTTGATACTTTGCTGGCCCGTGCCAGGCGCCGCCGCCGCACGGCCGACCATGAGCGCGTGTGGTTCAACCTTGCAGGCTGGTGCTTGCGCCCCGGCGTGGGGGCGGAGCTGGACAGCTGGCGCATGCAGCAGGTCTGGGCTTTGTATGCGCAGGGGCTGGGACACGCCCGGGACACTGCCAGCTGGACGGAATGGTGGGTGTTCTGGCGCCGTGTGGCGGCAGGCCTGAACGAAGCACAGCAGATGCAGGTGCTGGAAGCCGTGGCTGCCGCCATGCAAAAGACCGTGCAGCAGGCCACGGTGCGCAACGGAGGCAAGAGCAGTCATGGCAGCTATGACGACATGCTGCGCCTGTTTGCTGCCATGGAAGCCGTGCCCTGGCAGTACCGGCAGGAGATGGGGCAGTGGATGCTGCAGCGCCTCCAGCGACCGGATGAATCCGTACAGACCTGGTGGGCACTGGGCCGCCTGGCAGCCCGCCAGTCTCTGGCCGCGAATGCGCACCTGGTGATGCCACCTTCGGCTGCGCAGGAGTTTCTCGACGCCACATTGGCGCAAGATTGGCGCAAAAACGAAACCGCCATGTTTGCTGCCGTGCAGATCATCCGCATGACGGGCGACGTAGCGCGTGACTTTCCCGACAGCGTGCGCCAGCAGGTGCTGGACAAAATGCGTGCAGCCGGTGCGCCACAGCGCTGGCTGGAGTTGGTGGAGCGCGTGGTACAGATGGATGCCCAAGACCAGCAACGCAGCCTGGGCGACAGCTTGCCGCCAGGGTTGGTGTTGTTGTAGCCCCATCCACCAGCGTTGCTGGTGGGTATGAACAAGGAGATGCCCATGTCATTCACTGCAACAGAAGTGCAGGCCATGCAACTGGCGATGGAGGCCGCACGCCAGGCCCGTGCAGTTGGCGATACACCGTTTGGAGCAACACTGGTGTCGTCTGAGGGTGAGATCCTGCACACCTCACCCAACCGGCAAAACAGCACGGGTGACTGCACAGCCCATGCCGAAGTGGTCCTCGTACGAGAGGCTACGCAGCGGTTCGGCCCAGAGCGTCTGCATGGAGCAGTCGTATTTGCCAGCGGTGAACCCTGCGCTATGTGCAGCGGTGCCATGTTCTGGGCGGGGATCAAACGTGTGGTGTTTGCAGCCAGCACGCAAGATATTGGTGACGCTCTGGGAGGGCCGGTTCTGCCTGCACGCTGCGCTGAGGTGCTGGAGCCTGCACAACCTGCGGTGCGCGTAGAAGAAGGCCTGCTGCGTGATGAGGCCGTCGCAGTGCTGAACGGGCGCTGAACAGCCCGGAGTCTGACAGAACACTGGCAGACACCTCTGTTTTGCTATGGGGCAGCGGGTGGCTTGCCTATGATTCCCCCATCTTCTTCCAAGCCTGCTGCCTGCGAACACCCTCGCGCCAGCGGTCTTGACATTGCGCAGCCTGGGCCACACGCCTGCGCAATCCCCTTGCAAGCCACAAGCAGCAAGTTCGCCTTGAATTTCCGTGAGCACTGCGTTGTCAATGTGGTGGCTGTGCTTAGGCGTATGGCTGCATCTCCAGTGCTGACGGTTGAACCACCCCATTGACGTACTTGGAGTTGTGATGCCTGTGCATTCCGCTTTTTCTCGCCGCCATGCTTTGGCGCTGGCCGTTGCCAGCGTGGTCTCTATGGCTGCACCTGCCGCCTGGGCGCAGGACAGCTGGCCCACCAAGCCCATTACCTTTGTGGTGCCACAAAATCCCGGCGGTGCCAATGACGTGATTGCGCGTGCCGTAGCGCAAAGCCTGGAAAACTCGCTGGGCCAGCCCGTGATCGTGGAAAACCGTGCGGGTGCCAACGGTAACGTGGGAACGGGCCAGGTAGCACGCAGCGCGCCCGATGGTTATACCTTTCTGGTGACGGCGCAAAGCGCACACACCATCAACCCTGCGCTGTATTCGCGCACGGGGTTTGACCCCATCAAAGACTTCACCCCCGTGATGCAGCTGGCTGTGGCGCCGTATCTGCTGGTGGTCAATCCACAGTTTCCTGCCACGACCTTCGACGAGCTGGTGGCCTATGCCAAAGCCAATCCCTATAAGGTGGAATACGCCTCGGCCGGCAATGGCACGCTGAATCACTTGCTGGGCGAGATGCTCAAGAAGCAAAAGGGCGTGGAAATGCTGCATGTGCCCTACAAGGGGGCTGCAGCGGCAGCGACCGATGTGGTGGCTGGCCAGCTGCCCGTGACCTTTGGCAGCTTCCCCGGCGTCATGCCGTTCGTGAGCAGCGGCAAGCTGCGTGTGCTGGGTGTGGCGTCGGACAAGCCGACACCGCTGGCACCTGAAATTCCTGTGCTGAAGGATCTGGCCGTGACGTCCTGGTACGGCCTGTTTGCCCCTGCAGGCACACCCCAGCCCATCATCGACAAGGTCTATACCGAGATCTCTCGCGTGCTGGCTACCCCCGCCATGCAGGAGCGCCTGAAGACGCTGGGTGCGGAGCCCGTGCAGTCCAACCCGCAAAGCTTTGCAGCCAGCTTGCCTGCAGAGCTGGCGCACTGGAAAAAAGTGGTGGATGAGTCGGGCGCAAAAATCGATTAACGCACGCTGCGTTGCCTCACATGCGCTCCACAAGGCCTGCAGATGCAGGCCTTTTTTTCACACACATGTGTCGTGCACCATTTCTCGGCGTTAGTGCGTGCACATTAGGGCATTGCCTGATGCGGTTCAGTGCATTTTGGTGCAGATGTTTCTGTGAATGCTGATGCCTAGAGCCTAGAGCCTAGAGGATAGATGCCGACAGTGCACAAGCTGGCACGACTGTTGCGATAAATGGTCAAGACATGCGGTAGTTCGCGTGTCGAAAACCGAAAGCTCTGTTCTATGCCAGAAGAAAAAACACCACTGACACGGCGAAAACTCCTCACCATGATTGGCCATATGGCAGGTGGCGCAGCCATGTACTCCGCCATGGGGACTCTGGGCCATGCCGCTGAATCTTCGTATTCCGGCCCCATCAAGCTCAGCAAGGCCAAGCCTGGCGCATCCGTAGTGGTGCTGGGTGCTGGCCTGGCAGGCATGCTGGCCGCCATTGAGCTGCGCAATGCGGGTTACAAGGTCACAGTGCTGGAATACCAGAATCGCGCTGGTGGCCGTGCTTGGACACTGCGTGGCGGTGACACTTTTACCGAGCTGGATGGCACGACCCAGACCGTTGGCTTTGCCAAGGGGAATTATCTGAACCCAGGGCCCTGGCGTGTGCCCCACAACCACCATGCCATGATGGATCTGTACCGTCGTTATGGCATTGAGCTGGATGTGTTCAACCAGGTCAATCACAACGCCTATGTGCACAACAGCAAGGCTTTTGGTGGCAAGCCACAGCGCTTTCGTCATATCGCAACGGACTACCGTGGACACACGGCCGAGCTGCTGGCCAAGGCGGTCAACCAGGGCGCTCTGGATACGGTCATCAGCAAGGAAGATGCAGAAAAGCTGCTGGCCAGCCTGAAGAGCACAGGAGCGCTGGATAAGGACTATCGCTATGTGGCCAGCCTGCACACCAGCGAATACCGCGGCTTTGATGTGGACCATGGTGGCGGTCTGATGCCACGTGCCAAGGCATCGCAGCCCATTGGTGTGAGTGAAGTGCTGCAGTCCAACCTGTGGGGGCAGATCGGCTCGGGCAATCTGACGGAATTCCACAGCACCATTTTCCAGCCCAAGGGCGGCATGGACATGCTGCCTCAGGCCATGGCCAAGGATCTGGGCAAGGCGATTCAGTACAACGCCAAGGTGAGCAAGATTGCACAGGATGAAAAGTCCGTCACCGTGAGCTATACCCGCAATGGCGTACAGCAGCAGGTGACTGCCGACTGGTGCGTCTGCACGATTCCTGCTTCCATCTTGGCGCAGATGGACATTCAGGTGGGCGACAAGATGCGCGCCGCCATTGAGGCCTTGCCATACGGCAGTTCGGTCAAGGTGGGTCTGGAATTCAAGCGACGTTTCTGGGAAGAGGATGAGCGCATCTACGGTGGCATTACCTCGACGGACCTGCCGATTCAGCAGATTTCCTACCCATCCAACGACTATATGAAGCCCGGCCCTGCTGTGCTGCTGGGGGCATATGCCTTTGACAACACCAATGCCTATCGCTTGGCTTCGCTGACGCCCAAGGAGCGGGTCCGTCTGGCCCTGGAGTGGGGTAGCCAGATTCACCCGCAGTACAAGCAGGAATTCCTGAACGGCGTGTCTGTGGCATGGCACCGCACACCCTGGACTCAGGGCTGCTATGGCGCATGGAACGACAACCTGCGCGCGCAGCACTACGACAACATGGCGCAGATTGACAACCGTCTGGTGCTGGCTGGCGAGCATATCTCCTTCATTCCCGCATGGCAGGAAGGTGCCGTGCTGTCTGCCCTCGACGCTGTGCAGCGCCTGCACGCCAAGGCCGTGAATGTCTGAGTCAGGCCACTTGAAAGGAACGAACGCTATGAGCACAAAGAAGTTGCACCGTGGTCTGTCTGTGGCCGTAGTGGTGCTGGCAAGCATGGCCAGTCTGTCCGCTTTCGCAGGGCCTGTGACAGGCACTGCTGCCGAGGTACTGGCGATTGCTGACACACAGGTTGAAGCCCTCAAGGCGGGCTTTTCCAGCGACCGTCGCCTGAACACCCAGCGTGATGGGGAAAAGATCTACCAGGCCATTTGCCAGGGCTGCCACATGCCCCAGGGGCAAGGTGCTGCCGAGGTGGGTTTTTACCCTGCACTGGCGGGCAATGAAAAGCTGGCTGCAGCTGCGTATCCGGTGGGTGTGGTCATGAATGGCCTGCATGGCATGCCTGGCTTTGCCCATCGACTGGACGACGCACAGGTAGCAGAAGTGGTGAACTATGTGCGCAGCAATTTTGGCAATCAGTTCACTGACACCGTGACGGCAGAAGACGTCAAGCTCTTCCGCAAGTAATTCCCCGGCCCCGTGTTCCAGTCGGGCTGCGGGGCGATGAGCAATGTTTTGAGAGAAAGAGGTAATTCCATGTCTTTGCGCACTCCTGTGATGGTTGCGGGTCTTCTGGCTGCTGCGGTGCTGAGCGGCTGCGCCGCCAACGGCGTACCAACGGGTGAAGTCACGCGTTACAAGATCCCCGGCTCGAGCTTTCCCATCTCCAATGCCGTGGAGGTTTCGCCCGGCGTCAGTACGGTCTATCTGTCGGGCAAGGTGCCAGCCATGCTGGATAAGAGCAAGCCAGCCACAGACCCAGCTGCCTATGGCGGTGATACCGAAGGCCAGACAGTCAATGTGCTCAAGAGCATTGAGGCCCAGCTCAAGAGCATGGGCCTGAGCATGTCGGACGTGATCAAGATGCAGGTCTTCCTGGTCAAGGATCCAGCTAAGGGCAACAAGATGGACTTTGCGGGTTTCATGAAGGGCTACACCCAGTTCTTTGGCACGGCCGAGCAGCCCAACCTGCCCGCACGCTCTGCATTTGAAATCGCCGCACTGGCCAACCCCGCATGGCTGGTGGAAATTGAAGTGGTGGCTGTGCGTGGCGGCAAGAACGTCGTGAAGTAAGGCTGTATTGCTGCGGGCAGCATGTACTGCTGTGCCACTGCCTGCAGCCAAGGAATGTGTATGAAGACAATGAAGCGCGTAATGTGCGCATCGGCCATCGCTGTGGCGGGCCTGCTGGTGACACCGGCTGTCATGGCCTCAGACTGCGCCGTGACCGTGGAAAGCAATGACGCCATGCAGTTCAATGTGAAGAGCCTGCAAGTGCCCAGCTCCTGCAAAAGCTTTGACATCACGCTCAAGCATGTGGGCAAGCTGCCCAAGGCAGCCATGGGGCATAACGTGGTGATCACCAAGACAGCAGACATGGCCGCAGTGGCGAAAGACGGTATCAGTGCAGGAGTCTCCAACGACTACCTCAAGCCTGGCGATAGCCGTGTGCTGGCGAACTCCAAGCTCATCGGCGGTGGAGAAAGCGACACACTGACACTTGATGTGGGAAAGCTTGCCGCAGGCGAGAGCTACAGCTTTTTCTGCTCTTTCCCCGGTCATGCATCGATGATGAAAGGCTCGCTCAAGCTCAGTCAGTAAGGCGCAGCTTGGCTTTTGTACAGCGTTCTTCCGTGTGCCATGGCAGTTGGTACATGGTCCTTTGCCCACTTCGGTGGGCTTCTTTTTGGGTGAACCGTATCCGCACATGGATGACAGCTTTTGCAAGGCAGGCGCGCTAAGGTGTCAGGCATGTGTACCGTACATCCCACTATGGCGCTGCGAGCAGCGCCTTCTACAATGGGTGGTCACCTGGATTTTTAAAAGTGAAGCAGCTAGCGCTGATAAATACAGGATTTGCAAATGTTTTTGCATTGAAATGCTTGTAGTTAAAGCGCAAGCAGCTATCTATTTTGAAATTCTGCCAACCAGTTTTCACCTTTCTCTTCAACGAGTGCAAGCACCATGAGCCAGACTTACCCCGACACCCAATTGCTCATCGACGGCCAATGGCAGAACGCAGCCAGCGGCAAGACCATTGCCGTGCGCAACCCCGCCACGGGTGAAGTGATTGGCCAGCTGGCCCATGCAGGCAAGGAAGACCTGGACCGCGCCCTGGCCGCCGCTGAAAAAGGCTTTGCCATCTGGCGCAACACCAGCGCCCATGAGCGCCAGGCCACCATGCGCAAGGCGGCAGTTCTGCTCAAGGAGCGTGCCGACCAGATTGCTGCGCTACTGACGCAGGAGCAAGGCAAGCCACTGGCCGAAGCCCGTGCCGAAGTGCTGGCTGGCGTGGGCATCATTGAATGGTTTGCGGATGAGGCACTGCGTCTGTACGGCCGCATCGTGCCCGCACGCCGCAGTGATGTGCAGCAGCTGGTGATCAAGGAGCCTGTGGGCCCTGTGGCCGCCTTTACGCCCTGGAACTTTCCGGTCAACCAGATCGTGCGCAAGATCAGCGCAGCGCTGGCAACGGGCTGCTCCTTTCTGTGCAAGGCACCGGAAGAAACGCCGGCATCGCCTGCTGCGCTGTTCCAGTGCTTTGTGGATGCAGGCGTGCCTGCGGGTGTGATCGGACTGGTCTATGGCGACCCGGCTGAGATTTCCAGCTACCTGATCCCCCACCCCACCATCCGCAAGGTGACGTTTACGGGTTCCACGGCCGTGGGCAAGCAGCTGGCGGCCATGGCAGGTGCGCACATGAAGCGCTGCACCATGGAGCTGGGCGGTCACGCGCCGGTGATCATTGCCGAAGATGCAGACGTGGATCTGGCCGTCAAAGCCGTGGGCGCCTCCAAGCTGCGCAATGCCGGGCAGGTCTGTATTTCTCCGACCCGCTTTCTGGTGCACCGCAGCCTGGAAAAAGTGTTTACGGAAAAGATGGTGGACTACTTCGCAGCCATCAAGGTGGGCAATGGCCTGGACCCAGACACCAAGATGGGGCCGCTGGCCAACCCACGCCGCATCACCGCCATGCAGTCGCTGGTTGCCAATGCGCAGGCCAAAGGGGCCCAGCTGCTGCTAGGCGGCAAGGCCTTGAGCGATGTGGGCAACTTCTATGCACCCACGGTGCTGGCCAATGTGCCGCTGGAGGCCGATGTGTTCAACAACGAGCCCTTTGGCCCCGTGGTGGCGCTGCGCACCTTTGACAAGCTGGAAGAAGCCATTGCCGAAGCCAATCGCCTGCCTTATGGGCTGGCGGCGTATGCCTTTACCTCCTCGCTCAAGCATGCGCAGCTGCTGAGCCAGCAGGTGGAAACCGGCATGCTGTGGATCAACCAGCCTGCTGTGGCATCGGCCGAAATGCCATTTGGTGGAGTGAAGGATTCCGGCTATGGTTCAGAAGGTGGCACAGAAGCACTGGAGGCCTATCTGGTGGCCAAGGCAGTGTCTATCGCCATGGTCTGACGCGTACACGGATGCAGGGCGCTTTACCATGCACTTCACACCCCACAACATGACTGCAAAGGAGTTGGCTTATGTCTTTGATCCCCGGTGAATCTCAGCCCGGATTTACGGAACTCTTTGCGCAGCTGGGCCTGCCCAATGACCCCGCCAGCATCCAGCAGTTCATTGCGCACCACAGCCCCCTGCCAGAAGGCATGTTGCTGCATGAGGCACCCTGCTGGACGCAGCAGCAGGCGCAGATGCTGCGCGAAAGGCTGTACTGCGATGATGACTGGGCCATCGTGATCGACCAGCTCAACGCTGCGCTGCACGAAAAGCCGGATCTAAACCAGCTGTAAGGCCCTTTGCAGGCTTAGTTGCCGTTGACGGGAGACTCCGCCAGCCGCTGCATCAGCGCCACGGTGGAGGGGTCAACCCCTGTCCAGTCCTGGCTCTGCTGGCGTGCACGCAGTTGCTGCGCCAGCTTTTTGCCCAGCTCTACACCCCATTGATCAAAGCTGTTGATGCCCCAGACTGCGCCAGAGACAAAAATGCGGTGCTCATACAGCGCGATCAAAGCGCCCAGCGAGGCTGGGTCCAGCGCCTGCAGCAGCAGGAAAGTGCTGGGGCGGTTGCCGGGGCAGTCACGCTCTGCGCCATCCCCGGAGCGGCCTTCCATCAGTGCCTGGGCCTGGGCAATGGCGTTGATGACCAGGCTTTGGTGGTGTGCCCCCAGGTATTTACCGCCATCACGCAGCGCAATGAATTCCACGGGAATGACATCTGGCCCCTGGTGCAGCATCTGAAAAAATGCGTGCTGGCCATTGGTGCCGGGCTCGCCCCAGACAATGGGTGCTGTAGCTACTAGCAGCTTGTGCCCATCGCGGGTGACGCCCTTGCCATTGCTTTCCATCTCCAGCTGCTGCAGATAAGCCGTGAGCCTGCGCAGCCCGTGGCTGTAGGGCGCAATGCAGCGGCTGCCAAAACCGCAGAAGTTGCGGTTCCACACATCCAGCAGCCCCAGCCGCATAGGCAGGTTCTGCGCATCGGGGGCTGAGAAAAAATGCGCATCCATTGCGTGTGCGCCCTGCAGCATCTGGCGAAACTGCTCGGCACCAATGGCAATCGCAATCGGCAGGCCAATGGCCGACCACAGTGAAAAACGCCCACCCACCCAGTCCCAGAAGCCAAGGGTGCGTGAAATGCCAAATTCCGCGGCCGCTTCGGTGTTGGTGGTGAGTGCGACAAAGTGCTGGTCGATGCTGCAGGCATCCTGCGGGTGTGGGCTGCCGCCGTGTGCCAGAAACCATTCCCGTGCAGAGCGCGCGTTGAGCATGGTCTCTGCCGTAGTGAAGGACTTGGAAGCAATCAGAAACAGCGTGTTTTCCGGCCGCACCTTGCGCAGCACATGCCCCAGTTCATGCCCGTCCACGTTGGAGACAAAGTGGAAATGCTTGTCGCCATCCACCCAGTCTTCCAGCGCCTGCACGACGACTTCCGGCCCCAGGTGTGAGCCGCCAATGCCAATATTGACCACATCGGTGATTTGTGGGTTGGCGCGCACCTGCTCCGCCAGGGTGAGCATGGCATCCAGTGTGTCGTGCACGGACTGCAGCGCCTGCTGCATTTGGGGCGTCCATTGCTGCACCACAGGGCGCGTTCGTAGCAAACCACCATCGCGTGGTGTGCGCAGCAGCCAGTGCATGACTGCGCGGGACTCGGTGTTGTTAATGGTCTGGCCTGCCAGCATGGCATCGCGCAGGGCATGCACCTCGCAGGCCTGTGCCAGCGCAGAAAGCAGCACTTCGGTCTGCGGCAGCATCCAGTTCTTGGACAGGTCAGCAAACACGTGCGGGGCCTGCTGGCTCAGATGTGCCAGGCGCTGCGGGTCCTGCCTGAATGCAGCCTGTAAATCCAGCCCCCCCTCCATGCTGTGAAAGTGGGCCTTGAGTTGCGCCCATTCAGGCTTTGTATGGCAAACCAAACCTTGTGCTCCGCTTACTGTTTGCGCACGACGACACTGCCCACCGAATACCCAGCACCAAAAGAGCAGATGACGCCGAGGTCCCCGGGGACCAGATCGTTACGGTGCTTGTGGAAGGCGATGATAGAACCTGCAGAGGCCGTGTTCGCAAACTCATCCAGAATCAGTGGCGCGCGGTCTTCCGTGGCTTCGCCGACCAGTTTTTTCAGCACCAGCTGGTTCATGCTCAGATTGGCCTGGTGCAACCAGTAGCGGCGAATGTCTGCAGGGGCATGGGCCAGCTGCTGCAGGTGGGTGGCAATGTGCTCGGCTGCGATCGGCACCACTTCCTTGAAGACCTTGCGGCCTTCCTGGCGGAAAGTCTTGTCGCGTGCTGCAGGGTCGCTGTCTTCGCTGCGGTTGAGGAAGCCGAAATTGTTGCGGATGTTGTTGGAAAACTGTGTGGCCAGCCGTGTGCCCAGCACCTCCCAGCGGTCGGCGCTGGTGGCCGTTTCTGCACGTTCCACGATGATGGCGGTGCACACATCGCCAAAAATAAAGTGGCAGTCGCGGTCGCGCCACTCCAGGTGGGCGGAGGTGATTTCGGGGTTCACGATCAGCACGCAGCGTGCCGAGCCGCAGCGCACGGCATTGACGGCCTGCTCCAGCGCAAAGGTGGCCGAAGAGCAGGCCACATTCATGTCAAAACCATAGCCACCAGCACCCAGCGCCTGCTGAATCTCTACGGCCATGGCGGGGTAGGCGCGCTGCATGTTCGATGCGGCGCACAGCACCATATCAATGTCCGCACCCGTCTTGCCCGCCTGCTGCATGGCCTGCTGGGCTGCAGACACGGCAATTTCTGCCATCAGCGACAGCTGCTCGTCACCTCGCTCCTCAAAGCGTGGATACATGCGCAGGGGGTCCAGCACCCCGGTTTTCTCCAGCACATAACGCTGGCGAATGCCCGAGGCTTTTTCAATGAACTCCACGCTGGAGTGCTGCATGGGCGTGTGTGTGCCTGCAGCAATTTCAGCTGCAAAACGCTGATTGTGCAGATCGGCATACTGGTTGAAGGCAGTAACCAGTTCCGCATTGGTAATGGTGTGGGGTGGCTGGTACAGGCCTGTACCGCTGATGACGGCAGAGTGCATGGGAGGTGTCTCCACGGGCAGGTCATGCTGCATGCCTGCCTCTGGCTTGGGAAAGTTGGTAGGGGTGATGGGATTAAACGGAGCGGATGAGCTGTTCCAGCTTCTGCGCATCCGCCACAAAGGCACGAATGCCCTCGGCCAGTTTTTCGGTGGCCATGGCGTCCTGATTCAGCGCCAGGCGAAAGCTGGCTTCGTCATAGTGTTCACGCTCTAGGTCTTGCTGCTTGGCTGCTTCATGGCTCAATGCCTGGATGACGGGCGCATCCTGCTGCTGTAGCTGAGCCAGCAGGTCGGGGGAGATGGTCAGCAAATCACAGCCCGCCAGCGCCAGAATCTGGCCCGTGTTGCGAAAGCTCGCCCCCATCACTTCGGTGGTGATGCCAAAGCGCTTGTAATAGTCGTAGATGGCCCGCACGGAGCGCACGCCGGGGTCGTTGGCACCTGCCATCGCTGCTTCGTCCCATTGCGCGCCAGCCTGCTTTTTGTACCAGTCGTAAATACGGCCCACAAAGGGGGAAATCAGCTGCACCTTGGCATCCCCGCAGGCCACAGCCTGCACCTTGGAAAACAGCAGGGTCAGATTGGTGTGAATGCCGCGTTGCTCCAGCTGGCGTGCGGCGGCAATGCCTTCCCATGTAGCGGCAATCTTGATCAGCACGCGGTCAATATGCACACCAGCGGCTTCGTACAGGGCAATGAGGCGTTCCGCACGCGCCACGGTGGCTGCGGTGTCAAAGGACAGGCGCGCGTCGACTTCTGTCGAGACACGGCCTGGCACTACAGAGAGAATTTCGCAGCCAAACTTCACCAGCAGACGGTCCACCACTTCATCCAGCGGTGCATCACGCCATTGGTTGGCGGTGGCCTGCAGCAAGGGCTGGTACTGCGCCTGCTGGACAGCCTTCAAAATCAGGGAGGGGTTGGTGGTGGCATCCTGGGGCTGGTACTGGGCGATTTGCTGGAAATCGCCGGTGTCAGCCACCACCGTGGTGTATTGCTTGAGTTGTTCGAGCTGGTTCATGCGGTCTCGCTGGCGTTATGCGTTTTTATAGGTGTGGCAAGTGTAGTGTGCTTCAGGGATTGCACGGTCTGCAACGCCTGAGAGCCTGTGTGTTTGTTGTTCGTGGCGCAAAATCTCGGCTTTACGTGTGTGACTGATTGGACCTTCCATGCTTGACCGAATTGCAGCATCTCTTCCTTCTCTGGCACCCGCTGAGCAAAGGGTGGGGCGCCTCGTGCTGGCAGATCCACACAGCTTTGCACGCCTGCCAGTGCGCGAGCTGGCAGAAAAAGCCAATGTCAGCAAGCCCACCGTGGTGCGTTTTTGCCGCAGCATGGGCTATGACGGCCTGGCAGACTTCAAGCTCAAGCTCGCAGGCAATGTGGCCGAAGGCGTACCCTATGTGCACCGTAGCGTGGATGCCGATGACAAGACGGCAGATGTGCTGGTCAAGGTAATCGATAACTCGGTGGCTGCCTTTTTGCAGTACCGCAACGCCGCATCGCCCCAGGCCGTGGAGCAGGCTGTGCAGGCCATTGTGGATACCTGGCGCAAGAAAAAACGCCTGGAAATCTATGGCGTAGGCAACTCCGGCGTGGTAGCGCAGGACGCGCAGCACAAGTTTTTGCGTCTGGGCATCAGCAGCCATGCCTCCAGCGACACCCACCTGCAGGTGATTGGTGCCACCATGCTGGCACAAGGCGATTGCGCCATCCTGATCTCTAACTCTGGCCGCACCAAAGATCTGCTGGAAGTGGCGCAGATTGCCAAAAACAACGGGGCCACCATTATTGCGATTACCTCCAGCCATACCCCGCTTTCACAGATTAGTCATATTCATCTGGCAGCCGATAATCTGGAAGGTTCAGACTTTTATACGCCCATGGCATCCCGTCTCTTGCACTTGCTGATTATTGATATTCTGGCAACAGCAGCCGCTTTGAATATGGGTGAACCCTTGTCAGAAAAGCTCAAACATTTGCAGAATAATATGCAAAACAAGCGCTCTGAGCTGTAAAACAAAAAACCGGCTTTGCCGGCTTTTTGTTGGAGAGGCTCTTTTTTTTAGAAGCGGTGGCGCAGGCCGGCGGTAATACCTGTGCGGCTGCGGGCTTTGCTGGTGCGGTCCAGGTACATATCCTCACCACCACGCACCTTGGTGTGGTCTACGCCAAAGTAGGCATCGGTGCGCTTGCTGAAGGCGTAATTGGCCAGTGCCACTACAAAGTCAGCCTTGCCGTTGTAATTGCCAGAGGCTGAACCTTTTTGCTTGGCATGGTAGTAATGAATGCCAGCATTAATTTGTGGGGTAATCTGGTAGCCAAAGCCCAATTTATACATGGTGCGTTTATCGGAATCACCTGCTAAGAAACCGCCATTGGTTTGACCTTGCCAAAAACCATTGATAATGGTTTGGTCAACAAGGCGGCGTGCTTCAAATTTTGCAATATCAGAGATGGTGGAGTTGGCTGTTTGGTTAAAGGTTTCTCGATTTTTGATTTTGTTGGCGCCATAACCCAAGTTCACATACAACTTATCTTTGCGATAAGAGCCACCTAAGGTCCAGGCATCCAGTTTGGTCCCTGCTGGCAGGTGCGTTCTTAAATAACCACCGCCAACAGAGATGCCATCTTGGGAATAGCGTAAAAAACCACCAAATGTTTTGAGTGAACTTGTAGCTATAGGGCTGAGGGAAGGTGCAACAGCTTGGCCCAAGGGGCTGTTAGGATCTGCATTATTGATGGTGGATTTCACTCCACTCATCAGAGCGGCAAGATTTTGGGGGCCGATAGCACTTGCTATTTGGCCTAATGTTGTTGCTCCAGTCACTGACGGAGCTCCTGGAGGTAGCTGGCTGTTAATCAGACCAGGGGCTGCAGCAGCTAGCGTATTTTCTACAGCGCTAGTGTTTTGATTGCCTTCATGAAAGGAGTACTGAAGTGCACCCACCCAGCGTCGATCAGGAGTAGCCAGCAAATATTTCAGGGAATTGCTGGTGCGCGCACCAGCTGCCATTCCAAGCTCTGGCTTATAGGCATCCATATAAGGCGAGTAGGGGAAGGATGCATAGGTGGAAGACACCACATCAAACAGCACGTTCCACTGGCGGCCCATGGTCAGACGTCCATATGGACCTTGCAGACCAATATAGGAAAGTTGGAAAAAAGGTGCTGTTGCATCTTTTTCACCGGTATCCAGATTAAAACGGTGTTCCAGGTGTACCAGCGCCTTGGTGCCACCGCCCAGGTCTTCCTCCACATTGATGCCCCAGCGGCTCTGGGACATGCCGCCGCCAATCATTTTGGTCAGGCTGCCTTTGTCTGCCCCTTCATTATTGGTGTGGCGGATTGCCGCATCAGCAATACCCCATAGCTCTACCTTGCTGGTAGAGGCTTGCTGTGCCATGGCGGCGGATGTGCCAAAGCCGCAGATGGCGGCAATGGCTGCTCCCAGAATTGTTTTTTGCATCTTTTGTCTCCTTGATTTGAAACCAATGAATAGGTATGGGTGCAAAAAACATTCTAGAAAAGCACATGCGTTCGAATAGATGCGCTGGCATGAAAACCACGCTGGTTTTCCCTTGGCTGTAAAAGTGCCAGACGTAAAAAAGCCAGCGCTAAGGCTGGCTTTTTGTGCTTCTTTTGGAAATGCAGGCTTACACCTGCCATCCATTAGAAAGCGTGGCGAACGCCAACTTGAACACCTTGCATCTTGCCGGAGTCGTTAGCGCCGTTCACGCCAGCGAATGCACCGTTCAGTTCAAAGTCGGCGCCATTCTTGTTCTTCAGGTAGGAGTATGTGCCGTACAGAGCAGTACGCTTGGACAGGCTGTGCACATAACCCAGAGAGAACTGCTGAGCCTTTTCGGAGCTATCAGACAACTTGTAGTTGTTGTAAGAAGCCTTTACAACACCAGCGGCGCCCACGGGGGCGGAAACACCCAGGTTCCAAGTCTTCAGCTTATCGCTGCCGTTGGTAGAAATTTGGGTGTACTTTGTTTCCTTGTAGAAAGCTGCCAGCTTGACCACTGCGAAGTCATAAGAGCCACCCAGCTGCCAAGTCTTCAGGTCTTCGTTGGGCAGTTCGCCCAAGCCGTTGTTTTGCTTGTCGTAACCCAGACCCAAGCTCAGAGGGCCGTTGTCATAGGTGGCGCCAATGCCCATGTAGCGGTTGGTCTTGTTCTTTTTCTGTTCGCCAAAACCGTAGTCAATACCCACGCCAAAGCCAGCAAACTTGGGCGAGATGTAGCTGATCATGTTGTTGGAGCGGTTTTGGTAGCCAGTTTCAGCACCAGACCAAGCCAGTGTAGAACCCAGGCCGTTAGTGCCGAACACGTCGTAACGGCTCACAGCGTTGTAGGAAGCAGTCAGGGCACGGCCCAGACGCACTTGACCGAATTCACTGGACAGACCCACGGTCGACTGACGCTTGAAGTCAAAGCTGGAACCACCGTTGTCAGGAGACACAGCGCCTTCCAGCACGAATTCAGCCTTCAGGCCGTTGCCCAGATCTTCCACGCCGCGGAAGCCCAGACGGCTGGTAGCAGCACCGTTGTTCAGCAGGCCGGAAACGCTTTTGTCGCCCTTCACGTAAGCAACGGATGTGTCCACCACGCCGTACAGGGTGACGGAAGATTGAGCCATTGCGGCGCCGGAAGCAGCAACAGCTGCCAAAGCGATCAGAGATTTCTTCATTTGATACTCCAAGGTTTGTTGAAGGCGCATTGCAGTGTCTGGTGCATAAAGCGGTGCAGCTGCTGCAAGACGCGCCAACCTCCTGGTGGGGAAGTTGCTGGCTATTGCACCAGAGAGGGCCGTCTTGCGCAAAGAAAAACCATGTCGCGACGCAAAAAACGGCGGTTTTTGTTGTCTTGGTGCAACACCCGGGATGAGGTGTGCCCGGCCGCGATTGGCTGAGAGATTCGTGACATTTGCTTGCATTCTTTGTTGAGAAAAAAGTGTGCAAATACTTTCGTGTAATTCTTTGCCGTAGATAGACAAACAAAAAAAGCGCCATATAGGCGCTTGTGTGTGCAGATAGGCATTGAAAGCCAGCAGTTGCTACCTTGTTACACCTCAACCAGCTCAAAGCTGGTGGTGATCTCGGCCGTCTTGCCCAGCATGATGCTGGCCGAGCAGTACTTCTCGTGGCTCATGGCGATGGCGCGTTCGACGGCCGCAGCAGGGATGCCCTTGCCGGTCACGGTGAAGTGCATGTTGATCTTGGTGAAAACCTTGGGTTCGACTTCTGCGCGTTCGGCCTGGAGCTTGACGCTGCAGCCGCGCACATCGTGGCGGCCGCGTTTGAGGATAAGCACCACGTCATACGCGGTGCAGCCGCCCGTGCCAGCCAGCAGGGCTTCCATGGGGCGGGGGGCCAGGTTCTGGCCGCCATTGGCGGGGTTGCGTTCGTCGGGCGCGCCATCCATGGCGAGGATGTGGCCACTGCCGGTTTCAGCAATAAAGCCCATGCCCGAACGGGTACCTGTTGCGCCGGTCCAGCTGACGGTGCATTCCATAGTGATTACTCCTGTGCAATTTCTGTGAGAGGGCCGATGTTTACGGGATTGATTGTCCCTACTTTGATGTCTGGCATTTCAGTAAACATTGAAACCTTATTGCGGCGCAGCATGAAACGCCGTACAATTTCGGCTTCGCGTTCATCGCTTGTCAGGCAAGCGATCAAGACAGTTCATGACTGTAGCGCACCAGTTGTCTCCTCCACCTCCTCTAACGGTGGATTCAGCCCCAAGCCCCAGCGGCTCGGGGCTTTTTTTTGCGCTGACGATGGGGGCGTTGCGACACGGTGATGGTTGGCGCGCCTGTGAGTGCCTATGATGGTTTCTTTTGCGTGTCGCCGGACGCGCTCACTGGATACCGCTTGCTTGGTCGCTGTATGACACAGAAAAAGACACTCACGCCCTTTGATTACCTGACAAAAATCCTGAATGCACGCGTGTACGACGTGGCGATTGAGTCGGATCTGGAACCCGCCAGGAATCTGAGCCGCCGCCTGCACAACAAGGTTCTGCTCAAGCGTGAAGACCAGCAGCCGGTGTTCAGCTTCAAGCTGCGCGGGGCCTACAACAAGATGGCCAATCTCTCGCAGGAGCAGCTGGCCAAGGGCGTGATCTGTGCCTCTGCAGGCAACCATGCGCAAGGTGTGGCGCTGGGTGCGAAAAAGCTGGGCTGCCGTGCCGTGATCGTGATGCCTACGACCACGCCCCAGGTGAAGGTGGATGCCGTGGCTGCGCTGGGCGGTGAAGTGGTGCTGGCAGGTGACAGCTATTCGGACGCCTACAAGCACTCGGTCAAGCTGCAAAAAGAGCAGGGCATGACCTTTATCCACCCCTTTGACGACCCTGATGTGATTGCGGGCCAGGGCACGATTGCCATGGAAATGCTTAGCCAATTGCAAAAGCTGGGCAGCCCACGGCTGGATGCGGTGTTTGTGGCCATTGGCGGTGGCGGCCTGATTTCTGGCGTGGCCAACTACATCAAGGCCGTGCGCCCAGAGATCAAGGTGATTGGCGTGCAGACCAGGGATTCCAACGCCATGCTGCAGTCTGTGCAGGCGGGTGAGCGGGTGGAGCTGCCCGATGTGGGCCTGTTCTCGGATGGCACGGCCGTCAAGCTGGTGGGCGAAGAAACTTTCCGCATTGCCAAGGGGTTGGTGGATGACTACATCGAGGTGGATACCGACCAGGTCTGCGCCGCCATCAAGGATATTTTTGTAGACACCCGCTCCATTGTGGAGCCTTCTGGCGCGCTGGCGGTGGCGGCGATCAAGCAGTATGTGGCCAAGCACAAGACCAAGGGTGAGACCTACGCAGCCATTCTGTGCGGCGCCAACATGAATTTTGACCGCCTGCGCTTTGTGGCCGAGCGTGCCGAGGTCGGGGAAGAGCGTGAGGCCCTGTTTGCCGTGACCATTCCCGAAGAGCGCGGCAGCTTCAAGCGCTTTTGTGAAGTGGTGGGCAAGCTGCCTGGCGGTGCACGCAATGTGACGGAGTTCAACTACCGCATCAGCCACGACAGCAAGGCCCATGTGTTTGTGGGCCTGACCACGAATGCCAAGGGTGAGAGCGAAAAAATCACCAAGAACTTTGAGAAAAACGGTTTTGCTGCGCTCGACCTGACTTTTGACGAAATGGCCAAGGAGCACCTGCGCCACATGGTGGGCGGCCATTCCCCGCTGGCGCAGGATGAGCGTCTGCTGCGCTTTGTCTTCCCCGAGCGGCCCGGAGCGCTGTTCAAGTTCCTGAGCCTGATGGCGCCGACCTGGAATATTTCGCTTTTCCACTATCGCAACCAGGGCGCTGACTATGGCCGCATTCTGGTGGGCATGCAGGTGCCTGCCAAGGACAGCAAGAAGTTTGAAAGCTTCCTCAAGCAGCTGGGCTACCCCTGGGTGGAAGAAACCCACAACCCGGCTTACCAGCTGTTCCTGAAGTAAGCCGACTACTAAAAACGGAGCTGCTGGCGCTTGTCTATCCATGGTTTGCAAATCAAAGTACTTGCAAAGCATGAATGGGTCAGCGAGAGCAGCTCCTTTTTTTTTTGAATGATTCATGCAGGCATTGCGTCACTTTCTTTTGGCTGTGCAGTTCTTCAGTCGCATCCCCGTGACGGGGCGGCTGGCTGCCTGGGTGGGCTGGAGCCCTGAGCTGCAGCGTGCCAGTGCGGCGCACTTGCCGGGCGTGGGCTGGCTGGTGGGCCTGCTGGCGCTGGCCGTGGTGCTGGGCTGTAACTACCTGCTGCCTGCACAGCCCCTGCTGCCCTGGGTGGCTGCCGTGTTGAGTACGGTGGCGACGCTGTGTGTCACAGGCGGCTTTCATGAAGACGGCATGGCCGATGTGGCGGATGGCCTGGGTGGTCACCTGCCAGCCGAGCGTGCGCTGGAGGTGATGAAGGATTCACGCCTGGGCGCATACGGCGTGATGGCGCTGTGCATGGGCTTGCTGACCAAGGTGGTGCTGGTAGCGTTGCTGCTGTCGATCGACATCGCCGCTGGCGCCTTGCTGCTGTGTTGCGTGCATGTGCTCTCCCGCGGTGCACCTTTGCTGCTGATGCGCGCGCTGCGTCATGTGAGTCTGCCTGCCACCTCGAAGACACTGCACATCGCCGGTCAGCCGTTGGGCTGGGCGGGGGTAATCACCGGCTGGCTCTGGTGCCTGCCTGCCGTGGTGGCGCTGTGGGTGTATCTGGGCTGGCCGCTGGTGGTGGCGCTGCTGCTGGTAGCGGTGCTGGTGACGGCCTATATGGGCTGGCGCTTTCAGCGCCGTCTGGGCGGCATGACGGGCGATTGCTTGGGCGCGACGCAGCAGGTCTGTGAGCTGGCCTTGTATCTGACCGCTGGCATGGTGCTGGCGCAGTGTGTGGCATGAAGCGGCCCGCCTGCCTGTGGCTGCTGCGCCATGCCCAGCCCCTGATTGCGCAGGGCGTGTGCTATGGGCGGCTGGATGTGCCCGCTGACCCCGGCCAGACCTTGCAGGCCGCCATGCGCTTTGCGGCGCAGATGCCGCAAGGGGCGCTGCTGCGCTATTCCCCATTGCAAAGATGTGAGCAGCTGGCGCTTGCATTGCAAGCCTCAGAAGCCAATGTGGTGTGTGATCCGCGGCTGCAGGAAATGGATTTTGGTCAGTGGGAAGGCATGGCCTGGCGCGATATTGGCAAGTCGCAGGTCGATGCCTGGGCGCAGGATTTGTATGGGGTAGCGCCCGGTGGCGGAGAAAGCCTGGGGGGCATGTTGCAGCGCGTAGCGGCGGCCCTGCGTGAGAGCTGGCTGCACGATAGCCAGCAGGGCCAGCGGGATGTGGTCTGGGTCACGCATGCTGGCGTGGCGCGCTGCGTGCAGTGGCTGCTGCACTATGGGCAGGCGCAACCCACATCGGCAGACTGGACGCTGCCAGCCCCCGCCTATGGCGGCTGGCAGCAGCTGCCGTGGCAGATGCACGCTGCGGCCCTGCAGGCACTGGGCTGATATTCCCGCAGCGCAAAGGCCTTGCAGGCAGGTGGCGCAAGTCTTCTGCCTCACAATGTACGCATGATGGAATCTCTGCGTGCCTGGGCCACTCCTTACGGTGGCGATCCCTTTCTCTACATTAGCTTGCTGGCGATTGTGAGCCTGGTGGCCTTGCTGCTGCTCAAGGCCAGGCTGAGCGCCTTTACCCTGAACCGCTTTATCCGCCTGGGCGCGTTGATTGCGCTGCCGCTGAGTTTTGTGTCCATGGAAATGGGCGACAACAACTGGGGCGTGGCTGTGGTGGCCATTGTCTGGGCGGTGCTGGTGGCCATCATCAGCAAGAACGAAGTCAATCAGCGTCAGATAGCAAAAAAGTGAGCTTGTAGCGCTTGAGTATCAAAGGTTTCAAATAAAAAAGTATTTGAAACATAGAAATTGCAAGCGCTAGCAGCTCTTGAAATAGGAGTTAATGTGGTATGTGGGTGAAAAAACCACGTCTTTCCATGCTGGATCTGGTGCCCGTGCGCGAAGGCGGCACGGTGCGCGAGGCGCTGGACATTGCGGTGCAGACCGCTCAGAAGGCTGAGGAACTGGGCTTTGTGCGCTACTGGCTGGCAGAGCACCACAACATGCCCGGCATTGCCAGCTCGGCCACGGCGGTGCTGATTGGGCATATTGCGGGCAAGACCGAGCGCATCCGTGTGGGCTCGGGCGGCATTATGCTGCCCAACCATGCGCCGCTGGTGGTGGCCGAAGCCTTTGGCACACTGGCCGAGCTGTATCCGGGCCGTATTGATCTGGGGCTGGGCCGTGCACCAGGCACGGACGGTGCCACCATGCGTGCGCTGCGCCGCGACCGGCTGGAAACCGAAGAAGACTTTCCGCGCGATGTGGCTGAGCTGCAGCGCCTGCTGGGCCCTGCGGACCCGCAGGCACGCATCAGCGCGACACCTGGTGCGGACACACATATTCCTATCTGGCTGCTGGGCTCCAGCCTGTATTCCGCCCAGCTGGCTGCCATGAAGGGCTTGCCCTACGCCTTTGCCTCCCACTTTGCGCCGCGCTTTTTGCATCAGGCGATTGCGATGTACCGCCAGCTTTTCCGCCCCTCGGCGGTGCTGGACAAGCCCTATGTCATGGTCGGCGTGCCCGTGGTGGCAGCGCCTACGGACGAAGAAGCGCAGTACCTGGCCACCAGCAGCCAGCAGCGCGTGCTCGGCATTCTGACCGGTCAGCGCGGCAAGATGCCGCCGCCGCTGGAAGGCTTCATGCAGATGATTGGCCCGCGCGAGCAGGCGGCCATCAACGACTTTCTGGCCATGTCGGTGGTCGGCAGCGAAGAGACCGTGCGCCAGGGCTTTGCACGCATCCAGCAGCAGTGCGAGGCCGATGAGTTGATTCTGGTCAGCGATGTGTACGATCCAGCACTGCGCCTGCGCAGTCTGGAGATTGCTGCCCAGGCGGTGGCCAAGCCCTGATCCTCTGAAAGCTCCGGAGCCTTCCCGCCATGGCTGTTTCGCTGCAAGACCAACTCGTTGTTGCCATTTCCTCGCGCGCGCTGTTCGACTTTGAAGCCGAAAACCGTGTGTTTGATGAAGATCCCGCGGCCTACGTGCGGCTACAGCGTGAGCGCCTGGATGTGCCTGCTGCGCCCGGTGTGGCGCTGCCCCTGGTGCGCAAGCTGCTGGCCTTTAACCAGGGCGGTCAGCGGCGGGTGGAGGTGGTGTTGCTCTCGCGCAATGACCCGGTCAGCGGCATGCGCGTGTTTCGCAGCGCCAAAGCCCATGGGCTGGACAGCATTCAGCGCGGCGTGTTTACCCAGGGGCGAGACCCGTATGCCTATCTGCGGCCGCTGGGGGCGGACCTGTTCCTGTCTGCCAATGCGGCAGATGTGACCGAGGCGCTGAACCTGGGCTACCCCGCAGCGCGGGTGATTACGGAATCCGCCGGTGCCAGCAACGCCCACCCACAGGAAGTGTGTATTGCTTTTGACGGTGATGCCGTGCTCTTCAGCGACGAGGCCGAGCGCGTCTACCAGCGTGATGGGCTGGCAGCTTTCATGCAGCATGAGGTGGAGCATGTGACCCAGCCCTTGCCGGATGGCCCTTTCAAGCCGCTGCTGGTGGCGCTGCACCGCTTGCAGCAGGCGGTGCAGGACGGTGACACGGGCGGCATGCGCCTGCGCACCGCGCTGGTGACAGCCCGCAGCGCACCGGCGCATGAGCGGGCCATTCGCACGCTGATGGACTGGCAGATCGAGGTGGATGAAGCCATGTTCCTGGGCGGTCTGCCCAAGGGCGAGTTTCTGCGCGAGTTCGCGCCAGACTTTTTCTTTGATGACCAGACCGGCCATGTGCAGTCCGCCAGCGCCCATGTGCCTGCCGGGCATGTGCGCAGCGGGATTGCCAATATTTAGGCGGACGCTGCCCCCAGAGCACAAAAAAAGCCACTTTCAAGTGGCTTTTTTGTGGGTGGAAAGAAGGCTTACAGGCCGCCGGTGCGCTTGACGCGGGGCTCGTCGTAGGTCAGCGGTTCATTGCGCACCTGCTGCATGTTGCGCTCCTGCTGGTCGGTCTTCTGTGCCTGTTCAAACACTTCCACCGCCATGGCACTGGCGCGCCACATGGACTGGATGTGCTCGATCAGCTGCTTGTACAGCGGCTCCTTGGGCGGCTCCTGCTCTTCTTCCTTGACCTGCTTGGCCTGCACTTCGGTCCAGTCGCGGTCTTCGCGGCTGACGTCGGTGGGGCGCTCAGGGCTCTTGATGGTGACCGTGACACCCTCGCCGAGCTTGTCGGTGGACTCCACGGCATTCACGGGATGAACCGGGCGGATGGCGGCGGGACCAGACGCACCTGTGGAATACAAATTCGCACCTTGGGTGTTGGTCCACTGGATGGGATTGCGCTCTACAGGTGGTATGGACATGGTGAGGACCTCAGCTGGTGGTGATCGTCAAAAATTGGTTCCGTCACCTTTATCGGCAGCGTGAAGCGAAAATTTAGAAGATTTTTTGAAAAAAATCGACCGGTCGTCGGAATCGCTCCTGGCCCATTCGGCAGAGGGCCATTCTGTTACAGGAAACGCTCCAGGAATTTCTGCGATGCCTTGTCCAGCTGGCGTGCGTCGCGGATGCGGTATTGCACGCCATCACGGCTGGTGATGAGTAGGTGGTGGCGGCCTTCGAGCTTGCGGATGTCTTCCTCGGCCTTGAGCGTGAGCTTGGCCACGCCTTTGTCGGTGCGCACCGTCCAGGTGCTGGGCACGGAAATCGCATCAATGGCTTCGATCTGCAGCACTTCGGGCACAAACTCGCGCACGGCAAAGTCTTCGGCCAGCAGCTGCTGCATAGGGGCTGGCAGTTCGGCCAGCTGGTCAATCCAGTAGACCTCCTTGCCGTTGCTGCCGACCAGAGAGATGGCTTCCTCAGGTGCAGCAATCGGAAAGGCACGCACGGGCGTGATGTCTTCGTGCAAAGTGCCGTCTGCCAGCGTCAGGCACAGGCGGCCATGGGTATTGCGGTGCAGGGTGATGGTGGCGGCACTCATGCTTTTTCTCCTTCACGGGCCACGGTCAGACCGGCCGCCTGTGCATCTTCTTCGGCGCGGCGGGCCTGGGCTTCATACAGGCGCCAGTAGGCGCCCTTGGCGGCCATGAGTTCATCATGGGGGCCGACTTCCACAATCTCGCCACGGTCCATGACGACCAGACGGTCCGCCTTGCGCAGTGTGGACAGGCGGTGGGCAATGGCAATCGTGGTGCGGCCCTGTACCAGGTTGTCCAGGGCCTTCTGGATTTCCTTTTCGGTTTCCGTGTCTACGGCAGAGGTGGCTTCGTCCAGAATCAGCAGGCGTGGGTCAATCAGCAGGGCGCGCGCAATGCTGATGCGCTGGCGCTCACCGCCCGACAGGCCCTGGCCGCGCTCGCCGACCACGGAGTCATAGCCATGGGGCAGGCGCAAAATGAATTCATGTGCGTGGGCCGCGCGGGCGGCCGCCACAATCTCTGCACGGGTGGCGTTGGGCTTGCCGTAGGCAATGTTCTCTGCCACGGTGCCAAAGAACAGGAAGGGCTCCTGCAGCACCAGGCCGATGTTGCGGCGGTAGTCGGCCACGGCCATACGGCGCACGTCGATGCCATCCAGCTGGATGCTGCCTTCGGTGACGTCGTAGAAGCGGTTGATCAGGTTGACCAGTGTGGACTTGCCAGAGCCGCTGTGGCCCACCAGACCAATCATCTCGCCGGGCTGGATGTCCAGATTCAGGTTGCGAATCACCTGGCGGCTGCCATAGCGAAAGCCTACGTCCTGCAGCGTGATGCGCCCCTGCACAGGCTTTTGCAGCTGCACGGGGTTGGTGGGCTCTGGCACGGTGCTGACCTGATCGAGCACATCAAAAATACGCTTGGCCCCAGCGGCTGCTTTCTGCGTGATGTTCACGATGCGGCTCATGGAGTCCAGCCGTGTGTAAAAGCGCCCGATGTAGGCAATGAATGCCGCCAGCACACCCACGGTGATCTGGTCATGTGCCACCAGCCAGATGCCGAAGCCCCAGACGATGAGGATACCGATTTCCGTCATCAGACCCACGGTGGGGGAGAACAGCGACCAGGTCTTGTTGACCTTGTCATTGGCTTCCAGATTGCGCTGGTTGGCCTGACGGAAGCGCTCGATTTCGTGCTCTTCCTGGGCAAAGGCCTTGACCACGCGCACGCCGGGGATGGTGTCGGACAGCACATTGGTCACTTCGGCCCAGACGCGGCTGGTGCGGTCAAAGCCCACGCTCAGGCGGCCGCGCACCTTCTGAATCAGCCAGACGATAAAGGGCAGAGGCACCAGCGTGACCAGTGCCAGCCAGGGGTTGATGGAGGCCAGAATCACCGCCGTCATCACAATCATGATCACGTCGGTCACAAAGTCCAGCGCATACAGCGACAGGAACATGTTGATACGGTCGGTGTCTGCACTGATGCGGCTCATCAGGTCACCCGTGCGCTTGCCGCCAAAGTATTCCAGCGACTGCTTCATCATGTGTGCGTAGGTGGTGGTGCGCATGTCCGCGCCAATGCGCTCGGACACCTTGGCCATCACCCAGGTCCGGGCCCAGCCCAGGCCCCAGGCCAGCAGGGCGGACACCAGCAGGCCGCCCAGGTACAGCCCGGTGAGCCACATGTCCACAGGTTTGCCATCGCGCTGGAAGGGAACCAGGATGTCATCCATCAGCGGGATGGTCATATAGGGCGGCACCAAGGTCGCAGCGGTGGACAGCAGCGTCAGGATAAAACCCAGAATCAGCAGCTTGCGGTAGGGCTTGGCAAAGCGGCCAATGCGCAGCAGCACCCAGGTCGATGTCTTGGGAGCGGCCTGGCGGGCACAGGCGGGGCACTCATCGCTGTCTGGGGGCAGCACCTCGCTGCAGGTGGGGCAGCGGCTTTCCTCTGGAGCGACCAGTGCCTGCTGCAGCTTGCCAGCGGCTACGGCATCACGCAGGCGGTCAAAACGCTGCAGAAAATGCATCACCTGGGTCTGCTGGCCCAGCGTGAAGCGCCACAATGCCAGGCGTTCGGTCTGGTTGTGCAGTTCCAGCGTGCCCACTCCGGCATGGTCAATCAGGCGCAGCTGCAGCTCGGCTGTCAGGGGCCAGGCCTGCCATGCGCCATCGGCGTCTTTGCCAATGATGCGCTGGTCCGTCAGTGCCAGCAGCCCTGGAGCGAAGCGCAGCGAGACGCTCAAGTCAACCGCCAGGGCTGCTTGCACGTTTTCATGTGGTGCGAGTTGTTCGCGCAGTTCGGCCCCTAGAGGGGTGGAGGCATCGACGTGATGGAAATGTTGCATGTTGAATCGTTGGAACCCCGCGCTGGCTGTTCAGCCACGGAGGTGGGCAAGGCGTATTCTCTGCAAGAACGCATTGCCATCGAGTAGGAACTAAACCCTTGAACGTATCAGGGCAGAGTTTGGCTGACAAACAGCTTTGGCTTTACCTCCCGCACACAATAGGCCTTTCTTATTCAGACTGTGGTTTCTGACCCAGCCTTCTCAACACCACGCTGATTATTCATGGCGACATTCAAAGACATCCAACTGCTTCGTACCACTTACCTGCGTGGCCCCAGCGTATGGACTTACCGTCCAGTGCTTGAGGTGTGGTTGGACCTGGGCGAGCTGGAGGACTACCCCTCCAACAAGATCGACGGCTTTACGGAGCGCCTGACAGCCTGGCTGCCTGGGCTGGTGGAGCATCACTGTGGCGTGGGCCACCGTGGCGGCTTTATTGAGCGCCTGCAGGAAGGCACGTGGTGCGGCCATGTGATGGAGCACACCATCATTGAGCTGCTGAACATGGCGGGCATGCCTGCTGAGTTTGGTCAGACCCGCAGTGTCTCGCAGCGTGGTGTGTACCGCATGGTCTTCCGCTGCCCTGAAGAGTCGGTAGCCCATGTGGCGCTGAATCAGGGCCATGCCCTGATCATGGCAGCCATCAACAACCAGCCCTTTGATGTGCAGGCGGCGGTCGAAGCCATCAAGGCAGAAATCGAAAACCGCTACCTGGGGCCCAGCACGGCCAGCATCGTCAATGCCGCCGCTGTGCGCCGCATTCCTTTTATTCGCCTGAATGATGGCAATCTGGTGCAGTTGGGCTATGGCGCAGCACAGCGCCGCGTCTGGAGTACAGAGACCGACAAGACCAGCGCCATCGGCTTTGGCATTGCCGAAGACAAGGACCTGAGCAAACAGCTGCTCAAGGCCTGTGGCGTGCCTGTGCCTGAGTGGGAGCTGGTCAAGTCTGCAGACGATGCCTGGGAAGAAGCCGACTACATGGGCCTGCCCGTGACTGTGAAGCCCTACAACTCCAACAAGGGTGAGGGCGTCAGCGTCAATCTGACCTCTGAGGCCGAAGTGCGCGCCGCCTATGACGAGGCGCGCAAGCTCACCCGCTATGTGATGGTGGAGCGCTTTGTGCCTGGCCATGTGCACCGCCTGCTGGTCGTGGGTGGCAAGGTGGTGGCGGCTTCGCGCGGTGAATACCCCAATGGTCAGCACGACCCGCGCGCCAAGGTGGTGACGGTGGACTGCACAGACGATGTCCACCCTGAGGTGGCTTATATGGCTGCCCTGTCTGCCAAGGTGGTGGGGCTGGATATTGCTGGTGTGGACCTGGTGTGCCAGGACATCTCCAAGCCGCTGGAAGCCCAGGGTGGCGCCATTCTGGAGGTCAATGGCGGCCCTGGTTTGCTGATGCACCTCAAGCCCAGCGTGGGTGTGGCGCGCCCTGTGGGGCAGGCCATTGTGGAGCACCTGTTCCCTTCTGAGGACGGCGACAGCGAAGGCCTGGCAGCCCGCATTCCTGTGGTGGGCATTGCCGGAACACGCCACAACGCCTTTATCGCACGCCTGGTGGGCTGGCTGCTGCAGCTGAGTGGCAAGCGCACGGGCGTGGCCAGCAGCGAAGGCACCTTCCTGGAAGGTCGTCTGACCCAGAAGGGTGACAACACCAACTGGCATGCAGCCCACCGCCTGCTGGTCAACCGCCTGGCGGAAGCTGCGGTGATCCAGACCTCGGCCCGCTCGATTCTGGAAGAAGGTCTGGCCTATGACCGCTGCCAGGTGGGCGTGGTGACCGATATGGATGGCTACGAAGCGCTGGCAAACCACGATATCCATGAAGCCGAACAGATGACCCGCGTGCTGCGCACCCAGATCGATGTGGTGCTGACACGTGGCGCAGGTGTGCTCAATGCCGATGATGCACAGACCGCCGATCTGGCCCGCCTGTGTGATGGCCAGGTGCTGTTCTACAGCCTGGATGCCAGCAACGCCACCGTGGCCGCACACCGCGAAGCCGGTGGTCGTGCCGTGCTGCTCAAGGGCGAGGAGGTGGTGCTGGTGCAGGACAGCACCGAGCGTGTGCTGGGCACACTGACTGCGCTGCGCCCCGTCAATGGCTTTGAGCCTGACCATGCCGCACTGCTGGCGGCTGTGGCTACCGCCTGGGCGCTGGACATTACGCCGGAGCTGATTGCTGCTGGCATCAAAACTTTTGACTATCAAGCGGCTTGATGCTTGTATAAACATAGCTGCTAGCGCTTGATACATCTACGTTAGAAGCCAATTTGACTCATAACTTGGCGGAAAGACAGACCATGGAAATTTCTCGCACCCGTGCCTTGCGTGGCCCCAACCTCTGGAGCCGCAACACTGCCATCGAATGCATCGTGCACTGCACGCCGCAAGAGCACGACTTCACGCAAATTGCCGGTTTTGAAGACAAGGTGCGTGCGCGTTTCCCTGCCATCGGCAGCCTGCAGGGGCAGGGCATGGACAACACCTTGTCCATGGCCCATGTACTGGAAGCTGCTGCACTGGCCATGCAGGCACAGGCTGGCTGCCCTGTCACCTTCAGCCGTACCCACGCAACCGTTGAGGCAGGCACTTTCCAGGTGGTGGTGGAGTATTCGGAAGAAGCCGTGGGCAAGCGTGCCATGGAGCTGTCTGAAGCGCTGATCAACGCGGCCCTGAACGACACCGAGTTTGATGTCAAGGCTGCCATTGCCGAGTTGCGCGAGCTGGACGAAGAAGAGCGCATGGGCCCATCGACGGCTTCGCTGGCCAATGCAGCCAAGGCGCGTGGTATTCCCTTCCGTCGATTGACGGCAGGCAGCCTGGTGCAACTGGGCTGGGGCTCCAAGGCCCGCAAATTCCAGGCCGCAGAGGTGGACCAGACCAGCTCCGTGGCGGAAACCATTGCCCAGGACAAGGACCTGACCAAGCGCCTGCTGCATGCAGCAGGCGTGCCTGTGCCCATGGGCCGCCCCGTCAAGGATGTGGAAGATGCCTGGAAAGTGGCGCAAGAAGTGGGCTTCCCGGTGGTGGTCAAGCCCCAGGACGGCAACCAGGGCAAGGGTGTGACGGTGAACATCACCACACGCGAGCAGCTGGAGCGTGCCTATGCCACGGCCATGGAGTTTGGAACGGTGGTCATGGTGGAGCGCTTTTTGCCCGGCCATGACTTCCGCCTGCTGGTGGTTGGCAACAAGCTGGTGGCTGCCGCCCGCCGCGATCCTCCCCAGGTGCTGGGCGATGGTGAGCACACCATCCGCGAGCTGGTGGACATCGTCAACCAGGACCCACGCCGCGGCTCTGGCCACGGTACGGCGCTGACCAAGATTCGTCTGGATGACATCGCCATTGCACGCATTGCCGGTGAAGGCCTGACGCCTGACTCCATTCCCGCACAGGGCCAGCGCGTGGTGCTGCGCAACAACGCCAATCTGTCTACCGGCGGCAGCGCCACCGATGTGACCGATGACGTGCACCCTGATATTGCCGCCCGCGCCGTGGAAGCAGCTGCCTGCGTGGGCCTGCACATCTGCGGCGTAGACGTGGTGTGCGAGACCATGCTCAAGCCGCTGGAAGAACAGAATGGCGGCATTGTGGAAGTGAATGCTGCCCCCGGTCTGCGCATGCACCTGGCACCCTCATTCGGCAAGCCCCGCAATGTGGGAACCCCCATGGTGGACCTGCTGTTTGGCCCCGGTGAAGACGGTCGCATTCCCGTAGTCGCCGTGACCGGCACCAACGGCAAGACCACCACCACACGCCTGATTGCGCACATCTTTGCCTCGCAAGGTCTGCGCGTGGGCATGACCAATACCGATGGCGTCTATGTGAATGGCCGTCAGATTGACAGCGGCGACTGCTCCGGCCCCAAGAGTGCACGCAATGTGCTGGCCCACCCCGAGGTGGATGCCGCCATTCTGGAGTGCGCGCGTGGCGGCATCTTGCGTGAAGGTCTGGGCTTTGACCGC
Organism: Comamonas kerstersii; assembly: GCF_002056725.1. Taxonomy (NCBI): domain Bacteria; kingdom Pseudomonadati; phylum Pseudomonadota; class Betaproteobacteria; order Burkholderiales; family Comamonadaceae; genus Comamonas; species Comamonas kerstersii. Next base: position 793,085 of record NZ_CP020121.1, on the reverse strand, counting down.
TGCCAGGTGGCCGTGGTCACCAATGTGGGCGAAGGCGACCACCTGGGCCTGAACTACATCACCACCGTGGAAGACGTGATGGTCTTGAAGCGCGTCATCGTGCAGAACGTGGCCCCCAACGGCTATGCCGTGCTCAATGCCATGGACCCCCATGTGGCCCCCATGGCCAATGTTTGCCAGGGCAAGGTGATCTACTTTGGCGCAGAGCGCTTCCACCCCGTCATGGCCACGCACCGTGCACAGGGCAACCGTGTGGTGTATGTCGATGATGGCCACATCGTCTGCGCGGAAGGTGCATTCAAGGAAAGCATTGCACTGGCAGACATTCCGCTGACCCGCAACGGCACGATTGGCTTCCAGGTCGATAACGCCATGGCATCGATTGGTGCTGCCTGGGCGGCCGATCTGCCCTGGGACACCATCCGTCGAGGCTTGGCGTCCTTCCACAACGACAGTGCCAACGCGCCCGGCCGCTTCAATGTGATGGACTACCGTGGTGCCACCATCGTGGCCGACTATGGCCACAACCCTGATGCCATCCGTGCTCTGACGCAGGCCGTCTCCACCATGCCTGCGAACCGCCGCAGCGTGGTGATCAGCGGTGCTGGTGACCGTCGTGACCAGGACATCATTGAGCAAACCCGCATTCTGGGCGCTGCGTTTGATGATGTGATCCTCTACCAGGATGCCTGCCAGCGTGGCCGTGAAGATGGCGAAGTACTGGCCCTGCTGCGCAAGGGACTGGAGGGTGCAACGCGCACCAGCTACACCACGGAAATCCACGGCGAATTCATCGCCATTGACCATGCATTGAGCCGCCTGCAACCTGGTGATCTGTGCCTGGTACTGGTGGACCAGGTGGAGGAATCGCTGGAGCACCTGCGCAAGCATGTGCAAGCGGCCTCCAAGGCTTAAGTCCAGACCTTGCTGTCATGCTAGCGAGGGCTCCGGTGACGGAGCCCTTTTTTTGTCTCTCTACGCCGAACTCGCTTGCCGCGAAAATCGCTGCATGGAAATTTTCAAAACCATCGCCCTGTTTGTTGCCACCGCACTGGCTGAAATCGTGGGCTGTTATCTGCCCTACCTGTGGCTCAAGCAAGACAAATCGGCCTGGCTGCTGCTGCCAGCCGCTGCCAGTCTGGCGCTGTTTGCGTGGTTGCTCACCCTGCACCCGACAGCTTCCGGCCGGGTGTATGCCGCCTATGGTGGGGTGTACATCAGCGTGGCCATGGTGTGGCTGCTGGTGGTGGACAAGGTGCGCCCTTCCATGACCGACTGGATTGGCGTAACAGTGAGTTTGCTGGGCATGGCCATCATCATCTTGGGTACGCGCAGTAACCCCTGAAAAACACTTTTCAAGCTGTCTGAACGGCAGCGCTTTGCTGCTTTTTGTTCCAGCGCACGCCGCACCACACGCTGATGGCAGCCAACAAGGCCAGACCCGCGCCTACGCTGCAGGCGCCTTGCCAGCCTGCCAGATTCCATGCCCAGACACCCAGCGCAGAACCTGCGGATGCACCTGCAAAGTAGCCCGTCATATAGACGGCATTCATGCGGCTGCGGGCCTCTGGCAGCAGGCTGGCCACACTGGACTGGTTGGTCACATTGATGGCCTGCAGGCCCAGGTCCATCACCAATACCCCGGCCACAAACCACCACACGCTGCTCTGCCCCTGCCACAGCAGCCACCACGACAGCAGCAAAGTCACAGCCCCCAGGCGCAGCAAGGCATTGCCTTTGCCCTTGTCAGCCCAGCTGCCTGCCATATTGGCAATCAAGGCGCCGGTCACTCCTGCCAGCCCCACCAGACCAATCTGTGCATCGCTCAAATGCAAGGGGGCGCTGGAGAGCACCAGTGCCATGGTGGCAAACATCACGCTCACAGAGGCGAACGCCAGTGCGCTGGCGGTCGTGCGCAGGCGCAGCGCAGGCTGGGTACGTAGCAGCTGCCCCATGGATCTGAGCACCTGCGTGTACGGCATGGGCTGTGGATGGCGTGAGGTGGGCAGGGCGCGGCGCAGCCACAGCGCCATCAGCACCATGGCCACGGCAGTGACCTGGTAGACCAGGCTCCAGCCGCCAATGGCAGACAGACCTCCTGCCACGCTGCGCGAAAGCAAAATGCCCACCAGCAAGCCGCTGAGCACCAGCCCCACATTGCGCCCGGCATGCCCCGGCGCTGCCAGCGCAGCTGCCATGGGCACCAGCACCTGAGCAGCCACAGAGAACAGGCCTGCTATGAGTGTGCCCGCCATGAACATGGCAAAGCTCTGGCTCCATCCCACCAGTGCGTGTCCAGCTGCAGCCAGCAGCATCAGCACCACAGCCATGCGGCGGCGCTCGAACTTGTCGCCCAGCGGGGTGATGAACAGCAGGCCCACGGCATAGGCCACCTGGGCCACGGTGACAGACAGGCCTGCTGCGGCATCGTCCACATCAAAGTGCAGGGCAATGGAGTGCAGCAGGGCCTGGTTGAAATAATTGCCGCCAGCGCACAGACCACAGGCCAGCGCCATCAATAGCAGAGCAGGCGCAGCCAGTACGGTGGGCTGTGCCTTGGGAGTAGGTGAGGGCATGAGAATGGAAACCACCGTCAAAGTGGCGCAAGCGGCAGGAGCCACTGGGCATGCGGGCTGGGTGGTGCAGCATCAGGGCATGCAGCCATGAAAAAGCAGGGAGTAATTGTCAGTCTGTCGCCCGGAGCCTGCAGCAGTTGTTTACAAAGCAGGCAGGCTTGGTGGCACATCTGCCTGCAGCCATGCACGCCAGATACACGTATGCTTGTGCGCATGAAAGTACGCACACTCTGGCTGACCAGCGCCGCTTTGCTGCTGGGCTGCGGCTATGCCACCGCAGGATCTGAAACCATTGGCTCGGTCGATACCGTGTTCAAGTGGATTGGCCCGGACCACAAGATCGTGGTCGATGCCTATGACGACCCCAAGGTTGCAGGCGTGACCTGCTATGTCTCGCGTGCCAAGACGGGAGGCGTCAAGGGAGCGCTGGGACTGGCCGAGGACAAGTCGGAAGCTTCCATCAGCTGCCAGGCCACGGGCGCCATCAGCTTTGCGGGGCCTATCAAGCAGCAGGAAGAAGTGTTTACCGAGCGTACCTCACTGCTTTTCAAGCGACTGCGCGTGGTGCGCATGGTGGACAGCAGCCGCAATACGCTGGTGTATCTGACGTATTCAGACCGCGTGATTGAAGGTTCACCCCAGAACAGTGTGGCGGCGGTTCCCGTGCCGCGCAGCACGCCGATTCCTCTGAAGTAAACGCAGAAAAAACAAAAGGCCGCTTGCGCGACCTTTTGTTGTGTAGTGCATCCACCGAAGCCTTGCAGGCTTCGGTCAGCAGCCAGGCAATTACATGCCCATGCCGCCCATGCCACCCATACCGCCCATGCCACCCATGTCAGGTGCAGCAGCTTCAGCCTTAGGAGCTTCAGCAATCATGCACTCGGTGGTCAGCAGCAGGGAAGCTACGGAAGCAGCGTTCTGCAGGGCTGTACGAGTCACCTTGGTGGGGTCCAGGATACCCATTTCCAGCATGTCGCCGTAGGTGTCGTTGGAAGCGTTGAAACCGTAGTTGCCAGAGCCGTTCAGCACAGCGTTCACCACCACGGATGGCTCGCCACCAGCGTTGGCCACGATTTCGCGCAGAGGAGCTTCCACAGCCTTCAGCACCAGCTTGATACCGGCGTCCTGGTCAACGTTGTCACCCTTGAGCTTATCGCCCACAGCTTGCTTGGCGCGCAGCAGAGCCACACCGCCACCAGCCACGATACCTTCTTCCACGGCAGCGCGGGTAGCATGCAGCGCGTCTTCCACGCGTGCCTTCTTTTCCTTCATTTCGACTTCGGTAGCAGCGCCCACCTTGATCACGGCAACACCGCCGGCCAGCTTGGCCACGCGCTCTTGCAGCTTTTCGCGGTCGTAGTCGGAAGTGGCTTCTTCGATCTGGATGCGGATTTGCTTGACGCGGGCTTCGATTTCTTCGGCCTTGCCAGCACCGTCGATGATGGTGGTGTTTTCCTTGCCGATTTCCACGCGAGCAGCCTGGCCCAGGTCTTCCAGCGTTACCTTGTCCAGTGTCAGGCCCACTTCTTCAGCGATGACCTTACCGCCAGTCAGGATAGCGATGTCTTCCAGCATGGCCTTGCGACGATCGCCAAAGCCAGGTGCCTTCACAGCCACAACCTTCAGCACGCCACGGATGGTGTTCACCACCAGGGTAGCCAGAGCTTCGCCTTCCACGTCTTCTGCAATGATCAGCAGAGGACGGCCAGCCTTGGCCACTTGCTCCAGGGTAGGCAGCAGGTCACGGATGTTGCTGATCTTCTTGTCGAACAGCAGCACGAAGGGGTTGTCCAGAATTGCAGCTTGCTTTTCGGGATTGTTGATGAAGTAGGGCGACAGGTAGCCGCGGTCAAACTGCATGCCTTCCACGACATCCAGTTCGTTGGCCAGGCTCTTGCCTTCTTCCACGGTGATCACGCCTTCCTTGCCGACTTTGTCCATGGCCTGGGCGATGATTTCACCCACGTCGGAGTCGGAGTTGGCGGAGATCGTACCCACCTGGGCGATTTCCTTGGAAGTGGTTGTAGCCTTGGACTGGGCCTTCAGTTGCTCCACCAGGGCAGCCACAGCCTTGTCGATACCACGCTTCAGGTCCATGGGGTTCAGACCAGCGGCCACGTACTTGGAGCCTTCGCGCACGATGGCCTGGGCCAGCACGGTAGCGGTGGTGGTACCGTCACCAGCGATGTCGTTGGTCTTGGAAGCCACTTCCTTGACCAGCTGAGCACCCATGTTCTGCAGCTTGTCCTTCAGTTCCACTTCCTTGGCCACGGATACACCGTCCTTGGTCACGGTGGGGGCGCCGAAGGAGCGCTCCAGCACCACGTTACGGCCCTTGGGACCCAGAGTTACCTTCACGGCGTTGGCCAGAATGTTCACGCCTTCAACCATGCGGGCGCGTGCTTCGCCGCCGAATACTACGTCTTTAGCTGCCATTTCAAATCTCCGAATTCAGTTCAAAAAGTGGGATGGGTGAAAAGTCTTGATTTACTTTTCGACGACGGCAAACAGGTCGTCTTCCTTCATCACCAGCAGTTCTTCGCCATCGACCTTCACGGTCTGGCCAGAGTACTTGCCGAACAGCACGCGGTCGCCAACCTTCACGTTCAGAGCAATGTGCTCGCCCTTGTCGTTGCGCTTGCCGGGGCCAACAGCCAACACTTCGCCCTGGTCAGGCTTTTCAGCAGCGTTGTCAGGGATATAGATGCCCGAAGCTGTCTTTGTTTCGTTCTCAAGGCGCTTGACGATCACGCGGTCGTGCAAAGGACGCAGATTCATAACATCTCCTAGATATCAATCAACAAGGTGAAACCAAGGCCACCCTGCCTGTGCAGAATGGCTGTAAATGCTGCGAGCTCAGGTGCTGTTAGCACTCAAGCCCGTCGAGTGCTAATAATAAGGTAAAAATTTTTGCTTTCAAGAGGTGGGTGCTCTCGGAATTTTGTAAACCCTGGGTGAACCTGTGAAAAAGGCTCCCGAAGGAGCCCTGTGCCAAGCCGTCTTGCAGGATCAGCATCCAGCGGTGTGGTCTTGGTTTTTGAATATGTGAGTGATTACTTTTTGGTGCACTGCGCCGCCAGGTTCTGCAGGGCGTCGCCGGTCATGCGGTAGCGAATCCACTCGGACTGGGGCTTGGCGCCCAGGCTGTCATAGAACTCGATGGACGGGGTGTTCCAGTCCAGTACGCTCCACTCAAAGCGGCCGCAGTCATTGTCTACCGCGATTTTGGCCAGGTGGCTCAGCAGCGCCTTGCCTGCGCCCTTGCCGCGGTGCTCGGGCGAGACGTACAGATCTTCCAGATACAGGCCCAGGCGGCCCTGCCAGGTGGAGTAGTTGAAGAAGTACACGGCAAAGCCCACGGGCGTGTCGCCATCCAGGCAGATCAGGCCAAAGACCTTGGGGTTGTCGCAAAACAGCGTGCGATGCACATGGGCGGGTGTGGCCAGCACTTCGTGCTCGGCTTTTTCGTAGATGGCCAGCTCGCGCACAAAGTGCAGGATCAGGTCGGTATCTTCGATCGTGGCGGGGCGGATGGTCAGGGCAGACATGGCAATCTCAGGCAAGGGGTGGGTCAGGGCAACGCAGGCTCAGGGCCAGCGCCAAAACGTGCAAAGCAGCGGCGCAGCACGTGGAAATGGTCTTCAAACATCTGGCTTTCCATGGCAGCCAGTTCGCTCACCGGTACCCAGCGGGCCGCAGCCGCATCGTCACCGCCTTGCACGGCGGGCAGGGTATCTCCGGGCAGGTGAAAGACAAACACATGGGTGATGGTGCGCCCGCGCAGGCTGCGGTCCGGGTGGTCAAACACTTTGCAGCCCTGCAAGGCGGCCTGCATGTCAGCGGCAGCCAGTGGCAGGCCGGTTTCTTCGTCAAGCTCGCGCAGGCAGGACTGCCACAGCGTATCGCGGGGCTCCACAAAGCCGCCGGGCAGCGCCCACAGGCCTTTGCCGGGTGCATGGCCGCGCTGGATCAGCAGCACATGGCCATTACAAACCAGCAGGCCATCGACGGTGACAAACACCGGCGGGTAGGGCGCACTGGCCCAGGCAGACTTGTAACCAGCAATCATGCGCCATTCGGCACGCATGGCAGCGTAGTCGGGCGTGGTTTGCCACTGGCGCAGCCACTGTGCCGTGGAAGCGGGTAGCAGCGGGGCGAGTTGTTCCCACATCTGGTCGTGCGGCAGGTCCTGCAGGTTCCAGTAGATCTCTCGCGTGGGTGTGCCGTCAAACGCGCCCTGGCGGGGCAGGCTCAGCAGCTCCCAGTCCGGAAAGCGTGCCAGATAGCTGCTGGTGGCGTCCTTGAAATGGCCCACAAGCGCAATGCGTGCACCGGCGGGGACTTCTGTGTGCACGGCTGCAATCACGGCCTGCACCCAGCGCGGCTCGTCATAGTAGTCCCGCACGGGCACGCAGCGCACGCGGGCAGCATCCGCAGCGGGCAGGCTGCCAAGGATCAGGGTCTTGCGCTCCGGCCAGGTGAAGGGGTTCTTGGGGCTGCGCGCCTGGTAGGCGCTGCCCAGCACGACGACCACTTGCGCTGCGGCCTGCAGAGCCTGCTGCAGCAGCGCCAGATGGCCCAGGTGGAAGGGCTGAAAGCGCCCGATCAGCACTGCAGTGTGAGGAACAGAAGAACTATGCATCTTTTAAAAAGAATAGCTGCTAGCGCTTGTAAATAAATGTTTTCAAATAGTTTTGTATTTGAAATTCAGGTAAATCAAGCGCTGGCAGCTATGGTTTTATTGGTCTTGGTCCGGCTCGGCAATCTGAAACACCTGGCGCAGATAGGCCAGATAGGTTTCATCTTCGCACATGGTTTTGCCGGGTGTGTCCGAGATCTTGGCCACGGGCTGGTCGTTGGCGCGCACCAGTTTCATGACGATGTTCAGCGGCGTCAGCCCCACATCGTTGGTCAGATTGGTGCCAATGCCAAAGCCCAGCTGGATATGGGGCGCAAAGTGGCGCCACAGTGCCAGGGCACGCTCCAGATTCAGGCCGTCTGAGAACACCAGCCGTTTGGTGTGCGGGTTGATGCGCAGCTTGCGGTAGTGGGCAATGGCCTGCTCGCCCCAGGCAAAAGGGTCGCCCGAGTCGTGGCGCAGGCCGTCGAACAGTTTCGCAAAGTACAGGTCAAAGTCTTCGAGGAAGGCGCGCATGCCGACGGTGTCGGTGAGTGCAATACCCAGGTCGCCCCGGTATTCCTGCACCCAGTCTTCGAGCGCGGCTTTCTGAAAGTCGCGCAGGCGCACGCCCTGAGACTGAAAGCTTTGCATGTACTCATGGGCCATGGTGCCAATGGGCACGATGTCCAGCTCCTTGGCCAGCAGCACGCTGGACGTTCCCTTGAACCACTGTGGCACTTCGCACGTCATGGTGGCGACGACTTCGCGGTGCCAGGCTTCAGAAAAGCGGCGGCGCAGGCCAAAGTCGGACAGCTCAAACGGGTGGGCCAGTACGGGCTCGTCCTTGACGGCACGCAGGCGCTCCATCTTGGCCTGCAGGCGTCGGCGGCCTTCAGGGAGGGTGTCCGCGGTCTGCAGGCGGCGGAAGTACAGCTCGTTGACGATGGCCAGCACATGGATTTCAAAGCCCATGACATGCACCTGGGGGCCGTGGGCTTCAATGCTCAGGCCGCCTTCGGGCGTGGCTGCAACCCGAACAAAGTCGCGCTGGAACTGGAACAGGCGCAGAAAGTCAACGAAATCGCTCTTGATGTAGCGCAGGCTGCTGAGGTAGTCGAGCTCGTCCTTGCTAAAGCGCAGGCTGCACAGGTGGTCCAGCTCGGCATTGACTTCGGCCTCCAGCTCCGCCAGCGGGTAGGCCGTGGCATTGCGGCAGGCAAAGCGGTACTCCGCCAGCGTGGTGGGGTGGCGGTGCAGCATGGCCTGCCACATGGTGAATTTGTAGAGATCGGTATCGAGCAGGCTGCGAATGATGGGCATGGGGCAGTCGTCCAGCAAAGGTTTACAGGCGCAGGTCTGCGGTGGTGGACAGCTGCACGCCAGCGGCCTGCATGCGCTGCAGGAAGGCAGCATGCTCAGCCGCAAAGCCGTGGACGGGGCTCATGGCATCGGTCAGCAGCACCACGCGCTGGGCAAACCCGGCGTGCGCGTGCTCCAGCAGGTGCTCGACGGTGGAGCGCACGCAGTGGCTGCTGGCTTCGCCCGCCACGATCAGCTGCTCGGCCTGCAGCAAGCTGTGCAGCAGGGCCTGGTTCAGACAGGTCTCGGGGGCAGCGGGGTCGGGCACTTCGGCTTCGAGGGCGCTGTAGTGCTCCGTCCAGGGATTCATGCCTTTGAAGACATTGCAGACGGCACGTTGCCGGGCGGTTTGCCAGTCCGCGCAGGCAGCCAGCACATCGGCATGCACACCATGGCCCCAGCTGCCAATTTCGCAGTGCACGGGCCAGACCATCAGTGTGTAGCGGCCACGGGCTTCCAGTGCATCCAGGTAGGCGAGCGTTCGTTCCAGATGCGCAGGCTGGCGTGGCTGGAACTGACCAGCACGCACCTGGGCGGCGGTGATGGCGGTAAAAGGGGAGACATCGCTGCCATCGACCTGCTGCCAGAACGCGGGGTGGGCAATGTCAAACACCTGGTGCGAGTCCAGCGTGACGGTGATGTGGTCAATCTGGCTGCCCTGCGCGCGCAGCCATGCGGACAGACGCTGCATGTCGGCATGTGCTCCGGGCACGGGCAGGCTGGGGCACAGCTGGGCGGGGCAGGCACTGGCAGGCAGATCGCAGAAATCGTTTTGCGGGTCGATCAGCAGCAGTTGGCGAAGAAGGCTCATGGCGCGTCAAACGGTACAAAGCAATAGCAAGCAGTTTAGGCGCTTGCAGACGCGGTACGGCCTAAAAGTACAAAAGGGCTGCAAGCGCAGCCCTGTCATGCACTCCGGTGTGCATGTGTCCTATTTCATCATCTTGCGTGCAGCACCCACACCCAGTGCTGCCAGCACGATAAAGATGACGGCGATGACCAGGAAGATGAAGAACAGAATCTTGGCAATGCCTGCAGCGCCTGCTGCAATTCCGGTGAAACCGAACAGACCCGCCACCAGAGAAATGATGGCAAAAATGATGGCGTACTTCAGCATGTGATGCGCTCCTGTCTGGTAGAGCCCTAAGGCCAGTAGCTTCACGATAAAAGCAATGCATCAAGCCGTTCGTCGGCTGCTGTGTGCCGAACATGTAGGAGTGCCACCTGCGCTGCAGACGTAAAAAAGCCCACGCGAAGTGGGCTAGGGCAGATGGGTGGAGCCTTGAATTACTTCAAGCCTGCAGCTGTGCGCAGCACAGCGGCCTTGTCCGTCTTTTGGTCTGCGCTTACATGGCTAAGCCATATGAGCTTCGCCCACGAACAGATACCGCGCTGATTGCGCGGTGGTTTGAATTACTTCAAACCCGCTGCGGCACGCAATGCCGCAGCCTTATCTGTTCGTTCCCAAGTGAACTCGGGCTCTTCGCGGCCGAAGTGGCCGTAGGCAGCGGTCTTGCTGTAGATGGGGCGGCGCAGGTCCAGCATCTCGATGATGCCGCGTGGACGCAGGTCAAAGTGCTCTGCCACCAGCTTGGCGATCTGCTCATCCGGAATCACGCCCGTACCTTCGGTGTAGACGGTGATGTTCATGGGGCGTGCCACGCCAATTGCGTAGGCCACCTGCACCTGGCACTGGCGTGCCAAACCGGCTGCCACTACGTTCTTGGCCACATAGCGTGCAGCGTAGGCCGCGGAGCGGTCCACCTTGGTTGGATCTTTACCCGAGAACGCGCCGCCGCCGTGGGGGCAGGCACCGCCGTAGGTGTCCACAATGATCTTGCGGCCGGTCAGACCGCAGTCGCCCTGGGGGCCACCCACCACGAAACGGCCTGTGGGGTTGATCAGATACTTGGTGTCCTGCAGCCACTCTTTGGGCAGCACGGGCTTGATGATTTCCTCAATGATGGCTTCGGTGAACGATGCCTTCATCTTGGTGGCCGACTCGGACTGGTCGGGGCTGTGCTGGGTAGATAGCACCACGGTGTCGATGCTGTGGGGCTTGCCATTCACATAGCGCATGGTCACTTGCGACTTGGCATCAGGGCGCAGGAAAGGCAGGCGGCCATCCTTGCGCAGCTGGGCCTGACGCTCCACCAGGCGGTGTGCGTAGTAGATAGGCGCAGGCATCAGCTCGGGGGTTTCGTCGCAGGCATAGCCAAACATCAGGCCCTGGTCACCGGCGCCGATGTTCAGTTCGTCGTCGCTGGCGCGATCCACGCCCTGGGCAATGTCCTGGCTTTGCTTGTCATAGGCCACGAGCACGGCGCAGCCCTTGTAGTCGATGCCGTATTCGGTGTTGTCGTAGCCAATGCGCTTGATGGTGTCGCGTGCGACCTGGATGTAGTCGACGTTGGCACCGGTGGTGATTTCACCCGCCAATACCACCAGACCGGTATTGGTCAGTGTTTCGGCTGCCACGCGGCTGTGTGGGTCTTGGGCGAAAATAGCGTCCAGAATTGCATCGGAAATCTGGTCCGCTACCTTGTCGGGGTGGCCTTCAGAGACCGACTCTGAGGTGAAGAGAAAGTCGTTCGCCATTGAATAAACTCCTGTGATCAGCAAACGCGTTGCCGCGGCTGAATGAGTCGGGGCGAACGCTTTAGCAGTCTTGTTTTATGTCGCCCTGCAAGTTGCTCTGTTAACTCGGCGACAGTCCTCTATTGTAATGCCAAGCCTTTTTCGATTTCTTTCAGTAGTGCCTTTACCCCTGGCGCACTTGTTGGGTGCTGCCATGGGCTGGATTGCGTGGCTGTGCTCGCCCACCTACAGGAAACGCTTTGCAGCCAACAGCACGCAGGCGGGCTACCGCTTTGCACAGGTGCGTCCCGCGATTGCGCATGCCGGTCGCATGGTGGCAGAGCTGCCACGCCTGTGGCTCAAGGACACAGCCGTCAATGCCGTGCATGGCACGGAGTGTGTGGAGCAGGGCTGGGCCAAAGGCAAGGGCATTCTGTTTCTGACGCCGCATCTGGGCTGTTTTGAGCTGTCGGTGCAGGGTGCGGCCAATCTGTGGTCGGCCGAGCATGGCCCTATCACCATCTTGTACCGCCCGGCCAAGCAGGCTTGGCTGGCTGAGATGATGCTCACCGCGCGCAACCGCAGCGGCATTCAGGCCGTACCCACCACGCTGGCTGGTGTGCGACAGATGATCAAGGCCTTGCGCAAGGGGCAGGCTGTGGGCCTGCTGCCTGACCAGGTGCCGCCCCACGGGCAGGGCCAGTGGGCGCCATTTTTTGGCAAAGACTCCTACTCCATGACCCTGGCGGCGCGGCTGGCGCTGCAGACCGGGGCTACGGTTATTCTGGTGCGCTGTGTGCGCCTGCCTGCAGGTCGTGGCTATGAACTCTTTTTTGAAGCTTTGCCTGCGCAGCTGTCCAGTGATCTGGATACGGCCGTGGTGCAGATCAACCAGGCTATGGAACATACGATTCGTCAATGCCCCGAGCAATACCTCTGGGGCTATGGCCGCTACAAGCAGCCCCGCCGTGAAGCCGCAGTGAGCGCCGATGCAGAAGGTGGTGCGCAATGAGCTGGAGCAAACTGGGCGTGGGCCTGATGCATGTGCTGGCCAAGCTGCCGCTGCCTGTGCTGCGCGGGCTGGGGCGCGTCGTGGGCAATGTGCTGTATGTGGTGGCAGCGCCGCGCCGCAAGGTAGCGCTGCGCAATCTGGAACTGTGCTTCCCTGAAAAGACCGATGCCGAGCGCAAGGCGCTCGCCAAGGAAAGCATTGTCGTGTTCTGCCAGACCTTTCTGGACCGCAGCTGGCTGTGGTTTGGCTCGGAGGCGCTGGTGCGCAGCCGCGTCAAGCTCACGGGAGCCGTGCATGAGCTGGATGGCGACACACCCACGATTGTGTTTGCGCCACACTTCTACAGCATGGATGCTGGAGGTCTGGCCCTGCCCCTGAACACCGAGCGCGAGTTCACCTCCATCTTTGCCACCAATCCTGATCCGGTGCTGGATGCCTGGTTCATGGCTGGCCGCCAGCGCTTTGGCAAGGTGCGCATGCTCAACCGTGCCGATGGGGTCAAGCCCATCATCTCCACGCTGCGCAAAGGCGGTCTGCTGTATCTGCTGCCGGACATGGACTATGGCAAGAACGACTCCGTCTTCGTGCCGTTCTTTGCCGTGCCGGAGACGGCCACCATTCCTTCACTGTCGCGCTTTGCGCGCCTGGGCAAGGCCAAGGTGGTCGGGCTGTACAACCGCATGACGCCTGATGGCTATGTGGCGGAGATGACGCCTGCCTGGGACAACTTTCCTACTGAAGACCATGTGGCCGACACAGCGCGCATGAACCGTGAACTGGAAGCTGCGATTCGCACCATGATTCCGCAGTACTACTGGGTGCACCGGCGTTTCAAGACACGGCCTGATGGGCAGGAGTCTTTGTATAAAAAATGACCGCTAGCGCTGATGTAGCAAGCGCTGGCAGCTATTAAAAATAAAGCCAGTCAATGACTGGCTTTATTGGTTGGGAGTTGCGGTCAGCCTTGGGTGCGGGGTGTGGGGACTGCTTCCAGCACAGGAGGCAGACCTTCAGGATGGCTCCAGTGCCACAGCAGCTGCGCCACTTCGTTGACGCCCTGCTTCTTCAGCGCAGAGAACATGCGCACTTCACCACCTGCTGCATTGAGCTTGGTGATGGACAGAATCTTGGCCTGCTCGGAGCGCGTGAGCTTGTCCGCCTTGGTCAGCAGCACGAGGAACTTCAGTCCCTTTTCTACGCGGGGGCGCAGGGCGTGCAGCAGGGCTTCGTCCAGTTCAGTCAGGCCCAGGCGTGGGTCGCACAGCAGCACCACGGCGGTGAGGCTTTCGCGCTGCAGCAGGTAGTTGAGCATCACGCGCTGCCAGCGCTCCTTGTCCGAGTGTGAAACTGCGGCATAGCCGTAGCCTGGCAGGTCAGCCAGCACGGCATCCGTCACGCCCTGCTTGCCCAGCGCAAACAGGTTGATGTGCTGGGTGCGGCCGGGTTTCTTGGAGGCAAAGGCCAACTGCTTTTGCTGCGTCAAGGTGTTGATGGAGGTGGACTTGCCAGCGTTGGAGCGGCCCACGAAAGCGATTTCGGGCACGTCCACCTTGGGCAGTTGGTCCAGCTGCGCAGCTGTGGTGAGGAACCGCGCAGTATGCATCCAGCCCATTGCGATTTTGGGATCAATGAGGGAAGTTTGACCCGCAGCAAATGTAGAAGAGTTGGTCGTCATGGGGGAGTATTAAGCGTGAAGGCCTCATTGTAGAATCTGGCGGTTTTGCGGACATAACCAGACCCACAATATGAAGTTGCTCGCCTCTTTGATGACGGCTGCCGCGCTGGCAGCACCCGTTTTCCCGGCAATTGCTGCGGGTGAAACCCCTGCTAAGGCTGACCTCGTTCAGGGCCAGGCCAGCTATGAGGCTGTCTGCGCAGCATGTCATGGAGTGGATGGCAATTCACAGATTGTCATCAATCCCAAATTGGCACAACAACATCCTGAGTATTTGATCAAGCAATTGCACGATTTCAAGGACGACAAGCGTGCAGATCCTGTGATGAAGGGCTTTGCCATGATGCTGTCCGACGAAGAGATGAACAACATCTCTGCGTGGCTGGCACAGCAGAAGGCGCAGCCTGGTTATGCCACCGACAAGGAACTGGTGCAGCTGGGTGAGCGCATCTACCGTGGTGGCATTGCAGACCGCAATATTGCTGCCTGCGCCAGCTGCCACAGCCCCAATGGTGCCGGTATTCCCTCGCAGTACCCACGTCTGGCGGGTCAGCATGCGGACTACACCATCAAGCAGCTCAACACTTTCCGCGATGGCAGCCGTAACAACAGCGTGCAGATGCGTGATGTCGCCGCCAAGATGACGGATCGCGAGATCAAGGCTGTGGCTGACTATATTGCCGGCTTGCGCTAAATCAAACAGATGACGGTTTGAGCGGGAACTTGCCGCGCACAACGACTCTCATTCAGGGCGGGGCCATCGTGTACGATGGCCCCGCCTTTTGCTATCCGGGTTCCGGTGTTTTCTTCCATGTCTGATTCATCTTCTGGCCAGCCTGCCCCGCACGACCGCCCACAGCATGTACGCGCAGTCATGGAACTGCTGGCATCCATGCGTTTTGCAATTGCCTTGCTCACCGTGATCTGTATTGCTTCGGTGATCGGCACGGTCCTCAAGCAGCACGAACCTGCGGTCAATTACGTCAACCAGTTCGGACCTTTCTGGGCGGAGCTGTTTCTGGCGCTCAAGCTCAATGCGGTCTACAGCGCCTGGTGGTTCCTGCTGATCCTGGCATTTCTGGTGCTCAGCACCAGTCTGTGTCTGCTGCGCCATACACCCAAGTACCTGGCAGACCTGCGCAATTACAAGGAAAACATCCGCGTCCAGAGCCTGCAGGCCTTTCACCACAAGGCGCAGGCTGAACTGAATGAGGCGCCAGAGGCGGCAGCGCAGCGCATCGGCGGCGTGCTGGCGCGCAGTGGCTGGAAGGTCAAGCTGCAGGAGCGTGCCTTGCCTCAGGGCAAGGGCTATATGCTCGCGGCCAAGGCGGGTGCAGCCAACAAGCTGGGTTACATCGCTGCCCACACGGCGATTGTGCTGATCTGTATTGGTGGCCTGCTCGATGGTGACATGGTGGTGCGTGCGCAGATGTGGTTTGGTGACAAGACGCCATACACCGGCGTAGGCCGCATCTCGGACGTGCCTGAGCAGCACCGCCTGTCCATGCGCAACCCCACCTTCCGAGGCAATCTGATGGTGGCTGAGGGCACGCAGGCTGACACGGCCATTCTGAACCAGTCGGATGGCGTGCTGCTGCAGCCGCTGCCTTTCTCGGTAGAGCTGAAGAAGTTCATTGTCGAGTACTACGACACGGGTATGCCCAAGCTGTTTGCCAGCGACATCATCATCCACGACAAGGAAACTGGCGAGCAGATCGCAAAGCGTATTGAGGTCAACCATCCCGCCAGCTACCGCGGCATGGAGATCTACCAGTCCAGCTTTGACGATGGGGGCTCACGCGTGAAGCTGCAGGCCGTGCCGTTCACGCTGGGCGGAGAGGGGTTTGAGGTGGATGGTCATATTGGCACCAGCACCCAGCTGCTGCGTGCAGGCTCCAGCAAGCCCGAAGATGCGCTGACGCTGGAATTTACCGAACTGCGCACCATCAACGTCGAAAACTTCGGTTCGCAGAAAACACCGGGTGATACCGCCGTGGATGTGCGCAAGGTAGATCTGCGCAGTTCCATTGAGTCGCGCCTGGGTGCTGGTCACAAGACTACAGGTGGCAAGGACTTGCGCAATATCGGCCCCAGCATTGGCTACAAGCTGCGTGATGCTTCGGGCCAGGCGCGTGAATACCAGAACTATATGAGCCCTGTGGACCTGGGCGACGGTGGCGCTGTCTTCCTGCTGGGCGTGCGTGAGACACAGGCCGAGCCTTTCCGCTACCTGCGTCTGCCAGCCGATGAGCAGGGCAGCATGCAAGGCTTTATGCGTCTGCGCGCTGCGCTGATGGACCCCGCCATGCGTGAAGAAGCCGTGCGTCGCTATGCCAAGCAGGCGGTGCAGGAAGACCGCGCAGACCTGCGCGAAGCACTGGCGCAGTCTGCACTGCGCGTAGTGAACCTGTTTGCAGGGACTACGTTGGCCATCGACGGTGGCAAGCCTGATGGTGGCCTGCAGGCCGTGGCGCAGTTCATCGAGTCCAGTGTGCCGGAGGCCGAGCGTGAACGCGCCAGCGAAGTGCTGCTACGCATTCTGAATGGCGTGCTGTATGACCTGGCACAGCTCAGCCGTGAAAAAGCCGGACTGCCCGCTATGGAAGCTGGCCCGCAGACCCTGGCTTTCATGACGCAGTCCGTCTTTGCGCTCAGCGATGCGCAGTTCTACCCAGCGCCCATGGCTTTCATGCTGCAAGACTTTACCCAGGTGCAGGCCAGCGTGTTCCAGGTAGCGCGTGCGCCGGGGAAATACATTGTGTATCTGGGCTGTCTGTTCCTGATCATTGGCGTGTTTGCCATGCTGTATGTGCGTGACCGCCGTCTGTGGGTCTGGGTGGCAGCGCAAGATGGCAAGGCACAGGCCACGATGGCGCTGTCTTCCAACCGCAAGATCATGGACACTGACCGAGAATTTGAGCAATTGCAAGAAAAGCTGCTCCGCGCCCCCGGCAACGAGCATCCCCCCACGGAGCGTTCTGTATGAGTAGTACGACTACTTCCACCATCACCTTGAATGAGGGCTTTTTTGCACGCCGCAACTGGCTGGACTGGCTGTTTGCCGTGCTGGTGATTGCGGGCGGGGGCTTTGCCTTCCAGCGCTACAGCTATGCCATGGATGGCTACGAACAGGCCATTCTGGTGGGCACGGTTCCCTGCATGATCTGGCTGGGCTGGTTCTGGCGGCCGCTGCAAAAGCTGATGCTGGCCGTGGCAGCGCTGTCGCTGCTGGCGATCTGGCTGTATCAGGGGCCAGATGGTGTGGCGCAGATTGACCGTTCAGACACGGTCTTTGGCCTCAAATATTTTCTGTCCAGCCAGTCAGCCATCCTGTGGATGAGCATGCTGTGCTTCATGGCTACGGTGTTTTACTGGATTGGCCTGTTTGCCAAGGGCGAGCGTGACAGCTTCAGCAAGATCGGTTCGCGCATGGTCTGGATGGCCGTGACGCTGGCCCTGGTGGGCACCATGGTGCGCTGGTATGAGAGCTATCTGCTGGGGCCAGACATTGGCCACATTCCAGTGAGCAATCTGTACGAGGTGTTTGTGATGTTCATCTGGATGACATCGCTGTTCTACCTCTACTACGAAGCGCAGTACAAGACCCGCGCGCTGGGTGGTTTTGTGATGCTGGTGGTCAGCGCTGCCGTGGGCTTTCTGCTCTGGTACACCGTGGTGCGTGAGGCGCATGAAATCCAGCCCCTGGTGCCTGCACTGCAAAGCTGGTGGATGAAGCTGCACGTGCCGGCCAACTTTATTGGCTATGGCACTTTTGCGCTGGCGGCCATGGTGGCCTTTGCCTATCTGATCAAGCAACAGGCGCAGGAGACGCGGTGGTACAAGCTGGCACCGCTGTGGCTGCTGGGCGTGGCCCTGTGCTTTGAGCCGCTGGCTTTCCGCCAGAGCCAGGAAATGGGTGGCAGCTACTGGATTGTGTACTTTGGCATTTCTGCCCTGATCGTGGCGGCCATTCTGGCAGCACGCAAACAGATTGCATCACGTCTGCCCAGCTATGAAATTCTGGACGATGTGATGTATAAGTCCATCGCCGTGGGCTTTGCCTTCTTCACCATTGCCACCGTGCTGGGGGCGCTGTGGGCCGCAGAAGCCTGGGGCGGCTACTGGAGCTGGGACCCCAAGGAAACCTGGGCACTCATCGTCTGGCTGAACTACGCTGCCTGGCTGCACATGCGCCTGATGAAGGGCCTGCGCGGCACGGTATCGGCATGGTGGGCGCTGGTGGGTCTGGCCATCACCACCTTTGCCTTCCTGGGCGTGAATATGTTCCTGTCTGGCCTGCACAGCTATGGTGAGCTGTAAGCGCTGCGCAGCAGTCGGAGCAACAAAAAGGAGCGCCTTGGCGCTCCTTTTTTCATGGGCTGTGCTTACTGGCGATCGCCCAGTGCACGCTGGATCTTCTGGTCGGTCTTGTACTGGCTCAACGCATAGACGGCCCAGATGGCAGCAGGCACCCAGCCAATCAGGGTGATCTGCAAAATCAGGCACAGCAGCCCGGCAAAGGGGCGGCCAATGGTGAAGAACACGGAAAACGGCAGAAGCAGGGCAAGCAGCAGGCGCATGGCAGTACAGAAAAGCGTTGTCAAAATGGGCCGGGGGCAGTGCCCGGGCATGGGGGCAAGTATCGCCGCAGTAGCTGCTTTGTGCATGCCATGGCTTGCAGGGGCCGAGCGGCAGGGCATACTTTGCGGGTCTGATGACTGATGTGATAAGGAGCCACAGAGACATGAGCAGCTTTCAACTGACCAGCCCCGACATTCCCGCAGACGGCAGCATCGCCCCCGTGTTTGAGTCCGACATGTTCGGCTGCGGCGGTGCCAACCAGTCGCCCGTGCTGCAGTGGAGCGGCGCACCCGAAGGCACCAAGAGCTTTGCCGTGACCGTGTATGACCCCGATGCACCGACGGGCTCGGGCTGGTGGCACTGGATGGTGATCAATATTCCCGCCAGTGTCACAGAACTTAAGGCCAACGCCGGAGACAAGAGCGGCGCCAACCTGCCCGACGGCGCACGCCAGATGCGCAATGACTATGGCATCTACGCCTGGGGTGGCATGTGCCCGCCACCGGGTGACAAACCCCACCGCTACATCTTCACGGTGCATGCGCTGTCGGTGGACAGGCTCGATATTCCCGAAGACGCGACCACGGCAGTGGGCGGCTTCATGATCAACGCCAACACCATTGCCAAGGCATCGTTTACCTCGACCTACGCACGCGCGGCGTAAAGAACTTTTCAAAAACTGAAGCGGCTAGCGCTGAATATTTGTGGGTTTCAGATGGTTTTGTATCTGAAATCAAGCAAACACAAGCGCTAGCCGCTTTGTTTTTAGGAGTTTTAAGCGTTTGTTGGCGTGCTTTTAATGCGTGTTCATGCCCAGAAACTGCCGCAGCTCCGGTGTCCTGGGGGTGCCAAACAGTTCCTCGGGAGGGCCCATTTCATGCACCTTGCCCTGGTGCATAAAGACGACCTGGTCGCTCACCTTGCGTGCAAAGTTCATTTCATGCGTGACCATGACCAGGGTCATGCCCTGCTCGGCCAGGCTTTCCACCACGCTGAGCACTTCGCCGACCAGCTCGGGGTCGAGTGCCGAGGTCACTTCGTCACACAGCAGAATTTCCGGGTCCATGGCCAGTGCACGGGCAATGGCCACGCGCTGCTGCTGCCCGCCCGAGAGCTGGTCGGGCATGGCATCAAACTTTTCTGCCAGACCCACACGCGCCAGCAGGCGCTCGGCATTGCTGCGCGCCACGTCCTTGGGCTGGTCCATGACCAGCGTGGGGGCCAGCATCACATTGCGGCCGACCGACAGGTGCGGAAACAGGTTGAAGCTCTGGAAGATCATGCCCACGTTCTTGCGCAGCTCGCGCATGGCCTGCGGGTTGTCGGCCTGCAGGGGCTGGCCGTGCACCGTCAGCTGGCCTTCCTGAAAGACTTCCAGGCCGTTGATGCAGCGCAGCAGCGTGCTCTTGCCGGAGCCGCTCTTGCCGATGATAGAGACCACTTCGCCGCGCTGGATCTGCAGGTCTACGCCCTTGAGCACTTCATTGCTGCCGTAGCGTTTGCGCAGACCACGGATATCGACCAGTGGCAGGATGGGAGGGGAGGAAACAGGTGCAGTCATAGGTCTCAGATTCAGGAACGTTGGGGGCGCAGGCGGCGCTCCAGGCGCTGGCTCCACAGCGACAGTGGAAAGCACAGGGCAAAGTACAGGGCGGCTACGCAGCCGTAGACCAGGAAGGGCTCAAACGTGGCGTTGGCAATCAGCTGGCCAGCCTTGGTGATTTCGATAAAACCAATCACGCTGGTCAGCGCTGTGCCCTTGATGATCTGCACCACAAAACCGGCGGTGGGCGCAATGCCCAGACGCATGGCCTGCGGCAGGATGACGTGGCGCAGCTGCTCGGTAAAGCTCATGGCCAGGCTGGCCGAGGCTTCCCACTGGCCACGGGGCACGGATTCCACGCAGCCGCGCCAGATGTCACTCAGATAGGCGGCGGAGTACAGCGTCAGGCAGACGCTGGCAGCCAGCAGGGGCGAGGTGTCGATGCCGATCAGCGCCAGACCAAAGTAGGTCAGAAAGATCTGCATCAGCAGCGGCGTGCCCTGAAAGATCTGCACATACAGGCTCACACAGCGGGTGGCGCCGGGCAGCTTGGACAGGCGCAGCACCAGCAGACCCAGACCCAGCAGTGCGCCGCAGACAAAGGCGATGACGGACAGCGCTACCGTCCAGCGCAGGGCCAGCAGCAGTTGGTAGGCAATGTCCCAGAAGGTGAATTCAACCATGGTGTCTCTCCGGGTCAGGCGCGGCGGCGGCCAAAGATAAAGCGGGGGCCGATCCACACCAGGAACTGGCGCAGCAGCACGGCCAGCATCAGGTACACCAGCGTGACGACGATGTAGCTTTCAAAGCTGCGGAAGGTGCGGCTGGAGATCAGATTGGCGGCGTAGGACAGCTCTTCGGTCGAGATCTGGCTGCACACGGCAGAGCCCAGCATCACGATGATCATCTGGCCCGTGAGCGCGGGCCACACGCGGCCCAGTGAAGGGGGCAGCACCACACGGGTAAAGGTCTGCCAGCGGTTCAGGGCCAGGCTCATGGCCGCTTCCAGCTGGCCGCGCGGCGTGGCTTCAATGCCAGCGCGGATCTGCTCGCAGGCATAGGCGCCCAGGTTCAGCGTCATGGCCAGAATGCTGGCGGTCTCTGGCGACAGGCGCACGCCCATGGAGGGCAGGCCGAAGAACAGAAAAAACAGCTGGATGATGAACGGGGTGTTGCGAAACACCTCCACATAGGTGGCGACCAGCGTGCGCACCGCCAGCCCGGCATGCAGGCGGGCCCAGGCGCAGGCAATGCCAAGCATCACGCCCATGGGCAGTGCAAAGGCGGTGAGCACAAGGGTGAGCAGCAGCCCTTTGAGCAGCATTGGCCAATTGGCCAGCACTGGTAAGAAATCCATGGTCATGGGCAACTCTTGTGAAAACGGAATCCGGAAAACGGTGTGGGCCTTGCACCCACTGGGGCGCAGGCAGTCCGTGCCTGCGCGTTCAGGTTCGCAGCTGTGTCATCCCCGGTGCGGCAGCGTAGTCAGGGGTGACGGCGCAGCGATGGATCAGTCAGGCAGGTTGCCCGCACCGCGACCCAGCCACTTCTGCGAATAGGCTTCAATGGTTCCGTCGGTCTTGGCGGTGCGCAGGATGTCGTTGACCTTGTTCAGCAGCTCGGTTTCACCCTTGCGCACGCCGATGTAGTTGGGCGAATCCTTGATCAGCAGCTTGTACTCCGCCTGCACCTTGGGGTTCTTCTGGAGCGCAGCAGCGGCTACGGCAGCACCCACGGCCACAAACTGGGTCTGCTGGCTCATGAAGGCCGCCATGGTGGAGTTGTCGTCTTCAAAGCGCTGAATCTTCAGTGTCTTGGGGGCCAGCTCCTGCAGGGCATCGTCCTGGATGGTGCCGCGTGTCACGGACAGGGTCTTGCCGCCCAGATCCTCAAAGCTCTTGATCTCCACGTCCTTGGGGCCGAACACGGCCTGGAAGAAGGGGGCATAGGCCACGGTGAAGTCGATCACCTTGGCGCGCTCTTCGTTCTTGCCCAGGGAGGAGACGATCAGATCAATCTTCTTGGACTGCAGGTAGGGAATGCGGTTGGGGGTACTCACGGGCACCAGCTCGGCCTTCACGCCCAGCTTGTCGGCAATCAGCTGCGCCACGGCCACGTCCATGCCGGTGGGCTTGAAGTCAGGGCCCATGTAGCCATACGGTGGGTAGTCGGTAGGAATGCCCAGTGCGATGGACTTCTTGTCCAGAATGTTTTGCAGGGACTTGTCTTCCTGGGCGTAGGCACCGGAAGCAACGGTCAGGGCAGTCACAGCAACGGCGCTGACGGCAAAAAGGCGGCGGGTCAGGGACATGTTGAACACTCCGTGGAACAAAAAATTTCAGATGGAGTGCTCTGAGCACAGACCGTGCCAGCTTTTTGAAATCTGAGTTTCAGCGGTGGTGCTGGGCTGTTTCAGTGCGTGGGCGCTGGTTGCACCGCTGTATACAAAAACGGTGACAAAGCCTTGATTCACAAGGAAGGGGGCAATGCGTGCAAACAGGCATTGCTTTTGCATTCCAGGTGCTGAGCATGAAACCAAAGTGCCAGTATTTCAAGAAACTGGCACAAAAGTTTCAGAAGTTGGTGCAGACCGTCTCCATGTTGGTGCGGCGCACCACGTTGGAGACACAAGGCCTTTTGTATGACGCACACCGCCACTGCTACCACGCTGGAATCACGCATTCGCCATGTCTATGGCGCGCTGTCTGATGCAGAGCGAAAGATTGCCGACGTCGTGCTGGCACGCCAGCGCGAGCTGCTGGGCTACTCGGCCACGGAGCTGGCCCATCTGGCTGGCACATCCAAGTCCAGCGCAGCCCGTTTTTTCCGCAGTCTGGGTTACGCCGGGTATGACGAGTTTCGCCATGCGCTGCGCCAGGCACAGGAGCAGCAGTCACCGCTGGCCCGCATGCAGGGCAAGCGCAGCAGCGACAGCGTGGGTCAGCAGTTTCAGGCGCATCTGCAGCTGGATGCCGCACGCCTGCAGGAATGGTCAGAAGCCGTGCCCCAGGCACAGCTGGAAGCCGCACTGGCCCTGCTGCGCAAGGCACGCAAGGTCTGGGTGGTGGGCTATCGCCACAGCCACCTGACGGCGTTCTATGCGCAGTCGCTGCTGGCCCAGGTGCGGCCTGAGGTGCTCACGCTCAACGACGCGGCCGGGCGCGAGGCGGATCTGCTGGCCTGCGCCAGCGACAAGGATGTGGTGCTGGCCGTGGACTTTCGCCGCCGCAGCACACGCCTGCCGCAGGTGCTGGCAGCAGCACGCACCGTGGGTGCCCAGACCGTGGTGCTGACCGATGCGCCCGTATCTGCACTGGCCATGCAGGCGCAGGTGGTGCTGCGCTGCGGTGCCAGCAGCCAGCAGGGCCTGTTTGATTCCTATGTCTGTGGCGTCAGCCTGGTGAACTTTCTGGCCGCCACGCTGGCGCAGCAGCTGCGCAACGCCACGCAGGAGCGGCTGGCGCGCATTGAACGGCTGCATGTGGCCTTGAACGATCTGGAGCCGCAGCTGTGAAGGCTGCGGCCTGTATGCAACCTCTTTTTTCCTGACCGAAAGCCTGTATGACTGCTTCCGTACTCCCCTCCCTGACCGTTGAATGCCTGGCCAATCCGGCAGCCAACCGCATGACCCCCTATGGCGCGCGCCGCAGTGAAATTCTGGGCGCTGATGCGCTGGCGCTGGCGCAGCGCGAACTCACGCAATGGCAGGGCTATGCCGTCACGCCACTGCACAGCCTGCCCGCACTGGCACAGGCCATGGGCGTAGCCAGCGTGCACTACAAGGATGAAGGCAGCCGCTTTGGCCTGGGCAGCTTCAAGGCGCTGGGTGGAGCCTATGCGGTGGCTCGTCTGCTGTGCCGTGAGCTGGGTGCCCAGCTGGGCCGCACGCTCACCACGCAAGACCTGCTCACGCCCGAGCTGCGTGCCCTGTGCGGTGGCATCACCGTCACCTGCGCTACCGATGGCAACCACGGCCGCTCCGTGGCATGGGGTGCGCAGCTGTTTGGCTGCCAGTGCGTGATCTACATCCACGCCACCGTCAGCGAAGGTCGCAAGGAGGCCATTGCGCAATACGGCGCACAGGTGGTGCGCACGGCAGGCAACTATGACGATGCCGTGCGCCAGGCCGATCTGGATGCCAAGCAGTACGGCCGTTTTGTGATTTCTGACACCTCCTACCCCGGCTACATGGAGGTGCCGCGCGATGTGATGCAGGGCTACCAGCTCATGGTGGAAGAAGCCGCGCAGCAGCTGCCTGAGCGCCCCACGCACATCTTTGTGCAGGCTGGGGTGGGTGGACTGGCCGCCGCCGTCTGCGGCTACTTCTGGGAGCGTGATGCGGGTGACCGCCCCATCTATGTGGTGGTGGAGCCAGACAAGGCCGACTGCCTGACGCAAAGCGCCAAGGCCGGGCAGCTGACGGCGGTGACGGGTGATATCGACACGCTGATGGCAGGCCTGGCCTGTGGTGAGGTCTCGCACCTGGCCTGGGAGATTCTGGAAAAAGGCACAGATGTCTTCTGCGTGATTCCTGACGATGCCGCCGTGGCGGCCATGCGCCTGCTGGCCCACCCGTTGGGCAGCGACCCAGTGATCGTCGCCGGTGAATCTGCCGTAGCCGGAGTGGCGGCCGCCATTGCCGCCAGCCAGAGCGATGCTGCCAGGCAGACGCTGGGCCTGAATGCCGACAGCCGCATTCTGTTCTTTGGCTCTGAAGCTGCGACCGACCCCGCGCTGTACGAACAGCTGGTGGGCGAAAGCGCCGAAGCCGTGGCCGCCCGTGCCAAGGAGCGTGCATGAGCGATCTGAACACTTTGCGCATTGACGGTGCGCGCCTGTTGCAGCGCCTGCGTGATCTGGGCCAGTGTGGTGCGCTCGAAGGCGGCGGCACCAACCGCCTGGCGCTCAGCGATGCCGACCAAGCTGCCCGCGACTGGACCGTGCAGCAGATGCGCGATCTGGGCATGGAGGTGCAGATTGACGCGATTGGCAACGTGGTCGCCACCTATGCGGGCACGGAGGCCGACGCCCTGCCCGTGATGACGGGCAGCCATATCGACACCGTGCGCACCGGCGGCCTGTATGACGGCAACTATGGCGTGATGGCTGGGCTGGAAGTGGTGGCCACGCTGCGCGATGCGGGGCTGCGCACGCGCCGTGCCTTGCAGGTGGCGTTTTTCACCAACGAGGAGGGTGCACGCTTTCAGCCGGACATGCTGGGCAGCCTGGTCATGGTGGGTGGCATGCCGCTCGAAGCAGCGCTGGCCACCCAAGCTGTGGACAACGGCGCACGCCTGGGTGATGAACTGCAGCGCATTGGCTACGCAGGCTCAGCCCCCGTGGGCGCACCCAAGGTGCACCGCTTTGTGGAACTGCACATTGAACAAGGCCCGGTGCTGGAGCAGCAGGGCGTAGACATTGGTGTGGTCGAAGGTGTGCAGGGTATCTGCTGGATGGAGCTGCACTTTCAGGGCACCAGCAACCACGCAGGCACCACGCCCATGGCACTGCGCCATGACGCAGGCATGTGCGCCATGCGCGTGGCGGCCTTTGTGGCCGATCTGGTGCAGCGCTACGGCGGCCGCCAGCTGGGCACCGTGGGGGCCGTACAGCTCAAGCCCAATCTGATCAATGTGATTGCCAGCGAAGCGCTGATGACCGTGGACCTGCGCAATACCGACGGCCAGCGCCTGCGCGATGCACAGGCTGAGGTGCTGGCTTTTGCACGGGGGCTGGCTGCCCAGCAAGGTGTGCAGTTCAGCCACCGCCAGCTGGCGGACTTTGAACCGGTGGCCTTTGACGCACAGCTGGTGCACCGCGTGGAGCAGCACGCGCAGGCGCTGGGCCTGTCCACGCTGCGCATGCCCAGCGGCGCAGGCCATGACGCGCAGATGCTGGCGCGCATCTGCCCGACCGCCATGGTGTTTGTGCCCAGCGCCGGTGGCCTGTCGCACAACGTGCGTGAGCACACCGATGCCCACCAGCTGGAGCAGGGCGCGAATGTGCTGCTGCAGGTGCTGCTGGAAGCAGCGAACAGCTAAGAAGTTTTGAAAGAAATTGGCTGCTAGCGCAGATGTAGCAAGCGCTGGCAGCTATCAAAGGGAGAGTTAAAAATGAGCCGTATTGTCAATGTTGCCCTGGGCCAGCTGGGGCCCGTGCAGAAAGCCGATTCGCGTGCCAGCGTGGTCAAGCGTCTGTGTGAAATGATGCGCGAGGCCAAGAGCCTGGGCGCGGATGTTATTGTCTATCCCGAGCTGGCGCTGACCACCTTTTTCCCGCGCTGGTACATCGAAGATCAGGCCGAGCTGCACAGCTACTACGAGCGCGAAATGCCCGGCCGCGACACCATGCCGCTGTTCGAGCTGGCACGCGATCTGGGCATTGGCTTTTACCTGGGCTATGCCGAGCTGGCGGAGGAAGAGGGCCAGCTCATGCAGTACAACACCGCCATCCTCGTGGACAAGCGCGGCCAGATTGTGGGCAAGTACCGCAAGATCCACGTGCCCGGTCACTTCGAGCACGAGCCCTGGCGCAAATTCCAGCATCTGGAAAAACGTTACTTCACACCCGGCAAACACTTTGGTGTGTACCAGGCCTTTGGCGGCACCATGGGCATGGCGCTGTGCAACGACCGCCGCTGGGCCGAGAGTTACCGCGTCATGGCGCTGCAGGGCGCGGAGATGATCTTTATTGGCTACAACACGCCCGTACACAACGCACCCGCGCCGCAGCACGATGATCTGTCGCTGTTCCACAACCAGCTCTCTGTGCAGGCCGGGGCCTACCAGAACGGCTGCTGGGTGGCCAGCGTGGCCAAGGGCGGGGTGGAAGAGGGTGTGGACAGCATTGCAGGCAGCCTGATGGTGGCCCCCAGCGGCGAAGTCGTGGCGCGCTGCATCACCAAGGATGACGAAGTGGTGCTGGGCCGTGCAGATCTGGACTTCTGCGCCGTCTACAAGCGCACCACGTTCAACTTTGACCTGCACCGCCACCCCGAGTGCTATGGCCTGATCGTGCAGAAAAAGGGCGAAACCCTGGCGGCTGACGGCACGCCGTGGAAGGGTTGATGCTCTGAAAAGAAAAGCGGCCAGCGCTTGAAAAATAAAGGTTTCAGATATTTTTCTTTCTGAAATCCTGTCAATTCAAACGCTGGCCGCTTGTTTTATGGGAGCGTGCTTAGCTCAGCAACTCATCACGCACGCCTTGCCCCTGCAGATGGGCCACATCCCCCCAGCCCACCAGCGTCAGCCCTTCGGGTGTCCACAGCAGACGGTTGATGGCTGCGTTGTGCAGCTCCCAGGTACGGGGGGCCTGCAAGTCCTGGCGGGTGGCCAGGCGGTAGAGCATGTCCATGACGCCGCCGTGGGCCACCAGTGCAATCTGGCCGCCCATGTGCTGCGAGGCCAGGCGGTCTACCGTATGCTGAATGCGACTGCGCAGCATGGCCAGCGATTCGCCGCCGCCATCGGGCACGAAGTCCGGATCGCGCTTGCGCCAGCGCAGGGCCTGCTCGGGCTGCTCGGCCTCGACTTCCTTGAAGGTGTGCCCCTCAAAGCTGCCAAAGCAGCGCTCGCGCAGGCCTGCATCGGGCTGTACGGGGCAGCCTGTGGTCTGGCCTACAGCCTGCGCCGTACTCAGTGCGCGCTGCAGGTCGCTGCTGTAGATGGCATCCAGGCGCTCATCCGCCAGCGCAGCACCTGCGCGCTCGGCCTGCCACAGGCCGATGTCGTTGAGAGGAATGTCCAGATGCCCCTGGATGCGGGCGTCCACGTTCCAGGCGGTTTCGCCGTGGCGTATGGCAATGATGCGGGTAGCTTGCATGCAGCAAAGTGGGCCAGCAGGCCCTCGGAAGAAAAGGCAAAGCCAACATGCTTGCCCGGCACTGTGCAGCAGCGCTGTCATTGGCAAGCAGCGAATCCGCCATTGTCTCGCATGCGCGCATACAACGCCTGTGCAGGCGAAACAAGATTTTTTGCGTGAAGGCAAGCAAGTTGTGCGCTTTTTGCGTGAATTCAGGTGCTTCTCGCTATAAACATGAGCAGAAAAAGCAAGAAGCGACAAGCGGCGCAGTTTTTGCATCGCTAGGCAAAGCCCTAGGGCTATGTACGCACCGTCCGTGGCATACCGACACTTTCACCTGACTGAGGAGACACACATGATTCTGAAGACTCTGGGTACCGCATTGCTGGCCGCAGGCCTGCTCACTTCTGCAGCACTGGTACAGGCTGAAACGGTGCGCTGGTCGCGCTCGGCCGATGTGACCACGCTGGACCCCCATGTGTTCAATACCGGCACCAACTTTGTGCTCATGCACCAGATGTATGAGACGCTGGTCAACCGCACGGCCGATGGCAAGCTCAAGCCCCTGCTGGCGACCGAGTGGAAGATGCTGGAGAGCGACCCCACGGTCTGGGAGTTCAAGCTGCGCCCTAACGTCAAGTTCCATGACGGCACGCCGCTGACGGCCAAGGATGTGGTCTTCTCGCTCAACCGCGCACGTGGCCCCAATGCACAGGTCAAGTCGCTGCTGGCTTCGGTGGACAGCATCAAGGCCGTGGATGACCTGACCGTGCACGTCAAGACCAAGGGCCCGAACCTGATCTTCCCGAACAACCTGACCAACCTCTTCATCATGAGCGAGGACTGGGCCAAGAAGAACAACGCCACGGAAACCCAGGACCCCAACAGCAAGCAGGAAAACGGTGCGACCCGCGCGGTCAACGGCACAGGCGCTTTCATGCTGGCTTCGCGTGAAATCGACAGCAAGACGGTGATGAAGCAAAACCCCAACTACTGGGGCAAGGACCAGGTGGGTGATGTGACCGAGCTGGTCTATCTGCCCATCAAGTCACCCGCCACACGCGTGGCTGCACTGCTGTCGGGTGAAGTGGACTTTGCCCAGGACATTCCCGCGCAGGACGTGGCGCGCCTGAAGCAGGACAGCAAGCTGCGCATCAACGAAGGGCCTGAAAACCGCTCCATCTTCCTGGGCCTGAACGTGGGCGCGGCAGAGCTCAAGTCCAGCAACGTCAAGGGCAAGAACCCGCTGGCCGACCCCAAGGTGCGCGAAGCCATTGAACTGGCGATTGACCGCGATGCCATCAAGCGTTCGGTGATGCGAGGTCTGTCCAACCCCTCGGGTGTGATGGCCCCTCCCTTTGTCAACGGCTATGACAAGAGCATGGCGGCCTACAACAAGGCTGACATCAACAAGGCCAAGCAGCTGCTCAAGGAGGCTGGCTATCCCGATGGCTTCGCCATCACACTGCACTCGCCCAATGACCGCTATGTGAATGACGAGGCCATCAGCACTGCCATTGCGGGCTTTCTGGGGCGCATTGGTATCAAGACGGAAGTGTCCTCGCGCCCCATTGCGCAGCACAGCGTCTCCATCGTGAATGCCGACAGCGACTTCTACCTCTACGGCTGGGGCGTGCCCACCTATGACTCGGCCTATATCTTTGACTTCCTGGTTGCCACCCGTGGCAAGGAAGGCCGTGGGGCGCAGAACGCCACCGGCTACAGCAATCCTGAGGTGGATGCCAAGATCATCTCGCTGTCTTCCGAGAGCGATGTGGCCAAGCGCAATGACACCATCAAGCAGATCTGGGACGTGGTGCAGAAAGAGCGCTTCTACATTCCGCTGCATGACCAGGTCATCCACTTCGCTTCGGTCAAGTCCATCGACGTTCCCGTGCACCCTGACAACACGCTGCACTTCAAGGACGTAAAGATCAACAAGAACGCCAAGTAAGCCCATGCTGGTCCATCTGCTGCGCAGACTGGGCCAGTCAGTATTGGTACTGCTGGCCGTCTCGTTCATTTCCTTCATGGTGTTTCGCCACATTGGCGACCCCACCATCAGTTTGCTGGGCGAAGATGCCACGCTGCAAGAGCGTGAAGCCCTGGTCGAAGAGCTGGGGTTTAACAAGCCCGTTCCGCTGCAATACCTGTCCTATGTGGGCAAGGTGTTGCATGGGGACCTGGGCATTTCCTACCGCCTCAAGCGCCCTGTGGCCGAGGTGATTGCCGAGCGCCTGCCCGCCACGCTGGAGCTGGCGCTGACGGCTTCGGTGCTGGCACTGCTGGTGGGCATTGTGCTGGGCGTGTACACCGCCATCCGCAAGGATGGCTGGCTCTCGCGCACCATCATGACCGTCTCGCTCGTGGGTGTGTCGCTGCCCACGTTTCTGATTGGCATTGGCCTGATCTATGTGTTTGCCGTAGAGTTGCGCTGGCTGCCGTCCTTCGGGCGGGGGCAGACCGTCAATATTGGCGGCTGGGAAACCGGCTTTCTCACGGCGTCGGGCTGGGCGGCGTTGATCCTGCCTGCCATCACGCTGGGCTTTTACAACATGACGCTGATCATGCGGCTGGTGCGTGCCGAGATGCTGGAAGTGCTGCGCTCGGACTACATCCGCTTTGGCCGTGCGCGCGGCCTGCATGACAAAAGCCTGTACTTTGGCCATGCGCTGCGCAATACGCTGATTCCCGTCATCACCATTGCAGGCTTGCAGATTGGCTCGCTGATTGCCTTTGCCATCGTTACGGAAACCGTGTTCCAGTGGCCGGGCGTGGGCTTGCTGTTCATCTCGTCCGTGCAGGGCGTGGATGTGCCTTTGATTGCGGCCTATCTGATGTTCATCGCCCTGCTGTACGTGGTGATCAACCTGTTCGTGGATTTTCTGTATGTGCTGGTGGACCCCCGCCTGCGTAAGAAATAAGGGGCCCGCAAATGACTGATTCCGTAAAACCTACGGGCTGGAAAGCCAGTGACTCGCCCGTCAAGCGCGCCTTTGCTCGATCGCGTCTGGTGCAGGTAGCCGCTGGCGTGATGGCTCTGCTGGTGCTGGCCACTGTATTTGCACCGCTGCTGGCGCTGCACAACCCGTTTGAACCTGCCAATCTGGACTTGATGGATGCCTTCACGCCCCCCTGGAGCCAGGGCATGGGTGAGATGTTCTACCCGCTGGGTGCCGATGACCAGGGGCGTGACGTGTACTCCGCCATCCTCTACGGCCTGCGCATGTCGGTGATTGTGGGTGTGGCTGCTGTGGCGCTGTCGCTCATCATTGGCGTGCCACTGGGCCTGATTGCGGGCTATGCCGGTGGCTGGTTTGACACCATGCTCATGCGCATTGCCGATGTGCAGCTCACCTTCCCCGTGATTCTGGTGGCGCTGCTGATCTTCGGTATTGCACGCGGCATGCTGCCCGAGGGCTACCGCGACGACATGGCCGTGTACGTCATCATCATTGCCATCGGCCTGTCTGACTGGGTGCAGTACGCGCGCACCGTGCGTGGCGCGGTCATGGTGGAAAAGCAGAAAGACTATGTGCTGGCTGCCCAGCTCATCGGGCGCAGCCGCACGGCCATTCTGGCCAGGCACATCCTGCCCAATCTGCTGGCCCCCATTCTGGTCATTGCCACTATCAGCTTTGCGCAGGCCATCGTGGCGGAGTCCACGCTGTCCTATCTGGGCGTGGGCCTGCCCCCCACGGCCCCCTCGCTGGGTACGCTGATCCGCATTGGTCAGGGCTTTCTGTTCTCGGGCGAGTGGTGGATTCTGATGTTCCCCGGGCTGGTGCTGCTGGCGCTGGCCCTGTCGGTCAACCTGGTGGGCGACTGGCTGCGTGACGCTCTCAACCCCAAGCTGCAATGAAGATGCACACAGACACTCCATCCCCCGTGCCTGCTGATGGTGCAGCAGGCGGCACGCCCGTGCTGCGGGTGCGCAATCTGAGCGTGACGTTTGACACCCACAAAGGCCCGGTGCATGTGCTGCACGATGTGTCGTTTGACATCTGGCCAGGAGAAATCCTGGGCGTGGTGGGCGAGTCCGGCGCGGGCAAGTCCATGACGGGCTCTGCCATCACCGGCCTGATCGAGCACCCGGGCCGCATTTCCGGCGGTACGGTCGAACTGCAAGGCCAGCGCATTGACCAGCTGCGTGGTGAAGATCTGCGCCGCATTCGTGGCAAGCGCATTGGCACCATCTTCCAGGACCCGCTCACCAGCCTGAACCCGGTCTATACCGTGGGCTGGCACTTGGTGGAAACCATTCGCACCCACCTGCCTGTGAGCGAAAAAGAAGCCGAGGCACGTGCGCTGGCGCTGCTGGAAGAAGTGGAAATTCCGCATGCCAAGGAACGCATGGGGCAGTACCCGCACCAGTTCTCCGGCGGCATGCGCCAGCGCGTGGCAATTGCGCTGGCACTGTGCGCAGAGCCGGAACTCATCATTGCGGACGAGCCCACCACGGCGCTGGATGTGTCCGTGCAGGCGCAGATCATCCAGCTGCTGCGCAAGGTCTGTAAGGAGCGCGGCGCTGCCGCCATGCTGATCACCCACGACATGGGCGTGATTGCCGAGACAGCCGACCGCGTCATGGTCATGTACCACGGTCGCGTGCTGGAGACCGGCCATGTACGCCAGGTGCTGGACGCCCCGCGTGACCCCTACACCCAGGTGCTCATGGCAGCCATTCCCAGCGTGCACCAGCGCGTGGAACGCCTGCCTGTGCCTGAAGTGGGCGGTGGGCCCGTGGTCAAAGCGGTGCCGTGGACGCCCAAGCCCGCAGACCCTGCGGCTGCCGCTGCACGCCCGCTGGTCGAGGTTCAAGACCTGTGCAAGGAATACGACCTCTCTGGCGGCTGGCTGGCCCGTGTGCTCGCACGCCAGGACCAAAAAATCCTCAAGGCCGCAGACCATGTGAGCTTCAACATCCGCAAAGGCACGACCTTTGGGCTGGTGGGCGAATCTGGCTCCGGCAAATCCACCGTGGCACGCATGATTGCGGGGCTGACCCGCCCCACCAGCGGCACCATCCTGTTTGACGGTGTAGACAAGTGGAGCGCCGCCGCACAGACCGTGGCCATGCGCCGCCGCTTTCAGATGATTTTTCAGGACCCGTACGCCAGCCTCAACCCACGCTGGACGGTGGAGCAGCTGATTGCCGAGCCCTTGGTAGTGCTGGGCATTACGCAGTCCAAGGAAGAAACCGCCGAACGTGTGCAGCAAGCCCTGCACCGCGTGCGCATGAAGCCGGACGACGCCAAGAAGTACCCGCACCAGTTCTCCGGCGGCCAACGCCAGCGCATCGCCGTGGCGCGCGCACTGGCCAGCAGGCCGGAGTTCATCATCTGTGACGAGCCCACCTCGGCGCTGGACGTATCCGTGCAGGCCCAGGTGCTCAACCTGATGCGTGATCTGCAGGAAGAGTTTGGCCTGACTTATCTGCTCATCAGCCACAACCTGGCCGTGATTCGCCATATGTGCGACGACATCGGCGTCATGCAGCGCGGCCAGCTGGTGGAAGTGGGCGATGCGCAGGCCGTGCTGGATGATCCGCAGCACCAGTACACCAAGGACTTGATGGCGGCGATTCCGGATATTGCGCACGTGCATTGAAGCACGGTAGCAGCTTGCCCCAAGCTGCTGACAATGCGCTGCATAGCTCCCTCTCCCGCTTGCGGGAGAGGGCAGGGGTGAGGGCCGCATTCACTCCTTCCCCCGCTGGGGGAAGGCGGGGATGGGGGCCGTTGCTGCTTCTTGTTTGGGCGGTGTGCTTGGTTTGAGGCAGGAGGTCGGGTTTCGGCCCGACAGCCGACCCCATTTCTTTTGCGTCGCCAAAAGAAATGGGGGAAAGAAAAGGCGAGCCTTGCAGGCGGCTTGTCCGGCTGAACTCCCGTCGCTCCTGCGTCGCTCTGGTCAAACAGGCAGCCGGAAATCAGATTTTTTATGTCCAAGCACGCCAGTCTTACAGCTGGCGTGCGGGGTGGCACAAGCGCTGTGCCTTGCACTCCCTCGCCTGCTTGCGGGAGAGGGTTGGGGAGAGGGCTGCATTTCACACATTCCCCCGCTGGGGGAAGGCGGGGATGGGGCCGTTGCTGCTTCTTGTTTGGGCGGTGTGCTTGGTTTGAGGCAGGAGGTCGGGTTTCGGCCCGACAGCCGACCCCATTTCTTTTGCGTCGCCAAAAGAAATGAGGGAAAGAAAAGGCGAGCCTTGCAGGCGGCTTGTCCGGCTGAACTCCCGTCGCTCCTGCGTCGCTCTGGTCAAACAGGCAGCCGGAAATCAGATTTTTTTATGTCCAAGCACGCCAGTCTTACAGCTGGCGTGCGGGGTGGCACAAGCGCTGTGCCTTGCACTCCCTCGCCTGCTTGCGGGAGAGGGTTGGGGAGAGGGCTGCATTTCACACATTCCCCCGCTGGGGGAAGGCGGGGATGGGGCCGTTGCTGCTTCTTGTTTGGGCGGTGTGCTTGGTTTGAGGCAGGAGGTCGGGTTTCGGCCCGACAGCCGACCCCATTTCTTTTGCGTCGCCAAAAGAAATGAGGGAAAGAAAAGGCGAGCCTTGCAGGCGGCTTGTCCGGCTGAACTCCCGTCGCTCCTGCGTCGCTCTGGTCAAACAGGCAGCCGGAAATCAGATTTTTTTATGTCCAAGCACGCCAGTCTTACAGCTGGCGTGCGGGGTGGCACAAGCGCTGTGCCTTGCACTCCCTCGCCTGCTTGCGGGAGAGGGTTGGGGTGAGGGTTGTATTTCACTCCTTCCCCCGCTGGGGGAAGGTGGGGATGGGGGCCTTTGCTGCTTCTTGTTTGGGCGGTGTGCTTGGTTTGAGGTGGGGAGTCGCAAGGAGGGTAAACATGAACCATTCGGACCAGAAAGCGGCATGGGATCAGCGCTGGCTGGCACTCAAGCTGCCGCCGCTGTTGCTCGTGGCATTGGTGGTTGCGGGTATCTGGAGCACATCGGCGTTGCTGCCCATGCAGTGGGTGACGCCGTTGCGTTGGGCTGTGGCTGCGGTATTTGGTGCTGCCGGGCTGGCGGTGTGCGTGGCCGGGGTCTGGGCCTTCCGGCAGGCGCGAACGACGGTAAGCCCGGTGGCGCCGGAAAACGCTTCGGCGCTGGTGGTGCGTGGCATTTACCGCTGGACGCGCAATCCCATGTATCTGGGTTTTGTGCTGGGTTTGCTGGGGTGGTCGCTGGCGCTGGGTACGTGGAGTGGGGTGCTGTGGTGCGCCGCCTTGGTGTGCTATCTGCAGCGCTACCAGATTCGCCCGGAGGAAGCGGTGTTGCGCCAGAAGTTTGGGGCGGACTATGTGGCTTACTGCGCGCAGGTGGGGCGCTGGTGGGGGTACGGAATTTAAGCATTTTTGGCCTCTAACGAAGTCCCATCGAGCGCTGGCAGCTATCACTTTTATAAGTTCCATCACTTTGTCATTGTCTGAATCACCATGGCTCACTGACAATCAACACGCTTATAAAAATCAGAGCAGGAGTGGCGGTGGAGACAACGCTGATCGTGGTGGTCGCCGGGGCCATGTGCGCCGGTTTTGTGCAGGGCGTTTCAGGCTTTGCGTTTGGCATGGTGGCTATGTCGTTCTGGGCCTGGGTGCTGGAGCCGCAGGTGGCTGCCGCGCTGGCCGTGTGCTGTTCGCTGGCGGGGCAAATCCTCGCGGCCTTTAGCGTGCGCCGGGGTGCGCACTGGCCGCAGCTGCTGCCGTTTGTGCTCGGTGGGCTGGCAGGCATTCCCGTGGGCTTGTGGCTGCTGCCGCAGCTGAACATGCTCTGGTTCAAGGCCGGGCTGGGCGCGCTGCTGCTGATCTGGTGCCCCACCATGCTGCTGATGCAGCGCCTGCCCCCCATTACGCATGGCGGGCGCGTGGCCGATGCAGTGGCGGGCTGGGCGGGTGGTGTGCTGGGTGGTCTGGGTGGCTTTACGGGCACGATTCCCACGCTGTGGTGCAGCCTGCGCCGCTTTCCCAAAGACACACAGCGTGCGGTGATTCAGAACTTCAACCTGTCCATGCTGTGCGTGGTGGCTCTGCTGTATGTGGAGCGCGGCCTGATTACCGGCCCGGTGCTGCACTGGCTGGCATGGCTGCTTCCCGCCATGCTGGTGCCAGCCTGGCTGGGCATGCATACCTACAAGGGCATGAGTGAGGCCGCCTTTCGCCAGCTGATTCTGGTGATGCTCACGCTCTCGGGTCTGGCCATGCTGGGCAGTTCTGTGTCCCAGCTGTGGGACAGCATCTGAAAGAAATTCGCATCAAATTGGGCTCTAGCGCTTATGTAGTAAGCGCTGGTAGCTCTGTTTTTTGATTGCTTGATATTTGCGCCAGTATGTGCTTGCTGGTTCGCTCACCTACCTGTGAACGCGTCAACCCCGCATGGGCAGCACAATGCGGTTTCGCGTATGGTCAATGCATAAGGCGCAAGCAGCGCGTGCTGCGCGGTGTGCCGCTACTGTTGGGGAGTGAATGCATGAACGATCGCATTTTTATCAACGCCGTAGATATGGATGGCGCACCTGTGCATGTGGCGGTGCAGCAGGGGCGTATTACCAGCATGGCCAGCGAGTGCCCAGTGCTGCCGCATGCAGAGGTGGTGGATGTGGCAGGCCATGTGCTGCTGCCGGGGTTTGTGGATGGCCATATCCATCTGGACAAAAGCTTTGTGGGCGACCGCTGGCATTCCCACCAGCCCGTGAGCAGCCTGCGTGAGCGTCTGGCGGTGGAAAAACAGGCGCTGGCCTCCGCCCGGCCCATGGTGGCGCGTGCTGAGGCCTTGATGGCGCAGGCCGCGGGGTTTGGCACCATGGCCATGCGCTGCCATGTGGATGTGGACGCGACCACACAGCTCACGCATCTGGAAGCCGTGCTGCAGGCACATGCCAAGTGGGAACAGTGGCTGGAGATAGAGCTGGTGGCCTTCCCGCAGGCTGGCGTGGTGAGCTGCCCGGGCACGGCGCAGGTGCTGGATCAGGCCATGCGTGCCGGGGCGCAGGTGGTGGGCGGCATTGACCCCACTACTTTCGATGGTGACCCCGATGGGCAGCTGGACGTGGTGTTTGATCTGGCCGAGCGGCATGCCGCCAAGGTAGACATCCACCTGCACGAGCCCGGTGAGATTTGCATGGCCGATCTGCAGCGCATTGCTGCGCGCACCGAGGCACTGGGCATGCAGGGGCGTGTGGCCGTCAGCCATGCCTATGGCCTGGGGGATCTGGACGATGCCGCACTGCAGCGCATTGCGGAGGTGCTGGCCCGGGCGGGCATTGCCATCATGACGAATGCACCGGGCAACCATGGCTTTCCGCCAGTGCTCAAGCTGCGCGAGGCCGGGGTACGGGTGTTCAGCGGCAATGACAATATTCAGGATGCCTGGTGGCCCTTTGGCAATGGCGACATGTTGCAGCGCGCCATGCTGGTGGCCTATCGCTCAGGCTTTTACACCGATGCCGATCTGCGCGTGGCGCTGGACATGGCAACGCATGCCAGCGCAGCGGTGATGGGCAAGGCCGACTACGGCCTCCAGCCCGGCCATGCGGCAGATTTTGTGCTGGTGCAGGCCCCGAATGCAGCCGCTGCCGTAGCGACTGCACCGTATGCACGCAAGGTGGTGCGCAAGGGTGAGATCTGGCAGCTGCCAGAAGCGGTGGCTGCCCGCTGAGCAGCATGCGGTTCAAAGTTTGACGAGGAGCGTGGCAATGTTCTGGAAACGCAGGGGAATGGCCTTGGGGGTGCTGCTGGCCATGTGGATGTCTGCCACCGCCAGTGCCAGCGGCGGTGCGCCGCCGCAGCCACTGCACGAGGCAGCGCAGCGTGGCGATGTGGTGCAGCTGCGCGCAGCACTGGAGCAAGGCGCGCAGGTGGATGCACGCAACCGCCGTGGCGAAACACCGCTGCTGGTTGCGACCCACCACAACCAGGTGGAAGCTGCGCGGCTGCTCATGGCCGCCGGGGCTGATGTGAACGCCAAGGACCAGATACAGGACAGCCCCTACCTCTACGCGGGGGCACGTGGGCACAACGAAATTCTCAAGATGACGCTGCAGCACGGTGCAGACCTGCAAAGCCTGAACCGCTATGGCGGCACGGCCCTGATTCCTGCCGCGGAGCGTGGCCATGTGGAAACGGTGCGCCTGCTGATTGCCGCAGGGGTAGATGTGAACCACATCAACCGCTTGCACTGGACGGCGCTGATGGAAGCCATTGTGCTGGGCCAGGGCGGCCCGCAGCATGTGCAGATCGTGCAGGATCTGCTGGCGGCCGGGGCAGACCCGCATATTGCAGATGCCGAAGGTATCACCCCCTTGCAGCATGCCCGCCAGCGTGGCTATGGGCAGATCGAGGCTTTGCTGCTGCAGGCGGGGGCGAAGCGTTAAAGCGCCAGCGTGTAGGGCCAACACAGGGCAGGGCATAGCGCGAATCGCCAACAATAGCGCTGCTTTTTGCTGCGTTTTTTGGTTGGAAAAACTTCATGCTCTCTCGCCGCCTGTTTACGACTTCTGCTTGTTTGACCCTGCTGGCTGGCTGTGCCAGCGCAAAAACCGATCACCGTTCAGCCTCTTTGCAGGCGCACTGTCAGGCCCTGGAGGCGAAGGCACAGGGGCGACTGGGCGTGAGCATTGTGGACACTGCCACCGGGCAGCAATGGGGCTGGCGCGAAGATGAACGCTTCATGATGCTCAGCTCTTTCAAGCTGCTGGCCAGTGCCCTGGTGCTGCACCGTGTCGACCAAGGGCAGGAGTCGTTGCAGCGGCGTATGGCCTACCCGCGCAGTGCGCTGATTCCCTGGTCACCCATCACCGAAAAACATGCCGATGGCCCGGGGCTGACGCTGGGCGAGCTGTGCGCGGCCACCATCACCACCAGCGACAACACAGCAGGCAATCTGATTCTGGAAAGCTACGGTGGCCCTGCAGCGCTGACCGCCTATGCGCGCCAGCTGGGGGACGCGGTTACACGGCTGGACCGCAATGAGCCAACGCTCAACCGCCCCTCCAGCGATGGGTTGCTGGACACGACCAGCCCCCGTGCCATGGC
The DNA here is from genome assembly GCF_002056725.1 of Comamonas kerstersii. Classification (NCBI taxonomy): domain Bacteria; kingdom Pseudomonadati; phylum Pseudomonadota; class Betaproteobacteria; order Burkholderiales; family Comamonadaceae; genus Comamonas; species Comamonas kerstersii. The sequence goes on along the minus strand of NZ_CP020121.1, from coordinate 754,315 downwards.
ACAGACCATGCACAAGCTCTTGGTGGGCGGGGCGCTCTCAACGGCATCGCGCCAGCAGTTGCGGCAATGGTTGCTGGCCAACACCACAGGTGGCAAACGTCTGAAAGCGGGTGTGCCTGCATCGTGGCAGGTGGGCGATAAAACCGGCACCAATGCCACGGATGCGAACGACATTGGCTTCTTGATCCCACCCCAGGGTGCGCCATGGATCGTGACGGCGTATCTGGCTGGCAGCAGTGCCGAGGGAGCGGTCAAAGATGCCTGTCTGGCGGATGTGGCTGCATGGGTGGCGCAGCAGGTGGCAGCGCAGGGCGCATGAACATCATTCTTGTACCGCTGTGATGTAGCAGTTTTTTGCCTGCCAGCGCTTATCGAGTAAGCGCTGGCAGCTATTTTTTTGAAAGTCACGGCCAAGCACAATGGCTGTGCCGTGAGAAAGGCTTATGCCGCCTTGATGCTTGCCTGGGCCGCTGCTGTGTGGTGCACGGCAGGCAGCTCCTGCAGACCGAAGTGGCCGCGCAGCGTGTGGCTGCTGTAGTCGCTGCGGAACAGGCCACGCTTGCGCAGAATGGGCACGACCTCGCTGGCAAACAGTTCCAGCTGCTGGTTGATGATGGGCGGCATGACGTTAAAACCATCGGCAGCGCCGGTGGTGAACCAGTCTTCAATGGTGTCAGCCACTTGCTCGGGCGTGCCCGCAATCGCCAGGTGGCCGCGTGCACCCGCCAGACGCTTGAGCAGCTGGCGCAGTGTGAGTCCATCGCGCAGCGTGGTTTCCACATAGCCAATGGCACGGCTCTTGGAGGCTTCGACCAGATGGGGATCGGGGAAGTCATCACGGCTGAGCTTGCGATCCAGTGGCAGGTGCGAGAAGTCGTTTCCACCGAAGCGTGCGGACAGGCGGGTCAGGCCTACTTCTACGCTGGTCAGGCTGTCCAGCTCTTCCCAGACCTGCCGTGCCTCGTATTCGGTGGAGCCAATGGCAGCGCTGATGCCGGGCAGGATGACGATGTCTTCCGGGCGGCGGCCTGTTGCCTGGGCGCGGCCTTTGATGTCCTGGTAGAAGTCCTGCGCCGATGCCTTGCTGCCATGGGCGGTAAAGATGGCCTCAGCCCACTGGGCAGCAAAAGCGCGCCCGTCTTCGGACTGGCCCGCCTGCACCAGCACCGGGCGGCCCTGCGGGCTGCTGGGCACATTCAGCGGGCCACGGGTGCGGATGTGCTGGCCAGCGTAGTTGACGGGGCGAATCTGCCCAATATCCACAAACTGGCCGCTGGCTGCATCGTCCACGATGGCGCTGGCAGGGTAGCTGCGCCACAGCGCATCCACGGCTTCGACAAACTCTTTGGCAATGCGGTAGCGGTCACCATGCTCAATGTCGGTGCTCAGGCCGTAGTTTTCACCAGCGCGTGGCGCCCAGGACGTGACGATGTTCCAGCCTGCACGGCCCTTGGAGATGTGGTCCAGCGAGGCGAACTGGCGTGCCAGCGTGTAAGGGTGGCTGTAGGAGGTGGAGGCAGTGCCGATCAGGCCAATGCGTTCCGTTCTGGTGGCAAGCGCAGTCAGCAGTGTCAGCGGCTCCAGCGTGCCGGAGGTGAGCTGACCGCTTTCAGGGCCGACCAGACTGTCGGCCAGAAACACCGCATCAAACTTGGCGGCTTCGGCAATCCGGGCAGCGTCAACGTACAGCTCCAGGTCAGTCAGTGACTTGGGATTGGCTGCAGGATGGCGCCAGGCACCTTCGTGATGGCCGCGGGTCATGAGGAAAAGGTTCAGGTGCAGTTGTCGGGACATGTTGCAAACTCCTTCAGGCAAGGGCGGGGGCTATGGTTTCCACGCCCAGGCTGCGCAGCAGTTCGGTACGCAGCTGCATGAAGCGGTGGTGGTCGGGGCGACGGGGCTGGGGCAGGCCTACGTCGTGGTCCTGGGCGATCTTTCCGTGCTGTATGACCAGAATGCGGTCGGCCAGCAGCAGGGCTTCGTCCACGTCATGGGTGACCAGAATCACCGTGGGATGGGTGCGCTCTACCAGCTGCAGCAGCAGGCTTTGCATGCGCATGCGGGTCAGCGCATCCAGCGCGCCAAAGGGCTCGTCGGCCAGCAGTACATGGGGCTCGCGCAGCAGTGAGCGCGCCAGTGCGGCGCGCTGTTTCTGACCGCCAGACAGCGTGCTGGGCCAGACGCTGGCCTTGTCGCCCAGGCCGACTTCCTGAAGCAGATGCTGGGCACGTGCGTGGACATGGGGCTGTTGCTCGATTCCCAGCGTGAGGTTGTCCATGACGGATAGCCAGGGCAGCAGGCGCGAGTCCTGAAAGAGCACGGAGACATTGCCGCTGGCTTGCGCCAGACCTGTGCTGTGTGCATCGCTGTCCAGCCCCGCCACGGCACGCAGCAGCGTGGTCTTGCCGGAACCGGATTCACCAAGCAGGGCCACAAACTGGCCTGCAGGAATGTGCAGGTCGATGGCGTCCAGAATGCGCTTGTGCTGAAAGCTGCGGCTGAACTGGCGCAGTTCGACCTGGCCGAGGGGAAGGGTGTCTGTGGTCATGAGCCCAGCGACCTCCGGTAGGACAGCACACGGGCTTCCAGGCGGCGCACAGCAGCATCAGAGAGCAGGCCCAGCAGTGCGTAGATGAGGATGCCGACCACGATCACATCGGTCTGGCCCCAGTCACGGGCACGGTTCATCAGGTAGCCAATGCCAGTCTGGGTGTTGATCAGCTCCAGCACGACCAGTGCCGTCCAGCACAGGGCTACAGCCATGCGCAGGCCCACAAAGAAGCCGGGCAGGGCACCGGGCAGGGCCACTTTGCGGATGAAGGTGGCACGCGACAGGCCCAGTGTCTGTGCCAGTTCGACATGGCCAATATCAATGCTGCGCAAGGCGGCGTGGGTGTTGATATACACGGGTACGAGCACGGCGGTGAAGATGAGAAACACCTTCATGGCCTCACCAATGCCCAGCCAGATGATGGCCAGTGGAATCAGCGCCAGGGTGGGCACGGCACGCTTGATTTGCACAATGCCATCAATCAGGGCTTCGCCCGTACGGGTCAGGCCGGCAGCCAATGCCAGCACCACGCCGGTGAGCACGCCCAGCAGCAAGCCCGTGTAGGCGCGTGTGGCAGAGGCCAGCAGATGGGGCATGAGCGAGCCGTCGCTCAGCATTTCATAGCCAACGGCCAATGCCTGCGAAGGGGCGGTGAGTGTTTCGGGCGAGAGCCAGCCTGCGCGGGATGCGATTTCCCAGACCAGAAACAGCAGCACAGGGCCGAGCATGAGCAGGGATGCAGGCGCACGGGCAGGCACCAGTGCGGGCGTAGCGCGTACTGCGGCGGCAGGCACAGCCGCTGGTGCCGTGTGCAAACCTGATGCATCGGTGGAGCGTTCAGACCAGCGGGCAGAGGCAGAGAGAGGGATGGAGGGCATGGCAATGTCCAGTCAGTTTTTTGGCGGGAGCTTGTCAGCGTGTGGCGGTCACGACGGAGTCAAACGTGGTGACGAAAGAGTCTTTGGCATCCAGGCGCTGTGGCAGTGAGCCCGCTGCGTACAGGGTGTCAATCAGGCGCTGGTGCAGGGGCTGGGCTTCGGCGGCAGTCTCGAAGATCAACGGAGACAGCGAGGTCTGAATGGCAGCCGTGGTCTGTGCATCCAGTCGCTGGAACTTGCGGTAGTAGTGCTCACCCCATGCGGCCTCGTTGGCATTGCTCCAGTTGCCTGCACGCACAAAGGCAGCCAGAAACTGTGCAATGGCCTGTGTTTTCTGTGGGTCTGCCAGCACTTCAGGGCGTGCATAGAGGTAGGAGGTGGAAGGCAGAAGCTGGCGCTCCTGTGGGTCAGGCACCAGGCGTGCACCGATTTGCTTGCTCAGGCGCGAGACGTGGGGCTCGGTAATGACGGCAACATCCACGGCCTTGGCGCGCAGTGCATCGTTGAGCTCAGAGACGCGCAGATGCACAGGCTGTACGTCTTTGAGGGTGAGGCCTGCGCGGTTGAGTGCTTCGATCAGAAACACCTGGCGGCCAGAACCTTCCACATAGCTCACGCGCTTGCCGCGCAGATCGCTCAGGCGCTCTACACCTGCATTGGCATGCTGGAGCAGGCGGTATTGCGCCAGTTCACGGCTAAAGGTGGCAATGATGGGCAGGTGTACGCCTGCAGCCCGGGCCTGGATGGGCGGTGTATCGCCCACATAGGCAATGTCCAGCGCACCTGCACGCATGGCTTCAAAAATGGCAGGACCGCCTGCAAAGTTGGGCAGCTCCAGCTGGAAGGGCAGTGTCTTGCGCTCTCCGCTGGCATCGAGCAGATGGCGAATCAGCTCACTCTGGTCGGCCACGACCAGCTTGGTTTTGTGGTCTACGGCGGCTGACGTTGCTTGCGCACTGCCAGCCATGTACCAGGCCAGCAAGGCGGCGCTGCCTGTTAAGAATTGACGCTTGTGCATACGGCGGCTCCCTTGTGTTTGGAATGGGGCGGATGCTAGGCAAGCGCTGCAGCGCAGGGAACGAAGGATTCTTTATTTGAAAACAACCAAAACATCCATCTGCGCACGGGGTGCGTGGTGCTGGCAGTCGATCAACGACAGAAAGTTCTGTGGCAACAGTGACTTAAAGAGCGAATGGCCGGAAGCGCGGCGTGCAGCCTGTGCGCAGGTATCTCTGTTTGCGCAATATGCTCATGCAATCAATTTCGTTGGTGCATGCGTGTGCAGCACTTGTAATCGACGGTATTCATTCACTGGCGGTCACCGCCACGCCGCATTTTTTTGGATTGCTCACGCCCATGTCTACGCAACGCTCTATCCGTACGGTCATCTTGAATGGCAGTCTGGCTCGCCCCTCCAAAACACGATCGCTGCTGGATGCGCTGCATGCCCAGCTGCATACCCAGTTGCCGCTGGAGACCTTGCACATCGACCTGGTAGATCTGTTTGAAGACATCGGCACCTGTCTGTGGCGTGAGCAACTGCCAGAGCGTGCCATGCGCGCATTGCAGGCCATAGAAACGGCTGACTTTCTGATCGTAGGAGCACCTGTCTTTCGAGGCAGTGTGCCGGGCCTGTTCAAGCACCTGTTTGACTTGCTGGATACGCCTGCGATGGCTGATAAACCTGTGCTGCTGGCAGCGACGGGTGGCAGCCAGCGGCATGCCCTGGTGATTGAGCACCAGCTGCGCCCCTTGCTGTCTTTTTTCCAGACCCTGACATTGCCGGTGGGGGTGTATGCCTCGGCAGAAGACTTTCAGGACGGCAGACTGCACAGTGCAGCGGTGGATGCGCGCATTGCGCTGGCAGTGCAGACCACTGTGCCCGTGCTGCAGGCGCTGGCTTCTGCAAAGGAACTGATGCCAGTCTGATACCGTCCACCCTGGCAGCAGGGTGTGGAGGTTTTTATGGCTTCAGCGCTTATGGCATAAGCACTGGCAGCTATGTTTTTTAAGCCTGCTGCAGCGGGGTCGGGCTGCTTGGTTTTGACAGTCTGTGACTGTGCAGTGAGTGTGCAACCCATGGATGCCAGCATGATCAGACCAATGGCCAGGCACTGGCTCCAGCTGAGCACCTCACCAAGTAGCAGCAGCGCCAGCAAGGCCGCCACGGCAGGCTCCATGCTGGTCATGGTGCCAAAAACGTTTTTGGGCAGATGCTTCAGTGCAAACAGTTCCAGCGAAATGGGAATGGCACTGGAGATCAGGGCTACGCCCAGACTGGTGAGCAGTACGTCTGGCGCCAGCAATGCAGTGCCTGCATGCACCACCCCCACAGGGACAACCACCAAGGCAGCCATGGCAGCGCCCAGCGGTGCGGTAATGCTCACCGGAAGGTGTCCCACACGCTTGCCAAAGATGATGTAGCAGGCCCAGCCCGTTCCACCCAGTGCGGCCCATGCCATGCCTGTGGGGTCAAGGGTGTTGATGTCATGCCCCAGCGGCAGCAGCAAAGCCAGACCCGCCACGGCCAGTGCAATCCAGACAAAGTCCACAGGGCGGCGCGAGGACCAGACGGCCACACTCAGGGGACCGGCAAATTCAATCGCCACAGCGATGCCAAAAGGCAGGGTGCGCAGAGACAGATAAAACGACAGGCACATCACGCCCAGCGTGGCGCCATAGACTGCGATGTGGCGCAGGTCTGCACGTGCTACGTGGTGTCGCCAGGGGCGCCAGGATGGAAAGCAAGAAAGTGGGGCGCTGCGCAGACATAGGGCGTGAATGTAGCGCTTTGCGGGCCACCGTGGTTCGCGTGCGGCGTGAGGCACAGGGCGGGTGGTGGTGCAGCCGATTCACGGGACCGTCAAAGGCCTGTGGGTGGCACACGGGCCTGCCGCGGGTGGGCATGTCGCCCGGTCTCTGTGGCCTGCCGTGGGGCCGGCATGTGGGCCTGGGCGCAAGTGCGGCGGGGTCACCAGGGCAATCCCAAGATCTGGGTGGCGCGATTTATCGGGTGTTTTCACTGTATAGCACACACAGGATCGGCGCAGCCTGCTCTGATTTTTAGGGCGTGCACGCCGGCTCACCCTGCGTGGCGCAAGGGCTTGACCTTCCCATCATGGCAAGCTTTAGTCTGGCGCCATTGCATTTTGACCAGGAGTTTTGCCATGCAATTTCACATCGACAGCATGACCTGCGGCGGCTGCGCCCGCAGCGTGACCAAGGCGATCCAATCCGTAGATGCCGCCGCGCAGGTGACGGTGGACATCCCCACCCACACAGTGCAGGTGCAGACCACGGCCTCGCAGGCCGCGGTGGTGGCGGCGCTGGAAGAGGCGGGCTACCCCGCGCAGGTGCAGTAAGCGCGCTGCGCCACCCCGTGGGGGGCGGCTGCGGCTGACCCACGCCACGCGCGCCCCAAAGGCCATGGCACATGCCATGGCCTTTTTTGTGGGGCGTTGCGGTGATGGGCGGCTAGCGGGCGGGCGGGCAGCAGGTGGCCTGGGTCGGGGCCGCACCGTCCTCCGCGCCGGGTGCGGGGAGGTCGGCCGTCTCCAGCCCTTGCAGGATGGGGCAGTCGGGCCGTTCATCGCCCGCGCAGCAGGCGGTCAGCGCCTGCAGGGTGTCGGACATCTGCTGCAGCTCCTGGATGCGCCGCTGCAGATTCTGGATGTGCTGCATCGCCACGCGCTTCACGTCCGCGCTTTTGCGGCTGCGGTCCCGCCACAGGTCCAGCAGGTCGTGAATCTCCGCCACCGCAAACCCCAGATCGCGTGCGCGGCGGATGAAGCGCAGCATGTGCACATCCGACCCGCTGTACGCGCGGTAGCCGGACTCGGTGCGGTGGATAGGCGGAATCAGCCCCACCGACTCGTAATAGCGAATCATCTTGGCCGACACGCCCGAGGCCTTGGCTGCTTCTCCGATGTTCATAGGCTCTCTCCGAAAATTTTCACCGTGCACCGATGGTTGGGAACATGCGGCACAGCGCAGGCACTACGGCAGACCTGCCGCAGCGCTGCTGCGCGACAGGTCTGCATCCATCTCCTGACGCGCCGCGGATGTTTGAGCGGCGCGCTGGTACAGCGGACAGCAAGTTTCGCGGCGGGCAGGCCCAAGCGCATCTTTGGTGACCTTCTGGGCGCACCCAGAAAATCACTTGGCCGCCGGGACGAACTCCCGGCCTCTGCCGTCAAAGATGGGATGGTCGCCATCGATCAGGCCGCAGCCTCTGCCATCGGCGCCTTAAAGCTGCGCAAGCGCAAGGCATTGCCCAGCACAAACACACTCGACAGTGCCATGGCACCGGCCGCAAAAATCGGCGACAGCAGGACACCATACGCGGGGTAGAGCGCGCCGGCAGCCACGGGGATCAGCGCCGTGTTGTAGGCAAAGGCCCAGAACAGGTTCTGCCGGATGTTGCCCATGGTGGCCTTGGACAGCGCAATCGCGTTCGGCACGCCCTGCAGGCTGCCGGACATCAGCACCACGTCGGCGGCTTCCACGGCCACGTCGGTGCCGCTGCCGATCGCGATGCCGACATCGGCCGCGGCCAGCGCTGGCGCGTCGTTGATGCCGTCGCCGACAAAGGCGACATGGCCGTGTGTGGCCTGCAGCTGCTGCAGCGTGGTCACCTTGCCTTCGGGCAGCACCTCGGCCACCACTTCGTCAATGCCCAGGCGCGCGGCAATCGCCTGCGCGGTGCGGGCGTTGTCGCCGGTGATCATGATGACTTTCAACCCCAGGGCATGCAGGGCGGCAATGGCGCCGGGCGTGCTGGGCTTGATGGGGTCGGCCACGGCGATGATGGCGGCCAGCTGCCCGTCCACCGCCACGTACAGTGGCGACTTGCCTTCGCTGCCCAGGCGGGCCGCCGTGGCGGCGAAGCGCGCCACGTCCAGCCCCAGGGCGTGCATGAAGCGGTCGGCACCGACCTCCACGCGCTGGCCCAGGGCCGTGGCGCGCACGCCCATGCCGGTGATGGAGGCAAAGTCGCTGAGGGCGGGCACGGTCAGTTGCTCGTGCTCGGCGGCTTGCACGATGGCGCGGGCAATCGGGTGCTCGGAGCGCGATTCGGCGGCCGCGGTCAGCGCCAGCACCTGGGCGCGGTCAAAGCCCTCGGCCACTTCCAGGTCGGTCAGCGCGGGGTGGCCTTCGGTCAGGGTGCCGGTCTTGTCCACGGCCACGGCCTGGGTGTTTTTCAGCAGCTGCAGCGCTTCGCCCTGGCGGAACAGCACGCCCAGCTCGGCGCCCCGCCCGGTACCCACCATGATGGAGGTGGGGGTGGCCAGGCCCATGGCGCAGGGGCAGGCGATGATGAGCACGGCCACGGCATTGACCAGCGCAAAGCTCAGCGCCGGCGTGGGGCCGAACACCAGCCACACCAGGAAGGTGAGCACGGCGGCGGCCATCACGGCGGGCACGAACCACAGTGTGACCTTGTCCACCACGGCCTGGATGGGCAGCTTGCCGCTCTGGGCCTGCTCCACCAGCCGGATGATCTGCGCCAGCACGCTGGCGCTGCCCACGGCCGTAGCGCGCAGAGTGAAGGCCCCGGTCTGGTTGACCGTGCCGCCCACCACGCGGTCATCAATGGTCTTTGCCACGGGCACGGGCTCGCCGGTGATCATGGATTCGTCCACATAGCTCTGGCCGTCCAGCACCGTGCCGTCCACGGGCACGCGCTCGCCGGGGCGCACCTGGATGAGGTCGCCGGTCTGCACGTCGGCCGCCGGCAGCTCCACCCACTGCCCGTCGCGCTGCACGCGCGCCGTCTGCGGCTGCAGGCCGATGAGCCGCTGGATGGCCTGCGAGGTGCGGCCCTTGGCGCGGGCCTCCAGCATGCGGCCCAGCAGGATCAGCGCGACGATGACGGCGGCGGCCTCGAAGTACACATTCACAGTGCCGGCCGGCAGCAGGCCGGGCAGGAAGGTGGCGACCACGGAATAGCTGAACGCCGCCAGCGTGCCCACGGCGACCAGGGAATTCATGTCTGGCCCACCGCGCAGCAGGGCGGGCAGGCCCTTGGTGTAAAAGCGCCGTCCGGGAATCAATAGCACCAGCGCGGTCAGCACACACTGCAGGTACCAGCTGTTTTGCAGGCCGATGGTGCCCGCCACCCAGTGGTGCATGCCGGGGAGCAGGTGCGAACCCATCTCCAGCACAAACACCGGCAGTGCCAGCACCGTAGCAAGGGTGAAGTCGCGCTGCAGCGCGGCGTATTCGGCTTCCTTGTGTGCGGCCTGGGCCTCGGCTTGCGCCCGCGCGGCCTGGGTGTCGATGGGTTGGCCGGGGTAGCCGGCCTTGTCCAGCGCGGCCAGCAGAGCCTCCAGCGTGGCGCTGCCTTGGACCGTGGCGCGCTCGGTGGCCAGGTTCACCTGGGCCGCGGTCACGCCGGGCACTTTTTGCAGGGCACGTTCAACCCGGCCCACGCAGCTGGCGCAGGTCATGCCTTCCACGGCCAGCTCGACGGTCTGGCTGGGCACCTCGTAGCCGGCCTTTTCAATCGCTTGCACCACGGCGGCCGTGTCCAGCGGGCCAGCAGGCTGGATGTGGATGCGCTCGGTGGCCAGGTTGACACTGACCTCGGCCACGCCAGGCACCTGGCGCACGGCCTTTTCGACCCGGCCCACGCAGCTGGCACAGCTCATGCCGTGCACGGGCAGGCTGAGGACAGCGGCGGTGGGGGGGTGGGCGTGGGGCGTGGATGGTGGGGTGGACATACGCAGAACCTGTGGTGCTAAAGGGAATAGGGTGCAGCGTAATCCTTGACATCATGGGAAGGTCAAGCGCAGGGGTATGGTGTCGTCTCCGGACAGCAAAAAGGCTTGCACACTGTGCAAACCTTTTGACCTTCCAGCGCTTGTAGCGTAAGCGCAGGAAGCTATGGTTTTGGTGGTTAGAGCAAGGACTTGGCGTTGTCCAGCACCAGGTCGCAGGCTTTTTCCTTGAGGTCGCCCTTGAGCTTGTCCATGCTGAAGCTCTGACCATCCTTGCCGGTAATCATGCCTGCCAGTCCGCTCAGATAGCCCTGGTCTTTGGGCTCTTCCTTTTTCTGGGGGCTCAGGCCCAACTTGCCCAGCAACTCGGCCTTGACCTGTTCAGCCTTGTTGGCGTTCAGGTAGTTGTTTTTGACGCAATAGGTGATCAGGCCTGCGGCATTGCTGGCAGAGTCTGCGGCAGGCATGCCCAGCGAAGACAGCAAGCCTGCAGACGCACCGCTATTGCCCAGCAGGTCGCCAAGGGCTGAACTGCTGGTGGATGGCTCGCTGCTGCTGCCACCCAGACCAAACTGGCTGGCCTGCTGGCGCAGGCTGTCCAGACCTGAGGCATGTGCGCCAAGGCTGGCGCTGCACAGGGCTGCAGCCAGGGCGGCGGTGGAAATCCAAGAATGCATGGTGAAGTTCCTGCTGGGGAAATGGCTTAAACGTAGCACGCCTCGGTGTGTGGTCAGCGTCAGCCATGTAGTGTTTTGCAACTGCACCAGGCCGCCGTAGCAGCCCGGTGCAGGCCATGTGCCGTGTTACTTGCTGGATGCAGGAGCAGTGGGTGTGGCTGGTGCAATCGTGGTCTGCACCTGGCGTACGCCCTGTGGTGGGTTGGGGAAGTCATTCAGGGCAGAGCTGAACAAGATGCCCCAGATCTGCGGATCATTGCCCTGCATGTCGTTGTACTGGGCCGAGGTCTCATAGACGATGCGCTGGGTCTTGGCATCGCGCATCACCAGATTCACAGAGCGGTGGTAGACGGTGGAGGGAAAGTCCGTGGCCCATGCCATGGCAGGGCCGGGGCCGAAGGGACCAGGGCCCCAGGGGCCGGGTGTCCATGGGCGGCCGTAGCCCCAGCCATAGACGCCGGGCGGTGCGTAAAACGCGGAGTCGTTATACGGCGTTGTGGTGTTGGCCACGCTGATGGCATCAATCTGCACCACCAGATGGGCCTGCGTGGGGTCTGCAGCGGGGCGCAGGCCCACCTGGTCCAGCGCCTGCTGGGCGGAAGCTTCAATCACACCAAAGCTTTGCTGGTTCTGCACCTGTGAGGGCAGCAGTTCAATGCGATAGGTGGTGGGCAGCTGCACGCCAGCCATGCCGGAGTAGCTCTGCACGCTGGTGGTGTAAGTGGTGGGACCGCTGGCACAGCCAGCAAGAAGGGCTGCGGCAGCAAGGCTCAGCAGCAAGGAGGAAGTGGTGCGCATAAGCGAGACTCTGATCTGAAATAGACAGGTACAAGGTATAGCACTGCGGCATCGCAGCAGCGTGTCCGCCGATGCCGCAGTTTGCTGTCACCCGTGGGGTTCAGGGCGTCTTGGTGTCACTGCCTGCAGCCGGTGTGCTGCCACTGGCAGGGGCAGCATCCGTTGCGGGCTTTGCAGCAGGCAGCGGGGTGATGGTGGTGCGCACCTGGCGAGTACCTTGGGGCGGATGGGGAAAGTCGCTCAGCGCTGCGTCAAACAGCACACGCCAGATCTGCTGGTCATCGACGCGGATTTCGTCGTACTTGGCCGAAGTTTCATAGACGATCTGCTGCGTCTTGGTGTCACGAATCACGAGCTGTACACCACGGTAGTACACCATGGGGGGCGCATCCATCCAGCTCATGCCCATGCCCCAGCGAGGGCCGCCAAAGCCCATACCCAGCCCCCAGCCAAAGCGTGGCCCGTAGAACCAGTTGTCATATCCAGGGTGGTAGGCATAGCCCTGGTCGGCGCTGGCACCAATCTGCACCACCAGGCGTGCCAGATCGGGGCGAGGATCGCGTGTCAGACCCACACGCTGCAGGGCATCCTGTGCAGCGGCTTCAATGCGGGCAAAGCTTTGCTGGTGCGTCTGTGAGGGCAGCAGCTCCATGCGATAGGTGGCGGGCAGGTGGATGCCACCCATGTTGGCATAGGACTGAACGCTGGAGGTGATTTCACGTGGCCCGGTGGCGCAGCCTGCCAGTGCGGCAGCCATCACCAGGGCAGCGCCCATGCAGCAGCGACGGAGGAATCTTGTGGCGGTCATAGGTGTGCTCCTTGAGATCAGCAAGCATGCCAAGTGTGGCATGCAGAGGCGTAGCAAGGTGTAAAAAAGCCCCGCATTGCGGGGCCGGTCAAACGCTTTAGTTGATCTGTACCACCTGCACGCCGCCAGGCAGTGCAGAAGGCTTGGGCAGCTCTTCGTGGTCGAACGCGGTGTCGCCATTGGGGTCGGCAATGCCGGTGGCCTTGGCGTTCTTGAAGTCGTGCAGCTGGGGGTCCATCATGTGGGTGGTCACGATGTTGCCCATGGCGCGGAACATGCTCTCGATACGGCCAGGGAACTTCTTGTCCCACTCTCGCAGCATGTCGCCCACGGCCACGCGCTGCAGGCCGTCCTGGCTGCCGCACAGGTTGCAGGGGATGATGGGGAAGTTCTGGTACTTGGCCCAGCGTGCAGTGTCCTTCTCGGGCACATAGCACAGGGGGCGAATCACCACGTGCTTGCCGTCATCCGACACTAGCTTCGGTGGCATGCCCTTCATGCGGCCGCCGTAGAACATGTTGAGCATCAGCGTTTGCACGATGTCATCACGGTGGTGGCCCAGGGCTACCTTGGTGCAGCCCAGCTCATCGGCCACCTTGTACAGGATGGCGCGGCGCAGGCGCGAGCACAGACCGCAGGTGGTCTTGCCTTCGGGCACGACGCGCTTGACCACGGAGTAGGTGTCCTGGTTTTCGATGTGGTAGTCCACGCCGATGGACTGGAAGTACTCAGGCAGCACATGCTCAGGAAAGCCGGGCTGCTTCTGGTCCAGGTTCACGGCCACGATGTCGAACTTCACGGGCGCGCGCTTTTGCAGCTTGCGCAGGATGTCCAGCAGGGTGTAGCTGTCCTTGCCGCCGGACATGCAGACCATGACCTTGTCACCGTCTTCAATCATGTTGAAGTCCATGATGGCGCGGCCCACTTCGCGGCACAGGCGCTTTTCGAGCTTGATCTGCTCACGCTCGATCTTGATCTTGCCAGGCTTGGCTTCAGCGGCGTCGTTGCCTGCTGCGGCTGCTTCAGCCGATTCGTCTTCGCTAATCCAGGGGTTTTCAGTCACAGCATTCATGGGGTTCACCATTGTCCGGTTTCGACGCGAATTGCTACTTCGCAGTCATCAAAAATTTCAAGTTTGGCGATCTTCACGCGCACGCCCACCACGCCGGGCAGCTGCATCAGGCGTTGCGCGACCTTGCCGATCAGGCTCTCGAGCAGGTTCACATGCTCGGACGTGCATTCGTCAATGATGATCTGGCGCACCTTGCGGTAGTCCAGCACGTTGGAGATGTCCTCATCCGCGTGGCGCAGGGGCTGTTCCCCCTGGTTGAGCTCGGCGTCCACCTGGATGGGCTGGGGCGTGGTTTTTTCGTGATCGAGGATGCCCAGACTGGCGTTAAAGCGCAGTCCAGTCAGGGTCAGAATTTGCTTGCTGCTTGCAGTGTGCATGGCGCAGGGAATCAGCCCTTGTGGGGCTTACATCAAGGAAAAGTCGCGTTCAAAACGCTGTAGGTGCTGGCCGCCGTCGACCAGCAAGGTGGTTCCTGTGATGGAGCGGTTTTCCAGCGCAAAACGCACGGTAGCCGCCACATCGCCAGGGGAGGAGCTGCGCCCCAGTGGGCTGAGCTGGTGCAGCTGTGCAAAGCGTTCGTCGCTGAGCATGTGGCTGGTCAGGGTCAGGCCCGGAGCCACACCGACCACACGCACCAGCGGCGCCAGGGCCAGCGCCAGCATGGTGCCAGCGGCTTCCAGCGCAGCCTTGGAGAGGGTGTAGCTCATGAAGTCCGGGTTCTGGTTCCAGAGCTTCTGGTCCAGCAGGTTGACCACAACGCCTTCGGCAACGGCCTCACCGCTGTCGCGGCGCTGGCGGATGTGCTGGTGCAGCGCACGCGCCAGCGCAATCGGGGCGGCGGTGTTGCTGCGCCAGTGCTTTTCCATCAGCGCGTAGCTGAAGCTTTCGGCACTGTCATGCTCAAACAGGGAAGCGCTGTTGACCACGGCATCCACCGGGCCTAGCGCTTGCGTGATGGTGGGCAGCAGGGCATTGGCGGCAGCTTCGTCGGCCAGATCGGCCGCAAAGGCAGCGCTGCGCACGCCCAGCGCCTGGCACTCTGCCACGGTGGCGTGGGCACCGTCTACCGAGCGGTTGAAGTGCACGGCCACATCCCACCCCGCCTTGGCCAGGGCGAGCGCAGTCTCGCGGCCCAGGCGACGGCCTGCACCAGTAACCAGCGCACAACGAGTGCTTCGTTCAGAAACAGCCATGGAACAAGAGACAATGGGGGGTGATGACAGAACCCGCAATTTTAACGAGTGCCTTGCACTCGCACATTGACAAGGCCATTGCCCAGGCTGGCGGATGGATTGGCTTTGACCGTTTCATGGCGCTGGCGCTGTATACGCCGGGGCTGGGCTACTACGCGAACGACACTGCCAAATTCGGTGCGCTGCCCGATTCCGGCAGCGACTTTGTGACGGCGCCGGAGATCTCTCCCGTATTCGGCCAGCTGGTAGCGGCGCAGATGGCCGAAGCCATGGAGCGCACCGGCACGCGTGAGATCTGGGAGTTTGGTGCAGGCACGGGCGCGCTGGCGCTGCAGATACTGGACGAGCTGCAGCGTCTGGGCGTGGAGGTGGAGCGCTACACCATCGTCGATCTGTCCGGCACGCTGCGCGCGCGCCAGCAGGAGCGCCTGGCACCCCATGCCCCCAAGGTGGTCTGGGCCAGTGCGCTGCCCGAGCACATGCAGGGCGTGATCGTTGGCAATGAGGTGCTGGATGCCATGCCCGTGCAGATCATTGCGCGCGTCAACGGCCAGTGGTTCGAGCGCGGTATTGCCGTGGAAAACGGCCAGCTGGTCTGGGCCAACCGCCCCACGGACTTGCGCCCGCCGCTGGAGGTGGATGGCGAGCACGATTACGAAACCGAGATTCACGCCCAGGGCGAAGCCTTTATCCGTACGCTGGGTGAGCGCCTCACGCGTGGCGCGGCCTTCTTCATCGACTACGGCTTTGGCGAGTCGGAGTACTACCACCCGCAGCGCCACATGGGCACCATGGTCTGCCACTACCAGCACCAGGTGGACAGCGACCCGCTGGACAAGGTGGGCCTCAAGGACATCACGGCCCACGTCAACTTCACAGGCACCGCCGTGGCGGCGCAGGATGCAGGCTTTGAGGTGCTGGGCTACACCACGCAGGCGCACTTTCTCATCAACTGCGGCCTGCAGGCCAAGCTGGACGCTCTGAGCCAGACTGAGCGCGTGCCCGCCATGAAGCTGATGATGGAGCATGAAATGGGCGAGCTGTTCAAGGTCATCGGTCTGGCCAAGGGCGTGGAGCCCTGGGACGCGCTGGGCTTTGTGCGCGGTGACCGCACCCACCGCCTGTAGGACGTGCCCATGATTCGCTGGATGCTCCTGATCTTTATTCTGCTGGTGCTCGTCAACAGTGCCACAGGCATCATCCAGAAGATCGGGCTGGGCCGTCTGCCGGGCGACTTCAACTTCCGCTTTCTGGGGCGGCAGTTCTTTGTACCCTTTGCCAGCGCGGTGCTGGTGACGGTGCTGCTGTTCAGCCTGATCAAGCTGGTGGCCTGGTTGCTCTAGAAATAAAAGCTGTCAGCGCTTGTATTGACTAGGTTTCAGATGGTTTTGATACTGAGATCAAGCAAACACAAGCGCTGGCAGCTTCATTTTCAGGAGTTTTCAGGCATGGATGCTGCGGCACTTGCAAACACGGCAGGCAGCACCACCTGTGAAGCAGCTTGTCTTCCAGTTTTTTCAAGGACTGCACCATGACTGTTCTCGCACCCCTGCACGTTGTCTGCCCCCACTGCCACAAAACCAACCGCGTGGCCGAGGCAGATTTGTCCGCCGCTCCCAACTGCGGCAGCTGCCACCAGCCCCTGTTCACCGGCCAGCCCGTGCAGCTGGATGCGGAGAGCTTTGCCAAGCACGTGGGCCGCAGCCATCTTCCGGTCGTCGTGGACTTCTGGGCCCCCTGGTGCGGGCCATGTCGCATGATGGCTCCCGCCTTTGCGCAGGCAGCCCAGCAGCTGGAGCCAAACGTGCGCTTTGCCAAGCTTGATACCGAGGCCTATCCCCACGTGGCCGCACCCTACGGTATCCGCAGCATTCCCACCATGATCATTTTTGAAGACGGCAATGAAGTCGCCCGCATCTCTGGCGCATTACCTGCGGGTGACATCGTGCGCTGGGTGCGGGCGCAGATGGGGTGATGAGTCACAGGCATTGACTGGCGGCAGCTGCGCCAGCTCTTCATCCGTAAACACGCGCGAGCGGGTCAGAAAGGCCTTGCCTTCCGGCCCTTCCAGCGAGAGTGTGCCGCCGCCATGGCCCTCGATCACGTCGATGATGAGCTGGGTGTGCTTCCAGTATTCGAACTGCGAGGTGCTCATATAAAACGGCAACCGGCCAATCTCGCCAAGCTTCACATCCCCGGGGCCAATGGTGAGCTCGCCCTCGATATAGCAGTTGGCTGCGCTGTTGTCGCAGCAGCCACCCGACTGGTGAAAGAACAGGCGCGGGCCGTGCTTGGCCTTGAGCACTTCGATCAGCTCCAGCGCGGCAGGCGTGGCTATCACGCGATCAACCATGGTGTGCTCCTTCTCAAAAGATAGCTGCTCAGGCTTGCTGCATGGGCGCTAGATGCCAATTTCATCCATAAGAAGGGTGGCGTAGCGCCCCGCAGGCGAGGCGCGCTCGCGAAGGCAGTAGCAGCGCTACGGCGAGCGGGCGCAACGACGCATCCGGGGTGCTATGACAGCCGTCTCAGAAGAAGCCCAGCTTGGTTTCGGAGTAACTCACCAACAGATTCTTGGTCTGCTGGTAGTGGTTGAGCATCATCTTGTGGTTTTCACGGCCAATGCCGGACTCCTTGTAGCCACCAAAGGCCGCGTGGGCCGGGTAGTGGTGGTAGCAGTTGGTCCACACACGCCCGGCCTTGATGCCGCGGCCCATGCGATAGGCCACATTACCGTTGCGGCTCCAGACGCCCGCCCCCAAGCCGTAGAGCGTGTCATTGGCAATTTCCAACGCTTCCTCCTCGGTCTTGAAGGTGGTCACGGCCAACACGGGGCCGAAGATTTCCTCCTGGAAGATTCGCATCTTGTTGTGGCCCTTGAAGATGGTGGGCTGCACATAGTAGCCACCGTCCAAGTCTGCACCTAGCTGGGCCTGCGCACCGCCGATCAGCACCTCGGCACCTTCCTGTTTGCCCAGATCAAGGTAGGACAGGATTTTGGTGAGTTGCTCCTTGCTGGCTTGCGCACCCATCATGGAGTTGGGGTCCAGTGGGTTGCCATGCTTGATGGCTTGCACACGCGCCAGCGCGCGTTCCATGAACTTGTCGTAAATCGACGCATGGATCAGTGCGCGGCTGGGGCAGGTGCAGACCTCACCCTGATTAAAGGCAAACAGCACCAGACCTTCGATGGCCTTGTCGAGGAAGCTGTCGTCCTTGTCCATCACATCGGCAAAGAAGATGTTGGGCGACTTGCCGCCCAGTTCCAGCGTGGCGGGAATCAGGCTGTTCGAGGCCGCCTGGGCAATCACGCGGCCTGTGCTGGTGGAACCGGTGAAGGCAATCTTGGCAATGCGCTTGCTTTGCGCCAGCGGCATGCCGGCCTCACGGCCAAAGCCGTTGACGATGTTGAGCACGCCCGGCGGCAGCAGGTCGCCAATCAGGTTTGCCAGCACCAGGATGCTGATGGGCGTCTGCTCCGCAGGCTTGAGCACCACACAGTTGCCAGCGGCCAGCGCAGGCGCAAGCTTCCACGCAGCCATCAGGATGGGGAAGTTCCACGGAATGATTTGGCCGACCACACCGAGGGGTTCATGGAAGTGGTAGGCCACGGTGTCGTTGTCGATCTGGCTGATGCCGCCTTCCTGCGTGCGGATAGCACTGGCAAAGTAGCGGAAGTGGTCGGCAGACAGTGGAATATCAGCGTTCAGGGTTTCGCGGATCGCCTTCCCATTGTCGATGGTTTCCACATAGGCCAGCAGTTCGCGGTTGGCATCGATGCGGTCGGCAATTTGCAGCAGAATGTTGGCGCGTTCGGTGGCGCTGGTTTTGCCCCAAACATCGGCCGCGGCGTGGGCAGCATCCAGTGCTTTTTCAATATCCGCAGCTGTGCCGCGCGCCGCCTTGGTGTAGATCTTGCCGGTGATGGGCGTGACCACGTCAAAGTACTGGCCTCCTGCCGGTGGAACCCACTGGCCGCCAATGTAGTGGTCGTAGTGGGCTTGATACTGGTGCAGTGCACCAGGTTGTCCGGGGAGTTGATAAACCATGACAGCACTCCTTTCAGATGACGGAATAAGGCTTGGAAAGCCCATATTCCGTCGTCTGTCGGTTCCGTGGGAGCGGGAATTCCCTTGTCCTACAGACGTTGCAGCGCAGCTATCAGGGTTCAGGTCGTTAACCAGCGCGATGTTGGCGCTGGCAGCCCTCAGTCGGCAGGCAGGGTGATGGCTTGCAAGCCTTCCATGAACTTGCGCTTGGCCTTGTAAGTCAGGCGCAGTGATTGCAGCCATGCCTGTGCATCAGCCTGCGGCATGCGTTGCACGACCAGTTGCACCAGCCGAAGGGCCTGGGCATACGGGCTGGACGCTTTTTGCATTTCGCGATCAAAAAGTGGCTGCAAGATGCCGACGGCCTGTGCAGCATGGGTGGCTGGCAGGCGCACGGCGAGCTGGCACAGAGTTTCTGTCTCGCAGCTGGCGCTGGGGCGCTGCATGATGGTCAGCGCATATTTCCAGTCGTTGTCCCGCAGCAGCCAGCGGATGGCATCGCCCATATTCTTGTACGGACTTGGTGATGCCTGCTCCCACATTTTTTCGATCAGCGCATTACGGGCGGAAAGGCGGGTATGACCGCAGGCCACGGCGCACTGCAGATACAGCGCCAGTTGAGGGCCCTCGTGCGAACGCTCCAGCGCCAGCTGTTCGGACAGGGCCAGCGCCTCCTGGTCCCAGCCATCACGCATGTAGCAGGCCAGGAGTGCCTGGCGCAATGCAAAGCTGGAGGGGTGGTGCTGCACGCCGAGCTGGGCCATGGTCATGGCTTCGCGGTGGCGCTGGTGGCGTTCACAAAAGCGATAGGCATCCAGCCATTCATCATCGGTCTGGGCTGTCTGCTGCATCAGTGCGATGAGGGCGCTGACGTCCATGCTCTGCTCCATGGCCCACAGATAGCGCTTGCGCAGCAGATAGCGTTTGCGGGAACGCTCCCATGCATCTGGGTTGAAGACCTTGTGTCGTGAGTGGGCAGGTGCCGGGGGAGAGGCTTTGCACCATGCCTCCCACTGCGCCACGGCATGTCGGCAGTAAGCCTGCTGCAGTGGCGTGCCCGCGTGGCGCAGAAAGGCTTCCTCGTCCCAGTTGCCGAGCGGGTCTTCTTCCAGCAGCTTCAGCCAGTCCTTGAGCCAGTTGGCTGGTGGCGGCGTGGCCTGTACGCTGCGCATCAGCATGTCCTGTAGCCAGACATGCAGATCGTAGAGCTGGCCATAGGAGTCATCGGCTGTCTCCCACAGTTTGTACAGACGGCGCAGTGCCATGGTGCAGGCGGTGCGGATGCTGTCGGCCTGCGTGGGTAGCAGGTCTTCCCAAGTTTGTAGTGCCTGCATGGCATGTTCGGCCCAGCGGCTCAGTTCTCGGCCATACAGACCTTGTCTCTGGGGCATGGCCTTGGTGAGAAAGCTGCGCCATTGCGCGGGTGTCATGGGCGTGTGCTTGGCCTGCTCGGTCTGTCGCCACAGACGTAGTTGCAGGGCAAATTCCGGACTGCGGTCGCACTGTTCGGTAATCCAGGTGTGCAGGGCCTGCAGTGACTGCGCTTGCAGAAAGTCCATGTCCGCCTGCATTTCTTGCAGGCGTGGCGACAGCTTGCGTGCCGGTGTGCCGGTGGAGGCATTGGTGTCGGCCGGTGTCTGTGTGGATTTCCAGGTCAGATAGGCGGCTACCATGTGTTTGCAGACGTACACGGTCTCTGCATGCGGACAGGTGCAGGTGGACTCCTCTGGATGCTCCACATCCAACTCTACCCTGTAGGGTGTGCTGCCTTCCACCGTGAAGCACAGGCCTTCATGGCCGTTTTCGGGCTCCAGAGCGGTGACGGTATCGTCCAGAAAATAGTTAATGCCGCTTTCGCGAATGGCAGCACTGGTGAGTTTGCGCCACGCTGCGGGTAGCTCGGGAATGGCGGGAGACTGGCTGCGAAATGCCATGAGAGGTTCGTACTCAGGTGTTGGAGTTCAGGAATTGCTGCAATGCTGTGGTGCGTGCAGCGCTGACGGCCTCCCCAATCGCCTTGCCTTTGAGGCCTTGCTCCGCAGCGGTTCTGGCAATCGTGGCTGTATCCACCTGCAGCGCTGCCTGCAGGGCGTTCCATAGCCGTTCGCGCTGGGGGTAGGGGCGGTTTTCAAAGCCGGTGCGCCCACGTGCATCGCATTCACAGGCCAGCAGGGCCTGGGCAAAGCGCTCGGGTTTGCGGATGGCGTCGCAGCGCTCCAGCAGGCGCATCAGCGCGGCCGCACCAAACTCCTGGCTGCGGTGGATGTTGCCGTGCTCGCGTGCCACCAGATCGGCCAGTTCCTTGCAGTCATTGGGCACGCGCCAGCGTTCGCACACGGGCTTGAGCAGCTGGGCGCTGCGCTGCTCGTGGCCGATGTGGCGCGGCAGCATATCGGCAGGTGTGGTGCCCTTGCCAAAGTCATGGCACAGGCAGGCAAAGCGCACGGGCAAGGGGGCGTCGAGCTGCGCGGCCATGTCCAGCACCAGCATGGCGTGGATGCCGCTGTCCACCTCAGGGTGGTATTCGGTGCGCTGCGGCACGCCCCACAGGCGGTTGAGCTCCGGCAGCAGCACTTGCAGGGCACCGCAGGTGCGCAACACTTCGAACATGCGAGAAGGGGCCGCTTCCATCAGCCCACGGCTGATTTCCTGCCACACGCGCTCTGGCACCAGGTGGTCGGCTTCACCAGCCTCCACCATTTCACGCATGAGCTGCATGGTGTCCGGGTGGACGCTGAAGTCGGCAAAGCGCGCCGCAAAGCGTGCCACGCGCAGGATGCGCACCGGGTCTTCGCGAAAAGCTTCGGTCACATGGCGCAGTACTTTGGCCTGCAAATCGGCCTGGCCGTTGTAAGGGTCAAAAACGTCACCAGTGCCCGTCCAGTCTGCGGTAGCAGCTATGGCATTGATAGTGAGGTCACGCCGTGCCAGGTCTTCTTCCAGCGTGACATCGGGCGAGGTGTGCACCACAAAGCCACGGTAGCCCACACCGCTCTTGCGCTCGGTGCGGGCCAGCGCGTATTCCTCGTGGGTCTGGGGGTGCAGAAAGACGGGGAAGTCTTTGCCCACGGGCGTAAAGCCGCGCGCGGTCATGGCTTCGGGTGTCGCGCCAACGACCACCCAGTCGGTGTCATGAAAAGGACGTTGCAACAGGCGGTCGCGCACGGCACCGCCGACCTGGTAAATCTTCATGCTGTGAAGTGTAGGCGGGCGCAGCGCGTTGCGTTTCCCGGGTGCTGAGAAGACATGGGCTTTGTTGGTAGAGTCGCTGCCTTCTTCTTGCTATTGTTGGAGAGCCTTATGTCCATATTGTCAGATCTCACCATTGCCCAACTCAATCCCGATGGCAGCGTGCCGCTGCCGGAAGACCCCGCTGCACAGGCCGAAAAAGCCGCTGCCGCGCTGGAGCGTGAAGCGCAGTTCGAAGCCATGCAGGCCCAGATGCAAGAGCTGCAGGAGATTCTGGCCAGGCCGCTCAAGGACATTCTGGCCGAGCATGAAAAGCTCAAGCAGAACGCGGCGGCCTGGGATGCCTATGCTGCCATGTGGATGCTGGGCCAGCGCGCCATGCGCCGCGTGGCCATGGACCTGGCAGCCAAACAGGGCCTGAGCGAGGAAGAGGTGGTCCAGCGTGCGCTGGACTATGCCAACAGCGTGCTCAATGTTGAGGATGAAGACCTGGGCGGCACGCTCAAGCCCGCGCAGCTGGAGCACATTGGCCGCCACAAGGCCTTTTTGCGCAAGCAGTTCAAGTAGCAGCAGCTACGCGCTGCGTAGTCTCCGCAGCAGCAGGGCCGGGGCATGTGCTGTAATTGCGCGCCATGCATACCTCGGCTCTTGTGATGTTTTCCGGTGGACAGGACTCCACCACTTGTCTGGCCCATGCGCTGTCCAAATACGAGCGCGTGGAAACGCTGGGTTTTCACTACGGTCAGCGCCACAGCGTAGAAATGGATGTGCGCCTGGATGTGCGTGAAAAGCTGCGTGCAGGTTTTCCGCAGTGGGCCAGCCGCCTGGGCGAAGACCATGTGCTGTCGCTGGACGTGCTGCAGGAAATTGGCGGCTCTTCGCTCACCGATGATATGGCCTTTGCCCTGCAGGCTGATGGCCTGCCCAACACCTTTGTGCCCGGGCGCAACCTGCTGTTCCTGACGGTGGCGGGGGCGCTGGCCTACCGCCGTGGCATTCAGGTCATCGTCACCGGCGTGTGTGAAACAGACTTTTCAGGCTATCCCGACTGTCGGGACGACACCATGAAGGCCATGCAGCTGGCACTCAATCTGGGGCTGGAGCGCCGCCTGCGCATTGAGACGCCGCTGATGTGGATCGACAAGGCGCAGACCTGGCAGATGGCCCAGGACCTGGGGGGCGACAAGCTCGTGGAGCTGATCGTCAAGGATACGCACACCTGCTACCAGGGCACGCGCGATGTGCTGCATGACTGGGGCTACGGCTGCGGCAGCTGCCCGGCCTGCGATCTGCGTGCCAAAGGCTGGCAGCGCTGGAAGGCCACGCAGGCTTCATAAAAAATAGCTGCTCGCGCTTCAACTACAAGGTTTTCAGATAGAAAACTATCTGAAACCCTTTATTTTTGAGCGCTACAAGCTCACTTTTTTGCAGATTTGCTGGGTTGCATGCCACGCTGGCCGGAGCGGATCTGCTCGGCCATGTCGCTGAGCCAGGCCTGGCTCTCGGGGGTGTCAAACAGAAAATCCCAGATGGCATTGTGCTGGCGCATGGTCAGACTGGCGGGGCCGTGCTTGCGCATATGGGCATGCAGGCGGTTGACCTCTTCGCGGGTCAGGGGCTCGCGCATGATGGTCAGCGGAGGGCGACGGCGAATCAGGCGCTGGGGAACAGATTTCTTTTTGCGAGCAGGCATGCCAATCTCAATCTAACAAACGGCCTTACACAGGCCAGACCACACCATTGTCGTTGAGGATGGTGTCCAGCGGCAGGTCGTGGGGCTGCGGCGTGAAGTCTTCGATAAAGCCCGGCGCAAAGCCCAGTCCCACGGTGTAGGGGCGGGGTGTCAGCGCGGCCAGTGTGCGGTCGTAGAAACCACCACCATAGCCCAGCCGGTAGCCCCCGGGGCCATAGCCTACGCAGGGTACAAAAAGCAGGGTGGGAGTGAGTACTTCCGTATCCTTGGGTTTGGGAATACCGTAGGCGTCTTCTTCCATCGGGCATCCGGGGTACCATGCATGAAAACGCATGGTTTTGGTGACTTTGTCGATCACGGGCAGGCCAATGCGGCGGCGCAGCGGTTTGTCCAGCAGTTCGCCGTCTTCCTTCCAGCGGTGCAGCACGGGCAGGGGGTCGAATTCGCCCTTGATGGGCCAGTAGGCACCGATGATGGTGTCGGGCCGGTCCACCAGCCAGACGCGCATCACGCGCTGCAAATCATCGGCACGCTGTAGGCGGTCAGCCATATTCAGGCGTTGTTGCACCAAGGTGCGTCGTAAGGCTGCTTTGTCCATCACATAATTCCCAGTATGCAATTGCACAAGATTCTGACATCGCTTTGCGCCGCCGCGATTTTTGGCGGCGTGGTTTCCTCGGCGAGTGCCCAGACGGCACCCGGAGATAAGGTGCTTTTGCAGATGCAGGAAGCTGCACGCAAGGGCGACAAATCCCGGCTGACCGCACTGCTGCCGCAGGCGGCAGGCCATCCGCTGGAACCCTGGGCTGCCTACTGGGAGCTGAAGGCACGCTTGCCCGAGGCCACACAGGCGGAGGTGGATGCCTTCCTGCAGCGCTGGCGCGGCACCTACCAGGAAGACCGCCTGCGCAATGACTGGCTGCTGCTGCTGGGCCAGCGCCGTGCATGGGCAGACTTTGACCAGCAGCTGGCGGAATTCCGCATGCGTGACGACAAGGAAGTGCGCTGCTATGAGCTGGCCGTGCAGACCATTGAAGGCCGCGCAGCGCCAGAGACGGCAGAGGAAGTGCTGCGCCTGTGGTACGGCCAGCGCGATGGCGACGATGGCTGCACCTATGCCGCCAGCGAGCTGTATGCCGCCCAGCAGCTCAAAGACCATGCGGTCTGGAAGCGTGCCCGCATTGCGGCAGAAGCCAACCGCCAGACGGCCGTGCGCCGTGCCGTGGCCATCGTGGCACCGGACTCCGTACAGCACGTGGCCGAGGTCTTTGCCTCCCCCATCAAATACCTGGCGGGCACCAGCAAAGTGCGTGGCAATACCCGCCGTGAACTGGCGGTGCTGGCCCTGCTGCGCGTGGCCAATCAAAACCCTGCACAAGCCGCAACGCTGATGGAAGATACATGGGCCAGCCAGCTGAGCGCCGAAGAGCGCGACTGGGTCTGGGGCGTGATTGGCAAGGTCAGTGCACGCCGCCTCTCGGACGATGCCGTGGGCTACTTCGCCAAGGTCAGCAAGCCCGGCCGCATGCCTGACGATGCCCAGGAGTGGATGGTGCGTGCCCAGCTGCGTGCAGGCAACTGGCATGCCGTGCGCAAGGCGATTGATGCCATGCCTGCAGCTTTGCAGGCGGACAGCACCTGGGTGTACTGGAAAGCACAGGCCCTGCTGCGCGATCGCCGCGCCAGCGAGGCAGACCAGGCACAGGCCCGCCAACTGCTGCAAAGCATTGCAGGCGTGAAGGGCTTCTACGAAAAGCTGGCGCTGGAAGATTTGGGCCAGGTGGTGCAGATGCCGCCAGCCCCCGCGCCGCTGACCCCGGCTGAAAAAGCCGCTGCCGCCCAGAACCCGGGTCTGCAGCGTGCGCTGTATGCCATCAACATGGGCCTGCGCAGCGAAGGCGTGCGGGAGTGGAACTACACCATTGGCCTGCATACCCCCGGTGGTATGAAGGACCGTGAGCTGCTGGCCGCTGCTGACCTGGCCTGCCAGAAGCAGGTGTGGGACCGCTGCATCAACACCAGCGAGCGCACCCGCGAAGTGGTGGACTGGAACCAGCGCTTCCCCATGCCTTTCCACGATGCGGTGATTGCCCAGTCCCAGAGCATTGGTCTGGACCCGGCCTATGTGTATGGCCTGATTCGTCAGGAAAGCCGTTTCATCATGGATGCACGCTCGCATGTGGGCGCTTCGGGGCTGATGCAGGTCATGCCAGCCACGGCCAAATGGACGGCCAGGAAAATCGGCATGACGGATTTCAAGCCGCACATGATCAATGACCGCGATGTGAACATCACCATCGGCACCTCCTACCTGAAGCTGGCGCTGGATGACTTTGATGGCTCCATGCTGCTGGCCGCAGCGGGCTACAACGCAGGCCCCGGCCGCCCCCGTAACTGGCGCAACGGTCCGGTGCTCGACGGTGCCATCTGGGCAGAGAACGTGCCGTTTACGGAAACGCGGGACTATGTGAAGAAGGTGCTGTCTAACACCACCAACTACGCTGCTTTGATTACCGGCCAGCCCCAGTCGCTCAAGGCCCGTCTGGGAAAGGTGGGCCCCAAGGACACCGTCACGGCGTACAACCGCGATTTGCCTTAGGGGTTATTCCTCTCTGGGGGGCGGTAGCGATGGGGCCATCACTGCCTCCAACCAAAGCAGGCGGTGTGGCATGCGTCAGGCAGGCCCCCACCCTAACCCTCCCCCAGTGGGGGAGGGGATTCTTTTTTCCCCACTTCAGCATCCTTCATACCCTCACCCCAGCCCTCTCCCACAAGTGGGAGAGGGAGTCTTTTTCCTTTGCCCAGTGAGGGAAGGTATTCTTTTCCCCTCTCCCGTTTACGGGAGAGGGTTAGGGTGAGGGTGAATTTCTAGATGCAGGCAGGGTGGTGTGCGCCAGATTGGCCCCCACCCTAACCCTCCCCAGATGCGGGGAATGGCATTTTCTCCTTCCCCCTCTGGGGGAAGGCAGGGATGGGGGCCAGCACGCCCCTTCCAGTTAACGGTTCATCAATACAGGCGTGCCGTCGAGCAACTCCAGCGTGGCGGCCCTGCTGTCCACCAGTTCCTGCACCAGCGCATCCAGCCATGCCTGCAAGGGCTGGGCCGCGAAATAGCGTTCGTGCAGCATGCCCATATAGGGTGTCTGTGCGCACCAGGCCCACACCTGCGTCAGTGGCAGCTGCTGCCACTCCAGCAATTTGTATTTGAGCAGCACCTTGGCCGCGTAGCGTGCATGGCGTTCAGGCTGCTGCATGAAGTGCTGTAGCCGCCTGCGTGCTGTGGCCAGTGCGGTGCTTGCATCGCTGAACACGGGGCCATGCCCGGGCAGTACGAGCGCGGGTTGCAGGGCTTCAATCACGTCAAGCGTTGCAGCGACTTCTTCAAAGGCCTGCGTGCCTTCGATTTCCGGAAAGACCACGCCAAAGCCGTTTTCCCAGAGTGCATCGGCTGAGATCAGCAGACGCCGCTCAGGCTCGAACAAGATGATGGAATGCGGGTCATGGCCTGGCGCGGCATGGATGTGCCAGGGACGGCCACCCAGTGCAATCTCCGTGCCCGGCTGCAGCACATGCTCGGCGTGAAATGGCGGGCAGGCCTGGCCGGTCGGGGTGTAGCTCAGCGCTTCAGGGTTCCAGTTGGCCACATGTTGCGCCTGACCTGGCGCAATCCAGGTCTGTACCTCGGGCCACGCGGCCTGCAGCGCCGCATTGCCGCCACAGTGGTCGCTGTGCAGATGGGTGTTCAGAATGCGCCCCAAAGGCCGTGTGCCGATACAGCTGCGCACCAGGGACAGTGTCTGCTCGGCATGGATGCAGTAACCGGTGTCCACGATGGTGGCGGCATCGGCATCCAGAAACACGATGTTGTTGGCCGAGAGCCAGCCACGCTCCAGAAAAAACATACTGGGCCACAGGCCCGGAGTGGTCATGGTGTGCGGCATCTTCAATGCGGCTGTGCAGGCGTTGCTGCCGGGTTGTCGCGCAATGCGCGGCGCAGGATCTTGCCCACATTGGTTTTGGGCAGTTCGTCGCGGAACTCGATGTACTTGGGGCGCTTGTAGCCTGTCAGGTGGTCGTGGCAGTAGCGCAGCAGGCGGTCTTCGGTCAGGCTGGGGTCGCTGCGCACCACAAACACCTTGATGGCTTCGCCCGAATGCTCATCTGGCACGCTCACGGCAGCGCACTCGAGCACGCCAGGGCACAGCGAAATCACGTTTTCCAGCTCGTTCGGGTAGACGTTGAAGCCGCTGACCAGAATCATGTCCTTCTTGCGGTCAATCAGCTTGGTGTAGCCGTTTTCATCCATCACGCCGATGTCGCCGGTGCGCAGGTAGCCATCTGCGGTAAATGCCTTGGCGGTTTCCTGGGGCTGGTTGTAGTAGCCCTGCATCACGTTCGGGCCGCGAATGCAGATTTCGCCTGCAGCGCCAATGGGCAGGTCGTTGCCGTCGTCATCCTTGATGGCGATTTCCACGCTGGGCAGCGGCAGACCGATGGTGCCGCTGAAGGTGGTGGCGTTGACCGGGTTGTTGGTGCCAATGGCGCAGGTTTCACTCATGCCCCAGCCCTCCACCATGACCCTGCCCGTGACCTTCTGCCATTGCAGGGCTGTACCTTCGGAAGCAGCCATGCCCCCCGCCTGCGTGACGGCGAGTGAGGAAAAGTCGATCTGGCGGAACTGCTCGTTCTGCAGCAGGGCATTGAACAAGGTATTGACAGCGGGCAGGGTGTGGAAGGGGCGCTTGCGCAGCACGGCCACAAACTTGGGAATGTCGCGCGGGTTGGGAATCAGGCTCAGGCTGGAGCCCTGGCGCAGGGTGAGCAGCAGCAGTGTCAGCGCGAAGATGTGGTACAGCGGCAGCGCAGCAATGCCGTGCAGCTTGCGCATGTCGGCGCGGCCTTCGTAGGCGGGAGCAAACCAGGCTTCGGCCTGCAGCGTGGCGGCAATGATGTTGCGGTGCGTCAGCACAGCGCCCTTGGCGAGACCGGTGGTGCCCCCCGTGTACTGCAGAAAGGCAATGCTGTCGTGGTCCAGCTGGGGGCGCTCCAGCGACCGCTGTGCGCCGCGAGACAGCGCTGTTCTGAACGGGGTAAGTGTGCAGCCGTTCAGCGGCAGCTCAAACGCAGGCACCATCTTGGCCAGGTGACGCACGGCAAAGGTGATCCAGCGGCCATACACCGGCCCCAGCAGGTCGCCCATGGCCGTCAGGCAGATGTGCCGGATGCCGCTGCGTGGCAGCACTTCGGCCAGGGTGTGGGCAAAGTTTTCCAGAATCACGATGGCGGTCGCGCCAGAGTCCTTGAGCTGGTGCTCCAGCTCGCGCGCTGTGTAGAGCGGATTGACATTGACACAGGTGTAGCCGGCGCGCAGCACGGCAGCCATGGTCACGGCAAACTGTGGAATATTGGGCAGCATGATGGCCACGCGTGCACCAGGCTCCAGCTGCAGGCTCTGCAGCCATGCACCCAGCTGGCGCGAGCGCTGCTCCAGCTCCCGGTAGCTCATCCACACGTCCATGCAGACGCTGAAAGGCTGGTCCGCATATTTCTGCATGGACTCTTCCAGAAGGTCTACAACGGAGCGATAGATGCTGGTGTCAATCTCATGGGGAACACCGGCGGGATAGTGCTTGAGCCACAGATGGTCCATATCAGCCTCTCTTGTGCGTGGTGAGATGGACCATTGTTGAGTTGGCTGCGGTAGCGCATGAATGGGGCTTTTCCCGGTGTCAAGGGTTTGCGCTGAGGCAGTGTTTTGCGCCAGATAGCGTTTTGTTTGAAAAATGCAGTCTTAAGTCTTATATATGAGTTGCCGCATGCATAAAATCTCGGCTCATGAGCACAGAACATAACCTCGATAAGCTGGATCGTTCCATTTTGCGCCGCTTGCAAGAAAATGGACGAGAGACATACGACGTGATTGGCGAGCAGGTGGGGCTATCGCCCAGCGCGGTGCTGCGTCGCGTCAAGCGCCTGGAAGAGGCCGGCGTGATTGAGCGTTATGTCGCACTGGTGCCGCCCGAAAAAGTGGGGCTGGGCCTGACGGCCTACCTGAATGTGCGTCTGGAAAAAAGCACGGAAACCCACAAGCGCAACCCCATGGATGCCTTCAAGCAAAGCGTGCAGGGCTGGCCTGAGGTGGTGGAGTGTGCATCGCTGACCGGTGAGATGGACTACCTGCTGCGCGTGGTAGTGGCTGACATGCAGCACTACAGCCGCTTCATCATGGAAACCCTGCTCAAGCACCCCAGCGTGTCGGACTGCAAGACCAGCTTTGTGCTGGACCGTGTAAAAGCTACCACAGCAGTGCCTGTTTAAAAACAATAGCTTGTAGCGCTTGTAAATAAAAGAATTCAGGTAGAAAAGTATCTGAAAACATTGCTAATCAAGCGCTAGCAGCTATTGATTTTGATGATTTGAGACTCTGTCATGGCAGCACCTGCGGGTGCTGTTGGTTTTTCTGTGGTGCAAAAGCCATGTTCTGTGCGTAATATGCCCTTCAGGGAGGCATGTAAACCTGCACGACAGGGTTTTGATGCTGCAATGCAGTAAATTATGGAAAACCCTAGGGCGTGTTCACATAAACATTGGGTTCGCGCAGCCACGACAAGGCTGGCAATGCGCGACGCACGGCGCAGCGCGGGTGCGCACCCGCGCAAGGTGGGCAACAATGCAGTGGCAGCCTTGTCGTGGCTGCCCCTGATTATGGAGCTCACAAATGGGGTTGAAGGCTTGGGGCGGTCTGCGTTGTTGCGGCGGCTTGCAAGGCGCTCGGCATTGCTGCGCCACCGCGCCTAGCACCCCATCCCCAAGCCTTCAACGCGAATCTCAAGCTTTATGTGAACACGCCCTAGTTCTGCCTGCCATCCTCTCCGGGGCATGCAGCTGTACCGACTTGTACCTCAGACTCCGCCGTTTGCAGAGGAATTCATCCATGACTGAGCTGATCCGCTGGATTACCACGCCCTGGAAAGCAGGCAGGGAGTTGCTGCGCCGGTCATCGGCCAAGCGCAATGTGCCTGCGCTGGTGCCGATTCGTGAACTGTCCGAGCGCCACCGCGCACGCATCCGCGCCCACCTGCTCAAGCTCGATGAAGGTGACCGCTACCTGCGCTTTGGCTATGCCGCCAATGACGAGCAGGTGGTGCGCTATGCCGACAGCCTGGACTTTGAGCGCGACAACATCTTTGGCATCTTCAACCGCCGCCTGGAGCTGATCGCCATGGCCCACCTGGCCTATACCGATCTGGCCGAGCACCGCAACTGCGCGGAGTTTGGTGTGTCAGTGCTCAAGACAGCGCGCGGTCTGGGGCTGGGCACACGGCTGTTTGCACGGGCCATGCTGCACGCCCGCAACAAGGGGGTGAACATGATGTTCATCCATGCACTGAGCGAAAACACGGCCATGCTCAAGATCGCCCGCAACGCGGGTGCTCGTGTGCGCCGCGATGGCACGGAGTCTGAGGCCTACCTGCAGCTGCCAGAGCCCAGCCTGGACAGCCGTATTTCCGAGATCTGGGGCAACCACGTGGCCGAGGTGGACTACCAGTACAAGAAGCAGGCCAAGCAGTTCTGGACCATCCTGGCCGATGTGCAGGAAATCCGCCAGGGCGTGCGCGATGGGCGCAATCAGTCTTCCCCTTGAAGCAGAGGTCTTAAATATGCCTGTGCCGGGGTGATGTGGGGCCTGCCATTGCCCTCAGGGCAGAATCCGCTATCCTTGAGGCCCTGTTCATAACGGCATGTCCTGCACTGAAAGACTGTGTCAGACCCGCATCCTGCGCGCCACGCTGAGCGCGAAGATAAGCGTACTTTTCTCCAAAAAATCATCGAGTTCATCCATCCAGGGCTGGATTCCAAGGATGAACTGATCGAAACCCTGGCCGAGGCTGAAGACAACCAGGTCATCGGCACCGACGCCCGCGTCATGCTCGAAGGTGTGCTGCGCATGGCAGACCGCACGGCCGCCGACATCATGGTGCCCGCACCCAAGATGGATGTGCTGGACATCAATGCGCCGTACGACGAGCTGCTGGTACAGGTCATTCGCGACGCGCACTCGCGCTTTCCCGTCTATGAAGGTGACAGGGGCAACATCATTGGCATTCTGATGGCCAAGGACTTGCTCAAGCTGCAGCGCGCTCCCACCCTAAATGTGCGCGCCCTGCTGCGCCCGGCATCATTTGTGCCGGAAACCAAGGGGCTGTACGACCTGCTGCGCGAATTCCGCAGCAATCGCCACCACATGAGCATCCTGATTGATGAGTTCGGCGAAGTGGCCGGGCTGGTCACCATGGAAGACGTGCTGGAAGAAATCGTCGGCGAGATTGAAGACGAGTTCGACATCCCGGAAGAAAACAGCGACATCTTTGCGCTGGCAGACGATACCTACCGCGTGGCCGGGCAGACCTCGCTGGAGCAGGTGGAAGAAGCCTTCGGGGTGCAATTTGCGCACGACGATGCCGACGACTTTGACACCATTGGCGGCTGGATCAGCCACGCCATGGGGCGTCTGCCCAAGCGCGGCGAAGTCTTCGAGGCGGAAAACCTGCGCTTTGTGGTGCTGCATGCCAAGGGTGGCGCCGTGCGCTGGTTCCAGGTCACACGCCTGGAACGCAATGGACACAGCGAGGCTGCATGACAGCTGCCCTTGACCGCAAGGGCATGACGCCGCACAAGGCACGCTGGCTGTGGCCACTGGCCCTGGTGCTGGCTGGAACGCTGCAGGCCGTGGCGCTGGCCGTACCCCAGACCGGGCAGCCGCAGTGGTGGCTGCAGGTGCTGGCACTGTCCGTACTGTGCGCTGCCTTGCAGCAGTCGCGCAGCAGCAGGCAGGCAGCATGGTGGGGCGGCCTCTTTGCCACAGCCTGGCTGTCGGCCACCTTCTGGTGGCTGTTTATTTCCATGCATACCTATGGCGGCCTGCCTGCGGTGCTGGCCGTGCTGGCCGTGCTCGCACTGGCGGCTTTTCTGGGCAGCTACTACGCGCTGCTGATGGCGCTGTGGCGCCGCTGGGCGCGGCCTGGCTGGCAGGCTGTGGGCCTGTTCGCCGCCTGCTGGACGCTGGGCGAGCTGGCGCGCGGCACGCTGTGGACAGGCTTTCCCTGGGGGGCGATTGGCTACGCCCATGTGGATGGGCCGCTGTCTGCGCTGCCTCGCTGGGGGGGCGTGTATGGCACTGGTGCGGTAGCAGCCGTGCTGGCCATGGCGCTGGTGCAGTTGCGTGTGCTGGCACAGCGCCCCAGGCTGGCGCTGGTGGCAGCTGGTGTCTTTGGCCTATTGCTTGGTGGTGCATGGTTCAGCCAGCAGCAGGCGCAGCAGCAGCCGGGGCGTGCAGCGGTGGATGTGGCCTTGTTGCAAGGCAATATTCCACAGGATGAAAAGTTCATGCCGGGCTCTGGCGTGGTGCAGGCTTTGCAGTGGTATGGCGAGCAGCTGTTGCAGGCGCCAGCCTCTTTGGTTGTCGCGCCTGAAACGGCCTTGCCCATGCTGCCACAGCAGCTGCCTTATGGCTATCTGGAGGCGCTGGAGCAGACCTATCGCGCGCCAGAAAGTCGCTCGGCTGCGCTGATTGGCATTCCTTTGGGTGACAGCGTGCAGGGCTATAGCAATTCCGTCATCGGCTGGGTGCCCGGGGAAATGACAGAATATCGCTACGACAAGCAGCACCTTGTACCTTTTGGGGAGTTCATTCCTCCCCTGTTTCACTGGTTTGTGCGCATGATGGAAATTCCGTTGGGCGACTTCCGGCGAGGCAGTCTGGGGCAGGCTTCCATGGACTGGCATGGCGAGCGCTGGGCTCCCAATATCTGTTACGAAGACTTGTTCGGCGAAGAACTGGGCATGCGTTTTGGCGATGAGGCCCATGCTCCCACGGTCTTTGTCAATGTCAGCAATATTGCGTGGTTTGGCGACAGTGTGGCCATCGACCAGCATCTGCAGATCAGCCGCATGCGTGCGCTGGAGTTTGAGCGCCCCATGCTGCGGGCTACCAACACCGGGGCGACCGCAGTGATTGATCACCGGGGCGTTGTGACTGCTGCTTTACCTGCTGTGACCCAGGGCGTGCTGCTGGCGCAGGTGCAGGGTCGTGATGGGGTGACACCTTTTGCTCGCTGGGTGTCGCGATGGGGCCTGTGGCCGTTGTGGCTGTGCTGTGTTGCAGTCATCGCTTTGTGTGTTTGGCAACACAAGAAAAATTGAGCATTGGAGTGTGATTGCGACCTTGTGGGAAGATCGCCAGATCTTTCTTCTCCAGATACCCTGTGGACATTCCATAATGTGCGGCTGTGCGCAGCACATTTACACTGTCGCGATTACACACACGAGAAACCAAAGCAGTGGGCTCACCCACTGTAAAGCAAGTTAGAAAAATGGCTGAATCTTTTTCCTACGAACAACTGATCGCTTCTGGTGAGGGTAAGTTGTTCAAGCCCGACAGCGGGCGTCTGCCCCTGCCTCCCATGCTGATGTTTGACCGCATCACCCACATCGACGCTGATGGTGGCGCGCATGGTCTGGGCAAGATCGTGGCTGAGCTGGATGTCAACCCTGACCTGTGGTTCTTCAAGTGCCACTTCCAGGGCGACCCCGTCATGCCCGGCTGCCTGGGGCTGGATGCCATGTGGCAATTGATCGGCTTTTATCTGACTTGGTTGCAGCTGCCTGGCCGTGGTCGCGCGCTGGGCGCTGGCGAAGTGAAGTTCACCGGCGAAGTCGGTCCTGACGTGAAGCTGGTGCGCTATGAAATCGATATCAAGCGCGTCATCAAGCGCAAGCTGAACATGGCCATTGGCGATGCTCGCTTGTTTGCAGATGGCAAGGAAATTTATGTAGCGAACGACCTGCGCGTAGGTCTGTTCCTGCGTGAAGGTGACGGTCAAGGGACTGCGGCATGAAAAAACGCGTAGTGATCACGGGTGCGGGCATTGTCTCGTGCATTGGTAATGATTTGGCGACGGTAGAGACTTCGCTGCGCGAAGGACGCTCCGGCATCAAGGCCATGCCCCAGTTCACCGAACTGGGCATGCGCAGCCAGGTTGCCGGCATCCCCGAGATCGACGTGGAAGCGCGCATTGACCGCAAGCAACTGCGCTTCATGGGCGATGCTGCAGCGTATGCACAGATCGCTCTGGGAGACGCCATTGCCCAGGCTGGTCTGACGCCTGAGATGGTGAGCCATCCTCGCACCGGCCTGATCATGGGCTCGGGCGGAGGCTCTCCTGCCAACCAGATCGAAGCCGCTGACACCCTGCGTGAAAAAGGCATTCGCCGTGTAGGACCCTACCAGGTCACACGCTGCATGAGCTCGACGGTGTCGGCCTGCCTGGCGACCAACTTCAAGGTCAAGGGCATCAACTACTCCATCACCTCGGCGTGCTCGACCTCGGCGCACTGCATTGGCGCTGCGGCGCAGCAAATTGCCTGGGGCATGCAGGATGTGATGTTTGCGGGCGGCGGCGAAGAGCTGTCCTGGGGTATGTCGCTGCTGTTCGACGGCATGGGTGCCATGTCCAGCAAGTACAACGAGACCCCTGAGAAAGCTTCGCGTGCCTACGATGCCAACCGTGACGGCTTTGTGATCGCTGGCGGTGGCGGTGCTGTGGTGCTGGAAAGCCTGGAGCATGCCCTGGCCCGTGGTGCTAACATCCTGGCGGAAGTGGTCGGCTTTGGTGCAACGTCGGACGGTGAAGACATGGTCGCTCCATCGGGTGACGGTGCGGTGGCCTGCATGCAGCAAGCCATGGAAACCGTGGATGGCCCCATCGACTACATCAACACGCACGGCACATCGACCCCTGTGGGTGACATGCAGGAAGTGCGCGCCATGCAAAAGCTGTTTGGCGACAAGGTGCCTCCTTTCTCGTCCACCAAGTCGCTGACCGGCCACTCGCTGGGCGCGACCGGCGTGCAGGAAGCCATTTACTGCCTGATCATGCTCAACAAGGGCTTTATCGCAGGCTCGGCCAATGTGGAAACACCTGATCCAGCACTGGGCGATATGCCTCTGGTCGCACAGACCCGTGATGCGCAGCTGACCACCGTGCTGTCCAACAGCTTTGGCTTTGGCGGCACCAACGCAAGTCTGGCACTGCGTCGCTGGACTGGGGCCTGAAGTCCCTGCAATTTGAGAGCGGCTGTTAACGGTGGCATTGATCGCCAGCTAACGCCGCTCTTATCATGTGCACATTTGCTGCATTTTCTGCGCCTAACTTATGAAGCTCGCCATCCTTGACCGCATAGGCACTCTCAATGCCGAGGGTGAAAACTCCATAGTGGCGCTCAAGGACTGGATGCCGCAGCCAGGCGTGCTCGATGCGGTGGCGCAACTCAATCGTGCTGGCTGGCAGGTTACCCTGGCAACCAATCAACCCGGCATTGGGCGCGGCAGTTTTGATGTGAATGAGCTCAACGCCATTCATCTGCGCATGCAGCGAGAAATGGCTGCCGTGGGCGCACGCATTGAGGCTGTTTTCTTTTGTCCCCACACCCCTGACGACGCCTGTTCCTGCCGCCTGCCTGCGCCTGGCATGCTGCAGCAGATTGCCCATCGCTATGGGGCAGAGCCCCACGAGGTCTGGGTGATCGGTCAGGACCTCAGGCATCTGCAAGCGGGCCAGGCCATGGGTGCCCATGTCGTGGCATTGCGGGTCACTCCGACTGCGGAGGACCCAGGCCTTGGGCAGAATGTTCCGCAGTATGACTGCTGGCAGGCGCTGGCCGATGCGCTGGCGCCCGATGCACAGCAAGCTGCATCGCCCGCCGCAGACTGAGGCCTGGCGCAGGCGCTGCCCCTTTTTTAGGACTGTTTCATGTCGTTTATTCGCTCTTTGATCCACCTGCTGTGGATGAGCATCACTGTCATTCCCTACACCCTGCTGATCTTGCTGGTACGCCTGTTCGGCGGCTCGCCGGCGGCGCGCTGGACGATTGCGCGTGCCTGGCTCAAGCTCAGCGTTGACAGCGCAGGCTGGTTCTGCGGCGTGAAGTACCGCGTGCAGGGCATGGAGAACCTGCCCACCGATGCACAGCAGGGCGTGGTGTTGCTGTGCAAGCACCAGTCCACCTACGAAACCTTCTTGATGCCAGCCATCATGCCCCGCGCACTGGCCTATGTGTTCAAGAAGGAGCTGCTAAGCATTCCTTTCTTTGGCTGGTCTATTGGCAGCCTGGACATGATCCACATTGACCGCAAGCACGGCTCGCGCGCCTTCCACAAAGTGGTGGAGCAGGGCAAGCGCCTGCTGGCGCAAGGCATCTGGGTCATCATGTTCCCTGAAGGCACACGCGTGGCGCGTGGTGAGGTCGGTGAATACAAGACGGGTGCGACCCGCCTGGCCATCATGACCGGCGTGCCTGTGGTGCCCATTGCCGTGACCTCGGCCAAGTGCTGGCCCCGCAAGTCTTTTGTGAAAAAGCCCGGCGTGGTGGATGTCTCCATCGGCCCCATGATTGACAGCACCGGCCGCAAGCACGAAGAGCTGATGGCCGAAGTGCAGAACTGGATTGAGGCGGAAATGCGCCGCCTGGATCCTGAAGCCTATTCCAGCACCAGCCATAGCACTGCAGCGTGAGCCCGGTGCTTTTGCGGCATCCCCAAGCCACGCACACGGTGGAACTGAACCGTGTCAGCGTGGCTTATTTGCTGGTGCGCAGCAGCCGGCGCAGCATCGGCATGGAAGTGAGTGCGCAGGGGTTGACGGTGCGTGCCCCGCTGCGCGCATCGCATACGGTGATTGAGTCCGTACTGCGAGAAAAAACGCGCTGGATTCTGCAAAAACTCAGCGATCGTGCGGTGCGTGTCGACAGCACGCCACGTGTGCACTGGCAGGACGGCAGCAGCATGCCTTTTCTGGGTGGCGAGTTGCAGCTGCGTCTGCACCCGCAGGCCCCGCGCACGGGGGAGCTGCTGAGCATTGGGCCGCAGCGCTGGGTATTGCATCTGCGTGCTGATGTCGAGGCCAGTGCCGAGCAGGTGCGTGCCGTGGTGGCTGCCTGGTGGCTGCGCCATGCACGCCAGCTGTTGACTGAGCGTCTGCAGCATTACGCACCCGCCATGGGGGTGCAATGGCGCAGTCTGCGCCTGTCCAATGCCAGAACGCGCTGGGGCAGTGCCAAGGCAGATGGCTCCATCATGCTCAACTGGCGGCTGCTGCACTATCGCCTGCCTGTGCTGGACTATGTGGTCATCCACGAGCTGGCACATTTGCGCCATATGGACCACAGCCCGCATTTCTGGGCCGTGGTGGAAAGTGTGTGTCCAGACTATCTGCAGCTGCGCCAGGCACTCAAGCAGCCATGCCCTGACTGGGCTATATAAAAAAGAGCAGCTTGCGCTTGATCCACCTTGTTTTTACATATAAACATATGTGAAAACTAACGCATACAAGCGCTACAAGCTACTGTTTTTAATAGCTTATTCATGCCACACTTGCACTTCATTGACTGGAGTTTGCAAGCATGACCACTTCTTCACATCACTTGAAAGTTATTCCTCAGAGCGCCTATGCGGGCGATATTCCTGCACCTCTGGCATGGCAATGGGTGCAGTCGGGTGAGGCGGTGCTCGTCGATGTGCGCACCGATGCGGAGCGTGCCTGGGTGGGTCAGGTGCCGGGAGCCATTCCCGTGGAGTGGAAGCAGTGGCCCGGCATGACAGACAACCCCAGTTTTGATGCGCAGTTGCGCGCTGCTGTGCCTGCGGGTGGCAAGGTCGTGCTGCTGTGCCGCAGTGGTGTGCGCTCTGTCGCCGCTGCCACGCGAGCGGCGCAGCTGGGTATTGAGGCTTACAACATCCTCGAAGGCTTTGAGGGCGATGCCGATGCCAACCGCCAGCGCGGCAAGCTGGGCGGCTGGCGCAAGCAGGGCCTGCCCTGGTTTCAGTAAGCGGTGTATTTGACGCACTTCCCTCACCCCAGCCCTCTCCCACAAGTGGGAGAGGGAGTCTTTCTCCTTGGAAGGGGGTGCTGCCTCAAACATAGGCAGGTGGTGCGGCATGCGCCAGGCTGGCCTCCTCCCTCACCCTCCCCCAGCGGGGGAGGCATTCTTTTCCCTCTCCCGTTTACGGGAGAGGGTTAGGGTGAGGGGGATTTGCTTCCTCCCAAAGAAGGGAGGGAAGCAAACCACAGCTTAGCTGCGATAGCCGTTCGGATTCCGGCTTTGCCAGCGCCAGGTGTCGGCGCACATGGTGGCCAGGTCGTGTTCGGCCTTCCAGCCCAGTGTTTCCAGGGCATGCTGGGGGTTGGCGTAGCAGCTGGCAATATCGCCAGGGCGGCGGTCGGTGATGGCGTAGGGCAGGGCTTTGCCGCAGGCCTGCTCAAAGGCGTGGATGACTTCCAGCACGCTATAGCCTTGGCCCGTGCCCAGATTGATGGTCAACAGCTCAGGCTGCGCCAGCGACTGCAGCTTTTCCAGGGCCTTCACATGGCCGCGTGCCAGGTCTACGACGTGGATGTAGTCGCGCACGCCGGTGCCATCGGGTGTGGGGTAGTCGCCACCAAACACCTGAATGCGTTCACGGCGGCCCACCGCCACCTGAGCCACATAGGGCAGCAGGTTGTTGGGAATGTCGGCAGGGTCTTCGCCAATCAGCCCGCTGGGGTGGGCGCCGATGGGGTTGAAGTAGCGCAGCACGGCCAGCGACCACTGCGGGTTGGAGTGGTACAGGTCAGCCAGAATTTCTTCCACAAACAGCTTGCTGCGGCCGTAGGGGTTGGTCACGCTGGTGCGGTGCTGCTCATCCAGTGGCAGGTATTCTGGCGCGCCATAGACGGTGGCGGAGGAGCTGAACACCAGCTTGAACACACCGCAGGCCTGCATGGCACGCAGCAGCACCAGGGTGCCATTGACGTTGTTGTCAAAGTAGTCCACCGGCTGGGCAACCGATTCCCCCACGGCTTTTTTGCCCGCAAAGTGCACCACGCTGTCAATCTGGTGCTCTTTCAGGGCGCGCTCCAGCGCAGTCTGGTCGCGCACATCGCCTTCGATCAAGGCAATGCTGCGGCCGGTGATCTGCTGCACACGGCGCACAGCCTCAGGATGGCTGTTGCTGAAGTTGTCAAAAATCACCACATCGTGACCACTCTGGATCAGTTCGATGGCTGTGTGTGTACCGATATAGCCGGCACCGCCGGTGAGCAAGGTTTTCATAGTGCAGGTCTCTCAAAAGACAAAGCGCTCCTGCAGAGCGCTTCGTACTTGCCGCTAGGTGCGGGCTGGCTTTACAGCGCAGGAATGCGCAGCTTCTGACCGGGGTAGATCTTGTCGGGGTGGGTCAGCATGGGCTTGTTGGCCTCAAAGATCACGGGGTACTTGTTGGCATCGCCATAGTACTTCTTGGCAATGGCAGACAGGGTATCGCCACGCACCACGTCGTGGTACTGGGCTTCTGGCTCGGGGTTGAGCACGGTCATCTGGTTGTCTACCGAGGTGACGCTCGAGACATTACCGCAGCACAGGGTGACTTTTTCCTTGATGGCCTGTGTGGGCGCTTCGCCCGTCACGGTCACTTTGCCCAGAGCAGCGTCATAGCTGACCTTGAGGTTGCTCACGCCCAGGTTCTGGACGTTGATGTAGTTCTCAATGGCACTGGCGGCCTTGGCGTTGAGCGCTTCCTGGTCGTTGGCGACGGTTGCAGCTTGTGCTTCCTTGCCGCCAAACAGTTTTTCACCAGCTTCTTTGATGAAACTAAACAGGCTCATGCGTGGACTCCCGAAAAGGTGATGAGGCTTGCAATGTAGCATCTGGACAGGGGCGGTCCAAGCACAGGGCGGTATCAGTCCACGATTTCTGACAAAGCAGCTGCGCCGCATTTTCGAGCTGCATAGCGCGACTCCTTGGTCCAAAAATATGGCGCGCATCAGGGGGAAGTCGTGCAAAGCGCATGGAGTACACAGAAAAAATCTTGATAATGCCGCCCATGACTTTTTTGGCCATTGACATCGGAAACACCCGCCTGAAGTGGGCAATGTACGAGGCTCCACACCCAGGCGCAGCCTTGCTGGCACATGGTGCGGAGTTTCTGGAGCACATTGAGCGCCTGGCCGAAGGACCGTGGAGCAAGCTGCCCACGCCCACCCATATGCTGGGCTGCGTGGTGGCTGGAGAAACTGCACGCCGCCGTGTGCATGACCAGATCGAGCTCATGCTGGGCTGGGATTTTGAGCCGCACTGGGTCGTGCCATCTGCGCAGGAAGCAGGGGTCACCAATGGCTACGACCACCCCATGCGTTTGGGGGCAGACCGCTGGGTGGCGATGATTGGTGCGCGTCACCATGTTCTGCAGCGCGGCCCCGAGCGCCCTCTGGTGGTGGTCATGGTGGGCACGGCCGTGACTGTGGATGCGCTGGATACCCAGGGCAACTTTCTGGGCGGCCTGATTCTGCCCGGCCACGGCATCATGCTGCGCGCACTGGAAAGTGGCACGGCAGGCCTGCATGTGCCGACTGGCTCCGTCACGCCTTTCCCCAAGAACACCAGCGACGCATTGACCAGTGGCGGTACCTACGCCATTGCCGGCGCGGTCGAGCGCATGTACCAGCACCTGTATCTGCATTGCAGCATGGAGCCCGCCTGCATCATGGCTGGTGGTGCAGGCTGGAAGATGGTGCCCAGCATGACCCGGCCGTTTGAGCTGGTCGACAACCTGATTTTTGAAGGCCTGCTGGTGATGGCACAGCAGCGCTGGAAATAGCGCATCACTGGCTTGGCTCATGGGGTGCGCACGATAATGCACCCTTGTCTGTAACGTACTGAGAGCTTCTTCCCATGATTCTTGTAACTGGCGGCGCGGGTTTTATTGGCGCCAATTTTGTTCTGGACTGGCTGGCACACCATGACGAGCCTGTGATCAATGTGGATAAGCTCACCTATGCAGGCAACCTGGAAAACCTTGCTTCCCTGCAAGGCGATGCGCGCCACATCTTTGTGCAGGCAGACATTGGCGACAGTGCTGTCATAGGCCAGCTGCTGGCCCAGCACCAGCCTCGCGCCGTGGTGAACTTTGCGGCAGAAAGCCATGTGGACCGCTCCATCCACGGCCCGGAAGACTTTATTCAGACCAATGTGGTGGGTACCTTCCGTTTGCTCGAAGCAGTGCGTGCCTACTGGAATGGGCTCGAGGGTGAGGCAAAGACCAGTTTCCGCTTTCTGCATGTGTCGACCGATGAGGTCTATGGCACGCTGTCGCTCACAGACCCAGCCTTCACCGAAGAGAACAACTACGAGCCCAACAGCCCGTACTCAGCCTCCAAGGCTGCTTCAGACCACCTGGTACGGGCCTGGCACCACACCTATGGCCTGCCGGTGCTCACCACCAACTGCAGCAATAACTACGGCCCGCTGCATTTCCCGGAAAAGCTGATTCCACTGATGATCGTCAACGCCTTGGCAGGCAAACCCTTGCCCATCTATGGCGATGGCCAGCAAATCCGTGACTGGCTGTATGTGCGCGACCATTGCAGCGCCATTCGCCGCGTACTGGAAGCTGGCAAGGTGGG
Source organism: Comamonas kerstersii (assembly GCF_002056725.1). NCBI lineage: Bacteria > Pseudomonadati > Pseudomonadota > Betaproteobacteria > Burkholderiales > Comamonadaceae > Comamonas > Comamonas kerstersii. Next base: position 712,191 of record NZ_CP020121.1, on the reverse strand, counting down.
TGAGACCTATAACGTTGGCGGCTGGAACGAAAAAGCCAATATCGACATCGTCAAGACCGTGTGTGCGTTGCTCGATGAACTGCGCCCGCGTGCGGATGGCAAGTCCTATGCCGAGCAGATCACCTTTGTGACCGACCGCCCCGGCCATGACCGCCGCTACGCCATTGATGCGCGCAAGCTGGAGCGTGAACTGGGCTGGAAGCCTGCGGAAACTTTTGAAACGGGCATTCGCAAAACCGTGCAGTGGTATCTGGACCACCCCGAATGGGTGGCGAATGTGCAGTCTGGCAGTTACCGCGATTGGGTGCAAAAGCAATACAGCGTATGAAAATCCTGCTCTTAGGCTGCCATGGCCAGGTCGGCTGGGAGCTGCAGCGCAGCCTGTCTGTGCTGGGTGATGTCGTGGCTTTGCACCGTGGCAGTGCCCCTCTGTGCGGTGACTTGAGCCAGCCAGACGCGCTGGCGCAGACGGTGCGCAGCGTGCGGCCGGATGTCATCGTGAACGCGGCTGCGCACACAGCGGTGGATAAAGCAGAAAGCGAGCCAGAACTGGCGCGCCTGCTCAATGCCACATCCCCCGATGTGCTGGCGCGTGAAGCGGCCGCTTTGGATGCCTTGCTGGTGCACTACAGCACCGACTATGTGTTTGATGGCAGTGGTGATGCGCCGCGTGATGAAGACGCCCCTACAGCGCCGCTGTCGGTCTATGGCCAGACCAAGCTGGAAGGGGAGCAACTGATTCAAGCCAGTGGTTGCCGCCATCTGATTTTCCGTACCAGCTGGGTCTACGCCGCACGCGGTGGCAACTTTGCCAAAACCATGCTGCGTCTGGCGCAGGAGCGCGAGCAGCTGAGCGTGATCAACGACCAGTTTGGCGCGCCCACGGGTGCCGACCTGCTGGCCGATGTGACAGCCCATGCCATCCGCCATGTGCAGCAGCACCCTGAGCATCTGGGCCTGTACCACTGCGCAGCTGGGGGAGAGACTACTTGGCATGCTTATGCGCAGTATGTGCTGGAAGCAGCACGCCAGCTGCAGCCTGCATTGCCGCTGAAGGTGCAAAGCATTGCAGCAGTGCCGACCAGTGCCTTCCCCACGGCGGCCCAGCGCCCACACAACTCGCGGCTGGATACGGCCAAGCTGCAAACCCATATGGGGCTGCGCTTGCCCCACTGGCAGCAGGGCGTGGAGCGCATGCTGCAAGAAATTCTATGAACCAAATTGGCTGCCAAGGCTTGTGTGTCAAGCGCAAGCAGCTATCAAAAAAGAAAAACCATGACCCAAGCACGCAAAGGCATCATCCTCGCAGGCGGCTCTGGCACACGTCTGCACCCTGCTACCCTGGCCATCAGCAAGCAGCTGCTGCCGGTGTATGACAAACCCATGATTTACTACCCGCTGAGCACGCTGATGCTGGCGGGTATTCGTGACATTCTCATCATCAGCACCCCGCAGGACACGCCCCGTTTTGAGCAGCTGCTGGGCGATGGCAGCCAGTGGGGCCTGAACCTGCAATACGCCGTGCAGCCCAGCCCTGATGGGCTGGCACAGGCTTTTCTGATTGGTGAGCAATTCCTCAACGGTGCGCCCAGCGCGCTGGTGCTGGGCGACAACATCTTCTACGGCCATGACTTCCAGAAGCTGCTGGCAGGGGCGAATGCACAAACGACAGGCTCCACGGTGTTTGCCTACCACGTGCAAGACCCAGAGCGCTATGGCGTGGCCGAGTTCGATGCCCAGGGCAAGGTACTCTCGCTGGAAGAAAAGCCTGCGCAGCCCAAATCCAACTACGCTGTGACAGGCCTGTATTTCTATGACAGCCAGGTGGTGGAACTGGCCAAGTCGCTCAAGCCTTCGCCACGTGGTGAGCTGGAAATTACCGACCTGAACAAGCTGTACCTGCAGCAAGGCCAGCTGAATGTGCAGCTTATGGGCCGTGGCTATGCCTGGCTGGATACGGGCACGCATGACAGCCTGCTGGAAGCTGGCCAGTTCATCGCGACGCTGGAGCAGCGCCAAGGCCTGAAAGTGGCCTGCCCAGAAGAGATTGCCTTCCGTGCAGGCTGGATTGATGCCGCGCAGCTGGAAAAGCTGGCGCAGCCGCTACTCAAGAACGGCTACGGCAAATACCTGATGCAATGCCTCAAAGGTGGTGCGCGATGAAAGCCACACCAACAGCCATTCCTGATGTGATGGTGATTGAGCCCAAGGTGTTTGGCGATGCACGGGGTTTTTTTTATGAAAGCTTTAACCAGCAGGTGTTCAACGAAGCTACGGGCACAAATTTTGAGTTTGTGCAGGACAACCACAGCCGCTCCAGCAAGGGCGTGCTGCGTGGCTTGCACTATCAGCTGCCTCCGAATGCCCAGGGCAAGCTGGTGCGCGTGGTGCGCGGTGCGGTGTGGGATGTGGCAGTCGATATCCGCAAAGATTCCCCCACGTTTGGTCAGTGGGTGGCAGAGACACTGACAGAAGACAACCACAAGCAGTTCTGGATTCCACCGGGCTTTGCCCATGGCTTTGTGGTGCTGAGCGACACGGCCGATTTTCTGTACAAGACCACGAACTACTACGCGCCTCAGTCTGATCGTGGAATTGCATGGAATGACCCAGACCTAGGTGTTCAGTGGCCGGATCTGGGTATGGAGTTTGTGCTGTCGGACAAAGACCAGAAGCAGTCCGCGTTCAAAGACGCGGAAGTGTTTTGATCAGACATACCCCTCACCCGCATCTTGTCCCTCCCCCGCTGGGGGAGGGCTAGGGTGGGGGCCAGCCTGACGCCTGATTGAGCGACTGTGTTTGTTCCAGGCAGTGTTGGCCCCCATCCCCACCTTCCCCCAGAGGGGGAAGGAGAACACCCCCTCACCCTAACCCTCTCCCGTAAACGGGAGAGGGGAAAAGAATTCCCTCCCCCACTGGGGGAGGGCTAGGGTGGGGGCCAGTCTGACGCCTGATTGAGCGACTGTGTTTGTTCCAGGCAGTGTTGGCCCCCATCCCCACCTTCCCCCAGAGGGGGAAGGAGAACACCCCCTCACCCTGACCCTCTCCCGTAAACGGGAGAGGGGAAAAGAATTCCCTCCCCCACTGGGGGAGGGCTAGGGTGGGGGCCAGCCTGACGCCTGATTGAGCGACTGTGTTTGTTCCAGGCAGTGTTGGCCCCCATCCCCACCTTCCCCCAGAGGGGGAAGGAGAACACCCCCTCACCCTGACCCTCTCCCGTTTACGGGAGAGGGAATAGCAAAGGCTCAGCGCATGGGGTTTTACTCCCTCTCCCACTTGTGGGAGAGGGCAGGGGTGAGGGTGATTCTTTCCCTCCCCCGCTGGGGGAGGGCTAGGGTGGGGGCCAGCCTGACGCCTGGTTGAGAGACTGTGTTTGTTCCGGGCGGTGTTGGCCCCCATCCCCGCCTTCCCCCAGAGGGGGAAGGAGAACACCCCCTCACCCTAACCCTCTCCCGTAAACGGGAGAGGGGAAAAGAATTCCCTCCCCCACTGGGGGAGGGTTAGGGAGGGGCCCAGCCTGACGCCTGATTGAGCGACTGTGTTGGTTCCTGGCAGTGTTGGCCCCCATCCCCGCCTTCCCCCAGGGGGGGAAGGAGAACACCCCCTCACCCTAACCCTCTCCCGTAAACGGGAGAGGGAATAGCAAAGGCTCAGCGCATGGGTTTTACTCCCTCTCCCACTTGTGGGAGAGGGCGGGGGTGAGGGTAGCTACTGCTGCATCACTCCCAGCACCACCGCTGCCACGACCAGCGCACACAGCACCGCAAAGAAAATCTTCACCCAGCTATACGGCCGCTCGCCCGCAATCTGGCCGGTGTAGCCGTTGGCAATGATCTGGTAGTGCTTGCGCCCATAGGTGTATCCCACCACCCACACTGGCACCAGCACATGCTTGAAGGTGCGGCCTGCATACTCACGCTGCACGCGCAGGTTGCGGTAGGTGTCACCGGGCACCTGGCGTGCGCACATGGCTTGCACCTGTGCATCCATATCCTGCTCATTGTGCTTGGCGGCCTTGTGCAGATCGACCTGGTAGCGCTCTACCGTCCAGCCTCGCACAAACTCGGGCGTATAGGGTTTCAGGTCTGTGGTGGTGGGGAAGGGTTCTACCTCGCGCAGCAGCTTGGGGTGCACGCCCACCGTGCCTGGCACCAGTTCATCATCAAAAAAGTGGCGCAGATGGCCTGCGGCGGGTTGCCAGCGCACATGGCGCACCTGCCGTGTCTGCGTGTTGCCATTGGCATCGCGATAAGTCTCGGTGGTGTAGTAGTAATAACCGGCTTCGGCCCACCACTGGGCGCTGACATGGGCGTCAAACGTCCAGTAGGGCAGGTACACGCCATGCAGCGTATCGGTCAGGGCGGCGTGCTTGAGCTTGTTGGGCGCAAACCAGCGCGAGCCATACCACTGGCGAATGTGGTCGCGGATCTGTCCATCGCTGATCTTGAACGGCAAGATGCTTTGCGGCGTGATGGCGTCATTGCGCTCCTCATGGGCCACGATGGATGGTGAGCCACAGAAGTCGCAGCGCTGTGCCACGCGCCCGTCCATAAAGACGGAAATGGCGTGGCAGCTCTGGCATTGGGCTTCATAGCGCTGGCTGCCCCAGCCGCGGCCTGTGGCCGGGTTGCGCAGGGCTTCCGCCAGGTCTTGCTCTACCACCTCCTGCCCCAGTTCCTCGCGCACCTCATCGCTCCACGGCACCACCGTGCCGCAGTACGGGCATTTGAGCGACTGGGCCTTGGCATTCCATTCCAGATTTGCGCCGCACTCCGGACAGGGGTGCTTGCGCACCATGAAGGGTTTGGGAGCGTCAGGGGCTGGTTGATAGGCAGCAGAGTCAGTCACAAGCAGTGAAATGGTGAAACAGGCAAGAGGTGGGATTTTTACACCCTCACCCTAACCCTCTCCCGTAAACGGGAGAGGGAATAGCGAAGGCTCAGCGCATGGGGTGTTGCTCCCTCTCCCACTTGTGGGAGAGGGCTGGGGTGAGGGTCGTTTGAAACCTCACCCCCTCAAAAACGCATCCAGCGCCGCCTGCGCAATGCGCCAGTTGGCGCCAATCTTGCGGCCTTTCAGGTTGCCAGCTTCCAGCTCTGCCAGCACATCGGCCACATCCACTCCTAGCAGCTGGGCGGCTTGCTCTGGGGTGTAGACCTGCAGGCCAGCAGCCGGTGCAGGTGCCTGTGCCGCCTGCGCGGCAGCGGGAGAAAACGCATCATGTGCCACCTGTGCGCCAAAGGCTGGTTGCCCTGCAGCAGGCTGCTGCATCTGCTTCATCATCTCCTGCGCCATGCCAAAGCCCATGGCCATGGTGGCGGGAATGGTGGCAGCAGCCGCACCTTCGCCGCCATTGGCCATGGCCTGGCCCATCTGGTACTTCACATAGTCGTTCAGATTGCCAATGGCGCTCATGCTGGAGCGCTTGTCGATGGCCTGCTCCACCTCGGGCGGCACAGAGACGTTCTCCAGCACAAAGCTGGTCACTTCCAGACCGTACTTCTCCACCATCGCCGGGTTGATGATCTGTACTAGCGCATTACCCAAATCGCCATAGCGCGTGGCCACATCCAGCACGGGCACCTGCGCCTTGGCCAGTGCTTCGGTAAACACGCTCACGATGCGCGAGCGCATGGTGTCGGCAAACTCGTCGATGCGGAAGTTCTGGTCCGTGCCAGCCACTTCCTTCAGGAACTTGGCGGGCTCCACAATGCGGAAGTCATACGTACCAAAAGCGCGGATGCGCACCACGCCAAAGTCCTTGTCGCGCATGAGCACGGGGTTGGATGTGCCCCACTTGTTGCCCGTAAACAGGCGCGTGTTGATGTAGTAGACATCGCACTTGAAGGGCGACTGAAAACCGTACTTCCAGCCGAGGATGGTGGAGAGCACCGGCACGTTCTCTGTGCTGAGCGTGTGCTTGCCGGGGCCAAACAGGTCGGCATACTGGCCTGCGGCCACAAACTGCACCTGCTGCGATTCGCGCACGATCAGCTGTGCGCCGTTCTTGATCTCCTTGTCCTCATCGGGCCAGCGGTAAGACAGGGTGTCGCGCGAGTCATCCGTCCACTCGATGACTTCAATCAGCTGGTTCTTGATGATGTTGAACAGGTTCATGCCAGTGTCCTCGCGGGTGGTTCAAAAAGCTGCAAAGCATTGTAGGGTGCTGCGGATTGCTAAAAGATGAGCGACTGGCGCTTGCAATTCAAGTATTTCAGGCCAAAAAGATATTGAAATCAAAGCAAATAAAGCGCTAACAGCTCACTTTTTGAGAGGTAAGTCTGGCTGGGCTTCACTGACACACCAACAGCTACAGAAACTTGGCAGTAACACGCCTAGAATCTTCGCTTTACGCGCCCGTGCGCGGCATCAGCCGTGCCTGCAAGTTGCCGGGCCTTTCTGAACACCCATAACGACCGCCTGCGTAGGCCAATGGCCTGTGCGGCACAGACACCGCTAACGTCATGCTGAGCTTCCAACAAATCATTCTGAAACTGCAGTCCTACTGGGCCGAACACGGCTGTGCATTGCTCCAGCCCTATGACATGGAAGTAGGCGCAGGCACATCGCACACCGCCACCTTCCTGCGTGCCATTGGCCCTGAGCCATGGAAGGCCGCCTATGTGCAGCCCAGCCGCCGCCCCAAGGACGGCCGCTATGGCGAGAACCCCAACCGCCTGCAGCATTACTACCAGTTCCAGGTGGTGCTCAAGCCCGCGCCTGACAACATTCTGGAGCTGTACCTGGGCTCGCTGGAAGCCTTGGGCTTTGACCTGAAGAAAAACGACATCCGCTTTGTGGAAGACGACTGGGAAAACCCAACCCTTGGCGCATGGGGCCTGGGCTGGGAAGTCTGGCTCAACGGCATGGAAGTGACCCAGTTCACCTACTTCCAGCAAGTCGCTGGCATTGACTGCAAGCCTGCCACGGGTGAGATCACCTACGGCCTGGAACGCCTGGCCATGTACCTGCAGGGCAAGGAATCGGTGTACGACCTGGTCTATACCGATGGCCTGACCTATGGCGACGTGTTCCACCAGAACGAAGTGGAACAGTCCACCTACAACTTTGAACACTCCAACGCCGACTTCCTGTTCAGCGCCTTTACTGCGCACGAAGAGACCGCCAACAAGCTGATGGAAGCACAGCTTGCTCTGCCTGCGTATGAGCAAGTGCTCAAGGCCGCCCACACCTTTAACCTGCTGGACGCACGCGGCGCCATCTCGGTGACCGAGCGTGCCGCCTACATCGGCCGCATCCGCAACCTGGCCCGCGCCGTGGGCAAGAGTTATCTGGACAGCCGCGCACGCCTGGGCTTCCCCATGGCCCCCAAGGCCCATGCCGAAGAAGTGCTGGCCGAACTGGCCAAGGCCGCCGAGCAGCAAGCCAAGAAGGCCGCTTGATCCGAAACCTCCCTCCCCCGCTGGGAGAGGGCAGGGCCAGCTAGAGAAAGACACCGCATGCAGTGCTTTGTGACCAAGACAGTGCCGCACATCTACTCCCTCCCCCGCTGGGAGAGGGCAGGGCCAGCTAGAGAAAGACACCGCATGCAGTGCTTTGTGACCAAGACAGTGCCGCACATCTACTCCCTCCCCCGCTGGGAGAGGGCAGGGTCAGCTAGATAAAGACACCGCATGCAGTGCTTTATGACCAAGACAGTGCCGCACATCTACTCCCTCCCCCGCTGGGGGAGGGCAGGGGTGGGGGCCAGCCTGCCAGTAGCTGGTACCAGCCATTACCATCTGCCGTATTCACTCCCTCTCCCGCTTGCGGGAGAGGTCCGGGGTGAGGGTGAGGACTCTCCCACCAAAATTTATGCAACAAATTCGCCCCTGACGCCCACCACACAAGCGCCAGCAGCTATCAAAAAATTACCATGAACGCACAAAACCTCCTCGTTGAACTGTTTGTTGAAGAACTGCCCCCCAAGGCCCTGAAAAAACTCGGCGATGCCTTTGCGGGCGTGCTGTTTGACCAGCTCAAGGCCCAGGGCCTGCTGGCATCCAGCGAATCACGTGTGACGGCCTATGCCTCGCCCCGCCGCCTGGCGGCACACATCACCGAAGTGCTGCCTCAGGCCGAAGACAAGGCCGTGTCGCAAAAGCTGATGCCTGTCTCGGTGGGTCTGGATGCCGAAGGCAAGCCCACCCCCGCACTGCTCAAGAAGCTGGCGGCACTGGGTGCAGACGAATCTGCCGTGGCAGGCCTGAAGCGCCAGGGTGAAGGCAAGGCCGAAGCGCTGTACTACGAATCCACTGTCAAGGGCGCGCAGCTGGCCGATGGCGTGCAAAAGGCACTGGACGAAGCCATTGCCAAGCTGCCTATCCCCAAGGTCATGCGCTACCAGTTGCAGGATGGCTGGACCAGCGTGCACTTTGTGCGCCCCGCCCACGGTCTGGTCGTCATGCATGGCACGCAGGTGCTGATTGGCGTGAAGGCACTGGGCCTGACTGCAGGCAACACCACCCATGGCCACCGCTTTGAAGCCAAGGCAGAGCCCGTAGTGATCCAGAGCGCAGACAGCTATGCCGAACAGCTGCGTGAAGAAGGCGCAGTGATTGCCAGCTTTGCCGAGCGCCGTGCTGACATCGTGCGCCAGCTGCAAGCTGCGGCTGAACGCATTGGCGGCGGCGTGCGCCCCATTGAAGACGAAGCCCTGCTGGATGAAGTCACCGCCCTGGTCGAGCGCCCCAATGTGCTGGTCTGCGAATTTGAAAAAGAATTCCTGGCTGTGCCGCAGGAGTGCCTGATTCTGACCATGAAGGCCAACCAGAAGTACTTCCCCCTGCTGGACGCCAACGGCAAGCTGACCCACCAGTTCCTCATCGTCAGCAACATCAGCCCCGCAGACCCATCGGCCGTGATCGGCGGCAATGAGCGCGTGGTGCGCCCCCGTCTGGCGGATGCCAAGTTCTTCTTTGACCAGGACCGCAAAAAGACGCTGGAAAGCCGTGTGGAAGGTCTGGGCAAGGTGGTCTATCACAACAAGCTGGGCACCCAGGGCGAACGCGTAGAGCGCGTGCGCGCCATTGCCAAGGCCATTGCACAGCAACTGGGCGATGCACAGCTGGTGGCACAGGCTGATCTGGCCGCCAAGCTGGCCAAGACCGACCTGGTGACCGACATGGTGGGCGAATTCCCCGAGCTGCAAGGCATCATGGGCCGCTACTACGCCCTGAACGACGGTCTGGATGTAGCCGTGGCCGACGCCATTGAAGACCACTACAAGCCCCGCTTCGCCGGTGATGAACTGCCCCGTGGCGATGCAGGCGTGGTCGTGGCGCTGGCCGACAAGCTGGAAACCCTGGTCGGCATGTTCGGCATTGGCAACCTGCCCACCGGCGACCGCGACCCCTTCGCCCTGCGCCGCCACGCGCTGGGCGTGATCCGCATGCTGGTGGAAAAAAACCTGCCACTGGAACTGCACGCCCTGCTCCAAAGCGCTGTGCCAGCCTTTGGCGACAAGATCACAGACGCCACGGCCCAGTTGGAAGACTTTTTCTTTGATCGCCTGTCCGTCAGCCTGCGTGAGCAAGGCTATAGCGCACAGGAAGTGGATGCCGTACTGGCCCTGCGCCCACAGCGCCTGGCAGACGTACACAAACGCCTGGAAGCCGTGCGCGCCTTTGCCGCCCTGCCAGAAGCGCAGGCACTGGCTGCAGCCAACAAGCGAGTGAGCAATATCCTGAAAAAGGCTGAAGGGGAGATTCAGGCACATGTGAATGAAGCACTGCTGGTAGAGCAGGCAGAAAAAGATCTGTATGCCGCTCTGCAAACCGTAGCCCCCAAGGCCCAGCAGCAATTTGAATCAGGCGACTACACCGCCAGCCTGCAAACCCTGGCTGCTTTGCGTGCGCCAGTCGATGCCTTCTTTGAGCATGTGATGGTGAATGCGGAGGATGCGGCTTTGAAGGCCAATCGCTTGGGATTGCTGGCTACGCTGCATGCTGCGATGAATCGGGTGGCGGATTTGGCGAAGTTGGCTGTTTAATTATTAACTAGTTCTTTATTTTTAAAGAGGAAAGAACTGGCAAACGAAGTGCAAACCTGTGCAAATTAATTTACATAGGTTTGTATTTGACTTCATTATGAAAAGTAAGATTTTTTTAAATTTTTTTATCCTTAATATAGAAAAATTTTTCTCAATAATTTCAGGAATCATTGTCAGTGGAGTTCTTGCGCGTGCCTTAGGTAGTCAAAATTATGGAGATTTTCAGTACTTATTATCGCTTGTTGCAATATTTTCAGCGATTTCTTTTTTTTGTGGTGCTGAAGTATTGTTGCCGAGGTTGGTTGAAAATAAGAAGAGTGAGGAAGAGTGTTATATACTTAATGCTGCATTTCTCATAAGGATTACGGCCGGATTCTTTGCGGCAATTTTATTTTTTGTATTTTATTTTTTTAATAATGGATGGACTGTAGGGTTAATTTTCTGTGTGGTCATATGTTTAAAAGAGGCTCTTTGTATTTCAATTGTCTGGTTTCAGTCTGAATCTCTAAATAGAGTTTGTGCTTACGTTTTTTTATTATTTAATGCTTTGAAGTTGTTGTCGATATCAGCATTATATTATTTTGAAGTATATAGTATATCTGTATATATTTTTATATATGCTTTTGATATGCTGGTGCCTGTTGTTGTTATATTTTATCTATTCATTTTGAAATCTAACTTCAATATAAATCTATTCATTAGCGATAAAAATTCTCATTTAATTAAAATTTTTTTATTTCAATCATTTCCTTTTTTTGTTGGTGTTGTTGCAATGATTTTTTTTAAAAAAATGGATAAGATCCTTATTAAAAATGTCATTTCTGAAGCAGAGTATTCTATGTATGTTGTTGCATCTCAAATTTATGAGAATTTTTCGTTTGTAGGGGTGCTCGTATTAACGGTTTTAGGTCCTGCTTTGGTGTATTCAAAGAAGAATTTGAATGAAGTTGAATTGGGTGTATCAAAAATAATTAAATTTCAATTTCTGTTGTATATATTGATATGCTTATTCTGTTATTTTTTTATGAGTGATTTTATAAATATTGTTTTTGGAAGGGAGTATGCAAACTCTATTAGTTACATATACCTATTTGTTTGTTTGATTTTTTTGGTTTTTATAGATGAATCTATTTCTATGCTGTATTTGAAATACAAGAAAGGAAATATTTTTTTTCTTAAATGGGTGATTATGGTGATTGTTTTTATTTTATTTTATTTTATTTTGTTTAAAAATTACTTTGCGAATGGATTGATATTTTCTTATTTTGGGGCATATTCTTTTATATTGGCCTTTCATTATTTCTTGATAAAGATTAAAAAAGTGCTTGACTTTTAAAAGGGAATAAATGATATCAGTAATACTTCCATGCTTTAATGTTGAAAGATATATAGAGCGTTGCTTTGCATCTTGTATTGCTCAAACATATCAAGATTTTGAAATGATCTTTGTTAATGATTCATCTACAGATGGAACTTTAAATAAGCTGAGAGAATTTGAGTGTCGAGATAGTAGAGTAAAAGTTATTGATTTAAAGACCAATGTTGGTACATTCCATGCTAGAAAAGCAGGCTACGAGGCATCATTGGGCGATTATATTTTTTTTCTTGATCCTGATGATGAAATAACCTCCGATTTTTTGGAGTTGATGTTAAATGAGTCGATTCAGAAAAATGCTGACATTATATTTTGTAAGCTCGATATTAGACCGAATAAGATATATAGAACAGAAATGCAAGTTCCGAAAGAATCAGAAAGGGATAAAATTTTCGAGAATTGTGTCTTAAATTTAAAACACATACCGAAAGGTAATCCTGGTAAATTTTATAAAAAAGCATTGGTTGAGAATGCATATAATATCTTGAAATTTATTGAAAAAAGATTTATATATGCAGAAGATGTAGTTTTCTTTTTTGCGGCATTGTTGAGTGCTAATAGGATTTCATCTGTTAATGAAAGTAAATATATTTACTATTTAAATAATTCTTCAATTACTCAAAGTAGGAATATTGATAAAATTAGATATAATATTGAGCAGTTGGAAATAGCAATAAAGTCATTAAAAATTTTATCTGAAGATAGGAGTGATATAGCAAAAAGAACATCAGAAGTTTTAGTTGATTCTTTGAATTATGATAAGAAGTCACTAGAGAGAAGTATATTTGTGTATAGTAAAAATAATTATGGATATTTTTGTAAGACTATTGAGATGCTGAGCATAAAAATATACTGGAAAAACTTGGTAAAGCTTTTTATTTTCTTTATTTCTTTTTCAAATATTAAATTGGTGTAGTCGGCCTGTATTGACCCAGCGGTTTCTGCACAGCCCCCCTGAGTCAGAATAGTTGCCGCCTCGATAGAAATCGAATGAACAGTGGCGAATGATGTTCCCCCTGCTTATTAGAGGTTTTATAAATATATATGTGAGATATATCAATATATGGGAAATGTTGTTTCTAACTTTTTTGTATTCGTCTTATTTTTGGCGGGTTTGAATTTTCTTAGGGCTTATTTGTTGGGGGCACTATTAATTTTCTTTTATATAATTCTTGTCGGAAAAAAAATAAAAATAAAAAAATTCATGTTTTTTATTTGGTTTTTTGGTTTTTTTGGATTTGTGTTTCCTTTTTTTATTGGGATGATGCATGGCAATGTTAATGTGTCAAATGATCAGCCTTTGACTTTTGTTTTGATTCATTTTTTTAATCTATTTTTGTTGGGCTATATATTTTCTTTGCTAAGCTGTCGTAGACAAACAATTGGTATCATTGCTCTATCAGTTGGTTTTTTTCTAAGTTCCGTGAGTTCTGTTTTTTATAGCATATCGCAGGGGGTGGTGCATGGGTATGGTGCGGTTTATTTGCCTTTTAGTGATGTCATCGTAAATTCTCCAATGTTCTCGATGAGTTTAGTCCCTATTTCAATTTTGATAATATACTTTTTATTTGAAGTTAAGTCTGGTGTTCTGTATAAGTTTTTATCGTTATTAGTACTTCTTTTAGCTGTTTTTTGTGGGGCGTTTTTGGGTGGGAGAACATATTTTCTATGCTTGTTTATATACTTATTTTTTATAGTTTTTTGTAAATTCACAATAAAAAAAATATTTTTGGTTTTTTTTGTTGTTTTAATCGCTTTTATTTTTTTATATGTAAGTAAAGATTTATTAGCATCTGCTTTTGATTTGCTCAGTAATAGATTTTCAAATGGCTTGGAAAGCAAGCGATGGATGCATTATAGACATGGATTTTTTGAAATGCTTAATAATCCATTAGGTGGGTTTAGTGTTGATGATAATATAGAAAATACTAAATGGTTTCATAATATATTAATAGATGCTGCAAGGCTTGGTGGTTGGATTTCATTTGTTTCTATTATTATTATTTTTGCTCTACCATTTGCAAAAGCATTTGTTGCTAGAGAAATATTTTTTCCTTTTTCTTTATTTTGTATAGCTTTTTTGCTTATGATGCAAGATGTGATATTGGAAGGGCATCATGGGATTTTATTTTTTTCTTTGTTATGTATAATTAATATCTACTCACGTGGGAGCGTAAAATCTGAGTCGAAATAGTGCTAGGGAACCTCTGCATAACTCCCCAACGCATGTGCTTGCACATGCGTGCTGGATGCCGGAGCATGTCAAGATAGTTGTCGCCTCATTTATGCAGCGAAGGGTATTTTTTGATCGGTGACGCTGATCCTTTCTGGGTTCAAAGCCACATGGTTAATGTGATGCCAATTGCGGGTATGGCGGCTCCAGCGGGCAGGCATCGTCTGCCTGGCCTGTTCATAAACTTGTCTGCGTTTGCGCAGGATCTCGATGTCCTGACCGGTATGGCGCTGATGCGGGGTCACATACTGGATGCCGCTGTGGCGGTGTACATGGTTGTACCAGTGTGCAAACTCAGCCGCCCATTGCCTGGCGTGTGCCAGTGATTGCATTCCTTGGACTGGGAACTCTGGGCGGTACTTGGCTGTTTTAAACAGCGACTCCACAAAGGCGTTGTCATCACTCACGCGAGGTCTTGAGTACGAGGGTTTGATGCCCAGCCACTGCAGCATGGCCAGTACCGTGGTCGCTTTGAGTGTGCTGCCGTTGTCACCGTGCAATACCGGCTGCTGCGGCAACGCTGCGATGCCCTGAGCCAAGGCGGTGCGCCGCAGCAGTTGGATAGCATGCTCTGAGCTGTCACTGTCATGCACTTCCCAGCCTACGATTCGGCGGCTGTACAGATCCGAGCTGGCGGCATGTCTGCAAATCTAGGCTCATTGACCACACGCAAGATCTCCTGGCGTTCGGTCTGCGTCAATGCATGTGCAGGCACTGGCCGTACCGCATCTGGGCGTCTATCGGCACCAATACAGCTGCCAGCAGCGTTGCTGCGCCAACGCTGCAAAGTGCGCACATCAATGCCTGCGACTTCACATGCAGCTCGCAACCTGGCACCCTCACGGTGTGCCTGATCAATGTCCCGGACCAGTTTCTGGCGGGGATCCAAGGGAATCATTCTTCCCCGTCCTCTCGCATCATCGCCTCGAGTTTTTTTGATAGCACCAGCAGCGCTGCCGTCTCTGCCAAGGCCTTTTCCTTACGCCGCAATTCACGCTCCAGCACCTGTATGCGTTTGCGATCTTGCTTGCGTGTGCTGGCACTGCTATCAGATGCCTGAGCGCCTAAGCCTTGCTCTGCACTGAGCCGCCACTGCTCCAGCTCCTGCGGATAAACCCCATGGCTGCGACACCATTCGTTTTTGCTGTGCTCATCCATGGCAGCCGTGGTCAGCAGCGCATTAAAGCGGGCTGCTGGTGTCCATTGCGTCACTTGCGCGGGCTTGGCCAAGGCATCACTGAGCCAACGCTCCAACGTGGATTCACTCACCCCAGTTTGCAGCGAGACCTGCTGCAAACTGGCGCTTTGCGGTGGTAGCAACTTCGCCACCACGCTATCTTTGAAGGCTTGTCCGTATCGAGCCACTTGTTTCCTCTACTGTCTTCGCCCCTGTTCATTCGATTTCTATCGAGGCGGCAACTATTCTGACTCAGCGGGGGAATGCAAGGGGCAGACAAACGTCCAGATATGCCGCAGCCTACACAGGAGCGCCAACTGCGCTGGCATGTCGCCATGAAACGCCACAAGCGCAAGGAGCTGGATTTGAACCATCCCATAGACGCTCTGACAGAGCGACTGGAGCAAGTGAAATCCAAGATCAGGGCCAAGGTTGAACATGCCTTCAGGGTAATCAAATGCCAATTCGGTCACCGCAAGGTTCGCTATCGAGGCTTACAAAAGAACACCCAGCAGCTACACACCTTGTTCGCTTTAGCCAACTTGTGGATGGCTCGTGGGCGCTTGCTGAAAGCAGGGAAAAATATGGCGTAAAGCCAGGGCCAAAATGGCCCATGCCCGCCAAAGGCGGGCATTAAAGATGGATGTGCTGTCTAAATTGTGCCTGGATCGCCAGTAGCGAGACTCATAACATCCCAAAAAGTCAGTTATGCAGAGCATCCCTAAGTATGGTATTATGTAATAAATCATTTTTTATATTCTATAAACCCAGTTATTTTTCCTTTGATTGATGCTTTTACTTTTGAAATATCAGTTTTTTTAAATAATTTAAATAAGGCGTGAAATATAGATGCTATTAATAAAATAAAACCAATGAAATTTCCTTGTTTTTTACACAAAGCTCCAAATCCTTTGGCATAATTAAATATTTTCTTCTCATCATTTTCATTAAAATTTTGATGCGGATGAGTGATTACAATTTCATTAGAATAATAAATATATCCTGGTGTTCTTAATGCGTAATCTAAATCTTCACACGATGGATAAATGGAGCCTAGTCCGAAATTCTCATCGAAAAAAACTTTTGTATTTTTATAAACTATATTGACTGATGTTGAAAAAAGCAATTTTTCATGTTCTTTTAAAAATCTTTCTTTTTTGGGCCATTTTTTGAATAAATCATTTCCTGTTTCAGAGTCTACTATTTTTCCATAAATTAAAATTTTATTTTTTTCTTTAGTCTTTATTAAGACTTTAAATAAAGATTCGAAGTAGTTTTCATCTAATTTACAATCAGAATCTATGAACGTATAGAGATCAGTTTTTAAATTTTTTAACCCAATATTTCTATTGTAAGCAAGGCCCAACTTACTAGAGTGGATATATTTAATATTGGGGTAAAGTTTTTTGCAAAACTTGCTTCTTTCTTTATGATTTTGATCAATAAATATAAGACTTATTTTGAATAATGATTGATTTTCTGTTTTTTTATTTAAATCTTTTAAAAATTTTTCTATTGTTTTGTCCTCATCAAGAGAGGCGCAAATGAAAGTTAATTCAGTATTTTCCATTTATATCCAGCCTACTGTATGAAAAATCCAAAGTAAAATTGCTTCTTTCGGGTTTCTTCTAAAGTGAAAAGGATTTGATTTTACTTTGCTGATTATTTCTTTTGAGTGTTTTTTTTCAATAGATTTAATTATGTCTATAACATCTTTTTGATATTGTTTATTTTTTAGAATTTTTATTCTATTTATGGCTTGTTTGAAGCCGATATTAGCTCCTACTTGGTTGCTTGAATGTTGTCTATAGTAGATGTTCGGCTGATTGTCTATATGCCATTTGAAATTGTTTTTTCTTGCAAAAGCATATATGTACCAATCGTGATGAAATGGGGCAGGGGTTAAGTTGTATAGTTCTCTCTGCAGGATAGTTGCAAAAATTTTTGTCAATATGTAGGTGCACCCGGGGCCTGCTGGTTCAAAATAGTAATCATATTTTTTTTGTGGATAAGATTTTTTAATGATTTTGTTTTTTCTGTTTTCATCATCCCAAAAGCACTCAACATCACTAGAGTAACCCGACGCCTGCTCTTTCTCAAGAATCTGAATGCCTCGAATGATTTTTGATGGCTTCCATATATCATCTTGGTCAGATAAGGCAATAAAATCAAATTCTTCAAAATCTACATTTTTAATAAGATAGTAAAAATTCTTTCCAGCAGAACCAAAGCGTTCTTTGCCTTCATTAATAATAAAAATATTATTATATATTTTTTGAAGTTGCTGGCAAATTTCTAAGGTTCTATCTGTTGATGCGTCGATGCTGATGTATATATAAATATCTACATCAACTTGGTTGACGATAGACTCAATTTGTTCTTGAATATATTTTTCGCCGTTATAGGCAGCAAGCAAAACGGCTACTTTGGGTAATTGTTTGGTTTTCATTTCTTTGGCACCCAGCTAAAAAAAGCCAACTTACTATACATAGCCAGATACACCAAAATGCTAGCAACCAGCAGCACAGCACACAGCCATGTGTACTGATAGCTAAAAACCGCTGCAGCACAAGGAAGGGCTGCATACAGCCATAAAAAGGGCGAAGTCAGGCCGTTTTGCAGTGTTTGTGAAAATTCACCATAAATCTTGCGAGCCCAGCGTTTGTTGGCCAGCATATGCAGGTGTACTCCATCAGGTTGGCTGGGGTGGTAGCCTTCTCGCAGTGATTTGCGTACAAAGCTAAAGCCAACTTCAATAATAGGATACGAACAAATCAGCAAACTGGCCCAAGGCGATACCTGTGCATTGCGTGCTGGCAGCAAAATGGCAATCCAGGCCAACGTAAAGCCCAGAAAATACGCGCCCCCATCGCCCAGAAAAATTTTGCCGAAGGGCCAGTTCACCAGAAAAAAGCCTAGCACTGCGCCCGCAATAATCAGGCAGGTAAAGGCCAGGGGAATATCGCCTACTTCACGTGCAATCAGGCCAAAGGCTGCGAGCATGATGAGGGCAACGCCTGCAGTCAGGCCATTAAAGCCGTCAATGATATTGATGGCATTGGCTACGCCACCCACGGCAAAGGCAGTAAACAGCACAGACACAGCAGTAAAGCCCAGCAGCCAGTCCACACCCCAGATATCTACGCTGGTGAGCGACACGCCCGTAATGCCCCAGCCCAGCAGGCCCGAGGCCATGGTGGCGAGCAGGCGGGTTTTGACCGAGACTTTTTTGGTGATGTCTTCCAGCAGGCCAAAGATAAAGGCGGGCATGCCTGCCATCAAAATAGCACTAAGGATTTGACGCTTTTCTGCAGCGGCTGGGCTGTGGCTGGAGAAGGCATAGCCTGCCAGCACACCCACGACCAGAGCAATGCCTGCAATGCGCGGGGTGGGAGCGGTGTGGAACTTTTGCACGCCGGTGCTGGAGTCCATGGAGAAGGCACCATGCCACTTCTTGGTGCCTACGAGGAACAGGCAGGTGAGCAAAGATGCTATAGCGGCGATGAGGGCATCAAGCCGAGCCAGCTCTAGCGGGGAAAAGTGATTGAAAAACATGTGGGAGCGTGACCATGTGTGCCGCCAGCGTGGACTGGGGCACAATGCGAAGTTTGTTTGACCTTATTGTCCCATGTACTGCTGGTAGATGACCATGACAACCCTTTCCCACATCACCCCCCGCGACAAAGCAGAAATTCTGGCGCAGGCGCTGCCTTACATCCGCAAGTTCCATGGCAAGACCATGGTGATCAAGTATGGCGGCAATGCCATGACCGACCCTGCGCTGCAGGCAGACTTTGCCGAAGACGTGGTGTTGCTGAAGCTGGTGGGGATTAACCCGGTGGTGGTGCATGGCGGGGGGCCGCAGATTGAGACTGCACTGAACCGACTGGGCAAGAAGGGTGAGTTCATCCAGGGCATGCGTGTGACGGATGCCGAGACCATGGAAGTGGTGGAGTGGGTGCTGGCTGGTGAAGTGCAGCAGGACATCGTGGGCCTGATCCATCAGGCAGGTGGCAAGGCCGTGGGCCTGACGGGGCGTGATGGTGGTTTGATTCGTGCCAAGAAGCTGAAGATGCTGGACAACAAGGACCCCAGCATTGAGCACGATGTGGGCCAGGTGGGCGATATTGTGTCGATTGACCCCAGTGTGGTGAAAGCACTACAGGATGACGCTTTCATTCCCGTGATCAGCCCCATCGGCTTTGGCGAAGAAAACGAGAGCTACAACATCAATGCCGACGTGGTGGCCAGCAAGCTGGCAACCGTGCTGCAGGCAGAAAAGCTGGTGCTGCTGACCAATACACCCGGTGTGCTGAACAAGTCTGGTGAGCTGCTGACCGATCTGACCGCCCGTGAAATTGACGGTCTGTTTGCGGATGGCACCATCTCTGGCGGCATGCTGCCCAAGATCAGCGGCGCGCTGGACGCGGCCAAGGCGGGTGTGAATGCCGTGCATATCATCGATGGCCGCGTGCCGCACTCCATGCTGCTGGAGATTCTGACCGACCAGGCTTACGGCACCATGATCCGCAGCCACTGAGCGAGCGATTTACCCTCACCCTGACCCTCTCCCGTAAACGGGAGAGGGTATTTTTTCTTTGGTGCATGCACTCCCTCTCCCACTTGTAGGAGAGGGCAGGGGTGAGGGTGATTCTTTCCCTCCCCCGCTGGGGGAGGGTGTGGGGCAACCCAATGCATCCCCACTACCTGCCTGACCATCGCCTGTGTGTACTCCCTCTCCCACTTGTGGGAGAGGGCAGGGGTGAGGGTGATTCTTTCCCTCCCCCGCTGGGGGAGGGTGAGGGTGGGGGCCAACCTGGCTTTGCTGCTTCACCTGCTCATATTCAGGGCAGTGCCCGGCCCCCATCCCTGCCTTCCCCCAAGGGGGACGGAGTAAAGGCCAGAGGGTGGTCTGGGTCCAGCTTTTTCTCTTTCTTATCGGCCAAAGCATGCAAAATCGGGTGCTGGATTTCACTGCAGATCAATAACGACAAAAAACCTGCTGGGGGATTGCACCGCCAGCTACGGTAGATCTGTACCAGCGCAAACAAAGCATGCACATCCAAAAAAGGGGAGGAGACAGTCATGCGCCTTTTGTTGGTAGAAGATGATTTGATGGTGGCCAGCGGCATCAAGCTGGGGCTGACCGATGCGGGCTATGCGGTGGACTGGGTCAGCAGCGCAGAGCGTGCGCTGGAGGCGCTGTCCAGTGAGTCGTTTGATATTGCCATTCTGGATATTGGCCTGTCTGGCATGGACGGGCTGGAGCTGCTGCACCGCATCCGCGGCAAGGGCATGGCCTGTGCCAGCATGCCGGTGCTGATCCTGACAGCGCGCGATGCGCTGCATGACCGTGTGCGGGGGCTGGATCTGGGCGCGGACGACTACATGGTCAAGCCCTATGAATTGCCTGAGCTGCTGGCGCGCTTGCGTGCGCTGCTGCGTCGCTCTCAGGCTGCCAACAGCGCGGTGCTGCACTTTGGCCCCTTGACGCTGGATACGGCAGCACGCAGCGCCGGCGCGTGGCTGGGCGGGCAGGAGGGCGTGGGTGAGTTCCAGACCATTGACCTGGGCCCACGTGAGTGGACGGTGCTGGAGTATCTGATGATCCATGCCCCCAAGCCTGCCAGCAAGGACAAGCTGCTGCAGGCGCTCACGGGCTGGGACAAGGAAATCACGCCCAATGCCGTGGAGGTCTACGTCTCGCGCCTGCGCGCCAAGCTGGAGCCGTATGGCGTGGCCTTGCGCTCCATCCGGGGCTTTGGCTACCGGCTGGATGTGATTCAGGCCGAAGCAGTCGCCACTGTCTGAGGCGTTGTATGAAAAAAGTAGCTGCCAACGCTGATCAATCAAGCTTTTCAAATACTTTTCATGCTGAATACGAAATTTGACAAGCGCTGGCAGCTATTGTTTTTGAGGTTCAGCCCATGCGCCTGAGCACGCACAAGCGCTGGTTGCAGCTGCTGTGCTGGCTGACTGTGCCAGTGCTGGCCTTGCTGGCTGCTGCCGTCTGGCTGGGCTGGCGACTGGCCCAGCAGTTGGCCCAGCAGCAGAGTGAGCCGCTGGCTGGATGGTCTGCGCTGGCAGTGCCTGGCCTGGTATTGGTGCTGATGCTGTTGGTGTGTCTGGGCGTGACATGGCTGTGGCTGCGCAAAGTGCTGCAGCCGTGGGCCGCACTGGCCCAGCTGACGCAGGAGCGCGCGCCGCTGGATTTGCGTCCTGTGGAGCTGCAGGCCACGGATGCCCCTGAGGTGCGCAGTATGGTACATGCGCTCAACCGCCTGCTGGAGCGTCAGCGTGCGTCTACCGATGCACAGCAGCGCTTTGTGGCGGATGCCGCGCACCAGCTGCGTACACCGCTGGCGGCGCTGCAGTCCCAGGTCGAGGCCTGGGCGCTCATGGCCCGGGCTGCGCCCGAGCAAAGCATTGTGCTGCCTTGTGAGCAGGTGGAGCGCCTGCGCCATGCATCGCGCCGCACCACACAGCTGGCGAACCAGCTGCTGGCGCTGTCGCGCGTGGACAGCGGCCTCAAGCAGGGCACGGCGATGGAGCGCGTGGATATCAAAAGCCTGTGCGAGGCTTTGTTTGAGTCATTTCTGGACAGCGCGATTGCCAAAGAGATTGATCTGGGGCTAGAGGCCGAGGCCGCCCATGTCTCTGGCCATGAGTGGCTGCTGCGTGAAATGCTTGGCAACATTCTGGACAACGCCATCAAGTATTCCCAGTATGGTGGTCAAGTGACTTTGCGCTGTGGCCGTCGTCATGCGGAAGGGGGACAATCGCGGGTCTACGTGGAGGTGGAAGACGATGGCCCCGGGGTGCCAGTGGGTGAGTACACACGCCTGACACAGCGTTTTTATAGAGTGGCAGGGTCTACGGCGGATGGCTCCGGGCTGGGGCTGGCCATCGTGCAGGAAATCGCACAGGCGCATGCGGCGCAATTGAGTTTTTCTGCCGGATTAGCGGGGCGGGGCCTGCGTGTACTGCTCTTATTTAAAGAGTAACGCGGTATGATTTTGCTGATTTGACAATCAGTTACCTTGCGGATTCTCTGTGAGAGAATGAGTCGATTTACCTGTTGATTTGCTTGCCTTATGTCCGAATCTGAAGTTCTGAACCCTCTGACCGAAACAGCCGAGACTGTTGTTGCAACTGCTACGTTGGAAGAGGTTCCTCGTACGCGCAAGCGTCCCAAACCCGGCGAGCGTCGTGAGCAGATTCTTCAGGCGCTGGCGGCCATGCTGGAAAAGCCCGGCAGTGACCGCATCACCACGGCTGCATTGGCGGCAAATCTTTCTGTCAGTGAAGCTGCGCTGTACCGCCACTTTGCGAGCAAGGCACAGATGTTTGAAGGCCTGATCGATTTCATCGAGCAGTCGGTCTTCTCTCTGGTGCAGCAAGTGATGGGCCGTGATGGCGAGGTGCTGGAATTCACCCCCGAAGACGGCGCACGCCGCGCCGCACGCATCGTGGCCCTGGTGCTGCAGTTCGCAGAGCGCAACCCCGGCATGGTGCGTGTGCTGGTGGGCGATGCTCTGCTGCTGGAGCATGAGCGCCTGCAGGTGCGCATGAACCAGTTCTTTGAGCGCATCGAATCTACGCTGCGCCAGTGCCTGCGCCCTGCGGCTGGTGCACTGGGCTCGGCCACGCCTACGGTGGAAGCACAGGTCGCCGCCAGCGTGCTGATGAGCTTTGTGCAGGGCCGTCTGCTGCGCTTTGTGCGCACAGGCTTCCGTCGCCAGCCTACCGAGCATCTGGACGCCAGCCTGGCGATGCTGATCTGAGCAGGCCAGAGCATCGTTCACGGTGAGCAAAAACATGCAGGGTGACCGCTTCGGTGGTCACCCTTTTTTTTATTGTCTGCAGGCAGCCGGATATTGCCGGAATGCGTCAGGCGGAAAGTGCATCACGCAAGGGTTAGCACCTATGCGCAAAGTGGGGCAATGTTTTTACGATTCAAAAAAGAACGAACGTTCGTTTTATTTGTGAATGCATGTCCTCTATCCCACATATTTTCCCCACGGTCCCATCTTCTCCTTCCGAGCTGCAGCGTAAAACGCGCAGCGTAGCCACGGGGCACCGTGCTTCCCCCAAGGGGCTGCAGACCAAGGCCTACATCATTGATACGGCCTTGCAGCTGGCCATGCACAACGGGCTGGAAAGCCTGTCGATTGGCAGTCTGGCAGAAGCCACCCAGATGAGCAAGTCAGGCGTTTTTGCGCATTTTGGCTCGCGCGAAGAGCTGCAGATTTCCGTGATCCGCGAATACCACCAGCGCTTTGAGCAGGAGGTATTTTTGCCCGCCATGCAGGCACCGCGCGGCCTGCCGCGTCTGCGTGCGCTGTTTGATAACTGGATGAAGCGCACCACCATTGAGCTCGACTCCGGCTGTATCTACATCAGCGGTGCCATTGAGTTCCAGGACAACATCGGCCCCGTGCGTGAGGCGCTGGTCAACTCCGTGGGTACTTGGCATGTGGCGCTGCGCCGCGCCATTGGTCTGTGCAAGGAGCTGGGCCACCTGCAGCCCGATGCAGACGAGAACCAGATTCTTTCGGAAATTCACGGCCTGATTCTGGTGCTGCACTACGAGGCGCGCTTTCTGCGCAGCCCCGGTGCCTTGCAGCGCGCATTGACGGGCTTTGAAAACATTTTGCTGCGCTACGGCGCATCCCCCACCCAGGCGTAAGCCGCTTTCTGTTGTTATTGCTGATTCATTAGGAGACCAACCATGCCTAGCTATAACCCACCGCTGCGCGACATGCAGTTCCTGCTGCACGAAGTGTTTGGCGTTGAACAAGAATACAAGGCCATGCCCAAGCACGCGGAGGTGGATGCTGACACCATCAACGCCGTGCTCGAAGAAGCAGGCAAGTTCGCGGCCAATGTGGTGTTCCCGCTGAACATCAGCGGTGACGAAGAAGGCTGCAAGCTGGACGCCACCACCCACGAGGTGACAACGCCCAAGGGCTTCAAGGAGGCCTATCAGCAATTTGTGGAAGGAGGCTGGCCTGCACTGTCCTGCGACCCTGCCTACGGCGGCCAGGGCCTGCCTTTTGTGGTGAACTCGGCCCTGTACGAAATGCTCAACAGCGCCAACCAGGCCTGGACCATGTACCCCGGCCTGTCGCACGGCGCGTATGAAGCCCTGCACGCACACGGCTCTGATGAACTGAAGGCCAAGTACCTGCCCAAGCTGACCAGCGGTGAGTGGACGGGCACCATGTGCCTGACAGAGCCCCACTGCGGCACCGACCTGGGCCTGCTGCGCACCAAGGCAGAACCACAGGCCGATGGCACCTACAAGATCACCGGCAACAAGATCTTTATCTCTGCGGGTGAGCATGACTTCACCTCCAACATCGTGCACCTGGTGCTGGCGCGTCTGCCTGACGCACCTGCAGGCTCCAAGGGCATCAGCCTGTTCGTCGTGCCCAAGTACAAGGTGAACGCCGATGGCTCGCTGGGTGAGCGCAACGCCATCTACTGCGGCGGTCTGGAACACAAGATGGGCATCAAGGCCAACGCTACCGCCCAGATCGTGATGGACAGCGCTGTGGGCGAAATGGTGGGCCAGCCCAACAAGGGCCTGCAGGCCATGTTTGTGATGATGAACGCAGCCCGTCTGGGCGTGGGCAACCAGTCGCTGGGCCTGACCGAAGTGGCCTACCAGAACGCGCTGGCCTATGCCAAGGACCGTCTGCAGATGCGCAGCCTGTCCGGCACCAAGGCCAAGGACAAGCCTGCGGACCCCATCATCGTTCACCCCGATGTGCGCCGCATGCTGCTCACAGCCAAGGCCTATGCCGAAGGTGGCCGTGCGCTGTCTACCTTCTGCGGGCTGCTGATCGACAAGGAACTGAACCACCCCGACGAAAAGGTGCGCAAGGACAGCGCCGAGCTGGTGGCGCTGCTGACCCCCATCGTCAAGGCCTTCCTGACCGACAACGGCTGGATTTCCACCACCGCTGCGCAGCAGGTGTTTGGCGGCCATGGCTTCATCAAGGAATGGGGCATGGAGCAGTTTGTGCGCGACAACCGCATCAACATGATTTACGAAGGCACGAACGGCATCCAGGCGCTGGACCTGCTGGGCCGCAAGGTGCTGAGTAACCAGGGCGCAACGCTCAAGAAGTTCGGCAAGCTGGTGGCGCAGCTGGTGGAGGAAGAAGGCGTCAACGAAAAGATGGCCGAATTCATCAACCCCATCGCCGTGCTGGGCGAGCAGATGACCAAGTTCACCACCGAAATTGGCTTCAAGGGCATGCAAAACCCCGACGAAGTGGGCGCTGCTGCCGTGGATTACCTGCGCGTGGCCGGTCACCTGGTGTTTGGCTACTTCTTTGCCCGCATGGCCCAGGTGGCACTGCGCAAGATCGCCGAAGGCAATACCGACTCCTTCTACCAGGCTAAGTTGCAGACCGCACGTTTCTACTTTGCGCGCCTGTTCCCTGAGACAGCTTCGCTGATGCGCACCGCACGCGCTGGCAGCAAGGTGTTGATGGATACGGATGCTGCTCTGCTTTAAATAGCTGCAGCCGCTTGTATTTCCAGCAATGTGTAGGTGTTTGATTCGGAGATCCCCATGAAAAAAGCGCTAGCAGCTCTGGTTTTTGTAGCTATCGGTACGCCCGTCATGGCCCAGATGTCGCCCGTCGGCCTCTGGAAGAGCGTGGATGAAAAAACCGGTGCCCCCAAGTCGGAAGTGCGCATCTCCGAAAGCAGCGGCGTGCTGACCGGCAAGGTGGAGCGCATTCTGCGCGAAGGGGCGGACCCCAGCGCTGTCTGTGACCAGTGCACGGACGACCGCAAGGGCAAGCCCATCGTGGGGCTGGAAATCATCCGAGGTGCCAAGCAGGCCGAGGGCAAGACCGTCTGGGAAGACGGCAAGATCCTCGACCCTGAAAACGGCAAGACCTACACCCTGCGCCTGACGCCTGTGGACGGCGGCCAGAAGCTGGAAGTGCGCGGCTCCATCGGTCCGTTTGGACGCACCCAGACCTGGGTGCGCGTGCAGTAAGAAGTACTTCGCTGACCCGGCCTGCTGTGCACCATCCTGGTGGGGTGCCATGCAGCGCCGAGGCTCGGCATTCAATGGAACACTCCCATGTCCCGATTCAATGTGAAAAAAGTTGCCGTGCTGGGTGCCGGTGTGATGGGGGCGCAGATCGCGGCCCATCTGGTGAACGTGAAGGTGCCGGTCATCCTGTTTGACCTGCCCGCCAAGGAAGGCCCCAAGAGCGCGATTGCCGAGAAGGCGATTGCCAATCTGAAAAAGCTCAAGCCCTCGCCCATTGGCGTGGCTGAAGATGCCGACCTGATTCAGCCTGCCAACTATGAAGAGCACCTGAAGCTGCTCAAGCAGTGCGACCTGGTCATCGAAGCCATTGCCGAGCGCATGGACTGGAAGCTGGATCTCTACACCAAGATCGCTCCCCATGTGGCCAAGCATGCGCTGGTGGCATCCAATACCTCGGGCCTGAGCATTACCAAGCTCTCCGAAGCTTTACCAGAAGCCATCAAGCCACGCTTCTGTGGCATTCACTTCTTCAACCCCCCACGCTACATGCCGCTGGTGGAGTTGATTGCCACGCCGACCACCGAGCCCGAAGTGCTCGACCAGCTCGAAGCCTTTGTGACCAGTGGTCTGGGCAAGGGCGTGGTGCGCGCCAAGGACACGCCCAACTTCATCGCCAACCGCATCGGCATTGCAGGCATGCTCTCCACCATCAAGGAGGCGGAAAACTTCGGCCTGACCTACGATGTGGTGGACGACCTGACGGGCAAGAAGCTGGGCCGCGCCTCGTCCGGCACTTTCCGTACCGCGGACGTGGTGGGCCTGGACACCATGGCCCATGTGATCAAGACGCTGCAGGACAACCTGAGCCTGGAGACCGATCCCTTCTACGACAGCTTTGGCACGCCGCCTGTGCTGCAAAAGCTGCTGGAGCTGGGCCACCTGGGTCAGAAGACCAAGGCCGGTTTTTACAAGAAGGTGGGCCGCGAAATTCTGCAGTTCGAGCTGGACAGCGAGGATTACATCCCTGCTGGGCAAAAGGCCGATGCCGTGTACGCCCGCATGCTTAAAAAACCTGCGGCGGAACGCCTGAAGCTGCTGCGCAATGCTGAAGGTGCGCCCGGTCAGTTCCTGTGGGCGATTTTGCGCAATGGCTTCCATTACGCCGCTGTGCATCTCGAGAGCATTGCCGATTCAGCACGTGATCTGGACCAGGCCATGCGCTGGGGCTTTGGCATGAAGCAGGGCCCCTTCGAGCTGTGGCAGGAAGCGGGCTGGCTGGAAGTGGCCAAGATGATTCAGGAGGACATCGACGCTGGCAAGGCGCTGTGCAAGGCGCCGCTGCCCAGGTGGGTGTTTGAAGGGCCGGTGGCCGAGGCTGGTGGCGTGCACACCGCCGAAGGCTCGTGGAGCCCCACGCAGGGCAAGTTTGTGCCCCGCCGCGTGCTGCCCGTGTATGAGCGCCAGATCTTCCCCGAGCGCCTGCTGGGTGAAACCAATCTGCCCGACTGGAAGACCGCTGGCACCACCATTTTTGAATCCAAGGCACTGCGCACCTGGACGCTGGATGGCGAGGTGCTGATCGCCAGCATCAAGAACAAGATGCACGCCATCAGCCCCGAAGTCATGGAAGGCCTGATGGAAGCCGTGGACGTGGCCGAGCAGGACTTCAAGGGCATGGTGATCTGGTCGGGCGACGCGCCTTTCAGCGTGGGCGCTGACCTGGAAGCCACCATGCCAGCCTTTGTGATTGGTGGCGCAGATGCCATCGAAAGCATTGAGCAGGAGCTGCAGAACCTGATGCTGCGCATCCGCTATGCCCAGGTGCCTGTGGTGTCTGCCATCCACGGCATGGCGCTGGGCGGCGGCTGCGAGCTGGCCGTGTACTCAGCACGCCGCGTGGCCCACATGGAAAGCTACATCGGTCTGGTGGAAGTGGGCGTGGGGCTGATTCCCGGTGCCGGTGGCCTGACCTATATCGCCCGCCGCGCGGCGGAAAACGCGAAGTCCAGCACGGGCAAGGACTTGCTGCCCTTCCTGACCGAAGGCTTCACCGCAGCCGCCATGGCCAAGGTGGGCACATCGGCCATCGAGTCGCGCAAGCTGGGCTATCTGCTCGATTCCGACATCATCGTGCCGCACAAGGACGAAGTGTTGTTTGTGGCCATCAATGAGGTCAAGTCCATGGCCGACGGTGGCTGGCGTGCACCGCTCAAGCGTCCTTTCCCCGTGGCAGGCCGCAGCGGCATCGCCACCATCAAGGCGCAGCTGGTGAACATGCGCGATGGCGGCTTTATCAGCGCCTATGACTTCAAGATCGCCTCGATGATTGCGGAGATCGTCTGCGGCGGCGAAGTGGAGGCCAATTCGCTGGTGACCGAGGAATACCTGCTGGCCATGGAGCGCAAGGCCTTCTGCCACCTGATTGGTCAGCCCAAGACCCACGAGCGGATTCTGGGCATGCTCAATACGGGCAAGCCTGTGCGTAATTGATGAAGTAATTCAGATTGCAGGTTATGGCCGATCTACCCCTGAAACAGTCCAAAGACTCCCTCTCCCGCTTGCGGGAGAGGGCAGGGGTGAGGGTGCTGGCTCGAACACTGAGACATTCCTCCACAGATGCGGAGCAATTGCTTTGGCGTCACTTGCGCGCAAGGCAATTAGGTGGTTGCAAGTTTCGCCGTCAGTACCCGTTTGGGATTTATGTGCTGGATTTTGTATGCCTTGAGCGCAACCTCGTGATAGAGCTCGATGGTGGCCAGCACAACGAAACTGAACAGATGCGCCATGACCAGATTCGTACAGCGTGGCTGCAGGCGCAGGGCTTTGTCGTCCTGCGTTTCTGGAACCACGAGGTACTGCAACAAACCAGCGATGTGCTTGCGCGTGTGCTGCAAGCCCTCACCCCAACCCTCTCCCACAAGTGGGAGAGGGAGGAATAACAAGGACACATCATCATGAGTAAACAAGTACAAGACGCGTACATCGTTGCCGCTACACGTACCCCCATCGGTCGTTCGGGGCGCGGTTACTTCAAGAACACCCGTCCGGATGATCTGCTGGCCGCCTCCGTCCGCGCTGCGCTGCAGCAGGTGCCTGCGCTGGACCCCAAGGCGATTGAAGATGCCATCATTGGCTGCTCCTTCCCCGAAGGCGAGCAGGGCATGAACATGGCGCGCATGGTCATGGGCATGGTGTTCCAGCACCCTGTGGGCGGTATTACCGTCAACCGTTTCTGCGCATCCGGTATCTCGGCCATCCAGATGGCTGCAGATCGCATCCGTGTGGGTGAGGCCGATGTGCTGATCGCCGGTGGTGCGGAGTCCATGAGCATGGTGCCCATGGGTGGCAACAAGCCTTCGTTCAACCCCGAGGTGTTTGCCCAGGATGAGAACGTCGGCATTGCCTACGGCATGGGCCTGACGGCCGAGAAGGTGGCCCAGCAGTGGAAGGTGAGCCGCGAGCAGCAGGATGCCTTTGCGCTGGAGTCGCACCTGCGTGCCATCAAGGCGCAGCAGGCCGGTGAGTTCACGGACGAAATCACGCCCATCGAAGTCATCGAGCGCACGCCCAATCTGGCGACTGGCGAAGTCATCACCAGGAGCCGCACCGTGAACCTGGATGAAGGCCCTCGCCCAGACACCACGCTGGAAGCGCTGGGCAAGCTCAAACCCGTGTTTGCAGCGCGTGGCTCGGTCACGGCCGGTAACTCCTCGCAGACCAGCGACGGCGCAGGCGCGCTGATTCTGGCCAGCGAAAAAGCCGTCAAGCAGTTTGGTCTGACGCCACTGGCCCGCTTTGTGAGCTTTGCCGCACGTGGCGTGCCACCCGAAATCATGGGCATTGGCCCCATCGAAGCCATTCCTGCTGCGCTGCGCTATGCAGGCATCAACCAGCAGGACATTGACTGGTACGAGCTGAACGAAGCCTTTGCTGCCCAGTCTCTGGCCGTGATGAGCACGCTGGGTCTGGACCCCGCCAAGGTCAATCCCATGGGCGGCGCAATTGCGCTGGGTCACCCCCTGGGGGCGACTGGCGCCATCCGCGCAGCGACCGTGGTGCACGCCTTGCGCCGCCACAACCTGAAGTACGGCATGGTCACCATGTGCGTGGGCACCGGCCAGGGCGCGGCGGGCATCTTCGAGCGCGTCTAAGCCATGGACGATGCAGCCACGGATTACGCAGTCGCCGTGCGCTGGCAGTCGCTCAGTCTGGAGGTGCCCGGCGTCGCTGGCCCTCTGGCGCTGCGGCGCTGCCAGCCTGTGGATGCACCGGTACATGCCCAGGCAGTGATTGCGGCGGCGGTGGGCGTGCCACAGCGCTACTACACGGCGTTTGCCCAGTGGCTGGCTGCCCACGGCTATGCCGTGACCACGTTTGACTACCGTGGGCATGCGGAGTCACTGCATGGGCCGCTGCGCAAGGCCAAGGCCAACTTGCTGGACTGGGCAGCCGACTGCGCCGCCGTGGCCCAGCATGTGCGTGCCCAGGCTCCGCAGTTGCCGCTGTACTGGCTGGGCCACAGCGTGGGGGCGCAGCTGCCCGGCATCAACGGCAGTGATATGCCCATTGACGGCATGCTGGCCATTGCCAGCGGCAGCGGCTACTGGCGAGATAACGCACCGCCCACGCGGCGCAAGGTGCTGCTGTGGTGGCATGTGATTGCGCCGGTGGTCACGGCCGTGTGCGGCTGCCTGCCGGGCAAAAAGCTGGGGCTGGTGGGCAATCTGCCTGCGGGCGTGCTCTGGCAGTGGCGCAGATGGTGTCTCCACCCCAACTATGGCATTGGGGTAGAGGGTGAAGCACTGCGCAAGGCATATGCAGCGGCACGTTACCCCGTGCATGCGTTTTCGGTCGAGGACGACGAGATGATGTCGTGGCGTTCCACGGCATCACTGGTCGGCTGGTACCGCAACAGCGCGCAGCGCATCGAACGCCTGCGCATGCTGGATGTGCCTGGTCGCCGTATCGGGCACTTTGGGTTCTTTCGTTCCGAGATGGAGTTCAGCCTGTGGCCCCGCGCACTCGCGGTGCTGGAGCGCTGGAATCTGGGAGAGGTGACGCCTAAAGGTCAGCCCTCTGCAAGCAATGGCGCTACAGTCATGGGCATGGAACGCAGGGCCATGGCTGCCAGCAGGCAGTGTGGTCAGGGTGAGCTTTTCTCGGAGAACCCATGATATGAGCACCGTTCAAGACGCCAACACCACCGTTGTGTCAGGTTTCCATCCGCTGGATGTCGCGCTGCGCATGACGCCGCAGCACGACGGCAGCATGCAGGCCACTGCGCCTGCGGCCTACTGGAACATGGTCGGCCCCTATGGAGGGATTACGGCCGCACAGATGCTGCAGGCTGTGCTGGCCCAGCCCAACCTGCTGGGTGAGCCGGTTTCCATCACCGTCAACTTTGCCGGGCCTGTGGCCAGTGGTGATATGCGCATCGAAGCCGTGGCTGTGCGCACCAACCGTTCGACCCAGCACTGGACCGTGAGCATGGGCCAGCGCAATGCGGAAGGCGAATACGAGATCTGCACCACCGCTACGGTAATCACCGCCGTGCGGCGTGAGACCTTCAGCATGGACAGCCTGGACCCACCTGCCATGCCAGATCCTGCAACCTGCGAGCGTTACGACACCCAGGGCGCCATGGAATGGCTGCACCGCTACGACATGCGTGTGGTGCAGGGGGCGATTCCCACGGTCTGGGACGACAGCGGGCAGGAAAGCATTTCCCAGCTGTGGGTGCGCGATGACCCGCCACGTCCGCTGGACTTTCCGGCGCTGGCGGCCCTGTGCGATGTGTTTTTTCCCCGTATCTGGCTGCAGCGTGCGCGCCGGGTACCTGCAGGCACGGTCGGTATGACCGTATATTTCCACGCTGGCTCCGAACAGCTGGCACAGCAGGCAGATCGCCATGTGCTGGCACAGGCCAGTGCACAGGCATTTCGCAATGGCTATTTTGACCAGACCGCCCAGCTCTGGGATGCCGAAGGCAGCCTGCTGGCGACCAGCCACCAGATCGTTTATTACAAGGAATAAGGCGGCAACGGCACAGCCAGCGCTGTGCTGTGCTGTGCTGCCTTGTTGCTTTATTCAGGAAAACCTATGACAGAAACCGCTCACCAAGACATCCTGGTGCATACCGAAGCCGGTGTGTGCACCATTACTTTCAACCGTGTGGACAAGAAAAACTCCATCACTCAGACCATGTATGCGGCGCTGGCTGAAGCGCTGCGCAGCGCAGCGATCGACGAGGCCGTGCGCGTGGTGGTGATCCAGGGCGATGCCACCGTGTTCAGCGCGGGCAATGACATTGGCGACTTCCTTGCCCGCCAGAGTGGCCAGCCGCTGACCCAGGAAGCGCCCGTGTTCCAGTTCCTGCATGCGCTGGCCGATTTCCCCAAGCCCCTGATTGCTGCCGTGGCAGGCCCGGCCGTTGGCATTGGCACCACCATGCTGCTGCATTGCGATCTGGTCTATGCCGGTGACAACGCCGCCTTCTCGCTGCCCTTTGTGAACCTGGGTCTGTGCCCTGAAGCAGCATCCAGTCTGCTGCTGCCCCGCCTGATGGGCTACCACCGCGCCGCCGAAGCGCTGATGCTGGGTGAACCCTTCATGGCAGAAGCCGCGCTCGAAGTGGGCCTGGTCAATCGCGTGGTGCCACCGACCGAGGTCAATGCCTATGCCCAGTCGCAGGCGGCCAAGCTGGCGGCCAAGCCCATGTCGGCACTGATCGAAACCAAGCGCCTGATGAAGGCCGGCCAGCGCGACGCCATCAAGGCGCAGATGGCGACCGAAGGCGAGAGCTTCAGCCGCATGCTGGTTGAGCCCGCTGCCCGCGAAGCCTTTACCGCGTTTATGGAAAAGAGAAAACCTGATTTCAGCAAGTGCTGAAATCGAGGCGGAGCTTGTCTCCGCCGAATGGCGAAGCCAAGGTTTACTCTTTCACTAGAAAAGAAAGCCAGACTTCAGCAGGTGCTGAAGTCGGTAGGCATGCGTAAGCAGGCCGTACCGCGCAGCGGGCGAGTGCTTTCGCCAAAAGAGAAAACCTGATTTCAGCAAGTGCTGAAATCGAGGCGGAGCTTGTCTCCGCCGAATGGCGAAGCCAAGGTTTGCGCTTTCACCAAAAACGTAAGCCCGATTTCAGCCAGCTCTAAGCTGGCCTGAATACCGAGCTATAAAAACAAAAGCTGCCAGCGCACGTAATACCTTGGTTTTCAAATGATTTCATCCGAAAACCAAGCAATATCAAGCGCTGGCAGCTCTTTTTTTGAGAGAGGTTCATGCCATGACACCCAAGCCATCCCAGTCTGCACAGGCGCTGCAGTTCGAGCCCGAGTTTCTGGCCGCACTCAAGCATGTGACGGAGGAATACGTCAGCTTCAACAAAGTGCTGGGGCTGAAGCTGGAAAGTGCTGATGCCACCACGGCCCTGGCCAGCATGGAGATGAAGCCAGATCTGGTGGGGCACCCGGCCATCAACCGCATCCACGGCGGTGCCATCAGCGCGGCGCTGGACGCGGTGGGTGGCGTAGCCGTCATGGCCGCCCTGGGTGCCAAGCACATGGCAGAGCCATGGCAGCAGCGCGTGGAACGCTTTGGCCGTATTGGCACCATTGACCTGCGCGTGGACTATATGCGCCCAGGCATTGGTCAGCGCTTTGTGGTGCGTGCGGAAGTGCTGCGTCTGGGCTCGCGCGTGGCCACGACACGCATGGAGTTTCTGAGTGAAACGGGCGAGCTGCTCTCCGCTGGCATGGCTGCGTATATTGTTTCCTGAGTCTGCAGCGCCGTGCTATCTGTTTGAGAGCGCAACACACGTAAGCAGACGCCACAACCGTAGTCTTTGCTTACGGCTGTTGCGAAACCAGCGAGCGTGTGCAGCGGCAGGATTCCTATGCTCAAGACTTTCATTGAGGAGGATCCATGACCGTGAGCAACCCATTCTTTTCCAAGCGAGAGCCGCAAAGCTTTGTCAACCGCCCCAGCAATCCCGTGGGCGGCTTCAGACCTGCAGGCAACGCCGCAGCAGAGCCTGCTGCATCCACCGTGCACGAATCTGTTCCCAGCAGCATGGTCCATGGCAACAGTGCTGCGCCTGCTGCGGCAAGTGCTTCCAGCAATACGGCAGACCAGGGCGGCAGCAAGCTGACCGTAGGCCCCAACATCAAGCTCAAGGGCGTAGAAATTACGGACTGCGACACACTGGTGGTCGAGGGGACGGTCGAGGCCACCATGGATTCGCGCGTCATCCACATTGCGCAGCAGGGCGCTTTTCACGGTGCTGCAGAAATTGATATTGCCGAGATTCATGGCGAGTTTGCGGGCTCGCTGACCGTGCGTGAAAAGCTGGTGATCCACAGCACCGGGCGCGTCAGCGGCAAGATTCGCTACGGCAAGATCGTGATTGAGGAGGGTGGCCAGCTCTCGGGCGAGATTGAAGTGGGCGTAGGGCAGCGTACCAAGGCCGTGACCAGCAGTACGGCAGCAGCCAGCAAGCCCAAGACGGCAGAAGCAACATCAGCCTGAGTGCCCGCGCGGCCCAGGTGGTGCAGGGCCTCACCATCGAGGTGATGCATAAGCCTTGGCAAACCCTCACCCCAGCCCTCTCCCACAAGTGGGAGAGGGCGTTGCATCCCAGCTTTGTTCCCTCTCCCGTTTACGGGAGAGGGTCAGGGTGAGGGGCATTTTCTCCTACCCCCTCTGGGGGAAGGCAGGGATGGGGGCCGGCAGTGCCTGGAATCTGAGCAGGTTGGGCAGCATGCACCAGCTTGGCCCCCACCCTCACCCAGCGGGGAGGGAAAAGAAACAGTGGGAGAAAAAGCCTGCCCCGCCTCAGTCCTGCTGGGGCAGGATGGCCGTAGGCGCAGTTTCCGGTGCAGGTGTGTTCAGCGGGCGGGGGCGGCCTTCGTCATCAATGGCGACATAGGTCAGCACGGCTTCGGTCACCTTGACGTACTGGCCCTGGTGGCTCATGCGCTCGGCAAACACTTCCATGTCCACGGTCACCGAAGTGCGGCCTACGTGGGTAATGCAGCCATACAGCGACACCACATCGCCCACGCGCACGGGGTGCTTGAAGATGAACTCTTTCACAGCCACGGTGGCCATGCGACCACCGGCCAGGCGCATGGCCAGTGTGCAGCCTGCCAGGTCCACCTGAGACATCACCCAGCCACCAAAGATGTCGCCATTGGCATTGCAGTCGGCTGGCATGGGAACAACCTTGAGCACCAGCTCTTTATCAGTAGGCAGTGCAACGCTGGGCAAGTCAGGAGAACGAGGCATGGGTGACAATTCGGCAGTAAAACAAACAGACCCGGATTGTCCTCCATGCGTCGCAGCGGTTCACACGAAACACCAGATCCCTCCAGCACTTCAGTGGCTAATGCTGCGGAATGGGCCGCCCTGCGGCGCCTGCTCCCCTATCTGTGGCAGTACAAATGGCGCGTGCTGGCCGCCTTGCTGTTCATGGTGGCAGCCAAGCTGGCAGTGGTGGGTGTGCCGCTGCTGCTCAAGGAACTGGTGGATGCGCTGGATGTGAAGCCGGGCGATGGCAAGGCGCTGCTGGTCGTCCCCGTAGGGCTGCTGCTGGCCTACGGGGCGCTGCGCTTTTCGACCTCGCTGTTTACCGAGCTGCGCGATCTGGTCTTTGCCAAGGCTACGCAGGGGGCATCGCGCGCGATAGCACTGTCCACGTTCCGCCATCTGATGAGTCTGAGTCTGCGCTTTCACCTGGAGCGCCAGACCGGCGGCATGACGCGTGACATCGAGCGTGGAGTGCGCAGCACCGAGTCACTGGTGTCCTATTCGCTCTACAGCATCCTGCCCACCTTGATTGAAATGCTGCTGGTGCTGGGCATTCTGGCGGTGAGCTTTGACTGGGGCTTTGCAGCCATCACAGCCGTGGCGCTGGTGTGCTACATCACTTTCACCGTCAAGCTCACGGAGTGGCGCACGCAGTTCCGGCGCGCCGCGAATGCGCAGGATTCGGCCGCCCACACCAAGGCGGTGGACGCGCTGCTGAACTACGAAACCGTCAAATACTTCAACAACGAAGACTTTGAGGCGCACCGCTATGACGAAAACCTGCAGGAGCTGCGCCGCGTACGTCTGAAAAGCCAGCGCACGCTGAGTCTGCTCAATGGCGGCCAGCAGCTCATCATTGCTACGGCGCTGGTGGCCATGCTCTGGCGCGCCACGCAGGGGGTGGTGGCAGGCACGCTGACGCTGGGCGACTTTGTGATGATCAATGCCTTCATGATTCAGCTGTACATACCGCTGAATTTTCTGGGCACGCTGTACCGCGAAATCAAGCAGAGCATGGCAGACCTTTCGCGCATGTTCACCCTCATGGACCGCGAGCGCGAGGTGGCAGATCAGCCATCGGCCCAGCCGCTGCAGCTGCACGAACAGCCCGAGGTACGCTTTGAAGAGGTACGCTTTGCCTATGACCCAGAACGCCCCATCCTGCAGGGCGTGAGCTTTAGCGTGCCAGCGGGCAAGACCGTGGCCGTGGTCGGTGCATCCGGCGCA
This sequence comes from Comamonas kerstersii, assembly GCF_002056725.1. Lineage (NCBI taxonomy): Bacteria > Pseudomonadati > Pseudomonadota > Betaproteobacteria > Burkholderiales > Comamonadaceae > Comamonas > Comamonas kerstersii. The sequence continues at coordinate 675,865 of NZ_CP020121.1, read as the reverse complement.
GGAAAGAGCACGCTGGCACGCCTGCTGTACCGCTTTTATGACGTGCAAAGCGGCCGCATCACCATTGCGGGTCAGGACATCCGTGGTGTGACGCAGGACAGCCTGCGCCGCGCCATTGGCATCGTGCCGCAGGACACCGTGCTGTTCAACGATACCGTGGCCTACAACATCGCCTATGGCCGCACGGGAGCCACCCAGCAGGAGGTGGAGGAAGCCGCCAAGGCTGCGCGCATTCATGACTTCATCATCTCTACCCCGAAGGGCTATGCCACCAGGGTGGGGGAGCGTGGACTCAAGCTCTCAGGCGGCGAAAAGCAGCGCGTGGCCATAGCGCGCACCCTGCTCAAGAACCCGCCGATACTGATCTTTGATGAGGCGACCTCAGCGCTGGACAGCCAGACCGAGCGTGCCATTCAGCAGGAACTGGCCAGCGCCGCTCAGGGCAAGACCACACTGGTGATTGCACACCGCCTGTCTACCGTGGTCGATGCCCATGAGATTCTGGTCATGGACGGTGGCCAGATCATCGAGCGCGGCACACACGCACACTTGCTGGCCCAAGGTGGCCGCTATGCCCAAATGTGGGCGCTGCAACAAAGCGCAGAGCATTCAGAATAGGCGCTTTGACCTTGACCGACCTTTTCTGCCATGTCTGCCTTGAAGCCTGTTCTCCTTGTTTTGCATGTGCTCTCGGAAGCACACCGTGACCAGCTGGCCCAGCACTTTGAGGTGCTGTACGCCCCCGATGCCCAGCAGTGTGCACAGGCCATTGCCGAGCATGGCGCGCAGGTGGAGGTGGTGCTGACCATTGGTGCGATTGGCCTGAGCGCTGCGCAGATGGATGCCATGCCTCGCCTGCGTCTGGTCGGGGCGCTGGGTGCAGGCTATGAAAACATTGATCTGGCCCATGCCCGTGCGCGTGGCATTGGCCTGTTCAACGGTGCTGGCACCAACGACAACTGCGTGGCCGATCACGCCTTTGGCCTGGTGCTGGCGGCTGTGCGCGGCATCGTGCATCTGGACAAGCTCACGCGCCAGGGCGTATGGCGCAATGCCATTGAGCTGCCGCCCAATGTCTCGGGTAAGCGCCTGGGCATTCTGGGGCTGGGCACCATCGGCCAAAAGATTGCCCGCCGCGCCGAGGGCTTTGACATGCCTGTGGGCTATCACAACCGCAAGCCTAAGGCGGGGGTGTCCCACACCTACTTCGACAGCGTGCTGGGGCTGGCCGAGTGGGCCGATGTGCTGGTGGTTGCCACGCCCGGTGGCGCAGCCACCAGGCATCTGGTAAATGCCCAGGTACTCGATGCGCTGGGCCCACAGGGCTATGTGGTGAATATCGCGCGTGGCTCGGTGATCGACACCGCCGCGCTGGCGCAGGCCCTGCATGAAGGTCGTCTGGCGGGAGCCGGGCTGGATGTGTATGAGAGCGAGCCGCTGCCGCCTGCCGAACTGCTGGACAGCAGCAAGGTGGTGCTGACACCGCATGTGGCGGGCTGGTCGCCCGAGGCCGTGCAGGCCACCGTGGATTTGTTCCTAGACAACAGCTTGCGATATTTCTCCGGGCAATCCCTAATCACCCCGATCTAAGTGCAGTCTGCCACTTACACTGCGCGGTTTCGTTGACAACTGCTTACATCCTGCGCGCTAGTAATGCAGCACTGCCTGCAGCATTGCCTGCAGCATTGCGCGCTGTGCATGCCCATGCAAGCTGGGTGTATGGGGTAGTTAGAGACCCCAGCAAAAAGAACAACTGAAAAAAAGGTGTGATGTGTTCAGCCCTGTGTATTCCAAACATTCGCTGATGGTTCTGGCGCTGGCGGCGCTGGCGTGGTCGTTCTGGTGGAGTAGCGGCTGGCTGCAGCTGTGTGCCGGGCTGGCGCTGTTTCTGTTCGGCATGCAAAGCCTGGAGCAGGGCCTGAAGAACCTGGCCGGCGGCAGGCTGGAGCAGTGGTTGGGCAAAAGCACATCCACGCCCTTCAAGGGGCTGCTGTTTGGCTCGGTCGCCAGTCTGCTGCTGCAGTCCAGCACACTGGTGTCGCTGCTGACCATTGCTTTTCTGAGTGCCGGGTTGATCACGCTGGTGGGCAGCATCGCCGTGCTGTTTGGTGCCAACCTGGGTGCCACCAGCGGTATCTGGCTGCTGGCACTGGCAGGGCAGAACATCAGCATGTCCAAAGTGGCCATGCCGCTGCTGGTGTTTGGCATTTTGCTGGGCATGTCGGGCGACAGGGGCAAGGCCGTAGGTCGTCTGCTGCTGGGCATTTCGCTGATCTTCATGGGCATTGATGAGATCAAGTCCGGCTTCTCCAGCTTTGGGGATCTGCGGCTGGACCGCTACAGCGCCGATGGTGCGATGGGTGCACTGCTGTTTGTGGGCGTGGGGACATTGATCACGGTGGTCGTGCAGTCCAGCCACGCCACGCTGATGCTGACACTGGCTGCACTGGCCAGCCAGCAGCTGGCGCTGGATCAGGCGCTGGCCATTGCTATTGGCTCCAACCTGGGATCGGCCGTATCAACAGGTGTCATGGGCCTGATTGGCAGCGCGCGCAGCGGTCAGCGTCTGGCGGTGGCACACATGGTGTTCAACGGTACGACGACGGTGATTGCCTTCTTCCTGCTGCCGCCCATGACCTGGCTGGTCGTGCACGCCACAGGCTGGATGGGTATGGGTGACAACACCCTGATTCAGCTGGCCATGTTCCATACCCTGTTCAATGCCATGGGCGTGCTGGTGTTCTGGCCTTTTCAGCAGCAGCTGGCCCAGGCGCTGGAGCGCTGGTTGCCTGACGCGCAGGAGCCTTCGGTGCTGATTGAAACCGGTGCTGGGCAGGTGGTACAGCTCACACGGGCGCGCTATCTGCAGACCACATCCTTGCAGACGGCAGAAAGTGCCAGCAGTGCCGTGGCCAAGGAGTTGCAGCACATGGCACGTCTGGCGCTGGAGGTGGTGGCCCACGCGCTGTATGCACCACCTGATGTGCGCCATGGCCCGGAGCGCGAAGACCCGCAGCTGCGCAGCCGTCTGGAGCACCAGGCCATCAATGCCGATGTGCTCTACCGCAACCACATCAAGGGGGTGTATGCCGATCTGCTGGAGTTCATGGGTCGCATGGATCAGCCGCTGGATGGCGCGCAGCAGGCGTTCTGGCACAGCAGCCAGGTGGCGGCCTTTCAGCTGGTAGATGCGGTCAAGGATGCCCACCGCCTGCAGCGCAATATGCACAAATTCCTGATGCAGCCCGATGACTCCGCCGCGCGCAGCAGCTATCTGGAGCTGCGCCTGTACATGCTGCAGACCTTGCGCGACATCCATGCCCTGAGCGTGGCGGACATGCCTGAGTCGCAATGGACGCAGGAGCTGCATGCGCTGGATGCCAGCATCGCCGCGTTTGATGCCCAGTTCCGCAAGCATCTGTTTGCAGCCATCCGCGGTGGTCTGCTTGACAGTCTGACCGTCAGCTCTTTGATGAATGACCTGGGCTTTGCCCAGACCATCATCCATGTGCTGCGCCAGGTGCTGCTGCTGGGTGAGGGGCACGAAGCTATTCGCCAGCAGCAGCTGCTGATGGGGGATGCGCCGCTGATTCAGGCGGCGTGAGGATAGGCATCCAAAAGGCCGCTAGCCCAGGTCCATCGTGCGCAGGTAGCTACTTTTCTTGATGTCGCTGGGCTCTGTGGCGGCGTTCGCCAGTTCCGATGGCGTGGTGCGCGGGCCGCGTGCTCCGTGGCAACCCGGCTGGTGCTGCGCAGGCGGCGCCCCTAAGATGGGGGACCCCGGCGCTGGCGTGCGCCCGTTGTCCCATGGGCGCCACTGTGGGGCGCAGCCCAGGGGCCTCCACCATCACTACACACATCGGGAGCCTCACACATGCAATGGCTGGCCAGTTTCCTTGTCGCCGCGGTGGCGATCTTGCACCTCTACATCCTCGTGCTGGAGATGTTTCTGTGGACCAAGCCCCAGGGCCGCCGGGCATTCGGCATGACGCAGGAGCAGGCCCAGCAGACCAAGGTGCTGGCGGCCAACCAGGGGCTGTACAACGGCTTCCTGGCCGCGGGGCTGATCACGGGCCTGTGCATGGGCGCCGAAGGGCTGGCCTTCCAGGTCTTCTTTCTGGCCTGCGTCATGGTCGCTGGGGTCTATGGTGCGATGACGGCGTCCAAAAAGATCTTGTTCATCCAGACCGTGCCGGCCGCCCTGGCCCTGGCCGCCGTGCTGGCGGCGTGAGCCGGCGCATGCCTCGGCCTGCGCCGCCCCTGCGGGCACGGGTGCGGGTGGGGCAGGCATAAAAAAACGGCGCAGACCGTGCGTGGGTCTGCGCCGTGCAAGCGGGGCCGGTCAGGCCCCGGAATGCATCACTGCTTGCGCTCGGCAATGGCTTTTTCTGCCATTTCCACCAGGTTGGTGCCAATCTGTGGCTTCCACTTGGCATAGACGCTCTTGGTGGCATCGGCAAAGGCCTTGCGCTGCTCCAGTGTCAGATCGGTCACTTCCACGCCCAGGGCATTCAGATCCTTGATCAGCGGCTTGTCAGCTTCCATGGTGCCCTTGCGGGAGATGGCGATCTGCTCCTTGGCAGCATCCAGTGCAGCCTGCTTGACGATGGCCTGGTCTTCAGGCGTCCAGCTCTTCCACACGTCCTTGTTCACCACAAAGATCAGCGGATCGTTCATGTAGCCCCACAGGGTCAGGTACTTCTGGCCCACGGTGTTGAGCTTGGCAGCCATGTACACGGGGATGGGGTTCTCCTGGCCATCCACGGCACCGCTGGCCATGGCAGGCTGGGCGTCTGCCCAGCTCATCTGTGTGGGGTTGGCGCCCAGTGCGGTGAAGGTGTCCAGGAACAGGGGAGAGCCCACGACACGGATCTTCAGGCCCTTGAGGTCTTCAGGCTTGGTGATGGGGCGCTTGGAGTTCGAGATTTCGCGGTAGCCGTTCTCGCCCCAGGCCAGTGGCAGCACGCCGGCCTTGTTGATGGTCTTGAAGATTTCTTCACCCACGGGGCCTTGCACCACGGCGTCCACGGCGGCGTAGTCCGGGAACAGGAAGGGCAGGGAGAACAGGTTCAGGGCCTTGACCTGGGGCGACCAGTTGATGGTCGAGCCCACGGCCATGTCGATCACACCCTGGCGAATGGCGCTGAATTCACGGGTCTGGTCACCCTGCACCAGCGAGGTGCCGGGGTAGAGCTTGATATTGATGCGGCCATCCGTGCGCTCGCGCACCTTGTCGGCCCAGATTTCTGCACCCTTGCCCCATGGAAAGGCCGTGCCCAGCACGACCGACAGGCGGTACTCATCCTTGTACTTGGGCTGTGCATGGGCCGTGGGCAGGCCCAGAGTCAGCAAGGTGGCGGCAGCGGCGGTGGCCGTCAGAAAGCTACGCAGTTTCATGGCTTGTCTCCTTATGAAGCTTGAGTTTTTGTGCGAAAGAAAAATCAATAGCCCAGCCGCTGCGGCAACCACAGCGCAATCTGGGGGAAAACAGCGACCAGCAGCATGGCAACGCACATGGCCAGTACCAGCCAGATCACCCAGCGGGTGGTCTGCTCCATGCGTACGGCAGCAATCTTGCTGGCCACCATCAGGTTCACGGCCATGGGTGGGGTGAACTGGCCAATGGCCACCGTGAGCACCAGCAGCACGCCGAACCAGACCACATCCCACTGGAAGTGCAGCATCAGCGGCGCCAGCAGTGGCACAAAGATCAGCAGGATGGAAATGCCGTCCAGGAACATCCCCAGCACCAGCAGCATCACGATGAGCAGGGCGAGGATGCCGGTTTCGCCCAGGCCCGAGTTCACAATGGCGCGGGTGATCGGGTCAATCACGCCGAGTGTGGACAGCGAAAAGGCGAAGACCCCGGCCAGCGAGACCACCAGCAGGATGACGGCGGACAGCTCGCCCGCCTCGCGGAAGATGTCAAACAAATCGCGCAGCTTGATGGTGCGGTGGATCACCATGCCGACGAACAGACCGTAGAACACGGCCACTACGGCGGCTTCGGTCGGGGTAAACCAGCCAGCGCGCATGCCGCCCAGAATCACCACGGGTGCGGCCAGTCCCCAGATGGCTTCACGCAGGCTTTTCCAGAACGGTGGCCGGGGCAGGCTGGCTTCCAGCTGGCCCATCTTGTGGCGGCGCGCCATCCATACGGCGGGAATGATGAGCGCCAGCCCGGCCAGAATCCCGGGGAAAACGCCCGCAGCAAACAGCGCAGGTACGGATGCACCGGGCACGAGCACCGAGTACACGATGAAGGCCACCGAGGGTGGAATCAGTATGTCCGTCGCGGCAGCGCCTGCCACTACGCTGGCGGAAAAGGGGGCAGGGTAGCCTGCACGTGCCATGGCGGCAATCATCACGCCACCTACGGCAGCTGCCGTGGCGGGGCCAGAGCCAGAGATACCGCCCATGAACATGGCCACGCAGATGGCAACCAGCGGCAGCATGCCGGGGCCGCGGCCCACGATGGCCACCGCAAAGTTCACCAGACGGGCCGCCACGCCAGAGCGATCAAAGATGGAGCCCACCAGCACAAACATGGGAATGGCAAGCAGGGGGTACTTGCCCAGGCCTGCATAGAAGTTCTGTGGCACGGCCAGCAGGCCGAACCACTGCACGTCCATATTGGCCAGTGCGATACAGGCTGCGCCTGCCAGTCCGAGCGCAGCCCCGATGGGCACGCCCAGAAACATCAGCACCAGAAAGGCGACAAACAGCAGGGTCACAATCATGCCTTGTCTCCCTGCTTGTCTTCTGGGGTCACGTCTTCATACGAGCGCTTGCCCTGGCGGATGAACAGGCCGATGGCACGCAGCGTGATGGCCAGCGAGCAAACTGGAAGCCAGATGGAGTACCACCACTGCGGCACGCCGATACCGGGCGAGGTTTCTTCATAGCGCCATTCATCCCAGACCAGGCGGGTGCTGAGCACAGCGATGATGGCAAAAAGCAGAGCAGTACAGGCAGAGCCCAGGCGCGCCAGCGCCTTTTTTCGGGCTGCAGAACCACGGCTGGTGAAAAACTCGATGCGGATGTGCTGGTCGCGTGCGACAGCGGCACTGCCTGCGACCAGGGCCAGCACAATCATCAGAAAGATGGAGATTTCCTCGGTCCAGGCGAACGAGGCATCCGTGAAGTAGCGCACCAGCACATTGGCAAAGGTAATCAGGGCCAGCAGGGCCATGATGATGACGGTGAGCCAGTCTTCAATACGCAGAGAACGTGGCTCGGCAGAGCCTTCGGCCTTGGCGGCCGGGCTGGGATGGTGGTCAGACATGTCGCGGAATCGGAAACAAGAGCTAGGCAAATGACCGAACGTGCCCCTGCACTGCAGCAGGCAACTGGGGGTGGCCCAGCGTTCGATATCGATTCCGGACTGGTCCGTGTTGTGCACGTCAGCCGGATGCGGGGCGCAGGCAAGGGTGGCCAGCACGCCGTGCCACATTATTGGTGGATTTATTCATATTGACTATGTGCAAGTTCACCTGCCGTCAGATTGCGGCAAGGCGATAATCGCGGTTATGGAAACCAAATGGCTTGAAGACTTTGTCAGTCTGGCTGAAACGCGCAGCTTCAGCCGATCCGCCCAGCTGCGACATGTGACCCAACCGGCGTTCTCGCGCCGGATACAGGCCTTGGAGGCATGGGCCGGGACTGATCTGGTCGACCGCAGCTCCTATCCCACGCGTCTCACCCCCGCAGGCAAGACCATGTATGAGCAGGCGCTGGAGATGCTGCAGGCATTGCAAAGCACCCGCTCCATGCTGCGTGCCCATGCCAGTAGTGACAAGGGCATGGTGGGCTTTGCTGTGCCCCATACCCTGGCCTTCACATTTTTCCCTGCCTGGGTGTCGCAGGTGCAGGAGCAGTTCGGGCCGTTCAAAAGCCGTCTGATTGCCCTGAATGTGCACGACGCCGTGATGCGCCTGGTCGAGGGCGGCTGCGACTTTCTGATTGCCTATCACCACAGCTCCCAGCCTCTGCAGCTGGACCCTGCGCGCTACGAAATGGTGCGCCTGGGCGAAGAGCTGCTGGCACCTTACGCCAAGCCGGATGCCGATGGCAATCCTCTGTTTACCTTGCCCGGCACGGCAACGCAGTCCCTGCCCTTCCTGGCCTATGGTCCCGGAGCCTATCTGGGCCGCCTGACGGAGCTGCTGCTCAAGGAAGCGGACATGCCCGTGCATCTGGAGCGTGTCTATGAAACCGATATGGCTGAAGGTCTGAAGGCTATGGCCATTGAAGGCCATGGTGTGGCCTTCCTGCCTTTTAGTGCCGTACGCAATGAACTGGCAAGCGGGCGTCTGGTCAGTGCCGTGCCCGCTGGTTCGAGCAAATTCCAGCTGCCCATGGATGTGCTGGCTTACCGTGAAAAGCCAACCAGCAAGGACAACCACAAGTCCGTAGGCCAAGCCCTGTGGAGCTTTCTGCAGCATCAGGCGGTGCAGCAGGAGAAAAAGAAGGCAGACTGACCACCATTGCAATCAGACTGTGAAAAAAGCGACTTTCTTTCAGGGAAGTCGCTTTTTTTTCATGGTCTCCACGCAATATGCGATTTCAGGGTTTTCACTAGAGAAACTTGTGTTTCTGGCACAGATATAGCTTTTACGATGGTAGTCATTCCACTTGGCGATGCTGAGGCTGGAATTTGACGTGTCGCTTGCATGACAATAGTTTCTCGTTATGCGTAGCAGGCATGACTCTATGCATTCGTATACAAGCATGCATGTTCACCAAGTTTGATCAGAGGAGCACTCTATGAAGAAACATTTGCTGGCGGTAGCGGTGATGGCTTTGGCGGCAGGTAGTGCAATGGCACAGGCCAATGACACGCTGTCCAAGATCAATTCGTCGGGCAGCATCACGCTGGGGGTGCGCGAGTCTTCGGGCGCACTGGGCTACACACTGGGTGATGGCAAGTACGTGGGCTTCCACACCGAAATGGCCGAGAACATTGTTTCTGATCTGGAAAAGAAGCTGGGCAAGAAGATTGACAAGAAATACCAGCCTGTGACCTCGCAGAACCGTATTCCTCTGGTGGTCAACGGTACGGTGGACATCGAGTGCGGCTCGACCACCAATGACATGAACCGTCAGAAGGACGTGGACTTTGCCAACACCACCTATATCGAGCAGGTGCGCATTGCCACCCGCAAGGACTCTGGTATCAAGGATGTCAAGGACCTGAACGGCAAGACCGTGGCCACCACCACAGGCACCACATCGGTGCAGCTGCTGCGCCAGAACAAGCGTGCCGAAGGTATTGAATTCAAGAACGTAATGGGCAAGGACCACGCCGACAGCTTCCTGCTGCTGGAAACCGGCCGTGCGGACGCCTTCGTGATGGATGGCTCCATCCTGGCGGGCAATATCTCCAAGTCCAAGAACGCGGGTGACTTCGTGATCGTGGGTGAAGCACTGTCTACCGAGCCCATCGCCTGCATGGTGCGCAAGAACGATCCTGAGTTCCTGAAGGCCGTGAACGAATCCATCGCCCGCCAGGTCAAGGACGGCACGCTGGAAAAGCTGTGGGACAAGTGGTTCATGCAGCCTATCCCTCCTGCCAATGTGGCCGTGGGTCTGCCCCTGTCTGACGCTACGCGTGAGGCATGGAACAACCCCAACAACAAGCCCAAGGAAGCCTACAACAACTGATCCATCAGTGAAAAACGCCCCGCCTGCCGGAACGCGGAGCGGGGCGTTTTTGCTTCCGGGCCAGCTGCACCGCTGGTCCATTGCAGGTTTAAGTGGAAGGAAATCCTATGAATTGGGATTGGCAGGTGTTCTGCGAGGACACCATCGATCGTGAAGTGCGCGGCAGCTGCTTCGGCTCTGACGGCGACATCACCTATCTGGACTGGATGCTGTCGGCCTGGGGCTGGACCGTGTCTGTGTCTTTGCTGGCTTTGGCGCTGGCCCTGGCTGCTGGCCTGGTGATCGGTACCTTGCGTACTCTGGAAAACCGCCCCTGGACGGTGCGTTTTGGCAATGCGTGGGTGGAGCTGTTTCGCAATATCCCGCTGCTGGTGCAAATTTTTATCTGGTACCACGTGGTGCCAGCCATCTTCCCTGCCATGAAGTCGGTTTCCGGCTTCATCCTTGTGGTGCTGGCGCTGGGCTTTTTCACTTCGGCGCGTATTGCAGAGCAGGTGCGCTCCGGCATTCAGGCGCTGCCCCGCGGTCAGCGCTATGCCGGTCTGGCCATGGGCTTTACCACCTGGCAGACCTACCGCTATGTGCTGCTGCCCAATGCGCTGCGCATCATCATTCCGCCGCTGACCAGCGAGACCATGAATATCTTCAAGAACTCGTCCGTGGCGTTTGCGGTGTCGGTGACAGAGCTGACGCTGTTTGCCATGCAGGCGCAGGAAGAAACCGGCCGTGGCATTGAGGTCTACATGGCGGTGACGGGGCTGTATGTGATTTCGGCCTTCGCCATCAACCGCATCATGGCTTTCATTGAAAAACGTACCCGCGTGCCGGGCTTGTCTGCAGCCTCTGCGGCAGGAGGGCACTAAGCCATGAATCTCGCACTTGATTGGTCTTTTTATAACTGGGAGCTGATCAGCCAGTTCGTGCTCAAGGGCTTTTACTTCAGCGTGATGCTGACGGTGATTGCCACGCTGGGTGGTGTCTTCTTTGGCACGCTGCTGGCGCTGATGCGCCTGTCTGGCAAGGCCTGGCTGGTGCTGCCTGCGACGATCTACGTCAACGGCATGCGCTCCATTCCCCTGGTGATGGTGATCCTGTGGTTCTTCCTGCTGATGCCCATGATCATCGGCAAGCCCATTGGCGCGGACCTGTCGGCCATCATCACCTTCATCGCGTTTGAGGCAGCGTACTTCTCCGAAATCATGCGCGCGGGCATTCAGTCGATTCCGCGTGGCCAGGTCTATGCCGGTCAGGCGCTGGGCATGAGCTACAGCCAGAACATGCGTCTGGTGGTGCTGCCACAGGCCTTCCGCAACATGCTGCCCGTGCTGCTGACACAGACCATCATTCTGTTTCAGGACACCTCGCTGGTGTATGCCATTGGCGCCTACGACATGCTCAAGGGCTTTGAGGTGGCGGGCAAGAACTTTGGTCGCCCCATGGAAGCCTATCTGGCCGCGGCGGCTGCGTACTTTGTGATCTGCTACAGCCTGTCGTATCTGGTCAAACGTCTGCACAAGAAGATTGCCATCATCCGCTGATGCGTGGTCTGAAGGATTGAGGATTTATTCATGATTGAACTCAAGAACGTCTCTAAGTGGTACGGCAGCTTTCAGGTGCTGAACGACTGCTCCACCAGCATCCAAAAGGGTGAAGTGGTGGTGGTGTGCGGCCCTTCGGGCTCGGGCAAGTCCACACTGATCAAGACCATCAACGCGCTGGAGCCCATCCAGAAGGGGGAGATCTGGGTCAATGGCATTGCCGTGCATGAGCCCAAGACCAATCTGCCTCAGCTGCGCTCCAAGGTCGGCATGGTGTTTCAGCACTTTGAACTGTTTCCCCACCTGACCGTGACCGAGAACCTGACCATTGCCCAGGTCAAGGTGCTGGGCCGCAGCATGGACGACGCCAAGCAGCGCGGCCTGAAGATGCTGGACCGTGTGGGCCTGATGGCACACAAGGACAAGTTCCCCGGTCAGCTCTCGGGTGGTCAGCAGCAGCGCGTGGCGATTGCGCGTGCCCTGTCCATGGACCCCATGGTCATGCTGTTTGACGAACCCACTTCAGCGCTCGACCCCGAAATGGTGGGTGAAGTGCTGGACGTGATGGTGGGCCTGGCCAACGAAGGCATGACCATGATGTGCGTGACGCACGAAATGGGCTTTGCCCGCAAGGTGGCCAGCCGCGTGATCTTCATGGACGTGGGCGGCAAGATTCTGGAGGACTGCTCCAAGGACGAGTTCTTTGGTAATCCCGAAGCCCGCCAGCCCCGTACCAAGGACTTTCTGGGCAAGATCCTGCAGCACTGAGTCAGCAGGCATCACCCCACAAAAAAGCCGCTGGTTTCAGCGGCTTTTTTTATGCCCAAACTGCCTTCAGCGCCCATGCAGCAAGCGCTGAAAGCTATGGTTTTTTATGCCTGATCGGCCAGTTCTGCGTGGTGTGCAGCTTCGCCCTGCTTCCAGTAGGCGGCAATGCGCATGCGCTTGGGCGATGCACCCTTGGCCACAGCAATCTTGCGCAGTGCAGCCATCTCGCTGTGTTCGCCTGCGGCCCAGACAAAGCCTTCGCCTTCTGGCCACTCCAGTGCCTGGGCGGCATCGGTGAGCGCATCTACCCACTGCAGATCAACCTGTGCTTCCGAGGTCAGAGTGCGGCGGTCGGCGGCAGGCACGGCCAGGCGCACGGTCACGCGTGCCGTGTCAGGCAGTTCGGCCAGCGCGCGTTCTACGGCAGGCATGCCGCTGGCATCGGCCAGCATCCAGTACCAGTCAAAGTCCTTGCGAATCACCATGGAGCCGCGTGGGCCAGCCACGCCTACCCAGGAGCCCATGGGGGCCGTGCGTGCCCATTCGGTGGCGGGGCCGTGCTCGTGCAGGGCAAAGTCCACGGTCAGGGTGTTGGTGGTCCAGCGCAGCGGTGTGTAGTCGCGCATGGTGGGGCGGGGGCCGTCGATCAAGGGTTTGCCATCCACCATCTGGGGCAGCAGGGGCTTTTCCAGGCCATCTTGCGGCAGGATGAGCTTGAAGTGGTCATCAAAGCCATCGCTGCAGAAGTCGCGCAGCTCGCCGACCAGCGTCAGGCGCAGAAAACCGGGGCTGATCTGTTCGCGCGAGAGCAGCTGCAGATGGCGGGCCTTGAAGGGGTGGCGCACGCGCTCAAAGGCGGGTGCTGTCGTTGTCATTTCCTGTGTCATAGCTTTTCTTCTTTTCAATTGAGAGCGTTTCTCATTATGCACGCCATGTGTTGCGTGGCGCGCAGGCAGTCAATGTGACAATAGGGCTATGACTTCCCCCATGACCCTGACCATTACCCGCCCCGATGACTGGCACCTGCACGTGCGTGATGGCGATGCCATGCGCTGCGTGGTGCCCCACAGCGCACGCCAGATGGGCCGTGCCATCATCATGCCCAACCTCAAGCCACCGGTCACCACGGCCGAGATGGCGGCCGCCTACCGCGAGCGCATCCTGTCGGCCGTGCCAGCAGGCAGCAAGTTCCAGCCTTTGATGACGCTGTACCTGACCGATAACCTCACCCCTGAGGAAATCGTGCGCGCCAAGGCCGCAGGCGTGGTGGCCTGCAAGCTCTACCCCGCAGGTGCTACCACCAACTCCGACCACGGCGTGACCGATCTGCGCAAGATCTACCCCACGCTGGAAGCCATGCAGCGCGAAGGCCTGGTGCTGCTGGTGCACGGTGAAGTGACCGACCAGAGCATTGACCTGTTCGACCGCGAAGCTGTGTTCATCGAGCAGCAGCTCAAGCCACTGCGCAAAGACTTCCCAGAACTCAAGATCGTCATGGAGCACGTGACGACCAAGGAAGCGGCCGAATACGTGGCTGCGGCCGATGACTTTCTTGCTGCCACCATCACGCCCCAGCACCTGCTGTTCAACCGCAATGCCATCTTCCTGGGTGGCGTGCGCCCGCACTTTTACTGCCTACCCGTCCTCAAGCGCGAAACCCACCGTCTGGCCTTGGTGCAGGCTGCGACCAGCGGCAGCAAGAAGTTCTTCCTGGGCACGGATAGCGCGCCGCATGCAGCCCATCTGAAGGAAGCTGCCACCGGCTGCGCAGGCTGCTACAGCGCCCATGCTGCCATCGAGATGTATGCCGAGGTGTTTGACAACGCCGGTGCGCTGGACAAGCTGGAAGCCTTTGCGTCCTTCAACGGTGCAGATTTCTACGGTCTGCCCCGCAATACCGACACCATCACTTTGGTCAAGGAAAGCTGGACACCGCCTGCGAGCTTTGAGTACGGCGAAGGTGCCATCCTCAAGCCACTGCGCTTTGGTGAAGCCCTGCCCTGGAAGATGGTGGATTAAAACTGATAGCTGCTTGCGCTTGCTAATCAAGCATTTGCAATAGTTTTATAGTCCAAAGCCTTGAAGGAGCTGCGCTGGCAGCTCCTTTTTTATGAATGAAGCACGTATCGCATCTGTCATGGACACCATCAACCCCTTTGCACCGCATGCGTGGGTGTCCAGCATCGACTGGTCCCGCCCCTGGCTGGCCAGCGTGGCGCGCATTGGCCAGCCCATGGTGGCACAGATTGCGCAGGGGCTGCCTGTGCATGCGGCGCTGAACCAGTATCTGCCTGCTGCGCTGCAGGAGGCTGGTCTGCGCTTTGTGCCACAGGAGGCACTGCCGGACGGTGTGGCGTATGAAACCTTTATCCGCGAGCAGCGCTGCGTGCCTACGCGGGACCATTTGCACGACGTTTTCAACGGGCTGATCTGGCTGCACTGGCCACAGCTCAAGCTCCATCTGAACCAGCTGCAGGCACAGGCCATTGCGCGCGATGGTGTGGGCCAGCGCCGGGGGCCGCTGCGCGATGCCATCACCGTGCTGGACGAAAACGGCGCCATCTGGCTGGCACCGCAGCCGCTGGTGGAGGCTTTGCGTGCGCGCCAGTGGCAGCGCCTGATGGTGGAGCTGCGCCCGCTGTGGGCGCAAAGCTGCCTGTGGCCGGTGGGCCATGCCCTGCTGGAAAAACTGGTGCAGCCACGCAAGCCGATGACCGCCCATGTGCTGTGCCTGCCGTGGACGCCAGACACAGCTGCCGCCCTGCAGGCATCTGGCGATGCGGTCAGTAGCGCGCTGGATGCGCATGTGGCACGCGACATGCTTGTCTGTGCCGATGTGCTGGCCACCAAACCCTTCAGCCCTTTGCCCGTACTGGGTGTGCCGGGGTGGTGGCCACAGAACGAGGAACTTTCCTTTTATGATGATCCTCTAGTGTTTCGCGCAGCGCGCCCCACAACATGACGCTAACCAGCGGGCGCTGCTTGAAATGGGGCACCATTGCCCATACATCCATACACAGTCATTTGTTTTCCCCTCTTTGAGGAGAATCACACCCCATGAAACGTATTGCACTTTTTCTGTTGACCAACATTGCCGTCGTGGCCGTGCTGGGTATTACGGCCAGCCTGCTGGGCGTCAACCGTTTTCTGACCGCCAACGGCCTGAATCTGGGCGCACTGCTGGGCTTTGCCTTCATCATGGGTTTTGGTGGCGCCATCATTTCGCTGCTGATCTCCAAGCCCATGGCCAAGTGGACCAGTGGCGTGCATGTGATCACACAGCCGCGCAACGCTGATGAAGCCTGGATTCTGGACACCGTGCGCAAGTTCGCCGACAAGGCCGGCATTGGCATGCCTGAAGTGGGTATCTACGAAGGCGAACCCAATGCCTTTGCGACTGGCGCTTTCAAGAACAACGCCCTGGTGGCGGTGTCTACCGGCTTGCTGCAAGGCATGACGCGTGAAGAAGTCGAGGCCGTGATCGGCCACGAAGTGGCACACATTGCCAATGGCGACATGGTGACCATGACGCTGATTCAGGGCGTGATGAACACCTTTGTGGTGTTCCTGTCGCGCATCATCGGCTACGCCGTGGACAGCTTCCTGCGCAAGGGCGACAGCGAAAACTCCGGCCCCGGCATTGGCTACTACGTGACCACCATCGTCATGGACATTCTGCTGGGCTTTGTGGCTGCCATCATCGTGGCCTGGTTCTCGCGCCAGCGCGAATTCCGCGCCGACGCAGGCGCTGCGCAGCTGATGGGCCGCAAGCAGCCCATGATCAACGCCCTGGCACGTCTGGGTGGCATGGTGCCCGGTGAGCTGCCCAAGACGGTGGAAGCCATGGGTATTACCGGCCATGTCGGCAAGCTGTTCTCTACCCACCCTCCGATTGAAGAGCGTATTGCAGCCCTGCAAAGCAGCCAGTATTGATAGAGGTATGAAGCCCTGAGGGCTTCATCCGCTGTCACAACTTGCATCCCATCTTTACGCAGGCTTTACCGCCGTGACACCAACCCCGGTCAGCATCTGACCGGGGTTTTTCGTTATGTACAGGTACGGGCTGCCCCAGCCCATGAACAAGGAGCCGCCATGCCACAGTCGATTGCCTTGCCTAACAGCCGCTGGATGCGCTGCGCTGCCGTGGTGGCCTGCCTGGGTGGCGCGGCCTTGCTCAGCGGCTGTGTGGTGCCACCGGTAGACAGTAGCTACAGCAGCACGACCGTCTACACCACCTATGGCTACCCGCCACCGCCGCGTGTGGATTACCGCTACCGCGCACCTTCTCCCCGGCATGTCTGGCAGGCAGGGGGCTGGTTCTGGACGGGCAGCCGCTATGACTGGCGACCTGGGTACTGGATGCCGCCGGGCCATCGCCCCGCACCACCTCCGCCGCCACCACACCGCCCGCATATACAGCCGCCACGACCGCATCAGGCCATGCCTGCGCCGCAGCCACGCCCGCCGATGCTGCGCCCGGACAGCAGGCCACGTCCCCCACAGATGCGGCTGCATGAAAGACCTGCACCGCAGCAACATGCTCGCCCCAGCCAGCCTCGGCCCGAGCATGCACGGCCCAGTCCGCAGCGCCGTGATGAGGGGCGGGAGCACAGGCCATCGCGGCGTGACCGTGATGATGCACGCCAACGCTCCTGACAGCTAATGTCTGAAGTCTGAACGCAGCGTGCTGAGCCCGCCTAAGTGCGGGCTTTTTGCTGTTTTAGTGGCTGGGTGGCGTTTCACCACGTGCTCTGGCCAGCAGAAAGTCAATGCAGGTGCGCACCGCCTTGGTCTGGTGGCGGTTGGGCAGATACAGCAGATACATTTGCGTGCCAAAAATGCTCAGGCGGTATTCGCTCAAGGTGGTCAGCACCTCGCCGCTGGCAATCTGGTCCTTGACCACATAGTCGGGCACCAGCCCGACGCCCAGCCCCGCCAGAATGCCTTCGCGCAGAAACGGAAAGTGCTCGGAGCTGAGCGTGGGCTCCAGCATCACTTCCTGGCGCTCCAGCCCCTGATAGGCCGAAAGCCGCAGCTGGCGGCCAATCACGCCCGAGGTAATCAAGGGGCTGGCACGCAGCTCCAGTAGCGTCTTGGGCAGGCCGTGCTGTGCGGCATAGCCTTTGGAGGCGCAGGCCACATAGCGCACATCGCCCAGCGCACGCGCCACCACGGACAGCGGGGGCTCCGGCATCACCCGGATCGCAATATCGACCTCATCGCGCAGGTTGTCGGCACGGTTTTCAAACAGTACGTCCAGCACGATGCCGGGGTACAGCTGCTTGAACTCGATCAGCCACGGGCTCATCACCATCTGCCCATAGCCGCTGGGCACACTGATACCTACGCGCCCGCGCAGTTCCTGCCCCAGGCTGGTGATGGTCTCGCGTGCAGCCAGCATTTCGTTGTGGATGTTGCGGCCATGCTCGTACAGGCGCAGCCCCACCTCGGTGGGCTCTACGCGCCGGGTGGTGCGCTTGACCAGTTGCACGCCCACCTGCTTTTCCAGCTGGGCCAGGTGGTAGCTCACGTTGGCGCGCGTCATCTTGAGCTTGCGTGCCGCCTGGCTGAGGTTGCCGCTGTCAATGATTTCCACCAGCAAGGTCAGCGATTGCAGGTCCATCTAGGGTTTTCCCTTGTTATTGTTCAAAGTTATTTGACACTCTGTCAATTTATGCAGCGATTGTAAAGAACCATTGTCGTAGTAAAAACGGCTTTTCCCCGTACAACGCATATCCGGAGACCTGTGTAATGAGTTCTGCGAGCACCGCATCCGTAGTTCAGACCCGCCTCGATGGCGAGGTTTTGGTGGTCACTGTCAACAATCCACCCGTGAACGCTTTGGGCCAGGCCGTACGTGCTGGCCTGCTGGCTGCGGTGGAACAAGCTGCGGCGGATGCTGCCGTCAAGGCCGTGCTGATCGTGGGCGAAGGCAAGGCCTTTATCGCCGGTGCGGACATCCGTGAATTTGGCAAGCCCGCCATGCCTCCTTCGCTGCCCGAGGTGTGCAACGCCATTGAAGCCAGCGGCAAGCTGGTTGTGGCTGCCATCCATGGCGCGGCACTGGGCGGTGGCCTGGAGATCGCCCTGTCGGCCCACTACCGCCTGGCCCTGCCCAAGGCGCAGCTGGGTCTGCCCGAAGTGAACCTGGGCCTGCTGCCTGGCGCCGGTGGTACGCAGCGTGCCCCCCGCGTGATGGGTGTGAAGGCCGCGACCGAGCTGATGCTCAGCGGCAAGCACCTGAACGCCAAGGCGGCAGTGGCAGCTGGCCTGGTCGACAAGCTGGTCGAGGGTGACGACGCCCTGGCCGCTGGCCTGGCCTACACCCGTGAACTGCTGGCAGCCGGTGGCGCCGTGCGCCGCACCCGTGACATCGAGATCGCTGACAAGATGGCCGCACTGGCCGATCTGGAAGCGCTGGCCATCGAGACGGCCAAGAAGGCGCGTGGCCTGTTCTCACCCATGAAGATCATTGAATGCGCCAAGGCGGCGGTGGAGCTGCCCTTTGAGCAGGGTCTGGCCAAGGAGCGCGAGCTGTTCCTGCAGTGCCTGGAAAGCCCACAGCGCCAGGGCCTGATTCACGCCTTCTTTGCCGAGCGTGAAGTCAGCAAGATTCCCGAGGCCAAGGCCGCTGCTCCCCGTGCGTTTGCCAAGCTGGCCATCATCGGCGGTGGCACCATGGGCGCAGGCATCACGGTGGCAGCGCTGGATGCAGGCTTCCCCGTGATCATGATTGAGCGTGATGCCGAGTCCATCGCCCGTGGTCAGGCCAATGTGGAAAAGGTCTACAACGGCCTGATCGCCAAGGGCCGTATGACTGAAGAAGGTAAGGCCGCCATCATGGCGCGCTACACCCCTTCGACCAGCTATGACGACCTCAAGGACGTGGACCTGGTGATCGAAGCCGTGTTCGAAGACCTGGACGTGAAAAAAGCCGTGTTCAAGGAACTGGACCGTGTGTGCAAGCCCGGTAGCGTGCTGGCGACCAACACCTCCTACCTGGACATTGATGCGATTGCTGCTTCCACCAGCCGCCCACAGGACGTGATTGGTCTGCACTTCTTCAGCCCCGCCAACATCATGAAGCTGCTGGAGATCGTGGTGCCCGCCAAGGTGTCTGCAGACGTGGTGGCTACCGCGTTTGAGCTGGCCAAGAAGCTCAAGAAAGTGCCCGTGCGTGCCGGTGTGTGCGATGGCTTTATCGGCAACCGCATTCTGGCGGTGTACAAGCAGGCGGCTGACTACATCATGGAAGATGGTGCTTCGCCCTACGAAATCGACGAAGCCGTGCGCGCCTTTGGCTACCCCATGGGCCCCTTCCAGGTGACGGACCTGGCCGGTGGTGACATTGGCTGGGCCACGCGCAAGCGCCGCGCTGCGACCCGTGATCCCAAGGCACGCTACGTTCACGTTGCCGACCGCATCTGCGAGCGTGGCTGGTTTGGCCAGAAGACCGGCCGTGGCTTTTATCTGTACCCACAGGGTGCACGTGTGGGCCAGCCTGACCCCGAAGTGCTGGCCATTGTGGACGAAGAGCGTGCCAAGAAGGGTGTGACACCCCGCAAGTTCACGCCGGAAGAAATCATCCGCCGCTACATGGCTTCCATGGTCAACGAAGGTGCCAAGGTCGTGGAAGAGGGCATTGCCCTGCGTCCGCTGGACGTGGATGTGACCTTTATCTCCGGCTACGGCTTTCCCCGCTGGCGTGGTGGCCCGCTGAAGTGGGCCGACATGCAGGGTCTGGACAAGATCCTGGCGGACATCAAGGAATTCGAGAAGGAAGACCCGCTGTTCTGGAAGCCTGCTGCGCTGCTGGAAAAGCTGGTGGCCGAAGGCAAGAACTTCGATTCGCTGAACAAGGCTGCGGCCTGAGGCTTGCAACCAGGAGGAAGGGGCGCCAAGCCCCATCAGGGAGCGTGGTGAGAGAGCGCAAAGACGTTCCTTGCCATATTCATAAAAAACGTAGCTGCCAGCGCTTGATTGACAAGCTTTTCAGATAGAAAACTATTTGAAAACAAGCACTGGAAATCGCTGGCAGCTATCAAAAACAGTAACGAGACACATACCATGCGTGAAGCCGTCATTGTTTCCACCGCACGCACACCGCTGACCAAGTCGCACCGTGGCGAGTTCAACATCACGCCAGCCGCACAGCTGGCCGCGTTTTCCGTCAAGGCGGCCGTGGAGCGCTCGGGTGTAGACCCCGAGATGATCGAGGACCTGATCCTCGGCTGCGGCAACCCCGATGGCTTTCAGGGCCGCAACCTGGGCCGCCAGACCGTCATCCGTGCCGAGTTGCCGCTGAGCATTGCGGGCACCACCATCACGCGCTACTGCGCTTCGGGGCTGCAGTCGATGGCGATTGCTGCAGGCCGCGTGGTGGCTGAAGGGGTGGACGCCATGATTGCCGGTGGTGTGGAAAGCATTTCCGGCATCCGCCCTGGCAACAATTTGCCCACCGACATGGACCCCTGGCTGGTCGAGCACAAGCCCGAGCTGTTCATGGCCATGATTGACACCGCCGATGTGGTGGCCAAGCGCTACAACATCTCGCGTGAAGACCAGGATGCTTTCTCGCTGCTGAGCCAGCAGCGCACCGCCGCAGCACAGGCTGCCGGTCTGTTTGATAACGAAATCATTGCCTGCGCCACCAAGATGGCGGAGAAGAACAAGGAAACCGGCGAAGTCACCTACCGTGACGTTGTCGCCACCAAGGACAACTGCAACCGCGCCAGCACCACGCTGGAAGGCCTGGCCAAGCTCGAACCCGTGAAGGGCCCCGGCAACTTCATCACCGCCGGTAATGCCTCGCAGCTGTCCGATGGCTCCAGCGCCTGCGTGGTGGTGGAGGCCAAGGTGGCTGAGCGTCTGGGCCTGAAGCCCCTGGGCGCCTTCCGTGGCTTTGCCGTCGCTGGTTGCGAGCCTGACGAAATGGGCATCGGCCCCGTGTTTGCCGTGCCCAAGCTGCTGGCGCGCCACGGCCTCACGGTGGATGACATCGATCTGTGGGAGCTGAACGAAGCCTTTGCTTCCCAGGCGCTGTACTGCCAGCGCCAGCTGGGCATCCCCATGGAACGCCTGAACGTCAACGGCGGCGCGATCTCCATCGGCCACCCCTTTGGCATGACGGGCGCACGTCTGGCCGGTCACATCCTGCTCGAAGGCCAGCGCCGCAAGGCCCAGGGCCAGAAGGTGAAGTACGGCGTCGTCACCATGTGCATCGCCGGTGGCATGGGCGCAGCAGGCCTGTTTGAAATTTTCTGATCTGGTTTTTCCCCGAGGAATAGCAATGGATTTGCAATTTACCCCCCAAGAACAAGCCTTCCGCGCGGAAGTGCAGGCCTTTCTGAAAGAAAAGCTCAGCCCCGAGCTGGCGCACAAGGTCCAGAGCGGCCAGATCCTGGGCAAGCAGGATCTGCAGGGCTGGCACGACGTGCTCAACGAGCGCGGCTGGCTGGCCAACCACTGGCCCAAGGAATACGGTGGCCCAGGCTGGGGTGCGGTCGAAAAGTTCATCTTTGAAACCGAGTGCGCGCTGGCTGGTGCCCCCCGCCTGGTGCCCTTTGGCGTGAACATGCTGGGCCCCGTCCTGATCAAGTACGGCAATGAGCAGCAGAAGAACTACTGGCTGCCCCGCATCCTCAATGGTGCGGACTGGTGGTGCCAGGGCTATTCCGAGCCCGGCTCCGGCTCCGACCTGGCCTCCGTGAAGACCACGGCCGTGCGCGATGGCGACCACTACATCGTCAATGGCCAGAAGACCTGGACCACGCTGGGCCAGCACGCCAACATGATCTTCTGCCTGGTGCGCACCAACAAGGAAGTCAAGGCACAGGCCGGTATCAGCTTCCTGCTGATCGACATGAACACCCCCGGTGTGGAAGTGCGCCCCATCATCACGCTGGATGGCGAGCACGAAGTCAACGAAGTGTTCTTCACCGACGTGAAGGTGCCTGTGGAAAACCTGGTGGGCGAAGAGAACAAGGGCTGGACCTACGCCAAGTACCTGCTGACCTACGAGCGCACCAACATCGCGGGCGTGGGCTTCTCCATGGCTTCGCTGGAAAAGCTCAAGCTGGCTGCCAGCCGCACGCTCTACAACGGCAAGCCCCTGATTCAGGACCCGCTGTTCGCTGCCCGTCTGGCCAAGGTCGAGATCGATCTGGAAAACATGAAGACCACCAATCTGCGCGTGATCGCCGCCGTGGCGGGTGGCGGTGTGCCCGGTGCAGAAAGCTCCATGCTCAAGATCAAGGGCACGGAAATCCGCCAGGAAATTCTGTCGCTGATCCGCCGCGCCATGGGCCCCTATGCCGTGCCGTTTGAAGAAGCTGCCATGCACGGCACCAATACGGAGCCTACCGTGGGCCCCGAGGAAGCATTCTCGGCCGCTGCGGCCTACTTCAACTACCGCAAGCTGTCGATCTTCGGCGGCTCGAATGAAATTCAAAAGAACATCATCTCCAAGATGATCCTGGGCCTCTGATTCAGGCGAGAGAAGGAACAAGACCATGAACTTCGAACATACCGAAGACCGCCGCATGCTGGCGGACACCTTGAACCGCTTTGTCTCTGAGCAATACGGCATCGAGCATCGCAACAAGCTGGCCTATGGCGAAGAAGGCCACAGCCCCGAGCTGTATGCCCAGTTTGCCGAACTGGGCGCCATTGGCGCGCTGTTCAAGGAAGAAGACGGCGGCTTTGGCGGCGCAGGCTTTGACATCAGCGTGGTGTTTGAAGCCCTGGGTCGTGGCTTGGTGGCCGAGCCCCTGCTGGGCGCACTGGTGGTGGGCCAGGCCCTGATCGCTGCGGGTACCGAGTCGCAAAAGCAAAAGCTGGAAGACATCATCGCGGGTGGCGTGATTGCAGCGCTGGCGCACGACGAGCCCGGCAGCCACTATGAGCTGAACAATGTTTCCACCACCGCAGCCAAGTCGGCCAGCGGCTGGGTACTCAACGGCGCCAAGGGCGTGGTGGCATTTGGTGCCAAGGCGGATCTGCTGCTGGTGTCTGCCCGCACATCGGGCAGCCAATACGACCAGGATGGCATCAGCCTGTTTCTGGTGGATGGCAGTGCGGCTGGCATCACCAAGCGCAGCATGCAGCGCTTTGAAGGCGGTCGTGTGGCAGAGCTGAAGTTGGACAACGTGCAGCTGAGCGCTGACGCGCTGCTGGGTGCTGAAGGCAAGGGCTACGAAGTGCTGGAGCGCATCAGCGGCTATGCCGTGCTGGCACTGGCTGCGGAATCCGTGGGTGCCATGGATGTGGCCAAGCAGCACACGCTGGAGTACCTGCAGACCCGCAAGCAGTTTGGCGTGGCCATCGGCACCTTCCAGGCATTGCAGCACCGCATGGCGGATGTGCTGCTGGAAGTGGAGCAGGCACGCTCTGCCGTGATCAATGCGGCAGACGCCATCGACAACGCCGAAGGCGCAGCCAAGGCCAAGGCGCTGGCTGCTGCCAAGTACACCGTGGGCTATGTGGGCACCAAGGTGGCACAGGAAAGCATCCAGATGCATGGTGGCATTGGCATGACCTGGGAGCTGCCACTGGCGCACTACGCCAAGCGTCTGGTCATGATCGACCACCAGTTCGGTGACGAAGACCACCATCTGGCGCGCTTTATTGCGCTGAACCAGGCAGCGTAAGCACTGCCTCGCCAGACAGCTGGCGCTGTCTGGTACGTGTAGCCCCTGCCTGCCGTGCAGGGGCTGCTGCCCGCTGGCAGCAAGGCCAGCGTTGCATATCCGGAGACATGCTGTGAATACCCCCCTGTTGATCCGCCGTGAGGCAGAGGTGCTCATCCTCTCCAACAACAACGTCGCTGCACGCAATGCCCTGTCGCCCGAGTTCTATGCAGCCGTGACGACGGCACTGGTGCAGGCGGCAGAGGACAGCAGCATTGGCGCCATCATCCTCACGGGTGAGGGGGGCCACTTTTGCGCAGGCGGTGATCTGCGCCAGCTGGCCAAGCGCCGGGAACTGCCTGTGCAGGAGCGCCGCGAAAAGCTCGAGGGCCTGCACCACCTGATCCGTGCTGTGCGCGACTGCCCCAAGCCCGTGATTGCTGCGGTCGAAGGCGCAGCCGCAGGTGCGGGGCTGTCGCTGGCGCTGGCCTGCGACATGCTGGTGGCGGCCAAGAACAGCGTGTTTTCGGTGGCCTATGTGAAGGTCGGCCTCACGCCCGATGGTGGTGCAACGGCCTTTCTTTCGGAATTCGTGTCACGCCAGGTGCTGACCGAGCTGTGCCTGACCGGCGAGCGCATCAGCGGCGAGCGCATGGCCCAGCTGGGTGTGGTGAACCGGCTGGCAGAGCCCGGGCAGGCCATCGTGCATGCACTGGCGCTGGCGCAGCAAGTCGCTCAGGGACCGGAGCTGGCCATGTCGCGCATCAAGCACCTGTGCCGTGAAGCACCACGCAATACGCTGGAGCAGCAGCTGGAGCTGGAAGCGCAGTACATGGTGCAGTCGCAGGAGAGCGCAGAGTCTCGCGAAGGCATTGCCGCTTTTCTGGAAAAACGCAGCCCGCAGTTTCGCCAGCCTGCATCTGTGCCGCTGACAGAGTAGGGCTGGCATGACCAACACATTGCGCATCACGGCGGAGACAGGTGTGATGCGTGTAACCAAAGGCTCTGGGAGACGAGAACAATGACACAGACAACACTGCCTGAAGGCATGGACTTTCCCTTGGAGGGAGTGCGCGTACTGGACCTCTCGCGTGTGTTTGCAGGTCCTTTGTGTGGCCAGGTGCTGGCTGACTTTGGTGCAGAGGTGATCAAGGTCGAGCACCCGCTGCGCGGAGATGACACCCGCGACTGGGGCATGCGCATTGGCAAGACCGAAACCACCTACTACAACAGCATGAATCGCAACAAGCGGTCCATCACGCTGGATCTGCAAAGCGCCGAAGGTGTGCAGATCATCTATGAGCTGTTGCCGCAGTTTGATGTGGTGATTCACAACTTCAAGCACGGCGGTGCGGACAAGCTCGGCCTGGGCTACGAAAAGCTCAAGTCCATCAAGCCGGACCTGATCTACTGCAGCATTGCGGGCTACAACAGCGACACGCCCGAGGCACACCGCCCGGGCTATGACCTGGTCATCCAGGCTGAAGCGGGTCTGATGGCTATCAATGGTGAAGAGGGCACACCGCCGCTGAAGTTTGGCGTGGCCGTGGTTGATCTGATGACCGGCATGTACGCCGCGCAGGCCGTGCTGGCGGCGCTCTACCGCAAGAGCCGCACAGGGCGCGGTCGCCAGATTGAGCTGGCACTGTACGACTGCGGCCTGACCATCAATGGCTACTACGCGCTGGACGCCATGCTGTTGGGCCACGACACACAGCGCTATGGCAATGCACACCCTTCCATCGTGCCCTATGGCCTGTTTGATGCGGCCGATGGCCCGCTCATCATCGGCGTGGGCAATAACCGCCAGTACGAGGCCTTCTGTCGCCATGTGATTGAGCGCCCCGACCTGTTTGAAGACCCACGCTACGCCACCAATGTGGAACGTGCCCGGAACCGCCACGAAATCCTGCCGCTGCTCAAGCAGGTCATCGCCAGCCACCCACGTCAGCAGTTGCTCGAACGCATGCGTGCCGTAGGCATCCCCTGCGGTGAAGTTGCGGGCCTGCATGAAGCCCTGACCAGTGAGCGCACACGACAGGCTGGCATGTTCCACCAGATGCCGCACCCCGTGGTCGGCCAG
Source organism: Comamonas kerstersii (assembly GCF_002056725.1). NCBI lineage: Bacteria > Pseudomonadati > Pseudomonadota > Betaproteobacteria > Burkholderiales > Comamonadaceae > Comamonas > Comamonas kerstersii. The sequence continues at coordinate 650,186 of NZ_CP020121.1, read as the reverse complement.
ACCTGGGTGTTTGCGCCGCCCTATCGTCTGGACGGTCAGCGCCTGCCCATCCGCAATGCACCGCCCACGCTGGGTGACTCCACGCGTGCTGTGCTGCAGGAACTGCTGTCCATGAGCGATGAACAGCTGCAGTCCCTGAAGGACAAAGGCGTGCTCACACTGCCTGAGCAGCAGGGCTGATTTTTCTGGCCGGGTCTGTGCATGACTGCTCCCAAAGAGGGCAGCGTGTTCAGGGAGGAGGCCCGGCTGCTTTCTATATCCACACCGCAATTTCTGGGAGACAACCACATGGATAGCACACACACCACAACACGCCGCCACATCCTGGCAGCAGCGGCTGCGGCAGCAGGTACCAGCCTGATCGGCTTGCCTGCCTGGGCCCAGGCCAACTATCCCAGCAAGCCCATCCGCTTTGTCGTGCCCTTTAACCCCGGTGGTGCGACCGACATCGTCGCGCGCGTGCTGGCAGAAGCCATGTCCAGGCAGCTGGGCCAGCCCATCATTGTGGAAAACAAGGCCGGTGCATCGGCCATGCTGGGCACGGACCAGGTCGCCAAGTCGGCGCCCGATGGCTACAACGTGGTGGTGTCGCTGAGCACTTCGCTGCTCATCAATCAGTTTCTGTACTCCAAGATGGCCTACAACCCCCAGAAGGACTTGCTGATGCTGTCGGAGATTGCCTCCGCCCCTGTCACACTGGTGGTCCATCCTTCTGTGCCTGCCAACAACATGCAGGAGCTGCGGGCCTGGGTGAAGGCCAACAAGGGCAAGGTGTCGTACGGCAGCTGGGGGGTGGGCTCCTACGCCCACCTGGGTGGTGCCTATATGAGCAAGACCATGGATGCCGACATGAGCCATGTGGCCTACCGTGGCGAGGCGCCCATGATTCAGGAACTCATTGGCGGTCAGCTGCAGCTGTGCTTCTCCAGCGCACAGAACACCAAGCCTTTTATTGAAACTGGCCGCCTCAAGGCCATTGGCGTAACAGGCAAGCAGCGCATGTCTGTGCTGCCTGATCTGCCCACCATCTACGAGCAGGGCGTGACCGATGATGCCTACGCCATCGCCGGTTTTGTCGGCATGGCGCTGCCTGCTGGTACGCCCAAAGAGGTTGTGGATGCGCTGTATGCAGCGCTCCAGCAAGCCTCGCAGGACCACAAGGTGCAGGAGCGCCTGGACGGAGCAGGCTTTCTGCCCGTGTTCAGCACCCCGGAGGCCTTTGCCCAGTCCTATGCCGAGGCAGCCCCCATCTGGAAGCAGCTGATTGAAGTGGCTGAGGCCAAGGTCGACTAAACAACAACGAACGGAGACAGAATCATGCGTTTGACAAACATCACCCGCCGCACCCTGCTGGCAGCCGCTGCCACCCTGGTAGCCGGATCGGCCTGGGCGCAGGCCCCATGGCCCAGCAAGCCCATTACCCTGATTGTTCCTTTCCCTCCCGGAGGGCCCACCGACGTGGTATCGCGCATCGTGGGCAAGGAGCTGGCAGACCGCCTGGGTCAACCTGTGATTGTGGAAAACAAGGCTGGTGCTTCGGGATCGATTGCTGCACAGCAGGTCAAGCGTGCAGCCCCTGATGGGCACACCCTGATGATGCTGGCCACTCCCACACTGTTTGCACCGCTGTTTTTCAGAAACGCCGGCTATGAGGTCACCAAGGACTTCACACCCATCTCCATGGTCTATGACCTGCCGATTGCCATGGTGGTCAATCCCGAGAAGCTGCCTGGCGTGACTACGCTGCCGCAGCTGATTGAAACTGCACGCGCCAAAAAGGGCGAGCTGAACTACACCACCTCTGGTGCTGGCAGCTTCGGCCACATGAGCATGGAGCTGCTCAAGGAGATGGGCCAGTTCGATATGCAGCACGTGGCCTACCGTGGCGGCGTGCCTGCCATTACTGACACCATTGGCGGCCAGGTGCCCATCATGTATGCCGACCTGGTCGCGGCCCTGCCGCATATCAAGTCCGGCAAGCTGGTCGCGATTGCCGTGGGCTCGCCCGAGCGTGTCTCGGTCATCCCTGAAGTCAAGACCATTGCCGAGCAGGGTATTGATGGCTTCTCAGCCGTATCGCTGGGCGCATTGCTGGGCCCCAAGGGCATGGATCCTGCAGTGGTCGAGCGCCTGAACCAGGAAGTTCAGGACATCCTGGCGCAGCCCGATGTGCAGCAGCGCATTCTGGGCGCTGGAGCGATTGCCAAATTCATGCCAGCGGCAGAACTGCAGCGCAGTCTGGAAGCGGACTACACCAAGTGGTCCAAGGTGGTGAAGGACAAGGGCATGGTGGCGGAGTAAGTCGTTTTGCTCATATCACCTCGCTATTTGTGAAGTCACAATTTCAAATTATTGAATTCATAGCTGCTGGCGCTTGATGTATAAGCGTTAGCGACCGTTTTAACCAACAATTTCTGAAAGAGCAAAACCATGAAGGTATTGGTCCCAGTCAAGCGCGTGGTGGACTACAACGTCAAAGTCCGCGTGAAGTCCGACGGCACAGGCGTGGACATCGCCAACGTCAAGATGAGCATGAACCCCTTTGACGAGATTGCCGTCGAAGAAGCCGTGCGCCTGAAGGAAAAGGGTGTGGTCACCGAGGTGATCGCTGTCTCCTGCGGCGTGACCCAGTGCCAGGAGACCCTGCGCACGGCCATGGCCATTGGTGCGGACCGTGCCATCCTGGTGGAAACCAATGAAGAGCTGCAGCCCCTGGCCGTGGCCAAGCTGCTCAAGGCCCTGGTGGACAGGGAGCAACCCGGCCTGGTGATTCTGGGCAAGCAGGCCATTGACGATGACTGCAACCAGACAGGCCAGATGCTGGCGGCGCTGGCAGACCTGCCACAAGCTACTTTTGCCTCCAAGGTGGAAGTGGCTGGCGACAAGGTGAACGTGACCCGTGAAGTGGACGGTGGCCTGGAAACCCTGAGCCTGTCCACCCCCGCAGTGATCACCACCGACCTGCGCCTGAACGAGCCCCGCTACGTGACCTTGCCCAACATCATGAAGGCCAAGAAAAAGCAGCTGGACACCGTCAAGCCTGAAGACCTGGGCGTGGATGTGGCCCCCCGCATCAAGACCCTGAAGGTGGCAGAGCCTGCCAAGCGTGGCGCTGGTGTGAAGGTACCCGATGTTGCAACGCTCGTAGAAAAACTCAAAAACGAAGCGAAAGTGATCTAACCCCCTGAGCCGCTTCGCGTCTTCCCCCAAGGGGGACGACAGCCTCGCGTCGGGGCGGCCCTAGCTCGCTGTCTCTGGCTTTGAGACGTGCGGGTTTTGAAGGTCGATGCCCGTTCGCGGACTTCGTAAGAACGTAAAGAATTTTGGAGTTGAAATGACTTCCCTCGTTATTGCTGAACACGACAACGCCTCCATTAAGGGCGCAACCCTGAACACCGTCACGGCTGCTGTGGCCTGCGGTGGTGATGTACACGTGCTGGTGGCTGGTGAAAACGCCGCTGCTGCAGCCGCTGCTGCTGCCCAGATCGCAGGTGTGTCCAAGGTCATCCACGCCGATGGCGCAAGCTTGAAGGACGGCCTGGCCGAGAACCTGGCTGCACAGGTGCTGGCCATTGCCGGCAACTACAGCCACATCCTGTTCCCCGCCACTGCTTCCGGCAAGAACGCCGCCCCCCGCGTGGCCGCCAAGCTGGACGTAGCCCAGATCAGCGACATCACTGCTGTGATCTCTGCTGATACTTTCGAGCGCCCCATCTACGCAGGCAATGCCATTGCCACCGTGCAATCCGCTGACGCCACCAAGGTGATCACCGTGCGTACCACCGGCTTTGACGCTGCCGCTGCTACCGGCGGCTCTGCAGCCGTTGAAACCGTGGCGGCTGTGGCTGATTCGGGCAAGAGCGCCTTTGTGGGCCGTGAAGTGACCAAGAGCGACCGCCCTGAGCTGACGGCCGCCAAGATCATCGTCTCCGGTGGTCGTGCGCTGGGCTCGGCCGAGAAGTTCAACGAAGTCATCACCCCGCTGGCCGACAAGCTGGGCGCGGCCATTGGTGCTTCCCGTGCAGCCGTGGATGCAGGTTACGCCCCCAACGACCTGCAAGTGGGCCAGACTGGCAAGATCGTGGCACCTCAGCTGTACATCGCAGCCGGTATTTCGGGCGCGATCCAGCACCTGGCAGGCATGAAGGACTCCAAGGTCATCGTGGCCATCAACAAGGACCCTGAGGCTCCCATCTTCTCGGTGGCGGACTATGGTCTGGAAGCCGATCTGTTTGCCGCAGTGCCTGAAATGGTGGGCAAGCTGTAAAAAGCTTTTCAGCTGCAAGGCTGCCAGTACAGGAGGAGCCGCAAGGCTCCTTTTGTTTTTGTAGCTGTCAGCGCTTGCTACATAAGCTCTGGAGTCATTTTTTAAATAAATTCAGGCTGGCTGTGAGTGGCGGGTGGTTGAGGCTGCTGTCATTCACCGCAATACCGTCAGCCTCTTGCCAAGTGCCTGTCAAGCATGAAAGCGGGCTTCAAGTAAAATGGAGCGTTTTGCGTGAGGCATGGTCTGTGGCCTGTTCACGCAAGGCAGGAGCCAGTTGAAGCACTGGTTTCTTTTTCAACATTTCATGTTCTTCGCTTTAGCCTGAGCTGACTTTGTAGCTATGCCAATTTATGCGTACAAGTGTGGTGCCTGCGGCCACGCCAAGGATGTTCTCCAGAAGATGTCGGATACCCCGCTGACGGATTGCCCAGCTTGCGGTGCGGCTGCGTTTTCCAAGCAGCTGACAGCGCCTGGCTTCCAGCTCAAGGGTACGGGCTGGTATGCCACCGATTTCAAGGGTGGCTCCAGCAGCGCTGCTTCTGCAGCCCCTGCCTGCGATAACGGTGGCAGCGCCTGCGCCGCTGCCGGTTGCCCCGCTGCTGCGGAGGCCTAAGACCAGCTATGCCTGCATTGCGTAAATGGTTGCTGACCGGCTTGCTGGTCCTGGTGCCCGGCGTGATCACGGTCTGGGTGCTGCACTGGATCATCAGCACGCTGGACCAGACGCTGTATCTGTTGCCAGAGGCCTGGCAACCTGACCGGCTGTTGGGCATGCACATCCCTGGGTTTGGCGTGGTGCTGACCCTGCTGGCCCTGCTGCTCATCGGTGCGATTGCCAGCAATTTTGTAGGCCGAAAGTTGGTGTCTTGGGGCGATGCCATCATCGCCCGTATACCAGTGGTACGCTCGATCTATTCCAGCGTCAAGCAGGTATCGGACACCGTCTTCTCCGACAATGGCAATGCGTTTCGCACCGCCGTGCTGGTGCAGTGGCCCCGTGAAGGGGTGTGGACCCTGGGGTTCATCACCGGTACACCGGCGGGTGAGGTTGCGGGCTATTTGCGTGACGAGTTTGTCAGCGTGTTCGTGCCGACCACGCCCAACCCCACAGGTGGCTACTTCGTGATGATGCGCAAGAGTGACTGTGTGGAGCTTGAAATGAGCGTGGACGCTGCGCTCAAGTACATCGTCTCCATGGGGGTGGTGGCGCCTCCGCCGCTGCCCGTGCCTGACGAAGAACGATAAACAACCTAAGAAAGCGCGTCCCACAAGGGCGCAGGAAGATAAATCATGGCCATGCGCTCTGAATATTGCGGTCTTGTGACCGAAGCCCTGATGGGCCAAACCGTTACCCTGTGTGGCTGGGTAAACCGTCGCCGTGACCACGGTGGCGTGATCTTTATTGACCTGCGTGACCGTGAAGGTTATGTGCAGGTGGTGTGCGACCCAGACCGCCCTGAAATGTTCAAGGTGGCTGAAGATATCCGCAACGAGTACTGCGTACAGGTCAAGGGCGTGGTGCGTGCACGTCCTGCAGGCACGACCAACGACAAGCTCAAGAGCGGTCAGATTGAAGTGCTGTGCCATGAGCTGAACGTGCTCAACGCATCGGTGACACCTCCCTTCCAGGTGGATGACGAGAACCTGTCCGAAAACGTGCGTCTCACCAACCGCGTGATGGACCTGCGCCGTCCCCAGATGCAGCGCAACCTGATGCTGCGCTACAAGACCTCCATCCAGGTGCGTAACTTCCTGGACAAGCTGGGTTTTGTAGACATCGAAACTCCCATGCTGGGCAAGTCCACTCCCGAAGGCGCTCGCGACTATCTGGTGCCTTCGCGCGTGCATGACGGCCAGTTCTTTGCGCTGCCCCAGTCGCCCCAGCTGTACAAGCAGATGCTGATGGTGGCGGGCTTTGACCGCTACTACCAGATCACCAAGTGCTTCCGCGATGAAGACCTGCGTGCGGACCGCCAGCCAGAATTTACCCAGATCGACTGCGAAACCTCCTTCCTGAGCGAAGAAGAAATTCGCGCCATCTTCCAGCAGATGATCTGCGAAGTGTTTCAGCAGCAGCTGGGCGTGGATCTGGGCGAGTTCCCCATCATGACCTACCAGGACGCGGCTTTCCGTTTTGGTTCGGACAAGCCTGACCTGCGCGTGAAGCTCGAATTCACTGAGCTGACCGATGTCATGGCCGATGTGGACTTCAAGGTGTTCTCCACCCCCGCTACCACCAAGGGTGGCCGTGTGGTGGCCCTGCGCGTGCCCGGTGGCGCACAGATTTCGCGTGGCGAAATCGACGGCTACACCGAGTTCGTGAAGATCTACGGTGCCAAGGGGCTGGCATGGATCAAGGTCAACGAAGTGGCCAAGGGCCGCGACGGTCTGCAGTCGCCCATCGTGAAGAACCTGCACGATGCAGCGATTGCTGAAATCTTGAAGCGCACGGGCGCTCAAGACGGCGACCTGATCTTCTTTGGCGCAGACAAGGAAAAGATCGTCAATGACTCCATCGGTGCACTGCGTCTGAAGATCGGCCACAGCGAATTCGGCAAGAAGAACGGCCTGTTCGAAGACAAGTGGGCACCGCTGTGGGTGGTGGACTTCCCCATGTTCGAGCATGACGAGGAAGAAGACCGCTGGGTGGCTGTGCACCACCCCTTCACATCGCCCAAGGATGGCCATGAAGACCTCATGGCGACCGATCCCGGCAAGTGCCTGGCCAAGGCCTACGACATGGTGCTCAACGGCTGGGAGCTGGGTGGCGGCTCGGTGCGTATCCACCGCGCTGACGTGCAGGCCAAGGTGTTTGAAGCCCTGAAGATCACGCCCGAGCAGCAGCGAGCCAAGTTCGGCTACCTGCTGGATGCGCTGCAGTACGGTGCGCCTCCCCATGGTGGTCTGGCCTTCGGTCTGGACCGTCTGATCACGCTGATGACCGGTGCCGAGTCCATCCGTGACGTGATTGCCTTCCCCAAGACACAGCGTGCCCAGGACCTGCTGACCCAGGCACCTTCGCCTGTGGACGAAAAGCAGCTGCGCGAGCTGCACATTCGCCTGCGCAATCCTGACGCAGTGAAGGCATCGTAATTCGATTGCTCTGCAAATAAGAGCTGTTGGCGCTTGTGTATCAAGCGCTAGCAGCCAAAAACATAGAAGGCCTTTGTGGAAACGCAAAGGCCTTTTTGCATGAACAGGGCATGCTTTTGGTGTGAAGATGCAGGGGATGAAGCAGTGTGCTTACAAAATTGCCCAGTCTGTACTGGTGGTGATCTACACGGCGCAAGGCCAGGTCCTGCTGCTGCGGCGTACGCAGGGCGATGGTCTGGGCCAGGACTACTGGCAGCCCGTCACCGGCAGCAAGGATGCCGAGGATGAACCCTGGGCGCAGACGGCTGCGCGTGAGGTCTGGGAAGAAACGGGTATTGACGTCCATGCCCCGGGCTGTGAGTTGCATGACTGGGAACTGGAGAACGTCTATGCGATCTACCCACAGTGGCTGCACCGCTATGCACCGGGCACCTGTATGAATACAGAGCGGGTGTTTGGCCTACGGGTGCCACCGGACATCCGTGTAACCCTGAACCCTCGTGAACATACCGCGTTTGCATGGCATGCTTGGCGCGAGGCCGCGGATCGCTGCTATTCGCCTTCGAATGCGGAAGCGATTCTTCATCTGTCAGCTTTTCTTGTTCCATGACTTCTGAGCCTTCCATTTCTTTGCCACCCATGGAAACCACCGCTTCGGGCTTGCTGGTGCCCAGCGAGCCTGCGATCTTGCGTGTGGCCACCTACAACATTCACAAGGGTGTGCAGGGGCTGGGGCCGACGCGGCGGCTGGAAATCCACAACCTGGGGCTGGCTGTGGAACAGCTCGATGCCGACATCGTCTGCCTGCAGGAAGTGCGCAAGATGAACCGGCGCGAGGCGCAGTACTTTGACAACTGGCCCCATGTGCCGCAGGCTGAATTCCTGGCGCCTGAAGGCTATGAGGCCGTCTACCGCACCAATGCCTACACCAAGGACGGTGAGCATGGCAATGCGCTGCTCTCGCGCTGGCCGGTGCGTGACATCAAGCACCTGGATGTGTCCGACCACCGCTTCGAGCAGCGCGGCCTGCTGCATGCTGAAGTGATGTTCCAGGGTCGCTCGGTCCACACCGTGGTGGTGCACCTGGGCCTGATTGCAGGCAGCCGTGTGCGCCAGATTCAGCAGCTGCACCAGTTCATCGAGCGTGAGATTCCACCGGGCGCGCCCGTGGTGGTGGCGGGTGACTTCAATGACTGGGGTAGCCACATCAAGCATATGCTTGCCGGTTTTGGCCTGCATGAGTATGACGGCGATGGCAGTACACTGACCTATCCTTCACGCCTGCCTTTGGCGCAGCTGGATCATGTGTATGTCCGGGGACTGGAGCCTTTGAGCCTGATGGTGCCGCAGGGCCGCATCTGGTGGCGCATGTCGGATCACCTGCCACTGATTGCTGAATTCAGGCTATGAACTTTCAGTGTTTAATAGTATTTGATTGTTGAATGCTGCCTCCATGATTCACTGTTACCATCCCGCCCATGTTTCAAGATTTGGTTGCCGCATCCGCTACACAGCCTGAGAGCCAAGATCCTCAAGGCAAGCCTGTTTCCCTCAAGATTCGAGAGCGGGTGCAGGCCGCTGGCCGCAGTTTTTTTGCCAACGACAATATCTCGGAATTCATCGAACCCGGCGAGCTGGAACAGCTGCTCGACGAAGTCGAGACCAAGATGCAGGGCGTGCTGGAGAGCATGGTCATTGACACGGCCAATGACCACAACACCAAGGCTACGGCCCGCCGTGTGGCCAAGATGTATCTGAAGGAAGTGTTTGCGGGCCGCTACCATGCGCAGCCCACCATCACCGAATTCCCCAACGCCAAGCACCTGAACGAGCTGATGATCGTCGGCCCCATCACGGTGCGTTCGGCCTGCAGCCACCATCTGTGCCCCGTCATGGGCAAGATCTGGATTGGTGTGATGCCCAACAAGAACACCAATGTGATTGGTCTGTCCAAGTACGCACGTCTGGTGGACTGGATCATGGGTCGCCCCCAGATTCAGGAAGAGGCCATCATCCAGCTGGCAGACCTGATCATGGAAAAAACCCGTCCTGACGGGCTGGCCGTGGTCATGGAGTGCTCGCACTTTTGCATGTCCTGGCGCGGTGTGCGCGAGACGGACAGCAAGATGCTCAACTCCGTCATGCGTGGTGCTTTCCTGAACGACCCCACGCTGCGTCGTGAATTCCTGTCGCTGATTCCCGGTCGCCGTCCGGATTAAGCAGCGACAATCGCTACTCCTGCCAAGGGCTGCGCCATGCGCAGCCCTTTTCGTTGGCTGTCCCGTTTTGCCTTGCGCATTCTTTCGCGCTGCCCTTCATGTCTTTGCAAGCCTTTGCCCTCATCATTTTTGCCGGTGTGATTCATGCGGGCTGGAACATTGCCGCCAAAAAAGCTGGGGGGGATGCACGCTTTGCGTTTTTCACGTCTTTGCTGCTGATTGTGTTCTGGGCGCCCTTGGCCTGGTGGGTAGGGCGCGATGTGGTGGGCAGCTGGGGCTGGCAGGCCTGGGCGCTGGTGGCGGTCAGTGGCGTGCTGCATCTGGCCTATTACGTCATTTTGCTGCGCGGCTACCGCAAGGCCGACCTCACCGTGGTCTATCCGCTGGCGCGTGGCAGCGGGCCTTTGATCAGCTCGCTGTTTGCCATTGTGGTGCTGGGTGAGGAGATCTCGCAGCTGGGCATGCTCGGTGTGCTGGGCGTGGTGCTGGGGGTGTTTCTGATTGCAGGTGGCCCCGGTATGTTCAGGCTGCGCCATGATCCACAAGCGCGTCTGCGCCTGCATCAGGGCCTGTTTTATGGTGTGGTGACGGGTATCTTCATTGCCGCCTATACGGTGGTGGATGGCTATGGCGTCAAGGTGCTGCTGCTTTCGCCCATTCTGATTGACTACTTTGGCAGCTGCCTGCGCGTGGTGCTGCTCTCGCCCGTCATTTTGCGCAATGTGCAGGAGGCCAAATTCCTGTGGCAGCTGCAGTGGCGCTGGGCACTGCTGGTGGCTGTGGTCAGCCCCATTGCCTATGTGCTGGTGCTGTATGCCATGCAAAGTGCGCCCATCTCGCACGTGGCACCGGCACGTGAAGTTTCCATGCTGTTTGCCGCCATCATCGGCGGCCACCTGCTGCGTGAGGGCGATCGCATGGTACGCATTGCGGGGGCCATCTTGATTGCCTTTGGCGTCACGGCCTTGGGGCTGGGGTAAATTGCAGCCATGGTGATGAAAAAGTTTTTGCAGGCGCTGATGTTGGGCGCGGCCCTTGCGCTGCTGGGCACAGGTTCGGCCCACAGTGCTCCCGCTCCCTGGTACTGGTGGATCAGCAAGCACGATGGCCGCCAGATCTGCGCACAGTTCATGCCAGCCAAAGGCTGGGAGCGCGGTGCTGGTCCGTTTGACAATGCGCAGTGCACTTCCAGACGCCGCTCACTGCTGCATGAGCGCTGAGTCCGCAGGGGGCTGGGCTGCCTGATCCCGTCACGCAGGCGCTTGGCATAGCCGCAGCCGCAGGCGCACAATCGGCGCTTTTGTGCGATTGCGAAAGCCTTTTGCCCCATGCCTGCCATTGATACCCTGATTGCTTTTTTTGGTGTTGCCGTGCTGCTGGCCCTGAGCCCCGGGCCGGACAACCTGTTTGTGCTGGTGCAGTCCGCACAGCGCGGCTGGCGGCTGGGCATGTGCGTGGTGGTAGGCCTGTGCCTGGGGATTCTGGTGCACACCACGGCGGTGGCACTGGGCCTGGCTGCGGTGCTGGCAGCGTCAAGCACGGCGTTTACGGTGCTCAAGTGGTGTGGTGCCGCTTATCTGGCCTGGCTGGCCTGGGGGGCGCTGCGAGCGCCTTCACAAGTCAGTGATACGCCTGTGGGCAGCAGCGCGGCACAGCCTTTGCAACTGCGTGAAGCGCTGCGCATGGTGGGGCGTGGCGTGGTGATGAACATCACCAATCCCAAGGTGCTGATTTTCTTTCTGGCCTTTTTGCCGCAGTTTGCCGACCCTGCGCGCGGCAGCGTGGCCTGGCAGATTGCCTGCTTTGGTGCGGTGTTTGTGCTGGCTACCTTTTTGGTGTTTGGCGCCATTGCCTGCTTTTCCGGTGTGTTTGGCGGTCTGCTGCAGCGCTCAGCACGTACGCAGTGGTGGCTGAACCGGTTGGCTGGTGTGGTGTTTCTGGGGCTGGCGGTGCGGCTGGCCACTACGCAAAGATAAAAAACAATAGCTGCTAGCGCTGATTTAAAAAGGACTTCAGATAGAAAACTATCTGAAGTCCTTTGTTTTCAAGCGCTGGTAGCTCCTTTTTTTAATTCTTCTCTGACCAGTGCAGAGCAGACAGGTCGTTCACAAAAATCGGCATGTCCTTCCACAGACCACGCAGGTTCTTGTTCGCAACCGTCACCCACTGCGGCTGGTACAGGAAGCCGTGGACGGCATCGTTGGCCAGCAGGCGCTGAGCCTGGCCCAGCAGCCGTGCACGGTCTGTGGGGTTGGGCGTGTGCTTGATCTTGTCGTACAGGTCGCGGAACTCCTGCGAGTCATAGGCCCAGTAGTAGTCAGGCTTGGCAAAGTTGCCCAGGTCAAAGGGCTCGACGTGGCTGATCATGGTCAGGTCGTACTGCTTGTTGCCATAGGTGCCAGACAGCCACTGCGCCCATTCCACGTTCTGCAGCTTGACTTCAATGCCCACCTTGGCCAGCTGGGCTGCAATGATTTCACCGCCCTGGCGCGCGTAGGGTGCGGGGGGCAGTGTCATGGTCAGTTTCAGGGGGAGCTTCACACCCGCTTCAGCCAGCAGTGCCTTGGCTTTTTCAAGGTCGTGCGGGTTGATGCCCGTGGTGTCCACATAGCCAAAGGCACCGGGTACGTAATGGCTGCCAATGGGCTTGCCATAGCCTTCAGCAGCCCCTTCGATGACGGCCTTGCGGTCAATGGCTGCCGCAATCGCCTTGCGCACGCGCACATCGTTGAGTGGCTTTTTGCCGTTGTTGATGGCCAGAATGGTCTTGGCGCGTGAGCCGCTGACATGCACCTGAAAACGTGGGTCCTTGGCAAACTGCGGCACGCTGCGTGGCGCTGCGCGCGGGAAGGCATCCACGTCCCCTGCCAGCAGAGCAGCGACCTGGGCGGCCGCATCGGGGATGAAGCGGAAAGTGGCGCGTTTGATGCGGATCTTGTTCGCATCGCGGTATTCCGGCCAGGCCACCAACGTGACCGAGCTGCCCTTGCGCCATTGACCCAGCTGGTAGGGGCCGGTGCCCACGGGCTTGGTGCTGTTGGTGGCGGCGCTCTTGGGCTCGACGATGATGGCAGTTGCCTGACCGAGCAGGAACAGGAAGTCCGGGTCGATTTCCTCGGTGACGATTTCTACCGTGTGCGCGTCCTTGACGCTCACTTTCATGCCCGCAAAGCTGCGCTTGTCCTTGTTGGTGCTGCCTTCGCTGCCCGCACGGTCAAAGGAAAACTTCACGGCATCGGCATTGAAGGGTTCGCCGTTCTGGAACTTCACGCCCTTGCGCAGGCGGAAGGTGTAGGTCTTGAGATCGGGCGAGACATCCCAGCTTTCGGCCAGCATGGGCGAGACACTGCCATCGGGGTTGATCTTGGTGAGCGTCTCAAAGATGTTGTAGTGCGTGACCTCAGCAATCGAGGAAGAAGCGCTGGCCGTGGGGTCCAGCACCGGTGGCTCCAGCGTGAGCGCCAGCGTCACAGCATCCTTTTTGCTGGGCTGGGCCATAGCGTGCAGAGGCACGATGGCAGCCAGGCTGGCGAGAGCGCTGGATGCCAGCAAGCTGCGGCGATGAATCATGGTGGAAGTTCTCCCTTGTGTCTCGTTGGATCGATGAAAACCGCGCAGGCCCGTGCACATGTCTGCCGTGCAGCGCGCAGATGGCGGCTCTCCAGTGTGTTCACACCCAGCTGTGCTGCACTGCACAGTCTTGTGAGCAGCCTGCTTTTTACACCAAGTTCTGCTGACTGGCCTGCGCCCGCAGATGACGCAGCGCACGTGCACGGCCCGGAGCGATCTGTGGCACGGCGTTGAGCAGGCTTTGCGTGTAGGGGTGGCGTGCATGCAGGAACAGCTGCTGTGGCGTGCCACGCTCGACGATCTTGCCCTGCTGCATGACGGTGACTTCATCGCACAGGTGGTTGACCACGGCCAGATCATGGCTGATGAGCAGGTAGGTCATGCCAAAGCGCTGCTGCAGATCGAGCATCAGATTGAGCACCTGGGCCTGAATGGACACGTCCAGCGCACTCACGGGCTCATCGGCCACGATGAGCTTGGGGCGCGTAATCAGCGCACGTGCAATCGCAATGCGCTGGCGCTGGCCGCCTGAGAATTCGTGCGGGTATTTGTCCAGATCGCTGGGGTGCAGGCCGACTTCGACCAGTGCCTCTTCTGCCACTTCGCGTTGCTCGCTACGGCTGGAGCGGCTCAGGGCCTGCAGGGGCTCAGCAAGAATGGCGGCAATGCGCATGCGTGGGTCCAGTGATCCGTACGGGTCCTGAAACACCATCTGGTAGTTGCGGCGCATGTCGCGCAACGCACGGCTGCGCAGGCTGTGAATGTCATGACCGTCCCACAGCACCTGGCCGCTGCTGGGGGTATCCAGTCCCATGGCAAGCCGTGCCAGCGTGGATTTACCAGAACCAGACTCGCCCACAATGCCCAGATTGCGGCCGCTGTAGACCTTCAGGTCCACACCCTGCAGGGCATGCAGAAACGCTGGTGCCTGCCACAGCTGGCGGCGTGGCAGGCGATAGCTTTTGCTGACGGCCTGCAGTTGCAGCAGGGGCGGGCGCAGATCGTCGAGCTTCATTTCCATGCCTCCGTATTGCCGGGACGCATGGCCTCAGGGCGCAGGCAGCGCACCTGGTGTACGCGCAGACTGCTGTATTCGGCCTCATGGGGCTGAAAGCTGGGGATGCCTACGCGCGTGGGCCGCTCCTCGAAGCAGCGCTGTTCGGCAAACGAACAGCGGTCTGCAAATGTACAGCCACGTGGCAGAGCGCGCAGCGGCGGCACCGAACCTGGAATGGTCAGCAGGTCCATAGGCTTGCCGCTGGGCTGGCGGGGCGCATCCAGCCGTGGGCGCGCAGCCATCAGGCCACGGGTATAGGGGTGGGCCATGTGGCGAAACAGGGCCGCAGTCGGGCCGCTTTCCACGACCTGACCGCCGTACATGACCAGCATGTCATCCACGTTCTGGGAGATCACGCCCAGGTCGTGCGAGATCAGGATGAGCGCCATGTCACGCTCTGCCACCACATCGTTGATCAGGTCGAGAATCTGTTGCTGCACGGTCACGTCCAGCGCGGTGGTGGGCTCGTCTGCAATCAACAGGTCTGGCTCGCAGGCCAGCGCCATGGCAATGGTGATGCGCTGGCGCTGGCCACCGGAAAACTGGTGCGGGTAGTCATCCACGCGTGCGCTGGCATTGGGAATGCCCACGCGGCCGAGCAAATCTGTGGCGCGGCGCAGCGCCGCTGCACGGCTCAGACCCTGGTGGCGGATCATGGGCTCGGCCACTTGGCGCCCTATGGTGTGTACGGGGTTGAGGGCCGTCATGGGCTCCTGAAACACCATGGCCATGCGGTTGCCGCGCAGGGCCTGCCACGCGCTTTCGCTCTGGCCCACCAGCTCCTGACCGTTCCACAGCATGCTGCCGGTGACGCTGGCGTTGTCTGGCTGCAGCCCCATGAGGGTCTGCACCGTCAGCGATTTGCCGCTGCCCGACTCGCCGATGATGCCCAGCGCATGGCCGCGTTCAAGTTTGAAAGACACATGGCGCAGCGCCTGTACGGCACCTTGATCGCCACGCAGAAACAGATGGAGCCCGGTTACTTCAAGCAAAGGCATGGCAGTCTTTCTGAGGGCTTAGCGCTGGCGGTGCAGGCGGGGGTCCAGCAGATCGCGCAGACCATCGCCCAGCAGGTTCAGGCCCAGCACCGACAGGGCAATCGCCACGCCGGGGAAGATGGCCAACAGTGGGGCCTGGAACATCAAGGTCTGGGCATCGCTGAGCATGCGGCCCCACGATGGCTGGGGCGGCTGCGTGCCAAGGCCCAGATAGGACAGGGCTGCCTCGGCCAGAATGGCCAGCGCAAACTGAATGGTGGCCTGCACGATGAGCACGCCCATGATGTTGGGCAGCACGTGCTGGAAGGTAATGCTGAAACGGTTTTTGCCACAGGCACGCGCGGCGGTGATGTATTCCCGCGTCCAGATGGCATTGGCCGAGGCACGCGTGATGCGGGCAAAGGTTGGAATATTGAAGATGCCAATGGCAATGATGGCGTTGACCATGCTGGGGCCAAACACGGCCGTCATCATGATGGCCAGCAAAATGGCGGGAAAGGCAAAGGTGAAGTCACTCAGGCGCATGATGACTGCTTCCACCCAGCCGCGCAGGGCAGACGCCAGCAGGCCCAGGGCCACGCCAAAGACCAGGCCAATGCCCACGGCGATCACACCCACGGCAATGGAGCTGCGCGCACCCACCATGAGCTGTGAGAGTACATCGCGCCCGAAGGCGTCCGTGCCCAGCCAGTGCTGGCTGTCGGGCAGCAGCAGCTTGGCATCCATGTTCATGGCATAAGGGTCCCAGGGCGTCCAGATCAGGGACAGCAGGGCGCACAGCAGCAGGCAGCTGCTCAGCAGCATGCCCACCAGCAGGTTGGGCTGTCGCAGGCCACGCTGCCAGGCGGAAAAGGGCTGGCTCATAAGTCTCTGGCTTTCACGCGGGGGTCAATGACGGCGTAGAGCACATCCACTATGAAGTTGACCACGATGACCATGGCGGCAAGCAGCATGACGCAGTTGCGCACCACGATCAGATCCCGGTTGGCAATCGACTGAAAGATCAGCCGCCCCAGACCGGGCAGATAGAACACGTTTTCCACCACGATGGTGCCTGCCAGCAAATTGGCAAACTGCAGGCCCATGACGGTGATGACCGGAATCATGGCGTTGCGCAGCACATGGCCCCAGAGCACGGCACGCTGGCTCAGGCCCTTGGCGCGTGCAGTGCGCACAAAGTCTTCGCGCAGCACTTCCAGCACGGCCGAGCGTGTGATGCGCGCCAGAATTGCAGCCTGCACCACGGCGAGCGAAATGGCGGGCAGCAGCAGTGCCTGCAGCGCAGGCCAGAAACCTCCGCCTTCCTCGGCACTCCAGCCCGGAAAACCGCCTGCGGAAAACCATTGCAGCTTCACCGAAAACAGCAGAATCAACAGGATGGCAAACCAGAAATTCGGAATGGCAATGCCCAGCTGTGCCAGACCCATGATGCTGATGTCGCCCAGCTTGTTGTGGTGCGAGGCCGCATAGACCCCTGCCAGCAGGGCCAGCACCGTGGTCAGCAGCATGGCCATCAGGGCCAGGGGAATGGTCAGCGCCAGGCGTTCCTGAATCAGCTCCCACACAGGGGAGTCATAGGCATAGCTGTCACCCAGATGGCCTGTGAAAAAGCCTTGTATCCACTGTGCGTAGCGTTGCAGGGCAGGCTGGTTCAGGCCCAGCTGCTCGGCCAGGGCGACCACGGCTTCCGGATCGGCATCCGGCCCCATCAGCACCTGCGCTGCATTGCCCGGCAGAATTTCGAGCATGGCAAACACCACCACGGATGCACCCAGCAAGGTGGCAATCAGTGTGAGCAGGTGTCTGGCAAGAAAAACACTCATGAATACGAGAGGGTGAGGCGGTCAGAAAAAGTGGGCCCGAGCATAGCGGCAAACCCGGTGCAAAACCGCAGTGCGAAGTACGGAAGTGCGGACTATATCGCTGAGAGGGGCAGCTGCACACGATAATTGGCAGATGTCCCCCGTATTCAAGCCCTGTGTGCCCGCGTTGTGCCGTGGTGGCGATCTCGACCAAGGAGGTGCGCTATGGCACTGATGATCACTGATGAGTGCATTAACTGCGATGTGTGTGAGCCTGAGTGCCCCAATGATGCGATTTCAATGGGGGAGCTGATCTATGAAATCGACCCGCACAAATGCACGGAATGTGTGGGGCACTTTGATGAGCCGCAGTGCATGCAGGTCTGCCCGGTATCGTGCATTCCCGTCAATCCGGATTTCATGGAAAGCCGCGAAGTGCTGCTTAAAAAATATGAGCTGCTCACGCAGGCAAAATAAGGGTTTCAGGCATAAATAAGCTGAAAGCCCTTATCAATACTGCGCAAGCAGCTATGTTTTTAAGCTTGGCCTGATTGGGGCTGCGCCGCAGTGCCTGCGGCCTGCTCAGGCGCTGGCTTGCGTGGTGGCTTGGGGCGTGGTGGTTTATTGGTGTTGATCTGGGCCGTGGCCTTTTCCATGTCACCCGCCACCAGCAGCGGCCAGGCTTTGAGGCTGCGGTCAATCTGCTCGTGAATGGCGTTCCACTGCTCCTGTGGTGGCTTCTTGAGCACCCAGCCTGAGACCTCGCCCTTTTGTCCGGGGTGGCCAATGCCCACACGCAGGCGCCAGTAGTCAGGGCTGCCCAGCTGGGCGTGGATATCGCGCAGGCCATTGTGCCCGCCGTGGCTGCCGCCCTTTTTGAGCTTGACCTGGCCGGGTTCAAAGTCCAGCTCGTCATGCACTACCAGCACTTCCTCGGGCTTGATCTTGAAAAAGCGCGCCAGAGCGCCTACCGACTTGCCCGACAGGTTCATAAAGGTCTGCGGCTGCAGCAGCCACACAGCCTGCCCCTGTACATTGGCGCGTGCCACCAGGCCCCAGTAGCTGCGCTCGGGCTGCAGATGCACCTTGAGTTCACGTGCCAGCCCGTCAATCCACCAGAAGCCGGCGTTGTGACGGGTGTCTTCGTATTCCGGACCTGGATTGCCAAGGCCCACAAACAGTTTGATCATGTTGCGATTATCGGATGTGCCAAAGTCCACGGTATGTGCGCCGCAAAACAAATGGCCCACACAAGGTGGGCCATTTGTTTTGCCTACAGCCCCGGAAGGCTGTAGCGACAGGCAAAAAAGAATTACTTCTTCTTCTTCTTGTCGGTGGTGGCGGCAGCCACAGGAGCTGCAACAGCAGCTTCAGGCAGCTTCACGGACACCAGAGCGGGGTTCTTGTTCGCGCCGCGAGCAATGATCTTCACGCCAGCAGGAGCCTTCACGGACTGCAGACCGGGGATGATCTTGGAAGTCAGCTTGGACAGGTCCACAGCGATGAACTCAGGAGTCTTGGCAGGAGCTGCCAGCACGGACACTTCAGTGATCAGAGGAGTCACAGTGCCGTTTTCCACGGTCACAGCAGGAGACTGCTCAGCGTTTTCGTAACGCAGGGCCACCTTGGATTCCACCTTGGTGTTCTCGTCCACGCGCTGGAAGTCGATGTGCAGAACCAGGGGCTTGAAGGGGTGGAATTGCACGTCGCGCAGCACAACCTTGGTGGTCTGGCCGTCCAGTTCCAGGTCCAGGATCGAAGTGTGGAAAGCTTCCTTCTTCAGAGCGTGGAACAGGTTGTTGTGATCGACTTCGATCTTCACAGCATCTTGGCCAGCGCCAAACAGGATGCCAGGGGTCTTACCAGTAATACGCAGGCGGCGGCTCGCACCCGTACCTTGCAGATTGCGCGTAGTTGCGACGATTTGCATAACAAACTCCAGTTTGAGTGGACCGCGACCAGTCCCACTCGGTTGATAACAAGGCTGTTGCCTTGGATGAAATTTCGGAAAACGCAAGCCTCCCGAAGGAGGCTCACAGCTTTCCGAAGGGAAAACGTTTAGTCCTGGAACAGGCTGCTGACCGAATCACCAGACGAAATACGCTGCATGGTTTCGGCAAACAGAGGAGCCACGGAGAGCTGGCGAATCTTGCCGCAAGCCTGTGCCGCAGGGCTCAGAGGAATCGTGTTGGTCACTACGACTTCGTCGAGCGCATCGCCTTCGGAAATACGCTGGATGGCAGGGCCGGAGAAGATGGGGTGTGTGCAGTAGGCATACACCTTCTTGGCGCCACGCTGCTTCAGGACTTCGGCAGCCTTCACCAGTGTGCCTGCGGTGTCGATCATGTCGTCCATGATCACGCAGTTGCGGCCGTCGATGTCACCAATCACGTGCATCACTTCCGACACGTTGGCCTTGGGACGACGCTTGTCGATGATGGCCAGATCGCACCCCAGCTGCTTGGCCAGTGCACGTGCACGCACCACGCCACCCACGTCAGGAGAGACAACGATCAGATCGTCGTACTGCTTCTGCTTCAGGTCACCCAGCAATACGGGCGAAGCGTAGATGTTGTCCACGGGAATGTCGAAGAAACCCTGGATCTGGTCAGCGTGCAGGTCCATGGTCAGGACGCGGTTCACGCCAGCGGCCTGCAGCATGTTGGCGACCACCTTGGCGGTGATAGGCACACGTGTGGAACGCACGCGGCGATCCTGACGGGCATAGCCAAAGTAGGGAATCACAGCACAGATGCTTTGTGCGGAAGCACGCTTCAAGGCATCGACCATGACCAACAACTCCATCAGGTTGTCATTGGTTGGTGCGCATGTAGGCTGGACCACAAAAACGTCGCGGGTGCGAACGTTTTGCTTGATTTCTACGGTCACTTCACCGTCAGAAAAACGACCAACATCGGCTGCGCCCAGAGACGCGCCGAGGTGCTTGGCGATTTCTTCGGCCATGCCACGATTGGCGTTGCCCGTAAAAACCACGAATTCAGAGTGATTGGATTGCATGAGCTTCCCAGTATTGGGTTTGCTTAAACGCATAAAGATATTTGGCAGGGGAGGAAGGACTCGAACCCTCGCATGCCGGAATCAAAATCCGGTGCCTTAACCAACTTGGCGACTCCCCTACACAGGTCAATTGTCGTCGATAACAATCAACCGGTAGCTTGGTTTATTCTGGAACCCAGTGCAGCAAAGGGTGTTTATCCAGATTTTTGCAAAGTTTGATTTGCCAGCTACTGCTTGCAGCTTGTAAATCAATGTCTTTACTGTCTTGTGCAAACACTGCACTACCTGAGCCCGTCATTGTAGCACGCAATCCTTGGGATTGAAGCCAATTGGTAACTTGCGTTACATCATGACACAGCGCTTCAGCAACTGGCTGCAAGTCGTTGTGGCCAAAGCCGTAGTGATCTGCAGCAAAGTCTGCAATTGTAGCAGACTTTGTGTCGCGTTTGAGCTCAGGCGAGCGAAAGATGCTGGGCGTGTCCAGCCCCGCCTGGGGTTTGATGACCCAGAAGCTGCTGGCGGGTAAGGCTGCATTGCCTTCCAGCGGCGTGATGTGCTCACCAATGCCTTCGACCCAGGCGTTGTGACCATGAATGAAGAAAGGCACATCGGCACCCAGACGCACGCCAATGTCTGCCAGCTGCTGGCGGTTCAACCCCAGCCTCCAGAGGCGGTTGAGCGCGATGAGTGTGGTGGCTGCATCCGAGGAGCCGCCACCCATGCCGGCCTGCGAGGGAATGTGCTTGTCAATCGCAATGCGTACGCCCTGTGTGCAGCCTGTGGCTGCCTGCAGTGCTCTGGCTGCACGCACGCACAGATCGTCAGCGGGCAGCTCCGGAGCGCCGGGGTTCAGGTCCTGGCGAGAGACTTCGCTGCTGCCCTGCAGGCTTTCAAAGTGCAGCTGGTCTTGCCAGTCGATCAACATGAAGACCGACTGCAGCAGGTGGTAGCCGTCCGCACGGCGGCCAGTGATGTGCAGAAACAGATTGAGTTTGGCCGGGGCCGGAACGTCGTACAGGCTGAGCATGAGAAAGTTTGGGGCAGCCCTGGGCTGCCGCTGGTATTTACTTCACTGAAGCGGTTGCAGCACCACGCGCAAGGTAGCCTGAGGTGGTGGGCTGATGCGCTGTGCCGTAATGCGGCCCTGTGCGTGGCGGCTGAGGTCCACCTGCCAGCCTTCAGCTGTCATGGGCTGGCCTTGCAGCCAGCTGAACAGTGCCTGCACTGGCAGTTCTGTGCCAAGGCTCAGGCGAAGCAGCTCCTGCAGGGAGTCGGAGTGGCGCATCTGACTGCCTTGTTGCAGTACTGCATGCTCCGGGGTCCACTGCAGCCTGGCAATCTGGGAGCCAAACGGATTGAAAACATCGAGCTGGCCTTGCTCTGCAGAGCCCTGCAACTGGAAAGAAGCGCTGAAGGACTGCTCCTGTGCCATGGGGTCATGCACTTGCAGACCCATGCGGCCACTCCAGGATGTGCGGGCGGTGTCCTGTGGGCGAGGTGGCGTGCTGCATGCCGACAGTGCCAATGCGGCCGCCAGTCCCAGCCAGCATGCTCGGCGATGTAGTAGGAAAGAGAGTGTGCTGGTGTGCATGGTGATCAGGGACGAACTTGCAGACGTTCCAGGGTGGCACGCAGCACGCTGTTGTCAGCATCTGCTTCCATGGCTTTGCGCCAGATCTTGCGGGCACGCTTTTTGTCGCCCAGCTCCCACAACACTTCGCCGAGGTGGGCTGCAATTTCCACGTCATCGCGCTGGGCGTAGGCTTGTTCCAGCAGCTCCTTGGCTTTGCCGTGATTGCCCATGCGAAATTCCACCCATCCCAAGCTGTCAAGGATGAAGGGGTCATCAGGCGCCAGTTGCAGGGCCTGCTCAATCAACTCCTTGGCTTCTGGCAGTCGTATGCCACGGTCGGCATAGGAGTAGCCCAGGGCATTGAGTGCGTGGTGGTAGTCGGGTTGCTTGGCAAGAATGCCTTGCAAAATCTTTTCCATGACCTCCAGCTTGCCTGCACGCTCTGCCAGGATGGCAGTTTCATAGGCAATGTCCGCGTTGTCCGGATGCTGGTCATACAGCGTGCGCTGCAGCAGATAGGCTTCTTGCACTGCGTTGCTGTCGCGCAGCAGCGCAACTTCAGCCTGGCGCTTGCGAATGATCTGCTCCTTGGACTGAGCAGGTACAGCACGAATCAAGGCACGGCCCTGTGCCAGCTTGCCTTGCTTGGCCAGTGCCAGTGCCTTGAGGCTCTGGAGGTTCAGGTCATTGTCACTGTCGGGGATCTTGTTCAGCCAGAGGGTGGCCTGTGCATAGTCTTTTTGCTGCATGGCGATGCGTCCGCCAAGCAAATAGGCTTCGCTGAGTACCTGCTCCTGCTGAGGGTCAGACGAAAGAGACTGCTTGCTGGCCAGATTTTCCACGCGGCGTACGGCTTTCAGCGCCTGCTTCCAGTCGCTTTGCAGTGCATATGCGCTGGCCTGTACCAGCCAGGCTTCTGCCATTTCCGGGTTGGACATCAGCAAAGTGTTGAGCTGCTGCTGTGCATCCGCGATGCGGTTCTGGCCGATCAGCACGCGCGCATAGGCAAGCTGTATCGGGGATGCAGGGTCGTTGGCCATGTATTCCTGAACCAGAGCCTCGGCAGCGAGCTCTCCGGCCTGCAGCAGTTCCAGCGCCAGCAGGGCAGTGGCGGAATCCATGGAGCCTGCGGCATGGGCATGCTGCAAGGCCTGCAGTGCCAGATCCTTTTGCTTGGCCGTCAGGCGCATGTGGCCGATGGTGGACCAGGCAGCTGCAGCGAGCTTGGGGTTTTGCAGATCCTGCTGCAGCGCTTGTTCTACGACGGCAGCGGCCAGAGCCTTGTCAGAAACGCGTCCATAGAGCTGGAGGATGCCTAGATATGTAGCGGTCTTGGCAGCGGGGTCCGTCCATGCCACTTCACGGGCCAGAGGCTCCTGCGTCTCGGAGACACGATTGAGCAGCAGCAGCACGTGCAGCAGAAAACGGTTGGCTTCACGCGAATCGGGAAAGTTCTGCTGCCATTCATTGGCGACAGACAGTGCACGAGGCCCGGCACGTGACTGCATGGCCAGCTCTGCGGCACGCTGGTAGATCGCCTCGTCCTGGCTGTTGCGTGCGGCTTCCATCAGCAGAGCAATGGCGTTGACGAAATCCCCCTGTGCGGCAGACATCTCTCCCACGAGCAGCTCGTAAAACAGCTCGCCGTCCAGCGCGGAGGGCAGAGGTGTGCTGCTGGCAGGGCTGCCGATGGGCGGTGTGCTTTCCGCTGCCGGGGCCTTCTGGGCCTGAGCAGGCAGTGTTCCGAGAACAAGGGAAGTGATCAGGGCCAAGCGCCATTTATGAAGTATGGAAACCATCGAACCATAATAATCCAAGCCTTTACCTGCTGTACGCCAAACGCCAAGATCCAGAACTTCCAGAGGTTGAAGTCACCCGCCGCAGTTTTGCCCGCGAGATCGCGGGAACCCACATATTGGCTGTCACCATGGGCAAGCCCTTGCGCTGGCCACTGGGCTGCGCGCCACAGCAGCTGGTGGGCGCCCAGGTGCTGCAGGTACGCAGGCGTGGCAAATACCTGCTGCTGGATCTGGATCGCGGCATGCTCATGGTGCATCTGGGGATGTCAGGCAGTCTGCGGTTTGCGCCTGATCTGCCGCCAGCGGGCAAGCATGACCACTTTGAGATGCGTACAGACCGCGGGGTGCTGCGTCTGCATGACCCACGCCGCTTTGGTGCGGTGATTGCCACGCAGGGCGAGCACGACCCTGTGGCACGCAAACTGCTTGATGGCCTGGGTATGGAGCCGCTGGACGAGCAAAGCTACAGCTGGCCACGCTTTCAGCATGGGCTGCAGAGCAGCCGCACACCCATCAAGCAATTGCTGCTGGGTGGCAAGCTGGTGGTGGGCGTGGGCAATATCTATGCGTCTGAAGTGCTGTTTGCCAGCCGTATTGCACCGACTGCACCAGCCAACACCATCAGTACCATCAAGGCCAGGCGGCTGTTTCATGCCATTCGTGAGACGCTGGCGCTGGCGGTAGAGCATGGGGGCACGACGCTGCGGGACTTTTCCAGCGCAGATGGCATGGCGGGGCACTTCCAGCTGCAGACCAAGGTGTATGGCCGTGAGGGCCTGCCCTGTGTGCATTGCGCACGCCCCGTCGTATTGCTGCGACAGGGGCAGCGAAGTACCTACTACTGTGCTTCTTGTCAAAAGCTCTAGCCAAAGCGTAGCCGGGCGATGAGCAGTCTGGTTATATTCAGAAGCTTTGAGAGGCAATCACAGCGAAGAGGGAGAAATCGTGGGCCCTTCACCTTCATTTAGCGAGCAGTTCGACCGTCTGAGCCACTGGCGCAAAAGCTTTGCGGCGCAGATGGCCAGTTTCCGGGAATGGCTGGCGGCCCATGAACTGCTGGATGCGGCGGTGCAGGAGCAGCTGCAGCGGCTGGAAAACCTGTTGCGTGGCGACAAGGTGAGCGTAGCCTTTGTGGCAGAGTTCTCCCGTGGCAAGTCAGAGCTGATCAATGCCGTGTTTTTTTCCCACTACGGCCGGCGCATCATGCCCGCCAGCCCCGGGCGCACCACCATGTGCCCGACCGAGCTGAGCTACGACACCGGCCTGCAACCCTGCCTGCGCCTGCTACCCATTGAAACACGTGCTCAGCCCTACAGCCTGGCCGAGTGGCGTGAGCGCCCTTCCACCTGGGTGCAGCTGCCGCTGGATGTGGATGATGCCGACCAGCTGGCGCAGACCATGGCCCATGTGGCGCAGGTACGCAAGGTGCCGGTGGACGAAGCCCGCCAGCTGGGTTTCTGGAGCGATGAAGACGGCGTGGAAAACCCGCTGGTGGATGCGCAGGGGCTGGTGGAAATCCCCAAATGGCGCCACGCCCTGATCAATATGGCGCATCCGCTGCTCCGGCAGGGGCTGGTGATTGTGGACACCCCGGGCCTGAACGCCGTGGGTATGGAGCCGGAGCTGACGGTCAACCTCATCGCCCAGGCCCATGCCGTGGTGTTTGTGCTGGCGGCTGATACGGGCGTGACCAAGTCAGACCTGGCGATCTGGAAAGGGCTCCTGCAGCCCTGCCACCGTGAAGGGGATGCGTATCTGGTGGTGCTCAACAAGATTGACACCCTGTGGGGCAGCCTGGACTCCGGCACGGAAGTCAAAGAGTTGCTCAACCGCCAGCGCAGGCAAAGCGCCCAGATTCTGGATATTGATCCGGCGCGCATCGTGCCGCTGTCGGCACAGAAAGGGCTGGTGGCCAAGATTGAAAGCAACACCGCACTGCTGCAAAAAAGCGGTCTGCCCTTGTTTGAGGATTTGCTGGCCCAGGGCATTCTGGCCCATCGCCAGAGCATTTTGCGCAGCGTGGTGGGTGAGGGCATGGCGCATTTGCAGCAGCAGGTGCTGCGTTCCATCCTGATTCGCCGCCGTGATCTGGATGAACAGATGCTGGAGCTGCGCAGCCTGCGCGGCAAAAACACGTCCATGATTGGTCGCATGCGCCAGCGCATTGAGCAGGAGCAGCAGGCCTTTGAGAACAGCACGGCCAAGATACTGGCGCTGCGCACCGTGCATCTGAAGCTGATGAACCAGGCCTTCCATCTGCTGGGCGCGACTTCGCTGCGCAAGGAGCTGGAGCAGCTGTCTGGTGCGCTGGAGCATTCGGGGCTGAAGGTGGGGGTGCGCAAGGTCTATGCCTCAACGTTTGAGCGCCTGCGTGATCTGGGTGCGCAGGTGCGTGCAGCGGCAGCCGAGGTGCAGACCATGCTGGCTGCCATGTTCCGCGAGCTGAATGCGGAGTTCGGCTTTTCGCTGCAGCCGCCAGGTGATCTGCAGCTGCATGACTTTGAGCGCGAGCTGGCGCAGATTGAAGAGAGCTATCTGCAGTACCTGAGCTTTGGCAACACGCTCAAGCTGGCCAACCCCATGTTCGGCCAGCGCATGCTCAAGGCGCTGGGCATGCGGCTGCGTGCGGTGTTTGAATCCGCAGCCAATGACCTGGATTTATGGAGCAAGAGCGCCACGGCACAGCTCGATGCACAATTGAAGGAGCGTAAGCGCAGCTTTGCCCGGCGCATGGAGGCGGTAGACCGCATCCACGAAGCCGCCAGCGGCCTGGCGCAGCGCATTGCCGAGATTGAGTCGGCCGAGCAGCAGTTGGACCAGCTGGAGCAGCGCCTGGCGCAGTGGGCGCAGCAGCTGCTGCAGGTACCGCAGGCGCAGGCCCTGGAGCTAGCCGTTGTGCCCGAGGCGGTCTGAGTGCTGCTGCGCTGACTCTCTGAACCTTCCTCTTTCCCCCGAGCTTCCTTTGAGCGTTCCGAATCCTTTGATTGCCACGCAGGTGGTGCAGTGGCAGGCCGTGCATGGCCGCAACTATCTTCCCTGGCAGCAAACGCGTGACCCGTACCGCGTCTGGCTGTCTGAAATCATGCTGCAGCAGACCCAGGTCACCACAGTGCTGGGCTACTACGAGCGTTTTCTGCAGGCTTTTCCTGATGTGGCCAGCCTGGCGGCTGCACCCGAAGACGATGTGATGGCGCTGTGGAGCGGCCTGGGCTACTACAGCCGCGCACGCAATCTGCACAAATGCGCCAAGGCGGTGATGGCCGAGCATGGTGGCGCTTTCCCGCGCAGTGCCGAGGTGCTGGCGACCTTGCCGGGCATTGGCCGCTCCACCGCAGCGGCCATTGCCTCGTTCTGCTTTGGTGAACGTGCAGCCATTCTGGATGCCAACGTCAAACGCGTGCTCACGCGCGTGCTCGCCTTTGGCGAAGACCTGTCGAGCAGCCGCAATGAAAAAGTGCTGTGGGCGATGGCTGAAGACCTGCTGCCCACGCAGGATTTGCAGCACAGCATGCCGCGCTACACGCAGGGCCTGATGGATCTGGGGGCCACCATTTGTCTGCCACGCAATCCCTCCTGCCTGGTGTGCCCGCTGCAGGCAGACTGCCGTGCTGCACAGCGTGGCAATCCGCAGGACTATCCCGTCAAGACGCGCAAGACCAAGCGTGGCTCACAGGCCTGGTGGCTGCTGGTGTTGCGTGATGTGGGAGGCAATCTCTGCCTGCAGCGCCGCCCTTCCAGCGGTGGTGACACGGGCATCTGGGCGGGGCTGTTCAGCCCGCCGGTCTATGCCGGCGCAGAGGCGTTGAACACGCAGCTGGCCACGCTGGGCGTGCAGGTACAGGCGCGCCAGGACTGGCCTGCGCAGCTGCATGTGCTTACGCACCGTGATCTGTTTCTGCACCCTGTGGTGGTTGATGTGGCCGGAGTGCAGCCTGCGCTGGATGTGCAGGACGCAGGCTGGCAGTGGCAGTCACCGGCCGCATGGCCCCAGTTGGGGTTGCCAGCACCGGTGCGCAAGCTGCTGCAGGATTTATAAAAAACAGAGCTGCCAGCGCTTGTCTAGCAAGTATTTCAGATACTTTTATATCTGAAATGCTTTATTTATAAGCGCTAGCAGCTATTTTTTAGTGAGCGATGGTGACGGTATTTGCCAGCGCGCGGCTGTCCATTTCACGGTGGCGGCGCAGGGTTGACCATTGCTGCTGATAGCGCTGTGCCAGCTGTTCCACCAGATAGACAGAGCGGTGCTGCCCGCCGGTACAGCCAATGGCCACGGTCACATAGCTGCGGTGGTTGGCGTTGAGCACCGGCAGCCAGTGGTCCAGAAACTGCGCAATATGGGCCTGCATGGTCTGCACGTCGGCCTGCTGCTGCAGAAAGTCCTGCACTGGTGCATCCTTGCCGGTCAGCGGGCGCAGCTGCACGTCGTAGTAGGGGTTGGGCAGCATGCGCACATCAAACACATAGTCGGCATCGACCGGAATGCCGTGCTTGAAGCCAAAGGACTGGAACACCAGCGTCATCTGGTTGGCCGGTGCCTGCAGCAGCTGCTTCACATAGCTTTGCAGCTGCGCGCCGCGTATGTCGCTGGTGTCGATGACGTGGGCGTATTCGCGGATTTCGCCGAGTAGCTCGCGCTCGTGGTCGATGATCTGAATCAGCGCCTCGCGTGCCTCCGGGCCCTGTGGCCCCTCGGCCTGTGACAGCGGGTGGCGGCGGCGCGTTTCAGAAAAACGCCGCACCAGGGTGTTGGTGGAGGCGTCCAGAAACACCACATGCAGGCGCAGGCCAGAGGCTTTGAGCCGCTGCAGCTTTTCCAGCTCGCGCGGCAGATTGGGCAGGCTGGTGGCGCTGCGGGCATCAATGGCGACGGCCACGCGGTTGCGCTGCTGTGCGCGCTGCAGGCGGATAAAGTCGCCCAGCAGTTCGGGCGGCAGGTTGTCCACGCAGTAGTAGCCTGTGTCTTCCAGTGCATGCAAAGCCACGGATTTGCCTGAACCGGACATGCCGGTAATCAGCACAATCTCCAAATTCTTCATATCCCTGCCTTCCCTCTCTCAAGCAGACGTTGCGGCCAGCAGCATCTCACGCGCGTGTGCCATGGTCGTGTCAGAAATCTTCTCGCCGCCCAGCATGCGTGCAATTTCGCGCTCGCGCTGACTGCTGTTGGTGGGGGTGACGGTGCTGAAGGTGCCTGCCTTGTCGCGCTTTTTGGACACCACATAGTGGTGATCGGCACAGGCTGCGACCTGGGGCAGGTGGGTGACGGCCAGCACCTGGCGGTCCTTGCCCAGGGCACGCATGAGCTTGCCGACGGTTTCAGCCACGGCACCGCCGACGCCGGAGTCCACCTCGTCAAAAATCAGCGTGCCAGCCTGACCCAGCTTGCTGGTGGTCACGGCAATGGCCAGCGACAGGCGAGAGAGTTCGCCGCCTGAGGCGACCTTGCCAATGGGCTTGGGCGTTGCGCCGGGGTGGCCTGCGACCAGGAATTGCACGCTGTCCAGCCCGTGGGGCGTGGGTTCATCCAGCTTGTCCAGCTGCACTTCAAACTTGCCGCCCTGCATGCCCAGCCCCTGCATGGCCTGGGTGATGGCGCGCGAGAGCTTGGGTGCAGCCTTGGTGCGCTGCAGCGACAGCTCGCGCGCAGCGCTGTGGTAGGCCGCAAGCGCTTGCTGCTCTGCATGGCGCAGGCGGTCCAGGTCCACCACGGCGTCCAGCTGGTGCAACTCTTCACGCCATGACTGCAGCATGCCCGGCAATTCTTCCGGCGTGCGCTTATAGCGGCGTGCCAGCTGCATCCATAGCGACAGGCGCTCGTCCAGCTCGGCCAGCTTGTCTGGGTCCAGCTCGGTGCGGCGCAGATAGATCTGCAGCGAATGCTGGGCATCATTGATCTGCGCCAGACTGGATGCCAGCACATCTGCAATCGCTTTGAATTCAGGCTCCAGATGCTCTTTATCCTGTAGCAAATCCTGGGCGCGGTTCAGCGGGGTGCCGACGCCGCTTTCGTCGTTTTCCAGCAGGTACAGCGCATTCTGTGCGGCATCCAGCAGCGCCTGTGCGTGGGACAGGCGGGTGTGCAGGGTGTTGAGTTCTTCCCACTCATCCATGCCGGGGCTGAGCTTTTCCAGCTCGCCAATCTGCCACTGCAGGCGTTCGCGCTCACGCTGCAGCGTGTCCTGCGCTGCAATGGCGTGTTCCAGGTCTTTGGCTGCAGAGCGCCAGATCAGCCAGTGCTGGCGCAGGCTCTGGGTGTTGACACCGGCGTAGGCATCAAGCAATTGACGCACGGCATCCGCACGGGTCAGGCTCTGCCAGGCGTGCTGGCCGTGAATGTCCAGCAGCTCCTCACCCAGCGTACGCAGCTGCGTGGCGGTGGCCGGTGCGCCGTTGATCCAGGCGCGGCTGCGGCCCTGGCTGTCAATCACACGGCGCAGCAGCAGCACCTCTTCCAACGCAAAGCCGCCTTCTTCCAGCCAGTTGTGCAGGCGGGCGGGACAGTCAAACTCAGCGCTGATGTCCGCCTGTGTCGCACCTTCTCGCACCACTCCGGCATCGGCGCGGCTGCCCAGTACCAGCTGCAGGGCATCAATCAGAATGGATTTACCCGCGCCGGTTTCGCCGGTCAGCACGGTAAAGCCTGCGTGCAAATCCAGCTCCAGCTGCTGCACGATGACAAAGTCGCGCAGCGTGATCCGCTTGAGCGCCATGGTCAGTAACCTCCCTCGTTCCAGCCGAGCTTCTTGCGCAGCGTTGCAAAGTAGTCCCAGCCCACAGGATGGATGAAGCGCACGCTGTGTTCGGAGCGGCGCACATAGATGCGGTCGCCATGCAGCAGTGAGGCCAGTGACTGCATGTCAAAGTTGGCGCTGATGTCCCGGCCGCTGACCACTTCCATCATCACCTCGGTCTGGTCGGACAGCACAATGGGCCGGTTGGACAGCGTATGCGGCGCAATAGGTGCCATCAGCCAGGCAGGAATCGAAGGGTGCATGAGTGGGCCGCCGACCGACAGGGTGTAGGCCGTAGAGCCTGTGGGCGTGGCCACAATCAGGCCGTCTGCACGCTGGTTGGAGACAAAGCGTCCATCTACCTCGACGCGAATTTCCACCATGCCCGAGGTGCCGCCACGGTTGACCACCACATCGTTCATGGCCAGGGCTTCAAACACGGTGGCACCATCGCGCACCACGCGTGCATGCATCAGCGGGCGGGCTTCCTGCTCGTACACGCCCTGCAGCATGGAGGGCAGCACTTCTTCATAGCGGTCCAGCGCAATGTCGGTGACAAAGCCGAGGCGGCCTTGATTGATTCCTATCAGTGGCGTGCCGTATTTGGCCATCTGGCGGGCAATGCCCAGCATGGTGCCATCGCCGCCGACCACAATGCCCAGGTCGCAGTGTTGCCCCAGCTGGTCCACATCCATGGAAGGAAAACTGTGCTGCAGGCCCGTGTGGGCTGCGGTTTCAGCCTCCAGGACGACTTCACATCCCTGTGTACGCAGGAAATTTGCAATACCGTGAAGCACTGTGCTGGACTGCTCGGTAGCAGAACTAGAATGGCTCGGAGACTGGTATTTACCTACCAGTGCGACATGGCGAAACTTGGACGTCATACCGGAAATTACATCATTAAAATCAAAGCATGCTCGATGAACGTGCCAAGTTATTGTTGAAAGCGCTGATCGAGCGCTATATCGCGGATGGTCAGCCGGTGGGCTCGCGCACTTTGTCGCGAGCCTCGGGGCTGGAATTGTCGCCTGCAACCATACGCAATGTCATGTCTGACCTGGAGGAGTTGGGGCTCATCGCCAGTCCTCATACCTCGGCCGGACGGGTGCCCACGGCGCGTGGCTATCGCCTGTTCGTCGACACCATGCTCACGGTCCAGGGCAGCGAACTCACCCCCCCGGAGCTGCCCGCTGAGCAACCCCAGAAAGTGATTGCCAATGCGGCGCAGCTGCTGTCCAACATGTCCCAGTTCGTGGGCGTGGTCATGGCGCCGCGCCGCAGCTCGGTGTTCAAGCACATTGAATTTGTGAAGCTGTCCGAGCACCGGGTGCTGCTCATCATCGTCTCTCCACAGGGCGATGTGCAAAACCGCGTGCTGTTTACCGATGTGGAGTTTGATGCCTCGGAGCTCACCACCGCCTCCAACTTCATCAACACACACTACGCCGGTCTGGACATTGAAGAGGTGCGCGAGCGCATCAAGCAGGAAGTGGTGCGCTTGCAGGGTGAAGTGGTCAAACTCATGCAGTCTGCTGTCAATCTGGGCGCCGAAGCCATGATGCCCGGCCCCCAGGAACAGGTCGTCATCTCTGGAGAGCGCAATCTCCTGTCTGTCAGCGATTTCTCCAGTGACATGGGTAATCTGCGCCGTGCTTTTGAGCTGTTCGAGCAAAAGACCCAGATCCTGCGTCTGCTCGATGTCTCCAGCAAGGCCGAAGGCGTGCGTATCTATATTGGTGGCGAAAGCCAGGTCGTGCCTTTTGAGGAGCTGTCGGTTGTCAGTGCCCCATATGAAGTGGATGGTCAGGTGGTTGGCACTCTGGGCGTGATCGGCCCCACGCGCATGCACTACGACAAGATGATTCAGATTGTGGACATCACATCGAAATTGGTCAGCAATGCGCTCAGTCAGCATCGCTAGCCGTTACAATGCGCGGGTTTCGTCCTTCGCAAGGAGCGGCGAGGCCCGGTTGGGGCGTTAGCTCAGTTGGTTAGAGCAGGGGACTCATAATCCCTTGGTCGTCGGTTCAAGTCCGCCACGCCCTACCAACATACATAAGGAAAGCCTGCTATCTAAAAAGTAGCAGGCTTTTTTCTTGTCTTGATGGACTGGTGCTCTGTCACTGTCAGCCTGATCTGAAAGACACTTGTCAGGCAGCATAGGAGTGGATGAGCCACCGCAATCCGCCCCTCGCCAGCAGAGATTCGCTGATCATTACAATCGGCATAGATTTCAGTGACAAAACTGGCACAAAACTCTGTCTACACAGAGCGCATCCACGTCACATCTGCCCCCGAACACCGAATACGCGTCCATGCGGATCGGGCACTTCCACCACGGCTGTGTGGTGCTCGATAGTGCATTGATATTTAAGGAAAAATCCATGAGCCTCAAATGCGGCATCGTGGGCCTGCCCAACGTCGGCAAGTCCACCCTTTTCAACGCGCTGACCAAGGCTGGCATCGCCGCCGAGAACTATCCCTTCTGCACGATCGAGCCTAACACCGGCGTGGTGGAAGTGCCTGATCCCCGTCTGAAGCAGCTCGAAGAGATTGTCAAACCTGAGCGCATCGTGCCTGCCATCGTGGAGTTTGTGGACATTGCTGGTCTGGTGGCTGGCGCCTCTCAGGGTGAAGGCCTGGGTAACCAGTTCCTGGCTCACATCCGTGAGACAGACGCCATCGTGAACGTGGTGCGCTGCTTTGAAGACCCCAATGTGATTCACGTGGCGGGCAAGGTGGACCCCATTGCCGATATCGAAGTGATTCAAACCGAGCTGTGCCTGGCTGACCTGGCCACCGTGGAAAAGGCGCTGAATCGCTACTCCAAGGCTGCCAAGTCTGGCAACGACAAGGAAGCGGCCAAGCTGGTGTCTCTGCTGACGCCCATTCAGCAGGCGCTGAATGAAGGCAAGCCAGCGCGCGTAGTGCCCGTGTCCAAGGAAGATGCACCGCTGCTCAAGCCCTTCTGCCTGATTACGGCCAAGCCCGCCATGTTTGTGGGCAACGTTTCGGAAGACGGCTTTGAAAACAACCCCATGCTGGACAAGCTCAAGGCCTACGCCGAAGCCCAGGGTGCGCCTGTGGTGGCGATCTGCGCCAAGATTGAAGCGGAAATGTCCGAGATGGACGACGAAGACCGTGACATGTTCCTGCAGGAAATGGGCCTGGAAGAGCCTGGACTGAATCGCCTGATCCGCGCTGGCTACTCGCTGCTGGGTCTGCAGACTTACTTCACTGCAGGTGTGAAGGAAGTGCGTGCCTGGACTGTGCGCGTGGGCGCAACAGCACCTCAGGCTGCTGGCGTGATCCATGGTGACTTCGAGCGTGGTTTTATCCGTGCCCAGACCATTGCGTTTGAAGACTTCATCGCCTACAAGGGCGAACAAGGCGCCAAGGACGCAGGCAAGATGCGTGCTGAAGGCAAGGAATACATCGTCAAGGATGGCGATGTGATGAACTTCCTGTTCAACGTTTGAGTCGCCAAGCCGTTTTCCTGATGTTTCATGAAACACCGGGAAGGTATAAAAACCCCAATAAAACCGCGCAGTTGCGCGGTTTTATTGTTTCATGGTGCTGCTTCGCGTTTCCCGAGCAGTCAAAGCATGCCTGAGTACGCTAGCGAGTACAGCTCTTGGAGTATGTACAAATAAGTGAGTATAGTGACGTTGTCGCCATGACAAGGAGTCAGCCACCATGCTTACCGACACGCACTGCCGCAACGCCAAGCCCAAGGAGAAGCTCTACCGCTTGAATGACCAGCGCGGGCTCTACCTCGAAGTCAAGCCCAACGGAGTCAAGGCTTGGCGATACCGCTTCACACTGGATGGCAAGGCCAGCATGTTTGCGCTTGGCGAATACCCTGCCGTTACGCTCTCTGAAGCCAGGGAACGCAGCGAGGCTGCACGCAAACTGGTCAAGCAAGGCATCAATCCCGCCCAGCAAAGGCAGCTAGACCGCATTCGGCAAGCCAGCGAAGCAAAGAACACCTTCGAGATCGTCGCCAAGGAGTGGCTGCAGACAAAGGACTGGGAAGATGTCACCAAGAACCGGCGTCTGGATATGATGTTGCCCCTGCTTTGTGGAGTTCTTAGCTCCCTGCTTACGCGGCCTTTTTGCGCTGTGCCTCGTACCAGCGTTTCTCGTATTGCATAGGGCTGAGATAGCCCAAGCTCGAATGCAATCTGCGGCAATTGTAGAAGGCCATCCAGTTCATGATGGCCTGCCTTGCTTGCTCCCGAGTAGCGAAGCGCTGCCCATGCACGCAAGCGGTCTTCAATCGACCCCAGAAGCTTTCGATGGGCGAGTTGTCCCAGCAATTGCCTTTGCGGCTCATGGACGAGCGTAGGCCCCAGCCTGCTAACGCAGCTTGGAAGTTCTGGCTGCAATATTGGGCTCCCCTATCGCTGTGGAAGATGGCCCCTGGCTCGGGCCGCCTTCGCCACCAAGCCATTGCCATGGCATCTTTAACCAAGCTGCTTTGCATGTGGGGCTGCAGGCTCCAGCCCACCACCTGACGGCTGAACATGTCAATCACTGCAGCCAAGTACAACCAGCCTTCATCGGTCTGGATGTAAGTGATATCTCCACACAGAAGCTGGTTAGGGGCCTGTGGCGTAAAACGCCGTTGCACCAAGTCTGGAGCTACAGGCAGACTGTGCTTGCTGTCTGTGGTCACGATGAACTTGCGCTTGGTTTTAGCTCGTATGCCATGACTTGCCATCAGCTTACGAACCCGCTCTTTGCCAATGCGCAGCCCTTTGGCTTGCAGCTCTTTGTGCATGCGAGGCCAGCCGTATTCGCCTTTAACCTGTGCATGAATGGCACGTATGTGGGCTAGGGCCAGTTCATCGCTACACAAGCGTGATACCTCACCACCGTTGCGTCTGAATCGGAAGTAACCACTGCTGCTCACTTGCAGAACATGGCAAGAAACAGCGATTGGATAGACGTTCTTCATTTGGTCGATCCAGGCATACCTCGCAGCACGTCCTGCGCGAAGTACGCCGCCGCTTTTTTTGCGATGTCACGCTCCATTCGCAGGCGTGTAACTTCGGCTCGCAGACGGCTTATCTCCATTTGCTCCGGCGTGACCTTGCTTGCACCATCGGCAACCCCAAGCTTCAGAGTACCTGCTTTTACTTGTCGCACCCAACTGCCCAAGCTGGCCTTGGGGATGCCCAGCGTCTGGCACACCTGCATCTGAGACTGCCCGCTTTGCACCAAGCGCACAGCCTCCAACCTAAATTCCTGCGTGTATGCCGCACGTACTTGCTTTGCCACCATTTCTTAGCTCCTTGTCTACATTTTGGACAAAGCTAAGAACTCCCATTTCTAGGGGCAACTTCACAGCTTGGTGATG
Source organism: Comamonas kerstersii (assembly GCF_002056725.1). Classification (NCBI taxonomy): domain Bacteria; kingdom Pseudomonadati; phylum Pseudomonadota; class Betaproteobacteria; order Burkholderiales; family Comamonadaceae; genus Comamonas; species Comamonas kerstersii. The sequence continues at coordinate 614,694 of NZ_CP020121.1, read as the reverse complement.
CTTGTGAATGCTGGCTGATGCCCGACTGGCAAAGCAAACTGGCACGCTATGGCAGCCAGCGGCTATGGCAGGATACGTTTCGGGACTTCGCCAGTGCCGTTGCCCAGTTGCCCGACTATCTGAGCCCGTTAACCGCACAAATGCGCCAATCCGGGCTGGCACTCGAACAGGAAGCGGTCTGGCTACCTGTTCTGTAGATGTCCTTTAAGCAAGCTCGCAATGTCATCTGGGGACAGACCAGCCCCCAGGGCCCGCCTCAGGGCCTGCTCCAGTTGTTGCCAGCCCTGCGCTGAAGAGACATGACTGCCCACTGTTTCAGCTAGGCGAAAAATTAGCCCTTCCAGCAGTTCTTCGTCACCCACATCCGCTGCGGTCTGCTCCGCCAGGGCCAAGAGGACGTTGCGCGCAGATGCCAACGAGTCGATTGGTACCCCGGCCAATGCTGTAGGGGTGCTGATGACACGATCCACCCTGACGACTGTCGCCAAATCAAGGGCTTGATCGACGCCCGGCTCGATCTCCATGCGGATCAGCACATCGCCAGCCAACAGAAAGCGGGTCTTGATAAGCCCCGGCTGCTCATCCTGAAACAACCACACCGGCTGCGTGTTGGCCAGCAGCTTGCCTAGCACGAGCTTGCTGTCATCCAGTGCCCCACGATCCTGCCACTGGTGCAACACGTCGGTACGCAGGCGACCGCCTTCCACGCCGAGGTAGTGCAACAGGCCGACCAGTCGTTTGGCGGAGATCACCTGTTCCTTGCCGCGCAGCCAGACCGAGAGATTAGCGGTGCGGATACCGGTGGCTTCGGCGATCCGCCCCAGCGTTTCCCCGCGCAGTCGTATCAAGGCAGCGGCAAGGGCTGGCAATTGTTCGGGGGCAAGGGTTGGCATGTCGGGCTCTCTGAATTCACTGTAAATCACTATAAGACTTATCGACCAACAAGGCGAGCGTGCAGGTCTTGGCTGTTTGCACAAATCACTGTTATAGTAATTTATAGTTAAACCATTTGGGAGGCCATCATGCGCAAGCCAAAGCAAGCCCGTCCGTTGCGCCTGCGGGAATACGAAGCCGCCATTGCTGCACTCAAGGTGCAGCATCCCTGGCTTGCCCGGCAGATCGTCGAACCTGCGCCGGGGCATTTGGCCGTGGTAGCACATCTGTTTGCCCAAGTGGAATACCTGCTGCCACCCGCCGTGCTCGCCTGCAAGGGCTCACTGTCCGTGAGCTGCAATCGGGATCGCCTGGCCATCCATTACCAGCCGCCGCGACGCCACAGCGAACGCGCAGCAGCCGTGTTCGATCTGATTGCCCAAACGAAGCACCTTTCGCAGCAACAATGCCCCGTTTGCGGTGCACAAGTTATCGGGGACGGCATCCGCCCGCAGCGTTGCCCGCAACATGAAGGAATCCAGGGGCTGTTTGCCGAAGAAGTGCGCCGCAGCCGCCAACTCATCGTCGAACAGGGGGTACAGCAGGTGGTGCGCGATCTGGGCAAGGTGACGACCGAAGACGTGCGCGCTGCCACGGCGGTTGAAGATGAGCCCATTCCGAGTGAAGCCAAGTCGGAGCAGGTTCAGGAGCAGCCAGCAGAAGCCGCTCAATCAGTGCCCTTGCCGAGCATCGTCTTTCTTGATGAAGCAGGACTGGAGGCGTTTGTGAATCGCCACCGACCGAAAGGCGATGACAAGTTCAAGCGCGCGCAGGCGATGGCGGAGCGGATCAAGCGGGCAGGCCATGGTAGCCGCCAACTGGGCCTGCTGCCTCCGGACAGGAAAGCCCTTCTGGATGAGTTCGCGCTGGCTTTTCCAAACTTCCATGAACTGGCCGAGCTGCTACGTGACCACTTTGCCCTCTCCAGCCTGGGCGATGGCCGTGTATCCTGGCCTGCCGTGTTGCTGGTCGGCCCGGCGGGCATTGGCAAAACCGAGGCTGCACGCTGGCTGGCCGATCAGTTGTATTTGCCCTTTCGTGTATTTGATATGGCGAGTACGCAATCGAGTTCGCCGCTCGCAGGTTCCGAAGCCTTCTGGAGCAACTCCGAGCCAGGCCGGCTCTTTGAGCTGCTGGCCTACCAGCCACTGGCCAACCCGGTGGTGGTGCTCGATGAACTGGACAAGGCCAGCAACGGTCGACCGCAATACGATCCGCTGGCCGCGCTCTATACCTTGCTGGAACCGCGCAGTGCGCGGAATTTCATCGACCTGTCGATTCGTGATTTCTCCATCGATGCCAGTCATGTGAATTGGATGGCTACCGCGAATGAGCTGGAGGCAATTCCGGGGCCGCTGCGCTCACGGCTGACGGTGTTGCACATTCAACCGCCCAAGCCGGAGCAGGTCAGAAGCATTGCTCAGTCGATTTACAACCGTCTGCGCGACGAGGCGAGCTGGGGCAACGCCTTTGCCGAGAGGCTGGATGATGATGTCCTGTCCCGTCTGCAAGCCTTGCCGCCGCGCAGTGTGCGTCTGGTTCTTCAGCGCGCCTTAGGTTCGGCGGCTCGTGAAGGCCGGGGACGCGTGCAGGTGCAAGACATCCGATCAACTATCGAGGTAAGTCGCCGAGCTGTTGGTTTTGTCGGCGAAGGGTGGGGTTGAGGCTGCCCAATAAGGCCAGGGAGAAAATGATCATCGGTAAACCCAGCCTCATAGACAGGCGACCTCAATAAAGGGGCAAACTGTACAAGATGTGTTGCTGAAGACTCATTCAATCACACCAATCTGGATCTCAATGCGATTCTTGTCGGATGCAGGTCCGTACCATTCATGATAAACCTCGCGACTTTCATTGCTTGGCGTGAGGCCCGCATCCTCAATGCTGCGAAGCAACGTCTGGTATCCGTGGTTGAACAATCTATCCAGAGGACCTTCGAACATGAAGCAAGCGCAGCGAAAAGCCGACAGTTTCGGCAAATCATTGCCTTTCACAGGTAAACAAAAGGTCAGTTCAAATTCTGTATGAGCGTCCTGGGGCATTGAATGTGCAACAAAAATCGACGGCCCATTTACGACAAGTTGACGTGCTTGAGCCTCTGCACGCATGTTCTCGTATGCCTGTGCTGCCTGTTCGCCAATCTGTGGAATGGTCATGCGCACTGTGCGCTGCAATGCAGTGATTGCTTCTGTTGTATGAATGTTCATGATTCCCTCCTCGTTCGTCATGATGTCAAATTAATAGCCACTGCGCTTCGGTGGAATCCAAGCTGATATGTCATCAAGAGAAGGCGAGATGCTGCTTGAGAGACCATGGTCGACTTCAAGTGTTAACGCCCAAATGACCCATCCGGCAACCCAATCAACCTGCACGACTAGTTCAGAAAGATGCCCCCGAAAGCGAGCACAGAAAGCAAGATGGCGAAGACCACTACCCAGCGCCTTGGCCGAAATTCCGATAAACGCAATAAACTCCACAGTAACAGGCTCATCGATTTCCGGAGGGCTAGCATGATTAGGCCCGCCGCATGTATTCAAAGAGGTGATCGCCATAAGCCGTGCTGCCATTGCAGCCAAACGGTTCGGCAAATTCGTGCAGGACGATCAGGGAAGCGGCACGCTCATCCATCGGAAAGAACGCCCCCTGCGGCTCGCAGTACATCTCGAAGTCCCCTTGCTTCATGCCGCAGTGTTCGCAGTGATTCATCCAGTACGAGCTTTGCGTGGTCTTGCTGAAATCGACGCGGTAGTGCCGCGAGAATGCTTTGATGCGTGTCGCGACGGCGGGGAGAAGATCGGTGACGTAGTGAACAATGGTTGGCTCGTCATACCGATACCACGCATCTCGCTCATAATCCTCTTCGTCGGGTTCCAGCGTTTCATGCCCGGCAGGCAGGATGAAGCCGAACACGCTTGTGTGTTCGTTGCACTTCCAGCACGGCTTGGTGGTCTGGGCGATGAAATAGCTGCTAGAGCGCACGCTGATGTCCGGTTCGCTCGGCAACCAACGCTTGAACACGCCTGCATCCAAACCGTCTGGCACATACCAGAGTTTGCGCTCAGCGTCCCACCGTGCGCCAAGTCGCTTAGCCTCATTCTTCTCTGCGAAGGGTACCGTTAGGTCGATGCGCGGCATACAGCTTCCTTAATATAGTCCTTTGGTTTCCCAGCCTTAGCTCTCTAGCCTGATGGCGGATTGGACTCCTTGCACCAGCGCCGTCAGTTTGTTTCTCGTTGGCCTTAGGAATTACTACATGGTAACGAAGAGGATGCGGATGGAATAGCCAAGCAGGAGATGATCGAGGTTCAGTCTTGTCCTGCAAACCAAGCCGCCCCCGCAGCCAAGGCCGCTGATTCACTAGGATAAGTTGTCGATGGGCCGCTGATGATGCAGGGCTCGTTTTCGCCGTCGCCTTCCACCGTCCACAGCTCCCAAGTTCCGTCGTTTTTCCAGCTGGGGATGGCGGTATAGGGTTTGTCTTTCAGCGCAGCCAGCGCGGCATCCACTTCGGGGCGGATCTGCAGCTCACCCGAATAGATATAAGGTGTCGCGCAGCGGGCGTCAGATGGGTTCATGTTCCGTGCTCCAAAAAAGCGCCAGTAGTGCGCTCGCCTGCAAGTAAATACCGGGGTTGCGAGCTTCACTCGGGCCAGCAATGTTGAGAATAGCGATGGGATGGCTAACCAACCAGTCTTGCCATGCAGCCAACAGCTCTTCTGTAGGGGCATGCAAATCGCACAGCAGCAGCGGCTTGCCGTGTCCCGCCGCCAGATCGCGAGTGAGCAGGCTGCCACCTTCGAGCCTGTCCCAGTAAATGATCAGCGTGGCGTCAGCGTCCAGCACATTGCGCTTGGTACGCTGGCGATAGCCGCTGGATTCGGTCTCCATCAACTGGTAGCGAGCATCCAGTACGCCATCAGCGGCCCGTCGGCCTGCCGGGCACCAGCCGCCGTGCGGAATCTGCCGGGCAATGGCGAAATCCAGCGCTGCTCGGTCTACGCCGGTTTGGCCGCCGGAGATGATCATTAGAACGCCAATCAATCCAGACCCTTTGCTTCCCAGCCTTGGCTGGTCAGCTTGACGGCGTGCTTGGATTCCTTGTTGCCAACACCATCGAGAATGCTCTTGACCACCGGGAAAGCGGCTTGCACCTCGGGCTTCTTGGCCCAGTCGGCAAGGTTGTTGACCTTATAGGTGTAGGTGATGCCTGCCTCTTGGTAGTCACCGAGCTTCATCGGGCCTTCCCACTTCACCACCTTGTCGAGGCTCTTCTGTCCCCAGCACAGATCAGTCTGGGTCACCTTCTGGGAACCGTTCAAACCCCAACTGGTTGCTTCCTTCTCCCGGACAAAGGGTTTGGCGGCATCGGTCAGCGAACAACGCTGTCCCTTGTCCACAGCTTCGCACTTCACCAGCCCGGCGGCCTCAAGCGCGGCCATCTGATTGGCTGTACCGCTTTGCATGGTCTTCTGAAGACGCATGTCCATTTCGGTGACCGCCACCGGGAAGTCGCGGTACTGGTTGAGGCACAACTGCCCCTTTTTCTCGAAATACTGGCTCAGCGCCGCACCGAAGTTCTTTTCGTTTGCATCGGTTTTGCTACCACAAGCGGCGAGCGTGACGGTGCCGAGTACGGCGAGGATGGCAAGCTGTTTGGACATAGGCATGAACTCCCTGTTCTTATTGGTGAATGAAAATGGCATCAGGATAGATCCCAGACTTCGATGGTCAGCACCTTGTCGGGCGGACAGGCGGCGATCTTGTCGTGATGCAAGACGACGGCGAACCCGATTGACGGGCATCACATGGTCGTCGCCGATGACGGCAGGATCGTTGCGCGCTGGCGGGCCGTTCTCGATGATCGGCAGGACATCACTGGCCTTGGCCGTGTAACGGCTGGGATAGCCTCCCGACAGCAGTTGTACCGCCTTGCCCTCATCAACCAGCCGCTGCACCCAGCCATTTCCGCCGACACTGGTTTCCCAGTTCGCCAGCACCGCATCCCTTCGGCCAATGCCTGTATCCCGCTCCTCGGGGGGGCTGGGCGGCAATGACGATCCACCATCCGATCATGTTTTCCTTCCTTCGTCTTCGATCACAACGGAGTTCGACTGGCAACAAACAACTCGACAGGCGTGATGCCACGCTCGACCAGTTCCAGCAGGGGGAGAGACGCGGCAAAGACTTCCATTGCAGGCCAGCGATTCGGCTGGCCTGTAGGGTTTTCTGGCTGCGGCAACCGTCCCTAGTTATGGGCATCGGGAGCTTCGAAGCCCGCCTCAACCGCCAATCTCAGCCAGTAGCCCTCAAATTGGGATGCATAACTCTGGTCGCCATCAACCCATGAGAGAACGGTCGCACGAACCTCGGCCTGTTCGCGAACGGCCCACTCGAAGAGAGCGAACGAGGCATGGCCGGGGCGATGCCGACGCAGATGCTCGCGAAATCGACGTTTGAGATTTACCGTCTGCCCGATGTAGCAGGCTTTTCGCTCGCCATTCCGGCTATGCGCCGTCAGCGCGTAAATCCAGTATCCGCGTGAACGGATGACCGGGACGGCGCCCGTGTCAATCGAACATTCCGGCCTTGTAGGAAATGCGCCGCCGGCAAACGCGAAACGAATCCGGAACCTCTTCCCATCAGGCCCAAGCAACCCGATGTAATCACGCCCATTCCTTGTCACCGTCAGGCCGAGAGCTTCTGCACGCTCAAGCAGTTCTTGCTTCGTGTTGATTTGCCCAGAGGAGATGGCGGCTTGCAACGTGGCTTTCATCGTCATGAAACACTTGCGGCCTCGTTTTCATCGCCGTAGTAGCTTTCGCCTGCCGCTTGCTCGTTCCGCCAATAGCGGATCGTCTCGTCGATGCTTGCCCTGTCGTGAGCCTCGATCTCCTCCCAGACACCATGCTGCTTCCAGTCATCGAAGGTCTGCTCATGCAGTTTTTCCGCGACCTCGGCAAGAGCCATGTTCGGATCAAACAGCTCTTCGTGGTCGATGCCCGGATTGAACCAGTCGTCAGGGTCGTATCCATTGGGCAGATCGCAAAAGCGCCACCATCCCCGATAGGTCTCAGGCGTGCGGCGGGCGCAGTCGGCAAGATACTCGGCCTCATCCTTGTTCGACCATTTACCCCGTTCAATCCGTGAGTCACGGTAGGCATCACGGTCATGGAAGAAGCATTCGTGCATTCTGGGATCGTGTTTCGCCCAGTCGTAAAAGTCACAGCCGATGCCCGACTGTCCCCACCGCATAACGGTTCGCACGACGGCAGACTTCGACGTGCCGAACACCCATTCGTATTCGCGCAAGAAGGTCTGTCCGCTGGTTACGCCTTTGCCCTCGCAGGCAAGTTCGAATTGGCCCTTGTGCTCCTCCCAGAATTGCTCAAGCTCATCAAGTGTCCGCAGGGTGGCAAACATGACGCCATCCTCAAGCAAGACGCGCTCGGGCAACTTTATGTCCACAGGCAACAGCGGCTTTTTCTTCGGCTTCATCGAACTGGCATCCCAAGTTGGGCAGAAGGGTAGTCAACGCTTGCCAGCGCCTCTTGCTCACGCACCAATGGCAGGTGATCACTCGGCACCGCCTCGGACGACACCCAGTCGGTTTCTCCAATCGCGAGGAAGCGGTCAATCGCAGCTTCGATAGCTGCTTGATTGATGACCTCCACATCCTGGACGATACGAAGGCCAATCCCGTAGGCGTAGCTCCAGTCGAGCTTGAACGATTCGTAGATCACAGGCGGCTCGTCGCGAATGATGGCTGTTTCCAGCAGGTCGATCTGCTCGGAGAGTGTCCGTCCGTCGAACTGTACGTACCGAACAGGTTCTCGCTTCACTATCCGATAGGTGAGGACCTTCCCCGTGCGCGAGACATCGGCTGGCTCGAAATCCAGCTTTGGTTCCCTGTCCAGGTCGGCGTCTCCCAGTGCTGCGTAGGCCCGCGAGGACGCCTCGTTGTGCGCGGCATCCCAGAACGCTTGCCGTGCCGTCACAATCTCGGCGTTCCAGATCGTGAATCGATCCATGCCGAGGAAGTAAAAGTCGAACCATTGGTTGTACAGATCGGGGCGGCCCGGCTCGTTTAGCACGAGATGGCTGGTGAATCGCCCGCCATATTCGGCGGCGTCGCGACGCATCTTACCTTTGAGGCGGATGACCTCATCGCTTCGCTTATGCCGTGGCAAAGAACTGAAGGGAGGGCGTTGCTTTCGATGACGCAGGCTCATGCATCCATTCCCACTGTTGCAACCCATCCAGTTTGGGTTCTCAGGCATGCAAAATCATTATGCTAATGTTGCAACGCAGAGTTGTCACTCATTAGCAATAGGCGCCTTTCAACAGCTATTGCCCCACATTCTGCTCCTGCCAGACCTCCGTGCAGCTTACTAAAACCTCTGCGCTGGGCTGATCTGCCGATAGCTGGCCGATGCGCCCGCGCTGGCTGGCAAGCTTCAGTTGCTCGCGCACCTGTTCCAGGCTGCGCTTTTCAATAACCGCTGTATAGCTTGCACCCAGCTCGCCATCCGGGTCGATGAACAGCTCGATCCGCTTCACCGGCAACCCGAACACCGTGAAGCTGCGTGCCGGCGTCAGCGCCCAACTGCCGGGAGCATTGGGCGCAATGCCCTCCAGTACGCGCATCGTCAAGGCTTGGCGGCATTCCACGGCGGCGACAATGGCCGGCTCGATCCGCAACCAGCGGTCGATGTCTGCCGTATTGCCATCCATCAGCACAACCGGCATGGCCGCCAGCAGCAACGCTTTCATCCCTTGATGTTCCTGATCCAGAAGCGGCGGTCATCGACCGTGAAGTTGGGGTCGTAGCCGACCAACGTCAGCAATGAACCGACATAGTAAAGGCCGAACTGATTCATCAGCCAGCGCTCCATCGCCGGGTCGCTGGGCAGCTTGCTGTACGGTGGGATCGGCCCATCGCTGCGAACCTGACCGCTGGTATTGCCGGAGATGGAAAAGCTCTTCCAGGTCAGCACGAAGTTGTTTGACTGTTTCGGCAGCTCCGGCGCGCAAAGCGACAGATTGCTGAAGCGCTCGGAGCGCTTGGCGTCGTGCCAGAGCACGGCGTCAAAGCGAATGCAATCGCTGGCTTTGAGCGTGAGGCTGCGGGTCAGCGTCATCTGATCAGCCGGAATTTGCAGATTGCTGATCACCACCTTGGGCCACTCCGGCGCGCGACCGTCGGTAGACGGATTCTGGCGCAAGGCGTTATGCAGTGGAGTGCCCAGCAAGCTGTTGCGGTTTGCCGCGCTTGCCGACGTAGCCGCTTGCGACAGACGGGCCCCAATGGATTGTCCCAGTCCGTTCAGGGAGTCCAGCGCTCCCTGCATGTCGGTTGTGGCACAACCCGTCAATACAAAAGGCAGAAGCAGCAAGCTCCGGTAGTGTTTCATCGCAGTTCCTCGCGAGGTTATCCGTTGAAGAGGGCGTTGAGCCTGGCACACCAAGTTTCCGCCGCCCGACGGCTCATGGGAAAACTGAGCAGTGGTTGTTGCGGATCGGCGGTTTGCAGCTCGACGGCGAAGTCTTTGGCGCGTACCGTGCGCTCGAAGGTCGGCACGCTCATGCCGCTGGCGTTGACCTGACGGCTGCCGCCGTTCATCTCCATGCTCTCGACCTCGCGCCAGGTCATCCGCCAACCAAGCAGCCAGGAGAAGTCGTGGATTCGCCAGGTTTCATCCACGATTGAACAGACAGCCAGTTTGCGATGCTGCCGGTCAAACACCAGAAAGGCCGGCGCGGGGTAGCCCAAGAGATGTCCAGCATCGAATGACAGGCCCTGCTGGGCGTTGATCCTGGCGACAAGGGCCTGACAGCGGGCCTGCAGACGCGCCAGAAAGCGGAAGGACAGCGTGAAGATCGCCAGCGAAATCAGCAGATAGAGCATCAGCTCACTGGTCAACAGCCCCCAAAGCGATGTCTGTGACAGGCGCGCAGGCCCCACGCCGACCATCGCCAGTACAAGAATCAGCGTAAGACCAGCGGCAGCAAGACCTGAAAGCCCGGCCACCGGAACTGCCAGCCCCGCAGCCGCCCCCATCCCCGCAGTCTTCCAGACGCTTGCCATACGTCATCACCTCCATGTTGTTACTCATAGAGGCCATTTTATGGCGCCTGCATTCAATTGTCACTCATAGTGCGGGTACTTATCGGGCGTAGCCCTATAGAGGGGGCACTCATAGAGTCATTTCTCTTTAAGAAGAGAGAAATATGGCCCTTGATCCCCGACTACGCTTCGGCCTGAAGCTGATAGAAATCAGAAAGACCAGAGGGTGGTCGCAAGAACGCCTGGCACTGGAAAGTGGCTTGGCGCGCAGCTATCTGGGGGGGGTTGAGCGTGGGCAACGCAACATCGCATTGCTGAACATCTTCAAGCTGGCCGAGGCGCTGGGGGTGGAGCCTTCAGTACTGCTGGAGGCACCGGCTGCCGGACAGGAGCCTGCACCGTAACATCGTAGCGTTACGATGGTCACTGCCTGATCGCTCGCGGCAGCTATCGCGGCCATGTGCTTTTAATGGCAAATAAAGTTCACTATAATGGAACTTATGCAATTTATTTGGCGTTAAGGGTCATAAAAGTGGCTTTTAATCTCTCGACTTCCGCCGAAATCCTGCACGCGCTGGGTGTTCGTCTGCGCGAGCAGCGGCTTGCCCAATCGCTTACGCAGCGCGAACTGGCGCAAATGGCCGGACTGTCGCTGGGGGCGTTGCGCAAACTCGAAAGCGATGGCCAGTGCTCGCTGGAAACGCTGGTCCGTGTCGCGCAGGCACTTGGCTTGCTGGAGGCGCTGGACGATCTCTTCGTGCTCAAACGGCAATCCATCGCCCAGATGGAGCAGGCGGACCTTGTCAGCCGCCGCCAGCGTGCGCCGCGTAAGAGAACATCATGAAGCTGCTTACCGTGCATTATTGCGGCTGGGGAGAAGACTGGCCGCTGGGACGCCTGGCCGATGACGGTCAATCCCTGCTCTTCGAATATTCTCCCGAAGCTCTGTCTCAGGGCTTGGAACTGTCGCCCTTGCACCTCAAGCTGCGTGCGGATGCCTACGGTGGTTTTCCGACCCATTTGCATCGCCTTCCGGGCCTAATAGCCGACAGTCTGCCTGACGGCTGGGGTTTGCTGCTGATGGATCGCCTGTTCCGTCAACACGGCTTGCGCCATCCCGGGCCACTGGACCGCCTGGCCTTCATTGGTGAGCGCGCGATGGGCGCGTTGCGCTTCGTTCCGGCAAGCGACGCCGGCGCCCACGAGCCCGACTGGTCCTTGCTGGCGCTGGCCGAGCAAAGCCGTCTCGCGCTCGCGGGCGAGGCGGGGGCAGCCCTGCGCGAGCTCGCGCTCACCGGCGGCTCACCGCAAGGGGCCAGGCCCAAGGCCTTGGTGCAGTACGACGCAATGACCGGGCAGGTCAGCACCCGTCCGGATGCGCCCGGCAGCCCCTGGCTAGTCAAGTTCCCGGCGCAGAACGAACACAAGGAGGTCTGCGTCATCGAGCAGCTCTATGCCGAGTTGGCTCGGGATTGCGGACTGGAAGTGCCCGAAAGTCGCTGGTTCGACCTTGGCCCTGAACTGGCCGCCTTTGGCGTCGCGCGCTTCGACCGGGAAGGTGGGCAACGTGTCCCGGTGCATAGTCTGGCTGGATTGTTGCAGGTGGATTTTCGCCTGCCCGGTGCCACCGACTACACCGCCTTCCTGCGGGCTACCCGTTTCCTGACGCGCGACGAGCGCGAAGTGGAGAAGGCCTACGCGCGAGCCGTCTTCAATGTGCTCTTCCACAACCGGGACGACCATCCCAAGAACTTCGCCTGGCGTCTCGGGCCTGACCGGCGCTGGCGTCTGGCTCCGGCATTCGACCTGACCTTCAGCGAAGGCCCGATGGGTCAGCATCACCTGGACGTTTGCGGCGAAGGTGCTGCCATCGAACGCCGGCATTTATTGCGTCTGGCGGAGGAAGGTGGCGTCCCAAGGAAACGGGCGGAAGATGTCATCGAACGGATGTTGCTGCAGGCAAGCTCATTGGGTGAACGGTTGGAGCGTGCGCCGATCAGGCAGATGCTGGCGCAACAGATAAAATCCACCATTGATGCCTGCCGCTGGCGTCTGAAAAGCTGAATCCGAGCCGGCGCAGCGGCGCCAGATCACGGTTGAACGTACTCAATGCTGAGTTTCTTGAGTACAAACATGAGTATGTTTTTTAATGGAGCAGCATGGTGAACTGTTTATTCAACGACTTGCAGTCACATTCGCTGTTCAACGTTTAACGTCTCAATTGAACGCCACTCCTACCCAGGCTTTGCATGCTGAACTGGTGGCCGTCCTTGTGGCGGTCAGCCAGGGCGCACCCCGTGTGCTGACGACGCAATGCGGGCAGGCGCTGCCAGCGGGCCCGTTCCAGATGGTGCACCGCTCGCTGCAGGCGGGCCTGCGTGCCTGGGTGGAAAGCCAGACCCAGCACTCGCTGGGCTATGTGGAGCAGCTCTATACCTTTGCCGACCGCGAGCGTGAAGAGGCTGCCCATGTGCTGTCCATCAGCTATCTGGGTTTGACCTGTGAGCCGGAGCAAAGCCCGCAGGGCGCGACCAGCTGGCAGGACTGGTATAGCTTTTTTCCCTGGGAAGACTGGCGACAAGGTGCACCTGCAGTACTGCAAAGCTGCATATTGCCGCATCTGCAGGCGTGGGTGGATGAAGCACAAAATCAGGCTCTAAGGCAGACCAGGCAAGCGCGAGTAGCTATTAATTTTGGAATTAATGGCCAGGCCTGGAATGAAGAGCTGGTGCTGCAGCGCTATGAGCTGCTGTTTGAAGCAGGCTTGATTGAAGAAGCGGCACGCCGTGGCTTGCCCATGCGTGGTCAGGTGCCGGGCAAGGCCATGGCGCATGACCATCGCCGTATTCTGGCGACGGGCATGGCACGGCTGCGCGCCAAGATCAAATACCGTCCCGTGGTGTTTGAGCTGATGCCGCCGGAGTTCACCTTGCTGCAGCTGCAGCAGACGGTGGAGGCGCTGGCAGGCCGTGGCCTGCACAAGCAGAACTTCCGCCGCCTGATTGAGCAGCAGGCGCTGGTGGAAGAAACCGGGCAGATGACGGCGGGCAGTGCAGGTCGGCCTGCCAAGCTGTTTCGCTTTCGCAGCGATGTGCTGCAGGAGCGTGCCACGGCTGGCACCAAGCTGCCGCTGGCGCGTGGTGCTTGACAAAAGCTTGTGCTCAAAATTAGCATAACTAGGCATGCTGCTTCATCTGCAGCATGTCTATTTTTTTGTCTGATAAATACTCAAAATGAGCATTAATAACCACCGTTTGCCTGTACCTGCGCTGCCCGATGTGATGCTGCAGCCGCTGGTACAGATGGCCTTGCTGGAAGACCTGGGCCGGGCAGGAGACTTGACGACGGACACCATCGTGCCTGCCGATGCGCAGGCCCAGCTGCGTCTGGTGGCACGCCAGGAAGGTGTGCTGGCCGGGCTGGATATGGCACGGCTGGCCTTTCAGGCGCTGGATCCGCAGGCACGCTTTGAAGTGCTGCTGTGTGATGGCGCGGATTTGCAGCCCGGTGCCGAGATTGCCCGCATCAGCGGCAGTGCGCGCGCCATGCTGTCTGCCGAGCGTGTGGCGCTGAACTATCTGTGCCACCTGAGTGGCGTGGCGACGGCTACGGCCTCCATTGCCCGTGCGATTGCACCGTACGGCGCGCGCGTGACCTGCACACGCAAGACCATGCCCGGTCTGCGTGTGGTGCAGAAGTACGCCGTGCGCGTGGGCGGTGGCAGCAACCACCGCTTTGGTCTGGATGATGCTGTGCTCATCAAGGACAACCATATCGCGCTGGCCGGTGGCGTAGAGCAGGCCGTGCTGCGTGCACGGGCCGGCGTGGGGCATATGGTCAAGATCGAACTGGAGGTGGATACCCTGCAGCAGCTGGAAGTGGCGCTGCAGCTGGGTGTGGATGTAGTTCTGCTGGACAACATGAGCCTGGATGATTTGCGCACGGCTGTCGCCATGTGCAAGGGCCGTGCGATTACTGAGGCGTCCGGCCGTATCACACCAGAAACTGCACCCGCCGTGGCGGCGACGGGCGTGGACCAGATTGCCGTGGGCTGGTTGACGCACAGCGCCCGTGTACTCGACATCGGCTTGGATGCCTGACATGCGTCGCCTTATTCAACGTGCATGCGCTGTGGCGCTGCTTCTGGGGCTGGCAGCCTGTGGTAACCAGAAAGCAGGGGAGGGGCTGCAGACCTTCCAGCCCCAGCAGCCGCTGACCATTGTGGTGACTTTCCCGCCCGGTGGCGGCACAGACTGGCTGGCGCGCAAGCTGGGGGCTGAATTACAGCAGCAGCTGGGCGTGCCCGTGGTGGTGGACAACAAGCCCGGCGCCAGCGGCAATATTGGCGCTAAGATTGTGGCCGATGCCAAGCCGGACGGGCATACGCTGCTCATGGTCAACAGTTCGTTTGCCATCAACCCCGGGGTGTTCAGCAAGCTGGAGTTTGACCCGCGCAAGGACTTTGCAGGGGTGATGAATGTGGGCTTTGTGCCTTCGGTCATCGTCGTGCCTGCAGATTCAGCTTGGCAGAACCTTGCACAGGTACTGGCCGCTGCACAGCAGCAGGAGCCTGTGCCATTTGCCTCCTGCGGCAATGGAACGCCTCAGCATCTGGCCGGGGAAATGCTGGCCCAAGCGCGTCAGGTACCGCTGCAGCAGGTGCCTTACAAGGGCTGCGGCCCGGCGCTGGCGGCTGTGGCAGGCAGCCAGGTGCCCATGGCGATTATTACGGCCAGCAGCGCCGCGCCACTGGTGCAGTCTGGCAAGCTGCGCGCACTGGCGGTCACTTCGCCGCAGCGCTCACCCTTGCTGCCGGGGGTGGCCACAGTGGCGGAGCAGGGTGTGCCTGACTTTGCCGTCGACCAGTGGCATGGCCTGCTGGCACCTGTTGCAACGCCTGCCGCCACAGTGCAGCAGCTCAATCGTGCGCTGCGTGAGGTGCTGCGCAAGCCCGAGGTCGCACAGGCGATTGCGGCCCAGGGCTTTGCCATGGATGGTGGCAGTGCCGAGGATTTTCAACGCATGGTGCTCTCAGATATAGAGCGCTATGCGCAGGTGACACAAGCCATAGGGCTGAAAATTGATTAAAAGCTGCCCCAAGGGCTGCACGCAAAACGGCATCTTTGGATGCCGTTTTTTGTATCTGGGTGGAGGTAGCGATATACCAAGGTATATCGCCACGCTACCAAGAGCATCTGGTCGTCGGCAGGCGTGGCAGTGACAATACATGCAAGCACAGCACAGGCATGGGCTGTGATGTTTTTTTATTCAAGGAGTACTGAGGCATGGATCTGGAACCTGACCCTGAAAGGCGCATAAGCGCCGCTTCGATTGACCGTTTACCGATTGCAAATGGCGGTTTGTCCAGGATCTGATTCCGTGTCTTGACATGGGGCCTGGGCACGCTGCCCTGGAGGATTCCCATGAGCTACCACCCCCTCACCCGTTCTCTGCGCGCAGCCCTGATGGACCGCAATGTCTGCCAGGTGCGTGCCTTGCTGGCCACCCATGGTCTGGTGGCGTTTTGCAACGCCCTGTCTGGCTGCTCTCCCCGTGTGATTGCCGATGTGCTGAGTCTGCTCAATGACAGCAGCCGTGAGGCCGTACTGCGTCATCTGCACAGCGCACAGCGTGCAAGCCTGAAGCCGCTGGGCATTGCGCTGCAGGCAGAGCAGGCAGCAGTTGCTCCCCAGCCTGCTTCTACCGCCAGCCCTGCCGCGCGTCTGCCTCTGCCCTGGGGTGGCCGTCGCCTGTTTGGCATGGCTTTGTAAGCCTTGGCTTCAGCCATTCGCTTGCACTTCATTTTGCGTTCCAGCCTGTACGGCTGAACGCCCCTCCTGATCTGTACACCACCATTGCCTGATGGAGCGCCTCCATCCGGGAAGAGGTGTCTGTGCACGCCTTCCTCCGAGGAGATTGCACCGTGAAATTCATGACCACATGGTTTGGTAATTTTCTGCGCCGCAGGCGCAGCAAAGGGCTGTTTTCGCGCAGCGCGCTGCCAAGCTTTACGCGCCGTGCGGATGGCAAGTCCGACATGGCTTCTGCGCAGGTGTCCGAGCATGTGAGCTGTGCACTGTGGCGTGCGGCCTGTGATGATGTGCCTGCTACTTTGGTTCGCCTGCGTTCATCCGAGTCAGGCTTGACGCAGCAGGAGGCCGAAGAGCGCCTGGAGCGTCATGGTCCGAATGAGGTGGACCATGAAAAGCCACTGGCTTGGTGGCAGCACCTGTGGCAGTGCTACAGCAACCCTTTCAACATTCTGCTGACCGTGCTGGCACTGGTCTCGGCTGCGACCGATGACATGGAAGCCACCGTCGTGATCGGCTGCATGGTGCTGCTGTCTACGGTGATTCGCTTTGTGCAGGAAGGGCGCTCACACCGCAGCGCCGAGCGCCTGAAGGCCATGGTCAGCAGCACGGCCGCCGTGCTGCGCGTGGCGCAGGAGGGCACTGCCGCGCAGCAGATGGAAGTGCCCATGCGCGAACTGGTGCCGGGGGACCACATCGTGCTTTCCGCCGGTGACATGGTGCCTGCTGACTGTCGCGTGATCAGTGCCAAGGATTTGTTTGTGGCGCAGGCTGCCATGACCGGCGAATCGCTGCCCGTGGAAAAGTTTGCGGACCGCCAGCATTCGTCCGAAGGCATTCTGGAGCAGAGCAACCTGCTGTTCATGGGGACGAACATCGTCTCCGGCGTGGCAACGGCAGTGGTGATTTCCACCGGCAATGACACGTACTTTGGCACGCTGGCGCAGCGCACCATGGCAGCTGACCGGGTGCAGACATCGTTCCAGCTGGGGGTGAATAGCGTCTCATGGCTGTTGATCCGCTTTGCGCTGGTCATGGTGCCCATCGTGCTGCTGCTCAATGGCTTTACCAAGGGTGACTGGCCAGAGGCTTTCCTGTTCGCGCTGTCGGTGGCTGTGGGGCTGACGCCCGAGATGCTGCCCATGATTGTGACGTCCACCCTGGCCAAGGGCGCGGTCGTGCTCTCGCGCCAGAAGGTCATCGTCAAGCGGCTCGATGCGATTCAGAACTTTGGTGCCATGGATGTGCTGTGCACCGACAAGACTGGCACCCTGACGCAGGACAAGATTGTGCTGGAGCGCCATACCGATGTGCTGGGTGAAGCCTCACAGGACACCCTGCGCCTGGCCTGGCTCAACAGTTACTACCAGACGGGGTTGAAGAACCTGCTGGACCGTGCGGTGATTGAGCACATGGAGGCGACTCCTCAGGACAACTGGCAGGAGCAGTGGCAGAAGGTGGACGAGATTCCCTTTGACTTTGTGCGCCACTGCATGTCCGTGATTGTGCGCCCCGTAGACAGCGACGAGCATGTACTGGTCTGCAAGGGGGCGGTGGAAGAAATTCTCTCTGCCTGCAGCCATGTCAGTCTGGGCATGGAAACGCTGCCGCTGGCCGAGGCACAACTGGCACGCGTGCGCAGCGTGACGCAGGAGTTGAACAACCAGGGCCTGCGTGTGGTGGCTGTTGCCAGCAAACGCATCCAGCGCCCGCAAGGTGCGCAGGCCTTCCCTTATAGCGTGACTGATGAGGCTGACCTGGTGCTGGTGGGCTATATCGCTTTTCTGGATCCACCCAAGGAGTCGACCGCTCCTGCCATTGAAGCGCTCAAGGCCCATGGCGTGGCCGTCAAAGTGCTCACAGGAGACAACGAACTGGTGGCAGCGCGTGTGTGTGAGCAGGTGGGTATTGACCCTGGTACCCCGCTGACCGGTGCACAGATTGAACGCATGAGCGACAGCGCATTGGCTGAAGCTGCACAAAAGCACCGCCTGTTTGCAAGGCTGACGCCGCTGCACAAGGAACGCCTGGTGCATGCACTGCGCAGCAAAGGCCATGTGGTGGGCTTTATGGGCGACGGTATCAACGATGCGCCTGCGCTGCGTGCGGCCGATATCGGTATCAGCGTGGACAGTGCCGTGGATATCGCGAAGGAAGCGGCCGACATCATCCTGCTGGAAAAGAGCCTGATGGTGCTGGAAGAGGGGGTGATGCAAGGGCGTCGCACCTTCAGCAACATGCTCAAGTACATCCGCATGACGGCCAGCTCCAACTTCGGCAATGTGTTTTCGGTGCTCGTGGCTTCGGCTTTCCTGCCCTTCCTGCCCATGCTGCCGCTGCAGCTCTTGGTGCAGAACCTGCTCTACGATATCTCGCAGATCGCCATTCCCTTTGACAAGGTGGATGACGAACTGGTGCGCGAGCCACTGCGCTGGAACCCGCAGGATATTGGCCGCTTCATGCTGTTCTTTGGGCCGCTGAGTTCGATTTTCGACATTGCTACCTTTGCCATGATGTGGTTCATCTTCCAGGCGAATACCGATGCACAGGCGCCATTGTTCCAGTCCGGCTGGTTTGTGGTGGGGCTGCTGACCCAGACGCTGATCGTGCACATGATCCGCACGCCCAAGATTCCGTTCCTGGAAAGCCGCAGTTCCTGGGCGCTGATGGTGATGACCATCATCATCATGGCCATCGGTGTATGGCTGCCCATGGGGCCGCTGGCTGGCTACTTTGGTCTGGTGCCCTTGCCTGGAGCCTACTGGCCGCTGCTGGTCGCCATTCTGGTGGGATATGCCGCGCTGACGACCTTTGTGAAGCGCTATTACATCCGACGCTTTGGCTGGCAGTAAAAGCCGATGCAGCAAGCCCTGGACTCAAACCCCGGACTTTTTCTGCTGTTGGCTTACGGCAGCTGTCATATGTTTGTGAAACACTTTCACCATGTCATCACACATGCTGCAATGGACAACGTTTGATCTGGCTGCCTGGCTTAGCACCCTGGGCAGTCTCAGTCTTGCCTTTGTGCTTGGTGCACTGGTGGGGCTGGAGCGTCAGGTGCGTCAACGTACGGCGGGGCTACGCACCAACACACTGGTGGCCGTGGGCGCTGCGGTATTTGTAGATCTGGCCGTGCGCTTTTACAGCATGCATGGAGGCTCACCCAGTCCCATGCAGGTGATTGCGTATGTGGTCTCAGGCATCGGCTTTCTGGGTGCAGGTGCCATCATGAAAGAGGGGGCCAATGTCTCAGGGCTGAACACGGCGGCCACGCTGTGGTGCTCTGCAGCCGTGGGCTGCTGCGCCGGAGCGAAGATGCTGCCGGAAGCTGTGCTGGCCACCTTGTTTGTACTGGCTGCCAACACTTTGCTGCGCCCCGTGGTCAACCGTATCAACCGCCAGCCCATGGGCGAGCTGTTTACGGAGGCCACCTATTCCGTGCATGTGGTCTGTCAGCGTGCCTTGCAGGCGGACTTGCGGGAAAAAGCCGTGGAATGGCTGGATGCAGCGCATTACCCCGTGCGAGATATTGAGCAGCATGCAGCAGACCATGGCGAAGTAGAAATTGAGCTGACGCTGTATGCCACTGCCGTGCACGTGGCTGAGCTGGAAGGCATTGTGCAGCGGCTGGAGCAGGAAGCAGGTGTCAGCCAGGCGTACTGGCAGGCGCGGGCACAGGAATAGAGAGGGTGGAATGAGGGCCGTATCCGTATCGCATATGCGCCAAGGTGCGTTGCTGGCTTGCATCGGGCTGGCCATGCTGCTGATTGCCTGGTGGGACACCTATATGGAACAGGCCGTGGCGGCCGCCGTGCTTTACATCATGGTGATCTTGGTGGCGCTGCGCTGGCTGCCTGCACGCAGCGTGGTGACGGTGACGCTGGTTGCCGTGGTGCTGACGGTGCTCAGCTATGCGTGGAGTGCAGGTGTTGCCAGTGAGGCGGGCTGGCAGGTCACAGAGGCAGGATGGATCAATGCCTGCATCAGTGTGCTGGCAATTGTGATTACGGCCTATCTTGGGCTGCGCATGCAGCAGGCGCGGGCGGCGGAGCATGCCGCCCGTGAGCGGCTCGGGCGGCTGACCCGCATGGGAAATCTGGGCGCTTTAGGTGCAGCGATTGCGCATGAGGTGAACCAGCCGCTGAGCGCGATTGTGACCAGCGGTAATGCCTGCCAGCGCTGGCTCAACCGGCAGCCCCCGCAGCTGGAGCGCGCACACCAGGCTTTGCAGCGCATGCTGGATCAGGCAGAGCGTGCCAGCAATGTGATCAACCGGGTGCGTGGCATGGCGCGTGGTGAGGCACCGAATCTGGAGGCGGTAGATCTGGATGCAGTGGTTCAGGAAATGCTGCCATTGATTCAGGCGCGTCTGGCAGAGCGGCACCTGCAGGTGCGCTGGACGCCTCCCGTGGCACTGCCGCATGTGTGGGCTGACAAACTGCAGCTGCAGCAGGTGCTGGGCAATCTGCTGCTCAACGCTGCCGATGCGGTGGAAGAAGCGGTACACCATTGGACTGTGCCCAGCGATCCCATTGCCGTGCAGGTGTCTGCGGCGGTGCTGCCTGCACAGCAGGTGCAGCTGACCGTACAGGATTGCGGTGTAGGCTTGCCAGCAGCCATCGCCGAGCATGTGTTTGATGCTTTCTGGAGCACAAAGCCTCAGGGCATGGGGCTGGGCCTGAGTCTGTGCCGCAGCATGGTGGAATCCATGGGGGGGCGCATCTGGGCGCAGCCTCGCAACGATGGCACCACTGGCGCCATGTTTTTCATCACTTTGCCCCTTGCAGATACAGAGCATGCCATTGCCCAATCTTTCTGAGATGCCTGCCACAGCCACGGTGTTTGTGGTGGATGACGATGCGAGCGTACGCGCAGCGCTGGAGGATTTGCTGGAGTCCGTAGGTCTGCAGGTGCATGGTTTTGGCACGACGGCAGCGTTTGTACAGCACTGGCAGGCACAGCCGCCGCAGGGGGCGGCCTGTCTGGTGCTGGATATACGCATGCCGCAGCAAAGCGGGCTGGATTTTCAGCGCAGCATGCAGCTGCTGGGCATTGGCTTGCCCGTGATTTTTATCACCGGCCATGGAGATGTACCCATGAGCGTGCAGGCCATGAAAAATGGTGCCATTGAGTTTCTGACCAAACCGTTTCGTGACCAGGATCTGCTGGATGCGATCCAGCAGGCTGTAGCCCTGGATGAGCAGCGCTGTGCACAGCAGCAGTCTGATCAGGCCTTGCTGGCGCAGTGGCAGACGCTCACGGCAGGAGAGCAGGCCGTGGTGCGTGGTGTGGTGGCCGGGCAGTTGAACAAGCAGATTGCCGCCGACCTGGGTGTGAGCGAAATCACGGTCAAGGTGCGGCGCGGCAATGCCATGCGCAAGCTGCAGTTGCGTTCGGTGGCAGATGTGGTGCGCCTGTGGGACCGGTTGCAGGCACTGCAGACGGATGCCGGCAGCTCGGGGTCAACAATCAGTTAGGCAGGGCCCAGAGAATGGCCGTAGTCATCACCAGGTAGCGCAGAAATTTGCCTATGGCCATATAGAAGACACAGGGCCAGAAAGGCAGGCGCAGCCAGCCGGCCACGGCGCACAGGGGGTCACCCACAACAGGCAGCCAGCTCAGCAGACAGGTCTTGGCACCCCAGCGACGCAGCCAGATGCGTGCGCGGCGTTCGGTGCGTGTCAATTCTCGTGGTGGTTTGTGGTTGGCAGGCACTGGGTGGCCTTGCCGGCGATGCTGGCGTGCCACTTTCCAGGCCTTGTGAGCGCCAAGCCCCATGAACCAGCTGATGGCGCCTCCAATGGTGTTGCCGGCCGTGGCTGTAAAAATGGCAGGCCAGAACAGTTCAGGGTTGAGGTGCAGCAGGCCAACGACTGCAGGCTCCGAGCCCATGGGCAGCAATGTGGCAGACACGAGTGCCACCAGAAACAGGGTACTCAGACCGTACTGAGGCAGGGCCAGTGCATTGAACAACGCTTGAATCCAGACATCCATGCACGCAAGTGTAGAGGTTGTTTCGCAGCACGCGCTGTACGCCGACAGCGCATGAAAGTTTCTGGTTACAGACGGGCGCAGGCCAGCCTCTACACTGGCAGCATGATCATCAAGTCTTGGAAGCAGAGTGTCTGTATCGGTCTTGGCATGGCATGGGGACTGGCTGCTGCAGTGCATGCCGAAAGCAGCCCGTTGCCTGAAATGACAGAGGCTTCAGAGCGTGCTTTTGAATGTGAGTCTTTGCTGACGGTTTCGCATGCCCGAGGGAGCCTGCAGCTGCTCAAGGTCTGGCTGCATTCCCAGGGCATGCATCTGGTGTTGCAGGGCTGCCCTTTTGTGCGCGTGGCCGAGGCACAGATGGCGCAGGTGCTGGATATACGTGTCGAAGTGCTGGACAGCGAGATTGCTGCCCGCTATGTACGCGGCCCTCTGGCAGACGGCGAGCCCGTGGACATGGGTGATGTGCATCTGGGAGAGCCAGAGCCTGAGGATGACATCTCACCGGATGTCGCTTTCAACCGCCAGTGGCTGGCTGCGGTCATGCAGCGTTACGGCTGGCGGGTGGTGCCGGGACAATGGTGGGCCTTTGTGCCTGCAGCGTCTCGCTAGATTGCTTAGGCGATGCTGTTTACCTGATGCTTTGCTAGTGTCTTTGTAGCGTGGCAATGTGCTCAAAAAATGGGCAGGTAGAATGCAGGCCCTTTCCTTCCTGACAGTTCCCTTTCTCCCCTTTGGGCTTGCCTTCCATGTCTGCGCTACGCATCGGTCAGCACACGCTGACTAACAACCTGTTTGTTGCCCCCATGGCGGGCGTAACGGACCGGCCATTTCGCCAGCTGTGCAAGGCCCTGGGGGCAGGCTATGCGGTCAGTGAGATGGTGACATCGCGCAAAGACCTGTGGAACAGCCTCAAGACCAGCCGCCGAGCCAACCACGCGGGTGAGCCTGGCCCGATTGCCGTGCAGATTGCAGGCACGGATGCGCCCATGATGGCCGAAGCCGCTGTCTACAACATCGAGCGCGGCGCGCAGATCATCGACATCAACATGGGCTGCCCGGCCAAGAAGGTGTGCAACAAATGGGCAGGTTCTGCCCTGATGCAAAACGAGCCCCTGGCCGTGGAAATTGCCCAGGCCGTGGTAGAGGCTGCACGCCCCTACAACGTGCCCGTGACCTTGAAGATGCGCACTGGCTGGTGCGATGCCGAGAAAAACGCCGTCAAGCTGGCGACCCAGTTTGAGGAGGTGGGCATCCAGATGCTGACGGTGCATGGACGCACCCGTGAGCAGGGGTACAAAGGCTTTGCGGAATACGACACCATCGCCGCCGTCAAGCAGGCCGTGCAAGTGCCGGTAGTGGCCAATGGCGACATCACCAGCCCCGAAAAGGCGCGCGACGTGCTGGCCTACACCGGTGCGGATGCCGTGATGATTGGCCGTGCGGCGCAGGGCCGCCCATGGATTTTTCGCGAGATTGGTCACTTTCTGGCAACGGGTGAGCACATGGCGCCACCGCTGGTGTCTGAACTCCGGCAGCTGCTGCTGGAGCATCTGCAGGATCACTACGGCCTGTACGGTGAACTGACCGGGGTGCGCAGCGCGCGCAAGCATATTGCGTGGTATGTGCGTACCTTGCCAGGAGGGGAAGCATTTCGCAAATACATCAACACCATCGAAGACTGCCAAGCGCAGTGGCAGGCCGTGGCCGATTACCTGGACCAGTTAGGCCTGCAGATGGAACGTCTGCCATATGCAACGAATGGGGCAGACGAGCAAGCAATTGAGGAATTGGCTGCATGAGCACCCAAGTACAGAACGACAATCAGAATATTGAGGAATGCATTCGCGCAAGTCTGGAAAACTACTTCCGTGATCTGGGCGGTGAGACCCCCTGCAATATGTATGACATGTTGCTGCGGCTGGTGGAAAAGCCGCTGCTGGATGTGGTCATGCAACATGCAGCCAACAACCAGTCCAAGGCATCCCAGTGGCTGGGCTTGAACCGCAACACCTTGCGCAAGAAGCTGCTGGATCACGGCATGCTCTGAGCGCTGAGGTATTCCTCTTCTGATAGCTGTCAGCGCTTGCAGGGTAAGCGCTGAGTCACGATTTCATCATTATTGAGTTGCACCATGAAAGCACTGCTCTCCGTCTCCGATAAGACCGGTATTGTTGAATTTGCCCAAGCCCTGCACGCGATGGGTATTCAGCTGCTCTCTACCGGCGGTACTGCCAAATTGCTGGCTGACAAGGGACTGCCTGTTACTGAAGTAGCAGAAGTCACCCAGTTCCCTGAGATGCTGGACGGCCGCGTCAAGACCCTGCACCCCAAGGTACACGGCGGTCTGCTGGCCCGCCGCGATCTGCCTGAGCACATGGCTGCGCTCAAGGAACATGGCATCGAGACCATCGACCTGCTGGTGGTGAACCTCTATCCCTTCGAAGCCACCGTGGCCAAGGAAGGCTGCACACTGGCCGACGCCATCGAGAACATCGACATTGGCGGCCCCGCCATGGTGCGCTCCGCTGCCAAGAACTGGAAGGATGTGGGCGTGGTCACGGCCGCTGACCAGTACGAGAAGGTGCTGGCCGAACTGAAGGCCAACGGCAAGCTGTCCAACAAGCTGCGCTTTGAGCTGTCTGTGGCAGCCTTCAACCGCATCAGCCAGTACGACGGCGCAATCAGCAACTACCTGTCGAGCGTGAAGTTCGAAGAAGAAAAGCTGAGCGAAGAGTACGTGCCCGCACGTGCCGAGTTCCCCGGTCAGTTCAACGAGCAGTATGTGAAGGTCCAGGACCTGCGCTACGGCGAAAACAGCCACCAGCAAGCTGCTTGGTACCGCGATCTGGCGCCTGCTGCCGGTTCGCTGGCCACCGGCGTGCAGCTGCAGGGCAAGGAACTGAGCTACAACAACATTGCTGACGCCGATGCTGCGTGGGAATGCGTCAAGAGCTTTGAAGTGCCTGCCTGCGTGATCATCAAGCACGCCAACCCCTGCGGTGTGGCCATTGGTGCCAACCCCTTCGAGGCTTACTCCAAGGCCTTCCAGACCGACCCCACCAGCGCGTTTGGCGGCATCATTGCCTTCAACCGCCCTGTGGACAAGGCCGCCGCCGAAGCCGTGTCCAAGCAGTTCGTGGAAGTGCTGATGGCCCCTGACTTCACCGCCGAAGCGCTGGAAATCTTCAAGGCCAAGGTCAATGTGCGTCTGATGAAGATTGCACTGCCTGAGAACTATGGCGTTGTGCGCAACGCGCTGGAAACCAAGCGTGTGGGTTCCGGTCTGCTGCTGCAGTCTGCCGACAACCACGAGTTGCAACTGGCCGATCTGAAGGTCGTGACCATCAAGCAGCCTACCCCTGAAGAGCTGAACGACCTGCTGTTTGCCTGGAAGGTCGCCAAGTTCGTCAAGTCCAACGCCATCGTATTCTGCAAGAACGGCATGACCATGGGCGTGGGTGCTGGCCAGATGTCGCGTCTGGACTCGGCTCGCATTGCCTCCATCAAGGCAGAAGCCGCCAAGCTGAGCCTGCAAAACACGGTCGTCGCGTCGGATGCCTTCTTCCCCTTCCGCGACGGTCTGGACGTGGTGGTCGATGCCGGCGCAACCTGCGTGGCGCAGCCTGGTGGTTCCATGCGTGACCAGGAAGTGATTGATGCGGCGAACGAGCGTGGTGTGGCGATGGTGTTTACTGGCGTCCGCCACTTCCGCCACTAATATTGAATTGCTGATCTAACCCTTGATACTTCGTTGGGCCAGCTCGCCGTAGCGCTGCTACTGTCTTCGCTGGCCCGCCTCGTCTCAACCGCCCATCTGACGATGGGCTGGGCTACCTCAGCAATTCAAGCGTACAGCGCAAAGCCACTGCCACCATCAGGTTGAGCAAGGCGGCGCACACTCGGCATGGTGGTTTCGGCGCCATGCCGATTTTGGTTTTGGGTGAAAGGATTTTTTCATGGAGGACTACGACGATGTTCCCGTGCAGCGTCCCAAGTGGATTGGCTGGGTCATCATCATTGGCATGATTCTGGTGGTGCTGGGCCTGCTCAATCTGGGCGTGCGCCTGTACATCGGCACACCTTCGGACCAGGCAGCGGCCAAGGTCGTGGGTGATGTGGCGCAGCAGCTCCCGGAGCTGGTGCAGGGCAAGGCCTGGATTGATGGCAGTGACTGCATGCGCTGCCATGGTGTGGATCGCAAGTTTGTCGGCCCCGGCTTTATGCAGGTGGCCGAGCGCTATCGCGAGCAGCCTGAGGTACAGGCCTATCTGGCGCGCAAGATTCGTGAGGGCAGCGTGGGGGTCTGGGGCAATGTGATCATGCCGCGCCACCCGCAGGTGACGCAGGAGCAGTCCGAAGGCATGGCCGCCTGGATCCTGGCGCTGCCGTCTCCAAAAGCTGAATAAGCTTATGAGCTTTGCGTCTTATGGCCCGAAAGCCTGGCTCCAGGTTTTCGGGCTTTTTTGCGTCATATCCGCTCTGCATGCATGTAATAAGCGCTTTGAGGACTGCATGGGCAGGCATCCTGAGTGGGTGTGGGCGCTAACTCGATTGGCCGGCGGTTGCAGGCAGTGTGCGCAATAAACAAGCGTTGCCTCGGGTGTAAATGCAGGCTTTGTGCGCTTGATGCGGGTAATCCCTATGCTCTCTTTTTTGAATCAAAGATGGCTGTCTGCGCTGAACGCGAGGACAGTGAAAAAGGGTTTGCATGCAGTGGTTACGAACCAAATCCGTCGCACAGGCACTGGCTGATGCGGACGAGCCCGGGCGCCAGCTCAAGCGCACGCTGGGTACTTTCGACTTGATCATCATGGGCCTGGCCGTGGCCGTGGGCGCGGGCATTTTCTCGGTGGGCGCACGTGCGGCAGGCACGTTTGCCGGGCCAGCCGTGATCTTTTCTTTCATCATCGCGGCGTTTACCTGCGCGCTGGCCATCATGTGCTATGCGGAGTTTGCGTCCAAGGTGCCTGTCACTGGCAGTGCCTACACCTATACCTATCTGACGCTGGGCGAGGGTCTGGCCTGGATCATTGGCTGGAATCTGCTGCTGGAGATGATCTCGGCCGGTGCAGTGATTGCCAAATACTGGGGCATCTATCTGTCCACCGTGTTTGCCACGGCAGGCTGGGACATTCCCTCTACGATGCAGCTGGGCAGCCTGACGCTGAACTGGGGCCCCTTCCTGATCGTGACCGTGTTCACGCTGCTGCTGATCAAGGGCACCAAGGAATCTGCGCGCGTGAACAACATCCTCACCATAGTGAAGATTGCCATCACCCTGTTTGTG
This sequence comes from Comamonas kerstersii, assembly GCF_002056725.1. Taxonomy (NCBI): domain Bacteria; kingdom Pseudomonadati; phylum Pseudomonadota; class Betaproteobacteria; order Burkholderiales; family Comamonadaceae; genus Comamonas; species Comamonas kerstersii. Next base: position 587,606 of record NZ_CP020121.1, on the reverse strand, counting down.
ATTGTGGTGGGCTTTACCTATATGGACACCAGCCACTTCACGCCCTTTATTCCTCCGGCACAGGCGCCTGTGATTGCGCATGGCGTGACGGGCGATGTCTGGGGCCAGCCCATGCTGGCCTGGCTGTTTGGCGCGCAACCCAGCCAGTATGGCTGGCTGGGCGTGATTTCGGGGGCTGCGCTGGTGTTCTTTGCCTTCCTGGGCTTTGACATCGTGGCCACTTCCGCCGAAGAAGTAAAAGACCCGCAGCGCACCCTGCCACGTGGCATTCTGGGTGGTCTGGCGCTGGTGACGGTGCTCTACATTCTGGTGACGCTGGCGCTGACTGGCATGGTGCATTACAGCGAGCTGGCCAAGGCCGAGAACCCATCGCTGGCTACCGCCTTCATCGCCGTGGGGGCTGACTGGGCCGCGCAGATCATCGCCATTGGCGTGCTGGCAGGCATGACCACCGTGGTCATGGTGCTGCTCATGGGCAGTGCCCGTGTGCTGCTGGCGCTGTGCCGTGACGGTCTGCTGCCCCGCAGCTGGGGCGTGACTTCCAAGGTCAACAAGACGCCGGTGCGGCTGCAGATTGCCGTGGGTATCGTGGTGGCGCTGCTGGCAGGCTTTACCAATGTGGAAGCGCTGGAAGAGATGATCAACATCGGCACGCTGTCGGCCTTTGTGCTGGTCAGTGTGGGCGTGCTGGTGCTGCGCAAGAAGAACCCCAATGCGGGTGGCTATCGCGTGCCATTGGGCCCGGTGCTGCCTGTGGTGTCGGCCGTGCTGTGCGTGTACCTGATGATGAACCTGACCAACCTGACCTGGGTGCGCTTTCTGGCCTGGATGGGGCTGGGTGTAGCCATCTACATCGGCTACGGCATGCGCCATTCGCGCCTGGCCAAAGGCGAGTGAACTCAAAAATAAAAGCGCCTTGCGCTTGATTCATAAGGGTTTCAAAGTGAAAACTATCTGAAGCCTTTGATTTTCAAGCGCTGGCAGCTATCAAAAAAGCCCTGCAGACATTGCCGCCTGCAGGGCTTTCTGTTGGGTGAAGCTGTGTGGCTTACAGCGTCTTGAACACTTCGCGCGCAGCTTCCACCGTGCGGTCAATGTCTTGCTCGCTGTGGGCCATGCTCACAAAACCGGCTTCGTACAGCGCAGGCGCAAAGTAGTGACCGCGCTCCAGCATGCCGTGGAAGAACTTGTTGAACATGGCACCGTCGGTCTTCATGACCTCGTGGTAGGTCTTGGGCAGCTCGGGCAGCAGGTAGAAGCCAAACAGGCCACCTTGCCAGTCGATGCTGAACGGAATACCGGCTTCATCCGCTTCGGCCTTGAGGCCCTGCATCAGGTGGCCGGTCTTGAGGTGCAGCTCGGCATGGAAGCCGGGGCGGCTGATCAGCTCCAGCGTTTTCAGACCGCAGGCCGTGGCAATAGGGTTGCCCGACAGCGTGCCAGCCTGATAGACCGGGCCCAGGGGCGAGAGCTTTTCCATGATCTCACGGCGGCCACCAAAAGCTGCCATAGGCATGCCGCCGCCAATGACCTTGCCCATCACGGTGATGTCGGGCTCAAAGCCTTCGATCTCCTTGGCATACAGGCTTTGCGCGCAGCCCAGAGCCACGCGGAAACCGGTCATGACTTCGTCATAGATCATCAGCGCGCCGTGCTCCTTGGTCAGCTCACGGATGCGGCGGGTGAACTCTACGGAAGCGCGCACAAAGTTCATATTGCCCGCGATGGGCTCCATGATCACGCAGGCAATCTCGCTGCCCATCTTGGCAAAGGCTTCTTCGAGCTGGGCCACATCGTTGTATTCCAGCACGATGGTGTCCTTGACCACATCGGCAGGCACACCCGCCGAAGAGGACGAACCAAAGGTCGCCAGACCGGAGCCAGCTTTCACCAGCAGCGAATCCGCATGGCCGTGGTAGCAGCCGTTGAACTTGATGATCTTGCTGCGGCCGGTGTAGCCACGGGCCAGGCGCAGGGCGCTCATGCCCGCTTCCGTGCCGGAGGACACCATGCGCACCATTTCCATGGAAGGCACCAGCTCGCGAATCTTTTCGGCCAGCACCACTTCGCGTTCGGTGGGGGCGCCAAAGCTGAAGCCTTCCAGCACGGCGGCCTGCACGGCGGCCACGACTTCAGGGTGGCCGTGGCCCAGGATCATGGGGCCCCAGGAGCCGATGTAGTCCACAAACTGCTGGTCGTTCGTGTCCCAGAAGTAAGCGCCCTGTGCACGCTTGACGAAGCGAGGCGTGCCGCCCACGGCATTGAAGGCACGCACGGGGGAGTTCACGCCACCAGGGATCACGCCCTTGGCGCGCTCGAATAAAGCTTGATTCAGGTCAGTGTTTTGTGTCATGTAGAGGCATCACAAAGCCCTCGAGGGGCGGTTGGTTTTCTGCTTCAGGAGCGGCTGGCTGTGCTTCGGGCGCAGCCTCTGCTTCGGCAGCAGCGGCAACGGTGCCTTCTTCGGGCTGGGCCCAGAACATGCGGTCGGGGATGAGCTGGCCCATGCCAGGGCGAAAGCCCGCTCCCAGGCTGTGGTCCAGATACTCCAGCGCTTCCTGTGCAGCAGCTCCCAGTTCATTGCCAGCGGCCAGCAAGGCCGTCAGCGCTGCCGAAAGGGTATCACCTGCACCATGGAAGCTGCCATCAAACAGCTCAAACTTGCTGCTGCCAATAACGGTTTCGGTGGAGGCCAGCACGTTGTCCAGATGCTGCTCGGGTAGGGGAATGCCCGTGACCAGGACAAACGGTACATCGCGCGCTTCTGCGGCCTTGGCAATATCACGGGCCGTTGGTGGGCGGCTGTGGCTCCAGTCCGGCAGCAGCCAGCGGCTCAAGGTGCCGTAATTGCCGACCAGTACCGAGGTCTGCGGCATGACCAGCGCCTGAAAGGCGTCGAGATATTCTTCGAGACCGTCGCCCTGCCACCAGGACAGGTCCGGCATGTAGCTGATGATGGGAATGTCCGGGTAGTCGCTGGCCAGCTCGGCAATCGCTGCAAGGTTGGACGGGCTGCCCGCAAAACCCAGCTTGATGGCGCGCACGGGAATGTCCTCCAGCGCAGTGCGTGCCTGGTCGGTGACGAGCTCGTCATCCATGGCGGTGTGTGAAAACACATGGCTGGTATCGCGCACGATGACCCCGGTGGCAACGGCGACGGGGTGGCCGCCCACAGAGGCAATGGTGGTGATGTCCGCAGTCAGTCCGCCTGCGCCGCTGGGGTCGATGGCATTGAAGCACATCACGCACATGGGTTGGGCCAGCGTGGCGGAGGGAGTGTCGGGGGAGGGGGGCGCAGTGGGGACTGCAGGGGGCTGAAATGCCATGCGTTGTTCAATGACCTGCTCTTTGTCAAGAGGGGGCGGGTTGGTGCCTAAATACAATCATTGCATTCTATTGGAAGCGACTTTAAGCTGTTGCAGACCCTAAGACTTGGATGTGTTTGGTGGGTGATAGCTGCAAGATGGCGCCTCAGGTGCAAGGCAGCAAAGACCGGGAGGCGGTACAGCCGCCAGACATAAAAATGGTCGAAATGAGAGAGTTGGGCAGTGCCGGGAGGGCGCAGTCCGGGAGATTTCGGTGAACCCTGAGGGCATTTCAAATTGAGTACAGCCGGAGCATCTTTCAGAGTGTTGGTGGTGGATGACAGCAACACCATTCGTCGCAGTGCAGAGATTTTTCTCAAGCAGGGAGGGCATGAGGTCCTGCTTGCCGAAGATGGCTTTGATGCACTGGTCAAGGTGAATGATTTCAGGCCGCATCTGATCTTCTGCGACATCCTGATGCCCAAGCTCGATGGCTATCAGACCTGCGCCATCATCAAGCGCAACGCACATTTCGCAGACACGCCCGTGGTGATGCTTTCATCCAAGGATGGCGTGTTTGACAAGGCACGCGGGCGCATGGTCGGCTGCCAGGACTATCTCACCAAACCATTTACCAAGGACCAGCTGCTCAAGGCTGTGCAGCAGCTTGGCAAGGTCGAATCGGTAGCAGGCTGAACAGAAAACAGACAGAGAGGAGAGGGAAATGTCTATCCAGAAAGTACTGGTCGTGGATGACTCCAAGACGGAGTTGATGTTTCTCACGGAGATATTGCACCAGCAGGGGTACCAGGTACGTACTGCAGAAAACGCCGAGCAGGCACTGGCCAGGCTTGAAGAAGAAAAGCCGGATCTGATTCTGATGGACGTGGTCATGCCCGGTCAGAACGGTTTTCAGCTCACCCGTTCGCTGGCACGCAACACCAAGTTTGCCGATGTGCCCATCATCATGTGCACCAGCAAGAACCAGGAAACCGACCGCGTCTGGGGGCTGCGTCAGGGTGCCAGTGACTACATCACCAAGCCCGTCAATCCGCAGGAGCTGCAGGCCAAGATTGCTGCGCTGTCCAGCGTCTGAAGTGAGCATCCATGGCAAACCGACAAGCGCTGCGTGAGCTTCAGGTACGTCTGGCCGAGCGCCTGCAAGCCGCGCGCAGCAACACATCCAAGGGTGCGAGCTGGCTGGCGGTGCAGGCCGGTTCGCGCAACTATCTGCTGCCGCTGGATCAGGCCGGCGAAATTTTTCCGTGGACTGCCACCATGAAGGTGCCCTATACCGCGCCCTGGTTCTGGGGCGTGGTCAATTTGCGTGGCAGTCTGGCTGGGGTGGTTGATTTGTGTGCCTTGCTCGGGCATCCGGTCGAGCGCACGGAGCAGTCGCTGCATGAGGTGAGCCTGCTGCTGATCAATCCCGGTCTGCAGGTCAATGCGGCGCTGGTGGTGGACCGGCTGCAGGGGCTGCGTGGTGCGGAAGATTTTGCTTCCATGCAGGAGCCTTCCTCGCAGGCCACGGCCCAAACACCATCCAGCTGCCTGGGCACAGGCTATGTGGATCACACCGGCGCGGTGTGGCAGGTCCTGCAATTGCACGCCCTGGTGCAATCGCCGGAGTTTCTGAACATTCGTATGTGAATCTTTTAATTCTTAGAGGTTGAGCATGTCTTTTGTCCAGCGAGTCAGCAAATTTTTTCGTCGCAAGCCTGAGGGCCAAGACGAAGTGACAGTAGCGCAGCAGCAGGAGGCAACTGCGCAGCAGATGTCCGCAGAAGATGCCTGGCCCAGCGTGCAGGACACGGATGTGCTCGACGATGCACCGGTCGAGCAAAGTGAAATCCATCTGCCCTTGCTTGGCCCCGCACCAGCGGCTACCCACCAGCGGCGTCTGCTCACCATGCTGGCTCTGGGTGTGATTTTGCTGGCCCTGGTGGCAGGCTGGGTGCTGCAGCAGGCAGACCGTTCGGCCAAGCAGCTGGCGGCAACGGGTCAGTCGCTGATGCAGTCGCAGCGACTGGCGAAGTCTGTGACGCAGGCCTTGCTCGGCAAGGAGCCTGCCTTCCCTGAGCTGCAGGACAGTGCCAGCGTGCTGGGGCGCAATGTGCGCGCGCTGACCCAGGGGGATGCTGAACTGGGTGTGCAAAGCCTGGATGCAGCCTATGAAGAAGATCTGGGCTCGGTCAGCAGGCTGGCCCAGCAGGCAGAGAAAAACGCCCGTGCGGTGCTCAATCAGCAAAAGATTCTGATGCAGGCCGGTGATGCGCTGCGCTCCATCAATCGCCAGTCTTCGGGCCTGCTGGAGCTGGCAGAAGCCGTGGCCACCACCAAGCTGCAAATTGGCGCCGCAGCGCCCGAAATTGCAGCAGCCAGCCAGCTGGTCATGCTGACGCAGCGCATTGGCAAGTCAGCCAACGAATTCCAGACCATTGATGGCGTGAGTCCCGAGGCAGTGTTTCTGCTGGGGCGCGACCTGAACTCCTTCAAGGAGCTGGCCGAAGGCCTGCTGCATGGCAATGCCGAACTGCGCCTGTCAGCAGCGCGTGATGCGCAGGTGCGTGAGCAGCTGACTGCCATGCTGGAAATGTATGAGCAGACACGTGAGGAAGCGGCTTCGATTCTGAGCAATCTGCAAGGCCTGGTAGCGGCGCGTGAAGCGCAGAATGCCATCATTGCTGACAGCGAACCGCTGCGTGCACAGCTGGAGCAACTGCAGAACAAGCTCTCGCAGCAAAGCGGTATTTCTGCAGGGCAGATGGCTCTGCTGGTGATGCTGGGTCTGTTTGTGCTGCTGTGCGGTATTAGTATCTCGCGCGTGCAGCTGCTGGACAGCCGTCAACGTCAGGAACTGGCCGAGCAGCAGCGCATGGATGCACGCCGTCAGGAGCAGGAAGCCAAGCGCATCAATGATGCCAACCAGGCCGCGATCTTGCGCCTGATGAACGAACTGCAGAACGTGGCTGAAGGTGACCTGACCCAGGAAGCCACGGTGACGGAAGACATCACCGGCGCCATTGCTGACTCGGTGAACTACACGGTGGAAGAGCTGCGTCTGCTGGTGGGCAGTGTGCAGAATACGGCCCAGCGCGTGGCGCAGACTACGGCGCAGGTGGACAGTACTTCCTCACAACTGCTGGCCACATCGGCAGAGCAGCTGCGCGAAATCCGCGAAACCGGTCAGTCGATTCTGGACATGGCTGATCGCATTACCCAGGTGTCAGCACAGGCACAAGAATCTGCTGCGGTGGCGCGCCAGTCCAGACAGGCGGCTGAAGATGGCCAGCGTGCGGTGCAGAACACCATCAATGGCATGAACGCCATTCGCGATCAGATTCAGGAAACTTCCAAGCGCATCAAGCGACTTGGTGAGTCCTCGCAGGAAATTGGCGAAATCACTGAGCTGATTTCCGACATTACCGAGCAGACCAACGTGCTGGCTTTGAACGCCGCTATTCAGGCTGCATCGGCAGGTGAAGCAGGTCGAGGTTTCTCTGTGGTGGCGGAAGAAGTGCAGCGCCTGGCCGAACGCTCGGCGGACGCGACACGCCAGATCGCTGCGCTGGTGAAAACCATTCAGACCGACACCCTGGATGCGGTGGCCGCGATGGAGCGCTCTACCCAGGGCGTGGTGGAAGGCGCACGCCTGTCTGACTCTGCGGGCGCTGCGCTGGCAGAAATTGACGCGGTGTCACGCAAGCTGGCGGATCTGATTGAGCAGATCGCCCAGACCTCGCAGAACGAAGCGGCGCTGGCCGGTGAAGTGGCAGGCAATATTCAGCACATTTTTGCCGTGACCGAGCAGACCGGAAACAGTACCCGCACCACGGCAGAGCAGGTGCAGGAGCTGGCCAAGATGGCTGAGGAACTGCGCCATTCCGTGTCCCGTTTCAAGATTGCCTGAACCATTGATGAGCCGCGCGCGTGTTGATCATCGACAGGTTGAAGAAAACCATGCCACCTGTTGCGCATGGAAAGGCGCTTGAGAAAGCCTATGTCAGATTGCCAGATGGATCGCGGTTGAAAGCCAAGGATAGATGATGTCAACCACTCGAGTCACAGCACCAGCAGCACAGCACTCCCTTGGGGAGCACGATTTAGGTCCATTGGCATGGGTGCTGGAGGAGGTCCGCAAGTCGCTGGACGGCGCCATCAAGGCCACACGACTTTTTGTCCGAGAAGCCGAGGCAGCGCGCGACTCGGACCTGGCAGTGCTGGACAGCAGCCCTTTGCGCATGGCCAAGCAGCATCTGCACCAGTCCTGCGGGGCTCTGGAAATGGTGGGCATGCCGCAGGCTGCATTGCTGCTGCGTTCCATGGAAGCAGCCGTGCAGCATTATGTGCAAAAACCAGCGGATTGCACGGAAGCCGTGGTCCAGACACTGGAAAAAGCCAGCTTTGCCTTGCTGGAGTTTCTGGAGACCGTGCTGGCTGGCAAACGGATTGCGGCGGTGGCCCTGTTCCCCCAGTACCGTGATGTGCAGGCCCTGTTTGATGCCCAGGGCAAGGTGCATCCTGCCGACTTGTGGCCGATTGAGCGTCGTCTGCGTGATCCGGAACTCGGCGTGCAATGTGCACCGCTGGCGTATGACGCACAGCAGCGCAAGATTCTGGATGCGGCCGTGCTGCAGATCGTGCGTGGCGACGATATTGCGCAATCCAGCATGCGCATGCGCGACGTCTGTCTGGGCTATGCCCAGGCGCAGACAGAAGCACCGATGCGCATTTTCTGGAAGGTAGCAGCAGCTTATTTCGATGCCATGGCCCATGGCCTGCTGAAGGTGGACATCTACTCCAAGCGCGTGGCATCGCGCGTGCTGATGGTGTCTGTGGCGCTGGCCAAGGGCGATCCAGTGGCTCCGGAGCGCTTGCTGCAGAACATGCTGTTTTTCTGCGCACAGGCCAGGACCTCGGCCGCGGGGGCGCAGGATGCCACGGTCTGGAAGACGGTCTATGACGCCTTCGGACTGCAGCGGCACACCCCCGTAGATTATGAGCAGGTGCGCTTCGGGCGCTTTGAGCCTACTGCGCTGGCGCAGGCACGCAAGCGGATTGCGGCCGCAGCAGAAATCTGGTCGGCACTGGCTGGTGGCGACGTGCAGAAGATCAAGCCTGCGGTGGATCAGTTCTCTCTGGTCTGTGATTCGCTGCAAAAGCTGATGCCCGGTGGGCAGGGGTTGGCCAAGGCGCTGACGCAGGTGCTCAGCAGTGTGGCCACACGCAACCAGCCGCCTTCACCTGAAGTGGGCATGGAAGTGGCAACAGCCGTGCTGTATCTGCAGGCAGCGTTGACCTCACTCGACATCAGTGATGAGGACATGTCCGCCCATGCAGCAACGCTGGCTCAGCGTCTGACATCGGTGCTGGCAGGTGCCGCATCTCAGCCGCTGGAGTCCTGGATGGAGCAGCTGTATCGTCAGGTGAGCGACCAGCAGACCATGGGCAGTGTGGTGGGGGAACTGCGTGGCACGCTGGCCGAAACCGAAAAGCTGCTCGACCAGTATTTCCGCAGTCCGGACGACAAGTCCATGCTCAGCGCCGTCGCCACCCATTTGTCGCAGATGCGTGGCGTGCTGTCGGTGCTGGGGCTGGAGCCAGCTTCCCAGGCCATGGTGCGCATGCGCCAGTATGTGGAGCGCCTGCAGACCGAAGACATGCCGGAAGACGAACAGCGCACGCTGTTCGACAAGATTGGCAACAGCCTGGGTGCATTGGGCTTTTTGATCGACATGCTGGGCTACCAACGCAATATTGCCCGCAAGCTGTACGAGTTTGACGAGCAGGATGGCGAGCTCAAGCTGCTCATGGGGCGTGTGCGCCTGCGTGCAGGTGATGAGACCGTGGCCAAGCCCGTTGAGGAAGTGCTGCAGGCACGTGTGCAGCAGATTGACCAGCCCATCATCCTCAAGCAGCCTGCTGCGCCCGCAGTGCAGGAAGTGCAGGCGGCGGAGGCAGCAGCTGAGTCAGCGTCTGTGCCTGCTGCGGAACCTGCGTCTGCATCCCAGCCAGCAGCGCCTGCATTGTCCATAGAGCCCGTCGTACAGGCAGACGCTGCGTCTGCAGCGCCGCTTGAAGTCGCACATGAAGACTCGGACGACGAACTGCTGGACATCTTCCTGGAAGAAGCGCGCGAGGTGGTGGGCAATGGCCGTGCAGCCCTGGAGCTGCTGGCCGAAGACCCAGCCAATATGAGCGAGCAGACGGTGCTGCGCCGTGCCTTCCACACCCTCAAGGGTAGCTCGCGCATGGTCGGGCTGGACGAATTTGGGCAGGCAGGCTGGGCCATGGAGCAGATGCTCAATGCATGGCTGGCCGAGCAAAAAGCCATGCCTGCGCCCATGCGCCAGCTGGCAGCTCAGGCGCTGGACGGATTTGAAGCCTGGGTGGCAGCCATTGAGGCCGGTGCTGCCCAGTCCTGGCAATCTGCGCCTTTCCGGGCCAGTGCAGATGCCATGCGGCTGGAAGGTCGCCTGATTGCGTTGGACATTCATGCTGCCAGCGGCCAGCAGGCAGCTGCACCGAGTGTGGTGCTGGAAGTTGCAGATGATGCGCAGGTGGACGCGCTTTCTGTGGCTGCGCTGGAAGACGTAGCCGAAGCAGCGCCTGCGGTGCACGAGGAAGCCAGCGAGTCAGCGCTGCAGCTCGATATCTCTGAGCGGGTGCTGCAGGACGAAGCCGCAGCACCCGCTCTGGAGCCGCAGAGCACCCAGGAGGCGGCTGCAGACATTCCGGTGGCGGAGGAAATCAGCTTTGACGAGTTTGATGCACTGCTCAAGGCCTCAGAGGATGGGCCGCAAAGCAGTGCGGAGCCTGCATCTGTGCAGCCGCAGGAGCCAGAGGCTGCCGAGGTGCCGCAGGTGCTGGAGCTGCCTGAACTGGAAGCACTACAGCTGCAGACGGACGCTGCCGAAACCATGCAGGCCATGCCAGCCGAGAAGGAAATGGAGCCTGAGGCCGAAGCAGTGCCTGTTGCACAGCAAGAGCAGGAAGCGCCCGCTACACCTGCTGTGGAAATCAAGCAGATTGGTGATGTTGCCGTCTCGCTGCCGCTGTTCAATGTCTATCTGGGCGAGGCTGAAGAGTGGTCTGCCCGACTGCTGGCGGCCCTGACAGGCTGGCAGTCCGAACTGCACGAAGCGCAGCCAGACATGGTCAATGTCTGGGCGCATTCGCTGGCTGGCAGTTCCGCCACTGTAGGCTTTGCTGCACTGTCTGGCTTGGCGCGCAAACTCGAGCATGCTCTGCAGCATGTGGCACCACAGTCGCATGGCGTGGCCGAACAGGTGCAGGTGTTTGTGCGTGCTGCAGAGGAAATTCGCTCCATGCTGCACCAGTTTGCTGCTGGCGTGCTGCCGACTGCCTCCGAGCAGCTGCATGCGCAGCTGCAGCACATACTCGATAGCGCACTGCTCAGCCAGGCACCGTCACAAGTGCAGGCAGACGTGGAGGCGGCCGCTACGCCCACGGTTGCAGAGCAGCTGGCGACTGCACCTGAGCCAGAGCCTGTGGTTCCAGCCATGGAGCAGCAGCCCGCCGTGCATGCTGTGGCGCTGGATGATGACGAGATTGAAGCCGTTGACGCCATCGACCCCGACCTCTTCCCCATCTTTGAGGAAGAGGCCATGGAGCTGTTGCCCACCATCGGCGCAGCCATGCGTGAATGGAGCGCGCACCCGGCGCGTACAGAGGCACGCCATACCCTGCTGCGTGCCCTGCACACCTTCAAAGGCAGCTCACGCCTTGCAGGTGCCATGCGTCTGGGTGAAATGGCCCACCGCCTGGAGTCAGCGGTGGAGGCGCTGGATGCTGAGACCGCATCGGCTGAGCGGATCGACCCCCTGTTTGCGCGCCTGGATGCCATGGAAGCAGGCTTTCGGGCACTGTGCGCGCAAGGCGAAGCTGGAGGGGCAGAGCAGCTCAAGCAGCCTGTGCCCGTCGAGGTGGAGGAAGCATCACCACCTGCCACAGCGCAGCCGCAGTACACCGCATGGACAGACGCTACACCTGCAGGGGCTGCAGCACCCGCGGTGCAGGATGCGGCACGTGCAGCCAGCCAGCAGACGGTGCGCGTGCGCTCGCAGCTGCTGGATCGCCTGATCAACGAAGCGGGTGAGGTGCTGATTGCGCGTTCGCGTCTGGATGTGCGCATGCATAGCATCAAGCATTCGCTGCAGGACCTGTCGGTCAATCTGGACAAGCTGCGCCAGCAGCTGCGTGATGTGGAGGTGCAGGCCGAGTCACAGATGCAGTCGCGCATGCAGCTGGCCAAGGAAGCCGGTGCAGACTTTGACCCGCTCGAGTTTGACCGTTTTACGCGTGTGCAGGAGCTCACGCGCATGATGGCCGAGTCGGTCAACGACGTGGCCACGGTGCAGCGCAGTCTGCAGCGGGATGTGGACGCGGCGGAAGACGATCTGATTGCCCAGGGCCGTCAGTCCCGTGAGCTGCAGCGTGACTTGCTGCGCACGCGCATGGTGGAGTTCGACGCTATCTCTGAGCGTCTGTATGCCGTGGTGCGCCGCACGTCCAAGGAAACCGGCAAGCAGGTCAAGCTGGGCCTGACGGGTGGCACCATTGAAATGGACCGTGGCGTGCTCGAGCGCATGGTGCCTGCGTTTGAGCATTTGCTGCGCAACTGCGTGGACCACGGTATTGAAAAGCCCGAGCTGCGCACCGCAGCGGGCAAGCCTGCCAGCGGCACCATCAGCGTGCAGGTGCAGCAGGAAGGCAATGACGTAGCGGTGAGCTTCCACGATGACGGCGCAGGCCTGAATGTGGAGCGTATCCGCGACAAGGCCCTGGCACAGGGGCTGATCACTGCTGATGAGGTGGTGGATGCCGCACGCGCAGCCCAGCTGATCTTCATGCCCGGCTTTACGACGGCGCAGCAGGTCACAGGCGTGTCGGGCCGTGGTATTGGCATGGATGTGGTGCGCTCCGAAGTGCAGGCGCTTGGTGGCCGTATTGAAACGCACACCCTGCCCGGCCAGGGCTCTGCCTTCCGGCTGGTGCTGCCACTGACCACGGCGGTGACGCAGGTTGTGATGCTGCGTGCTGGTAGCTTCTCCGTAGGTGTGCCAGCCAGCCTGGTGGAAGTCGTGCGCCGTGTGAGCATGGCGGATCTGGAAGCCGCCTACCGCAGCGGCGAACTGATGGAGGGCGACGAGCGCATTCCGTTCTACTGGGCCGGTGCCGTTTGGAGCCAGTCACCCCGCAGTGTGGACGATGGCGCAGGCAAGACACGGCCTGTGGTGCTGATCCGAAGCGCCTCGCAGCGCATTGCATTGCACGTGGATGAAGTGCTGGGCCAGCAGGAAGTGGTGATCAAGCCGCTGGGCGCGCAAATGTCTCGCCTGCCTGGTCTGACTGGCATGTCGGTGCTGGCCTCTGGTGCTGTGGTGCTGATCTACAACCCTGTGGCGCTGACTACGGTGTACGGTGCGCAGATCCGTGAACTGGGCAAGGGCTTGCCCGCCGTGCTGGACGAGCAGACCGCCAAGCAGCTGCAGCGCGAAGCAGCGCCTGCCGAGCCCGTCACCGGCGTGCAGCCATCGAGCCAGGTGCCGCTGGTCATGGTGGTGGACGACTCCATCACCGTGCGCCGTGTGTCGCAGCGCCTGCTGCAGCGCGAAGGCTACCGCGTCATCACCGCCAACGATGGCCTGCAGGCGCTGGACAAGCTGCAGGGCGAAGAACTGCCCAGCGTGGTGCTGTCCGATATTGAAATGCCGCGCATGGACGGTTTTGATCTGCTGCGCAGCATCCGTGCTGCCGAGCGTCTGCAGCACCTGCCGGTGATCATGATTACCTCGCGTATTGCCCAGAAGCACCGTGACCATGCCATGGAGCTTGGTGCCAACCACTACCTGGGTAAGCCGTACTCAGACGACGAACTCATGGCGCTGGTGCACCACTATGCAGTGGGCAAGCCTTTGCCTGAGCCGCAGGAAGATGCTGTCGCTGTACGTAGCGAATAAGACTGCTCTTATAAAGAGAGCTGCTAGCGCTTGTTATTCAAGGATTTCAGATGGAAAGTATTCTGAAATCAAGTAATTTCAAGCGCTGGCAGCTCTCTTTTTTCTTGCTTTCAGGACTGCAGGGGCTTGTGTGGCACTGCCAAATGGCGCATGGATCATCGCTAAAATACGCGGTTATGCCCGCTGAATCTGCGCCTATCAATTTGACGCACCACTTCCTGATTGCCATGCCCAATCTGGAGGATGAGTCCTTTTCCCGCAGCGTGGTGTATTTGTGTGAACACAACGAGCGCGGTGCGCTTGGTCTGATCATCAACAAGCCTTCCACGCTGAGTCTGCAATCCTTGCTGCGCAAGATCGATCTGCCCATGGGGCGAGAGGACCTGCAGGAAGACATGGTCTTCCGTGGTGGCCCTGTGCAGACCGATCGCGGCTTTGTACTGCACGACCCCATCATCATCGAAGGCGCGGAAGCCAACCAGTCTGCCTATGCCTCTACGCTGACCGTGCCTGGAGGGCTGGAGATGACCACCTCCAAGGACGTGCTGGAAGCCATTGCCAATGGCGCGGGCCCACGCCGCGTGCTGGTCACGCTGGGCTATGCCTCCTGGGGTGAAGGACAGCTGGAGTCCGAGCTGGGTGAAAACGCCTGGCTGACGGTGCACGCCGACCCCCAGGTGATCTTCGACACCCCCGCCGAAGAGCGCTACAACAAAGCCTTGAGCCTGCTGGGCCTGCAGCCCTGGATGCTCTCTCCCGAAGCAGGTCGCGCATGACCCCCGATACTTCCCTTCCACGGCCCGGCAATGCTGCTGACAAGGCCGTGGTCATTCCTGCGCATGTGCAGCAGTTACTGGCCTTTGACTTCGGCACCAAGCGCACGGGCTGCGCTTCGGGCAACCGTGTGTTTGGCGCAGCCAGTCCGCTGCCCACCATCAAGGCCGAAGGCGCAGATGCACGCTTTGTAGCCATTGAGAAACTGATCAAGGAGTGGCAGCCACAGGCGCTGGTCATTGGTGTGCCTTACCACCCGGATGGCGCACCGCACGAGAACACGGCCAAGGCGCTGAAGTTTGGCCGCCAGCTGCGCGGGCGCTTTAACCTGCCTGTTTATGAAGTGGATGAGCGCTACAGTACTACCGAAGCCCTGGCCGGTGGTGCCAAAGATGCCGATGCTGCGTCGGCATGCATCATCCTGGAGCAATTTTTGAGGAGCATTGCATGAGTCTTTCCGCTGGTTCTTTGGTGCTGGACGCCGAAGCCCTGTACCGTGAGCTGCTGCGCGGCGTGCGCAGTCTGATGGGACCGAACACCCAGTTGGCAGGCGTGGCCTCGGGTGGTGCCTGGCTGGCAGAACGACTGCACAAGGACCTGGGCCTGCCCGGCAAGCCCGGCGTGCTGTCCTCGGCCCTGCACCGCGATGACTTTGCCCAGCGTGGCATGGCGCAGAGCGTGCAGACACAGCTGGACTTTGATGTGAACGGCGCTGACATTCTGGTGCTGGACGATGTGCTCTACACCGGCCGCACCGTGCGTGCCATTTTGAACGAGCTGTACGACTATGGCCGCCCAGCAAGCGTGCGCCTGGCCGTGCTGGTGGACCGTGGTGGCCGTGAGCTGCCAGTGGCCGCCGAATTTGCCGCCGCACGCGTGGCGCTGCCCGCCAGCCAGTCGCTGGCGCTGGCACGCACAGAAGACGGCACCTTCCAATTTGAAGTCAAAGAGGCATGAACGTGCTGTACAAGCGCAACAACCCCCAACTGAACAAGAACGGCGAGCTGATCCACCTGCTCTCCACGGAGGGATTGTCCAAAGACATCCTGACCCAAATTCTGGACACCGCTGAGAACTTCGTCAGCGTCAATGACCGTGAAGTCAAGAAAGTGCCGCTGCTGCGTGGCAAGAGCGTGTTCAATCTGTTCTTTGAAAACAGTACACGCACGCGCACCACGTTTGAGATCGCGGCCAAGCGCCTGTCGGCTGACGTGTTCAATCTGGACATTGCCCGCTCCTCGACCGCCAAGGGCGAGACCCTGCTGGACACCATCGACAACCTCTCGGCCATGGCGGCCGATATTTTTGTCGTGCGCCACAGCGAGTCCGGTGCGCCTTACCTGATTGCCCAGCACGTGGCACCCCATGTGCACGTGGTCAATGCCGGTGACGGCCGTCACGCACACCCCACACAGGGTCTGCTGGACATGTACACCATCCGTCACTACAAGAAGGACTTCTCCAACCTGCGCGTGGCCATCGTGGGCGATGTGCTGCACTCGCGCGTGGCGCGCTCTGACATCCATGCGCTGACCACGCTGGGCGCTGCTGAAGTGCGCGTGGTGGGGCCTCGTACCCTGGTGCCCTCCGACATGAGCAGCATGGGCGTGCGCGTCTTCCACAACCTGGAAGAAGGTATCAAGGACTGCGACGTCATCATCATGCTGCGTTTGCAGAACGAGCGCATGAGCGGCGCGCTGCTGCCTTCGAGCCAGGAATACTTCAAGAGCTTTGGCCTGACCGAAAAGCGCCTGGCACTGGCCAAGCCCGATGCCATCGTCATGCACCCTGGCCCCATCAACCGCGGCGTGGAGATTGACTCCGCCGTGGTCGATGGCCCGCAGGCCGTGATTCTGTCGCAGGTGACGTTTGGTATTGCCGTGCGTATGGCGGTCATGTCTATCGTCGCAGGCAACGAAGCATAATTGTTTTGATAGCTACTAGCGCTTGCTGGATAAGCGCTAGAGGCCAATTTGGTATGTAACCATGAAAATCTTGATTCAAAACGGCCGCGTGATTGATCCGGCCCGTGGTTTTGACCAGGTATGTGATGTGGCCGTGGCTTCTGGCCGTGTGCTGGCCATTGGTCAGCTGCCTGCAGGCTTTGAAGCAGACCGTGTGATTGATGCTTCTGGCCAGTGGGTACTGCCCGGTCTGGTGGACCTGGCGGTGCGCCTGCGTGAACCCGGTCATGAGCACGAAGACATGCTGACGTCCGAAATGGCGGCCAGCGTGGCTGGTGGTGTGACCAGCCTTGTGTGCCTGCCTGATACCGACCCCGTGCTGGACGAGCAGGGACTGGTGGAAATGCTCAAGCTGCGTGCTGAAAAGCTGCACCAGTCGCGCGTCTTCCCCATGGGGGCGCTGACCAAGGGCCTCCAGGGTGAAGTGCTGACGGAAATGGCAGAGCTGTCTGATTCAGGCTGCGTGGCCTTTGGTCAGGCGGATACGCCCCTGTCCAGCATCACCACGCTCAGCCGTGCGCTGAGCTACGCCAACACCTTTGGCTATGCCGTGTGGCTGCGTCCCCAGGATAAGGACCTGGGCAAGGGCGTGGCTGCCAGCGGTGCGCTGGCCACACGCATGGGCTTGTCCGGCGTGCCTGTGGCGGCCGAGACCATTGCCCTGCACACGATTTTTGAGTTGATCCGTGGCTCGCAGACCCGCGTGCACCTGTGCCGTATTTCCAGCGCCGCTGGCGTGGAGCTGGTGCGCAAGGCCAAGGCTGAGGGCATGAATGTGACGGCAGACGTGTCCATCAACAGCCTGCATCTGACGGAAAATGACATCGGCTACTTTGACAGCAGCGCACGCCTGATTCCCGTGCTGCGCCAGCAGCGCGACCGCGAGGCGCTGTCTGCCGCCCTGGCCGATGGCACGATTGATGCGCTGGTGTCTGACCACTGCCCGGTCGATGATGACGCCAAGGTGCTGCCTTTTGCAGAGGCAGAAGCTGGTGCCACTGGCGTGGAGCTGCTGCTGTCGTTGGCTGTCAAGTGGTCGCAAGACCAGAATGTGCCGCTGCTGCGTGCGCTGGAAGTGGTGACCGCTGCTCCTGCACGTCTGCTGGGCAGCGCGCTGGGAACCTTGCAGGCCAGCCTGGGTCAGCTGGTAGAAGGCGGCGTGGCCGACCTGTGCGTGGTTAATCCGCAGCAGGCATGGACTGTCACGCCACAGGCCCTGGTCAGCCAGGGCAAGAGCACACCGTTTACAGGCTATGAAGTGCCTGCACGCGTGCAGCTGACCATGGTCAATGGCCATATCGCGTTTGAGCGCAACTAAGCCTTGATCGCATCACCGGCAGGCTTTGGCTTGCTGGTGGCTGCAGAGCCGTTGCGTGCGAGTGCGCAGCCGTGTGCTGAGGATGAACAAGAGGGTGTAACCGCAAACACAAAGTGGGAGAGCTTGATGGCAGGAACTCTGCGTGCAGTTGGACGTTTTTCGCGCATGCTGTGGCATGCACTCAAGGGTGTGCGCACCGCACGCCAGGGACTTGACCATCTGGATGCGCAGCAACAGCAGCGCATGGTGGAAAACTGGGCACGAGAGTTTTTAAGCAGGGCAGGTATTGCGCTGCACATCGAGGGACAGCCTGTGGCACAGGGTCCTGTGCTGCTGGTGGCCAACCACCAGTCCTGGCTGGATATTCCCACTTTGCATGCGGCACGCCACTGCCGTTTTATCTCCAAGGCAGAGATTGCCAACTGGCCCATCGTCGGCCATCTGGCACGTGCGGCGGGCACGCTGTTTGTGCAGCGCAGCTCGCGCCGTGACACGCAGCGCACGGTGCAGAGCATGACGCAGGCGCTGCGCAACGGTGACATCCTCACCGTCTTCCCCGAAGGCACGACAGGCAATGGTCGTGAACTGCTGCCGTTTCACGGCAATATGCTGCAGGCTGCCATTGATGCCGATGCAGCCGTGCAGCCCGTAGCCATGACCTTTGTGGATGCACGCACGGGTGAGCGCTCCTTTGTGCCCTGCGAGGCCTATGAAGACGAGCCCATGCTGCGCAGCCTGTGGCGCACCATTCAGACCGAGCACCTAGTAGCAGTGGTCCGCTATGGCACACCAGAAAAAGCCAATGGCCGGGATCGCCGGGTATGGGCCCAGGATCTGCGTGACCGTGTCGAGGCGCTGCGCCAGCCATCGCTGGTGGCTGTAGCCCAGGCAAGCCCTGTTTCGAAGCCGCAGCAAGTTGCGGTCATGACAGATTGAAAGCTTTTATGTACAAATTCTGGATTCCTGCGGCAGCCTTGTTGGGTGTGACGGGCGTGGCCATGGCCGCCTATGCTTCGCATGGTTTGGGCTTTATTGCAGATGCTACGGTGCGAGAGGCCACACGCGCTTCGCTGCAGATGGCTGTACAGCAGCAGATGTTCCATGCGCTGGCCTTGCTGGGTGTGGGCATGCTGGCGCTTACAGGGCGCGGCAATCGCTGGATCTGTGCGTCTGGCGGGCTGTTTGTGCTGGGTGTGCTCTTGTTCAGTGGCTTGATCTATCTGCGCACACTGACTGGGGTTGAGGCTTTTCGTCCTTTGGTGCCCTGGGGTGGCAGCTGTCTGATGCTGGCCTGGCTGCTGCTGGGTATTGGCGGCTTCAAAGCCGCGCGCAGCGCATAGACTAGGCATCCTATGAGCGACATCACCATTTTTCACAACAACCGCTGCAGCAATTCGCGCGGCGCCCTGCAAATTCTGCGTGACAAGGGCATTGAGCCAAATATCGTGGATTACATCGCCACGCCGTTGACGGCGCCTGAGCTGTCGGAGCTGGTGGCTCACATTGGTGTTCCCGTGCGTGAGTTGCTGCGCAGCAAGGAAGCTGTGTTCAAGGAACTGGGGCTGGACAACCCAGCGGTGACGGATGAGCAGCTGATCATGGCTGTGGCCCAGCACCCGGTGCTGCTCAACCGCCCCATCGTCGTCACCCCCAAGGGGGCGGCACTGTGCCGTCCACCGGAGAAAGTGCTGGAGCTGCTGTGATGCCATCGGGGCCGCAGCGAGTCTGGGGTGTGATTCAGGCCTGTACTGTTTCGCTGAGCAGGGCGTCAACATTCGCATGTGCTGCCAGTGTCTGCGCGCAGGCATCGGCAGCTTCCATCCCCTTTTTGATGAAATGCTGGCGGAAGAAGCCTTGCAGGTCTTCCGAAGGCTGGAAGTTGTAGGGCGTCAGTGCTACCGAGAAGACAGGCACGCCGGTGCCTAGCTGTACGCGCATCAGACCATCAACCACGGCGGTTGAGACAAACTCATGGTGGTAGATGCCACCGTTCACAATCACGGCGCAGCCAATCACTGCGTCAAACTTGCCAGATTCGGCCAGCTTCTTGGCCATCAGCGGAATTTCAAAGGCACCGGGGACTTCAATCTGATGGATGCGGGCGGGCGCTACGCCGAGCGTCTGCAGCTGGCGTGCGCAGGCATCGCGGGCCTGGTGCACGACATCGCTGTGCCAGTTGGCGCTGATGATGGCGATGCGGGCCTGTTGCAAGGCTGCGTTGGAAGCAATGGTGTGGGTCATGGTCTGATTCATGGTCTGTGTCTGCACAAGAGAGAACAACAAATGAATCAGGGCGCGCGAAGGCAGACATAGCAGAAAGACCAGCGTGCATGCGCACACAGGCCTCTCGGCTGGGAGAGAACTATCTTCACGTTGCTCTTTCATCCGGACTTTGACCGTCGGCTCTGGAGTTACACCAGATCTGCTGACCCTGCATGGCTGGAGCCATCCAGGCGCTCGCGGGCTTGCAGTCAGGGCTGCTTACCGCCGGTGGGGAATTGCACCCCGCCCTGAGAACGTATGTGACCAGCTGAAGCAGCTGGTCACAGCACTGATTGTAGGCAGCGTACAAGCCACTGCCGGGCACGCAGGCAACAAAAAACCGCCAGCGCAGATGCGAAGGCGGTTTTTTTGTAAAAGCAAAGACTGAATTACTTCAGTTTGGTTTCCTTGTACTCGACGTGCTTGCGAGCCTTGGGGTCGAACTTGATGATCGACATCTTTTCAGGCATCGTCTTCTTGTTCTTGGTCGTGGTGTAGAAGTGACCTGTGCCAGCAGTCGAAGCCAGCTTGATCTTTTCGCGTCCGCCTTTGGAAGCCATGTTGATTCTCCTTCAGTGGAAATTAAGCCTGGCCACGGGCGCGCATGTCTGCGAGCACGGAGTCGATGCCGTTCTTGTCGATCAGGCGCAGAGCAGCGCTAGAAACGCGCAGACGCACCCAGCGGTTTTCGCTTTCAACCCAGAAACGACGGTACTGCAGGTTAGGCAGGAAACGACGCTTGGTCTTGTTGTTGGCGTGGGAAACGTTGTTGCCCACCATGGGCTTCTTGCCCGTAACTTCACATACGCGTGCCATTTGGACACTCCGATATTTGAAACGGCCGCCGACTCCGGGGCTCTGCGTTGCGCAAAGCAATGTGTCGACAACCTCACCTCGCCAATTAATGGGTGGCGGTAACCCGATTTGTAGCACCGTGTGCCAGACGCTGGTGCGCCAAGGCCAAATGCAGCAAAGCCCGCGATTATACGGGCTTTGTCTAAATGGGCCTAAGGCTGCAGGGTATTACCTGTGCGCGGCCGTTTATTCCTGTTCCAGGAAGCGCTGGGCATCCAGTGCTGCCATGCAGCCTGTGCCTGCGCTGGTGATGGCCTGGCGGTAGACGCTGTCCTGCACGTCACCCGCAGCAAACACGCCGGGCACGCTGGTCTGTGTGGCAAAGCCCTTGTGACCGCCCTGGGTGACGATGTAGCCGTTTTCCATCTCCAGCTGACCCTTGAAGATCTCGGTGTTGGGCGAGTGGCCGATGGCGATGAAGCAGCCTTGCAGCGTGATGTCTTCGGTGTGGCCATCCTGCGTGTGCTTGATGCGCACGCCGGTCACGCCCGACTGGTCGCCCAGCACTTCATCCAGTGTGAAGTGGGTCTTGAGCTCAATCTTGCCTTCCTTGACCTTGTCCATCATCTTGTCGACCAGGATGGGCTCGGCCGTGAACTTGTCGCGGCGGTGGATGACAGTGACCTTGGAGGCAATATTGGACAGGTACAGCGCCTCTTCCACGGCTGTGTTGCCGCCGCCGACCACGCACACGGGCTGGTCGCGGTAGAAGAAACCGTCGCAGGTCGCGCAGCCGGAAACGCCACGGCCCATGAAGGCTTCTTCGGAGGGCAGGCCCAGGTACTTGGCCGATGCGCCGGTGGCAATGATCAGGCTGTCACAGGTGTAGGTGCCGCTGTCGCCCTGCAGGGTGAAGGGGCGCTTGGACAGATCCACGCTGTGGATGTGGTCAAACACCAGCTGGGCCTTGAAGCGCTCGGCGTGCTCCATGAAGCGCTGCATCAGCTCAGGGCCTTGCACGCCGTTGACGTCGGCAGGCCAGTTGTCCACTTCGGTGGTGGTCATGAGCTGACCGCCTTGCGCCATGCCCGTGACCAGCATGGGGTTGAGGTTGGCACGCGCAGCGTAGATGGCAGCGGTGTAACCGGCAGGGCCGGAGCCCAGGATCAGAACTTTGGCGTGTTGGTTGGTGGACATGTTGCTTTTCGAAGAAGGTGCTGCGCACTTGGCGCAACACGGTTGAACACACGGGCCAGCCCAGATGCATGCCACAGTCATGGCTTGCATGGGATACGCTGGCATTGTAGAAAGCTGGCGGAGTCCCTGCGGCGCATGCCTGTAAACACAGGCTGCTTGCGACAAGGAACTGCCAGCCTGTTGAGCCAGGGCAAGCAGTGTACGGACAGGCTTGTATAGCGCCACGTCTGTCAGACAGTGCCCTGTATGTTGCAAGTGCTTGCACTGGCGTTGCAACCGTTTGTGTAGTGGGCTGCGCGCCTAAGGTAAGCTTCCGCCTGCGTATGACTTATTCCTCGAATGCATTGAATGCCAATTCTTCACCATCTGCGCCCAGATATGGCTTGGCGCGGTTTGGTCATGAGATCTGCCTGATCGCAGGTGCTCTGGGATTGCTGTTCTGGCTGCTGGCCATGTTGAGCTATTCCGGCACCGATCCGGCATGGTCTACCTCGGGCAGCGGTGATGGCGGCATCGTCCATAACTGGCTGGGCCGCTCGGGCGCGCTGCTGGCGGATGCCTGCTATTTTGGTTTTGGCATGTCCGTGTGGTGGCTGCTGCTGATTGCGGGCTATACGCTGGGCAGTTCTGCCTTGCGCTGGGTGCGCGGGCAGAGCATGGAAATCACCTCTGTGCGTGAGCGCATGAAGTGGTGGGCCGGTGTGGGCTTGCTGCTGGCCGTGAGCTGCATGCTGGAGTGGTCGCGCCTGTACCGTTTTGAAGACCTGCTGCCCGGCCATGCCGGTGGCGTGCTTGGTTATGCGCTGGGCTTGGGGGCGGTGCGCTGGCTGGGCTTTACGGGCTCGGGCCTGATTGGCATTGTGCTGATGGTGCTGGCCCTGGCTCTGGTGTTCCGCTTTTCCTGGGGCAGCGTGGCAGAAAAGCTGGGCGCGGCCATTGAAGCGGCGGTGCGCCTGAACCAGCAAAAGCGCGAAAAGATCAAGGACACGGCCGAAGGCCGCAAGGCCGCGCGTGAGCGTGAAAAAGTGGTGGAAGAAGTGCGCCAGGAGCTGGATGACGTGCACCAGCATGAGCCTGTGCTCATCATCACCCCCACGGCAGCGCCTGCAGTGCCCAGTGAGCGCGTGCTCAAGGAGCGCCAGAAGCCGCTGTTTCAGGACACGCAGATGCAGGACGGTCACCTGCCGCAGATTGATCTGCTCGATGCCGCTCCGGTCAAGCAGGAAACCGTCGCTCCTGAGACGCTGGAGATGACCAGCCGCCTGATTGAGAAAAAGCTCAAGGACTTTGGCGTGGAAGTGCGCGTGGTGCAGGCCACGCCCGGCCCTGTGGTCACGCGCTACGAGATTGAACCGGCCACGGGCGTGAAGGGTTCGCAGATTGTGAATCTGGCCAAGGATCTGGCGCGCTCGCTGTCGCTGGTGTCTATCCGCGTGATCGAGACCATTCCCGGCAAGAACTACATGGCGCTGGAATTGCCCAATGCCAAGCGCCAGTCGATTCGCCTGTCGGAAGTGCTGGGCTCGCAGGTCTACCACGAGGCCAAGAGCCTGCTGACCATTGGCCTGGGCAAGGACATCGAAGGCAAACCCGTGGTGGCTGACCTGGCCAAGATGCCCCACGTGCTGGTGGCGGGCACGACCGGCTCCGGCAAGTCCGTGGGTATCAATGCCATGATTTTGTCGCTGCTGTACAAGGCAGACCCCAAGGAAGTGCGCCTGCTCATGATCGACCCCAAGATGCTGGAAATGTCGGTCTACGAAGGCATCCCGCACCTGCTGGCGCCTGTGGTGACCGATATGAAACAGGCTGCCAACGGCCTGAACTGGTGCGTGGCTGAGATGGAGCGCCGTTACAAGCTCATGTCCAAGCTGGGCGTGCGCAATCTGGCGGGCTACAACACCAAGATCAGCGAAGCCAAGGCCAAGGGCGAGAGCATTGGCAACCCCTTCAGCCTGACGCCAGAGCAGCCCGAGCCGCTGGACCGCCTGCCGCACATCGTCATCGTGATCGATGAGCTGGCAGACCTGATGATGGTGGTCGGCAAGAAGATTGAAGAGCTGATTGCCCGTCTGGCCCAGAAGGCGCGTGCAGCGGGTATCCACCTGATTCTGGCCACGCAGCGCCCCAGCGTGGACGTGATTACCGGCCTGATCAAGGCCAACATTCCGACACGTATTGCTTTTCAGGTTTCGTCCAAGATTGACAGCCGCACCGTGCTGGACCAGATGGGTGCCGAGAGCCTGCTGGGCATGGGGGACATGCTCTACATGGCCAGCGGCACAGGTCTGCCCATCCGCGTGCACGGCGCGTTTGTGTCGGACGATGAAGTGCACCGCGTGGTAAGTTATCTGAAAGAGCAGGGCGAGCCTGATTACATCGACGGCGTGCTGGAGGCCGCCACCTCTGAAGAGGGCGGCGTGGACGGCGACGGCGAAGTCGGCGGAGAGCGTGACCCCATGTATGACCAGGCCGTGGAAATTGTGCTGAAAGACCGCAAGGCCAGTATTTCCTACGTGCAGCGCAAGCTGCGTATTGGCTACAACCGTTCGGCCAATCTGCTGGAGCAGATGGAAAAAGCAGGGCTGGTCAGCGCACTGACGGCCAGCGGCCAGCGCGAAGTGCTGATGCCAGCACGGCCGGAATAAAGAGAAAGACAGTTGTCATGAAGAAACAAAGCATAGGCGCATGGGTGCTGCTGGGTCTGCTGCCATTGGCGGCCTGGGCGGATGGGCTGCAGAGCCTGGAGCAATTCATGCGCACGGCCAAGGCTGGGCAGGCGCAGTTCACGCAGACGGTGACAGCCCCTGCAAGGGAAGGCGAGACGGCGCGCAGCAAGGTCAGCAGCGGCAGTTTTGAATTTCAGCGTCCGGGCCAGTTCAAGTTTGTCTACGCCAAGCCTTTTGAGCAGACCATTGTGGCGGACGGCAACAACGTCTGGCTGTATGACGTAGACCTGAACCAGGTCACCCAGCGCAGACAGGCTGATGCGCTGGGCAGCACGCCTGCGGCGGTGCTGGCTTCGGCCAATGACGTGGGGGCGCTGCAAAAGACTTTTCATCTGAAGGCATTGCCTGCAGCGGATGGCCTGGAATGGGTGGAGGCCGAGCCGCGTGAGGCAGACAGCCAGCTCAAGAGCGTGCGCGTAGGCTTTCAGGGTTCTACGCTGGCTGCCATGGACATTCTGGACAGCTTTGGTCAGCGCTCTGTGATCCGCTTTGAGCAGATGCAGGTGCTGCCTTCCCTGCCCGCGGTGAATTTCCGATTTGAAGTGCCTGCAGGTGCAGACATCGTGCAGCAGTAAATCAGATGCCGATGCATGCTTTCAAAGCAATAGCTGCTAGCGCTTGAAATTAGAGGGTTTCAGATACTTTTATATCTGAAGTCATTGATTTATAAGTGCTGGCAGCTTTTCTTTTGATAGTGGCTATGAAAAAAAGCCCTGCGGAGGGCATGTCCGCAGGGCTTTTTTGCTGAAGCAGCAGGCTTTGTGAGGCGCTTAAGCCTTGGCAGGAATGGCGCGAACGCGATCCAGCACGCCTGCCACCACCATGACCACCAGCACGGGCACCAGCCAGCCCAGGCCTACTTCGCTGCCAGGCAGCGAGGCAAACACCTCGGGCACGTTCAGGCCAGCGGCCTTGGCGCCGTCAATCAGGCCAAAGACCAGCGCAGTGCTCATCGCGGGAATGAATACGCGTGCCTTATGGCGCCACAGCTTGGACAGCAGGCCCAGTGCAATCAGGGCAATGGCTACGGGGTAGATCAGCACCAGCACGGGTACGGCCACGGCAATCAGCTGGGCCAGGCCCTGGTTGGCCACGGCGGCGCAGAACACCGACATCACCACCACCACGGTGCGGTACTTCACGCCCAGCAGCTGGCTGAAGTAGGCCGAGCAGGCGCTGACCAGGCCCACGCCTGTGGTCAGGCAGGCCAGCAAAATCACGGCCGCCAGCAGCACAATGCCGCTGGTACCAAAAGTGCGCTCTACATAGAGGGTCAGAATCTGCACGCCGCTGGCATCCGCAGGCACGGTGGTGCCGCTCATGGCACCCAGATAGATCAGCGAGACATAGACCAGACCCAGACCCAGCGCAGCAATGATGCCGGCATAGATGGTGTAGCGGGTGTGCAGACGGGTGTCCGTGACGCCTGCGGCCTTGATGGAAGCCACAATCAGGATGCCAAACACCAGTGATGCCAGCGCATCCATGGTCTGATAGCCCATCAGAAAGCCCTGTGCCAGTGCCTTGCCTGCGGCGTCATAGGCGGCTGCAGGGGCGGCGATGTCACCCGCAGGCGCCACGAAGGCGGCAATGCCCAGAATGGCCAGCACAGCAATCAGCGCAGGGGTGATGATCTTGCCGATGTTGTCCATCAGCTTGCCGGGGAACAGTGCCAGCACCATCACCAGCAAGAAGTAGCCAATGGTGAAGATCAGCAGGGCTTCCGGGGTGTTGCCCGTGAAGGGCGCCATGCCCACCTCAAACGACACGGTGGCCGTACGCGGTGTGGCAAAGAAGGGGCCAATCGTCAGGTAGATGGCCAGGCCCATCAGGGTGCCAGCCAGCTTGCCGATAGGGTGGGTCAGGGTATCCAGACCGCCGCCCACACGTGCCAGCGCAATGACGCCCAGCAGCGGCAGGCCCACGGCTGTCAGCAAAAAGCCAAGCGCTGCCGACCACTGGAACTCACCTGCGGCCAGGCCTACGCTGGGAGGAAAAATGATGTTGCCAGCGCCGAGAAACAGCGCAAATGTCATGAATCCGAGGGCAATGATGTCCCGCGTCTTGAGTGTTTTCATACGAAAAACCGAAATACCTCAGCAACCGTGGCACCGTGGTGCTGCAGTCTGGTGTTAGAACAAGCGATGATTCACGGACTTTGTGAGCGCAGCGTCAGCAGCTGCATGCAGATGGCAGCCAGCGCTGGCTCTCAGATGCGTTGCAGTCGAGGGTCGCAGCGACTGCAAGCGGAGCAGGGAAGATTCGTGCCGTTTAAGCTTGTGGCTTCGCGGAACGAACAAGCAGTGTTGTTGGGCGGTGGTGGTGGCCATCGCGCAAAACATGCAAAGATCCGATGAAACACTGATTCTGCACCATATAAACATCTGTTATATGGCGGCTTTTGTAATACCCGGTAAGAACGAGGCTGATTTGCGTGATATCAAAGCCGATGGCTTGTACCAACCCCTTCCCGAGCGTCTGCGCCCTCGCCATCTGAGCGAGGTGGTTGGCCAGCAGCATGTGCTGGGTGAAGGCATGCCGCTGCGGCTGGCTTTTGAGTCGGGTCGCCCCCACAGCTGCATCCTCTGGGGCCCGCCGGGCGTGGGCAAGACCACGATTGCGCGCCTCATGGCTGATGCCTTTGATGCGCAGTTTCTGACCATCAGTGCCGTGCTCGGCGGCGTCAAGGACATCCGCGAAGCCGTAGAAAAGGCCGAAGCTGCACGCAGCGGCCTGATGCCCCAGTCCACCATTGTGTTTGTGGATGAAGTGCACCGCTTCAACAAAAGCCAGCAGGATGCCTTTTTGCCGCATGTGGAAAGCGGCTTGTTCACCTTTATTGGAGCGACCACGGAAAACCCGTCGTTCGAGGTGAACTCTGCGCTGCTGTCGCGCGCCGCGGTCTATGTGCTGCAAAGTCTGACGCCGGAGGATTTGAAGCAGATTGTGACCAAGGCGCAGGCGCTGAAAGCGGTTCCAGCTATTGAAGATGAAGCGCTGGAGCGCCTGATTGCCTATGCGGACGGCGATGCTCGCCGCCTGCTCAACACGCTGGAGACGCTGTCCATCACGGCCGAGCAGGCCGGGGTGGCAAGCATTACCGATGCCTGGCTGCTGCAGGTGCTGGGCGAGCGCATGCGCCGCTATGACAAGGGAGGGGAGCAGTTCTACGACAGCATCAGCGCGCTGCACAAGTCGGTGCGCGGCTCCGACCCCGACGCTGCGCTGTATTGGCTGTGCCGCATGCTCGACGGTGGGGCAGATCCGCGCTACATGGCACGGCGTATTGTGCGCATGGCCTGGGAAGACATTGGCCTGGCAGACCCGCGCGCCATGCAGATTGCCAATGATGCAGCCGCCACCTACGAGCGCCTGGGCAGCCCCGAAGGGGAGCTGGCGCTGGCCCAGGCGGTGATCTATCTGGCAGTGGCGCCCAAGAGCAATGCAGGCTACAAGGCCTACAACCAGATGAAGGCGCTGGTCAAGACCGAAGGCACACGCCCCATTCCCATGCACCTGCGCAATGCACCGACCAAGATGATGCAAGACATGGACTGGGGCAAGGGCTACCGCTATGCGCATGACGAACCCGAGGCCTTTGCGGCGGGTGAGGATTACTTCCCCGAGGGCATGGACAACCCGCATTTTTACCAGCCCGTGCCACGCGGGCTGGAGATCAAGATTGCTGACAAGCTGGCCCGTCTGCAGCAGCTCAATGCACAGTCGCCGCAGCAGCGCAAACCGCCGCGCTAAAGCATGGATGTGCAGCATCCGTGCCTGTTTTTATGACTGGCCAGGGCTCAATGTTTAAATTTGTTGCGGTGCAGCAACGTTTTTTGCATCCTGATGATCGCTGCATGGAAATATGTCTGTGTGCATAATTCATCAGCGATTCAAATGAAGCTGGCACTTACATAGCCCTGTTCGGGTTTGGGTGTTGTCACAGAAATGTCATAAAAAATTCATCCAATCTTCATGCGGTTGTCATGGAGAATTTCTGAAGTTCCATGCACCTGCAATCGGCGTCATGTCGTGGCGCTTTGCAGTCACTGGTCGGCGAGGCACTTTTTTCTGCGCGCTTGCCGTACAACCAAATATTTCAGCAGCCTACGCTTCATGGTGGCGGGACTGCTTAACTTTTACCTGCACATCATCTTTGGGGAATGTCCATGCTGTTTGGCAAACTCTTGCCGCGCGAAGGCAACTTTTTTGAAATGTTCAACCAACATGCGGATCGCATCGTTGAAGCTGCTCGCGCGTTTTCGCAGCTGGTCGCTAACTACAACGATCCGCACTTGCGCGAAAAGTACATCAGCGATGTGGATAACGCAGAGCGTGCCGCAGACCGCGTGACACACGAAGTCACCAAGACGCTGCACCAGACCTTCATCACGCCACTGGACCGTGAGCACATCCACAGCCTGATCAATGGCATGGACGATGTGGCTGACCTGATCCAGGACTCGGCCGAAGCCATGGCGCTGTATGACATCCGCAGCATGAATGAGGAAATCCACCGCCTGACCGATCTGAGCGTCAAGTGCTGCGAGCGCCTGAGCGATGCCGTCAAGCTGCTGGGCAATATTGCAAATCCCGACAACGTGGAAGCGGCCATCAAGACCTGCGAAGAAATCGACCGTCTGGAGTCGGACGCTGACCGCGTGCTGCGCGCAGCCATGAGCAAGCTGTTCCGTGAAGAAGAAGACGTGCGTGAACTGATCAAGCTCAAGGCCGTGTACGAACTGATGGAAACCATCTCCGACAAGTGCGAAGACGTTGCCAACATCATCGAGGGCATCGTCCTCGAAAACTCCTGATTGACCAGCACAGAGACTCCTGATCATGGAAACCGTACAAGCTGCCCTGTGGGTGGTCATTTTGCTGGTGGCAATGGCGCTGATTTTCGACTTCATGAACGGGTTTCATGATGCGGCGAACTCCATTGCAACCGTTGTCTCTACGGGCGTTCTCAAACCCACGCAGGCCGTGGTGTTTGCCGCCTTTTTCAACTTTGTAGCAATTTTTGTCTTTCACCTGAGCGTAGCTGCGACGGTGGGCAAGGGCATTGTGACCCCTGACATCGTGGACACCCATGTGGTGTTCGGTGCGCTGGCGGGTGCCATTGTCTGGAACCTGATTACCTGGTACTACGGCATTCCATCGAGCTCTTCGCACGCGCTCATCGGTGGCATCGTCGGTGCGGTGGTTGCCAAGGCCGGCACTACGCCCTTGATTGCTGCTGGCCTGATCAAGACCGTTGCCTTTATCTTTATCTCGCCATTGCTGGGCTTTGTCTTCGGTTCGCTGCTGATGGTGATCGTGGCCTGGATTTGCCGCCGTGCACGCCCCAACAAGGTGGATAAGTGGTTCCGTCGCCTGCAGCTGGTGTCTGCCGGTGCGTACTCGCTGGGCCACGGTGGTAACGATGCGCAAAAGACCATCGGTATCGTCTGGCTGCTGCTGCTGGCTACGGGCTATATGTCTTCGGGCGATACATCTCCTCCCATGTGGGTGATTGTGAGCTGCTATGCAGCAATTGGCCTGGGCACCATGTTCGGTGGCTGGCGTATCGTCAAGACCATGGGCCAGAAGATCACCAAGCTCAAGCCTGTGGGTGGTTTCTGTGCTGAAACGGGCGGCGCGATCACGCTGTTCACGGCCACCATGCTGGGCGTGCCTGTGTCGACTACGCACACCATCACCGGCGCTATCGTGGGCGTGGGTTCTACGCAGCGCATGAGTGCCGTGCGCTGGGGTGTAGCGGGCAATATTGTGTGGGCCTGGATTCTGACCATCCCCGCCAGTGCCTTTGTGGCCGCGATTGCATACTGGATCAGCCTGCAGCTGTATTAAGTCGCTTTGATAAGCTAGCAAAAACGAAGCTGCTAGCGCTTGAAAATAAAGGACTTTAAGGTGTTTTTGCCTTGAAGTCCTTTTTATTTCAGCGCTAGATGCTCTCTTTTTTGAATAGAGCTCAGACTGGCGCGGTGCTGGAGCCCGCACCCAGGCTTTTTTCCATCATCACCACATCCAGCCAGCGCTCCAACTTCCAGCCCACATTGCGCAGCGTGCCTGCGTGCTCAAAGCCCATTGCGCGGTGCACGCCAATGGAGCCCGCGTTGCTGCTGTCGCCAATCACCGCAATCAGTTTGCGCACGCCAGCGGCTTCGCACTCGCGGCACAGGGCTTCGAGCAGCAGGCGGCCAATGCCCCGGCCACGGGCATGCTCGGCCACATAGATGGAGTCTTCCGCAGAAAAGCGAAACGCCGGACGTGGCTTGAACCAGTTGGCATAGGCGTAGCCAAGGATGCTGCCGTCCTCATCTTCGGCCACCAGCCAGGGGAGTTGCTTGTCGAGCACATCCTGGCGGCGTTGCGACATTTCTTGGAGCGACGGAGGTTCGGTTTCAAAGCTGCCCGTGCCGTGCAGTACATGGTGTCGGTAAATGGCCGTAATAGCCGGTAAATCTAAAGGCTGGCTTGCCCGGATGGTAGGCATAAAAATCAGAACCCTATATAATCTTTAGTTTTCGGCGTGTCGCTGGCCGGGTGGCCATGTCGCGTGTCTCAAACGCCGTGAAAAACACTTGCAGTAAATTTGCTGCGACCACCCGAAGGATAAATCATGGTCGTTATTCGACTCTCCCGCGGCGGCTCCAAGGCTCGTCCGTTCTTCAATATCGTTGTTGCTGACAAGCGCGTGCGTCGTGACGGTGCTTTCATCGAGCGCTTGGGTTTCTACAACCCTAACGCCCGTGGCGCTGAAGAAGGCCTGCGTTTGGCTATGGACCGCGTGACTTACTGGAAGAGCGTTGGTGCTCAAGCTTCCGACACAGCGGAGCGCCTGATCAAGCAAGCTGCTGCCAAGGCTGCTGCTTAATCAGTCCTGCTGATTGAAAACGGGTTCCGTTGGCTTGTCTGACGGAACCCGTTTTTTTCTTTTCTTCTGCCTTTTATAGATACCCATGAGCCACATGCCTGAACTTGAGTCCACCACGCTGCCTGCCGATGCCGTGGAGGTAGGGCGTATTGCGGATGCCTGGGGTGTGAAGGGCTGGTTTAAGGTCATTGCCTACAGCGCTGACCCTGAGGCCCTGTTCACCGCCAAGCAATGGTTTTTGCTGCCCGCTGAAAAAGGGGCAAAGAATTTTGCAGGTGCCGTGCTGCTGCCTGTGAAGCAGGCGCGTCCTCATTCGGACTCCATCGTGGCGACTTCGCCTGCCGTAGCAGACCGTAATGCTGCGGAAGCGCTGCGCGGCGCCCGTGTGTTCATTGCACGCGAACATTTCCCCAAAACCGATGACGGCGAGTACTACTGGGTGGACTTGCTGGGCCTGAAGGTCAGCAACCGCGAAGGTGTGGCACTGGGTACGGTCAAGGACTTGCTGGCGACTGGCCCTCAGACCACGCTGGTGCTCAGCTATGAAGAGGATGGCAAGGAGCGCGAGCGCATGATCCCCTTTGTGGATGCGTATATCGACCAGGTCGATCTGGCTGCGAAAACCATTGTGGCTGACTGGCAGCCCGATTACTGAGGCCATCTGACATGCGCTTTGACATCATCACCCTGTTCCCCGAGCTGTTTGCCCCATTTCTGGAAAGTGGTGTGACGCGTCGTGCCTATGCCTCCGGGCAGGTGGCCGTGCATCTGTGGAATCCGCGTGATTACGCCCAGGGCAACTACCGCCGTGTGGATGACCGTCCCTTTGGCGGCGGCCCTGGCATGGTGATGATGGCCGAGCCGCTGCAGCACTGCATGGACGCCATCCGTGCAGCGCGCGCTGACAGTGGTGAGACTGAAGCGGTGCCCGTCGTGCTGTTCTCTCCGATTGGCACCACGCTCAAGCATGAGGTGGTGGCGCAGTGGAGCGACAGCCAGGGCGCCATCTTGCTGTGTGGTCGCTACGAAGGCATCGACCAGCGGTTTATCGATAAGCACGTCACGCACCAGATCAGCCTGGGTGACTTTGTGCTCTCGGGTGGCGAGCTGGCGGCCATGGTCATGCTGGATGCAATTGCGCGTTTGCAGCCTGGCGTGCTCAATGATGAAGGCAGCTTTCAGCAGGACAGCTTCAACCCCGCGCTCGACGGCCTGCTGGACTGCCCCCACTACACACGTCCAGAAGTCTGGAATGGGCAGGAAGTGCCGCCAGAACTGCTGTCTGGCCACCATGCCAATATCGAGCGCTGGCGCCGTGAGCAGCGTCTGAAGATCACCAGCCTGCATCGGCCAGAGCTGATCGAGCAGGCACGGGCCAAGGGCTTGCTCACTGCCAAAGACGAAGGGTTTTTGGCAAAAATTGCACAACAGCTATAATTGCCGGATCTTCGATCCTCTATCCGGCCGCTGCAACGGTTTGAATGCAGCCATAGCACCAATCCCGGTGCTTGCCAATCCTGGCGCGGACAAGATCGATTTGGATGAATCATGAACCTGATCCAAACTCTTGAGCAAGAAGAAATTGCTCGCCTGAACAAGGAAATCCCCGCTTTCGCACCTGGTGACACCGTCATCGTGTCCGTGAATGTGGTGGAAGGTAACCGCAAGCGTGTCCAGGCCTACGAAGGCGTGGTGATCGCTAAGCGTAACCGTGGTCTGAACAGCGCTTTCATCGTGCGCAAGATCTCCTCCGGCGAAGGTGTGGAACGTACATTCCAGACCTACTCTCCTATGATCGCTAAGATCGAAGTGAAGCGCCGTGGTGACGTGCGTCGTGCCAAGCTGTACTACCTGCGTGAGCGCAGCGGTAAGTCCGCACGTATCAAGGAAAAGCTGCCACAGCGCAAGGCTGCTGCAGTTGCTGCTGCTGAGTAATCAGCGCCAGTCTTTCCTGAAGAAAACCGCTACAGTTCGCTGTAGCGGTTTTTTTATGTCTGTACCGAGGGACACTTGTCTTCCAACGATTCTCCGAACCAGCGCTTCAGCTCGCTGACGGCCAGTATTCCCAGCTTTGATCCACGCCAGGTGCCTGTCGTTGGCACGGATGCGCACCTGCCAGCGATTGCTGCGGCTGGTATGACGCCGCAAGCCTTGCGCCAGCGCTTTGCACAGCCCCCGCAGTGGCAGCCCGAGGTGCGCCGTGAAGCACGTTTTGCGCAGCGACAGCCTGTGCCTGCATCCGTGCTGGTGCCCGTGGTGCAGCGGGAAGAGTTGACGGTGCTGCTCACCCAGCGCACGCAGCAGCTGTCTACGCATTCCGGGCAGGTGGCTTTCCCCGGAGGCAAACAGGATCCGGAAGACCGCGACCCCATCATGACGGCCTTGCGCGAGGCGCAGGAGGAAGTGGGGCTGGAGCCGTCGGCCGTGGAAGTGCTGGGCAGCCTGCCGATCTATGAAACGGGTACGGCTTTTATCGTCACGCCCGTGGTGGCGCTGATCTCCCCGCGCATCACTTTGCGGCCCAACCCGCAGGAGGTGGCCGATGTGTTTGAGGTGCCGCTGCGCTTTTTGCTGAACCCGGCCAACCATCGCCGTCATCGCCTGCAGTGGCAGGGCATGGAGCGGGAGTGGTTTTCCATGCCTTATGACGATGGGGGGAAGGAGCGCTATATCTGGGGTGCCACCGCAGGCATGCTGCGCAATTTTTACCGGTTCATGACTGCCTGAGATCAGAGAACTCTCATAGCGCGGTGAGTGCTTGCCGCTATCATAGTCCCATGAGCTTCTTCGCCATCTTGCTTGCCTTGCTGCTGGAGCAGGCCCGACCTCTGTCACGCGATAACCTCGTTCACGCGGGGGCCAGAGCGTGGACCGTATCCGTACGTCGCAACTTTGATGCGGGACGAGAACACCATGGATGGGTAGCCTGGGGGCTGGCCGTGGTGCCTCCCGCCTTGCTGGCAGTTGGGGTGTACTGGCTGCTGATGCGCTGGGTGGGTTGGCCGGTTGCCATGCTGTGGAATGTGGCGGTGCTGTACGTGACGCTGGGCTTTCGCCAGTTCAGCCACAACTTCACGCGCATCCGTGATGCGCTCGATCATGGGGATGAGCAGGCCGCTCGTGAAGCGCTGGCTGAATGGCGTCAGGTGGATGCCTCTGAAGTGCCGCGCAGCGAAGTGGTGCGCCATGTGATTGAGTATTCCGTGCTCAGTGCCCACCGCCATGTGTTTGGTGTGCTGTTCTGGTTTG
Source organism: Comamonas kerstersii (assembly GCF_002056725.1). NCBI lineage: Bacteria > Pseudomonadati > Pseudomonadota > Betaproteobacteria > Burkholderiales > Comamonadaceae > Comamonas > Comamonas kerstersii. The sequence continues at coordinate 553,150 of NZ_CP020121.1, read as the reverse complement.
CCCTGCTGGCTGCGCTGGGCATGGGGCCTGCGGGTGCGGTGATGTACCGCATGGCGGAGTACCTGTCGCGCTACTGGTCGCGTAAATCCATTGCGGGTGCAGCGCCGGTGAGTGAACGCCTGCAGCAGTCGGCCAAGCAGGCCTGGACCGTGATTGACTGGATGCCTGCACGCATGACGGCCATGGGCTTTGCCGTGGTCGGCAGTTTTGAGGATGCGATTGACGGCTGGCGTTTCCACACCAAGTACTTCCCCAACGATAACGATGGCGTGATCCTGGCAGCCACGGCCGGTGCCATCAATGTGCGCCTGGGGGGCGCAGGCCTGAAGATGCGCGAAGACCTGACCGTAGCCCCGATCTACGACGACGAGGATAGCAGGCAGGAGCCCGGGGTGACGCCAGGCCGTGAAGCCGAAGTGGGGCATCTGCGCAGCGTGGTGGGCTTGGTCTGGCGCAGCGTGGTGGTGTGGATGCTGCTGCTGGCGCTGCTGAGTTTGGCGCGTCTGCTTGGCTAATTTAATAGCTGCCAGCGCTTTCTGCATAAGCCTTAGAGCCATATTTGATGCATAAAAAAGCCTGCTGTTTGTACAGCAGGCTTTTTGTTTTTCAGTGGCTGGGCTTCAGTATTTGAAGCCCGCGTTCAGCTCCTCAAACAGCTCGGCATAGATGCGGTAGCGGTTCGGGTGGATGTAGTGTGGGCTGCCTTCATTGTCCACCTCGGCCATGACGGCGCAGCCGGGTTCGTGCAGGTGGGTGCAGTTGTAGAACTTGCACTGGTCGGCCAGTGCGCCAATGTCAGGCATGCATTTGGGCAGGTCGGTGGCTGCAATGTGGTACAGGCCAAATTCCTGAAAGCCGGGGGAGTCAATGATGGCGGTGCTGCGTGCCTCATCCATCCAGTACAGGCTGGTGGTGGTCGTGGTGTGCTTGCCGGTGTTGAGCACGCGCGAGATTTCGTTGGTTGCGGCCTGCGCGCCGGGCACCAGCAGATTGATCAGCGTGCTCTTGCCAACGCCCGAGGGGCCGAGCACAAAGCTGCGCTTGCCCTGCAGCAAATCCATGAGGGCTTCTTTTTGCTCAGGGTCATCGCTGGTCAGGTTCAGCGGGATGATGGGGTAGCGCGCGCTGCCATCCGCGTTCAGGATGCCGCGGTAAGCCTCCAGTCGCTGCCAGGCCATGGCAAAAGGCTCTTCCAGATCGTACTTGTTGAGCGCAATGATGGGGGTGATGCCAGCATCTTCGGCGGCAATCAGCGCGCGGGCCAGCTGGCTTTCCGAGAACACGGGCTCGGCGGCAATCAGCACCAGCACCTGGTCGATATTGGCAGCAAAGGTCTTGGTGCGGATTTCATCCTGGCGGTACAGGAGATTGCGGCGCTCGAGCACTTTTTCGATCGTGCCTTCTTCGCCCTGACCCGGAGGTGGCGGCTGCCACAGCACATGGTCGCCAACGACGGCCTGGCTTTTCTTGCCACGGGGGTGGCAGATGCGGCGCTGGCCGTCGGGTGTCTCTACGATGCAGTGGCGGCCATGGCTGCCCACCACCAGACCTTCGGTGGATGCGGCTGCCGAGGCGACTGCGGCTTTGCTATGTCTGCGGCTCATGCGGCGCTCACGGATTCAGGGGCTGTGGGGGCGGGCATGCGTGCCAGGCGCTCCACGGCAGGAGGGTGGGAGTAGTAGTAACGCGCGTACACAGGGTCGGGGGTGAGGGTGGAGGCGTTGTCTTTATAGAGCTTGAGCAGGGCGCTGGCCAGTGCACTGCCTTGGGCTTGCTGCATGGCGTAGGCATCGGCCTCAAATTCATCGCGGCGCGAAAAATGCGCGGTCAGCGGCCCAGCCCAGAAAGTAAAGACGGGCATGGCCAGTGCAAACAGCAGCAGGGCCAGTGCATGGTCATGCGCAGGCAGGCCGAAGGCCATGGCAGGGCTGGGCAGAACGCCCAGGCCCGTAAAGAACCAGACCTGCTGCGACAGCCAGCCCAGCAGGGCAAAGCCAGACAGACTCAAGGCAAACATGCCCAGCATGCGCTTGAGGATGTGCTTGTGCTTGAAGTGGCCCAGCTCGTGGGCGAGCACGGCCTCCACCTCGTCGGCATTGAGCTGCTTGAGCAAAGTGTCATAAAACACCACGCGCTTGGAGTTGCCAAAACCTGTGAAATAGGCATTGGCATGGGCCGAGCGGCGGCTGCCGTCCATGACGAACAGGCCCTTGGCCGCAAAGCCGCAGCGTTGCATCAGCTGTGTCACGCGAGATTTAAGGGATTCATCGGCCAGGGGCTCGAACTTGTTGAACAGCGGGGCGATGAAGCTGGGGAAAATCCACATCAGCAGCAGCTGAAAGCCCGTCCAGATGCACCAGGCCCACAGCCACCACAGGCTGCCAGTGGCTGCCATGAACCACAGAATCACCCATGCAATAGGCAGGCCGATCACAGCGGCCAGCAGGCTGGACTTGAGCAGGTCGCCCAGCCAGATGCCGCGCGTGCTCTTGTTAAAGCCAAAGCGCGCTTCCAGCACAAAGGTCTGGTAGTAGGAGAAAGGCAGGTCCAGCAGGCCGGAAATCAGTGCAAAGCAGCTCAGCAGCACCAGTTGCTGGAGCATGCCGGGTTCCATGGCCTGGAGCAGCAGTTCGTTGAGCAGGTTGAGGCCGCCCAGCAGCGTCCAGCCCAACAAGATCAGTGTGCCCCAGGCCATGTGGGCCAGGCCGAGCCGTGCCTTGGCCAGGGTGTAGTCTGCAGCTTTCTGATGGGACTGCAGGGAAATAAAGGGAGCGAAAACGGCCGGAACAGCATGGCGGTGCTGTGCCACATGGCGCACCTGGCGGGCATTGAGCCAGACCTGCACCAGCAGCTGCAGCACCAGGGCCGCCGCGAAGGCCAGAGTCAATAACATCGAGGGGGAAAGCGAATTTGTTGTCGGCATGTGCCGCGAGTGTAGGCGACAATTTGCGGATGTCTCTTGCTTCTTCCCCTGAAACCCCTGTGTTGCCCAAGTCAGACCTGAACCTGGTGTGGCTGGACTGTGAAATGACGGGGCTGAACCCCGAACATGACCGCATCATTGAAATTGCGGTGGTTGTGACCAATGCCCAGCTCGACATTCGCGTGGAGGGGCCGGTGTTTGCCATTCACCAGAGCGATGCGCTGCTCAATGGCATGGATGCATGGAACAAGGGCACGCACGGCCGCAGTGGTCTGATTGACCGCGTCAAGGCCTCTGAAGTGACCGAGGCCCAGGCGGAAGCCGCGCTGATTGCTTTTCTGAGCAAGTACATCCCCAAGGGCAAGGTGCCGCTGTGTGGCAACAGCATTGGCCAGGATCGCCGCTTTCTGGCGCGCTACATGCCCAAGCTGGAGAGCTATCTGCACTACCGCAATGTGGACGTGAGCACCCTCAAGGAACTGGCCAGACGCTGGAAGCCAGAGGTGGTCAGCCGCTTCAAGAAGGCGCAGCGCCACACGGCACTGGCCGATGTGCTGGAGTCGATTGACGAGCTGGCGCACTATCGCGCGCATTTCCTGGCACTGGCACCTGTGGCGGCTGAATAAAGCCCCTGTCATTGAAGGAAAACCGAGGTCGTGTGATAATCCACCTCTTGCCTTGCTGCGCGAGCAGCTGCATTACACAGGCAATAACGCACATCTCCCATCACTCACCGGGCACCGACACCCGCACGCCGGGCCGCTTGCACAAGCGGCCAGCGCTGCCAGATACGACAGCCCACGGTCTCCACCATGCAGTGGAGCGCATTGTTTGACGGTTGATGTTCCTTCCCTAACCGTCATGAAAGCAGCACCGCCGTTGTGTGTCGTGCAGCTTTCCGTGTGAGAAATACATGAACGACTTTTTGAATGAGCAGGGCCAGCAGGCCGCTGCAGACGTGTCTTTGGACGCAACTTTGGACACCATGCTGGCTGAAATGGATGCGGAAGATACCGCTGCCGCCGCAGAAGAAGTGCCCGCAGGCCCCAATCCTTTTGAAGCACTGGGTCTGGCTCCTGAGCTGGTCCGCGCTGTCACCGACATGGGCTACACCCAGCCTACCCCCGTACAGGCACAGGCCATTCCTCTGGCCATGGGCGAAGGTGCTGATGCGGACGGCTATATCGACCTGATGGTCTCCAGCCAGACAGGTTCGGGCAAGACCGCAGCTTTCCTGCTGCCCGTGCTCAACACCCTGATTCAGCAAAAGGCAGAAGAAGAAGCAGAAGCCAAGGCGGAATACGACCGTCTGGTGGCAGAAGCTGCTGCTCGCGGCGAACCTGCTCCCAAGCGCAACAAGCGCAAGGACCCCACTAATCCTCGCAATTTCAAGGCTGCCGTGCCCGGCGCCCTGATCCTGTGCCCCACACGTGAGCTGGCACAGCAGGTGGCGCATGACGCCATCGAGCTGGTCAAGCACTGCCGTGGCCTGCGCATTGCCAACGTGGTGGGTGGCATGCCTTATCAGGTACAGATTGCCAAGCTGCAGAATGCCAACCTGGTCGTGGCTACGCCAGGCCGCCTGCTGGATCTGCAGCGCTCCATGCAGATCAAGCTGGACAAGGTGCAGTTTCTGGTGGTGGACGAAGCGGACCGCATGCTGGATCTGGGCTTTGCCGATGATCTGGCAGAAGTGAACCAGATGACTGCGCAGCGCAAGCAGACCATGATGTTCTCGGCCACGTTTGCACCACGCGTGCAGCAACTGGCCATGCGTGTGATGCACGACGGTGGTTCCAACGTCAAGAAGGTGACCATCTCTACGGCGCAAGAAAAGCACACCAACATTAAGCAAGTACTGTTCTGGGCGGACAACGCTCAGCACAAGCGCAAGCTGCTGGACCACTGGCTGCGTGATGAGTCCATCAACCAAGCCATCGTGTTTGCCTCTACGCAAGTGGAGTGTGATGGTCTGGCAACTGACCTGCAAGAGGCTGGCTTCTCGGCTGCTGCTTTGCACGGCGCTTTGAGCCAAGGTTTGCGTAACCGCCGTCTGATGGCGCTGCGCAATGGCCAGATTCAGGTGCTGGTGGCAACTGACGTTGCTGCGCGAGGTATTGACGTGCCCACCATCACCCACGTGTTCAACTATGGCCTGCCTATGAAGGCAGAAGACTACACCCACCGCATCGGCCGTACCGGTCGTGCCGGTCGTGAAGGTGTGGCTGTGACATTTGCGGAATTCCGCGACCGCCGCCGTGTGTTTGACATTGAAGGCTATACACGCCAGCAGTTCAAAGCTGAAGCCATTCCTGGCATGGAGCCTCAGCAGCGCTTCCCAGCCGCTGGCGAGCGTGATGGTCGCCGTGGCGGTGGCGGCGGTCGTGGTGGCTTCGGTGGCCGTCGCGATGGCGAAGGCTATGGTCGCAAGCAGGGCTTTGGTGACCGTGGCGGTTTTGGCGGTGGTCGTCGTGAAGGTGGCTTCGGCGGTGATCGTCCTCGATTTGGTGGTGATCGTGACCGTGGTGGCTTCGGTGGTGACCGTCCTCGCTTTGAAGACCGTGGCGGTGATCGCGGTGGCTTCGGCGGTCAGCGTCGCGAAGGTGGTTTTGCAGATCGCAAGCCCGCATTCGGTGACCGTCCTGAGCGCGGTGGCTTCGGTGGCGATCGTCCCCGTTTTGGTGGCGAGCGCGAGCGTGGCAACTTTGGCGGTGACCGTCCTCAGCGCGAGCCTCGCAGCTTTGGCGGTGATCGTCCCCGCTTTGAAGACCGTGGCGGTGACCGTGATCGCGGTGGTTTTGGCGGTGGTCGCCGTGAAGGCAAGTCTTTCGGTGGTCGTGACGACCGTCGCAAGAGCTTCCAGCACGACCGCTAAGCTGCAAAGCTTTTTGCAAGAAAAAACCGGTTGCGTGCCGGTTTTTTTGTGTCTGTTGTTTTAAAAAGAGAAGCGTCTGGCGCTGGTGAAAAGCCAGTTTCAGAATGCTTCCTATCTGAAAGTGGCTTGCTGCCGGCGCAAGCAGCTATGGTTTGTGCAGAAGGCAACAGCAAAAAAGCCTGTCTTGTTTCCAAGACAGGCTTTGATTTGGTGGGCCCTGAAGGATTCGAACCTTCGACCAACGGATTAAGAGTCCGCTGCTCTACCAACTGAGCTAAGAGCCCTTCTGTAACCAGAAAGGATTCAATGCGCTGTGGCAATGAAGAGAAATTTTGGTGGGCCCTGAAGGATTCGAACCTTCGACCAACGGATTAAGAGTCCGCTGCTCTACCAACTGAGCTAAGAGCCCGACTGGACAGGAAGACAAGAAGTGGTGGGCCCTGAAGGATTCGAACCTTCGACCAACGGATTAAGAGTCCGCTGCTCTACCAACTGAGCTAAGAGCCCACTTCGTTGCGCTTCGTATCAAGCGAAGCCGCAATTATGCACCAATTTTTTTATCCCTGCGGGAAAACACTTGCAATTTTTGAAAAAGTAGCGGCCTTACTGCATGGCATTGCGGCTGGCTAATTCCACAAACAGCCCGCTGTGGTCCAGATCACCCAGACCGTGCTCCACGCCATCGGCGTACAGCTGCTCAAACAGGGCGGTAATCGGCGCATCAAAACCGATTTCCTGGGCAGTGGCCATGGCGTTGCGCATGTCCTTGAGCTGCACTGTCATCTTGCCGCGTGCAGCAAAGTCGCGCTCCACCATGCGCTGGCCGTGCAGCTGCAGGATGCGGCTGTCGGCAAAGCCGCCGGTAATGGCTTCGCGCACCTTGGCAGGGTCTGCACCGCCTTTGGCGCACAGCAGCAGGGCTTCCGCCACGGCGCCGATGGTGATGCCCACAATCATCTGGTTGGCCAGTTTGGCCAGCTGCCCTGCGCCATGTGGGCCTACATGCGTGGCACGGCCCAGCGGTGCAAACACGGGCAGGGCCGCCTCAAAGTCTTCGGGTTTGCCACCAGCCATGATGACCAGCGTGCCGGCTTCTGCACCCACAGTGCCGCCGGAAACCGGTGCGTCCAGATGGCGGATACCGCGCTCGGACAGGCGCGCGGCATGGTCGCGGGCTTCGCGGGGCTGGATGGAGGCCATGTCAATCACCAGCACGCCTGCGCGCATGCCCTGGATGGCAGCATCCGGACCCATGCCAAACAGCACTTCACCGACGATCTTGCCGTTTTCCAGCATGCTGATGACGTAGTCGGCATGGAGGCAGGCCAGGCGAGGGCTGTCGTGCACATGGGCGCCTTCCACAGCCAGTGGCTCCGCCTTGGAGCGGGTGCGGTTCCAGATGTGCAGTTCATGGCCTGCAGCCAGCAGTCGGCGTGCCATGGGCAGGCCCATGAGGCCGCAGCCGAGCAAGGCAATGCGCAGGCGTTGCGAAGAGGTGGCAGTCAACGTATGTCTCCGGTCGTAGTTATGGTCGGCTCATGCGCTGCAAGCGGGCGAGACCGTAGGTGCAATGATGGAGAGTTTTTCGCCCATCAGGCTTGCAAATGGCTTGCAAGCCCGGGGCGCTGTGCCTTAGACCGGGGCGTTGGTCTGTGCGTGCCGACCAATGAGCAGGCGAAATGGCAGCAGCAGGCACACAGCCATCAGCAGTTTGACGCCCAGATCACCCAGTGCCCAGGTGATCCAGGGCAGGTCTTCTCCGGCAAAGGCCACGCTCCAGAACACCGTGGTGTCCAGCACGGCCGCCAGTGCCGTGGCTGCCAGCGGCGCGCGCCACCAGCGGCTGTGGCGCAGTTTGTTGAACACGGAAATATCCAGCATCTGCGACAGCAAAAAGGCCAGGCCAGATGCTGCAGCAATGCGTGGTGGTGCCAGCACGGCAGAGGCGGCTACGGCCACGGCAAAGCCTACCCAGGCCACACGTCGCGCCTGCGCTGGGCCAAAGGCGCGGTTGACCAGTTCTGTGACCAGAAAGGCAAACGGATAGGTGATGGCACCCCAGGTCAGCCAGTCATTGATGGCGTACTGCACCAGGATGTTGGACGACAGCACGACCAGGCCCATGGCCAGCACGGCCACGCCCAGTTGTGCAGTGTTGGGACGGGGGTAACGCATCGTGCTGTCCTTCTTAGTAAGCGCCGGAGTTGCGCACGCCAGACGAAGGCACGTCCACGCCCAGAATGGCAGCGGCTACGGCTTCACCCACCTTGATGCCATCCACACCGGCCGACAGAATGCCGCCTGCGTAGCTGGCACCTTCCCCGGCGGGGTACAGGCCGCGCGTATTCACGCTCTGGAAGTTGGCATCACGCGCAATCTTCACAGGCGATGAGGTACGCGTTTCCACGCCCGTGAGCACGGCATCGTGCATGTCGTAGCCGCGAATCTTCTTGCCAAAGGCAGGCAGGGCTTCGCGCATGGCTTCGATCGCAAACGTGGGCAGTGCCTGGTGCAGGTCGCCCCAGGTAATGCCGGGCTTGTAGGAAGGTGGCACGCCACCTACGTCTTGCGAAGGCTTGCCCTTGATAAAGTCGCCCACCAGCTGGCCCGGCGCGTTGTAGTTGCGCCCGCCCAGCACATAGGCCTTGGATTCGAGTTGGCGCTGGAACACGATGCCTGACAGGGGGTGGTACTGGCCTGCAGGCTGGTGCTCTACGCCAAAGGTCTTGCCGTCAAAGGCCCAGGCAAAAGATTCTGCATCCTGTGGGTAGTCCGAGGGCTCAATCGCGCAGACCATGCCCGCATTGGCGTTGCGCTCGGCGCGCGAATACTGGCTCATGCCATTGGTGACCACGCGCTCAGGCTCGCTGGTGGCCGCGACCACGGTGCCGCCGGGGCACATACAGAAGCTATAGACCGCACGGCCATTCTTGGCGTGGTGCACCAGCTTGTAGTCGGCCGCGCCCAGCAGGGGGTGGCCTGCATTCTTGCCCCAGCGTGCCTTGTCAATCACGCTCTGGGGGTGCTCGATACGAAAGCCCACGGAGAAAGGCTTGGCCTCCATGTAGACACCGCGCTCATAGAACATGGTAAAGGTGTCGCGTGAGCTGTGGCCCAGCGCCATCACCACATGATCGGTTTCCAGCGTATAACTTTCGCCCGTGGCCTGCTTCAAAACTTGTAGTGCCGTGACGTGGCGGTCATCGCCTTCACCTTCGATGGTGATGTCGGTCACGCGCTCTTCAAAGCGGATTTCGCCGCCCAGACGGCGGATTTCTTCGCGAATGCCTTCCACCAGCTTCACCAGTTTGAAGGTGCCGATGTGGGGGTGGGCGGCATACATGATCTCGGGCGGTGCGCCATAGGTGACGAACTCGGTCAGCACTTTGCGGCCCAGATGGCGTGGGTCCTTGATCTGGCTGTAGAGCTTGCCGTCAGAGAAGGTACCTGCGCCGCCTTCGCCAAACTGCACGTTGGACTCAGGCGTCAGCTCGCGCTTGCGCCACAGACGCCAGGTGTCCTTGGTGCGCTCGCGCACGGTCTTGCCGCGTTCCAGCACGATGGGCTTGAAGCCCATCTGCGCCAGCACCAGCGCAGCAAACATGCCGCAGGGGCCAAAGCCTACGACCACGGGGCGGTGCTTGAGGTCTGCGGGGGCATGGCCCACAGGCTTCCACGTCATATCGGGCGTGGGGTTCACATGGGGGTGCTCGGCAAACTGGGCCAGCAGCGCGGCTTCCTGTGCGGGGTCTGCCAGTGTGATGTCGATGATGTAGACGGCCAGCAGTTCGGCCTTGTTGCGCGCATCAAAGCTGCGCTTGTGCACGGTGAGTTGGGCGATGGCCTCAGGTGCAATCCCCAGCCGTGCTGCGGCCTGGGCACGCAGCTGGGCTTCGGGATGGTATTCGGTGTGGTTCTCGGGGTGGTATGAAACGGCCGAGAGAGGGACTTTGAGTTCTGCAATACGAATCATGGGCTTGTACCTATCAAGCAAGAGATGCGCATCGTAGCGCCAAGTGTTTGGCCTTGTCGCAGGCTCTGAATGTGCGCTTCACAGACAATTAGCGCCTATGGATACCGCCCGTCTGCCCGTTTTTCCCACCCAGTTATTGATTCGCCCTGCACAGCCTGATGTACCCCTGAGTGCGGCGCAGCAGGCATTCAACCGCTTACTGGAGCAGCTCGATGCTGCCCGCACCCAGTGGCAGGCTTGGCAGGACGCCACGCAGGAAGTGCACACGCGCTATGCGCAGCAGGTGCGCCCGCTGATGCAGCAGCTGTGGCAGGCACAGGCGGCACTGGCGCAGTGGCTGGACAGCTGCTCGGGCCAGGCCATGAGCAAGCTCGATCGCCAGACCCTGCAGCACATGATTGTGCAGCTGAGCGAAGACGGGGCGCAGCAGGCCAGCGGGGTAGTTGGCGCGACACTGGCCGAGCTGCATGCCCGCTATGCACCTGCGCAGCAGGCAGAACCTGAGCCAGCCGAAGAAGTGGCAGCGCAGACGGTTGCGCACAACGCCGCGCCTGAGATCGACTGGAACGATGCAGATGCCGTGGCCGCCTATGTGGAGGCGCAGACCCAGGCTGCACAGCGACAGGCGCAGCGCGCACGGGCCGCGCATCAGCAGCAACGCCAGCGCCAGCAGGCCCAGCGCAAGGCGCAGGCTGCGCAGCAGGAGGCCAAGCCTTCGGTCAAGGCGGTCTACCGCAAGCTGGCCAGCAGCCTGCACCCGGACCGGGAGCAAGACCCGAAAGCCCGCGCACGCAAAACCGCGCTGATGCAGCGTGTGAATCAGGCCTACGAGGCCGATGATTTGTTGGCCCTGCTGGAGCTGCAATGGGAGGTCGAGCTGCTGGATGCTAAGCGCATGGCGCAGTTGCAGGACGCCCATTTGCAGCGCTACAGCCTGGTGCTGCAGGAGCAATTGCAGCAGCTGCAGCAGGCCACACGGGATGCACAGGCCGAGCTGGCCCAGATGCTGGGCCTGAACCCGCAGCTGCGCCATGCGCCGCACAAAATGCCCAAGCTGCTGCGCCAGTATGTGCAAAGCCTGCAGCAGCAGGTGGCGCAGCTGCAGCATGCCACCGTGCATTTGCAGCGCCAGCCAGATGCGCTGGTGGACTGGCTGCGCGCACAGCGCGCATAGCTGGGTTAATACGTCAGGGTGGAATAGCCTACGCCGCCTGCCTTGCTCACGCGGATTTGCACGGGAATGCGCTCCTTGAGGGCTTCCACGTGGCTGATGATGCCAATCATCTTGCCGCTGGCGTTCAGGGCATCGAGGGCGCTGAGGGCCGTCTCCAGCGTATCGCCATCCAGTGTGCCAAAACCTTCGTCGAGGAAGAGCGAATCAATAGACACCTTGTGGCTGACCAGATCCGACAGGGCCAGCGCCAGTGCCAGACTCACGAGGAAGGATTCACCGCCTGAGAGTGTGCGCGTGTCGCGTGCCACATCGCCCTGCCAGCCATCCACAATGTCCAGTTCCAGCTCGCCCGTGGTTTTGCGGCGCAGGCTGTAGCGGCCATGCAGGCGCTGCAGATGCCGGTTGGCCAGGTGCAGCAGGTGGTCCAGCGTCAGCCCCTGCGCAAACCTGCGGAATTTGTCGCCCTTGGCAGAGCCAATCAGGGCATCCAGCCGTTGCCAGACGTCGCAGTCCTGCTGCGCACGTTCGATGGCTTGCAGCAAGGCCTGCTGTTGCTCGCGCAGCTGGGCGTCCGCTTCAAGGCGTGCCAGGTTAGCGCCCAGCTGTGTGTTGTGTTGATCGCGCTGGTTCTGCACATCGGCCATGTGTGCCTGAATGGCATCCGGTGCTTCTTCGCTCAATGCCTGTTGCTGCAGTTCAGCCAGACGCTGCTGGGCCGCGTTCCACAGCGCATGGCTGCGCTGCACTTCGCCATGCAGCTGCTCGTGCAGGCGCTGCAGACGTAGCAGCTCGGCTTCAGGCAGCAGTGCGGCAAGGAAGTCCTGCTCTGTGGCGAAAGGGCTGGCCTGCAGGGCCTGCTGCCAGTCGGCTTGCGCAGCCTGCAGGTCTTGCTGCAGTTGATGCAGGGTCGCTTCCGCCTGGCGCAGTTGGCCTTGCTGGCTGTGCTGTTGCTGGCGGCAGTGTTCCAGTTGTTGCACGCAGCTTTCCAGATCCGCTGGCAGTTGGGCATTGCGTCCAGACAGGGCATCGGGCGCAAGGCCCAGCGCTGCACATTGCTGCTGCCAGTGCTCGGCGGTGGACGCAGCCTGTGTGTGCTGGTGGTGCAGGCTGTCCAGCGTGCGCGCCAGTGCCTGGAGTTGTTGCTGGCGCTGCTGCCAGCTGTGCCACTCCTGCTGGCGGGCCTGCAGCCAGTTCTGCATGTCGGCGGCCTCGGGCAAGGCATAACCCTGTGCCTTGAGACTGTCTGACAGGGCTTGTTGCAGTGCCTGCATGTCCTGCTGCAGCGTCTGTAACTCGGTCTGGGCCTGTTGCAGTTGCTGTACGCGCTCGTGCAGTTGCTGCTCGGTCAGCGCGAGGGTGTGGGCGCAGTCCTTGTGCTGCTGCTCGGCCTGCTGCAGGGCTTGCTGGGTTTGCTGCAGCTGCTGCTCGGCGGCATCGGCAGCTTGCAGCTGTTGGTGCAGCTGTTCGGTGGCTTGCTGGGCTTGCCGGTACTGTGCTTCCAGCGCCTGCGCCGAGGTTTCGGCGGCGGCGGTGCTGGCCGTCAAAACTTCCCAGCGCTGCTGCCATTGCGCCAGCTGCTGCTCAGCGGCTTGCAGCTGGGTGTTCCGCTCTGTCTGCTGGGCGTGGACGGCGGCCAGCTCGGCGCTGACCGTTTCACCCTGGCGCTGTACGGCATCGCGCTCGGCTTCTGCCTGCTGCAGGGCCTGCTGTGTGGCGGAGACATCCAGCGCCGCATAGCGCGCAATGGCCGGGTGTTCCTGAGAGCCGCACAGCGGGCAGGCTTCGCCGGGCTGCAGCGCATGGCGGTACTGCTCCAGACTCTGGATGCGTTGCTCCTGTAGCAGCAGGGTCTGCTTGTCCTGCACTTTTTCCTGCAGGGCCTTGTATTGCGTACGTAGCTGGTGGCGCTGCGCTTCCAGTTGCACGATGCGCTGCGCAATGTCCTGCAGGGCCAGCGCATGCTGCTGGCGTTGCACTTCCATGGCACTGCGCTGCGCGGCATGGTCGCGCAGCTGCTGCCTGTGCTGTGCCGTTTCCAGTGTGATCTGCCAGCGCTGGCGCAGGGCTTGCAGGCTGCTTTCCGCACCCAGTTGCTGCTGCAACGCCTTTGTAGCCCGTGCGTGCTGCTGCTGTGCGGTCTGCACGGCTTGCGCGGCCTGTGTGCAGGCTGTCTGCTGCTGGCCGCGCTGTTGTTGCAGGCGTTCAGCAGCGTGCTTGAGCTCAGCGATATGGCGGTTGTGGGCTGCCAGCTTGCCTTGGTCTTGCTGCAGTTGCTCCAGCTTGGAGCGCCAGCCGCTCAGCGCTTCGCCCAGCTGTGCATAGGGGGCATGTTGCTGCAGCCAGTCTTGCCATTCGGATTGCTGTTGCTGGGTTTGCGCGAGTGCTTGCTCAACCTGCTGCAGCGCATGGGTACTCAGCGTACGGGCCTGCAGGTGCAGCAGCTCCAGCGCCTGCTGTGTCTGCTGCAGGCTGCGCTGCAGTTGCTGGCGCTCGGCGCTGGCCTGTGTGTGCTGCTGGTGCAGGCGCTGGCAGTGGGCATGGCGTGGCGCAATGGCCTGGGCGGGGGCATGGGCCTGCAGACGCTGCAACTCGGCGCTGGCGTTGTACAAGGCTTGCTGGGCTGCGGCATGGGCTTGCTCCGCACGCGTGACTTCCTCAGCCGTGCTGGTGGTCTGTGCTTGCCATTGCGCAATGGTGTGCAGTTGGCGCAGCTGTTCCTGTAATTGCTGCAATGTGCTGCGCAGGGTGTCGGACTGGGTTTGCAGCGCTTCGCGTGTGGTGGCGTCCAGCGGCTGCATGCCTTGCAGCAGGGCTTGCTGCTTTTCCAGCTGCTGGCGTGCTTCGCGGGCACGCTCAAACACAGCTTGAGAGATCTGGCCGTAGACCTCGGTGCCGGTCAGCTCTTCGAGCAGCTCGGCACGCTCGTTGGCGTTGGCGTTCAGAAAAGCCGCAAAACCGCCTTGCGCCAGCAGCATGGACTTGGTGAATCGTCCAAAGTCCAGGCCCGTGAGGCCGACGATGCGCTTGAGCTTGTCATTGCTGTGGGTGGTGAGAATTGCTCCTTCACCCGTGGCTGGGTCAATGTGTGCCAGCTCTACCTTGGGTGGCTGCAGTGCGCCATGGGCCTTGTCACGCGCACGGCGCTGGCTCCAGAAGGCACGGTAGGTCTGGCCTTTGACGGAAAAAGTCACCTCGGCCATGCAGTCGGCCGTGTGGCGCGTCATCAAATCGTTGTTGCTGCCACCAATGCTGCTCAGGCGCGGGGTCTGGTGGTACAGGGCCAGGCAGATGGCATCGAGCAGGGTGGACTTGCCAGCCCCCGTCGGCCCGGTGATGGCAAACAGGCTGTTGTCGGCAAAGGGCGGCTGGCTGAAGTCAATGGCAAATTCGCCTTTGAGGGCGTTGAGGTTTTTCAGGCGCAGGCTCAGGATTTTCATGCGGCCTCTCCAGTAGTGATGCTGCGCAGCACGTGCTCATAGCGCTGCTGCAGCGCGGTCTGCAGCTCGGGCGCCAGGCTTTCCTGCGCCAGCCTGCGTGCAAACACGTCCTGCGGCGTGAGTTCCTGCAGCGATTCGCTGGGCTCGCCCAACAGCTGGGCGGTGGCTGTGCCGCGCTGGCGCTTGGTGCGCAGCACTTCCACGGGTAAGTCCTCCGTCATGCTGGCAATGCGTGCAGCCAGATCGGGCAGGTAGTCGTCTTCCTGCACCGTCACTTCCACCCAGGCGGGGTGCTCGGTGCTAACGCCTTCACGGGCAGCGATTTCCTTGAGGGCAGCGGGCAAGCTGGTCAGATTGCCGGAGACCGAGGCCAGTACCTGAACCACCGGCGTGGGCAGGGGCGTGACGCTGTGCAGGCCTTGTGCGTGGAGATCCACCAGCAGCACTTCCTTGGTCTGTCTGGCTTCGTCGAAGCCCAGTGCAATGGGTGAGCCGCAGTAGCGAATGTGTTCCAGCCCACCGACTTTTTGTGGCTTGTGGATATGGCCGAGCGCAATGTAATCAGCGGGGGGGAAGGCGCTGGTCGGGAACGCTTCTAGTGCACCCACATAAATTTCGCGCACGGATTCATTGCTGCTGGCACCCACGGTGGTCAGGTGCCCGGTGGCAACAATGGGCACTTGCACGCCATGGGCCTGCTGCAGTGCGGTCTGCTGGGCCTGTGCGGCGGCAAAGACGCGGGCATAGGTGTCGGCAATGGCAGTCTGCAGGCTGCGCTGCTTGTCTTCGGCGCTTTGCCCGGCCTGGCTGGTCAGCACATCGCGGGGGCGGATAAAGGGCAGGGCGCAGACAATGCAGCCGGGTTGCGCGCTGCCGCGCAGGGGCAGGGTGATGACATGCTGGGCTGCCTTGCCCGTGGCCGCAATCACTGTGGTGTTCAGGTGGTGCATCAGCGGCAGGCTTTCGCTGAGCACGCTGACGGAGTCATGGTTGCCGCCCAGCAGCAGCAGCGCCACGTTCTGGCGGTGCAGTTCGGCAATCAGGCGGTAGTACAGCGCACGGGCGTAGCTGGGCGGGGTGCCGGTGTCGAAAATGTCACCCGCAATCAGCACGGCGTCCACCGCGTGCTGCTGTACCTGTTCCAGCAGCCAGTCAATCAGCAGCGCGTGCTCGCGCTCGCGGCTGTGGTTCATGAAGTTCTGGCCCAGGTGCCAGTCAGAGGTGTGAAGAATGCGCATGCGGTAGCAAGGAGAAAAGACAAAGCAGACAGCATGTGGATGCTATCAATGCCGCAGTGGCTGTGCGGCGGTGCTTGAAAAATAAGAGCTTCCAGCGCTTGATAGTGCTTGGATTCAAATTGAAAAGCATCTGAAATCCTTGCAATACAAGCGCTGGCAGCTATGAAAAGTAGTAGCGCTTTCAGAGCCTGCAGATGTCCAGCGTGCGGCGCAGAATGCCTGCGTGGGCATCCATGTGGTGGGCCGACTGGGCAGAGACCTCTGCCAACTGTGCATTGTCCTGGGTGACGGTGTCCAGGTCATGGAGCGCATCGTTGACCTGGGCAATGCCCTGGCTTTGCGCGTCCGCTGCCGTGGTCACGTCCTGCAGCAGCTGGCTGACGTCGGTGACCGAGGCCACCACCTGCTGGATGGTCTGGCTGGCCTGCTGCATATGGCGTGCGCTTTGCTCGATCTGGCCGGCCAGGCTGGAAAAGCCGTCAATCTCATGCCGGGCATCCCCCACCACAGCGCGCAAGTTGGTCTGCACCTGCTTGAGCCGCTCCAGCAGAAAGCCCATGGGGTGTCGCCCCTGGTAGGCGGGCAGCGCACCATCGAGCTTGCAGCCTGCAATATCGCTGCACAGCGACACGGCGGCCTCAAAAGGCTGGGTAATGCGCAGATGCTGGCGGTACAGCACCAGGCCCGTCAGCGCCGCCAGCAGCATGGCTTGCAGGCCTATCTGCCAGCCCTGCGTGCCCTGGCGGAATCTGGCGTACAGCGCAGTGGCAGCGCGCACTTCGCCGTCCGTAGGCTTGACACGCACCGACATATGGCCGCGCGGCTTGCCGCCTTCCATGATGGGGGTGACATAGGCTCGCACCCAGTAGTAGCGCCTGTCCTTGCGCAGGTTCTTGACCAGCCCGGTCCAGGTGCGGCCATGGCCGATGGTGGCCCACATGTCCTTGAAGGCTTCGGCAGGCATGTCGGGGTGGCGCACCATGTTGTGCGGCTGGCCCATGAGCTCATCCATGCTGTTGTAGCCGCTGACGTGGCAGAAGGCAGCGTTGCAGTGGGTGATACGGCCCGTGCGGTCCGTGGTGGACATGAGCAGTTCGTGCTCAGGGAAGACAAATGCCTCATCGCGCACGGCGATGCTGCGCTGTGCGGGTTCAAACACCGGAGGGGGTGGAGGTGGTGTCTGAATTCTGGGCGATGTGCGGCGCTGTGTGATGGCGTCAGATCGCGAAGCCGTAACCTGCATGGAGCCTCCTTCATGCTGCGTTTTTTCAGGTCAAAAACGCTGACATGCTAGGTAGACCCTGTCTCCAAGCAGGCACCGCTCATCACATGAACGGTGCCTGCATGGCAGCTTGTTTTAGAGCAAGCAGTTACAGCTGCCCTTCCGTGGGCTCATTCAGGAAACCCCCACTCTGGTGGGCCCACAGGCGTGCGTAGATGCCGCCCAGCTGCAACAGCTCCTGGTGCGTGCCCTGCTCCACGATATGGCCCTTGTCCATGACGATGAGGCGGTCCATGGCGGCAATGGTGGAGAGGCGGTGGGCAATCGCAATCACGGTCTTGCCTTCCATGAGGTCGTCCAGGCTTTGCTGGATCGCGGCTTCCACCTCGCTGTCCAGCGCGCTGGTGGCCTCGTCCAGCAGCAAGATGGGCGCGTCCTTGAGCATCACGCGCGCAATCGCCACGCGCTGGCGCTGGCCGCCTGAGAGTTTCACGCCGCGCTCGCCCACTTGTGCGTCATAGCCGCTGCGGCCATGGCGGTCGGTCAGCGTGTCAATGAACTCGGCCGCCTTGGCACGCTCGGCGGCGGCGCGCATTTGCTCCTCGGTGGCATCGGGGCGGCCATACAGAATGTTTTCACGCATGGAGCGGTGCAGCAGCGAGGTGTCCTGCGTCACCATGCCAATTGCGCCGCGCAGGCTGTCCTGCGTGACCTGGCTGATGTCCTGGCCGTCAATGGTGATGCGGCCCGCCTGTGGCTCGTGAAAGCGCAGCAGCAGGTTCACCAGCGTGGACTTGCCTGCACCCGAGCGGCCAATCAGGCCAATGCGCTCGCCGGGGCGAATGTGCAGGTCCAGCCCGTCGATGATTTTCTTGGCGCCGTCCTTGTAGCCAAAGCTCACGTGCTCAAAACGAATTTCGCCCTGCTTGACCTGCAGCGCAGGAGCGTTGGGTGCATCCACAATGGTGCGGGGCTTGGACAAGGTGGTAATGCCGTCATGGATGGTGCCAATGTTTTCAAACAGGCCCGTCATCTGCCACATCACCCAGTGGGAGTAGCCCGCAATGCGCAGCGCCATGGCAATCACGGCCGCGACCACGCCTGCGCCGGTCTGGCCCGTGCTCCACAGCCACAGCGCCATGCCGCCACTGCTCAGAATCAGGAGCGTGATCATGGTGTGGTTGCTCAGCTCGAACAGGCTGACCAGACGCATCTGCGCGTAGCCGGTTTTCTTGAAGTCTTCCATGGCGCTGCGTGCGTACTCGGCCTCGCGGCGGGTATGGGCAAACAGCTTGACGGTGGCGATGTTGGTGTAGGCATCGGTCACACGGCCCGTCATCATGGATCGCGCATCGGCCTGCTCCTGGCCAATCTTGCCCAGACGCGGCACAAAGTACCAGCAGGCCAGGGCATAGCAGAGCAGCCAGATGCCAAAGGGCAGCAGCAGGTAGGCATCAAAACTGCCAGCCAGCAGCAAGATGCTGATGAAGTACACGCCCACGCCGACCAGCACATCGACCACGATGAAGATCACCTCACGCACAGCCAGCGCGGTCTGCATGATCTTGGTGGTGATGCGTCCGGCAAACTCGTCTGCGTAGAACGACATGCTCTGGCCCAGCATCAGCCGGTGGAACACCCAGCGCATGCGCATGGGAAAGTTGATCGCCAGCACCTGGTGCATGACCATGGTGTGCAGGGCCAGCAGCACGATGGAGCCCAGCAAGATGGCTGCAATGCCGAGCAGACTGCCGCGCTGCACCTGCCAGAACTCTGCCATCGGCGTGGTAGACAGCCAGTCCACCACGCGGCTCATCACGCCAAACAGAAAGGCTTCATAGATGGCCAGCAGGGCGCTGGTGATGGTCATCAGCACAATCCAGCCGCGCATGCCGCGCGTGCAGGACCACAGAAAGGCGACAAAGCCCGTGGGCGGCAGCTGGGGCTCGTCCGCGGGATAGGGGGGAATGCGTTTTTCAAAAAATCCGAGCAAGCTGTGTTTCTCCTTGTTCGGGCAATGGTAGGCAAGAGCCTTGACCTGTGAGGGTGCAGGGATTCGTTTTCTGAAAACAATAGCTGCCAGCGCTTGTATTTATTGAATTTCAGATAGAAAACTATCTGAAATCCTTTATTTGCAAGCACTGGCAGCTATAAAAAAGCCGCCGGCATGGCGTGCGGCGGCTGATGGGGCAAAGACAGCGTGTCTTATGCGCCAGTCGGCAAAAAGCCCTCGACGGACAGATAGCGCTCGCCCGTGTCATAGGCAAAGCCCAGCACCTTGGCGCCAGCGGGCAGCTCAGGCAGCTTTTGCGCAATCGCAGCCAGCGTTGCCCCCGACGAAATACCGACCAGCAGGCCTTCCTGCGCAGCCGCGCGGCGGGCGTATTCACGGGCAGGCTCACCTTCGACCTGGATGACACCGTCCAGCAGCGCCACGTCAAGGTTCTTGGGAATAAAGCCCGCACCAATGCCCTGAATAGGGTGGGGCGCAGGGCTGCCGCCAGAGATCACGGGCGAAGCCGCAGGCTCCACGGCAAACACTTTCAGATTCGGGAACTTGGCCTTGAGTACCTTGGCCACGCCAGACAGGTGGCCGCCCGTGCCTACGCCGGTGATCAGCACGTCCAGCCCATCGGGGAAGTCCGCCAGGATTTCCTGGGCCGTGGTGGCTTCGTGGATGTCTACGTTGGCAGGGTTTTCAAACTGTTGGGGAATCCATGCGCCGGGAGTCTGTGCCGCCAGTTCCTGCGCGCGGGCGATGGCGCCCTTCATGCCTTTTTCCTTGGGGGTCAGATCAAACGTAGCGCCATAGGCCAGCATCAGGCGGCGGCGCTCGATGGACATGCTCTCTGGCATGACCAGAATCAGCTTGTAGCCCTTGACTGCTGCGACCAAGGCCAGACCCACGCCGGTATTGCCGCTGGTGGGCTCAATGATGATGCCGCCGGGTTTGAGTGCGCCGGATTTTTCTGCCGCTTCCACCATGGCCAGTGCAATGCGGTCCTTGATGGAGCCACCGGGGTTGCCGCGCTCAGACTTGATCCACACATTGGCATTGCTGCCGAAGATGCGGTTCATGCGGATGATGGGCGTGTTGCCAATCGTCTGTAAAACGTTGTCGAACTTCATTGCGGCTCCTTGGGTGCATGCACGTTAGATCAGAACATTGTGGCGCAATTGTTCACACACCGGGCGATATGCATATAGCTGCTTGCCATATGTTCCGTATCAGCTTGTGCGTGCAGACTGCTTGCTATCCGGTACGGCCTCCGTTACCGTGTCACACAGACTGACAAAGGGAGTCCAAGCGTTGCCTTTACTGCACATCAACATGGCCGTGATGACGGTTGCCTGCCTCTTGCTGCTGGTAGGTTTTTCACTGCGCGAATACGTATGGGGTCCGGGAATGATGCTGCTGGGCTCACTGACCATCATGGGCCTCATCATCTACGACATACGGATTCTTTCCGCCATGTCCTGAGGGTGCACAGATTCCTGAGGGATAATGGCCGCCGTGAAGTTCGCCAGACTGCCGCTGGTGCAAGCGTGGAAACACGGCACTGGAGGAACGTCCGGACTGCATAGGGCAGCGTAGCAGCTAACAGCTGTCCACCGTGAGGTGAGGATCAGAGCAACAGAGACGTAGTCTTGGGGGCGTACCGCAAGGTAAACCACCAAGGGTGAAACGGGCAATCTCTACGCGCAGCAATACCAAGTAGGCACACGTTGACGGGGCCCCCGGAGTGTGCGGGTAGGTAGCATCGAGCCAGTTGGGCGACCACTGGCCCAGAGTAATGGCAGTCACGCAGCGGGTAACCGCTGTGCACAGAATCCGGCTTATCGGCGGACTTCACACTTATCAAACACCCATACCAGCGCCCCGGACCTCCGGGGCGCTGCTGTTTCTGGCGCGTGCAACGGCTTTGCAGGTGACAGCTCTGACAGCATGCTTGCTCAATAATGTGCAGCATGCTGCGTCCTGAACAATTGCTCTATCCCCAGCGGGTGCCCAGCGAGCCGCTGGCTGCCTCCACCTTGCTGCTGCTGCGTGACCGCCCCGAAGGTGGCTGGGAGGTCCTGATGACACGGCGCTCCAGCGCCGCCAGCTTTGGCCCTGGCATGTACGTCTTTCCTGGTGGCTGCATTGAAGCGCAGGATGGGCAGATCCCTGCAGAGGTGGTGCAGTTCCGCCCGGAGATGGAGGCCGCGACCCCCACGGCCACCGTGGCGGCCCTGCGCGAAACTCTGGAAGAGATGGGCGTGCTGCTGGCCTTGCGTGCCGATGGTGCGCCTGCCGCGCAGGCAGAGGTGGATGCGCTGGACCGCCATGCACCGCTGTGGCCCCAGCTGCAGCAGACCGGGTTGCGGCTGGATGCAGCAGCGCTGTGGCAGGTCGGGCACTTCACGGCTCCGGCCCATCTGCCCAAGCGCTTTGCCGTGCCCTTTTTTGTGGCACGCATGCCAGAGGGGCAGACGCCCGTGCCTGACAACAGCGAGCAGTTTGAAGCTGTCTGGATAGAGCCCAAGGCCGCACTCGACAAGCACCGCAGCAAGCAGATGCCCATGATGCTGCCCACGGTGTATACGCTCAAATACCTGTCACGCTATGACAGCGTGCAGGCGATCCAGCAGGCCGCAGCCCATGGTTTGCTGTGGAGCCATGCACCACGCTTTGTGCTGGACCAGGGCAAGGAGCGGGCGCTGATTGAAAGCGATCTGGCCTATGGTGAAGCGGCCATGGTCTGCCCTGATGGCCAGGTGCTGCACGACATTGCCTGGCAAAACGAGCGTGCCGTGCCGCTGCGCAAAAACCTGCTGCGCCTGACGGCACCGAACGCCAATGTGATGACTGGCCCTGGCACCAACAGCTATCTGGTGGGGGAGCAGGCTACGGGCTATATCGCTATCGACCCTGGACCGGCAGACCGCGCGCATGTGCAGCGCCTGCTGGATGCGGCTGGGGGGGATATTCGCCACATTGTCTGCACCCATTCCCATCCGGATCACTCGCCCGGCGCATTTTTGCTGCAGTCGCTGTGCGAGACGCGGGGCTGGCGGCCGCAGATTTACGGCATGCCATCGGCGGCCACTTCCCGTGCAGACAGCCAGTTTGTGCCCGATGTGGTGCTGCAAGATGGTGAGCAGCTTAGGCTTGTGGGACAAGCGCTGGATGGCAAAAACATTGTGCATACCCTGCGTGCTGTCTTCACGCCGGGCCATGCGGCCAATCACCTGTGCCTGCTGCTGGAAGAGGATGCGCTGCTGTTCAGCGGTGACCACATCCTCAATGGCAGCACCACCATCATCGATCTGCCGGATGGCAATATGCGCGACTACATTGCCAGCCTGGACAAGCTGGCGGCGCTGTGTGCACAGCAGGGCGTGGAGTTCTTGCTGCCTGCCCATGGCTATGTGCTGGGTCAGGCGCAGCAGGTGATTGCCCAGCTCAAGGCCCACCGCCTGGCGCGTGAGGCCAAGGTGCTCGCTGCCATGCAGCAAAAACCTGATGGAACGCCGCAGGACTGGGTGGCACTGGCTTATGCCGACACGCCCCAGCATCTGTGGAAGCTGGCAGAAAGAAGCCTGATGGCGCACGTGGATCGGATTCGTGCCCTAAGCTTATTGCATGTCACAGACTGAATCCCACAAGGACAACGCCGTTCGGCTGTCCAAGCGACTGGCCGAGCAACTGCAATGCTCGCGCCGCGAAGCAGCGCTTTATATTGAAAACGGGGCCGTGCAGGTGGACGGTATCACCGTCGAACACCCGGGTGCGCGCGTGCTGCCAGAGCAAACCATCACGTTGGAGGCCGGGGCCAAGCCGCAGGAGGTGCCGCCTGTCACCATCTTGCTGCACAAGCCTGCCCATTACGCTGCATTGACCCCGCGCGGTGCAGAGCAGAGTGCGCAGGACTTGCTGACGGTTGACCACTGGAACCAGGGCAATACGCCAGCTCCCATCCGCGTGCTGAACAAGCATTTTCAGCATCTGGAGTGCCTGGAAGCTTTGCCGCTGCCTGCCAGTGGACTGACGATTTACTCTCAGGACAGGCGCGTGATACGCAAGCTGCAGGAGGAGGCTCGTTTTCTGGAGCAGGAGTGCATTGCCGAAGTGCAGGGCAAGATCGTGGACGGCGGCCTGGAGTGCCTGTGCAATGGCACTGCGATAGAAGGCAAGCAGCTGCCACGCATCAAGGTCAGCTGGCAAAGCGAGCAACGCCTGCGTTTTGCGCTCAAGGGGATTGCCCCGCATGAAATCGATGCCATGTGCCGGGGCGTGGGGCTGAAGCTGGTCGGGCTCAAGCGCCTGCGCGTAGGCCGCATCTCCATGGCTGGGCTGACCGAAGGGCAGTGGCGTTACCTCATGCCCTGGGAGCGCTTTTAACTGCTTGCTTCACGCAGCAGCAAATGCAAAGGGGCCGTCAGGCCCCTTGTGCTTTTCAGGTGCAAAGCGTTTATTTGCTTTTGCTGTGTCCCATGGCAACCACCAGCGCGGTCACCAGAAAAAACGCCTGCAGCTCCAGCATCCAGCCCCCCGATTTGTTGAGAAGCAGAAACTGCTGGCTGTGCACCAGAATCAGTGCTACGACCATATTGATGGCGATGACCAGTGCCGCAGGCACTACGTACAGCCCTACGAGCAGAAACAGTGGGGCTACCACCTCGCCCAGAAATACCGCATAGGCCAGAAAACCTGGCAGCCCGGTCTGCGTCACCATGGCTTCAATATGCCCGATGCCATAGCGGACCTTGGCCCAGCCGTGGAACAACATCAGTATCGCCAGTGTGACTCTCAGTAACACCATGGCTGCCTGCGGATGGTAGAAATATTTCCAGAAGCTCATGGGCGTTCAGCTTACGCAGTTTCGCGCGTCAATGAAAGGGTGGTGGCAGGGTAAAGGCTGCTCCAGCGCATATTGCTGTTTAACGTGCAGCATGAACGATGCAGATCAGGGTGCAGCCTGTGTAGTCCAAGTTCGCTACTTGTGGCTGAAAAGCAGGAATGTGGCGCTTTCCGTCACCTGAGCCAGCAGGCATTGCGTATGCTTTCAATCATGGGTGTGCACTGCACACGTATGTCAAAAAGGGGTGTGAATGAAACAGTCTTTGCAAGCAAAAGTATGGGCCGCCAGCCTGGTGGCTGTGCTGGGTATGGTGGGCTGCTCCACCACGGGAACAACGCAGGGCCAGGGTGGAGCACCCAGCACGCGGGCGGAGCTGGAGGTGCAATCGACCGCAGCGCTCAACCGCCTGTACAAGGCCATGCCAGATACGCAGCAGCTGGTGGCCAAGTCCACCGGGGTCTTGATCTGCCCGGCGGTGATTGGTGGCAGCTTTGTCGTGGGTGCTGAATATGGTCAGTGCGTGCTGCGCTCTGGTGGCGCTACGCACGGTGTGTATCGGCTGATGGGCGCATCGGTGGGCTGGCAGGCTGGTGGCTTGTCCAAGTCCGTGATTTATGTGTTCACCACGCGCGACGCCTACCAGAACTTTGTGGACAGCGATGGCGTCTCCTTTGGTGCCGGGGTGAATGTGGCTGTGGGCCGTGCAGGGGTGAATGGCCGTATCGACACGGAAACGGCCATGGCCCCAGTCAGTGCCTATGTGCTCAACAACGTGGGGCTGGAAGCTGGCGCTTCGGTGCAGGGGCTGAAGTTCAGCAAGATTGCGCAGTAATCACAGACTGCCATGCTGAGACTGACCGGCTGCAGCCGGTCTTTTTCATGGTGCACAGTGCTGACAGGCAGATAATTCGCACCTGTCCCTGCCGCATGTTCCCGCTGAACAGGTGCAAGCAGCAGGCTGACATATCTATCACTTTCGCGTGGCCATGGCCACGCATGGATCTCACTGCACCATGCACATTCGCTTCACCAAAATGCAGGGCGCGGGCAATGACTTTGTCGTGCTCGATGAAACACAAGGCCGGCTGGGCCTGACGCCAGCGCACTACCGTTTTCTGGCCGATCGCCACTTTGGCGTAGGTGCCGACCAGATTCTGACGGTGCGCCCTGCGCCAGCCGATGGCCTGGATTTTGAATATGTGATCCATAACGCCGATGGCGGTGAAGTCGAGCAGTGCGGCAATGGGGCACGCTGCTTTGCGCGCTACGTGTATGACAAAGGCTTGACCAGCAAGACCGAAATCCGTGTGCAGACCAAGGCCGGAGTGATTGCTCCACGGCTGACGGATGATGGCCGCGTGACCGTGAATATGGGCAGGCCTGTGCTGGATGCAGCCCAAGTGCCTTTTGATGTCAGCGGCCTGACGGCACGCCAGCAGTCCCATGCCCAGGTCTGGCCTCTGGCGTTACCTGCATCTGCTTGCGTTGCGCAGGTGGAGGTCGTGGCGGTTTCCATGGGCAATCCCCATGCCGTGCAATGGGTAGAGAACGTGGACACGGCGCCTGTTGCAGAGCTGGGCCCGCTGGTAGAGTTGCATCCGCGTTTTCCGCAGCGCGTGAATGCGGGTTTTGCACAGCAGCTATCTGCTTCGGAGATTCGACTGCGTGTGTATGAGCGTGGAGCCGGTGAAACCCTGGCGTGCGGGACAGGAGCCTGTGCTGCCGTGGTTGCCGGTATCCTCTTGGGGAAACTGGAGCACTGCGTGGACGTACACACGCGCGGTGGACGGTTGACCATTGAATGGTCAGGTGGGGCCCAAGATGCTGTCATGATGACGGGTCCGGCTACCACCGTGTTCGAAGGCCAGATTGAGATACCTGACGAGATATGAACAGCATCGACAACTCCGCTATCAATGAAGAGCGCATCGCTGAATACCTGCTGCAGCATCCCGAATTTTTTGAGCGCCATGCGGAAATGCTCACCCGTGTGCAGCTGAGCAGTGGTCATGGTAGCCGTGCCGTCAGCCTGCAGGAGCGCCAGGCTGAAATGCTGCGTGACAAGATCAAGGGGCTGGAGCAGCGCATCATGGAAATGGTGCGCAACAGCAGCGAGAACGCATCGATTGCACACAAGGTGCACCGCTGGAGCTGTGCGCTGGCACAGGTCAGCGATCCCCGCAATCTGCCCCATGCCATTGCAGAGGGCATCCAGCAGGAGTTTGATGTGCCCCAGGTAGGGATACGCGTCTGGGATGTGGCTGGCCCTTATGTGGGTTCGCTCTTCACCATGGGCGTGAGTGATGATGCGAAATCCTTTGCCACATCGCTGACCATGCCGTTCTGTGGTCCTAACCTAGGCTTTGAACCCACAGCCTGGCTGCCTAACCCCAGCGAAGTGCAGTCCATTGCCTTGCTGACACTGCGCGAAGGCAGCAACGACAGCCAGACCCCGGCCTTTGGTTTGCTGGTGCTGGGTTCACCGGATCCGCTGCGTTTCGATGCCACCATGGGCACGGAATTCCTCTCGCGCATTGCGGAACAGGCCAGCGCCGCGCTGGGCCGTTTGCGTGTAACAGCATCTGGCAACTGATCGCGCCACCATGCCAGCGGCTGCCGAGCTTGCTCCAGAACTGCAGCGCTATGTGCAGCATGTAAGCAGTGAGCGTAGGCTGGCAGCACGCACTGTCGCCATTTATACGGAAGGGCTGCAACAGCTGCAGACCATGGCCCAGCAGGCTGGGCATGAGGTGCTGGCGCTGCAGTCAAATCATATTCGCCGTTTTGTGGCGGCACTGCATGCCAAAGGCCGACATGGACGCAGCATTGCGCTGTGGCTGTCGTGCTGGCGGGGTTTTTTCAGATGGGCTGCCTGGCAAGGGCTGGTGGCGCGTAACCCGGTAGAAGGGATTCGTGCCCCGAAAACCTCTAAACCCCTGCCCAAGGCGCTGGGGGTGGATGCCGCGGTGCAGCTCGCCTCTTTTTCCGATCCTCAAGCCGATCCCTGGGAAGAAGCGCGCGATGCAGCCATGACAGAGCTGCTCTACAGCAGCGGCCTGCGTGTCAGTGAGCTGGCGAATCTGGACGTTGAAGCAGGTGCTGGCCTGGGCTGGCTGGATCTGCAGGCGAGGCTGGTGCATGTCACCGGTAAGGGCGGCAAGCGCCGCAGCGTACCTGTGGGGACTGCTGCCAAGGCTGCCTTGCAACGCTGGCTGGATCTGCGTGCCAGTCGTTTTTCACCGCACTGGCAGGAAGCAGCCTTGTTTGTCGGTGTGCGCGGTGCACGTATGACACCGCAAGCGATCTGGAAAAGTCTGCGCCAGCGCAGCCAGCAGGCCGGGCTGACGCAGGCGGTGCATCCCCACGTGCTGCGGCACTCCTTTGCCAGCCATGTGCTGCAGTCCAGTGGCGATCTGCGCGCGGTGCAGGAGCTGCTGGGGCACGCCAACATCACGACCACCCAGATCTATACCCGGCTGGATTTCCAGCATCTGGCGCAGGCCTATGCCCAGGCACACCCCAGGGCACAGAAAAAATCTTGAGGGCTGCAGCACTTGCGAAGCCCACGAATGACACCATGTTTAGCTGCTCAGGCAGCTTCGAGCATCTCCGGTAAAAGCCATATGCTTGGTGGGATGGCTACACTTGCTGCCTTCAACGCCGCCCTGACAGCGGCTCGCGTTGTGTTTTTTGACTAATTGGCAAGCTGCCTATTGGGTGGTTTGCATACTGCGACAAGGTTGTATTTCCATGGCACTCATTCCCGTCAGCATCCTTACCGGCTTCCTGGGCTCGGGCAAGACCACGCTGCTCAAGCGCGTGCTCAGCGAGTCGCACGGCATGAAGATTGCCGTGATCGAAAACGAGTTCGGTGAAGAAAATATTGATACCGACATTCTCAAGACCGAATCCAAAGAACAAATCCTGCAGATGAGCAATGGCTGCATCTGCTGCACCATCCGCGAAGACCTGCGCGAAGCTCTGCAGCTGCTGGCTGCCAAGCGCCGTAAAGGGCTGGTGGAGTTCGACCGCATCGTGATTGAAACCACGGGTCTGGCTGATCCTGGTCCTGTGGCTCAGACTTTCTTCATGGACGATGAGATCGCTGAGACCTACATGATCGATTCCATCCTGACGCTGGTGGATGCCAAGCATGCCAACCAGCAGCTGGATGACCGCCAGGAAGCGCGCCGCCAGGTTGGCTTTGCTGACCAGATCTTCCTGTCCAAGACCGATCTGGTGACTGAAGCTGAAAAAGATGCGCTGATTCATCGCCTCAAGCACATGAACCCACGTGCACCTATCAAGGCGGTGCATTTTGGCGAAGTGGCGCTGAATGAAGTGTTTGACCTGCGCGGCTTCAACCTGAACGCCAAGCTGGACATCGACCCTGACTTCCTCAAGGAAGACGAGCACGATCACAGCCATTGTGACCATGAGCATGGCCACTGCACGCATGACCACGACCACGAGCATCACCATGGTCATGACTGCGGCCACGATCACGAACATGGCGAACACTGCAGCCATCCTCACCACCATCACCACGACGATGATGTGAAGAGCTTTGTGTATCGTGCCGATCGTGCTTTCGATCCTGCCAAGCTGGAGGACTTTCTGGGTGCCATCGTCAATATCTATGGCCCCAAGATGCTGCGCTATAAAGGCGTGCTCGACATGAAGGGTACCAACCGCAAGGTGATTTTTCAGGGGGTCCACCAGTTGATGGGCAGTGATTTGGGCCCAGAATGGGCCCCCGACGAGCAACGCCAGAGCAAGATGGTCTTTATTGGCATTGATCTGCCACAAGATATATTCCGCCAAGGTCTGGAGCAGTGCCTGGCCTGAGGGCTTACATTCCTCAGCCAGGGATTTATCCAGATAAGACTGTGCGTTATGTGCAACTACAGGGGCGTGAAGGTATCTGGTCGATACAATCGCGGCCCTGACAGGCGTCGGGCGCTCCTGTTCCATCGGGGCAGGGCTGCCCAGGCCATGCTAGTACTGTGAGGAGACAGGAAGTGACAGCAGTAGAAACCAGTAAGAAAAAAGCGACGACCAAAGCAGCTGCCAATGCCACAGAGCAGAAGGTCAAGGTTGCAGCCAAGAAGACTGCTGCCAAGTCCAGCGCTACTGCTGCCAAAACCACGGCGGGAGCCAAATCCCGCTCGGTTCCCAATGAATCCATCAAGGCTTCTGTTGCTGCTACTCACGCAACCTCAGCCGTTTCTGACAAAACCATGCCAACGACTACTTCCTCTGTGATCCAACGTGATCCCAAGCTCGCCAACAACTGGAAAACCAAGCCTGTGGAAGCGCTGACTGACGCTGAAATCGTGGCCATGCCTGATGACGAGTACATGAACGATGTACAGCTGGCGTATTTCCGCGCCAAGCTGTCCAAGCTCAAGCAGGACATGCACCAGAACGCGGGTGAAACTGCTGAAAATCTGCGTGAAGACACTGTGGTGGTGCCTGATCCAGCAGACCGCGCGACCATCGAAGAAGAGCATGCGCTGGAGCTGCGTACGCGCGACCGCGAGCGCAAGCTGCTGAAAAAAATCGAGCAGGCTATTGCGCGTATTGATGCGGGCGAATATGGTTACTGCGATGAGACGGGCGAGCCCATCGGCGTGCCCCGTCTGCTGGCTCGCCCCACGGCCACGTTGTCGCTGGAAGCACAGCAGCGTCGTGAGCTCAAACAGAAAATGTTTGGTGACTAAATCTTCTGCCGGGCCTGATGCACGGCTTTGAACTATTTGCCCATGCACCCAGATAGCAGCAAATCAGGCGGTTTTTTCAGCAAAGTCATGCATCTGATGCGCAGCAAGGCTGGCACGGATATTCCGTCGGATGCAGACCATCTGGGTGTTTTGGAAACTTCGCAGGAAGTGCGTGAGCGCAGGCGTCGCAATGAAGCCATTCGCCGCCAGGAATTTGCGCAGTTGCGTGCGCTGCGACAAAACGGTGCCGAAGGTGCAGCGCTGACACCAGCGCACCAGCGCGATGAAGTCCTGCAGTCCGTTCTGGGACAGGAAACGCGCACTGCGGAAACCCTGCAAAAAATCGATGCCATCGAGGCACAGATGTCTGACCAATGGTGGCGTCAGCGGCCTGCATCAGCCGATAAGGCTACGACGACGGCTTTTCAGGGAAGTGAATGCAGCGCATCAACCACTGCCGAAAAGCTTCCTGCAGGTGCAGCAGCCACTGCGGTGAGCACCGCTGCAGCCCAGATGCAGCCTGTCGAAGCCCCGCAGCCTGCGTCTGCTGCAGATACTGCGCTTACACCGGTGTTGCGCTCCTTTGTTCCTCACCCTGATGTGGAGGAGGCCGCCATCTTGTTTGCCCATGGCGATATGGATGGTGCACGCACGTGTCTGCTGGAGCAGCTGCTGCAAGCGCTCAATAACTCACCTGTAGACGACGGCAAGGTCGCAGTCCTGTGGCATGCCGCGCTGGACCTGTGTCGGGCGACTGGTGATGAAGAAGCCTTTGAGTCGCTGGCGATTGACTATGCCGAGCACTTTGGTCGTTCTGCGCCGCTGTGGGTGTCCATTCCTGAACGTCTGGGGCTGCCTGCCCTGTGTGGTGCGATGCGGCCTGTGGTGAACAAGCGTCAGTTTCAATGGTCTGCCGCAAGCGTGCTCACGGTCAGCAGTGTGGCTGCGCTGCGAGCATCCAAGGAAGGGGCGCAGCAGCCCTGGCACCTTTCCTGGACGCGCCTGACGGAGATCGAAGCCGCAGCGCTTGCGCCGCTGGCGGATCTGCTGCAGGAGTGGGCAGACAGTGCGGGCCAGTTCGTTTTCTCAGATGCCGCCAAGCTGCTGCAGGTGCTGGAGCAGCACACGCTGGTATCTGATGCCAGTCAGCGCATGGAGTGGTGGACGCTGCGCATGGCGCTGCTGCGGCTGATGGGGCGCATGCAAGCTTACGAGCAGGTGGCGCTGGATTACTGCATCACCTACGAGGTGTCACCGCCATCCTGGGTGGAGCCTCAGTGCCATTGCGTGGTCCAGGAAGAGGGCGAGGCCGATGTCTCGCTGCTGCATGACGCATCGCAACACACGGGGGCTGCTCAGGAAGGTGGCGCGGTGCCCGTGGTCATTGATCGCAGCCAGGGGCTGGCAGGTGTGATCGAGGGTGATCTGCAGGAATGGCTGGATTTGCTGGGGCAGCAGGCACAGCCCGGGCAAGTGCTGGATGTGTCGTGCGACAACCTGATCCGACTGGATTTCGTGGCGGCCAGCTGTGTACTCAACTGGGCTGCAGAGATGCAGAGCAAGGGCGTGCAGCTGCGCTTTAGCCGCCTGCACCAGTTGATGGCTGCCTTCCTCCATGTCATGGGCGTGCATGAGCACGCCACTGTGCAGGCCACGCTGGCCTGAAAAAATCTTCAAAAAAAGCGCTTGCATTGATGGCAAGTGTCCCCATCTGAAGCGACCTATGGAACAGTATCACGGCACAACCATCATCAGCGTGCGTCGCCAGACGCCCGAAGGCATTCAGGTCGCTATTGGCGGCGACGGGCAAGTGACCCTGGGGCACATCGTGGTTAAGGGCAGCGCACGCAAGGTGCGCAAGCTCTACCACGGCAAGGTGCTGGCAGGTTTTGCCGGAGCTACGGCAGACGCATTTACCTTGTTCGAGCGCTTTGAGGCCAAGCTGGAAAAACACCAGGGCCATCTCACACGTGCAGCGATTGAGCTGACCAAGGAATGGCGCACCGACCGCGTGCTGCGCAAGCTGGAAGCCATGCTGGCCGTGGCCGATCACAGCGCTTCACTCATCATCACCGGCAACGGCGATGTGCTTGAGCCTGAGCAAGGGATTGTGGCCATTGGCTCGGGCGGTGCTTATGCACACTCGGCAGCCAAGGCCCTGCTTAACAACACCGAGCTGCCAGCGGAGGTCATCGTCAAAAAATCTCTGGAGATTGCGGGCGAGTTGTGCATCTACACCAATATGAACCACATCATTGAGACGCTGTCTGTAGCGCCTGCTCAATCCTAAATAAATAGCTGCTAGCGCTTTCTGCATAAGCGCTAGAGCCTGATTTGACTAATATTTTGCTTATGTCTTCCATGACGCCCCAAGAGATCGTTTCCGAACTCGATCGCCACATCGTGGGTCAGCCTGCTGCCAAGCGCGCGGTGGCGATTGCGCTGCGCAACCGCTGGCGTCGCCAGCAGGTCGCAGAAGGCCTGCGCCAGGAAATCACACCCAAGAACATTCTCATGATTGGCCCCACCGGTGTGGGCAAGACTGAGATTGCACGCCGTCTCGCGCGTCTGGCGGATGCGCCCTTTATCAAGGTCGAAGCCACCAAGTTCACGGAAGTGGGCTATGTGGGCAAGGATGTGGACGCCATCATCCGTGATCTGGCGGAAATCGCCGTCAAGCAGGCGCGAGAGACCGAGATGAAGAAGCAGCGCATGCGCGCCGAAGATGCGGCCGAAGACCGCATCCTCGATGTATTGCTGCCACCTGCACGCACGGGTGAAGCCCCCGAAGAGACAGGCACGCGCCAGATCTTCCGCAAGAAGCTGCGTGAAGGCCAGCTGGACGACAAGGAAATCGAAATCGAGCTGGTGGATAGCAAGCCACAGCTGGAAATTCTTGGACCCCAGGGTATGGAAGAGATGGCCGAGCAGCTGCGCGGCATGTTCAGCCAGATGGGGCAGGAGCGTCGCAAGACACGCAAGCTCAAGATCAAGGATGCGCTCAAGCAGCTGATCGATGAGGAAGCCGCCAAGCTGGTCAATGAGGAAGAGACCAAGACGCGTGCACTGGCCAATCTAGAGCAAAACGGCATTGTCTTTATCGATGAGATTGACAAAGTCGCTACGCGTCAGGAAACCAGTGGCTCGGATGTCTCGCGCCAGGGCGTGCAGCGCGACCTGCTGCCGCTGGTGGAGGGCACGACCGTCTCGACCAAGTACGGCATGGTCAAGACCGACCACATCCTGTTCATCGCCTCGGGAGCTTTTCACCTGTCCAAGCCCAGCGATCTGATTCCTGAGCTGCAGGGGCGCTTCCCTATTCGTGTGGAGCTGGATTCCCTGTCGGTGCAGGACTTTGAGGCCATCCTCACGCAAACCCATGCATCGCTGGTCAAGCAGTACCAGGCACTGCTGGAAACTGAAGGCGTGAAGCTGGAATTCACGCCTGAGGGCATCACACGTCTGGCCTACACGGCCTACACCGTCAATGAACGCACGGAAAACATTGGTGCGCGCCGCCTGGCAACGGTGATGGAGCGTCTGCTCGATGAAGTGAGCTTTGACGCCGTGAAGCTGGCAGGTCAGACCGTGACCATTGACGCCGCCTATGTGGATGCCCGTTTGCAGATGCTGAGCCAGGACGAAGACCTGTCCCGATACATTCTGTAAACCGCAAAAACTTGCACGTCCCCCTTGCCGATGTCATGTCGGCAAGGGGGATTTGTTTTGCAAAAGAATGCCAAAAGTGTGTAGGACGGTAACGTTTCTTTGAATTTGTCTAAGCATTTGAATTCAAAGGGAATTTTTCGTTTTATGGGCGTTTTTGTCTGCTAAGCCATTGATTTCATTGCAAACCTTTGTGTTTCCTCTAGTGGTGGAGCACAAATTTGCTGCTACAGTGCAAAAAAGTGCAATTAAGTGGTGAAAGTTGCCTAAAGCGTCCTGCGCAGGATGTCCAAGGCCCAAGCGAACGGGGTGTTAACCAATCGTGTTTCAAGGGGCTTCGTCATTGAATCTCGATGGAAAGGGGCGGTTGTCCATACCGACCCGGCATCGTGACGCCCTCATTTCGCAAGCGCAAGGTCAAGTCACTATCACCAAGCATCCGCATGGCTGCCTGATGCTTTTCCCCCGTCCTGAATGGTTGTTGTTTCGTGAACGTATCGGTCAGCTGCCGATGTCTGCGCAATGGTGGAAACGTATTTTTCTGGGCAATGCCATGGATGTGGAGATGGATGGCACGGGGCGCGTGTTGATCTCTCCGGAGCTGCGCAAGGCCGTGAACTTGAGTCGCGAAGTGATTTTGCTCGGCATGGGCAACCATTTTGAGCTCTGGGACCAAGCCACTTATGAAGCCAATGAGGCAGAGGCCATGCAGGCCCCCATGCCCGATGTATTCCAGGATTTCGCTTTTTAAAAAAGGATCAGCGTTGAACCCGCAGCCTCTCCAACACATAACCGTTTTGCTGCATGAGGCCGTCGATGCCTTGCTGGGTGGAGCTGTGTCTGCTGCCAACGGCACCTACGTGGATGGAACGTTTGGCCGGGGTGGTCACTCGCGCCTGATTTTGTCCAGGCTCAGCCCGCAGGGACGCCTGATAGCTTTCGACAAGGATCCCTTGGCGATTGCAGAAGCCGGGCGTATTGAAGACGCCCGTTTTTCTATTCGCCACGAGGGTTTTCGGCACATGGGCGAGCTGCCTGCAGCCAGTGTCGATGGCATTTTGATGGACCTGGGCGTCAGCTCGCCGCAGATTGACCAGGCCGACCGCGGTTTCAGTTTCCGCTTTGAAGGTCCGCTGGACATGCGCATGGACACAACACGCGGTATGAGTGTGGCCCAGTGGCTGGCTGAAGCCGAGGTGCAGCAGATCACTGACGTGATTCGCGACTATGGCGAAGAGCGTATGGCCTACCCGATTGCCAAAGCCATCGTGGCGCATCGCGAGGCCCATGGTCCGCTGCAGACCACGACCGAGCTGTCCAATCTGGTCGGCAAGATTGTGAAAAGCCGTGACGGACAGAACCCGGCTACCCGTACCTTTCAGGCGCTGCGCATTTTCATCAATGCGGAGCTGCTGGAGCTTGAAGAAGCGCTGCAGGCCAGCCTGCGCGTGCTCAAGCCAGGTGGGCGTCTGGCGGTGATTAGTTTCCACTCGCTGGAAGACCGCATCGTCAAGCAGTTCATTGCGGATCACTCCAAGGAGGTCTTTGACCGCCGTGCGCCATTTGCGGCGCCCAAGCCCATGCACCTGAAGGCGCTGGAGCGTATCAAGCCCAGCAAGGCCGAGGTCGAGGCCAACCCGCGCTCACGCAGTGCCGTGATGCGTGTGGCTGAGCGTACCGAGGTGCCTGTATGAGCAAGCTGGTTTGTTCATGCATGTCAAGGGGGAGGTCATGCTTCGCCTGAACTTCCTGCTGTTGCTTGCCGTCATGCTGAGTGCTCTGTACCTGGTGCAGACCCAGTATGAATCACGTCGCCTGTTTACTGCATTGCACCAGGCGACGAATGAGGCACGCAATCTGGAAACGGAGTATCAGCGACTGCAGGTGGAGCTGCGCGCACAGTCTGCGCCTTCGCGGATTGAGTCCATGGCAGCCGCTCAGGGCATGCAGAGTGCATCGCCTGCCATCACGCACTATGTGCATGATGTGCAGCAAGAGGGAGGTGCGCAGTGAGGCGCGGCCTGAACTACACCTCCAGCCCCTTGCTGGCCAGCAAGACACCTGCATGGCGTAGCAAATTTGTCATGGCCTGTCTGGTGCTGGCTTTTACGGGGCTGGCCGCACGAGCCGCCTGGGTGCAGGTGATCGACAATGACTTTTTCCTGCGTCAGGGAGAGGTGCGCTTTGCGCGTACGCTGGAGTTGTCTGCCAACCGCGGCCGCATTCTGGACCGCAATGGCCTGATTCTGGCCTCCAGCGTGCCAGCGGCCAGCATCTGGGCCATTCCCGAAGATGTGGAAAAGAACACGCCGGAAGATCTGGCCAAGCTGCCTCAACTGGCCAAGCTGATGGACATGCCGCTCGATCAGCTCAAGAAAAAGCTGTCGGAAGACAAGAGCTTTGTCTGGGTCAAGCGCCAGCTGGACTGGGAAGTCGGTCAGAAGATCAAGGAGCTGGGGATCAAGGGTGTCTACCAGTCGCGTGAGTACAAGCGCCAGTATCCCGAAGGTGAAGCTGCCGCCCACATCGTAGGCTTTACCAATGTGGAAGACAAAGGCCAGGAAGGCATGGAGCTGGCTTTTGAGAACGATCTGGCGGGCCGCAAAGGTTCACGCCGCGTGATCAAGGATCGTCTGGGGCGTGTGGTCGAAGGCGTGGGGGAAGAAATCCCGCCCATCGATGGCCGTGACATTCAGCTGTCGATCGACAGCAAGATTCAGTTCTTTGCCTACCAGAAGCTCAAGGAGCAGGTGATTGCGCACAAGGCCGTAGGTGGCAGTGTGGTGGTCATGGATGCCAAGACTGGTGAGTTGCTGGCACTGGCCAACTATCCGAGCTTTGACCCGGCTAACCGCAAGCGCCTGACCGGTGAGCAGCTGCGCAACCGTGCCATTACCGATGTGTTCGAGCCTGGCTCGATCATGAAACCTATTACCGTGGGCATCGCACTGGAGAGCGGCAAGTTCAGACCAAGTTCGGTGATTGACACCACACCAGGTCGCATCAATGTGACCGGTTCTGTCATTTCCGACACGCGCAACTATGGTGTATTGACGGTGGAGGGCGTGATCCAGAAGTCTTCCAACGTGGGTACGACCAAGATTGCCCAGCAGCTGAGTGCCCAGGAAATGTGGGAAACCTTCTCTGCGGTGGGCTTTGGCCAGAAGCCGCAGATTTCCTTCCCTGGTGCTGCCAGTGGCCGTCTGCGCCCCCACAAGACCTGGCGACCTGTGGAACAGGCCACCATGTCCTATGGCTATGGACTCTCAGCCAGCTTGGTGCAGATGGTGCGTGCCTATACCGTGTTCTCCAATGGTGGCAAGGTGATACCTGCCACCATGCTCAAGCTCGACAGGCCTCCTGTGGGCGTTCCCGTGTTTTCGGAGCGTACTGCCGAGCAGGTGCGCAAGATGCTGGCGTTGGCGACAGGTCCAGGTGGTACAGGCCAGCGGGCGCAAACCGTGGGCTATTCCGTCGGTGGCAAGTCGGGTACAGCACGCAAGCAGGTGGGCAAAAGCTATGCCGCAGGAAAATACCGCGCTTGGTTTGCTGGCATGGCGCCGATTGAGAATCCGCGCGTAATTGTGGCGGTCATGGTCGATGAGCCTAGCAACGGCACTTATTACGGTGGAGCTGTGGCAGCCCCCGTGTTCAGTACCGTCGTGCAGCACAGCTTACGGCTGTTGGGGGTCGCGCCTGACATGGCAGTGCAACCACAAATCGTGGCCGACCCCGTGGAGGAATCGCTGTGAGCAGCGCAATCAAGCAAATTCAAGACCTGCAGCAGGCAGTGGCGTGGCTGCGCGCCCGTGTGAGCGGTCATTTACGCACCGACAGCCGTCAGGTGCAGCCCGGCGATGGTTTTATTGCATGGCCAGGTGGTGTCACCGATGGCCGCAAATATGTGGCAGCAGCGCTGGAGCGCGGCGCAGCAGCTTGCCTGGTCGAGCAGGATGGCCTGCAAGCCTTTGACCTGCAGGGGCCTGTGGCCAGCATGACGGGTCTGAAGGCGGCGACCGCCCTGATTGCGGATGCCTGGTATGGCCAGCCCTCGGGCCAGCTGCAGGTGCTGGCGGTGACTGGTACCAATGGCAAGACGTCGACAGCCTGGTGGCTGGCGCATGCGCTGGCGCAGTACCAGCACGGCGTGCGCAAGGGCTGCGCCATGGTCGGTACGCTGGGGATTGGCGTGCCACCTGCGGTACAGACCACCGGCATGACCACGCCAGACCCCGTGTGCCTGCAGCAGGCTTTTGCCGACTATGCAGCCCAAGGCATTGCTGCCTGTGCCATCGAAGCTTCTTCGATCGGCATTGAGGAACATCGCCTGGATGGCACGCAGATCCACGCCGCCATCTTTACCAATTTCACCCAGGATCACCTGGACTACCACGGCAGCATGGATGCCTACTGGCAGGCCAAGGCCAGGCTGTTTGCATGGCCGGGTCTGAAAGCCGCCGTCATCAATATCGATGATGCACATGGCGCAGCACTGGCTCAGGACTTGATGGCTCAGGGTCAGCTGGATGTCTGGACGGTGGCTGTCGATGCACCAGCCCGTCTGCAAGCCAAAGATGTACGCCATGGCCTGCGCGGCCTGCGCTTTGAAGTGCAGGAGGGCGAACAGGTCTTCACCATGGAGACCGGTCTGATTGGCCAGTACAACGTCAGCAACATGCTGGGTGTGCTGGCCACGCTGCGCACGCTGGGCATCGGCCTGGTGGATGCAGTGCAGATCTGTGCCGATCTGGAGCCTGTTCCGGGCCGCATGCAGCAGATTGCCCTGCCCGAGCAACCACTGGTGGTGGTGGACTATGCGCATACGCCCGATGCGCTGGAGCAGGCCCTCAAAGGCCTGCGGCCTGTGGCCAGGGCGCGTGGCGGCCAGCTGCACTGTGTGTTTGGCTGCGGAGGTAACCGCGACGCGACCAAGCGCCCCCTGATGGGCCAGGCTGCACAGCGTCAGGCTGACGTGGTCTGGGTGACCAGCGACAACCCCCGTGGTGAAGTACCCGATGCCATTGTGCAGGACATTGTGCAGGGCATGCAGCTGCAAGGCGTGCATGTGCAGGTGGATCGCACACAGGCCATTACGCAGGCCATTGCCCAGGCGGATGCCCACGATGTGGTGCTGCTGGCGGGTAAGGGGCATGAGGACTACCAGGAAATCCAGGGTGTGAAGTACCCGTTTTCCGATATGGACAAGGCGCGCGGAGCATTGGCTTTGCGCAAAGGAAGTAGCAAGTGATGATGAATTTGCAACAGGCTCTGGCGTGGATTGCCACCTTCCAGCCGCAGGCGCGGCTGGTGGGTGATGCCGCCACGGCGCTGCTGCGCGTGCATACCGACAGCCGCACGCTGCAGGCCGGAGACCTGTTTGTGGCGCTCAAAGGCGAGCGCATGGATGCGAATGACTTTTTGCCTCAGGTCAAAAGCCAGGGATTGGCTGCCGCTGCCATTGCGCATGGCGGGCTGGAGGCGCTGGGCCTGGCGGGCATTGAGGTGCCAGACACCACGGTAGCCCTGGGCGCGCTGGCGGCAGGCTGGCGCAGCCAGTTTGCGCTGCCCCTGATTGCCGTGACCGGCAGCAATGGCAAGACTACGGTCACGCAGATGATTGCCAGCATTTTGCGTGCCCACGCAGGCGATGACGCACTGGCCACGCAGGGTAACTTCAACAACGCCATTGGTGTGCCGCTGACCCTGTTTCGCATGACGGCGCAGCACCGCATTGGCGTGGTGGAGCTGGGCATGAACCACCCCGGCGAGATCGACCATCTGGCTCGGATCACACAGCCTACCGTGGCACTGGTGAACAACGCCCAGCGTGAGCACCAGGAGTTCATGCACACCGTGGAAGCTGTGGCGCGTGAAAACGCCAGCGTGTTTGCCCACCTGCCTGCGGATGGCGTGGCCGTATTCCCGGCAGATGATGCTTTCACTCCTTTGTGGCGCGAGCTGGCAGCGGGTCGCGAGTGCATGTGCTTTGGTGCTGCAGATGCCGATGTGCAGGCCACCTCTGCCGTCTGGGCAGACAGCGCCTGGCAGGTGCAGGTGCGCACGCCACAGGGCAGTTTTGACTGTGCGCTGCATATTGCAGGCCAGCACAACGTGCGCAATGCACTGGCTGCAACGGCCTGTGCGCTGGCCGCGGGTGTGCCGCTGGCAGCGATTGCTGCGGGACTGAGCGCCTTTGAACCTGTCAAGGGTCGTTCACGCTCCACAGCAGTGCACTGCGCAGGCCGTCGCATTGATGTGGTGGACGACACCTACAACGCCAATCCTGACTCCATGCAGGCCGCGATTGCGGTGCTGGCTGAGCTGTCTGCACCGCGCCTGCTGGTGCTGGGTGACATGGGCGAGGTGGGTGATCAAGGCCCAGCCTTCCACGCCGAAGTGGGCGCCAGCGCCCGTCAGGCCGGTATTGAGCATCTGATGACCATTGGCACGCTGATGCAGCATGCCGTGGATGCCTATGGCGCAGGTGCTGAGCATTTTGAGGACATGGCTGCGCTGATTGCGGCTGTGCAGCAGCGGGTGGGGCAGGTTGGCGCAGTGCTGGTCAAGGGCTCCCGGAGCATGAAGATGGAACAAGTGGTGCAAGCCCTGGAAAACGCTTGCAGTAAGGAGGCAGGATGCTGCTGATTTTGGCTGGATGGTTGCAGTCCCTGTCGCCAGACTTGAGTTTTTTGCGCGTGGTGCAGTACATCACGTTCCGTGCCGTGGCTGCGGCTTTGACCGCGCTGACCATTGGTCTGTGGGTGGGCCCCAAGGCCATTCGCATGCTGACCGCACTGAAGATGGGTCAGCCCGTGCGTGGCTACGCCATGCAAACCCACCTGGTCAAGAACGGCACCCCCACCATGGGCGGTGTGCTGATTCTGTTTGCCATTGCCGTGTCTACGCTGCTGTGGTTTGACCTGAGCAACCGCTTTGTCTGGATTGTGCTGCTGGTCACGCTGGGTTTTGGTGCGATTGGCTGGGTGGACGACTGGCGCAAGGTGGTCAACAAAGACCCCGAAGGCATGCGTTCGCGCGAGAAGTATTTCTGGCAGTCGGTCATTGGTGTGATTGCTTCGGTGGCGCTGGTGTTCAGCATTTCCGAAAACTCCAATGCACGTGCGTTTGAGCTGTTTGTGACCTGGGTGCAGTCGGGCTTTTCGATGGACTTGCCGCCCCAGGCAGGCCTGCAGGTGCCGTTCTTCAAGGAAGTCAGCTACCCGCTGGGCGTGCTGGGCTTTGTGATCCTGACATATCTGGTCATCGTGGGTGCCAGCAATGCCGTGAACCTGACCGATGGCCTCGATGGTCTGGCCATCATGCCCGTGATCATGGTGGGCACAGCCCTGGGCATTTTTGCCTATGTGACGGGCAACGCACAGTACGCACGCTATCTGCATTTCCCGAGCATCCCCGGCACGGGCGAGCTGATGATTTTCTGCGGTGCCATGGCGGGGGCTGGCTTGGCTTTCCTGTGGTTCAACGCCCACCCTGCACAAATCTTCATGGGTGATGTGGGGGCACTGGCACTGGGCGGTGCGCTGGGCACAATCGCCGTGATCGTGCGCCAGGAAATTGTGCTGGCCATCATGGGCGGTATCTTTGTGGCCGAAGCCGTGTCCGTGATGCTGCAGGTCGTGTGGTTCAAGTACACCAAGAAGCGTTACGGCGAAGGCCGACGCCTGCTGAAGATGGCACCGCTGCACCACCACTTTGAAAAGAGTGGCTGGAAGGAAACACAGGTCGTGATTCGCTTCTGGATCATCACCATGCTGCTGTGCCTGATTGGCCTGTCCACCCTGAAGCTGAGGTAAGCCATGCAAGACCCAGACTTCATGCACCAGCAGCCTTCTGTCACAGAGCCAGAAGCTGCAGCTGCGGTGGAAAATGCAGAAT
Organism: Comamonas kerstersii; assembly: GCF_002056725.1. Taxonomy (NCBI): domain Bacteria; kingdom Pseudomonadati; phylum Pseudomonadota; class Betaproteobacteria; order Burkholderiales; family Comamonadaceae; genus Comamonas; species Comamonas kerstersii. The sequence goes on along the minus strand of NZ_CP020121.1, from coordinate 512,178 downwards.
TGATAGCTGCTAGCGCTGAAGAAATCAGTGTTTCAGATGGAAAAGCATCTGAAATAATTGATGAACAAGCGCTGCAAGCTACAGAAATAAAAGCGATATCGGCTGCTGACACCGTGATTCCCTCGCTGGATACGCTGACCGCTGCCAAGGACGCTGCCGCTTTTGTGGCCCAGATTTTTGCCGACCCCGGTGTCTCGGACGCCGCAGACAACGAAGTCACGCAGCCCGAGCCGCAGGAGACGGTGGAGGTGGTGGAGCTGCCGCCCGTGCCCGCCCAATGGCCTCAAGGCCAGGCGCAGCATCTGCAGGGCCAGCGTGTGCTGATTCTGGGCCTGGGTGCTTCTGGCATGGCCATGGCGCGCTGGTGTGTGCGTGCAGGTGCGCAGGTCACGGTGGCCGACACCCGCGAAGCACCGCCCCAGCTGCCCAAGCTGCAGCAGGAATTGCCCAGCGTGCGATTTGTGGGCGGCGCGCTGACGGCGGCACTGGTCGATGGGCAGAACCTCACGGCGGTGTATCGCTCGCCCGGCCTCACTCCCGAGTCCATCGCGGAGGTCGTACATGCTGCGCGTGCGATTGGGCTACCCGTGGGCGGCGAACTGGATCTGTTTGCCGCTGCGCTGCAAGGTTTGCAGCAGGCCCATGGCTATGCACCCAAGGTGCTGTCGGTAACGGGCACGAACGGCAAGACCACGGTGACTTCGCTGACCGGCAAGCTGCTCGAGCATGCTGGCATGAGCGTGGGCGTGGCCGGTAATATCGGCCCCACATTGCTCGATACGCTGAGCGCTCGCATTGATGCTGAGGATTTGCCGCAGGCATGGGTGCTGGAGCTGTCGAGCTTCCAGCTCGATGGCGTGCAGGGCTTTGAACCCACAGCCGCCGTGGTGCTCAACGTCACGCAGGACCACCTCGACTGGCACGGCAGCATGCAGGCCTATGCTGCTGCCAAGGCCTGCATCTTCGGGGAAACGGCGCTGATGGTGCTCAACCGCGAAGACCGCATCGTCATGGACATGCTGCCTGCGCCGGTCAAGGTCAAACTGCAAAAGCCCCAGCTGCGTGCCCATGTGACCTTTGGCTATGACATGCCACGCCGCCCCGGTGACTTTGGCATTGAAATGGTCGCAGGCATGCCCTGGCTGGTGCGCGCCATGGACGCAGACAACACCGGCCGCCGTGCGCGTGATCCGGAGGAGGAACTGCACATCCAGCGCCTGCTGCCTGCAGACGCTTTGCGCATTCGCGGTCGCCACAACGCTACCAATGCCATGGCCGCACTGGCTCTGGCGCAGGCGGCGGGAGCCGCGCTGGCCCCCATGCTCTACGGTCTGCGTGAATACCGGGGCGAGCCCCACCGCGTGGAGCCCATCGGCATGGTCAACGGCGTGGAATATTTCGACGACAGCAAGGGCACGAACGTGGGCGCGACGGTGGCTGCGCTCACCGGCCTGGGAGCAGACCGTCGTATGGTGCTGATCCTGGGTGGTCTGGGCAAAGGCCAGGACTTTGCGCCACTGGCTGCCCCTGTGGAGCGCTATGTGCGCGCCGTGGTGCTGATTGGCCGCGATGCCCCCTTGATTCGCCAGGCCCTGCAGGGCACGGGCGTGCCGCTGCTGGATGCACAGGACATGGCGCAGGCCGTGCAGCTGGCCAGCCAGCATGCCAAAGCCGGAGAAGCTGTATTGATGAGCCCTGCCTGCGCCAGCATGGACATGTACCGTGACTATGCGCATCGCGCACAGGCCTTTATCGACGCGGTCAAGGATCTGGCGGATGAGGCTGGGCAAGTGCTGGAGGGCTATCCCCTATGAAGGACTGGTCCGCCCTGCGCGCACGTTTTTCGCACTGGCTGAAAGGGGCTGAAGACAAGCCCGTGGATGTGCTGCCCGTGCGCGTGAGCGGAACCGAGTATCGGCAGACGCGTGCCCTGCCGCCTGCGGCACTGGGGCTGGACCAGGCGCTGATCTGGGTGGTCATCGGTCTGCTGGCATGGGGGCTGGTCATGGTGTATTCAGCCTCGATTGCCATGCCGGACAACCCGCGCTTCGGCAAGATTGAGCACTACCACTTCCTGCTGCGCCATTCGATGGCGCTCGGTGTGGGCTTTGTCGGGGCATTGATGGCGTTTCAGATTTCCATGAAGACATGGGAGCGGCTGGCCGTTCCCATGTTTCTGGTGGCCCTGTTTCTGCTGGTGCTGGTGCTGGTGCCGGGGGTGGGGCTGGTCGTCAACGGTGCGCGGCGCTGGCTGCCGCTGGGGGTCATGAACTTCCAGCCATCTGAACTGGCCAAGTTCGCCGTACTCATCTATGCCGCTAACTACATGGTGCGCCGCATGGACGTGAAGGAGCGGTTCTTCCGCGCTGTCTGGCCCATGGCGGTGGCCGTGGTGATGGTGGGCGTGCTGCTGCTGGCAGAGCCTGATATGGGCGCCTTCATCGTGATCGTAGTGATCTCGATGGGCATTCTGTTCCTCGGCGGTGTGAATGCACGCATGTTCTTTCTGATGGCGGCACTGGTGGTCGCAGCTTTTGTCACCATGATTGCCCTCTCGCCCTGGCGGCGTGAGCGAATCTTCGCGTATCTGGACCCGTTCTCGGCCGACCATGCGCTGGGCAAGGGCTACCAGCTCTCGCACGCGCTGATTGCGATTGGTCGCGGCGAAATGTTTGGCGTGGGGCTGGGCCGCAGCGTGGAAAAACTGCACTGGCTGCCAGAGGCGCACACTGACTTTTTGCTGTCCGTGATCGGTGAGGAGTTCGGCTTTGTCGGCATCTTGCTGCTGATCATTGCCTTTGTGTGGCTGACCCGTCGCATTACCGAAATCGGCCGCGAAGCCATTGCGCTGGACCGTGTGTTCTCTGGTCTGGTCGCGCAGGGCGTCGCGCTGTGGTTTGGCTTCCAGGCTTTCATCAACATGGGTGTGAACCTGGGCGCCTTGCCCACCAAGGGTCTGACGCTGCCGTTGATGAGTTTTGGTGGCTCGGCCATTTTGATGAACTTGATCGCCGTAGCCGTGGTGCTGCGGATTGACTACGAAAACAAGCTCCTCAGCCCGAGGATGAGAAGGATATGAAAGAAAAAGTGGCTTTGATCATGGCCGGCGGCACGGGAGGGCACATCTTCCCGGGGCTGGCCGTGGCTCAGGCATTGCGTGAGCAAGGCTGGCGTGTGCACTGGCTCGGCGCTCCCAACAGCATGGAAGCGCGCCTGGTGCCGACCTATGGCTTTGCGCTGGAAACCATTGATTTCGGTGGCGTGCGCGGCAAAGGGCTGACCACGCTGGCGCTGCTGCCGCTGCGTTTGCTCAAGGCATTCTGGCAGTCGCTGGCCGTGGTGCGTCGGGTCAAGCCTGATGTGCTGGTGGGCTTTGGGGGCTACATCACCTTTCCCGGCGGGATGATGGGCGTGCTGACTGGCAAGAAGCTGGTGCTGCACGAACAGAACTCCGTGGCCGGTGCTGCCAACAAGGTGCTGGCAGGCATTGCCGACCGTGTCTTTACCGCCTTTCCCAAGGCACTGAAAACAGGCCAGTGGGTGGGCAATCCGCTGCGTGAAGACTTTTTGCGCCAGCCAGACCCTGCCCAGCGTTTTGCCGGGCGCAGCGGCCCGCTCAAGGTGCTGGTGGTGGGCGGCAGTCTGGGTGCCAAGGCGCTCAATGACATCGTGCCGCAGGCACTGGCATTGATCCCGGCTGAACAGCGCCCACAGGTGGTGCACCAAAGCGGCGCCAAGCAGATCGATGCCCTGCGTGCCAACTACGAGGCTGCTGGTGTGCAGGCAGAGCTGCTGCCTTTTATCGACAACATGGCTCAGGCCTTTGCCGACGCCGATCTGGTGATCTGCCGCGCAGGTGCCAGCACGGTCACGGAAATTGCTGCCGTGGGCGCGGCTGCCATCTATGTGCCTTTCCCCCATGCGGTGGATGACCACCAGACGCACAACGCGAAGTTTCTGGTCGATGCAGGTGGTGGATGGTTAATACAACAAGATGCATTGAATGCACCAAAATTGGCTGAAATGCTACAGAATATGCAGCGTTCCGTACTCTTGAATGCTGCCCTTAAAGCGAAAACGATGCAGAAGATTGATGCAACCCATGCCGTGGTTGCTGCGTGCGAGGAGATCGCCGCATGAAACACGCCATTCAAAACATCCACTTTGTGGGTCTCGGTGGCTCGGGAATGAGTGGTATTGCCGAGGTGTTGCACAACCTCGGCTATTGCGTCTCTGGCTCTGACCTGGCGCACAGTGCCACGCTGCAGCGTTTGCAATCGCTGGGGATCAAGACCTTTGTGGGCCACGATGCGGCCCATGTGCAGGGGGTCGATGTGGTGGTGACTTCCACCGCCGTCAAAGCCGACAACCCCGAAGTGATCGAAGCGCGTGCGCGCAAGATTCCTGTGGTGCCGCGCGCCCTGATGCTGGCTGAGCTGATGCGCTTCAAGCAAGGCATTGCCATTGCGGGCGCTCACGGTAAGACCACCACCACCAGCCTGGTCACCAGCGTGCTGGCGGAAGGCGGCCTGGACCCCACTTTTGTGATTGGCGGCAAGCTCAACAGCGCCGGAGCCAACGCCAAGCTGGGCCATGGCGACTACATCGTGGTGGAAGCGGATGAGTCCGATGCCTCGTTTCTGAACCTGCTGCCCATCATGGCCGTGGTCACGAACATCGATGCTGACCACATGGAAACCTACGGCCATGACTTTGGCAAGCTCAAGCAGGCCTTTGTGGATTTCCTGCACCGCATGCCTTTCTATGGCCGTGCCATCGTCTGCGCGGAAAGCCCTGCGGTGCGCGAGATCCTGCCGCAGCTGGCACGTCCCGTAACTACCTACGGCTTCGCAGAAGACGTGCAGGTGCGTGCCATCAACGTGCGTGCCGAGCATGGCCAGATGCGCTTTACCGTGCTGCGCCAGAACGGCCACACCTATCCAGCGCTGGACGTCACCCTGAGTCTGGCTGGCGAGCACAACGTGCTCAATGCGCTGGCTGCCGTGGCGGTGGCCATGGAACTGGAGGTTCCTGATGACGCCTTGTTGCGTGCGCTGGAAGGCTTCAAGGGGGTGGGCCGCCGTTTCCAGCGCTATGGTGATCTGCCCTGCAAGCAGGGCGGCAACTTCACGGTGATTGACGACTATGGCCATCACCCAGTGGAAATGGCAGCGACGCTGGCTGCAGCGCGTGGCGCCTTCCCTGGCCGCCGCCTGGTGCTGGCCTTCCAGCCCCACCGCTACACCCGCACCCGCGACTGCTTTGAAGACTTTGTGAAAGTGCTGGGGCAGGCCGATGCTGTCTTGCTCAACGAAGTCTATGCCGCTGGCGAAGAGCCCGTAGTGGCTGCAGACGGTCGTGCGCTCGCGCGTGCCGTGCGTGTGGCAGGCCGTGTAGAGCCCATTTTTGTTGAGAAAATTGAAGATTTGCCGCAGATGATTGCAGACAATGCGCAGCCCGGCGATGTGGTGCTGTGCATGGGGGCAGGGTCGATTGGCGCAGTGCCAGCGCAGCTGGTTAGTTTGCTAGAGAAAAAAGAGCAAATAACGCAGGGAGGATCTGCGTTATGAGCAATAATATGAAAAGTATTGATGTAAAAGCCCTGGGCAAGGTTGCGGTGCTGATGGGAGGTCGTTCATCTGAGCGAGAGGTCTCTCTGATGTCCGGACAAGGTGTGTTGGCAGCCTTGCTGTCGCAGGGCGTAGATGCCTACGCTTTTGATCCCGCAGAGCGTGACCTCGGGGCACTCAAGACAGATGGTGTGGACCGCTGCTTTATCGCCCTGCACGGTCGCTTTGGTGAGGATGGCACGGTGCAGGGTGCACTGGAGCTGCTGGGCATTCCCTATACAGGTTCCGGTGTGATGGCTTCGAGCATTGCCATGGACAAGATCATGACCAAGCGCATCTGGCGCAGCGAGAACCTGCCTACGCCAGACTGGCGCATGGTGGCCAGCGCTGCACAGACGGAAGCTGCATTTGCCGAGCTGGGTGCCCCCATGATTGTCAAGCCTGCACGCGATGGCTCCAGCATGGGGCTGACCAAGGTGACGGATGCCAGCCAGTGTGCCCAGGCCTATGCCCTGGCTGCACAGTACGACGAAGAAGTGCTGTGCGAGCAGTTCATTGCCGGTGAAGAAACTACCTGTGCCGTTCTGGGCGAGGGTGCCAGTGCCCGCGCGCTGCCTGTGATTCGCATCGAGGCACCAGACGGCAACTATGACTACCAGAACAAGTATTTCACTGACGTTACGCAGTATCACTGCCCCAGCGGACTGCCTGCTGAGGAAGAGACACGCATTCAGCAGATCGTGGAGCGCGCTTTCCGGACCCTGGGCTGCCGTGGCTGGGGACGTGCGGACGTGATGATTCGCAGCAGTGACCGCCAGCCCTTCCTGCTGGAAATCAATACCTCTCCCGGCATGACCAGCCACTCGCTGGTGCCTATGGCTGCGCGTGCTCAGGGTATGAGCTATGAACAACTGTGCCTGTCCATCCTGGCCACCGCCTCGCTGGACAGCGCTGCAACCGAGGAGTGCAAAGCCTGATGAGCTACTCCATGTCAGCACCTCTGGATGTCAAGCTGATGAATGTGACGGCCACCGTCATGTTCACGGGCTTTGCCGTCCTCGTGCTGGCATTGGCGAGCTGGTGGGTGGTGCGCCATCCTGCGTTCTCGATTGCACGCATCGTGGTCGAGGGAGAGCTGGTGCATAACAACGCAGTGACACTGCGTGCCAATGTGGCACCTCACCTCACAGGCAACTTCTTCACGATTGACCTGCAAAAAGCGCGCGAAGTGTTTGAGCAGGTGCCTTGGGTGCGGCAAGCCGAAGTGCGGCGGGAGTACCCGAATAGTTTGCGCGTGCTCCTGCTGGAGCATGAACCCCAGGCGTACTGGGGGCCGGATACCGGCACCGCCATGGTCAACACCATGGGAGAAATTTTTGAGGCCAATGTGGGCGAGGTGGAGCGTGAAGGCTTGCCTCGCCTTTCCGGTCCTCCGGACTCCGCTGCCGAGGTGCTGCGCATGTACTACGCACTGGAGCCCGTGTTCACGGCGCTGGACACCCCCATTGATGCCCTGACTTTGCGCGATGGCGGCAGCTGGCAGGTGAAGCTGGATAACGGTGCAGACATCGAACTGGGCGGCGGTAGTGAGCAGCAGGTGCTGCAGCGCATGCAGCGCTTTGTGCGCACGCTGCCCCAGATTACCCAGCAGTACCAGCGGACGGCAGAAGCACTGGAATATGCGGATTTGCGTTACCCGGACGGCTATGCCCTGCGACTGCGCGGAGTGAGCACGGTATCGCGTGAGAAAGCGCTGGAAATGGCCAAGCGCCAGGCAGCAAAGCAACAACAAGACAGTAAAAAGATTCGACCTTCTGAGGGCAGACACTGATATGGCAAGAGAGTACAAAGACGTCGTCGTCGGTTTGGACATTGGCACCGCCAAGGTCATGGCTGTGGTCGCCGAAGTCGCGCCCAGCGGCGAGCTCAAGCTGGCAGGTCTTGGCGTCGCCCCAAGCAATGGCCTCAAGCGCGGCGTAGTGGTGAACATTGAAGCCACCGTGCAGAGCATCCAGCAGGCGCTGAAAGAAGCCGAGCTGATGGCCGACTGCAAGATCCAGCGCGTCTACACCGGCATCACGGGCAGCCACATTCGTGGTCTGAACCAGAGCGGCATGGTGGCGATCAAGGACAAGGAAGTCACGCCGACCGACGTGGCACGCGTGATCGAAACCGCCAAGGCGGTGAGTATCTCGTCCGACCAGCGTCTGCTGCTGGTGGAGCCTCAGGAGTTTGTGATTGACGGCCAGGATGTCAAAGAGCCGGTGGGCATGAGCGGCATCCGTCTGGAGGCCAAGGTGCACATCGTCACCGGTGCGCAGAGCGCGGCTGAAAACATCATCAAGTGCGTGCGCCGCTGCGGCCTGGAGGTAGAGCAGCTACTGCTCAATCCGCTGGCTGCCAGCCAGGCTGTGCTGACGGATGATGAGCGTGATCTGGGCGTGGCGCTCGTGGACATCGGTGCGGGTACGACCGACGTGGCCATCTTCACCGGAGGTGCAATTCGCCACACGGCCGTGATTCCGATTGCGGGTGACCTGATCACCAGCGACATCGCCATGGCCCTGCGCACGCCTACCAAGGATGCCGAAGACATCAAGGTCGAAAGCGGTTATGCCAAGCAGATGCTGGCAGACCCAGACAGCCAGGTGGAAGTGCCGGGTCTGGGCGATCGTGGCCCTCGCATGATCAGCAAGCAGGCGCTGGCAGGCGTGATCGAGCCACGTGTGGAAGAAATTTTCTCTCTGGTACAGCAAGTCATCCGTGAATCTGGCTATGAAGAGGTGCTGTCCTCCGGCATCGTTCTTACGGGCGGCAGTGCAGTGATGCCGGGCATGGTCGAGCTGGGTGAAGACATCTTCCTCAAGCCTGTGCGCCGTGGCATCCCCAAGTATTCCAGTGCATTGGCCGATATGGTGGCGCAGCCTCGCTCTGCCACCGTCATGGGCTTGCTGGAAGAAGCGCGACAGGCAAGATTGCGCGGGTTCAAGGTGGCTCAAAAGAGTGGGTCTGTGAAGACCGCTTTTGGTCGATTTAAAGACTTCATTGTGGGAAACTTCTAACTATGTGCTCTAGACGTATGCGCATCACGGGGCCTCCCACAGATTTCCGATACCGAAGTCAGAGAGAAACCCACCATTTAGCTATAGCGAGTCCATTTCAAAAATTTCCAGGAGCACCAACATGACCATCGACATGATCGAAGCCGAAACATTCAATCAGGGTACGCAGATCAAGGTGATCGGTGTCGGCGGCGGCGGCGGTAACGCTGTCGAGCACATGATTGCCAGCAATGTGCAGGGCGTTGAGTTCATCAGCGCGAACACCGATGCGCAGGCGCTGATTCGCAGCAACGCACATCGCACGATTCAGCTGGGGCACAGTGGTCTGGGTGCTGGCAGCAAGCCTGACAAGGGCCGTGAAGCTGCGGAAGCTGCAGTGGACGATATTCGCGCAGCCATCGAAGGTGCCCACATGCTGTTCATCACTGCCGGCATGGGCGGCGGTACGGGGACTGGCGCTGCACCTGTGATTGCTCGCGTAGCTAAGGATATGGGCATTCTGACCGTGGGCGTGGTGACCAAGCCTTTCGAGTGGGAAGGTGGCCGTCGCATGTCCAATGCAGACAGCGGTCTGACCGAGCTGGAAGCCAATGTGGACTCGCTGATCGTGGTGCTCAACGAGAAGCTGCTGGAAGTGCTGGGCGATGACATCACCCAGGAAGAAGCTTTCGCACATGCCAACGACGTGCTCAAGAACGCCGTGGGCGGTATTGCTGAAATCATCAACGAATACGGCCATGTGAACGTCGACTTTGAAGACGTACGCACCGTGATGGGTGAGCCAGGCAAGGCCATGATGGGGACAGCCCGCGCCTCCGGTCCTGACCGCGCACGTCTGGCGGCTGAACAGGCGGTGGCCTGCCCGCTGCTGGAAGGCATTGACCTGTCCGGCGCCAAGGGTGTGCTGGTGCTGGTGACTGCTGCACGCGGTAGCCTGAAGCTGGCAGAGTCCCGCCTGGCCATGTCCACCATCAACGCCTACGCTTCGCCAGAGGCACACGTGATCTACGGCGCTGCCTATGATGACTCGCTGGGCGACGATATCCGCGTGACCGTGGTTGCAACCGGTCTGTCGCGTCCTGCAGCACGTCGCCAGACCATGTCGGTGGTCCAAGGTGGTCTGCGTACCGGTACTGACGGTGACTTTGCCTACGGTGGCGCACCTGTTGCTGCCATGGGTGGTGCAACCATGGGTGCCGCAACGACCATGGGTGCAGCAAGCACCACGGCAGGTGGTAGCTATGGCGATGTGAGCGTGCCCAGCGTCTGGCGTACCAACCGTACACAGGCTGCAGCACGTGTGGACGCACTGGCTTCGGGTGGCATGGATGATCTGGAAATTCCTGCATTCCTGCGCAAGCAAGCCGACTGATTCGCGTCCCGCATGGACCCCAAGAACCGAGCCCGCATGGCTCGGTTTTTTTTTATGTATCACAGGTTGAGGCATCTGCTGGGTCAACGTGCGCAGCCAATCGCCGTTATAGATATATCCAAACCCTTTCATCCCTTGAAAACAGCAGGCAGCCGGTAAAATCAATCCATGCTCCAGCAACGTACCATCAAAACTATCACCCGTGCCGTCGGCATGGGGCTGCACAGTGGCCAGCGGGTCGAAATGACGCTGCGCCCCGCTCAGCCTGATACGGGCATTGTGTTCCGTCGGGTGGACTTGCCTGAGCCTGTCGATATGCCCATCACCGCCCATGCCATCGTGGATACACGCATGGCCTCCACCATTGGCGTGGGCAATGCCAAGGTACACACCATCGAGCATCTGATGTCAGCCTTGTGCGGTCTGGGCATTGACAACCTCTACGTCGACATTACGGCTGAAGAAGTGCCCATTCTGGATGGTTCCTCTTCGTCCTTTGTCTTCCTGCTGCAAAGTGCAGGCATTGAGCTGCAGAAGGCCCCCAAGAAGTTCATCCGCATCAAGCGCCCGGTTGAAGTGCGCGAAGGCGAGGGCAAACAGCTCAAGTGGGCACGTTTTGAGCCCTACCACGGCTTCAAGCTCAAGTTTGATATCGACTTCTCGCACCCCGCCGTGGACTCCACCGGGCAGTCGTTCGAATTCGACATGGGCGAGGGTAACTACATGCGCGACATTGCGCGTGCCCGCACCTTTGGTTTCACCAAGGATGTGGAAATGTTGCGCACCAATGGACTGGCGCTGGGTGGCGGCCTGGACAATGCCATCGTCATGGATGACTACAAGGTGCTCAACAGTGACGGTCTGCGCTATGACGACGAGTTTGTGAAACACAAGATTCTGGATGCCATCGGTGACCTGTACGTGATTGGTCATCCGATTCTGGGGGCTTACAGAGCCTTCCGTTCCGGTCACGGCATGAACAATCAGCTGATCCGTGCCGTGCTGGCAGATGCCGAGAACTGGGAAATAGTGACGTTTGACAACGAACGCAAAGCCCCCGCTGGCTTTGCACAGACGGCACTGGCTTGGTGAAAAGATAGCGCTCTGTGCAGCAACTGCTTGGGCTGGCGTGCTTTTTCATACTGAACTGGCCGCGCGCTGCCTGATTACGCAGCAAGTCAGTGCTGTGGTAAGCGGGACGCGCATCCAGGCGTAGCTACCAATGGTGGACAGTAAAGGCTCGGTAACCCCGAGCCTTTTTGCTGGGTGCTACCCGGGATTGCCGCCTATACTCACGCCTGCTCCGGGGTGCACGTAATGGCGTGCTGAGATGGCGGACCTGACCGCCGGAACCGCGAACTTGATCTGGTTAGTACCAGCGAAAGAAGAGCTGCAGCTGAAATGTAGGGATACGTGCGCGTGCACCGTTGTGGGTGGTCGTGCGCGTGGCTCTGCGTGAGGCCGATTGCGGAGCATTTCATCCCATACCGACAGGAGTGCCCGCCATGAATGCCCCCGACAAGTTTGCCCAGTTGCTCGCCCGTACGCGCGAAGCCTTCCCCGCCTCCAGCAAAAGTTACCTGACCGGCAGCCGATCTGATCTGCGTGTGCCGGTACGTGATATTGCGCTGACAAACGGTGAAGTGGTCAGCGTGTATGACACGTCAGGCCCGTATACCGACCCGGCCGCCACGATTGATGTGCGCCAGGGGCTGGCCAGCGTGCGCGGGGCATGGATTGCCCAGCGCAACGACACCGAAAGTTATGCCGGGCGTGTGCGCCAGGCGCTGGATGACGGCCAGAAAGGCGAAGAGGGCGAGCGCCTGGCACAACTGCGCCAGGAGGCCAGTGCTCTGCAGCGCCAGCCCCTGCGTGCCAAAGCGGGGGGCAATGTCACGCAGATGCACTATGCCAAGCGCGGCATCATCACCCCCGAGATGGAATACGTGGCCCTGCGCGAAAATGGCCGCCGCGAGTGGATGGCGCAGTACCAGCAGGATGCGGTGCGTGAGCAGCGTCTGGCAGGCAACCCTATGGGGGCCAGCATTCCCAAGATCATCACCCCCGAGTTCGTGCGCGACGAAGTGGCACGCGGGCGCGCCATCATCCCGGCCAACATCAACCACCCCGAGGTGGAGCCCATGGCGATTGGGCGCAACTTCAAGGTGAAGATCAATGCCAACATTGGCAACTCGGCCGTCACATCCAGCATCGAGGAAGAGGTTGAAAAGCTGGTCTGGGCCATCCGCTGGGGCGCGGACAGCGTGATGGATCTGTCCACCGGCAAGGCCATCCACACCACGCGCGACTGGATCGTGCGCAACAGCCCCGTGCCGATTGGCACCGTGCCCATCTACCAGGCGCTGGAGAAGGTCGGCGGCATTGCCGAGGATCTGACTTGGGAGATCTTCCGCGACACGCTGATTGAACAGGCCGAGCAGGGTGTGGACTACTTCACCATTCACGCCGGCGTGCGGCTGGCCTATATCCACCTGACGGCCCAGCGCCGCACCGGCATCGTCTCGCGTGGCGGCTCCATCATGGCCAAGTGGTGTATGGCCCACCACCGTGAAAGCTTCCTGTACGAGCACTTCGAAGACATCTGCGACATCATGAAGCAGTACGACGTGTCCTTCAGCCTGGGGGACGGTCTGCGCCCCGGCTGTGCCTCGGATGCTAACGATGAGGCCCAGTTTGCCGAATTGCGCACGCTGGGTGAGCTGACCCAAGTGGCCTGGAAGCACGATGTGCAGACCATGATCGAAGGCCCCGGTCACGTGCCCCTGCACATGATCCAGGCGAACATGACCGAGCAGCTCAAGCACTGCCACGAGGCGCCGTTCTACACCCTGGGCCCGCTGACCATCGACATTGCCCCCGGCTATGACCACATTGCCAGCGCCATTGGCGCGGCCATGATCGGCTGGTTTGGCACGGCCATGCTGTGCTATGTCACGCCCAAGGAGCACCTGGGCCTGCCGGACCGCGAGGACGTCAAGCAGGGCATCATCGCCTACAAGATTGCGGCCCACGCGGCCGATGTGGCCAAGGGCCACCCCGGTGCGCGCGCACGCGATGATGCGCTGAGCCAGGCGCGCTTTGACTTCCGCTGGCAAGACCAGTTCAACCTGGGGCTGGACCCCGACACGGCACGTGCCTTCCATGACGAAACCCTGCCCAAGGACAGCGCCAAGGTGGCGCACTTTTGCAGCATGTGCGGGCCCAAGTTCTGCTCCATGAAGATCACGCAGGAGGTGCGTGAGTTTGCCCAGCAGGGCATGCAGCAGAAGGCAGTGGAGTTTCAGCGCAACGGCGGTGCCTTGTACGTGCCGCTGACGCCGCAAGACTGATAGCACTGCACCCGCACCACGCCAGCACTGCGCGGGCGTTTGCCCCGGACAGACTCAGTATGCGCGCCCAGCTTTGAGCATGGCGTGCTGCCTGCGGCGCAGGTCAGATTCCTGCCCCAGCTTGTCCAGCATGGCGCCTGCATGGGCGTGGGTGATAGCCAGTCCCAGTGCGTCAGCTGCGTCGGTGCCGGGCAGGCCGGGCAGCTGCAGCATGCGTTTAACCATTTCCTGAATCTGGGACTTGGCAGCGCGTCCATGGCCGGTGATGGCTTTTTTCATCTGCAGCGCTGTGTATTCGGCCACGAGCAGGTCGTTGGTGACCAGGGCGGTCAGTGCCGCACCACGCGCTTGCCCCAGCAGCAGCGTGGACTGGGGATTGACGTTGACAAACACAATTTCGATAGCGGCCACCTCAGGCTGGTAGCGCTCTACTATCTCGCTGATGCCCTCGTACAGAATCTTCAGGCGCGCAGGCAGATTGCCCAGCTCTACCCCTTCGGTGCGCGTGGTGCGTATGGTGCCGCTGGCCACATAACGCAGATGTTGGCCTTCGCGCTCAATCACGCCAAAGCCGGTGGTTTGCAGGCCGGGGTCAATGCCAAGAATTCGCATGAGAAATATTTTGATAGCTGCTAGCGCTTATCTGGTAATCCTTAGAGGCTGATTTTCCTTGTAATCAGAAAGTCTGAGCCTCTTGCTGCCCATCATACGCATGTACCACTCAGGGCAAAGGCGTAGCACCCATGCGGCGCTGGATGGCACTGCTGCGTGACTGCAGATAGCGTGAGCCAGGGTGCTGCTCGTAGTAGCGGGGGCGGGGCAGCATCACGGCCAGGCGAGCCGCCTCATAAGGGGTGAGCTTGGAGGCGCTTTTGCGGAAGTAGTGCTGGGCAGCAGCTTCGGCACCAAAAATGCCCTGGCCCCATTCCACGTTGTTCAGGTAAATCTCCAGAATGCGCTGCTTGCTCAGAAACAGCTCCAGCAGATGGGTCAGCACCAGCTCCTGTCCCTTGCGCAAAAAGCTGCGCTCACCCGAGAGCAGCAGGTTCTTGGCCAGCTGCTGGGTGATGGTTGAGCCTCCGTAAATCTTGGCAGGCTTGGCGCTGGTCTGGGCCTGAGCAAGTGCCTTCTGGTTGCGTTCCCAGGCTTTTTCAATCGCCTCCCATTGCACGCCGGTGTGCTCCACAAAACCGTCGTCCTCGGCCGTCAGCACGGCGCGTTTGAGGTGGCTGGAGATGTGCTCGTAATCCACCCATTGCTGTTTCCAGGGACGCTGCTGCGCGCTCTGGTGCCAGATGCGCCAGGCTTCCGAGCGCTGAAAGGCGGTGGATTGCGGGTCCCACCATGCGGCCAGCGCAATGCGCAGCACAAAGAACAGCTGCAGCGCCAGGAAGGCGGCAAGCACCAGCAGCAGCCAGCGGGTCAGCGCGTGCATGCCTTGGTTTCTTGCGCGATGACTTCGCGCAGTTCTTCCAGTACTTGCTGAGAGGGAGGACGCACACCGCGCCACAGGGCAAAGGATTCGGCCGCCTGCTCTACCAGCATGCCCAGACCATCACGGCCTGTTGCACCATGTGCCTGCGCCCATGCCAGAAAGGGGGTAGCGGCTGCGCCATACATCATGTCGTAGGCCAGGCAGCCGGGCCGCAGCACGCGCGCCGTCACGGGAATACCAGCGCCTTGCAGGCTGGCTGCCGTGGCGTTGATGACGATGTCGAAATCGCCCTCCAGGGCTTGCAGTTCCTGCGCTAGCAGCTCTACTTTTTGTTGGGCAGCCAGTGGTGCATGCTGCTCTACCAGCGTCTGCGCCTTGGCAAAGGTACGGTTGCAGATGGTGATGCTGCGGGGCTGCTGCTCCAGCAGGGGGCCGAGCACGCCAGCAGCAGCGCCGCCAGCGCCAATCAAGAGCACATCCTTGCCGGTGATGGCAACGCCCGCATTGCGGGTGATGTCGGCCACCAAGCCCAGGCCATCGGTGTTGTCAGCATGGATGCGGCCATCGCCGTCAATGACCAGGGTGTTGGCCGCACCAGCCAGTGCTACGCGCGGGCTTTGCGAGTGCGCGGCCTGCGCGGCTTCCAGCTTGAAGGGGACGGTCACATTGCAGCCCTTGCCGCCTTCGGCAATGAGCTGCTGCAGATCTTCGGCAAAGCCCTGCAGCGGCACCAGGCGGCGGCGGTAGTCCAGTGCCTGCTGTGTCAGCTGCGCAAAGCGTGCGTGGATCCAGGGAGAGCGGCTGTGGGCCACGGGGTTGCCCATGACGCAGTACATGTCGAGCGTGGTTTGCATGGCGAAGAGGGCCTCAGGCGTTAACGCACATTGGTTTCCAGGGTCTGGTCGCGGGTGAACTTAAAGCGTGACACCACGGCAATCTGGTCGGCCTTGGCACGCATGGCGGGGCCAAAGTGGCCGAAAGGACTGGCTGCCCGTGCAATGGCCTGGGCGCGCTGATCCAGCTGTGGATTGCCGGAACCTTGCACGATTTCGGTGTCCAGCACATGACCATCATGGTTCACGGTCAGCACCATGACCAGCTCGCCATAGAGCTTTCTGCCCTGGTGCTCGGGAAAGTTCTCCGTGCCCTTGTCTTCTACCTTGCGGCGCAGTGCGTCGTAGTAGACGGCATACACCTCCTCGCGCGTGGCAGGGCTGATGTAGCGTTTCTTGGGGCGTGCGTTTTCTTCGTTGATGCGCTTTTCAATTTCGGCCAGCAGCTTGACGAGCTGCTTGCGCTTTTGCTCCTGCTGCTCCTGGTCCTGCTGGCGCGACACTTCGCGTGGGTCAAACTCCGGCAGGGCAGCCAGCTGTTTGCGCAGCTGGGTCAGCAGCACGGTCTGCTGCTCCTGCAGTGCATCCAGTTTTTTCTGGCGCTCTTCGAAATCGTCGCCAATGGCAGTCAGTGCCGAGTAGGGCAGCGGGCTGGTGGCGCGACCCTGGGCCGCATCACCGCCACCGGCCAGTGCCGCCTGGGCAATGGCCTGGGCTTTTTCCGGTCGCTCCTGCGTGTGCGCATTGACCAGGATGACCTCCAGCGGCGTGTCCTGAAAGACACGGTTGAACTGCTCGGGCGCGACAAAGCGCACGGTCAGCAAGGCGGCATGGATGGCAACGGACACCCCCAGCGCAATGCTGAGGGTAGACATGGAGCGGAACGCGGAAAAGAGCTTCACGGTGCAGGATTATCGGCGCTGGTGCTGTCGGCTTCATTGACGTCCACCGCGATGGCAATGGGGCCTGCAGCCACATCGTCTTCATCCTCGGCAGCGTCATCAAGGGGTGCATCATCGCTGGAGTCCAGCGGATCGTCCAGCCGTTCGATCACGGTGCCGTGAATATCCAGCGTGATTTCGTCAATCGCGCCCAGCTTCACACGCACGCGGGCACCACGGGGCAGGTCTTGCGCACCGATGATGCTGATGACCAGCGGCAGCGTGTCTGCACGCACCAGAATGCCGTTGGGGCCGTTGTCCTTGATGACGGCGCAGTCCAGCTCGGTGATGCCGTTCTGCTCCACGTACTTCAGCGTCCAGAAGCGTTCCATGCTCTGCTGGTAACCGTTGTAGGCGCTGTAGGCGCCGTCAAAGCTGCTGATGATGCCGAACAGCTCGGCATCCTTGGGCTTGAAGGGAGCAGCCAGCGCGGCGGTGGCGCCATGGCGTGCGCAGGCAATGATCTGCCACTGGTTGACCAGGTCCACATAGCGGCGCAGCGGCGAAGTGGCCCAGGAGTAGCTCTTGACGCCAATGCCTGCGTGGGGCAGTGCCTTGGTCGACATGCGCACTTTCACGCCCGGGGCCATGCTGGCCTGGCTGCGGTAGATGCCGGGCACGCCCAGCTCGGCCAGCCAGCCACCCCAGGTGCTGTTGGCCACGATGGCGGCCTCGGCCACGATCAGGTCCAGCGGAGCACCACGCTTGCGCACGGAGATGCTGACGGTTTCGCTGCCATTGGGTTCTTCGTCGCCATTGCCTTCCAGGCGGAAGGTGTAGTCGGGGCGCGAGAAGTTCTCTGGCTTGCCGCGCACTTCCTCGCGGCCCTTCTTCAGGTGCTTGGCCAGGCGGTGCAGGAACATCAGCTCCTGGCGGCGCTCGGCCAGATTGGCCGGCGTGCCTTCCACTTCCAGCGTGGGGTCGGCCAGCCATTCTTCGGTCACGATGTGGTCCAGCTTGTCGTGGCGGAAGTTCACCACCACAGGCACGCGCTCGAGCTTGGTGACTTTGTCCTTGACTTCCAGCGTTGCCTCGTCATAGGTCACATACAGCGACACAGCGGGGTTGGCGCGGCCTTCGTCCAGTGTGTAGATCTGCACGACTTCGTCGGGCAGCATGGTGATCTTGTAGCCGGGCATGTAGACCGTGGACAGGCGGTTGCGCCCCAGCTTGTCCAGATCCGAGCCAGGTTCAATCGCCAGACCGGGCGCGGCAATGTGAATGCCCAGCGTCACGGTGCCGGTGCCCAGGCCCTGCACGGACAGTGCATCGTCGATTTCCGTGGTCATGGAGTCGTCGATGGAGTAGGCCTGCACATTCGCCACCGGCAGGTCTTCGGGCGGCTGGGGGGCTGTCAGTTCGGGGAAGCGTGTGCCCTTGGGGAAGTTCTCGAACAGGAAGCGCTTCCAGTGGAACTGGTAGGCCGAGTCGATGGCACCTGCGGCCTGCAGCAGCTCCAGTGGTGCTTTTTGTGCGCTGCGGCTGGCTTCGACTACGGCCTTGTACTCGGGCGCGTTCTTGTCGGGCTTGAACAGAATCTTGTACAGCTGCTCGCGAATAGGCTGGGGGCAAGTGCCAGCGGCCAGTTCCTGGGCCCAGCCATCAATCTGTGCCTGGATCTGCTTTTTCTTTTCAATGGCGGCCAGTGCCTGCTGCAGGATTTCAGCGGGCGCTTTGCGGAAACGGCCCTTGCCAGCGCGGCGGAAATAGTGGGGTGCGCCATACAGCGCAAACAGCATGCCGATCTGCTGGGTGTTGGGGGCGCTGTCCGAGAAGTAGTCGCGCGCCAGATCGGCAAAGCCAAATTCTTCTTCGGGGGCAAATTCCCAGGCCAGGTCCAGCTCGATGGTGGAGGCAATGGCCTCGGCTTCGGCCATCAGGACGGCAGGCTCGGGCTTTTCAAACTTGAGCAGGATGTGGGCGGCCTTGACCTTGACGCGCTTGCCAGAGGCCAGCTCGACTTGGGAGGAGGCATCGGCCTCAGACAGGATACGGCCGGCCAAAAACTTACCGGCATCTTCAAACAATGCGTGCATAGGGCGGTGATTGTCCCACGCTGCAGATTTCCCCCGAGCGCTGCACGCCTCGAAAAATGCAGTGTGGAATGTGTGCTTTTGAAAAAGGAGCTGCCAGCGCTGGTTATGCATTGGTTTCCATATGTTTTATATGTAAAACCATTGTCTATCAAGCGCTGGCAGCTCATGTTTTTGATTCAGGCCAGATCCAGAAAGTCCAGCACGTGCGACATCTGGCTGTCAAATTCGCTGATGGCGTGATCGCCCCCTTCCAGAATGATCTGCTTGGCCTGCGGGTAGCGCGCCACCATTTCGCGCCAGTCCAGCACTTCATCGCCCTTGGCAAAAATGCCCAGCTGCTCGCCCGGCGCGGCCTGCGTGTGCAGTGCCATGTCGCGCAGCTCCTGGATGTATTCGGGCTTGAAGAAGAAGGACTCTTCCGGGTTGTGCCAGCTGGTCTGCGCGCCAATGTAGCGCTCGAGCGTGCGGTCCGGGTAGACGGACGGGTTGAGCACCACCAGCTTGCAGTGCTTGTGGTGCGCGACCCAGGTGGCGTAGTAGCCGCCCAGCGAGGAGCCAATCACGGCCATGGTCTCGCTGGGCCAGTCCTTGACGGCTTCCATCACCATGTCCATGGCTTCCTTGGGCGAGGGCGGCAGCTGCGGGCACAGCCATGTCACCTCGGGGTGGTGCTGCTGTACGTACTGCGCCATGGTGCGCGCCTTGTTTGACTGGGGCGAGGAGCGAAATCCGTGCAGGTACAGCAAATGGGTGGTGGGCATGGTGGCGGTGGTCCTCACAAAATGAAGGGGGAGACAAAAGTGGCTTGGCGCAGGCACAGACACTGCGCTGATAATCGCACGCTATGTCCGCTGAATTCGATAAGCCCCATATTCTTCAACGTATCTTGCCGATGTTCCGCGGCTTTGATCCGCTTTTGCTGCTGTGCATCGCGTGGCTGGCGGGCATAGGGCTGCTGGCCATGTATTCCGCAGGATACGACCATGGCACGCGCTTTGTCGATCACGCGCGCAACATGCTGCTGGCCGCAGGCATCCTGTTTGTGGTGGCGCAGATTCCCCCGCAGCGGCTGATGATGGTGGCGGTGCCGCTGTACACCGTCGGCGTGCTGCTGCTGCTGGCCGTGCTGCTGTTTGGCATCACCAAAAAAGGCGCGACACGCTGGGTGAATGTGGGCGTGGTGATTCAGCCTTCGGAAATCATGAAGATTGCGGCCCCGCTGATGCTGGCCTGGTGGTTCCATCGGCGCGAAAGCGTGCTGCATGCCCTGGACTTTGTGATTGCCTTTGCCCTGCTGGCGCTGCCTGTGGCGCTCATCCTCAAGCAGCCCGACCTGGGTACTTCGCTGCTGGTGCTGGCAGCGGGTCTGGCGGTGATCTTTTTTGCAGGTCTGCCCTGGAAGCTGGTCGTGCCGCCGGCGGTGCTGGCAGCGGTTGGCATTACCTGGCTGATCTGGAACGAGCCCTGGCTGTGTCAGGACGGCATGAGCTGGTACTTTCTGCACGACTACCAGCGCACCCGGGTGTGTACCTTGCTCGACCCCATGCGCGATCCGCTGGGCAAGGGCTTTCACATCATTCAGGGCATGATTGCCATTGGCTCTGGCGGCATCTGGGGCAAGGGCTTTATGGCGGGCACGCAGACCCACCTGGAGTTCATTCCCGAACGCACCACCGACTTCATTTTTGCCGCGTATTCCGAAGAGTTCGGCCTGCTGGGCAATCTGATGCTGATTCTGGGCTTTTTGCTGCTGGTCTGGCGCGGCCTGGCCATTGCCGCCAAGGCGCAGTCCCTGTTTGGCCGTCTGATGGCCGGGGCCGTGGCCATGATTTTCTTCACCTACGCCTTTGTGAACATGGGTATGGTCAGCGGCATCCTGCCTGTGGTGGGCGTGCCTCTGCCCTTTATCAGCTATGGCGGCACAGCCATGGTCACACTGGGCCTGGCACTGGGCGTGCTGATGTCCATCGCGCGCTACCAGCGGCTGGCCATGGCAGAGCCCAAGCACACTTTGTAAAACTTGGTCATTCGCACAGTACCGGGCTGGCAGGACTTCGGGGCAGTGGCTATAACCCCAGGCAGGGTCTCTCATGGTGAGAGGCCGTGCAACCAACCAGAAGGGGATCCAGCCATGGCGGCCAAGTACGTGCTCAAGAAGTCGAAAAACGACAAATTCTTTTTCAATCTGCATGCCACCAATGGCCAGTCCATTCTCAGCAGTGAGCTGTATGAAGCCAAGGCCAGTGCCCTCAACGGCATAGAGTCAGTGCGCAAGAACGGCGTGCAGGAAACGCGTTTTGACAAGCTCAGCGCCAAGGATGGCTCTCCGTATTTCACCCTCAAGGCTTCCAATGGACAGGTGATTGGTCAAAGCGAGATGTACACATCCACGGCCGCGCGCGACAACGGCATTGCTTCCGTGATGAAAAATGCAGCCGATGCCGAGCTGGACGACCAGAGCACCACAGCCTGAAAAGCGGCCTGACTCAAGCCGGTGCGTGGTGAGGTCATGGCGGCTTGCCTAAAATGCTTGCCATGATCTCTCGTGAACCCACCATCGAGCGCCTGGCCACGGCCCGGCAACTGCTGCTAGAGCCTTTTGGCCTGGATGAATCCCATCTGTCCCGTGCGCTGGCCGAAATCCGTGCACACCAGGTTGATGATGCCGACCTGTATTTCCAGTACACCCGCGCTGAGGGCTGGAGTCTGGAAGAAGGCATTGTCAAGACAGGTTCGTTCTCCATCGACCAGGGCGTGGGTGTGCGCGCGGTCAGCGGTGAAAAAACCGCTTTCGCGTATTCCGACGATATCTCCGAAGCTTCGCTGCTCGACGCTGCCCGCGCCGTGCGCGCCATCTCTGGCAGCCAGCAGCAGCGCAAGGTCAAGATTCCCAAGTCCACGATTGCGCCTTCGCGCAGCCTCTACCCCGGCGTGGACCCCATTGCCAGCATGAACAGCACCGAAAAGGTGGAGCTGCTCGGCAAGGTGGAAAAGCTGGCACGCGCCAAGGACCCTCGCATCGTGCAGGTGATGGCAGGGCTGGCCAGCGAATACGACGTGGTCATGGTCGCGCGTGCCGACGGCACACTGGCTGCGGACGTGCGCCCGCTGGTGCGTCTGTCGGTCACCGTGATCGCGGAGCAAAATGGCCGCCGTGAAGTGGGTTCGTCCGGCGGTGGTGGCCGTTTTGGTCTGGCTTACTTCAGCGATGAGCAGATCACCACCTATGTCAATGAAGCGGTGGAGCAGGCACTGGTGAATCTGGACTCGCGCCCAGCCCCTGCGGGCGAGATGACCGTGGTGCTTGGCCCCGGCTGGCCCGGTGTGCTGCTGCACGAAGCCGTGGGTCACGGTCTGGAAGGTGACTTCAACCGCAAGGGCTCCAGCGCTTTCAGCGGTCGTATTGGCGAGCGCGTGGCCGCCAAGGGCGTCACCATTCTGGACGATGGCACGCTGGCAGACCGCCGTGGCTCGCTTAATGTGGACGACGAAGGCTGCCCCACACAGGCCAATGTGCTGATTGAGGACGGCATCCTGAAGGGCTATATGCAGGACGCGCTCAATGCCCGTCTGATGGGTGTCAAGCCTACGGGCAACGGCCGCCGTGAAAGCTATGCCCATCTGCCCATGCCCCGCATGACCAACACCTATATGCTCGGCGGTGACAAGTATCCACAGGAAATCGTGGCCTCCATCAAGAAGGGCCTGTACGCGACCAACTTCGGCGGCGGTCAGGTGGACATTACCAGCGGCAAGTTTGTGTTCTCTGCCAGCCAGGCCTACTGGGTGGAAAACGGCAAGATCCAGTACCCCGTCAAGGGCGCGACCCTGGTGGGCAATGGCCCTGAATGCATGAAGAAAGTTAGCCTGATTGGCAACGACATGCGCCTGGACAGCGGCGTGGGTACCTGTGGCAAGGAAGGCCAGAGCGTGCCTGTGGGCGTGGGGCAGCCCACCATGCGCATCGATGGCTTGACCGTCGGTGGTACTGCGTAATTGCTAAAGATTTGCAGGTTTTTTGCCTGAAAATCAAAAAAGGCTGATTTATTGCGTTGAATCAGCTTTTTTTTATGCTGGATTTGAAGTTTTCTTGTTTTTAAGGTGGCTGACTTGCATTGCGAGGCAGGCATTCCGGTGTTAAAGTCAGCCGCTA
Source organism: Comamonas kerstersii (assembly GCF_002056725.1). NCBI lineage: Bacteria > Pseudomonadati > Pseudomonadota > Betaproteobacteria > Burkholderiales > Comamonadaceae > Comamonas > Comamonas kerstersii. The sequence goes on along the minus strand of NZ_CP020121.1, from coordinate 489,426 downwards.
TGCAAGTTCGTAGCGCTTTCTATTTCTACTTTTGGTTCTCGGTCCCAGGCGGATGAGAGGCAATAGCTCGCGCACACGAACAAACCCTCTTCAAAGAACCGCCGAAGCTGAAAAGCCCGGCGGTTTTTTTATACCTCATCACTTTTTACAGAGGCAGATATGACAGCACATGAATATGGCGAAGCTTGGTATCGCAGCTCGGTCAACCAGAAAACAGGACAAACCGATGACGAACGCATCCAGGAAATTACCGTGCTGCCTCCACCCGAACACCTTATTCGTTTCTTTCCCATCCAGAACACCCCTTCCGAGCGCCTGATCAGTGATACGCGCCGCACCATCGGCAACATCATGCATGGCCGTGGTGACGACCGTCTGCTGGTGATCGTGGGCCCTTGCTCTATCCATGACCCAGCTGCTGCCCTGGACTATGCCCGCCGCCTGGCCGATGTGCGTGAGCAGTACAAGGACACGCTGGAAGTGGTGATGCGCGTGTACTTCGAAAAGCCTCGCACCACCGTGGGCTGGAAGGGGCTGATCAACGACCCCTACCTGGACGGCAGCTACCGCATTGACGAGGGCCTGCGCATTGCGCGCCAGCTGCTCATCGACATCAACCGCCTGGGCGTGCCAGCGGCCAGCGAGTTCCTGGACGTGATCTCGCCCCAGTACATTGGTGACCTGATCAGCTGGGGGGCCATTGGTGCCCGCACCACCGAAAGCCAGGTGCACCGCGAGCTGGCCTCTGGCATTTCGGCTCCCATCGGTTTCAAGAACGGCACGGACGGCAATATCCGCATTGCTACGGATGCCATCCAGTCCGCCAGCAAGGGGCACCACTTCCTGTCCGTGCACAAGAACGGTCAGGTGGCCATTGTGCATACCAAGGGCAATCAGGACTGCCACGTCATTTTGCGCGGCGGCAAGACACCGAACTACGACGCTGCCAGCGTTGCCACTGCCTGTGCCGATCTGGAGAAGGCCGGCCTGTACCCCAGCCTGATGGTGGACTGCAGCCATGCTAACAGCCTCAAGCAGCACGAGCGCCAGAAGGATGTGGCAGCCGACATCGCCCAGCAGATTGCCGGTGGTTCGCAGCAGATCTTTGGTGTGATGCTGGAAAGCCATCTAGTGGCCGGTGCACAGAAGTTCACGCCAGGCCAGGACGATGTGTGCAAGCTGCAATATGGCCAGAGCATCACCGATGCCTGCATCGGCTGGAACGACACACTGGATGTGCTGGAGCAGCTGTCGCAGGCCGTGCAGACACGCCGCACGCTGGTGGATGCAGCAGCACCTCAGATGGTGGCTTAAGCGGTGGTGCAAGCGGGCGACTCAGCCCGCTGGGGCTAGCAAATGTCTTTGGGCTGACTTTTGCCTCCAGGGCTTGTCAGTACAGCGTTGCTAGCTCTTATTTTTTCACTGTGTTTTGTGGCATTTCAGGTACAAACACGCTTAACTTTGCGGTGGGCTGTCGCTAAGCTGTAGCCATCATTGCACCAGGTTGCCAGTCACCAGAAAGGCCAGAAATGATCAGTGAAGTCATTGTGAAATGGAGCGCCGAACAGGAGTTTCGTGCCAATGTGGACAAGCTTGCCCCCATGGGCAATGAAGAGGCCCGCCGCTGGCTTGATGAGCAGTTCACCTCACTCGATGGCGAGCCCCTGCGTCCCAGTGGCAAAGTCTTGCTGGCAGACAAGGTGCTGGTCGTGGCGCGGGAAGCTGGCGTGGGCCGTCTTTCAGACGAAACCTGGTTCCATGCCTATGCGCGTGCGGCACATGCGGTGCTGGCCCGCCCGCTGATCAAGGTGGATGTGCCAGCCATGACCGTGAGCTACTGACGCTTTGCTTCACCCGCAAAAAAGCCGACTGAAATTTCAGTCGGCTTTTTTGTTGCCTGTTGAGCCTCAGCGTGTGCCGAAATGTGCCTGCAGTGCGGCCAGCAGCTTGCCGTGGATGCCGCCAAAGCCACCATTGCTCATGCAGACGATGTGGTCGCCCGGGCGTACCTGGGCCATGACCTGCTGCACCACGGTATCGACCGAGTCGGCCGTCCAGGCCGCATCACCCAGCGCCTCCAGGGCTTCGGCAGCATTCCAGTCCAGACCTGCGGTGTGGCAGAAGGCCAGATCGGCTTCCTTGAGCGACCAGGGCAGCTGCGCCTTCATGGTGCCCAGCTTCATGGTGTTGCTGCGAGGCTCGAACACGGCCAGGATGCGCTGGCTCTGGCCCACGCGCTGGCGCAGACCGTCCAGCGTAGTGCGAATGGCTGTGGGGTGGTGGGCAAAGTCGTCATAGACGTGGATATTGGCCACGGTGCCGCGCAGTTCCATGCGGCGCTTGACGTTCTGGAAGCGGCTCAGGGCCTCCGCAGCCACCGCAGGCGCTACGCCCACATGCTCGGCTGCTGCAATGGCAGCCAGTGCATTGAGCTGGTTGTGCTCGCCACTCAAGGCCCACTCCACGCGGCCCACTTTTTTGCCTTGCTGCAGCACGTCAAAGGCATGGTGCTCGCCCTGGGCAGTGAAGTCGCTCACGGCAGCGCCAAAGCTGCGCTGCTCGCTCCAGCAGCCTTGGTGCAGCACGCGGGCCAGCGATTCTTCCAGCCCGTTGAATACCACACGACCTGTTGCAGGCACGGTGCGCACCAGATGGTGGAACTGGCGCTCAATGGCGGCCAGGTCCGGGAAGATGTCAGCGTGGTCAAACTCCAGATTGTTCAGCACCGCCGTGCGGGGGCGGTAGTGCACAAACTTGCTGCGTTTGTCGAAGAAGGCCGTGTCATATTCATCGGCCTCGATCACAAACAGTGAGCGTTCCTGCTCTGGCGCTTTCTGGCCCAGACGGGCAGACACGCCAAAGTCCAGCGGCACGCCGCCGACCAGAAAACCGGGTGTGAGCTGAGCGCATTCCAGAATCCATGCCAGCATGGAGGTGGTCGTGGTCTTGCCATGGGTGCCAGCCACGGCCAGCACATGGCGGCCCTGCAGCACATGTTCGCTCAGCCACTGGGGGCCGCTGGTGTAGGGCAGGCCCTGGTCGAGGATGGCTTCCATCAACGGGAACTTGGGGCTGCCATCGGCCAGGTGTGCGCGGCTGACCACATTGCCAATGACGAACATGTCGGGCTGGAGGGTCAGCTGCTCCGTGCCATAGCCTTCGATCAGTTCAATGCCCAGGGCCTGCAGCTGGTCGCTCATGGGAGGGTAGACCCCCGCGTCACAACCGGTGACCTTATGACCCGCTTCGCGTGCCAGCGCGGCGACACCGCCCATGAAGGTGCCGCAAATGCCCAAGATATGAATATGCATGGTCAGGGATTCTAAGTCGGCGCCTGAGGCGCTTTGTGGGGCTGCACAGGGCGGATTGCAAGCGTTTGTCCCAAGTTGCTTTCAAAAAAGAAGCTGCTGGTGCTTGAAATACCTTGTTTTCAGAACTATAGCTATCTGAAATCAAGTATTTGCGTGCGCTAGCAGCTCTTTTTATAAGAGCATATGGTGGTCTACGAGTCCGTCTGGTTCGGAGGCTTGCTGGTATTTCCCATAATGGCGGCTTGTCCGTCCCTGAGGTTTCTCCATGTATCCAACTTCTGCCGCCCAGGAAATTGCCCAGACCGCTGCCCGCTTGGTGGTGGAAGAGGGGCTGGAATGGGGCGCTGCCAAGCGCCGTGCCGTCAAGCAGCTAGGTTTGCCTGCGCGCACGCCGCTGCCGGACAACGATGCGCTGGAGGCCGCCGTGCGCGAATACATCGACATCTTCTGCCCAGACACCCAGCCCCAGGAGCTGCGCGCGCTGCGTGAACTGGCGCTGGTGTGGATGGAGCGCCTGCAGGAATTTCGCCCCCATCTGGCGGGCGCTGTCTGGCGCGGTACGGCCACACGCATGTCAGATATCTATATTGGCCTGTTCTGTGATGACTCCAAGTCGGCCGAGATCGCGCTGATCAACCATAACGTGCAGTATGACGTGACCCAGGTCACGGGCTTCAACGGCGAGACCGTGGATGCGCTGAGCATCAGCAGCCTGTGCAAGCCACTGGGCGAAACCGTAGGCGTGCATCTGATGGTGTATGACTATGACGATCTGCGGGGTGCCCTCAAGTCCGACGGCCAGGGCCGCACCCAGCGTGGTGATATTGAAGCGCTGCGCAAGCTGCTGGCGCAGGAGGAGGCGCAATGAAGGCAGACAAAAGCATGCAGCGCCGCCATTGGCTGATGGGCGGTGTGGCGCTGGCTGCCGTGGCGGGTGGTGGCATCTATGCCTGGCAGGCCACGCGTGACATGCGCAGCAATGACGAGGCGGTCGATGCCTTCTGGGCACTGCAGCTGCAGCAGCCCGATGGGCAGATGCTTGCCTTGCAAAGCCTGCGCGGACGGCCTTTGCTGGTGAATTTCTGGGCCACCTGGTGCCCGCCCTGCGTGCGAGAGCTGCCCATGCTGGACCGCTTTGCCCAGGAGCAGGCACAGCGTGGCAGCCAGGGCGTGCAAATGCTGGGGCTGGCGGTAGACCAGGCTGCATCGGTGCAGCGCTGGCTGCAGCGCCAGCCTTTGTCTTTCCCCGTAGCGCTGACCGGCACCGGTGGTGTGACGCTGACGCGCAGCCTGGGCAATATCAACGGAGGCCTTCCCTTCAGTCTGCTATTTGACGGGCAAGGTCGGCTTCAACAGCGTAAAATCGGCGAACTTTCACCGCAGGATCTGCAGCAATGGGCCGCACAGGTCTAGGCAGAACAGGGGCTGATGTACAGCGCCATATCAAAAAACCTCGGTGAAGTTATTGAAAAATGTTTGGGAATGCGCGCAGAAGGCCGAAATTGGGGTAAATTCGCGGCCTCATTTAGTTTTAGCCGTTGGAGCTTCCATGGATCTGCGTAAACTCAAGACCCTTATCGACTTGGTGTCCGAATCGAATGTATCGGAGCTGGAAATCACCGAGGCAGAGGGCAAAGTCCGCATCGTCAAGAGCGGTGGCAATGTGGTGCAGCAATTCGTTGCCGCCCCTGTGCAAGCTGCTCCCGCACCCGTGCAAGCCGCCGCTGCCCCTGCCGCTGCTGCAGCAGCTCCCGCAGAGTTGCCTGCGCCTGCCGCTGTGACCGGCCACCAGGTGAAGTCGCCCATGGTGGGTACGTTCTACCGTGCCTCCAGCCCTGGCGCCAAGCCCTTCATCGAAGTGGGCGACCAGGTCAAGGAAGGCGACACGCTGTGCATTATCGAAGCCATGAAGATCTTGAACGAGATCGAGGCTGACAAGTCCGGTACCGTGACTCGTATCCTGGCCGAAAACGGCCAAGCTGTGGAATACGGCCAACCGCTGTTCGTGATCGAGTGATATCTGCCCATGCCGGTGGCAGACCTGCCCCGGCAGGACAGGTGAACGATTCGCCCCAGATGGGGCGGTGAACAACGAGGACCTCCATGTTTAAGAAAATTTTGGTTGCCAATCGGGGTGAAATCGCCCTGCGCATCCAGCGCGCTTGCCGCGAGATGGGCATCAAGGCCGTGATGGTCTACTCCGAGGCAGACCGTGATGCCAAGTACGTCAAGCTGGCCGATGAGGCCGTATGTATTGGCCCAGCACCATCGCCTCTGAGCTATCTGAACATGCCTGCCATCATCTCGGCGGCAGAAGTCACAGATGCAGAGGCCATCCACCCCGGCTACGGCTTCCTGTCTGAAAACGCAGACTTTGCCGAGCGTGTGGAACAAAGCGGCTTCAAGTTCATTGGCCCTACTGCCGAGTCCATCCGCATCATGGGTGACAAGGTGTCGGCCAAGCAGGCCATGATCAAGGCTGGCGTGCCCTGCGTGCCCGGTTCCGACGGCGAACTGCCTGACGATCCGACACAGATCAAGCGCATTGCCAAGGCCATTGGCTACCCTGTGATCATCAAGGCCGCAGGCGGCGGCGGTGGCCGTGGCATGCGCGTGGTGCACACCGAGGCTGCACTGATCAACGCCGTGCAGATGACCAAGGCAGAAGCTGGCGTCGCATTCGGCAATCCCGCGGTGTATATGGAGAAGTTCCTCCAGAACCCCCGTCACGTCGAAATTCAGGTGCTGTGTGACCAGCACAAGAACGGCGTGTATCTGGGCGAGCGTGACTGCTCCATGCAGCGTCGCCACCAGAAGGTGATTGAAGAGGCGCCTGCGCCTGGCATTCCACGCCGTCTGGTGGAAAAGGTGGGCGAGCGCTGCGTGGCTGCCTGCAAGAAGATCGGCTACCGTGGTGCGGGTACGTTTGAGTTCCTCTATGAAAACGGGGAGTTCTACTTCATTGAGATGAATACCCGCGTGCAGGTGGAGCACCCTGTGACCGAAATGATCACGGGCGTGGACATCGTGAAGACCCAGATCATGGTGGCTGCGGGCGAGAAACTGCCTTTCTCCCAGCGCGAGATCAACAACCGTCTGCATGGCCACGCCATCGAGTGCCGTATCAACGCGGAAGATCCCTACAACTTCATGCCTTCGCCCGGCCGTGTGACCATGTGGCACATGCCTGGTGGCCCCGGCGTGCGTGTGGACTCCCACGTGTACAACAACTACTTCGTGCCACCGAACTACGACTCCATGATCGGCAAGCTGATCGTGCACGGCGACACCCGCGAGCAGGCTCTGGCCCGTATGCGTACCGCCCTGTCGGAAGTGGTGATCGAAGGCATCAAGACCAATGTGCCTCTGCACCAGGACTTGATGGTTGACGCTGCCTTCGCTGAAGGTGGCACCAACATCCACTATCTGGAACACTGGCTGGAAAATCGCAAAAAGCGTTAATTTCGCGTCGGTCATGACCAGCCATGCTGGCCCTTGGAAACAAGGGCCAGCATTTCGTTTTTTAGCTTCAAGGAACAGCCTCATGCATGAGCTCAACCTAATGTGCCCCGAAGAGCGGGTGGAAGACGTGAGCGATGCGCTCGATGCACTGGATGCGCTGAGCGTGTCCGTGGAAGACATGGACGCACACACTGAGTCCGAGCAGCCCTTGTTTGGTGAGCCCGGCATGCCTGTGCCCAAGGAAGGCTGGAACCGCAGCCGCATCGTGGCCTTGTTTCCTGATGAAGCTGCTGCACAGCAGGCACAGGCCCTGCTGGTGCTGCAGGACTTTTTTGAAGGTTGCCAGGTGCTGGGCATCCGCGAAGTGGAGCAGCAGGACTGGGTGCGCCTGACTCAGTCGCAGTTCCAGCCGGTGGATATCACGCCTGAATTCTGGATCGTGCCTACCTGGCATGAACTGCCTGAAGCCGCCAAGGTCAGCATCCGTCTGGATCCCGGTCTGGCCTTTGGTACGGGCACTCACCCCACGACCCGCATGTGCCTGCGCTGGATTGCACGCCAGCCCAAGGGTGCGCTGGGCCGTACGCTGGACTATGGCTGTGGCTCGGGCATTCTGGCCATTGGTGCGGCCAAGTTCGGCGCGGTGGAAATTGACGCGGTGGACATCGACCCAGATGCCGTGACATCGACGGAATTCAACGCACTGGCCAACCATGTGCAGCTCAATGCCGGTCTGCCCGACAAGGCCAAGGGCGAATACCAGACCGTGCTGGCCAATATCTTGGCAACACCGCTGAAGATGCTGGCGCCTTTGCTGGTCAGCCACGTGCAGCAAGGTGGCCATCTGGTGCTGGCAGGCATTCTGGAGCGCCAGGCCGATGAACTCAAAGAGGCCTATGCGCCTTACATCCAGCTGGAAGTGGCCGACAGCGAAGACGGCTGGATTCTGATGACAGCCCACAAGCAGTCATAGTCGCAGTGTCGTGAACGTGCCCACACCTGTGGGCAGGTGAACGGCCTGTGCCTACCAGCTTCTACAATCGACGCTCAATGAGCCTCACTACTTGCTGCCCTTCTTGCGGAACCCGATTTCGTGTGGTTGCCGACCAGCTGCGCATCTCCGATGGATGGGTGCGCTGTGGCCGCTGCCAGGAAGTGTTTGATGCCACGCAGGCACTGCAGGAAGTGGTGCCGCCCGCCACGCCTGTACCTCAGGGGAAGGTAGCAACGGAAGCGGCGCCAGCCGCGCAGCAGCCTGCAGAGATGCCAGCCAGCGCAGCGCCTGAGGCCAGCTATCCCTCGTTGAGCGAGGTACATGCCAAGCTCCGTCAGGCTGTAGAGCCAGAGCCAGAGCCAGAGCCTGCACCTGCACCTGCACCTGCACCTGCACCTGCACCTGCACCTGCACCTGCACCTGCACCTGCCGCGCAGGGCTATGAACTGCCTGTGCCGCCGGATGCGGCGGATGACATCTGGCTTGATGCACCGGTGCAGGACGCTCCCATTGCGCAGCGCATGCCAGGCCGTGCACCGCACGCTGCGCTGGAGCCACGCGAACCAAGGCTGGAACCTGAAGTGCCGCAGCCAGTGGTGCAGTCCGAACGGGAGGTGTTCTCGGGCGCAGCCCTGCCTGGTGAAGAGGCACAGGCCATGGACTGGGCGGATGCCTGGCAGGCAGGGAAGCAGGGCGCAGTGTCTGAAAGCGCTGACGAAACGCCAGTCGTTGAGGCAAGAGAGGCGGAGCAACAAGCGCCAGAGGCACAGCAGACAGGCGATGAGCTGGATGCAGGTGATGCTCCCATCCCCAGCTTTGTGAAGCAGGCGCAGCGCAAGGCATGGTGGAACAAGCCTGCTGTGCGCTTTGTCATGGGTATGTTGCTGATCTTTTTGCCCTTGTCACTGGCCCTGCAGGTGGCCGTGCAGGAGCGCAATACGCTGGTGGCCTGGAAGCCGCAGTGGCGGCCAGCCTTTGAGAGCATGTGTCTGCTGCTGCGCTGTGAACTGGCACCTCGACGAGATATTGCATCGGTGGTGCTCACAGGCTCGTCTTTCCACCAGGAGGCGCAGGCACACCGCTACCAGCTGGGGCTGAGCATTCAGAACCAGGGTGCTCTGGCCGTGGCCACGCCCGCCGTAGAACTGACATTGACGGACACCCAGGACCAGGTACTGGTTCGCAAGGTGTTCACGCCCCAGGAAATCGGTGCCCCCGAGGAACTGGCAGCGCGCAGCGAGTGGAATGGCACATTGCCGCTGCAAACCCAAGGCCTGAACCTGCCGGTCTCCGGCTACCGGGTCATGGCTTTTTACCCCTGATTTTTTGCAAACAGAAAGTATCTATGTCCGCCCTGATTTGTGGCTCTCTGGCGTTTGACACCATCATGAGCTTTGAAGGCAAGTTCGCCAACCAGATCCTGCCCGAACAGCTACACATTCTGAATGTGTCCTTTCTTGTGCCTTCGCTGCGCCGCGATTTTGGTGGTTGTGCTGGCAATATCGCCTACAGCCTCAAGCTGCTGGGCGGCAAGCCGCTGCCCATGGCGACCGTGGGCGAGGACGGCGCAGCCTATCTGGCACGCCTGAAGTCGCTGGACATTGATACGCGCTTTGTGAAGCAGCTGGACGACAGCTACACCGCGCAGGCCATGATCATGACCGACAAGGACAACAACCAGATCACGGCCTTCCACCCCGGTGCCATGGCGGAAGCACATGTCAACGTCATCGACGGCAGCGAAGGTGCAGCCATCGGCATCGTCTCGCCCGACGGGCGCGACGCCATGATCCAGCACGCTGCGCAGTTCAAGGCGGCAGGCATTCCTTTTGTGTTTGACCCCGGCCAGGGCCTGCCCATGTTCAATGGGGAAGAACTGCTGGCTTTTGTGGAGCAGGCCACCTGGATCACCGTGAACGACTACGAGGGCAAGATGCTGTGCGACCGTACCGGCCTGGATCTGGCTGCACTGTCCATGAAGGTCAAGGGGCTGGTGGTGACGCTGGGTGAGCAGGGCTGTGAAGTCTGGGAGCAGGGCAGCAAGACGCTGGTGGCACCTGTGAAGGCCAAGGAAGTGGTAGATCCAACAGGCTGTGGCGATGCATGGCGTGGTGCGCTGCTCTATGGTCTGGAGCAGGGCTGGTCTTTGCCTAAGTGTGCTGCGCTGGGTAACCGTGTGGGCGCACTCAAGGTGGCCGCCAAGGGGCCTCAGAACTATGTGCTGGACTTTGATCCAGCGACTTTTGAAGCCTGATACGGTTCAGGCCACTGCATAAAAAAGGAAGCTTTGAGCTTCCTTTTTTTATAGCTGCCAACGCTTTACTGGCGGGCGGTACGCACGTTTTGCGGGATGGCCATGGGTGCGCTGGTGCGCAGCGGGTTGATGTCCAGCCCACCACGGCGTGTGTAGCGTGCGTAGACGCTGAGCTTGAGCGGTCTGCACAGGCGCATGATGTCCATGAAGATGCGCTCCACGCACTGCTCATGGAATTCGTTGTGGTTGCGAAAGCTCACGATATAGCGCAGCAGACCTTCCTGGTCGATGGCAGCGCCCGTGTAGCTGATCTGCACGCTGCCCCAGTCGGGCTGGCCGGTGACCAGGCAGTTGCTCTTGAGCAGGTGGCTCACCAGCGTTTCGGTCACGGGTGGGTTGTCGTGGTCCGCCTTGAGCAGATCCGGGCGGGGGCTGTAGTCCGTGCACTCCACATCCAGACGGTCCAGGCTCAAGCCCTCCAGCTCCTGCACACGCTGGGTCTCAAAGTGCTCGGGCGCCATCACGCGCACGCTGGCAGACGACAGACGTGCGGGAGCCCCACGCCACAGCGCTTCGTTGATGTCTTCACGCAGGCGCTCCTGCACCGCTTCCAGACTGTCAAAGCGTGTGTTGTTGAAACTGTTCAGATAGAGCTTGAACGACTTGCTCTCAATGATGTTGGGTGTCTCACATGGAATGGTGAAGTGCGCTAGCGCCACTTGGGGTTTGCCACGCTGGTTGAGCCAGGACAGCTCGAAGGCCGTCCACAGGTCGGCACCAAAAAATGGCAGCTTGTCCTGAATGCCGATTTCATCGCGCTTGGGCTGGCGGGGCAGGGGAAACAGCAGGCTGGGGTCGTACTGGTCAGCGTAGGCGGACGTCTTGCCCAGCTGGGATTGTTCTGGCGTATGCATGGTGAATTCACTGTTTTTATAGCTTCCAGCGCTTGCTGCATAAGCCCTGGAGGCTGATTTGGCTATGAATTGCCAAAGGTTGGCAGCAGGCGCTGCAGGGAAGCGGTGTCAGGCTGTGTTGCGGCGGAAGACCAGGCGGTCGGGCGACGACACTTCTGGGGCATAGGCATAGCCTGCGCTGTCAAAGGCCATGAGCTGCTCGGGCTGTGTGAGGCGGTGCTCGATGGCGTAGCGTGCCATCAGTCCGCGCGCATGCTTGGCGTGGAAGCTGATGATCTTGTACTTGCCGCCCTTGTAGTCTTCAAACACACACTCCACCACACGGGCCTTGAGGTGCTTGAGGTCCACGGACTTGAAGTATTCCTGCGACGCCAGATTGATGACTACAGGCTGCGTTTCCTGCGCCTGGCGTTTGTTGATCAGCTGGGCAATGCGTGTGCCCCAGAACTGGTAGAGATTGCTGCCGTGCGCCGTGCCAAGGCGTGTGCCCATTTCCAGGCGGTAGGGCTGCATCCAGTCCAGCGGGCGCAGCGCGCCGTACAGGCCGCTGAGCATGAGGAGATGGTCCTGCGCCCAGGCAATGTCATCGTGCTGCAGGCTGTAGGCATCCAGGCCTTCGTAGACATCGCCATTGAAGGCAAACAGGGCCTGGCGGGCGTTCTGTGCCGTGAACTCAGGGCTCCAGGCAGCGTAGCGGGCCACATTGAGCTGGGCAAGCTTGTCGCTGATGGACATGAGTGCAGCCACGTCCTGCGGTGCCAGCTGGCGCAATACGGCAATCAGTTCCTCTGACTGGGGAATGAAAGGCGGCAGGGTATGGGGCAGGTCTGCGGGCAGGGGGCGTTCGTAATCCAGCGACTTGGCGGGGGAGAGCAAAAACAGCATGGTCTCGTTCCGTCAGAAAAACAGGGGGATAGATGCAATCGGGGGCCAGAGGCCCCCGATTTGGTGTCAACGCTTTTAAGCGTTGTGCTCTGGTGTCTGCTCAAACGGCAGCACCATGGCGCTCAAGTCCTTGCGTGTTTCCACCAGCACCAGCGGGCCTTCGTCCAGAATCACGACGGGAGGACGCTCGCGGGGGATGTGCACAGGCTTGGGCTCGGCAGCAATCGCAGCCTGCACGGCAGCGACCTTTTCCGCATCGGAGTTCACCCACTGCAGTCCCGCAGCGCTGGCCAGCTCTTGCAGTTCCTGCACGGGCAGGATGTAGGCTGCGGTGCGCACGGGTTGGGCGGCAGGCACTTCGGCAGGTGCTGCTGCTTGCACTGGCTCGGCAGCGGCTTCGGCCTGGGGCTGCTCCACGGCTTCGGGTGCAACCGCTGCGACTTCCTGCACGGCAGGGGCTGCAGCAGGCTCAACCACAGCGTTCGCTGCTTCAGCCACTGGCACTGCAGGTGCGGCTTCAGCTGCTGGCTGGGCTGCAGCGGCAGGCTCTGCAGCTTGCACAGCAGGCTGAACCTGGCTGAAGTAGCTGCGGCGTGGCGCGCTTTGCTCATTCACTTCAGTCACTGCTTCAGCACTGGTGTCTGGAGCCTGTGTGACTTCGGCGTTTTCAGCGGCTGCAGCTAGGGCTGCATTCTCGTCACGCGCTGCGGGCTGGCGCTCGCGGTTGTTGCGGCGGTCACGGCCGTAGCGGTCGCGCGAGCGGCGGCCATTGCGTGGAGCGTCTTCACCGTTGGTTGCGGGTGCTGCTGCATCCTGTGCCTGGGCTTCGTTCACCGTTTCCTGCACAGCCTGTGCCGTAGCTTCCAGCTGCTGCGCGGCTGCAGCTTGCGCCTGCACTTCCACGTTGCGTGGCTGACGCTCACGGCGCTGGCGTGGCTGGCGCTCTGGGCGCTCAGCAGCTTCAGGTGTGTTGTGCTCAGCACCGGTCACACCTTGCTGGTTGCGCTGCTCTGCAGCTTCCAGATTGCGGGGCTGGCGTTCGCCACGGTTGCGTGGTTCGCGCTGTGGGCGTGCATTGTCTGCATTGCGCTCAACGCGTTCCTGGCGATCCTGACGGTCTTCACGGCGGTGGCTGGACTCGTTGTCGCCACGCTCATTGCGCTCGTTGCGTTCACCGTTGCGGCCATTGCGCTCGTTGCGGCCATTGCGTTCACCACGCTCGCCACGTTCACCGTTGCGGCCGTTACGACCGCCACGGCCATTGCGCTCACCATTGCGTGCTTCGCGGGTGCCCTCGGGCTTGACAGGGGCAGCCACTGGCTCTACGGGCGCGGGCTTGGGGCCAAAGCCGAACAGGCTCTTGAGCCATGCGAAGAAGCCTTGTTCGCGCACTTCGGTGCGTGGTGCTGCGGCAGCTGCCTGCTGTGCAGCGGGGCGGCCATTCTTGGCTGCGCGTGCGGCAGGCTGGGGACGCGCCTCAGGTGCGGGAGGTGCATCAGGCAGCACGCCCTTGATCACAGGAGTCTGCTTGTTGGTGGGTTCCTGCGAGCGGCGTGTGACCTTGGTCACATCTTCCACTTCTTCGGCCAGCTTGTACGAGGCGTCCAGATTCTCCAGACGTGGGTCATCGTGCTTGAGGCGCTCGAGCTTGTAGTGTGGCGTCTCCAGCGACTTGTTGGGCACCATGAGCACGGACACGCGCTGCTTGAGCTCGATCTTGGCAATTTCCGTACGCTTTTCGTTGAGCAGGAAGGAAGCCACTTCCACAGGCACCTGGCAGTGCACAGCGGCCGTGTTGTCCTTCATGGACTCTTCCTGAATGATGCGCAGGATCTGCAGCGCCGAAGACTCGGTGTCGCGGATGTGGCCGGAACCACCGCAGCGTGGGCAGTTGATGTGCGCGCCTTCAGACAGGGCGGGCTTCAGACGCTGGCGGCTCATTTCCATCAGGCCGAACTTGCTGATGGTGCCGAACTGCACGCGGGCACGGTCCTGACGCAGGGCTTCGCGCAGGCGGTTTTCCACTTCGCGGCGGTTCTTGGCGTCTTCCATGTCGATGAAGTCGATCACGATCAGACCGCCCAGGTCACGCAGGCGCATCTGGCGTGCCACTTCGTCAGCAGCTTCCAGGTTGGTGCGGGTGGCGGTTTCCTCGATGTCGCCGCCCTTGATGGCGCGGGCCGAGTTCACGTCGATGGACACCAGCGCTTCGGTGTGGTCGATCACGATGGCGCCGCCGGAAGGCAGCTGCACAGTGCGCGAGTAGGCGGACTCGATCTGGTGCTCGATCTGGAAGCGGCTGAACAGCGGTGCATCGTCGCGGTAGCGCTTCACACGGCTGGCATGCTCGGGCATGACGTGCTGCATGAACTGCTGCGCCTGCTCGAAGATGTCGTCGGTGTCGATCAGGATGTCGCCGATGTCGTTGTTGAAGTAGTCGCGAATGGCGCGGATCACCAGGCTCGATTCCTGGTAGATCAGGAAGGCGCCCTTGCCAGCCTTGGCCGCACCGTCAATGGCGCTCCACAGCTGCAGCAGGTAGTTCAAGTCCCATTGCAGCTCGGGCGCGGTGCGGCCGATACCGGCTGTGCGCGCGATGATGGACATCCCCTTGGGGTACTCCAGTTGGTCCATGGCTTCCTTGAGCTCGGCGCGTTCCTCGCCCTCGATGCGGCGCGAAACGCCACCGCCACGGGGGTTGTTGGGCATCAGCACCACATAGCGGCCAGCCAGCGAGATAAAGGTGGTCAGGGCTGCGCCCTTGTTGCCGCGTTCTTCTTTTTCAACCTGAACGATCAGCTCCTGGCCTTCCTTGATCACATCGTTGATGCGGGCCTGGCTGGGGGCAATGCCTTCGGCAAAGTATTGCTTGGAGATTTCCTTGAAAGGCAGGAAGCCGTGGCGGTCTTCACCATAGTCAACAAAGCATGCTTCCAGAGAGGGCTCGACACGGGTGACGACGGCTTTGTAGATATTGCCTTTGCGTTGTTCCCGACCTTCGATCTCGATCTCGTAGTCCAGCAGCTTCTGTCCATCAACGATCGCGAGGCGGCGTTCTTCGGACTGCGTTGCGTTAATCAGCATCCGTTTCATGATGCATATCCTTTTCGTTGTACGGCGGCCGGCCGACAGCGACAACGCTGCCTGGCCGACACGCCTTTGACTCTTCATCAAAGACAGGCTCTATAGGAGCCGTTGATGCCGGATTGCTGCGTTGAAACGAAAAGAAGGGGAATCGCCCTGGGCCTGATTGCGTGCAGTGCTGTAGTTATGTCAGCAAAGGTGGCAAGGGCAGGAGGCAGGGTACGAGCGCTGCTGCGTTCAAGCCTTGCACCCTGCGGCGGAGACTTGCTTTCGCGAGGACTGGAGGGCGGGCATTCAGCGCAGGCGCATGCTGCACAGGCTCATGCCTCTGCGTCACGCGTAGCAACCAAGAAATCAATACCCACATGCTCGTTGATTTTTCATATACGAGGATGGCCCGGAGCAATCGCTCCCATACACCACCATCCACGTGAAGATTCCGTTCAGTGTTTCAATGCGTCAACCAGACAAATTCCGCACCGCCAGCACGACGATCTGGGTGCTTTTACGCGGACACGGCATCTGTGGCATCGACCTGCCTGCGCCGGGGGAAATGGCTGGGTGGACTAAAATCCAGATGAAACAACCACTTACACATAAAGTTCGCGCAGGTGAAACACATTATAGAGGGCAAACAGCCCCAAGAACGTACCCCAAACCCCGCATTTGCTGCTGTGCGTCTGATTGAGGTCGATGAAGACGGGGCAGGTCAGCGTCTGGACAACTTTCTTATGCGTCACCTCAAGGGGGTGCCCAAGACCCATGTCTACCGCATCATCCGCAGTGGCGAGGTGCGTATCAACAAGGGCCGCTGCCAGGCTGACTCCCGTGTCGAAGCCGGGGATGTGGTGCGCGTGCCGCCCGTGCGCATTTCTGAAAAAGTGCAGGAAAAGGCGGACCGACCCGCGCCAGCGCGTGAGTTTCCCATCCTGTTTGAAGACGAACACCTGATTGCCATCGACAAGCCAGCCGGTGTGGCTGTACACGGCGGCTCGGGCGTGAGCTTTGGAGTGATTGAGCAGCTGCGCCAGGCGCGCCCACAGGCCAAGTTCCTGGAGCTGGTGCACCGTCTGGACCGTGAGACTTCCGGCATTTTGCTGGTGGCCAAGAAGCGCTCGGCTCTGACCAAGCTGCAGGACCAGTTCCGTGAACGCGAGACGGGGAAGACCTATCTGGCGCTGGTCAGCGGTGCATGGCCTGCGAACAAGAAGGTCATTGACACTCCGCTGCATAAATACCTGTTGCCCGATGGCGAGCGCCGCGTGCGCGTGACCACGCCGGACGACCCGGATGCCATGCGCGCGCTGACCCTGGTCAAGGTGCGCTCGCAGCATGCACCCCGGCCCATGCAGGGGCTGCCTGCGATGAGTCTGCTGGAAGTGACCATCAAGACGGGCCGCACGCACCAGATCCGTGTGCACCTGTCTTCGCAGGGCCATGGCATTGCGGGGGATGACAAGTATGGCGACTTTGACCTGAACAAGCGCCTGCCCAAGCAGGGCCTCAAGCGCATGTTCCTGCATGCCTGGCGTCTGCAGTTCAACCATCCTGCTACGCAGGAGCGCATTGAAATTCGTGCCGAGCTGCCCAGAGAACTGGCAGACTTTGTGGCCTGAAACCGCTTTTCATGAACTACAGGGTTGCCATGCGTGCTCGCCAATTTGATTTGATTGCCTTCGACTGGGATGGCACTTTGTTTGATTCCACCGTCGCCATCACCCGCAGCATTCAGCTGGCGGTGGCTGATGTTGGGGGCGCAGTGCCTTCGGACGAGCGTGCCTCCTATGTGATTGGCATGGCGCTGATGCCGGCGCTGGCCTATGCCGCGCCCGATGTGCCCCAGGAAAAGTACACCGAGCTGGCTAACCGCTACCGCTACCACTATTTCAAGCTGCAGGAGCAGGTCACGCTGTTCCAGGGCGTGCTGCCTATGCTGGATGCGCTGCGTGAGCGCGGTCACCTGCTGGCTGTAGCCACGGGCAAAAGCCGCAGGGGCTTGAATGAGGCGCTGCAGCAGGCCGACCTGCGCGGTGTGTTTGACAGTTCGCGCACGGCCGATGAAACCGCGGGCAAGCCCAACCCGCTGATGCTGCAGGAGCTGATGGCGGAGTTTGGTGTGGACCCCGAGCGCTTGCTGATGATTGGTGACACCACGCACGACCTGGAAATGGCGCGCAATGCAGGCTGTGCCAGTGTGGGCGTAGCCTATGGTGCGCATGCGCCCGAGCAGCTGCAGGCCTGTAGCCCGCTGCATGTGGCGCAGGACGTGGCTCAGCTGCACCAGTGGCTCCAGGCCCATGCGTAAGATGCGCATGGTTTCGCGCTGGCATACTGCCAGCAGAGATTGCAACCAGTAAAGCGAGTCTATGAATTCTCCTTCTTCGTCCGATCGTGAGGGCGCTGCTGCGCCAGAGCAGGTGCCTGGCCAGGATTTGTGGGCACGTGCTGCTTCCGGTGCACAGGATGGCTCCAAGAGCGGCGCATCACCCTCGTCCAAGCCAGGCTGGGAGCGTGATGTGCTCGAGCGCCTGGTGTTCGCCACGGTCAAGGAGCAGCGTGCAGCACGCCGCTGGCGCAACTTCTGGCGCATGGCCTGGGTGGCGTTGATTGTTGCGGCAGTGTGGTGGATGGGCAGCGCAAGCTCGGGCACGGCCATGAGCGGCCCCCATACGGCGGTGGTAGAGATCAAGGGCACGATTGCCAGTGATTCCACGGCCAATGCGGAGTTTGTGAATGCCGCCATGCGCACGGCGCTGGAAGATCCAGGCTCGCGCGCGCTGGTGCTGCTGATCAACTCGCCCGGTGGTAGTCCTGTGCAGGCGGGCATGATCAATGACGAAATCGTGCGCCTGAAGTCGCTGCACAACAAACCCATCTACGCCGTGGTGGAAGAAACCTGCGCCTCGGCGGCTTACTACATTGCAGCGGCGGCCGATGAAATCTTTGTGAACAAGGCCAGCATTGTGGGCAGCATTGGTGTGCTCATGGATGGCTTTGGCTTTACCGAAGTCATGGAGAAAGTGGGTGTGCAGCGTCGCCTGTACACCGCGGGTGACAACAAGGGCATGCTGGACCCTTTCAGCCCCGTCAAGCCTGAGCAGCGTGAGTTTGTGCAGGTGATGCTGGATCAGATCCACCAGCAGTTCATTGATGTGGTCAAGGCAGGCCGCGGTGAGCGCCTGAAGATTACGGATGAAACTTTCAGCGGCCTGTTCTGGACAGGGCAGCAGGCGGTGGAGCTGGGGCTGGCGGACAAGTTTGGCTCGCTGGACAGCGTGGCGCGCGAAGTGGTGCAGGCTGAAGACATCGTGGACTACACGCGCAATGAGAACCTGGCAGAGCGTTTTGCCAAGCGCTTTGGCGCTTCCATCGGCGGCGGTGCGGTTGGTGCACTGCGTGACCTGGGATTCCAGCTGCGCTAATCAGATCTGCAAAAACAAGAGCGCCTTGCGCTGGGTGTACAAAGGATTCGGATATAAAACATTCTGAAGCCCTTGTGCATTCAGCGCAAGGCGCTCTTTTTTATTGAGCAGTCTTTACTGGCCGATGGCAAATACGACGGGGGTGCGGTTGTCAGGCGCGGTGCCGAGCTTTTTCCAGTCCTTGACGTAGCGGCTCTGGATGCTGGCGCTCTCCAGCGTCAGTCCGCTGGCCATCACCAGGCGTGTATTGGCCTGCAGGCTTGTCAGCAGTGCCTGCCACAGCGCGGGGTTGCGGTAGGGTGTTTCAATGAAGAGCTGGGCCTGGTTGTGGCGCTGGGCCAGCTGCTCCAGTTCCTTGATGCGCTGCGTGCGCTGGCTGGCATCCTGGGGCAGGTAGCCCACAAAGGCAAAGTTCTGGCCGTTCAGTCCGCTGGCAGCCAGTGTCATCAAGAGCGATACGGGGCCAACCAGTGGTATCACGGGAATGCCCGCATCGTGCGCGGCACGCACGATGGAGCTGCCGGGGTCAGCCACGGCAGGCATGCCCGCTTCGCTGACCAGGCCCATGTCGTGGCCTGCGAGTGCAGGTGCCAGCAGCGCCTTGGCATCAAACACTGCGCCACTTTTGCCGCCGTGGTCACCTTTCTTGTGCGCTTCGCGGGGCAGCTCTTGCAACTGCATCTGCTGAATGGGGGCGATCAGCGGCGTGTGCTCGCCCACGCGCTTGAGGTAGGCGCGCGCGCTTTTGGCGTTTTCGCAGATCCAGTGCTGCAGGCTGGCAGCGGTGCGCAGCGTCAGCTCAGGCAGTACATCGGTAATGGGTGACTGGGTGGCGCAGCCAAAGTCCAGCGGCGCTGGCACCAGGTACAGCTTGCCCTTGCGGCTGTGGTGGTCGTTCATGGCAGCTGGATTCCTGCAGCGCGCACCATGCGGCAGGTGCGGATCATGGGTAGGCCAATCAGGGCGGTGGGGTCATCGCTGTGGATGGCGTCCAGCAGGCTAATCCCTAAGCCTTCACTCTTGGCGCTGCCTGCGCAGTCATAAGGCTGCTCGGCGCGCAGATAGCGCTCGATGGCGTCATCGCTCAGATCGCTGCGAAAGACGGTCTTGATCACTGCGATGTCACTGTGTTCAAAGCCTGTGGCCTTGCAGACCACGGCCACGGCCGTGTGAAACAGCACGGTCTGCCCGCGCATGGCGCGCAGCATCTCGACAGCGCGCTCATGCACCAGCGGCTTGCCCATGGGCTGGCCGTTCAGGTCGGACACCTGGTCCGAGCCAATCACGATGGCATCGGGGTGCTGCTCAGCCACGGCATGGGCCTTAGCCAGTGCCAGGCGCATGGCCAGTGCACCGGGGGCTTCGCCGGGCAGCGGGGTTTCATCCACTTCCGGTGAAACCGTGGTGAAGGGGATGTTCAGGCGTTCCATCAGTTCTCTGCGGTAACGCGAGGTAGACCCCAGAATCAAGGGGCGCTGTGGGGTGAGGGATTCAGACATACAGGGATTCTCTTACACTGCCGCCATGAGCAAGGAATATTCATTGGATCACCTTGATGTCGCCGCATTTGCCAAGGCCAATGCAGTGATCGAAGGTGAAGAGCCTGTATCTGCATTTGAGCGCCTGGCCCAGGAAGCACATGCCAGCGTGGATGGCATGATGGTCTCGTGGTACGCCGAGGGTGAGCACGAGCCTGAAACCGGCGGCCCCGGTCAGCTGTGGCTGCACCTGGATGTGGAAGCCCAGCTGCCCATGCAATGTCAGCGCTGCCTGGGCAGCGTGACCATGCCTTTGCATGTGGAGCGCTCGTTCCGCTTTGTGAAGGATGAGGCCACGGCCGAGACGCTGGACGACGAAGCCGAAGAAGACGTGCTGGCGCTGAACAAGGATTTCAATCTGCGCCAGCTCATCGAGGATGAGCTGCTGATGGCATTGCCCTTTGTGCCCATGCACGAGGTCTGCCCGGAATCTGTACCCATGGCATCGAGCGACACGGATTTCGAGGCGGCGAATGAGGAAAAGACCAATCCGTTTGCAGTGTTGGCTGGCCTGCGCAAGAATGCGGACTGATACCCAAACCTGTATGTGATCAGTCTTGCCACCGCCTTCGGGCGGTTTTTGACAGGCATTTTGCAGCAGCGGCTGTTCAATGCAGGTCTGAGAAAGACGCGTGGTGATTCCGGTGCTGGCCAGCGATTTCCTCTGAGAATTTGGAGGCCTCGCTTTGTTTGCCGGGATTGCGCTATAATCGGGGGCTTCGCGCGAAACCCCCTCGTGTCTTTAATGGGCTGATCGCGTATTTTTACCAACCCTTTCAAGACTCAGGAGCCATCATGGCTGTTCAGCAAAACAAAAAGTCCCCTTCCAAGCGCGGTATGCACCGCTCGCACAACGCTCTGAATGTGCCAGGCATCGCAGTGGAATCCACTACCGGCGAAGTGCACCTGCGTCACCACATCAGCCCCAACGGTGTATACCGTGGCCGTCAGGTGTTGAAGAACAAGTCTGAAGCCTAATAGCGTTTCAGCTGTCTAAAGGCCCGTAGCTACTCGTAGCTCGGGCTTTTGTTTTTTAATGCTGCTTATTCCAGCTCTGGTCTGCAGCAGACCCCTAAGTCATTCATGATCACACTGGCAGTCGATTGCATGGGGGGCGATCATGGCCCCAGCGTTACGCTTCCTGCGTGCCGCCAATTTCTTTCTACCCATCCTGAGGCGCGTTTGCTGCTGGTGGGCTTGCCCGACGCATTTGCAGGCTGGCAGGCACACGAGCGCGCAGAAATCGTGCCGTGCTCGGAAGTCGTGACCATGGATGACCCGGTGGAGGTCGCCCTGCGTCGCAAGAAGGACTCTTCGATGCGCGTGGCCATCCAGCAGGTCAAGGAGGGCAAGGCGCAGGTCGCCGTGTCTGCTGGCAATACCGGGGCGCTGATGGCGGTGTCCCGCTACCTGCTGAAAACCATGGATGGCATTGACCGTCCAGCCATTGCCACACAGCTGCCCAACGAAAAAGGCGCTGCCACCACGGTGCTGGACCTGGGTGCCAATGTGGATTGCCAGCCTGAGCACCTGCTGCAGTTTGCAGTGATGGGCTCTGCTCTGGTGTCAGCGCTGCGTGCGCAGAACACAGAACCTTCGGTGGGCTTGCTCAATATTGGGGAAGAGGCCATCAAGGGCAATGAAGTCATCAAACGCACAGGCGAACTGCTGCGCAGTGCGAATGAGGCGAACGCGATCCATTTTGTCGGGAATGTCGAAGGCAATGACATTTTCAAGGGCGGCGTAGACATTGTGGTCTGCGACGGCTTTGTCGGCAATGTGGCGCTGAAGTCTTCGGAAGGTGTGGCCTCCATGATCGTGGGTGGCCTGAAGACGGAATTTAAACGCAACATCTTCACCAAATTTGCTGCCATCTTGGCTTATCCCGTGCTAAAGGCGCTGATGAAGCGCATGGATCATCGCCGCTATAACGGTGCAGCCCTGCTGGGACTGCGTGGTCTGGTATTCAAGAGCCACGGATCTGCCGACAGAACCGGTTACGAGCATGCCTTGAACCGCGCTTATGATGCAGTCCGCAATAACCTACTTGACCGTGTGCAAGGTCGCATCGCCCAGACGGCCCCTGTGTTGGAGTCAGCTGCCAGCGCTGCAGCCCATGGCGACACGGTGGCTTGAGACAACATGACACGATATGCACGCATCATTGGCACGGGCAGTCACCTGCCTGAACGCCGATTGACCAACCATGAACTGGCCGCTCAACTGGCTGAACGTGGTATCGAAACCTCCCACGAATGGATTGTGGAGCGCACGGGGATTGAGGCACGCCATTTTGCGGATGGCAACACCTACAGCAGTGATCTGGCTCTGCAGGCTTCGCGCAAGGCGCTGGAAGCCGCTGGTGTGACGGCGCAGGACATCGATCTGATCATCGTGGCGACATCGACGCCCGATATGGTTTTTCCTTCGACCGCCTGCATTCTGCAGAACAAGCTGGGCGCCAATGGCTGCCCCGCGTTCGACGTGCAGGCTGTGTGCAGCGGCTTTGTGTATGCGCTGACCGTGGCGGACTCCATGATTCGCTCGGGTGCTGCCAGCCGCGCGCTGGTGGTGGGAGCCGAAGTGTTCAGCCGCCTGCTCAATTTTGATGACCGTACCACCTGCGTGCTGTTTGGTGATGGTGCGGGTGCCGTGGTGCTGGAAGCTTCGCAAGAGCCCGGCATTCTGGCCACCGATCTGCACGCTGATGGCCAGCATGTCGGTATTCTGTGCGTGCCCGGCAATGTCTCGGGGGGTAATGTCATGGGCTCACCCATGTTGACCATGGATGGTCAGGCAGTGTTCAAGCTGGCGGTCGGCGTGCTGGAAAAGGCGGCGCGTGCTGTGCTGGTGAAAGCAGGCAAGACCGAGGCTGATATTGACTGGCTGGTGCCCCATCAGGCCAATATCCGCATCATGCAAAGCACCGCCCGCAAGCTGAAGCTGCCCATGGAAAAGGTGATTGTGACCGTGCAGGAGCATGGCAACACCTCGGCGGCCTCCATTCCGCTGGCCCTGGATGAAGGGGTGCGCAGCGGCAAGATCCAAAAGGGTGACACCGTCATGCTCGAAGGCGTGGGTGGCGGTTTCACCTGGGGTGCTGTGCTTTTAAATATGTAGCTGCTGGCGCTTGCTAAATAAGCGCTAGAGCCGTTTTTTATTAATAACGAGTGACCGTCATATGAAGAAATTCGCATTCGTCTTTCCGGGGCAAGGTTCGCAGTCCGTAGGCATGCTGGACGCATGGGGTGACCACCCCGTCGTCGCACAGACGCTGCAGGAAGCTTCGGACGCCCTGGGTGAAGACATTGGTGCGCTGATCCAAAACGGCCCCAAGGAAGCTTTGGCGCTGACCACCAACACCCAGCCTGTGATGCTGGTCGCCGGCGTGGCGGCTTGGCGTGTCTGGCAGGCTGAAGGCGGTGCCATGCCTGATGCTGTAGCCGGTCACTCGCTGGGTGAGTATTCGGCGCTGGTGGCTGCTGGCGTGCTGACGCTGGCCCAGGCCGCACCGCTGGTGCGCCTGCGTGCTGCTGCCATGCAGGAGGCCGTGCCAGTGGGTACGGGTGCCATGGCTGCCGTGCTGGGTCTGCCTGCCGACAAGGTCAAGGAAGTCTGCGCCGCTGTGGCCGCTCAGCTGGGCGGCAGCGAAGTGGTGGAAGCCGTGAACTTTAATGACCCAGGTCAGACCGTGATCGCGGGCTCCAAGGCTGCGGTAGAAGCTGCCAGCGCAGCGGTCAAGGAAGCAGGCGCCAAGCGTGCGCTGCCCCTGCCTGTGTCCGCGCCTTTCCACTCCAGCCTGATGAAGCCTGCAGCTGAGAAGCTGAAGGTCGCGCTGGATGCGCTGGAGCTGGGTGTGCCCCAGATTCCTGTGATCAACAACATCGACGTTGCGGTGCAGACAGATGCAGCCGCTATCCGTGATGCGCTGTACCGTCAAGCTTTTGGCCCTGTGCGCTGGGTGGAATGCGTGCAGGCCATGAAGGCTCGCGGCATTACGCATTTGGTAGAGTGCGGTCCTGGCAAGGTGCTGGCAGGAATGACCAAGCGCATTGATGCAGAACTGGTGGGCGCAGCCCTCTATGACCCTGCTACGCTGACAGAAGTGAAAGAATTGCTCGCATGATCGAACAAAAGAAACAAGTTGCGCTGGTGACTGGCGCATCGCGCGGTATTGGCGCGGCCATTGCAGCCGAGCTGGCTGAGCGTGGTTACACTGTGATTGGTACTGCCACCACTGACGCTGGTGCAGCACGTATTACCGAAACCCTGGCTGCCAAGGGCGGCCGTGGTGTGAATCTGAATGTGAACGACGCCGCAGGCGTGGACGCGCTTATTGACGATCTGGTCAAGAACGAAGGCGGTCTGCATGTGCTGGTCAATAATGCCGGCATCACCCGTGACACCCTGGCCATGCGCATGAAGGATGAGGACTGGGAAGCCGTTTTGGATACCAATCTGAAGGCTGTTTTCCGACTCAGCCGTGCGGCTATTCGCCCCATGATGAAGCAGCGCTTTGGCCGCATCATCAGTGTGACCAGCGTGGTCGGTGCCACGGGCAACCCCGGTCAGGCCAACTACGCAGCAGCCAAGGCTGGCGTAGCAGGTATGTCCCGCGCTCTGGCGCGTGAGTTGGGCAGCCGCGGTATTACCGTAAACTGCGTGGCTCCTGGCTTTATTGCTACAGATATGACAGCAGCTCTGCCTGAAGAGCAGCAAAAGGCTTTGGCAGCACAGATCCCTCTGGGACAGCTGGGCAAGCCTGCCGACATTGCACATGCCGTGGCCTTCCTGGCCTCGGAAGGGGCTGGTTACATTACCGGACACGAGTTGCATGTCAATGGCGGCATGTACATGTAAATTAACGAAAGTTATGCCGTTTCCTCGCGACGGCAGGCTGTTTCGGGGAGGATTTCCTGAAACGGCTAGAATCGCGGGTTCATTCACAACCCCCTGAGGGAAACCATGAGCGATATCGAAGCACGTGTCAAAAAAATCATTGCTGAACAACTCGGCGTTGAAGAGTCTCAAGTAACCAACGAAAAGGCCTTCGTGGCTGACCTGGGCGCTGACTCCCTGGACACGGTCGAACTGGTGATGGCCCTGGAAGATGAATTCGGCATCGAAATCCCCGATGAAGATGCTGAAAAGATCACGACGGTGCAAAACGCCATCGACTACGCCAATACCCACCACAAGGCTTAATTCATTAAGCATTTACGCACCGAAGCGATAAAAATAAGGTTTGAACGCATGAGCCGTCGTCGCGTTGTCGTGACCGGCCTGGGATGCATCAGCCCCGTGGGCAACACGGTGGCTGAAGCCTGGGCCAATCTTTTGGCCGGCCAGTCCGGTATTGACCGCATCACCAAGTTTGATGCCTCTAACTTCTCCTGCCAGATTGCAGGCGAGGTCAAGGGATTCAATGTAGAGGAGTACATGAGCGCCAAGGATGCGCGTTCCATGGACACCTTTATCCACTATGGCATCGCGGCTGCGGATCAGGCTGTGAAGGATGCAGGCCTGCCTACGGGTGAGGCCTTGTCCGATGACCTTGCTACCCGCATCGGTTGCGTGATTGGGTCTGGCATCGGGGGCTTGCCCCTGATCGAGAACACTCAGATTGAGTTGTCCAATCGCGGCCCCCGCCGCATCACCCCATTCTTTGTGCCCGCTTCCATTATCAATATGGTGGCTGGACACGTTTCCATGCGTCATGGCTTCAAGGGTCCCAACCTGTCGGTGGTGACGGCTTGTACCACTGGCCTGCACTGCATCGGTGAGGCTGGACGCATGATTGAATACGGCGACGCGGACATCGTGATCGCCGGTGGCGCTGAATCGACTGTATCCCCACTGGGTATCGGCGGTTTTGCAGCCATGCGCGCACTGTCTACGCGCAATGACGACCCCAAGGCCGCATCGCGCCCCTGGGATAAAGACCGTGACGGTTTTGTGCTGGGCGAAGGCGCTGGTGTACTGGTGCTCGAAGAGTACGAGCACGCCAAGGCACGCGGCGCCAAGATTTACGCCGAGCTGGGCGGTTATGGCATGAGTGCTGACGCTGGTCACATGACTGCGCCCAATATGGACGGCCCACGCCGCGCCATGCTCAACGCCATGCGCAATGCCGGTGTGAACCCTGATCAGATCAACTATCTGAACGCACACGGCACATCGACTCCTCTGGGCGACAAGAACGAAAGCAACGCCATCAAGGCAGCGCTGGGCGACGCGGCTTACAAGACCGTGGTTAGCTCAACCAAGTCCATGACGGGTCACCTGCTGGGCGGTGCTGGTGGTATCGAGAGCGTCTTTACCGTCATGGCTATCCATGACCAGAAGATTCCTCCCACCATCAATCTGCTGAATCAGGATCCTGACTGCGATCTGGACTACTGCGCCAATGTGGCGCGCGATGCCAAGATCGACGTGGCACTGAAGAACAACTTTGGCTTTGGTGGCACCAACGGATCGCTGATCTTCAAGCGCATCTAAGCATCTGGCAGGAAGGTGTGAAAATGCCTTCTCTGTGACTGAACCCGCTTGTGGCTGCAAGGCTCAAGCGGGTTTTGTTTTGATTTGCATGAGGTACGCATGACCGCTCGCCACAGTCCCGCCGTGCACTATCCGCTGCAGCGTCCGGTGCTGCTGTGGTGTATCTGGAAGTGGGTGTCTGTGCTTAGCGCTGCACTGCTGCTGATGTGGCTCTGGCTGGGGGCGGGTCAGGGGTTGTTGCTTGCAGCATTGGCTGCTGTAGTGTGCTGGGTGCTGGAGGTCTGGGCCGTGCACTGCAGCCTGTTGCGCTTGCCGCAAGGCCATCTGCACTGGGATGGCAAGTGCTGGAGTCTGGTGCAAGGCGGTGGCAGCAGCGCTGTGCTGGTATCGCTGCGGGTGATTGCTGATATGCAGCAGTTGCTGGTGCTACGGCTGGAGTGCCTGCAGGGCCGTAGCTGCCATGTGCTGCTCGAGAAAAAATGGGCGCCTGAGCGCTGGCTGGATTTGCGGCGTGCGGTATATTCATCAGCTTATCTGTCGCAACCCCACCAACAGTCAGGGGCTGCATAACCGCTTCTGCACTGTGCGGCACGATGCCCTCTGCGAGAGAACTTCGCTTTCATGAATTCAGCCTCTGCGCCCTCTCTTTCCTCTGACAGTGACCTGCAACTGGTGGAACGTACCGTTGCGGGCGATCAGCGCGCGTATGAGCTGCTGGTGATCAAATACCAGCGCCGCATTGAACGCCTGATTGCACGCATGGTGCGCGATCCCGATCTGGTGCAGGATATTGCTCAGGAAACTTTCTTGCGTGCCTACCGGGCGCTGCACCAGTTCCGGGGTGAGGCGCAGTTCTATACCTGGCTGTACCGCATTGCTGTCAATACCGCCAAGAAGGCGCTGGTGGAGATGCGGCGCGATCCGGTCATGCTCGAGAGTGCGTTACATGTTTCGGACGAGGACGATGAAACTTTTCGTGCACGTAACGAACCAAGTACAGACGAAACGCCAGAGACTGTCATGGCTGCGCAGGAGATTGCTGCAGCTGTGAATGCAGCCATGGATGCTTTGCCCGAAGACTTGCGCCAGGCCGTGACATTGCGTGAAATTGAAGGTCTGAGCTACGAGGAAATCGCAGCAGCCATGAATTGTCCGATTGGTACGGTGCGTTCGCGTATCTTTCGGGCGCGTGAAGCGATTTCAGCCAAGGTCAAGCCTTTGCTGGAGCGCCAAAGTGGCAAGCGATGGTGAGAAAAGGATATTGGTCTACAGCCAGTGAGCAGGTGAACCCATGATGGAACAAGAAATGAACAAGGAATTGCTGTCTGCCTTGGTGGATGGCGAGCTGCACGGTGAAGAACTGGAGCAGGCCTTGGCGTGCGCAGAGTCTGCAGAAGGCTGCGCAAGCTGGGAGATCTACCATCTCGTGGGGGATGTGCTGCGCTCGCCCGATCTGGCGCACCACAGTCAGCACGATTTGCTCAGCGGCCTGCGTGAAAAGCTGGCACAGGAGCCGCCTCCCTTGCAGCTGGCTTCTTCGCAGCTGCAGCAGGTGGCGACTGGCCTGGCCCAGTCTGATGCCCGCGTGGTGCCGCTGCGCGATCCTGCGGCGAACAGCTCCGTGTTCCGCTGGAAGGTGGCTGCGAGCTTTGCTACCGTGGCTGCCGTGGCAGCGCTGGGCTGGAATTTGCTGGGCACGGTCAATGCACCACAGGGTGCGCAGCTTGCGGCAGCGCCTGCAAGCATCAGTACGCCCGTGCTAGTAGCTACCGGTGAGGGCGATGTGCTGCGTGATCCCAAGCTGGACGCGCTGCTGGCCAATCACCAGCAATATGCCAGCCGTCCCTCGCTGCAGACGCCTGCGGAGTTCTTGCGCAATGCCAGCTTTGCCGCGCGCAGTAGCGCACAGGCCGGCAGCAAGTAAGTCTACTTTCAAAAAAGTGAGCACTTTGCGTTGGATGAATAAGGGATTCCAGTTCAAATGATGCCCAAACATAGAAAGAGCGTGCGCAAGCCGCTCTTTTTTTATATTGGGCCTTTGCTGCAAAGAAAACTGTATTTATGTAAACGGTTTATAAAGCTGGGAACCAATTGCTGGTCTTTTTTTCTGAGTATGCAGCTGCACGTTGTGCAGAAAGAAATTTAGAAAAGGACGTGTAGAAAATGCCTTCGATGAAAATGAAATCTATTTATGCTGCCATCTTGGCTGTGGGTATTGCGGCTGGTGCAGGCTCCGTGGCATGGAAGGACAGCGTCAGCACCAATGTGCTGCCCGCAGCGCACGCACAGGCTGCGACGGCGCCCGTGGTCTCTGGCCTGCCTGACTTCACCCAGCTGGTAGACCTGGTGGGCCCAGCGGTTGTGAATATTCGCACCGCTGAAAAGGTGCGCAGCAATCCCATGGCATCTGGCGGCATGGATGAAGAAATGCTGGAGTTCTTCCGCCGCTTTGGTCTGCCTGTGCCCAATGCACCTCGCCAGGGTCGTCCCGGCCCTGCGCCCGGTGATGATGAGGAAGTACGCCCCAGCGGTGTAGGTTCCGGCTTTATCGTCAGCCCCGATGGCTATGTGATGACCAATGCCCACGTGGTGGATGGCGCCAGCGAAGTGATTGTGACGCTGGCGGACAAGCGTGAATTCAAAGCCAAGATTGTGGGTGCGGACAAGCGCACTGACGTGGCGGTGGTCAAGATCGACGCCAAGGACTTGCCTGCCGTGAAGATTGGCAATGTCAATAACCTCAAGGTGGGTGAATGGGTGCTGGCGATTGGCTCTCCATTTGACCTGGAAAATACCGTGACAGCCGGTATTGTTTCGGCCAAGCAGCGTGATACGGGTGATTACCTGCCATTTATCCAGACCGATGTGGCGATTAACCCTGGTAACTCCGGTGGCCCCTTGCTGAATATGCATGGTGAAGTGGTGGGTATTAACAGCCAGATCTATTCGCGCTCCGGTGGCTTTATGGGTATTTCCTTTGCTATCCCTATCGATGAAGCTGTGCGCGTGAGCGACCAGCTGCGTGCGACTGGCAAGGTCTCGCGTGGCCGCATCGGCGTGCAGATCGGTGCGGTGACCAAGGATGTGGCGGAGTCCATTGGCCTGGGCAAGGCTCAGGGTGCGCTGGTGTCTGCGGTGGAGCCTGACTCGCCAGCTGCCAAGGCCGGCATCGAGGCCGGTGACATCATCGTGAAATACGATGGTAAAGACATTGAGAAGGTGGCCGACCTGCCGCGCATGGTGGGTAACACCAAGCCTGGCAGCAAGGCGGAGGTGACGGTTTTCCGTCGCGGTCAGCTGCGCAACCTGTCCATCGTGGTCGCAGAGGTCGAGCCAGAGGAGGTTGCACAGGTGCAAACTGACGAAGCTGCAGAGTCCGGCTCCATCGCAACCGCTACGGCCAAGAAGCTGGGCTTGGTGGTGGGTGACCTGACTGCTGCACAGCAAAAGGAACTGGGCATCAAGGGTGGTGTGCGTGTGCTGACCGCATCGGGCGCTGCAGCGCGTGCCAACCTGCGCGAGGGCGATGTGATTCTGGCCGTGGCCAACCAGGAAGTGACTGGCATCAAGAGCTTTGAAGCAGCGCTGGCCAAGGCCGACCTGACCAAGCCAGTGAATGTGCTGGTGCGTCGCGGCGAGTGGACGCAGTATGTGCTCATCCGCCCACGCAGCAATCCTTGATTCGACAGCAGCGCATCCCTGCGTCAGCGGCATATGTCCTGACGTAGGGCTGAGTCTGGGGGTAATGCCTGGCAAGTGGAGTGCTTGGTTAGAATGGCCGCTTCAGAGCGCGGTCACGGACTGAGACAAGCGAGCACTTGCTGCAGATACAGCACCTGATGGTGCTGTTTTTGCGCAAGGTCTGCCTGCATGGAATCTGTGGTTAACTTGTGGAAAATGGCGTTCGGGGCGCACATGAATGCCCGAGTCATAGCAAATGGATGCTTGGTTTTTGGGCAGTTTTGCCTACAATTGGCAGTCCAACCTCATCGCAGTTGCCAGAGATTGTTGGTTCAGGGTGCGTCAACATCTGACGCGCCCTTTTTTTCTTGCAATGACCACGCTTTCTCTTTAATTACAAACGCTTATCGTTGATGAAGCACATCCGAAATTTTTCCATCATTGCGCACATTGACCACGGCAAATCGACACTTGCCGACCGCCTGATCCAACGCTGTGGTGGCTTGGCAGAGCGTGAAATGGAGGCGCAGGTGCTTGACTCGATGGATATCGAGAAAGAGCGCGGCATCACCATCAAGGCACAGACCGCCGCCCTGCAATACAAGGCCAAGGACGGCAATGTCTACAACCTGAACCTGATCGACACTCCCGGTCACGTGGACTTCTCTTATGAAGTGTCGCGCTCGCTGTCGGCCTGTGAAGGCGGCTTGCTGGTGGTGGATGCTTCGCAAGGCGTGGAAGCGCAGACCGTGGCCAACTGCTACACCGCGCTGGACCTGGGCGTGGAAGTGTTTGCCGTGCTGAACAAGATGGACCTGCCCCAGGCTGATCCTGATAACGCCAAGGCCGAGATCGAAGACGTGATCGGCATTGATGCCAGCGATGCCATTCCCTGCTCGGCCAAGACCGGCATGGGCATTGATGACATCCTGGAGGCCATCGTCGCCAAGGTGCCCCCTCCCAAGGGCAACCCTGATGCGCCTTTGCGCGCCATGATCGTGGACAGCTGGTTTGACCCCTATGTGGGCGTTGTGATGCTGGTGCGCGTGGTTGACGGTGAGCTCAAGAAGAATGAGCGCTTCAAGATGATGGCTACGGGCGCCGCCTATGAAGCCAACCAGGTGGGCGTGTTCACCCCTGCGAACTCTCCGCGTGACTCGCTCAAGGCGGGTGAAGTGGGTTACATCATTGCCGGCATCAAGGAATTGAAGGCCGCCAAGGTGGGCGACACCATTACGCTGGAAAAGAAGCTGCCCAACAATCTGGGCCCTGCTGAGACACCGCTGCCTGGCTTCAAGGAAGTCAAGCCCCAGGTGTTTGCTGGCCTCTACCCCACAGAAGCTTCTGAATACGACCAGCTGCGCGACGCACTGGAAAAGCTGCAGCTCAATGATGCGGCCCTGCAGTTTGAGCCAGAAGTCTCTCAGGCGCTGGGCTTTGGCTTCCGCTGCGGCTTCCTGGGCCTGCTGCACATGGAAATCGTGCAGGAGCGTCTGGAGCGTGAGTTCGACCAAGACCTGATCACCACCGCGCCCAGCGTGGTCTACAAGGTGGTCAAGGGCGACGGTGAAGTCATCGATGTGGAAAACCCCTCGAAGATGCCTGATGTGGGACGCATCCAGGAAATTCTGGAGCCCATCGTGACCGTGCACCTGTACATGCCGCAGGACTACGTGGGCCCCGTGATGACGCTGGCCAATCAGAAGCGTGGCATCCAGATGAACATGCAGTACCACGGCCGTCAGGTCATGCTGACCTACGAAATGCCCCTGGGCGAAATCGTGCTGGACTTCTTTGACAAGCTCAAGTCGGTCTCGCGCGGCTATGCCTCCATGGACTATGAGTTCCTGGAGTACCGTGCGTCTGACGTGGTGAAGGTCGACATCCTGCTCAATGGCGAGAAGGTGGATGCGCTGTCCATCATCGTGCACCGTTCGCAGGCGGTGTACCGTGGCCGTGCCGTGGTGAGCAAGATGCGCGAAATCATCAGCCGCCAGATGTTTGACGTGGCGATTCAGGCAGCCATTGGCGCCAACATCATCGCGCGTGAAACCGTCAAGGCGCTGCGCAAGAACGTGCTGGCCAAGTGCTACGGTGGTGACATTACCCGTAAGCGCAAGCTGCTCGAAAAGCAGAAGGCTGGTAAGAAGCGCATGAAGCAGATTGGCTCGGTGGAAGTGCCGCAGGAAGCTTTCCTGGCCATCCTGCAGGTCGAAGAGTAAACAGAAGAGGGAACCATGCAAGCCATGCAGTGGATCACCGCGGTTATCTTGGCCGCATTCGTTGCCTATATTGGGGCGTGGTATGTCGGCGCCATCGAAGGCAACTTTGCCTTGCTGATGTTCCTGGCGACTTTTGTCACCGGTATTTACTGGCTGGCCGAACGCTTTTACTTCTTTCCGCAGCGCAAGAAAGAAGCAGAGCGCCTGAACGCTGAGGCCGAGGCACGCCGTGCCGAGCTGGAGCGCCAGGGGTTGCGCCATGACATGGATACCAAGCCAGGAGAGACCCGCATCCTGCGCCAGCCCTGGTGGCTGGACTGGACGGCGGGCCTGTTCCCGGTGCTGTTCGTGGTGTTTGTACTGCGTTCCTTCTTGTTTGAGCCCTTCAAGATTCCATCGGGCTCCATGATTCCCACGCTGATGGTGGGCGACCTGATCCTGGTGAACAAGTTCCACTATGGTGTGCGCCTGCCTGTGATCAATACCAAGGTGACCGACGGCAATCCCGTTGAGCGTGGCGATGTGATGGTGTTCCGCTATCCCCCTCAGCCTACGCTGGACTACATCAAGCGTGTGGTGGGCCTGCCTGGTGACACCGTGGCCTACCTCAACAAGCGCCTGACCATCAACGGCGTGGAAGTGCCCACCGAGCAGCTGCCCGACTTTTTCGACACCGATGCCATGCGTTACTTCAAGCAGCTGGAAGAACATCTGGGCGAGAAGCCGCACCGCATGCTCAACACGCCTGGTGTGCCTGCGTACATTCAAGGGGCGTCTGAGTACCCCTACCGCGAAAACTGCGTCTACAGCGTGGAAGGCGTGACCTGCAAGGTGCCAGAGGGCTACTACTGGGTGCTGGGCGACAACCGCGACAACTCGCTGGACTCGCGCTACTGGGGCTTTGTGCCTGAAGCCAACATTGTCGGAAAAGCCTTTTTCATCTGGATGAATTTCGGTAACCTCAAACGCATCGGTAGCTTTCATTAAAAGTGCGCAGCACTTGAATCAGAGAAATGGCCGCTGTAGCGGCCATTTCCATAAGAGCAGAGGGAATATCTATGCGTGGAGCCACTCGTCACAGCCAGCGCGGTCTGTCTTTCATCGGTTTTGTCGTGATTGCTGTGCTGGCAGTTGCGGTTTTTGCGATTGGCGGACAATCGCTGCCTATCCTTCTGGAATATCAGTCGGCCCAGAAAGCAGCGACCAAGGCTGCGCGGGAAGGCGATACCGTGTCAGAAGTGCGTGCAGTGTTTGACAGGGCTGCACAGATTGACGACATCACCACCATCTCTGGCAAGGATCTGGAGATCTCCAAGGTCAATGACCGGGTTGTGGTGGGCTTTGAATATGAGCGTTCCGTTCCGTTGGTAGGCCCTGCCTACCTTGTTTACCGTTTTAATTACCAGACCAAATAGGTGCCAATCACCCTGCAAGAACTGCAGCAGACGCTGCAGTACACATTCCAAAATCCTGCCTTGCTGCAGCGTGCGCTGACGCACCGCAGCTTCTCGGCAGACAACAACGAGCGTCTGGAGTTTCTGGGAGACTCTGTGCTGAGTCTGGCCATCTCCAGTCTTTTGTTCCAGCGCCTGCGTGAGCTGCCCGAAGGTGATCTGTCGCGCGTGCGTTCCAACCTCGTCAAGGAAGGCACGCTGCACCAGATTGCGCTCAAGCTCCAGCTGCCCGAGCTGCTGCGCCTGGGCGAAGGTGAGGCCAAGTCCGGCGGCAAGAACCGCCCCTCGATTCTGGCAGACGCCGTCGAAGCCATTCTGGGCGCGGTGTACCTGGACGCTGACTTTGTCGCTGCCGAGCAAGTGGTACACCGCCTGTTTGAAGGCGTGGACATCAACCCCCACATGCGTGCGGCCGAGAAAGACCCCAAGACGGCTTTGCAGGAGTGGCTGCAAGGCCGCCGCATGCAGCTGCCCCAATACAGCGTGCTGGCCATTACCGGGGCTGCGCACAAGCAGACCTTTGAAGTGGCCTGCATGATTTCCGAACTCAAGCTGGGCGCCAAGGGCACAGGACCATCGCGTCGTGCCGGCGAACAGGCTGCTGCCAGCGCCATGCTGGCCATTTTGAAAGCGAAACACCCATGAACGATGCTGCGAAAAAAGTAGCTAGCACCGCAGGCGCCAAGGGCGCTAAAGGCCAAAAAGGCATTAAATCTCCAGTCCCTTCGTTTCCTGATGTGACACCTGCTGGCCAGAGCATGGCCGAGCTGGATGCCATGCTGGCTGCGGCCAAGCCCGGCGCAACCCCCTCGCTGGTGGCACGTGCGGCAGAGATTGAGGCCGAGAAAGCTGCTGAAGCTGCCGCGCCCGTGCGTGTGTACGCTCCCGAAGAGCAGCGCTGTGGCCTGATCGCCATCGTGGGCAAGCCCAATGTGGGCAAGTCCACGCTGATGAATGCGCTGGTGGGGCAGAAGGTGTCCATCACCTCGCGCAAGTCGCAGACCACACGCCACCGCATCACCGGCATCCGCACCAAGGAAGAGACGCAGTTCATTTTTGTGGACACGCCCGGCTTCCAGACCAAGCACTCCACGGCCCTGAACAAGTCGCTGAACAAGGCCGTGATGGGCGTCATTGGTGATGTGGACCTGATCCTGTTCGTGGTGGAAGCAGGCAGCTTCACCCTGGCCGATGCCAAGGTGCTGAGCCTGTTCAAGCCCGGCATTCCCACCATTTTGGTGGCGAACAAGCTGGACACCGTGGGCCGCCGTCACGAGATTGCCCCCTGGCTCAAGAGCATGCAGGATCGCCACCCCTTTGCAGAGTTTGTGCCCATGTCGGCCAAGAGCAAGGGTGACATCGAGCGCCTGTTCGGCATCTGCGCCAAGTACCTGCCCGAGCAGCCCTGGTTCTACGGTGAAGACGAGCTGACCGACCGCAGCGAAAACTTCATGGCCGCGGAAATCGTGCGTGAAAAGCTGTTCCGCTTCACAGGCGATGAGCTGCCTTACACCTCCACCGTGGTGATCGACAAGTTTGTCGAAGAGCCCAGCAAGGTGCACAACCGCTTCATGCGCATTGCCGCCACCATCGTGGTGGAGCGCGATGGCCACAAGGCCATGGTGATTGGTCAGGGCGGCGAGCGCCTCAAGCGCATCTCGACCGAAGCCCGCCAGGAAATGGAAAAGCTGTTTGACGCCAAGGTTTTCCTGGAAGTGTGGGTCAAGGTCAAGTCGGGCTGGGCGGATGATGAAGTCCGCGTCAAGTCCTTCGGCTACGAGTAAGGTGTCGGGTGCCGCCTGGCGTTGCCGATACTTTGTCGCACCCGCTTGCCGTGGCGCTGCCACTGTCTGCGCGGGTGCTTTGCGTCTCGGGCGCTTCGCTCAACGCTATGCGACACTTCAAGCTTCGTGCTTTTCCTAAAGGTCTCACTGAGGCCTTTTTGTCTTTTTGAGAACCTATGGCCGCCAAGCGCGTGGGTGATGAACCCGCCTTTATCCTGCACCGCTATGACTGGAGCGAGTCCAGCCTGATTCTGGAGGTGTTCACACGCCACCGTGGCCGTGTGGCGCTGCTGGCCAAGGGCGTCAAGCGCCACACCTCCAACTTTCGTCCCGTGCTGCTGGCGCTGCAGCCGCTCAAAGTCAGCTACACGCTTTCGGGTGATGGCAATGCCGACATCCATGTGCTCAAAGGCGCGGAGTGGGCGGGTGGGCACATCATGCCCATGGGCAACAACCTGCTCACCGGGCTGTATCTGAACGAGCTGCTCATGCGCCTGCTGGCGCGGGACGACCCGTATGCTTACCTGTTTGATGTGTATGGCGCCGTGGTCAAACTGCTGGCTACCCAGCAGGAAGAAGTGATTGAACCCGTGCTGCGCGCGTTTGAACTGATTTTGCTGCGCGAGCTGGGCTTGCTCCCATCGCTGGAGCTGGAAACGCAGACGCTGCAGGCGCTGGAGCCGCAAAAGTCTTATGTGCTGGTGGCCGAGATGGGTTTGCGCCCGGCGCTGGACGGCGACCGTGCCAGCCTCACCGGGGTGCAGTGGCGCAGCCTGCAGCACGCGCTGGAGCAGGGTGAGGCCGCTTACCCCGCCACTGTACGCGCCTGTGCAGCGGTGGCATCGGCATTGAAGCCGCAGCTGCGCCATTTGCTGCAATACCATTGCGGCAGCCCCCTGCTGCGCACGCGGCAGCTGATGATGGATTTGCAAACGCTATGACTGCTTCGTCTTCCCCATTTCGTCGCACGGCCCTGTCCGTGAATGTCAACAAAGTCGCTCTGGTGCGCAATACGCGCCATCTGGGTATTCCTTCGGTCACACGTGCCGCGCAGCTGTGCCTGGAAGCTGGGGCGCAGGGCATCACCATCCACCCCCGCCCGGATGAACGCCATATCCGTGCCAGCGATGTGTATGAACTGGCAGCGCTGCTCAAGGCCTGGCCGCAAGCCGAGTTCAACATCGAAGGTAACCCCACGCAGAACCTGATGCAGTTCATTCGCGATGTGCGTCCGCACCAGGCCACTTTTGTGCCTGACAGCGAAGACCAGTTCACCAGCGACCACGGCTGGAGCTTCCCGCAGGATGCCGAGCGCCTGCGCCCCTTGATTGCCGAATGCAAGGCCCTGGGCGTGCGCGTGAGCCTGTTCATGGACCCTGTTCCCGCGCAAATGGCCGCTGCCAAGGCAGTGGGTGCAGACCGCGTTGAGCTGTACACCGAGCCTTATGCCGCAGCCTGGGGCACGGCCGATCAGGAACAGCAGCTGGCTATTTACGCCCAGGCGGCGCAGGCAGCGCTGGATGCCGGGCTGGAGGTAAATGCTGGCCACGACTTGAGCCGCGACAATCTGGCCGCCTTTGTGGCCCGTGTGCCCGGTGTGGCCGAAGTCTCTATTGGCCACGCGCTGATTGCTGACGCGCTGGAGCTGGGCTATGGCGCTACCGTCAAGGCCTACCAGGCCTGTATCGATGCAGGCATACAGGCCAGACTACTGAATAAATAGCGTCTAGCGCTGGTCAATAAAGCATTTCAGATGGTTTTCTATCTGAAATGCTTGAAATATCAGCGCTAACAGCTCTTCTTTTTGATGAATACATGATTTACGGCATTGGTACGGACATCTGCGACATTCGCCGCATCCGCGACAGTCTGGAGTGCCACGGCGACCGCTTTGCAGAAAAAGTGCTGACCGCGCAGGAACTGCAGGTCTGGCGCGCCCGCAGCGCACGCTGGCCTGAACGCGGCGTGCGCTATCTGGCCACGCGCTTTTCGGCCAAGGAAGCCTTCAGCAAGGCCGTTGGCATGGGCATGCGCATGCCCATGACCTGGCGCAACTGCGAGATTGCCAACCTGCCCAGTGGCCAGCCCACCATCGTGCTGCATGGCGCGATGAAGCAGTGGATGGACGAAAAAGGCCTGAAGGCCCACATCACCGTGACCGACGAGAGCGAATACGCAGCCAGCTTTTGCGTGGTGGAAACACAGGCAGCTGCCTGAGCGCCCACGCAAGCGCGGCTTCGGGCTCATACTTGAGGTTTTGTAGCAAACGCCCCTGTTGTGACCACCATGACCGCCATGCATGCCCCTTTGATCATCGACATCGCAGGCCACAGCCTGACCGATGTGGACCGCGCCCGCCTCGCCCATCCCCTGGTAGGCGGCATCATTTTGTTTGCCCGTAACTGGGAAAGCCGTGCGCAGCTGGTGCAGCTGTGTGCCGACATCAAGGCCGTCAAGGAAGACCTGCTGATCTGCGTGGACCATGAAGGGGGGCGCGTGCAGCGCTTCAAGACCGATGGGTTTACGCACATCCCATCCATGCGCACATTTGGCGAGATGTGGATGGATGACGGTAAGGGTAAGCAGCGTCGCAAAGGTAGCGGAGCCATGCGTGCCATGAATGCCGCCACTGCAGCAGGCTATGTGCTGGGCAGTGAATTGCGCGCCTGTGGTGTGGACTTCAGTTTTACGCCGGTGCTCGATCTGGACTATGGTGAAAGCTCGGTCATTGGCGACCGCAGCTTTCATCGCGATCCGCGTGTAGTGACAGCCCTGGCCAAGAGCCTGATGCATGGCTTGTTGCAGGCGGGCATGGGAAATTGCGGCAAGCACTTCCCCGGGCACGGTCATGTGAAGGCAGATTCACACATTGATATCCCGGTGGACAAGCGCAAGCTTAAAAAAATTCTGAGAGAAGACGCTGCGCCATACCCATGGCTGTCCAGCGTGCTCACGGCTGTCATGCCTGCGCATGTGATTTATCCCAAGGTGGATGCGCTGCCCGCAGGTTTCTCCAAAGTCTGGCTGCAGGACATTCTGCGCGGCGAGCTGCGCTATGACGGCGCCATCTTCAGTGACGACTTGAGTATGGAAGCTGCGCGCCGCATAGATGGTGAGGTCATCAGCTACACCGAAGCGGCTTTGCGTGCTCTGAACGCGGGCTGCGACATGGTGCTGCTGTGCAACCAGAGCCTGGGTTTGGGTGAGCATGTCGATGCACTGCTGGACGGCATGGACGACGCACTGCGCACGGGTCGCTGGGTGCCGGATGTGGACTCGGAGTCACGCCGCCTGTCGCTGCTGCCCGAGACCATGCCCCAGCCCTGGGATGAGCTGATGCTGCAGCCTGCCTATCAGGATGCATTGAATTTGCTGAACTAAGAAGAAAGAGGGAGTGATGAAAGTTGGCGTGTTGACAGGGGGCGGCGACTGCCCCGGCTTGAACGCGGTGATCCGCGCCGTGACCAAGTCTTTGATCAGCCAGGGGCAGTGTGAGGTCATTGGCATTCAGGATGGCTTTGAAGGCCTGATGGGCGAGACGCCTCGCGTCAAGCCGCTGGGCTGGGATGAGGTTTCAGGCATCCTGCACATTGGAGGCACCATTCTGGGCACCAGCAACAGCGCCAACCCGCTCAAGAACGAGGAAATACTGGCCCAGGTCAAGCGCAATGTGCAGGCGCTGGGTCTGGACGTGGTGGTGTCCATTGGCGGTGACGGCACGCAAAGCCTGGCCTATGGCCTGGCCCATGCCGTTGGCATGCAGTGCGTGGGTGTGCCCAAGACCATTGACAACGACATTGCCAACTGCGAACGCAGCTTTGGTTTTGACACGGCCGTGGCTACCGCCACCGAGGCCCTGCGCCGCATTGAAAGCACGGCCAACAGCCACCACCGCGTGATGATTGTGGAGACCATGGGCCGCAATGCGGGCTGGCTGGCGCTGGAAGCGGGCATTGCCGGGGCGGCAGACATCATCCTGATTCCCGAGATCGACTACGACCTGCAGACCATTATCGACGTGTGCAAGGCGCGCGAGCAGCGCCAGCGCTACACCATCATCTGCATCGGCGAGGGTGCCAAGGAAAGCGGCCACAGCCTGACGGTGCGCGAAACCGTGGCCTACAGCCCTGACCCTGTGCGTTTGGGGGGCGTCGGTCATGTGCTGCGTGAGCGTTTGCAGCCACACCTCAAGAGCGAGGTGCGTACCACCGTGCTGGGCCACGTGCAGCGCGGTGGCGACCCTACGCCGTTTGACCGTGTGCTGGCCACCCAGTTTGGTCACCATGCCGCGCAGCTGATTCTGTCCGGCCAGTTTGGCCGCATGGTCACCCTGCAGAACGGCCAGATTGGCAGCGTAGCAATTGCCACGGTTGCCAATACCCAGCGCCGCATAGCGCTGGACCACCCGCTGCTGACCATGGCGCGGGACATTGGGATCTGCCTGGGGGCTTAAGCTGGTAGCCGTGCATGCGCAGAAAACAAGAAGCCGCTGGGGCCTGCACCAGCGGTTTTTTTCATGGACTTGGCTTGTGATGCCTGCAATGCAACAGATTGTACGTAAATGTAAAAAAAGGTTAATGAACAAGTGATTACAGGTAAACCCCAGGCAGTTTTCGACGATAAACCATGGAACGCGTGGCTCGTGATCTGCAAGGCCCGGGCCTTTTTTATTTGTTAGGAAAGATATGCAGTTTCAGAACTTGTCGGTGTCCAAAAAGATTTGGGCGCTGATGCTCTTGGTGATGGGTGCCTTGCTCGCTGCAGGCTTGGGCATGCAGACCTATATGCTGAGTCTGGAAAGCAGTTTGCGCCAGCAGCTGCAAAGCGTGGAAGAGCGCATCCGGGTGGTGGTGCAATGGCGAGGTGCGGTAGAAACCTCGGCCAGCTTTCTGGTGGCAGCCAATATGGCTCAGGACCAAGCGAGCATGGACTTTTTCAACACACGTTATGAAGAAGCACGCAAGATCACCACCGTGCTGCGCGAAGAAACGGAGGAGCATCTAGAGACGGCGGCCGGACGTCAGCGCTTCGAGAGCATCAATGCTGCCCGCGAGAAGGTGAACAATATTTCCCAGCAGGTGGCCATGGAGCGTCGCAGTGATGGTGATGTTGCCGCCATGGTGCAGTCTGATCTGATACCCGCAGTGACCAGCTACATAGCGGAGCTGGATGCCATGGTCAAACTGCAGGAGCAGTTGCGTACCACCATCATTCAGGACAGCGACAGCATCCGTACCCGAGCCATGATCATTGGAGGGCTAGGCTTGCTGGCTGTGGTGGTCGTAGGCTTGCTGATTTCAGCATGGCTGGTGCGCCAGCTAACAGCACCTTTGGCGAGGGCCGTAGATTTGGCACAGGAAATTGCCAACGGCAATCTCACCCGCGATGTACATGACGACCGCAAGGACGAGCTGGGCCAGCTGCTGCGCAGCCTGAACACCATGACGCAAAAGCTGCGCGCTGTGGTGGGTGAAGTGCGCAATGGCGTGGATTCTGTGTCCTCGGCCGCAACCCAGATCGCTTCAGGCAATCAGGATCTGTCGGCACGTACTGAGCAGACGGCTGCCAACCTGGAAGAAACCGCGGCTTCCATCGAAGAGCTGACAGCCACCGTGACCCAGTCTGCCGATACCGCACGCCAGGCCAATCAGCTGGCAGCCACGGCCGTGCAGGCCGCTGAGCGCGGTGGTGAGGTGGTCAGCCAGGTGGTCATGAGCATGGACCATATCAATACCTCCAGCCGCAAGATCAGCGACATCATCGGTGTGATCGACGGGATTGCCTTCCAGACCAATATCCTGGCGCTGAACGCCGCGGTGGAAGCTGCCCGAGCGGGCGAGCAGGGCCGTGGCTTTGCCGTGGTGGCCGGTGAAGTGCGCTCGCTGGCGCAGCGCAGTGCCGAGGCGGCCAAGGAAATCAAGGCCTTGATCACGACCAGCGTGGGCAATGTGGAAGTGGGCGCTGAGCAGGTTGCGCAGGCCGGTGAGAGCATGCAGGCAATCGTTGCCAGCGTGCGCCGCGTGACGGATCTGATCGGGGAAATCTCTGCTTCTTCCCAGGAGCAGCGCGATGGTATTGCTCAGGTCAACCAGGCGGTGAGCAATCTGGATCAGATGACCCAGCAAAACGCTGCGCTGGTGGAAGAGTCCTCGGCCGCCGCGATTGCCATGAACGAGCAGGCACAGCGCCTGGCCCAGGTGGTGGCACTTTTCAATGTGGGGCAGGAGCAGGTGCAGCGTCTGGCAAGCCCAGCCTCAGCACCTCGCGCCAGTACAGCTGCAGCCCCCGCTGTGCCACGCAAGCCTGAAAATGTGGCCAAGGCTACAGTGCCCAAGTTGAGCAGCAAATCTGGCACAGCCAGCAAAGCAGACGCCGCGCAAGAAAAACCTGCATCTGCCGCCGCCAAGCCAGCACAGGAGGCTGCACCCAAGCTGCTGCGGCCTGCACCATTGCATGCAGCAAGCAGCAAAAATACCGTCAACGATGACGACTGGGAAACCTTCTAAGCCCCGTCGCCGTATCCGGTACAAGGGAGTCCTAGGGACTCCTTTTTTATGCGCAAAATAAGGCAGGAACGCTTATTTCATCAGCGCAATCAGCTATTCATTCAGAAAGCCAGACACCATGGACCGACACGAAGAAGCCGTCATGCATTTGCTCACGGCCAATGGCGACACCTTTATCGCGCCGCAGTACGACGTAGCTTCTGGTTGGATGTGTCCAGACTTTGTCGCTTTGCGGCCTGCCAAAAAACAGATCTGGGTGGCAGAGGTCACGGCATCTGGCTATCCCATTGGTCTGGTGGACAAGATCAACCAGCGTGTGGAGCGCTGCTACGCCCCATTGCTGGAGCAGCTGCAGCGCCTGCAGCTGACGGACAGTGAGTGGAGCATTGGCATGTTGATCTTTGCACGCGATGACCAGCTGGAATGGCTCAAGGGGCGTATCAAGGACAGCGCAGGCGTGCATGTGCTGAGCCTGGAGACTGCCAGCAGCTCCTGGCTGTGGGCAGACCTGGTGTGGTCTGAGGACATGGACTTTGGCCTGGGCTATATCCCGCGCAAAGATGGTGTCATACCTGCGGCCAGCAAGCCCACTACGCATTAACACGTTGCAGGCGGGCCACTGCCGTCACCTATGATCTGGGGCAGTTTGTGCAACACGGGCTGCCGTGCCCGAGACTGGGACGAGAAATGACAACGCTGGGAACGCCTTTATCTGCCAATGCCACCAAGGTCATGCTGCTGGGCAGCGGAGAGCTGGGCAAGGAAGTCTTGATTGCGCTGCAGCGCCTGGGTGTGGAAACCATTGCTGTGGATCGCTACGAGAATGCGCCCGGCCAGCAGGTGGCCCACCATGCGCGCACCATCACCATGAGTGATCCGGCGCAACTCAAGGCGCTGATTGAAGCCGTCAAGCCCGATCTGGTAGTGCCCGAGATTGAGGCCATCGCTACCCCCATGCTGGAAGCGCTGGAGGCCGCAGGCGTCATCACCTGCATTCCCACTGCGCGTGCCGCACGCCTGACCATGGACCGGGAAGGCATTCGCCGCCTGGCTGCCGAGACGCTGGGCTTGCCTACCAGTCCTTACCGCTTCTGTGATTCGCTGCAGGAGTTGCAGGCCGCCATCGATGGCAGCGACGGCCAGCCCGCCATTGGCTACCCCTGCGTGGTCAAGCCGGTGATGAGCAGCTCGGGCAAGGGCCAGAGCAAGATTGATGGCCCAGCGGACGTGGACAAGGCCTGGGACTACGCCATGGCGGGCGGCCGTGTGGCCAAGGGCCGTGTGATTGTGGAAGGCTTTATCGACTTTGATTACGAAATCACCCAGCTGACCGTGCGTGCCAAGGGCAAGGACGGCCAGGTGGAAACCCACTTCTGTGACCCCGTGGGTCATATCCAGCAGTCGGGCGACTATGTGGAAAGCTGGCAGCCGCACCCCATGCACCCCGCAGCGCTGGAAAAGGCGCGCCAGATTGCCAAGGCAGTGACGGACGATCTGGGGGGGCTGGGTCTGTTTGGCGTGGAGCTGTTCGTCAAGGGTGAGCAGGTCTGGTTCAGCGAAGTCTCTCCCCGTCCGCACGACACAGGTCTGGTGACGCTGTGCACCCAGTGGCAGTCCGAGTTTGAACTGCATGCGCGTGCCATTCTGGGCCTGCCTGTGGATGCCAGCCTGCGCAACCCCGGCGCCAGCGCGGTGATCTATGGCGGCCAGGATGCAGAAGGCCTGGTGTTTGATGGCGTGGATGAAGCGCTGGCCATCGAAGGCACAGACCTGCGCCTGTTCGGCAAGCCAGAAGCCTTTGTGAAGCGCCGCATGGGCGTGGCACTGGCCCGTGCCAAGGATGTGGATACGGCCCGTGCGAATGCCAAGCTGGCAGCCAGCAAGGTGCAGCCCAGAAAGCCTTAAATTTTGTAGCTTCTAGCGTTTGCTGCATGGGCGTTAGAGCTCTGAAAGACCATAAAAAAACGCTGCCAGATCAGGGCAGCGTTTTTTGTTTCAGGGAATGATGGGCGTGTGTGATGGCTGCTTGCTGCTGTCAGCCGGCACGGCCTGCGTGGGCATGGCGGCCTCGGCTGCGCGCTGTACGCGGTGGGTGGGCACCGGTGTGCCCGCACGCCAGCGGCGCACCACGCGCTGAAAGATCAGGGCGTTGGGCACCTGGATCAGCGAGCCGGGCTGCTCGGTGGTCAGATCTTCCAGCGTGGTGTAGAGCAGGTTGATATCCACGACGCGGCCCAGTGCACCGGGCTTTTCGGCCGTGTCCAGCACTTCAATATGATCACCCACCCGGAAGGGGCCTACGGTAAAGATCAGGAAGGCGCAGAACAGGTTGGACAGCACACTCCAGGCCGCAAAAAATGCAACCGCACCTACGGTGGCAAAGCCCGTGAAGGCCGACCACAGCACACTGGCAGACACGCCCAGACGTTCCAGCACCAGCAGCAGGGAGCCCGCCACAATCAGCCAGCGCACGACAGCATGTACCGGGCGCAGCAGCTCATCGGGGAAGTCGTAGTGATGGCTGGCACGCTGCACCAGGCGCTTGAGCATGCGCTGCAGCAGCCAGGCCACGCCAATAATCAGCAGAATCTGTAAGACGGGGATAACGATTTCCACCCATTCGTGCAGCCACGTTGGCAGATGGTGGCGCAGGTTGGCAAGGCGATCGAACAAAGTCACAACAATCA
This sequence comes from Comamonas kerstersii, assembly GCF_002056725.1. Classification (NCBI taxonomy): domain Bacteria; kingdom Pseudomonadati; phylum Pseudomonadota; class Betaproteobacteria; order Burkholderiales; family Comamonadaceae; genus Comamonas; species Comamonas kerstersii. The sequence continues at coordinate 444,730 of NZ_CP020121.1, read as the reverse complement.
ATTCCTCTGGTTCAAAAAGCATGCAGACAGCTGGTGGCTGCTGCAGGCAAGGCGGTGTTCATGGTAGCTATTTGTCAGCCATTGATGCAAAGCCAGGCTGGTTTTTGGGCTTTTGCCAGATGCATGACAAAAAAAGGTGCGCCCGGCGCAGCTGGACACACCTTATCGCTTGCGGCTATGAATGTGCTCAGATCTGTTCGCGGCGCAGAGCAGGGAACAGAATCACGTCACGGATGCTGGGGCTGTCAGTCAGCAGCATCAGCAGACGGTCGATACCGATACCGCAGCCACCTGTGGGGGGCATGCCGTATTCCAGCGCGCGCACAAAGTCGTGGTCGAAGTACATGGCTTCGTCGTCGCCACCGTCCTTGGCTTCGACCTGGGCGTTAAAGCGTGCGGCCTGGTCTTCGGCGTCGTTCAGCTCCGAGAAGCCATTGCCGAATTCGCGGCCGGTGATGTACAGCTCAAAGCGCTCGGTCACTTCGGGGCGCTGGTCGTTGGCACGGGCCAGTGGCGAGATTTCTGTGGGGTGCTCCATGATGAAGGTGGGGTTCCACAGCTTTTCTTCGACCACTTCTTCGAAGTACAGCACCTGCAGGCTGGCCAGTGAGCGGGTGGACAGCTTGTCCTTTTCCTCGTTCATGCCCAGCTTCTTCAGAGCGTTGATCAGCCAGTCGCGGCTGGTGACGTTGTCACCGGCTTCGGTGTACTTCACGATGGCTTCGGGGATGGTCAGGCGTTCGAAAGGCTTGGCCAGGTCCACCGGCTTGCCGCCGTAGGTGCACTGCAGCGTGCCCACTGCCTTCATGGCGGCGTCACGGATCAGCTGCTCGGTGTAGTTCATCAGGTCCTGGTAGTCCCAGTACGTGGCGTAGAACTCCATCATGGTGAACTCGGGGTTGTGGCGCACCGAGATACCTTCGTTACGGAAGTTGCGGTTGATCTCAAACACGCGCTCAAAGCCACCGACGATCAGGCGCTTCAGATACAGCTCAGGCGCAATGCGCAGGTACATGTCCTGGTCCAGCGCATTGTGGTGGGTGATGAAGGGCTTGGCGTTGGCACCACCGGGGATGGGGTGCAGCATGGGGGTTTCCACTTCCAGGAAGCCGTGCTCCACCATGAATTCGCGGATACCAGCCACTGCCTTGGAGCGTGCCACGAAGCGCTTGCGTGCGTCTTCGTTCATCATCAGATCGACATAGCGCTGGCGCACCTTCTGCTCGGGGTCAGCCATGCCGTGGAACTTGTCGGGCATGGGGCGCAGGCTCTTGGTGAGCAGGCGGATCTTGCTGGCCTTGATCGACAGCTCGCCGGTCTTGGTCTTCATCAGCGTGCCTTCGACGGCAATGATGTCGCCCAGGTCCCACTTCTTGAAGTCGGCATAGACCTCTTCACCTACGGCGTCGCGGGTGATGTAGGCCTGGATGCGGCCGGTAGCGTCCTGCACGGTGGCAAAGCTGGCCTTGCCCATGACGCGCTTGAGCATCATGCGGCCGCCTACGGATACGCTCAGGCCTTCAGCTTCCAGCGCTTCGGCTTCTTTCTCGCCGTGGGCTTCGATCAGGGGCAGGGCACGGTCAGCAGGCTTGAAATCGTTGGGGAATGCCGCTGTACCTGCAGCCTTGGCAGCTTCGCGCAAGGCTTTGAGTTTTTCGCGGCGCTCAGCGATGAGTTTGTTTTCGTCCTGGGGGGCAGCGGTTTCTGCTGCAGGTGTGTTTTGTGGTTCAGACATGGATGAGCGCAGCGCAGTGGCTGGTAAGACTTGCCAAAACCCGCTATTTTAGGTTTTTGTGCATCCCGGTGCATGCATGGCGTGCAATTACAAGGCTTTCTGGCTGATCGTGCAGCAGACAGGGCATGAAAAAATAAAAAAATAGCTGCAAGCGCTTGTATTTACTGGGTTTCAGATAGAAACCATCTTCAATTGCTTGCAGGGCAAGCGCAAGCTGCTATTTTTTTGTGTCAAACAATGCCAGCGCGCTCCAGCGCATCGGTGACCAGCTCCAGCCGCAGCAAGGGGCTGGCCGTCTCCAGCAGCTGCAATTGCAGGTCTGTATCCAGCGGCAGCAGCTCGCACCAGCGGTTGGCCACCCAGCCACATTCATTCCAGCGCACATCGCTGGCGGGCAGCATGATCGGCTGCTGCGGCAGTTTGTTCAGCACCTGGCGCAGTGCAGTGGCGCTGTGGGCCAGATCGGGGGGGATGGCCATGGACATGTCTGGTGGCAGCAATTGCACATCTGCCACCCAGATGCTGCTTTGCAGCTGGCGTGTGCTGGTGATGCGAAAGCGCTCGCAGCCCTGGCCCTGCAGCAGTGCCAGCTGGGGGCTGATGGCAGAAAGCTCTGTGATCTTGGCCAGCGTACCCAGGGGATGAAAGCGTCCCTGGGCGGGCTGCTCTGCAGCTTCGTTCTGGGAATGTGTCAGTGTTACCACGCCAAAGGGGGCGTCCTGCTCCAGACAGCAGCGCACCATGGTGCGGTAGCGTTGTTCAAAGACGCGCAGCGTCAGCCTGCCATCCGGAAACAGTACGGTGCGCAGCGGGAACAGGGGTAGAGAAACCAGGGTCAGAGGAGGATTCATGGAGCATTACGGCGATACGCTGGATATGATGGCCTGCAGTGCCGCAGTGCTCGCGTAGGCAAAAGTCCCACACTCTTGCCTGTGGAGCTGGCTTTTCTCGTAGTGTTCCAAGCGCTTTCAAACTACATGATTGTTCAAATTCTTCAGTTCTTGCTGGAAGTGGCATGTGGCCTGGTGGCCGGTGCCTGTCTGCTGCGTCTGTATATGCAGGCCCAGCGCATTCCGTTTTCCAACCCCATCGGGCAACTGGTGTTCGCGCTGTCGGACTGGCTGGTCATGCCGCTGCGCAAGCTCATTCCCAACCGAAGCAAGTACGACTTGTCCAGCCTGGCTGGGGCGTTGCTGGTCATGCTGGCGCAGTATGTGCTGGTCTGGCTGCTGCTGGGCGCGGTGGGCAACCCCGTCATGATTGTGCTGCTGGCCTGCTTTGGCCTGCTGCGCATGGTGCTCACGGGGCTGATTGGCATTCTTATCGTCTATGCCATCCTGAGCTGGGTGCAGCCACAGTCGCCGATTGCAGGCGTGCTGTACCGCCTGAGTGAGCCGCTGCTGCGCCCGCTGCGCAAGGTGATTCCGCTGGTAGGTGGCGTGGATCTGTCCGTGCTGGCAGCGATTGTCATTTTGCAGGTGCTGATGATGGTGCTGGGCCATCTGCAGCTGACTGCGCTGGGCGTGCTGTATTGACAATGGACAAAGCGCGCATGTCGCCGTTGCGGCGGCTTCAGCCATAAAAAAAGGCTCCTTATTCAGGAGCCTTTTTTGTGCGTGCGAAGAGCGCTTAGTCTTGCACCACGGCGTCAGCAGGCAGGCGCTGCAGCATGGCCAGCGTAGAGGCCACGGTTTCGCGCAGCTCGCGGCGGTCCACGATCATGTCCACGGCACCCTTTTCCTGCAGGAATTCGGAGCGCTGGAAGCCTTCGGGGAGCTTCACACGCACGGTGGTTTCAATCACGCGGGGGCCGGCAAAGCCGATCAGCGCCTTGGGCTCGGCCATGACGATGTCGCCCATGAAGGCAAAGCCGGCAGACACGCCGCCCATGGTGGGGTCGGTCAGCACGGAAATGTAGGGCAGGCCCTTCTTGGCAAGACGGGTCAGCGCTGCATTGGTCTTGGCCATTTGCATCAGCGACAGCAGGCCTTCCTGCATGCGCGCGCCGCCGGTGGCGGTAAAGCACACAAAAGGCACCTTCTGCTCGATGGCGGTTTCCACGCCACGCACAAAGCGCTCGCCCACCACGGAGCCCATGGAGCCGCCCATGAAGTCAAATTCAAAGCAGGCCACGACCAGCTCGATGCCCTTGACGGAGCCGCCCATCACCACCAGTGCATCGGTTTCACCGGTGTTTTCCATCGCTTCTTTCAGGCGCTGGGGGTACTTGCGGCTGTCCTGGAACTTCAGTGGGTCCACAGGCAGGACTTCCTGGCCAATTTCATAGCGGCCTTCGCCATCGAGGAAATGGTTCAGACGTGCACGTGCGTTGATGCGGTGATGGTGGCCGCAGGTGGGGCAGACGTTCTGGTTGCTTTCCAGATCGGTCTTGTACAGCACCGATTCGCAGCTGGGGCACTTGATCCACAGACCTTCAGGAATCTGCTGTTGGCGATCCTTAGCTTCGGTTTGCTGAATTTTGGCGGGTAAAAGTTTTTCGAGCCAAGACATACGGTTTCCTTTTCAGGGCGATCGGGCTGTGCCGGTGCTGTGCACCGGCAGGCCAAGGGTCGCACATTATGCGTCCATCGCTTTGCGCACACCGCGCAAGAAGTCAATGGCCAGGGGAACAATCTTTTCGTGGGGCTGGTCTTCCAGCAGCTGGATGATGCGGCTGCCGATGATGGCGGCATCGGCAATCTCGGCCACAGCGTGGGCCGTCTGCGCATCGCGGATGCCGAATCCTACGCCAACTGGCAGATTCACGTACTGCTTGATGCGGGGCATCATGGCTGCCACATCTTCGATGTCCAGGGCATTGGAGCCCGTCACGCCCTTGAGCGAAACGTAGTAGACATAGCCGCTGGCAATGCGTGCCACCTGCTGAATGCGCTCGTCCGTGCTGGTGGGCGCCAGCAGGAAAATCTGGTCCATGCCGTGTGCGCGCAGCTTGGCAGCAAAGCTTTCGCTTTCTTCTGGAGGGTAGTCCACCACCAGAATGCCATCTACACCGGCTTCAGCAGCGTCACGCACAAAAGCGTCTTCGCCGTGCAGCTGGTCATAGCGTTCGATGGGGTTGGCATAGCCCATCAGCACCACGGGGGTGGTGTGGTTTTTCTGACGGAACTCACGTACATAGCCCAGCACCTGCTTGAGGCCCACGCCGTTGGCAATGGCGCGGTCGCCAGCCTTCTGAATGGTCGGGCCGTCGGCCATGGGGTCGGAAAACGGCACGCCCAGTTCGATGATGTCAGCACCGGCTTCCACCATGCCGTGCATCAGCGAAGGCGTGATGGCAGCAAATGGATAGCCCGCAGTGACAAAAGGAATCAGGGCCTTGCGGCCTTCGGCATTCAGTTTGGCAAAAGTAGCGGCAATACGAGACTGATTAGGGCTCATGCAACAGGCCCTCCCTTGACGGACAGACCGCGTGAACTGGGGCGGTCATAAAAATCAACGCCGGACAGATCGGCCACAGTGCCGATGTCCTTGTCACCACGGCCGGACAGGCAGACCAGGATGGACTCTTCGGTCTTCATGGTCTTGGCCAGCTTCATGGCGTAGGCAATGGCATGGCTGGATTCCAGCGCAGGAATAATGCCTTCGGCACGGCACAGGTAGTGGAAGGCATCCAGCGCTTCCTTGTCGGTAATGCCCACGTACTGGGCACGGCCGATTTCCTGCAGCCAGGCGTGCTCGGGACCCACGCCAGGGTAGTCCAGGCCTGCACTGATGGAGTGCGTGTCCAGAATCTGGCCGTTGTCGTCCTGCATGATGAAGGTGCGGTTGCCGTGCAGCACACCGGAGCTGCCTTTTTGCAGCGAGGCAGCGTGCTTGCCTGTATCCAGACCTTCACCAGCAGCTTCCACGCCGATGAGCTTGGTGTTTTCAAACGGAATATAGGGGTAGAAGATGCCCATGGCGTTGGAGCCACCGCCCACGCAGGCCACAACGGCATCGGGCTGCTCGGCGGCCATCTTCAATTCCTTGAAGAGCTCGGGCATCTGTGTGAGGCACTCCTGGCCAATCACGCTCTGAAAATCGCGCACCATGGCCGGGTAGGGGGCAGGACCTGCAACCGTGCCGATGATGTAGAAAGTGTTGTCCACATTGGCTACCCAGTCGCGCATGGCCTCGTTGAGCGCATCCTTGAGCGTCTTGGAGCCCGATTCCACGGGAATCACAGTCGCGCCCAGCAGCTTCATGCGGTAGACGTTGGGGCTTTGGCGCTTCACGTCTTCGGCACCCATGTAGACGATGCATTCCAGACCATAGCGTGCGCAGATGGTGGCAGTAGCCACCCCGTGCTGACCTGCGCCAGTTTCGGCAATGATGCGCGTCTTGCCCATGCGCTTGGCCAGCATGGCCTGACCGATCACGTTGTTGATCTTGTGAGCGCCGGTGTGGTTGAGGTCTTCACGCTTGAGGTAGATCTGCGCGCCGCCCATTTCGCGGGACATGCGGGCTGCGTGGTAGACCGGCGAGGGACGACCCACGAAGTGGGCCAGTTCGGACTGGAATTCAGCAATGAATTCCGGATCGTTCTGGTACTTGGCATAGGCCTGACGCAGCTCATTCAGGGCGTGAGTGAGCGTTTCGCTGGCAAAGCTGCCACCGTAAGGGCCAAAGTGGCCGCTGGCATCGGGGTAAGAGTATTCAAACATCAGGATTAAGGGCAATTTGGGCGTCGGCGGTGCGTACTGCAGCGACGAAGCGTTGAATTTTTTCAGCATCCTTGATGCCCTTGAGCGGCTTGCCGTCAGGGCATGTAGCTTCTACACCGGAGCTGACATCAACTGCCAGAGACAGGCAGCGTGGGCGCAGTTGGCGGATGCCATCGATCACGTTTGCAGGCGTAAGTCCACCAGACAAAACGAGATGAGCGCTGACGCTTGGTGGAAGCAGTGACCAATTGAATGCTTTGCCTGCGCCACCGTAGCCGTCCACATGGGCGTCTAGCAAAATGGCCTGGGCCTGAGAGTACTGATGCGCGTATTCTACGAGGTCAAAGTCACGGGCTGCATCGCCAAGGGGAATGCGTGCTGCCCGCAGATAGCGCACGCGGCCTTGCTGGCTCAGCCTTGTGCAGACTTGCGGGCTTTCATCGCCATGAAACTGCAGCAAGGCGTGGGGAATGGCGTGCAATGCTGCATCTACCTCCTCCTGGCTGGCGTTCACAAAGAGCAACACAGGTGTGACCAGGGGCGGCAGACGATCGATCAGCCTGCTCGCCTGTGCCAGGCTCACGGCGCGTGGGCTTTTGGGGTAGAGCACAAAGCCCAGAGCATCTACCCCGGCTGCCACGGCAGCATCTACGTCACACGCACGGGTCAGGCCACAGACTTTGATGCGGGTACGGGAAACAGGAGCATTCAACGCAGTATTCATAAGCGCTAGAGGGCAATTTAATGCTTAAGGCAGCCAGTCAAAGCCGGGCACATGGTCAGGCAGGCCCCACTGCGCATCGTAGCGCGGCCCCATGAAGTACAGGCCATCGGGAGAGAAGGTGGGGGCTGCCGCATCGCGCGAACGTGCATCCAGCACCTGCTGCATCCACTCAGGGGGGTGGGAGCCCTGGCCAATGTAGATCAGGCAGCCCATGATGTTGCGGATCATGTGGTGCAAAAAGGCGTTGCCCTCAAACTCGAAACGCCAGTAGCAGCATTCCATGTCGCGGTGCTGCGCGGAGGAAATGTTGCGGCGCGTGATGTCAATGCGGTGCAGGGTCTTGATGGGGGTCAGCGACTGGCAGGCAGCTGCGCGGAAGGAGCTGAAGTCATGCTCGCCCAGCAGGCAGGATGCTGCCTTGCGCATGGCATCCCCATCCAGAGGGTTGAACACCCAGCCCACGCGCCCGGTTTCCACGCTGGGGCGCACGGGCGATTGCAGCAGCACATAGGCATAGCGGCGTGAGGTGGCGCAGGCGCGGCTGTGGAAGGCATCCGGCATATGGCGTGCCCACTGCACGGCAATGTCGGGTGGCAAAAAGGTATTGGTGCCGCGCACCCAGGCGTTTTCGGGGCGCACGATGTCGGTGTCAAAGTGCACGACCTGCATCAGGCCATGTACACCGGCGTCGGTACGCCCAGCACACAAAGTGGAGATCTTTTCAGTAGCAAAGCGGCCCAGGGCCGCTTCGAGTTTGTCTTGAACGGTATTGCCGTTCGGTTGACTTTGCCAGCCGTTATAGGCTTGGCCGTTGTAGCTCAGCCCGAGGGCTATACGCATGCTGGCTCCTAGGGAAGCGGCCGCAGCCGCTTCAGAAAAATGCATCAATCAAGTTCGGACAGCATCTTCTGTGCACGCTCCTTGAGCGAACCGCTGGCTTCGGCCAGCACTTCCTCAATCAGGGCGCGTGCACCTTCGCTGTCGCCAATGGCGTTGAATTCCCTGGCCAGGTCAAGCTTGGTGGACAGGGGATCATCGGCGAGATTGTGCATGGGCTTGGCATTGTCTGCAGGCTTGGCGCTGGTGTCTGTGCCCAGGTCGAGGTTCAGAGAGCCCAGGTCAAAGTCCAGACTGGTGTCTGGCGCAGGGGCCGACGGTGCTTCTGCAGGAGCAGCCTCCGCTGCGGGCGCTTCGATATTCAGATCGAAGTTGAGGCCGTCGTCCAGCTGGTCGGCAGCAGCGGCAGGTTCCGTGGCTGGTGTGCTCTGGCTCTGTGGCAAGTTGGCTTCAAAGCCCGACAGGTCCAGATCCAGTGCATCGCTGATGCTGTCGTTGTCCTGCACTGTGTCCTGCACCAGCGATGGTGGCTCGGACGGTGTGAAGGGGGAAGACAGGTCCAGCTGGCTGTCCAGCGCGCTGGTATCGCCTTTGGTTTCGGACGCAGACGAAGTGGTGTCTGTGGCCGGAGTCGCTGGCGCAGTTTCCGAAGGCTCGGCAAATGCGGCAGACAGATCCAGAATGGGTAGCTCTGGGCTGGATGCAGTGTCTGTATCGCTGGCCAGTGCGCCTGCTGCTGCACCCGTTGCGGCAGCGGCTGTGCTGGCTTGCAAGGCTGCGGCAAAACCGGAGCCTGGCTTGTCAGCGGGGGCGTTGCTGGCCGCATCGGCAAACAGGGGGTTCTGTGGTGCAAGCTGGCGGCCTAGTGCCGTGACGCGCTGCCACTCCGAAGAGCCAGGTTCGGTGTGTGGCTGCAGGCTGCGGGCGATTTCTTCCAGTGCCTTGGCGTCTTCGCGCTTGGCATAGATTTCTGCGAGCTTGACGTAGATGGCCGTGCGCTCAGGCTGGGTGCGAAGGGCTTCCTTGAGGATTTCCTCTGCCTGCACATCACGGCCATAGGCCAGGTAGACATCGGCTTCGGCGACGGGATCCACGTCTGCACCGCCATCGAGCTGGCTGAGCGCGTAGGCCATGGTGGTGGCTGCAGCATCCGTGGTGTCCACGTGCTGGCCGCCACTGCCGGCAAAGAAGGTGTCGGGGTGGAGCTGGCTGTCACCCAGGCTGGGGTCTTGCTCTGCAGCCTGTGCTGCACGGCGACGCTTCCAGGTGCTGTAGCCCAGCAGACCCAGCAGGATGGCAATCAGTGCACCACCGGCAGGAACCAGCGGGTTGTCTAGCAGCGAGGGCTCTTCCACAGGCATGGGCGCAGGTGCTGGCGCTGGGCGAGGTTGTGCAGCAGCGGGCTTGGGCGCTGGCTCTTCGGCAGGCGCTGCTGGTGGGGCTTCGTCGCTGCTGGCAGCGGGTGTGGCATCGGCAGCAGCGCTGGCATTGGATTCGATCAGCGCCGCATTGGCGCTGGCCACTTCTACGGCAGGTAGGGAGGCATTAGCCTCTGCCGATGCAGCAGCTTGGCTGTCTGCAGGAGCCGCTGTAGCCGCTGCAGGGGCTGCAGGGGTTTCAGCAGGCTGGGTGCTGGCGTTGGCAGACGCTGGTGTGCTGCTCTGTGCCAGCTCGTTGAGTTCTGCCAGGTTGCGCTGCAGCTCAGACAGGCGGCTTTCCTGCGCTTCGGCCTGTTTATGTGCGGCCAGCTTTTCTTCTTCTGCTGCAGTCTGGATGGCCCCCTTGGACAAAGTCAGCTTGTCTGCGGTCTCTGCATTGGCACGGGTTTCAGACACCTGGGCCTGTACCTGGCCGCTGGCGCTACGTGCGGCAGCCTGCACGGCGGCCCGAGGTGCCTTGGCTGCCAGGCTGCGGCGGTAGGCATTGAAGTCACGGCTTTGGGCGGCGACGATCTGGCGCGCTTCCTGGGCGGAAGTCTCCAGTGCCTGTTCACGGCTGGGCATCTGCAGCACGGTGCCAGCACGCAGGCGGTTGACGTTGCCGTTGATAAAGGCATTGGGGTTGCCGCGCAGCATGGCGACCAGCATCTGGTCGAGCGACACACCTGCAGGGCGGTTGGCGTTGGCGATGCGCCCCGCAGTGTCGCCGGAGCGCACGCGCACGGCTTCATTCTGAGCGCCGGCAGGAGCAGGAGCTGGTGCCGCAGCTGCCGCGACTGGCTGGGCGGGAGGTGTGGTCGCGCGGATGCGTGGGCTGGAGGAGTAAGTCTTGCCTGTGACCGATACAGGTGCTGGAGCAGTGACCTGCGGTGCGGTGATCTGTGGTGCCGCAGCAGTTGCAGGTGCTGCGCTGCGCGGGGTGGAAGGAGGGTCCAGCAGCAGGGTGTAGCTGCGCTGCATGCTGCCGGTGTTCCATTGCGTGTCCACGATCAGATCGACAAAGGGATCGTTCAGTGGCGCATTGCTGCGCAGTTGCAGCAGGGCGGTGCCATCAGGCTTTTGGACCAGTTGCACATTGATGGAGCTGGCTGCAGCGCTGTAGTCCAGACCACGGGCTCGGAAGGCTTCGGGGGGCGCGATCTGCACAATCAGGTTGCTCAACTCTGCAGGCGTGGCCTGTGGAATGGCAATTTCAGCGCGCAGGCTCTCGCCCAGCGCAGAATCAACGCGCAATGCACCCAGGGTCAAGGCAGAGGCACTCAGGCTGGTGAATGCGGTGGTGGCAAAGGCGGCCGCGGCCAGAGCTGAAAGTTTCCAACGATGCATGTTTGTGGTCACGTTCAAAATGTATGGCCGCTAGGTTTCGGCCAGTGTTCTTATCGGAGGTGCGCCCAGATTCCCCCCAGCGCAATGGATGCGCTGACATTAGCAGTATTGCCAGAGGGTGACAAGCAAGACCAAGGAGCAAAAAACAGGCTGTTTTGGCGCTGGAATGCTGTGAGCGTGCTCCATTATGTCAAGCGAAGCAGGAGCCAAGGCTTCAGTGACGTGCAAGGCGATGGGGTAGGGCATGTCAGATCAAAAGATGCACAGCGCATTGGTGTCCTACTGTTGTCTGGCGGAGACATTCTGCCGGAAGACGGGCACGAAAAAAGGAAGCCGAAGCTTCCTTTGCAGTGCAGGCAGGGGCTTGATTACTTGGCCAGCAGAATGCGCAGCATGCGGCGCAGGGGCTCGGCAGCACCCCACAGCAGCTGGTCGCCGATCACGAAGGCCGACAGGTATTCGCCGCCCATGTTCAGCTTGCGCACGCGGCCCACAGCCACTTCCAGGCCGCCGGTGGTGGCCGCTGGGGTCAATTCCTTGACGGTCTCAGCACGGTCGTTGGCCACGAACTTGACCCAGGGGTTGCCGCCCTTGATCAGTGCTTCGATTTCTTCCAGTGGCAAGTCCTTCTTCAGCTTTAAAGTCAAAGCCAAAGAGTGGCAGCGCATGGCGCCGATGCGCACGCACAGGCCGTCGACAGGGATGGTGGCTTCGGTGCCGAGGATCTTGTTGACTTCGGCCTGGCCCTTCCACTCTTCCTTGGACTGGCCGTTGGGCAGCTGCACGTCGATCCATGGGATCAGGCCGCCAGCCAGCGGTGCGCCGAAGAATTCGGTGGGCACATCTTCGCGGATGGTCTGGGCGACCTTGCGGTCGATATCCAGAATGGCGGAAGCGGGGGTGGCCAGCTGGTCCGCCACGGCAGCGTGGATCACGCCCATGCCCTTGAGCAGTTCGCGCATGTGGTTGGCACCGCCACCCGATGCGGCTTGGTAAGTCATGGAAGACACCCACTCCACCAGACCCGCCTTGAACAGGCCGCCCAGGCCCATCAGCAGGATGGAGTTGGTGCAGTTGCCGCCAATCCAGTTCTTGCCGCCTGCGGCCAGTTTCTTCTGGATCAGATCGTCGTTGACGGGGTCCAGCACGATGACGGCATCTTCTTCCATGCGCAGGGAAGATGCAGCGTCAATCCAATGGCCTTGCCAGCCCGCCGCGCGGATCTTGGGGAAGACTTCCTTGGTGTAGTCGCCACCCTGGCAGGTGATGATGATGTCGCACTTGGACAGCTCGGCGATGTCGTTGGCGTCCTTCAGTTCAGTGTGTGCCTTGGCCATGGCTGGGGCCTTGCCGCCAGCGTTGGAGGTGGAGAAGAACACGGGCTCGATCAGGTCAAAGTCGCCCTCGGCCTGCATGCGGTCCATCAGAACGGAGCCGACCATGCCGCGCCAGCCCACCAAACCTACCAATTGCTTGCTCATTGTTGAAACGCCCTTAAGAGAGATGTTGCAAAAACAGATGTGAAGAAGTGCTCAATCTGGCTTTCTGCACCCGGCTCGTCTGGCCGGTACAAGGGCGCACGACGAACCGGGCTGGGTCAGCCTTTAATCGTCGTAATGGTTGTCGCGCGCACGGCCACATCTGCCAGCAAGGCTTGGATGTGAGAGGCAGTGGGGGAGTGTGCGGCAAACATTGTGCGAGGATTGTAGCTTAACTAATGCGGCTTTAGAGAATCTAATTCCCTCCCGCCGTGGGAGTGATTGCTGGCATTGTGACCGTAAACCGTACGCACAAGGCCTGAAATTTGCTGAGCAGGCTTTAGCTGCATCCAAAAAGCCGCGTGACTGCATGGGCCACGCGGCTGTTCGTTTTAGACCGCTGCCAGCGCGGCGACGACGGCATCACCCATTTCGCTGGTGGAGACCTTGGTCGTGCCTTCGCTGTAGATGTCGGCAGTGCGCAGGCCATCGGCCAGCACCTTCTGCACCGCAGCTTCGATCTTCTGGGCTGCAGCTTCCTGGTTCAGAGAGAAGCGCAGCATCATCGCGGCCGACAGGATGGTGGCCAGCGGGTTGGCAATGCCCTTGCCAGCGATGTCGGGGGCCGAGCCGTGGCTGGGTTCGTACAGGCCCTGGCCCTTGGAGTTCAGCGAAGCCGAAGGCAGCATGCCGATGGAGCCTGTGAGCATGGACGCTTCGTCGCTCAGGATGTCGCCAAACATATTGCCGGTGACGACCACGTCAAAGCGCTTGGGTTCCTTGACCAGCTGCATGGCGGCGTTGTCCACGTACATGTGGTCCAGTGCGACGTCTGGGTACTGCTTGCCGACTTCGGTGACGATGTCTTTCCAGAACTGGAAGGTTTCCAGCACGTTGGCCTTGTCCACGCTGGTCACGCGCTTGCTGCGCTTTTGCGCGGCCTGGAAGGCCACGTGGGCGATGCGCTCGATCTCGGGGCGCGAGTAGCGCATGGTGTCAAACGCTTCCTCGGTGCCGGGGAAGTGGCCGTCTTCGGCCGTGCGGCGGCCGCGGGGCTGGCCGAAGTAGATGTCGCCCGTCAGCTCACGGATGATGAGGATGTCCAGGCCGGCGACCAGCTCGGGCTTGAGGCTGGAAGCGTGGGTCAGTTCCTTGTAGCAGATGGCAGGGCGGAAGTTGGCGAACAGGCCCATGGCCTTGCGCAGGCCCAGAATGGCTTGCTCGGGGCGCAGGCGGCGCTCCAGCGTGTCGTACTTCCAGTCGCCCACGGCGCCGAACAGCACGGCGTCCGATTCCATGGCCAGCTTCAGCGTGGCTTCAGGCAGGGGGTGGCCCGCAGCTTCGTAGGCGGCACCGCCCACAGGTGCGGTTTCCATCTCCAGGTTCAGATCCAGTGCGTTGAGCACTTTCACGGCTTCAGCGACGATTTCCGGGCCAATGCCATCACCGGGCAGGACTGCAATCTTTGTCATGGTGTTTCCTCAACTTTGATAGCTGCTAGCGCTTGGTATTGCTTGTTTTCAGATAGTTTTCTATTGGAAAACCTTGCAGATCAAGCGCAAGCAGCTCTTTTATTTATAGATTTATAGATGTGGCGAGGCTTAGCCCTGCACCAGGGTGTGGGCCAGCCAGGGCTTCTGGGCCAGACGTTCGGCTTCGAAGGCCTTGATCTTGTCGGCGTGGCGCAGGGTCAGGCCGATATCGTCAAAGCCGTTGAGCAGGCAGTACTTGCGGAAAGGAATGACGTCGAAGGGGATCTCTTCACCCTGGGGGCGCACGATGACCTGGCGCTCTAAGTCAATGGTCAGCTCGTAGCCGGGAAAGGCCGCTACTTCGTGGAACAGCAGGTCAATCGTGGCCTCGGGCAGCACGATGGGCAGCAGGCCGTTCTTGAAGCAGTTGTTGAAGAAGATGTCGGCAAAGCTGGGGGCCAGAATGGCGCGGAAGCCGTACTGGTCCAGCGCCCAGGGGGCGTGCTCGCGGCTGGAGCCGCAGCCAAAGTTCTTGCGCGCAATCAGGATACTCGCACCTTTGTAGCGGGGCTGGTTCAGCACAAAGTCGGGGTTGGGCTTGCGCTGAGATTCAGGCACGCCGGGCTGGCCGGGCTGGTCCAGGTAGCGCCATTCATCAAAAGCATTCACGCCAAAGCCGGTCTTTTTGATCGACTTGAGGAACTGCTTGGGAATGATGGCATCGGTGTCGACGTTCTCGCGGTCCATGGGGGCTACCAGGCCCTTGTGCACGGTGAATTTCTGCATGGCTTGTTCTTCAGTGTTCAGTAGCGTTCAACGGGCTGCACGCTCAATGGCGTTGCCGGCTTTCTGGATGTCCTGGCCCAGCCCCTGCACGGTGTTGCAGGCGGCCAGGGTGAAGGCCAGTCCAAGGAGCAAAATGGTGAAAGAGGGCTTCATGGCAAAGTTCTCTCGCAGTCCGTGTGGCACAAGGGTTAGGCGAATTTGCGGATGTCCACGAAGTGGCCGTGGATGGCGGCAGCCGCAGCCATCGCGGGGCTGACCAGGTGGGTGCGGCCACCCGCGCCCTGACGGCCTTCGAAGTTGCGGTTGGACGTGGAGGCGCAGCGCTCGCCGGGCTCCAGACGGTCGGCATTCATGGCCAGGCACATGGAGCAGCCTGGTTCACGCCATTCAAAACCAGCGGCCTTGAAGATCTGGTCCAGACCTTCACGCTCGGCTTGCTCCTTGACCAGGCCAGAGCCGGGAACCACCATGGCGAGCTTCACGTTCTTCGCGACCTTCTGGCCCAGTTTTTTCACCACAGCTGCGGCTTCGCGCATGTCTTCGATGCGGCTGTTGGTGCACGAGCCGATGAACACCTTGTCCACGCAGATGTCGCTCAGCGGCTTGCCGGGCTCCAGCGCCATATAGGTCAGCGCGCGCTCGATGGCGTTGCGCTTGTTGGGGTCTTGTTCCTTGTCAGGATCGGGCACGCTGGCGTCCACGCCCAGCACCATCTCGGGCGATGTGCCCCAGGTCACCTGCGGCACGATCTCGGCGGCGTTCAGCTCCACCACGTGGTCGAACTGGGCGTCTGCGTCGGAGTGCAGCGTCTTCCAGTAGGCCACGGCAGCATCCCACTCCGCGCCTGTAGGTGCCAGCGGGCGGCCCTTGATGTATTCAATGGTCTTGTCGTCCACGGCCACCAGACCGGCGCGGGCACCGGCTTCGATCGCCATGTTGCACACGGTCATGCGGCCTTCCATGGACAGATCGCGGATGGCTTCACCGGCGAACTCGATGGTGTAGCCCGTGCCACCTGCGGTGCCAATCTTGCCGATGATGGCCAGCACGATGTCCTTGGCGGTGATGCCGGGAGCCACCTTGCCGTTGACCTTGACCAGCATGTTCTTGGCCTTTTTGGCCAGCAGGGTCTGCGTGGCCATGACGTGCTCGACTTCCGAGGTGCCAATGCCGTGTGCCAGTGCGCCAAAGGCGCCATGGGTGGAAGTGTGGCTGTCGCCGCAAACCACGGTCATGCCGGGCAGGGTGGCGCCCTGCTCAGGGCCCATCACGTGCACAATGCCCTGGCCCTTGCTCATGAAGGGGAAGAAAGCGGCAGCGCCAAACTCGGCAATATTGGTATTCAGCGTGGTGATCTGTTCCTTGCTGATGGGGTCGGCAATGCCCTCATAGCCCAGTTCCCAGCCATTGGTGGGCGTGTTGTGGTCGGCCGTTGCCACCACGGAGCTGATGCGCCACAGCTTGCGACCTGCCAGACGCAGCCCTTCAAAAGCCTGGGGGCTGGTGACTTCGTGCACCAGATGGCGGTCGATGTAGAGGATGGAGGTGCCATCTTCTTCGGTGTGGATGACGTGCTCGTCAAAAATCTTGTCGTAAAGCGTGCGGCCCATATGTTGTTCTCTGCTTCGTGGGGTGGGAAGTTGTCTCGGTAAATTTTAGGCAGCCGACTTGACGGGTGGCACCCAGCCTTTGCCGAGGTGCTCCACCAGCAAACGCGATGTCACTGGCAGGGCGTCAAAGTCGCGCGCGACCAGGCTCAGCGTACGCTGGGCCCAGCTGTCGGTCAGTGGCACGCTCTTTAAGCGGCCCACGCCATGCATGAGTTCGAACGCGCGGTCGGGGATGATGCCCACGCCCAGGCCGTTGTCGATCATGCGGCACATGGCATCCAGGCTTGTGACCTGAATGCGTTGTTGCAAGGGGCGGCCAGAGCGGGCTGCCGCGCCGCGCATGGCCAGGCTGATGGAGCTGCCGCCCTGCAGGCCCACCACGTCCCATTCCAGCACTTCTTCAAACGAGATGTTTTCGCGCTTGGCCAGGGGGTGGTCCTGTGGCACGACCAGCAGCAGGCGGTCAGTGCGGTAAGGCTTGGTCTGCAGGCCATTGGTATTGGCCTGGCCCATGTTGCAGATGCCGATGTCGGCTGTGCCTTCGTGCACAGCCTGCAGCACGTCGGCCGACAGGTGCTCCTGCAGGTCAATCTTGATCTGGGGGTGGCCCTTGCTGAAGGCACCCAGGTCTTCTGGCAGGAACTGCACGATGGCCGAGATGTTGGCGTGCATACGCACATGGCCACGAATGCCGTCGGCGTACTCGGACAGCTCGCCCTGCATGCGCTCCAGTCCGTACAGCACGTTGCGAGCGTGATGCAGCAGGCTTTCACCAGCGGGGGTCAGGGTCACGCCACGGCTGTGGCGGTAGAGCAGCGCGGTATCGACGGCCGCTTCCAAATCAGACAGGCGCTTGCTGACAGCAGAGGCGGCAATGTATTCGCGCTCAGCAGCGCGGCCAATGCTGCCCAGTTCGCACACGGCGACGAACAGTTGCAAAGAGGTCAGGTCAATACGACGAGCAAAACTGCGTTCGGAATTCTTCATGGCGGGGTCAATGTTTTCAGTCTTCTCGTTTTGAGAAGTTGATGTCATTTTGCGTCATGAAAATGCGTTTGTCATCGCGCGGTGCGAAGACGATGCCAGATAAAACGCAAGTCAGGCATCGCGTTTCACGATGTCTATGCTTTTTTCTTATTAAAAAGAGAGCGGTTAGTGCATATCAAATCTGGCTTTGATAAGCATTTGTGCTTAAAAATGGCAAAAATAAAGCGCAGGCAGCTCCTGATTTAGAAGCGGCCTGCGCTGGAAGCGCGTTCAGACGGTCTGACGCTGATTTAGAAGTTGTAGCGCAGGTTTACGCCGGTAGCCCAGTTGCGGCCTTGTGCGCTTTCGTAATAGCGGCCGTTGCCATCGTTGACGATGACGGAGCCCACATAGTTGCGGTCAAACAGGTTGTCCACACGCGCAAACGCATGCAGGCGCCAGTCGCCCATATCCTTGGTGTAGCCCACGCTGGCCGAGGCAATGGTGAAGGCGGGTGCGGCTTCGCTGTTGCTGTCATTCACAAACACCTTGCTGGCGTGCTGTGCAGACAGGCCCAGCTTCCATGCAGGGGTCAGCTGGTAGCTGGTGGCCACAAACATGTTCTGCTTGGACAGGCCGGGCAGCTGATTGCCCATGGCAGCATCGCCCGAAGCCTGGCGGAATGTGGCGTCCAGATAGGTGTAGGCCGCCTGCACTTGCCACTTGGGTGTCAGGTGCATATCGGCTTGCAGCTCTACGCCCTGGCGGCGGGTCTTGCCAGCATTGCGGTAGGTGGTGCGGCCCCCGGTACCACCGGCGCTGACGATTTCATCGCTGGTCTGCGAGTGGAATACAGCAGCGCTCCACTGGCCCTTGACGCTGCCACGCAGGCGCTGGCGATAGCCCAGTTCGTACTGGGTGCTCACGCTGGGCTGCAGGTTCAGGTTCAGACCATTGATGTTGTTAGGGCTGTAGGACAGCTCGGCAAAGGTCGGCGTTTCAAAGCCACGGCCTACGCTGGCGTAGACGGTGTCATCCGGTGTGAGTGCATGGGCCAGCGAAACCACGGGCAGCGCCTTGCGGTGCGTGACCTTGCCGGAGTCGTCGGGGTTGGCTTTATCGCCTGTAATGTTGGGATTGGCGGGAGCCGTGAAATAGTCGGTCGTTTTGAATTTGACGCGGCTGTAGCGTAAACCAGTGTCCAAGGTCCATGTGGTAGCTAACTTCCAGGTGGCTTGTACATAAGGGTCGATATTGGTGATGGTGTTTTTCTCATCACGCGTCAGAGCACCTTTGATGCCCTGTGCTGTTGGGGCAGTGGCAGCACCTGTGTAGTTGCGATAGCCCTGGCGGTCTTCTTGTACATAGTCAAGAGCAAGCCCTGCACTCACAGTGACGGGCATCACCGCATTTGTGAAGTTGCCTGTCCAGCGTGCATCCAGACCTGCATAGTCGCGCGACATATCAATCACGCCGCCTGCATGACGTGCTTGTTCTTGAATGGGCTTGCCATATGAGATCAAGGGAATGGACTGGTACTGTTCCATGGAACGGTGACCGGCATAGGCCATCAGCGCGATGCTGTGCGTGCCGCTGAGGCGGCGCTCGTACGTCATGCCGACCTGGGTTTGCTCCAGCGACTTGCGGGTGTTAAAACGCTCTGCCACCACGGAAGGCTGCTTGCGGTTGGCCAGGTATTGGTCCCATGTCAGCCCCTGCGGATCCTGCGCACTGGACTTCATGGTATTGGCCACCAGGGTCCAGCGGGCATCGTCGCCAATGGCGGCAGACAGCTTCACATTGCCCACATTGCGGTCGGCAGCGCTGTGCGCACGGTAGCCATCGGTCAGAAAGCGGCTGGCGCTGACCAGATAGCTCAGGCCCTGGGCGGTTTCGCCACCGGCCTTGGCGGAAAAGCGCTTCTGGCCATTGCTGCCAAAGGCCACGCCAGCTTCCACAAAAGGCTTGCCTTCCGGTGTTTCGGTAAAGATGCTGACTACGCCGCCGGACGAGTTACCGTACAGGGCCGAGTAGGGGCCGCGCAGCACTTCAACGCGCTCAATGCTGCCAATATCGATGTGCGAGAGCGAGCCCTGGCCATCAGGCATGGTGGCAGGGATGTTGTCGACATACAGGCGCACACCACGCACGCCAAAGGTGGAGCGCGCACCATAGCCGCGGATGGAAAGCTGCAAGTCCTGTGCGTAGTTCTGGCGGTTCTTGATCTGCAGGCCGGGTACGCTGGCCAGACCTTCGGAGAGGTTGACCTGCAGCTGGTGTTCACGCATGTGCTCACCGTCCAGCACGGTGGCCGAGGTGGGCAGGGACTGCAGGCTGGCCCCATTGGTGGCGGAGCGGATTTCTACGGTGTCCAGCGTGGGTGTGGCGTCTTGGGCGAAGGCGCTCAGGCTCAAGCTGCCGAACAAAATGGCAATGGCTTGGCTCTGGGCCGAAGGGGCAAAGGAAGGCATCTGAATCAGCAGTAAAAGTGCTTGAAAAATAAGCAGTCGTAGGAAGGCGATGCTAGGGTGGTTGATGGTATTTAGGGGTTAACCCTTAAATAATCCATGATCGCGCCATTGCTTTCTGGCTGCCTGGTCGTCATCACAAAAAAAGGGAGGCCCATGGGCCTCCCTGCATGACGTAAATACCTGTGTACTTATTTCTTAGGCAGTGCAAAGGCGATC
The DNA here is from genome assembly GCF_002056725.1 of Comamonas kerstersii. NCBI lineage: Bacteria > Pseudomonadati > Pseudomonadota > Betaproteobacteria > Burkholderiales > Comamonadaceae > Comamonas > Comamonas kerstersii. Next base: position 425,006 of record NZ_CP020121.1, on the reverse strand, counting down.
ACGTAGTCACCCTTTTCTGGGGTCATGCGTGCACCGCCCGCAGAGACCACCACAAACTGGCGGCCCGACTCTGGCGAGAGGTAGGACATGGGGGTCGCCTGCGCGCCCACGGGCATGCGGTACTTCCACACTTCCTTGCCAGTCTTGTTGTCAAAGGCACGGATGTAACGGTCCATGGAGCCTGCAAAGAAGGTCAGGCCACCGGCTGTGGTGATGGGGCCGGACAGCGAAGGCATGCCCACGGGGATGGTGGCATCCACGGTCACACCAGCCATTTGCGAGCCAGCCACGGTGCCCAGAGGCACTTGCCAGGCGATGCTCTTGGTGTTCATGTCAATCGCGGTCAGATTGCCCCACGAAGGCTGGTGGCAAGGCAGGCCCAGGAAGGAATTGAACGCACCACGGATCGACTGGAAGGGGGTGCCTTCCTGGACGTGGGTGGCCCATGCCGACTTGTGCATGCCGTCTTCTGCCTTGAGCTTGGTCAGGATGTCAGCTGCCTGGTCTTGTGGTGCCAGCAAGCCGAGCCTTACTCGCCTACAACTTGGTGCGACTGGAAATGGCTGAAATAGCAAAAGAAAGCCGGTTGCATCCAACCGAATTGAGCTTTGTTGCTGCCATGGACTATCTGCAGCTCGAATGGATCACGCTAGCAAGTTGCCCCAGCCCTGGGAACTTGCCTGCGCTGCTGCAGCGTATGCGCATAAGGCTCAGCGAGAGGTTGTTGCCCAAACAACGACGGGGGCGAACATGCCCCCGTGTGGTCAAAAAAAGTGCCTTCACGCTATCCCGTCAGGCAGGTCAGAAAACCTTAAGTGAACGGCATTACCGCCAGGGCGGGGTTTGCAGTGAGGTTGTGGCTTTAGCTAAAGAAACGCTTGAGCTTGTCTGTCCAGCTGTCTGCGCTGGGCGAGTGCTTGCTGCCACCCTTTTTCAGAGATTCTTCCAGCTCGCGCAGCAGCTTGCGCTGGTACTCGGTCAGCTTCACGGGCGTTTCCACCACGATGTGGCAGTACAGGTCACCGGGGTAGCTGGAGCGCACCCCCTTGATGCCCTTGCCACGCAGGCGGAACTGCTTGCCAGCCTGGGTGCCTTCGGGGATGTCAATCGCCACCTTGCCTTGCAGGGTCGGCACCTCAATCTCACCGCCCAGCGCTGCCGTGATAAAGCTCACGGGCACCTGGCAGTGCAAGTCATCGCCGTCGCGCTCAAAGATGTCGTGTTCCTTGACGCGAATTTCGATGTACAGGTCGCCGGGAGGACCGCCGTTGACGCCGGGCTCGCCATTGCCGCTGGAGCGGATGCGCATGCCATCGTCGATACCCGCGGGAATCTTGACCTCCAGCGTCTTCTGGCGCTTGATCTTGCCTTGGCCGCTGCAGCTTGGGCATGGCTCGGGAATGATCTTGCCCGTGCCACGGCAGTGGGGGCAGGTCTGCTGCACGCTGAAGAAACCCTGGCGCATCTGCACCGAGCCCTGACCACCGCAAGTGGTACAGGTCTTGGGGCTGGTGCCGGGCTTGGCGCCGCTGCCATGGCAGGTGTCGCAGCTGTCCCAGCTGGGGATGCGGATCTGGGCATCCTTGCCCTTGGCCGCTTCCTCCAGGGTGATTTCCATGGTGTAGCTCAGATCATTGCCGCGATAGACCTGGCGACCGCCGCGTGCGCGTGCGCCGCCGAACATATCGCCAAAGATGTCGCCAAAAGCTTCGGCGAAACCGCCGGCACCAAAGCCGCCGCCCATGCCACTGTTGGAGTCTACGCCGGCATGGCCGTACTGGTCATAGGCTGCGCGCTTCTGACCGTCCGAGAGCATCTCGTAGGCCTCTTTGACCTCCTTGAACTTCTCTTCGGCTTCCTTGGCTTTTTCACCCTGATTGCGGTCAGGGTGGTACTTCATGGCCAGCTTGCGGTAGGCCTTCTTGATTTCATCGTCCGAGGCCGTCTTGGAGACGCCCAGAACTTCGTAATAGTCGCGTTTGGACATGTGATGTGCAGCCGGTTAAAACAGGAACGCCGCGCAAGTCGCCCCAGTTGAGGCGGCAGCGCGGCGGCAAGCGGTCAGGAATGCCGCTCTGCGTCCAATTACTTCTTCACTTCCTTGACTTCAGCGTCAACGATATCGTCGTCGCCGGTGCCAGCGGGCTTGGCCTGTGCAGCTTCTGCACCAGCTTCGGCAGCGCCGCCTGCAGCTGCCGCAGCCTGGGCTTCGGCGTAGACCTTCTCGCCCAGCTTCTGGCTGGCAGTCATCAGGGCAGTGGTCTTGGCCTCGATGGCGTCCTTGTCGGAACCATTCAGGGCTTCTTCCAGATCCTTGATGGCAGCTTCAATCGCTTCCTTCTCGGCAGCTTCCAGCTTGTCGCCGTGCTCGCCCAGGCTCTTCTTGACGCTGTGGACAGCGGCTTCGCCCTGGTTCTTGGCCTGCACCAGCTCCAGCTTCTTCTTGTCTTCGGCGGCGTTCAGTTCCGCGTCCTTGACCATCTGCTGGATTTCTTCTTCCGACAGACCGGAGTTGGCCTTGATGGTGATCTTGTTTTCCTTGCCAGTGCCCTTGTCCTTGGCGGACACGTTCAGGATACCGTTGGCGTCGATGTCAAAAGTCACCTCAATCTGGGGCGTGCCGCGAGGAGCGGAAGGAATGCCTTCCAGGTTGAATTCACCCAGCAGCTTGTTGCCCGAAGCCATCTCACGCTCGCCCTGGTAGACCTTGATGGTCACTGCAGGCTGGTTGTCCTCAGCGGTTGAGAAAGTCTGCGAGAACTTGGTGGGAATGGTCGTGTTCTTGGTGATCATCTTGGTCATGACGCCGCCCAGGGTTTCGATACCCAGAGACAGAGGGGTCACGTCCAGCAGCAGCACGTCGGAACGCTCACCACCCAGCACCTGGCCTTGCACGGCAGCACCCACGGCCACGGCTTCGTCAGGGTTCACGTCCTTGCGGGGATCCTTGCCGAAGAATTCCTTGACCTTTTCCTGCACTTTGGGCATGCGGCTCATACCACCGACCAGGATCACGTCCTGAATGTCAGACACAGAGATACCTGCGTCCTTGATGGCAGTGCGGCAGGGAGCGATGGTGCGCTCGATCAGGTCTTCCACCAGCGATTCCAGCTTGGCGCGGGTCAGCTTCAGGTTCAGGTGCTTGGGACCGGAGGCGTCAGCCGTGATGTAGGGCAGGTTGATGTCGGTCTGTGTGGAGTTCGACAGCTCGATCTTGGCCTTTTCAGCAGCTTCCTTCAGGCGTTGCAGCGCCAGCACGTCCTTGGTCAGGTCTACGCCTTGCTCTTTCTTGAACTCGGCAATGATGTAGTCAATGATGCGCTGGTCAAAGTCTTCGCCGCCCAGGAAGGTGTCGCCGTTGGTCGACAGCACTTCGAACTGCTTTTCGCCGTCCACGTCAGCGATTTCGATGATGGACACGTCGAACGTACCGCCACCCAGGTCATACACGGCAATCTTGCGGTCGCCCTTGCCAGCCTTGTCCAGGCCGAAGGCCAGTGCAGCAGCAGTAGGCTCGTTGATGATGCGCTTGACTTCCAGACCTGCGATGCGGCCGGCGTCCTTGGTCGCCTGACGCTGTGCGTCGTTGAAGTAGGCAGGCACGGTGATCACGGCTTCGGTCACGGGCTCGCCCAGGAAGTCCTCAGCGGTCTTCTTCATCTTGCGCAGCACTTCTGCGGAGATCTGGGGAGGTGCCAGCTTCTGGCCGCGCACTTCCACCCAGGCGTCGCCGTTGTCAGCCTTGGTGATGGTGAAGGGCATCAGGTCGATGTCCTTTTGCACTTCCTTTTCGTCGAACTTGCGGCCAATCAGACGCTTGGCGGCAAAGATGGTGTTCTTGGGGTTGGTGACAGCTTGGCGCTTGGCAGATGCACCCACCAGAATCTCACCGTCTTCCAGGTAAGCAACGATCGAAGGCGTGGTGCGCGCACCTTCGCTGTTTTCGATCACGCGGGTGTTGTTGCCTTCCATCACAGCCACGCAGCTGTTGGTGGTGCCCAGGTCAATACCGATAATTTTTCCCATTTGAATGCTCCGAATTCTGAAATTTGTTGGTCGATTGGCTTGTAACTAAGGGTTGTGCCGGAGGTTTCAAGTCAATCGATGAAATTTTTTTGTGGCTGCTATGCGCTTACTTAGGGGCTGCCACGGTCACCAGGGCAGGGCGCAGCACACGGTCTGCAATCAGGTAGCCCTTTTGCAGCACGGTCACGATGGTGTTGGCTTCCTGCTCGGCAGGCACCACGGAGATGGCCTGGTGCTGGTGGGGGTCAAACTTGCTGGCAGGGGCGGGGTTGATCACCACCACCTTGTTGCGCTCCAGGGCCTGCTGCAGTTGGCGCAGTGTGGCTTCAGAGCCTTCGCGCAGTTGTTCGGCGGTAGCGTTCTGGATGGCCAGTGCAGCGTCCAGGCTGTCGCACACGGGCAGCAGGCTTTCTGCAAAGCTTTCGATGCCAAACTTGCGGGCCTTGGCCACTTCTTCGTCTGCGCGGCGGCGCATGTTTTCTGTTTCGGCCTTGGCGCGCAGGTACTGGTCGGCCATTTCACCGTTCTTGGCCTTGAGCTCACTCAGCTCGGCCTGCAGGCGGGAGATTTCGTCTGCCACATTGGCGGCCATTGCGGCTTCCATCTCTTCAGCGGAAGCATCGGAAGGCGCGGCATTTTGTGTAGTGTGTTGTTGTTCGGTCATGTGGATAGCGTCTCTAAAGAGTGAAACCTGAAAAGTCAGGTGGGGATGCCTGAAAGCTTTTCAAGGTCTTGGACACACTGAGGATATTCAAAGCCCCTCGGAGTGTACAAGCCTGCTGGGAATGCCTATAATTGCCCGTTTTACCTTGCCCCACCGCTACAGACGCAGTGGGGGGCTTAACCCAAAAGGGAGTTTTCATGCGTCATTACGAAATCATTTTGTTGATCCATCCGGATCAAAGCGAGCAAGTTCCAGCCATGCTGGAGCGTTACAAGGGCATGATTGTCGCTGGTGGCGGCAAGGTGCACCGCGAAGAAGACTGGGGCCGTCGTCAGCTGGCTTACATGATCAACAAGCTCGCCAAGGCTCACTACATCTGCTTGAACATCGAAGCCGACCAGGCTGTGATGGCTGAGCTGGAGCACGCATTCAAGTTCAACGATGCTGTGCTGCGTCACCTGACAGTTCAGAAGAAGAAGGCTGAAACAGCTGCTTCTTCCATGATGAAGACTGTCGAGCGTGAAGAAGCTCGCAAGGCTAACCAAGCCGCTGAAGCCTAATTCCTAGACTTCGCTTGGAGAGTGGAAAACCACGTTGTCCTGACGGCCTGTATTGATGAGCTGCAAAGCCTGCGATACACGCCCGCTGGATTGCCTGCTCTGGATTTGCGCCTGGTGCACGAATCCTCTCAAGTAGAAGCAGGCAGCCCGCGCAAGGTCTCGGCAGCTGTGAAGGCGGTGGCATTTGGCGCACTGGCTGAGCGACTTGCTCGTCAGGCGCCGGGAAGTATCTGGACTTTTCAGGGCTTTCTTGCCACGCCGCGCAACAGCAAAACCGTGGTGCTGCATATCCAGGATGTTCAACAAAATTAATTTTCAAGAGGTCCAGTAATGGCCACGTTCAAGAAATTCAACAAAGACAAGCGCCCAAAGCGCAACACCCAGTCGCTGCTGTTCAAGCGCAAGCGCTTCTGCCGCTTCACCGTGGCAGGTGTTGAAGAGATCGATTACAAGGATGTAGACACCCTGCGTGACTTCATCGCCGAAAACGGCAAGATCATCCCCGCACGCCTGACAGGCACTCGCGCCATCTACCAGCGTCAGCTGAACACAGCCATCAAGCGCGCTCGCTTCCTGGCTCTGCTGCCCTACACCGACCAGCACAAGATCTAAGGAGTCGCAACCATGCAAATCATTCTGCTCGAAAAGGTTGTGAACCTGGGTAACCTGGGCGATATCGTCAAGGTGAAGGACGGCTACGCTCGCAACTTCCTGATCCCCTCTGGCAAGGCTCGCCGTGCTACCGAAGCAGCTAAGGCTGAATTCGAAGCCAAGCGTGCTGAACTGGAAAAGGCTGCTGCTCAGAAGCTGGCTGCTGCACAAGCTGAAGGCGAAAAGCTGAACGGTTTCACCGTGAAGCTGTCGCAAAAGGCTGGCGTGGACGGCCGTCTGTTCGGTTCCGTGACCAACTACGACATCGCCGACGCTCTGACAGCCCAAGGCTTCAACGTGCACAAGGCGCAAGTGCGTATGCCTAACGGTCCTATCAAGACTGTTTCTGCTTCCACCGTGGAAGTGGCGCTGCACACTGACGTGGTAGTGGAAGTGAACGTGGAAGTGACAGGCGAAGCCTAATCACTGCTGCGGAAATTTTTCCCTGCACTGCAAAAGCCGCCTTCGGGCGGCTTTTGTGTTTTATGCGTTCTTATGCATAAAAATGCCTGCCAGCGCTTGCTGTGTCTGTGCTGGCAGCTTCTGTTTTGAAAGCATGTTTGGCACTAAGCCGTGCGTGCATGTCTGTGTTTGGCAAGGTTGGAGTGACGTCTGTATGCGCTGGCGTTACGATCTCAGGCTTGTCTTTTTGTGGGTGGATCGATGTCCTCTGTAATGCCTCCGTTGGAAGATGATGTGTTTGGCACACCTGCGCCTGAAGCTGATGACCAGCAGGTGGCCAAGCTGCGCCTGCCGCAGTACTCCATGGAATCCGAATCCAGTGTGCTGGGTGGCTTGCTGCTGGATAACTCGGCCTGGGACCGCGTGGGGGACTTGCTCACCGAGCGCGATTTCTACCGCCACGAGCACCAGCTGATCTACGCAGCCATTGGCAAGCTGATCAATGAAAGCAAGCCAGCTGACGTGATTACGGTGTTCGAGCACCTGCAGGGCATGGGCAAGGCCGAGGAGGTGGGGGGGATTCTCTACCTCAACCAGCTGGCCCAGTATGTGCCCAGTGCCACGAACATCCGCCGCTATGCGGAAATCGTGCGCGAGAAGGGCATCTTGCGCAAGCTGCTCACGGTGAGTGACGAGATTGCTACCAATGCACTCAACCCCCAGGGCAAGCCGGTAGAGCGCATTCTGGATGAAGCCGAGCAGAAGATCTTTGCCATTGGCGAAGAAGGCTCACGCATGAAGCAGGGCTTCCAGAGCATGGAAACCCTGGTGGGTGATCTGCTGGACCGCGTGCAGGAAATGGCAGACAACCCGGTCGATGTGACCGGTATTCCCACCGGTTTTGCGGATCTGGACCGCATGACCAGCGGCCTGCAGGCTGGTGACCTGGTGATTCTGGCGGCCCGCCCTTCCATGGGTAAGACCTCGTTTGCGGTGAATATTGCCGAGCACGTGGCGCTCAACGAAGGTCTGCCAGTGGCCATCTTCTCCATGGAAATGGGTGCCGCCCAACTGGCGGTGCGTATCGTGGGTTCAATTGGCCGTGTGAACCAGGGTCACCTGCGTACCGGCAAGCTCGAGCCCGATGAATGGGCGCGCCTGACCGAAGCGGTGGAAAAGCTCAGCCAGATCTCGCTGCACATTGACGAAACGCCGGGTCTGACGCCTTCGGAGCTGCGTGCCAACGCACGTCGTCTGGCGCGTACCTGCGGCAAGCTGGGTCTGATCGTGGTCGACTATTTGCAGCTGATGAGTGGCTCCAGCGGCGGTGGTGGTGACAATCGTGCGACCGAGCTGGGTGAAATCTCGCGAGGCCTGAAGATGCTGGCCAAGGAGCTGCAGTGTCCGGTGATTGCGCTGTCGCAGCTCAACCGCTCGGTGGAGCAGCGCACCGACAAGCGTCCCATGATGTCTGACCTGCGTGAATCCGGCGCTATCGAGCAGGACGCGGACATCATCATGTTCATCTACCGCGACGACTACTACAACAAGGACTCCAAGGAGCCCAATATTGCGGAAGTCATTATCGGCAAGCAGCGTAACGGCCCGACAGGCACCGTGAAGCTGTACTTCCAGAAGAACCAGACGCGCTTTGAAAATCTGGCCATGGGGGCGGGTGACGACTACTGAGAGCCTGTAGCCGATGCCGTCCAAAGAAAAGGCCTTGTCAGATGACAAGGCCTTTTTGCTTGTGAAAGTAGAGCGCCTAGCGCTTGATATACATAGAGTTTAGATACTTATCTATCTGAAATCTATGAATAATGAGCGCTGGCAGCTATGTTTTTAGAAGCTGTAGACCAGCAGGCCGATCACCGCCACGCTCAGAATGCCGCAGGCCCACGCCAGGCGTGTAGCGCCCGTGCGCAGCAGGCCTACGGTCTTGACGATTTGCGCTTGCTGCTCGGCCATCTTCTCCAGCACCTGGTTGGAGGCGCGCTGCGCCGCTTCCAGCTGCTGGATGCGAGCCTCCAGCTGTGCCACCTTCTGCAGTGCCAGTTCGCCCGCATTGGCGGCAGGCGTCTGGCTTTCGGCGCTGGCAGGGAAGGCCGCCTGTGCGGCGTCTTCCAGCTCCTGCTCGGGGCTTTTCTTCATCAGGCCCTTGGCGGCCTTGAGTACCGTGGGGGCGGCCTGAATGACATCGCCCCAGGGCACCAGTTTGAGAGCACTTACCCAGCTGATCGCCATCACAGCACCTCACTCGCAAAGTCCGCCAGACGCGAGCGTTCGCCGCGTGCCAGCTGGATATGACCGCCGTGGGCCCAGCCCTTGAAGCGGTCGACGGCAAAGGTCAGGCCTGACGAACCTTCGGTCAGGTAGGGTGTATCGATCTGCGCCAGATTGCCCATGCAGATGATCTTGGTGCCGGGGCCGGCGCGCGTGATCAAGGTTTTCATCTGCTTGGGGGTCAGGTTCTGCGCTTCGTCGATGATGACCCACTTGTTCAGAAAGGTGCGACCGCGCATGAAGTTCATGCTCTTGATCTTGATGCGGCTGCGGATCAGCTCATTGGTGGCTGCACGGCCCCATTCGCCGGGATTGCCGCCGTCGCCCTTGGCCAGAAATTCGAGGTTGTCGTCCAGCGCGCCCATCCAGGGGCCCATCTTCTCTTCCTCGGTGCCGGGCAGAAAGCCAATGTCTTCGCCCACGCTCACCGTGGCACGGGTCATGATGATTTCTGTGTAACGGCGGTCGTCGAGCACCTGCGACAGGCCTGCTGCCAGCGCCATCAGTGTCTTGCCGGTGCCGGCGGTGCCGGTCAGGCTGACGAAGTCGATGTTGGGGTCCATGAGCAGGTTCAGTGCAAAGTTCTGCTCGCGGTTGCGTGCGTTCACGCCCCAGACATTGTGCTTGCTGCTGCTGTAGTCGCGCAGGGTTTCCAGCACCGCGGTCTTGTCGCGGATCTCGACCACGCGCGCGTGCAGGCTGGGCTCGTTGGGAGCCTCAAAGTACACGTACTGGTTGATCAGCATCTGGCTGGTGAGCGGGCTGGTGAAGCTGTAGTAGGTCTTGCCGCGGTCCTGCCAGCTCTCCACGTTCTTGGCTTTTTTCCAGAAGTCTGCGGGCAGGGCCAGGCTGCCGGTGTACAGCAGGTCGCCGTCGTCCAGCGTCTTGTCGTTGCGGTAGTCCTCGGCGGGCAGGCCCAGTGCGCGCGCCTTGACGCGCATATTGATGTCCTTGGACACCAGCACCACTTCCTGCTGACCTTGCTTGAGCAGGCGCAATGCTTGCACTACACCCAGAATCTGGTTGTCGGCCTTGCCCTGTGGCAGGCTGGAGGGCAGTTTGTAGTCCAGCGGCACGGTCTGGAAGAACAGATGGCCGGTGGCTGTTTTGTGGCCCGTGGCATCCAGGCGCAGGCCTGCGGCCAGGTCGGCATCCTTCTGGGCATCGACCAGTGCATCCAGCGTGCGGCTGACTTGGCGGCCATTGCGTGCCACTTCAGTCATGCCCTTTTTGTGGGCGTCCAGCTCTTCGAGCACCACCATGGGCAGGAAGATGTCGTGCTCTTCAAAGCGGAAGATGCTGGTGGGGTCGTGCAGCAGCACATTGGTGTCCAGCACAAACAGGCAGGACTGGCCGCTGCGCTTTTTGCCCACAGGGCTGGCTGTCTTTGGTTTGGCGGTGCTAGCAGCCTTGCTTACGGCCTGGACTGGCTTGGCCGCGGTTGTGGCCGCTGCTTTGTTATCTGCAGGCGCTTGCGCCTTGGTGGCTGTGGGTGCTGCCTGTGTTGCGGCTGTGTGCTGTGCGCTTTGCGCGGCCTGTGCAGCCTGCACGGCGGCGCGCTGTTGAGCCAGCAGCATGGCGGCGGTATTGGTGGCTGCGCTGGCAGCGGGATTGGCAGGCGCAGCTTTTTTGCGGCTGCGCGCTGCTGCAGTGGTGGTCGTTGCGGTCACGGCAGGTGCTGCAGGGATTATTGCTGCCGCAGCTGGCAGCTCATCATCCAGTGAGACGACTGCAGACTTGCTGCCCATGGCACGCTTGGGCGCACGAGCGGTGACTTCAAAAGCTTCCTTGGCAACGCGCGCGGCGCGTTTGGTAGGGGCTGGAGGCAATGGCATAGGTGTTTCAGTCCTTGTTTTCAGGGCTGCAGAAAGCACAAAGCCGCCGGGCACGAGCCCAGGCGGCTTTGTTAGCAAAGGGTTGGCAATGCAGGGGCATGGTGCGCAAAGGCATGCCCCATTATGCATATCCTGCTGTCTGCATGGCTGCAGACTCCGCAGAATGTATGTGGCTTAGGCAGCCTTCTTGGCAGCGGTCTTCAGGGCCTTGACGGCCTTGAGCACTTCGTCCACGTGACCGGGCACCTTCAGGCCACGCCACTCTTGCACCAAAATACCATTGGCGTCGATCAGGAATGTGGAGCGCTCAATGCCCTTGACCTTCTTGCCGTACATGATCTTGTTCTTGACCACGCCGAACATGTGGCACATTTTCTCTTCGGTGTCAGCGATGAGTTCGAAGGGCAGTTCCAGCTTGGTCTTGAAGTCGTCGTGCGACTTCATGTTGTCGCGCGACACGCCAAAGACGATGGCACCGGCCTTTTCAAATTCTTTGTGCTTGTCCCGGAACTGCATGGCTTCGGTGGTGCAACCAGGCGTATTGTCCTTGGGATAGAAGTACAGGATCAGAATCTGGCCTGTGTGCGAGGTATTGGATACCTTCACGCCACCTGTAGCGTTGGCTTCAAATTCGGGAAGGGGTTTGTTGACAACGATCGCCATGCGCTTTGATCTCTCGGGAGTAGTCGTTGGAATGCCGAGGGGTGTAGGTTGGTGTTGCTTTTATTTAAAAGTAGTGCCCCTCGACCGCAACCTGCGATTTTACCCCGGATCATAGGTTTTGACGAGCCCCTCCCGGATATTACTCCAATAGCAGTGCGGCTATCACATTGCGGCCTTCTCCAGCCAAAACGTTGTAGGTGCGGCATGCGGCATGGGTGTCCATGGTCTCCAGGCCAATGCGCTTTTGCATCAGTGGCTGCAGCCAGGAAGGGTGCACAAAGCGGATGCTTTTGCCGCTGCCAAAGATGATGACTTCGGCATTGAGCTCGGCCAGCTCGGCAAAGTGTGCGGCGGTCAGGTCTTCAAAACGCGAGCAATTCCAAGGGCGTAGAAAGCCGCTGGAGCCCAGCAGCAGGTTGTTGCGGTGCTCCTGTTTGTTGATGGCGATCCAGCTTGGGCCGTAGCCTGTCACCATTTGCACGTCAGAACGGTCGGCGTGTAGCTGCATGGGAATTCCTTCTCGGGGGCGTGTGCAAAGAGGTCGGTGGGCGGTTGCCTTGCAGCTAAATAGCATGGGCACCGCCGTTTGCGCGGGGGCATTCGGCCTGAACTGTGGTCAAATTATAGGTTTCACCGAGGCGCGGGCGCGCCTTGGCGCTGTTCAAGCTAGAGGTTGCATATTTCCATGAAAACCGTCCAAAAATCCGCAAAGCTGGCCCACGTTTGTTATGACATCCGGGGGCCGATCATGGACGCGGCCAAACAGATGGAAGAAGACGGCCACAAGATCATCAAGCTCAACATCGGCAATCTGGCTGTGTTCGGCTTTGATGCGCCGGAAGAAATCCAGCAGGACATGATCCGCAACCTGCCCAACTCGGCAGGCTACTCGGACAGCAAGGGCATTTTCGCGGCGCGCAAGGCGGTGATGCATGAAACCCAGCGTCAGGGTGTCAAAGGCGTGACGCTGGACGATATCTATCTGGGCAATGGTGCATCCGAGCTGATCAGCCTGGCCACCAACGCACTGCTGGACAACGGCGATGAGCTGCTGCTGCCTGCCCCTGACTATCCCCTGTGGACAGCGGCGACCAGCCTCTCGGGTGGCACACCCGTGCACTACATCTGTGACGAAAACAATGGCTGGATGCCCAGCCTGGACGACATTCGCAGCAAAGTGACACCCCGCACCAAGGGCATTGTGGTGATCAACCCCAACAACCCCACGGGCGCGCTGTATTCCAAGGAACTGCTGCTGGGCATTATCGAGATTGCCCGTGAGCATGGCCTGGTGATCTTTGCTGACGAGGTCTATGACAAGGTGCTGTATGACGATGTCAAGCACATTCCTCTGGCCACGCTGTCGGAAGATGTGCTGACGCTGACGTTCAACTCGCTGTCCAAGGCCTATCGCTCCTGCGGCTACCGTGCGGGCTGGATGGTGATTTCGGGCGACAAAAAGCCTGCCAAGGATTACATCGAGGGCCTGAACATGCTCTCGAACATGCGCCTGTGCGCTAACGTGCCCGGTCAGTGGGCGGTGCAGACTGCGCTGGGTGGCTATCAATCCATCAATGATCTGGTCTGCGAGGGCGGCCGTCTGCGCAAGCAGCGTGACTTGGCCTGGGAAATGATCAATGCCATCCCCGGTGTGAGCTGTGTGAAGCCGCAAGGCGCGCTGTACATGTTTCCCCGCCTGGATCCTGAGATTTACCCCATCCAGGACGACCAGCAGTTCTTCCTGGAAGTGTTGCAGGAAACCAAGGTCATGCTGGTGCAGGGCACGGGCTTTAACTGGCCCCATCCTGACCACTTCCGCATCGTCTTCCTGCCCCATGAGGCCGACCTGCGCGAAGCCATCAACCGCCTGGCGACTTTCCTCGCCAAGTACCGCCAGCGCCATGGCACGGACAAGCTGCTGAACAAGCCATCCGCCAAGGCCAAGCACAAGGCAGAGGCGGCAGCCTGAGATTTTTTGATAGCTGCAAGCGCAGACCCCGTAAGCGCTGTAGCCACTTTTGACGTAGAAACCAAAGAGACTTATGAAACCGATCCAAGTAGGCCTGTTGGGCATTGGCACCGTGGGTAGCGGCACATTCCATGTGCTCCAGCGTAACCAAGAAGAGATTCGCCGCCGTGCGGGTCGTGGCATTGAGATTGCCATGGTGGCCGACTTGGACACGACACGCGCCAAGCAGATCGTGGGTGATGCTGCCAAGGTGGTGGGCGATGCACGTGAAGTCATTGCCAACCCCGATATCGACGTCGTGGTCGAGCTGATCGGTGGCTACGGCATTGCCAAGGCGCTGGTGCTCGAAGCCATTGCCGCTGGCAAGCATGTGGTGACTGCCAACAAGGCGTTGCTGGCCGTGCATGGCACAGAAATCTTCAAGGCTGCGGCTGAGAAGGGCGTGATGGTGGCCTACGAAGCAGCCGTGGCTGGTGGCATTCCCATCATCAAGGCGCTGCGCGAAGGCCTGACGGCCAACTCCATCCAGTGGGTGGCAGGCATCATCAACGGCACGACCAACTTCATCCTGTCCGAAATGCGTGACAAGGGCCTGGACTTTGACGTTGTTCTGAAGGAAGCCCAGCGTCTGGGCTATGCCGAGGCCGACCCCACCTTTGACATCGAAGGCGTGGACGCCGCGCACAAGGCGACCTTGATGAGCGCGATTGCCTTTGGCATTCCTGTGCAGTTTGACAAGGCCTATGTGGAAGGCATTACCAAGCTGACCTCCACCGACATCAAGTACGCCGAGCAGCTGGGCTACCGCATCAAGCTGCTGGGCATTACCAAGCGCACCGACAAGGGCGTGGAGCTGCGCGTGCACCCCTCGCTGGTGCCCACCAAGCGCCTGATTGCCAATGTGGAAGGTGCGATGAATGCTGTGGTCGTGCATGGCGACGCCGTGGGCACCACGCTGTACTACGGCAAGGGTGCAGGCTCTGAGCCCACCGCTTCGGCCGTAATTGCAGACCTGGTAGACATTGCCCGCATGGATGGCTCTGACCCCGCACACCGCGTGCCTGCGCTGGCATTCCAGGCCAACACCCTGGCGGCAGCGGGCAACGAACTGCCCGTGCTGCCCATGGCCGATGTGGTCACCAGCTACTACCTGCGCATCCGCGTGGCGGACGAAGCAGGCGTGCTGGCCAAGATCACCACGCTGCTGGCCAATGCCGGCATCAGCATTGACGCCGTGATCCAGCGCGAAGCCGATGAAGTGGGCGGCGAAGGCTCGAACCAGACCGACCTCATCATCCTGACGCACGACACCCGCGAGGGTGATATGGACAAGGCACTGGCCGAAATCCAGGGCCTGCCCACCGTGCTGGCACCTATCACCCGCATCCGCAAGGAAGAGCTGAACTGATGCTGTATCTGTCCACCCGTGGTCATGCAGACCGCAAACGCTTTTGCGACATCCTGCTCGAAGGCCTGGCACCCGATGGTGGCCTGTACCTGCCTGAGCACTACCCACAGATTGACGATGCCAAGCTGACCCAGCTGCGCACCGTGCTGGCGCAGCAGGGCTACGCTGGGCTGGCGTTTGAAATCCTGTCGCTGTACATCGATGACATTCCTGCTGACGACCTGCGCGCCCTGTGCGCCAAGACGTACACCCCCGAAGTGTTCGGCACGGACGCCATCGTGCCCGTGCGCAAGCTGGAAAACAATCTGTACATCGAAGCCCTGTCCAACGGCCCCACACTGGCCTTCAAGGACATGGCCATGCAGCTGCTGGGCAACCTGTTCGAGTACGAACTGGCACGCCGTGGCGAAGAGCTGAACATTCTGGGCGCCACCTCGGGCGACACCGGCAGCGCGGCGGAATACGCCATGCGCGGCAAAAAGGGTGTGCGCGTGTTCATGACCAGCCCGCACGGCCGCATGAGCCCCTTCCAGCAGGCGCAGATGTTCAGCCTGCAGGACGCCAACATCCACAACATCGCCATCGAAGGCGTGTTTGACGACTGCCAGGACATCGTCAAGGCGGTGTCCAACGACCACGCCTTCAAGGCCAAGTACAAGATCGGCACCGTCAACTCCATCAACTGGGCACGTCTGCTGGCACAGGTGGTGTACTACTTTGCGGGCTATCTGCAGATCACCACGCACAATGCCGAGAAGGTGAGTTTCACCGTGCCTTCGGGCAACTTCGGCAATATCTGCGCAGGCCATGTGGCACGCCAGATGGGTCTGCCGATTGCGCAGCTGGTGGTGGCGACCAATGAAAACGATGTGCTGGACGAGTTCTTCCGCACGGGCGTCTATCAGGTGCGTGGCTCGGCCAATACCTATGAGACATCGAGCCCCTCTATGGACATCTCCAAGGCCAGCAACTTTGAGCGCTTTATCTTTGACTTGGTCGGCCGCGATGGCGAGCGCACGCGCCAGCTGTTTGCCGAAGGCGTGGCCAAGCAGGGCAAGTTTGACCTGAGCCAGGACGCCGTCTTCCAAGACGCTGCCATGAAGTATGGCTTTGTCAGCGGCAAGAGCACGCACGCCGACCGTTTGGCTACCATCAAAGACTGCTACGAGCGTCTGGGTCAGATGATCGACACCCACACCGCCGATGGCGTGAAGGTGGCGCGTGAGCGCCTGCGTGCTGAGCCCATGATCGTGCTGGAGACGGCATTGCCCATCAAGTTTGCAGCCACGATTGAGGAAGCGCTGGGCCGCCAGCCCGATCGTCCCGCCAAGTTTGAAGGCATCGAAGCCTTACCGAAGCGTGTGGTGGTGATGCCTGCGGATGTGGAAAAGGTTAAGGCCTATATTCAGCAGCACTGTGATTAAGCCATTGCAGAGCTTGTAAAAAGATAGCTGCCAGCGCTTGATAGAAAAGGTTTTGCGATAGAAATGATTTGCAAGCCAAGGAAATTCAAGCGCTGCAAGCTCTGATTTTTGAAGCTCTGCAGGCGAAAGCACATGGACGGCGCTTGGTTTTCAAGCGCCGTTTGTTATTGGAAAAGAAAGCGCACACCATGAAAGCTCTGGGCTTTGCCGCTTACTCCGGCATGGGCAAGACGACCTTGCTGGAACAATTGATCGCCGCGCTGCGCGCGCGCGGCCAGCGTGTGTCTACCGTCAAGCACGCCCACCATGATGTGGACATCGACATCCCCGGCAAGGACAGCTGGCGCCACCGCCAGGCGGGTGCCTCTGAAGTGCTGCTGATCTGCGACAAGCGCCTGGCGCTGGTGCGCGAGTTTGAGGCTGAGCAAGACCTGGATGTGCATGCCATGCTGGCCGAGCTGCGCTCAGATGTGGACTGGGTGCTGATCGAAGGCTTCAAGCACGGCAATCTGCCCAAGGTGGAAATCTGGCGTGCGCCAGATCCCGCCAGCGGCAAGCTGCCCAAGCCGCTGCGCTTTCCTGAAGACCCGCACGTTGTGGCGCTGGCTACCGATGATGTGGCGGCACTGCCCGTGCAGCCGCCTGCCCATATGGCACTGTTAGATTTGAACCAGCCGGAACAGATTGCCGACTGGATGCTGGCCAACGCCAGCCGTTTTGAATACCAAGGAGTGAATGCCTGATGGCTGCTATGACCACTTTGGATGATGCGCTGGCCCATGTGCTGGCGCAGGCCCAGCTGCTGGGCGTGGAACATGTTGACCTGTTTAACGCCGATGGCCGCGTGCTGGCGCAGGACTGCATCTCGGCCCTGCAGGTGCCACCGCAAGACAACTCCGCCATGGACGGCTATGCCGTGCGCGTGGCAGACATTACGGCTGCGGGCGTGCAGCTGCCCGTGAGCCAGCGCATTCCCGCAGGCCATGTCGGCACGGAATTGCAGCCGGGCACAGTTGCCCGTATTTTCACCGGCGCGCCTGTGCCCCACGGTGCAGATGCGGTGCTGATGCAGGAAGACACCCTGGTGCTCGATGATGGCCGCGTACAGTTCAACGCTGTACCCAAGCTGGGCCAGAACATCCGCCGCGCGGGCGAAGACATTGCCCTGCACAGCGCTGTGCTGAGCCGTGGCATGCGCCTGACGCCTGCTGCCGTGGGCCTGGCCGCCAGCATTGGCATGGCCACGCTGCCCGTGGGCCGCAAGCCCCGCGTGGCGCTGTTTTCCACGGGCGATGAGCTGGTCATCCCCGGTACTGTGGCGCCGCAAGACATGCAGCCCGGCCATATCTACAACAGCAACCGTTACTTTCTGCGCGCGTTGCTGCAGCGCCTGGGCTGTGAGGTGGTGGATGGCGGCATCCTGCCCGACAACCGTGAACAGACGGTGGAGGCCATTCATCAAGTGGCGCAGGACTGCGATCTGGTGCTCTCCAGCGCCGGTGTCTCCGTGGGCGAAGAGGACCACGTCAAGCCTGCCGTGGAGCAGCAGGGCGAGTTGAACCTGTGGATGATCTCCATGAAGCCCGGCAAGCCCTTTGCCTATGGCCGCGTGTTCCGCAATGGCAAGGATGATGCACAAGGCGTGGCCCACTTCATGGGCCTGCCCGGCAATCCGGTCTCCAGCTTCATCACTTTCTTGCTGCTGGTGCGCCCCTTTGTGCTGCGCCTGCAGGGCATGGAAGATGTCGCGCCCAAGGCCATCGAAGTGCAGGCCCAGTTTGACTGGCTCAAGAACGAAAAACGCCGCGAATTCCTGCGTGCACGCCACACGGGCAATGGTGGGCTGGCACTGTTTGGCAACCAGGGCTCTGGCGTGCTGACTTCGACTGTCTGGGGCGATGGCTTGATCGACAACCCGCCGCTCACGCAAATCCGCCAGGGCGACATCGTGCGCTTTATTCCCTTCTCGGAATTGATGTAAGCAGCCAAGGAATACATCTATGAATATCACCGTTCGATACTTTGCATCCATTCGCGAAGCCATGGGCACCAGCAGCGAAAGCCTGACGACCACGGCCACTACCGTTGGTGCGCTGCGTGAAGAGTTGATGGCACGCAGCGAGGCAGCAGCCAATGCCCTGGCCCACGGCAAGGCTGTGCGCATGGCGCTGAACCAGGAGATGTGCCAGGGCGATGCCGCTTTGAAGGCAGGCGATGAAGTGGCTTTCTTCCCGCCTGTCACCGGTGGCTAAGCCATGACAGCGGCCAACAAAGACGTGGATGAGGCCATCAGCCGCCGCACGCGCCAGGCGCTCAGCGAAGCCAAGGCGCGCGGCGTGCAGCTGGGCAAGGCGGGCGCAGACAACATCCGCGCCACCGTGGAAAAGCGCAAGTCGGCGGCCGATGCTTTTGCCAGGCAGCATGAGGCCTTGTTTGCCGAGTTGGTGGCGCAGGGCCTCACGCACCGCAAGATGGCCGACGTGCTCAATGAACGCGGCATTCCTGCCGCCAAGGGTGGGCCCTGGACGCATGGGCAGGTACAGCGCATTCTGAACCGCTACGCCGACTGGGCGCAGGCCCAAACTTAAGCACCAGCGGCTGAATAGGCCGCAACGCTGACCCATTGGTCTAGGGCGTGTTCACATAAAGCTTGAGATTCGCGTTGAAGGCTTGGGGATGGGATGCTAGGCGCGGTGGCGCAGCAATGCCCAGCGCCTTGCAAGCTGCCGCAACAACGCAGACCGCCCCAAGCCTTCAACCCCATTTGTGATCTCCATAATCAGGGGCAGCGAACCCAATGTTGATGTGAACACGGCCTAGCCCCCATAACAAAGCCCATCTGCTTGCCGATGGGCTTTGTTATGGGGTGCGGACATGCGCCGCTTCGGCGCTTAGCGGGCAGGAACCGCCTTGCTGTGCAAGGCCAGTGAGTCGCTCAATATTCCCCACATGGCCGTGTAGCGCCGCTGCATCTGGGCACGGCCGGCGTATTGCAGCTCCACGCACAGGCTCTCCACAATGCCTTGGTAGGCATCGGCATAGCGGTCGGTTTCAGCCGCGCTGAAGTGCTGGCCATAGGTGGCATGCATTTGGTGCAAGTAATGCTGGCGCACCAAGTCCCCCAAGCTTTCAAACAGCACGGCAATGCTGGCGCGGTGCTGCTGTGGAGGCAAGAACGCTGCGCGCAGCATGAAGCGCATGTGGGCAGAGTTTTCATAGCGCTCCCCCAGCGCCCGGGCGTAGGCTGCGCCCGGGCCGTCGGAGTCCACAGGCGCAGAGAGCATCTGCGTGGCAAAGTCTTTTTCAGCGGCAATTGCTTCTTCCAAGCACAGCACAAACAAAGCGTCTTTACCTGCCACGTGGGAGTACAGCGACGCTTTGCGGATGCCTACCAGGTCGGCAATCGCGCTGAGCGATGCACCGTCATAGCCATGCTCTGCAAAGTGGCTCATGGCAGCGGTGCAAATGCGCTGCAGGGCGGGGGAGTGTTTGCTCATAGCCAATGGCCTCCGTGGTAGATGTAGGGATGGTGTCGTGCGTTAGTGTGCGTGGCTCACCGTCACGCCGGACTGAACGATCATGCGGGCGGTGCGTACGCTCAAAGCCACGGCGATGACCCCCACGGCAAAGATCAAACCCAGCCATGTGGCGGCGTTGTGTTTTGCAGCAATGGCTGCCACCGGGGTGATGGCTGCACCCAGCAGCAAAGGTACGGCCCCCAAGAGGGCGGCGCTGGCACCCAGTGCGGTGCTGCGCAGCGACAAGGCCATGGACATCAGCATGGCCTCTGCCATGCCCACACCCGCCAAGGCAATGAAAAAGCCAGCGATGATGCCGGGCAAGCCAATGGCCGTGAGGGCAGACACCAGCCCTACCAGCGCGCCGACGGCCAAGCAGGTCAAGCCAGCGATGGCCAATTGTTCGGTACGAAAGCGTGCGACCAGTTTGGCTGTGGCGGCTGCGCCTATGAATACGGCGATGCCCGTACCCCCAAAGACAAAACCAAAGTCACGCGGCGACAGACCGTAATGCGTCTGATAGACGTAGGCTGCGCCGCCCACATAGACAAAGATAAAGACAAAAGCGGCAGACAAGGTCAGCCCCGCCAGCACAAAGCGCTGGTCTTGCATGATGGCGGCATAGGTGCGCAGCACCTCTCCCGGGCGCAAAGAGCTGCGTGCGGCAGGCGGCAGTGTTTCCTTCAGGTGGATGGCCGAGTTAATGGTCGCCATACAGCCCAGCATCGCCAGCGCAATGAACACCCCGCGCCAGCCAAAAGCACTGCCAATCAAACCGCCTGCAGCAGGTGCCAGCACAGGGCCTACGCCTTGGATGGTCATCAGCATGGCAAACAGTTTGGCGGCGTCGGCGCCTTCGGTCACATCGCGCACCGTGCTCATGGCGGTCACCAGCACCAAGGAGGCGGCCAGGCCTTGCACTGCACGCGCCAGCAGCAGCACGGGCAGGTTGTAGGCGTAGGCTGCCCCCAAGGAGGCCAGTGCAAACACGAACAAGGCGGTCAGCAAAGGGCGGCGACGGCCATAGGCATCAATCAGCGGGCCGCAGATTAGCTGCCCAGCGCCAAGCGCCACCAAAAACACGGCCAGCGTCAGCTGCATGGCGGCGTAGTCAGTGCCCAGCTCCTGCGCCATGGCAGGGATAAAAGGCAGGTACATATCGATCGACGCAGGGCCGATGAGGGTGATCAGGCCTAGCGAAACCGCGATGAGGCCCAGAGAAATGGAAGGGGAAGGCATGAGAGAGTGGGTGCGCCCCAGCGCCATTGACAAACGCTTGGGTGAGATGGAATAAAAAAAGCTACCGATCGGTAGGTAGCTTAATCGAGTACATCGACAGGCGTTGGGGTGCCGCGCAGCAAGCATGCTGTGGTGAGGGTTTTCTAGACATTGGGTTGGGGGCAGCAGTCAATACCCATAAAAAAGGAGCGCAGCAAGCGCTCCTGTACGGGATGAGGGCTCCGAGGGATGCGTCAGATGCGCTTCTTCACGGCATCAGCGGCATCTTTCGCCGCTTCTTTGACGTCGCCCACTTTCTGCTGGGCCAGCCCTTCCGCCTGTTTGGCCAAGCCCTTGGCCTGTTGCTCGGGGCTGTCGATCAGCTCGCCGGTCTTTTGCTGCACTTTGCCTACGGTTTCCTTGATCGTGCCGGTGATTTGGTCTTTGTTCATACCGCCTCCTTACATCGTAAAAACAAGGGCGGTCAGCACTTGCTGACCGTTCGAAGGGATAGCGTAACCCGATGAGCGGCTGGGGATGGACGGTCAGAGGCGCCCATGTCTGTGCGCGATGACTGACAGGCAGAGCCTGCTTTTTAGAGAGCATGCAGCGTAGAAGGGGCAAGCGCTGGAGGCTGTTTTATGCTTGGTCCTGCAATGCGGGCAACTGTGGTGTAGGCCACTCCAGCAGCTCTGCCAAGCGCTGGATGACCCAGCCCGCTTCGGCTGGGGTGACGGGGCCACCTTCGGCAGACAGCGCCGCATGAAAACCCAGCAAAATGCCCTCTTCGCTGGAATTGCCGCTGTGGTACAGCGTCTGCGCCTGTTCCACCAGGTGGCAGGCCAGGTCTTCGCACAGCTCGTAGCGCGCGACGACCTCGGCAATCGGCGTCTTCAGCACCCCGGCGCGGCTGCGGAACAGGTTGGCAAAGCTCTCGGGGGGCTGAATCTGGCTGGTGTTATCCATGGTGCAGCTGCTTATTCGTGGTCGTACAGGCGCTCAAAGCGCAGGATGTCAATTTCCAGCTCACAGGTCACCAGCTGCCCGTTTTTGCCATCGGCCTTGCGGTGGGCCGCAAACAGCGTGGCCTTGCCGTCAAAGTCATAGTCCGGCAGGTGGATGAGGGCGTAGGCATCGGAGACAAAGCATTGGTGCTCGAACACTACGCGGTGTTCGTTGCGCGGAGAGGGGTACAGGATGTACTCAGGGGTATCAATGGTTTGAGCGGCCATACAAGCGAAAAAAATTTCGTCTCCGTAATTTCTAGTGGGCGACAATCCTAGCGCGTTAGTGCAGGCTTTCATGCGCATGTGGGCATGTACTCCATCACCTGCTGCGACAATCGTGTCCATGACTGCCCCTCGCGTTTTGATCCAGACCCAAGATTTCGATGTTTCTGCCGAGCTGGCCGCCCTGCGTGCAGGCGATGCACGCGTTGGAGCGGTGTGCTGCTTTGTGGGCACGGTGCGTGACCGCAATGAGGGAGCCAGTGTCTCGGCCATGGAGCTGGAGCACTACCCCGGCATGACCGAAAAAAGCATTGAGGCCATCATTGAACGCGCCACCGAGCGCTTTGGCATCCATGCCGCCAAGGTGATTCACCGCATTGGCCCGCTGCAGCCCATGGACCAGATTGTGTTTGTGGGTGTGACATCGGCCCACCGTGGCATGAGCTTTCAGGCCTGCGAATTCATCATGGACTACCTCAAGTCCGAAGCCCCTTTCTGGAAGAAAGAGCAGACGCCCGAAGGCGCGCGTTGGGTGGATGCGCGCGTCAGCGACGAAGAAGCACTGGCGCGCTGGCAGCCGTAAATACGGTTGCACGCAGCCTATGAAAAACGGGCCTGCATGCGGGCCCGTTTTGTTTGTAGCAGGTGTCGCTTAAGGTTGCTTCACGGCTTCCATCTGCAGCACCAGTCGCACGTTCTTGGGGAAGCCCCAGTCGACGCCGTAGTTCACGCCCCACTGGGTGCGGTCGATGGTGGTTTCAAAGTCACCGCCGCAGACTTCTGTCTTGAGCATGGGGCTGTCATAGCAGGTGAACTTGTTGGCCTGGATGGTCACGGGGTGGGTCTGGCCGTTCATGGTCAGCTGGCCGGTCACTTCCTTGAGCTTGTCGCCGTCAAACACAAACTTGTCAGAGACAAACTTGGCTTCAGGGAACTGCTCCACGTTAAAGATGTCGGCGCTCTTGAGGTGCTTGTCGAACGCGGCAGTGCCGGAGTTCACGGATGCGGTTTTCAGCACCACTTCTACCTTGCCGTTCTTGCCAGCCTTGTCGAAAGCCACAGTGCCGTCAATGTCGTCAAAGCGTGCACGGTTGGTGGATGCGCCAAAGTGGTCGATCTCGAACGTGGCGAAGGTGTGTGTGGGGTCGATGGTGTAGTTCGCAGGGGCAGCGTGTGCGGCGGTGGCAAACAGACCAGCGGCGGTCAGGGTCAACAGAGTAGTGCGCATGAAGATCTCCTTGAAGTTCAGTGAACGTGCTTTGAAATAAGGAGCTGCCAGCGCTTGTGATTGCTTATTTTCAAAGTGATATGGCTTTGAAATGGTGCAAATACAGCGCAAGCAGCTATGAAAACAGAATCAGAGCTTGCCAATGCCCGTCAGTGCCAGCTTGAACTGGACGTTGACCTCATTGGCGACCATGGAGGTGTCCGCCCAGTCGCCATCGCCAATCTTGAAGGACAGGCGCTGCAGCGGCAAGCTGCCGGTGGCGGTGGTGATGTCGCCAGATTGCGTCAGCGTCACCGGTACGGAGACTGGCTGGCTCTGGCCCTTGATGGTGAGCGTGCCGTCAATCTGGTACTTGCCATCGCCCAGCGCCTTGACGGCAGTGGAGTCAAACGTGGCCTTGGGGAACTGGCCCACATTGAACCAGTCGGCACTCAGCAGATTGCTGTCGGTCTCCTTGCTGCCCATGGTGGCGCTGCCCGTGTCCACGGTGAACACAATCTTGCTGGTTTCGGGCTTGGCCACATCAAACTGCAGCTGCGCTTCAAATTGCTTGAAATGGCCTTTGAGCGGCACGCCCAGCTGTTTGGCAGTGAACTCAATGCTGCTTTGTGCAGGCAGTACGCCCTGCTGGGCCATGGCAGCCGTGCCCAGCAGGGCCAGGCTGGCAAAGCTCAGGGTGCGGAAGGTGGTGGTGAAGGTCATGGAAGTCTCCTTGTGACGCTTGGCAAACAAATATTCCATCATCGTGATCCGTCGCGGCCAGGCAGCATGCGCTGCAGCAGGCCATCGCGGTCGATCAGCTGGTGCTTCAGGGCGGCCGCTACGTGCAGCACGATGAGCACGGCCAGGGTGTAGGCCGTGATCATGTGCCATGGCTTGATGGTTTCGGCCAGCTCAGGGCTGGCGGCCACCAGATCAGGCAGCTGCCATACGCCAAACCACACGACCGGAAAACCTGCGGCCGAGCTGTAGGCCCAGCCCAGCAGCGGCACGGCAAAAAACAGCACATACATCAGGTGGTGTACACCGTGGTGTGCCACCTGTTGCCAGCGCGGCATGAGGCTGGTGATGCGGGCAGGCAGGGCAGGCGGGCGGTGCGTGATGCGCCACAGCAGGCGCAGCGCACTCAGGGCCAAAATGGTCATGCCCGCCCATTTGTGCCAGTTGTAGTACTTGAGCTTGGTGGGCGAAAACGGCAGCCCCACCATGTACCAGCCAAAAACCAGCAAACCAATCAAGCCAAGGGCCAGCAGCCAGTGCAGGGCCATGGCAGTGAGGGTGTAGCGCGTGGTGGTGTGGGATGGCATAGGTACGGTTGCAGTTCGGACGAGGCACTCAGTCTAGAAGCAGGGGGTGGCCTTGGCATTCAATGCGCTTGAAGACACACTTCAAATCATTGCAAGGAACTTTGTGCAAGCGGCGCAATCGGCATGCTCGGTGCCGGGGTGATGAAAAAAAGTGCAGATGCATGGCTTGTCATATCTTGAAAACTGTGCCAAAGCCCTGAACTGCTTATCAGCAAACGAATAACAGATAAGGACACAATTAATATGCGCATCGACAAACTCACCACCAAATTCCAAGAGGCATTGAGCGACGCCCAGAGCCTGGCCCTGGGCAACGATCACGCCTATATCGACCCCCTGCACCTGCTGGCTGCCATGCTGCGCCAGAACGACGGCCCCAAGGCCTTGCTCGAGCGTGCAGGCGCGAATGTGGCCGCCATGAGCACGGCGGTGGAAAACGCCGTCAAGCAGCTGCCCCAGGTGACAGGGCAAGACCAAGTGCAGGTCGGCCCCGATCTGGCCAAGCTGCTGCAGGCCACGGAAAAAGAAGCCATCAAGCGTGGCGACCAGTTCATTGCCAGCGAGCTGTTCCTGCTGGCGCTGGCAGACAGCGACACCAAGGCGGCCAAGATTGCCAAGGACAACGGCCTGAACCGCAAGGCCATGGAAGCTGCCATCAGCCTGGTGCGCGGCGGCAAAACCATGGACAGCGCCGAAGGCGAAAGCCAGCGCGATGCCCTGAAGAAATACACGCTAGACCTGACCGAGCGCGCCCGCATGGGCAAGCTCGACCCCGTGATTGGCCGTGACGACGAAATTCGCCGCGCCATTCAGGTGCTGCAGCGCCGCAGCAAGAACAACCCCGTGCTCATCGGTGAACCCGGTGTGGGCAAGACCGCCATCGTGGAAGGTCTGGCACAGCGCATTGTGGAAGGCGAAGTGCCTGAAACCCTCAAGGACAAGCGCGTGCTGGTGCTGGACATGGCAGGCCTGCTGGCCGGTGCCAAGTACCGCGGTGAGTTTGAAGAGCGCCTCAAAGCCGTGCTCAATGACGTGGCCAAGGAAGAGGGCCGCATCATCTTGTTCATCGACGAAATCCACACCATGGTCGGCGCAGGCAAGGCCGAAGGTGCCATGGACGCGGGCAATATGCTCAAGCCTGCGCTGGCACGTGGCGAGCTGCACTGCATTGGCGCCACCACCCTGGACGAATACCGCAAGTACATCGAAAAAGACGCCGCACTGGAGCGCCGTTTCCAGAAGGTGCTGGTGGAAGAGCCTTCGGTGGAAGACACCATTGCCATTTTGCGCGGCCTGCAGGTGCGCTACGAAGCCCACCACGGCGTGGACATTACCGACCCTGCCATCGTGGCTGCGGCCGAACTCTCGCACCGCTACATCACCGACCGCTTCCTGCCTGACAAGGCCATTGACCTGATCGACGAGGCGGCGGCCAAGATCAAGATCGAGATCGACTCCAAGCCCGAGGAGATGGACAAGCTTGAGCGCCGCATGATTCAGCTCAAGATCGAGCGTGAGGCCATGAAGAAGGAAAAGGACGAGGCTTCGCAAAAGCGCCTGCAGCTCATCGAGGAAGAGCTCGAAAGCCTGGAGCGTGAGTACGCCGATCTGGAAGAAATCTGGAAGGCCGAAAAGGCCAGCGCCCTGGGCTCTGAGCAGATCCGCAAGGAAGTGGACGCCATACGCACGCAGATCGAAGATCTGAAGCGCAAGGGCGACTTCAACAAGGTGGCCGAGCTGCAGTACGGCAAGTTGCCTGCGCTGGAAAAACAGCTCAAGGAAGCGCAGGCCAATGAGGCCGATGGCGAGGCCCCCAAGCACCGCCTGCTGCGCACCCAGGTGGGCGCGGAAGAAATTGCCGAAGTGGTCAGCCGCGCGACCGGTATTCCGGTGGCCAAGATGATGCAGGGCGAAAAAGACAAGCTGCTGCACATGGAAGACAAGCTGCACGAGCGTGTGGTGGGGCAGGATGAAGCCATTTCCGCGGTCTCCAACGCCATCCGCCGTTCGCGCTCGGGTCTGGCAGATCCCAACAAGCCGCTGGGCAGCTTCCTGTTCCTGGGCCCCACTGGCGTCGGCAAGACCGAGCTGTGCAAGGCGCTGGCAGGTTTCCTGTTCGACAGCGAAGAGCATCTGGTGCGCATCGACATGTCGGAATTCATGGAAAAGCATAGCGTGGCACGCCTGATTGGTGCGCCTCCCGGCTATGTGGGCTATGAAGAAGGCGGCTATCTGACCGAAGCCGTGCGCCGCAAGCCCTACAGCGTGCTGCTGCTCGACGAGGTGGAAAAAGCCCACCCTGACGTCTTCAACGTGCTGCTGCAGGTGCTGGACGATGGCCGCCTGACCGATGGCCAGGGCCGCACCGTGGACTTCAAGAACACGGTGATCGTGATGACCAGCAACATTGGCTCGCAGCTCATCCAGGCGATGGTGGGTCAGGACAATGAGGAGATCAAGGAAGCAGTCTGGGGGGAACTAAAACTGAATTTCCGCCCCGAATTCCTGAACCGTATCGACGAAACCGTGGTCTTCCATGGGCTGGATGCCGCCAACATTGCGTCCATCGCCAAGATCCAGTTGCGCTTGTTGCAACAGCGTCTGGAAAAAATGGATCTGGAAATGGTTGTCACCGACGCTGCCTTGGCGGAATTGGCTAAAGTAGGGTTTGATCCGGTCTTTGGCGCACGTCCGCTCAAGCGGGCGATTCAGCAGCGCATCGAGAACCCGCTCTCGCGCCTGCTGCTGGAAGGCAAGTTCCCGCCCAAGAGCCGCATCGAGGTGTCCGTGGATCCTGTGCTGGAGCCCGGCGTCTTCAAATTTGGCTTGGCCAGCGCTGACAGCGCCAGCTAAGCTCACGGCATCCGGTGCTCCGGCACCGGGTGTGCATAGAAAGGCATAGCTTTGAACGACTTTTTGAATGCTGTAACCCGCTGGACCGTACGCCTTGTGCTGCTCGCGGTTGGTGTGGTGTTCTTCCTGAGTCTCTTGACCGTGGCTTGCATCTTGGCCGCCGTCTGGGCATTGCGTGCGCTGTGGGCCAAGCTCACAGGGCAGCCGGTGACTCCGTGGGTCATGCCCATGCGTGGCGCAGCCAGTTGGGCCAGCATGGCGCAGCGCGCTGGCGGATTTGGTGGCATGCGTGGTGCAGCTGCGGACAGCAGCGAAGAAGCCGGTGACGCAGCCCCCTTCACCCCCGCAGCAGGCAGCAAGCGCGGTGGCATCCTGCCCAAGATGGCCAACGATGTCAGCGATGTACAGCCACGCGAAGTTCGCTAAGCCTTGAGTTCCAGAGCAGGCCCTGTGCCTGCTTTTTTGTCGCTGTGTGCGCCTGAGCAGCTCGTGTGTGAACACATGGTGCGCCTGTCACGTGTTGTGCAACCATGGGTGGGAACCTATCGTGCTTCCCGCAGTCCCCCTCTACCATGCAAGTTATGAATCACACCGATCTCCGCGCCTTGTTTGATCAGCAGCACCAGGCCAGCCGCCGTCAGGTGGAAGTGCCTCTGGTGGTGCGTCGCGAGCGTTTGCTGCGCATCCAGAAGCTGCTTGAGGAGCATGGTGTGACGCTGGCCGCTGCCGTGCAGGCTGACTTTGGCGTGCGCTCACCCCAGCTCACGGAAATGGCCGATCTGATGGTGCTACGCACCATGCTGACCCATACCTTGCGACACTTGGCACGCTGGATGAAGCCGCGCCGGGTCTGGACACCACTGCACCTGCTGCCTGCCTCGGCGCGCATCGAGCGCCAGCCGCTGGGGGTGGTAGGCATCATCTCGCCCTGGAACTATCCGCTGCAGCTGGCTCTGGGCCCCGCCATTGCCGCCATGGCCGCTGGCAACCGCGTGATGCTCAAGCCCAGTGAGCTCACGCCGCACACTTCGGCCCAGCTGGCACATGTGATTGGCCAGTTTTTTGCACCCGATGAGTTTGCTGTGGTGCAGGGCGATGCACAGGTGGCCAGCCAGTTTTCTGGTCTGCCGTTTGACCATCTGGTGTTCACAGGCTCCACGGCGGTGGGGCGTAAAGTTGCCATCGCTGCGGCGCAGCAGCTCACCCCCACCACGCTGGAGCTGGGGGGAAAATCGCCCTGCATCGTTGCCAGTGATGCGGATCTGGAGCAGGCAGCGCTGCGCATTGCGCACGGCAAGCTGCTCAATGCGGGGCAGACCTGTATTGCTCCGGACTATCTGCTGCTGCCCAAGGGGCAGGAGCAGGCCTTTGGCGATGCCTATGCCAAGGCCGTGGCGCAGCTGTTCCCGTCTTTCATGGGCAACCCGGATTACGCCGCCATCATCAACCACAAGCACTACGCACGGCTGCGGGTGCTGGTGCAGCAGGCGGAAGCGCAGGGTGCCTATGTGCAGTGGCTCGATGATGGGCAGGGTGCACAGTTGGCCAGTGCTGCCACAGCGCCCAGCTGGGGTAAGGAAGCCGCACAGCGCCAGATGCCGCCTGCACTGGTGTGGAATGTGCACTCGGGCATGGACATCATGCGTGAAGAGATCTTTGGGCCGCTGCTGCCTGTGATCAGCTACGAGCATCTCGATGACGTGATTCATGCCATCAACGCCGGAGAGCGGCCGCTGGCGCTGTACTGGTTTGGCAATGACGAGAAGCTGCGAGACAGCGTGCTGCGCCGCACAGTCTCAGGCGGTGTGACGGTGAATGACACCCTCATGCATGTAGCACATGACAACCTGCCTTTTGGTGGTGTTGGTGCCAGCGGATGGGGGGCATATCACGGTGAGCATGGCTTTTTACGCTTTTCTCACCAAAAGTCGGTCTTTTTACAAGCAAAATGGAGCCCTGCATCCTGGCTCTATCCCCCTTACGGGGCGAAGTTTGAGCGCATCATGGCGCTCCTGCGACGCTTTTCCTAGACATGGAAACCGTCGATGGCTTCACTGCTGGCAATCAGCGGTGTGCGCCCCCTTTTGCTGAAAAAAGGGCTCTAGCACATCCTTTTTCTACGGGCAAGAGCCCGTAGACAGCCGTACTTTCCTAAATGGCTACAGCGACTAGGCATAAGCGAAATTCACGTTTTCACTGACAATTGCCGACTTTCGTTTCCAACACCTAGTTTTCGTTTCGGTTTTTCCATGTCTAACTACCAGGTTCGTCCTGCAACGCTTCGCGATGCGAAGGCGATTGCGCAAATCCACACTGCTTCTGCCTTGGAAGCCTACCGTGGCATCGTGCCTGACGACCAATTGAAAGCCATGTCTTCTGTCGAGAAGCGCCAAGCTTACTGGCGTGAGGCGATTGAATATTGTGAACCTCAAGTACAGGTCGCCATGGACGGTGACAAGATCGTCGGCTTCGTTGGCTTTGACCGTTCCCGCGACGAAAAATCCCGCCAGACCACCGGTGAGATCTGGGCTATCTACGCTGCCCCTTCGCACTGGAACAAGGGCGTGGGTGTGACGCTGTGGGATGCTGCCCGTGAGGGGCTGCTGGAAGAAGGCTGCACCAACGTGACCGTCTGGGTGCCTCTGCGCAATGAGCGCGCTCTGCGCTTCCATGAGCTGGCAGGCTTCAAACGTGAAATGTCAACGGCGAAGACCACGCCTGTGGGTAGTATCAAGATCGAGGAAATTCGCTTAAAGCGTTCCTTGAGCTAAACCGCTGCCTGCAACGGCCCACGCAAGTGGGCCGCTTTTTTTTGTGCGCAGCACAGGCATGAAGCACATGCTGAAAACCTGCTGCGCAGATGCCGCGATACTCGGCATTTACACCCACCGACTCTGAGAGGAATTTCTGCATGCTGCAATGGCAACACCAGGGCATCGATTACCAGGCTGCATGGCGCAGTGAAAACGGCCAGCAGGCCCCCAGGCGTGTGGAGGTGGTGGACGATACGGTGTCTGCCGACGCGGCCTATCGCATGGCATGTGAAGGCACAGGGCTGCTGTGGGTGGGAGACTTCCACAACGCGCGCCATCTGATGGAAGCGCTCAAGCGCCGTCTGGACAAGCCCGCGCGCAGCCACTCTGCCAAGGCACGCAAAGCCAAGGCGGCGGCCGCTGCACCAGTGACACCGGCACAGGCGTTTCACCTGCACCGCCAGGTCCAGGGCCAGCGTGCCCGTGTGCTCAGCAGTATTTTGATTGCCCTGCAGCCTGATTACGCCATCGCCCTGCGCCGTGCGCCGGACTGGCGCCAGGCCTGCGTGGAGGCCTGGGGTGAGCCTGCGGCGGATGCTGGTCTGCAGGTGGTGTCGCTGCGCGAGCTGCTGGGCGTGGTGGGTGCACATGAGTGGCGCAAGAAGGGCGTAGCCATGCCTGTGCTGGGCAAGGAAGCGCGCATTTATCCGCACTATGGGGTGTTTTCGCCCGTGCGTGGTGAGTATGTGCAGATGGTCAAAGATGCGCCTTTGCCTCAAGCAGGCAAGACGCTGGCCTTTGACATTGGCGTGGGCACTGGCGTGCTGTCTGCCGTGCTGGTCAAGCGCGGTGTGCAGCAAGTGATTGCCACCGACATGTCGCCACGTGCACTGGCCTGTGCGAAAGACAATCTGCAGCGCCTGGGCCTGCAGGAGCAGGTGCAGCTGCAGCAGACCGATCTGTTTCCAGAGGGGCAGGCCGGGCTGATTGTCTGCAACCCACCCTGGGTGCCTGCGCGTGCCGTGACCACGCTGGAGCAGGCGGTTTATGACGACAACAGTGCCATGCTGCGCGGTTTTCTGAATGGCTTGCGCGCGCATCTGCTGCCCGGAGGTGAAGGCTGGCTGATTCTGTCGGACCTGGCCGAGCACCTGGGACTGCGCAGCCGTGCAGAACTGGAAGCCTGGATTGCGGATGCAGGCCTGTATGTGGTCTATCGCATGGACACCCAACCTGTGCATGGCAAGGCGCAGGACGCGAGCGACCCCTTGCACGCTGCGCGTGCGGCGGAAGTGACTTCGCTGTGGCGACTGGCGGCAGCGCAATAGCGCGGTAGCGCCGTCATTCAGGCATTGTCCAGGCTGCGCTCGGGCAGCATGTCTGCCAGTTGCCTGCGCAGCGCTTCGGCGCGCTCTACACCGGCATACAGCTGCACCGCACGCAGCAAATGTTCACGAGCCTGCAGCATGCTGTCGACATCGCGCGCCTCACGCAGCATGTGCCGCAGCTGCTCTGCCGTGTCATGCAGCCGATTGGCAAACATGCGCTCGCACAGATCAAACAGGTGCATGCGCACGCCTGCCAGGCTCATGGGGGCGGGGCTGGTTCTGGAAGGGGCAGAGGATGCGCCATCCATCGTCTGCAGATACCCATTGGCGAGCAGCTGCTCCACAAGAAGCCTGGCCTGGCCGTGATACATCTGCTCCAGCACCTGGCGTGGTGTTCCTTCGGCAAGCAGCAGCAGGGAGCGCTCGCGCAGGCTGAGCTGGCGCTGACCGGGCGTCAGTTCCAGCAGGGCTTTGGAAGTGCGTTGCAAGAACATGCACTGATTGCACCCCATTGCTGTGACAGGAAGATGAACACCCCCGGCAGGAAAGCTGCGTGCTTGCGACAATACGCGGCTGCCTGCGAGGTAGATGGGCACTTTTTTGATAGCTGCCAGCGCTTGCTGCATCTGCCCTGGAACCATTTTTTCTTATAAATGTGCACTGCTGATAGCGGTGCAGACACCATCCCATGCGACTGTTTCTGGCCCCGATGGAGGGCTTGCTTGATTTTGTGCTGCGTGACGTGCTCACCCGTGTGGGGGGCGCGGACCGCTGCGTTTCGGAGTTCATTCGTGTCAGCGGCTCCATCCTGCCAGACCGCGTGTTTCTGAGCTTCATGCCCGAGCTGCTCAATGGCAGCAAGACTTTGGCCGGTGTGCCCGTGCGAGCACAGCTGCTGGGGTCTGATCCTGACTACATGGCCGTCAATGCCGCCAATCTGGCACGCCTGAATCCTGAAGGCATTGATCTGAATTTTGGTTGTCCGGCCAAGACGGTGAACCGCCACGGCGGTGGCGCCTCCATGCTGCAAGACCCTGAGTCGATCGCCAGGCTGGTGGCGGCGGTGCGCAAGGCTGTGCCTGCGCACCTGCCCGTGTCGGCCAAGATGCGCATGGGTTTTAATGACAAAAGTCTGATGCGTGAATGTGCGCTGGCCATGGTGGAAAACGGGGCCTGTGAACTGGTGGTGCATGCACGCACCAAGGTCGAGGGCTACCGTCCACCCGCGTACTGGGAGCTGATTCCGGAAATCAGGGCCGTGGTGAACGTGCCCGTGATTGCCAATGGCGAAATATGGACGGTGCAGGATGCGCTGCGCTGTCGGGAGCAGTCGGGCTGCAGTGATCTGATGCTGGGTCGTGGCAGTGTGGCAGACCCCGGGCTGGCGCTGGCCGTGCGTGCGGCTGTGGCGGACGGTGTTCCCCACTCAGAGGCCGTGCCTGCCGAATTGCCCCCCGCAGTGAGCTGGGCCCAGCTGCTGCCGCACCTGCAGCGCTTCTGGTTGATGGTGTGCCGAGACCTGACACCCAACCAGCGTGGAGGGCGCCTGAAGCAATGGCTGAACCTGATGCGCCGTCGTTACCCCGAAGCGGAAAACGCCTTTCAGAGCGTGCGTGTGCTGACCAAGCAGCATCTGGTGGCAGAGTGGCTGGAACAGGAGTGCGAGCGCTATGGTGTGGAGTTCGTGCTTCAGAAACAGGAGCTTGCAGCGTACGAAAATCGGGCACCTGAAGCTGCTTTGATTCTGGATTCGGCGCTGGCTGGGCGCTACTAGCTCTCTCAATTGGAGCGCTAGAGCAGGTGGTCAGGGGCCAGCGGCCCGATGATGCGAATCATCATGCGCAGCGGCAGGCTGGCATCAGGCTCACGGGTCTGATCGCCCCAGTCGCTGTCTTCTGGCGCACGCCAGACCAGGCCCTCGGGTGTGTCTTCCAGCAGCCAGGCTGCTTCGCGCAGGCTGGCTTCGATGTTTTCCGTTGCCTCACCAGCCAGCTGGCGCGAGGCAACGAGCAGTGCAATTTCCGTGTTCTGCAGCTGTGAGCGCTGGTCCAGATTCATGGAGCCAATGACGGTGAGCTTGTGGTCCAGCACCAGCATCTTGGAGTGCAGCATGGCTCGCGAATGGCCTTGCGAGCCGGTGATTTTGCGTGTGGCCGTGCGCAGGGTGTCCACACCGATCTTGCCGCCTTGCACGCTGCGCAGTTCATACAGTTGCACGCCCATCTGCAGCAGATCGCGCCGGTGGCGCGCGTAGCCTGCATGGGCCAGCGGCGCGTCGTTGGAAGCCAGTGAATTGGTCAGAATGCGCAGCCGCACGCCCCGCTCCAGCGCGCGCGCAAAGGCAGCTTTCATGTCTTTGCCCGGCACAAAGTAGGGCGAGACGATCAGCACATCGTGCTGTGCCTGGTCAATCAGAGCCAGCAGGCCGTTGATGACATTGTCCTGCTGCACCACAGGCTGCAGCACATTGCGCAGCGCCTGGCGGTTGGGGGAGCTGCTGTGCGTGCTCAGACTGTCTGGCAGGTGGGGAATCAACGCCTGCGTTGCTGTATCTGTGGTCTGTGCTTCGGCAGTGTCTTCAGGCGGTGCGGGAATCTTGCTGGGTGCATCGGCCAGCACCAGCGCAGGCGCCCAGATCCAGTCTATGGCTTGCAGATTCAGTGGCGGCAGGCTGGCAATACGGCGCTCGGCGGCGCTGGTGCCAGGCGTGCTAGCTTCCTGCAGGCTCTGGAGGTGCAGCAGCTCTTTTTCTGTAATCAGGGCACTGACCGGGTAGGCGCGCGCATCATTCCAGTAGCGGTCAAAGCTGGCAGACAGCTGGCGCACGACCAAGCCTGCAGCCATGATGTCCAGATCAATGAAGTTGTCGCTGTCCAGCGCATCAAAGTAGGCATCACCCAGATTGCGTCCGCCCGCAATGCCAATGCTGTTGTCTGCAATAAACAGCTTGTTGTGCATGCGCTGCTGGGCACGCTGAAAGTCGGTGAGCGTGGTCAGCGTGCGGATGACGGTGGAGCCACGCGGCCCCGTCAGCGGGTTGAACATGCGCATCTCAATGCCGGGCACAAAGGCCATGCGCATGATCTGTGCGTTCTTGCCTGCGCTGTGAAAGTCATCCAGCAGTATGCGCACCCGTACCCCGCGCTGGGCCGCCTGCACAATGGCGTGCAGCAGGCGTGCCGTGCTGGGGTCGGCATGGATGGCGTAGTACTGCAGGTCCAGCGTCTGCGTGGCCGCTTCCACCAGGGCCAGGCGGCTGGCAAATGCAGCATCGGCCCCGCCCAGCAGCACAAAGCCGGAGCCGTAGGGCGTGTCTGCTGCTGTGCGCTGTGCCTGCACCATCTGGCCCAAAGGTGTGCTCTGCGGCTGGGGTAGCGCATGGCTGGCTGTGCGCGCAGGCATGGAGGGCAGACTGCCACAGGCGGACAGCAGCAACGCCAGCATGCACAGCAGGGCGCGCACGGCAGTACGCAGTCCAGCAGGGTAGGGGGTGGGTGCTGTGGATGGCATGGCAGAGGCAGGCAACAGATGGGCTGGGCGAAGTCGTCCTAAAACTGATCGCGCCCGGCAACCCGGGCCACGATGCGGACATCATCGCCAATGCGCTGCACATCATGCCATTGCAGCGGCAAGGCCTGCGTCAGCGCATCCAGCGGCCCGAAGTTGGCCATGCCCATGCCGCCTGTGCCGAGCAGTTTAGGGGCCATATACAGCAGCAGTTCATCGACCAGGCCTTCGCGGATCAGGGAGCCGTTGAGCTTAAAGCCTGCTTCTACATGCAGCTCATTCGTGCCGCGCGCTGCCAGATCGCGCAGCATGGCGGCCAGATCCACTTTGCCTGCTGCATTGGGCATTACAACAACTGTAGCGCCTAGCGCTTGCAAAGCATGGGTTTTCGGTGCATTTGTGCTTGAAGTGTAGATAGTACAAGCGCCAGGTGCTTTTAAAACATGAGCATCCAGCGGCATGTCCAGCTTGCTGTCCACCACCACAATCCTGGGCTGGCGTGGTGTCTGCACCTCACGCACATTCAGGCGGGGGTTGTCTTGTAGCACGGTGCCAATCCCCGTCAGAATCGCGCAGGCCCGGGCACGCCAGGCATGACCATCCGCACGGGCTGCGGGCCCGGTGATCCACTGGCTCTGGCCATTGTGCAAAGCAGTCACCCCGTCCAGCGAGGTAGCGGCCTTCATGCGCACCCAGGGCGTGCCGCGCACCATGCGGCTGAAGAAGCCAATGTTCAGCTCGCGGCAGGCTTGGCCTGCTGCGTCATCCATTTCCACGTGCACGCCTGCTGCGCGCAGCTTGGCAAAGCCATTGCCTGCCACCTGCGGGTTGGGGTCTGTAATGGCGCAGACCACCTTGGCAATGCCCGCTTCGATCAGCGCATGGCAGCAAGGGCCGGTGCGCCCGGTGTGGGAGCAGGGCTCCAGCGTCACATAGGCCGTTGCCCCCCGGGTGGTATTGCCACGGGTCGCAGCATCACGCAGCGCCATGACCTCGGCATGCGGACCGCCGGCCTGCTGGGTAAAGCCCTGGCCGATGACCTGCCCTTGCGCAGACACCAGCACGCAGCCCACGCGCGGATTGGGGTTGGATAGAAAAAGCGCTTGACGGGCCAGGTCAAGCGCTTGTTGCATATAGATGGAGCTTTGCGTTACTTCAGTCATGGCGGCTGGATGGTAACGCAGGCGGCTCTATTTGGGACAGCTTAGCGGTTCCAGCAGTCAGCGGCGGTCATGGTGCTGCCTGAGGGCTGGTCTTTTATGTCTCGTTGTCCCGTGTGAGTAAGAGTGAGCGTGCCACATTTGTCCTTGGTTTGAGGGCTGTTTGGCTTGGGCGTTGCCGTCAGCGTAAATGCGGCATTGGTGTTGCCGTTGGCAAAACTAATGACGTAGCGCTTGCTGCTGTCGTTCGCCCAGGTGAGCGAAGCTGGCAGGGTGGTGGGATAAAGCCCGGTTGCTGTTGCTGCACGCTCCAGCCATTGCTGTGCTTGCAGCAGCCCCATACGGGCATCTGTACGATGGCTGCGCATGACATATTCGGTATAGCTGGGATAGGCAATAGCGCCAAGGATGCCGATGACTGCGACAACAATCATGAGTTCTATCAGCGTAAAGCCTCTGGATGAGTGGTGTAGTTTGCTTTTCATCGTAGAACCATCTTATTGCAGCTGACGCCAGCTGGGACGCATGGATTGTTCAGGCATGCGTGCCAATTCAAGCGTCCCACCATTGGTAGTCCCACCATTGCCAATATCGGTAACTTTATTTTTTCCGGTGACTTGAATATGTCCTCCCTTTGCTACTTGTGCGCGAGATACATAGTTGTCTAAGGCTAAATCGTAAGATCCATCGCCATTTTGATCGAGAAGCTGAACGCTTGGGCGCTCTCCATCCATGATATTAATAAGGGTCAAATATTGACGCTCTTCATCAACAGCAGTCTGCTCGCAGCTCTCGGCATCACTTTTCGTGCGTGATCCTTTGGCAGGAACTTGTGAATAAATTGCCAAAATATTGCTGCCATCGTAGGGGGTGATGTTTTTGAGCAAACGTTCACCTGTTTGAGGAAGGTCCATATACCATCCTTTTTGAGTCGACCAATCAACTTTTGTTGTGTCAGCCATTTTCCAGAAAACAAAGTCTTTGCTTGAGCTTTCGCCTTTATATTCGGTTGAATTGATTTGTTTTTTCGCAAGTTTGCTGACGCCAATTCCTGCTGGTTCTGGAGCTGGAATGGATAAGGCGCTATTACCATTATGGCTGACTACATAATTTGTTTTGGTGCTTGCATCATATTTGATGACATATCTTGTGTTGTCGAGCACTGAGTATATAGTCTGTACATTCGTATTCTCTGGGTCTACGGTGGTGATATTTTCCCCTGTTCCAAATGCGATCATCATGCCTCCCACCATCTTTGTGGTAGCTGAGGATCCACTCCCTACGATATAACTGCGATCGTTGGCCTTTACGCTGGGTGCTGCAGTAATCGGTTGACGGATTGTGCGAGTATCAGGAGATCCAGGAGTACCTCCTAAAGCGGTATAAAGAGGTTTTCCGTCAAAGGCAACCCTCCATTTGCTTGCATCTTTTTCACCTATTTCGAATTTCCAGATATTTCCTTTGAGGTCACCTGCATATACGAAATCAGGTTTGCCATCGCCATTAATGTCTACCAGTCGTGGTGCTGAAAGTCCATTTTCTGTGACGTTATGGCATGGATTTTCATGATTTTTCGCCTTTTCCTCTGCGGTACATGCGGTGAGAGTGGTATCAGTGGCAGGGATACGCAGAAGTTTCTTATCGCCGTCAAGATATTGAATTAATAAGACTGGGCGTTCATTTTTGCTATTGTATCCATTGCCCATAATTGCGGCCCATCTGCCATTATTCAAAAGGCTGATTTGTGTGGCTCGCAACGGGTTGGTGTCATCTAGAGTGGGTGTGGAAAAAATATGACCAATATCCGCTTCGTCAATATCCAGGCATGCTTTCCCTTGGCAGTTTATAGGCTCGTCTGCATGCATGGATTTATCCATGACAACAATATTTTTAGAATTATTTTCCTTAAAGGAACTGGGATCTGTAACATCTAAAACGAAATACCCTTTCCCGCCTGCACCAAGTGTACCAAGCAGCATGGTACGCCAGTTGGGTGTAGATGTTCCGATATCGATATCCCCCGTCATGGGGGAGCCATCAACGAAATATCGATGGTTATCGTCAAAGCTTGGCCATGTTAATCTGGCTAGATTGGGGTAAACAGCCCTTGGGACGTATGCAATTTTTTCCGTGCCATCATTTGCTGCGAAGCCGTGAAGCATGCCATCATTGCCTCCTACATAAATCATTGGAGGTCTTTTATCTACCGTATTTTCTCGCACAAATTTGGTGTATCCAGGCAGCGAGTAGTTGCTGACCGGTGTTCCCACATACCAGACATTGGAGTTAATGATGTCGCCCTGTCGGCTGGTTCGATTGCGGAAGCCGATAGTGCTGTTCTTGGATGCTTCGTTGGAGCGATCACCTCGGATATAAAGTAGCCTATTGCGTCCTTGGGTATCTGTAGATTCGTTAGATTTTTTATTAAGGTTTGCTTGTTGTGAGCTTCCTATATTGCCCCATTGGAATGCACTGCCTTTTTTCGTGCCATCATTCCAAGTCAATATATTTCGGCTTTCATGCGATGCAAGCGCATCTAGAAAATCTGCTGTAGTTTTTCCACCCCAAGCATCTTCATATGTATTGTCCTTTGTTAATTTTGAGCTCTTGATATAGCCTTTCCACATTTCTTTGGGATCGTAGAAAGTGCTGTAGGTGTTGACATCTTTGTCATAATTGGAGAAGCCATTGGCTGCTAATGAACCTACGCTGGATTCATTTTCTGCATTGATGGCACCAATAATATCAACAAAAGCTTTTTCAAGATCTTCTGCCTTTTCTACCGCATAAAAACGACCACGACCATTTAAAGCTGAGTGCCATAAATCTAGTGGATTTTTGGTCGATTCTGTATATGTGTGTAACTGTGGCCAGTAAATCTTTCCATTAATGAAGTCTGGCAAACTACCATTGTGGCCTGCATCATAACTAAATGGAACAATATGTGTATTTGGTGGTCTTTGAATGCTGGATGCACCGCGCCATGTGGTTGCAGCCTTGCTGAAACCAATCGTGTAAGTTGATAAATGCGGCCAATTTGCTGGGTCGTAACGAGGATTCCAGTATTTTTTCAAAATGGCATCTTTGCCATCTTTATCTTTGCCAAAGTTTTCTTCTGGAGGTGCTTTTCGATATTCGCTGGTCAGAGAAATTTGTTTTGTTTTGTCATCTTTGTTATATAAGCTTGGCTGAAGATTGGTTGCCCAGCTCTTAAATGCCCAGTCAGCAACCATGTCGTTATAGCTGTCAGCATATGGTTTGACCTTGTAGTAGGGGGTGCCATCTGGTAAGGTAAAAGAGGCACCGCCATCTACATTTCCTGGCTTTTGATTCTGTGTTGGATTGGTTTGCCAGCCACCATCAGACATTAAAATATGATAACTTCTGCGGCATCCTAAAAATGGCTCCGCTTGTTCTCCTGGTTTATATGCCCAAGGGCTGTATTTTTTATCGTTAAAACTTTCCGCACTTTTGCTCATGTAATGGTGAGCTTGTGCCATAACTTTATGCGTTGGTGTTCCACTATTAGCATATAATTTATCAATAAAGTCTAAAAAATTTTTTCTATGTGCTTCATCTAAGTATCGCATCGAATTTTTTTTAAAATCGGTACGATCTACAGTATCGGCCCCATCAGATCTCCCATTATTATGCATTGCTTGCCATGCAAAACGAATTGATCTGCCCTCACCATGGTTGGGTAGTAAAGTTTTATTGCTAAATACCTTGTTTACAGTATATTTCAGTACATTAATACGTTTTGCGGTTGATTCCCATGTTCCATCGGGTTTTGGTTCTGTATATCCTGGGCCGGTTCTAGGGCTGCCGTACTGAGCATTCCCATTTGCTCTCAATGCTATGGCATAATCCATGCTTCCGGAGTCATCAATAGTGATAATGACGTTGGGTGCAACATAGGGGTTTAATTTACCTGGTGGAGATTGGGCAAGATCAAGTGCTAATGCGCCGGTAGAGGTGAGCGCAGCGACGGCGGCTAAAGCGATGGAATGCTTGTGGAAAAGAGAGTGGGTGCTGTGCATAACAAGCTCCTTATACTAAATTATTGAATTCAGTAATAAAATAATGCAAGTAAATAGATCTAATCTTTAAGTCGATTTCGTGCGTAGGTCTGTTGCAGAACTACCTGTGTATTGGGTTTTATGCCATGTGCGACAGCTGTAATACGATAAACGATATTGATATCAAGCTGCAATGGAAGGTATTGGGTCGAAGACATTCCAGTTTCTGTGGCAATTAAATTGGATGAGCTTGCAGTCTGTGAGTCGTAACGCATGATCTCGATCCAGTACCAGCCTCCTCGTAAAGGGTCATCTCCACGATATGCCAATATGGGGTTGCTGGTGGCGCCGATAGTAGCTCCTGTGTATTGGCCATAACGAGCTCCAATCGGCGGCTTTGAAGCATCACTAGGAACACCGGCGTTTTCCATTTGCGCTAACGTAATGCCCTTGCTTTTATCTGTATTGTTCCAAAAATCCTGTTTTCCAACACGTTTTGCACAGACGGCATGACGGCATTGAGGGCCACTGCTAATGCTTTCCAAATTTGCGAGTAGGAGCGTAACATCTTGTTCCTCGCTGGGCATACCATATGGTGCAATTCCTTTTCTACATAAGTAAGGATTGCTGCCATCGGAGATGCAAATCGATCCATTGGAATTTTCACGACGAATATCTAGTTCTGCATCCTGCAATAATGCTTGTGCTGCTTCAAAGGCGCGTTGATAGTCAGCATCATTGCCTACTATCATTTCTCCAAATATAGATGTACGCGAAGCCCAAAGTGCCAGAAGCATCGATAGCATCACCAATACAATCACCACATACAATGTGGCCCCATGTTGCTTGGGGAGGGTGGGTTGACTTGAGTGGTGTTTAAGCATATTTATGAAAAATGGCTTTATAGGGTGCCAATTAATCCTTGGCTACGCAGTTGAAATACATTTCGAAAAACTTTATGCATCCTGCGTGCGCGATTGCCTGTCAATGTACTCATATCTACGTTTTTTCCCTGGCAGTTTGTGTAATTGCTGTCTTTGGGAAGGTTGATTATTTCATTGCCATATAAGACTATGCAAACTTCGACGGCATACACATTGTGCCAATGGCCTGTGCCAACACTATTAGCAGTGATGTATTGAAGCTGTGGTGAACCGGCTGCTGCAGATGATTGAATCAGATAGAGTACTTCAAATTCAGCAACATTGTTTGCAATGGGTTGAGGGGCGTTGTTGTTAACGCCAGCGCATACAAGATTGCTGTCTCTCAAGGTGAAATGATTTCTGATGACTGTATCTGTGCCATTTTCACCGAGGCAATCACGTTGTAAAGACTCTTTGTTATTGGAGCTGTAA
The DNA here is from genome assembly GCF_002056725.1 of Comamonas kerstersii. NCBI lineage: Bacteria > Pseudomonadati > Pseudomonadota > Betaproteobacteria > Burkholderiales > Comamonadaceae > Comamonas > Comamonas kerstersii. The sequence goes on along the minus strand of NZ_CP020121.1, from coordinate 383,646 downwards.
ATCAGCTCTCTGTAGTTGCTATAGGCGGTGGTTAATTTGAATTGATTGTCTTTAGGCTTTTCTATTCCACTGATAGTATCTGTTTTGGGGTTGAAGTCGGCGGTGGCTATTTCAAAAGCCACGGGATCATTGATGTCAGCATCGTCCTCATTTCCTTGTGTAGAAAGGCTGAGTTTGAGGGAGCCGGCTTGCCTTAATTGCTTTCCCATTACGCGAAAAATGTGCGAGGCTTGCTGTTGTAGTTGGCCGCTGTCATCAACGCTGCCAGTAATGCTGCGTGAGGCAACAATGGCGCCCAAAGCGACGGCAATGATTAATAAACTAATCGCTATGCCAACGAGAAGTTCAATAAGGGATAAGCCTCTTTGATTCTGTGGCGCAGGGTAGTTTTTTGATGTCTGATAAGTCATGAGCCTGGGCAAAAAACTTTAGTGGTATTGGATGCGTAATATGGAGCACATCTTGCAAGAAGAGGTATGTACTGCAAATGGCAGGTGTGATTATCTGGGCAGCTGACTGTGTTGCCACTATCAGTGGCGGCATTCAGTGGTTCAAGGTATTCTTGGCTATTATTGTTTTCATTCATTCGCCATGCGATCATTACGCCAAGTTGTCTTTTGTTGTCTGCTACGCTGGCCTCGTCATCAGAGATAAAAGTTCTGGCATCTCCAAGTGGTAGGGAGTTTTTAACACTATTTCTCCATTGGAGTAAATCATATTTTGCGAGATTTTCATTGCTACATTTTTCGGTTTTGCAGTTTTGTGAGAATTCTTGGTTATTACCCCAGTTTGTAGTTATATATTCTTTTATATTTAATAATGCATTGGGGTTTGCTGCAATTCTTTCGCTTAAGTCGTCAATGAGTCTGATGGCTTGGGTTCGATACAAGCTATTTTGGGTGTTGTTCAGTGTACGCATTTGTATTCCTAAAATCCCAAGAACTCCTAATGCGATGACAATTATGGCAATAAGTGACTCTAGCAGAGTGATGCCTTGCTGATATAAATTGCGAATTTTCATTTTTTGCAATCACTATAGTCTTTAATGATTCGAATTCTTCCCCCAGAACTCATGCAGAGAGTTTGTGCGTAGGAAGACTGAGTTCCTGTGCGCTCTGGGAGAAATTTAAATCCTTTGGCATTCAAACCGCTGGCCTTGCCATAGCGGTCAAATTTGATATTGACTCCGCCTGAGTTGTGCATTACGTTGACTGAGCCTGTCAGTCGCAACTCATGCAATATGCGGTCTTGGGTTTTATTCCATGACCCATTGCCATTTACATCTTCATAGATAAACCAGCCACACCCCCACTCTTGATTGGTGCCGGCGTTTTGACAGCCACCAGGTTCGTTACCGAACTTGCGCATGCCAATGCCGCCGCCACGTCTGATGGCTTCGGAGCGTGCGAGCATCAGTGAAGACTCCATGGCACGTACGGCTTGCGTGACCTGCCAGCGCTCATGGAGTTCGCGGAACTGGGGGAGGGCGATGGCCGCCAAGATGGAGAGAATGGCCAGGGCAGTGAGTGCTTCAACCAAAGTCAAGCCGCCCTGCTGGTGTGTGTAAGCAGTTGTCATGACTAAGAAAAGTTGCATGTCCAAGCCTCTTCTATAGCAAATGTGGTTACCGTTTTGTTCCGGAAATGGACTGGCGGTGGCGATCAGCAGCTTGAGGAGCCTTTGGTCTGTTGCAAACGGCCACCGGGGTAGATGCACAGCGTGCTGCCCTGGCTGATGTTCTTGCCTTTGGGCATGACCTGCAGGCTAAAGTTGGTGGATGTGTTGTTCAGTCTCAGAGCACCCCAGCGGTCCACTGCAATAAATCCTGCATTTCCGGAAGCTGTAGCTGTGGTGCTTCGCAGTGCTTCTACGATTTGGAGTGGCGCAGTGTTGGCGTCAGCGGTTCCGTCGGCATTGCTGTCCAGACTGACAGTCCAGCCACATTGCCATGCGTTGCTGGCCTGGCCGCCACAATCTTGCGTAGTGCTTCGAATGATGGAGATGCCTCCTCCGCGGCGAATGGCTTCCGAGCGTGCAAAAGCCAGGGTCGACTCAAAGGCTGAGATGGCCTGGCTGGTACGCCAGCGCTCAAACAGTGATGTAAAGCTGGGTGCTGCAATAGCGGCGAGCACAGCCAGTATGGCGAGGGTGGTCATGAGCTCAACCAAAGTCAGGCCTGTCTGGCGCAGGCGGTTCGTTTTCTTGATGGTTGGTAGGCAATGAGGCATGTAGGAGAAGTTAGCAAAGAGCAGTAGGTCTTTGTTGGTATGTCTGACCAGCGTGACCTTTGTAGGGGATGAGTGGCAAGCATGGCATGGTCATCTGGTGCGGGTATTGACCTTGCTCTAGGGCGTGTTCACATCAACATTGGGTTCGCTGCCCCTGATGATGGAGATCACAAATGGGGTTGAAGGCTTGGGGCGGTCTGCGTTGTTGCGGCGGCTTGCAAGGCGCTCGGCATTGCTGCGCCACCGCGCCTAGCATCCCATCCCCAAGCCTTCAACGCGAATTCCCAAGCTTTACGTGAACACGCCCTAGCCATCTGCAGACAGGGATGCGCCACAGTTTTCTGGTCAATAGGCGCATCAGGTACAATAGTCAGGTTTTGCATGGTGCAAGACGCACGCTGCGAGCCCTTCCAGCCCGTGGCGCAAGTAACCAAGGCTGGCTTGAAGAAGCCGGCTGCTAATGAAGGAAATCAAAATGATCGCTGCCGATAAGAAGGCTGAAGTTGTCAAGGCCAATGCTCGTTCCGAAAACGACACTGGTAGCCCAGAAGTGCAAGTGGCTCTGCTGACTGCTCGCATCAACGAACTGACTCCCCACTTCAAGCAACACGCCAAGGACCACCACGGTCGTCGTGGCCTGCTGCGTATGGTGAGCCGTCGTCGCAAGCTGCTGGACTACCTGAAGGCTAAGGACGCAGAGCGTTACACAGCGCTGATCGCCAAGCTGGGCCTGCGTAAGTAAGCACAGTGCAAGATCGGAACGCCTGAGTTAGATTGCCTAGCTCAGGCGTTTTTTACTTTGGAACAGGCAAACAGAGCGAAGCTGTGTCATTCCAATAACGTGTTGGCTCTTGTTTTGATAGCTGCTAGCGCGCTTCTGGAATGGCATCGTGTTCTGTTTTGCCTCCAAATCAAGGCTGGATGAGCGTATCCAGCTATATAAACAGGAGTAAATACATGACGATGTTCAACAAGGTCACCAAGACTTTCAAGTGGGGTCAGCACACGGTCACCATGGAAACGGGCGAAATTGCACGCCAGGCTTCCGGTGCTGTGCTGGTGAATATGGACGACACCGTGGTACTGGCTACCGTGGTGGGCTCCAAGCAGGCCAAGGCTGGTCAGGATTTCTTCCCTCTGACCGTGGACTACATCGAGAAGACCTACGCAGCCGGCAAGATCCCTGGCAGCTTCTTCAAGCGTGAAGCCAAGCCCTCGGAGCTGGAAACGCTGACTTCGCGTCTGATCGACCGTCCTATCCGTCCTCTGTTCCCCGAAGGTTTCTACAACGATGTGCACGTGGTGATCCACACCATCTCGTTGAACCCTGAAGTGGATGCCGACATCGCCGCCATGATTGCCACTTCCGCAGCGCTGGCTGTGTCTGGCATTCCTTTCAATGGTCCTATTGGTGCTGCCCGCGTGGGTTACATCAATGGCGAATACGTGCTGAACCCCGGTCAGACGCAGCGCAAGGATTCGCTGATGGATCTGGTGGTGGCAGGTACTGAAACCGCTGTGCTGATGGTGGAATCCGAAGCGCAGCAACTGCCTGAAGAAGTGATGCTGGGTGCTGTGGTCTATGGCCACGAGCAAGGCAAGATTGCAATTGACGCCATCCATGATCTGGTGCGTGAAGGTGGCAAGCCCGCTTGGGACTGGACGCCTCCAGCCAAGGATGAGGCGCTGATCGCCAAGGTGACCGAGCTGGGTGAAGAGCTGCTGCGCGCAGCCTATCAGCAGCGTAACAAGCAAGTGCGTACGCAAGCCTGCCGCGAGGCCTATGCCAAGGTCAAGGATGCGCTGGCCGCGCAAGGCGTGGAGTTCGATGCTGTCAAGGTCGAAGGCATGCTGTTTGACATCGAAGCACGCATCGTGCGCTCGCAGATTCTGGCAGGTGAGCCCCGTATCGACGGCCGTGACACACGTACTGTGCGCCCCATCGAAATCCGTACTTCCGTGCTGCCTCGCACCCACGGTTCGGCCCTGTTCACACGCGGCGAAACCCAGGCGCTGGTTGTGACCACGCTGGGTACAGAGCGTGATGCACAGAAGATCGACGCGTTGGCGGGTGAGTTTGATGATTCCTTCATCTTCCACTACAACATGCCTCCTTTTGCAACCGGTGAAGTCGGTCGCATGGGTTCGACCAAGCGCCGCGAAATCGGTCACGGTCGTCTGGCCAAGCGCGCACTGGTGGCTTGTCTGCCTTCCAAGGACGAATTCCCTTACACCGTTCGCGTGGTGTCGGAAATCACGGAATCCAACGGTTCTTCGTCCATGGCTTCGGTGTGCGGCGGCTGCCTGTCGCTGATGGATGCTGGTGTACCCATGAAGGCGCACGTGGCGGGTATCGCCATGGGCCTGATCAAGGAAGACAACCGCTTTGCCGTGCTGACCGACATTCTGGGTGACGAGGATCACCTGGGCGACATGGACTTCAAGGTGGCCGGTACGACCAACGGTATTACCGCCCTGCAGATGGACATCAAGATCCAGGGTATCACCAAGGAAATCATGCAAGTGGCACTGGCTCAGGCCAAGGAAGCGCGCATGCACATCCTGGGCAAGATGCAGGAAGCCATGGGTGAAGCCAAGGCGGAAATCTCTTCCTTCGCGCCCAAGCTGTTCACGATGAAGATCAACCCCGAGAAGATCCGTGATGTGATCGGCAAGGGTGGCGCCACTATCCGTGCGCTGACCGAAGAAACCGGTACCCAGATCAATATCGAGGAAGACGGCACCATCACCATCGCTGCAACCGACGGCGACAAGGCGGAGGCTGCCAAGAAGCGCATCGAAGAGATCACGGCTGAAGTGGAGATCGGCAAGATCTATGAAGGCCCCATCGTCAAGATTCTGGACTTCGGCGCACTGGTGAACCTGCTGCCCGGCAAGGATGGTCTGCTGCACATCAGCCAGATCGCCCACGAGCGCGTAGAGAAGGTGACTGACTACCTGAAGGAGGGTCAGGTTGTGAAGGTCAAGGTGCTGGAAACTGACGACAAGGGTCGCGTGAAGCTGTCCATGAAGGCGCTGCTGGAGCGTCCTGCACCTGCAGAGCGTGCAGAGCGTGCCGAGCGTCAGCCTCGTGGTGAACACCGCGCAGCACCTGAGGCTGGCGAGCAGCCTCAGCAGCAATAAAGCGTAAGCTTTGTGGCGGCATCACTGAATAGTGGTGCTGCTATCGAGATGTGAGCTTTTATCGCTTGCGACACAAGGGTTTAAGCCATATTTGGCTTAAATCCTTTTTGCGTAACCAGATAAGCCTGCTGCATCACGGTATGAGATCCATCTGTCTTGATGATGTTGTGACCCCATGAAGAAAAAACTGATTGTTGGCAACTGGAAGATGAATGGCAGCCTGCAAGCCAATGCAGAGTTGCTGTCTGCGCTGGTGCAGGGTATGCCTGCTGCGCTGACCTGCGGTGTCGGAGTAGCTGTTCCTTCACTGTATCTGTCGCAGGTGCAGGCGCTGGTGCAGGGTTCGTCCATTGCGCTGGCTGCACAGGATGTGTCGCAGCATGAAAAGGGTGCATACACCGGTGAAGTGTCTGCAGACATGCTCAAAGAGTTTGGTGTGCGTTACACCTTGGTCGGGCACTCCGAGCGACGTCAGTACCATGGTGAAACAGACGCTGTGGTGGCGGCCAAGGCGCAGGCTGCATTGGCCAAGGGCATCACTCCCATTGTTTGTGTGGGTGAGACTCTGGAAGAGCGAGAAGCTGGCAAGACTGAAGAAGTCGTCAAGCGCCAGCTGGCAGCTGTGATTCAGCAGCTGGGCCATTGCATCAGCGAAGTCGTTGTGGCCTATGAGCCTGTGTGGGCCATTGGTACCGGCAAGACGGCAACGCCTGAGCAGGCACAGGCTGTGCATGCAGTACTGCGTGCTCAGCTGGCAGCTGCAACAGAGCATGCGGCGCGCGTGCCGTTGCTCTATGGCGGCAGCATGAATGCGGCGAATGCTGCACAGCTGCTGGCGCAGCCTGATATCGATGGCGGTCTGGTGGGTGGCGCTTCGCTGAAGGCGGCAGACTTTTTGCAGATCATTGCAGCGGCCAACTGATGGCTGTTGCCTGAGTTTTAACGAAGGAGTAGGAATGAGCGCGTTTGCGACATTGATTTTGGCGGTGCAGATCCTGTCGGCACTGGCCATGATTGGTCTGATCTTGATGCAGCACGGTAAAGGTGCGGACATGGGTGCTGCGTTTGGCAGTGGCGCTTCGGGCAGCCTGTTTGGCGCCAGTGGCAGTGCCAACTTTTTGTCCCGCAGTACAGCGGTTTTGGCAACGGTATTTCTGGTGTCGACACTGGCGCTGGCATATCTGGGCAATCAGCGTCCAGCCAGCACGGGTAGTGTGCTCGAAAGCGTGCCAGTGACTGTGCCTGCAGCACCTGCTGCTGAGCCAGCGGTGGTGGATGACTCTGTGCCTGCAGCGCCTGTCAAGGGTGCGGATGCGATTCTCTCGAAATAATTGAATCAAACGCCTGAAAATTACTTTTGTACGGTGATTTTCAGGCTAGAATTCAGGGATTGCTCGGAGAGCTATAGCCCAGTTAGAGGGGGCGCCTCATGCGATCTGAGCATTTTGAGACTTCAAGCCGTCGTGGTGGAATTGGTAGACACGCTATCTTGAGGGGGTAGTGGCGAAAGCTGTGCGAGTTCGAGTCTCGCCGACGGCACCATCATAAATACAGCCTGCCCATGATCAGGCAGTGGTCGGGGCAAGGTCAACAAGCGGAAGACGCGACCTCACATGAACCTCGAGCAATATCTCCCGGTCCTGCTTTTCATCTTGGTGGGCATCGCTGTGGGAGTAGTTCCCCTCGTACTTGGCTATATCTTGGGTCCCAATCGCCCAGACGCTGCCAAGAATTCCCCTTACGAATGTGGCTTTGAAGCTTTCGAAGACGCTCGAATGAAGTTCGACGTTCGCTTCTATCTGATCGCCATTCTCTTCATCCTGTTTGACTTGGAAATCGCTTTCCTGCTGCCTTGGGCCGTTGCGCTGCAAGACGTAGGCATGACCGGTTTCGTCGCTGTTCTCATCTTTCTGACCGTCCTTGTCGTTGGCTTTGTCTACGAATGGAAAAAGGGCGCTCTGAACTGGGAATAAGTACACGCACTCCTCAAAAAAGGACACACGATGATTGAAGGCGTGATGAAGGAAGGCTTCGTCACTACGAGCTATGACGCCGTAGTGAACTGGGCCAAGACCGGCTCTATCTGGCCAATGACATTCGGTTTGGCGTGCTGCGCTGTGGAGATGATGCACGCTGCTGCTGCTCGCTATGACTTGGCGCGTTTCGGAGCGGAAGTGTTTCGTCCCTCGCCCCGTCAGTCAGACCTGATGATTGTGGCGGGTACGCTGTGCAACAAGATGGCGCCCGCTTTGCGCAAGGTGTATGACCAGATGTCAGAGCCTCGCTGGGTGCTCTCGATGGGCTCGTGCGCCAATGGTGGTGGCTACTACCACTACAGCTACTCGGTCGTGCGTGGCTGCGACCGTATTGTTCCAGTGGATGTTTATGTGCCGGGCTGCCCGCCCACAGCCGAAGCGCTGATCTACGGCATCATCCAGCTGCAGCAAAAAATTCGCCGCACGAACACCATCGCCCGCGTTTAAGGAGCCGAGAGGATGTCCGCTTTTGCTATTCAGCCCGAAGCACTTCGGGATCTGGTGGCTGCTGCATTGGGCGACCAAGTCCGCAGCGTTACCATTAAGCTCGGGGAAGTAACTGTCGAAGTTGCTTCCTCAAATTACCTTGAAGTCATGCGCAAGCTGCGCGACACACCAGGCTGTCAGTTTGAACAACTGATTGATCTGTGTGGTGTGGACTATTCGACTTACAAAGACATGGGAACCGAGGGTTCTCGCTTTGCAGTTGTGGTACACCTGCTGTCCGTCAGCTTGAATCAGCGTATCCGCGTGCGCACTTACTGCGCTGATGATGACTTCCCCATGGTTCCATCCGTGATGAACTTGTGGAGCAGCGCCAACTGGTTTGAGCGAGAAGCGTTTGACCTGTTTGGCATCGTGTTCGAAGGGCATACGGACCTGCGCCGCATCCTGACCGATTACGGCTTTATCGGTCATCCTTTCCGCAAGGACTTCCCGCTGTCTGGTCACGTCGAAATGGCGTACGACACTGAACAGCGTCGCGTGGTCTATCAACCTGTCACGATTGAGCCGCGCGAAAACACGCCACGCATCATCCGTGAAGAGAACTACGGAGGCCTGCACTGACAGGCACTTGAGCCTGCTGGTTGACGATCATGGCTGAAATCAAAAATTACTCTATCAACTTTGGTCCTCAGCACCCGGCAGCGCACGGTGTGCTGCGTCTGGTGCTGGAACTGGACGGTGAAGTGGTGCAGCGCGCTGACCCCCACGTGGGACTGCTGCACCGTGCTACAGAAAAGCTTGCTGAGCACAAGACCTATATCCAGTCGCTGCCCTATATGGACCGCCTGGACTATGTGTCCATGATGTGCAATGAGCACGCTTACTGTCTGGCGATCGAAAAGCTGCTGGGCATTGAGGTGCCCAAGCGTGCGCAGTACATCCGTGTGATGTACAGCGAAATCACACGCCTGCTCAATCACCTGATGTGGCTGGGCTCCAACGGCATGGACTGTGGCGCATCGACCGTGCTGATGTACACCTTCCGTGAGCGTGAAGACCTGTTTGACATGTACGAAGCCGTTTCTGGCGCGCGCATGCACGCAGCTTACTTCCGTCCCGGTGGCGTCTATCGTGATCTGCCTGACACCATGCCCCAGTTCAAGGCCAGCAAGGTGCGCAATGCCAAGGGTATTGAAAAGCTCAATGCCAACCGTCAGGGCTCGCTGCTGGACTTCATCGAAGACTTCACCAACCGCTTCCCCAAGTGTGTGGACGAGTATGAACATCTGCTGACGGACAACCGTATCTGGAAGCAGCGTATGGTGGGTATTGGCGTGGTGACGCCTGAGCGTGCACTGAACATGGGTTTTACCGGCCCCATGCTGCGTGGCTCTGGCATTGCGTGGGACTTGCGCAAGAAGCAGCCCTATGAAGTCTACGACGAGCTGGATTTCGACATCCCCGTAGGCAAGACGGGCGACTGCTATGACCGCTACCTGGTGCGTGTGGCTGAAATGCGCCAGTCCAATGAACTCATCAAGCAGTGCGTGAAATGGTTGCGTGCCAACCCCGGCCCCGTCATCACGGAAAACCACAAGGTGGCGCCACCTTCCCGCGAGGACATGAAGTCCAACATGGAGTCGCTGATCCACCACTTCAAGCTGTTTACCGAAGGCTTCCGTGTACCGGAAGGCGAGGCTTATGCAGCGGTGGAGCACCCCAAGGGCGAGTTTGGTATCTACATGGTGAGTGATGGCGCCAACAAGCCATATCGCCTGAAGATTCGTGCACCAGGTTTTGCGCACTTGGCAATGATGGACGAAGTGGTCAGCGGCCACATGTTGTCCGACGTGGTGGCAGTGATCGGCACCATGGATATCGTGTTCGGAGAGATTGACCGATGATTACTGAAGCGACCAAAGCGCGTTTTGCGCGCGAAGTGGCCAAGTACCCGGAAGACCAGAAGCAATCTGCAGTGATGGCATGTCTGTCCATCGTGCAGCAGGAGCTGGGCTGGGTAAGTCCTGAGAGCGAGGCAGTCATCGCTGAAGTGCTGGGCATGCCTGAGATTGCTGTCCACGAAGTCACGACGTTCTACAACATGTACAACCAGAAGCCCGTGGGCAAGTACAAGTTGAACGTCTGCACCAACCTGCCTTGCAAGCTGCGCAATGGCTACGACGCACTGCACCATCTGGAAGCAAAGCTGGGCATCAAGATGGGGGAAACCACGCCTGATGGACTGTTTACACTGCAGCAGTCTGAGTGCCTGGGTGCTTGTGCGGATGCCCCAGTGATGCTGGTGAACGATCGCTGCATGTGCAGCTTCATGAGCAACGAAAAGCTGGACGCGCTCGTCGATGGCCTCAAGGCTGCGGAGGGTAAGGCATGAGCACGATTTTGAACAATCCTGCTGCCAATGCTGTGCTGGCTAAGTTCGTTGCTTCGGGCAACGAGACCTGCTTTCACGGTCGCCACATCAACCCTCAGATCTACGAAGGTCTGGATGGCAGCAACTGGTCCATTAAGGACTACGAAGCGCGTGGTGGTTATCAGGCTCTGAAGAAGCTGCTGGGCAAGGACGGCGGCAATGGCATGACGCAGGATGAAGTCATTGCCACCGTGAAGGAATCTGGCCTGCGTGGCCGTGGTGGTGCGGGCTTCCCCACTGGCCTGAAGTGGAGCTTCATGCCACGTCAGTTCCCCGGTCAGAAGTATCTGGTTTGCAACTCTGACGAGGGTGAACCAGGCACTTGCAAGGACCGCGAGATCCTGATGCACAACCCCCACATCGTGATCGAAGGCATGATCATTGCCGCGTACGCGATGGGTATCTCCGTGGGCTATAACTACATCCACGGCGAAATCTTCCAGGCCTACGAACGCTTTGAAGCTGCGCTGGAAGAGGCGCGTGCCGCAGGTTATCTGGGCAACAACATTCTGGGCTCTGACTTCAGCTTCCAGCTGCATGCCCACCATGGTTTTGGCGCCTACATCTGCGGTGAAGAAACCGCATTGCTGGAATCGCTGGAAGGCAAGAAGGGACAGCCCCGCTTCAAGCCGCCATTCCCCGCCAGCTTTGGTCTGTATGGCAAGCCCACGACCATCAACAACACCGAGACTTTCGCGGCAGTGCCATGGATCATCCGCAACGGTGGTCAGGCCTATCTGGAGTGCGGCAAGCCCAACAACGGCGGCACCAAGATTTTCTCTGTCAGCGGTGATGTGAACCTGCCCGGTAACTATGAAGTGCCACTGGGTACGCCTTTCAGCAAGCTGCTGGAGCTGGCTGGTGGTGTACGCACGGGTCGCAAGCTCAAGGCTGTGATTCCTGGTGGTTCGTCTTCCCCAGTGCTGCCTGCCGACATCATCATGGAATGCACGATGGACTATGACTCCATCTCCAAGGCAGGTTCCATGCTGGGTTCTGGCGCTGTGATTGTGATGGACGACTCGCGTGACATGGTGGAAAGCCTGCTGCGCCTGTCCTACTTCTATTCGCACGAGTCCTGTGGCCAGTGCACACCATGCCGTGAAGGTACAGGCTGGTTGTGGCGTGTGGTCAAGCGCATCCACGAAGGTGAGGGCCGTCCGGAAGATATCGAGTTGCTGGACTCCGTGTCCGTCAACATCATGGGGCGCACCATTTGTGCGCTGGGCGATGCAGCGGCCATGCCGGTGCGCGCCATGATCAAGCATTTCCGCCACGAATTTGAAGCCAAGATTGCCGCGGCTGCCAAGTCTGGCTCCACTGCTGCCTGATCGCGAGAGGCGAGAGACATATGGTTGAAATTGAACTAGACGGCAAGAAGGTGGAGGTCGCTCCCGGCAGCATGGTCATGCATGCTGCTGAGAAGGCTGGCACCTACATTCCGCACTTTTGCTACCACAAGAAGCTGTCCATTGCTGCCAACTGCCGCATGTGCCTGGTTGATGTGGAAAAGGCGCCCAAGCCTTTGCCTGCATGCGCCACGCCTGTGACGCAAGGCATGATCGTTCGTACCAAGAGCGAGAAAGCCATCAAGGCGCAGCAATCGGTGATGGAGTTCCTGCTGATTAACCACCCCCTGGATTGCCCCATCTGCGATCAGGGCGGTGAGTGCCAGCTGCAAGACCTGGCCGTCGGTTACGGCGGTACAGGTTCGCGCTACGAAGAAGAAAAGCGTGTGGTGCCCCACAAGGACGTCGGTCCGCTGATCTCCATGGAAGAGATGAGCCGCTGCATCCATTGCACCCGCTGCGTGCGCTTCGGCCAGGAAATCGCTGGCGTCATGGAGCTGGGCATGGTAAACCGTGGTGAGCACTCTGAGATCACTACTGTGGCTGGCGATACCGTGGATTCGGAACTGTCCGGCAACATGATTGACCTGTGCCCCGTGGGTGCACTGACCAGCAAGCCTTTCCGTTACAGCGCCCGTACCTGGGAGCTGTCGCGTCGCAAGTCGGTATCACCCCATGACTCCACAGGTGCCAACCTGATCGTGCAGGTGAAGAACCACAAGGTGATGCGTGTCGTTCCTTTCGAGAACGAAGCTGTCAATGAATGCTGGATTGCCGACCGTGACCGTTTCTCTTATGAAGCGCTCAACGGCGAAGACCGTCTGACACAGCCCATGATCAAGCAGGGTGGCGAGTGGAAGGCTGTGGACTGGCAGACAGCGCTCGAATATGTAGCCAATGGTCTGAAACAGATCAAGGACCAGCACGGTGCCCAAAGCATTGGTGCGCTGGTCAGCCCGCACAGCACGCTGGAGGAGTTGTTCCTGACCGGCCAGCTGCTGCGTGGTATTGGCAGTGACAACATCGACTGGCGTCTGCGCCATGCTCAGTTCAATGCAGCCGAAGGCGTGCGCTGGCTAGGCACTTCGATCGCTGCACTGTCGGATCTGCAAGCGGCGCTGGTGGTAGGCTCTAACCTGCGCAAGGACCATCCGCTGTTCGCACAGCGCATTCGCCAGGCCACCAAGAAGGGTTGCCAGGTGTTTGCACTAAATGCCAAGGTCTATGACTGGGCCATGCCTGTGACAGCCTCGGTGGTTGCTGCACAGGACTGGGCGCAGGCACTGGCCGATGTGGCTGCTGCTGTGGCACAGGCCAAGGGCGTGCAGGCACCCGTGGCGGGTCAGGCCAATGTTGAAGCTGATGCGATTGCACAGGCGCTGATCGCTGGTGAGCGCAAGGCGATCTTGCTGGGCAATGCAGCCGCTCACCACGCCCATGCAGCTGAGCTGCTGGCACTGGCTAACTGGATTGGCGAGCAGACAGGCGCTACCGTGGGTTATCTGACGGAAGCTGCCAACACGGTGGGTGCACAGTGGGTCAAGGCGCAGCCTCAGGCCAATGGCTTGCATGCGGCGCAGATGATCGCAGGGGGTCTGAAGGCCACCATCTTGCTGAACAATGAACCAGCGCTGGATAGCGCTGCGGGTCAGCAGGCACTGCAGGGGCTGAACAAGTCCGAAATGGTGGTGACGCTCAGCCCATTCAAGACCAATCTGGACATCAGCGACGTGCTGCTGCCCATTGCTCCTTTCACGGAAACCTCTGGCAGCTTTGTGAATGCCGAAGGTCGCGTGCAGAGCTTTCACGCTGTGGTTAAGCCTCTGGGCGAAACCCGTCCTGCATGGAAGGTGCTACGTGTGCTGGCCAACCTGCTGGGTGTCCAGGGTGTGGACTATGAATCGTCGCAGGACGTGCTGCGTACCGCCATCGGTGCAGACACTACACAAGTGCCCGCACAGGTTCTGAGCAATGCCACAAAAACCGTCATTCAGGTGCCAGCAGGCCCAGTGGCTGAGCCCGTGGTTGCAAGCATCTATCAACTGGACAGCATTGTCCGTCGTGCGCCATCGCTGCAACTGACAGCGGATGCACGCCAGGCACAAGTGGGAGGTGCCGCATGATTGACGAACTCAAGATTGCAGGCGCCGGCCTGGTGGATGCCACCTGGTGGACTGACGCAGCCTGGCCAGTTATCTGGATTTTGCTCGGCATTGTGGCGGTCATTGTTCCGCTGATGCTGGCCATTGCCTATCTGACACTGTGGGAGCGCAAGTTCCTGGGCTGGATGCAGGTGCGTCCCGGCCCTAACCGTGTGGGTCCCTGGGGTCTGCTGCAGCCTATCGCTGACGGCTTGAAGCTGCTGACCAAAGAACTGATCATGCCCACCGTGGCCTCCAAGGGCCTGTTCTATGTAGGCCCTGTGATGTCCATCATGCCTGCGCTGGCTGCCTGGGCAGTGATTCCCTTTGGCCCAGACGTCGCGCTGGCCAATGTGAATGCAGGCCTGCTGCTGGTGATGGCCATTACCTCCATCGAGGTGTATGGTGTGATCATTGCGGGCTGGGCATCGAACTCCAAGTACGCCTTTCTGGGTGCGCTGCGTGCTTCGGCACAGATGGTGAGCTATGAAATCGCCATGGGCTTCTGTTTCCTGATCGTGATCATGGTGACAGGCAGCATGAACCTGTCGCAGATCGTGATGAGCCAAGGGCAGGGTACTTTTGCCGACATGGGCCTGAGCTTCCTGTCCTGGAACTGGCTGCCCCTGCTGCCAATCTTCTTCGTCTACATGATTTCCGGTGTGGCTGAAACCAACCGTCACCCCTTTGACGTGGTGGAAGGCGAGTCTGAAATTGTGGCTGGTCACATGGTCGAGTACTCGGGCATGGGCTTTGCGATCTTCTTCCTGGCGGAATATGCCTGCATGTGGCTGGTCTCCATCCTGACGGTGATCATGTTCCTGGGCGGCTGGCTGCCTCCTGTAGAAGCGTTGTCCTTCATCCCCGGCTGGATCTGGCTGGCGCTGAAGACGGCAATTGTGGTGAGTCTGTTTATCTGGATCCGCGCCACATTCCCTCGCTTCCGTTATGACCAGATCATGCGTCTGGGCTGGAAGATCTTTATCCCTGTCACGCTGGTGTGGCTGGTCATCGTGGGTGCATGGCTGCACTCGCCTTGGAATATTTGGAATTAAGCGGGGACACCAATGGCTGCTGTTGCTGCTACACCTTTCTCCATCAAGGATTTCTTCAAGAGCTTCATGCTCTGGGAACTGTTCAAGGGCATGGCTCTGACGGGCCGCAAGGCTTTGTCACCCCGTGTGACCATCCAGTTCCCTGAAGAGAAGACACCTCTGTCGCCACGCTTCCGTGGTCTGCACGCACTGCGTCGTTATGAAAACGGTGAAGAGCGCTGCATTGCCTGCAAGCTGTGCGAAGCCGTGTGCCCTGCCATGGCGATCACGATTGAGTCTGCGGTGCGTGACGACGGTTCGCGTCGCACCACGCGTTACGACATCGACCTGACCAAGTGCATCTTCTGCGGTTTCTGCGAAGAGAGCTGCCCGGTCGACTCGATCGTGGAAACGCAGATCTTTGAATACCACGGCGAAAAACGTGGCGACCTGTACTTCACCAAGGACATGTTGCTGGCTGTGGGTGACCGTTATGAAGCCGACATCGCTGCTGCCAAGGCAGCCGATGCCAAGTACCGCTAAAGCGGCTCCTGATCCAGAAAGATTCGAATCATGGACGCCAAAACTGGTTTCTTCTATCTCTTCTCGGCGGTGATGCTGTTTGCTGCCTTCCGAGTCATCACGGCGCGCAATCCTGTGCATGCCGTGCTGAATCTGATTCTTGCGTTCTCGCAGGCGGCAGGCATCTGGTTGTTGCTCAAGGCTGAATTCCTGGGCATTGCCCTGGTAGTGGTCTATCTGGGCGCGGTGATGGTGCTGTTTATGTTCGTGGTGATGATGCTGGACATCCGCATCGACCGCGTGCGTCAGGGCTTCTGGAAGCATTTCCCTGTGGCCGCCTTCATCGGCGCACTGGTTGCGCTGGAAATGGCACTGGTGCTGATGGCTGGCTTTGGCACCGTGGACGAGGCCAAGCCTGTTGCAGCACTGCTCAACAGCCAGGGTGATGTTCTGCCTTACTCCAACACACAGGCTCTGGGTCGTCTGCTGTACACCGAGTACCTGTACCCCGTCGAAATCGCAGCAGTCCTGCTGCTGGTTGCGATGATCACAGCCATTGCGCTGACGCTGCGCAAGCGCAACGACATCAATAAAGCCATCAACGCAGCCGTTCAGGTACGTGTGCGTGCAGAGGATCGTCTGACCATCGTGAAGATGGAAGCGACCAAGCCCGCGCCAGTTGCTGAGTCTGCGCCAGAGGCCGTGGAGGAGAAAAAATGACGCTCACACTTGGGCATTTTCTGACGCTGGGAGCGATGTTGTTCGCCATCTCGGTGATCGGGATCTTTCTGAACCGGAAGAACCTGATCGTCCTGCTGATGTGTATCGAACTCATGCTGCTGGCAGTCAACACCAACTTTGTGGCCTTCTCGCACTATCTGGGCGATATGCATGGCCAAGTGTTTGTGTTCTTCATCCTGACGGTTGCGGCTGCGGAATCGGCGATTGGCCTGGCCATCCTGGTGCTGCTGTTCCGTAACAAGTCCAGTATCAATGCGGAAGATCTCGACACCCTCAAGGGTTGAGTGGCCGGTATTAGCAAGGTTTTGAAGAATGAGTCAAACACTTTCTGCATCCATGCTCTTGGCAGTACCGCTGGCCCCGCTGGCGGGCTCTGTACTGGCAGGTATATTCGGTACCGCCTTTGGCGGTAACAAGTTCGGTCGTGGCGTCAGCCACTCGCTCACCATTTTGGGTGTGCTGCTTTCCTTCATCCTCTCGGCTCTGGTGTTCAAGGCTGTGGTGTTTGAAGGTGCCAGCTTCAACGCCACCATCTATGAGTGGATGACCGTGGGCGATCTGAAGATGGAAGTCGGTTTCATGATCGACTCCCTCACAGCCATGATGATGTGTGTGGTGACCTTTGTGTCGCTGATGGTGCACATCTACACCATGGGCTACATGGCTGAGGATGACGGCTACAACCGTTTCTTCTCCTACATCTCGCTCTTCACCTTCTCCATGCTGATGCTGGTGATGAGCAATAACCTGCTGCAGCTGTTCTTCGGCTGGGAAGCAGTGGGTCTGGTGTCCTACCTGCTGATCGGCTTCTACTACAAGAAGCCTACGGCGATTTTTGCCAACATGAAGGCCTTCCTGGTCAACCGTGTGGGTGACTTTGGCTTCATTCTGGGTATTGGCCTGATCGCGGCATACACCGGCAGCCTGAACTACAACGAGATCTTCGCCAAGCTGCCTGAGTTCTCGCTGCTGGCCATGCCTGGTACCGAGTGGTCGCTGGTGACCGTGACGGCGATCTGCCTGTTCATCGGTGCCATGGGCAAGTCGGCGCAGTTCCCGCTGCATGCCTGGCTGCCAGACTCCATGGAAGGTCCTACCCCCATCTCGGCGCTGATTCACGCTGCGACCATGGTGACGGCTGGTATCTTCATGGTCTCGCGCATGTCGCCGCTGTATGAGCTGTCGGATGTGGCACTGAACTTCATCCTGGTGATCGGTGCCATCACAGCCCTGTTCATGGGTATCCTGGGCATCATCCAGAACGACATCAAGCGCGTGATTGCGTACTCCACGCTGTCTCAGCTGGGCTACATGACTGTGGCGCTGGGCGCTTCTGCTTACTCCGTGGCTGTGTTCCACCTGATGACCCACGCCTTCTTCAAGGCACTGCTGTTCCTCGGGGCTGGTTCCGTGATCATGGGCATGCACCATAACCAGGACATCCGCTGGATGGGTGGCGTGCGCAAGTACATGCCAATCACCTGGATCACCTTCCTGCTGGGTAATCTGGCACTGATCGGTACACCGTTCTTCTCTGGCTTCTACTCCAAGGACGCCATCATTGAAGCGGTGCATGCCTCCAACCTGCCTGCCTCCGGCTTTGCAACCTTTGCCGTGCTGACTGGCGTGTTCATCACCGCGTTCTACTCCTTCCGTCTGTACTGGCTGGTATTCCACGGCAAGGAGCGCTATGACCAGAACCCCGATGCGCACCACGACGACCATCACGCGCACGATGACCACGGCCATGGCCACGATGCCAAGCCCCATGAGTCTCCATGGGTGGTGACAGGTCCTCTGCTGCTGCTGGCGATCCCTTCGGTGGTGATCGGTGCGATGGCGCTGATGCCTATGCTGTTCGGTGACTTCTTCAAGGGCGTGATCTACGTCGATGCGGCCAAGCACCCTGCAATGGCCTACCTGGCAGAAAACATCCACGGCTGGCTGGCCATGGCTCTGCACGGTTTCCAGACAGCTCCTTTCTGGCTGGCTCTGGCTGGTGTGGCTGTGTCCTATGTGTGCTACATGGTCAAGCCTGAGATTCCTGCCGCCGTCATGGCCGTGAGCAAGAAGATTGGTCTGTACCAGGTGCTGGAAGGCAAGTACGGTGTGGACTGGGTCTACGAAAACGTCTTTGCACGCGGCGCGCGCTGCTTCGGTACGGTGTTCTGGAAGGTTGGCGACCAGGCACTGATTGACGGCGCTGTCGTGAATGGTTCGTGGAAGCTGGTGGGCAAGATTGCTTCGGTGATCCGCTGGCTCCAGTCTGGTTACATCTACCACTACGCGTTGGTCATGATTCTGGGCATCTTTGCGCTCATGACCTACTTCGTGTGGCTCAACAAGTAAGGAAGAACAAAAATGGGTTTGTTGAGTCTTGCCATTTGGACGCCAATTGTCTTTGGTGTTCTGTTGCTGGCCTTCGGCAAAGATTCCTGCGCACGTGGTGTGCGCTGGGTCGCGCTGATCGGCTCCATCCTGGGCTTGCTGGTCACGATCCCGCTGTACACGGGCTTTGATACCTCTTCGGCGAACATGCAGTTCGTCGAAAAGATGCTGTGGATTGAACGCTTCAATATCCACTACCACCTGGGTCTCGATGGTCTGTCGTTCTGGTTCGTGCCTCTGACTGCCTTTATCACCGTCATCGTGGTGCTGACCTCCTGGGAAAGCATCACAGAGCGTGTGAACCAGTACATGGGCGCCTTCCTGATCCTGTCGGGTCTGATGATTGGCGTGTTCGCAGCACTGGACGGCCTGCTGTTCTACGTGTTCTTCGAAGCCACGCTGATCCCCATGTACCTCATCATTGGTATCTGGGGGGGGCCCAACCGTATCTACGCCGCGTTCAAGTTCTTCCTGTACACCTTGATGGGCTCGCTGCTCACACTGGTGGCCGTGATCTACCTGTACAACGTGTCGGGCGGCAGCTTTGACATCCAGACCTGGCACAAGCTGCCTCTGGGCATGCTGCCTCAGACGCTGGTGTTCTTTGCCTTCTTCGCTGCCTTTGCGGTGAAGGTGCCCATGTTCCCCGTACACACCTGGCTGCCAGACGTGCACGTGGAAGCGCCTACAGGTGGTTCTGCCGTGCTGGCAGCCATCATGCTCAAGCTCGGTGCCTACGGTTTCCTGCGTTTCTCGCTGCCCATCGCTCCTGACGCATCGCGTGAATGGGCGGGCCTGATCATTGCGCTGTCCCTGATTGCCGTGATCTACGTGGGTATGGTGGCGCTGGTGCAAAAGGACATGAAGAAGCTGGTGGCTTATTCGTCCGTGGCACACATGGGCTTTGTGACGCTGGGCTTTTTCATCTTCAACGAGATTGGCGTGGCCGGTGGCATCGTGCAGATGATTGCCCACGGCTTTGTGTCGGCTGCCATGTTCCTGTGTATCGGCGTGCTGTACGACCGTGTGCACTCGCGTGAAATCGCTTCCTACGGCGGTGTGGTCAACACCATGCCCAAGTTCGCTGCCTTTGCGCTGCTGTTTGCCATGGCCAACTGCGGTCTGCCAGCTACGGCCGGCTTCGTTGGCGAGTGGATGGTGATTCTGGGGGCTGTGCAGTATGACTTCTGGGTTGGTCTGATGGCAGCGACTGCGCTGATCTTCGGCGCTGCCTACACCCTGTGGATGTACAAGCGCGTGTACCTGGGTCCTGTGACCAACGACAACGTCAAGAATCTGCAGGACATCGGCTGCCGCGAGTTCCTGATCCTCGCGATCCTGGCTGTGGCCGTGCTGTACATGGGCTTGTATCCAAAGCCTTTCACTGATGTCATGGACCCCTCGGTGGCTGAGCTGCTCAAGCATGTCGCCCAATCCAAGCTTCCTTGACCAGACTGAACTGAGAGATTGAGATGATTGACAACATCAGCTGGCTTTCGATCTACCCCGAGATCGTGCTCTTCATCATGGGGTGCGTGATCACCTTGGTGGATCTGGGCGTAAAAAGCGCTCGCCGCACTGGCACCTACGCGCTGACCATGTTGACGCTGCTCGTAGTCGCCATCATGCAGGCCAACTACGCTTTGAGCGGCAACACCTTCTACGGCTGGGGCAACATGGTGGTCTCTGACGCCATGGGCAACTGGCTCAAGTGCTTTGCCACCGTTGCCATGATGGTGACCCTGGTCTACGCCCGTCCTTATTCCGCAGACCGCGGCATGCTGCGTGGCGGTGAACTGTTCAGCCTGTCGATTTTTGCGCTGCTGGGCATGTTCATCATGATCAGCGCCAACAACCTGCTGCTGATCTACCTGGGTCTGGAACTACTGACCCTGTCCAGCTACGCACTGGTGGCGCTGCGCCGTGACCACACTCTGGCTACCGAAGCGGCCATGAAGTACTTCGTGCTGGGTTCTCTGGCATCGGGCTTCCTGCTGTATGGCCTGTCCATGGTCTACGGTGCGACGGGTTCGCTGGACATCGGCGAAGTGTTCAAGGCCATCAGCTCCGGTGAACTCAAGCACCAGGTGCTGGTATTCGGTCTGGTCTTTGTGGTGGCAGGCCTGGCCTTCAAGCTGGGCGTGGCTCCCTTCCACATGTGGGTGCCTGATGTGTACCAGGGTGCACCTACAGCCATCACTGCGCTGATTGGTGGCGCTCCCAAGCTGGCTGCATTTGCCATCGTGATCCGCCTGCTGGTGGATGGCATGCTGCCGCTGGCTGTGGACTGGCAGCAGATGCTGACCGTGCTGGCCATTGCTTCGCTGGTGGTGGGTAACGTGGCAGCGATTGCCCAGACCAACCTCAAGCGTATGCTGGCTTACTCCACGATCGCACAGATGGGCTTTGTGCTGCTGGGTCTGCTGTCGGGCGTGATCGGTACGGAAATCGATCCTACCCGTGCAGCCAATGCCTACAGCTCCTCCATGTTCTACGTGGTGACCTATGTGCTGACCACGCTGGCGACCTTCGGCGTGATCATGCTGCTGTCGCGCGAAGGCTTTGAGAGCGAAGAGATTGCCGACCTGGCTGGTCTGAACCAGCGCAGCCCCCTGTACGCAGGCATCATGGCGGTGTGCCTGTTCTCCATGGCCGGTATTCCTCCGCTGGTGGGCTTCTATGCCAAGCTGTCCGTGCTGCAGGCACTGGTGGCTTCGGGTGAGAGCTTCTACATCGGTCTGGCCGTGTTCGCCGTGATCATGTCGCTGATTGGTGCCTTCTACTACCTGCGCGTGATCAAGGTCATGTACTTTGACAAGCCGCTGACTGCTGTGGCCGTGTCCGCTCCTCTGGATGTGCGTGCCGTGCTGACGGTGAACGGTGCACTGGTTTTGATCCTGGGCATTGTTCCTGGTGGTTTGATGTCGCTGTGCGCGGATGCGATTGTCCGAGCGCTGGCATCCTGACCCATAATGTGAAGCGTGACTCAAACTGCTTCCATCTGGCTCGTAATTCTGGCGGCCCTCGTGGCCGCCAATTTGCCTTTTCTGAATGAGCGCTGGCTGATTGCCGGGCCTGTGGCCAAGCCTGTCAAGCCCCTGTGGGGGCGCCTGCTGGAGCTGGTGCTGCTGTATTTCCTGGTAGGTGCTCTGGCTTTGCTGCTGGAGCGCCGTGCCGGGCAGATCTACCCGCAGGGCTGGGAGTTCTATGCCATCACAGCCACGCTGTTCCTGACACTGGCCTTTCCTGGCTTTGTCTGGCGCTACCTCACCAAACGTCGCAGCCGCTAAACTTGCGGCTTCTGTACGCCAAGGCAGAGCACTGACTCTGCCTTTTTCTTTGTTGGTTTCAAGCTTACGGATCTGCTGCTGCCATGAAGGTGTTTGACCTCCATTGCCCCCTGGACCATGTATTTGAAGGCTGGTTTGCTTCGGAAGAGGATTTCCGCAGTCAGCTCGATCGCGGCCTGGTGGAATGCCCCATGTGTGGCAGCAAGGAATTGCGCAAGGGCCTGAGTGCCCCGCGCCTGAACCTTGGGGCGCAGCCTGCCGCAGCTGCGCCAGCTCCTGTGCCCGATGAGGCAGACCGTCGCAAGCTGCATGCCCTGCAGGCAGCATGGCTGGAAGTCTCGCGCAAAATTGCAGCCAAGACCGAGGACGTGGGCGAGCGCTTTGCGGAAGAAGCTTTGCGCATGCACAAGGGCGAGGAGCCCGAGCGTCCCATCCGTGGCCAGGCCACGCCCCAGCAGGCCATGGAACTGCTGGAGGAGGGCGTGCCTGTCATGCCGCTGGCTCTGCCCAAGAGCAGCAAGGAAACGCTGCAGTAGCCCTGGAAACCTCTGCGTTGCATGCCGTTGATGCTGCCGTTGATCGGCTGTTGCAGGACATCCCAAAGCTGCAAATTCTAAAAAAGTGAGCTGCTTGCGCAGATGCTGTAAGGGATTGCGGGCAAATGTTTTCGCAAATCCTTATGAATCAAGCGCTGGCAGCTATTTTTTTAGCAAAAACCTGTAGAGCCAAGCGATTGCGGCTTCACATCCAGCCCGAGATACACCGTAAAAAAAGCCGTCCAAATTGGCTTTGGTTGACTCTTTGAACCTTGTGAATGTGTGCAATCACTCTTTGTTTTTGCATTGATATTTAAGGAAGTTGAAGGCTTTTTTTGTCGCTAGGGTAACTGCCTAAGTTGAAAAGCTTAGGCACAACTCCTAGTGCGTAGTCGGAAAGCGCGCCCATACGATGCACTGCAACATTTGACACGGTGCATGCCAGCCACAGGGCCAGAAGCCCCGGCCTGCAGCACTGCCAACACGGAGCAGCCTGGCCGCCATGAGCGACGTCATTCTTCAAACCACCCATCTCACCAAAGCGTTCAAAGGCTTTACCGCCGTGAGCGATGTGAATCTTTCGGTGCAGCGCGGCAGCATCCATGCGCTGATTGGCCCCAACGGTGCGGGCAAGACCACGTGCTTCAACCTGCTGACCAAGTTTCTGGAGCCGACTTCGGGCGAGATCCGCTTCAACGGCATCGACATCACCCGCGAAGCACCTGCACAGATTGCGCGTCGCGGTGTGATTCGCTCGTTCCAGATCTCGGCCGTGTTTCCGCACCTGACCTTGCTGGAGAACGTGCGCATTGGTCTGCAGCGCCAGCTCGGTACGGCTTTTCACTTCTGGAAGAGCGAAAAAACGCTGAGCCAGCTCAATGACCGCGCCATGCAGCTGCTGGACGAAGTAGGCCTGGCAGACATGGCGGATGAAGTCACCGTCAACCTGCCTTACGGCCGCAAGCGTGCGCTGGAGATTGCCACCACGCTGGCCATGGAGCCTGAGCTCATGCTGCTGGACGAACCCACGCAGGGCATGGGCCACGAAGACGTAGACCGCGTCACCCAGCTCATCAAGAAAGTCTCGGCGGGTCGCACCATCCTCATGGTGGAGCACAACATGAAGGTGATCTCCACGATCGCCGACCGCATCACCGTGCTGCAGCGCGGCGCCGTGCTGGCCGAGGGCAACTACAGCGAAGTCTCCCGCAACCCCCAGGTGATGGAAGCCTATATGGGCAGCACCGAAGGACAACTGCAAGGAGCGCACTGAACCATGGCCGCGACAGCACACAACAACACCACACCTGCCCTCGAAATCCGCAACCTCGAAGCCTGGTATGGCGAATCCCATGTTCTGCATGGCGTGGACATGGTGGTCTACCCCGGCGAAGTCGTCACCCTGCTGGGGCGCAATGGGGCAGGGCGCACGTCCACCATGCGCGCCGTCATGGGGTTGACCGGCGCGCGCAAGGGCTCGGTCAAGATTAATGGGCATGAAACCATTGGCCTGCCCACGCACAAGATTGCGCACTACGGCGTGGGTTACTGCCCTGAAGAGCGGGGCATTTTTGCCAGCCTCTCGTGCGAAGAAAACCTGCTGCTGCCCCCACAGCTCAAGACCGGCCATGAAGGCATGAGCGTGGAGGAAATCTACGACATGTTCCCCAACCTCGCCGAGCGCCGCCACAGCCAGGGCACGCGCCTGTCCGGTGGTGAGCAGCAGATGCTGGCCGTGGCGCGCATTCTGCGCACGGGGGCACGGCTGCTGCTGCTCGATGAAATTTCCGAAGGCCTGGCTCCCGTGATCGTGCAGGCACTGGCACGCATGATCACCACGCTGCGGGCCAAGGGCTACACCATCGTCATGGTGGAGCAGAACTTCCGCTTTGCCGCACCGCTGGCCGATCGCTTCTACGTCATGGAGCATGGCCGCATCGTCGAGACCTTTAATGCGCCGCAGCTGCAAGCCAAGATGCCCGTGCTCAATGAATTGCTGGGTGTCTGACCCCATCTGCATTGCACCAACACAGAAACATACCTATATCAACAAGGAGACAAACATGCACGCACTGCGTACCCCTTTGACTGCGCTCGCCCTCTCTCTGGCCATGGCTGGCATGGCCCACGCGCAAGCACCAGACAAGGTCAAGATCGGCTTTATCACCGACATGTCCAGCAACTATGCAGACGTAGACGGCAAGAACGGTGCAGTTGCCATTCAGATGGCGATTGACGACTTCGGCGGCAAGGTGCTGGGCAAGCCCATCGAGCTGCTGACGCTGGATCACCAGCACAAGCCCGACATTGCCGCCACCAAGGCGCGCGAGTGGATTGACACACAAGACCTGAGCATGCTGCTGGGCGGCACCAACTCTGGCGTGGCCCTGGCGCTGGCCAAGGTGGCGCAGGAGAAAAAGCGCGTCTACATCAACAATGGCGCAGGCACTTCGGCCCTGACCAATGAGCAGTGCTCGCCCTACACCATTCACTACGCCTATGACACGGTGGCGCTGGCCAAGGGCACAGGCGGCGCCGTGGTCGATAACGGCGGCAAGGAATGGTTCTTCCTGACAGCGGACTATGCCTTTGGCCATTCGCTGGAGAACGACACGGCTAACGTGGTCAAGGCCAAGGGCGGTAACGTCAAGGGCAGTGTGCGCCATCCGCTGAACGCTTCGGACTTCTCCAGCTTCCTGCTGCAGGCACAGAACTCCAAGGCCCAGATTCTGGGACTGGCCAACGCCGGTGGTGACACCATCAACACCATCAAGGCAGCCAAGGAGTTCGGCATCAACAAGAACATGAAGCTTGCTGGCCTGCTGGTGTTCCTGACCGATGTGCACTCGCTGGGCCTGCGCAATACCGAAGGCCTGCTGCTGACCACCAGCTGGGACTGGAACCTGAACGACGAAACCCGCGCCTTTGGCAAGAAGTTCCAGGACAAGACCAAGCGCATGCCTACTGACGTGCAGGCCGCCAACTACTCGGCCACCATGAACTATCTGAAGGCTGTAGAAAAGGCCGGCACGCTGGATGCGGACAAGGTGATGGAAGTGCTCAAGAGCGAGCCGCTCAAGGACTTCTATGCCGAAGGCATGATCCGCCCTGATGGCCGCTACGCACACGACATGTACCTGATGCAGGTGAAGTCGCCTGCCGAATCCAAAGGCCCATGGGACTACTACAAGGTCGTGACCAAGCTCACTCCTGATCAGGTCTGGACCACCAAGGAAGAAAGCAAGTGCGCTCTGTGGAAGTAAGCGCTGTGCGCACCACTGCAGATCACCGATTTGCCGCGTGGTGCCAGCTACTTTGATGTGAGCCCCCGCTGCACGCCGTACCTGGCGTGCAGCGTTCCCGCCCATGCACAGACTTGTACGGCAGCAGGCCACCAGCGTGCTGCCGCGCTGTGCGGAAGGTCCTTTGTTTACCCAACCGCGTCTTTCTCATGGAAATCTTCGGTGTCTCATTGCCGGGCCTGCTGAGCCAGCTGCTGCTGGGGCTGGTCAATGGCTCGTTTTATGCGATCTTGAGCCTTGGGCTGGCCGTGATCTTTGGTCTGCTGAACGTCATCAACTTTGCGCACGGCGCACTGTTCATGATGGGGGCCATGGTCACCTGGATGGCCATGAACTACTTCGGCATCAACTACTGGGTGATGCTGATTCTGGCTCCCATCATCGTGGGGCTGTTTGGCGTGCTGATCGAGCGCTTTCTGCTGCGCTGGATCTACAAGCTCGACCACCTGTACGGCCTGCTGCTGACGCTGGGCCTGTCGCTGCTGATCGAAGGCGTGTTCCGCTCGGTCTACGGTGTCTCGGGCCTGGGCTATGACACGCCCGAGCTGCTCGAAGGGGCCTCCGATCTTGGCTTCATGATGCTGCCCAACTACCGCGTCTGGGTGGTGGTGGCATCCGTGGTCGTCTGTATGGCCACCTGGTATGTGATTGAGAAAACCCGCCTTGGTGCCTACCTGCGCGCTGGTACGGAAAACCCGCGTCTGGTGGAAGCCTTTGGCATCAACGTGCCCCTCATGGTCACGCTGACCTATGCCTTTGGCGTGGGTCTGGCGGCCTTTGCCGGTGTGCTGGCTGCACCCGTCTACCAGGTCACGCCGCTGATGGGGCAGAACCTCATCATCGTGGTGTTCGCCGTGGTGGTGATCGGGGGCATGGGCTCCATCATGGGCTCCATCCTCACCGGGCTGGGCCTGGGTGTGGTGGAAGGCCTGACCAAGGTGTTCTACCCCGAAGCATCGTCCACCGTGGTGTTCGTCATCATGGTCATTGTTTTGCTGATTCGCCCCGCAGGCCTGTTTGGCAAAGAGAAATAAAGAGGGGCACACACCATGACTACCAAGAAACTTGCATTCCTTGGCTACGGCGTGCTGCTGCTGGCCCTGATTCTGGCTCCCTTCTTCGGCGCGTATCCCGTGTTTGTGATGAAGCTCATGTGCTTCGCGCTGTTTGCCTCGGCCTTTAACCTGCTGCTGGGCTACACGGGACTGCTGTCCTTCGGTCACGCGGCCTTTCTGGGTGGCGCAGCCTATATGGCAGGTCACACCATCAAGGTCTGGGGTGTGACGCCTGAGATTGGCATCATCCTCGGCACGCTGGGTGGTGCTGCCATTGGTCTGGTGGCTGGCTGGCTGGCCATTCGCCGTCAGGGCATCTACTTTTCCATGATCACGCTGGCGCTGGCGCAGATGCTGTTCTTCGTCTGCCTGCAGATGCCGTTTACCGGCGGTGAAGACGGCCTGCAGGGCGTGCCACGCGGCAAGCTGTTTGGCCTGATTGACCTGAGCAATGACCTGACCATGTACTACGTGGCACTGGTCATCGTGGTGCTGGGCTTCTTGCTCATTGTGCGCACCGTGCATTCGCCCTTCGGGCAGGTGCTCAAGGCCATCAAGGAAAACGAGCCCCGTGCTATTTCGCTGGGCTATGACGTGAACCGCTTCAAGCTGCTGGTGTTTGTACTCTCGGCTGGATTGACCGGTCTGGCTGGTGCGCTCAAGACCGTGGTGCTGGGCTTTGCCACGCTGTCGGATGTGCACTGGACCACCTCGGGCCATGTGATTCTGATGACGCTGATCGGCGGCCTGGGCACGCTGTCTGGCCCCATCGTGGGTTCGGCCATTGTGGTGGCGCTGGAAAACAAGATTGGCGACTTTGGCACCTGGCTGTCCAAGGCCACCGGGGTGGAATGGTTCAGCACTCTGGGCGAGTCCGTGACCATTGTCACTGGCTTGATCTTTGTGATCTGCGTGCTGGCCTTCCGCCGTGGCGTCATGGGCGAAATCATCGCCTGGCTGGCACGCCGCAGGGGCAGCGGCAAGCTGCTCTGAGTGGGCGCTGCACCAGCAAAAAACCGCCGGGGACTCCGGCGGTTTTTTTATGCTGCGCAGGCTTTAGCGCACGGTGTCGAACTGCTCGACAGGCACATCGTTAGGGTTGGCAATCATCTTCTTCAGCGTGTCACCCATGGGCAGGTTCAGATTCATGTGCTTGGGTGGAATCGGCTGGGTGTAGTACTTGTTGTAGAGCTTTTCCAGCTCGCCATTGGCCATCATCTGGCGGATCACATCGTCCACCGCCTGCTTGATGGCGGGGTCGTCCTTGCTGAACTGAATGGCAATGGGCTCAGCACCGATCACTTCACCCACGATCTTGAAACCCTCGGGGTGCTTGCTCTGTGCAATCACGCCAGCGAGCATGTTGTCGTCCAGCACAAAGGCATCCACACGGCCTGACTCCAGCAGCAGGAAGGCTTCGTACTGGTCCTTGGCCATGACGGTCTGGATCTTGATGTCATGCTCCGCAGCAAAGCGGCGCAGAATTTGCACAGCCGTGGTGCCGGTCAGTGCCACGGCCTTCTTGCCATCGAGCTGCTTGAAGCTGGTGATAGGCTGGTCCTTGGCCACAGCCATGCGCACTTCGCTCACATAGGTGGTCAGGCCAAAAGCGACCTGGTCCTGGCGCTTGAGGCTGTTGGTCATGCTGGCGCAGTTGAAGTCGGCCGTGCCGTTCTGGATCAGAGGCATGGTGTTCTGGGGTGTCAGCACCATGTATTTGAGTTGCGCCTTGGGCGCAATGGTCTGCACCACTTTTTCGCACAGTTCGGTGTGGTAGCCCACAAACTTTTCGTTGGCACCCAGCGCGTAGGACATGGGGGTGGCGCTCTCACGCACACCAATCACCACCGTGCCACCCTCCTGCCAGCGCTTGAGGGTGGGGGAATCCACCGCAGGCGCAGCTGCGCAGGCAATGTTCGAGAAAAAAGCTGCAGTCAATGCAGCAGAGGCCAGGGACAACTTCACAACAGACTTCATGGGGCACTTTGCAATTCAGGGTGCAGCAACCACGGTGGTGCTGCGATTGCAGGCATTGTCCCACTGGCTTAAGACAAGTTAGTGTTATGCAAATTATTGTCTAAGGCTTGGCCGCCAACGCCTTTGGCGATGGCTGAGTCAGCCGCACTGGCCAGTTGCAAGGCAGCCTGCAATTGCTGGTGCTCGCTGCTGTCCCACTGCACGGGCATCTGGTTCTTGGCCTGCAGATAGTGGTGGGTATAGACGGCCAGATACTGCTCCAGCACCTGTCCTGCACGCTGGTCCTGGGGCTGGGCACACAGCTCCAGGCACAGTGCGGCCACCTCGCTGGTGCAGAAGTGGTCGTCACGCTTGGAGCGGCGCAGCTGGTAGCGCGAGATCTGCTCGGGCTGCAGACCCAGTACCGGAAAGCTGTCCAGATACGGGCTCTTGCGGAACATCTTGCGCGCCTCGGCCCAGGTGGCATCCAGCAGGATGAACAACGGCCGCTTACCGCTGTGTGCCTGCCCGGCTGGCAGCGTGTGAATGGCGCGCTCGGGAGGCTCTACGTATTCGCTGGGAAAGACCACATAGGGCTGCCACTGCGGGTCCTGCAGCAGTGCGGTCAGGGCTGGGTCTACCTCGGTGCGGCTCCAGCCAAAGGCAAAAGTGTCCTGCACCACATCGGCAATCAGCCAGCCCGTGTTGCTGGGCTTGAGTGGCTCGGCATCGTGCATCAGCAGGCAGATGCCTGCCTGCGTTGGCAGGTGTGGGCGCAGCGCACACATGCAGTGCGTGGGGCGCAGGCGGCAGCCCTCGCAGCGTTCCCCTTTGGGGCCACCACGGGCCAGAAACGGGCGCGTGCTGCGCAGCAGACGCTGGGCGCGCAGACGCGCGACGGCATGGGGGAAGGCGGGGGGCGTAGAGGCAGCAGACATGATGTAAGGCGACGATTGTCGTTGCCACGCAGCGTCAATACCCGCCGCCGGGGCATTCCAGCTCGAACACCGGCACGCTGCACTGGCGGCTCAGCCACAGGCCGCCACCCAGTGCGCTGAAGTGCTGGCTCAGGCCCTGGCGGTACAGCGCCGCACGGTGGCGGAACAGGCGCGGGTCGGTCAGCTCTTCGTCAATGATGTCGCGCTCATAGTCCTCGCGCGTGACGGCTTCCAGATACAGCGCACCGCGCGAGAGCTGGCCCAGATTACGCAGGGCTTTTTTCAGGTCGGCAGGGCTTAGATAGGGCAGCACACCCTGGCAGATCACCAGATCAAACGGCGCACTGCTCTGGTAGTCCACCACCGAGCCTTGCGTCCAGCCAAAGCGCTCGCACAGATATTCGCTGAACTCCACGCCCTGGTAGCTGCAGCCGGGAAACTGCTGCTGCACCACATCCTTCCACAGACCGATGCCGCAGCCCACATCCAGCACCCTTGTTACGGGAACGCGCAGGTATTTCAGATAACTGCAGACAAATGTGCCCAGCCGCTCAATGTGTTCCTGGTCCACCACGCTGGTTTTCTTGTCGAAATAAAAGCGCTGGTAGTACGCCTCGTCAAACCATTGGTCGCTTGCTGATTGCACACACGCTCCTTGATGCTGGGCATGGTTCATGCCGGGGAAAAGGCCAAGTATCGGCCACAGTGCTTTTCGGCGTCAGCCAGTGCGTTATCTAAAACCATAGCTGCCAGCGCTTGCTGGATGGGCGTTAGAGCCTGTTTTGCTTATTAATTAATCATGATAAGGCGCAATAATCGACCACACGTGAGGCCTATTGCCGCTGTTTGCGCAATATTTTTGCGTGAAATGGGGCGCGACTGTTTCGCAGATCACAAGCACTAGGCTGCGCTTTTGCGAAGTTTTATTGAGTGTGTTTGTTTTCTGCGCATGAAACTGCAGTGCTATACGAATTGACAGCCCTGTGCAAACAAAAAAATTGCGTCTGCTTGGGTGTGTGTTTGGCTGTGAATGCTGCTGTGTGCTTCCTAGAATCTCCCACCATTGCTACCAGCGGCGCACCACAGAAGGGCAGGGAGGAGAGCGTGCACATCTCGGCCAGACGCTGACTGGAAAGCCCCTTTTGTCTGTTTTGTCGAGAAAGCCTTGATCCCCATGATCTCCCGCCGTCACTTTCTGGCTGCTTCGGCAGCCTCGCTTGCTGTATCTCCCATGGCTGCCTGGAGCAACCAGCCCATACGTCTGGTGGTGGGTTTTACCGCCGGCGGCTCCGCAGACTTTGTGGCACGCCAGCTGGCCCTGTATCTGGCTGAAGAACTGAACACCCCTGTGGTCGTGGACAACCGCCCCGGTGCAGGCGGCCGCATTGCCGTGGATGTGGTCAAAAACGCCAAACCCGATGGCAATACCCTGCTGGTGTCACCCGGCGCCATTCTGACCATCTACCCCCATGTCTATCGCCAGCTCAGCTACAACCCGCTGACTGATCTGATGCCCATTTCCTCGCTGTGCGCGCTGCAGTACAGCGCCAACATCGGCCCCATGGTGCCTGACAGCGTCACCAGCCTGGAGCAGCTGGTGCAGTGGTTCAAGGCCAATCCAGACAAAGCCTCGTTTGGCTCTGCCGGTGCAGGCACGGCCATGCACTTTCTGGGCGAAATGTTTGCCGCGCAAATGGGCCTCAACTATGTGCATGTGCCCTACAAGGGTGGTGCCATGGCGCTGCAGGACGTCATGGCCGGGCAGATTGCCTCCAGCTTCAACGTCATCAGCGAACCCATTGCACAGCTGAGCAGTGGCAAGGTGCGCATGCTGGGCGTGAGCAGCGCCGAGCGCCTGAGCCAGCTGCCCCAGGTTCCTACCTTTGCCGAGCAAGGCCTGCCTGCGTTGACTTCGCAGGAATGGATGGGCCTGCTGGCCCCCAAGGGCACCAGTCCTGAACTGGTGGCACGCCTGCACGCCGCAGCAGCCAAGAGCCTGTCTGGGGCCAAGGTGCAGGCCGCGTTGGCTGAGATGGCCTTCAGCATGACGCCCATGAGCCAGGCCGACTTTGCCCGCATGATGGAGCAGGACATTGCCAAGTGGGCACCTGTGGTGGAGCGCACCGGCTTCAAGGCTGATGCCTGAGCGTATGGAGGCTCTGCAGGCGTTTTATATAAGCACTTGCATATTTGATAGCAATCTTTTATAATCAGTCGGTTGTTTGCGCAAACAATGCTGATCTCACGCCAGTACGTCGAGCACTTCGACGAGAAAAATACAAGTGACAGCTGCAGAGACGTTCTGCCGTAACACGGTGATCGCGTAAGAGTCGCCGTCCAATTCAAAAAAAAGCCCACTGACAAGAACTGTCAGTGGGCTTTTTGCTTGGTGGCAGCTGCTTCAGGTCTTGAAGCGGCGCGCGTACATGTGCACCAGCGCGATCAGGAAGCTGATCACCACAACCAGCATCACCAGCATCACCAGCAGCACGGGCAGCGCCGTCAGCATACCCAGACTGTCGGATTCAGGCAGCGCCGTCACTGGCGTGGTGCAGACCACCTCGGCCGCCGCCATGCCGGTGTAGTGCATGGCGCAGACCGCGCCGCCCATCAGCGCCGCAGCCAGCCAGCGTGCGGCGTTGGAAGACGTGGCAAACGCCAGCCAAAGGCCTGCCGTGGCCGCCACAAAGGCAATCAGGCAGGACAGGGCCACCAGCGGCCAGTCCCACAGGAAAAAGCCATCAAACTCCATGCTGTACATGCCCAGGTAGTGCATGGCACTGACGCCCACACCCAGAATGGCACCGGCACACACCAGCCGTGGCAGGCTGTACGGGTTGGCCGCCACAATGCCCAGACCGCAGATGGAAGCCAGCACCGCCGCCACCAGCGACAGCAGCGTGGTATCGAGCGAGTAATGCACGGCCACCGGCAGCTGCAGCGCCAGCGTGCCAATAAAGTGCATGCACCACACCCCCAGCCCACCAAGAGCCAGCCCCGCTACACACAGCGTGCCGTAATACATCTGCGAGCTGGGCAGCATGGATGTGCGTGGGCGCTTGCCCGTGAGCTTGTCCAGACTGTGGTTGATATGCGCCTTGCGATAGGCCAGCAGCTTGTAGACGCAGGCCAGGGCGCTGTAGGCCCCATAAATGCACAGACAAAAGACAAGGCAACGTACAGGGGGTTATAGCTTGTCGTGATGACTTCATTCATGCATGTGTCTCCGTGTCATGGGGCGGGCTGATGACACCATCGTTGTTGTGAGTGTGGTTAAAGCTCAAAACATTTTGCAATAAAAGCCACGTTCTGCAATTCGTAAATACTTACAAAAATAACGAAGGGATAGATGGAAGCATTTATTTATCCCTGTTTTACTTAATCCGCTGAATCATTATCTATTTCAAATAAATAATCAAAAATCTGGTGCCTTTGTAGACGAAAAGCTTGTGATGCATCTGGTCGCCTGCAACTGCTGCCGTTTATCCATATTCTGTATAGGTGATTAATATTTTTTCATAGCTGCAAGCGCTTTCTGGATAAGGCCTGGATGCGGTTTTTATGGTTATTTTTGGAAGCCGTGTGAGGTTGTGACAAAGCGTCAGGGGGAAATTGGGGGGCATGGCTTCTTGCCGCTTGTTGGGTATCTGTGGTGAGTTTGATTTCCGAGGCCGGGTCTCGGCCCGGCAGGCGAGTCACTTTTTGTAGCGACAAAAAGTGACCTTCACGCTTGCGTGTGGCGGAACTCATATTGCGAAGCAATGTGAGTGGAGACCAAAAAACGCGTCTGCGACGCTGGCCGACGAAACTCACTTCGCTCCTGCGTCGCTCCGTTCA
The DNA here is from genome assembly GCF_002056725.1 of Comamonas kerstersii. Classification (NCBI taxonomy): domain Bacteria; kingdom Pseudomonadati; phylum Pseudomonadota; class Betaproteobacteria; order Burkholderiales; family Comamonadaceae; genus Comamonas; species Comamonas kerstersii. The sequence goes on along the minus strand of NZ_CP020121.1, from coordinate 350,271 downwards.
AACAGCCGCCGGAAATCAGAATTTTTATGTCGAGGCACGCCAGTCCTGCAGCTGGCGTGCGGGGTTGCACAAGCACTGCGCCCTGAACTCCCTCTCCCGCTGGCGGGAGAGGGTCGGGGTGAGGGGGTATTGAACTCCTTCCCCCGCTGGGGGAAGGCGGGGATGGGGGCCTTTGTTGTTGCCTGTTGGGGCGGTGTGCTTGTGGTGAGGAAGGAAGTCGGGTCTCGGCCCGACAGCCGACTTACTTTCTTTTGCTTCGCCAAAAGAAAGTAAGCCAAGAAAAGGCGACCCTGCTACCTGCGTCCCTGCGCTTTCGCTCCGGGCAGCCTGCGGTGCTCGCCTGTGGGGTGCGCCGCAGAACTCGCTACGCGCTTGGTAAGCGCTTCGCTCAGACAGCTGCGGCGAGTCAGATGGACGAAGCATGTGCGGCATGGGCCGCACATGCCACCCCACAGGCTGCGCGCCTCGGCGCAGGTAGAAGGGAGTTGGGGGTGCATCAGTCGCAGGATTTCTGAATGGAATATGCCTCCAGCACCCATGCAGCAAGCGCTGAAAGCTATGAATTTTTATGCAGCACGATCGATCAGGCAGAGCTTGTGCCCCGCAGGGTCGCGCACATAGGCGGAGTACATGCGCATGCCGCCGCGCTCGCGCCAGCCGGTGGGGTCTTCGATCTGGGTGCCGCCGTGGGCCAGGGCTGCTGCCACTGCGGCATCTATCTGCTCGGGGGAGAGCGCCGTCAGCCCCAGCGTAAAGCCGTTGTAGTGGGTGGAAGGCTGCCCGTCGCGCGGATGCGCCACCATCAGCCGCATGCCGTGGTGTGTCAGGTCCCGGATGATTACCAAATTTTGCCAACCGTGCTAACGGTTTACGGGAAAAATTTGACATTTCGGGGTTTTTTGTTGCAGTACACCATGCGCGGCGGGTAAGCGCTTGCTTCCAGCCACGCCGTGACGCGGCCTGAAGGTGTGCTGTGGCGGTGTGGCAGGCAGGAATTACTGCAGGCCATCGTTCGCCAGTTGGCGTTGCAGCTTGGGGGTGATGCCCAGTGCGCACTGCTTGGGCGAGATGCCGGTGTGGGTGCGGAACAACCGGCTGAAGTGGCTGAGGTTGGCAAAGCCGCAGCTGATGGCGGTTTCGGTGACGCTGGTGCCGCGTTGCAGCATGGTGATGGCAACGTCGAGCCGGATGCGGGTCAGGCAGGCATAGACCGAGCAGCCATACATGGCATGGAAGCCCGACTGGAGGCGTTTTTCGTTCAGGCCCACGGCGCGGGCCAGGGTTTGCACGGTCCAGTCCTGGTCATAGCTCTTCTCCAGAAGCGCGCGAGCGTCGATCAGGTGGGGTCTGTCAGCAGGCACCGGCAGTACAACCTGTTGCGCTGCAAGGTTTTCACGCAGGAAGCAGGCGATGGCCTCGAACGCCTTGGCACGCAGGTACAGGTCGCGTGAGATGCAGGGACCGGGATAAGTGCAGCCAAAGCCCAGCAGGTCGCACGCGATACGCTGCAGGCCGCTGGAGGCCGGCATGACACCGAGGAAGGCGTCGATGTGCGATTGATCGCCAGCCACGGTGCAGATGCGGCTGCGCAAGTCGTCCATCTGCAGGCCGGTCAGGCCAGCCATGGCGGTTTGCGGCATGTGGATGCTGACCATGCGGAAGGCACCTTCAGACTGGCCGTCGAGCACGTCCCAGCCTTTGGCGTATGAGCCTGTCGCCATCATGATGGCTGATCCCGCCTTGGCATCGAGCGCGGCACCATCATCGAAGGCGGCCTGCATGCGGCCTTCGAGCAAGATGTTCACACTGAAGGCCGATGGCCCTTCTGCCTGAAATGCCCATTTGCTGCCTGGGCGGCCATTGATGCAGCTGATGCACAACCCTTCGCACGGTTGATACATGTGCACCGCGTGCCGCCAATCTTCGGGTACGTGGTCCAGCCCTTCTTCTGGCAGTTTGCCTGGATCAAGGGCTGGTTGGCCGGACACTATCTCTGCGTTCCCCGCCATAAAAATTTCCTGAAAACATCAAATTTTTTCCGTAAACCGTTAGCGCTATTTTTCAGCTGTCGTAATGATACTCAATATCACTATTACCTATCTTATCGCTAAATATACAAGATAGACATTGGCAATTGTGATTTACCCGCATCTAGCCCATGACAAAAGCCTTAATCAGGCCACGGACTTTTTCAGTATGTCGATTTCTTCCCTAGTTCCGTCGCGCCTGAGTGCGCGGCAGGTTTTACCTGCTATTGCAGGCATCTATATCAGCCAGACGATTATTACGGCCTTAACTACCCAGGCACTGCCTTCGCTGTTGCGCGATGCCGGAGCTTCGTTGCAAGTGGCGGGGTTAACTGCTCTGCTATGGATACCTTGGGGGCTGCGTTTTCTGTGGGCGCCAGCGGTGGAACGCTGGCGTTTGCCTGCCGGCCAACTGACGCGGCATTCACGGACACTGGTCTTGACAGGCCAATGGTTGATTGCGGCGGTATTGCTGCTGTTGGGGTTGGCGGCGCTGGGTGGGGTTCTCTCGCTGTCTGGGCATGCCGGATGGATTCTGGGCGGCTTGTTGCTGGCGGCCTTGGTGGCCGCAACCACGGACGTGGCCAGCGACGGCTTTACGGTTGAGCAGCTTGCCAGCCAGCAGCGCGGCTGGGGCAATGTTGCCCAGGTGGGTGGCAGCTATGTCGGGGCGATGCTGGGGGCTGGGGGATTCCTGTTGGTGGCCGGATCTGCAGGATGGCCATGGGCACTCATGGCCGCCAGCCTGGCGGTATTGCTGCTGAGCATACCGATGCTGCTCTTGCGTGAGCCGCCCCGTGATAGAGCCTTGGCTGTCGGTCACCGTCCTGGGCTGATGCATGCGCTGCGCCGGCCGGAGATACGCATCGGTCTGGTGTTGATGCTGCTCTCCAGCGTAGGGGTGCGCTTGACGCTGGGGATGTTCGGCCCATTCCTGCTCGATAAGGGCTTGAGCCTGGAGCAATTGGGCTGGTTGTTTGGCTCCCTGCATATTGGTGCTGGGCTGACCGGGGCTTTTCTGGGCGGCATTCTGGTACGCACCGCGCCAGGCTGGCGAGCGGTGTGGATTGCGGTGGGCTTGAAAGCACTGGTTCTAGCTGCTTTGACTCTCGCGGCCCCCACGGCTTCCCTGACGGTGTTGATGGTGCTGGTGGGACTGATGTTCGCGGTGCTGGGCTTTGTCTGGGTCGCGCTTTACTCAGCGTTGATGGGGCTGACTTCGCCCTTGCAGTCGGGTGTGGATTTCACCCTGTTCCAGAGTGCTGATGCCTTGCTGGCGGTGGCAGGCGGTGTGGCCGGAGGCTGGCTGTCCCAACATCTTGGATACGAAGTGTGCTTCGGACTGGCGGCGGCTTCAGCCGTGGTCGCGGTACTGGTAGTCAGGCGCAAGGCTCCTTCCCTGGATGACAAAGCGAGGGGGCTTACGGCATATGAGTGAGGGTAATTTCCGAGCGGTTCCGGGTGTCTGGTCCATCATGCGGCCTGTGCAGGGCCAGATCCGTCTGGCCATGACCTTGGCGGGACTTGCAGCCGCCTGTGCCCTGGGGGCCTTGTGCGCGCTGGCGTGGGGCGTGCATGCCTTGTTGACTGCCCCCGGCCAGTGGCCTTGGACAGCCTTGTCGCTGGCGGTCGTGCTGACGGTGCTGGCGTACGTTCTGCGGCTGACGGCATTCAACCGCTCGCATTTCGCCGCGTTTGAGCTGGAAACCCGCTTGCGTACCGATCTTTCCGAGCATCTGGCGCGGGTGCCGTTGGGCTATGTGCAGCAAACCGGCTCCGGTGCCTTGACCAAGGTGATGATGGATGATGTCAAGGCGCTGCATGTGTTTGTGGCCGACAGCACGCCTTTGTATGCGCGGGCTTATGTCTCGCCGCTACTGACCTTCGCGCTGCTGTGGTGGCTGGATTGGCGGCTGGCCCTGGCGGCTACAGCGGTGCTGGCGGTCGGCATGGCGGTGGTGTCGCTGGCCATGCGCGGCAGCGGCGAGATGATGCAGCGTTACCACGCCGCCAGCGAGAACGTGAGCAAGGCTGTGGTGGAGTATGTGCAGGCCATGCCAGTGGTGCGTACCTTCGACACTGGCACGACCACGTTCCAGCGTTACCAGCAGGCACTCAATGCCTTCGTCGAGGTGGTGTTGCAGTGGTACCGGATGGCCGGTGTGTCGTCGCGCCTGTCGATGGCCATCCTCAATCCGCTGCCCACCCTGGCGGTGCTGGTGTGGCTGGGCGGCTGGCTGATCAGCCGTGACGCGCTGGCGGTTTCGACCTGGTTGGCAGTGCTGCTGGTGGGCACGGGCATGGCCGAATCGCTGCTGCCGCTGATGTCGCTCAAGCACCTGGTCGCCAAGACGCAGATGAGCATCCACCGCATCCACGAAGTCATGGCCGAGCCGGAGCTGCCGGTGGTGGACATTGCCCAGGCCAAGGTGCCTCGGGATGCCAGTGTGCGTTTCGAGCACGTGGATTTTCGCTATACGGCTGATGGCGAGCGGGTTCTGCACGGTGTGAGCTTCGAGGCACCTCAAGGCAGTGTCACGGCATTGGTCGGCCCTTCGGGTGCGGGAAAGACGACGGTGGCGCGGCTGATTCCGCGCTTCTGGGACGTGAGTTCTGGCTGTATTCGGGTGGGGGGCGTGGATGTGCGCGAGATGCTGCCCGAGGTCTTGATGCAGCAGGTGGCTTTCGTGTTTCAGGACACGTTTCTGTTTGCCGACTCCATCGCCAACAACATCCGCCTGGGTCTGGGGGCCGCGACCATGGATGAAGTCATTACCGCCGCCAAGGCGGCCCAGGCCCATGAGTTCATCATGGCCTTGCCGCAAGGCTATGACACTCCCGCAGGCGAGCGGGGTGTATTTCTCTCTGGCGGGCAACGCCAGCGCATCACCATCGCCCGCGCTATTTTGCAGAACCGGCCCATTCTGGTGCTGGACGAGGCCACGGCCTTTGCCGACCCAGAAAACGAGGCGGCACTGGTGGCGGCACTGTCGAACCTGATGCACGGCAAGACGGTGCTGATGGTGGCGCACCGGCTATCGACCATCCGGGATGCCGACCAGATTCTGGTATTCGACCAGGGGCGGCTGGCCGAACAAGGCAGGCACGATGCGCTGGTGGCACAGGGCGGCGTGTATGAGCGGCTATGGCACAACTATGAAACAGCGCAGAACTGGTCGCTGGCAGGAGTCATGGCATGAGTACACAGCAACCTACGCCGAAGACCGCGCCCAGGATCACGCCACTGCGCGAGACCTGGCAGCAACTGATGAGCAGTGCCCGCAGCCGCGCCCCCCAATTGCGGGCCAGCCTGATCGGGCTGGGCCTGGCTGCTGCCCTGCAAGGCCTGGCACTGGCATGCCTGATGCCCTTGTTCCAGGCACTGATTCCGCAGGCGGATTGGACTGCCGCTTGGCCCTGGCTGCTCGCGATGACGGCATTGATGCTGGCAAGCACGGCAGTGCGTTGGTGGGCCCAGGGCTTCGATTACCGGGGCGACATGGTGCACAACACCCATGAACTGCGCACCGAGCTGGGCGAGCAATTGCGGCGGATTCCGCTGGAGGTCTTGCAGGACAAACGCACTGGCGCGGTGAATGCCACGTTGCTGGGCAATGTGGACGAGACGCTGAGCTATATCCTGACCGTTGCCAATATGATGACCACCGCCCTGGTCACGCCGGTGGTGGTGGCTCTGGCAGCCCTGTGGTTCGACTGGCGCATGGGGCTGATTCTACTGCTGGTGTTTCCGCTGCTGATTCCACTGTACCGCTGGCGGCGTCCGGCCTTCGGGCGCGGCATGCGCATGCTGGCCGATGCCAACGAGCGCACCAGCAGCGATATTCTGGAGTACACCCAGGGTCTGCCGGTACTGCGGTCGGCGTGTTGTGTCGGTGAGCATGCCGTGAGCCTGCAAGCCAGTTTCAAGCACCTGGAAATGATCCAGACCATCGGCCAGAAGAAAGGCGCCAAGCCGAACCTGATCCTGGCAACCGTCATGGAGTTGGCCATCCTGCTGGTGGTGTTCGCCGGCACCCTGCTGGTCGTGCAAGGTTCGCTGGATGTCGCCATTCTGGCGGCCTTGATGGTGATTGTGGTTCGTTTTGCCGAGCCGCTGGCGACCTTTGTGCTGTACGCCAAGGTGATCGACCTGATCGAGGCCGCGCTGGGCAAGATCAATGCCCTGCTGGCCGTCGCGCCCTTGCCCCAGCAATCGCCCGAGCAGATGCCAAAGACTTTTGAGGTGGCCTTCGAGGGAGTGCGTTTTGGTTATGCCAGTGCCGAGCAGCCCACGCTGCGCGATCTAGATGCCCACTTGCCCGCCCGCAGCCTGACGGCCTTGGTTGGCCCTTCAGGCAGTGGCAAGACCACGGTGACGCGTTTGCTGATGCGCCATGCCGACCCGCAGGCTGGGGCCATCACCATCGGTGGCGTGGATATCCGCGCCATCGCGCCGGAGCAGCTCAATGCGCTGATTTCCGTGGTGTTCCAGGACGTGTACCTGTTCGATGACACCATCCTGGCCAACATCCGCATGGCCCGGCCCGACGCCAGCGATGCAGAGGTCGAGGCCGCTGCCCGTGCGGCCCATTGCCATGAGTTCGTCACGCGCTTGCCCGAGGGCTACACCACACGCGTGGGCGACATCGGTGGGCGGCTCTCGGGCGGCGAGCGTCAGCGCATCAGCATTGCGCGGGCCATGCTCAAGAACGCCCCCATCGTCATCCTCGACGAGCCTACCGCCGCGCTGGATACCGAGAGCGAAGTGGCGGTGCAGACCGCCATTGATGCGCTGGTGCGTGAGCGCACGGTGATCGTGATTGCCCACCGTCTATCAACCATTGCCGCTGCCGACCAGATTCTGGTGATCGACGATGGACAAGTGGTCGAGGCCGGCAGGCATGCCGATCTGCTGTCCTGTAAGGGCCGTTACGCCCGCATGTGGCAGGCCCAGCAGAGTGCCAAGAACTGGCATGCCAGCCGCGATACGCGGTCAAATTTTGACTTAGCAGGAGATTGAACCATGCCCCCCTTCAAATTGCATCTTCTCAGCCTGGCGCTGATTTCGCTCCATTCCCTGGCAGGAATGGCTACTGCACAAGCGCAAGACGTGGCGACAGACGCCGGGGATGTTCAGTCGCTTGCTCCTGTGGTGGTGTCGGCCAGCAAACGCGGCGAAACCCTGGATCAGCTCAACGGTGCCGCCAGTGTGGCCGACCGCCTGGCCCTGGACGATGCCCAGGTGAGTTCGACTCTGGAGCTGGACCGGGTCTTTCCCGAGTTGTACATGTCGCACAGCGCGACATTCCTATTCCCCATCATCACGCTGCGCGGGGTGACATCTGCCCAGGACTTCTACAACCCGGCCTTGACGGTTTATGTGGATGGCGTGCCGCAACTGCCGACCTTTGCCGCCCAGTCGTTGCTGGGGGTTGAGCAGGTGGAACTGCTCAAGGGGCCACAGGGCACGTTGTATGGCAAAAGCGCCCAGGGCGGCGTGCTCAATATTGTTTCTCACAAGCCGGACAACACACCGCAGTTCGCCGCCCGCGCCGGAGTGTCGAGTCGCGATGGCTATCAGGTGCAGACAGAGGGTTCCGGGCCACTGGTCGAGGATCTGCTGTACGGCTCGGTGTCGCTACTGGGCAATGATGTCAATGGGGATATTCGCAGTGACGTGATCGGCAGTGACAAGCTGGGTGGCGTGCGTTCGCGGGCTGGCAACGTGAAACTGCGCCTGGCACCGACCGGCAGCCCATGGGAGTTGGGCCTGAGTGGCGGGCGCGATTGTGCGACGGGTGATCAGGAGGTCTATACCCTGTTCGACGACTACAAATCACGTAGAGCCTATGTGTCGCCCCATCTGCCAGAGGCCTACCGGGATTACCGCCAGAAGCGCTGCGCCAACAGTTTCGCCGCCAACGGACAGTACGACTTCGACCAATGGCGTGTGAATGTGATCGCCAGCAGCCAGCGTGTGCATACCTCGCGCCACTGGCCGATCGACATTTATTTCCCGCAGTTCTCCGAGCACTGGAAGCAAAACACCCAGGAAGTACGCCTGTCGACACGGGCGAATGAGACGGGTGGTGCCTCTCCTCGCGCCTGGGATGCCGTGTTCGGCCTGTACCGCCAGGAAGTGGATATGTCGCGGGGTTATCAGTTCGACATGGTGGTGCCCAGCCTGTATCGGGTCGTGGATTCTGCATCGACCAACCGCACCGAGTCCCTGGCGGCTTATGGGGATGTGACCTGGCACCTCACCTCCAAGGCGGATATCACGACCGGCCTGCGTTTCACTCGGGATGAAGCCCGAACCCGTTTCGACGGCGAGCAGATGGGCAATGGCTTCCAGGGCCAGGCGTCGTCGAGCCAGAACACCTGGCTGGGGCACGTTGCCGCTGGCTATCAGTTTGCACCGCAGTGGCGTGGCTACATCAACGTGGCGCAGGGTTACAAGCCGCTGGGCTACAACCTGGCCCCTTCCAGTGTGGATGATGCCAAGGGCTATGGCCGCGAGCGCTCAATCAGCTACGAGGCCGGTGTGCGCTATTCCGCCGATACGCTGCGCGCCAGCATGGCCGTCTACCGCGTGGACAGCAAGGACGTGCAGCTTTATGGCGATGGTGACGTGGGCAACCAGACCTTGCGCAACGTCGGTGACACCCGCTCAGTTGGCGTGGAGTTCAATACCGAGTGGGATATCACCCGACAGTGGACGCTCAGTGCCGGCGGCTTTGTGAATGACGCCACGTTCCGCCGCTTCGAGGATTCCAGCGCCTGCACCGGCTGCAAGCACAACGACGTGCCAATGGCACCTCGTTATGGCCTGACCTTGGCCGCCAAGGGCAATGTACGCGTGGGTGACACGGTATTGCGACCACAGCTCTCAGTGCGCCGTACCGGAGCACATTACTTCGACAGCGCCAATACCCTGCGCCAGAACGCCTATACCGTGGTGGATGCCGGGCTGGCCTGGAGTCCGACCAGCAATCTGGAATTGATGCTCTACGCCCAGAATCTGACCGACAAGGCCTACCGGACCTATGGCTTCTCCTACGGGGCAACCGGCAATTTCGCTCAGGTGGCACCAGGCCGGACCGTGGGGCTGACGGCAACCTATATGTACTGATGCAGGCATGAGTGCAAGCCTTTGCTTCATTTGGACTGCACTCATGCCCTAGATCACGATCGACAACACCCTTGATGAACACATCGGATATGGAGGCTAAGGAACCTCTGCATAACTCGATTTCAAGCGTGATAGTGCTTGAACGAGTGTGATGTTCCCTTGCCCCTGGCACCCAAGATGCCCGCGTTTCGCGGGCATCTTGCTTTTTATGCACCCACACCAGGCTTGGATTGGCTGTTTTTCAGCAAACGGCCACGGGCCATCCACAAGTTCGCCAAGGCAAACAGGGTATGCAATTGCTGCGTGTTCTTTCTCAAGCCTCGGTAGCGAACTTTGACGTGGCCAAACTGACGCTTGATGACTCTGAATGGGTGTTCGACCTTGGCCCGGATCCTGGACTTCACCTGCTCAAGCTGCTCTTGCAGGGCTGATATCGGGTGCTGATGATCTAGCGCCTTGTGCTGGCTGCGCTTCATGGCGATATGCCATTGGAATTTGCGCTCAGGTTCTGGCGTTGGCATGTCGGGACGTTGGTCCGCGCCTTGGTAGCCAGCATCTCCATAGCCATCAACCTCTTTTCCATGCAGCAGGCTGTTGGCTTCAACGACATCATTGACGTTGGCTGATGTGCCCCGCACGGTATGCATCAAGCCAGAGTCCGCACCCACGCCAATATGGGCCTTCATGCCGAAGTACCACTGGCTGCCCTTCTTGGTCTGGTGCATCTCAGGATCACGAGATTTGGTGAAGCAGCAGCTTTTTACGCGCCAGCAAGTCCGTGACGGTCTTCAGGATTTGCTCGGCCAGCTTGTGTGTTTCCAATAGATGACGAAACCGCAGGATAGTGCTCTCATCAGGCGTGGCACTGCCCCATGACAGGCCAACGAATTCCCGAAACAAGGGCATGTCATGCAGCGCTTCTTCCATAGCTGGATCACTGAGGTTGAACCACTGCTGCATAAAGTGAATGCGCAGCAGCATCTCCACAGGAAATGGAGGCCGCCCTTTGCGACCTTCAGGTGCATATGGCGCAATCAAGTCCACCAACTCTTGCCATGGAACGACTTGCTGCATCTGCTCCAGGAATTCGCGTTTACGTGTTTTTTTTGGTGGAAAGGTTCAGGCCAAGATCAAATTGCTGCATAGGCCGGGATGCTGCCGCACCCGGCACGCATGTGCAAGCACATGCGTTGGGGACTTATGCAGAGGTTCCTTAGCTGGACCTTGCTGGCCAAGGCCTGCAGCGCCGCACTGGCCTGCACACCCTCAGGGTCAGCCATAAGAATATGAAACAACTCGCGCAGCAGTTCGCCGGTACGGCGACGGGTAACTTCAGCCATGGTTTTTCTCAAGAATCGTTGATGACTTACTCAGGGGTTACGAGCCCATAAAAAACCGAGATCTGCCGCTTGACATGCTCGCGCAGCGAGTTGGTGTCATTGACACGCAGTTGCTTAATGGCCGTCAGGTTAAAACCCACATCGGCCTTTGCATCACCAATTCCGCCGTTGTGCAATAGCAAGAAGTTTTCATGCTTAAGACCTTTACCCTGGTTCAAGCCCATCAAGTAGCCGATCTCGTGATAGACGTTCTTGTTACCGCAGGTCAGGTCGGCGATTAAGTAACCGGACCCCTCGATCAGCCGAAGGATTTCGTCGTTTATCTCGTATGAGTAGCCTGTATCAAACTGATCGATGCGAATTGGTCGTAGCTGAATATCGAGCTTGTGTTCACTGTTCAGATCGTTCACGGCTGCCTGGATGGCAGTGAAGTTGGCCTGTGTGTTGGCCGAGAACTGCATCGATACGAAAATCTGGCGACTCCGTGCCTGAGCCACCTTTTCAAAAATCCGAATCAAGTCCGGGGCGTTGATACGCTGCAATTCGTACTGATGGTTGCGCAACACCCAGTTTTCAAACTGCCCAAAGCGTTGAAGCCCTCCCGCCTGCATGACATCGCTCAGAGCAAAGTATAGAAAGGCGGAGAATAAACCTGATGCAGCACAACGCTGCAAACGGGTGTCGCCCTCGTACCTTGGTGCATAGCTTGTGTTGATCCGCTGGATGGCTCGCAACAGCACCGATTCAGCAGGGAGGCTGGGATCAAGATTTAAACGTTGACGCTCAGCCTGCCAATCGCGCAGCGCTTCAATCAACAGTGAGCAACGGGCATCAGATAAATCCCCTGCTTCGGGCAACTGTCCAAAGACCCGGCACAGATGGGGAAGATAGTCAAAATCCAAACGCTTGCGCAGCGCTCGACATAGCACGAACTCTGCGCCGAAATCACGGGCGAGCACATCGTCGGGAAAGCCAACCTCATCATCGATGATGCCTTTGTAGACCTCTTCCGATGTCAGCGGCAACGCCTTGCTGTTGATGTTGTAGAACAGCGCCTTCTCGCTTTGTTTGGCGCTGGTTTGGGGCAGCAGCAGGATGCAGAACGACACTGGTTTGGCATCCAGCAGGGCTTTGTCTGCCAGCGCTTCAAATGCACTGATGCGGTGATTGCCATCAATGCGCTTGAGCGATTTGCCCGATTCGGCAGGCACAGTCAGATTCACCCGCGTCAGTTCAGCCGCTGTCTTGGTTTTTGTTGGGCGTAGGCTGATGCCGTTGACATTGGATTTGAAGGGCTGGCCCTGCATTAAAAGCTGCATTGGATCAGCGCTCGGCGCGTCTTTCTTCTCGTAATCCACCTGCAGCTCCAGCGCCAGCACCACCTCGGGGAAAAACAGATACTCGCCACGCTGGTAGTAGGCCTGAATATCTTGCTGGTGCTTGGGCTTGAGATCGCGCTGGTAATCGTCGGCAAAAGAACATGCAGCCAAATCGCTAAGTTTGGCGAAGCCGCGCAACACCCGAAAGCCACCCAAAGTTTCGGTCATGACACCGTGGAGGGTCAGGCTCATACGGTTACCTCCCCAAGCAGCATCGCTTCGATGCGGCGCTTAGCAGCGCTAAGTTCAGACGCTGCCTTGGTTCTAAGATTTTCAGCTTCGGTCATGCGACGGTTCGCTTCGCTCACAATTTTTTCCTGAATAACGGGATCAGCAACAGGAATCAGCAGGTCTTCGATATCTTCCGTTTGGAGGCGGGGAAGTGTGTTTCCAGACATCAAATGTTTGGTTTGCTTTACTACCACCTGTGACCGCAAATACAGTGCGAGAAATTCGCTGCTAACTGAGCGCCCTTCAAGAACATGGAATTCGGTCGAACACAGTCCGTCAAATGGGGCGCAAAATACCTTATTCAGATAAGGACGCAATTTCGGAAACAACACTTGCCCTTTTCGGAATGCAAAAGCACTACTAACGGTCTCTTTCTCACTTGAAGGTATGTAGCGCCCAGTATTGGATTCAATATTCTCCAAGCCAATGTAAGTTGCGCCTTCCGGTATCTCTGTTCGCAAATCTCGAACGAAGAGGCAAACCGATTTTAAAGATAGCGAATTCAATCGTCGTAGCGCATCCACACAAGCTTCTCTTTCAGGGTGCAAAGCCTGGGGATCAAACCGCCACCCCACTAACTCCTTGCGCTGCGCCGTGAAGATGCGATTGTCAATGGTGTTTTCAGGCTCGGGCGGCAGGGTGATGCCGAGTTCTGACAGAAGATATTCGTCGATGCCCCCAAGAAGTTCGCTGGCTTTGGCTTCTGCCTGTTTGTACTGTTCATACGCGCCACTAAGCTCGTTGTGCACCTGCTTGTCGAGAATGACTGGAATCGAGCGCAACGCGGGATAGTCCAGCGCGGGGCGTGTGCCGCCCGTTGAACGACGTTTGGCCAAGGTTTCCGCGATGTCGGTGTTGAGCCAGGCAGCCAATGCCTCACTTGTGGCGCGGCTTTCGGTTCGAATGCGGGCAATGTGCTGATTGATATTGCCTTCGAATCCAATGGGCGGAACTGAGGCGACGGCCATGCGCCCGACGCCGGTGATTTTCACTAACAGGTCATCCTGAAGAACCTTGCTTCGGTTCAGCAACCCTTCGTGCGTTTCTCGGTTGACGTACTTCACCTCGTCCAGTGACAGGTGGCCGTCCACGTTGAGGTTCTGCACCCGAACAAATGGAATACCTGATTCCTGATCGGAGTAGTACTTTTCCTCTCCCTCTTTTTTGGGAGTAGAGCCGCCCGACATGACCATCACATAGTCGCGTAGCCTTGCGGTACTCCGAGCCGTAACACGAGCCTCCAGCCGCACAAACTTGGGAAGGTAGTAATAGGGGTCGTGCCTAGTCTGCATGTTCCCCCGGTGAACGATGAAGACCTTGTCTTCATCAAGCCCGGGGGTCAAACAAAAGGGCGTGTGTCTCCCGTTTCGAGCTGTTCAAGAAATCGCGCCAGCTCCTGCGTCACAGTGTCCAGCTCGTTTAGCGCCGTGGGGCGGCCTGTAGCGTCGTAACCGATATCTTCAGCAATCGCCATAAAGATGGGGTAGTCCTCGACCTGCTCTTTTACCTTGGCGAGGAAGTCGTCTTCCAGCGCTTCGCGCAGGTTGGCGATGCGTTCGTTGTAATCGTCGGTGGTGGCTTGCTGCCAGGCGGCGTAGGCCTCAGTCTCCATGTGCGCCTTGATGGCCGCTTTGGCTTCGGCTTTCAGATCCTTCTTGATGGCAGCAGTGAGCGTTCCTTGGGCTTCCAGTGCCTCTAGTCTGGCGACAAGGCCGTTTTCGATGTCCTGAATGGTTTGATCGCCCATCTTGAGTTTGATCTTCTTTTCCAGAATCAAGCTCTCTAGCGCCTGGCCCTGCGATTTCTTGCCAAACAAGTCGTCTTGCACTTGGGTCTTGATGGCTTGGATGGCCGCAGTGGTTTGCGCGTTGTACTTTTTGAGGAAGAGCACTGAGCTTTTTACGCCCGCGCCGTTGGCGGCAAAAGCAAACTGCGGCAATGACACCACGGCGACGATGCGCCAGTGTTCCTCTATCCAATCGCGCACGTATTGCATGCTGCTATTGGTAAGGATGCTGTCTGGGATCACCATGGCCAGATAGCCACCAGGTTTGAGGAAGCGGTGGCATTGCTCGATGAACAACACTTCAGTGGTTTGCTGCTCACGCACGGTTTCACGCAGCAGGTTGATGTTGTTGAGCTTGGCGTCGATCCAGTCCACACCCTTCTTGCCCAGCGAGTAGTTTTCCAGATAGCGCTTTTCAGCAAATTTAACCTTGGAGCCGAAGGGGGGGTTGGTGATGATGAAGTCGAAGGCATCTGCCTTGAAGCCTTTGTTCTTGGTCCTTTCGCGCATGGTGTCGATGGCCTCCAGGCCATCGAAGGCAATCACATTGGTATGACCATCGTCGTGAATGATCATGTTCATCTTTGCCGTGCGGGCAATGCCTTCGGAGATTTCAATGCCGAACAGATTATGTTCAGCAAAGTCGTGCCAGAAGTCGAAGTGTTCTTTGTAGCCTTCGGGCGTGGTAGGGTCGAAATAGCCCTCTCTGGCCTTTTGATCGGCTTGTTTGCGCACCTTGTCGAGCGCATGCAGCAGGAAGCCACCGCTACCGCAACTGGTGTCCAGCACCATGCTTTCATTGGTGATGGGTAGGGCATCGACAATGAACTGAACGATCTTGCGCGGGGTGAAGTACTGGCCGAACTCGCCTCGAAAGAAGCCCGTCATGAAGGTTTCAAAGGCTCGGCCCTTGCTGTCAAGATCGGTCTTGTTCAGGTTTGTGGCAGCCAGGTAGCCCACCACAGTTTGCAGCTCGGCATTCGACAGCCGAATGTCTTCCTTGAAAACCTCAGCATCCTTCTTACGTCCTTCTAGGTACAAGTTATGGATGCGTACCTTGAGGTCATCCCCTTTGTCATCGCTGAAAACCTGGAAGTCGTACGGTTCACCGTTTTTCCGCTTGGCCCGCTCATCCCAGATCTTGCAGAAGATCAGTTTATCCAGTTCGTCGAAAGCCTCTGCCGGGTTCCGCTTTCCTCCAGCCCACAGCGCATCGTGCGCCTGCTTGAAGATGCGCGTCAGTTCATTCTCTTCAACCGTTTTCAGCTCGAACCCACCTTGCCCGCCCTTGACGTACTTGGCTCGGGAGAGATGTCCCCCTGCGCGAGGTAAATCGGCTAAGCGATTGGCAACTCTCTCTTTAGGTGCCTTGCGGTCACGTAGGAAGTAGTCATTGCGAATGCCGGATGTCATCCAGACGAAGTCGGCATCAATGGAGTTTGCATAGCCAAAGCCTTGCTCCACCGCTTGATCCAGCTCGCCTTGACTGGCCTCTTCTCGCTTGCACTCGACAAGGATCACAGGCTTCTTCAGCGTCTGATCAGCATAGACAACGAGGTCAGCATATATGTTGGGTACGCGATGCTCTACAGCCACTTCGATGTCGATTTGACGTGCTGCGTATCCGTACTCCAGCACGAGCGAGGCGAAGGACTGCGCCCTGACCTTTTCCTCCGGATCACTCCAACGCAGCCGTTTGTTCTGATGAACGTAGGTAACGTTCTTCTGTTCGTCGTCGAAAGCCAATAGACCTTTTTCAACGGCCTTGGCAATCAATTCTTTGTTACTCACTGTGTCCTCATTTCTCTTCGAGTTCTGGATTGACTCATCGCTTGCCCAACAATCGAGGTCAATCAATCTTGGATTGGTCTGGCTTCAGCTCTGGCGGCGCGGAGAATCCCTGATGTTGCCCCTGCTTTGTGGAGTTCTTAGCTCCCTGCTTACGCGGCCTTTTTGCGCTGTGCCTCGTACCAGCGTTTCTCGTATTGCATAGGGCTGAGATAGCCCAAGCTCGAATGCAATCTGCGGCAATTGTAGAAGGCCATCCAGTTCATGATGGCCTGCCTTGCTTGCTCCCGAGTAGCGAAGCGCTGCCCATGCACGCAAGCGGTCTTCAATCGACCCCAGAAGCTTTCGATGGGCGAGTTGTCCCAGCAATTGCCTTTGCGGCTCATGGACGAGCGTAGGCCCCAGCCTGCTAACGCAGCTTGGAAGTTCTGGCTGCAATATTGGGCTCCCCTATCGCTGTGGAAGATGGCCCCTGGCTCGGGCCGCCTTCGCCACCAAGCCATTGCCATGGCATCTTTAACCAAGCTGCTTTGCATGTGGGGCTGCAGGCTCCAGCCCACCACCTGACGGCTGAACATGTCAATCACTGCAGCCAAGTACAACCAGCCTTCATCGGTCTGGATGTAAGTGATATCTCCACACAGAAGCTGGTTAGGGGCCTGTGGCGTAAAACGCCGTTGCACCAAGTCTGGAGCTACAGGCAGACTGTGCTTGCTGTCTGTGGTCACGATGAACTTGCGCTTGGTTTTAGCTCGTATGCCATGACTTGCCATCAGCTTACGAACCCGCTCTTTGCCAATGCGCAGCCCTTTGGCTTGCAGCTCTTTGTGCATGCGAGGCCAGCCGTATTCGCCTTTAACCTGTGCATGAATGGCACGTATGTGGGCTAGGGCCAGTTCATCGCTACACAAGCGTGATACCTCACCACCGTTGCGTCTGAATCGGAAGTAACCACTGCTGCTCACTTGCAGAACATGGCAAGAAACAGCGATTGGATAGACGTTCTTCATTTGGTCGATCCAGGCATACCTCGCAGCACGTCCTGCGCGAAGTACGCCGCCGCTTTTTTTGCGATGTCACGCTCCATTCGCAGGCGTGTAACTTCGGCTCGCAGACGGCTTATCTCCATTTGCTCCGGCGTGACCTTGCTTGCACCATCGGCAACCCCAAGCTTCAGAGTACCTGCTTTTACTTGTCGCACCCAACTGCCCAAGCTGGCCTTGGGGATGCCCAGCGTCTGGCACACCTGCATCTGAGACTGCCCGCTTTGCACCAAGCGCACAGCCTCCAACCTAAATTCCTGCGTGTATGCCGCACGTACTTGCTTTGCCACCATTTCTTAGCTCCTTGTCTACATTTTGGACAAAGCTAAGAACTCCCATTTCTAGGGGCAACTTCAGTGTACTGACTTGCCAAGCGCGGGGGCTGGATGCAGTATGCACTGCAGTGTGCGGTGTTGTTTGCCGCTCTTATTGATGAGCAGAAAGGTGCTGAGCCATGTCCGAAACGTCCAAGAATCTGTCCATTCCGATTGCGCATGCGCTGGACCCCCGTCTGTCGCAGGTGCTGGAGTACTGGCTGGGCGCGGAGTTTCCAGACAACGCCTCAGCCCTGACGCGCCAGCAGCTGTGGTTTACCAAGTCGGAAACCACAGATGAGGAAATCCGCAAGCTGTTTGGTGGCCTGCTGCAGGAGGCGCTGATGGGCAAGCTTGACGGTGAGGCCCTGGAGCAGCCGCTGGGCATGCTGGCCGTGCTGATTGTGCTGGACCAGTTCACCCGCAATGCCTACCGTGGTACGGCCAAGAGCTTTGCAGGCGATGAGCGCGCCCTGGCGCTGGCGCGCAAGGCGATTGATCTGGGCTGGGACACGGACGAAAGCATTCCCACCGTGGCGCGCATTTTTATGTACCTGCCGCTGGAGCATTCGGAAGACCTGCTGATGCAGGAGCACAGCGTGGTGGCCTTTGAGCAGTTGCACCAGGAAGCACCGCCCGAGCTGCGCGAGTTCTTTGCCACGACACTGGATTACGCCATTCGCCACCGCGAGGTGATTGCACAGTTTGGGCGCTTTCCGCACCGCAATGCCATGCTGGGGCGGGAGAGCACGGCTTCAGAGCGGGACTATCTGAGCAAGCCGGGGGCCGGGTTTTAGCCGCAAGAAACTGGCGTATGAACATGCCAAAGGCTGCCGGTTGGCAGCCTTTGGTTTATGAGCATTTTTTGCTGCTAAGGCTTGTGCAGTAAGCCTTGGCAGCTATACATCTTGCTGCTCCTCTCAGCTTGAGGGCGTGAGCAAGCGTGCGTCTATGCGGTATGCCACTGGTTCCAGATGCGCTTCCAGACAGGACATGGGGTTTTGTACGGCGAGTACGTCTCCTGTGCATCCATCGGCATGCAGCGCTACGCGGTACAGCCATGCCTTGTCGCCCAAGGTGGTGAGCACTTGTCGTTCGTTCTCACTGAGATACAGCGTGGCTGCGGGGGAGGGGGAACTTTTGACTTCAATGCAGCGCTCTTCCCCATAGGTGGTGTGAATGTCGTAGCCCCGGCCCACATCGCTCTGTGCCACCAATTGCACATGGCGCTCAGGATCGGGGCAGCCCATGCGGCGCAGACGTGCCATTTCAAATTGCAGGGCGACTTGCTCGCCTTGCTGACCTATTTCACTGCGACGTTCCAGCAGGGCTTGGAACATGTCTGCGTCCATAACGCGAGCTGTGGCGGCAGTCAGGGGACTGGTGGTCACAGGTGTTGCAGGCTTTGCATGGCGGGCAGGCGCTGACATCTCGTCCAGATAGATGTCCAGCAAAGCATGCAGTGCGAAAGGTGCGACGTGCAGCATCAGCGCCTGATGGCCATGCTTGGGGCCCATATAGGTGCAGGCCAGTACGCTGGCTGCAGGCTTGGCAGTGCCTGGTGCGTATGTTTCCTTCAACAGCACACCTTCAGGCAGACGGTCGCACAGTGCTTGGCCGGACTGTGAGCTGGCACGGACATAGAGGGTCACCATGCCTTGATTGGCCTTGTCGCTGCTTGTCAGTGCCATGCGTACGACGGCAGGGGTGCCTTCAAAGCCGTAGGTCAAAGCAGGGAGTTTGCGGCCTTTGGCATCGGCGCTACTGCCGTGTCCGGTTTCATGAATGACGGAGGCACCTCGTTCTAGCAGTACGCGGTGTGCCTGAACGCATTTGTCCGCTGCCTGTTGCAGCAGCATTTCCACATCTCTCATTGCATTTCCTTCTCAACTTGTAGGTAGCGGTTGAGTGAGGGGAATGCTAATCCTCGCCAAAGCATGTAAAGGATTGATGCTCTAAATTGATGAGCAAACGCAAGAAAAAAAGCTGCCGGATGTGAGGCGGCAGGCACCATTACCGCGGTCCACTGTTCCACATTGAGCTTGGGCATGCCTGCTTCAGCAGTGGTGGGCACTTCTGGCACCTGGGCGTTGCGCTGGTCGGTCGCAATGGCGATGGCGCGCAGTTTGCCAGCCTTGACAAAGGGGATGGACTCAGGGAAGTTGCTGAAGATCACATCCAGCTGACCGGCCATCAGGTCCGACAGCGAGGGTGAGCCACCCTTGTAGGGAATGTGCTGGATGCTGGTGCCATTGAGCTGGTTGAACAGCGCCAGTGACAGGTGTGAGGGCGTACCCAGTCCGCTGGAGCCAGCGTTCAGCGGCTTTTGCTTGGCGCCTTTGACCAGATCCTCCAGGCTGTGAATAGGGCTGTTGGCAGGCACGACCACCAGCACGGGGGAGCCCGCGAGGAAGGCCACGGGCTTGAGGTCTTTGCTCAGATCAAACTTGACGCGGCCCTGAAACAGCGTGGCGTTGACGGAGTGCGTCATGTTCACGGCCAGGATGTTGTAGCCATCGGCAGCTGAACGCACGGCAGCTTCAGCCCCCAGCATGGCTCCTGCGCCGGGCTTGTTGTCGATAAGCACGTTGAGGTTCATGCGCTCGCCCAGATGCTGGCCGACCAGTCGGGCCATGACATCGGTCAGCCCACCGGGCGTAAAGGGCACGATGTAGCGCAGCACGCTGCCTGCCTTGGGATAGGCAGCATCGCTTTGCGCCCAGCTGGCGGCAGGTGCGGCCAGTGCAAGGGCGGCAGCGGCCAGCAGGGAACGGCGAGTCAGAGGGGAAGCGGAGGAAGCAAACTGGGACATGGGAAGACGCTTCGGATGTTCTGGGAGGGCGGCGTGCGATGGTTACGGCACTCAGGCCAGCTTGGCCAGGGCCTGCAGCACCTTGTCAGCCACGAGGCTGCTGACGCGTTCGTTGGATTCCACGGTCAGGCCGGCAATGTGTGGGGTGAGGATGAGGTTGGGGCAGTCCACAAAGTGCGGAGCCGCGGGCAGGGGTTCCTGCGCAAACACGTCCACCGCAGCGCCGCTGAGTTGGCCGCTGCGCAGGGCGCTGGCCAGTGCCACTTCATCCACAATGCCGCCGCGTGCGGTGTTGATGAGCACGGCACCGGGCTTCATGGTGGCCAGGCGCTGGGCATCAAACAGGTTGCGGGTGCTGTCCAGCAGCGGCATGTGCAGGCTGACGACATCGGCCTGCTGCAGCAGGGCGTCCAGCGACAGCGGCGTGACCTGGTGCTCGGCATAGACGCTGCTGTCCGCTGGCAGGGCAGGGTCATAGGCGACGACGGTGACGCCCAGTGCGCGGGCCAGACGTGCGGTGAGCTGGCCGATGGAGCCAAAGCCCACCAGCCCCAGTGTGCTGCCCGACAGTTCACGGCCCTGCGACAGGGCGCTGCGGGGCCACTGGCCCTGCGCCACCAGCTGGCTGGAGCCATAGGCACCGCGCAGCAGCAGCATGGCGGTGGCAATCACGTATTCCGCCACGCTCAGTGCATTCGCGCCGGTGGCGGGAATGACGGTGATGCCGCGTGCTTCGCAGCCTGCGACATCGATGTTGTCCAGCCCCACGCCGAGGCGCCCCACGACGCGGCACTGGCCCAGCGCAGCCAGCAGCTCACCACGCACCTGGGTGCGGTTGCGCACGATGATGGCGTCGCAGGTCTGTGCGGCAGCCAGCAGTTCGGCAGGCTTGTCGACCAGATCAGGCTGGTAGCTGACTTCGTGAGCGGCTTGCAGACGCGCCACGGCGGGCAGGTCCATAAATTCAGTAATCAGAATGCGCATGGCAGCAAGAATTCGTTCGTCCCCTGCTGCGCTGCGGGCCGCGTAACAAAGCGCCAGTCAGCCTGAGCAGTCAGAGGGCCAGACCGATGCAGCCGCTGAATCTGGCTGCTCCGGCATGGCGGGTTATGGGATTGCGGCGAATTCTATGGACGCTGATTTTTGATTTATTTATATAGAAATTATCAAAACATCCTTGGGGCGATGCTTGAAAATAAAAATGTTTTAAAACAAAGGCTTGGATTTATTTTTAATAATGAATATGGTTTAGATGAATAATCTATAAGCTATTGCTCTGAAGCCCCATATTCCGTCGGAGTCATGGGTTTTCAAAATGTGTGCAAGTACTTGCAATGACTCGCAAGGCTGCAATGCATGGCCATGAAAAAAGCCACCGGCAGTGACTGCGGTGGCTTGCATGTTTTGGGGCGCTTTTTGGGCGCCAGAGCTTGTCCATCAAACGCTGGCAGCTATCAAAATGACGAATCAGGAACGACGGCCCGTGACCGACCAGCCAGCGTGCATGTTGTTCTTGTCGTTCTCGTATTCCCAGTTGGTGCCGCAGCGCTCGCACACATAGCGGGTGATGGTGACGGTGCCGGTTTCACGCTCGCGCTTGTAGTTGCTGCCCTGGGTCAGCTCCACGTGGCCGGGAGCTTTGCGCCAGTTGCGCTGGATGCCTGTGCAGGCATCGCACAGTTCGATTTTCTTGAGTTCGGAGATACGGTCGTTTTGATCTGGATTCATGGTGTGTGCCGGGCTGTAAGGGGCCAGACTGTACAGAAATTGCCGCGCTGAGGTGTGCATAGGGGTGCTTGCCACCAGCAGTTACAGACCTGCTGGCACCCCGTGTCAGTATGTGTGGATGCACCAATTCCCCATGGGAGCAAGGCGGCATACGGCCTGCGCCGGGAATGACTTGGTAACACCTGTTCCAATCTCCGGTTTGCACAGGCTTGTGCATGCTCACTTTAGGAGCGCAGCTGACCGGGTGAGTGGCGCTGCACAGGCCGGGTGTGCGGGGCATGTGAGCGCGCTTGCTGGGATTTCTTCTGTCTGTGGTGATGGTGGCAAATTGTTGGCAGGCACTGCTGTGGCAGTGGCTGGAGAGCGGGTGTGAGCAAGGCCTTTTGCCATGACAACACTGGAGGACAGAGAACAATGACTGCAAATACACCGACGCTGGTGACGTTTGCCATTTACCTGATTGGCATGCTGCTGATTGGCTGGATGGGCTACCGCGCGACCAGCAATCTCTCGGACTACATCCTGGGCGGTCGCAGCCTGGGCAGTGTGGTGACAGCGCTGTCAGCCGGTGCTTCGGACATGAGTGGCTGGCTGCTGATGGGCTTGCCGGGGGCGGTGTTTCTGTCCGGACTGTCAGAGGCATGGATTGCCATTGGCCTGTGCATGGGTGCATGGCTGAACTGGCGTTTTGTGGCGGCACGCCTGCGTGTCTATACCGAGAAGGTGGGCAATGCGCTGACGCTGCCCGACTACTTCACCAACCGCTTTGAAGACCGCAGCAGCCTGCTGCGCATTGTGACGGCGGTGGTGATTCTGGTGTTCTTCACGATTTACTGCGCCTCGGGTGTGGTGGCGGGGGCGCGTCTGTTTGAGTCCATGTTCGGTATGGACTACCAGACCGCGCTGTGGGTGGGTGCGATTGCCACCATGGTCTATGTGTTCATCGGCGGCTTTCTGGCTGTGAGCTGGACAGACACCATTCAGGCGGCGCTGATGATTACGGCGCTGATTCTGGCACCGCTGATGGTGATCTACGCCGATGGTGGCGTGGGTGCTTCCATGGACGTAATTGCTACGGCACGTGAGGGTGCGTTTGACATGCTCAAGGGCCATGGCTGGATTGCCATCATCTCGCTGCTGGCCTGGGGTCTGGGTTACTTTGGCCAGCCTCACATTCTGGTGCGTTTCATGGCGGCGGAGTCGGTCAAGACCATTCCCAACGCCCGCCGCATTGGCATGACCTGGATGATTCTGTGCCTGGGTGGCGCGGTAGCCGTGGGCTTTTTTGGCATTGCCTACTTTGGCTCGCGCCCCGAGGTGGCTGGTGCGGTGAATGCCAATGCAGAGACCGTGTTCCTGGAAGTGGCCAAGCTGCTGTTCAACCCCTGGATTGCCGGCGTGCTGCTGGCTGCCGTGCTGGCAGCGGTGATGTCTACCTTGTCGTGCCAGCTGCTGGTGTGCTCCAGCGCGCTGACGCAGGACATCTACAAGCAGTTCCTGCACAAGCGTGCCAGCGACAAGGAACTGGTGTGGTTTGGCCGTGCCATGGTGTTTGCGATTGCCGTGATTGCCATCCTGATTGCGCAGGACCCCAACTCCAAGGTGCTGGGCATGGTGAGCTATGCGTGGGCAGGCTTTGGTGCGGCCTTTGGCCCCATCGTGCTGTTCTCGCTGCTGTGGAAGCGCATGACCCGTAACGGCGCGCTGGCTGGCATGCTGGTGGGTGCGATAACGGTGCTGGTGTGGAAGCAGTATGGCTGGCTGAATCTGTATGAAATCGTGCCTGGCTTTGTGTTCTCGTCCATCGCCATTGTGGTGGTGAGCTGGCTGGGCAAGCCACCTTCCGAGCGCGTGCAGCAGGTGTATGCTGAAGTGGAGCAGGAAATCGCTCGCAGCGGCCAGTAAGCCAAAACTGCAGCATTGCCAGAAAAACCGCCGGGAGATCTACCCCGGCGGTTTTTTTATGTCTGCTTGCACTCACATGCCTTGCTACCTGGACGGCAAAAGCCTTGGCTGGCAGCAGCTGGTTCGGCAGCAGGGGCGGCAAAGGTGCAGACCCCAAGGGTGAGTTTCTGAGCGGATGTTTCTTGCGTTATAAGTGCTGTACCAGTGCAGCGGTTCGGCCAAGGCGGTGATCTCTGCATGGCCTGTCTGCATTGTCACGCTCACCAGGAAGCTCATGCCTCACCCCATACAGATCAAAGCCACGGAAAAACTTGCCATCAAAACGGTGCTGCTATCTCTGGTCATCGGCACGCTGGTGGGCTTTGTCGGTATTTTTTTTGAGATGGCCACCAGCTGGGTATTCGGCCAGCGTTCGGTCTGGGTGGACCAGTGGTTTTCCAACACCTATGCCGTGATTGCTGCCACGTTCACCGTGTCTGCGCTGCTGGCGGGTGCTTCCTACTACATCGTCAAGCGTTTTGCGCCAGAGACGGGGGGCTCGGGCATTCCGGAGATTGAAGCCTCCATGCAGGACCTGCGCCCTGTGCGCTGGTGGCGTGTGATTCCGGTGAAGTTTCTGGGTGGCGTGGGCAGCCTGGGCTCTGGCATGGTGCTGGGCCGTGAAGGCCCGACTGTGCAGCTGGGCGCCAATATCGGCCAGATGGTGGCAGATGTCGGGCGCGTCAAAGACAGGGAAACCCGCCACACCCTGCTGGCAGCCGGTTCCGCAGCGGGCTTGACCACGGCCTTTAACGCGCCGCTGGCAGGCATCCTTTTCGTGATCGAAGAGATGCGTTCGGAGTTCAACTACAACCTGATTTCGGTCAAGGCGGTGTTTGTGGGGGCCGTCATGGCGACGATTGCATGCCGCATGGTCAGTGGGCAGTCGCCCATTTTGCTGCTGGGCAGCTATGACATGCCTGCACAGAGCACGCTGTGGCTGTATCTGGTGTTGGGGCTGCTGTTTGGCGTCATCGGTATTGGCTTCAACAAGTTCCTGCTGTGGCTGCAGCAGAAGTTTCTGGACTTCTATCAGGGCAGCATGCTGCGCTTTGTGCTCACGGGGGCTTTTATTGGCGGGTGCTGCGGCCTGTTTGGTCTGTATCTGCCGCAGGCCGTGGGCGGCGGCTTTGATGTGGTGCACCAGGTATCTGCCGGGCAGATTGGTCTGGGCCTGCTGATGCTGGTGTTCGTGCTGCGGTTTCTGACATCCACCATCAGCTTCAGTTCTGGTGCTGCGGGCGGTATTTTCTCGCCCCTGCTGGCGCTGGGAGCCAGCTTTGGTGGCATCTTTGGCTATGTGGCCGACATGATGTTTCCGGAGAGTCAGCTACAGATGGGCTCGTTCGTGATCGCAGGCATGGGGGCGCTGTTCGCCGCCACGGTGCGCGCTCCGTTGACGGGGACAGTGCTGGTGCTGGAGATGACGGCCAGCTACACACTGCTGCTGCCCATGATCATCACCTGCCTGGGAGCCACCATCGTGGCGCAGTGGCTGGGCGGCAGGCCGCTGTACACCGTGCTGATGGAAAAAATCCTGGAGCGCAACGGCATTCCCTACGAGCGCAAGGAATAGGCCGCTGCGAGGCGGCAGAGAGAGCTGAGAGGCCGTATCAGCGCACGCGGCCTACGCTGGCATCAATCTCGCCATAGACGGTGATGCCGCTGGACGAGCCTGCAGAAGTCTCACCGGGCTGGTAGCTGCCAGAAGATGCGCAGCCGCTCAGGGCTGTGGAGATGGCGAGGGCCAGAATGGCCAGATAGCGTGTGTGCATGGAAAAACTCCTTGGCCTGCAGGCTAAACCATATCTGGCGCAGCAGTCGTAAGCAGCTGTCATGCACTCTGGTCCTGCTGCAGTGCTTCAGCCCTGAGGCAGATAGCGCAGCGCTGCTTCCACCAGTTTCATGGTGGCTAGTGGGTCATCGCAGGCAATGGTGTGGCGCTGGGGCATGCTGCGCAGCCAGGTGATCTGGCGCTTGGCCAGCTGGCGCGTGGCGGCAATGCCTTTCTCGCGCACCAGATGCAGGTTGATGTCAGTTGCGCCTTTGCGTTCCTGCCAGTCCAGCTCTTCCCAGACCTGGCGGTAGCCCACGCAGCGCATGCTGGGCAGATCGGGGTTGAGGTCGCCACGTGCGCGCAGGGCTTTGACTTCGTCAATAAAGCCCGCGTTCAGCATGCTCTCATAGCGCTGAGCAATGCGTGCATGCAGCCAGGCACGGTCATTGGGTTCCAAGGAAAAAAGCGTGCAATCGAAGGCTGGTCCTGCCTCAGCAGCTCTCTTTTTTGCCTGATGAAAGCTCGACAGTGGCTGGCCGGAGACATGCCAGACCTCCAGCGCACGCTGAATGCGCTGGCTATCGCCAGGTGCCAGGCGGGCTGCGGTTTCAGGGTCCACCTTGGCCAGTTCTGCATGCATGGCAGGCCAGCCTATTTCAGCCGCCTGTGCATCCAACTTGGCTCGCACTTCAGGATCGGCTGCGGGCATTTCATCAATGCCATCCAGCAGTGCCTTGAAGTACAGCATGGTGCCACCCACCAGCAGCGGGATAGCGCCGCGTGCACGAATCTCGGCGACCAGGCGCTGGGTGTCCTGCACAAACTCTGCTGCGCTGTAGGACTGAAGAGGGTCGATGATGTCAATCAGGTGGTGGGGAACGGCTGCCTGTTCTTCAGGGGTGGGCTTGGCCGTACCAATGTCCATGCCGCGATAGACCAGGGCAGAGTCCACGCTGATGATTTCGCTGGCCTGGCCGCGCTGAGCCAGTACGGCAGCCAGTGCCAGTGCGCCATTGGTTTTGCCGGAGGCAGTCGGGCCTGCAATCGCGATGCAGGGCAGGGGGGAAGTGGAGGCTGTCAAGGTCAAGCAGGAACAAACAAATCAAACCGGGCGACAGCCTGCATCGAAGGCATCAGTGGCTGCCGGGTTCGCCATGGCGGCGCACCAGCGTCCATGATGCCAAGGCTGCGCACAGGCACCAGAAGCTCAATCCGAAAACCAAGGGGTATACAGTGCCATTGAAGCTGCGGCCCAGCACCTGTCCGGAGGCAAAGGCAAACAGCATCATGATGAAGCCATTGAGTGCAGAAGCCATGCCTGCGGCCTGTGGAAAGGGGCTGATGGCGCCACTTTGCCCGCAGGGCTGCTGAAGGCCGTGGGAGACGGAAAACAGCATGCAGGTGGCTGCATAGGGCAGGCCATGGCGCACATCGCTGAATGCCAGTGCCAGCAAAATGGCGGCACAGGCTACCGCCAGGCAGCCTGCGAAGGCCACGGTCTGGCGCAGGCCAATGCGTTGCAGCAGCTTGCGGCACAAAATGGTGCCACCGATGTAGAGCATGCCGTTGCACGAAAGCAGCCAGCCCACTTGCCCGGGCGTCCAGCCCAGTACCTGTATAAAGACAAAAGGGGATGCTGTGAGAAAGATCACCAGACTGCCATAGGAGCTGGTGGTGGTAGCTGTGTAGGCCAGAAAGGTGCGGTGGCGCAGAATCTGTGACCAGCTGCTCAGCAGCAGCCGTGGCTGCAGTGCCTGCTTGTTGGGCTGCTGCACGCTTTCACGAAAACGCAGCCAGACCATGAGCCAGCCGATGATGCCCACCACGCCCAGTGCGGCCATGGTGGCACGCCAGCCGTACTGGGTGGTCAGCCAGCTGCCAAGGATGGGGCTGGTGCAGGCAATCAGCCCCAGCCCGGTCAGTGCCTTGGACATGACATGTGCACCTTCTACGGGCTGGTACAGGTCACGCACAATGGCGCGCCCGGCCATGACCACAGCGCCCAGTGCCATGCCCTGTGCACTGCGCATGGTGATCAGCATGTTCATGTCAGGAGCCAGCATGCAGCCAAAGCCAGACAGGGCATACAGCGCAATGCCGGTGAGCAGAATGGGGCGGCGACCAAAGCGGTCAGACAGCGGCCCCCACACCAGCTGTGAGCAGCCAAATGCCAGCACCATGGCGTAGAAGGTGGTCTGGGTCTGGGCCACGGTGGCCTGCAGCTGCTGTGAGATTTGCGGCAGGGCGGGCAGGTACAGGTCCGTGGTCAATGGCTGAAAGCCCAGCAGCACGGCCAGCAGTACAACGATGAAGACGGGGGACATGACGGCTGGTGCCGCCGCCGCAGTGGCAGGGGTATGAGACACGAAGCAGGAATCCAGTACAAACAAAAGCCGCTGTTGCGCTGCGGCATGCGCAGGCTAGCAGAGTTGTCTGCTGTGTGGTGTCGCTTGGGTCAGACGTTTCAGGTGAAAAATGCCGATAACGCCCATGGAATGAGCCGATGCAGCTATGGAATTTTCTGAGTATCTGACCTTGGCCTGCCAGAGGGCATCGATTGCATCTATGCTTGTGCGCCGCGGGCAGCAGCACGGCTGCCCCTGCTTGAAAAGGACAATGTGATGATGTTGTTGGGTATTGCTGCCAACCGGCTCCACCACCAAACCGAAGATGCCGCCCTGTTTGCACTGCTGCGCGCGTGCGAGTCCGGCATTCGTGAACTGCACCTGGGCCTGCATGCCGTGGGCCGTACCTATGACGCCATTGCGGCAGCCGACATGCTGCACCGTTACCCTGGTCTGGTGCGCTATCCCTATGGCCGTGAAGGTGGCCTGATGAAGCTGGTGGCCGAGGTGGTGGGCATGGGGGAAGGGCGTACGCTGGACGGTGCGATCTACCTCACGGACCCGGTGGATCCATCGTCCATCTTTCCCGAAGCGCTGGCGCTCAAGCGCCAGTGCGTGATTCACGGCAAGCCTTTTCTGTCTACGGTGGCCAGCGCCCGTGACTGGATAGAGATGGAGCGCATGCATGCAGGTCTGCAGCCCGACCGTAATGCCGACCGCTTCCACGACTACGAAAACCAGACCGTGGCGCTGATTGCCCACGATGCCATGAAGCCTGCCATGCTGGAATTCGCGGAAAAGAACTTTGCGTTGCTCTCACGCTTCAAGCGCCGTGTGGGCACAGGCACCACGGGCCAGCGCCTGAATGAAATGGCCTGGAGCAAAGGCTGGCCCGCAGACAAACCCTGGGTGGATCGATACAACAGCGGCCCGCTGGGTGGCGATGCACAGATTGCCGATCTGGTGCTGGAGCGCCGCTGCCAGCGCGCCATTTTCTTTGAAGACCCGCATGTGGCACGCCAGCATGAGGCCGACATCCAGTTGCTGGAGCGCGCCGTAACCACGGTGACGCACGAGGCTGTGTGCATCACCACACCCAAGGTGGCGCAGCGCTGGTGCGATGCAGCCACCTTGCGCGCAGGTTGACCGCGCAGGCCACAGTTGTCACAAAAACCATGGCTTGCTTGATCCGCATCAGGAAGCCTGTTCAGGCCTGTCAGGAGGTGAGGGCAGACGAGGCATTATGGAAAACCCTAGTACGAGTAATCAGAGATTTCCATGACTCCACGTTCTGTTTCTTCTCCCAAAAAGTTTTTGATTGGCGCTGGTCTTTTCAATCAGGTGGGCGAATACATCGCCGAGCATGGTGATTTCGTCTGCATCATTGCCGACCAGTTCTTCCAGCAGCGCATCGTTGAGCAGACCGTGCCCCAGCTGGCGGCTCAGGGCATTCGTGCCCATGTAGAAGTGTTTGGCGGCGAGTGCACCACCGATGAAGTGGCACGCCTGGAAGCTGCCGTGAAAGCGGCGGGTTGCAATGTGCTGCTGGGTGTGGGTGGTGGCAAGGGCCTGGACGTGACCAAGGCCGTAGCCCACAACTGCAAGCTGCCCCAGATTCTGGTGCCCACGATTGCATCGACTGATGCCCCCTGCACGGCCCTGTCTGTGATCTACAAGCCCAACGGCGAGTTTGACCACTACCTGTTCATGCCCCACAACCCCGATACCGTGCTGGCTGACACGCAGATCATTGCGCAGGCACCCGCACGCTTTTTCGCAGCGGGCGTGGGCGATGCACTGGCGACCTACTTTGAAGCCCGTGCGGCATGGCGCTGCAATGGCACCAACCTGATTCTCAAGCGTCCCTCGCGCACGGGGCTGGGGCTGGGTGAGATGTGCTATGAAATCCTGCGCAAGAACATTGATGCCGCCATGGACGCTGTGCGCAACAAGGCGGTGACGCCAGCCCTCGAAGAAACCATTGAAGCCACGATCTACCTGAGCGGTGTAGGTGCGGAAGCAGCCGGTGTGGCAGCGGCTCACGCTGTGAACAATGGCATGGCTGTGGTGCCTGCACTGCACAACGCCCAGCACGGTGAGAAAGTGGCCTTTGGCCTGCTGACCCAACTGGTGCTGGAAAACGCGCCTTTGGCAGAGGTGGAAGAAGTGATCCGCATCATCAAGGCTGCGGACCTGCCCCTGTCGTTGCGCGACTTTGGCCTGACCGAATGGGTGGAGGCTGAGTGGCGGCAGGTGGCCAAGCTGGCCTGCGACAAGAACGACACCATGGGCAATATGGGGCGCGTGATCACCGAGGAAGAGGTGTATGACGCGATGCTGGCGGCCAATGCCTTGGCGGAGCGTTACCACGATTAAGCGCTGCGTACGGGCTGACTGGCTGCATGGCCTGCAGCCAGTGCGCTTCAGGTTTGGTCATGCTTTGCAGGCGCGCTAGGATGGTTGCATCTCCCACAGCAATGGTGGGATGTACGGCATTGAAAGGAAAAGCATGACTGACCATGATTTGCGACCACCCCTGCAGCAAAAGCATCGCCCAACGGGCACTAGTAAGTGGCTGGTGGGGGGCGTCGTGATCGCTGTCGCCGCAGCTGTAGCCTGGTACACCAAGGATGACTGGCTGACGCAAGAGACTGTGCCTGTACCGACGCCGCCTGCCATCCCTGCTACTCCACCAGAGCCCGAGACGGTTGCGCCTGAACAGGCTGTGCCAGCAGCACCCCTGCGGGAGCTGACACCGCAAACGGAGCCAGGCCCTCAGCACCCTGTGCCCGAGCAGGTGGGGGATGTGCAGCCCGTGGCGGATGCAGCTTCGCTGGACCGCTGGGCTGTCGAATGGCTGGGCAAGCCTGCGCTGAAGTTCCTGATGCTGCCAGGTCTGGCCCACCATGTGGTGGCTACCATCGATAACCTGCCGCGCAGTCATGCAGCGCCGCACCTGTGGCCGCTGTCGCCCGTGGGCGGCAAGATATTGCTGGAGGAAGGCGCTGAGGGGCAGCAGATCGCACCAGCCAACAGTGCCCGTTATGACGCCGTGGTGGACTTTGTGACTGGCATCGCCCCCACACAGGCGGCAAGCTGGTATCGACAGGCCTACCCCGTGCTGCAGACGACCTATGAAGAGCTGGGCTATCCCGGTCAATATTTCAATGACCGATTGGTGGAAGTCATTGACCATCTGCTGCTCACGCCCGAGCCAGCAGGGCCGCTGGCTGTAACGCTGGTGCAGGTACAGGGCCAGATCGCGCCGCAGCAGCCTTGGCTGCGCTACGAATATGCTGATCCTCAGCTGCAGTCACTGTCTGCAGGGCAGAAGATCTTGCTGCGCCTGGGGGCAGAGCACCGCCAGCGCCTCAAGACTTATTTGCAGGACGTGCGCGCGCAGGTTGCAGGTCACTGATCCAGGCAATGGATCCAGGCATCAGGCTATGCGCCGCGCATGGCCTGATGCAGTGCTTGCAAAGTCAGTGCTGGCCTAGCCAGCCAACGGCTCCAGGGTCACGGGCACAGACTTATAGCAGGGGATGCCGCTGTCTGGGTCGTGGTACTCCATGGGGCACAGGTCGTTGGCCTCAGGAAAGTAGGCAGCAACACTGCCTCTGGCAATGTCATGCGGGACGGCAGTCAGTACCAGTCGTCTGTGGGTCTGGCCGGGCAAGGCTGTCTGCACCACCAGCTGAGCACCTTTTTCGATGCCGCGCTCGGCCATGTCCTGTGCATGCATCAGCAGCACATCGCGCCGGCCAAATACACCGCGATAACGGTCGTCATAGCCGTAAATGGTGGTGTTGTACTGGTCGTGGCTGCGCACGGTGGTCAGCCGCAGCACGTCTGTGAACTCAGGGTCTTCATGCAGGCCGGGAAAGACATGGAATTCGGCTTTCCCGGAAGCTGTTTTCCAGATGCGCTCCGTGGCAGGCAGCGGCAGACGGAAGCCGCCGGGGTGGCGAATGCGGGCGTTGTAGTCTTTGAAGTCTGGGTACACCTGCTCGATCAGGTCTCGAATGCAGTCATAGTCTTCAACCAGATAGGCCCAGTTGACACGGCTTGCTGGCAGTGTGGCCTGGGCGATGCCCGCGATGATGGCTGGCTCTGATCTGAGTTCTGCTGAAGCAGGTGGCAGCGCACCGCGAGATGCATGCACCATGGACATGGAGTCTTCCACCGTTACCGCCTGCGGGCCGCTGGCTTGAACATCACGCTCGGTACGTCCGAGTACAGGCAGGATGATGGATGCCTTGCCAATCAGCAAGTGTGAGCGATTCAGCTTGGTGCTCAGGTGGACGGCCAGCTCCAGGTTATGCATGGCTTGCTTGCAGCGTGCCTGGTCTGGCATGGCGGCTGCAAAATTGCCCCCCAGGCTGATGAGTACACGGCTGCTACCTTCGCTCATGGCCTGCAGGGCGCTAACCGCATTGTGTCCTGCCTTGTTCGGAGGGCGAAACCCGAAGGTTTGTTCAATGCGGTCAAAGAGCGCGGGATTGAGCAGCTCGGTAATGCCAACCGTGCGGTTGCCTTGTACGTTGGAGTGTCCCCGCAATGGGCAGATGCCAGCACCGGGCTTGCCCATATTGCCACGCATGAGCAGCAGCGCGGTGATTTGCTGCACATTGTGGGTGCCAGTGATGTGCTGGGTAATACCCATGCCATAGGTGGCAATGACAGCATGCGATGCGGCGTAGATGCTGGCAATCTCATGCATGGCGGCACGGGGCAAGCCACTGGCTGCTTCTATGCTGTCCCAGCTGCTGTTTTGCAGATCAGCGCTGAAAGCCTCAAAGCCCGAGGTGTGCTGGGCAATAAAGGCATGGTCGATCACGCCAGGCTGCTGGGCATCCAGCTCCAGCAGGGCTTTCATGATGCCTTTGAGTGCTGCGGCATCACCGCCGACTTTGAGCTGGTAGTAGGAGGAAGCAATACGGCTGGAGCCACCGGTTGCCATTTCCACAGGGCTTTGCGGGTTGGCAAAGCGCTCCAGCGAGCGCTCGCGCAAGGGGTTGAACACCAGAATCGGCACGCCACGCTGTGCGCAGTCATGCAGGTTGCTCATCATGCGTGGGTGGTTGGTGCCTGGGTTGTGCCCGAAGCTCAAGATGAGATCACAGCGGTCAAAGTCATCGAGGGAGACCGACCCCTTGCCCTGGCCAATGGTCTTGGGCAGGCCCACGCTGGTAGGCTCGTGGCACATGTTGGAGCAGTCGGGGAAGTTGTTGCTGCCGTACTCCCGTGCAAAGATGTTGAACAGAAAAGCCGCTTCATTGGAGGCCCGGCCTGAGGTGTAGAACTCCACGCTGCTGGGGTCTGACTGTTGCTGCAGCACTTGGGCAATACGTGCATAGGCCTCTTCCCAGCTGATGGCCTGGTAGGTGTCGCTGCCAGGCTCGTAGGCCATGGGGTGGGTCAGACGCCCTGTGTCTTCCAGATCGTGATCGCTCCAGCTCAGCAGCTCCTTGACCGTGTGCTGCGCAAAAAAATCGAGCGTTGCACGCTTTTTGGTGGCTTCCCATGTGACGGCTTTGGCGCCGTTTTCGCAGAACTGAAAGGTAGAAGTGTGTTCCTTGTCAGGCCATGCACAGCCCGGGCAGTCGAATCCGTCAGGCTTGT
This sequence comes from Comamonas kerstersii, assembly GCF_002056725.1. Taxonomy (NCBI): domain Bacteria; kingdom Pseudomonadati; phylum Pseudomonadota; class Betaproteobacteria; order Burkholderiales; family Comamonadaceae; genus Comamonas; species Comamonas kerstersii. The sequence continues at coordinate 317,003 of NZ_CP020121.1, read as the reverse complement.
TGGTGTGCAGCAGTGTTTCAGCCGCCTGGCAGACATGCATTTCTTCTGCAATAGCCCAGGCAGTGGCCTTGAGTGCCCCCCAGCCCCCAGCGGGTGCTGTGTAATTGTGAATACCTTTCAGGTCGTTTTTTTCCATCGTAGAAGCCTTTGTTAGCGAGTATGACAATGGGTAAGCGCTTGTCATGCTAAGCAGATACGGGCCAACGATGCTGTCATCCAATACCCTGTTTCGCCCAGTGGGCAGTGCAGCAGTACATAAAAAAAGCCTGCGTAACGCAGGCTTGAAAGAAGATAACCTTCAGACTCAGGCAGCTGGATTTTCATCCTTGCCCTTGGACTTTTCACCGCCCAGCAGGCGATCCTTGAAGTCCAGTACCCGGGTGACGGCAGCACCCATGCCCATGAGCTGCATGGCAGTTTCAGGCTTGAGGCGCTGGACATCGTCGAACCAGGTCATGAGTTTCTCAATCAGCTCATACATGTCCTGCATGCGCTGCTGGGCATAGCGTTCATCATCGCTGGAAGCTTCTTCCAGCAGTGCAGAGCGCAGCATGGACTGCGTGGGTTCGATCTCGCGGCGGCGACGCTCTTCGGCCAGGCGGCGGAAAATTTCCCAGACGTCTTGTGGTGCTTCAAAGTATTCACGGCGATCACCGGCGTGGTGGCGCAGGTTGACCAGACGCCACGACTGCAGCTCCTTCAGGCCCATGCTGACGTTGGACCGCGAGAACTCCAGGGTCTCGGCAATCTCTTCGGCATTGAGTGCACGTGGTGACAAATACAGCAATGCGTAGATCTGGCCTACGGTGCGGTTGATGCCCCAACGGCTACCCATTTCGCCAAAGTGCGAAACGAATTGCCGTGTCAGTGCAGGAAGTGGGGTGTTTTGTGTCATACCCAGATTGTGCCTAGGAATGGGGAAATTACTGCAATTGCTGAATTTACTGATGCTTACCGGTATGGACTCTCTGCGCAGGATGTGGCGTGCAAGGCACGCCGGTAGCTGCTGTATCAGCGATGCAGTTCGCCAGAGCGCTCTGGCTGGTAGGTGATGGCTTCCACTTTGACGGTGACGACTTTGCCCGTGGGGCTGGGCAGTTCAAAGGTGTCACCGATGCGCAGACCCAGCAGTGCTGTGCCTACGGTGGCAAAGACGGAAACCTTGTCCGGGCTGCCATCGACTTCCTTGGGGTAGACCAGTGTCAGTGTCTGGCTGTTTTCGGTACCTTGCAGGGAGAAGCGGACGGTGGAGTTCATCGTCACCACGTCAGCAGGCATGTCCTGAGGATCGAGTACGTCAGCTCGGTCCAGCTCGGCTTCCAGAGCGTCACGGCCTGGAAAATTCTGGGGCAGCTTGTCCAGCAAAGCTTCCAAACGATCCATGTCCAGCGACGACACGGTGATAGCAGGTTTTTGGGTTGCCATGAAATACTTCCTCGCGGAGGTGCGGTTAAACCGCTGTGAAAGAAGGTCCGGCCCAGTGCATGCAAAGCTGTGGCGACTAGGCTGGAGGATAAGGCGAAAAGGGTGTTACAGCATGACTTCCAGGTTGTAGGACTTGTTCTGCATCTGTGCTGCAACAGAGAAAAGCCCGGGCAACGGTGGTTGTCCGGGCTTGGGGCTTGCACCCTCAGGGTGCAAAACCAATTGTTGGCGGGCCGGCCGACAAATGCAAGCATTTCGCACGGCCACAGTGCGGCAATCAGCAGTAAGTGTTAACCCGCTTTGGCGGCGTCCGCCAGCTTTTGTGCGCAGTGGCTGGCTAAGTCTGCATCACGTGCTTCCACCATCACACGCAGCAATGGCTCTGTGCCGCTGGCACGAATCAGTACGCGGCCGGTATTGCCCAGCCGCTGCTCCACTTCCTGCTGGGCTTGGGCCAGGAGCTGGTTCTGCTTCCAGTCCTGCTCAGGGGACAGGCGCACATTGATCAGCGTCTGCGGAAAGAGCGTCAGCGCTGACAGCTGCTCAGCCAGTGTCTTGCCACTGCGTACGCAGCTTTGCAGCACCTGCAGGGCGCTGACCAGACCGTCGCCTGTGGTCTGTTTATCCAGTGCCAGCAGGTGCCCAGAGCCTTCGCCCCCGATGAGCCAGCCCTTGTCGTTCAGGGCTTCCAGCACATAGCGGTCTCCCACCTTGGCGCGGACAAAACCAATGCCCTGCTGCTGCAAGGCAATCTCTACGGCCATATTGGTCATGAGCGTACCGACCACACCTGCGACTTGCTCGCCGCGCTGCAGGCGCTCCTGCACCATGAGGTACAGCAACTCATCGCCGTTATAGATGCGGCCGAAGGCATCCACCATGAGCAGCCGGTCTGCATCGCCATCGAGCGCCACGCCATAGTCGGCGTGGTTGGCACGCACTGCCAAAGCCAGTGCTTCAGGATGGGTTGCACCCACGCCATCGTTGATGTTCAGGCCATTGGGGTCACAGCCGATGGTGATGACATCGGCACCCAGTTCGTGCAAGACCTTGGGGGCAATGTGATAGGCCGCGCCGTGGGCAGCATCTACCACGATCTTGAGACCGTGCAATGACAGCTGATTGTCAAAGGTGCTCTTGCAGAACTCGATATAGCGGCCTGCGGCATCATCCAGGCGGCGGGTCTTGCCCAATGCTGATGAATCCACCCACTGCGGCGCATCTTCCAGCGCAGCTTCTACGGCTTCTTCCCAGGCATCGTCGAGCTTGCTGCCCTGTGCGCTGAAGAACTTGATGCCGTTGTCGTAGTACGGGTTGTGACTGGCACTGATGACCACGCCCAGGCTGGCGCGCTGGGTGCGGGTGAGGTAGGCCACGCCAGGTGTTGGCAGAGGGCCGAGCAAGATGACATCCACTCCTGCGGCATTGAAACCGGCCTCCATGGCTGCTTCCAGCATGTAGCCAGAAATACGGGTGTCCTTGCCAATCAGAACAGTGGGGCGCTCTTGCTGCTGTTTGAGCACGCGGCCTACGGCGTGCGCCAGACGCAGGGCGAAGTCGGGGTTGATGACCGATTGCCCCACTCTGCCGCGAATACCGTCAGTGCCAAAATACTTGCGAGCCATTGTCAATTCTCTTGTGATGCGTTGTTGTGTGTCTGGTCGTGCATGGCTTGCCAGACGGACAGTGCGGCCCTGGTTTCAGCCACATCATGTACGCGCACAATGCGTGCGCCGCGTTCTACGGCCAGCAGGGCCGCTGCGACGCTGGGAACCATGCGCTGCTGCACCGGCAGTCCACTGACCTGGCCCAGTGAGCCCTTGCGGGACCATCCGGCGAGCAGGGGAAAGTCTAAATCCAGCAGCTCTGCCTGTCGCGCCAGCAAGGCAAAATTTTGTGGCACGCTTTTTCCAAAGCCGATGCCATAGTCCCAGACGATGCGATTGCGTGCCACGCCACGAGCCAGCAATGCCTGGGTTTCGCGCAGCAGAAAGTCGCATACCTGAGGGACAGCATCGCCTTGCATGTGCTGCAGGTGCATGTTCTGCGGCGTCTGGTGCATGTGCATGAGGCAGACACCGCAACTGTGGTGGGCTGCGACCACATCCTGTGCGCCGGGCTGGCGCAGTCCCCAGACGTCATTGATGATGTCCGCTCCCAGATCCAGCACAGCCTGCATGACCTGTGGTTTGTAGGTATCCACAGAAACAGCCACGCCCAGCCGGACTGCTTCCTGTACTACGGGCAGTACGCGTGCCAGTTCTTCCTCCAGGGGGACGGCGGGCGAGCCGGGGCGGGTGGACTCTCCGCCGATATCCAGAATATCCGCACCGTCCTTGATCAGCTGCTCGGCATGTTGCAGGGCACGCTGGCCCTGGTACTTGCCGCCATCCGAAAACGAGTCTGGGGTGTTGTTGACGATGCCCATGATCAGAGGGCGCTTGAGGTCCAGCAGGAAATGGGTGGTTTGCCATTGCGGCATACGTTGATCTCCAATGGGCAAAGAAAAACGGGGCACTATGGCCCCGTCTGATGTGTAGTGCTGTCTCAGGCAGCGCTAGGCGATGGATTGGTGTCTACGGATGTAGCGCCACCGCTGGAGTTGTTGTTGTCGTCCGATGGGTTGGGCGTGCGGGGAACGAAGTCCTTTGGAGGACGGGGCTCCTTGCCAGCAAAGATGTCGTCCAGCTGCTCGGAGTCAATGGTTTCCCACTCCAGCATGGCCTTGGCCATGGCGTGCATCTTGTCCTGGTTGTCTTCGATGAGCTTGCGTGCCAGATTGTACTGCTCATCGATGATGCGGCGCACTTCGTCATCCACCTTCTGCATGGTGGCTTCGGACAGGTTGGCACCACGGCTGAAGGTGCGACCCAGGAAGGGTTCGCCTTCCTGCTCGGAATACACCATGGGGCCAAGTGCATCACTCATGCCGTAGCGGGTCACCATGTCGCGGGCGATCTGGGTAGCGCGCTCAAAGTCGTTCGATGCACCAGTGGTCATCTGGTTCATGAACACTTCTTCTGCGATGCGGCCACCGAACAGCATGGCGATCTGGTTGAGCATGTACTCCTTGTCGTAGGAGTAGCGATCCTTCTCGGGCAGGCTCATGGTCACGCCCAGTGCTCGACCACGAGGGATGATGGTGACCTTGTGCACAGGATCGCACTTGGGCAGCAGGCGGCCGATCAGGGCGTGGCCCGCTTCGTGGTAGGCCGTGTTGCGGCGCTCTTCCTCGGGCATGACCATGGTCTTGCGCTCCGGGCCCATGATGATTTTGTCCTTGGCCTTTTCGAAGTCCTGCATCTCGACAGTGCGCGCGTTACGGCGTGCAGCCATCAGAGCAGCTTCGTTGCACAGGTTGGCCAGATCAGCGCCGGACATGCCGGGCGTGCCACGGGCGATCACGGAAGCGTTCACGTCCTGACCCACAGGGATCTTGCGCATGTGCACGTTCAGGATCTGTTCACGGCCACGGATATCAGGCAGCGTCACATAGACCTGACGGTCAAAACGGCCGGGGCGCAGCAGGGCCGCATCCAGAATGTCGGGGCGGTTGGTTGCAGCCACGACGATCACGCCGAGGTTGGTCTCAAAGCCGTCCATCTCGACCAGCATCTGGTTCAGTGTCTGCTCACGTTCATCGTTGCCACCACCCATGCCGGCACCACGCTGGCGGCCCACAGCATCAATTTCGTCAATGAAGATGATGCAGGGAGCGTTCTTCTTGGCGTTCTCGAACATGTCGCGCACACGGGCAGCGCCCACGCCGACGAACATTTCTACGAAGTCCGAACCGGAGATCGAGAAGAAAGGCACCTTGGCTTCGCCGGCAATCGACTTGGCCAGCAGGGTCTTACCTGTACCAGGAGGGCCGACCAGCAGCAGACCACGGGGAATGCGGCCGCCGAGCTTCTGGAACTTGTTGGGGTCTTTCAGGAAGTCCACGACTTCCTTGACTTCTTCCTTGGCCTCGTCGCAGCCAGCCACGTCAGCAAAGGTCACGCTGTTGCTGTTTTCATCCAGCATGCGGGCCTTGGACTTGCCAAAGCTGAAAGCGCCGCCCTTGCCGCCACCTTGCATCTGGCGCATGAAGTAGATCCACACGGCAATCAAGAGAAGCATGGGGCCCCAGCTCACCAGCAGGCTCATGAGCAGAGAACCTTCTTCACGGGGCTTGACGTCGAACTTGACATCGTGGTCGATCAGATCTCCGACCAGGCCGCGGTCCAGATAGGTCGCAGTGGTGCGAACACGGCGATCATCGTTTGTGAGTGCAACGATTTCGGTGCCACTGGGGCCTTCCTGGATGGTTGCACTTTTGATGCGGTTGCTACGCACATCTGCCAGGAATTCCGAATAGCCGATTTGGGCAGCACCGGCACTGCCACGGGTATCAAATTGCTTGAATACCGTGAACAGCACCATGGCAATGACCAGCCAGACGGCAATTTTTGAAAACCACTGATTGTTCAAGCGGGGCTCCAGAGGAAAAGAGGAGAAACATTCATATGGGAAAGGGGTGTTTCCCAGATGTGGCTCATTTTAGGTCTTTCAAGCGAGAGCGCCGAGACCCTATTCCCGCCAAGACAACGGGATTCAAGGTTTTTCTGCGCCAGCAAGGGGGCTGCCGTCTTATTTCAGACCGATTCCGATCAGGAAAGTTTCTGCGGACTTGTCACGCGAAGACTTGGGCTTCAGGGGCTTGACCACCTTGAAATGCTCACGGAACAGTTTGACCAGTTCGTCGTAGCCGGGGCCGTGGAACACCTTGGTGACCAGCGCGCCTTCTGGGCGCAGGTGGCGGGTGGCGAAGTCCACGGCCAGCTCGATCAGGTGGGCTACGCGTGCGCCATCGGTGGTGCTGTGGCCGGAGAGATTGGGGGCCATATCCGAAACCACCACATCCACCGGCCGACCCTGAACCACATCTTCCAGTTGAGTGAGTACAGACTCATCGCGGAAGTCGCCCTGGATGTAGTGCACGCCTTCAATCGGCTCCATGGGCAGCAGGTCCAGAGAGATGATAGTGCCGTTGAGTTCACCTGCGGCTGCGCCGGTGGGCGATAGTCTGCGGCGCAGGTACTGGCTCCAGGCGCCGGGGGCGCAGCCCAGGTCGACCACAATCTGGCCGGGCCTGATGAGCTTGAAGGTCTCGTCAATTTCCTTGAGTTTGTAGGCTGCGCGTGCGCGGTAGCCGTCCTTTTGTGCGGCTTGCACATAAGGGTCGTTGATGTGCGCATGCAGCCAATTCTTGTTGACCTTCTTGCTTTTCGTTTTGGTATTCATCGCAAATTTCTTCCTGCCTCGATAATACGGGCATGCCCCAAATTGAATTAACTCCCGCTGAGCGCCGGGAACACCGCGCCAATGCCCACCATCTGGACCCTGTGGTCATGATTGGTGCTGACGGCCTTACACCGGCCGTACAGAAGGAAGTTGACGCCGCTTTGAACGCCCACGGCCTGATCAAGGTTCGTGTGTTCGGTGACGATCGCGCCGCACGTGAGCAGGTTTATCTGCAATTGTGCGACGAACTGAACGCTGCCCCCATCCAGCACATCGGCAAGCTGCTGGTGCTGTGGCGTCCCATTCCTGAGAAGGACAAGGCCTTTGACGAAGACCGTATGCCCGGTCCTCGTGACGTCAAGCTGCTGAAGTTTGGCCGCGCAGGCACCAAGCCTACGGTCAAGCAGATCCGCGTGCTGGGTAACCAGCGCCTCACACAGGGTGGCCTGATCAAGCGTGCCAAGAAGGCCAAGCCCAAGTCGCTCAAAAAAGGTCGTCCTGATTAAAGGCGCACTGCTGCATGACAGTTACTGCTTCCACATCTTCCGAGCGTCACATTCTGTGCATGAAGTGGGGCACCAAGTACGGGCCTGAGTACGTCAACCGCCTGTATGCCATGGTGCGTCGCCATCTCAGTGGTGATTTTCGCTTTGTCTGCCTGACCGACAATTCCGAAGGGATTCGTCCCGAGGTGGAATGTCTGCCGATTCCTTCGCTGGACCTGCCGCCTGGCATTCCCGAGCGCGGCTGGACCAAGCTGACCACCTTCAGCAAGGATTTGCATGGCCTCAAGGGCACGGCGCTGTTTCTGGATGTGGATGTGGTGATTACCGGTCCGCTGGATGACTTTTTCACCTATCCCGGTGAATTCCTCATCATCCACGACCACAAGCGCCCATGGCGCATCACTGGCAATTCTTCCGTCTACCGCTTTGAGCTGGGTGCGCACCCTGATGTGCTCGAGTACTTCCGCGGTCACTTTGAAGCAATCCGCAAGCAGTTCCGTAACGAGCAGGCCTATCTGTCGGATGTGCTGCACAAGCAGGGCAAGCTCAAATACTGGCCTGCTGAATGGTGCCCCAGCTTCAAGTACCACTGCATTCCCTCCTGGCCCACGAATTACTGGAAGCCACCGTTTGTGCCGGATAACGCGCGCATCGTGATCTTCCATGGTGAGTGCAATCCGCCGGATGCACTGGCAGGACGCCGCAACCGGCGTTTCCGCTTTATCAAGCCTGCCACCTGGGTGGCCGAGCACTGGCGCGAATAATTCCGTTTCTTTTTTTATTGCTACATAGACCAAGCCCCTCTGGCCGTGCCTGAGGGGCTTTTTTGTATGCCTGTGCTTTGGCCGCCAGGCATTTTCCGCAGTGTTGAAAAGCGAAAAGGGGCCTTGCGGCCCCTTTCGGTACTTTCAGTGAAACGCCCAGGCGATCAGATCACGCCTTGAGCCAGCATGGCGTCAGCCACCTTCACAAAGCCGGCGATGTTGGCGCCGTCGATGTAGCTCACGGAGCCGTCGTTGCGCTTGCCATACTTCAGGCAGGCGGCGTGGATGCCTTGCATGATCTGCAGCAGGCGTGCGTCCACTTCTTCGGCGGTCCAGCTCAGGCGGCCAGCGTTCTGGGACATTTCCAGACCGGATGTGGCCACGCCGCCCGCGTTCGATGCCTTGCCGGGGGCGTACAGCACGCCAGCGGCTTCGAAGGCCTTGGCCGCTTCGATGGTGGAAGGCATGTTTGCGCCTTCAGCCACGCACAGCACGCCGTTGGCGATGAGCTGCTTGGCATCGGCTTCGTCCAGTTCGTTCTGGGTGGCGCAAGGCAGAGCCACGTCGACCTTGATGCTCCAGGGGCGCTGGTCTGCCAGGAATTCCACGCCGGGCACCTGGGCGGCGTAGTCGCTCACACGGCCGTACTTGTTGTTCTTGATGTCCATCAGGATGGCCAGCTTCTCGGGCGAGAAACCTGCAGGGTCGTACACGGTGCCCGAAGAGTCGGACACGGTCACTACCTTGGCGCCCAGCTGCATGGCCTTTTCCACAGCGTACTGGGCCACATTGCCAGAACCGGAGACGGAGACTGTCATGCCCTGGAAAGACTGGCTGCGGGTCTTGAGCATTTCTTCCGCGAAATACACCGTGCCGTAGCCGGTGGCTTCAGGGCGGATCAGCGAGCCGCCAAAGCTCAGGCCCTTGCCGGTGAATACGCAGGCAGCGCTGTTGGACAGCTTCTTGTACATGCCAGCCATGAAGCCCACTTCACGGCCACCCACGCCGATGTCGCCCGCAGGTACGTCGGTATCAGGGCCTACGTGGCGGAACAGCTCCTGCACGAAGGCCTGGCAGAAACGCATGACTTCGGCAGGGCTCTTGCCCTTGGGGTCGAAGTCGGAGCCGCCCTTGCCGCCGCCCATGGGCAGGGTAGTCAGTGCGTTCTTGAAGGTCTGCTCGAACGCCAGGAACTTCAGCACGGACTGGTTGACCGAGGGGTGGAAGCGGATACCGCCCTTGTAAGGGCCAATGGCCATGCTGTGCTGGATGCGGTAGCCACGGTTGACTTGCACCTGGCCCTTGTCGTCGGTCCAGCAGACGCGGAACTGGATGATGCGCTCAGCTTCCACCAGACGCTCCAGCAGGGCCTGGTCAGCGTACTTGGGGTTTTGCTCGATGAAGGGCCACAGCGACTCCATCACTTCGGTGACGGCTTGCAGGAATTCAGGCTGACCGGGGTTGCGATCAGCAACGTTTTGCAGAAATTGGTCGAGGTTGGCGTACTTCATGGAGAGCAGGTCTTTCAAGGCACAAAAATAAAAGCGCCACAGCGCACGCCCAAAATTATGCCAAAAATGTATGCCTTCATGCACCAAAAAAGGCATAACGTGTATAAGTTTGGTGCATAACTGAACAATGTCAGTGCATGCATGCACGGTTGTTGGCGCTTGCTGCACAGAGGAAGTGCGGCGGTTGCAGCTGTCTGGCGCTTGATTTTTGATAGCACTCCGGGTGTGCTGTGATGACTGCTCTCTTTTGGATATGTGGGTCATGCCTGATGGCGCATGGTATGCAGCGCTGAGGCTGCTTCAGTTTTACAAGCAGCTAGCGCCCGATTTATGGGCACTTCAAATACAAAAGCGCCTGAAGTCCTTGAACTTCAGGCGCTGCAAGCTATAAAAACAATGAATGACTGGCTGTGTGAGCCGTTTCAGATCAGCTCAAACGGAATCGCACCCCACTGGATGGTGTGGGCCGCCAGGCCGTAGGCCAGTGCCTGGGCTGCGCTGGTGTCGGTGAGGTGGCGCACCTCGGGTGCATGCGATGTGGTGTGGCAGCGCAGCAGCCAGTCCGAAGGGGGTGCATGGCTGGCAGTGTCGGTAATGCAGATCAGCTTGGCGCCGAGCTTGCGGGCGCGCTCGCACAGGTCGGCCATGTCGGCACGGATGCCGCCCAGCGCAAACAGCACCACCATGTCGCGCGGTGCAATGCGGGCCAGTACGTCTTCCACGGTTTCCCCCGCGGCCGGTGCGCCGTAGATAGGCTTGTCCAGCCCCGCCATCAGGTGGCCGCGCAGGGAACGCGCCAGCATGTGGTTGTGCTGCAGGCCCACGCAGAAGATGGCCGGAGCCTGGTGCAGGGCCGAGGCCATGGCATCCATGGTGCTGGCAGGAATCTGCGCCAGCGTGGCGGTCAGGTTGTCCTGCAGCTGCTGCCACAGCAAGGCGCAGTTGGGCGTGCTGGGCGAGATGCTGACGTCGGCCGCTGGCAGGGGCAGGCCGCCGGTGCTGGCTTCCAGGCGCGCGGTGCGGCGTGCTTCTTCATAGCTGTCATAGCCCAGGCGGCGGATAAAGCGCGTGACCGTGGCGTTGGATACGCCCGTCAGCTGAGCCAGTTCGCTGGCGCTGTAGCCTGCCAGGTTGATGGGGTAGTCCAGCACCACCTGGGCCAGCTTGCGCTCGGTGGGAGAGAAGGTGTCGAGCGCCGCGCGCACGCGTGCGAAAAAGGGAATGGACATGCGTTGGGAAGAAGAAGTGGTGGGCGTAGCCATGATCAACGGCCTCGCAGAAACAAGGCGTCAAGCTCTTTCATGCTCAGCTGCCGCCAAGTGGGGCGGCCGTGGTTGCATTGGTCAGAGCGCTCGGTGGTTTCCATCTGGCGCAGCAGGGCGTTCATTTCGTCAAGCGTGAGCCTGCGGTTGGCGCGCACCGCACCGTGGCAGGCCATGGTGGCCAGAATTTCATTGCGTGCGCGCTGAATGACGCCGGAGGCTTCATGCTGCTCCAGCTCTGCCAGCACGCTGCGCGCCAGTTCTACGGCATCGCCTTGCGCCAGCGTAGCAGGCACGGCGCGCACGGCCAGCGTCTTGGGCGAAAACGGCGCAATTTCCAGCCCCAGCACGCGCAGTGTCTCAGCATGGGCTTCGGCCGTGGCCACTTCCTGCGGCGTGGCGGCAAAGGTGGCAGGTATCAGCAGGGGCTGGCTGGCAATGGGCTGGTCATTGCCCAGCTGGGCCTTGAGGCGCTCGTAGACGATGCGCTCGTGGGCGGCGTGCATGTCCACAATCACCATGCCTTGCGCGTTCTCGGTCAGGATGTAGACACCATGGATTTGAGCCACGGCACGGCCCAGCGGCCAGTTGCTGGCAGTGGGTGCAGGGTTGGATGCTTCAGATACAGAAGCGGCTTGCGCTGGATTGGCAAGGTTTTCCGTATGTTTTGTATCTGAAATGCTTGTGGATACAGCGCTGGTAGCTTGTAATTCTGTAGCTGCAGGTGCAGATGGGGGGGCAGATGCAGAAGTGGGTACAGATGCGGGGGCGGTGGCAGGTGGCGTATCGGCCTTGGCTTCACGCAGTGGGGCCCACAGCGCCTGCAGGTCGCTGACCTTGTGCCCAGCCTGCTCCTGCAGCGGCATGCTGAACTGCACTTGCGGCTTCATGGTCGGGCGTACAGGTGCGCTCACCTTGGGTTGCCAGAGCGCGCTGGGGTTGGCTGTGGTGGGGGCAGTGTCAGTTTGCGTAGCTGTGCCTGCCTCGGCCTGTTCCTGCTCGGCCAGCAGCGCAGCACGCGGTGCGGCCAGCGCATCTTCCACGGCATGCTTGATGGCCTGGTGCACTTCGCGGCTGTCGCGAAAGCGCACCTCGATCTTGGTGGGGTGTACGTTCACGTCCACGCGGGCGGGATCGATCTCCATGTACAGCGCGTAAATCGGCTGTTTCTGGCCGTGCAGCACGTCTTCATACGCACTTTTGGCGGCGTGGGTGATGACCTTGTCGCGCACAAAGCGGCCGTTGACGTAGCAGTACTGCTGGTCCGGGCGGCTGCGTGCGGCATCGGGCAGGCCTGCGCGGCCATAGACGGTGATGCCGCTGGAGGCCGAGGTGCGCAGTACGGCAATGGTGTTGCTGACGAAATCGTCACCGAGCACATCGCTCAGACGCCGGGCCAGAGCGTCGGCGCGCTGCTGGCTGTCCTGCGGATCAAAGCTGACGGCACGCCACTGCTCGACCAGCTTGCCTTCGTGCCAGATGGCAAAGCCCACATCGGGGCGCGCCAGCGCATGGCGGCGCACGGACTCGATGCAGTGCGCCAGCTCCGTGGCATCGCTCTTGAGGAATTTGCGGCGTGCGGGCGTGCTGAAAAACAGTTCCTTGACTTCCAGCGTCGTGCCGCGGCTGCGTGCAGCGGGGCGCAGTTCGCCGCTGCGCGCTTCCAGCAGCCAGGCCTGCTGTTCGCCTTCCAGGCGCGAGAGGATGGAGGTTTCGGACACCGAGGCAATGGCGGCCAGTGCCTCGCCACGAAAGCCCATGGTGCCTACGTGTTCCAGCTCCTGCAGATCACGGATCTTGCTGGTGGCATGGCGGCGCAGGGCCACGGGCAGCTCTTCACGGGGAATGCCGCAGCCATCGTCTTCTACGGCAATCAGGCGCACACCGCCCGCGAGCAGGCGTACGGTGATCTGGGTGGCGCCAGCGTCCAGGGCGTTATCGACCAGCTCACGCACGACAGAGGCAGGGCGTTCGACCACCTCACCTGCCGCAATCTGGCTGATCAGCTCATCGGGCAGGTCCTGGATGGAACGGCGGGTAAGAGGGGGGGTATGAGGGATATCCACCCCGGTGATTCTATGCAGTGTGGCTGTCTGATACAGGCTGTGCGTGGTTTAGGGCTGTAGCCAGGCGTAAAAAAGCCGCTTCAGGAAGCGGCCAAAGAAGGGGAAAGCGAAAAATATTCAATGGCGTTTTTTGCCGCGGTGTGGCTGGTCGGATTTTTTGCCCACTTCATTGCCAATCAGTGCACCGGCGGCTGCACCGCCCACCGTGCCCAGTGTGGAACCAAAGACGGCATCGCCGAGCAGTCCACCTGCGACTGCGCCAACGCCTGTGCCAATCTGCGCATTGCTGGGGGAGTTGGTGGCGCAGCCGGCCATGGCCAAGGTGATAGCCAGTGCGCCGCTGAGGAAGATGGTACGTGTGTTCATGTTCGGCTCCTGTTGAGTAAGCGGGTGCTGCAGTGCCTGCAGCGCATGGACAGTGACTGTGCCAGCAATGTTGCAGCGGTCTTGCAAAGAAGCTGTTATGGGTGCGTGAATTACGTAAACGAATGTTTTTTTGCTGCAAACAAGTGTGATGCCTGTCTCGCAAAGTGAGGGCCGCATCTGCAACGCGGTACAGTGCAGGCCGTGCTCTGCCAGTCAGACTGACGTCTGGGTGGTGCACTGTTGCAAAGGATATGGATTGTGGAAATCGTTGCTTTTTTGATTGACTTTATCTTGAACGTCGACAAGCACCTGGAGGCGTTTGTGGTGGCCTATGGCCCCTGGGTGTATGCCTTGCTGTTCATCATCGTGTTTGTGGAAACCGGCGTGGTGGTCATGCCGTTTCTGCCCGGGGATTCGCTGCTGTTCATCGTGGGCGCCATGTGTGGTGCAGGCATGATGGACTACTCCATTGCCGTCCCTATCCTGCTGGTGGCTGCGGTGCTGGGCGACCAGTGCAACTACAGCGTCGGGCGTTTTTTCGGCCCCCGGGTGTTTCAGTGGGAAGACTCGCGCTGGTTTAACCGCAAGGCCTTTGACCGTGCGCATGACTTTTATGAGCGCTATGGCGGCGTCACCATTATCCTGGCGCGTTTCATGCCCTTCATCCGTACCTTTGCGCCTTTTGTGGCTGGTGTGGCCCATATGTCGCGCGGCAAGTTCACGATGTTCAATGTCTCGGGGGCCATTTTGTGGGTGGTGGGCATCGTGACGGCAGGCTACTTCTTCGGCAATCTGCCCTGGGTGAAGGAGCACCTGGAGAAAATCATCTGGGCGCTGATTCTGATTCCTGGCCTGATCGCCATCTACGGCGGCTGGAAGGCTGGCCGTCAGGAAAAGCAGACCGCCTGAGCTGTTTTCTGCTGCTCTCCCTCAAACGCTGCCGCTGGCAGCGTTTTTTTATGCCTGATTTTTGAATGATTTACGGCATGGGTGCAGCCGTCGCATCTACAGATATTTTTTGCATGAATGAAGTGGCCATTTTTTCAGCACTGTCAACGGGCAGATTTACATGGAAAAAATGTGCATGAAAAAACGCATTTTTTACAGGTATGCACATTTTCGGAAGCTTCCTAAACATGCAGATGGGCGCCCTGCCTAGACTTTGCCCTGAAACAGGTTGCCAGCTGCTATGCGCATGAAAGAGCTGTGTGAGGCTGCAGGAAAAAGTGAGAGGGCGTGCCGTGTTCAGTCGTCAACCCAGCGGGAAAAGATCAAATGCCGGGTGTGAGTAGTTGCTTTTGTATTGCAATGACTGAGGCTGCATGTGTCACCTCAGGTTGAAAAAAGATGGATGAAATAAAAATATTTTGCAGAGATCAAGCACTATGCCGTTATTCCGAATAATGAGCTTTGTGATATTCGCATGGCTTTCTGCGCTGTGGTGTGCGCTGATATTGTTTTACGCTTCCATGGACTGGCAGATGGAGTATCAGCTGGGTAGCGTGGGGGATAAGCGCGCAGCAAGCATTCACGCGGCAGAGGTCGGTGATGGCCGTACTGCCAAGCATGTGTTTGAAACCACGAAGGTCCGGCACGCAGAGAACTAGCTGTCGGGTCCCGGACGATTGGTTACTTAAAAACAAGCGTCCGTTGCTGCATGGCCGAGAGGTACTTCGAGAAGTTCTGGCAACATGGCAAGCCCGCGCCAAGGCGTTGCCATGCTGATCAGTCTTCATAAGAACGGCACGACCACACCTGCCACCCGCTTGGCATTGCAGTAAGCCACTGGTACAGATCGAGAGTTAGCACAGCAATACGGCATTGGCATAGGGACCGTGCGTAAGTGGCGCAGCACAAGCACGGTGCATGACGCCAGCCACACGGCCCACCGCCTGCAAACTACGCTCAATGCAGGGCAGCAAGAGCTGGTTATTTATCTGCGCAGCCAGCTGCGGCTACCTCTGGATGACTTGTTGGCGGTGGTGCGAGCGTTCATTGAGCCGGCCATGAGCCGTTCTGCGCTGGATCGCTTGCTGCGCAGACGAGGCTACTCCAGATTGCCCGTACAGCCCAAGCCTGAGAGCGAGCACAAACCCTTCAAGGCGTATGAGCCTGGCTATGTGCATGTAGATGTGAAGTACCTGCCCCAGATGCAAGATGAGGACAAGCGCCGCTATGTCTTTGTTGCCATTGATCGGGCCACACGCTGGGTGTTCATTGATATCAAGCAACACAAGGCGGCAGCGTTCGCCAAAGCCTTCTTGGCCGCCGTCCGCAAAGCTGCAGCATTTAGGATTCACACCATCCTCACCGACCACGGCAAAGAGTTCACAGACCGCTTGTTTGGCAGTCGCACTCGCCAGCCCACAGGCGAGCACGAATTCGACCAGCTATGCCAAGCACTGGGGATAGAACACCGGCTCACCAAGCCCAGGACGCCAAAAACCAACGGCATGGTCGAGCGCTTCCATGGCCGCCTGCGTCCAGTACTGCGCGCGCACCACTTCAACAGCGCAGAGGATTTGGAAAAGACGCTGCACAGGTTTGTCTGGCTGTATCACCACCACTTGCCGCAAAAGGCACTGGGGCACGAAGCCCCAGTTCAAGCAATCAAAAAATGGAAGATGAAAGCACCTGATTTATTCGTCAAGAACGTGCGCAATCATCCGGGACCTGACAACGGCTGCCGGCGCTGGGGTTGTGCTGGCTCAGTCCTTTGTAG
Organism: Comamonas kerstersii; assembly: GCF_002056725.1. NCBI lineage: Bacteria > Pseudomonadati > Pseudomonadota > Betaproteobacteria > Burkholderiales > Comamonadaceae > Comamonas > Comamonas kerstersii. Next base: position 301,095 of record NZ_CP020121.1, on the reverse strand, counting down.
GCAGAAACCTGCAGCTCACGCATCTGGTAAACCTGCCACAGCCGCGCCAGCCGCTGGCTACGCTGGTCTTCAGGAAAACGTGCCAGCACATCGGCGCTGAGCTGCTCAGCCTGCTGCCACTCCTGCAGGTCCAGTGCGGTCAGGCCCTGTTCCACTTCCACGCCGTGTGCGCGTGCAGCGCGGCTTCGGCAATTTTGAGTTCCTGCTCTGCCAGCCTGGGCCAGCCACGTATGCGGTACAGCTGTGCCAGGTCGGTGCGCAGATTGTTATTGGCGGGTGCGGTGCGCACCATGTGTTCCAGCCGATGCTGCGCATTGGGCGTGGCATTGGCATACAGGTCCATCAGGGTCGAGGTATGGATGGCGTCGAGGTACGGCGCATTCGGAATTTTTTGTGCATCGCCCTCTACATAGCGCCATGGGGCGTAGTGCTGTGCCAGCACCGGTGCCAGCTGCTGTGCAGTGCCCACAGCGCCCTGGTCGGCATAGGCAAACAGCAGGCCCTGATCCTGGTTGCGGCGGATGCCTGCATCCTCACGCAGATAGCTGCGCTGTATGAGCTGCTCATACAGCTGCGCCGCTCGTTCTGGCTGGCGCAGGTACAGATAGGCTGCAGCCACCTAGGCCATGACGTAGTCCGGGATGGACACGCCTTCTGTCTGCAGTGCCTGGAATTCCTGCACCAGCTCTTGCATGGCATAGCGCGCATGGAAAGCCTGCAGGCGGTTAAGGCGCACACGCTGGTACAGGGGCTCAGCGCCTGCTCCTGCGTATTGCAACTGTGTCAGCAGTTGCCTGTACTGCTGCAGTGTGCGGTCGGCGATGGCAAAGCGTTCCTCTTCGCTGCGCGTGCTCAGGTCCGCAAAGCGCACGCTGAATGCCAGTGCATCGGCCTGCAGCTCCCAGTGCTGCATGGGGCTGAGCAGCCCGGGGTATTGCTGCGCGATGCGCAGGGCAGCCTCTGGCTGGTGGGCACGCTGCAGTGCCAGCACATACTCGCGGACGACGTAGCTGTGCTCACCGGCCTCGGCCATGGCCCGGTCTACATACTCCAGGCTGGCAAACACCCCGTGCTGGCGCAGCTGGGCATAGGCCATGACCAGCAGTGCATCTACATTGCGTGGCTGTTGCAGCAGCAGATGCTGGGCCATGGTCACGGCCTGCGCTGCAGCGCCGCTGTCTGCCAGCACATAGATTTCGCCCCAGGTGTAGGCCGCTTCTTCGGGATGCTGTCGCTGGCCCTGGCGGTACAGCTTCAGGGCTGCGTCCCAGTCTCTGGCATCACGCAGAGCCTGTGCCTGCTGTAGCAGCGTACTGCTGGCATGGCTGCGCACGGGGCCTGCTATCAGGCATGCACAAAACAGGCTGAAGCACAGGATGCGTCGGTACGGTCGTGGGTGAACTGTCCCTCGCAGTTCAGGTGTCACTCGATGACAGCGCATGGGGCTTATAAATTATTTGAATTGAGTTGTTTGGTTTTTTGTTTTTATTAATTCTCTGACATCAAAGAGCATGTGTTTGTCAAACAGTGTCAGGAGGTATCGGCATGAGCCACATGCCGTCTTGCATCAAGCCGTGCGGGAGGAGAAAGCATGGATGCAAGATGCAAAAAACCCACGTTTTCAGGCGTGGGTTTTGGGGAGGGCGGTTGCAACGTTCCGTCAGATGGAGCGTGAACGCGGCATGGGTGGGTGCTTGGCAAAGTACTGCAGGATGCCTTTCATGAGTGCATCGGCCAGCTTGGCCTGGTAAGCCGGGCTGCGTAGCTTCTGCTCTTCGCCGGGGTTGCTGATGAAGGCCGTTTCCACCAGCACACTGGGAATGTCTGGCGCCTTGAGCACGGCAAAGCCTGCCTGCTCCACGCGTGGCTTGTGCAGCTTGGCAAAGCTGCCCAGCTGGGTGAGCAGTGCGGTGCCGAGCTTGAGGCTGTGGTTGATCTGGGCGGTGGTGCTCATGTCCAGCAGCATCTGCTGCACGGCAGCATCCTGGCTGCGCACATTGAGGCCACCGACGAGGTCAGCCTGGTTTTCTTTGTTCGCCAGCCAGCGCGCTGCCGTGCTGGTTGCACCTTTCTGGCTCAGGGCAAACACGCTGGCACCGGCGGCAGAGGGCCGGGTGAAGGCGTCTGCGTGGATGCTGATGAACAGGTCCGCCTGCACGCGACGCGCTTTTTGCACGCGTGTGCCCAGGGGCACGAAGTAGTCGCCATCACGTGTCATATAGGCACGCATGGGGTTGCCGCCCACAGAGCTTTTGTTGATGCGATCGCGCAACTGTTTGGCAATTCGGAGCACCACGTCTTTTTCCCGCGTGCCCTTGGGGCCGATGGCACCCGGGTCTTCGCCTCCATGACCAGGGTCCAGCGCAACAATGATGATGCGATCGGTTTTGGTGGCATTGCCTGGTGTCTTCGCAGGCTTTTTGGCTGTGCTTGGCGCTGGGGGCGCCGCAGGGGCGCTGGGCTGGGTTGGTGCGGCCGGAGGCTGAGCAGGCGCGGCGGGGGTGTCCGGGCCGCTGTGCTTGGCAATCAGGTCAGCCAGCGGATCATCGCTGTCTGCAGGCAATGATGCGCTGGGGGCAGGCGCAGTTGGGTCTGCTGCATCGCGCAGGCGGTCCTGAATCAGGGCTTCCAGCGGGTCTACTGGCGTGGCGGGATACAGGTCGAACACCAGGCGGTGCTTGTAGCTGGCCACAGGCTTGAGCGAAAACACCTGCGGCACGGCCTTTTGCTTGAGGTCTATCACCAGGCGTACCACGGTGGGCGAGTTCTGGCCGACGCGGATGGCCGCAATATTCGGATCGTCAGGCTGGACTTTGGCGACCAGCTCCTTGAGTTCGCCGTTCAGTTGCAGGCCTTCGATGTCTACGGCCAGACGTGGCGGGTCATCCACCAGCGTCTGTTTGGCAGACAGCGGCACATCGGACTCCAGCGTCACGCGGGAGTAGTCTTCGGCCGGCCATACGCGAACGGCCACAATGGTGGCTCCAAAGGCCAGGTGCTGTTTGCCGGCCAGCAGCAGGGCCAGGCTGCCAGCTTGCAGCAGGGTGCGTCGGTTAGGTCGGTAAGCGGTAAATAGGGGGTGCGCGGCGTCTTCGCTCATTGTGACCAGTGCTGCAGCATGTGCCGTCCACGCTCTGTGCTGGTGCGCAAAGTGACACGGCGTTGTGTTTCGTCAATTGCTTCAATATAGATAGCTAGATCCGCTGGTGGAGTCAGCGAAGCAGCTTTTTCCGGCCATTCTGCCAGTTTCAGTCCTTCACTGGCGAAGATATCTCTAAAACCCGCATCTTCCCATTCGCGTGGGTCGTCAAAGCGGTAGAAGTCAAAGTGCCAGATGTTCAGCTGCGGCGTTTCGTGTGGCTCCACCACGGCATAGGTCGGGCTCTTGATGCGGCCCTGCACCCCCAGGCTGCGCAGCAGGTGGCGCACCAGCGTGGTCTTGCCTGCGCCCAGGTCACCGTGCAGCGTGATGTAGGCATTGCGCACCTCGGGCATGGCAGCCAGTTCGGCCGCAAAAGCCGCAGTGGCTGTCTCGTCTTGCCAGGTCAGTACGCGCTCGTCTTGCATGGTGCTTTCTACAATCGGTGGGTTATGGTTTGCAGCAGTCAATTGATTCCTTTGATGCAGGACTGGGCCCGCGAGCTGGGATTTTCCCAAATTGGCGTTTCCGGCGTGGATTTGTCGTCTTGTGAGGACGGGCTGCTGCAATGGCTGGCCGCAGGTTTTCACGGCAGTATGGATTACATGGCCGCCCATGGCCTCAAGCGCGCCCGTCCGGCGGAGCTGGTGCCGGGCACGGTGAGTGTGATTACCGCCCGCATGGACTACCTGCCGCGCGACACGCTGGATGACTGGCAGACCGTGGAATGGGCGCGCCAGCACAGGCCGCAGGAAGCGATTGTTTCGGTCTATGCCCGTGGGCGGGATTACCACAAGGTGCTGCGCAGCCGCCTGCAGAAGCTGGCCGAGCGCATTGCGCAGGAGCTGGGCCCCATGGGCCACCGCGCCTTTACGGATTCCGCCCCGGTCATGGAGGCCGAACTGGCCCGGCGCAGCGGCCAGGGCTGGCGCGGCAAGCACACCCTGGTGCTCAGCCGCGATGCGGGCTCCATGTTTTTCCTGGGCGAGATCTATGTGGACATGGCGCTGCCGGAAACTGCCCCCGTCACGGCGCACTGCGGCAGCTGCAGCAGCTGTATGGACGCCTGCCCTACGGGAGCCATCGTCGCGCCGCATCGCGTGGATGCGCGGCGCTGCATTTCCTATCTGACCATTGAGCATGACGGTCCCATCCCGCTGGAGTTGCGGCCGCTGCTGGCCAATCGCATCTACGGCTGTGATGACTGCCAGCTGGCCTGCCCCTGGAACAAGTTTGCCCAGCGCGCCAGCCTGCCGGACTTTGATGTGCGTGGTGGCATGGTGGGCAGCACCCTGGTGCAGCTGTTCAGCTGGGATGAGGCCACCTTTTTGCGCTGCACCGAGGGCAGCCCGATTCGCCGCATTGGCCATGTGCGCTGGCTGCGCAATATTGCCGTGGCCATGGGCAATGCGTTGACTACGGCGCTGTCTGCCGATGACCGGGCAGCCATCCAGACCGCATTGCAGCAACGTGCCAGCCATGACAGCGAGATCGTGCGCGAGCATGTGCAATGGGCGCTGGCGCAGGCAAACCAATAAAAACAAGAGCGGCTTGCGCTTGATTCTGTTTGCTTTCAGAGTCTTTTGATTCTGAATTGCTTTGTTGGCAAGCGCTGGTAGCTATTGTTTTTGAATTGCACAGACAAAAAAAGGCCTGCATGGTGCAGGCCTGGTCTCCTCCGCTCTGATGAGTCTCAGAGCGTTTCCTCTGTTGTTCCTACCAGCTTGCAAACATGTGAAATGCACTTGGAAGTGCAGGGCTTGTTTGCGAGTTGATGGCAGGATTGTAGGAAGGATTTGCGACTGTGTGCGGGAAATTTTTATTTCATAAAAGATGTCTTATAGAAGACTTGTTCTGGTTGAATTTTCTAAGCCGGCAGGTGAGGGTGAATCTTGTTTAATACATTGTTTTTAATGATTATTTATTGATTTTAGTAATTACTGAAATAAAAAAGTTTTCTGAAGTTTTTCCGAAAGTCTGAGAGCTTTGATGGGTTTTTAAGGGTTTTCGCTCAGTGGGTGGTGTGCTTTCGCACGCGAACGATGAGGTCATAGCCGACGACTTCCAGGTCCGATGGCAGGGAGGGAATATGCGGCAGCGAAAGTTCGCTGGCATCGAGGTCCTGCACCATGCCTGTGTCCTCATGGTAGATGTGCGAGTGGGCCTCGACGCGGGAGTCATAAATCATGCGCTCTGCATCCATGCGCAGTGCGCGCAGCAGACCGCCTTGCACCATCACGGGCAGGGTGTTGTAGACAGTGGCGCGTGAGAGCGTGGGCAAGATCTTGCGCGCGGCCAGCAGCACCTCGTCAGCACACATGTGCACGGGCTGCTGCAGCAGCACTTGCGCAATCGCCAGTCGCTGGCGCGTGGGCAGAATGCCAGCGGCGCGCAGGCGCTCTGGCAGAGAAAGTGGTGCTGGTGTGGAATGCATGGTGTTTTTTCCCTTGGTGAAAACAGGGGGCATGCTGAAGGCTGGGCTGCGGTGGGCTCTTGCCGCTTGGCATGCGCTCCCGTCTGAATAGGCATGTGGCCCGGGAAAACAATGGCCGCAAAAGCATGTGGTGCACAGCTTTTGCGGTTTTGTCATAGCGTCTCAGACACCAGGCGCAGGGCCTGGTGAATAGGCTGCCTTACTTCTTGGCGAAAGGCTCAGGACGAGGTGTCTTGTCGCTCGAAGGAGGCAGGATAGGCATGGTCAACTGAGGCTGATCGCCAGTCAGTGTTTTCAGGAAGGCCACGATCTTGGCGTTTTCTTCGGGTGTGAACTTCTTGCCCAGTTGGATGCGGCCCATGGTGTCCACAGCTTCGCTCAGGGTGCCAGCTGCACCATCGTGGAAGTAGGGGTAGGTCAGCTCCACGTTGCGCAAGGTGGGCACCTTGAAGTTGAAGCGGTCGGCATCGGCACCAGTCACAGCCACGCGGCCTTCAGCGGGGTTGTCGGTCTTGTAGGGTTCCACCAGACCCATGCGCTGGAAGGAGTTGCCGCCCACGGCCACGCCGTTGTGGCAGGCCACACAGCCGCTGTCGCGGAACAGCACATAGCCTTCGAGTTCATCCTTGGTCAGCGCGGTCTGGTCGCCCTTGAGCCACTTGTCAAAGCGGGAGTTGGGGGTCACCAGGGTTTCTTCAAAGGCGGCGATGGCATTGGTCACCTGGTCGATGTCGATCTTGTCCTTCTTGAATACCTGTTTGAACTCCGCCTGGTAGCCGGGGATGGAGTTCAGCATGTCCACGGCCAGCTCGTGCGTGAAGGCCATTTCCATGGGGTTGGCGATGGGGCCACCGGCCTGCTCTTTCAGGCTGCCTGCACGGCCATCCCAGAACTGGGCCACGTTCATGCTGGAGTTGAGCACCGTGGGCGAGTTGATGGGGCCTTCCGCCCAGTTGTGGCCGATGGAGGTCTTGAGGTTGTCACTGCCACCCATGGACAGGTTGTGGCAGGAGTTGCAGGAGATGAAGCCAGACTTGGACAGTCGAGGATCAAACCACAGCTTCTTGCCCAGCTCGACCATGGCAGGGTTGGTGACCTTGGCGGGTTCAATGGGGGAGATGGGCTCGTTGTTAGGCTGCAGTGCCCAACTGGGGGCGGCAGCAAAACCTACAACCACCATGGCGGCAGCAACGAGAGGTCGGAGTTTCAGTTTCATGCGTGGCTCCAAAGCACTTGTACTTTTTTGAGGGCATGCTCTGTTGAGCGCTGCAAGCACCACGCTTGATACCTCGTTGCAAAGCCTGTGGCTTTACCCCTCGTCTCAAATCTCAAGTGCAAACCTGCGGCCTGCCCAGTGGTGTAAGCGGCGCCTGGGTAAACAGGGCACGACCACCTGTACCGAGTTCATGCGTGGCCCTGAAGGTATCGCACTACACGGCCTGCTTTAGAACCAGTCCAGATGGTGATCCCATTTCACTCGATGCTGTAACGACTGGTATTGCGACATATCAAAAGAAAGAGGTAGCACCAGCGGGTATTTGCGGATGTTGTTCAGCGGCCGCATTAGGGAAAGTATGGGGGACTCATCGAGATGGGTTTTCATCATCCAGAAAACACACAGGAGAACAGGGAGATGACAAGCAAATACGACCAGAATCTGGACCGCAATGCGGCCAACTTTGCCGCACTGACCCCACTGAGCTTTATCGAGCGCACGGCCAGCGTCTACCCCGAGCGGCTGGCCATCGTACATGGCGATCTGCGCCAGACCTGGGGCCAGACCTATGCGCGTTGCCGCCAGCTGGCCAGCAGCCTGCGCAAGGCAGGCATTGGCAAGAACGACACCGTAGCCGTGATCCTGCCCAACACGCCGCCCATGGTGGAAGCCCACTTCGGCGTGCCCATGGCTGGTGCCGTGCTCAACACGCTCAACACCCGTCTGGATGCCGAGGCACTGGCTTTCATGCTGGACCATGGCGAAGCCAAGGCGCTGATCGTAGACCCCGAGTTCACCGGTGTGATTGCCAAGGCGTTGAAGCTGCGCACCTGCACCGAGCCGCTGCTGGTGATTCAGGTGGACGATGCACTCTACGGCCCTGCTGCCACGCAGGTGGGCAGCATCAGCTACGAAGACTTTGTGGCCCAGGGTGACGCCGACTTTGCCTGGGAAATGCCGGAAGACGAGTGGGACGCCATTGCGCTGAACTACACCAGCGGCACCATGGGCAACCCCAAGGGCGTGGTCTATCACCACCGCGGCGCGGCCATCAATGCCATCAGCAATGTGCTGGAGTGGGACATGCCCAAGCACAGCGTCTATCTGTGGACGCTGCCCATGTTCCACTGCAATGGCTGGTGCTTTCCCTGGACCGTGGCAGCGCGTGCGGGTGTGAACGTCTGCCTGCGCCGCGTGGAAGCCAAGGCGATTTTTGATGCCATCCGCGACCATGGCGTGACCCACTACTGCGGCGCGCCCATCGTGCAGTCGCTGCTGGTGAATGCACCGGCCGAACTCAAGGTAGGCATTCCTGCAGGCGTGAAGGCCATGGTGGCCGGCGCTGCGCCACCGGCTTCGATGATTGAAGGCATGGAAGCCATGGGCTTTGATCTGACCCATGTGTATGGCCTGACCGAAACCTATGGCCCCGCCACGGTCTGCGCCAAGCACGAAGCCTGGCAGCAGCTGGACATTGGCGAGCGCGCGCGGCTGAACGCCCGTCAAGGCGTGCGCTACCACCTGCAGCGTGAAGTGCGCGTGATGGACCCCGAAACCCTGCAGCCCGTGCCCATGGATGGCGAAACCATGGGCGAGATCATGTTCCGCGGCAACATCACCATGAAGGGCTACCTCAAGAACCCCAAGGCGACGGACGATGCTTTTCGTGGCGGCTGGTTCCACAGCGGAGACCTGGCCGTGCAGTACCCCGATGGCTATATCCAGATCAAGGACCGCAGCAAGGACATCATCATCTCGGGCGGTGAAAACATCTCTTCGATTGAGGTGGAAGACGTGCTCTACCGCCACCCCGCTGTGCTGGCAGCTGCAGTGGTGGCCAAGCCGGATGAAAAGTGGGGCGAGACACCCTGCGCTTTCCTCGAAATCAAGCCTGGCACTGAGGTGACGGAGCAGGATATCATTGCCCACTGCAAGCAGCATCTGGCAGGCTACAAGGTGCCGCGTGCCGTGGTGTTTGGTGAGCTGCCCAAGACCAGCACGGGCAAGATCCAGAAGTTTGAGCTGCGCAAGCAGGTCGGCTCGGCCAAGGCGATTGCGGCCTGAAGCCGGAACTTCTAAAAAGAGAGCTGTTTGCGCTGATTTATCAAGGTTTTTGGAGATAAAAGTATCTGAATTGAAAGATTTATCAGCGCAGGCAGCTATAAAAAATGCAGACACCAGGTCTGCATTTTTTTGTGGTTTGAAGCGTTCAGTTCACTTCCAGTACTGGCACTTGCTTTCTTCCTTGGTGGTCCAGACTTCCTCGGCAGGCAGGGTCTTGACCAGCTTGTAGTAGTCCCAGGTGCCCTTGGATTCGGCGGGGGACTTCACCTCCATCAGGTACATGTCGTGGGCATAGCGGCCATCGGGGCGGATGCGGCCCTTGCCAAAGAAGTCGTTGATCTCCATGTCCTTCCACGCAGCCATGACCTTGTCGGCTTCCAGCGTGCCCGCTTTTTCTACGGCCTTGAGGTAGTTCATGGTGGCCGAGTAGTCGGCGGCCTGGATTTCGCTGGGGCGGCGCTTGGTCTTGGCCATGAACTTGTCGGCAAACTTGCGGCTTTCGTCATTCATGTCCCAGTACCAGCTGGTGGTGAACTGCAGACCCGCGGTGTTCTTCACGCCCAGACTGTGGATGTCGGAGAAGAAGATCAGCAGGCCCACGGGCTTCATCGCCTTGTCAATGCCAAACTCCTTGGCAGCCTTGATGGAGTTGACTGTGTCGCCCCCTGCATTGGCCAGGCCGAGGATCTGGGCCTTGGAGTTCTGGGCCTGCAGCATGAAGCTGGAGAAGTCGCTGGCGTTCAGCGGCGTCTTGACCGCACCCAGCACCTTGCCGCCATTGGCTTCGACGATCTTGGTGGTGTCTGCTTCCAGCGCATGGCCAAAGGCGTAGTCGGCCGTCAGAAAGAACCAGGTCTTGCCACCGTTTTCCACCACGGCCTTGCCCGTGCCCTTGGCCAGGGCCACGGTGTCAAAGGCGTAGTGCACGATGTAGGGGCTGCACTGCTCATTGGTCAGCACGGAAGTGCCCGCGCCGTTGTCCACGAAGACGCGTTTTTTCTCGGTCGCTACCTGGGCCATGGCCAGTGCCGTGGCGCTGTTGGTGCCGCCAAAGACCAGGCTGATGTTCTGCTGGTCAATCCATTCACGGGCCTTGCTGGCGGCAATATCGGCCTTGTTCTGGTGGTCGGCCGTCAGTAGTTCGATGGGCTTGCCCAGTACTTTGCCGCCAAAGTCATCAATGGCCATCTGTATGGCCGTGGCACCGTGCCTGCCTTCCACGTCAGCGTAGAGGCTGGACATATCGGTGATAAAGCCAATCTTGACGACGTCTGGCTCCTTGAACTGGGCGTGGGCGGCGCTGCCCAGCAGACCCAGTGCGCAGAAGGCGAGTGACAAGGGGGAAAGTTTCCAGCGTTGCATGCCTGTCTCCGTGAGGTGAGTGAAGACATACAGCGTGCGTATTTCAGGCCTGGCTTGCTACTAGGAGCATCCCCCGCAGGGATTGCACGCCTTGTGCAGGTTGATCCGCTTGCGCAAGTGCGCAAGCTGTCATTGCGCATGAAGGCATCACGAATGCTCGCGGATGGTGATGCGGCCCACGGGGCTGTCAGCACTGGTGGGGTTCATGGGGCTCACAGGACTTTCCGCCTGTGGTGCCATGACGGGCAGCACAATGCCGGGCACGCTGCCCTGGCGTGCAGCGGCGACTTCTTCGCCCAGATCGTGCACGGCGGCTGCGTAGTAGCTCGACCAGTTGTAGCGCGTGATGGCGTAGAAGTTCTGTGTGCCCACGATGTAGCTGGGCGCATCTTCGCCGTTTTTCAGCTCAATCAGGGCCAGCAGTCCTTCATGCCCCATGCCGCCTTCAGGCTGTACGCCCAGACGCAGCATCTGCGCAGGGGTAAAGCTGGGCAGGATGTCGGGTGCCAGCAGGGTCGGCAAATCGAGCTGCTCTGCCTGAAAGCGCGCGGGGTACCACACGGGCATGCCGGGTACCCAGCCATGGGCCTTGAAGTAGTTGGCCACGGAGCCAATCGCATCGGCCGGGCTGTTGAACAGGTCAATACGGCCATCGCCATCAAAGTCCACCGCCCACTGTGCCCAGCTGCTGGGCATGAACTGGCCCAGCCCCATGGCCCCGGCGTAGCTGCCGCGCGGGCCGGTGGTGGGCGTGCCAGCCTGGTGCATCATCAGCAGAAACTGCTCCAGCTCGCCGCGAAAGTAGCGCTGGCGCTCGGCCGCACGCGGGTGGGCCTGTGGGAAGTCAAAGGCCAGGGTGCTCAGGCTGTCGAGCACGCGCAGATTGCCCATGTGGCGGCCGTAAATGGTTTCCACACCAATGATGCCGACGATCATGGACGCAGGCACACCGTATTGAGCCTCGGCACGTGCCAGGGTGTCGGCGTTTTCGTTCCAGAAGCGCACACCGGCCTGAATGCGTACGGGGTCGATAAAGCGGCGGCGGTAGTCGCCCCAGTCGCGTGCCGTGGTGCGGGTCTTGGGCGCTGGCGTCATCAGCTTGGGCACTTGCGGCAGAAAGCGCGCCTGTGCCAGCTGTGCCTTGACCCATGCGGGGTCCAGCCCATGGCGCTGCGCCATGTCTTCAGCCCACTGCTGTGCATCCGCCCGCTGGCCATAGGGCGTTTGCATGCTGGTGCGCTTGGTGGCGCTGTTTTGCGAGAAAGCCGGAATGTGAAAGCTACAGCATGCGGCAAGGGCCAGGAGAAGCGAATGGGAAAGCAGGCGTTTCATGAAGTGCGGGGCCAGATCAATGCGCGGTAATGGCGCTGCAATGTGCGCAGACTGGGTGTCTGCGCATCATGTGGTGCGTAGCGCCATTGTTCCATCTGTTGCAGCCACTGTTGCAGTGGGCGCGAATCATCCCCCCATTGTGCTTGGACTGCGCGTGCCAGCGCCTGCAGGCCCAGACTGTCCGCATGGGCAATGCCCGCCTGCGCCAGCCTGCGGCGTGCGCGGTGCATCAGGCGCTGCCAGGGATCGGCGATGTAGTGCTGGCGCCAGCGCTGCAGGCCCAGCCATGCCAGCAACAGGGCCATGCCACATCCCAGTGCGGTGGCCAGGGTTACGGCAAGGTTCTGGCTGAGCTGCAGGCGCTGCAGCAGCTGGGCCTGATCGCCACGGGTGTAGTTCAGCACCCAGTCGTTCCAGCGGTGGTTGATGGCTTCCCACTGTGCTCGCAGCTGCTGCATGGCATCCCAGCCCATGACGCGGCCCATGGCTTGATTCAGTGGTGTGGCTGGCGGGCTCAGGCGCTGCAGCTGCTCGGTGCGGGAGGGGGCCACGGCTGTGGTCGGGTCAATGCGCAGCCAGCCTTCTTGGGGCAGCCAGACTTCGGTCCAGGCATGGGCATCGCTCTGGCGCACCGTCCACAGGCCATCGACCGGGTTGCGCTCTCCGCCCTGATAGCCCGTGACCAGTCGTGCAGGAATGCCCGCAGCGCGCATCAGCACGGCAAAGGCAGAGCTGATGTGTTCACAGAAGCCATCGCGCGTATCGAACCAGAAGGCATCGGCCGTGTGCGGGCTGCTGACCACGGTGGGGCTGAGTGTGTAGGTGTAGCCCCCCTGGCGCAGCTGCGTGAGCGCGGCCTGGATGATGGCCATGTCGTCCGCACCGTGCTGTGCGCGCAGCTGCTGTGCCCAGGCCAGGGTGCGCGGGTTGAGGTCTGCAGGCAGCTGCAGGTAGGGCTTGCGCTGCCAGGCAGACAGCTGCTGGCCATAGACAAAATGCAGATGGGCCTGGGCCTGGTAGCGCAGCACATCGGTGATGGGGCGCCAGGCCAGCCATTGCAGATCACTGGTCTGCAGCATGCGCCGCCGTGGCATGTCTGGCTGCTGCAGCGTGGCGTCCAGCGTCAGCAGCCAGCGCTGGTGGTGCGGTTCCAGCGTCAGCTCATAGGGCACGGCCTGGCCCAGACCGGTGGCCTGCTGGCTGGGGCGCATGGGGGCTTCGTCACTGCCTGTCTGCCACTGGCGGCCATCAAAATGGCTGAGCACAGGGCCGCGAAAGTACAGCAGGTGCTGCGGGGGCGTCTGCCCATCGGGCAGTGCAAAGCGCACGCGCAGGGCCACGCTGAAGTCCTGCGCCAGCTCTGCCACCTGCCCGACGGTGATCTGATTGCCCAGCCCGGTTCTGGCCTTGCTTTCCTGCGCAGGCAGGCCCCACAGCGGCCCAAAGCGCGGGAAGCTTAGAAACAGCACCAGCATGACAGGGGCGCCCAGCAGCATCAGCAGCCCGGAGGTGCGCAGCAGCTGCCCCAGGCTCGGGTAGCCTGCAGGCATATGGGCGTTGACCAGCGCGGCCAGCAGCCCCCAGGCCGCCAGCAGCATGGCGCAGGCCATCAGCAGCGATTGCGACTGCAGAAACAGCGTCAGCAGCGTGAAAAAGCCCAGAAAGAAGATCACCATGGCGTCGCGCCGCGCACGGACCTCCAGCGTCTTGAGCACGAGCAGCAGCAAAATCAGCACCACGCCGGCTTCAGGCCCGACGATGGTGCGGTACTGCAGAGCGGTGGCTGCGACGGCCAGCACCAGCAGCGTGTTGAGCAGCCATTTGCGTGGCAGAGCCTGCCCCCGCAGTACCGTGCCCAGTCGCCATGTCAGGATGAGCAGCGCCAGCGCACTGACCCACCACGGCAGAAAAGCCAGATGGGGCAGCAGCACCAGTATCACCACGCCCAGCACCAGCAGGGTGTCACGGGTTTCGCGTGGCATGGTGGTGAGGTATTGCTTCATGATTTATAGCTATCAGGGCAGGTGTATCAAGCGTTGGCGTGGTTTTTTGTTCATATTTTTCTGGTTGTGGCAGCGTGCGTGCCATCCACCGCCAGCGCGGCCAGACAGGTGTGCAAATGTGCGCTGCCTCCGGCGGGTGCAATGCGTTGCCCACTGGGCAGCACCAGTCCCCATGACCATTGCTGCGCATGGGCAAACAGCACCCAGGCGGTGAGCCGGGCAATCTGTGCCTCGGGGTCGTGCAGGCCGGTGGCATGGGCCGCCAGCCATAGCGTGTGGGTGGAGGTGCGGGCACTGTCGCGCACGACCAGTTCTCCGCTGCCAGAGGCCAGTGCCGTGGCGGCTTTTTTCCATACCACCTGGCGCATGGCATCGCCGCGCTGGTAGCTGCGCACGCCGTCGAACTCACTGCTGCCGCTGTGCTGCATGGGGGCGGAGCCATGCGCATTGGCTTGCCCAAAGCGAACCGGGGGCATGGGCGTTTCGGGGGCGGGGTAGACCAGCACTCGGTCATCGGGTTGCCAGTAGCTCCACAGCCGGAAGACGCCCAGTGGAAAACGGCTTTCCAGCAGAATCCGGGGCACCTGGTGCCAGCCGCGCAGGTGGGGCACGGAGCCCAGTTCTACGCGCGCTGTCTGACCGGGTGCGACATCGGTATGCGCCCAGGCCAGCGGTCCATGCAGCCGGTCCAGCGCCAGAGACAGGCCATGGCGCGCCCGCTGTCCTTGGTGGATCTGCAGCAGCACGGGAATGTGGGCGCGCTCGCCCTGAAAGACGGGCTGCAGGCTGTCCAGCCGCAGCTGCAGGCCGCGCAGATTGCGGTGCCCCATCCAGAGGCTGGCCAGTGCGCTGCCTGCTATCAGAAAGGTGAGGGCATAGCCCAGATTGAGCTGAAAGTTGATGCTGGCCACCAGCAGCACCATCAGTGTGGCAGCCAGTGCCCAGCCTGCCGCAGAGGGCATCACATAGATATTGCGCTGCTGCAGCGTGTGCAGAGGGTGGGGGCGCTGGCGGCGTGCTGCCCAGTCATGCAGGGTCTGCCGCCAGCGGCTGCGTGTGGGGTGTGGGGCGTGTGGCATCACGGAATGGCGATGGCCTGCAGCATGGCACGCACTTGCTCTACCGTGCCTCGCCCGGCGTTGGCCACGGCATGCAGGCGGTGTGCCATGGTCTGTACAAAGATAGCCTGTACATCGTCGGGCGAGACATAGTCGCGCCCCAGCACCAGCGCATGTGCCTTGGCAGCACGCAGCAGGGCAATGCCTGCACGTGGCGATAGGCCCTGCACAAACCATTGGCCGCTGCGCGAAGCGTCGAGCAGATCCTGGATGTAATGCAGCAGTGCAGGCGCTGCATGGACGTGCAGCACAGCTTGCTGCAGGCTGCGCAGCTCATCGAGTGTGACTTGTGCAGGCAGCGCATCCACCATGCTGCGGTGGCCGTGGTTGGCCAGCAGCTGCAGCTCGGCCTGGCGATCGGGGTAGCCAAGTTTGATGCGCATCAAAAAACGGTCCAGCTGGCTCTCGGGTAGCGGGTAGGTCCCGAGTTGCTCCAGCGGATTCTGTGTCGCAATCACAAAAAACGGCTGAGGCAGGGTGTGGGTCTTGCCTTCGACGGAGACCTGCTTTTCTTCCATGGCTTCCAGCAGCGCACTCTGCGTCTTGGGGCTGGCGCGGTTGATTTCATCGGCCAGCAGCACCTGGGTGAACAGCGGGCCTGGATGAAAGACAAAGCCTTCGCTGCCCCGGTCGTAGACGGACACGCCAGTCAGGTCGCTGGGCATGAGGTCGGAGGTGAATTGCACCCGCGCAAACTGCAGGCCAAAGCTGTGCGCCAGGGCATGTGCCAGCGTGGTTTTTCCCACGCCAGGCAAGTCTTCAATGAGCAGGTGACCGCCTGCCAATAGGCATACGACACAGTCTTGTACTTGCTGTGTTTTGCCAACGAGGACCGTGTTAAGCTGGTTCAGAAGCGAGCGAATGTGGTGCGAATGCATAGACAAAACGTAGACGCTGATAAGCGCTGTGCACTGGATGAATGACGGCGGGTGATGAGCCACGCGGCATCGACAGCAGTGTGAGCGACACCTAAAAAAACAGGGGACAAGAAACGTGGGGAAGACAGGCTATTTTTCTCACCGTGCGTGCTGGCGGCATGAAATGGGAGCGGGGCATCCCGAGAGCCCCGAGCGTCTGGACGTCATTGAAGATCGTCTGCTGATGACGGGGGTGTTTGATGGTGTGGAACGCATGGAAGCACCTCAGGCTGCGATAGGGGATGTGGAACTGGCGCACGACCGCATGCATGTGGCAGCGCTGCGTGGGCTCACGGATCGGCTGGTGGAAGAGCAGGCGGCAGGTGGCCCTGAATATACGCAGATCGATACCGATACCGCCATCAATGCACACACGCTGACTGCTGCGCTGCATGCGGCCGGTGCAGCCGTGGCAGCGACCGATGCAGTGCTCGATGGCACGCTGGAAAATGCTTTCTGCGCCATTCGCCCCCCCGGTCACCATGCCACGCGCAACAAGGCCATGGGATTTTGTTTTTTCAACAACGTTGCCATTGCTGCCCTGCATGCGCTGCAGCGCCGCCATCTTAAGCGCGTGGCGATTGTGGACTTTGACGTACACCATGGCAATGGCACGGAAGACATTCTGGCCGGTGACGACCGCGTGCTGATGGTGAGCTTTTTTCAGCACCCCTTCTACCCATTCAGCGGAGACAAGGACCCGGCTTCCAACATGCTCAATATTCCGGTGTCGGCCTATACCAAGGGTATGGACATCCGTGAGCTGGTCGAGATGCTGTGGATTCCGCGACTGGAAGCCTTCAAGCCCGAGATGATTTTCATCAGCGCCGGTTTTGATGCCCACCGCGATGACGACATGGGGCAGCTCAACCTGACCGAGAACGACTATATCTGGCTGACCGAGCGCATCAAGGATGTGGCGCGTCGCTTCTGTCACGGACGTGTCGTGTCCTGTCTGGAAGGCGGCTACATGATGGGGCCTCTGTCGCGCAGTGTGGAGGCACATCTTCGCGTACTTGCTGATCTGTAAATCATGAGTGACATCTTGCTGCAAAGCCGTGACGCACGTGGTGTGGTCACGCTGACCCTGAATGATCCCGCCCGCTTTAACGCGCTGGGGCAGGAGATGCTGCAGGCCCTGCAGCATGCGCTGGACACCCTGGCGCTGGATGAGCAGCTGCGTGCGGTGGTGCTGGCTGCCCATGGCAAGGCCTTCTGTGCCGGGCACAACCTCAAGGACATGGCTGCACACCCCGAACTGAGCTACTACCAGCAACTGTTTGCACAGTGCTCGCGCATGATGCTGAGCATTACGCGCCTGCCCGTGCCGGTGATTGCGCGTGTGCAGGGCATTGCCACGGCAGCAGGCTGCCAGCTGGTGGCGCAGTGCGATCTGGCGGTGGCCAGTACCGAGGCGCGTTTTGCCACCAGTGGCATCAACTATGGCCTTTTCTGTGCAACGCCCAGCGTGCCGCTGGTGCGCAACGTGCCCTTCAAGCACGCCATGGAGATGCTGCTCACGGGCGACTTCATTGGTGCACCAGAAGCGCAGGCACGTGGCTTGATCAACCGTGCCGTGCCGCCAGAGCAGCTCGATGCGCAGGTGGAACAGCTGCTGCAGTCCATCGTGCAAAAGCCAGCAACGGCTGTGCGCATGGGTAAGGCCTTGATGTACCGCCAGCGTGAACTGGGGCTGGATGCAGCTTATGCACTGGCTGGTGAAACCATGGCCTGCAACATGATGGATGCCGATGCCCAGGAAGGTGCACAGGCTTTTGCGCAAAAGCGTCAGCCGCACTGGCGCGGTGCAATCTGATGACTAGGGAATCTACCTAGTTCGCGTGAAATAACTCTGTTTGCAAGACGATGCGTGCATAAAATGGCACGATCGTTCTTTTTTGAGTTGCTGCATTGGTTCGCGCTGTACAGTTTTTTGCTGCAGTGCCACATAGAATGCATGACAATTTACGTCAACGTCAATTTCAACCATTTGCAATCTCACCGATTCCCAAGGAGCTGCAGCATGAAGGTACTGGTCCCAGTCAAGCGCGTGGTGGACTACAACGTCAAAGTCCGCGTGAAGTCCGACGGCACAGGCGTGGACATCGCCAACGTCAAGATGAGCATGAACCCCTTTGACGAGATTGCCGTCGAAGAAGCCGTGCGCCTGAAGGAAAAGGGTGTGGTCACCGAGGTGATCGCTGTCTCCTGCGGCGTGACCCAGTGCCAGGAGACCCTGCGCACGGCCATGGCCATTGGTGCGGACCGTGCCATCCTGGTGGAAACCAATGAAGAGCTGCAGCCCCTGGCCGTGGCCAAGCTGCTCAAGGCCCTGGTGGACAGGGAGCAACCCGGCCTGGTGATTCTGGGCAAGCAGGCCATTGACGATGACTGCAACCAGACAGGCCAGATGCTGGCGGCGCTGGCAGACCTGCCACAAGCTACTTTTGCCTCCAAGGTGGAAGTGGCTGGCGACAAGGTCAACGTGACCCGCGAAGTGGACGGTGGCCTGGAAACCCTGAGCCTGTCCACCCCTGCAGTGATCACCACCGACCTGCGCCTGAACGAGCCCCGCTACGTGACCTTGCCCAACATCATGAAGGCCAAGAAAAAGCAGCTGGACACCGTCAAGCCTGAAGACCTGGGCGTGGATGTGGCCCCCCGCATCAAGACCCTGAAGGTGGCAGAGCCTGCCAAGCGTGGCGCTGGTGTGAAGGTGCCCGATGTTGCAACGCTCGTAGAAAAACTCAAAAACGAAGCGAAAGTGATCTAACCCCCTGAGCCGCTTCGCGTCTTCCCCCAAGGGGGACGACAGCCTCGCGTCGGGGCGGCCCTAGCTCGCTGTCTCTGGCTTTGAGACGTGCGGGTTTTGAAGGTCGATGCCCGTTCGCGGACTTCGTAAGAACGTAAAGAATTTTGGAGTTGAAATGACTTCCCTCGTTATTGCTGAACACGACAACGCCTCCATTAAGGGCGCAACCCTGAACACCGTCACGGCTGCTGTGGCCTGCGGTGGTGATGTGCACGTGCTGGTGGCTGGTGAAAACGCCGCTGCTGCAGCCGCTGCTGCTGCCCAGATCGCTGGAGTGTCCAAGGTCATCCACGCCGATGGCGCAAGCTTGAAGGACGGCCTGGCGGAGAACCTGGCTGCACAGGTGCTGGCCATCGCCGGCAACTACAGCCACATCCTGTTCCCTGCCACTGCTTCCGGCAAGAACGCAGCCCCCCGCGTGGCTGCCAAGCTGGACGTAGCCCAGATCAGCGACATCACTGCTGTGATCTCTGCTGATACTTTCGAGCGCCCCATCTACGCAGGCAATGCCATTGCCACCGTGCAATCTGCTGACGCCACCAAGGTGATCACCGTGCGTACCACCGGCTTTGACGCTGCCGCTGCTACCGGCGGCTCTGCAGCCGTTGAAACCGTGGCGGCTGTGGCTGATTCGGGCAAGAGCGCCTTTGTGGGCCGTGAAGTGACCAAGAGCGACCGCCCTGAGCTGACGGCCGCCAAGATCATCGTCTCCGGTGGTCGTGCGCTGGGCTCGGCCGAGAAGTTCAACGAAGTCATCACCCCGCTGGCCGACAAGCTGGGCGCGGCCATTGGTGCTTCCCGTGCAGCCGTGGATGCAGGTTACGCCCCCAACGACCTGCAAGTGGGCCAGACTGGCAAGATCGTGGCACCTCAGCTGTACATCGCAGCCGGTATCTCGGGCGCGATCCAGCACCTGGCAGGCATGAAGGACTCCAAGGTCATCGTGGCCATCAACAAGGACCCTGAGGCTCCCATCTTCTCGGTGGCGGACTATGGTTTGGAAGCAGACCTGTTCGAGGCAGTTCCTGCACTGGTGCAGGCGCTGTAAATCGTGCGGAATAAAAGGAGGGTTTGCCCTCCTTTTTGCATTAGAGCCTCAGATGCCCCCGGCTGCATTGGACAGCGCATGACAGCTCATGCTGGCGAGCAGAACTTCGAGGGGGCGACGGGCAGAGCTGATCTCCCGAAACATGAATCAGCAAGTACATAACAAGAGACACACAAGCATGAGAGGACTGGGTTCACGCATATTCGCCAGCTGCTTGCTGGCTGTTGGTACCTGGGGGAGCACCCTGGCATATGCCGATTGGGTGATTGGGCAGGTGGGGCCGTTTACGGGGGCGTCCGCTGTGCAGACCAAGGCCTATGCGCAGGGCATGCGACTGTATTTCGACCAGGTCAACCGCCGCGGCGGAGTGCATGGCGAACGCCTCAAGTTGGTCACGGCCGATGATCGCGGCGTGCCGGAAACCACGGTAGAGCAGACCCGAACGCTGCTGCAGGACTACAAGCCCGTGGCGCTGGCTGGCTATTTTGGTAACCGCAATCTGCGTCATCTGCTGGACAGCCAGTTGCTGGCGCAGCACAGAATCAGTGTGGTGGGCTTTCAGAGCACAGACATGCAGGTGCTGAATGCGCCTCAGATGTTCAGTACGCGTGCCGGGCTGCCGCAGGAGCTGGAAAAAATTGCCAGGCATCTGGCTACGCTGGGGCTGCTGGATCTGGCGCTGGTGTATGACGACCGTGAACCTGAAGAAGCCCAGGCACTGGAGCAGCTGGTGCGAGAGACGGTAGCCAATGCTGGCGCCCGTCTGGTGACCAGCATGAAGATGCAGGGCCACAGAGTGGGGCAGGCTTCTGATGTGGATAGCCTGCAGAAGGCGCAGCCGTACATACAGGCCATTATTGTGGTGGCCTCCAGTCCCATGACAGCCGGGTTCCTGGAGCGCTATCGACTGGAGGGTGGGGCTGCGCAGATCTACGCCATCTCCAGTGCCGATATTGAACAGCTGGCGGTGCGTCTGCCGGTGGAGCTGATGCGTGGGGTGTCGATTGCACAGGTGGTGCCCAACCCCTACCGTTCCAACAACAAGCTCAGCAAGGAGTTTCGTGATCTGGTGCGCCAGAACGGGGGCGAAGAACAGCAGCCCGTGAGCTACGCCATGATGGAAGGTTTTGTGAATGCCAAGGTGCTGGTGGAAGCCATGCGCCGCAGCACGGCTCCATTGACGGCTGAGCAGCTGAGCAGCAGCTTGCGCAGTCTGGGGCCGGTGGATCTGGGCGGCTACTGGGTGGATTTTCGGCCCGGTGCGCAGGTGGGATCCAAATTCGTAGACCTGAGCATTGTCAATGCCCAGGGTCGGGTAACCCAATAAAAATGTAGCTGTCAGCGCAGATTTCATCTGCGTTTCCTGCCATTTTTTATATAAAAGAAAGACGAGACAATGAGTTTTACCGCACCTGTCAAAGACATGCTGTTCTGCATGGAGCACCTGGCCAATCTGCCACAGGTGGCACAGATTCCCGGGTTTGAAGACGCCAGCCTGGAAACCGCCCAGGCCGTGCTGGAAGAAAGCGCCAAGCTCTGCGAAGGCGTGATTGAGCCGCTGAACGTGCCCGGTGATACCCAGCCTTCGAGCTTTGCCGAAGGCAAGGTTGTGACCACGCCTGGCTTCAAGGAGGCCTACCAGCAGTACGTGCAAGGCGGCTGGCAGGGCTTGCAGCACCCTGTGGACTTTGGCGGGCAGGGCCTGCCCAAGACCATTGGCGCAGCCTGTGTGGAAATGCTCAATGCCTCCAACATCAGCTTTGCACTGTGCCCGCTGCTCACCGACGGTGCCATCGAAGCACTGCTGACCGCAGGCAGCGATGCACTCAAGGCCAAATACCTGGAGAAGCTGGTCTCGGGCGAGTGGACGGGCACCATGAACCTGACTGAACCCCAGGCTGGCTCGGATCTGGCGCTGGTGCGCACCAAGGCGGAGCCTCTGCCCGATGGCACCTACAAGATTTTTGGCACCAAGATCTTCATCACCTATGGTGAGCACGACATGGCTGAAAACATCATCCACCTGGTGCTGGCCCGCGTGGCCGGTGCGCCGGAAGGTGTCAAGGGCATCAGCCTGTTCGTCGTGCCCAAGTTCCTGGTCAATGACGATGGCAGTCTGGGGGCACGCAACGATGTGCATTGCGTATCCATCGAACACAAGATGGGCATCAAGGCATCGCCCACGGCTGTGCTGCAGTACGGTGACAACGGTGGTGCGATTGGCTACCTGGTGGGCGAAGAAAACCGGGGGCTGGAGTACATGTTCATCATGATGAACGCCGCCCGCTACGGCGTCGGCCTGCAGGGCATTGGCGTGTCTGAACGTGCCTACCAGCGTGCCGTGCAGTATGCGCGTGACCGGGTACAAAGCCGCCCTGTGGATGGCAGCGTGGCAGGCAGTGCCGCCATCATCCATCACCCCGATGTGCGCCGCATGCTCATGACCATGCGCTCCGTGACCGAAGCCTGCCGCGCCATGGCAAGCACGGCAGCGGCGGCTTATGACGCTGCCCACCACCACCCGGATGCCGAAGTGCGCAAGGCCAACGCTGCCTTCTACGAATTCATGGTGCCGCTGGTCAAGGGCTACAGCACGGAGATGAGCCTGGAAGTAACCAGCCTGGGCGTGCAAGTGCATGGCGGCATGGGCTTTATCGAAGAAACCGGTGCAGCCCAGTACTACCGCGACGCCAAGATTCTGACCATCTACGAAGGCACAACCGCCATTCAGGCCAATGACCTGGTAGGCCGCAAGACCGCCCGCGATGGCGGCGAGAACGCCAAGGCGATTGCCGCGCAGATTGCCAAGACCGAAGCTGAACTGCGTGCCAGTGGCTCGGCAGCAGCGCTGTCCATGGCGGATCGCCTGCAGTCAGCACGTGAAGCTTTCCTGCAGGTGGTGGACTTTGTGGTGGGCAAGGCCAAGGCATCGCCCAATGCCGTGTACGCAGGCAGCGTGCCCTACCTGATGCTGGCAGGCAATCTCATGGCGGGCTGGCAGATGGGCCGTGCCATGCTGGTGGCGCAGGACAAGCTGGCACAGGGCGAGGACGTGCCATTCATGCAGTCCAAGATTGCCACCGCCCAGTTCTATGGCGAGCACATTCTGACCCGTACGGCCAGCCTGCGCGACAGCATCCTGCTGGGCGGCGAAAGCGCCTGTGCACTGCCGCTGGAAGCGTTCTGACACCCGTGTGACAGTCTGAGCCTCAGGCACTGTCACTCTGCTCATAGACTCTGAAAAAAATAGCTGCTGGCGCTTGTGTATCAGGCGCTGGCAGCCAGTTTCTTTCCAATTTAAGACGGAGACGTTTGCATGTCCAAGATTCCTGCAGTGCTGCAAAACCTGGCGCTGCCAGTCATTGGCTCGCCGCTGTTCATCATCAGCAATCCCAAGCTGGTCATTGCCCAGTGCAAGGCCGGTATCGTGGGCTCCATGCCAGCACTGAATGCGCGTCCTGCGGAACAGCTGGACGACTGGCTGGCCGAGATCACCGAGGAGCTGGCGGCTCACAACAAGGCGAACCCCGATGCACCTGCGGCTCCCTTTGCCATCAACCAGATCGTGCACAAGAGCAATGACCGTCTGGAGCGTGACATGGAAGTCTGCGCCAAGTACAAGGTGCCGGTCGTCATCACCAGCCTGGGCGCGCGTGAAGATGTGAACCAGGCGGTACACAGCTGGGGTGGCGTGGTGCTGCACGATGTGATCAACAACAAATTTGCGCGCAAGGCCATTGAAAAGGGCGCAGACGGCCTGATCGCCGTAGCCGCTGGCGCCGGAGGTCACGCAGGCACCAAGAGCCCGTTTGCTCTGATTCAGGAAATCCGCCAGTGGTTTGACGGCCCGCTGGCACTGTCTGGCTCCATGGCAACTGGTGGTGCGGTGCTGGCTGCACAGGCCATGGGTGCAGACTTTGCGTACATGGGTTCGCTGTTTATCGCCACCGATGAAGCGCGGGCCGATACGGCCTACAAGCAGGCCATCGTGGACTGCAATTCTGACGACGTGATCTATTCCAACCTGTTCACAGGCGTGCATGGCAACTATCTGGCGCCATCCATCCGCGCTGCAGGTCTGGACCCCGACAACCTGCCAGCGTCTGATCCCAGCGCCATGAACTTTGGCTCGGGCCGTACCAAGGCCTGGAAAGACATCTGGGGCTGTGGTCAGGGCATTGGCGTGATTGACCGGGTTCAGCCCGCTGCGGACGTGGTGGCACGCCTGAAGCAGGAGTACCAGGCAGCACGAGCGCGGTTGCTGGGGGCGTGATCTCCAGATATTCCCCAAAGCACCTCCGGGTGCTTTTTTTATGCGCGGCAGCGTGATGTCCTGCAGCAACGCTAAGACTTGCACGGGTATGGTGTGCAGGGCATGGTGCGCAGTTGCTAGCATGTGCTGTTTTCTTTTTGTTGCAGACTCCCACACGATGACCACCACTGAGACTCCACCGCCAGACGGCAAGGCAGCGACCCGCGCACGAAGACCCGTACAACCTGGCAGTGGATGGCTGGTGATGGCCTCTTTGCTGTGGCTGCCTCAGGCCGCCTTTATCGCCTGGGCTGTGCAGTGCTTTGCCAATGGGCAGGGCATGCAGTATCTGGGCTGGCAGGTCGCAGGTGTGGCCGTTTGCGGTGTCTTGCGCGCTCTGTGTGAGGGGCGTGGTGTGCGCGTGACCTATGTGCATGCACGTGCACAGGTCAGCCAGTTGCGGGAGCAGGCCCTGCAGGCGCTGGCCCAGACTTCGCCCATGGACCGCACGCGTACTCCATCCGGCCTTGCAGCCAGTGCGCTGGCCGAGCAGGCCGAAGCCATCGTGCCCTGGCTGTCGCGCTATCAGCCAGCGATGTGGCGCGTCATGGTGGTCTCACCCCTGATCGCTGTGGCGGTGGCCACGCAATCCTGGGTGGCGGCCCTGATTTTGCTGTTTGCCGCACCCCTCATCCCCCTGTTCATGGCGATCGTGGGCTGGCGTGCCAAGGCCGCCAGTGAAGCCCAGATGGTGGAACTGGGGCAGATGAATGGTTTTTTGCTGGACCGCCTGCGTGGCCTGAGCACGCTGCGCGCCCTGCATGCGGTGCCGCACACGGCCAGCCGCCTGCGTGAGCATGCCGAATCGCTGCGCGTGCGCACCATGCGCGTGCTGCGTATTGCCTTTTTGTCGTCTGCAGTGCTGGAGCTTTTTTCGGCACTGGGCGTGGCCATGGTGGCCATGTATGTGGGCTTTCATCTGCTGGGTAATCTGCCGTTTGGTGCCTGGGGCGACAAGCTCAGTCTGGGCCAGGCGCTGTGGGTACTGATGCTGGCCCCCAGCTTTTTTGATCCGCTGCGTGAGCTGTCTGCCGTCTGGCATGACCGTGCAGCGGGGCAGGCCGCCATGGAAGGTCTGCAGGCTCTGAGCCAGCAGCGCAAGCCCTTGCCTGCAGCGCTACAACCAGTGCCTGATGCCGTGTCGCGCAGTGCGATGGGTGTGCGCACCCATGATCTGCAGGTCGCCGTAGATGGTGAGGCCATGCTGGCCCCCGTCAACCTGGATATTCAGCCCGGAGAGCATGTGGCCATCTGGGCGCCCAGCGGTGCGGGTAAATCGGTGCTGCTGGCGCAGCTGGCAGGCTTGTTGCCCGTGCCTGCGGGGCAGCTGGAGCTCGATGGGCGGCGCATGCAGGAGCAGGACTGGCCCGTCATGCGTGCACGCATGGCCTGGATGAGCCAGCAACCGCATATCTTTGCAGGCAGCGTGCCGCGCAATGTGCATCTGGGGCGTGAGGGGGGGGAGCCCGCTGCTGTGCAGCATGCCTTGCATCAGGCAGGGCTAGGCAAGGCCTTTACCCAGCGCTACAGCACCAGCCTGGGGGAAGCAGGGCAGGGCCTGTCTGGTGGTGAAGCCGTACGACTGGGGCTGGCGCGCATGGCTGTGCAGCAGCATGCAGGCCTGTGGCTGGTCGATGAACCCACGGCCCACCTGGATCCGGCAACCGGCGAGCAAGTCATGCACAACCTGCGCGAGATGGCGTCTGGCAAGACCTTGATTGTTGCGACCCATGATCCAGCCCTGGCGGCGCTGATGGACCGCACCATTGCGCTGAAGGAGGTGGCCGCATGAAAAAACAACGCATGGGTTTGCGGCAGATGGCCCGCTTGCTGGGGCAGATGGCGCCGCGGCACTGGTGGCTGGGCGGGATGCTGATGGCAGCGCTGACCGTCACCATGGGCATGGCATTGCTGGGCCTTTCCGGCTGGTTTATTGCAGCCACGGCCATTGCCGGGCTGCTGCCAGCGACAGCCATGGTTTTTGACATCTTCATGCCCTCGGCAGGCATTCGCCTGCTGGCCATGGGGCGTACCGCTTCGCGCTATGGCGAGCGTCTGGTCACGCACGAAGCTACGCTGGCCGTGCTGGCAGCGCTGCGGGAAAAACTCTTTCTGGGCTGGGCACAGCCTGGCGCGGCGCGTCAGCTGCAGCTGCGCCCTGCGCGCCTGCTGCAGCGCCTGACGGCAGATGTGGATGCGCTCGACAGCCTATATCTGCGCCTGATGGTGCCTGTGGCCGCAGCTGCAGGTGCTGTGCTGCTGGCCGCCATCGTGCTGGGTGCTCTGACCTGGTGGCTGGGTGTGGCTGTGCTGCTGGGCCTGTGCGTGGCTGGCGGTGGTCTGGCCTGGTGGCTGCTGCAGCGCAGCCATGTGCCAGCCCTTCGTCGCGCTGTGGCGCTGGAGCGCCTGCGTGCCCAGGCCGTGGATGTGGTGGCCGGGCAGACCGAGCTGCTCATGGCCGGTCAGCTGCCCCGAGCCTGTGAGCAGCTCATGCAGGCCGATGCCCGCGTGGCGCAGGCTGACCATGCGCTCAATCGTCTGGACGCGCAGGCTGCCACCGGCTTTGGTGTGGCCGGTGCATTGGTGCTGGCAGGTGTGCTGGCCATGGCTGGCTGGCTGGTACAGGCGGGTGTGATCGGCGCTCCGGGCGCTGCGCTGGCCTTGCTGGTAGCGCTGACGGCCATGGAGCCTTTTGCCGCACTGCGCCGTGGCGCACTGGAGGCTGGGCGCACGCGGCTGGCTGCGCGTCGATTGGGCGAGCGCCTGCAGGAGCCGGTCAGTGATGCACCCAGCTGGCAGCCTCCGGCGGATGCAGACACCGCCTTTGTGCTCGATCAGGTCACGGTGCAGCACGCCAGCTCTGCCGTGCCTGCGCTGCATCAAGTCAGCCTGCGCATTGCGAAAGGCGAAAGGCTGGC
Source organism: Comamonas kerstersii (assembly GCF_002056725.1). Lineage (NCBI taxonomy): Bacteria > Pseudomonadati > Pseudomonadota > Betaproteobacteria > Burkholderiales > Comamonadaceae > Comamonas > Comamonas kerstersii. The sequence continues at coordinate 274,420 of NZ_CP020121.1, read as the reverse complement.
CCTGGTGGGCCCCAGCGGCGCTGGCAAATCTACCTTGCTGGAAGTGCTGGCCGGTGAGCTGTCCGTGACGGCAGGCACCGTACAGGCCATGCCCAGTGTGTGGCTGACCCAGCGCGTGGCGCTGTTTCAGGATTCCATCCGCGACAACCTGCGCCTGGCAGCCCCGGAGGCAGACGATGCTGCGCTGTGGGCGGTGCTCGAAGACGCTGGGCTGGCCGCCGATGTACGCGCCATGCCCAAGGGGCTGGACACCATGCTGGGTGAAGGTGGCCTGGGTCTGTCGGGTGGGCAGGCGCGCCGCCTCGGTCTGGCACGATTGTTTCTGTCACCTCAGCCCTGCTGGCTGCTGGACGAACCCACGGAAGGGCTGGATGCTGCCACGGCGCGTGATGTGCTGCAGCGGCTGATGCATCGGGCTGCAGACAAAACCGTCGTGCTCAGTACACATTTGCAACGAGAAGCGTTAATGACTGACACAGTTGTATGCATTGAAACTGGTAGTGTGCGTGGGCAAGCAAAAAAAGTAGCAGCCAGTTTTGATGAGTGGGTAAAGTGCTTGCGCCCTGACTGATGGCCTGTTGTGCTGGAGATAAGTCGACAGGTTGCGTATATGGCTGTTTTGGAAAGAAGTCCCTCGAGGAAAGGATGCCACCATGGAACTCGATATCGTCGATATATCGCGACTGCAATTCGCGGTAACGGCGCTCTACCACTTTTTATTCGTGCCGCTGACCCTGGGTCTGTCGGTGCTCATCGCCATCATGGAGACGGTCTACGTGATGACGGGGCGCACCATCTGGCGCGACATGACCAAGTTCTGGGGCGTGCTGTTCGGTATCAACTTCGCCATGGGAGTGGCGACTGGCGTGGTCATGGAGTTCCAGTTCGGCATGAACTGGAGCTACTACAGCCACTACGTGGGTGACATCTTTGGAGCACCTCTGGCGATTGAAGGTCTGATGGCCTTCTTCCTGGAAGCCACCTTCGTGGGCCTGTTCTTCTTCGGCTGGGACCGTATGACCAAGGTGCAGCACTTGATTGCCACCTGGCTGGTTGCCGCGGGCTCCAACTTCTCGGCGCTGTGGATCTTGATTGCCAACGGCTGGATGAACGTTCCCGTGGGCGCGGTGTTCAATCCGCAGACCATGCGCATGGAGGTGCATGACTTCTTTGCCGTGCTCACCAACCCTGTGGCGCAGACCAAGTTTGTGCACACCGTCTCGGCCGGTTACACCGTGGCTGCTGTCTTTGTGCTGGGCATTTCGGCCTGGTATCTGCTCAAGGGCCGCCATATTGAGCTGGCCAAGCGTTCCATGACGGTGGCTGCATCCTTCGGCCTGGCGGCATCGCTGTCCGTGGTGGTGCTGGGTGATGAGTCGGGCTATCTGACTTCCGAGCACCAGAAGGTCAAGCTGGCGACCATTGAAGCCATGTGGGAGACAGAGCCTGCACCAGCTTCCTTCACCCTGTTCGGCATTCCCGATCAGGAAAAGATGGAAACCAAGTACGCCATCCATATTCCATGGGTCATGGGCCTGATCGGTACCCGCTCGCTCGATACTCCGATTGAAGGTCTCAAGGAACTGGAAGCACGTGCGCAGACCCACATCCGCAATGGTGTGCTGGCGTATGACGCGCTGCAGAAAATCCGTCAGGTCAAACCGGGCGAAACCATTCCTGCCGATGTGCAGCAACAGTTTGAAGACAACGGCCACTGGCTGGGCTATGGCCTGCTGCTCAAGCGCTATGTCGATGACCCGCGCAATGCCACAGAAGCGCAGATCCATCTGGCAGCGCGTGATTCGATTCCCCCAGTGTTCCCGATCTTCTGGAGCTTCCGCATCATGGTGGCCTGCGGTTTCTTCTTCATCGCACTGATGGTCACCTTCTTTGTGCTCTCGGCCCGTCGCCGTCTGGATGCCCACCCCTGGCTGCTCAAGGTGGCGGTGTGCGCCATTCCTCTGCCCTGGATTGCGGCCGAGTGCGGCTGGATCGTGGCAGAAGTGGGCCGTCAGCCCTGGATTATTGAAGGGGTGCTGCCAACCGCCATGGCGGTGTCGAACCTGGGCGTAGGGACGGTGCTGTTTACGCTGTGCGTGTTCATTGCGATCTACACCGTGATGTTCATCATCGAAATGAAGTTGATGCACCGCGCCATCGTGAAGGGGCCAACGATGACCTCAGACCCAGACCCGCACGGCATGACAGCTGCTGCGCCTGCACCTGCGCTGGCCTCTGGCAAGCATGAGCAATAAACATAAGAGGGTCGCACCATGATCTTGCATGAACTGATTAGCTACGACGTCCTGCGCGTCATCTGGTGGCTGCTGCTGGGCATTTTGCTCGTCGGCTTTGCCGTCACCGACGGTTTTGACCTGGGGGCAGCCGCCTTGCTGCGCATCACTGGCAAGACCGATGTAGAGCGCCGTGTGGTGATCAACACCATCGGCCCTGTCTGGGAAGGTAACCAGGTCTGGCTGATTCTGGGCGGTGGAGCCATCTTCGCAGCCTGGCCGATGCTGTATGCCATTTCCTTCTCCGGCTTTTACCTGGCCATGTTTGCCGTGCTGGTGTGCCTGATCGTGCGCCCCGTGGCCTTCAAGTTCCGCAGCAAGCGTGACAGTGCCACCTGGCGCAACACCTGGGACTGGCTGCTGACGCTGTCTGGCTGGGGCGCTGCCCTGGTGTTTGGCGTGGCTGTGGGCAATGTGCTGCTGGGCGTGCCTTTCCGCCTGACCGACGATTTGCGCATGTTCTGGGAGGGCGGCTTCTTTGACCTGTTCACGCCATTTGCCCTGCTGTGCGGTCTGGTGTCGCTGTGCATGCTGCTGATGCACGGCGCTGTGTGGCTGGTCTTCAAGACCGAAGGTGTGGTGCAGGAGCGTGCCAGCCGCTGGGGCATGGTGGCTGCACTGCTGACCGTGCTGCTGTATCTGGCAGCCGGCCTGTGGCTGGCCAAGCTGCAAGGCTATGTGCTGACCGAGCCCATGAGCACCGTAGGCCCGTCTAACCCGTTGTTCAAGAGTGCGGGTGTGGCTGAGGGTGCCTGGCTGGTCAACTACGCCAAGCAGCCTGTGCTGTGGATCGTTCCTGCGCTGGGCCTGCTGATGCCGCTGATTGCTGCCTGGGCCATCAAGGGCCGCCATGAGTGGACGGCGCTGCTGTCCAGCGGAGTAGGCATTGCCGGCATCATTTTGAGCGTGGGCGTGTCCATGTTCCCCTTCATCCTGCCTTCGTCGGTAGACCCCGGCATGAGCCTGATGGTGTGGGATGCCTCGTCCAGCCACCTGACGCTGTTCATCATGCTGGTGTCAACCAGCATCTTCCTGCCCATCATCCTGGCCTATACCAGCTGGGTGTTCCACATCATGCGTGGCAAGGTCAAGGAAGAAGAGATTGAAGGCGGCAAGGGCCACGCCTATTAAAAACAGAGCAGCCAGCGCTTGGTATTCATGGCTTTGAAAGTCTTTGGATGCCTAAAGCTAAGTAGTACAAGCGCTGGCAGCTATCACTATTGAAGTTTGAAAGGAAGTCGCAATGTGGTACTTCGCTTGGATTCTGGGCCTGCCGCTGGCCGCAGCGTTTGCCGTACTCAATGCCATGTGGTTTGAGCTGCTCGAAGATGACGCCCAGCGCGCGCAATGGCTGCGCAAAGGGGATGAGGGCTAAGCAGGCATAGCGCCTTACCCCTCATACCGAAAACACCGCACGACGCCACGTCTGCGGTGTTTTTTTATGCCTGTGGCAGGCGCGAAAGCCACGCCATAACGATCAAGTAAATACCCTAGTTAAAAGATGGATCTGTGACACTTGCTAGCATTTCTTTAATTTCAGAAATTCCTGAAATTAAAGAATATGATTACATCCATGTCTTCTTTGCAAAGCTTGTCAGGGCAGCGCTGCCAGGCCCCGTGGTCTGAGGAAGCGGGATACCTTTCGTGCTGCAAACCCCACCCCATCGCCATGCCTGAAAAATAAAAAAGAGAGCGCCAAGCGCTTGAAAGATAAGGGTTCAATGGCAAAAAAGCTTGGAAATTTGCATGTAGCCAGCGCTGCTTTGCCATTGCGCCCCTATGGATCACTGCCCATTGATGCACTGCTGCCGCGTTGCGTGGAGCGATGCCATCACTGCCACCTGTGCTGCACGGCACGTGGCAACCAAGTTTTTGAGGAATCCCATTAGAAAGGAATTGCCATGGACCTCGACATCGTCGATTTATCGCGGCTGCAGTTTGCGATAACGGCGCTCTACCACTTCTTGTTCGTTCCGCTGACCATTGGCCTGTCGATTCTGGTGGCCATCATGGAAACCGTCTATGTGATGACGGGCCGCACCATCTGGCGCGACATGACCAAGTTCTGGGGCGTGCTGTTCGGTATCAACTTCGCCATGGGCGTGGCCACCGGCGTGGTCATGGAGTTCCAGTTCGGCATGAACTGGAGCTACTACAGCCACTATGTGGGCGATATCTTTGGTGCCCCTCTGGCGATTGAAGGTCTGATGGCCTTCTTCCTGGAAGCCACCTTTGTGGGCATGTTCTTCTTCGGCTGGGACCGCATGACCAAGGTGCAGCACCTGATTGCGACCTGGCTGGTGGCCATTGGCTCCAACTTCTCGGCGCTGTGGATCCTGATTGCCAACGGCTGGATGCAAAACCCCGTGGGCGCGGTGTTCAACCCCCAGACCATGCGCATGGAAGTGCATGACTTCTTTGCCGTGCTCACCAACCCTGTAGCGCAGGCCAAATTTGTGCACACCGTCTCGGCCGGTTACACCGTGGCTGCCATCTTTGTGCTGGGCATTTCGGCCTGGTATCTGCTCAAGGGCCGTCATACCGAGCTGGCCAAGCGTTCCATGACGGTGGCTGCATCGTTCGGTCTGGCGGCATCGCTGTCCGTGGTGGTGCTGGGTGACGAATCCGGTTATCTGTCGTCCGAACACCAGAAGATGAAGCTGGCGGCCATCGAAGCCATGTGGGATACAGAGCCTGCACCCGCCGCCTTTACCGCCTTTGGTTTCCCTGACCAGGAGGCCCGCGAAACCCATTTCGCCGTGCATATTCCATGGGTCATGGGCCTGATCGGTACCCGCTCGCTGGATACACAGATTCCCGGCATCAACGAGCTGGTGGCCAGCGCACAGGATCGCATCGTCTCTGGTGTAAAGGCCTATGACGCGCTGCAGACCATCCGCTCCTACAAGCATCCTGACCAGGTGCCAGCAGACGTGACCGCTGCGTTTGAAGACAACGGCAGCAATCTGGGCTATGCCCTGCTGCTGATGCGCTACACCGACGATCCCCGCAAGGCGACGGCCGAGCAAATCATGCAGGCTGCCAATGACACCGTGCCTCCTGTGGCGCCTCTGTTCTGGAGCTTCCGCGTGATGGTGGGCCTGGGCATGTTCTTCATCGTGCTGACTGCGACCTTCTTCGTGCTGTCTGCCCGCCGCCGTCTGGATGCCCACCCCTGGCTGCTCAAGCTGGCGGTGCTCTCCATCCCCTTGCCGTGGATTGCGGCCGAGTGTGGCTGGGTGGTGGCCGAACTGGGTCGCCAGCCCTGGATCATTGAAGGGGTGCTGCCGACAGCCATGGCTGTCTCCAACCTGGGTGCAAGCACGGTGCTGCTGACGCTGGGCCTGTTCATCGCCATCTATACCGTGATGTTCATCATTGAAATGGTGCTGATGCGCAAGGCCATCCTCAAGGGGCCGCAGGAAGCAAGCGCGCCGCATCTGAGCGCGTATGAGCCGCAGTCCAAGTAACCCGAGGAGTCACACATGATCTTGCATGAACTGATTAGCTACGACGTCCTGCGCGTCATCTGGTGGCTGCTGCTGGGCATTTTGCTCGTCGGCTTTGCCGTCACCGACGGTTTTGACCTGGGGGCAGCCGCCTTGCTGCGCATCACTGGCAAGACCGATGTAGAGCGCCGTGTGGTGATCAACACCATCGGCCCTGTCTGGGAAGGCAACCAGGTCTGGCTGATTCTGGGTGGCGGTGCCATCTTTGCTGCCTGGCCCATGCTGTATGCCATCTCGTTCTCGGGCTTTTACCTGGCCATGTTTGCCGTGCTGGTGTGCCTGATCATTCGTCCTGTGGCCTTCAAGTTCCGCAGCAAGCAAGCAAGCACTGCCTGGCGCAACACCTGGGATTGGCTGCTGACGCTGTCCGGCTGGGGCGCTGCCCTGGTGTTTGGCGTGGCCATGGGTAATGTGCTGCTGGGCGTGCCTTTCCGCCTGTCGGATGACATGCGCATCTTCTGGGACGGCAGCTTTTTTGACCTGTTCACGCCATTTGCCCTGCTGTGCGGTCTGGTGTCGCTGACCATGCTGCTCATGCACGGTGCTGCCTGGCTGGTTTTCAAGACCGAAGGTGCAGTGCAGGCCCGCGCTACCCGCTGGGGTGTGATGGCCGCCGTGTTGACCACCGTGCTGTATGTGGTGGCAGGCTTGTGGCTGGCCAAGCTCAGCGGCTTTGTGCTGACCGAAGCCATGAGCACCACAGGCCCTTCCAACCCCATGCTCAAGTCTGCTGCCGTAGGTGAGGGCGCCTGGCTGGCCAACTATGCCAAGCAGCCCCTGCTGTGGATCGTGCCTGCCATCGGCGTGTGCATGCCGCTGCTGGCTGCGCTGGGCATGAAGCTGCGCCGTGAATGGCTGGGGCTGATGAGCAGCGGTCTGGCTATCGCTGGCATTGTGCTGAGCGTGGGCGTGTCCATGTTCCCCTTCATCCTGCCTTCGACGGTCAACCCCCAGTTCAGCCTGATGGTGTGGGACGCCTCGTCCAGCCACCTGACGCTGTTCATCATGCTGGTGTGCGCCGTGATCTTCATGCCCATCATCCTGGCCTATACCAGCTGGGTGTTCCACATCATGCGTGGCAAGGTGCAGGAAAAGGAAATTGAAGGCGGCAAGACCCACGCCTATTAAAAAAAGAGCTGCCAGCGCTTGATATTCAAAGGTTTGAAAGTCTTTGAATATCTAAAGTCAAACAGCACAAGCGCTGGCAGCTATCACTATTGAAGTTTGAAAGGAAATCGCAATGTGGTACTTCGCTTGGATGCTGGGCCTGCCGCTGGCTGCAGCGTTTGCCGTACTCAACGCCATGTGGTTTGAGCTGATGGACGATGAAGCCACCCGCAAGCAGCTGCAGGACCCGTCCGCAGGCTGAGCATCGGTTTTCGTGTGCGTCAAAGCAGCAAAGGCAGCCTTCGGGCTGCCTTTGTCGTTATGGAAGCGGTTTTGACAACTGCCGCTCAGAATGCCAAATCTGCGCGCAGCCAGAAAGTGCGTCCAGGCTCGGCAATGCGCTGGTAGCCCGGATAGCCAAAGCCCGCATTGCCCAGCAGGTTCAGGTGCTCGGTGTATTGCTGGTCAAACAGGTTATCAACCCCGGCCAGCAGCTTCACATGGCTGGAGAGTTTGTAGCCCACGTTCAGCGCCAGCGTGCCAAAGCCTGCCGTGGGCTGCAGATCGCGCCCCACCACATTGCCTTCGTTGCGGCTGTAGCGGTGCTGTGGGGCAACCAGTCGCCACAGGGCGCCTGCCGTCCACGGGCTCTGGGCATAGTCCAGACCCAGCTTGAGTTCAGCCGGTGGTGTCTGTGGCAAGGGGCGGTCGTCCGTGGTGTTGTGCTGCCAGACGGTTGCCAGCGTGGCCTGTGCCGTCCAGGCTGGGCTGAAGCGGTAGCTGCCGCCCAGTTCAAAGCCTGCAATGTGCGCATCTACATTGCGGACTTCTTTGCCGTTGCCAGCGTAGTTGAACAGGATGTAGTCACGCATCTGCCCCACATAGCCTGCGGCCCAGGCCTTGGCATGTGATCCCTGCCACTGCGCACCAAAGTCCAGTTGCGTGGTTTTTTCGGTCTGCAGCGCCTGAAAGCTGTTGCCCTTGTCGATGCCGCTGTTGCCAGCGGAGAACAGCTCCCAGTAATCCGGAAAGCGCTGCACATGGCCCAGACCCACGTACACCGTGGTCTGTTTGGCAGGGCTGTGCTCCCAGCGCACAAAGCCGCTGGGCATGGCCTGCTCACGGCGGTGGTCAGACAGGCTGGTGGTGTAGCGGCGTGCTTCGGACTGGTCCAGGCGCAGACCGGCCACCCAGCGTGTCTGCGGGCTGATCTGCCAGTTCGATTCTGCAAACCAGCCCCAGTTGCTCAGGCGTGCATCGCGCACGCGCGGCAGGCCCTGGTAGGGCACGGCCGGTGTGCTCATGCGCTTGTCATGCGGGCTGATAAAGCTGTCAAAGCCGGTGATGACTTCAAGCGACGCCGCAGGCTGCAGCGTCAGCGCCAGGCGTGCGCCATTGGTGGTGCGGCTGACATTGCTCACGCGCGCACCGGTGCTGGGGGCGGGGCGCAGCGTGTAGTTGTCCATGACGTGGTCAGCGCGGTGGTGGAACAGCTGCGCTTCCACCTTGGTCAGCCAAGGCGTGAGATGGCGCTTTTCCAGCCGCAGGCCCAGGCTGTCGCGGCGGAACTTGCTGCCATCCATGCCGCGTGTGGCGTAGCTGGCCTTGCCGTCGCCAGCGCCCACGCTCAGCTCGGCCAGGGTGTAGGCATCGGGTGTCCAGCCCAGTTCCAGATCGGCGTTCCACTTTTCGTAGGCCGCATGCACACGCTGGCCTGCGCCATCACGGTAGTCATTGCTGTGTGAGCGGTTGGCATGCAGCCGGGCGTAGACCTGGCGATTGCCCAGCTCCAGTTCGGCATTCTGGTCATTGCGACCAAAGCGACCGGCCATGAGGCTGGCGCTCACGCGGGCGGTGGGTTCGGTGAACGCGGGCGGCTGGCGCTCAAAACGCACCACGCCTGCGGAAGCCCCAGGCCCCCAGAGCACAGTCTGCGGCCCCTTGATGAGGGTGAGCGTGTCATAGGTCTCGGGCGAGATATACGAGCTGGGCGAATCCATGCGGCCGCCGCAGGCCCCCAGAATTTGTGCGCCATTGCTCAGCAGGCTCAGGCGCGAGCCGAACTGGCCGCGAAACACGGGGTCACTGTTGCTGCCGCCGTTGCGCAGTGCAGCAAAGCCGGGGATGGTCTTGAGGTAGTCAGCCGCATCACTGGCCGGAATGGGCTGGCGAGGCAGTTTGGGGTCTATGCGGACCTGCACTGGAGAGTGGTCGTGGACGGCAGTGACCACTACTTCGGGCAGGGAACGAGAGGTATCAGCAGTTTCGGATTGCGCTTGGGCAGCGCTGCCGCAGAGCGCAGTCAGGCACGCCACTGCCAGTGCGGTAGGCGATAAAGATGGGAACATCGGATGAACTTTCCGCGCAGGATGAGGGCAGGCTTGCGCCTGCCCTCATCGGTGCATATTAGAGGTCAAAAAGAACGGTGCGTACCCAGTGACGGGTACGCGAACTTTTTTTCAGAGAACGCGGAAACTGGCCGGAGGGCCTCGGGGCGGAAGTGGTGCCCGGACAGGCTGTGCAGCCGGAAACAGCACCGGCCACAGCCACGGTGCGCGGTAGTGCGGCACCGGATAGGGAGCGGCCTGCAGGCGGATGGCAGGCGGGAGCATGAGCGCCAGACACAGCACGCAGTGCGGGCCTGCGTGCTCGTCATGCGCGTGGGTCGCAGGGGGCGTATCAAAGGCAGACAGCAGCCATTCTTCATAGGCCTGCTGCTGGCTGGCCGCTGCAGCTGGTGCGTCCTGCGGCAGGCACAGGCTGTGCAGCATGGACTGTGTCAGCGTTTCGTGCGTGGCCGGGGCTGTGGCGGCGCGCACGCGTACACCGGAGAGCATGGCCACCAGCAATAGCAGCGCAAATGCCGTGACGACCACGGCATGCAGGCGGCGAGATTGGCGGATGCGTTCCAGCATGGGCGCGCATTATGCGAGCCAGTACCTGCTCGCAGAGCTTCATGCTGCGTCGGTTTGCGCTAGCGCAAGAAAAGTCCCAGTCTGCCGGGATGGGAATTCACCGGAAGGACTGGAGACAGAACCTGCGACAATTTGACACAACCTCCATGCGCGCCATCCATGTCTGTCCCTGACTTTCTGACCAGCACCGACTACGCACAGATCTGCGACAGTCTGCCTGACCCTACCTTCATCCTCTCCGAGTCCGGGCGATACATCGCCATCCTCGGCGGCAAGGACAAGCGCTACTACCACGATGGCAGCTCACTGGTAGGCAAGTACCTGCAGGACGTACTGGTGCCCACCAAGACCAGCTGGTTTCTGGAGCAGATCCGCAAGGCGATTGACAGCCAGCAGATGCTGGTGGTGGAGTACGAGCTCAGCTCCCGCGATGTGCTGGGCCTGCCACCCGAGGGGCCGGAAGAAGTCATCATCTTTGAAGGACGCATCAGCCCGCTCAAGCATGCTGTCCACGGTGAAGCGGCGGTAGTCTGGGTGGCCAGCAACATGACGGCCAGCAAGAATCTGCAGAACCAGCTGCTGCAGCGGGCCATGAGCGATGAGCTCACCGGGCTGTGCAATCGACGCCACTTCATGCAGTCACTGGCGCGCGCCTATTCGGATTTCATCGCCAGGAAGGTGCCCTCCATCTGCCTGCTGAGCGTGGATGTGGACCATTTCAAGGCCATCAATGACCAGCAGGGCCATGTTGCCGGGGATCAGGCGCTGCGCGATCTGGCCCAGGCCTTGCTGCAGATGGCGGGGCCTGAGGATCTGGTGTGCCGTGTGGGGGGCGATGAATTTGCCATTCTGTGCCATACCTCCATGGTCGAGATGCCCGCGTTTGCACAGCAGCTGCTGGAGCTGGGCAGCCAGGCCCTGCGCCCCTATGCCACACGCAGCAGCACGCCTGCGCTGAGTCTGGGCATGGCGCAGTTTGATCGGAGCGACACCAGCATGGAAGACATCATCCAGCGTGCAGACCAAGCGCTGTATGTCTCCAAGAAGCAGGGCGGGCACCGCATCAGCGCGTCAGCGCAAAGCTGGCACTAAACAGTACACCCCAGACTGCAAAAAACCGCCGAAGTGGCGGTTTTTTGTCTTCAGGCTGCCAGTTGCTGCGCGTGGTGGCGCAGGTGGTCTTCGATGAAGGTCTGGATGAAGTAGTAGCCGTGGTCGTAGCCACCCTGGCGGCGCAGGGTCAAAGGCTGGCCCAGCTGGGCGCAGGCTGCCTCAAAGGCTTCTGGCAGCAGCTGCTTTTCGTGCAGGAATTTGTCGGCCATGCCCTGGTCAATCAGGATGCCTGCGGGGTAGGGCGCCTTGCCCTGCTTTGCCATGAGCAGTGTGGCGTCGTACTGTGCCCAGACGGCGCGGTTGTCACCCAGGTAGCCGGTGAAGGCTTTTTCACCCCAGGGACAGTTGCTGGGGTTGGCAATGGGGGCGAAGGCCGACAGGCTCTTGAACTTGCCAGGGTGGCGCAGGGCCAGCGTGAGTGCGCCGTGACCGCCCATGCTGTGGCCGCAGATGCCCAGGCGTTGCAGGTCGATGGGCAGGTAGCGGCCAATCATGGGCAGCAGCTCATCGATGATGTAGCTTTCCATGCGCCAGTTGCGCGCCCAGGGCATTTGCTGGGCATCGAGGTAAAAGCCTGCGCCTACGCCGAAATCCCAGCTGTCGGCTTCGCCCTTGACGTTGGCACCACGCGGGCTGGTGTCGCAGGTAATCAGGGCCATGCCCAGTTCGGCTGCCAGGCGCTGTGCGCCAGCCTTGATCATGAAAGTTTCTTCCGTACAGGTCAGTCCGGCCAGGTACAGCAGGGCGGGTACTTTTTCGCCCTGAATGGCCTGTGGAGGCAGGTAGACCGAGAACTTCATGGCCAGGCCAATTTCGCGGGAATCGTGCTGGTAGTAGCGCTGTGCGCCACCAAAGCAGGCGTGGGCGTTGATCAGTTCAAAAGGGGTGGACATGGGGCTACTCCTGGAAAAATAGCTGCTTGCGCTGCTTGCATAAGACTTTCCGATGGAAAACATTCAGAAAGCTAATATTTGCAAGCGCAAGCTGCTCTGGTTTTAACAGTTTGTCTGCAAAAGCTGTGCCCAGTGTAGGGCGCACCAGCCATTTATGGCTTGTGGCTGGCCGCAGCCGCTGCTGCAGCGGCACGCAGCTTGTCTTTCTTGCTGGGGCGCTTGCCTTTGATGCCGCCATGGTTGCCATCTTCATGCGGCGCACGTTCTGGGGCTTTTTCGGTGACGGGGTAGGCAGGCAGCGTCTCCAGTTCGATGTTGAGCTGGTTGCGCTTGGCAATCAGCTTCCAGTGCGCCTGTGTGGCGGGAGAGACGAAGCTGATGGCTGTGCCCGACAGGCCTGCACGGCCTGTGCGGCCGATGCGGTGCGTGTAGTCATCGGCGGAGCGTGGCAGGTCATAGTTGACCACTACGGGCAGGGCGTCGATATGAATGCCGCGCGCCGCCAGGTCGGTGGTGATGAGCACCTGCCACTGGTGGTTCTTGAACTCCTGCAAGACCTTCTCGCGCGCGCCCTGGCTGAGTTCGCCGTGGAAAGCGGTGGCGTAAATCTTCCTGGCGTAGAGCTTGTTGGCCACATGCTCGGCGCTGTAGCGGCTGGCGACAAACACCAGCATGCGCTGCTCGGGGTACTGCGCCACCAGGTCCCGCAGCACGCTGGTGCGCTTGGCGGCATCCACGTAAATCGCGCGCTGGGCAATGGTGGCGTCTTGCTGGTGGGTGTTTTCCACTTCCACGCTCACATGGCCTTCGCGCAGCAGCTGGCCCACCAGCGTCTGCACAGCAGGGCCAAAGGTGGCAGACAGCAGCAGGGTCTGGCGCGCGGTCTTGGCAGGCAGCAGCGCCAGCACTTGTTCCAGCTCTTCGGCAAAGCCCAGGTCCATCAGGCGGTCGGCCTCATCCATCACCAGGGTGTCGATGGTGTGCAGCTTGAGCTGGCTGTGCGCCACCACGTCCAGCAGGCGGCCGGGTGTGGCAATCACCATGTCTGCACCGCCGCGCAGCGCCATGAGCTGTGGGTTGATGGAGACACCACCTGTGAGCACCGCCACCTTGGGGCGGCGGCCCATGGCTTCGCCTACGTGGTAGATCAGCTCGGCCACCTGCGCCGCCAGCTCACGTGTGGGCACCAGGACCAGCGCCTGCGTGCTGCGCGAGCCCTGGCGTTGGGCAGCATCGCTGAGCAGCCATTGCTGCAGCAAGGGCAGGACATAGGCCGCTGTCTTGCCAGAGCCAGTGGGCGCGCAGGCGCGCAGATCGTGGCCGTTCAAAATGGCAGGAATGGCTTGAGACTGCACGGGAGTGGGTGCAATCAGTCCTTGAGAAGCAGCAGCATGGGCCAGCGAAGGCGCAAGGCCAAGGGCAGAAAAGGGCATGGGCAAACGCGAGGATGTAGCGTTGAAAAGCAAAGGCTGCGATTGTCGGTCCTGCCGCAGCTTTGTGTGCGGCAAGGACTTTTGCAGCCCTTGCGGGGGAACCTTTGGTGGATGCAGTGCTCAGCGAAAGAGTGAGTCGCACTGCAAGTGCTTAGACTCGCTAACGCAACTCTGGATTCGTTGTTGCGAAGCCTTGTCGTACGACTGGTACTGCCCGCGGCTTCGCGCCTCGCCTCCAACGCAAACCTGCGGTTTGCTGGGTTGCGTGAGCGGCTCTTGGTGAGTTGGCAGATGGTCTTGATGGATGTTGAAAGAAAGGGAAAAACAACCCATGGGTGTTTTATGGAAAGCGGTTGCCGTACTGGGATTGGCTTTGGGGGCTGCGCAGGCGCAGGCTGAGTTTGTGAGCATTGCTGGCAAGAGCGTGAATGTGCGGCAAGGCCCGTCAACCCAGCATGATGTGAGCTGGGAGCTGAGCAAGGGCTACCCCATGAAAGTGACACAAAAGCGCGGCAACTGGCTGAAAGTGCGCGACTTTGAAGGGGAGCTGGGCTGGGTCTACAGACCTCTGACCGGCAAGCAGGCCCACCATATCGTCAAAGCACCCAAGGCGAATATGCGCACCGGCCCTGGCACGCAATACAAGAAAGTTGCCAGCTTTGAGCAATACGACCTGCTCAAGACGCTGGACAAGAAAAACGGCTGGGTCAAAGGCCAGGCCAGCAATGGAAAGACGGGCTGGATCTCCAAGAAACTGCTGTGGGGCTGGTAAGCACCAGGCCATAGTTCCACAATGAAAGAAAGCGCTCCGAGGAGCGCTTTCTTTATGCGGGATTCAAGTTTTTAGTACTTGACCACCGAGCGGATGGACTTGCCTTCGTGCATCAGATCAAAGGCTTCGTTGATCTTTTCCAGTGGCATGGTGTGGGTAACGAAAGGTTCCAGCTGGATCTTGCCTGCCATGGCGTCTTCCACCATGCCGGGCAGCTCGGTGCGGCCCTTCACGCCACCAAAGGCCGAGCCCATCCACTTGCGGCCGGTGACCAGCTGGAAGGGGCGGGTGGAAATTTCCTGGCCCGCGCCTGCCACGCCAATGATCACGCTCTGGCCCCAGCCGCGGTGGGCGCATTCCAGCGCTGCGCGCATGACGTTCACATTGCCGATGCACTCAAAGCTGTGGTCCACGCCCCAGCCCGTCATCTCCACGATGACTTGCTGGATGGGCTTGTCGTAGTCCTTGGGGTTGATGCAATCGGTCGCGCCAAAGGTCTTGGCCAGATCGAACTTGGCGGGGTTGGTGTCGATGGCAATGATGCGGCCGGCCTTGGCCTGCTTGGCACCCTGGATCACGGCCAGACCAATACCACCCAGACCGAACACGGCCACGGTGTCGCCTTCCTGCACCTTGGCGGTGTTCTTTACGGCGCCCAGGCCGGTGGTCACGCCGCAGCCCAGCAGGCAGACTTGCTCGTGGTTGGCTTCGGGGTTGATCTTGGCCAGCGACACTTCGGCCACCACGGTGTATTCGGAGAAGGTGGAGCAGCCCATGTAGTGGTAGATGGGCTGGCCGTTGTAGGAAAAGCGCGTCGTGCCATCGGGCATCACGCCCTTGCCCTGGGTGGCGCGCACGGCAGTACACAGGTTGGTCTTGCCGCTCTTGCAGAACAGGCACTCACCGCACTCGGCGGTGTACAGCGGAATCACGTGGTCACCGGGCTTGACGCTGGTCACGCCTTCGCCCACTTCCACCACAATGCCAGCGCCCTCGTGGCCCAGCACCACAGGGAACAGGCCTTCGGGGTCTTCACCGCTCAAGGTGAAGGCATCGGTGTGACACACGCCAGTGTCGGTAATCTTGATCAGCACTTCGCCTTTCTTGGGCGGAGCTACGTCGATCTCCACGATCTGCAGGGGTTCTCCGGCCTTAAAGGCCACGGCGGCACGAGACTTCATGGGGATAGCTTTCGAAAAATAAGGGGCATATGGGCGTAGCCGTGCATGGACTGCGCCCTGCGGAAATCCTGAATGTAGGTCAAGACAGCCTCCTGTGGCTTGCGTATTTATTTGCCGCAGGCGGCAATTACAGCGCAGGCGCCGTCCACGTGGACAGCAGTTCGGCAAACTCATCGGCCACGGAGGGTTGTTGTGGGGCCGTGGCCGCCTGTACTGGTGTCGGCTCAGTGGACGTGGTGGGGGCTGTATCTGCAGTCTGTGCATCCAGCAGCTGCAGCAGATGGAGCTGGGGGTTCACCAGCCACAGGCACATCACATAGGTGGCTGTGGCGATGGAGGGGTCGCCACGTTCAATGCGTGCCATGGTGGGCTGAGAGATGCCCAGCTTCTGCGCCCACTGTGCCTGGGTTTCTCCGCGCGACTTGCGCGTTGCGACGATGCGCTGTGCGACCTGTTCGATTTGCGAAAGGATAAAAGGCGGAAAGTCTGCAGGGCAGGTGTTCTGGCGAGGCATGGCGCGAATGGTAGAGCGATTCGCGCTGCGTTTTTGCAAATCTATGGATATTTTCAGAGCAGCCATTCAATAGGCAGCAGGCCCAGCAGCCACAGCGTCCATCTTTGGTACCACGTGGTCTGTGGCTCTACGCTGTAGACGGGCGGTGGCTGGCCTACGCCGCTTTGCCAGCACAGTTGTCCATCTTCTCCCAGACTCAGGTGGAAGGCACGGCTGGGAATGTCTTCGCTAAAGCTGCGGCTGATGGCCTGAGCCAGTCTGGGACTTTCAATCATCAGCCCCATCTCGGTGTTCAGGTGCACGGAGCGTGGGTCAAAGTTGAATGAGCCAATGAACGCGCGCTCTCCAGCCACGGCAAAGGTTTTGGCATGCAGGCTGCTGCCGGAGCTGCCCAGCTCCGTCAGGCGCAGTTGCAGGGATTCGTCTTCATCGGCGTATTCCGGAGGGCGCCCGCGCATTTCGTACAGCCCGATACCGGCGTGCAGCAGCGGTTTTCGGTACTTGGCATAACCGGCATGCACAACGGCCACATCGGTGGCTTCCAGTGAGTTGGTCAGTATGCGCACCTGTATGCCTTGGGCGCTTAACTGGGCAAAGGCATCCACGCCTGCTTGCGTAGGCACAAAGTAGGGGGATACCAAATCCAGGCTGCGCTGCGGGGTGCCAATGGCGCGCAGCATTTGCTCGCCAATCAAGGCGTCAGTTTGTGCCTGGCCTGAATTTTCTCGGGCGGGTCGCTCACCAGATGGGCCTTGGCCCATTCCAGGGGCAAGGTGGTTGCCAGCATCTGCTGCACAAATTGAAGCTGCCGCGCAATACAAAGGGGTTGAACAGGCGCACCTGCACGTGGGGGTGGGCATTGAGGGCCAGCAACTCAGCATCCAGTCCAGCTGTGCCCAGATCGTCGAGCAGCAGCCGCACCTGCACGCCGCGGTCGGCCGCCATCAGTAATTCATTCAACAGCAAGCGCCCCGTCTTGTCGGCGCGCCAGATGTAGTACTGCACATCCAGGCTGTGCTGGGCTGCTCGTGCCAGCAGCGCACGGGCGGCAAAGGCTTCTTGCGCATCGGTCAGGGCGTAAATGCCGGAGTCACTGTCATCGGCGCGGTCTCTTGCGCGCATTTGCTCTATGGCCACACTCAGCTCGGAAGGTGCATCAGGCTCCGGCAGCTGGACCGAAGCTGGATGCTGCACTGCGGGCAAGCTACATCCGCTCGCCAGTAAGGTGCCAACAAGTACGGCCCCTAGCATGCACCAACGCTTGATCTTCATGGAGCAGCCTTTTGAGGCATGCCCCATAGCGTGTGTAGATCGCTCGATCTCGTGCCATGCAAAGGGAACAAGCGCAGGAAGGTGGGCATTGGGCTGAAAGCTGTGTGCATTTTTTGGCAGGGCATTGGCTGAATAAAGGCAGTTGCCGCTTATAAAGGCCTTTTCTTCACAATAACGACAGGAGCAAACGATGCCTTACACCGCCTATGTAGCAGCGGGGTTGAATGGCTATGAACAGGTGTTGGAAATGCATGGCCCTGCGGGCCTGGATTTTTTGAATGCGCGTGTTCCTCATCGTTTTACCGGTGTGTACAGGCTGGAAGATGGCGTGCTGCATAACGTCTATCTGCATGACAAAGAAGGCGAGGTCATTCCAGATTTTCTACAGGCAGTGCCGTTGGGCGATAGCTTTTACCAGTTTGTACTGCGCGACCGCGAATTTCGCACCTGTGATACCGCACGGGAGCCTATGCTCGATGGTCACAAATATCAGGGTGTGATTGGCGCTTACTACGGAGTGCCTCTGGTCAATAACTATGGTGATCTATTCGGCACGCTGTGTCACTTCGATGTTCTGAACTACAGCATCAGCGATGAAGAGTTTGCGTTTCTGAACAAGGCTGCATTGCTGTTGCCCAAGTATCTGCTGCGCAGCACATCCAGGGTGGTATTGCTGCCGGTCTGATGCGACGGGTGGGTTAGCTGCCTTACCGTTTGCAGTGCGTTTTTGTCAAAGCCTCCAGCAGACCAGTGCTGCCGGAGGCTTTGTGCTTTAGTCGCCCATCACCACACCTTCACGGCGTGGGTCGGCACCACCCAGCCACAGTTGCTTGCCGTGTGCCATGCCGCGCGTGATGGCCTGCAGGCCGCTGGTCAGTTCTTGCTCCTTGACTTCCGCACCACGTGTTCGCAGGGCCTGCACCGTGCTGGGCGGAAACTTTCCTGCTTCCAGCAAGCTGGGGCCGTTGAGGCTGCTGAAGTTGGGCAGGTTGATGGCCTGCTGTGGCATCAACCCCCAGCCCAGCACGCCTTGCAGCGTCTTGGCCGTGTAGTGGATGATTTGCGCCCCGCCGGGGCTGCCAGCGCTCATCACCAGCTCGCCGGTTTCCTTGTCGAATACCAGCGTGGGCGCCATCGAGGAGCGTGGTCGTTTGCCGGGTTCGACGCGGTTGGCAATGGGCTGGCCGTCTGCTGTGCGTGGGGCCAGGCTGAAGTCGGTCAGCTCGTTGTTGAGCAAAAAGCCATGCACCATCTGGCGGCTGCCGAACTGGTCTTCGATGGTGGTCGTCATGGCCAGTGCATTGCCATAGGCATCCACAATGCTGATGTGGCTGGTGCCGTACTCGATCTGCTCTGGCATGGGGCCATGGCTGACCTGTACTTTGCCCGGGATGCCGGGTTGTGCCACCTTCATGCTTTGCTGGCCAATCAGGCGCGCACGCTCCTGCAGGTAGCGGTTATCCAGCAGGTTCAGCCAGTCGCCGCCCGGGGCTCGCACAAAGTCAGGGTCGGCTACGTACAGCGCACGGTCTGCAAAGGCCAAGCGTGCGGCTTCGGTGTAGTAGTGCAGCCAGTCGGCTGTGGGCAGGCCGTCTGCGCCCAGCGGCATGCTGGCCGCAGGCGTGTGGCTCAGAATGCCGAGGATTTGCCCCACCGCAATCGCTCCGGAGCTGGGTGGTGGAAAGCCGCAGATGCGGTAGCTGCGCACGGGCAGCTGGCCTTGCGGTGTCCAGTCATGGCACAGGGCTTCACGCTGTTTGGGCTGGTAGCTGGCCAGATCCTGCAGGGACAGCACGCCAGGGTTGGTGGGGTGGCTGCGTACCTTGTCCACAATGGCCTGGGCTATTGCACCTTCGTGCAGGGCCTTGCTGCCATCACGGGCAATGGCTCGCAGCACCTGGGCGTAGGCGGGGTTTTGCAGCACCGTGCCTACGGGCAGAGGCTGCCCATCGCTGCCGTAGAAGTAGGCGCGCGCAGCAGGGTCCTGCGCCAGATATTTTTCCTTGAGCAGCAGGCTGTGCAGGCGGGGGCTGAGCTTGAAGCCTTGCTCAGCGAGCTGGATGGCTGGCTCGAACAGCGCGGCCCATGGCAGTTTGCCGTACTCCTTGTGCGCAAGCTCCAGCATGCGTACTGCGCCGGGTGTGCCTACAGAGCGGCCGCCAACCACAGCGTCATGAAAGGCCATGGGTTTGCCGTCAGGCTTGAGAAACAGGCTGTCTGTTGCGGCTGCAGGTGCGGTTTCACGACCGTCATAAGCCTGCACCTTGTCGCCTGCTGCATGCAGCAAAAAGGCACCGCCACCAATGCCGCTGGATTGGGGCTCCACCAGGCCCAGCACCATCTGCACGGCAATGGCTGCGTCAACGGCACTGCCACCAGCCTTGAGAATTTGATAGCCCGCATCAGTAGCCAGCGGATTGGCCGCTGCCACGGCAAATTTTTCTGCAGCCCAGCCAGGCTTTTCGGTCCAGCCTGAACTGCCTTCGGGCTGATCCGGTATCTGGTAGCTGAAGCGGTGGCTGTCTGAAGTGGGTGTGCTGCTGCAGGCAGCCAGCAGCGCCGCGGAAAGCACAACGCCCAGCACAGAGGCTGGGCGTTGCATGCTGATTGGAAGCTTACGCATGGGCCATTTCCTTGTTGAGTGAAGGCCCAGTGTGCGCCAAAAACGCAGTCCTGACAGCAGAGGCTTTACGCCCCTGCTGGTTTTTCAGTGGATCAGCGGATCCAGGTGATAAAGCCCTGAATCAGGAAGGCATTGACGATGTCAATGAAGAAGGCACCGACCAGCGGCACGATCAGGAAAGCCTTGTGCGAAGGGCCATACTGGTTGGTGATGGCCTGCATGTTGGCCACGGCCGTGGGGGTAGCACCCATGCCAAAGCCGCAGTGACCGGCAGCCAGCACAGCGGCATCGTAGTTCTTGCCCATGATGCGGAAGGTCACAAACATGGCGTACAGCGCCATGACCAGGGTTTGCACGGCCAGGATGATGACCAGAGGACCGGCCAGATCGGTCAGCTCCCACAGCTTGAGCGACAGCAGGGCAATGGCCAGGTAGATCGACAGGGACACATTGCCAAACACGTCAATGGCGCGATCGAACACCTTGAAGCCAAAGATGTAATCCAGCACGTTGCGGATGATCACACCACCGCCCAGACACCACACAAAGGTAGGCAGCTGGATGGCTGTGCCCTTGGTCACGTGGGTCATGAATTCACCAAAGGCCAGACAGGCAGCGAACAGTGCCAGGGTTTCAATGGCAGCGTCGGCAGTGATCAGGCGAGGTGTCTTGCTGGGAGATTCCAGGTTCACGAAGTCGTTCTGCTCATGACCGGCAGCAGGTGTGGAGCCGAGCTGATCGGCTTCGCTGCGTGGCTTGGCCAGCTTGTGCTGGGTGATCAGGCGCTTGGCCAGAGGGCCACCCATGATGCCGCCAATCACCAGACCAAAGGTGGCGCAGGCCATGCCCAGGGTGGTCGCGCCAGTCAGGCCGTGCTGCTGTTCCAGCACCGAGCCCCAGGCACCGGCGGTACCGTGGCCACCAACCAGCGTGATGGAGCCAGCGACCAGACCCACCAGTGGATCCAGACCCAGCGCCTTGGCCAGGCCAATACCCACGGCGTTCTGCACGAGGATGAAGACCACGATCACGCACAGGAAGATCACCAGGCCGATGCCGCCCTGGCGCAGCTTGGCGAAGTTGGCGCTCAGACCAATCGAGGCAAAGAAGGCCAGCATGAAGGCGGTCTGCAGACTGGATTCAAAGCCGAACGACCAGCCCATGGTGGCGTGCAGTATGTAGATGACGGCTGCTATCAGCAGCCCGCCTGCTACGGGTTCGGGAATGTTGAAATCACGCAGAAAGCGTATGCGTGACACCAGGAACTTGCCCAGCAGCAGGACCAGGACAGCCAGTATGAGTGTGTAATTCGTGCTGAAAGTGATATGCATAAATGCTTCTTCCATAAAGCCAAGCACTATCTTGGTGCGCGCAGATGTGCACCAGAAAGCACCGCTATGAGAGGGACGGTCACGGAGCGTTCATCCAGTTATGAGGGAAATGAATCCTTCGTGCTACTAAAAATGTAGTTGCTTTCGCAATTAAATTGAAGCTTAACTGGTTGAATTCTTGATATTCTGAAAAGTTCTTTTTATGACTTTTTCGAATCTTTAAATGCTAAGCAAGCGGTTTAGCTTGGTTTTTTCGCGCGCTGACTATGCACGAAAGTGAAGCATGGGCGCTGAAATCTACGGGTTATCCCCTCTGGATTTCTCGGTTTGAGAAGGGGTGTCATCGCATTCTGTGCTATGCGAGCGTGCATTTACGTGAGCGTGTGCTTCGGTGTATTCCCATGCCGCTTTCCACGCCTTTCCCCTGCCAGCGTGATGGGTTGCAGCATGCCTGTGCCTAAAAAATAGAGACGCGTGCCCGGCCCATGCGCTGCGCCTGCTCGCAGGCTGCCTGCGCACGCTCCAGTGCGTGCTGCGGCGCTTCCAGGTGCTGTACGGCAATCACGCCCGCGCTAAAGCTTTGCGGCAGCACCTGCTCATCCAGCAGCAGGGGGCGTTGCTGCAGCGCCATCTGCAGCCGTGCCAGGGCCTGTGCGGCCTGGGTTGGATCGGTTTCCGGAAAGATGACGGCCAGCCGGTGGTCGCTGGTGCGCCCCAGTGCATCCTGTGGCCGTAAGGTGCTGCGAACCAGTCGCGCCAGATGCATCAGGGCTGCGTCATCTGCCTGCATTGAGACGGGTGATGCTGGGGCCTGTGGCGGGTCCACTTCCAGGCAGGCCAGGCTCAAGGGGAAGTGGTGGCGCTGGTTGCGTGCCTGCTCGGTGGCCAGTGCTTCTTCCAGCCCTGCAAGATTGAAGGCGCCGGTGGCGGCATCGTGGCGGGTGATCTGCTGGATTTCCTGCAGGTGGGTGGACAGCTCCAGAATCTTCTGCTCCTGGCTTTCGGCCTGGGCACGCAGGTCGGCCAGCTGAGCCTGAACCATGCGGTTTTCCGTGGCCAGCGCCGTGCCGGAGCTCACTACGGCTTCCAGCATCGAGGCCAGCTCGCCCAGATCCTGCGACTGCTGAATTTGCTGCGCGCAGGACTGCAAGGCGCTGGCGTGGGCTTCGCTGAGCTGGCCCAGACGGCTCATCTGCACCGCGTGCTCGCCCAGCAGCTGTTTGAGCTGCTCATGGACTTGTGAGCGGTTGCCTTCAATTTCCAGATGGCGGAACAGCAGGTTCTTCAGGCAGGACTGAATGGTGTCCAGTTGCTGCAGCGTCCATGGCTGGGTGATGGCATCGGTCAGGGCCTGTGCGTGCTGCTGCAGAGAGGCGTCCTGGCGGGCAATGTCTGCAATATGGGTGCAGACCATGCGCAGCAGGGCGTGAATGCAGTGGCGACGCTGGGCCTGGTCTTCGGCGGTGAAATTCAGCCGGTAGCTGTAGTTGTGCAGCTTGGCTTCCAGGCGTGGCAGTGGCAGGTCGTCATCTGCCAGAAACTCCAGCAGCTGGTCGGACAGCTCTCGCATGCGCTGGTCGGCGCTGCCCAGCACGCTCCTCATGGCCTCCACCATGCGCGCCAGCTGCTGTGCGGTGGATGCAGGCAGGGCATCCACAATCTGCGTCGCCGGGCTGGTGTGGGTGACAGGCGGCTGCGGCGTAATGCCCAGATCGAGCTGGGCGTAATCTACGATGGCGCTTTGCAGTGCGGTCCAGTCCTGGCTTTCTACGGCCTGCTGAAAACTCTGTGCCAGGCGTTTTTGCACCGGGGTCTGCGTGGGCAGAATGCTGGCGATACGGCGCAGCGGTGTCTGCGGAAAGCTGACCTGCGGCAGCAGGCCGGCTACTTCCTCATAGACTGACTGGTAATTGGCAGGCGTAGGCGTCAGTCGCCGGGCGGCCAGCAATTTCAGGGTTTCACGGGCAATGTCTGCAGGGGTTCGGAGTGCCACAGCGGGGTTGTCTCGCAAATCAAAAGCGCAAGTTTCGCAGAGCAGAGGGGCTTTTGCAGCAACTGGCCTGCATGCTCTGACAAAGAGACGCTCAATGCCTCCTACAATCGTGCTAACTGTTAAAACCCATGAAGATTCTTATTTCTAACGACGATGGTTATCAGGCACCTGGAATCATCGCCCTGTACGAAGCTTTGTCTGCGATCGATGGAGTGGACGTGGATGTGGTCGCACCAGAGCACAACAACAGTGCCAAGTCCAATGCCCTGACATTGCATTCCCCCCTGTATGTGCACCATGCGGCCAATGGTTTTCGCTATGTGAATGGCACGCCTGCGGACTGCGTGCATATCGCCATGACGGGCTTGCTGGGGTATCGGCCCAATCTGGTGGTCTCGGGCATCAACAATGGCGCCAATATGGGCGATGACACCATTTACTCCGGCACCGTAGGTGCAGCCATGGAAGGCTTTCTGTTTGGCGTGCCCGCCATTGCCTTCTCGCAGGTGGAGCGCAACTGGGGGGAGCTGCAGTCTGCAGCCCAGAAAGCCAGGCAGATCGTGCAGCAGATGATGCAGCAGCAGCTGATCGGTGCCTCGCCCTGGCTGCTGAATGTGAATATTCCCAACCTGCCACTGGAGCAGATGGGGCAGGTCAAGCTCTGCCGCCTGGGGCGCAGACATTCGGCCGAGCCCGTGATTACGCAGGTCAATCCACGTGGTGAAACCATGTACTGGATTGGCAGCGCAGGTGCGGCCAAGGATGATTCGGAAGGCACGGATTTTCACGCTACTGCACATGGCCATGTCTCCATGACTCCGCTCAAGGTTGATCTGACGGACCACGATCATCTGGTGTACTGGGCGCAGACTGCCTCGCGCCTGGACACTGCCATGCAAGGCGTACAAAAGCAGGAGATGGCATGAGTCGTTCCAAAGGTACAGGCGTGCCTTCCTGGGTGGCATCTTCTGCCGTACCCAAGTCCACGGTGAGTGGTCGCGCGGTGAGCAGCACGGCAGTGCGCAGCCCTGTAGTGCCCGCACCTGTGGGGCTGGGGCTGGACTCGGCCGCTGTGCGCCAGCGCATGGTGCAGCGCTTGGCGGCGGGCGGCATACAGTCGCAGAAGGTGCTCAGCGCCATGGGCCAGGTGCAGCGCCACCTGTTTGTGGACAGCGCGCTGGTCAATCAGGCCTACGAAGACACGAGTCTGCCCATTGGTCTGCAGCAGACCATCTCTAAGCCCAGTGTGGTGGCACGCATGATTGAGCTGCTAGAAGGAGCAGAGTACGTACGCGCCATGGGGCGCATGGGGCGGGTGCTGGAGATCGGCACGGGCTGTGGCTATCAGGCGGCCGTGCTGGCCTGTGTGGCGCAGCAGGTGTATTCGGTGGAGCGTCTGCGCGGCTTGCATGACAAGGCGCGGAACAATTTGCGTCCCCTGAAACTCACAAATATTCACCTTTTATTTGGGGATGGGATGCTCGGCTATGCGCCAGGAGCGCCATATGCAGGCATCATTTCTGCCGCTGGAGGAGATGCTGTGCCTCAGGCATGGCTGGATCAGCTGGCGATAGGCGGGAGGCTGGTAGCCCCTATCGTGAAGGGCAAGGGACAGCAGGCGCTTTTGGTGATTGATAAGACGCAGCACGGATATACAGAGTCCGTGCTCGAGGCTGTGCATTTTGTGCCCCTAAAATCTGGAATTGCCTGAAAGGGAGTGAATATGTTTTTATCGCGTGGGCTGGGTACTTTGGCAGCAGTGCTGGTGAGCAGTGGTGTGCTGCTGGGGTGCGCCCAGGTGAATAAGGCTCCTGTCGAAGATCGCAGTGAGTCGCGTGCCAGATCAACGGTGGACCCATCCACTTTGCCCGGAGCGGAAAACGCGGGCAAGCCTGGCTATTACACCGTGCAACCCGGAGATACCTTGATTCGTATCGGTCTGGAGCATGGTCAGAGCTGGAAGGACATTGCACGCTGGAGCAACTTGAGCAATCCTGACCTGATTGAAGTGGGTCAGGTGGTGCGCGTGGTGCCGCCCGGCTCGGTGGAGTCTCAGGCCAGCGGTGCACGCCCTGTGACATCGACCTCGGTGCAGGCGGTGACCTTGCCTCCGGCTGGCAGCTCATCCAGCTCAGCAGCGGCTGCCAAGCCTGCGGCTACTGCACCTGCTGCCACCACATCGAGCAGCACATCGACGTCCAGCGGTGGCGATGCCAGCGGCCTGGGCTTTATCTGGCCTGCTTCCGGCCCTGTGATTGCTGGCTTTAACGAAGCGACCAACAAGGGGGTGGATATTGCAGGTAAGGCTGGTGACCCTGTGCTGGCTGCCGCCGATGGCCGCGTGGTGTATGCAGGCTCGGGTCTGCGTGGCTATGGTCACCTGGTGATTCTCAAGCACAACAACACCTATCTGACGGCTTATGCCCACAATCAGAAGCTGCTGGTCAAGGAAGACCAGAGCGTCAAGAAGGGGCAGAAGATCGCCGAGATGGGTAGCAGCGACGCAGACCGCGTGAAGCTGCACTTTGAAGTGCGCCGCCAGGGCAAGCCCGTAGACCCTTCGCGCTATCTGCCTGCACGTTGATCACAGCCAGTCACTGGCTTTGTCAGAATGCCCGGTGTCGAGGATGCCGGGCATTTTTTGTTGATTGTTTGAAATAGGATTTTGCGTGACTCAGAACGCTTTGCCTCAGGATGCTGCGGGCCTGCTGGAATCTGAAGACGCTGTAGAGCTGGAAGCTGCAGACGCAGGTGTCGAGCAGCGCGAGCATGTTGTGCAGATGGCGCTGCATGGCGTGCGCCTGGACAAGGCGCTGGTAGAGCTGGTGCCCGAGTTCTCGCGCAGCTATCTGCAGCAATTGCTGGAGCAGGGTGCAGTGCAGCTCAATCGCAAGCCAGCGACCAAGTCCTCCGCCAAGGTCAAGCTCGGTGATGTGATCAGCATCGAAATGCGTCCCACGGCGCAGAGCCAGTCCTTCAAGCCTGAAACCATGGCGCTGGACGTGGTCTATGAAGACGAGCACCTGCTGGTTGTCAACAAGCCCGCCGGGCTGGTGGTGCATCCGGCACCCGGCAACTGGCAGGGCACGCTGCTCAACGGTCTGCTGGCCCACCATGCGGGTGCGGCTGCCGTGCCGCGTGCAGGCATCGTGCACCGTCTGGACAAAGATACCAGTGGGCTGATGGTAGTGGCCAAAACCCGCCAGACCATGGATGCGCTGGTGGCCATGATTGCCCGCCGCGATGTAAGCCGCCGTTACCTGGCGCTGGCACACAAGCCGTGGAAAGGTGCGCAGATGCAGCAGGTCAATGCCCCCATTGGCCGTGACCCGCGCAATCGCCTGCGCATGGCCGTGGTCGATCTGGCGCAGCACCCGGGCAAGGAGGCGCGCACGGACATCACCTGCTGGGATAGCACGGATGCGCACTGCCTGGTGCACTGCAAGCTGCATACCGGCCGCACCCACCAGATTCGCGTGCACATGCTGTCGCTGGGGCATCCACTGGTGGCCGATGCCCTGTATGGCGGTGCGGCGGATGGCGAGATGCAGCGCCAGGCCCTGCATGCATTCCGTCTGTCTTTTGTGCATCCGGTGACGGGTGAGAGCCTGGAGCTGGCGGCCGAGCCGCCGCAGGATTTCCTGACTGCGGTGGAAAAACTGCGTCTCAGCTACAATCCCCGCTAACTTGAGGGCAGGTCTTGAAGGTCTGCCCTTGTCATTGGTGTACTTGCCCGTGAGGGTCCGGTCCATCTGTCTTTATCTCTCCGCATGTGAGGCTTCCGCGTCTAAACCATGAATACGGTTGATGCCAAGCGGGTCCTGGAAACCGCCCTGATCTGTGCGCAGCAGCCTTTGCAGCTGCGGGAGTTGCGCGCCCTGTTTGATGACCATCTGGGGGCGGATACGCTCAAGGAGCTGCTGCTGTCGCTGCAGCAGGACTGGACGGGGCGCGGCGTGGAGCTGGTGCAAGTGGCTTCGGGCTGGCGCTTTCAAAGCCGCCCCGAGATGCGCAGTTATCTGGATAAGCTGCACCCTGAAAAACCGCCGCGCTACAGCCGTGCGGTGCTGGAGACCCTGGCCATCATTGCCTACCGCCAGCCCGTCACGCGTGGCGATATTGAGGACATTCGCGGCGTGACTGTGAATAGCCTCATCATCAAGCAACTCGAAGATCGTGGCTGGGTCGAAGAAATTGGTTACCGTGAAACTGTGGGGCGCCCTGCCTTGCTGGCGACCACGCGGCAGTTTCTCGATGACCTGGGTCTGAAGTCGCTGGACGAGCTGCCCATGCTGGATGAGCCAGAAGCGCAGGAGTCGCTCTTTACCGCGCTGGAAGAAGACGCTGCTGCCAGTGCCGAGCCTCAGCCCTCGGCCGTGCCTGAAGGCGATTTGTTTGCCGAGCCTGCACTGCCCATGGATGCGGTGTTTGTGCCCCTGGCATCAGACAGCGAAGCGGCTGCCCCGCAGACCACCAACGAACAGCCCGAGGCTGAAACGCCTGCTGCTGAACAGTCCGCAGCACCCGCCGAGCCACAGCAAGACTGAACGCAGGCTTGCTGCCCACAATTTGAATGAATGCGTCTGCCGACCACAAGGGCTGGCGCGGAAATGGAAATCATGACCAAAGAAACCAAGCCAGCACGTCGTGCCCCACGTGCCGAAGCAAATACTCCAAAGAATATAGCTCCTGAGGCAGAAGTCATGCAGGTTGAAGATGCCTATGACTTTGAATCCGTTATTTCTGGGGCGCTGGACGCTGCAGAAAATGAAGCGGAAAGCCCTGCTGCCGCTGCCAAGCGTGTGCTCAAGCCTGAAGCGGAGTCGCCCAAGCTGCACAAGGTGCTGGCGCAGGCCGGTCTGGGTTCGCGCCTGGAAATTGAGCGCTGGATTGGCGAAGGCCGCATCACCGTCAATGACGAACTGGCCCACGTCGGCCAACGCATTCAGCTGGGTGACAACATCAAGGTCGATGGCAAGCCCGTCAAGGTGCGTATTGCCCCGCCCGCCGTGCGCGTGCTGGCCTATCACAAGCCTGTGGGTGAGGTGGTGACGCTGGACGACCCCCAGAACCGCCCCACTGTATTCCGTCGCCTGCCCAAGCTGCCGGTGGGTAAATGGCAGTCGGTGGGCCGTCTGGACCTGAACACAGAAGGTCTGCTGCTGTTTACCAACTCCGGCGCACTGGCCAACAGCCTGATGCACCCCCGCTTTGGTCTGGAGCGCGAGTACGCCGTGCGCGTGCTGGGTGCGCTGACCAAGGAAGAAAAGCAGCTGCTGACCACGGGTGTGAAGCTCGAAGACGGCGAAGCCTCCTTTGGCTCCATTGAAGATGGCGGCGGCGAAGGTGCCAACGTCTGGTACCGCGTGACCATCTCCGAAGGTCGCCACCGCGAAGTGCGCCGCCTGTTTGAAGCCGTGGGCCGTGCCGTCAGCCGTCTGATCCGTATCCGCTACGGCGCCATGTTACTGCCCCGTGGCCTGCGCCGTGGTGCATGGATGGAGCTGGACGAAAAAGACGTGCAGGCGCTGGTCAGCGCCGCAGGTGTGGCCCTGCCCAAGCCCGGCAAGCCTTCGACGCAGAACACGGTGCGCCGTGCTTCGGACCGTGCAGGTTCGCGCAACAAGGCGCGCGTCAATGCGGCAGAGGAAGAGCGCTTCCTGCGTGCCCGCCGCTCTGCCAAGGGTGGCCCCAAGCGCACCAGCAACAACAACTACCAGCTGCCCACCACGAGCAGCAAGCCCGATCCATTGAAGACATCGGTGGGCTACATCGGCAGCGACAGCCTGGCACGTGCGCGTGCCGAGCAAAAGCGCAAGCCCCGTGGCCGCCGCTGATCCATGCAAAAACGCGCTTGCCAACCAGTTTCTAGGGTTGGCAGCGCACCGCTAGAATCAAGGGCTTTGGTGCGACACGTCGTGTCGCTCTGCTTAGATGGAGCATATCCATCTGCAACGATTCAGCCTTTGAAAATCGTACGGTCAGACCTCCCAAGGGTCGGACTCAAGGCACATTCTTCCTACCGGCTGAACCCAATCGGGTCAGCACTTGTCACACAGAACATCGGTTCGCCGACTGTTCTGCACCTGCGTGGGCGCTTCGCTCATGCCAGACTGCGGGTCACGTTTTCACGTGCACCCGGGTCGCTTCACACCTTTAACCGACACCACAAGTGTCTGGATTCAAAGCAGAGCATCCTCTTTTGGGAGGTGTTCGATCGTGCATGCGATTTGACAATGGAAGAAACCGCAGAGCGCAGCTCTGATCTGCCTTGTCGTACAACCTAGCAATGGGTTGCTGTGACCTTGTGTGCGACCACAAGTAGCCTACGGTGACGTGCAGGACCAGTAATGGGTCTGTGCGAAGCTCACCTGACAATGCTCCCTACGTTTGTAGCGAAGGCAATCCGTGAGGATGTCTTTGGAAACTGCCAGCAGAAGGGCGGTGAAGGGGCTAGGCTAGTTCCGCATGGGCAACGTAAAGTGAATCATCGTTTGAACCTGGGTCATGATTGAGTGGCCAAATCTGCTGATAGGCCATAACCAAAAGGTGTGCTGCCGGTATCACCTGTCAAAACTAGGTGATCGTCGTCACAAGGCAGTCCCAGGAGAGATGAGTCCTAAACGGATAGACGGGAAGCGGTGTGCGCCGCTGAATGTCGGTAGATCGGGGAACGTGGTAAGCCCCACTGTCCGCCCGCACGCCTAGGCGTGCGGGCAGGGAAACCGTAAGGCAACCTGTTGGATGAGGGGGTATGGGATAGTGGAAAAAGCGAAGGGCTGCCTGTAATGGGTGGCATAGGGGTTCTTGCCCTGACGTGAAAGCGTGCCCACTTCCACTTGGTGCAACCGTCGTTAAACGACTGCATTTGTTTAAACCTAACCCGAAGGGATGGTGTGCGCATCCCTTCGGGGAGACGTGCGCCTTCTTGCTGGGTTTTACTTGGTAGGAGGAAAGCATGAGAAAACTCACCGGCGACGGCGAATCTGCGTCCTCACGCGAACCGCAAGACTGGCATGCCATTGATTGGCGCCGGGTCGAGCAGTTTGTGAGAACGACGCAGAGACGTATAGCGAAGGCTACGCTGGAAAAGGATTGGCGCAAGGTGAAAGCTTTGCAACGGTCTTTAAACCACTCGTTTTCCGCCAGGGCACTGGCGGTGAGACGAGTCACTGAAAACCAAGGCAAGCGAACGGCGGGAGTCGATCGCCAGCTGTGGGATTCACCTGCCCTGAAACGGGCGGCGATAGGTCGATTAAAGCAGCAACGGGGGTATAGAGCTAAACCGCTTCGGCGGGTCTATATCCCCAAATCCAACGGAAAGGAACGCCCTCTGGGAATTCCTACGATGTTGGACAGAGCCATGCAGGCGTTACACCTGCTGGGTCTGGAACCTGTGGCGGAAACCACGAGCGATCCGAATAGCTACGGCTTTAGGAGAAATCGTTCGACGGCGGATGCTATGGGGCAGATATTTGTTTGCACCTCACGAAAAGCTTCGGCTCAGTGGGTGTTGGAAGCGGATATCGAAGGTTGCTTTGACCATATCAATCACGAATGGCTGGTGCGTCACGTTCCTATGAACAAGACAATCTTGCGTAAGTGGTTGAAAGCCGGAGTGGTCCATCAGGGCCGCTTATCGCCAACCGAGGAAGGAACGCCGCAAGGCGGAATCATCTCGCCAACTTTGGCGAATATGGCGTTGAACGGGTTGGAGGGCGGTCTTATTGAGCACCTCGGTGCGAGATTTGGACGCTCGAAGATCAAAGGGCTTAAAGTCAATGTGATCCGGTACGCCGACGATTTTGTGGTTACAGGTAGCTCCCGGGAGCTTCTGGAATCCGAGATCAGGCCGTGGATAGAAGCATTCCTTGCACAACGAGGGTTGCGGCTGTCGCTGGAAAAGACCAAGGTCGTGTACATGGACGAGGGCTTTGATTTCCTGGGGTGGAATTTCCGAAAATACAAGGGAAAACTACTCATCAAACCGAGCAAGAAGAACGTGAAAGCGTTCTACAGCAAGGTGAGGGGAATCCTGAAGACGCACATATCGGTGAAGCAGGAGGATCTCATTGCCAAACTGAATCCAGTCCTTCGGGGTTGGGCGCAGTACCACCAGCCGGTGGTGGCGAAAGAGGCCTTCAGTCGGATGGATAGCCTGATCTACTGGCGCCTTATGCGTTGGTCGAGACGGCGGCATCCGAATAAGTCTCGGTCATGGTGCAAAAGCCGTTACTGGCAGCGCATCAAGGAGCGGGACGAGTTTGCTGCGACCGTGAGGGCGGAAGGAGGTTCGCGCACGTGGAAACTGTTGAAGCTTGCTGATACAGAGATCGTGCGACACGAGAAGATCAAGGGGGAGTACAACCCCTTTGACCCTGCTTGGGAGGTGTATGGCGAAAAGTTGCGTACGAAACGCATGCTCAAGAGCATGTCGTACCAGTACGAGACTTCGATGCTGTTCATCAAGCAAGACGGGCGTTGTGCGCTTTGCGCAGAACCACTGGACTACGAAGGCGGATGGCATGACCACCACATTGTTCGCAAGGTGGATGGTGGGTCAGACGCTATGTCCAATCGGGTGCTTCTGCATCCGGTCTGTCACACACGGCTGCACGCTCTTGGGCTGACAGTTACGAAGCCGGCCTGAAAAGGCTTTGATTCTGGTTTGGTTGCAGACTCTGAGTAAAATCGTGAGTTTTGCCGCGGGACTAGATTGTTGTGCTTGAGCCGGATGCGATGAAAGTCGCAAGTCCGGTTCTTAGGGGGGGATGGTTCAGTAATGAACTGTCCCTACCCTACCCGATTCGGCAAAAAATACATCCATTTTCATTAGGAAATCCAAATGGCTATCGAACGCACCCTCTCCATCATCAAGCCCGACGCAGTTGCCAAGAACGTGATCGGCCAGATCTACACACGTTTCGAAAACGCTGGTCTGAAGATCGCTGCCGCCAAGCTGGTGCACCTGTCTCGCCAAGAAGCTGAGCAGTTCTACGCTGTGCACAAGGAGCGTCCTTTCTTCAAGGATCTGGTTGAGTTCATGATCTCCGGCCCCGTGATGATCCAAGTGCTGGAAGGCGAAAACGCCATCCTGAAGAACCGTGAGCTGATGGGCGCTACTGACCCCAAGAAGGCTGAACCCGGCACCATCCGCGCTGACTTTGCTGACAGCATCGATGCCAACGCCGTGCACGGTTCCGATGCTCCTGAAACTGCTGCTGTGGAAGTTGCCTTCTTCTTCCCCGGCATGAACGTTTACGCACGTTAATTGCTGTGAATCCCATGCTGGCCGTGCTTGCTGTTGCGGCGGCACTCCTGCATGGGAGTGTCGCCCTGTGAGTGGTCCGGGGTATTGCTATATGACCACCAATCTACTGAATTTTGACCTCCAGGGCCTTGTCGCCTACTGCGAATCGCTGGGGGAAAAACGTTTCCGAGCTACGCAACTGTTCCGCTGGATCCACCAGCGCGGTGCGAGCGACTTTGACCAGATGACCGATCTGGCCAAGTCCTTGCGCGAAAAGCTCAAGACCCAGGCTGTGATCGAAGGCCTGCCGGTGATTACCCAGCACGAATCCCAGGACGGCACCATCAAGTGGTTGTTCGACGTGGGTGACGGCAATGCGGTGGAGTCGGTCTTTATCCCTGAAGATGACCGCGGCACGCTGTGCGTGTCCTCGCAAGCGGGTTGTGCGGTGGGCTGCCGTTTCTGTTCCACCGGCCATCAGGGCTTTAGCCGCAATCTGACCACGGGCGAAATTCTTGCCCAGCTGTGGTTTGCCGAGCACTTCCTGCGCAAGCACCTCAAGACCGAAGAGCGCGTGATCACCAATGTGGTGATGATGGGCATGGGGGAGCCCATGCAGAACTACTCCGCCCTGGTGCCCGCGCTGCGCACCATGCTGGACGACCATGCCTATGGCCTGTCGCGCCGCCGCGTGACCGTGTCCACTTCCGGCGTAGTGCCCATGATGGACCGCCTCTCTCAGGACTGCGCCGTGGCGCTGGCCGTGTCGTTGCATGCGCCCAATGATGCGCTGCGTGACAACCTGGTGCCCCTGAACAAGAAATACCCGCTGGACGAGCTGATGCAGGCTTGTCTGCGCTATCTGGAGTTCGCGCCACGCGACTTCATCACCTTTGAATACTGCATGCTCGATGGTGTCAATGACCAGCCCGAGCATGCCCAGCAGCTCATTGCCCTGATCGAGAAATACGGCAAGGGCAAGCCTTGGTGTAAGCTGAACTTGATTCCGTTCAATCCTTTCCCCGCTTCGGGACTGCTACGCTCGTCGAATGCAGCAGTGGCTGCGTTTGCTAAGGCCTTGAGCGATGCAGGCATCGTCACCACGGTACGCAAGACGCGCGGTGACGATATTGATGCAGCCTGCGGTCAGTTGGCTGGTGATGTGAAGGACCGTACCCGTGCGGCAGAACGCATGGCCAAGCAACGTACGATTCCTTTGCAGCCAGTTCGTTAGTCGCTTTTCAAGAAAAAGGATGTGCATGAGTGCTCTCACCTCTCCCGTAAGAAATGCAATGCGTAAAGCCCATTGGGGCGTGCTGGGATTGGTAGGGGCGCTCATGCTCACTGCGTGTGCCTCTGCCCCGCAGGTGCAGCAGCCCCAGGCTCCAGCCTCTGCGGCTGAAGAGCAGCGTCAGCGACTGGCGCAAACCCGCCTGCAGCTGGCGGCGCTGCACTTTCAGGAAGGTCGCAACGATGTGGCGCTCAATGAGCTGGAGCAGTCGCTGCAGGTCCATCCGCGCAATGCGGATGCCTACAACCTGCAGGGCTGGATTCATCTGGCTCGCGAAGACCATGCCGCGGCACGCGCCAGCTTTGACCGTGCGCTGAGCTTGCGTCCCAATGATGCAGACACGCTCTACAACATCGGCTGGCTGCTGTGCCAGCAGCGCCAGTTTGTGCAGGCCGATCAGCACTTCGACGCATCGCTGGCAGCGCCGCGCGGCAGTGATGAAGTGCGCATGCGTGCCTGGCTGGGCAAGGGTGTCTGCCTGCGGCAGGGTGGGCGTAACGACAAGGCATTGCCGGCGCTGGAAAAAGCCTACGAACTCGATCCCGGCAACCCTGCGGCTGCCTACAATTTCGCGGATGTCCTGCAGGCCACAGGGCAGGCTGAGCGCGCGCGGTTTTATGTGCGTCGCCTGAATGCTGGCCCCGCAGCTTCTGCGCAGTCGCTGTGGCTGGGCATCAAGGTGGAGCAAAGTCTGGGTGATCGTGCTGAGGTGCGGCAGCTGGCAGATCAATTACACAAGCAATTCCCTGATTCCCAGGAATGGCGATGGTTCGAGCAGGGAGCTTTTAATGAATGAGGTGGTGGTGGAGAGCGCTAATCAACAAAACAGCAGCGATGATGCAGTCATGCAGCCAAGCAGCGGACAGTTGTTGCGCCAGGTGCGTGAGCAGCAGCAGATGACGGTGCAGACCCTGGCCGCCATGCTGAAAGTGCCTGTGCACAAATTGCAGGCTTTGGAAGAGGATCGCTGGGACGCTCTGACCGACGCTGTGTTCACACGTTCGCTGGCGCTGAGCGTCTGCAGAATTCTGAATATTCCTTCCGAGCCAGTGCTGGCCGGTCTGCCCAAGCTCGAAGGCTCCAAGCTGTCTGCCAACCCCGAAGGCATCAACGCGCCGTTCAAGGACAAGACCTTGCGCTCGCTGATGTCGCCTTCGCATGACAGCAGCTCGGGCAGTGCTTTCAAGATCGTGGCAGCCTTGCTGATTGCCGTCGCTGGCAGTGCGGGTCTGTATTTTTTGCCACAGTGGCAGTCTGAAGAGCAGGAAACTGTTGAGGCAGCGCCTGCCAGTGTGGAGCCTGAGCTGATGTTTGCACCACAGGCGCCTGGTGTCGTGGTGTCTGTGCAGGAGACCACCGTTGCCGAGCAGCCAGCAGCCGCAGCGCAGGAGCCTGCACCTGCGCCCGCAGAAACGGAAGCTGCTGCGGCTGCAGTGCCGTCTGCTGATGCAGCGCAGCCTGCCGAAGCCCAGGCTGGCGCAGGCCCCCGTCTGCGTTTTGCAGCCAGCGGTGACAGCTGGGTCCAGGTGCGTGATGCGCAGGACAAAGTTGTCATGGAGAAAATGATGAAGGCGGGTGATGTCCTGGACCAGGCCGCACCCAGCCGCCCTCTGAAGGTGGTGGTGGGCAATGCCGGTGCCACCACGCTGGAGGTAGATGGCGCTGCGTTGAACTTGCAGGAGTCTGCCCGTAACAACGTAGCCCGATTTGAGGTGAAGTGAAGTGTCTGACCACACATTCCAGGCGTCGCCCATAGCGATTGCCTCGCCGCTGCCCCGCAAGAGCCGTCAGGCTCGCGTGGTGTGGCGCAACAATATCGTGACCGTGGGCGGTGATGCGCCCGTGCGTGTGCAGTCCATGACCAATACCGACACGGTGGATGCGGTGGAAACCGCCATCCAGGTGCGGCAGCTGGCCCAGGCCGGTTCGGAAATGGTGCGCATCACCGTGAATACGCCCGAGGCGGCTGCGGCTGTGCCTTACATCCGCGAGCAGCTCGACCGCATGGGCGAGTACGTGCCGCTGGTGGGTGACTTCCACTACAACGGCCACCGTCTGCTGACCGATTACCCGGCCTGCGCTGAAGCACTGTCCAAGTACCGCATCAACCCCGGCAACGTGGGCAAGGGCGACAAGAAGGACAAGCAGTTCGGCCAGATGATCGAGATCGCGGCCAAGTACGACAAGGCCGTGCGCATTGGCGTGAACTGGGGCTCGCTCGACCAGGAAATCATGGCCGAGCTGATGGACGCTAACAGCAAGCGTGCCCAGCCCTGGGAAACCCGTCAGGTGATGTACGAGGCGTTGATTACGTCGGCCATCAGCTCTGCCGAGCTGGCGAAGAACATCGGTCTGAACCCTGACAACATCATCCTGTCGTGCAAGGTCTCCGGCGTGCAGGACTTGATTTCTGTGTACCGCGAACTGGCCCGCCGCTGTGACTACGCGCTGCACCTCGGTCTGACCGAAGCGGGCATGGGCACCAAAGGCACGGTGGCTTCCACTGCCGCCCTGTCTGTGCTGCTGCAGGAAGGCATTGGCGACACGATTCGCGTCTCGCTCACGCCCCAGCCTGGTGAAGCCCGTACGCAGGAAGTGGTCGTGGCTTCGGAAATTCTGCAGTCCCTGGGGCTGCGTGTGTTTGTGCCCAGCGTGACGGCCTGCCCCGGCTGCGGTCGCACCACCAGCACCACCTTCCAGGAACTGGCCAAGCAGATTGACGACTACCTGCGCGGCCAGATGCCCGTGTGGCGCATGAAGTACCCCGGCGTGGAAGCCATGAAGGTGGCCGTGATGGGTTGCATCGTGAACGGCCCCGGCGAGAGCAAGCATGCCGACATCGGCATCAGCCTGCCCGGCAACGGCGAAGCGCCTGCAGCCCCCGTCTTCATTGATGGCGAAAAAGCCATGACACTGCGCGGCGAAGGCATTGCTACGGAGTTCCAGCAGATCGTGGAATCCTATGTGCAGCGCCGCTGGGGTGGTGCACAGGCTTAATGAAAACAATAGCGGCTAGCGCTCGTGTATAAAGGCTTTCAAATATAAAACTATCTGAAAACCGCGCTAGATCAGCGTAAGCTGCTCTTATTTTTTAGAGCTGCCTTTTTGAGAGAACGACAAAGTGGCAAAGACCGAAAAACTCTCCGCCGTCAAAGGCATGAATGACATCCTGCCCGGTGAATCCGCGCGCTGGGAATGGCTGGAAGCGCAGGTGCGCGATCTGATGGGGCGCTTTGCCTACCGCAATGTGCGCACACCTATCGTGGAGCACACCCAGCTGTTCGTGCGCGGCATCGGCGAGGTGACGGACATTGTGGAAAAGGAGATGTACTCCTTTGAAGACAAGCTCAACGGCGAAAAGCTGACCCTGCGCCCCGAAGGTACCGCCAGCCTGGTGCGCGCCACCATCGAAAACAACTTGCTGTACGACGGCGGCAAGCGCATGTGGTACATGGGTCCCATGTTCCGCCACGAGCGTCCCCAGCGCGGCCGCTACCGCCAGTTCCACCAGATTGGTGCGGAAGCCCTGGGCTTTGCTGGCCCTGATGTGGATGCGGAGCTGATCTTGCTGGCCGTGTCGCTGTGGAAGCGTCTGGGTCTGACCCAGTGGCGCCTCGAAATCAACAGCCTGGGCCAGCCCGAAGAGCGCAAGGCCCACCGTGAGGCGCTGATTGCTTACCTGGAGCAGCACACCGATGTGATGGACGAAGAGGCCAAGCGTCGCATGTACTCCAACCCCCTGCGTGTGCTGGACACCAAAAACCCTGCCATGCAGGACATGGTCAATGCTGCGCCCAAGCTGCTGGACTATCTGGGCGAAGCTTCGCTGGCCCACTTCGACGGTCTCAAAGCCATTTTGGACGCCAACGGTGTGCCATGGACGGTCAACCCTCGTCTGGTGCGCGGTCTGGACTACTACAACCTCACCGTGTTCGAGTTTGTGACCGACCTGCTTGGCTCGCAAGGCACGATCTGCGCCGGTGGCCGCTACGACTACCTGATCGAGCAAGTGGGCGGCAAGCCCGCGCCTGCCGTGGGCTGGGCCCTGGGTGTGGAGCGTGTGCTGGAACTGGTCAAGGAGCTGGGCACCGATATTCCACAGCCTGAGCTGGATGTCTACGCCATCGTGCCAGACGCGGCAGCCATGCCTGTGGTGCTGCGCACCCTCACGCAACTGCGTGAAGTCGGCGTGCGCGCACAGATGCACACGGCGGGCGCCGAGGGCATGGGCTCCATGAAGTCGCAGTTCAAGAAGGCGGATGCCTCGGGCGCACGCTTTGCCCTGATCTTCGGTGGCGACGAGCTGGCACAGGGCATGGTGACCGTCAAGTCGCTGCGCGACGGACAGGGTGCGCAAGTGCAGCAATCGCTGGCCGATGTGGCATCCTGGGCGCTCAGCCTACAATCGAACGCTTAATTTGTTACGACACCAGATATGGCAACGCACCTCGACCTTGAAGAACAAGAGCAACTTGAACAGATCAAGCATTTCTGGAACAAGTGGGGCACGCCCATCACTGCCGTAGCAGTGGTGGTCATGGCCGGTTTTGCGGGCTGGAATGGCTGGCAGTACTGGCAGCAGCGTCAGGCGCTGCAGGCCTCTGCCGTGGCCGATGTGGTGGTTGCCGCGGTGGCCAGTGGTGACCAGGCGCGTGCCTTGCAGGCCTTTGACACCGTCAAGGCTGACTACAAGGGCACGCTGCAGGCCGATCATGCGGCGCTGGTGCTGGCGCAGTCCGAGGTGGATGCCAACAAGCTGGCTGAGGCCAAATCTGCCCTGCAATGGGTGGTGGACAACAGCAAGGACGAGGGCTATCAGGCCACCGCCAAGCTGCGCCTGGCAGCTGTGCTGATGCAGGAGAAGGATCTGGATGCCGCAGCCGCTTTGCTGCGCACCAGCTTCCCCGCAGAATTCAAGGGCTTGGCAGCAGATCGCCTGGGCGATGTGCTGCAACTACAAGGCAAGCCCCAGGAGGCGACTGCAGCCTATCAGGATGCATGGAAACTGCTTGCTCCGCAAGTGGATTACCGGGCACTGGTGGGCTTCAAGCTCAACGCATTGGGGCAAGCAACTTCTGACTCAGTGATCTCGACGGAGACAAAATAAGTGAATCACAGCGCGCAACACCAACAAGGTTCTCGTTTCTGGAAGACTGCTCAACGGACGGCACTGGCTGCAGTGCTGCTTACAGCCTTGGGCGGTTGTGCGTGGTTTGGATCGAGCAAGGCTCCAAAGCCTCTGGATCTCGGCCCCAATGTGGTGAACTTGCCCGTGCGTCAGGCATGGAAGCTCAGCATCTCCCCCCTTAAGGACAGCAATGTGCGCGCCAGCGTGCAGGGCGACAACGTGGTGATCGCCTCGGCCGATGGTCAGGTGGTCAGCATCAATGCCGCCAATGGCCGTGAAAACTGGCGTGGCCAGGCTGGTCAGCGCCTGCAGACTGGCGTGGGTGCCGATGGCCGTCTGGCTGCCGTTGTGACCTCGGGTAATCAGCTGGTGGTGCTCGATGCTGGTAACAAGCTCTGGAGCAAGCCGCTCAACGCCGCTGCCTATACCGCACCGCTGGTGGCTGGTGGCCGTGTGTTTGTGCTGACCGCAGACCGTGCTGTCTCTGCCTTTGATGCAGAAAACGGTGCGCACCTGTGGACCCAGCGCCGAGATGGTGAGCCGCTGGTGCTGCGTCAGCAGGGCGTGCTCATGCCTTACGGCAACGACTTGCTGGTAGGCCTGTCTGGTCGCCTCGTTGCGATGAATCCCGACAATGGCAACATCGAGTGGGAGGCGCCTATTGCTTCGCCTCGCGGTACCAACGACGTGGAGCGTCTGGTGGATCTGGTCGGTCCTGCCAGCCGTATGAGCAATGCTGTCTGCGCGCGCGCTTTCCAGGCTTCCGTGGGCTGTGTGGATGCGAATGCAGGTCGCACGGCCTGGACGCAAACTGCCAAGGGAGCAGTGGGAATTGCAAGTGATGCAGAGTACGTGTTTGGCACGGAAAGCAACGGTATCGTGCAGGCATGGAAGCTGATGGACGGTGAAAAAGGCTGGTCTGTGGACCGCCTGCAGCACCGCAAGCTGACCGCACCGCTGGTGCTGGGACGCTCGGTGGTCACAGCCGATGAGTTCGGTCTGGTGCACATGCTGTCCAAGCGCGATGGTTCACATCTGAACCGACTGACAACTGACGGAACTGGCGTGACCGTGACGCCAGTTGTGGCTGCAGATACTTTGGTCGTAGTGACCCGCGGCGGTAGCGTTTACGGCTTCCGCCCGGATTGATGAATAGTTTTCAATGAAACCAGTTATTGCCCTTGTTGGGCGGCCCAATGTGGGCAAATCCACCTTGTTCAATCGGCTGACAAAGTCCCGCGACGCCATCGTCGCAGACTTTGCCGGTCTGACGCGTGACCGCCATTACGGTCAGGGCAGACAGGGTAAGCACGAGTACATCGTGATCGACACGGGTGGTTTCGAGCCTGATGCCTCCAAGGGCATCTTCAAGGAAATGGCCAAGCAGACCCGCCAGGCTGTCGCTGAAGCCGATGTGGTGCTGTTTGTGGTGGATGCGCGTGATGGCCTGTCTGCACAGGACCATGACATCGGTAACTACCTGCGCCGTCTGGGCAAGCCCTGCGTGCTGGTGGCCAACAAGGCCGAAGGCATGAAGTCCGGCGCCCAGCTGTCTGAGTTCTACGAACTGGGCCTGGGTGAGGTGTACCCCGTCTCTGCCGCACACGGTCAAGGTGTGCGCGGTCTGGTCGATCAGGCGCTGGGCCTGCTGAACCTGCCCGAGGCACCGGAGGACGAAGACACGATTGAGAACGTTGAGGCGCGTCCTGTGCGTCTGGCGCTGGCCGGTCGCCCTAACGCAGGTAAATCCACGCTGATCAATGCCTGGCTGGGTGAAGAGCGTCTGGTGGCGTTCGACATGCCGGGCACCACACGCGATGCGATTTCCGTACCGTTTGAGCGCCACGGTCAGAAGTTTGAGCTGATCGACACCGCAGGTCTGCGCCGCAAGGGGCGCGTGTTTGAAGCCATCGAGAAGTTCTCGGTGGTCAAGACGCTGCAGGCCATTGAAACGGCCAACGTGGTGCTGATGCTGATCGATGCCACCGAAGGTGTGACCGATCAGGATGCGCACATTGCGGGCTATATCCTGGAAAGTGGCCGTGCTGTTGTGATTGCAGTGAACAAGTGGGATGCGGTCGATGACTACCAGCGTCAGCTGGTGGAGCGCTCCATTGAGACACGTCTGGGTTTCTTGCGCTTTGCGGCCATTCACTTCATCTCGGCGACCAAGCGCCAGGGTCTGGGTCCGCTGTGGGCATCTATCGTGCAGGCGCACAAGGCGGCGACTTGTAAGATGCCGACGCCTGTGCTCACACGCGTGCTGCTGGAGGCTGTGCAGTATCAGACACCTAAGAAGGTGGGTGCATACCGCCCCAAACCACGCTATGCGCACCAGGGCGGCATGAATCCACCCATCATTGTGGTTCACGGCAACTCTCTGGAGCACATTACGGAGGCATACAAGCGTTTTCTGGAAGGACGCTTCCGTAAAGAGTTTGATTTGGTGGGAACGCCTCTGCGGATTGAGTTCAAGACTTCCCATAACCCCTATACCGACTGAGGACGGGAAGCCATTACCATGGCGCTGGTGCGAACGAATCCCTAGGGGATGAGGGAGCACAGAGCGCTGTGGTAAGGTGTCGGTTTACAACAAAATTTCCGAACACGGAGAATATCGTGAGCAATAAAGGTCAACTCCTGCAAGATCCTTTCCTGAACGCACTGCGCCGCGAGCACGTGCCTGTCTCCATCTATCTGGTAAATGGCATCAAGCTGCAAGGTCAGATTGAATCTTTTGACCAGTACGTAGTGCTGCTGCGCAACACAGTGACACAAATGGTCTACAAGCACGCCATCTCCACCATCGTTCCCGGTCGCGCCGTGAACTTCAACGTGGCTGACAACAACGACAACGAGGCAGCGGCCGCTTGAAACTGTTGATTCATCCTTTCCCCGCGCAGCAGCGCGGGGCTGGGGAGGCTTGGATATGAGTGCGTCGTCCAGTTCCTCCCCTGACGCCACCCCTGTCGTTCTGGTTGGCGTTGACTTCGGACTTCCCCATTTTGATGCTGAGCTTGAAGAGTTAGGGCTGCTGGCCCAGACCGCAGGCTTGGATCCTGTCGCACGAATCACCTGCAAGCGCAAGACGCCAGATGCCGCTCTGTTTGTCGGCAGCGGCAAGGCGGAAGAAATCCGCATGCTGGCGCAGATGCATGGAGCCCAAGAGGTCCTGTTTGACCAGGCGCTCAGTCCTGCGCAGCAGCGCAATCTCGAAAAATACATGCAGATGCCGGTCAATGACCGTACTTTGCTGATTTTGGAGATCTTTGCGCAGCGTGCACGCAGTCATGAGGGTAAGCTGCAGGTGGAGCTCGCACGTCTGCAATACATCAGCACACGTCTGGTACGTCGCTGGACCCACCTTGAACGCCAGATGGGTGGTATTGGTGGGCGTGGTGGACCTGGTGAAAAGCAGATTGAGCTGGACCGCCGCATGATTGCCGAGGCCATCAAGCGGACCAAGGACAAGCTGCAGAAAGTCAAGAAGCAGCGCCAGACACAACGCCGCCAGCGTGAGCGCAGAGATGTGTTCAACATCTCGCTGGTGGGCTACACCAATGCGGGCAAATCCACACTGTTTAATGCACTGGTCAAGGCGCGGGCCTACGCGGCTGACCAGCTGTTTGCGACCCTGGATACCACCACACGGCAGCTGTATCTGACGGAAGCGCAGCGCTCGGTGTCCTTGTCTGACACTGTGGGCTTTATCCGCGATCTGCCGCATGGTCTGGTGGAAGCCTTCCAGGCCACGCTGCAGGAGGCGGTGGATGCAGACTTGCTGCTGCACGTTGTCGATGCATCGAACGAAACCTTTCCTGAACAAATGGATCAGGTGCGCAAGGTGCTGGGAGAAATCGGCGCGCTGGATATTCCGCAGATTCTGGTGTTCAACAAGCTGGATGCCCTGCCGGATGGACGCAAGCCTGTGCAGCTGCAGGATACCTACGATGTGGACGGTGTGGCCGTGCCTCGTGTCTTCGTCAGTGCGCGTTCAGGCGAAGGCCTGACGCAGCTGCGCCAGATGCTGGCCGATGCTGTACTGTCCAGCAAAGGTGCTGCGGATGCATCGCAGGAAGATGAAAGCCTGCAGTTGCCGCCAATTTCCCCAGAAGAAGACGATGATTGAGCAAAGCGCCTGATTGAAGATTGGGCACAATGCCATTTGGTTCATAGCAATACCAATTGAGACTTTTCGCATGAATTTCCTGAATCGCGCCCCTCGATGGGCAGTGCTGCCAGAACGCTTGCGGGGGATGTTCAATCTGAATGATCCCCGCTGGGGCCGTGGAGAGGACAACAACACGCAGGGCGAGGGTGAGCAGCGCCCGGATTCTGACCGTCCTGTTCCGCCGCCTTCTTCGCAACAACCCTCCCAAGGGCGTAACAACCAGGCAGGTCAACCACCGGATCTGGATGAACTGTGGCGTGACCTCAACCGTAAGCTCTCGGGCTGGCTGGGTGGCGGCAACAAGCCACCACGCGGTGGTTCACAGGGTGGCAGTCAGCCTCCTGAGATGAAAGGTGCAGGTCTGGGCGTGGGTCTTATTGGCGGTGTGGCCGTGCTGGTGTGGCTGTGCTCTGGCTTTTTCATCGTGCAAGAAGGTCAGCAGGCGGTGATTACACAGTTTGGCAAGTACCACTCCACAGTCGGTGCGGGCTTTAACTGGCGTCTGCCATGGCCTATCCAGAGCGATGAACTGGTCTATGTGTCGCAAATTCGCTCGGTGGAAGTGGGTCGTGACAACATCGTCAAGGGTACAGGGCTGCGTGATTCGGCCATGCTGACCAAGGATGAGAACATCGTCGAAATCAAGTTCGCCGTTCAGTACCGTCTGAATGATGCGCGTGACTGGCTGTTCCAGAGCAAGAACCCTGATGTGGCAGTGGTGCAGGCGGCTGAAAGCGCAGTGCGCGAAGTCGTGGGCAACATGAAGATGGATGCTGCGCTGGCCGACGAGCGTGACCAGATTGCGTCCCGCGTGCGTGATCTGATGCAGAAGATTCTGGATCGCTACAAGGTGGGTGTGGAAGTCATTGGCGTGAACCTGCAGCAAGGCGGTGTACGTCCTCCTGAGCAGGTGCAGGCTGCGTTTGACGATGTGCTCAAGGCAGGTCAGGAACGCGAGCGTGCCAAGAATGAAGCCCAGGCCTATGCCAACGACGTGGTGCCTCGTGCCCGTGGTACTGCAGCGCGTCTGAAGGAAGAGGCAGATGCCTATCGCAGCAAGATCGTGGCGCAGGCTGAAGGTGATTCGCAGCGCTTTGTGCAGCTGCTGCCTTCCTACCAGAAGTCTCCGCAAGTCATGCGTGATCGCATGTACACCGATGCCATGAAAGAAATTTACGGCAACGTGACCAAGGTGCTGGTGGATTCCAACAAGGGCTCCAACCTGCTGTATCTGCCGCTGGACAAGATCATGGATAGCGCCAAATCGCAGCAATCCTTCACATCGGAAGATGCTGCG
This sequence comes from Comamonas kerstersii, assembly GCF_002056725.1. Lineage (NCBI taxonomy): Bacteria > Pseudomonadati > Pseudomonadota > Betaproteobacteria > Burkholderiales > Comamonadaceae > Comamonas > Comamonas kerstersii. The sequence continues at coordinate 230,333 of NZ_CP020121.1, read as the reverse complement.
CATGCACCTGCATCGAGTGCATCCGGCAATAGCAATGCGGCGGCAGGCACTTCACGTGCACGTGAAGTAAGCCGTTCGCGTGATCGCGATCCACGCTGAGGAGATAGCTTGTGAATAGAGTTGGATTTATCGCATCTACGCTGCTGGTGGTGATTGCGCTGGCAAGTTCGATGCTCTTTATCGTGGATCAGCGCCAGTTCGGTGTGGTCTATGCACTGGGACAGATCAAGTCGGTGATTACCGAGCCCGGTCTGCACGTGAAATTGCCACCACCTTTCCAGAACGTGCGCTATATCGACAAGCGTCTGCTGACGCTGGATAGCTCGGACGTTGAGCCCATGCTGACCGCTGAAAAGCAGCGCGTGGTGATCGACTGGTATGTGCGTTGGCGCATCTCTGACCCACAGGAGTACATCCGTAATGTGGGGTTGGACGAAGCCGCTGGTGCAGCGCAGCTCAACCGTGTGGTGCGCAATGCCTTCCAGGAAGAAGTGAACAAGCGCACCGTGCAGGAGCTGCTGTCTTCGCAGCGTGAGTCTTTGATGGCTGACGTCAAGAAGGAAGTGCTGGAAGCCGTGAACGGCAGCAAGCCTTGGGGTATTGATGTGGTGGATGTGCGTATCACCCGTGTGGACTATGCGGAAACGATTACCGAGTCCGTATTCCGCCGCATGGAAGCGGAACGCAAGCGCGTGGCCAATGAGCTGCGCTCCACAGGTCTGGCCGAAGGTGAAAAGATTCGTGCGGAAGCCGACCGTGAGCGTGACATCACCATTGCCAATGCCTACCGTGATGCCCAGAAGGTCAAGGGTGAAGGTGATGCTGAAGCTGCTCGCATTTATGCAGATGCCTTTGGCAAGGAACCCAAGTTTGCGAACTTCTACCGCAATCTGGAAGCCTACAAGCAGACCTTCACCAGCAAGGGTGATGTGGTGGTGGTGGACCCCTCCAGCACAGAGTTCTTTAACGCTTACCAGGGCTCGACCAAGTCTGACAAGTAAGCGGCTGGCCTGAAAAGTCCGATAGGGCGCTGCATGGCGACATGCCAGCCCCGCATAAAGCCAAGACGTTGCTGCAAGCACGGTCTTGGCTTTGCTTTTTATGGGAGGTTCTTTATGGGCTATCGCACTCTGAGTGGCTTTGCTGTCCCGTATGCAATAACGTGCATCGTGGGTGGGCCTTAAGCCTTTATTAGGGATGGGTGTTGATAGCCGATAGAATCACGTTTTTAACAGCTGCTCCATTTTTTCCATGTCCGCTTGGGTCCTGCCGGATCATATTGCCGATGTCCTGCCTTCTGAGGCACGGCATATCGAAGAGCTGCGTCGAGGATTGCTCGATACGGCACGCAGTTATGGGTATGAATTGGTCATGCCCCCGCTCCTGGAGTATCTGGAGTCTTTGCTCACCGGCACGGGTGAAGCACTGAACTTGCAGACGTTCAAGCTGGTGGACCAGATCTCTGGTCGTTCCCTGGGCTTGCGCGCAGACATGACGCAGCAGGTTGCACGTATCGATGCACACCTGCTCAATCGCCAGGGTGTCACACGTCTGTGCTATTGCGGCCCTGTACTGCATGCAACACCAGATCGCCCACGTGCAACACGTGAGCCTCTGCAGTTTGGTGCAGAAATTTACGGTCATGCAGGCCCTGAAGCGGATATTGAAGCGCTGAGTCTGGCGCTGGCCTGCGTGCAAGGCGCAGGGGTAAAAGATTTCACCGTTGACCTGGCAGATGTGCGCATCGTGCGCAGCCTGCTTGCAGGTGTAATGGTTGAGGCCAGCGTGCTGCAGAAAGTGCATGCGGCACTGGCTGCCAAGGATGCTACAGCGCTGGCTGCGCTCACCAAGAATTTTCCCCAATCTTCGCGTGAAGGTCTGCTGGCACTGCTGCAGCTGTATGGGGATGTGGCTGTACTGGATGAGGCAGAAAAAGCACTGTCGCACACGCCTGGTGCGCAGCATGTGCTGCAGCATCTGAAATGGTTTGCGGCGCAGTTCCCCGATGCGAATGTGACATTCGATCTGGCAGATCTGCGCGGCTACTCTTACTACAGCGGTACACGTTTTGCGTTGTACGCCCCGGGTGCCAGCGATGCGCTGGTGCGTGGTGGTCGCTACGACGAAGTCGGTGCCGTATTTGGACGCAACCGCCCTGCGGCGGGCTTCTCGCTGGACATCAAGCAGCTGGTGTCGGTGGTGCCATCGCGTCCGCTGCGGGCGGCCATCCGCGCTCCCTGGGGAAATGACGCACAACTGAGTCTCACTATTGCGCAGCTGCGTAGCCAAGGTGAGACTGTGGTGTGTGTGCTGCCCGGGCACGAGAGCGAGGTGGACGAATTCCACTGCGACCGAGTACTGGTGCAAAGCGCCGGTCAATGGGTCGTTCAAGCCATCTAAGGCATTTTTCAATTCATCGGATTTGAGATTATGAAAGCAACCAAAGGTCGCAACGTGGTCGTCGTCGGCACCCAATGGGGCGACGAAGGCAAGGGTAAATTGGTCGACTGGCTGACCGAAAGCGCCCAAGGTGTGGTGCGCTTCCAGGGCGGCCACAACGCTGGTCACACTTTGGTGATCAACGGTGTCAAGACCGCGCTGCACCTGATTCCCAGCGGCATCATGCGTCCCGGCGTGAAGTGCTACATCGGCAACGGTGTGGTGCTGTCCGTGGGTAAGCTGTTCGAGGAAATCGAAGGTCTGGAAAAGGCTGGCGTGCAAGTGCGTGACCGCCTGCGCGTGTCGGAAGCTTGCCCCTTGATCCTGCCTTTCCACCAAGCACTGGACGTGGCCCGTGAAGCGGCCCGTGAACAAGGCGGTGTGCAAAAGATTGGTACGACCGGCAAGGGTATTGGCCCTGCTTACGAAGACAAGATTGCCCGCCGTGCGCTGCGCGTGCAGGATCTGAAGTACCCAGAGCGCTTTGCCACCAAGCTGCGCGAGCTGCTGAGCCTGCACAACCATATTCTGGTGAATGTGCTGGGCTCCAAGAACTTTGACTTTGGCGCCGCACTGAGCCCCTACATGAAGGATGGCGAAGTGCAGTTTGATGCGGTGTACGACGAAGCCATGCGCCATGCAGAGCTGCTCAAGCCCATGATCGCTGACGTGTCGCGTGAACTGAACGACCTGCATGCCGAAGGCGGTAATCTGCTGTTCGAAGGTGCACAGGGCACACTGCTGGACGTAGACCATGGCACCTACCCCTACGTCACATCGTCCAACTGCGTGGCTGGTAACGCTGCCGCTGGCGCAGGCGTTGGCCCCGGCATGCTGCACTATGTGCTGGGTATTACCAAGGCCTACTGCACACGCGTGGGTGGCGGTCCATTCCCCACCGAGCTGGAATGGGAAAAGGAAGGCACACCAGGCTGGGTCATGTCTACCGTGGGTGCTGAAAAAGGTGTGACTACCGGCCGTTCGCGCCGCTGCGGCTGGTTTGATGCTGCGCTGCTCAAGCGTTCGGCCCAGATCAACGGTCTGTCCGGTCTGTGCATCACCAAGCTGGACGTGCTGGACGGCATTGAAGAGCTGCAGCTGTGCGTGGGCTATGAGCTGGACGGCGAGAAAATCGACATCCTGCCTCTGGGTGCTGACGACATCGAGCGTTGCAAGCCTATCTACGAATCCATCCCTGGCTGGACGGATTCGACCGTGGGTGTGACCGACTACAACGCGCTGCCTGAGAACGCTCGCCGTTATCTGAAGCGTATTGAAGAAGTGACGGGTGTGCCAATTGCCATGATTTCCACCAGCCCTGACCGTGCGCATACTATCCTGATGCAAAACCCCTACGCAGCGGCGTAGCCGGTATTGCCTCTATAAACACGCTCCTCGCGCAATTAAACAGGAATACCTACCATGTTGACTGAAGACGGCAAGCACCTGTACGTCAGCTATGACGAATACCACGGTCTGATTGAAAAGCTGGCCCTGAAAATCCACCAGTCTGGCTGGGAATTTGACACCATCTTGTGCCTGGCCCGTGGCGGCCTGCGCCCCGGTGACATTCTGAGCCGCATTTTCGATAAGCCCCTGGCCATCATGTCGACCAGCTCCTACCGTGCAGAAGCAGGTACGGTACAGGGTCATCTGGACATTGGTCGCTTCATCGCTACTCCCAAGGGTGAGATTGCCGGCCGTGTGCTGCTGGTTGATGATCTGGCGGATACTGGTGTGACACTGAACGCCGTGGTCAAGCGTCTGAGGGAAAACTACGCTCCCATCACCGAGCTGCGTACAGCCGTGATCTGGACCAAGGGTGTGTCCAGCTTCAAGGCTGACTACTCTGTGGAAGACCTGCCGACCAATCCCTGGATTCACCAGCCTTTTGAAGGCTATGACAACCTGACGCCTGCCAAGCTGATGGAAAAGTGGAAGCTGTAAGCACGGCTTCTACGGTCTAAGACGCTTCCAAGCAAAATGCCAGTCAGTGTTTGCACTGACTGGCATTTTTTATGTGCACGCAGCGTTGAGCTGCGAAAGAGGGTGCTTCAGGCGCGAAGGCGAATGCCTGCACTCTGGGCCAGAGTCTGCAGACTCATATAGTTCTTCTGCTGTTTCAGCTCCAGTTCTGGCAGCGCCTGCTGCAGCATGGCGTAGAGCTCTTCCTTGACGCGCAGCTTCTGTTTTTTCAGCTGTTCAATTTCCAACTGCAGGCTGGGGGACTTGCGATTGAGCAAAGCCTGAATCTCTGCATCCAGCGTGCTGTGTTTGTCGCACAGGTAATCAAAGCGTTTGTCACGTGCTCGCAGTTGCTTAATCTGTTCAGGGTATTCGGTGAACATAAGCTTCCTTTCGTCATGAAGACATGTCGGGTACCGAGGGCACCACGGCTGAATCTTGCAGTGCAGCAACATCCAGTGCACAAAAACAAAGAGCACCACGAGGGTGCTCTTTGCTCAGAACTCAGGCGGCATCTGTCTTGCGCAGCAGTTCGTAGATCTGCTCCTTCAAGACCAGCTTTTGCTTTTTCAGCAACTCGATATCGTTTTGATAGGCAGGAGAGTTTTTGTCTTCCAGCTGTTTCACTTCATGGTCCAGCTTGTTGTGCTCGTCAAAAAGACGGCTGAAGTGACGGTCATTGGCACGCAGGTGGGCGATTTGCTCACGGTACTCAGGAAACATGCTTGGCCTTTCTCAAAAGCGCATTGTGAGAAGAAGCTGCCTGACCGGATGGTCTACTGCAGCGCCTTCAGACCATTCTTGCATAGAGCTTTGCAGCTGGGAACTTGCAATATGTAAGCGAAGTGTGTTTTATTGAGTCAGCGCAGATGGGTAAGCATTTCCTGCTCTGTTTTTTAAACTTTTCCGACCTGTGTGGACAACCATTGCATGCTGTCGTGCAGCTCCTGCGGGTGGATGTTGTGCTGGCAGGGATATTCGTGGTAGCTCAGGGCGACGGGCAGAGCCTGTAAGTGGTCGCGAATAGCATGTGCGCTGCGCAGTGGAATGACCTGGTCCAGCGTGCCATGGCTGATCCAGGCATTACGGCCTTGCAGCTGCGCTGGTGCCACTTGCAGCGGCAGGACTTCAGGTAGCAGGCGGCTGTGCCAGATGCATACACCGTGCATCAGCTCAGGCTGCGTTAGCAGCAGGCTCAGGCTCATGATGCCGCCCTGGCTGAAGCCGCCAACGATCACGCGCTCTGCGGGCACGCCCAGCTGTTCGCTGGCCAAGCGGATGGTCTCTGCTACCACAGCGCGGCTGTGCTGTTCCTGCGCGCTGTCTATGGTGCGGGAGCCATCGGCATTCACCGAGAACATAAACCATGCATAGGCATCGCCCCCCATGGCAAAAGGCGCCTGCAGGCTGAGCAGGTGATAGTCAGCAGGTACATGGTCAGCCAGACCAAACAGGTCCTGGGCATTGCTGCCCACACCATGCATCAGCACCAGCAGCCAGGGAGTTTCAGTTTCGGCTGCTGCGGGGCGGTACAGACCATTCAGAGGAAGTTCAAGCATGGTGTTTTAGGAGTAAAAAATGGCTCTAGGGCTTATCCAGCAAGCGCTGGTAGCTATGCTTTCTGGTTCAGTGCGAAGGCATCCATGGCAAGCGTGCCATACATCACCTCACGGCTCAGATATTCAGCCTGCGCGTTTTGACCGCCTGCGCCCAGCGCGAAGTACAAGGTGAGAAAGTGCTCATCGGTGGGGTGGGCACGCTGCGCATGGGGTGCACGCTCTTGCCATTGCAGCAGGGTGTCAATGTCTCCGGTCTGTATCTGCATTTCAATCCAGCGGCAGAACTCGGTCACATAGTCAGCGGTGGGCTGTGCGCCGCGAAACAGCTCGCGCAGGTTGTGTGTCATGCTGCCGCTGCCCACGATGAATACGCCTTGTTCGCGCAGGCTTTGCAGGGCTTGGCCCATGGCATATACATCCGCTGCATCAGCCATTTGTGGCAGCGCTACTTGCACCACGGGGATATCGGCCTGTGGGAACAAATGCATCAAGGGCACCCAGGCGCCGTGGTCCATGGGGCGATTGGGATCCAGGCGCGCACCAAAGCCTTGTGCGCTGAGCAAATCTGCCACTTCCTGCGCTAGAGCAGGGCTGCCTGGTGCAGGGTACTGCAGCTGGTACAGCGCTGGAGGAAAACCGCCAAAGTCATGCCAGGTTGCAGGCGCGGGGTGGGCCATGACTTCCACAAAAGGTGACATCCAGTGCGGAGACATGATGACAATGCCGCGCAGCTGCGGATGGTGGGCGCGCAAGTCCTTGCCCCATTGCTGCAGGGCTGGGCCGGTGCTGCCAGGCTCCAGGGCGAACATGGGGGAGCCGTGTGAAACAAACAGCGTGGGCAGACGCTGGGCATGGGACAGGGATGTGCGTGTGTTTGACATAGTCTCCATCTTAGGTCGTTGCAGTGTTAACACTAGTCATGTATTGCAGCACGCACTGTCCTGAGAATACGGTTAATGTGGCAGCACCTGCTTCAGCAGGCCTTGGCCAGAAGTGGCAGCAGTGCGGCGTGAAAGGCATGGGGCTGCTCATACTGCACCCAGTGGCCAGCGCCAGCAATGCGCTGCATGCCTTGCCATTGAGCGGCGTGGTCGCCCATCAGCGCAGCAACGGTGTCTAGATCATCCGGGTAGAGCGCATCGAAAGCACCATAGATGGCAGCCACCGGGCATTGCACCTGGGCCAGTGCGTGCAGCAGGATATCGGTGCTGGAAATACGGCGGCGTGGCAGGCGGTCGCGGCGCACATTGGCCACATGCAGGGCTACGGTGTCCCGGTCAATGCAGCTGCTGTCATGCAGCATCAGTGCGCCCAGGTTGTAGATGTGGTGCAGCAACTGTTCGCGCGGGTCTTGCAGGTGGCGCCAGCCTTTGAGACGAAATGGCTGCTTGCTGCGCAGCCCTATGCCAGGGGCCCCCACCAGCACCAGCTGCTCCACCAGATGCGGGTAGTTGGCAGTGAGCATGCCAGCCGTCATGCCGCCAAAAGAAAAGCCCAGCAGTCGCACAGCCTGCAGGGGAGATAGCGTCTGCAGCAGATCTGCCAGCACGGGCAGCATGCCGTCGGCATCGGAGACGCCCGGTGGGACATCTGAGTCACCAAATCCTGGCAAATCGACCGCCCACACATCATGCCCCGCTTCCAGCAGCGGGCCGATGCTGCGTACCCAGTGCGTCCAGCTGCCGCTGCCGCCATGGAATAAGACCAGGGGGGGGAGCCCATTGGGCTGTACAGCTGCCCAGTGGTGCACGGTGGTGTGTCCACCTGCATGGGGATGGGTCAGTCTGGTGGCGCTGGCTTGCCAGTGCAGTACCTCCAGGCTTTGCTGCTGTCCTGCCGCAATGGCTGCGATGGCTTCAGGGCTGTCCGCCCAGGGCAGGGTGGAAGGTGTGGTGGATGCATGCATGAGGCGGTGGGCGCTGCTCACCACTGTGCGACAGCGTCAATTGCAATGCCGTAGCCAGCGACACCCAGCCCACAGATCACCGCGCGCGCTACGGGGGACAGATAGGAGTGATGACGGAACGCTTCGCGCGCATGCACATTGCTGATATGCAGCTCCAGCAGGGGCACACCTGTACCCTTGACGGCATCCATCAAGGCAATGCTGGTGTGGGTGTAGGCGCCGGCATTGAAGATCAGCCCAGCCAGTTCGCCCCTGACATGAAATTGCCCGGCCTCATGGATCCAGTCAATCAGCTGACCTTCGTGGTTGCTCTGGTGAAAGCGCAGCGTCAGGCCATGTCGCGCTGCGGTCTGCTCGCACAGTTGCTGCACATCGGTCAGCGTCTGCGCGCCGTACACCGCAGGCTCGCGTGTGCCGAGCAGGTTCAGATTAGGGCCGTTGAGGACGAATACGGTTTTAGCCATGGCAAACACTCTTCAATCAAACACCAGGAGCCGCGATTATGCGGCTCCTGTAAGCCCTGGCCATCGCTTTTAGCGACGATGGGGTGGCGGCCCGTAATGCATGTGACCGCGGCGTTTTGGGGCGTGCTTGTAGTGTCCGGGTGGAATATGGTGGCGAGGAGGTGGTCCATAGAATCCGCGAGGGGGTGGTGCGTACACCACATAAGGCGGTGGCATATGGCGCACGGCACGCGGTGGTGGCGGAGGAGGAGGCGGAGCGACATAGACCGGGACGCCTGGCACATAAATTCCGATTGATACACCGACATTGCCTGCCTGTGCCTGAGTGGCTGCCAGTGCTGCGAACAGGCTCACAGTCGCCAGACAGCGTATGCCAAGGTGGTGAGTGAGTGCTGTGTGCATGTGATTTTTCCCTTCTGAGCTGCTGATAAGCCTCATAACGCTGCAGCTTACGTTTTGGATGTCGGCACAAAGGTAAAACAACGGTAAAGGCGTGTGTCGGTTTGTTTGCAGCGGTGCAGACCTGTATGCCCTGCAGAGCAAGGGGCATGGCCTAGAACACCCGCAGTGCCAGCTTTCTCTTGCAAGGCGGCCTACAATCATCAGGATATGAGCACACCCGCCAACACCAACAACGACACATCGGAAGTGGTCAAGCCCACCAACTTCCTGCGACAAATCATCGAAGCCGACTTGGAAAAAGGCACGCATGCTGGCCGCCGCTGGGGCGGTGCGCCTGGCGATGCCCAGCACCATGAACAGGGTCAGGTGGATGAAGCCAAGATTCGCACGCGTTTTCCGCCCGAGCCCAATGGCTATCTGCACGTAGGTCATGCCAAGTCCATCTGCCTGAACTTTGGTCTGGCGCGTGACTACGGCGGTGTGTGCCACCTGCGCTTTGACGACACCAACCCAGAAAAAGAAGACCAGGAATACGTGGACAGCATCAAGGATGCCGTGCATTGGCTGGGCTTTGACTGGAAGGATGCACAGGGCAACAGCAACCTCTACTACGCCAGCAACTATTTCGACTTCATGTACCGCGCCGCCGTGTATCTGATCGAACAAGGGCTGGCCTATGTGGATGAGCAGTCGGCCGAAGACATGCGCGCCAACCGTGGCGACTTCACCCGCCCCGGCGTGAACAGCCCCTTCCGCGACCGCAGCGTGGCCGAGAACCTGCAGCGCTTTGCGGACATGAAGGATGGCAAGCTGGCCGATGGCGCTGCGGTGCTGCGCGCCAAGATTGACATGGCTTCGCCCAATATCAATCTGCGTGACCCAGCCATCTACCGGGTGCGCCATGCCGAGCACCACAACACCGGCAACCAATGGTGCATCTACCCCATGTACACCTTCGCGCACCCCATTGAGGACGCGCTGGAGCACATCACCCACTCCATCTGCACGCTGGAGTTTGAAGACCAGCGCCCCTTCTATGACTGGTTGCTGGACCACCTGCGTGAAGGCGGCCTGATTGCCTCTCCCCAGCCCCGTCAGTATGAGTTTGCACGCCTGAATCTGACTTACGTCGTCACCTCCAAGCGCAAGCTCAAGCACTTGGTGGACAGCGGCACGCTGACTGGCTGGGATGACCCTCGCATGCCTACCATCGTGGGCCTGCGCCGCCGTGGCTATACGCCTGAGTCGATCCGCAACTTCTGCGAGCGCATTGGCGTGACCAAGGACTACAGCTGGATTGACTACGCCACGCTGGATGGCTGCCTGCGCGAAGACCTGGAAAACAAGGCCCACCGCGCCATGGTGGTGCTGGACCCCGTGAAGCTGGAATTGACCAACTGGGCAGAAGTCTTTGGCGCAGCGGACCACGTCGAACAGTGCAGCTTGCCTGCTCTGCCACACCATGCAGAAGGCGAAACTGTGCCTGAGCGCCAGTTCACGCTGGGCCGCGAAGTATGGATTGAGCGTGAAGACTTTGCCGAAGTGCCTCCCAAGGGCTACAAGCGCCTGTTCCCCGGTAACAAGGTACGTCTGAAGGGCGGCTATGTGATTGAGTGCACAGGCTGCGAAAAAGATGCTGACGGCACCATCACCAAGGTGCTGGCCACTGTGGTGCCTGACACCAAGAGCGGCACCCCTGGTGCGGACTCTGTCAAGGTCAAGGCTGCCATTACCTGGGTGGGTGTGCAGGATGGTATTGAAGCCGAAGTGCGTCTGTACGACCGTCTGTTTACCGATCCACAGCCTGATGCAGGCGGCAAGGACTATCTGAGCCTGCTCAATCCTGACAGCCTCAAGGTCGTGAAGGCCTATGTGGAGCCCTCGCTCAAGGCGGCGCAGCCTGACGACAAGTTCCAGTTCGAGCGCTTTGGCTACTTTGTGGCCGATCGCAAGGACCACACGGCCGACAAGCCCGTGTTCAACAAGATCACAGGTCTGAAGGACTCCTGGGGCAAGTAATTCTGGGCATTGCTTCATCTGCATAAAGGCTGCTTCGGCAGCCTTTTTTCATGTGCGCAAGCATGTGCAGATGGGATTTTGTATTCATAGAGTTTTTGGCCTCTAGCGCCGATGAAATAAGCGCGAGTAGCTATAAAAATCAAGAATCAAAGCGTTAAAACAACACTTGGTGCGTACTTACACTGCGCTTTGCCTGCCATACCTACAATCTCGCAGCGCAAGCCGTTTGCTTGCCCATGCAGATTTTGAAGAGGCATTCATGAAAAAACTAGCCATTGGTGCAGTGAGCATCGGCGTGCTGGCTGTCGCTGGCGCATTGGCAACCAGCTATTACGTGGGCGGGCGTATTGAGCAAGCCATTGAGCAAACGGCAGATTCCTGGGCAGAGGGCAGCGGCGTCACCGTACAGGTGATGGACTATGAGCGCGGCATCATCAGTTCCAAGGCCACCACGCTATGGTCGATTGCTACCGAAGATGACACCTATGAAATCACGGCCAAGCATGACATCCTGCATGGACCATGGCCCATGGGTAAAGCCGCCAAAGTGGTGTCCCGCTTCCTGCTACCTGAAGGTACAGACCCTGCACTGGTCAAGGCCCTAGAGCAGCGCGCACCGCTGGAATGGACGGCATTGGCGGACTGGTCGGGCGCAACCTCCAACCACATGGAGTCACCCAGCTTCAAGGCAGCGTTTGAAGATGGTTCAGCCCTGACCTGGGGGGGGCTGCAGATGGAGTGGACGATGTCTGCAGAGATGGATGCCACCAAGGGCTTTGCACGCATGCCTGCTGTGCAGGCTGAAGAGCAGGACGGCAGCCGCATGGAAATGTCCGGTGCGGAGCTGAGATTTGATGCCCGTATTCCACAGGGCTACAGTTTCTGGCTAGGTTCCAGTGCCATGCAGCTGGAGCATCTGAATGTGCGTGATGCCACCGATGAATCGACGGTCAGCGTGCAGGGCGTTGAGATCAAGAGCGTGAACCAGCTCAAGCAGGAATTGCTGAGTTCGGACATGTCGCTGCATGTCAAGGAGCTGCAAAGCCCGAGCTTCAGCACCAAGAACATCCTGCTGCAGATCCAGGCAAACAATATCAATGCGCCCTGGTTTGAGCAGTGGATGGGCATGATGCAGACGGCAGGCAGCACAGATGAGCAGGTCAACCAGCTGATTGAGACGCTGCCTCTGCTGCTGGAAGGTAAGCCAGAGCTGCAGATCCAGCGTCTGAGTATGGACAGCAGTGATGGCCCGGTGGCGCTGTCCGCTTTCCTGCGCTATGTAGGCGAACAGCCGCAAGCCTTTGACCCTGCCATGGATATGGCCGGGCAGGTACAGCTGTCCATGCCTGTGCAGTTTATCAAGCTCATCATGGACGGCCGAGTGCGCAACGACTATGTCCAGTTGCTGGAGCAGATGGGGAGTGAGGTTGAGGAAGAAGAGCTGCAGGCCGCCGTCGAAAAGGGTGTGCAACAGCGTCTGCAAATGCTGATTGATAACGGCGTTCTCAAGCAAGGGGCAGACGGTGTGAGTGCGACCCTGAGCTTCTCGGAAGGTGAGTTCAAGCTCAATGAGCAGCCCCAGACGCTGCAGCAGCTGCTGGGCATCGGTAGCGTGCTGTAAGCAGCAGCGATACCGCGTTCCAAACAGCAAGGGCTACCCATGGGTAGCCCTTTTTGTTAAGAATATGGCTCTAACGCTGATGTAGAAAGCGTTAGCAGCTATTAATTTTAAGCGTATGCCTGTGTGCCGTGCTTGCCGTCCACCAGCTTGCCAGCGGACAGCGACATCATGAGCAGCGCAATGCGCTCGTGCATGATCAGCGTGTGCGTATTGCCACTTTCCACCATGTACTGACGCAACTGCTCGCGCACCTTGGCTACGCCGGTGACATCGATGATGATGTCCACCTCCTCGCCCTGGCGCACAAAGTCCATGAAGTTGTCAGACACGGGCACGCCGTGCTCACGGGCCAGGGCGATGCCGGGCAGATCCAGATTCAGATCTGCCACGCCTGCGACCTGAATAAAGCCAGATTGCAGCAGTTGCTGCAGCAGTGGTGCACCGGTTTCTCCTGCACCAATCATGACGATACGAAATGCTTGCATGAATGTTTTCCTTCAGTCAGTCTGTATGGCAGTTGCGCCGCGCAGCATGGCTGCAAAGTGTCATGCCAGCAGGAATAGAACTTTCTGCGCAAGCTCAAGAATGCAGCGTTTCAAGCTATGGAAAACAGAGAAAACAAGAGGTGAATACTCGCCTCAGAAGGCCTGTCATGACGGCCTGTGAATGAGGTTTACTTGCTGCCCGTACGTGCAGAAGCAGGGTCGATCAGCAGGTAGCGGTGCATGAGTTCAAAGAAGCTGTCGTAGAACTTGTCGCTGCTGACGGTTTCACTGCCAATCTTGATCATAGAGTCATGACCGGCAGCCACTGGTACGGAGACGGTGCCGAGCATGCTGACGCCAACACTGGCGGAGTTGCTGGCCATCTTGAGAGCAAAGGTGTCTTGCAGCGCGCTCACGAAACCTACGCTGAGTGTGTTGTCGCTGCCTTCGATCACGCAGGTCACGCGAATATTCATCTGCACATGGCGGTCGGCCTTGGGCTGAAAGCTTTTCTGGCCTTCCACCACTTCCTTGTCAGCCTTGTTGATGACATATCCCTGGCTTAGCAGTGCCCGGCGTGCAGCTTCACAAGTCTGTGCGGGAGTCGCTTCAAACATGCGTGAATACGTAGCAGCAGAGCCAAATTGCTCCTCTACCTTGGGCATGGCCTCCGGCATCTGGCTATGCCCTAAGCCAGAACAGCCTGCCAGCAGCATTGCGATGCCAAGGCCTGTAAAAGCTGCGTTCATCCCGTGTGTTGACTTGCCCATGCGTACCAGAAACATGACCGAATTCCGTAAAGCCGTCATTGTGCACCTTGTGAAAAAAACCAGCTTGTTTTCGTGTAAATTGCTCACTTTTTAGGAGCTTAAGAGGTAGTGTACTCAGACAGAAAGCAGGCGTTTTACAGATAATTTGTCTCAAAACGTATCGGGAAGAAGTCTCACAAACAATTAGATACAACGAACTGAAGGTGCAGGGCTTCTAAGGGCAAGCTCCAAGCTGCAGTTTCATATGCTTGGATCTTGCTCACGCGGCACATAAGAGCTTGTTTTCGAAGTCAAGACAACAAGCTTGGTTGTACCCGTTGGCCGCAGGCTGACAGAAGCGCGTGAGTAGCTCATAACGAAAAGGAAATGGCGCGATGTCGTCTCTGAAATCAATTGCTGCAGCTTGTGTACTGACCACTTTTGCGCTGGGCTGTACGCATGCCACGGATGTGCAAAAACGTCCACAACCAACGAGCGCGTCGACGCCTGTCTCGCTGCAGACCCATCACTGGCAGTTGAACCAGGTGCGAGATGTGGATGGCAGCACCGACATGCAATGGCAGCGTAGCGTTGCAGCCAGTCGCGTTCCTGTGGAGCTGCTGTTCACTGGCGAGAATGCACTGGTGGTCAAGCGCCTTTGCAACAACATGCATGGCAGCTATGAAGCTCAGGGTGATGCGCTGCAAGTCAGCCGCATGGTCTCCACCATGATGGCCTGCAATGATGAAAAGATGATGGCTCTGGAGCGGCAGGTCGCCCAGCAGCTGCCCAAGGTGCAATCCTGGAAGATCACCGGTTCTGAGAATGCGCCTGTACTGGCGCTCACTTTCCAGGGTGGGGTGGTCTGGGAGCTCAAGGGCAAACCCACCTATGAAACACTGTATGGTCCGAGCGAGCAGATGTTTCTGGAGGTTGCTCCCGATAAAGTAGTCTGTCACCATCCATTGGTGGAGAACGCGCAGTGCTTGCAAGTGCGTGAAGTCAAATATGATGCCCAGGGCATCAAGCAAGGCTTTGGCACATGGGGCAATTACTATGGCTCCATTGAGGGCTACAGCAAGCAGCCCAATGTGCGCAATATTTTGCGCATCAAGCGCTACACCAATCAAAATGCACCAGCTGATGCGTCCAAGTATGTGGATGTGCTGGACTTGGTTGTTGAAAGCGAAATCAAGCGCTAAGTCTCGTCATCGACACACTTTCTACAGTGCAAACAAACAGCCCTTGCTTCAGGCAAGGGCTGTTTGTTTATGAAGCAGGGCCTGGGTGGTTCAGGCGAAACGGAAAGTTCCGTTCACGAACATGGATGCGCGATGGCCAGAATCGCTCATTTCATCTGCGGAGGACCAGAAGGCCTTGACGGTGCAGGTCTCTGTATCAATGACCTGGCTGACGGTAAAACCTGTTTTTTCTACCCAGTTCAGAAAATGCAGCTTGTCAGACAGTTGCAGGTAACTCAGGCGTTCCTGTCCCTGTGTGACATTGCCGTGTTTGTCCGTTACTTTCCACTTCAGCTCTCCGCGCACTGAATAACTCACATACGCTGTACTCTCTGGAAACTCTATGACTGCGTTTCGTCCGAGTAAAGCTCCTGTGTAGTGCATTGTCATTTTTAAATCCCTTCACCTACTGTGCCAACATGTGCTGGCCGTGCATGCAAGCAATTGTTGAATTGCTTGTTGTGCATGGCCTGTGGGAGGACTGCTCGATATAAAGCAAGTTTTGTGGACTACAGCATTCAGACTTTGTGTGCTCAGAAGTCCCGGAGGCTGCGCGCCAGACGGAGTTTTTCCAGTTGCTGTCGCAGCTGCAGGCTTTGCTGCTGCAGGATGTGATGCACATGCTCTGGTAACGCGTACTCGCAAGTACGCTGGTAGGCCTGCAGCAGCTCATACTCTTTTTGCTCACACTCCAGCAGCAGGGACTCAGGGTCAGCTTCCAGCAGATGAGACTGCATGGAACTCCAGTGCCTGCGCATTTTGTGGACCAGTCTATGGCTGAACGACTGTGATGTACGTCGTACGACGGGAAGCTTTGCCAGACTGCGTGAAAAGTCACGCAACATCCGTGCATGCTGATTGACGACTTCGGTGACAAAGTCACTCACGCGCATTTGTGCAAGGCGTGTCAGTTCACCCGACAGATGCAGGCCGTGCCGATAGAGTGACTTCAGCATTCTGGCCATTTCCGGTGTCAGCGAGGAGGCTGGTGCGGCAGGTTGCTGCCATGCATGCTGCTGTTGCAGTGCATGCCGCCAGCCGTCCTGGACAGCAGAGCGCGCCTCTTTCCATGACAGCAGACTGGTGGTGCGCTGGCTGCTCCACTGCTGGGCAAGATGTGCTTCGAGCGTGTCAAAGCTTGAGAGTGGGTGCTGTACGGCATGGAGCCAGCCCAGCTCATACGCAGGCTGGTATTGGTCGTAGCTGCGTCCCGCTACGTAATAGGGGCGGTGTGCAAAATGTTTGCGCCAGTACTGATTTTCCAGATCGGCCAGCAAGCGCATCTGTATGTCAATGACACTGAGCGTGTAGGCGTTTTGGGCGCCCAGTAGCTGGGGGGCAGACGGTGTTGCTGATGGTGTGATGTAAAACCGCATATGAAGTGTCAATGGATGCATGTACGGCTTTCTGCACCGCAGCAATCAATTGTCAACGACTGCAATTTTTTGACAGTCGGTAGAGATAAGCGGTAGATGTAGGACGAATAGCGGGGGCTGCGCAAGCCGTGGTGCCAGTCGCTGACTCCAGTATGAGACTGCAGTGCTCTAGCGATGCCTTCAGAGTAAGCGCCTGCTGCTGAATATCTGATCCCCTGCAAAAAACAAATGCCGTTCACGGTTGTGAACGGCATTAGCGGTGTTGGCGCGGTGGTTTATCGGGCTTCGTCCTGGGCCAGACGCTCTGCGCTGTCTAGACCGAGCTCCTGAATTTTCCGGGTAATGGTGTTGCGGCCAATCCCCAGGCGCTGGGCAGCTTCCATTCTGCGGCCATGGGTCAGCGTAAGCGCGGTGGTGATGAGGCTGGATTCAAATTGCTGGCTCAGAATGTCCCAGACATCCTTGCCTTCAGTCTGCAACAGTTTGCGAGCTTCGGCTTCCAGCAAGCTTCTCCAGTTGTCTGCAGCCGCCAGGCCTTCTGGCGCAGCTTGCACCGTGGAGGCCGTATTGGGCAGTGGTGAAGGCGTATCCAGCGGCTGGCCTTCTGCTTCTGCCAAGGCTGGCTGTGGCGCTGGCTTGCCATCGCTTTCCAGCACCTCTGGGGGCAGGTCCTGCAGGGAAATCTGCTGCGCAGGTGCCATTACTGTCAGCCAGTGGCAGATGTTTTCCAGCTGGCGCACATTGCCCGGGAACTTGAATTGCACCAGGCGCTGCAGGGCAGCTTCGGAAATGCGTTTGGGTTCTACGCCGAGCTGCTTGGCACTGCGCTGCAGGAAGTGCCTGACCAGCATGGGAATGTCTTCCGCGCGCTCACGCAGGGAAGGCAGGCGCAGGCGAATCACGTTCAGACGGTGGAACAAGTCTTCGCGGAAGACGCCGTCCTTGACGCGCTGCTCCAGATTCTGGTGGGTGGCTGCAATCACGCGCACATTGCTCTTGACGGCTGTGTGACCACCGACGCGGTAGAACTGCCCGTCAGAAAGCACGCGCAGCAGGCGTGTCTGCAGATCAAAAGGCATATCGCCAATTTCATCGAGAAAGAGTGTGCCGCCTTCGGCCTGTTCAAAGCGACCACGGCGCTGGGTTTGGGCGCCCGTGAACGCGCCACGTTCGTGACCAAACAGCTCGGACTCCAGCAGATCTTTTGGAATGGCGGCCGTGTTGATGGCTACAAAGGGGCCATTGGATACGGGAGAGTGCTTGTGCAGTGCGCGTGCGACGAGCTCCTTGCCTGCGCCAGACTCACCAGTGATCAGCACGGTCACTGCGCTCTGGCTCAGGCGGCCAATGGCGCGGAAGACATCCTGCATGGCTGGGGCTTGTCCCAGCATTTCAGGCATGGCACTGATACGCTCTTCGGCGACCAGCTCATGCTCGGTTTCTTCCACGGCACGGCGGATCAGCTCTACGGCCTTGGGCAGGTCAAAAGGCTTGGGCAGATATTCGAATGCGCCGTGCTGGAATGCAGAGACTGCACTGTCCAGATCCGAATATGCCGTCATGATGATGACGGGTAGGCCAGGGTGCTGGGTGTGTACCTCTTCCAGCAGCTGCAGGCCGGAGCCGCCAGGCATGCGAATATCGCTGACCAGTACCCGGGGGCCTTGATGCGATGGATCACCCTCAGGAATCTCTGCCAGTGCATGCAGCACTTCACGAGGGTTGCTGAAACTTCGGGTTTCCAGATTCTCGCGAGCCAACGCCTTTTCTAAGACGAAGCGGATCGAGGGGTCGTCATCTACTATCCAGATCGGCTTCATATGCTGTGTTTACCTTCCGTTGCTGTGCATGGTTGTCGGCCCGAAGTCTTATGGCAGCGGGATCAGAATACGGAAGTCCGTGCGCCCAGGCATGCTTTCGCATTCAATAAGACCATGGTGGCGCTGCACAAAAGTCTGTGCCAGCGGCAGTCCTAAACCTGAGCCTCCATCCCGTCCGGTGACCAGAGGGAAAAAAATCCGCTCCTTGATGTGATCCGGTACGCCGGGGCCGTTGTCAATGACATGCAATTCCAATGCCAGTCTGTGGCGCTGGCGGCCAATCGTCACCTGACGCGCAACCCGGGTGCGCAAGGTGATTTCAGCATTACCACCAGTGGTAATGGTGTCGGACAAGACCAGTGCTGCGTTCTGCACAATGTTCAGCAGAGCTTGTATGAGCTGTTCCCGGTCGCCCTTGAACTCTGGGATGGAGATGTCGTAGTCGCGTCGGATCTTGAGGCCTTGCGGGTATTCCAGCAGCACCAGTGATCGCACGCGCTCACACACTTCGTGAATATTAAGGTCGGTGAGCTGGTGGGGATGGCGGTGCGGTGCCAGCAGACGATCGACCAGGCTTTGCAGGCGGTCCGCCTCGTGGATGATGACCTGGGTGTATTCGTGCAACTCTCTGCTGTCCAGTTCCATTTCCAGCAACTGCGCTGCACCCCTGATGCCACCCAGCGGATTTTTGATTTCATGGGCCAGATTGCGCACCAGCTCTTTGTTGGCCTGGGCCTGCTCCACCAGGCGCTCTTCACGGTCTTGCCGGGCTTGCTGCTCCAGCATCCACAGCTCAATCAGCTTGTAGTTCGTGTGTTCGACCGGTGTGACGGTGACATGCACAAACAGCGCATCCTGGCTGTTGCACAGCAGGCTGGTATCAAAACTCATGGCTGCGTAGCTTTGGCCATCTGCAGCCTGCAGGCCGCTTTGCAGCAATGATGGTGCGGACAGGTATTGGGCAAACTCGCTGCCCTCCAGCATGCGGCGCGAGATACCCATGGCACTTTCCAGCGCGGCATTCGCAAAAATAAGCAGACCTTGCTGATCGACTACAGCGGTCAGCGTAGACAGCAGGTCCAGAGCGGCAAAACGCTGGGCTGGGCTGGAGGAATCTGGATGCATGAAATCAAATCTATGAATTAATTGCCTTTGTGGCGCGAGAGTTCACGCTGAATGCCTGCAATATCAGCTTCCTGGCGTGCGATATTGGCTTTCAAGGCTTCCAGCCGTTCCATGTAGACCTGCGGGTTGCGCAGTTCCAGCGCAGTTTTGACGGGGTTGCCGCCGTTGTACTCTTCCTGGAGTGCCTGGAGCCTTTGCTGCGCTCTTTCGAGCTCTGCCTGCAGGATGCTGCGGGCATCGCTGTCACGCGATTCTTGCTGGACAGGGTCTACTTTGGCCGCGCGGTTCGGGCTTGGCTTGCTGTCTGCGCTGGCAGAGGGTTTGCTGCCTGAGCGTGGGCTGTCTGTGTGTACCACGGTCACATGACCGCCTTCTACCACCTGGCAGTTGCGCTGCTTGGCGATGGTGGCGTTATTGGTGTACTCATTGCCGCAGCGGTATATCTGGTCCTGGGCCATGGCTGTTCCGTACAACATGACTGTGCTCATACAGCTGCCTGCCAGCATGACGATCCATCGGTGCATTTTTTGCCTCCAATCAAAAGCATCCATCCCATTTCCTCTGAAAGGGTCGCCGCATTTTGCAATGTGCTGCATGGCTTGTCTTTGATTGATTGCGCGCATTCATGGAAGTT
Organism: Comamonas kerstersii; assembly: GCF_002056725.1. Taxonomy (NCBI): domain Bacteria; kingdom Pseudomonadati; phylum Pseudomonadota; class Betaproteobacteria; order Burkholderiales; family Comamonadaceae; genus Comamonas; species Comamonas kerstersii. Next base: position 210,528 of record NZ_CP020121.1, on the reverse strand, counting down.
TTCCGAAAAAAATGGCAACCGTGGGGTTGCCATTTTTTGCAGGTGGGCTGCACTCCTTTGCAGGAGCACAGCAATCCCGTGGATTACAGCGAGTAGTACATGTCGTATTCGACAGGGTGTACGGACTGGCGGTAGCGGGTCACTTCGCCCATCTTTAGTTCGATGTAGGCATCGATCATGCTGTCGCTGAACACGCCGCCCTTGGTCAGGAAGGCGCGGTCTGCGTCCAGTGCTTCCAGTGCCTGATCCAGGCTGTGGCACACGGTGGGCACCAGCTTGTCTTCCTCTGGGGGCAGGTGGTAGAGGTCCTTGGTTGCAGCTTCGCCGGGGTGGATCTTGTTTTCCACGCCGTCCAGACCCGCCATCAGCAGGGCAGCAAAGCCCAGGTAGGGGTTCATCATAGGATCGGGGAAGCGCGCTTCCACGCGGCGGCCCTTGGGGTTGCTCACGTAAGGAATACGGATGGAAGCGGAGCGGTTCTTGGCAGAGTAAGCCAGCTTCACGGGCGCTTCAAAGCCGGGCACCAGACGCTTGTACGAGTTGGTCGAAGGGTTGGTGATGGCGTTCAGGGCGCGGGCGTGCTTGATGATGCCGCCGATGTAGTACAGCGCGAAGTCAGACAGACCGGCATAGCCGTCACCGGCGAACAGGTTCTTGCCATCCTTCCATACGGACTGGTGCACGTGCATGCCGGAGCCGTTGTCGCCGTTGTAGGGCTTGGGCATGAAGGTCGCGGTCTTGCCGTAGGTGTTGGCCACGTTCCAGATCACGTACTTTTGTACTTGGGTCCAGTCAGCGCGTTCCACCAGGGTCGAGAACTTGGTGCCCAGCTCGTTCTGGCCGGCACCAGCAACTTCGTGGTGGAACACTTCGACAGGAATGCCCAGAGATTCGAGGATCAGGGACATCTCTGCGCGCATGTCTTGCGTGCTGTCGACAGGAGGCACGGGGAAGTAGCCGCCCTTGACGCGAGGACGGTGACCGCGGTTGCCGCCTTCAAACTTAGCGCCTGTGTTCCAGGGTGCTTCGTACTCTTCGATTTCGTAGAAGGGGTTGTGGGCTTCTGTGCTCCAGCGCACGCCATCGAAGATGAAGAATTCAGGTTCTGGACCGAAGTAGGCGGTGTCGCCGAGGCCCGAAGCCTTCAGGTAGGCTTCTGCGCGCTTGGCGACAGAGCGGGGGTCACGGTCATAGGCCTTGCCATCACCGGGCTCGATCACATCGCACTGCAGAAACAGTGTGGTTTCTTCAAAGAAGGGGTCGATGTTGGCGGTGTTGGGGTCGGGCATCAGCTGCATGTCCGATGCTTCAATACCCTTCCAGCCAGCGATCGACGAACCGTCGAACGCATGGCCCGAAGTGAACTTGTCTTCGTCAAAGTGCGACACAGGCACAGTTACGTGCTGCTCCTTGCCGCGGGTGTCGGTGAAGCGCAGGTCAATGAACTTGACCTCATTCTCCTTCACCATGTTCATCACGTCTGCAACGGTCTTAGCCATCAGGTTCTCCTGGAAAAGCGCTTCATAGAAAGTACGCGGTTAGCAAAGCAGTTTGTGTGCCAGCTTGAATTCGTTCCGCTTGCATGTGTATACATGCATAAGCCCATGAAGTGGCAAGCTTCATGGGCCAGGTGGTAATTCACCAAGTTGGTGCAATAAGCTTTGAATTTTTCAAAGCATTCTGATCGGCACCATTTTAGTTCCTAAGTGTGCGCCATATTGGTGCAATCACCTATTGGTGTGGTTGAGTGCTGCTATGGGGCAATGCAGCACCCATCTCTGCTGCATGAGGCGAAAAGCCTTCATCCACCCGGAAAGGGAATGCGTTCCCAGGTGGTCGGTGTCACGCGAAGGATTTCCGCGCGGTGGTGATTGCTATCGATATGCCAGTCACTCAATACGATACGCATGCGCCCATCGGGCAGGGCATGGTCTGCGGGGCGGTGGGTATGACCGTGAATCAGCCATTGCGCCCTGGCCTGTTGCAGCCAGCTGGCTGTCATGCCGGGGTCAGCGTCGGCATAGGTGGCGCCTGACTGCTTGCGCTGCGCGCTTTCGGAGCGCGCGGACTTCCCAATTGCGCGGCGCACGGCCAGTGGCTGGCTCAGCAGCTGCTGCTGCCATGCGGCAGAGCGGCTGAGTGCCCGGAACTGCTGGTACTCCACATCATCAAGGCACAGTGCATCGCCATGGCTGAGCACCATGCGGTGCTCACCCCAGGCCAGTACCGTGGGGTCTGCCAGTCCCGTCATGCCTGTGGCCTGCAGGAAAGCATCACCCGCCAGAAAGTCACGGTTGCCCACCATGAAAAATAAGGAGCGCCTTGCGCTTGCTGTGCTTAGTGTTTGGGCACATTTGGCTTCAAAACTGTCAGCTTCCAGCAGGGCATCGTCACCCACCCAGACTTCAAAGATATCGCCCAGCAAAAAGATCGCATCGGCCTGGCTGCTGCTCAAATAGTCGCGCCAGGCCTGCACTGTGGCGGGCTCGTCTGGGTCCAGATGCAGGTCGGAAATGAATTCAACCGTGCGCCAGTGCGCAGGAGCGATGAGCTCTGGCATGGCAGGCACGGTCGAAGACATGTACGTTGGCGGTATGGCTAGGTCCAACGGTGGCATGGGCGTGAATTACAGGGCCACAGCCTTGTCGATCACCACGACGTCAAAAGGCACGTCGTCGTGGAAGCCGCGGCGTGTCGTGCGCACCTTCTTGATGGCGTCTACCACTTCGGTGCCCTTGACCACTTTGCCAAACACTGCATAGCCCCAGCCTTGAGGTGTGGGGGAGGTGTGGTTCAGGAAGTCGTTGTCCACCACGTTGATGAAGAATTGGGCTGTAGCGCTGTGAGGGTCGCTGGTGCGAGCCATGGCGATGCTGTACTTATCGTTCTTCAGGCCGTTCTTGCCTTCGTTTTCGATGGGGTCGTTGGTGGGCTTTTGCTTCATGTCAGCAGTGAAGCCGCCACCCTGGATCATGAAGTTCTTGATCACGCGGTGAAAGATCGTGCCGTCGTAAAAGCCGTTGTTGACGTAGTTCAGGAAGTTCTCAGTGGTCTTGGGTGCGTTCTTGGCATCCAGTTCCAGGGTGATCACGCCTTGGGTAGCTGTGTCAGCTACGTTGATGGTGACGTGCAATTCAACTTGAGGATTGCTCATGAAAAACTTTCAGTAAAAGGGCAGAAAAGCCAGCGAGCTGCTTCAGGGCAGAACGCGAGCGGAAACAATGGTGACGGGGTCCTTGGGCACATTCTGATGCATGCCCCGGTTGCCAGTGGCTACGGTGCGGATTTTGTCGATCACCGCTTGGCCTTGCACAACCTTGCCAAATACCGCATAGCCATGGCCATCTGGATTGGGCGCGTTGAGCATGTCGTTGTTCGCCACATTGATATAGAACTGGGCTGTGGCCGAGTTGGGGTTGCCAGTGCGTGCCATGGCAATGGTGTAGCGGTCGTTCTTCAGGCCGTTGCGTGCCTCCAGCGGAATGGGGTCGCGGGTGGGCTTTTGCTGCATGTCGGCCGTAAAGCCACCGCCCTGAATCATGAAGCCATCAATCACGCGATGGAACACGGTGCCGTCGTAGTGCTTGTCGTTCACGTATTGCAGAAAGTTCTCCACCGTCTTGGGAGCCTTGGTGGGTGCTAGCTCCACCACAAAATCTCCCATGCTGGTGTTGAACTGCACGCGCGGCTGCTTGGCATCCTGCGCAGCAGCAAGGCTGGTCATGCCTGCAAGCAGCAGGCCGGTGAGGGACAGGTTCAGGGTTCTGCGGGTCAGGCGCATGGTAGTGTCTGTGTGCGATCAAGGCAAGGCCAGCACATGGCTGGCCCAGTAAGAGAAAAGGCGTTACTGCGCGGCAGCGGGCTGCAGCATCTCCGTCAGCGTACTGAGTTTGAGCTTCAGCGCCCGGTTGTTGCTGTTGAGCTTGATGGAGTTGTTGTAGGACGCATGCGCCAGGCGTGCATAAATATCACCCAGGTTTTCATGCGCTACAGCGTAGTTCGGGTTGTTGCGCACAGCCATTTCCAGTGCGTCACGCGCCTTGTTGAGCTCACCATTGTTGGCGTAGATGACGGCCAGGTTGTTGTAGGGCTCAGGCAGCTCTGGGTATTCCTGAATCAGCGCCTCAAAAGTGGCTGCGGCTGCTTGCAGATCTCCTGCCTTGGATTGGGCCACGCCCTTGAGAAAGCGCATCTGGGGGTCACGGCTGTTGCTGCTCAGGTATTGATCAGCTTTGGCAATGGCTTCGGCAGTGTTGCCAGCCTTGGTCAGGGCGGAGACATCCCCATACATATCGGCCTGCGCCGAGCCAGCGAGCAAAAAACCAGACACGGCCAGCAGGCGCAGCAAGGATTGTGGGCGGAGGTAAGAAGACATGTGGGTGCTTTCCAAGGGCCAGAAGAGCCCTGCAGTGTGCTGGGCTTATACTCCGGAAGATTGTAGCTGAGGGGTATTGACGCGAAAGCGGTGCAGTACCCCTTGTTGCTTGGGCGTGTAGCCCAGCTGCTGGAGCGGGTCGCACGACGGCCGCTCTCACCCCACTTCCGTTTCTGTCACTCCATGAGTTTGCGTATCTACAACACGCTGTCGCGTGCATTGGAAGCGTTTTCGCCGCTTGAACCCGGACATGTCCGCATGTATGTCTGCGGCATGACGGTTTATGACTTGTGCCACCTGGGCCATGCTCGTTCCATGGTCGCCTTTGACGTGGTGCAACGCTGGCTGCGCGCAAGCGGCTATCGCGTCACCTATGTGCGCAACATCACGGACATTGACGACAAGATCATCAAGCGCGCCGTGGAAAACGGCGAAACCATTCGCAGCCTGACCGATCGCATGATCGATGCCTTGCACCAGGACGCCGACGCCCTGGGTATTGAGCGCCCCACCTTTGAGCCTCGTGCCACCGAATACGTGCCGCAGATGCTCAAGATGATTGGTACGCTGCAGGACAAAGGCCTGGCTTACCAGGCAGGCAATGGCGATGTGAACTTTGCTGTACGCAAGTTTCCCGGCTACGGCAAGCTCTCGGGCAAGTCGCTGGACGAGCTCAATGCCGGTGAGCGTGTGGCTGTGCAGGATGGTAAGCATGACCCGCTGGACTTTGTGCTGTGGAAATCCTCCAAGCCCGAAGAGCCTGCTGATGTGAAATGGGCCAGCCCCTTTGGCGAAGGCCGCCCCGGCTGGCACATCGAGTGCTCGGCCATGGGCTGTGAGATGCTGGGCGAGAGCTTTGACATCCACGGCGGTGGCGCTGACCTGCAGTTTCCCCACCACGAAAACGAAATCGCACAGAGCGAAGGCGCGACCGGCAAGCCGTTTGCGCAGGTGTGGATGCACAACGGCTTCATCAATGTGGACAACGAAAAGATGTCCAAGTCGCTGGGCAACTTCTTCACCATCCGTGATGTGCTCAAGGAATACGACGCGGAAACCGTGCGTTTCTTCGTGGTGCGCAGCCACTACCGCAGTCCGCTGAATTACTCCAACGTGCACCTGGACGACGCGCGTGGCGCTCTCAAGCGCCTGTACACCGCGCTGAGTCTGGTGGCCCCTGCTGAAGTGGCTATTGACTGGGCAGAACCCCATGCAGCGCGCTTCAAGGCCGCCATGGACGAAGACTTTGGCACGCCCGAAGCGGTGGCAGTGCTGTTTGACCTGGCTGGTGAAGTCAATCGCAGCAAGTCGCCCGAGTTGGCTGGCTTGCTGAAGGCACTGGGCGCTTGCCTGGGTCTGTTGCAGGATGATCCTCAGCAGTTCCTGCAGGCGGGTGCTGCCGGTGTGGATGCTGCTGCTATCGAGGCGCAGATTGCCGCACGTGCAGCTGCCAAGGCGGCCAAGAACTGGGCAGAAGCCGACCGCATCCGTAAGGAATTGCTGGAGCAGGGCATTGTGCTCAAGGATTCGCCCACTGGTACAACGTGGGAGGCAGCCCAGTAAACACTGGCTGTAAAACCTATGTCTCCCATTCCCAAAGAATTGCCTGCCCCTCCCGCGCATGCGCCTGCGTACTGGGCGGAAGCCTGCAAGCACCTGGTCAAGAAAGACCGGGTGATGCGCCGACTGATTCCGCAGTACAGTGCAGAAGCGCTGCAAACGCGCGGCGACCCCTTCATCACGCTGGCGCGTTCCATCGTGGGGCAGCAGGTGTCTGTGAAGTCTGCCTCGGCCACGTGGAAGCGCTTCAGTGCCTTGCTCACCGATCTGACGCCAGCCAATGTGCTGCTGCTGAAGGTGGATGACATGCGTGGCGCAGGCCTGTCCGCACGCAAGGTGGACTATCTGGTCGATCTGGCGCTGCACTTCACGGAAGACCGCCTGCACGTGCAGGACTGGGAGCGGATGGATGATGAAGCCATCATTGCAGAGCTCACCGCCATCCGTGGCATTGGCCGCTGGACGGCAGAGATGTTTTTGATTTTTTACCTGCTGCGGCCCAATGTTCTGCCGTTGGATGACGCAGGGCTGCTCAAGGGAATCAGCGAAAGCTACTTCTCGGGCGACCCCGTCAGTCGCAGTGATGCCCGCGAAGTGGCTGAGGCCTGGAAACCTTGGTGCACCGTGGCAACTTGGTATATTTGGCGCTCGCTCGACCCGCAGCCTGTGGCCTATTGATACATCCTCAGGCCCCTCGCGCAGGCCGGGACAAGGAGAAATAACTTGGCGAAGAAAACCTTTCTGGACTTTGAACAGCCTATTGCTGAGCTCGAAGCCAAAATCGAAGAACTGCGTTACGTGCAGACTGAAAATGCGGTGGACATCTCGGACGAGATTGATCGACTCAGCAAAAAGAGCAATCAGCTGACCAAGGACATCTACAGTGATCTGACCCCTTGGCAAATCACCAAGATTGCACGCCACCCTGAGCGTCCCTATACGCTGGACTACGTGCGTGAGTGCTTTACCGATTTTGTGGAAATGCACGGTGACCGCCACTTTGCGGATGACAAGTCCATCGTCGGAGGCCTAGCGCGCTTTAACGGCCAGCCCTGCATGGTCATCGGTCACCAGAAGGGCCGTGATACCAAGGAGCGCGCACTGCGCAACTTTGGTATGACCAAGCCCGAAGGCTATCGCAAGGCTCTGCGCCTGATGAAGACGGCCGAGAAGTTCAAGCTGCCTGTGTTCACCTTTGTGGATACGCCCGGTGCTTTCCCTGGCATTGACGCGGAAGAGCGCAGCCAGTCCGAAGCCATTGGCCGCAACATCTACGAAATGGCACAGCTGCAGACGCCCATCATCACCACCATCATTGGTGAAGGTGGCTCCGGCGGCGCGCTGGCGATTTCCGTGGCCGACCAGGTGCTGATGCTGCAGTACTCCGTCTATTCCGTGATCAGCCCTGAAGGCTGCGCTTCCATTCTGTGGAAGACGGGCGAGAAGGCTGAGCTGGCCGCGGAAGCCATGGGCATCACCGCACACCGTCTCAAGGCCCTGGGTGTGGTCGACAAAATCGTCAACGAGCCTGTGGGCGGTGCGCACCGTGACCACAAGCACATGGCCAGCCTGCTCAAGCGCGCATTGAATGATGCATGGCGCCAGCTGGCAGACCTCAAGCCCCAGGAACTGCAGGAGCGCCGCTACGAGCGCCTGCAAAGCTATGGTCGCTTCAACGACACCAAAGCCAGCTAATCACCGCTTGGCAGCTTGTGCTGTCAGCGTGTTTGACTGACACTGAAATGGCCCTGTGGGGCCATTTTTGTTGGGCCATTGTCTATTTCAATATTGATAGCTTCTAGCACTTGTTTAGCTTGGTTTTGAGATGTAAAAGTATCTGAAATGCTTATAAATCAAGCGCTACAAGCTATGAATTTTTAAAAAGAGGTCAGGGTGACGCTTTCTGTCGATCAGGCCATGCAGGCTTTTGCGCCCGCCTTGCCTGTGGCTGTGGCCTACAGCGGCGGTGCAGACTCCACGGCACTGCTGCATGCATGTGCGCAGCGCTGGCCCGGGCAGGTCTATGCCATCCATGTGCACCACGGCCTGCAAGCTGCGGCGGATACTTTTGAAGCCCATTGCCGCGCTGTCTGTGCGCAGTTGCAGGTGCCGCTGGCGGTGGTGCATGTAGATGCGCGTCATGCCAAGGGGCAAAGTCCGGAAGATGCTGCACGCCAGCACCGCTATGCCGCACTGGCCGCGCATGCCAAAACCGCTTTCCACACGCCTGCCGCCAGCGTGGCACTGGCCCAGCATGCGGACGATCAGGTGGAAACCCTGCTGCTGGCCCTGTCCCGTGGTGCCGGTGTCGCAGGGCTTGCCGCCATGCCTGCGTGCTGGCGCAACGATGATCTGGACTGGCATCGCCCTTTGCTGGCTGTGCGTGCTGCCGATATCCGCGTGTGGCTGAAAGCGCGGGGTATAGACTGGGTGGAAGACCCAACCAACGCCCAGGACTGCTACACCCGCAACCGCATTCGTCTGCAGTTGCTGCCAGTGCTGGAGCAGGTGTTTCCGCAGTTTCGCGACACTTTTGCGCGTAGCAGTGCCCATGCCGCCCAGGCCAGGCAGTTGCTGCAGGAGTTGGCGCAGATGGATTTACAGGTGGTGGGCAATCCGCCGCAGATTAAGCTGCTGCAAAGCCTCAGCACAGAGCGCCAGGCCAATGTGCTGCGGCACTGGCTGTTGCAGGAGTACGGCGTCACACCATCGGCCGCGCAGCTGCAGGAATTGCAGCGCCTGATTGCAGCCTGCCGCACCCGTGGGCACCAGATACATTGCAAGCTCGGCTACGGGTTTGCCGTAAGAAAAGGCACAGTACTCGGTTGGTACAATCCCTGAGTTTTGGTCCCAATTTTTTTGAGCACGAAAACCGGCGGCGCGCCAAAACACGCCTTGTACCAACAGCGCCGTGCCAAGCAGTTTCGTCACCTAATATCCAATGGCACTGATCGTTCATAAATACGGCGGCACTTCGATGGGCTCGACAGAGCGCATTCGCAACGTTGCCAAGCGTGTGGCCAAGTGGGCTCGGGCTGGTCACCAGATGGTGGTGGTCCCAAGCGCCATGAGTGGTGAAACCAATCGCCTGTTGGGCTTGGCCAGTGAGCTGGCGCCTAGCGCTGCAAAAACTTCGTACTACCGCGAACTGGACATGCTGGCCGCTACTGGCGAGCAAGCTTCTTCGGCACTGCTGGCAATTGCTTTGCAGGCTGAGGGTATGGAGTCCGTGAGCTACGCGGGCTGGCAAGTGCCTGTGCGCACCGACAGCAGCTACACCAAGGCGCGTATTGAATCCATTGATGACGCCCGTGTGCGCAAGGATCTGGATGCGGGTCGCGTGGTCATCATCACTGGCTTCCAGGGTATCGACCCTGAAGGCAATATCACCACGCTGGGTCGCGGTGGTTCTGACACTTCCGCTGTAGCTGTGGCTGCTGCGCTGAAGGCGGACGAATGCCTGATCTACACCGATGTGGATGGTGTCTACACCACCGACCCCCGCGTGGTGCCTGCTGCCAAGCGCCTGGGTACCGTGAGCTTCGAAGAAATGCTGGAAATGGCCAGCCTGGGCTCCAAGGTGCTGCAGATCCGCTCTGTGGAATTCGCAGGTAAATACAAAGTGCCCATGCGTGTGCTCTCCAGCTTCACGCCCTGGGACATCGACTTGGAAGAGGAAGCCAAGTCTGGCACGCTGATTACTTTTGAGGAAGACGAAAAAATGGAAAAGGCCGTCGTTTCTGGCATCGCATTCAACCGTGGTGAAGCCAAGATCTCTGTGCTCGGCGTGCCCGACACTCCCGGCATCGCTGCTGGCATCCTGGGCCCTGTGGCCGATGCCAACATCGAAGTGGACGTGATCATTCAGAACATCTCCAAGGACGGTAAGACCGACTTCTCCTTCACCGTGAATCAGGGCGACTACCAGCGTGCGCTGGACCTGCTGCGCGAGAAGGTGGCGCCTGCTCTGGGTGCGGCTGAAGTGGTGGGTAACCCCAATATCGCCAAGGTCAGCATCGTTGGCATCGGTATGCGCAGCCATGTGGGCGTGGCATCCACCATGTTCCGTGCGCTGAGCCAGGAAAACGTGAACATCCAGATGATCTCTACTTCGGAAATTAAGACGTCGGTCGTGATCGACGAGAAGTATCTGGAGCTGGCTGTGCGTGCTCTGCACACCGCATTCGGTCTGGATAAGAGCGAATAATTGCTAAAAAGCACAGCGGTTGTCCGGAGCGCAGCAAAAAGCTGGTTACAATGGCGACCGCCTAGGAAACGTGACCGAGTGGCCGAAGGTGCTCCCCTGCTAAGGGAGTATGGGGTGTAGAGCCTCATCGAGGGTTCGAATCCCTCCGTTTCCGCCAGACATGCCGCAAGGCAAGCAAAAGTCCGCGAAAGCGGGCTTTTGCTTTTTTTGTGAGAGGCGCTTGTCGAGTTCTCTGAGGATTTCGACGATTTGGCGGCAGTTTTTGAAAAAACACTCAAAAACATGCTTACAATAGTGGCTTCAACGGAAACGTGACCGAGTGGCCGAAGGTGCTCCCCTGCTAAGGGAGTATGGGGTGTAGAGCCTCATCGAGGGTTCGAATCCCTCCGTTTCCGCCAGATCTTCTGATCTGGTTTGCTCAAAAAAAACTTTGAGCGAGTTGATGAAAAGTTGTGCTACAATACAAGGCTTCGCTGATCGCAGCGAGCGAAACTTGAAGAAATTGATCTTCAAGGCATCTTTAACAAGATACAGCCGATAAGCGTGGGCGTTTGAAGGCGAATTGCCAAATCAAACGCTCATGAGAATAGAAGTGAAGTTCACTTCAATTCCGTTTTTATGAGTGGGTCGCAAGACCTTAAATTCAAGATCGAACTGTAGAGTTTGATCCTGGCTCAGATTGAACGCTGGCGGCATGCCTTACACATGCAAGTCGAACGGCAGCACGGACTTCGGTCTGGTGGCGAGTGGCGAACGGGTGAGTAATACATCGGAACGTGCCTAGTAGTGGGGGATAACTACTCGAAAGAGTGGCTAATACCGCATGAGATCTACGGATGAAAGCAGGGGATCGCAAGACCTTGTGCTACTAGAGCGGCCGATGGCAGATTAGGTAGTTGGTGGGATAAAAGCTTACCAAGCCAACGATCTGTAGCTGGTCTGAGAGGACGATCAGCCACACTGGGACTGAGACACGGCCCAGACTCCTACGGGAGGCAGCAGTGGGGAATTTTGGACAATGGGCGAAAGCCTGATCCAGCAATGCCGCGTGCAGGATGAAGGCCTTCGGGTTGTAAACTGCTTTTGTACGGAACGAAAAGCTTCGGGTTAATACCCTGGAGTCATGACGGTACCGTAAGAATAAGCACCGGCTAACTACGTGCCAGCAGCCGCGGTAATACGTAGGGTGCAAGCGTTAATCGGAATTACTGGGCGTAAAGCGTGCGCAGGCGGTTTTGTAAGACAGAGGTGAAATCCCCGGGCTCAACCTGGGAACTGCCTTTGTGACTGCAAGGCTAGAGTACGGCAGAGGGGGATGGAATTCCGCGTGTAGCAGTGAAATGCGTAGATATGCGGAGGAACACCGATGGCGAAGGCAATCCCCTGGGCCTGTACTGACGCTCATGCACGAAAGCGTGGGGAGCAAACAGGATTAGATACCCTGGTAGTCCACGCCCTAAACGATGTCAACTGGTTGTTGGGTCTTCATTGACTCAGTAACGAAGCTAACGCGTGAAGTTGACCGCCTGGGGAGTACGGCCGCAAGGTTGAAACTCAAAGGAATTGACGGGGACCCGCACAAGCGGTGGATGATGTGGTTTAATTCGATGCAACGCGAAAAACCTTACCCACCTTTGACATGGCAGGAATCCTTTAGAGATAGAGGAGTGCTCGAAAGAGAACCTGCACACAGGTGCTGCATGGCTGTCGTCAGCTCGTGTCGTGAGATGTTGGGTTAAGTCCCGCAACGAGCGCAACCCTTGCCATTAGTTGCTACGAAAGGGCACTCTAATGGGACTGCCGGTGACAAACCGGAGGAAGGTGGGGATGACGTCAAGTCCTCATGGCCCTTATAGGTGGGGCTACACACGTCATACAATGGCTGGTACAAAGGGTTGCCAACCCGCGAGGGGGAGCTAATCCCATAAAGCCAGTCGTAGTCCGGATCGCAGTCTGCAACTCGACTGCGTGAAGTCGGAATCGCTAGTAATCGTGGATCAGCATGTCACGGTGAATACGTTCCCGGGTCTTGTACACACCGCCCGTCACACCATGGGAGCGGGTCTCGCCAGAAGTAGGTAGCCTAACCGCAAGGAGGGCGCTTACCACGGCGGGGTTCGTGACTGGGGTGAAGTCGTAACAAGGTAGCCGTATCGGAAGGTGCGGCTGGATCACCTCCTTTCTGGAAAACAAGCAATTCAAGTTTGAACGCCCACACTTATCGGTTGTTGGATGACACCGTCGAGACGAGAGTTTTGATGGCTTGGGTCTGTAGCTCAGCTGGTTAGAGCACCGTCTTGATAAGGCGGGGGTCGTTGGTTCGAGCCCAACTAGACCCACCAAACTTCCAATGCGACAACCCACAATGGGGGATTAGCTCAGCTGGGAGAGCACCTGCTTTGCAAGCAGGGGGTCGTCGGTTCGATCCCGTCATCCTCCACCACAAATTCTTGGTGTAAAGACTGAGAATTTAAAAAAGATAGCGCCATGCGGTGCTACAATAGTTGGCTCACTTCAATACAAAAGCAGTCTTTGCAAGACTGCTTTTGTATTGAGCTTTGCTCCATAGGCTGTTCTTTAAAAATTCATAGAGTCGAAAATCAGCGTTGCTGACGGAAACACCTTTGAAGGTGACCGTGCCGTCAGCAACTATTTGATTGCGTCACACGAATTCAACGAACTTGAATTCGATGTAATGACGAATCATTCTCTAGGCTGCGTTGCAAAACGCAACCGAAGAATCATTCACATTACGGCATAACGCGTGAGGTGCAAGACCTCACCAGTCTTTGAACTCCAAATGGCGAACTCTGGCAACAGAGATCAAAGTTATAGGGTCAAGTGACTAAGAGCATATGGTGGATGCCTTGGCGATTACAGGCGATGAAAGACGTGATAGCCTGCGAAAAGCTTCGGGGAGCTGGCAAATAAGCTTTGATCCGGAGATGTCTGAATGGGGAAACCCACCCGCAAGGGTATCAACAGCTCAATACATAGGCTGTTGAAGCGAACCTGGAGAACTGAAACATCTAAGTACCCAGAGGAAAAGAAATCAACCGAGATTCCGATAGTAGTGGCGAGCGAATTCGGAAGAGCCTTCTAGTGATAGTCGACGAGTTAACAAAACGGCATGGAAAGGCCGGCCATAGTAGGTGATAGCCCTGTATGTGAAAACTTGTCGGTGGTACTGAGCTAGAGAAAAGTAGGGCGGGACACGTGTAATCCTGTCTGAATATGGGGGGACCATCCTCCAAGGCTAAATACTCGTAATCGACCGATAGTGAACCAGTACCGTGAGGGAAAGGCGAAAAGAACCCCGGGAGGGGAGTGAAATAGATCCTGAAACCGTATGCTTACAAAAAGTCGGAGCCTCGTAAGGGGTGACGGCGTACCTTTTGTATAATGGGTCAGCGACTTACATTCAGTGGCAAGCTTAACCGAGTAGGGAAGGCGTAGAGAAATCGAGTCCGAATAGGGCGTTTTTAGTCGCTGGGTGTAGACCCGAAACCAAGTGATCTAACCATGGCCAGGATGAAGGTGCCGTAACAGGTACTGGAGGTCCGAACCGACTGATGTTGCAAAATCAGCGGATGAGCTGTGGTTAGGGGTGAAAGGCTAAACAAACTTGGAAATAGCTGGTTCTCTCCGAAAACTATTTAGGTAGTGCCTCAAGTATTACCTGCGGGGGTAGAGCACTGTTTTGGCTAGGGGGTCATGGCGACTTACCAAACCAAGGCAAACTCCGAATACCGCAGAGTACAGCTTGGGAGACAGAGCACCGGGTGCTAACGTCCGGACTCAAGAGGGAAACAACCCAGACCGCCAGCTAAGGTCCCTAAAATTGGCTAAGTGGGAAACGAAGTGGGAAGGCTAAAACAGTCAGGATGTTGGCTTAGAAGCAGCCATCATTTAAAGAAAGCGTAATAGCTCACTGATCGAGTCGTCCTGCGCGGAAGATGTAACGGGGCTAAGCCAGTTACCGAAGCTGCGGATGTGCAATTTATTGCACGTGGTAGGAGAGCGTTCTGTAAGCCTGTGAAGGTGTCTGGTAACGGATGCTGGAGGTATCAGAAGTGCGAATGCTGACATGAGTAGCGTTAAAAGGGGTGAAAAGCCCCTTCGCCGTAAGCGCAAGGTTTCCTACGCAACGTTCATCGGCGTAGGGTGAGTCGGCCCCTAAGGCGAGGCAGAGATGCGTAGCTGATGGGAAACAGGTCAATATTCCTGTACCGATCAATAGTGCGATGTGGGGACGGAGAAGGTTAGCTCAGCCACCTGTTGGAATAGGTGGTTCAAGCGTGTAGTCGTGCCTGGTAGGCAAATCCGCCGGGCTTAGATGAGGCGTGATAACGAGTGTGCTTGCACACGAAGTGAGTGATACCCTGCTTCCAGGAAAAGCCACTAAGCTTCAGCTATTGATTGACCGTACCGCAAACCGACACTGGTGCGCGAGATGAGTATTCTAAGGCGCTTGAGAGAACTCTGGAGAAGGAACTCGGCAAATTGATACCGTAACTTCGGGAGAAGGTATGCCCTCGGTATGTGAAGTTGAACAAACGGAGCAGAAAAGGGTTGCAAAAAATCGGTGGCTGCAACTGTTTAATAAAAACACAGCACTCTGCAAACACGAAAGTGGACGTATAGGGTGTGACGCCTGCCCGGTGCTGGAAGATTAAATGATGGGGTGCAAGCTCTTGATTGAAGTCCCAGTAAACGGCGGCCGTAACTATAACGGTCCTAAGGTAGCGAAATTCCTTGTCGGGTAAGTTCCGACCTGCACGAATGGCGTAATGATGGCCACACTGTCTCCTCCAGAGACTCAGCGAAGTTGAAATGTTTGTGATGATGCAATCTCCCCGCGGAAAGACGGAAAGACCCCATGAACCTTTACTGTAGCTTTGTATTGGACTTTGAACGGATCTGTGTAGGATAGGTGGGAGGCTTTGAAGCCAGGACGCTAGTTCTGGTGGAGCCGACGTTGAAATACCACCCTGGTGCGTTTGAGGTTCTAACCTAGGTCCCTAATCGGGATCGGGGACAGTGCATGGTAGGCAGTTTGACTGGGGCGGTCTCCTCCCAAAGCGTAACGGAGGAGTTCGAAGGTACGCTAGGTACGGTCGGACATCGTGCTAATAGTGCAATGGCATAAGCGTGCTTAACTGCGAGACTGACAAGTCGAGCAGATGCGAAAGCAGGACATAGTGATCCGGTGGTTCTGTATGGAAGGGCCATCGCTCAACGGATAAAAGGTACTCTGGGGATAACAGGCTGATACCGCCCAAGAGTTCATATCGACGGCGGTGTTTGGCACCTCGATGTCGGCTCATCTCATCCTGGGGCTGTAGTCGGTCCCAAGGGTATGGCTGTTCGCCATTTAAAGAGGTACGTGAGCTGGGTTTAAAACGTCGTGAGACAGTTTTGTCCCTATCTTCCGTGGGCGCTGCAGATTTGAGGAAGCCTGCTCCTAGTACGAGAGGACCGGAGTGGACACACCTCTGGTGTACCTGTTGTCACGCCAGTGGCATCGCAGGGTAGCTACGTGTGGAAGAGATAACCGCTGAAAGCATCTAAGCGGGAAACTCGTTTCAAGATGAGATCTGCCGGGGCCTTCGAGCCCCCTGAAGGGTCGTTGTAGACCACGACGTTGATAGGCTGGGTGTGGAAGCGCAGTAATGCGTTAAGCTAACCAGTACTAATTGCCCGTGCGGCTTGACCCTATAACTTTGATACTGCCTGGTGCAGTTCAAAAGACTTATGCCAATGTGCGCAATCGAATAAAAGCTGAGAACAAAGACTCTATGAATTTGATGAGCTGCTAGCGCAGCTCATCCACAGTTTATGCCTGGTGACCATAGCAAGTTGGCCCCACTCCTTCCCATCCCGAACAGGACCGTGAAACGACTTTGCGCCGATGATAGTGCGGATTCCCGTGTGAAAGTAGGTCATCGCCAGGCTCTTACAAGCGCAACACCCCCTGACCTCCGAAAGAGGCAGGGGGTTTTGTTTTTGTCAGAATAAAAATAAATTGATAGCTGCCAGCGCTTGATGTGCTTGTGTTTCACTATCAAAGATATCTAAAAGCTTTTACTGGCGGGCGATAGCCGCTCTGCTTTTTACAGCCGCAGCCTGCGGCCAAGGGGATAGCGATGCAGTTGCAAGACATTCTTTATTCGCAAGGTTTTGGTATTCGCCGCGTGTGTTCTGGCCTGGTACAGCAGGGCTGGGTAGAGGTCTATGAAGATGGGGCAGACCAGCCGGTGCGTGTGACCGACTCTACGGCGGAATACGAGCCTGAAGGCCTGCGCTTTCGCGTGCAGGGCGTGGACTGGGAATACCATGAGAAAGGCTATGCGCTGCTGTACAAGCCTGCGGGCACGGAGTGCTCGCAAAAGCCCTCGGCCTACCCCAGCATCTATACGCTGCTGCCAGCGCCGCTGCGCCAGCGTCCGAACAAGGGAGCGGTACAGGGACTGCAGGCTGTGGGCCGCCTGGACCAGGACACCACGGGCTTGCTGCTGCTCAGCGATGACGGTCAGTTCATCCACCGCATGAGTTCGCCCAAAAAGCATGTGGCCAAGGTGTACCGTGTGACGACCAAGCACCCTGTGACGCAAGCCATGGTGGACAAGCTGCTGGCCGGTGTGGTGCTTGATGACGATCCCAAGCCTGTGAAGGCTGCGGCCTGTGAGATGGTGTCGGAATGCGTGCTGGATCTGACGCTGACCGAAGGCAAGTACCACCAGGTCAAGCGCATGATTGCGGCGGTGAGTAACCGTGTGGAAGGGCTGCACCGCTGGAAGATTGGCGGTCTGCAGCTGCCTGCGGATATGAAGCCCGGCGAGTGGCGTTGGCTGAGCGCCGAAGAGCTGGCACTGCTCAAATAAGCGATAGTTCCTGCGCCGTGCTCAGCAGCAGACCATGGCGCAGAGAGCCTTGGGTGACGCGCAGCTGCTCAATGCCAAAGAGCTGAAACACGGCGCACATGAGGCTCACACCGCCGCCGATGACGGGTTTGATGTCATCGCGCAGACCCGCCAGAGGCAGACGGTCGATATGGCCGGCCTGTACCAGTTGCTGCTGCAGCTGCAGCAAGGCGGGGCGGGTGATCAGGCCAGGAGGCTCACCCATGTGATGCAGGGCTTTGCTGATGGCACCTGCTGTGCCTGATGAGCCATAGACCTGCTGCCAGGCATGCGTGCGCAGCTGCTCCAGCGCAGGTTGCAGCACCTGCTGGGCTGCCTGTATGGCCTGTGCAAAATCGCTGGCAGCCAGGCTGCCATTCGGGAAAAAACGCTGCGCCCAGGCGACGCTGCCCACCGCATAGGATGCGGCGCTGTGCAGGGTATGGCCTTCGCCCACGCAGATTTCGGTGGAGCGCCCGCCGATATCGATGACCAGCCGCTGTTCAGCCTGCTCTGGCAACAGGGCGGTGACGCCCCGGTAGATCCAGCGTGCTTCCTGTTCCCCGGAGATGAGTTCCACCCGGCACTGCAAAATTTCACTGGCGGCCTGCAAAAAGGTATCGCGGTTGCTGGCTTCGCGCAGCGTCTGGGTGGCTACGGCGCGGCGGTGTGAGTTGGGAATGTCACGGATCAGCTCGGCATAGCGGCGCAGGCATTGCAGGCCGCGTTCCATGGCCGCGGCTTCAAGCTGCCCCTGTGCATCAAGTGCGCCGCCCAGGCGGATGGTTTCTTTGCGCTGGCGCTGAATCTGGAGTTTGCCTTGGTGCATACGGCCGACCAGCAGCAGGATGCTGTTGGAGCCGATGTCGATGCTCGCCAGTGGGGAATGAGGGCTCATGATGGAAGCAGAAAAAACGGTGCGCAGATTACCACTGTCAGGGCCTGCAGATATGGCAAAGTCAAGATTGTCCTGTCACTGTTTTGTCATTGATTTGAAAGATACTGGCGGCCAGCGCTTCGAAGGCGGCCCGCTTTTTTTACATGTCTGCTCACACTGAACCTAGTCATTTATTACCTATACAGCATTTGGGAGGTCCTCCCTCCATGGTTGGCATGCCGCCAGGCACCTCTGTAGAGCCTGCACTGCAGATGCCAGAAGATGCCCTTTCCGCGGGACTGCCCCTGCTGGAGCGCGATGCCTGTATTCTTGGTTTTAATGAGCGTGTGCTGCACTGGGTGGCGCGTGAGGATGTGCCCCTGCTGGAGCGCCTGCGCTATCTGAGCATTGTTTCGTCCAACCTGGATGAGTTTTTTGAGGTGCGCTCGCTGCCGCATATTGCGGCTTTGCGCCAGCGCAGGGACAACGCCGCAGGTGCCTGCACCGGCAAGGCTTTGCTGGCCAAGGCCCAGCAGATGGTGGCCCGGCAATATGCCTTGTTCAACCAAGAGCTGGTGCCTGCCTTGCGTGCGCGGGGCATTCGCATCGTCTCGCACAAGGAGCGCACGGCTGCGCAGCGTGCCTGGGTCTACAAGTACTTTGTGCGTGAGGTCAAACCGCTGCTGGTGCCAGTGGCGCTCGACCCGGCCCATCCATTCCCGCAGGTAGCAAACAAGTCGCTGAATATGGTGGTGCGCCTCAAGGGCGGTGATGCTTTTGGGCGCACGAATGCGGTGGCCATCGTCAAGCTCCCGCGTGCACTGCCGCGTCTGGTGCAGCTGCCCGCCAGCATTTCGGGCAAGCGCCGGCTGTTTGTGAGTTTGTCGAGCATGGTGCGCGCCCATGTCTCGGAGCTGTTTGATGGCCGCGAGGTGGTGGAAACGGCGCAGTTTCGCGTGACGCGCAATACCGAGCTGTCAGTCGAAGAGGATGAGGTGGACGACCTGCGCACGGCCCTGCGCGAGGAACTGGTGCACCGCCAGTTTGGTCAGGCCGTGCGGCTGGAGGTGAGCAGTGGCTGCTCCGACTTTTTGCTGGAGACACTGTTGCAGGAGTTTGAGCTGCCGCGTGAAGCCATGTTCTGTGTGAATGGGCCGGTGAATCTGGTACGACTGGCCGAGCTGATTGATCTGGTCAACGACCCGGGCATGCTGTTTCCTGCCTGGCAGGCCAGCTGGCCCCGGCAGCTGCAGCATGGGCGCAGCGTCATGGAGCAGATGCGCAAAAAAGATGTGCTGATTCACCAGCCTTTTGAGCAGTTTGACGCTGTGCTGCAGCTGCTGCGCGAAGCCGTGCACGACCCGCGCGTGGTGGCCATCAAGCAGACGATTTACCGCACGGGCGCCAAGTCTGAGCTGATGGCCTTGCTGGCCGAAGCTGTGCGCCTGGGCAAGGAAGTCATGGCTGTGGTGGAGCTTAAGGCGCGCTTTGATGAAGAGGCCAACATCAACTGGGCCGATGCGCTGGAGGCCGTAGGCGCGCAGGTGGTCTATGGCGTGGTGGGTCTCAAGACCCATGCCAAGATGCTGTTGATCACCCGCCGTGAAGGCCGCGGTTTGCGCCGTTACGGGCATCTGTCCACCGGCAATTACAACCCCAAGACCGCACGGCTGTATACCGACCTGAGCTATCTGACCTGCAATGAGGTGCTGACGGCAGATATGGACGCCGTTTTCCGTCACCTGGCCAGCCCCAATGTGAAGCCACGGCTGGAGAAACTGGTGATGGCGCCGTTTGCCTTGCAGTCCACCATGCTCGCGTATCTGCGCAGCTGTGCCCAGGCGGCACGCAGGGGCGAATATGCACGTGTGGTCATCAAGTCCAATGCCATGACGGATGAGGTGCTGATGCAGGCACTGGCCGAAGCTGGGCAGGCGGGCGTGCAGATTGACCTGATTGTGCGCGGCGCCTGCATGCTGCCGCCGCAGCTGCCGGGTGTCAGTGACAACATCCGGGTGCGCTCCATCATTGGGCGCTTTCTGGAGCACTCGCGGGTATTCTATTTTGCCTGGGGAGGTGCGCAGGAGCATGTCTACCTCTCCAGCGCGGACTGGATGCGCCGCAATATGACGCGC
Source organism: Comamonas kerstersii (assembly GCF_002056725.1). NCBI lineage: Bacteria > Pseudomonadati > Pseudomonadota > Betaproteobacteria > Burkholderiales > Comamonadaceae > Comamonas > Comamonas kerstersii. The sequence continues at coordinate 190,472 of NZ_CP020121.1, read as the reverse complement.
CGTGTCGAGCTGGCCTGGCCGGTGGAAGAGCCTGTGCTGCGCCAGCGCGTGATTGATGAGTGCCTGGTGGCTTATCTGCACGATGACCGCGATGCCTGGACGCAGCAGCCCGATGGCAGCTACCAGTGTGCACCGCGTCCGCAGACAGGCCATGGTGCCCAGGGGGCACTGATGCAGTATTACGGCGTATGAGTGCGGCATGCCTGCCATGCATGTGGCAGGTACTATGAAAAACTAAGCGGCTAGCGCTGTATTTATCAAGGTTTCAGATATAAAAGTATCTGAAAGCTTTGATATACAAGCGCTAGCCGCTCTTATTTTTATGGGGCTATGAGGCCTATACCGTGTGCTGAACCTGCAGCATCCAGTCGCTCTTGGCGACGGCTTCGGCTTCGTCCTGCAGCAGCTGGGCGCTGAGCGGAAAGCGCTGGCTCCAGCCATCAGGGGTCTGCAGCAGCAGCAGTTTGCCCTGGCGCAGCAGTTGCACGCCCTGCATGTCCGGGGCGCGGCGCGTATTGCACAGCACGGCAGCCAGGCGCAGGCACAGCAGCTGCAGGGCATGCTCGGTGTTGTGCATAAAGGCTTCCATCTTCTTGAGCTTGCCGCGGTGGCCCAGCACCAGTTGCGCCAGGTGCTTGAGTTCGGTGGCGGAAAAGCCAGCCGCATTGCAGTGTTCCAGCACATAGGCACTGTGGCGGTGGTAGTCGCTGCGGGAGATACGGCAGCCCACCTCATGCAGCAGACCGGCCCAGGCCAGTGCGGCAGGGGCGGCCTCTTCCTGTGGGTGCAGTTGCAGCCACAGCTGCTGGGCGGTTTCTGCCACATGGCGGGCGTGTACGTGGTTCACGCCAAAGCGCTCCATCAGACCCAGCACGCTGGCGGTGTGCACATCGCCGGCATAGCTTTCATCGACCATGCCGTAGAGGACGCCCATGCGCAGCGCGCCCTGGGCGACCTGCATTTGGTCCAGACCCAGCAAGTCAAACACGGCACGCAGCACGCTCAGGCCACCAGCCACTACGGGGCGGCGGTCTTCCTTGAGGCCATCGAGCTTGATGCGGTCTACATGACCAAAGCGCAGCAGCTGCTGCTGCAGCCAGTCCAGGCCGGCGCGGGTGATGATGCCTTCGCCATGGCCGTGCGCTGCCAGCGTGTCACCCACGGCATTGGCCGTGCCTGCGGAGGCATAGGCCACATCCCAGCTGCCGAGCTGGAAGCTGTCCAGCACTTCATCGAGCACGGCACGCGCTGCGATCTCTGCAGTCTGAAAAGCCTGCGCGCTGAGCTGCCCCTGCGGGAAATAGCGTGAAGTCCAGGCCACGCTGCCAATGCGGTAGGAGGCAACGGATTGCGCCACGCTGCCCTGGCCCAGCACAAATTCGGTGGAGCGCCCACCGATGTCGATGACCAGGCGGCGCTCGTCGGTCGCAGGCAGTTGGCTGACGACGCCGCGGTAGATCAGTGCAGCTTCTTCTTCACCGGTGATGACTTCGATGGGAAAGCCCAGCAGCTCGCTACCTTTGTCAATAAAGACATCGCGGTTGCGTGCTTCGCGCAGGGTCTGGGTGGCAACAGCGCGTACATGCTGGGGGTCAAAGCCGCGCAGGCGTTCGCCAAAGCGTGCCAGGCAGGCCCAGCCACGTTCCATGGATTCCTGCGTCAGGTTGCGCTGAGCATCCAGCCCATTGCCCTGACGTACGGTTTCCTTGAGGTATTCCACGCGGTGAATTTGGTGGTGTTCATAGCTGCCAATTTCGAGGCGGAAGCTGTTGGAGCCCAGGTCGACGGCAGCGAGGGTGATCGCATGGTTCATGTGAGGAAGAAATGGATCGCGGATCGCGGCGCAATGCAAAGTGCGCAGCTTAGCAGCCTCCGCTGGCTGTGCGCATGTCAGGCACGCTTTGCCCGGTAGAGAAGCAGGGCAGGCAGGGTAAGTGAGGAATGTGACGTTGGTATGAAAGCAGTCTGACGTTGTTTTTTGACAAAAATTGCGGAAATTTTGCATGTCACAGACATGTCACACAGCGTTTTTACATTCACTCCATCGAGCTTTATTCAACCTGGATCTGCACAAGGTCTGCAAGCAAAAGAGGTGTGAGGATGAAAATGTCCATGATGCGTGTTTTGGTCACCGGTGCCTTGGTGTCGGGTGGTCTGTTCAATGTGGCAGCGGCGCAGGAAGCCACTGGTGCTGGTGCCAGTTTCCCCGCACCTCTGTATTCCAAGTGGGCAGCCGACTACAACAAGGCCACTGGTGTGAAGATTAACTACCAGTCGGTGGGCTCCAGCGCAGGCATCAAGCAGATTGAAGCCAAGACCGTGGACTTCGGTGCTTCGGATGAGCCCCTGAAAGACGCAGATCTGCAGGCCAAGGGCCTGGTGCAGTTCCCCACAGTGATCGGCGGCATCGTGCCTGTGGTGAACATCAAGGGTATCCAGCCAGGTGAGCTCAAGCTCAACGGTCAGGTGCTGGGTGACATCTACCTCGGCAAGATCACCAAGTGGAACGACCCCGCCATCACGGCGCTCAACCCCGGTGTGAACCTGCCTGATGCCAAGATTTCTCCCGTGCGCCGCGCGGATGGCTCTGGCACGACCTTTGGCTTTACCAACTACCTGAGCAAGGTCAATGGCGAGTGGAAGGAAAAAGTCGGGGAAGGCAAGGCGGTCAACTGGCCTACCGGCGCAGGCGGCAAGGGCAATGAAGGCGTGGCTGCGTTTGTGGGTCGCCTGGCGAACTCCATCGGCTACGTGGAATATGCCTATGTCAAGCAGAACAAGCTGACCTATGCCCTGCTGCAAAACAGCGAAGGTAAGTTTGTGGCGCCTAGCGAGTCGACTTTCAAGGCAGCCGCTGCCGGTGCAGACTGGAGCAAGAGCTTCTACCAGATTCTGACCAATCAGCCCGGTGCTGACGCCTGGCCCATCACCAGCGCCACCTTTATCCTGATGCACAAGCAGCAGGAAAAGCCTGCGCAGGCAGCGACAGCGCTGAAGTTCTTTGACTGGGCCTACAAAAATGGCGATGTAACTGCGAGCGGCCTGGACTATGTGCCTATGCCAGACACGGTCAAGGAGCAAGTTTTCAAGGCCTGGGGTGAGATCAAGGATGCATCCGGTCAGCCTGTGTCTTGGAAATAAGCCACTTTTTTGACGTTTTGACCTGCCGGACACAGTCGCTCTGTGTCTGGCAGACGTCGTTATTTGTTCCGAGGTGACTTTCCGTGTCCTCAACCACTTCTTCTGCAGGGGCCGCAGCTTCTGCCAAGACCAAAGGTGCCACTGCTGGCACTCGACCTCCAAGTCGCAGCGCATGGATTTCTGCCAGCTTTGCGGACCGCCTGTTTGCCTGGACCGCCAAGATTGCAGCGCTGGTGACGCTAGGCCTGTTGCTGGCCATCATGGGCTCCTTGTTCAGCGGTGCCTGGCCGGCCATCCGTGAATACGGGCTGGGCTTTTTCCTGCGCACCGAATGGGACCCCGTACAAAACCAATACGGTGGCCTGGTCATGATTTATGGCACTTTGATGACTTCGCTGATTGCGCTGGTCATTGCTGTGCCGGTGAGCTTTGGTATTGCACTGTTCCTGACCGAATTGGCGCCGGGCTGGCTGCGTCGCCCGCTGGGCACGGCCATTGAGCTGCTGGCGGCGGTGCCCTCCATCGTCTACGGCATGTGGGGTCTGATGGTGTTTGGCCCGGTGCTGGCCACCTATGTGCAGGTTCCGCTGCAGGAGCTGTTTGATGGCGTGCCTTATCTGGGCGCGCTGGTGTCTGGCCCGCCTGTGGGCATTGGCATTTTGTCGGCCGGCATCATCCTGGCCATCATGATCATTCCCTTCATCGCATCGGTGATGCGTGATGTGTTCGAGGTCACGCCCGCGCTGCTCAAGGAGTCTGCCTATGGCCTGGGTGCGACGACCTGGGAAGTGGTGTGGAAGGTGGTGCTGCCATACACCAAGGCTGGTGTGCTAGGCGGCATCATGCTGGGACTGGGGCGCGCGCTGGGCGAGACCATGGCCGTGACCTTTGTGATCGGCAATATGAACCAGCTCAATTCGCTGTCGCTGTTTGATGCGGCTAACAGCATTACCTCGGCGCTGGCCAACGAATTTGCGGAAGCGGGTGAGGGGCTGCACCAGGCATCGCTGATCTACTTGGGCCTGGCACTGTTCTTTATTACCTTTGTGGTGCTGGCACTGTCCAAGGTATTGCTGAGCCGCCTGCAAAAGCATGAAGGAGCGCGAGTATGAGTACGTCCAGTGAATCTTTGCTGCAGACCCATGCGCTGCAGGCACAGCGCCAGGCGCACTTTGCCCGCCGCAAGCGGGTGAACCAGATTGCGCTGACGCTGGCCATGATGGCCATGGCTTTTGGCGTGTTCTGGCTGATCTGGATTCTGTGGGAGACGATACGTCTGGGCATTGGGGGGCTGAGCCTGACGCTGTTCAGCGAGATGACACCTCCACCCAACGAAGCCGGCGGCCTGGCCAATGCGATCTTTGGTTCGCTGGTCATGGTGGCGCTGGCTACGTTTGTGGGCACACCCATTGGCATCATGGCGGGTGTTTATCTGGCGGAATATGACAGGCGCAGCTGGCTGGCCAGCACCACGCGCTTTGTGAATGACATCTTGCTGTCGGCCCCTTCCATCATCATCGGCTTGTTTGTCTATGCCATGGTGGTGGCGCGCTTCAAGAGCTTTTCTGCCTACGCAGGCATTGTGGCGCTGGCCTTGATCGTGATTCCGGTCGTCATTCGCACCACAGAAAACATGCTCACGCTGGTGCCCTCGGCGCTGCGCGAAGCGGCCTATGCCCTGGGAACCCCGAAGTGGAAGGTCATCATGCTCATCACCTTGCGCGCAGCGCGTGCCGGGGTGATTACCGGCGTGCTGCTGGCTGTGGCGCGCATTGCGGGTGAGACCGCACCGCTGCTGTTTACAGCCCTGAACAACCAGTTCTGGAATGCCGACCTTTCCAAGCCTATGGCCAGCTTGCCAGTGACCATCTTCAAGTTCGCCATGAGCCCCTATGAGAACTGGCAGCATCTGGCATGGGCTGGTGTCTTCCTGATTACCCTGGCCGTGTTGGGCCTGAACATCCTGGCACGTGTGCTGACGCGCCAGAAATAAAAGATTGCAAGGATTTCAAGATGTCTATCGCAACCACTACGACATCCGCAGCCGTGGCGCCTATTACTGGAACTGCCAAGCTGTCAGTGCGCAACCTGAACTTCTACTACGGCAAGTTCCACGCGCTGAAGAACATCAACCTCGATATTCCGGAGCACAAGGTTACGGCCTTTATCGGCCCCTCTGGCTGTGGCAAGTCCACGCTGCTGCGCACCTTCAACCGCATGTATGAGCTCTACCCCGAGCAGCGCGCGACGGGGCAGATTCTGCTCGATGGTGAAGATCTGCTGACCAGCAGGCAGGACGTGGCGCTGATCCGCGCCAAGGTGGGCATGGTGTTCCAGAAGCCCACGCCGTTTCCCATGTCCATCTACGACAACATTGCCTTTGGCGTGAAGCTGTTCGAGAGTCTCGACGCCGCGGACATGGACGAGCGTGTGGAGTGGGCACTGCGCAAGGCCGCGCTGTGGGGGGAGGTCAAGGACAAGCTGCACCAGAGCGGCGCCAGTCTCTCGGGTGGTCAGCAGCAGCGCCTGTGCATTGCACGTGGCATTGCCATCAAGCCCGAAGTTTTGCTGCTCGACGAGCCCTGCTCCGCGCTGGACCCGATTTCCACGGCGAAAATCGAGGAGCTGATTGCCGAGCTGAAGAACGACTACACCGTAGTCATCGTCACGCACAACATGCAGCAGGCCGCGCGCTGCAGCGACTACACGGCCTATATGTACCTGGGGGATCTGATGGAGTTCGGTGAGACCGAGCAGATGTTCTTCAAGCCTCAGCGTCGTGAAACTGAGGACTACATTACGGGCCGCTTTGGTTGAGCCACAAGGAGACTGTCATGTCCGACAAACACTTATCTACCCAATTTGACAGCGAACTCAACCGCATCTCCTCGCGGGTGATGGAACTGGGCGGTCTGGTGGAGCGCCAGATCAGCCAAGCCGTTTATTCCTTGACGCAGTTCAACCTGGAAGCTGTGGAGCAGGTCTCCGGCATGGAAGAGCGTGTGAACGCCATGGAGGTGGAGATCGACTATGAGATCGCCTCCATCATTGGCCGCCGCCAGCCGACGGCGCGGGACCTGCGCATGCTGATGGCTTTTTCCAAGGTCACGGCGAATCTGGAGCGCATGGGCGATGAAGCGCATAAGATCGCACGCATGGTGCAGTCCATCATCGAAAGCGGTGCGGCGCGTGCGCTGCCTTCCAGTGAGCTGCGCGTGGCTGCAGAAATGGCCTCTGCCATGCTGCGCAAAGCGCTGGATGCGCTGGCGCGTCTGGACACCAAGGCGGCGCTGGCCATTCTGAAGGAAGACGATCTGATCGACGAAGAGTTTGATGGCTTTGTGCGCAAGCTCATCACCTACATGATGGAAGATCCCCGCAAGATCTCGGCCAGTCTGGACCTGCTGTTCCTGGCCAAGGCCATTGAGCGCATCGGTGACCATTCCAAGAATGTGGCCGAGCTCATCATCTATCTGGTGGAGGGCAAGGACATTCGCCACCAGTCCATGGAAGCCATTGAATCCGCCGTGCGTTGAGGGCCAGCCAAGATGAATAAATTGCCACAGGTACTGATTGTGGAAGACGAGCCCGCCATCGCAGAACTGATTGCGGTGAATCTGCGTCACAACGGCTTTACGCCGGTCTGGGCGGAGGATGGGGTCAGTGCGCAGCGTGAGCTCGATGCCTCGCTGCCCGACGTGATCTTGCTGGACTGGATGCTGCCTGGCGGCTCCAGTGGCCTGAACCTGGCGCGTAAGTGGCGTGCTGATGCACGCAGCAAGCAGGTGCCCATCATCATGCTGACCGCGCGTGGTGATGAGCCGGACAAGATTGCCGGGCTGGACGCGGGTGCGGACGACTATGTCACCAAGCCGTTTTCTACCCAGGAGCTGCTGGCGCGCATTCGCGCTGTGCTGCGCCGCCGCCAGCCAGAGCAGCACGTGCAGCGCATTCAGGTGGGAGATCTGGTGCTGGATGCCAACACCCATCGCGTGAGCTACCGTGAGGCGCTGCTCAAGCTGGGGCCGACGGAGTTCAAGCTGCTCAGCCACCTCATGCGCCACCCCGAGCGTGTGCACAGCCGTGGACAGCTGCTGGACAAGGTCTGGGGCGATCAGGTGTTTATCGAGGAGCGCACGGTGGATGTACACATCAAGCGCCTGCGTGAAGCACTGGGTGAAGCCGGCAAGATGGTGGAAACCGTGCGTGGTGCAGGCTACCGCCTGAGCGCTGGCACGCACCAGGCATAAAGACGGAGCCCATCATGCTGTTGCGGTGGCTGATCTTGCTGCTGGTGCAGGCTGCACTGGCGGGGCTGGGGTTCTGGGTGTTTGGCCCATGGGGTGCTGCAGGCGGTGTCTTGCTGGCTGCATGGCTGAGCCTGCTGTGGGACCAGTGGCAGGTGCAGCGCCTGCGCCGCTGGCTGATGGCCGGAGAGCTGTCTGCTGCCAGTGGCCTGCGTGGCAGCTGGTCCATGGTCAGCACCTATGTGCGCCGTGCTGTGCGTCAGCGAGAGCAGGCCGTGGCATCTGCCGAGCAGCGTGTCTCAGACATTCTGGATGCCCTGCAGGCCAGCCCCAATGGCCTGGTGCTGCTGGATGCACGTGGCCACATTGAATGGTGTAACCAGATGGCAGAACGCCACTTCGGCTTTGAAGCCCAGCGCGATCTGGGACAGGCTATAGGCAATCTGGTGCGAGACCCTGCGTTCAGCAGCTACTGGTCTGGGCAGGACTTTGCCAACCCCATCGTCATGCAGGGGCGTGAAAGCTCGGCTTCGCGCCCCGTGCGCCTGTCGGTGCATATCTACCCCTATGGCGATGGCCGCTATCTGATGCTGGCGCGAGACATCACCCAGCTGGAGCAGGCGGATGCCATGCGGCGCGACTTTGTGGCCAACGTCTCGCACGAAATTCGCACGCCGCTGACGGTGCTGGTGGGCTTCATCGAAACCCTGCAGACACTGGTGCTGAGCGAAGAAGAGCGCAAGCACTACCTGCACCTGATGGCGCAGCAGGCCGGGCGCATGCAGAACCTGGTGCAGGACTTGCTCATGCTCTCACGCCTGGAAGGCAGCCCCTTGCCGGGCTATGAAGACTGGGTGCCTGTGGCCCACCTCATGCGCCAGTGCGAGGTGGAGGCGCAGGCACTGTCCAAGGTGCTGACCAAAAGCAGCCAGAACCCTCACGTGCTGGCCTTTCCGCAGGATGGGGATGCGGGCATGGAGCTGCAGATTGCAGGTATGCAGGCAGAAATCCTCAGTGCCTTTTCCAACCTCATCAGCAATGCCTTGCGCTACACACCAGCAGGTGGCCATGTGCAGGTGCAATGGGACGTATTGCCCGATGGCAGCGCACGCTTTTCGGTCAAGGACTCTGGCCCGGGCATTGATGCAGCGCACATCCACCGGCTCACGGAGCGCTTTTACCGTGTGGACCGCAGCCGTTCACGCGATACGGGCGGCACGGGCCTGGGGCTGGCCATCGTCAAGCATGCGCTGCAGCGCCATGGAGCCAAGCTGGAAGTGCACAGCCAGCTGGGGCAGGGGGCAACCTTCAGCGCTGTGTTTCCGGCGCAGCGCCTGCGCAGGGCTCAGGCTGCTTAAGTGCATGAACGCATGAACGAAAACGGCTGCATGATGCAGCCGTTTTTTTGTGGCTCAATGTCGGTGTGCCAGCAGCACGCGGCGCATGAGATAAATAAAAATAATAGCTACCAGCGCAAGTGATACGCCACTTCCAATCCAGAAAGGTGTTGGATTCGTTGACCAGAGTGCGCTAGTTGCTTCATTTTTGTAAGCAAGCCAGTAGCCGCCAGCCAGACCACCGCCCCACAGCAGGCTGCAATAGACAATCAGCGGGGCCACGGTCACACGCCAGCAGCGCAGCAAAAAGATGCATACGCACTGGATGCTGTCAGACGCGTGGTAGAGCGCCACCCACAGCAGCAGGGCCGAAGTCAGTGCCACCACGCCAGGGTCTGCCGTATAGATCTGGGGCAGGGCTTCGCGTGCCAGCAGCAGCGTGCCGGAGAGTACCAGGCCGCTGGCGGCCGCAATCTTCAGCCCCATCCATGCCAGCTTCTGCGCCTGTGCCTCATTGCCGGTGCCACGCCACCAGCTCACCCGGGCGCTGATGGCAATGCCCAGGGACAGCGGCACCATGTAGCACACGGCAGCCAGATTGGCGGCAATCTGGTGGCTGGCTGCAGACAGTGCGCCTTGCCGCGCCACAAACAGGGCGACCAGAGTGAAGGACGTCACTTCCACCAGAATCGACAAACCAGCCGGCACGCCCAGTCGCAAGAATGCGGCCAGACGCCTGAAGTCTGGCGCTTCCATGCGCTGCCACAGCTGCAGCGGCGCATAGAGCTTCTGGTAGCGCATCAGCACGATGGCGACGATGGCAATCGCATAGTCCACCAGCAGCGTAGCCCAGGCACAGCCTGCTGCGCCCTGTGGCTCCAGGCCCCAGCCGCCAAAGGTAAACCAGATAGACAGCGGCACTTTCAGCACCAGTGCACCGACCTGCAGCCAGGTCACCAGCTGTGGGCGGCCCAGCGCCTGATTGAGTGTGGTGTAGAGGCGAAAGAACATGGCCGAAGGCAAGGCCCAGCCCACGATGATGAGGTAAGTGCGCACATCGCCCTGCATGCTCTCTGGCACTTCGGTCCAGTTCAGGATGGGGTCTGGGAACACCAGAATCACCATGCCCAGCAGCGTAAAGCCCAGCGCCAGGTACAGGGACTGGCGAAACGATGCGCCAATGGCGGCCGTCTCGCCGCGTCCGTGCTGTTCGGCCCAGATGGGCAGCAGCGCCTGCAGTACGCCCATGAGCGATACGTAAACACTCACAAACAAGGCAGAGGCCACAGACAGTGCAGCCAGTGCATCCGCGGAATAGCGGCCTGCGACGATGGTGTCGGTCACGCCAAAGGCCATGATGGCCAGTTGCCCCGCCAGCACCGTGCCAGCATGCCGCGCAATGGTCGCAAGTTCATGCATGATGGAAAAAATCCTTGCCCGTTCAGGGCTTGCGGCGCAGCACCATCAGATAGTCGTGGCGGTCGGTGGGGCGCATGACACGGGCTTGCAGCAGCCAGTCCTGCGTCTGCTCGGCAGGCAGTGCCGACCAGGCCATTGGTGTGGCAATCAGCCATTCACAGCGCTGGGCGGTTACCTCGCCCTGGTCTGCACGTTGCAGCTCCCAGTCCGTGTAGTGGCGCATGGCTGTAGTCAGTGCCGGGTCAAAGCCCAGGGTCTGCATGCAGCGCACATCCGCTGGAATGTGCTGGCGCAGTGCCTGAATGTGCGGGCCATAGCTGCGGCCATAGTCCAGCATGGGCAGCCACAGTGTCATGAGCAGCACCCAGCCCAGCACCGTGCCGCCTGCGGGCACGGCCAGGCTCTTCCAGATGGCAGCGCGGTGGCGGCGGGTGCGCCATGCCACCAGCAGCAGCCAGGCAGCGGTTGCCGCTACGGCCACCAGGAAGGGGAACAGGGCAAACGAAGGCTCAAAGCCAATGGCCAGGCGCTGCACGTTGGCGGCAGGCTTGGCGGGAAAGCCGGTCTGTACCGAAATCCACACCACCCAGATAGTGATGGCCGAAACGGTGAAGAAAAACAGCGTCAGCCAGTCAATCAGTGCGCCCAGGCTGCGCTTGAAGGTGGGCAACGCAAATGCTGCCAGTGTGGCTGCAGCGGGCAGCGACAGAATCAGCGCACGGTCGCCTTCTGCGGTGAACAGTGTGCACAGCAGTGCAATCAGCCACATCCACAGCGGCCAGGCGATATGCGGGTTGCGCGTGGGGTGCTGCAGCTGCCTGCGCCAGCACCATAGTGCCCACAGTGCCAGGGGCCAGGTGGGCCAGCTGAACCAGATCAGCAGACGTGCCATGCTCTGCCAGTCCTTGCCCTGCTGCCAGGGGTTGATCAGGCGGTACTCCCACAGCCCTAGTGCCCAGGCCGCAGCCGCTGCCACAGCCATGGACAGTGCCCACCACGCAGCCCAGCTGTAGCGCTGTGCCAGCTTGGGCGTGCGCACCAGCAGTGCCATGGCCATGGCACCAGCACCCAGCAGCATGGCCATGGCAGGTGCACCAGCCAGTGCCAGCGCCAGCGTTCCCGTCATGGCGGCGATGGCTGACAGTCTGGGCTGCCACCACATGGAAGCCGCTGCAAAAAACACCACGCAGGCAGCGCTGAGCTGCGTCAGTGTGTGGCTGGTTTCGTGCGAAAACTGCGCCAGCCCCAGGCAGGCGAGCAGAGCCAGCAGGCCACCATCGGCCAGTGCACGGGCATAGTCTGTGGGGGAGGCTTCGCCGCCAAACGCAAAGGCCACAGGCTGCGCGCCGGGTGTGCGTGCCAGGCTGAAGACGGCGCGCCATGTGCACAGCAAGGCCAGCACCAGCAGCAGCATGAAAGGCAGGCGCACGACCAGATCGGGCGGCATGGCCGCTGGCAGCAGCTTGAGCGCCCAGGCACCCAGCCAGTACTGCAGCAGGCCTGGGTTTTCAGGTGTCAGCCCGTCCAGCAAGGGCGTGGTCCAGGCGGATTCCCCTTGCGCCATGGCCTGCATGTAGCCAAACGCTGCAATATCCACATCACGCCACGGCTCCCGGCCAACGAAACCAGCAAGTATGTAGGTAGCGCACAGCAGCAGCATGATCCAGCGGGGCAGGCTGCGGACGGCGTTCTGGGCGACGATGGCGGGTGATGGCGGATTCATGGATAACAACAAGCGGCAGTGCTGCACGGGCCGCACCGCCGACACAAAGGCTAAAAGCTGATAGAGATGCCAAGCATGCCATGACTGCTGCGAGTGTGCAGTCGCTGGGTGCATGCGCGCTGTGCGCAGGAGGCAAGAAAAAAAGGCAGCCTGGTTGCCCGGGCTGCCTTTTGGCGGGGAAGCAAAAAAATTACTTCTTGCCGAAGCGGTTGCGGAAGCGCTCCACACGGCCGCCCATGTTGTCCACCGACTTTTGAGTGCCAGTGTAGAAGGGGTGAGATTCAGAAGTGGTATCCAGCTTGAACAGAGGATATTCCTTACCTTCGAAAGTCTCAGTTTCCTTGCTGGGCACGCAGGAACGTGTCACGAACTTGAAACCGTTGGACATGTCCACGAACAGAACTTCGCGGTAATCGGGGTGGATGCCTTCTTTCATAATCTTCCTTTAGCAAGTGCGGCAGCCGTATCGGACCTGAAGCAACCATTGCTTCAAATAAATCCCACATACTTACCGCAGAAAAAAGCCCCTCATTATAGCTTGAGGGGCCAATTGTCTGCACAGCAGACGGATGGATTAGCCGCCGCGACGCATCATGTCGAAGAACTCGACATTGTTCTTGGTCTGCTTCATGTTCTTCATCATCAGCTCCATGGCCTCGATTTCGTCCATGTTGTACATGAATTGACGCAGGATACGGGTCTTTTGCAGCACTTCAGGCGGCAGCAGCAGTTCTTCGCGGCGGGTGCCCGACTTGGACAGCTCGATCGCAGGGAAGACGCGCTTTTCGTACAGACGGCGGCTGAGGTGGATTTCGCAGTTACCGGTGCCCTTGAATTCTTCAAAGATCACTTCGTCCATGCGCGAACCAGTGTCGACCAGTGCGGTGGCGATGATGGTCAGCGAGCCGCCTTCTTCCACATTGCGCGCTGCGCCAAAGAAGCGCTTGGGGCGATGCAGAGCGTTGGAGTCCACACCACCAGACAGCACCTTGCCCGACGAAGGCACGACGTTGTTGTAGGCACGGGCCAGACGGGTGATGGAGTCCAGCAGGATGACCACGTCTTTCTTCAGCTCGACCAGGCGCTTGGCGCGCTCGATCACCATCTCGGCCACGTGGACGTGGCGGGTGGCAGGTTCGTCGAAGGTCGAGGCAATGATTTCGCCGCGCACCGAACGCTGCATTTCCGTCACTTCTTCAGGGCGCTCGTCCACCAGCAGCACCATCAGGTGCACGTCGGGGTTGTTGGCCGTGATGGCGTGGGCAATGTGCTGCATCATCATGGTCTTGCCGCTCTTGGGAGGGGCAACGATCAGCGCGCGCTGACCACGACCGATAGGGGCGATGATGTCGATGATGCGGCCGGTGATGTTCTCTTCGGACTTGATCTCGCGCTCGAGCTTCATCTGTTCCTTGGGGAACAGCGGCGTCAAGTTCTCGAACATCACCTTGTGCTTGTTCGATTCAGGAGAGTTGCCGTTGACCTTGTCCAGCTTGGTCAGGGCAAAGTAGCGCTCGCCATCCTTGGGCGTGCGCACTTCACCTTCGATCATGTCGCCGGTGTGCAGGTTGAAGCGGCGCACCTGGCTGGGGGAGATGTAGATGTCGTCGGTGCTTGCGGTGAAGCTGGTGTCGGGGCTGCGCAGAAAGCCGAAGCCGTCGGGCAGGATTTCCAGCACGCCGTCAGCAAATACTTGTTCACCAGCCTTAGCGCGCTTTTTGATGATGGCAAACATCAATTCCTGTTTGCGCATGCGGCCGGTATTTTCAATGCCTAATTCTTCGGCCTGCTTCAACACTTCAGACACGTGCAGTGCCTTGAGTTCGTTAAGGTGCATCTGGAGTTACTCCTAGCGGAGTTTCAAAGAAATCTGGGGAGGTGGCGAATGCCAGAGTATTCGGCGGGAAGCGCAGTACGTCGATGGCTTGCCAAGATGATCAGGAGCGGACGCCCATGCATTGGGCCGTGATCAGGCGTCGATTATGACAGGAAAAGAAAGCAAATTGCACGCGTCCTGACAGTGGGGCAATTTGCGCTGATCTTGTGAGAAAGAAAAGCAGGGTGTTGAGGGTCTGAATGCAGGAGGCCGGAGCTGCAGTGCGCAGGCTCCGGCCATGCCGATTAGGCGATTTGCTGGTCGATGAAAGCCGTCAGCTGAGGCTTGGCCATGGCGCCCACCTTGGTGGCTACCAGCTCGCCGTTCTTGAACACCATCAGCGTAGGAATGCCGCGGATGCCGAACTTGGCAGGGATTTCGCGGTTTTCATCCACATTCATCTTGGCAATGGTGATCTTGCCTTCATAAGCCTGGGCGACGTCGTCCAGAATGGGCGCAATCATCTTGCAGGGACCGCACCATTCGGCCCAGAAGTCCACCAGCACGGTAGTGCCGGGCTGCAGCACGTCAGCTTCAAAGCTGGCGTCGGTGACATGCTTGATGAGTTCGCTTGCCATGGGGAGGTTTCCTTGAGATTTGGGTCTATGTCGTGTGCTGCGCACGGCAGCTGCCGCACGCGAAAACTGCATCAATTGTGACAGAAACCAAAGTCCGGATTCCGGTTAAGGGCTGGGGGTGTTCCTATGTCTGCCATAGCTGCTGACAATGCTTTGCAAAGGGGGCGCCGCCTGCACATGGTCTGGAGGCAGCATGGGCCTTGCGTCTGGCGGTATGCTGCACGCCCTTTGGCGTTCTGCGTCGTTGTTATTTGTTGAAAGTTCAGGGTTTGAGTATGTCTGTTGCCGTTCTGCCACCATTGCAGTGTGAGGTTGCCATCGTCGGAGCTGGCCCGGCCGGGCTGATGGCTGCCGAGCAGCTGTCAGCCCGGGGCGTGTCCGTGCATGTGTTTGACGGCAAGGCATCGGTGGGGCGCAAGTTCCTGCTGGCAGGCAAGGGCGGTCTGAACCTGACGCACTCTGAAGCCTTTGAGCGCTTTGTTGAGCGCTATGGCGAGTCGCAGCCCATGCTGCAGCCACTGCTGCAGGACTTTGGCGCAGACCAGCTGCGCGCCTGGGCCGATGGGCTGGGTATTGGCACTTTTGTGGGTACCTCGGGCCGTGTATTCCCCACGGAGATGAAGGCTGCGCCCCTGCTGCGTACCTGGCTGGCACGCCTGCGTGCGCAAGGCGTGGTGTTCCATATGCGCCATCTGTGGAAGGGCTGGGACGATGCCAAACACCTTCTGATGGAAACGCCTGCCGGTGTGCAGCCTGTGCAGGCCAAGGCTACGCTGCTGGCGCTGGGCGGCGGCAGCTGGGCGCGTCTGGGCTCGGACGGCAGCTGGGTGCCGCTGCTGCAGGCCAAGGGCGTGCAGGTGGCAGCGCTGCAGTCCACCAACTGCGGCTTTGATGTGGGCCAGCCTGCGGCCGCCATGCCAGAAACGGCCACCCGCCGCGCTTTTTTCCAGGAACTGATCGGCAGCAAGTCTGCGCCGCCCAAGGGCTGGAGTGCGCTGTTCACTGAGCGCTATGCAGGCGCGCCGCTCAAGTCAGTGGCGATTCGCTTTACGGACAGTCTGGGGCGCAGCTTTGAGCGCAAGGGCGAGTTTGTGGCCACGGCCACTGGCGTGGAAGGTAGCCTGATTTATGCGCTGTCCAACCTGCTGCGCGATGAGATCTTGCTCACGGGCAGTGCTACGTTGGAGCTGGATCTGCTGCCCGCCTTCTCGCACGACAAGGTGCTGCAGGAAGTGCGCCACCCCCGTGGCTCGCGCAGCCTGTCCAACCACCTCAAGGGCCGACTGGGGCTGGATGGCGTCAAGCTGGCGCTGCTGTATGAAGTGCTGAGCAAGGAATCCATGCAGGACCCCGCCAAGCTGGCGCAGGCCATCAAGGCGCTGCCCATTACCGTGGTGGCAGCACGCCCCATGGATGAAGCCATCAGCACGGCCGGTGGTGTGATGTGGGCGGCCATGGATGAGCAGTTGATGTGCAAGGCACTGCCTGGCGTGTTCTGTGCTGGCGAGATGATTGACTGGGAAGCGCCCACAGGCGGCTATCTGCTCACGGCCTGCTTTGCCACAGGCGTGCGCGCGGCACGTGGTATTCAGACCTATCTGGCTTCATAACTGATAGCTGCCAGCGCTTGATGTACGGTGTTTTCAAAGATATTTCTATCTGAAAACCTTATGAATCAAGCGCTGGCAGCTATTTTTATAAAAGTGCTTATTCCGGAAGGCGGCTTGCTGTCTAGCTTGCCAGCAGGTTGTGGAGTGCCTGCTGCAGCTGCGGATACTGCCAGGTAAAACCAGCCTCCTGCAGGCGGCGAGGTGCCAGGTGCTGACCGCCCAGCAGCAGTACAGACATCTCCCCCAAAAGCAACCGCAATGCCCAGGCGGGTGTGGGAATCAGCGCTGGTCTGTGCAAGGTCTGGGCCAGCGTCTGCGCAAACTGCATATTGCGCACGGGCTCCGGGGCGCAGGCATTGAAGACGCCGGAGCAATCTTCACGCTGCAGCAAGCTGTCAATGATGCGGACCTGGTCATCCAGATGTATCCACGGTATCCATTGCTGGCCGCTGCCCAGTCGCCCGCCCAAGCCCATTTTGTAAAGCGGCAGCAGCCGCTGCAGCATGCCGCCATGGGCAGACAGTACCGGCGCAATGCGCAGCAGCACCACGCGCACGCCGAGCAGGCTGGCTTTGTGCGCCTCCTGCTCCCAGGCATCACACAGCTGGCTGCCAAAGTCTGGCAGGCTGCTGGAGCTGCTTTCATCCAGCAGCTTGTCGCCACCATCGCCATACCAGCCTACGGCAGAGCCAGAGATCAAGACCCGTGGTGGCGTGCTCTGCTGGCGCATCCAGTCCACCAGCGTGCGGGTGAGGTCTACACGGCTGCGCCAGAGCATGTCGCGCCGCGCCTGTGTCCAGGGGCGGTCGGCAATGGGGGCGCCTGCCAGGTTGATGACGGCATCAAAAGCGGTCTGAGGTAGCTCGCTGAAGGCCTGCACGCCTTGAGCGCCGCTGCACAGCTGTGGCACCTGGCTGGGGCTGCGGCTCAAGACCCACAGCTCATGGCCTTGAGCATGCCAGTACTGGCAAAGGGCGCGGCCTATCAGGCCAGTGCCACCCGTCAGCAAAATACGCATGGGATGTTTCCTTGAAGCACGGAAGGGGGAAAGTTCTACCAAGCTTGGGGCATTGTTCGCATGGCCCACACAACTTGTTGCCCGTAGTGTGCCTCAGCTGTCGTGGGCGGAATATGCCCTGTGCGGAGCTGTGATCTGCAGTGGTTTGGGTGAGGCTGAAGCTCTCAGGCGTTTTTGTGGATACTGCTGCGCTGAAATTTGGCACTGAGGTCTGTTGGAGCTTAAGGCGGCTTGGTTCCCTACCTGATCCGGTTGGCTGCTTCCCCATGCGAGGGGGCCTGTCAGACCCTTTTAGACCAAAGTGACACAGTGAAGTGGCACGTGGAATAGGGCTTGAGTCTCCCAAGGGGAAACTGTTTTTTGGAGGGTGATTTCTGAGCTGCCTTTGATTATGTTTCGCAGGCTATTCGTCGCATTAACGGAAGAGATTGAAAACTTGCGTAGCCTTTTAGAGGCTAAGTCCAAAAGTTGTTGGAAATCGGTTGGTTTCTAACCGCCCTCAAACAGCCCTGCTGACATGTCACAAAAATAGGGTGTTGACTTCTCTGCCCCCATCCACAGGAGCGGTTCAAGGACACCTTGTGTAGTTTGTACTGGCAATGCTTACGCGCCCACCTAGCACCAAGGTCTTTGGGTGCAACGATGCTTAGGTCGTAGATACCGCTCTGGCGATGCAGTCCAATGAGGGACGCCACAGATGCATCAACGATGTCTGGATAGGACAAAGTGGCACACCAGAGTGATGCAGAAAGAACTGAAGGGGGCTTGGGGATAGATAACTCTTTGATTGCCAAAGAAATCCCTGAGAGAAGTTGACAAGCCTTACCTCGGCACTGGTTTCACAGTTAGGGCTGCTTGGTTCCCCACCTGACCCGGTTGGCTGCTTCCCCATGCGAGGGGGCCTGTCAGAGATGGATTATAGGGGTGTTTGCGTCTCGAAGATGTGACATGAGCAGATAAAACTGCCTGCCCAGGGCTTGCCAGGCTGGCAGACCGTAGAATCAGCGCCTATGTCTTATCTCGTGCTCGCTCGTAAATACCGTCCCCGCAACTTCGCCGAAATGGTGGGGCAGGAGCACGTCGTGCAGGCGCTGGGCAACGCGCTGACGCAGCAGCGTCTGCACCATGCGTACTTGTTCACTGGCACACGTGGTGTGGGCAAGACCACGGTCTCGCGTATTTTTGCCAAGTCCGTCAATTGCACCGGGCCAGATGGCAAGGGTGGAATCACAGCTACGCCTTGTGGTGTCTGCCCTGCATGTACTGAAATTGATAGCGGCCGCTTTCCTGACTATATCGAGCTGGACGCGGCCTCCAACCGTGGTGTGGATGAGGTGCAAAGCCTGCTGGAGCAGGCGGTGTACAAGCCCGTGCAGGGGCGCTTCAAGGTCTTCATGATCGACGAGGTGCACATGCTCACCAACACCGCCTTCAACGCCATGTTGAAGACGCTGGAGGAGCCGCCCGAGTACCTCAAGTTTGTGCTGGCTACGACTGATCCGCAGAAGGTGCCGGTCACGGTGCTCTCGCGCTGCCTGCAGTTCAATCTGCGGCCCATGGCACCCGAGACCGTGTTTGAGCACCTGACGCAGGTGCTGGCCAAGGAAAGCATTCCCGCAGAGCCCCAGGCGCTCAAGCTGCTCTCTCGTGCCGCGCGCGGTTCCATGCGCGATGCACTGTCGTTGACGGATCAGGCCATTGCCTTTGGCTGTGGCCAGCTGCAGGAAGCAGCCGTGCGCCAGATGCTGGGCAGTGTGGACCGTGGCTATGTGTTTCGTCTGATTGGCGCGCTGTCGCAGGGCGATGGCCGTACTGTGGTGGAAACCGTGGATGCATTGCGCCACAACGGTATCTCTGCCGCTTCCACGCTGGAAGAAATGGCCAGCGTGCTGCAGCGCATGGCCGTGCTGCAGGCCGTGCCAGATATGGCGGCTGCCACCGATGCCACCGACCCGGATGCCGTGCAGATGCTGGAGCTGGCGCAGGCCATGCCTGCTGATGAAACCCAGTTGCTCTACAGCATCTGTCTGCATGGCCGCCAGGAACTGGGGCTGGCCCCCGATGAATATGCCGCCCTGACCATGGCGCTGCTGCGTCTGCTGGCTTTCAAGCCGCAGGGTCAAGCAGCTGCTACAGCACCGGCTGAAAAAAAAACACTGAATCTGCCTGAACTGCCGCCCAGTCAGCCTAAAACTGCACCACAGCCACAGCCACAGCCACAGCCACAGCCACAGCCACAGCCACAGCCACAGCCACAGCCACAGCCACAGCCACAGCCACAGCCACAGCCACAGCCACAGCCACAGCCACAGCCACAGCCTGCTGTAGTGGCTGAATCTCATCCGCAGGTGGTGGCGCAGGAGGTCGTGGTGCAGGAAATTCTTGCCGAAGCAGCGCCTGCTGCTGCAGAGCCTGTGGAGGAGGCTGCGCCAGCGGAAGTTGCCCTGGCCAAAATGGCAGCTCCTCAGGATGAGCCACCCCCATGGGAAGAACTGCCGCCTGAGGCCATGGATGCGCCGCAGTCCTTCGACAGCCAGGAGCCGCCTGCGTGGGTGGATGTACCCATGGAGGCCGAGCCCTACGCCGCCGCGCCTGTGTCTGCGGCCCAGGTACAGGCATCCGCAGAGCCTGCGGCCAGCGATATGCTGCAGACTACCCCGCTGGGCGATGTCTGGTATGCCGTGGTCAAGCAGCTGGATGAGGCGCAGACCATCGTGGCGCTGGTGCGCCAGCTGGCCATGCAGGCGCAGCTGGTAGCGCGTGAGGGTGGCGTGTGGACGCTGCGTGTGCAGCGCAGCTCGCTGAACCAGACCACCACACGCGAGCGCTTGCTAAAAGCACTGTCGCAGGTGACAGACTGCACCAGCTTGCAGGTGGAAAGCGGTCTGGCGACGGATACGCCTGCCCTGCGCGACAAGGCACATGCCGAAGCACGGCAGAAACAGGCCGAGGCCATTGTGCACAGCGACCCGAAGGTGCAGCACCTGGTGCAGAGCCTGGGGGCGAGCATCGTGCCCGGTAGCATTCGGCCGGTATAGGTTTAACAGCGAAGAGGTCGGCCCAAGTCATGGCACTATTGGCCTCTTTGATTTTTACGTGACACGTTCAACAAAAGGAAACCAACCATGTTCAACAAAGGACAACTTGCCGGTTTGATGAAGCAAGCTCAGGCCATGCAGGACAACTTGAAGAAGGCACAGGAAGAGCTGGGCAATATCGAAGTCGAAGGCGAGTCGGGTGCTGGCTTGGTCAAGGTGGTGATGACTTGCAAGCACGACGTCAAGCGCGTGACCATTGACCCCAGCCTGCTGGCAGAAGACAAGGACATGCTGGAAGACTTGGTGGCTGCAGCCTTTAACGCTGCCGTGCGCAAGGCTGAAGAGACCTCGAACGAAAAAATGTCCAAGCTGACCGCTGGCATGCCTGGTCTGCCCGGTGGCATGAAGTTCCCCTTCTAAGACCCGCTCACTTACATATTGCGGCACCGTTGCCCGGCCTGCTCTGAGCGCAGATCTGCGTGTGGCTGGATGGTGTGAACGGTACCAGTCAAGCGTGCAATACATCTGAAGGGAAAGCTATGTGCTTTCCCTTTTTCTTTGGATAGGGACGATGTCAGATCTGCAACCTCTGGACCCGCTGATTCAGGCGCTGCGCCGTTTGCCCGGCGTGGGCATCAAGTCTGCGCAGCGCATGGCTTTTTACCTCATGCAGCGCGACCAGGAAGGCGCACGCGTGCTCTCGCGTGCATTGATGGAGGCGGTGGATTCGGTACAGCACTGCAGCCGCTGCAACACCTTCACGCACAACACCATCTGCCCGATCTGCGAAGACGTTGGGCGTGATGCCGCGCGCCTGTGCGTGGTGGAAACACCGGCAGACCTAGCAGCCATGGAGCGCACAGGAGCCTATCAGGGCTACTACTTTGTGCTGATGGGGCGGATCTCTCCCATGGATGGAGTAGGGGCCAAGGACATTGGCCTGCCGCAGCTGCTGCAGCGCGTGACCGATGGCAATGTGCAGGAAGTGATTCTGGCCACCAGCTTTACCACCGAGGGCGAGGCCACGGCGCATGCCATTACCGAGCTGCTGCAGGGGCGCCATGTGCAGGTGACGCGCCTGGCGCGGGGCGTGCCTGTGGGCAGTGAGCTGGAATATGTGGATCTGGGCACGATTGCCCACGCGCTGGTGGAGCGCAGATAAGGGCCGCAAATGCACACCTGTGATTTGCTGCCTTGTGTTTGCAGCTCTAAAACAACGCCCCGCGAGGGGCGGGGCGTTGTGGTCAGGTATCAGCGCAGTTCAGCGCTTTTTCTTGGTGGTGCTGCTCTTGGCTTTCTGAGCCACCTTGGCATTGGCAGGCTTCTTGGTCGTGCTGGCCTGCCTGTTCTTGCTGGCCTTTTGACCAGAGGTATTGGCAGCCATGCGCACGGTCTTGTAGATGCTCAATGACTGACCCGCCTTGAGCTGGGAGTTGGTCTTGAGGGAGTTCCAGCGTGCCAGATCGGCCACGCTCACCCCATTGCGGCGTGCGACGCGGGCCATGGAGTCGCCCCTGCGGACCTTGACACTGGTGCGTCGGGTGACATTGGTGACTTCGGGCGCAAAGGCAATCTTGCCGTTGTCTGCAATGTGTGAGGCCACATCACCCATGTGCTGCGAGGTGCGAGGCACCATCAGGGCAGACCCCGCCTTGATCATCATGCGCGGTGGAATGCGGTTGACGCTGCGCAGATCGGCCTCGCTCATGCCCACGCGGTCAGCGGCCTGGGCCACTGTCATGGTGCTGGGGGCTACCCATACGGTCCAGCTGGCGTACTGATCGTCGTTATAGGCTTCCAGGTTGCGCTGGAAGACTTTGGCGTTGTCCCAGGGCAGCAGAATCTGTGTGGTGCCGCCGGCAAAGATGGTGGGACGATGAAACGAAGGGTTCAGAGCCTTGAAGTCTTCGAGGCGCACGTCTGCCAGACGTGCGACCAGCTCAACGTCCATGTCGCGCTTGATCTCCACCACCTGGAAGTAGGGGTGGTTCTCGATATAGGGCAGCTCAAGCTGGTACTTTTCGGGGTTGGCGATGATGTTCTTGACAGCCTGCAGCTTGGGCACGTAGTTGCGTGTCTCGTTGGGCATATTCAGCTCGGCATAGCTGGTGCCCAGGCCCTGGCGCTGGTTGCGCTTGATGGCGCGCATCACATTGCCTTCGCCCCAGTTGTAGGCAGCAAGTGCCAGCTGCCAGTCACCAAACATGCCGTAGAGCTTTTCCAGATAGTCCAGGGCAGCGCGCGTCGAAGCCAGCACGTTGCGGCGGTCATCGCGGAAGGCATTTTGCGTGAGGTCGAAGTACGAACCTGTCGCGGGCATGAACTGCCAGATGCCTGCAGCCTTGGCACTGGAGACAGCCTGCGGGTTGAAGGCACTTTCGATATAGGGCAGCAGTGCCAGCTCCATGGGCATGTTGCGCTGCTCCAGCTCTTCAACAATATGGAACAGGTACTTGCTCGAGCGGGTGGTCATGCGCTCGATGTACTCGGGCCGTGAGCTGTACCACTTTTCCTGCACTGGCACGAGTTCGTGGTCTAGGTCTGGAATGGCAAAGCCGCGGCGGATGCGCTCCCACAGATCGTGGTTGGACTCCAGGGGGACGACCTTGGAGGTGCCAGTCTTGACAGGGGTGATGGGTTTGAGTGGTCCGTCAAATTTGGCGGGTGGCGAGCTTGCGCAGCCAGCGAGCACGGCCACGCTGATGGCAAGAAGAAGATGGCGCAAGTTCATCAGAATGCGTTTTTCCATTCGCGCAGCGTGGCAAGCACACTGGCGGGGTTTTGAGGGTGGGTGTCGGGTCGAAAGCGCAGTGCGCTTTGCACGACTTGTTTAACGTCACAACGCAGAAAAGGGTTGATTGCCAGTTCCTGAGCCAGTGTGGAAGGCAGCGTGGGCAGCTGCTGCTGGCGCAGGGCTTCGCAATGCGCGCGGTATTGGAGCAGGTCGGCATTGCTTGGTTCCACGGCGCAGGCAAATTTCAGATTGCTCAGCGTGTATTCATGGGCGCAGGCCACGCGGGTGTGGCCCGGCAGCTGTGCCAGCTGCTGCAGTGAGGCATGCATCTGCTCGGGCGTGCCTTCAAACAGGCGGCCGCAGCCGCCCGAAAACAAGGTGTCGCCGCAAAACAGGATGGGAGCTTGGCCTGCAGGTTCGCAATACCACGCAATATGACCAGCGGTGTGGCCTGGCACTTCCAGTACGCGCCAGTTCAGGCCCAGCAGCTGCAGCTCGGTGCTGGCATCCACGCGGATGACGGGCTCGGGCAGGGTTTCGTAGGCTGGGCCGTAAACGGTTGCGCCAGTGGCGCTGCGCAGTTTGTTCACCCCTCCTACATGATCGGCATGGTGGTGGGTCACTAGAATGGCTTGCAGTTGCAGGCCATGTGCCTGCAGTGCGGCAAGAACGGGGGCAGCGTCTCCGGGATCTACCACCAGGGCTTGTTTGCCGTTGTGCAGCAGCCAGATGTAATTGTCAGAGAACGCGGACAACGGCAGCAGATTCATGAGTGAGTCAAGTCAGAAAGAGCATCCGTGGATGGCAACGGCTTTTGGCCGCTATCTGCTGGAATGGGAGCAGCAGCGGTGCGACGAGGCGGTGGCAGACATTTTCGGCTATCACAGTCTGCAGCTGGGCTTGCCGCAGCTGCAGGCCTTGCGGCAAAACCGCATGCCCCATCAGTGGCTGGCCATGCCCAGCATGGATTTAAACCCTGAAAGTCTAGCTTGCCAAGAGCAGTTGCAGGCGCATTTATGCTGCGCGCCTGAGGCTTTACCGTTTGCAGAGGCCAGTCTGGACCTGCTGGTGCTACCGCATACGCTGGAGCTGTGCCAGAACCCGCACGCAGTGCTGCGCGAGGCAGTGCGGGTGCTGGTGCCTGAAGGGCGGCTGCTGCTGTTCGGGCTGAACCCTTTCAGCCTGTGGGGGCTGCAGCACGGCCTGGAGCGCGTTAGGGCACCGTCGCTCAATGCCTGGCAGGGGCTTTCCTATCTGCGGGTGCGCGAGTGGCTGCAGGTGCTGGCCATGGATGTGGAGGCCGTGGACTTTGGCTGCCATGCGCCTGCCGTGGAGTCTGAGGTGTGGCTTGAGCGCTGGCGCTGGCTGGACAAGCTGGGTCACAAGGCGTGGCCTGTGCTGGGCGGTGCATACTGCGTGCTGGCAGTGAAAAAGGTGCATGGCATGCGACTGCTCGAGCCGGCATGGCGCAAGCACAAGACGGCGCCCAAGGCTGCGGCAGCAGCCGCTTGCCAGCAGGCACCACAAAGGAAAGAAATTTGAACCAAGTCGTGATTTACACAGATGGGGCCTGCAAGGGCAATCCTGGCCCTGGTGGCTGGGGGGTGCTGCTGCAGGCAGGGCCCCATCGCAAGGAATTGTTCGGCGGTGAACTGAACACCACCAACAACCGCATGGAGCTGACCGCTGTGATTGAGGCACTGCGCGCACTCAAGCGCCCCTGTGATGTGGCGCTGTATCTGGACAGCGAATATGTGCGCAAGGGTATTACGGAGTGGATCCACGGCTGGAAAGCCAAGGGCTGGAAGACTGCGGCGAAGCAGCCCGTCAAAAATGCCGAGCTGTGGCAGGAACTGGATCACCTGGTCAGCACAGCAGGCCACCGCATTGCCTGGCACTGGGTCAAGGGCCATGCAGGTGACCCCGGCAATGAAAAGGCGGATGAACTGGCGAACAAGGGCGTTGATCTGGCGCTGGGACGCATTTGATACCTAATCCAAGCTGCGGGCTCTAAAAAATAGAGCGGCTAGCGCTCAAAATTAAAGGGATTCAGATGGAAAACTATCTGAATCCCTTTGTTTTTCTGCGGTAGCAGCTTCTTTTTATGAAGCGGCTGGCAGCGTGATGCGGGTTTCCAGGCCTGGCGATGCATTGCGCCAGACGATGCTACCCTGATGCAGCTGCATGATGGCGCGCACGCTGGCCAGGCCAATGCCGTGCCCTGGTAGATGCTGATGGCTGCTGGCGCGAAAGAAGTGGCTGCCCAGCCGTGGCAGAACCTCCTCAGGCACACCGTGCCCATGGTCACGCAGCAGCAAGATGACTTGCCCCTGCTGCTGATACAGGCGCACATCCAGCTGCAGCAGGCCTTCTGTATTGCCACCATATTTGAGAAAGTTGTCCAGCAGATTGGACAGCGCATTGGCCAGCAGGTGTGACTCGGCCATGACCCAGCCTTCGCAGTCCCAGTGGGTATGCAACTGTACGCCGCGCTCTACAAAAATAGGCTCGTAATACTCCAGCACGTCCTGCAGCACGGTGCGTATGGCCATGCGCTCAAAGCGCTGCTGGCCGATGCCAGACTCCACCTCTGCCAGCAGCAGCATTTTGGTGAACAGGCGACTGAGTTGCTGCAGCTCGGCCTGCGCCAGCTCCAGTTGTGCCTGGCGCAGGGCCGGTGGCCCATCCGTGGCCGCCTGAATGTGGCGTAGCGTGCGGTTCAGCGGGGTGCGCAGGTTGTGCGCCACCATGTTGGAGACGTGGCGTATGCCATGCACCAGCTGCTCGAGCTGTTCGAGCATGGTGTTGATGTCCTGCTCCAGTCGGCTGAATTCGTCCTGGTGGGCATTGGGCGGCAGGCGAAAGTGCAGATTGCCCTTGCCTGCCTGATGCATGGCGCGGCGCAAGGCAGCGGCGCGCTGGTCCATCAGGCGGCGAAAGCCCAGGGCCGCAGCCAGCGACAGCACGATGACCAGTGCCAGTGCCGTGCCAGTGGCTTTGAAGTAGCGGTCGCGAATGTCGGTGAGCGGCTGCAGATCACTGCCTGCAAGCAGGTAGCGGCCATCGTCCAGCAGATGCAGTTGCACCCGGCCCATGAAGCTGCGCGTTTCCTGCTCCAGCGCTACATCCTGCAGGTGAGGGCCAGGCTGCAGTCCTGCCAGGGTGGCTACGGCATTGCCAGCCCAGACCTGGCCGTCAGCGCTTTGCAGAATCAGCACTTCGGTCTGGCTGTCGATGCCATCGGCCAGCAAGGTATCAATTTCGTTTTTCAGGCCCAGTGGACCTTGCTGCGCGTAGGTGCTCAGCAGGCGCTTGCTGGTGCGCATGGCATAGTCATCGAGCTGCTGGCTGACGCGGCCTACGATTTCCACGTAGTACACGCTGAAGATGCCTGCGAGGATGGCGAGCACCATGATGCCAAAGCCCAGTGCCAGCCGGAACGAGCTGGATTGCCAGGTATGCTGCAGGCCCTTAAGGCGTGGGGATGTCAATGCTGTACCCTACGCCGCGCACCGTGCGAATAACAGATGGCCCATTTTTGCCATCTATTTTCTGGCGCAAATGGCTGATGTGCACGTCGATAATATTGGTCTCGGGCTGGAAATCATATTCCCAGATATTTTCCAGCACCATGCTGCGCGTAACAGTCTGGCCAGCATTTTTGATCAGATAAGCCAGTAATTTAAATTCACGGGTATTGAGTGGTATTTTTTCTTCGCCGCGATGTACGGTGTGTTTGAGCAAATCTATGCGTAAATTACCAAGTGTCAGTGTGTGTGCCTGCTCCTGCGCGGTGGAGTTGCTGCGGCGCATGACGGCTTCGATGCGTGCTTCCAGTTCTTCCATTAAAAATGGTTTGGGAAGATAATCATCAGCCCCTGCTTTGAGGCAGCGCACACGCTCTTCGGTTTGCCCCAGAGCGCTGACCACAATCACAGGCCACTGGTGGCCCATGGCACGCATGGCTTTCAGAATATCGAGGCCATCCACTTCATTCGGTAGCATGCGGTCAAGCAGTACCACATCCCAGGGTTGAGATAGTGCTGCTTTCAGGCCTTCGCTGCCATTGGTAATGTGGGTGATCGAATATTCAGTCGATAAAAGATTTTCGCAAATATATTGCGCAATCTCGGTATCGTCTTCAATCAATAAAATATTTTTCATGGATTGAAACCCCTGAGCAAAAAAGTGCTGCAGGGGTTGGGGGCTATGAAGCTTGGAGCTTAGCTTGGAATGTATCTTCTGCGCAGCGTGCGCTGTAAAAACTTGAAGAGGGTCCAGCACAGCATGGCGGCCGTAATGGCCAGCAGGGTAGCGCTGATGGGGCGCTCAAAAAAGATGCTGGGGTCGCCACGCGAGAGCAGCAGCGTGCGGCGCAGGTTCTCTTCCACCATGGGCCCGAGGATATAGCCCAGCAGCAGTGGCGCAGCTTCAAAGCGCAGCAGCATGAACAGATAGCCCAGAATGCCGAAGATGGCGACCATGTAGATGTCAAAGTTGTTGTTGTTGACGCTGTACACGCCCAGTGCCACGAACACCAGAATGGCAGGGTAGAGCCACTTGAATGGGATGCGCAGCAGTGACACCCAGATGCCAATGGTCGGAATGTTCAGCAGCACCAGCATGATGTTGCCAATGGCAAAGCTCACGACCAGGCCCCAGAACATTTCGGGTTGCTCGTTGATGAGCGTGGGGCCAGGCTGAATGCCGTGAATGATCAGTGCGCCCAGCATGATGGCCATGACAGCATCGCCCGGAATGCCCAGCGACAGCGAAGGCACAAAGGCAGTCTGCGCGGCGGCGTTATTGGCCGACTCTGGTGCAGAAATGCCCTGTACGGCGCCATGCCCAAACTCTTCGGGACGCTTGGCGACCTTTTTTTCTACGGCATAGGCCATGAAGGCGGCAATCGAGGGGCCTACGCCAGGCAGTGCGCCCAAGGCGGAGCCGATGACAGAACCTCGGAACATGGCGGGGTAACCGCGGTTCATCTCCTGCTTGGCAGGGATCATGGAGCGCAGCGTGACTTTCTCGACCTTCTTGGCGTCATCCTGACCGTGAATGCCGCGCACCACTTCCGAGACGCCAAACAGACCCATGGCCAGCGCCACCAGGTTGATGCCATCCATCAGTTCGGGCACATCCATGGTGTAGCGCGCAGCGCCGGAGTTCACATCTGTGCCTACCATGCCCAGCAGCACGCCCATGACCATCATGGCCAGGCCCTTGACCGGTGAGCCACTGCCCATGGAAGACGCTGCGACCAGGCCCATGACCATCATGGCGAACAGTTCAGCAGGGCCAAACTTCAGGCCTACCTCAGCGATGGTGGGTGAAAACAGAATCAGCAGGGCAAGGCCGAACATGGCCCCAAACAGGGAGGCAATGGTCGTAATGAATAAGGCAATACCAGCCTTGCCTTTCTTGGCCATGGGATAGCCATCCAGACAGGTCACCGCTGCAGCAGGCCCCCCGGGTAAGTTCATCAGGATGGACGCCGTGGAGCCGCCATACTGCGCGCCGTAGTACACCCCGGCCAGCATTACGATGGCTGCAGTGGGTGACATGTGGTAGGTCATGGGCAGCAGCAGAGAAATGGCTGCCAGTGCGCCAATGCCGGGCAAGACGCCTACGGCCGTACCCAGAAACACGCCGAAGAAGCAATACCAGAGTACCGTGGGGTCTGAGGCAACGCGCAGACCTAATAAGAGGTTGTCAAATAATTCCATTTTTTATAATTCTGGGAAAAGGGAAATAGTCATATCCAGCCCTGCCACAAAAATCAGGGAGGTAATGATGGCAATCGCAATGGCAAGCACGCCTCTGACGCCAAAATTCATGCGCTTTGGCATGGTGGCAATCAAGACGGCAATCACGGTGCTGAGGAAAACACCCAGCATCTGCAGACTAAATGCAAATACCACCAGCGAAGCGGTAGATGCCAGCAGACTGTCCCAGTCAACTTCAATACGTTCCCCTTTTCGGAAAAAAGCGGGAACCATGATAAAAATGCCAAGCACAAATAGCACCCAGCCCAGTACCATGGGCATATAGCCAGGCCCCATACGGGCGGCTGTGCCAAAACTGTAATTCTGTGCGCCTATGGCAAAGAAAAGGCCGACGATGCAGACGAATATGCCAGCAATAATGTCTCTGAAATCTCTGTTTAGCATTACACCTCCATTGTGCAGAGTGGCCTATTTTTGAATGGAGGAGAGGTGGTAATCTTTTGTGATACTACGTATACATGATGAATGTTAAAAATAATTAATGTGGTTGGTTAATTATTTTTAATGCTTGTATGAGATTTGTTGATTTAAGCATGTAAATAATTAACTGTAATTAATGCTGAATACCTTTGAAGGCATCAGCTTGAAGAAAAAATAATGTGCAAAAACAACAAAAAAGGCCCAGCAGGGCCTTGGCGCAAGGTGGCTGCAGCCTGAGTGGCTAGATGCCTACGGGCAGCTGCTCCTCCACTTCCTGTGCGGACTGTGGGCGTGTCACGCGGCCGATTTCTTCGCCGTTGCGCAGCACGACCAGCGTGGGCCAGAGCTTGACCTTGAAGTGGCGGCCCAGCTTGCGCCCGGGGCCGTCTTCGATCTTGATGTGGGTGATGTCGCGGCGATCCTGCAGCGCTTCACGCAGCAAAGGCTGGGCACCCTGGCAGTGGGGGCACCAGTCGACGCCAAATTCCACGGCAACAGTGCCGGGCAGGTCGGCCAGGTCTTCAGGGCTGGGGGCAGGGTCGGTAAAAGCAGTCGCAAAAGGCATGGCAAAACTCCGAAGCTAATGCTGCTTTATCGCCCCATGCGGCACTGCCGTCAATCCGCAGTGTTATTTATTTTGTAGCGCCTGCAGCTCGTCCAGCGTATTGGCGTTGGCAAAGGCCTGTGGATCATCGCCCGGCAGATCAAAGCGGCACAGGGCCTGGCGGTGCTGGCTGGTCCAGGCGTCAATCTTGCGGCCGCCTTCGTGCACAAAGGTCTGCAGGCTGGGCAGCAGGCTGTGGTGCAGCAGGGCAAACACGGGCTGGGGGCGGACTTGCAGTGTGCCATCGCGGCCCACTTCAGGCCCAGCGGCAAGCACGATCTGGGCGTCTTGCTGTGCAGCCACCGCCGTCATGCGGGCAGCAAGGTCCTGTGGAAAGCAGGGGCTGTCGCAGGGCACGGTCAGCAGCCAGTCGGTGCTGCAGTGCGTCAGGCCGGTCAGAAAGCCAGCCAGGGGGCCGGCGTAGTCGGGCAGCACATCGGTGTGTACGGGCACGCCGAACTGGGCGTAGTGCTCCAGGCTGCGGTTGGCATTGAGCATGCAGTGGCCTACCTGGCGCTGCAGTCGCTGCAGGGCATGCAGAGCCAGCGGCACACCGTGAAAGGGTTGCAGCCCTTTGTCCACGCCGCCCATGCGGCTGCCACGGCCGCCGGCCAGCACCATGCCGGTGATGTCTTGGATGGCAATAGAAGCTGTGGTGCTCATGGCTTCAGCCGCCGATGTAGCTCATTTCCACGCGCTTGCGGCCTTGTGCCGCTTCCGGTGGCAGGCTGGCGCGGATTTCGGAGTAGCGGTCATTGCGCTGGCCCCAGATGTGCGCCATGGCGTTGCTGATGGTGGCGTCGTCTGCGCCGTTGCGCAGCAGGTCACGCAAGTCCCAGCCCTGGTCGGCAAACAGGCACAGGTACAGGCGGCCTTCTGTGGACAGGCGTGCACGGTTGCAGTCGCCGCAGAAGGCCTGGGTCACGCTGCTGATGACGCCAATTTCGCCCAGCGCCGGGTCGTGCTTGCCATCGGCACCTGCATAGCCCCAGCGCTTGGCGGTTTCGCCAGGGGCAGAAGGCTCCAGCTGCACCAGAGGCATTTCAGCGTGTATGAGCTGGAGCACTTCGGCCGATGGCAGGACTTCGTCCATGCACCAGCCGTTGGTCGCACCCACATCCATGTATTCAATAAAGCGCAGCGTCACGCCGGTGCCACGGAAATGGCGAGCCATGGGCAGGATCTGGTCTACGTTGGTGCTGCGCTTGACCACCATGTTGACCTTGATGTCCTGCAACCCCGCTTCGCGCGCGGCTTCAATGCCGTCCAGCACATCGGCCACAGGAAAGTCCACATCGTTCATGCGGCGGAAGGTGGCGTCATCCAGCCCGTCCAGGCTGACGGTGACACGCTTGAGACCCGCATTCTTGAGCAGCTGGGCCTTGCGGCGCAGCAGCGAGCCATTGGTCGTCAGGGTGATGTCCAGCTCCTGACCCTCCGGAGTGCACAGAGCAGCAAGCTGGGCGATGAGCTGGTCCAGGTCTTTGCGCAGCAGCGGCTCGCCGCCTGTCAGACGGAACTTGCGCACGCCGTGTGCAATGAACAGGCGTGCCAGGCGGGTGATCTCTTCGAAGCTCAGCAGTGCCTTGTGGGGCAGGTAGGGGTAGGCTTTGTCAAAGACTTCCTTGGGCATGCAGTAGGCGCAGCGGAAGTTGCAGCGGTCTGTGACGCTGATGCGCAGATCACGCAGTGCGCGCGCGCGCTGATCCAGCAACTGCCCAGTGGGAGCAATATGTGCTGTATTGAGTGGCGCCTGCAGTACGCCGTACCGTTGTTCCACCACAGGGATTACGCGATCAACCATAGGGGCGAGATTGTGCCGCAAGCGCTTCGGCGCTGCTGGGGAGGGGGTTTGGTGCTGCAGGGATAGTCTTCAGCTCTGCGTGGTTTTGCAATTTTCCTGCGCAGCAGGCGGCATGGGCTGCCCTTTGCCTTCAGGCAGTATCCAGCCCACAAACTGGGGGTAGTACTGTGCGACGGCGGGGCCGTTGAAGTCCCAGCCTTTGCAGCGGCCCAGATAGGCGGGTGGCTGGTCAGGGCCGCTATCAAAGGCAGACACAATGCTTTGAAATGTGGCGGTCGCCATGCTTTGCAGCAGCTCTCGCATATGGGTGCAGCCCGCAATGCCGCCCAGATGGGTCTCAATGGCTTTGCGCCAGCCACGTGCCATGCAGCAGCCCACCATGCCTTGCATGGCATCCAGCGCTGTGGGACAGCCTTGTACAGGATGGGCATCCATCGCCGCTTCAATGGCATGGACGACCAGCTGGGTGTCCACCGTCACGCGAAGCAGCATGTGGTGAATGGGCTCGCCTGCCTTGCGCATGCCTTCTCCATTGACGCGTGGCATGTCCATGGCCTTGCTGTCTATGAGTTCGCCCTCGATGTCCCACAGGCCATCGGCGCGTTCAAAACTGCGAAAGTTCACTTGGCGGATGTGCTGCGGGGTGCGGGCAACAGTGGGTGTGGAAAGCGGCATGGGCGTGGTGTGAAAAAGCATGGTGTGCTGGCAAAGACCAGCGGCAATCTG
Organism: Comamonas kerstersii; assembly: GCF_002056725.1. Lineage (NCBI taxonomy): Bacteria > Pseudomonadati > Pseudomonadota > Betaproteobacteria > Burkholderiales > Comamonadaceae > Comamonas > Comamonas kerstersii. Next base: position 158,408 of record NZ_CP020121.1, on the reverse strand, counting down.
GCCATCATTGTGGATATGGGCTGGTATGCGGTCAGTCACCAAGGTAACTTTTTATCAGCCAAATTGGCTTCTAGGGCCTATGCTGCAAGCGCTGGGTGCTATGCATTTGATTTAGGACTTCGCCCTATGGACAAGCCTGTGGGCAAGCCGGACCATGCCTGCATATGCTTGTCATGTGGAGGCAGTGGCGATGAAAACCCTGGTCGATCAACTCTCGCAGTACGCGGACTATCACCGCGATGCACGCAACATCCTCACGCACTTCTTGGGTGTGCCCATGATTTTGCTGGCCGTGGTCATCGTGCTGTCGCGCCCGGCATGGGAATGGGGCGGTGCGGGTGTAGCGCTCAGTCCTGCGGTGCTGGCAGCACTGGCCGCGAGCATCTACTACATGCTGCTTGATATGCGCTATGGCCTGACCTTGGCGCTGGTGCTGGGCGTCATGCTGGCGCTGGGCGCCTGGCTGGCCCAGCAAAGTACGGCGCTGTGGCTGGGCTGGGGCGTGGGGCTGTTTGTGGTGGGCTGGATCATCCAGTTCGTGGGGCACTACTGGGAAGGGCGCAAGCCGGCTTTCTTTGATGACATCGTGGGGCTGTTGATCGGCCCATTGTTTGTGCTGGCTGAAATGGGGTTTGCGCTGGGGCTGCGCAAGGAGGTGCAGCAGGCCATCGAGCAGCGCTCCGGCCCCGTGCGTACTTCAGCGCGTGCTGCCTTGTAAATGCGGTTTGCGCGGATATTCCAGGGGTTTGAAAGAAGCGCGCAAGGGCATGCCTCTAAAATCTTCAGGTTTTCCCCCAATTGGGGGCATTTGTTTCACAACCTGATCAACCATCATGTCCTTCGAAAAACTGACTCCCGGCAAGAACGCCCCTGAAACTTTCAACGTAGTGATCGAAATCTCCGCGAATGCCGATCCTGTGAAGTACGAAGTGGACAAGGAAACAGGCTGCGTGTTTGTGGACCGCTTCATGGGCACTGCCATGCACTATCCCGTGAACTACGGTTATGTGCCCCAGACACTGGCTGGCGACGGTGACCCCGTGGACGTGCTGGTGATGACTCCCTTCCCCCTGCCTACAGGCGTGGTGGTGCCTTGCCGTGCCATCGGCATTCTGCACATGGAAGACGAAGGCGGCGTGGACGGCAAGGTGCTGGCTGTGCCTACCAAGAAGATCCTGCCAGCCTACGACAAGATCGAAAGCCTGGACGACGTCCATGAACTGACCCTGAACCAGATCGCTCACTTCTTCGAACACTACAAGGATCTGGAAAAGGGCAAGTGGGTCAAGGTGCTGGGCTGGAAGGGTATTGACGAAGCCAAGAAGGAAATCACCGACGGCATCGCCAACTACAACAAGGCCTGAAAAATAGATAGCGATAAAGGTAAAACCTTGGTCTCAGCCTAAGGCAAAGCTTTTTCTTTGTAAAAATTTGTTAATGTGCAGTCCCTGTAAAGGGCTGCACTTTTTTTTGCCTGTGTGCGGCGCGACAAGGTCTTTTTCAGGGAGATGAGATGCTTTTGGCAAACATGCGCATGGCTATCAAGCTGGGCATTGGCTTCGCTTTGGTCAGCATGCTGACGCTGCTGCTGGGTGCGGTTGCTTTATGGCAGATGCGGCACATGCATGCCAGTACGCAACTGGTGGTGCAGAACGCCATGCCCAGTGTTCTTTATCTGAGCAATCTGCGCAGTGACTGGAACCAGTTCAGGCGTGCTGAAGCCGGGGTGCTGAATGTCCAGAGCGTGGCAGAGATTGACGGTTATCAGACGCAGATACAGCGTGTGCTGCAGGAAATCCAGTCGTTGGAGCGTGCCTACCAGGCGCTGGAAACCGACGCCCAGGAGCAGCAGCTGATGGCTCGCTACGAGCAGTTGCGTGAGCAGTACATGGAAATACACCGCAGCTTCCTGCAAGCTGCGCGTGAGAAAGACTACAACGAGCTGGAAGGCGATCTGCTGCTGGGCGACATGGTCACCAACATCTATGTAGGCGTGGCGGAGCCCGTGTTCGTACAGCTGGTAGAGGTGCTGGGTGAGCTGGCGCAGCTGAGCCGAAAGGGCGCAGATGAGGCGGAGCAGCAGGTGCAGCGCAGCTTTCAGTTTGCCAATACCTGGGTGCTGCTCGGCATGGGGCTGAGCACCTTGCTGGCCATTGTGCTGGGCTGGCGCATCACCCGGTCGGTCACTGTGCCTGCCAAGCAGGCTGTCAGCGTGGCGCGTGGCATTGCCGATGGTGACCTGACGCAGCCTATCCCTCTGGCTGGCAAGGACGAAATGGGGGTGCTGCTGCAGGAGCTGGGGCAGATGCGTGACAACCTGGAGCAGGTGGTGGCGCAGGTGCGCTCTAATGCCGATGGTGTCTTCACCGCCAGCGAGCAAATCGCCAGCGGTAACCATGACCTGTCGACCCGCACGGAAGAGCAGGCCAGTGCCTTGCAGCAGACGGCAGCATCCATGGAGCAGATGGCATCGACGGCACGCCACAACGCAGAAAACGCGATGCAGGCCAATCAGCTGGCAGTCAATGCCTCCCAGGTGGCGCAGCGCGGTGGCGAGGTGGTGCAGCAGGTGGTGCAGACCATGCACGGCATTGATGCCAGCAGTCAGAAGATTGCCGACATCATCGGTGTGATCGATGGTATTGCTTTTCAGACCAATATCCTGGCGCTGAATGCTGCGGTGGAAGCAGCACGTGCTGGTGAACAGGGCCGTGGTTTTGCCGTGGTGGCGGGCGAGGTGCGTTCGCTGGCAGGTCGCAGCGCGGAAGCTGCCAAGGAGATCAAGCAGCTGATTGCTGAGAGCGTAGACCGCGTGGGCCAGGGCTCCAGTCTGGTGGCCGAAGCAGGTCACACCATGCAGGAAGTTGTGCATGCCATCCGCCGTGTGGCAGATTTGGTGGCAGAAATCAGTGCGGCCAGCCGAGAGCAAAGCCAGGGCGTGGGACAGGTGAGCGAGGCTATTGTGCAAATGGACCAGAGCACCCAGCAAAATGCAGCCTTGGTGGAAGAAAGTGCAGCTGCGGCCTCTGGTCTGCAGCGTCAGGCCAGGGATTTGGTAGAGTCCGTATCGCGTTTCAAGGTTCAGCAGCAGGCGCTGGTTCGTCAGCCGGCGGTACAGCCCGTGCAGACATCTGCCCCCATGCCAGCACCAGTCAGCATCCAGCCTGCGGTAAAGCCTGTGCAGCAGGAAAAGCCCGCGGAAGCTGTGCAGCCTGCGGTGAAGGCGGTTTCCAGGGCCGCTGCGCCAGCTCCAGCCAAACCACTGGCGGTTACACAGACGGCTTCTGAAGACGACTGGGAAACCTTCTGACGCAGGCCGCAGACCTGCACATTCAAGACACACCCCATGCCGTGCTGGCATGGGGTGTTCTTGCATCTACGCCTGCGAAGCTGCTGGAGCTAGGGCGGTTGTGCATAAGGACTCCTGCTCCCTTGCTGTGGATCTGGGCGGAGGGAGTGATAATCCCCCCTTATTTGTAAACCGGCTGTTCTGCGCAATAGCCGCTGGCGCTGAGGCCGCAGGGCTCACACATTTCATGACCACTTCTATCTGCATCGCTCAACTCAATTTTGTGGCGGGAGACTTGAGCGGTAACGCACAAAAAGTTATCGAAGCCGCGCAGCAGGCACATGCACAGGGAGCCGCGTTGCTGGTAACGCCCGAGCTGGCCCTGTGTGGCTACGCTGCTGAAGACTTGCTGCTGCGTCCCGCTTTTCAGCAGGCCAGTGATGAAGCACTGCAGACCGTGGTGGAAGCCAGCAAGCAGTGGCCAGGGCTGACACTGCTGGTTGGGCATGCACAGGCAGTGGAAGGCAGTACATTGCGCCGCAATGCAGCCAGCTGGATTGCTAACGGACAGGTGCTGGGCACTTACAGCAAGCAGGCATTGCCCAACTATGGTGTGTTTGACGAGAAGCGTTATTTTCTGCCCGGTCAGCAGGCCGGTGTGATGGACCTGCAAGGAGTCCGTGCCGGTGTGCTGATCTGTGAAGACGCCTGGGTGCGAGAGCCTGCACAGGCGGCTAAGGCCGCTGGTGCGCAGATGCTGCTGGTGCTCAATGCTTCGCCTTGGCATCTGGGCAAGCAGTCCGAGCGCGAAGCCGTACTGGCGCAGCGTGCCCGCGAAACTGGGCTGCCGGTGGTCTATGCCCATCTTGTGGGCGGCCAGGACGAGCTGGTATTTGATGGCAGCAGCTTTGCATTGCAGGCGGATGGCACTGTGGCTGTACGTGCTCCGTCGTTCGAGCAGGCACTGGCTGAAGTGCGCTTGCAGCAGACCGCAGGCATTGTGCAGGTATCGGGTGTGGTGACTCCTGTTCAGGAGGACAACGCCTGTCTGTGGAAGGCCCTGGTGCTGGCCGTGCGCGACTATGTGGGCAAGAATCGCTTTCCCGGTGCGCTGCTGGGTTTGTCGGGCGGTATTGATTCCGCACTGGTGCTGGCCATTGCCGTGGATGCACTGGGCAAGGACAAGGTGCGTACGGTGATGATGCCTTCACCCTACACCGCAGACATCAGCTGGAAAGACGCGCAGGAAATGGCAGACCGTGTGGGCGTGCGCCATGAAGTGATTGATATTGCTCCGCAATTTGAAGCATTCAAGGCAGCATTGGCCTCGCAATTTCAAGGTTTACCTGAAGATACAACGGAAGAGAATCTGCAGGCCCGCATTCGTGGTACCTTGCTGATGGCCATGTCCAACAAGTTTGGCTCTATTGTGCTGACAACAGGCAATAAGAGCGAAATGGCTACGGGCTACTGCACGCTCTACGGCGACATGGCAGGTGGCTTTGCCGTCATCAAGGATGTATTCAAGACCCGGGTGTTTGAGCTGGCACGCTGGCGCAATGCCAATGATCCTTTTGGAACGGGTCTGAATCCGATTCCAGAACGCATCATTACGCGCCCGCCCAGCGCAGAGTTGCGTCCTGATCAGAAGGACGAAGACAGTCTGCCTGCTTATCCTGTGCTGGACGATATTGTTCGCCGTTATATGGAAAATGACGAGCCTGTTGAAGCCATCGTGGCCGCAGGTCACGACAGCGGTGACGTCGAGCGCGTGGTTCGGTTGATCCGGGTGAATGAATACAAGCGCAGGCAGGCCCCGATGGGGCCGCGCCTGACGCAGCGTTGCTTTGGTAAGGACTGGCGCATGCCGATTACCAACGGATTCAGACGCTGAAATCTGGTTTCTCGTATTGATTGATTAAGTTAAAAAATTCCACTGGAGCCTGACACCATGAAAATGATTACAGCCATCATCAAGCCATTCAAGCTGGAGGAAGTGCGTGAAGCATTGGCGGAATGTGGCGTCACGGGTCTGACCGTGACTGAAGTGAAGGGTTTTGGCCGCCAGAAGGGCCATACCGAGCTGTACCGTGGTGCAGAGTACGTGGTGGATTTTCTGCCCAAGGTGAAGATTGAGGTGGTCGTTGCTTCCGAAGATGCGGACCGATGTGTAGACGCCATCGTGACCGCAGCGCGCACAGGCAAGATCGGTGACGGCAAGATTTTTGTATCGCCCGTGGAAAAGGTAGTGCGCATTCGCACCGGCGATCTGGACGGCTCTGCCATCTAATCGCACAGAGGCGTTGCCCATGAAAAAAGCGATCCTTTGGGATCGCTTTTTGTGTGGGTCAGATCACGTGGCGCAGGTCCTTGCTTTCTGGCACCAGTCCAGCGGACTCGACCAGGAACTGCATCAGCGCGGCAATGTCGCTGTCCGCCTTGATCAGATCCATCTGCCAGGCGCCCATGAAGCCTTGTGTGACGGTGGATTGCAGAAACTGCAGCATGCTGGTGTAGTAGTTCTCTACGTTGAGCAGGCCCACGGGCTTGTCGTGATAGCCCAGCTGGCGCCAGGTCCACACTTCAAACAATTCTTCAAAGGTGCCAATACCGCCGGGCAGGGCCAGAAAAGCATCGCTGCGCTCAGCCATCATGGCCTTGCGCTCATGCATGTTGGCGACGATGTGCAATTCATCGCAGGACTGGTTGGCCAGCTCTTTGTCTACCAGTGCTCGGGGAATGACGCCTACCACACGGCCGCCAGCTGCCTTGGTGGCTTCGGCCACAATGCCCATCAGACCGGTGCGGCCGCCCCCGTAGACCAGCTGACCACCACGCTGGCCAATCCATGTGCCTACGGCACGCGCAGCTTCTGCATACACCGGCAACTCGCCAGGGCGCGAGCCACAGTACACGCAGATCGAAAAAGCAGGGGTGAAGTCAGTCATGAGAGGTTCTTGGTAGATGAAGTCAGTGTTCAGCGCTGCGATGAGGGTGTGGGCGCAGGTGCATCAATCAGACGCGTACCAGCTAGCACATCGTGCAGAAACTGGCGCTGTGGGTGAAAGCGGCTGAGCAGGGCCCAGACAGCGATCCAGCCCAGTGTGAGCACCGCCACTTCAGCCATGGGCAGATGAAACGGTGCCAGAGCAGCCAGCGGTGGCAGCAGCCAGACCCAGCATAGCGCATAACGGGCCAGTGCACGCACGCGCGTGAGGGGGCGGCCATTGTTGTCTACCACCTGGATGCGCCAGGTTTTCATGGCCAGCGTCTGGCCTTTGCTCCAGAAAAACGCAAAGTACATGCCCAGCACCACGAACAGCACAGCCTGCAGTGTGCGGGGTGACAGCGGTGCGCCAAACAGCACGCCAGCTGTGCCGAGTACGATGCCGCCGACAAACACGACGCCGAACAGCAGCAGACTTTCATACAGCCAGCAGGCCATGCGGCGGCGCAGACTGGGGGCTTGCAGAGGAACGTGGGTGGTGGAAGAGGTAGGGGCAGACATGCAGGCAGGCTTATCCATCAAATGCCCCAGACAGCAGGGCTGTTTATTGTGCCGGTGCTGGTGCGTGCTCAGGTGCTGGATCTGATTGATGTGCGTCAAGATCTTGCGCAGGTGCAGGATCTTCCGCAGGCAGTGGCGGAAGCTCCATGCTGGGCATGGATTGCGGCACGGTAATGGGCAGAGCCGTCACCTCGGGTGGCGCGGCAAACGCTGGCTGAGGATGCTCAACAGGCGGAAGCTGCAGGGCTGGGGCAGCCTGTGGTGTGGCAATGGGCTGCGTCTCCACAATCACTGGGTGTGACACAGTCGGTGTGCTGGGCGCTGGTGCTGGCTGGGGCTTGGGTACGGCAATTCTGCGCTTGGCTTTTTTGGCGGCACGTGCCTTGCGGGCCTGCTCCGCCAGGCGCTGCTTTTCCGCAGCGCTCAGTGCCTGGTATTCATCCCATTTGGTCTGCAATTCCTGTGCGGACAGGCGCTTGGTGCTCTCAAAATTCAGTCGTGCCTGGTTGCGCTGCTGGGCGCTGAGGCTGGCCCAGGTCGTCATGCGGCTGACCAGCTTGGTGCGCTCGGATTCATCCATCTTGGGGTAGCGGTCCGCCAGGACCAGCCAGCGGCGCTTGGCCAGCGCACCCATGGCGTTCCAGTGCTCGCGCAGCGGCATCAGAATCTGGCGCTGGGTTTCTGAGAGTTCGCGCCATGCGGGGCCGGATGAACTCAGGCGCAGCCGGGGGGCGTGTGTGCTGCTGCTCAAGGAGGCGTGGCTGGTGTTGTCTACCGCCATATAGGCTGGCACGGTGCTAGGGGCCATGGCCACCTGTCCCATGCACCAGATGCCACCTGCTGCCAGACCCAGCAACAGCACGCTCGCCAGACTGATGGCGAAGACAGATGTGCGGGAGCTTGTGGGGTGTTCAGCGGTCAGGGGCATGTAGTGCCAAGTGTAAAGCGGCCCGCGTCCAGTCTGAATGGAACGGGCCGCGATTGCGGTCAGGGTGTGTCGGAAACGGTTGCTTGCAGGTATTGCTGGAAGCCGGGGTCAGTATAGGCGGCAGGGGGCAGTTCACTGGTCAGCAGGGCTGCATCCACTTCGGCAATATCAACAGTGGCGCGGCTGTCCTGGTCGATGCCGATAAAGGTCAGCGCACCAGCCAGTGCCACCAGCGGCAGCGCCGTCAGCAGGCGGCGCAGCCAGATGGGGGTGTTGTCCTGCATGGGAGCGCCCAGGCTCAATGTGCCGTCGGCATTGCCAAGCAGGCTGCTGGCTGCTTCGGTCTGGCGCACGCGCAGTGGGCTGCTTTCGCGCTTGCGAACAGACAGTGCCTGCATGCGTGCTGCGCGCAGGCGCTCAGTGACCACGTACGGCAGCTCCGCATTGGCCATGGACAGGTGCGCAGTCAGCTTACGGGCAAATTGCTCGGCCGCATGTTCATTCTGGTGCGAAGGTGTGGTCATAACTCAATTCCTTTGGCTTTGAGCGCTTTGCTCAGCGACTGGATGGCCCGGAAACAATGTGTTTTTACACTGCCTTCTGAGCATCCCATGGTCGCTGCTGTCTCGGCAACATCCATGTCTTCCCAATAACGCAGCAAGAAGGCTTCTCGTTGACGCGCAGGCAAAGATTGAATTTCATTTTCAATACTTTTTAACAATTGCATACGCTGCGTCAGCGTTTCGGCGCTTTGTGCAGTTTCTTGCCCACTGTCTGTTGCATAGGTCTGCATCCAGTCAAATTCACTGCTGTCTGGGTCATCGTTATGTGCGATGTCACCCATATTCGCAAACAGTGCATTGTGCGTTTTCTGTCGGCGAAACCAGTCCAGCGTGCAGTTAGACAGGATGCGGTGAAACAGCATGGGTAGTTCCGCGACCGGCTTGTCACCATAGTGCTGGGACAGCTTGATCATGCTGTCCTGGACGATATCCAAGGCCGCTTCTTCGTCACGGACGTGGTAGAGCGCGCGCTTGAAAGCACGTTTTTCCACGCTTTTGAGGAAGTCTGAGAGCTCTTGTTCGGTGGCCAAGGCAGTAGTGCTCGGTAGGTCTGGAACGCACGAAACTGCAGGTCAGGATAGAGCCCTCTGCAGAATGTGGCAAAGCGGCCATTATCGCATTACGTTGTCAAACCCCCTCAATACCGTTAGCCAAAGTCGATGTTGCAGTGCCATAATGGCTGCTTGCAATTCAAACAAAAAGGCAAACGGGTCAAGGTCCGGCGTTTACCAATTTCGCCCATGTCCTTGGTCTTAAGTCCTGAACCGATCCCACAAGGATTTTGGCAAGGGGCACCCTAGGTTTTTCGTTAGAGAAATTCACAAAGGTTGATCATGGAAATCTCCAAAGCAGAACAAGCCAGCGCAGCGGCAGCTGCTTCTCAGGCTGGTACCCAAGAGTTGATGGGTGCCGAAATCCTTGTCAAATCACTCGAAGCAGAAGGCGTCAAGCAGCTGTGGGGCTACCCCGGCGGTGCAGTGCTGTACATCTACGACGCGCTGTACAAGCAAAACGGCATCGAGCACGTGCTGGTGCGCCATGAGCAGGCGGCGGTGCATGCGGCTGATGGCTATGCCCGAGCGACCGGCGATGTGGGCGTGGCGCTGGTGACATCCGGCCCCGGCCTGACCAATGCCGTGACTGGTATTGCTACTGCTTATACCGATTCGATTCCTCTGGTGGTGATCAGCGGCCAGACTTCCACGGCAGCGATCGGCACCGATGCATTCCAGGAATGCGACACCGTGGGCATCACCCGCCCCATCGTCAAGCACAACTTCCTGGTGAAAGATGTGCGTGACCTGGCCCTCACCATGAAGAAGGCCTTTCACGTGGCGCGCACTGGCCGCCCTGGCCCTGTGGTGGTGGACATTCCCAAGGACGTTTCTTTCAAGAAGGCGTCTTACAGCGGCTATCCACAGTCGGTGGAAATGCGCTCCTACAACCCCGCGAAGAAGGGCCACTCCGGCCAGATTCGCAAGGCGCTGCAGTTGCTGCTGAGCGCCAAGCGCCCCTATATCTATACCGGCGGCGGTGTGCTGCTGGGTAATGCCTGCCAGGAGCTGCGTACCTTGGTGGACATGCTCGGCTACCCCGTGACCCATACCCTGATGGGGCTGGGCGCATACCCTGCCAGCGACCGCAAGTTTCTGGGCATGCTGGGCATGCACGGCACGATCGAGGCCAACAACGCCATGCAGAACTGCGACGTGCTGCTGGCCGTGGGCGCACGCTTTGATGACCGCGTGGTGGGCAACCCCAAGCACTTCATGTCGGTAGAACGCAAGATCATCCACATCGACATTGATCCTTCCTCGATCTCCAAGCGTGTGAAGGTGGATGTGCCTATCGTGGGTGACGTCAAGGACGTGCTGACCGAGCTGATCGCCATGATTAAGGAAGCCACGACCCGCCCCGACGAAGGTGCGCTGGCACAGTGGTGGAGCCAGATTGAAGCCTGGCGCAGCCGTGACTGCCTGCAGTTTGACCGCAGCAAGAAGGATGTGATCAAGCCCCAGGCCGTGGTGGAAACGCTGTGGAACATGACCAAGGGTGAGGATGTGTACATCACGTCTGACGTTGGTCAGCACCAGATGTGGGCGGCACAGTTTTACCGCTTTGATGAGCCACGTCGCTGGATCAACTCCGGTGGTCTGGGCACCATGGGTGTGGGCCTGCCTTACGCCATGGGCATCAAGCTGGCCAAGCCTCAGGCGGAAGTCTTCTGTATCACGGGCGAAGGCTCGATCCAGATGAACATCCAGGAGCTGGCTACCTGCCGCCAGTACAACACGCCTGTCATCATCTGCGCGCTGAACAACCGCTTCCTGGGTATGGTGCGTCAGTGGCAGGAAATTGAATACTCCGGTCGCTACTCCAGCAGCTACATGGACTCGCTGCCCGACTTCGTGAAGCTGGCTGAAGCCTATGGCCACGCCGGCATTCTGGTGGAAGACCCCGCCAAGGTGGAGTGGGCCCTGCAGGAAGCACGCCGCATTGCGCGTGAAGAAAACAAGTGCGTGTTCCTGGACTTCCGCACCGACCCCACGGAGAACGTGTTCCCCATGGTGCAGGCCGGCAAGGGTATCACGGAAATGCTGCTTGGTCCTGATGATCTGTAAAAACCATAGCTGCTAGCGCTTGCTGGCAGCGGTTTTGCAAATCATTTCATACGCAAAAGCAGATTTAATCTGCGCTAAGCGCTCTCAAATTTGACGAATCTATTGTCCACCAAGCCCGCAGCTTACCGGTTGCGGGGGAGGGTGGCGAAAAGAGGAATCTGGACATGAAACACATCATTGCCGTGCTGCTCGAAAACGAGCCCGGAGCCCTGTCGCGCGTGGTGGGCCTGTTCTCGGCCCGTGGCTACAACATCGAGTCCCTGACCGTAGCCCCCACGGAAGACCCCTCGCTGTCGCGCATGACGATTCAGACCACGGGGTCGGATGACATCATCGAGCAAATCACCAAGCACCTGAATCGCTTGATTGAAGTCGTCAAAGTGGTGGACCTGACCGAAGGTGCCTACACCGAGCGTGAACTCATGATGGTCAAGGTGCGCGCCGTGGGCAAGGAGCGCGAAGAGATGAAGCGCATGGCGGACATCTTCCGCGGCCGCATCATCGACGTGACCGAAAAGAGCTATACGATCGAGCTGACGGGCGACCAGTCCAAGAACGATGCCTTCCTGCAGGCCATCGACCGTACTGCGATTCTGGAGACCGTGCGCACCGGCGCATCCGGTATTGGCCGTGGCGAACGCATCCTGCGTGTGTAATGCGCAGACGTCAGACACTGAATTTTCACAACCCTACAACCCCTATAAGCAACTGGAGCCAACTATGAAAGTTTTCTACGACAAAGACTGTGATCTGAGCCTGATCAAGAGCAAGACTGTGGCCATCATCGGCTACGGCAGCCAGGGCCACGCCCACGCACAAAACCTGAACGACAGCGGCGTGAAAGTCATTGTCGGTCTGCGCAAGGGCGGTGCTTCCTGGGACAAGGTGGGCAAGGCTGGCCTGACCGTGATGGAAGTGGATGAAGCGGTGAAGGCTGCAGACGTGGTCATGATCCTGCTGCCCGACGAAAACATCCCCGAGGTGTACAAGAACAACGTTGAGCCCAACATCAAGCAAGGCGCTGTGCTGGCTTTCGCTCACGGCTTCAACGTGCACTACAACCAGGTGGTGCCCCGCGCTGACCTGGACGTGATCATGGTTGCTCCCAAGGGCCCTGGCCACACCGTGCGCTCCGAATACCTGAAGGGCGGCGGCGTACCTTCGCTGATCGCTGTGTACCAGGATCGCTCCGGCAAGGCGCGTGACATCGCTCTGTCCTACGCTTCTGCCAACGGCGGCGGCAAGGGTGGCATCATCGAGACCAACTTCAAGGAAGAAACCGAAACTGACCTGTTCGGCGAGCAAGCCGTGCTGTGCGGCGGTGCCGTGGAGCTGGTGAAGATGGGCTTCGAAACCTTGACCGAAGCTGGCTACGCGCCCGAGATGGCCTACTTCGAGTGCCTGCACGAGCTGAAACTGATTGTGGACCTGATGTACGAAGGCGGCATTGCCAACATGAACTACTCCATCTCCAACAACGCGGAGTATGGCGAGTACGTGACTGGCCCCGAAGTCATCAACGAAGAGTCTCGCAAGGCCATGCGCAACGCTCTGAAGCGCATCCAAAGCGGTGAATACGCCAAGATGTTCATCAGCGAAGGTCGCCTGAACTATCCTTCGATGACTGCACGCCGTCGCCAGAACGCCGATCACGCCATCGAGCAAGTGGGCGGCCAACTGCGCGCCATGATGCCCTGGATCGCCAAGAATAAGCTGGTGGACCAGACCCGCAACTAATCACCGTTGCCAGGCTGCTTGTCGCAGCCTGCTGCAAAAGGCCACTGCGCAGGCAGTGGCCTTTTTCTTTGTATGGCTGTAAAGCAGTGGCGCTACACTGCATGGCAGTACTCGGTCCCCATGGATGCGGGCTGCGTAAAATACTATGGTTTTAATAGCTGCCCAGCTGCTGCGCTGGCAGCGAACTGGAGGTGCATTGCATGCATGACAGCAAAGACGCCCAAGCAGGCGAAAACGGCGTGGTGGTGCGCAAGCGACGCAAGGGCATTTACATACTGCCGAATTTGTTTACCTTGGCTGCGCTGTTTGGTGGCTTCTATGCCATCGTGATGGCCATGAATGGCCGGTTTGATCTGGCGGCCTACGGCATTTTCTGTGCCATGGTGCTGGATGCGCTGGACGGTCGCGTGGCGCGCATGACCAATACGCAAAGCGCATTCGGCGAGCAGATGGACTCGCTGTGCGACATGGTGTCCTTTGGCGTGGCGCCTGCCCTGGTGGCCTACGAATGGGCGCTCAAGGGACTGGGTCGCTGGGGCTGGATTGCCGCCTTTGTGTACTGCTCGTGCGCAGCGCTGCGTCTGGCACGCTTTAACGTGAATACCGGCGTGGTCGACAAGCGCTGGTTTCAGGGTCTGCCTTCGCCTGCTGCCGCCGCGCTGGTCGTTGGCTTCATGTGGGTGCTCAATGACTTTGGCGTGGTGCGCGGCGAAGACGGCATGATCACCTGGGTGCAGATGATGTGGGTGATGTTCTTCCTGACGCTGTACTCGGGCCTGACGATGGTGACCAACGTGCCTTTCTACAGCTTCAAGGATGTGAACATGAAGCGCAGCGTGCCGTTTGCCGCCATCATCCTGATCGTGCTGGCCATCGCCATCATCAATATTCATGCGCCTACCGTGCTGTTTGCGGTGTTTGCCGTCTATGGCTTCAGTGGTTACGCGGTCTATGTGGTGCGCAAGACACGTGGTCAGCAGACCAGTGTGATCAGTGTTTCCAAGGACGAGCCCGAAGAGCGCGGTCTGCATCATTAGTAATCATGCGTAAAAACGCATATACATCTTGAAGTGAACTGTGCTAGAGTTGTTCGCATGAATTACCTGTCGCTAGCTCTACTACTATCTTCCATGTCCAACGGGCAGGTTTAGTAGCGCGCGCGTACACACACCCTACATCCAAGGCCCGTAGCTCCAGCGACGGGCCTTTTTTTTGTTTGGGTTGCTGGGGACCAGGCCAAATTTTCTTGAATCACGAAAGAGAGCTCCTATGTCGATGTTGCAGAACCCCGCAAGCAAGTACCGTCCTTTTGTACCTGTTCGTCTGACTGACCGTACCTGGCCTGACGCGACCATCAGCAAGCCCCCCGTCTGGTGCAGCGTGGACTTGCGCGACGGCAACCAGGCGCTGATCGAGCCCATGGATATCGAGCGCAAGATGCGCATGTTCGAGCAGCTGGTCAAGATCGGCTTCAAGGAAATTGAAGTGGGCTTTCCTTCTGCTTCGCAGATCGAGTTCGACTTCATGCGCAAGCTCATCGAGGAAAAGCGCATTCCTGATGACGTGACCGTGCAGGTGCTGACCCAGGCACGTGAGCATCTGGTGCGCCGCACTTTTGAAGCCCTGGAAGGTGTACCCCGTGCCATTGTTCACCTGTACAACGCGACAGCACCTGTGATGCGCCGCGTGGTGCTGGGCATGAGCGAAGACGAGATCGTGGAGCTGGCGCGCAGCAATGCCCAGCTGTTCAAGGACATCGCAGCGGAATACCCTCAGACGGACTGGACTTTCGAGTACTCGCCCGAGATGTACTCGGACACCGAAGTGGAGTTCTCCAAGCGCGTGATCGACGCCGTGACAGAAGTCTGGCAGCCCACACCTGATAAGAAGTGCATCATCAACCTGCCCACAACCGTCGAGCACTCCAGCCCCAATGTGTTTGCCGACATGGTGGAGTGGACGCACCGCAATATCGAGCGCCGTGACTCCATTGTGCTGTCCGTGCACCCCCATAACGACCGCGGCACTGGCACAGCGACTGCCGAGATGGCCTTGCTGGCCGGCGCAGACCGTCTGGAAGGCTGCTTGTTTGGCAATGGCGAGCGCACCGGCAACCTCGACGTCGTGAACGTGGCCTTGAACATGTACATCCAGGGCGTGCATCCGGGTCTGGACTTCTCGGACATCGACGGCATCCGCGCAACGGTGGAGTACTGCAACCAGCTGCCTGTACACCCCCGTCACCCCTATGTCGGTGAGCTGGTCTACACCTCTTTCTCGGGCTCGCACCAGGATGCGATCAAGAAGGCCTTTGCTGCACGCAAGGAAGGCGACATCTGGGATATGCCTTACCTGCCGATCGACCCCAAGGATCTGGGCCGCAGCTACGAAGCCGTGATTCGTGTGAACAGCCAGTCCGGCAAGGGCGGTATCTCCTACTTGCTCGAAGCTGAGTATGGCCTGCAATTGCCACGCCGTCTGCAGATCGAGTTCTCGCAGGTGGTACAGCAGGAAATGGATGCGCTGGGCACCGAGTTCACGGCCCCTGATTTGTGGAACATCTTCCGCAAGGAATTTGGCCTGGATGCGCAGAAGGCACCTCAGTACCGCATTGAGGAAGCTGATGGTGTAATGAATCTGACGGCCAAGCTCCAATGGAATGGTCAGGAGCGCGTGCTGCAAGGCAAGGGTACCGGCCCTATCGACGCCTTTGTGCAGGCGCTGTCTGAAGCCACTGGCCACAGCGTGCGCGTGATGAACTACTCGGAGCACGCAGTGGGTGAAGGCGCCAGCGCACAGGCCGTTGCCTATGTGGAAGTGCGCGTGGACGACAGTCACACCGTGTACGGCGTGGGCATGGATGCCAACATCGTGTCGGCCTCGATTCGCGCCATTTTGTCGGGTGTGCGTCGCGCGGTGCCTGTGCAGACGCAGGCTGCCTAAACACTCCAGAGCCAGCGGCTTTTGCGCCTGAGGTGCAAGGGCCGCCCGGCTGCAGACTTGCCAGATGGTGCAAAAGATCTGGCCTCCCAGCGGCATCAGACTTGTAAAGTTTGATGCCGCTTGCTTTGTGTGCTCTCAAATAATTGAAAATGAGTGCTAACTACATGATGCAAACGGTACTGTCACGCCTATAATTTCGTGAATTACTGCAAAAAGGTCGCTTTTCCCGTAAATAAAAAGACTTTTTTAAAGTAGGGGTGAACACGTCTTTGTTATTTGTAGTTCGGAGCACCGCTGCATGCACTACCGATCCTTTTTTGCATCTCAACGGATCGCCAGATTGCTGGCTTTCGTCACTTTGAGTTGCGCTCTGGCTGCACCAGCCGCAAACGCAGCCAATACAGCTCCTACCAAGAAGCCAAGCAGCAGCGCATCTGCCAGCAAAGCCAAGAAAACGCCTAACAAGCAAGCGGCTGCCAAAAAGTCGACCACAGCCCAGAAAAAGGCTGCAGCGCAAAAGAAAGCCGTAGCGCAGAAAAAAACTACAAGTACCAAAAAGGCACAGGCTGCACGCTTGAGCAAGGCCAATGCCAACAAGAAAGTCGCGCGCAAGAACGCAACGGCTACGCGTGCAGTGAAGGCTGCTGCTGCCGGTGCTGCTGCGGTGGCGGTGGCGCGGCCTTCCTTTGGTCAGCTGGCGGGCCTGCATAAGGTGTCTGACCCGCTGGAACTGAAGTCCAGCGTGGCACTGGTACTGGATCAGGACACCAAAGAAGTCCTGTTCAGCAAGAATGACCATGCCGTGCTGCCCATTGCCTCCATCACCAAGCTGATGACCGGCTTGCTGATTGCAGAGGCGGGTCTTCCCATGGATGAGGTGTTGACCATCACCCAGGACGACGTGGATACCGAAAAGAACAGCAGCTCACGTCTGCGCGTAGGCGCAAAGCTGACGCGTGGTGAGATGCTGCATCTGGCGCTGATGTCCAGTGAAAACCGCGCAGCGCATGCGCTGGGGCGCACCTATCCCGGTGGCCTGCAGCACTTTGTGCAGTTGATGAACAACAAGGCCAAGCTGCTGGGTATGGCCGAGACCCAGTTTGTGGAGCCAACAGGTCTGTCCAGCCGCAACCAGTCCAGCGCGCATGATCTGGCGACGCTGGTGAATGTGGCGCATGCCAATCCCGTCATGCGTGAGTTCTCCACCACGCCCAGCCGCACAGTCACTGTGGGCAATCGCGTGCTGCAGTTCAACAATACCAACAGCCTGGTCAAGAGTGAGCGTTGGGAGATCGGCTTGCAAAAGACCGGCTATATCTCTGAAGCGGGCCGCTGCCTGGTGATGCAGACCGAGGTTTCAGGGCGCAAGCTCATCATGGTGTTCCTCGACTCCATGGGGAAATACAGCCGCCAAGCCGATGCCGAGCGTGTGCGCCGCTGGCTGGAATCTGGCCATACGCTGACAGCCAGCCGCTGATCCGAAGAGCCGCGTCTCAAAAAAGGGAGCGGCTAGCGCTGATGAATTGAGCTTTTCCGATATGAATATATTGGAAAGCCTGATTTCACAAGCGCTAGCCGCTCTTTTTTATGCAAAGAAAAGCCGCTGAAGGCATGCCTGCAGCGGCTGGAAAGAATTGGCGCGGCGTACTGGGATCGAACCAGTGACCCACAGCTTAGAAGGCTGTTGCTCTATCCGACTGAGCTAACGCCGCCGCTTTCGGTCTCAATCCTCAATCATACCGTGACTGAGACCGACTTTCGGCTTTGTGCTGCTCAGTCTTCGTCAAAAACGATCTGGGGCAGGGCTACGACACGGGCGACTTTGCTCAGGTCTTTGAGGACGCCTGCGCTATAGAAGCTGTAGGGGGTGTCGGGCTCCAAGGCTGCCGCTGCCAGGTAGGCCAGTGGCTGGTTCATGCTGACGTAGTAGCTGCCGGGAGGGGCTTCAAAACTGTTGCGCTGCAGGGCGACGGCGTCATTGGCTTCGCTGGCCTGATACGTTTCCGCATCCAGGCTGGAAAGCTCAGCCACACGCTGCACGTTCACGCCCAGCATGCCCAGTCGCTCGACGGCAGGGATGGCATCGGCAGACAGCCAGTAGCCGCAGGCATGGCTGCGGGCGCGGGACTGGCTCAGCTGCAGGCTGTCGCTCCAGACCAC
Organism: Comamonas kerstersii; assembly: GCF_002056725.1. Classification (NCBI taxonomy): domain Bacteria; kingdom Pseudomonadati; phylum Pseudomonadota; class Betaproteobacteria; order Burkholderiales; family Comamonadaceae; genus Comamonas; species Comamonas kerstersii. The sequence goes on along the minus strand of NZ_CP020121.1, from coordinate 140,659 downwards.
GGGTTGCTGGCGCAGCTGGGCTGTGTCCATGTCCACCACGGTGATGTCACGCTGGCCGATGGTGGGCTGCGCCTGCACGGTCAGCTTGCCACGGCAGGCCTGCGATGCGATGTCGCGCATCACAAAGGTGTCTACTGCCTTCAGATTGTCTGCATGGCTGGCGGCGCTTTGCAGCACGGCATTCATGGCTTGCACATGGCCGTGCACACGGCGCTGCACGTGAATGCGGCGCAGATCACTGCCTCGGCTGTCTGTCACCATGCTGGCCATGTTTTTCAGACTGGAAGCATTGCTCAGCGTGGTTGGGTTGATGCTTGCCATGGCATAGCCGTTGTCAGCGTTCTCGTCGGCAGCCTCAAAAGCCCAGTCCACGCGCAGACCGGCCTGCTCCAGTGCGTGCAGGGCAGGCTGGTGCACCCATTCGCGCGCAGCCTTGGTGATGAATTCGTGGCCGTTGGGAGTCACCGCATATTGCAGCCCCATATCGTTGGCACGCACGGCATTGAAGCGCTGGCGTGTGGGCTCGATGGCGGCAAACTCTCCGGCATCCAGCATGACGCTGGGGTGGTAGTCGCGCGCCAGCTTGGCCAGAAAGCGTGCTTCCGGTGTCTGCAGCGCCAGGTGGTCCTGGGTCAGGTCAGTGCCGTCGGCCGTGGTGGCTGTTCCGTTGGCAAAGCCATCAGGGTTGGCACGGGGCACGAGGATGATGTTGATCTTGTCGAGCAAAGGGGCCAGCAGGCCGCCGTCACCCAGCTCCTTGGCAATGGCCAGGGTAGCTTCGGTGGCTGCTGCATCCGTGCCTTGCTGCGCTGCCACGATCATGACCGTGGGGCGGCCGCTGTCTTCCAGCGCCTGCGGGCTGATGGATGTTCCCTTGGTTGCCACCAGTGCATGAATGGGCGAGCCACTTTGTGCGTTGCCACTACTCAGCAGGCCCAGGCGTACATTGCCGTTGAGGCTGGCTGCGCTGAGCTCGCGCAGCAGTTCGGCCAGTTCGCTGTTTGTGGTGAACTGCAGGCGGCTGTCGGAAAGGCCTGGTGTGCTGTAGCGCTCCGCAGGATCAGGGAAAAGCGCTGCCACGGACGCACTGTAGGGCAGAGCCTGCACATGGGTGTTGCTGGCAATGGGTGCCACGCTGATCACGGGCGCGTCAGGGGCTGTAGCGGTGGGGGCTGGTGTGCTGGTTGAGACAGGTGCAGTGCTGCGTGGCGTCCACTCTGGCAGCGGTGTGCTGGTGCAGGCTGTCAGTGCCAGTACCGAGCCAGCCAGCAGCCAGCGTGATGCGTGTGAGTAGAGAGCGTGACCTGTGCGTTCCAGAGACGGCGCAAAGACGGTGGCGTGGTGCTTAGTCATGGTGCTGTATCCGTAGAAAACCGAGAAAAGAAGCCCTGCGTTCGCGATGGCGCACTGGCTTTGCGGGCGGCGTAGCCCTGATGTGTGCATCTTACGAGGCATGCCACAGCATCAGGGCTGCCGCAGATGCCAGTTCCGCCGTAGGCAGAAACTGGCGCAGCCGCAGATGTGGCTTAGCGGTTGAAGCCGCCGCCGTTGCCACCACGACGGTTGTTACCGCCGCGGAAGCCTCCGCCGCCATTGCCGCCACGGAAGCCGCCGCCATTGCCACGGCGTGGGCGCTCCATCATCAGGTCAATGCTGGTCAGTGTGGGGTCAGGCTGGCCGCTGCTGTGCGAGCGAGGCGCACGGGTGACAGGGTTACCCAGCTGGGTGCCCAGGTGTGCATTGGGGCGTGGTGGCTGGTCTTCAAAGCGGCTCAGCGGTTCATCGCCATACGCATTGCGTGCGGGACGTGGCGCGCGTGCAGGACGTGCGGGCTGGCTTTCTGCGGGGGCAGCGCTGCGTGGATTGTCACGCGAAGGACGCTGGCGCGAGCGGTTATAGCCCTGGCCATTGCGGCGGCGGGGTTGTGCATCGCGCTCCGTGCGTTCGCCAGCGCCTTGCTCGGCTGGCAGTGCGACGGCTGCATCTGCAGACTGGATGTCTGCTGTCTGCTCAAAGCTGGTGGCATCGCTCTGGCGATGGCGAGGTGCCATGCCTTGGCGAGGTGTGCGGCGAGGGCCGTTGCCGCGACGAGGGGCCTGCTCCAGTGGAGCGCCGTTTTCTGCATCAGGTGCAGCAGCTTCACCACGTGGATTGCGGCGACCACGGCCAGCGCGCTCACCCTGGGTAGCCTTGGTGGAGCGGATGCGTTCCATCATCTCCTGGCGTGCAGCACGTGCGGCAGCCTGCATGACTTCGCGGCTGGGTGGCTTGCCAGCGCCGCCCCAGATCGTCTGGCGGCCCATGGCGATGGGCTCTGCCTTTTCACCAGGCTCAGGGCCAAATTCAGGCATGGGAACGACGGGGATTTCCTGCTTGGTAAAGCGCTCGATCTCCATCATGAAGCCTTCTTCGTCCATGCACACCAGGTTCACGGCATAGCCTTCGCGACCGGCGCGGCCGGTACGGCCAATGCGGTGCACGTAGTCTTCGGGTACGTTGGGGATTTCGTAGTTCACTACGTGTGGCAGCTCGTCGATGTCAATGCCACGTGCAGCAATGTCGGTGGCCACCAGCGCGCGCAGCTCGCCGGTCTTGAAGCCCAGCAGTGCCTGTGTACGTGCACTCTGGCTCTTGTTGCCGTGCAGAGCCATGGCAGAGATGCCGTTCTGGGTCAGGAACTCAGCCACATGGTTGGCGCCGAACTTGGTGCGCGTGAACACCAGTACCTGGCTCCAGTTGTTCTCGCGGATGATGTGCAGCAGCACATCCTTTTTCTTGTTGCGGCCCACAGGGTGGATGACCTGCTTGATGCGCTGCACCGTGGTGTTGCGGGGTGTGACCTGAATGCTCTCAGGGTTCTTGAGCAGGCCGTTGGCCAGGGCGCGGATTTCATCGCTGAAAGTGGCGGAAAACAGCAGGCTCTGCTTGTTCTCGGGCACCAGGGCCAGCACCTTCTTCACGTCGTGGATAAAGCCCATGTCCAGCATGCGGTCGGCTTCGTCCAGCACCAGCACTTCTACGCTGGACAGGTCCATGAAGCCTTGCTGCTGCAGGTCCAGCAGACGGCCGGGTGTGGCCACCAGAATGTCTACGCCCTTGTTGATGCGGTCGATCTGGGGCTTCATGCCGACGCCGCCAAAGATCACGGCAGAGGTGACGTCCAGATACTTGGCGTAGGAGCGGATGTTTTCTTCAATCTGCGCAGCCAGTTCACGGGTAGGAGTGAGGATCAGGGCGCGAATGCCACCTGCTGGGCGCTGTGTGCCGCCCTGTGTGAGGCGGTGCAGGATAGGCAGCGAGAAGGCAGCGGTTTTGCCTGTGCCGGTTTGCGCACCGGCCAGCAGGTCTTTGCCTGTCAGCACAGCAGGAATCGCTTGTGCCTGAATGGGGGTTGGGTTTTCGTAACCCTGTTCCAGCACCGCTTTCACAATGGCGGGTGCCAAGTTCAGTTCTTCAAATGTCATTGTTGTCGATTACGCCCATCCGGGCGCAGGGTATCAGCCTTTCGCAGCAACCGGGGGGTGCTGAGCCAGTCGTAGGCGGATGAGATTCACAGGAGTTGGGAGCCGGATCGCTTGGGTTGGCGAGTGGGGTCCCCAGCTGAAATGCTGATGTCAAGGGGTAACTGGAGCCCCTGACTAAGGATATTGTCGCATGCGGAGATAATCAGTGGTTGGGGCGCGTGTGAACTAAGCGCCAAATTTTTATTTTTCACAAGAATTTGTTGACAAAAACATGGCTCAATACGTCTTTTCGATGAACCACCTGTCCAAGACTGTGCCGCCCAAGCGCCAGATCTTGAAGGACATTTCGTTGAGTTTCTTCCCGGGCGCCAAGATCGGCGTGCTGGGCCTGAACGGCTCTGGTAAGTCTTCGCTGCTGAAGATCATGGCGGGCGTGGACAAGGAGTTCGAAGGCGAAGCCATCCCCATGCAGGGACTGTCTATCGGCTATCTGCCGCAGGAGCCACAGCTCAACCCTGAGCACACCGTGCGTGAAGCGGTGGAAGAGGCCATGGCAGAGGTGAACAACGCCCGCAAGCGTCTGGACGAGGTCTACGCCGCCTATGCAGAAGAAGATGCTGACTTCGACGCCCTGGCTGCCGAGCAGGCAAAGCTGGAAGCCATCATTGCTGCTGCAGGTACTGACTCCGAGCACCAGCTGGAAATCGCGGCTGACGCGCTGCGCCTGCCACCATGGGATGCTGTGATCGGCAAGCTCTCCGGTGGTGAAAAGCGCCGCGTGGCCCTGTGCAAGCTGCTGCTGTCCAAGCCTGACATGCTGCTGCTGGACGAGCCTACCAACCACCTGGACGCCGAATCCGTGGAATGGCTGGAGCACTTCCTGCACCGCTTCTCTGGCACTGTGGTGGCTATTACCCACGACCGCTACTTCCTGGACAACGCCGCTGAGTGGATCTTGGAACTGGACCGTGGTCATGGCATTCCCTACAAGGGCAACTACTCCGAATGGCTGATCCAGAAGCAGAACCGTCTGGAGCAGGAGCAAAAGGGTGAAGAAGCACGCGCCAAGGCCCTGAAGAAGGAGCTGGAGTGGGTGCGCCAGAACGCCAAGGGTCGCCAGGCCAAGTCCAAGGCGCGTATTGCACGCTTTGAGGAATTGAGCGATTACGAATACCAGCGCCGCAACGAGACACAGGAAATCTTCATTCCTGTGGCCGAGCGTCTGGGCTCCAAGGTCATCGAGTTCAAAAATGTGTCCAAGGCATTTGGCGATCGTCTGCTGATCGACAACCTGTCCATGAACATTCCTGCAGGCGCGATCGTCGGCATCATCGGCCCTAACGGTGCCGGTAAGTCGACCCTGTTCAAGCTGATCGCTGGCAAGGAACAGCCTGATTCCGGTACGGTGGAAATCGGCCAGACCGTCAAGCTCGCCTACGTGGACCAGTCGCGTGACAGCCTGGCTGACGAAAAGACCGTGTGGGAAGACATCTCCGGTGGTCTGGACATCCTGAACATCGGCAAGTTCCAGATGGCTTCGCGTGCCTACGCTGGTCGCTTTAACTTCAACGGTCAGGACCAGCAGAAGAAGGTGGGCATGCTCTCCGGTGGTGAGCGCGGCCGTCTGCACCTGGCCAAGACCCTGATTCAGGGCGGCAACGTGCTGCTGCTGGACGAACCCTCGAACGACCTGGACGTGGAAACTCTGCGTGCCCTGGAAGATGCGCTGCTGGAGTACGCTGGTACCGTGCTGGTGATCTCCCACGACCGCTGGTTCCTGGACCGTATCGCCACCCACATTCTGGCTGCCGAAGGCGACTCGCAGTGGGTGTTCTTCGACGGTAACTACCAGGAATACGAAGCTGACAAGAAGCGTCGCCTGGGCGAAGAGGGTGCTGCACCCAAGCGCTTCCGCTACAAGGCACTGAAGTAATTCGTGCGATAAGCGCTGACTGACAGAAGGCTCCTTCGGGAGCCTTTTTTGCGACCGGATTGCGCACGAGCAGGGGGCTCGTCAATCCAGTGGTTTGGGAGAAACCCCGAATCGGAAAATGAGACACTGCACCTACATTGAAAAATTGACCTCAATCAAAAACAGATAGGGAGCATTTTTCAATGACAGTGTTTGTTTCACGCCGTCGCCTGGCACAACTGGGCGTTGGCCTGCTGGCTGCCAGCACCATGGCGGTTTTTGCGCAGGACAGCTATCCCACCAAGCCCGTGCGCATTGTTGTTGGTTTCTCTGCAGGTGGCACGACCGACGTGGTGGCACGCATCATGGCCAAGGAACTGACGGAACGTCTGGGCCAGCCTTTTGTGGTGGAAAACCGTCCCGGTGGCGGCAGCAATATTGCGACCGAAGCCGTCAAGGCTGCACAGCCTGATGGTTACACCCTGCTGTTTGTGGCGGTGACCAGTGCCATCAACCAGACGCTGTATCCGAACGTCAAGTTTGATCTGAATCGTGACTTTGATGCGGTGGCGCTGGGTGCCAAGGTGCCCAATATTCTGGTCGTCCACCCCAGCGTGCCGGTGAACAATGTGCCGGACTTCATTGAGTGGGCACGTGCCAACAATGACAAGATTGCCTATGCCTCTTCGGGCAGCGGCACTTCCATCCACATGGCGGCCGAAATGTTCAAGGTGCGCACAGGCCTGAAGACCCAGCACATTCCCTACAAGGGTAGCGCTCCCGCGGTGACCGATCTGATCGGTGGGCAGGTGCAGTTCATGTTTGACAACATGCCCGCTTCCTGGCCGCATGTGCAGTCCGGCAAGCTCAAGGCGCTGGCGGTGACGACCAGGAATCGCTCGGCATCTGCGCCCGATGTGCCGACGCTGGAAGAAAGCGGTGTGACGCCGTTTGATGTGACTTCATGGTTCGGTCTGATCGCTCCGAAGGGCACGCCCAAGGAAGTGATTGAGAAACTCAACCAGGCCATGAACGCGGCGTTTGACAAGCCCGAAGTACAGCAGGCCTATGCCAAGCTGGGTGCCGTGGCGCAGAAGAATACGCCACAGGATTTCAGTCAGTTCATCGCGCAGGAAATTGAGACATGGGCGCCTGTGGTCAAGGCATCAGGTGCGACTGTGGATTGATGCATGTAATGGTTTGAAGCTTTATTTTTAGGAGCGGCTAACGCTTGATACTGCTTGGTTTCCTTATGAAAAACATTGGAAATCAAGGATTTATCAGCGCTAGCCGCTCTTTTTTATGAATCTTTTTGCCAGTCTGTCCAGCTGGGCAGGCGTGCTTCACCGGCGACTTCCACAGACTGCGCCAGCAGCACGGCACGCGCGGTGGCTACGGCCACGGCTTCGGCCGCCAGTGTGGAAAGCGTCATCATGCCCAGCGTCTTGCCGGACTGGCCGGTGGCCAGGGCAAACAAGGTGTCGCCATCGCTCATGGTGTGTACCGGATTGATGGCGCGGGCCAGTCCATCGTGCGCTGTCACGGCCAGCCGGTGGGCCTGGGCTTTGGTGAGGATGGCATCGGTGGCGACCACGCCAATCGTGGTGTTGCTGCCAGCCAGTATGGGCAGGGGCTCTTCACCGCGCAGCAGGGCATCACGCGCGTTGAGCAGCTGCTGACCATCGGCCGTGCGCGCACCGGCAATCAGTGCACCGGTGTAGGGGTTGAACACATCACCCAGCGCATTGCAGGTCACAAGTGCCCCGACGGTCACGCCGTGCACGCTGAAGCTGGCAGTGCCAATGCCTGCTTTCATGGCGCGGTGCCAGCCAAAAATCTTGCCGATCACTGCGCCGGCACCCGCGCCCACCGAGCCTTCAGCGGGGTGTGCGTGGCTGGCGGCCTGGCAGGCGGCATAGCCTGCTGCGGCATCTGGGCGGATGCGCATATCGCCCAGCTTCACATCAAACAGCACAGCGGCTGGCACCAGTGGAATGCGGCCCACGCCAATGTCCAGACCTGCACCTTGTTCTTCCAGCCAGCGCACTGCGCCCGTGGCGGCGTCCAGCCCCCAGGCGCTGCCGCCCGAGAGCATGACGCCATGCACCTGCTGCACCAGATTGCTGGGGTGCAGCAGATCGGTTTCACGCGTGCCGGGCGCTGCGCCGCGCACATCGACACCGGCCACAGCCCCTTCCGGACAGAGCACCACACTGCAGCCAGTAGGGCGGCGCGTGTCGGTGAAATGACCGACGGAGATGCCTTGAACCTGTGCGATATGGCCGCTGTGCTGCAAAAGTACGTCGTGCATGGAGTGACTTCCAAACGGAGGCTGGGTGGATTTATTCGGAATCTGAATAAACAGCTTTCAAAACAGTATTTAGGGTTTGCCTGCACTGCCCCCATACTGCCATACCATCAACAGACTGTGCAGGCCGCCATTGTGGCGCAGGGCACACCATTGTTTTTAAGGGAGTATGCATGTCTGATCGCGTTGCTTTGAAGGCTGGCCGTCGTGCCGTAGTTGCAGGTGCTTTGCTGGCATTGGCTGGTGTGATGGCTGTACCTGCCATGGCGCAGGACGCTGCCAAGAAAAATCTGCTGATCGGTGCGACCGCTGGCTCGAACTATGACCTGCTGCAAGAAGGCATCGTGCCCCAGCTCAAGGCACAGGGCTATACCGTCAAGCTCATTGAATTCAATGACTATGTGCAGCCCAATCTGGCGCTGGCTGATGGCTCGCTGGACGCCAACTTCTTCCAGCACCGCGCCTACTTTGACCAGTTCACCAAGGATCGCAAGCTGGCCCTGACGCCCATCGTGCAAGGCCCTGTGGCTCCCATGGGCGTGTATTCCAAGAAGCACAAGAGCCTGGATGGCGTCAAGACCGGTGCCAGCGTAGCCTTGCCCAACGACCCCAGCAATCTGGCACGTGCCCTGCTGGTGCTGGAGCAGGCTGGCTGGGTCAAGCTCAAGCCCGGCGTGAACCCCGCGCGGGTGTCGGAGCTGGATCTGGCTGAAAACAAGTACAAGCTCAAGTTCCTGCCGCTGGATGCAGCCCAGCTGCCACGCGTGCTGGAAGATGCGGACTTTGTGGTGGTCAACGGCAACTTTGCCATCTCTTCGGGCCTGAAGCTGGAAGAGGCCGTGGTGCTGGAAAAAACGCCTGATCTGTACCTGAACGTGGTGGCCGTGAAGACCGGCAATGAAAACACCCAGTGGGCCAAGGATCTGGCAGCCGCCTACCGCTCTGACTTCTTCAAGCAAGTGGTGGACACCAAGTTTGTGGGCTATATGAAGCCTGCTTTCCTGCAGTAAGCCGCTCTTGCCCAGCCTTGCGCAGCCGTGATGCAGGCTTGGGCAGTACTTGAGGCGCATGTACCAAGAAGCTGCCTGCGGGCAGCTTCTTTGCTTGCGGGCAGTGCCTGAGGCGGCCTGGGAGACACTGACTGCTCATGATTTTCCCTTTTAGGAATTTCCCCATAAAGCCTTGTTACAGGTCATTGGGCGGCACGAAATACTGGGTTTCACGCTTGATTTGCCAGTCCTGCATTCCCAGAATCTGTGCACATCTTGAAAACAAAACAGGGAGCGGAGGTGGTGATGCACAGCTCAATGTTGGCCAAGACGCTGGAGACATTGCGCATGTACTGGCGTGCCGAGCATCTGGCCACAGTGGAGCAGCGCCGAGCGCAGCGGGCGCTGATGCTGGGTGCTTGTGCGCTGACGCTCCAATGCCTGGCATGGAGCATTTTTTTTGCCCTCAATGGCATGTGGCTGGTGATGCTCGCCATCGTGCTGCTGCAAGCCTTTGCTACCGTGTCTTTCGGGCTGCAGGCACGCCACCGTGCGGGTGGGCTTGGAGCGCTGATGTTTGTGGCCATGGTGGGCGTGATCAGCCTCATGGCCCTGATATTTGATGCACCGACCGAGCAGGCCAGCCGTAGCATCCACCTGTTTTTGCTCCCGCTGGCCGTGGCCGCCTATATGGCGTTTCGTGAATCACGCGCAGGCTTCAGCGTGGGGCTGGCGGTGCTGAGCTTGAGCCTTTTTCTGATGCTGGAGATACTGCCATGGGCACCGTTTCCTGAATTGGTCCTGCCCGATAGCCTGCGCGTGTTTGGCAAATGGATGAATGGTGGCGCAGCCATGCTGCTGTTCATCTTGCTGCTGCATGTGCTGCACTCTGATGCCAAGCTGCATGCCGATGTGGACCATGAGCTGCAGCAGGCGCTGCGCAAGCATGAGTTTGTGCTGTACTTTCAGCCCCAGCTGGACCAGCGCATGCATGTGACAGGGGCAGAGGTACTGCTGCGCTGGCAGCATCCCCAGCATGGCTTGCTCATGCCTTCGGTGTTCATCCACCATGCCGAGCGCAATGGTCTGATGGCGCCGCTGGGGCAATGGGTGCTGGAGCAGGCATGCCTGCAGCTGAAAAAGTGGCAGAAAGACCCGGTGATGGCGCAGCTGGAACTGGCCGTGAACGTGAGTCAGACGCAGTTCAGGCAGGACAGCTTTACGGCCGATGTGCTGCGTGCTGTGCAGCAGCATGGCATAGAGCCACGGCGTCTGGAGCTGGAACTGACCGAGACGCTGATGGCGCTGAACATGGACGATCTGCAGCACAAGATGCAGTTGCTCGAGCGCAGCGGCCTGCGTTTTTCGCTCGATGACTTCGGAACGGGGTTTTCATCGCTGCACTGGCTGAGGCAGCTGCCCCTGCATACGCTCAAGATTGACCGTTCGTTTGTGTCTGACCTGCCGCATGGCAACAACAGTGCGGCCATTGTGAAAACCCTGCTGGGGTTGGCGCAGAGCATGGCGCTGAATGTGGTGGCCGAAGGCATAGAGCAGGATGCGCAGCAGGCTTTTCTGATGGAGCATGGCTGTCCACGCTTTCAGGGGTATCTGTACAGCAAACCGCTGCCGTTGCAGGAGTTCGTGAGCTTTGTGCGCAAGCACAACCTTTCTGCGTCACTGCAGACTTCTCCAGAAGGTATCACCAGCGGCACAGCGCAAGTGAAGTCGCCCGTGACCGCGCCATAAAAAATGAAAAAAGCGCCTGGGCTTGTGGCCTCAGGCACTTTGGGGGATTTGCAGAAGCTTCAGGCTCAGCCGCGCAGGGCGGTCAGCACTTCGTCCAGCATCTTCTTGGCATCGCCAAACAGCATGCGGTTGTTGTCCTTGTAGAACAGTGGGTTGTCCACACCGGCATAACCCGAAGCCATCGAGCGCTTCATCACGATGGTGTGCTTGGCCTTCCACACTTCCAGCACGGGCATGCCAGCGATGGGGCTGGTGGGGTCTTCGGCCGCCGAGGGGTTCACGATGTCGTTGGCACCAATCACGATGACTACGTCGGCATCCGGGAAGTCCTCGTTGATTTCGTCCATCTCCATGACGATGTCATAGGGCACCTTGGCCTCGGCCAACAGCACATTCATGTGGCCGGGCATGCGACCTGCCACAGGGTGGATGGCGAACTGCACCTGGACCCCTTTTTCACGCAGGGTCTTGGTGATTTCAAACACGGTGTGCTGGGCCTGGGCCACAGCCATGCCATAGCCGGGCACGATGATCACGCGCTTGGCGTCGCGCAGCATCTCGGCCGTTTCCTGGCTGTTCACTGCGACGACTTCACCCTGGGGCTGAGCAGCTGCACCAGCGGCTGCCTTGGGGGCGCCGGAGCCAAAACCGCCCGCAATCACGCTGATGAAGTTGCGGTTCATGGCGTTGCACATGATGTAGCTCAGGATGGCACCGGAGGAGCCCACCAGCGCGCCGGTCACGATCAGCAGGTCGTTGCTCAGCATGAAGCCGGTGGCTGCTGCGGCCCAGCCGGAGTAGCTGTTGAGCATGGACACCACCACGGGCATGTCTGCACCGCCAATGGCCATCACCATGTGAATGCCGAACAGCAGGGCGATCACGGTCATGATGATCAGCGCAGGCATGCCAGCTTCTACGGAAGGCGCGTTGATGAATTCACGGCCAAAGTGGATCACGACCAGTAGTGCCACCAGGTTCAGCCAGTGGCGTGCAGGCAGCAGCAAGGGCTTGCCGCCGATCTTGCCGTTGAGCTTGCCAAAGGCAATCAGGGAGCCGGAGAAGGTCACGGCGCCAATCAGAATACCCACGTAGATTTCCACTTCATGGATGATTTTTTCTGCGCCTTCCAGATGCAGCGATGTGTCCACATAACTGGCAAAACCCACCAGACAGGCGGCTAGGCCGACCAGGCTGTGCATCAGCGCGACCAGCTCGGGCATCTGGGTCATCTTCACGACCTTGGCGGCATAAATGCCAATGCCACCGCCAATGACCAGGGCCGCCACGATCCAGGCAATGCCGTCCGTGGTGACGCGCGGGCCGAACACGGTCGCCAGGATGGCAATCGCCATGCCCAGCATGCCAAAGAGATTACCCCGGCGCGAGGTTTCTGGGTTGGACAGACCGCCCAGACTCAGGATGAACAAAATGGCCGCTCCCAGATAGGCCATGGTTGCAAGACTTTGAGACATTGAAATGCTTCCTTCTTATCGTTCTTCTTACTTGCGGAACATGGCCAGCATGCGACGGGTCACGGCAAAGCCACCGAACATGTTGATGGCCGTGAGCACCAGTGCGGCAAAGGCCAGCCAGGTAATCAGGCTGTCAGGGCGGCCATCGGTGCCTGCGGCGGGCGAAGCAATCTGCACCAGCGCGCCAATGGCGATGATGGAGGAGATGGCATTGGTCACGCTCATCAGTGGCGTGTGCAGCGCAGGCGTGACGTTCCACACCACCATGTAGCCAATAAAGCAGGCCAGCACGAACACGGTGAAGTGGCCCAGGAAGGCCTCGGGCGCATAGGCACCGACGAACCAGAAAGCGACTGCAGCGATGGCGAAAATGATGGCCAGTGTCTTGGCAGGCAGCGGGCCGGCGCTGCCGTGACCATGGGCGGACTTTTTCTCGGCAGCAGCAGGCGCTGTGGCAGGCTTGGGCGCAGGGGCAGGCTGAGTTTTGAGCGGTGGCGCTGGCCAGGTGATGGCGCCGTCCTTGATGACCGTCAGGCCACGGATGGCATCGTCTTCCATGTTCACGAAAGCCTTGCCGTCCTTGGCCTTGCACAGCTCTTCGATCAGGCGCAGCAAGTTGGTGGCGTACAGCGTGGACGACTGCTTGGCCAGGCGCGAAGCTAGGTCGGTATAGCCAATGATGGTCACGCCATGGCGTACTACGGCTTCATCGCGCACCGTCAGTTCACAGTTGCCGCCTTGCTCGGCCGCCATGTCTACGATGACGCTGCCGGGCTTCATGCTCTTGACCATCTCTTCGGTGATCAGGCGTGGCGCAGGCTTGCCGGGGATCAGGGCCGTGGTGATGATGATGTCGGCATCCTTGGCCTGGCTTGCGTACATCTGGCGCTGCGCTGCCTGGAAGCCCTCGCTCATCACCTTGGCGTAGCCACCACCGCCGGAGCCGTCTTCTTCGTAGTCCACCTTGATGAACTCGCCGCCGAGCGACTTGACCTGGTCGGCCACTTCGGCACGTGTGTCGTTGGCACGCACGATGGCGCCCAGATTGGCGGCCGTGCCAATGGCAGCCAGACCGGCTACACCGGCACCCGCGACGAACACCTTGGCCGGAGGCACCTTGCCCGCAGCGGTGATCTGACCGTTGAAGTAGCGGCCAAAGGCGTTGGCCGCTTCAATCACGGCGCGGTAGCCTGAGACACCGGCGGTAGAGGTCAGCGCGTCCATCTTCTGCGCGCGGCTGAGCGTGCGGGGCAGGCAGTCCATGGCCAGCACGGTGGCTTGCTTGTCGGCCAGTTGCTGCATCAGCTCGGGGTGCTGGGCAGGCCAGATGAAGCTGATGATGGTGGTGCCAGGTCGAATCAGCGCCACTTCTTCGCTGCTGGGGCCGCGGACCTTGAGCACGATGTCGGCGGCAGCCCACAGCTCGGCGGCGCTGCCCACGACGCTGGCACCTGCGGCGCGGTAGCTGTCGTCGCTGAACTGCGCTGGCTCGCCAGCACCGCTTTCGATGACGACTTCAAAGCCCAGCTTGATCAGCTTTTCCACCACCTCGGGCACGGTAGCTACGCGCTTTTCCAGGGGAAACGTTTCCCGAGGCACGCCAATGCGCTGGGGCGTGGAGTGAGAGGCGTCAGTCATGGGTAGACCTCCAGAATTTTGTAAACGTTGTCAGGTGCGCGTCATGGCGCGCAAGAATCCTGCGTATCGCGGATGCCTTCTTATGCGTAACTCGCATGAAGTCATGCAAGCATTCCTTGGGCGCATCCTACAAGCCTTTGTCACCGTGCTTTCGGATGGTGCCTATCTCGTTTGGATGCACTGTTTTGAGGCGTGACATGCAAAAAATGAACAGGATTTGTGCATTTCTCTCGTAAATGCACTGTTTTGGAGATGTTTTTGGCGGCGTGCACCATGCGCGTGCAAGTGCTTGCTTGCGCTGTCTGCGATATGTGCATTATCTAAACAAGATGTATCAATGTCTTTGTTGCGACAATTGAAGGCCTTTTGCCGCGTTCGCGCACGTAGGAAATGCCCTGTGTGCGCAGATGCAGGCAAGGTCTTAGCTTAGATAGCAATAAGCTGAGAGCTTTTTATTGGTTGGATTCGCTGGCAGAACACGGGATACTTTGCGCACCATTTCGGTGCTTGGGTTGAAGCACCAGTTTTGCAACGGAAGAAAGTACTTGGGCCGCTTTCGGGCGGCCATTTTTTCAAGTGCGGGCTTTTAAGTCCGGATGCGGGTCTGCACTTCCGCTTCCAGAATGGCGAAGGCACGCCACTCCATGGCCTGCAGTTGTTCAGTGACGGTCATGGGCAGATCCCGCGTCAGCACGGCAGCGCCCAGGTCACTGAGCAGTGCGTTGCCCGTGGTGGGTTCATACAGGATGTTGTGGGCGTAGATGTCACCATGCACGATGCCGTGGGCGTGCAGATGGGTGATGGCGCTGTGCACGCACTCCAGCAGGCGGGTGGCAGTCTGTGGGCTGAAATGCGTGTCAGGCGCATAGACATCGCGCGTGCAGCTGGTAAAGCTGGGTGGTCCGGCCAGATTCACATATCCGGTGGGAAGCAGTGGCAGCGCCATGGCAAGCTTGCCTTCAGGGTGGCCATGCACGGCGGCTAGCGGTGTGAGCAAGTGGGGGTGAGCCCCGGCTGCCAGCCCGGCTGCCAGTTCTGACTGCGGCGTGCCATCACTGGTGGCCGATGCCTTGAACACTTTGAGAGCCAGCGGCTGATGGCTGCCTTTGACCGTGGCGCGGTAGATGTGGCCGCTGGCACCTTCACCCAGCAGTTCATGCAGTTGCAGATTTTGATAAAAAATGGCCGTTTGTGCAGATGCAGCAAGCGCTGATAGCTCACTTTTTTGTGTCATGGGGTTGCCTGCCACTGCAGGCCAGGCCAGTGCAGGCAGCGTGAGCAGGCTGTCTGGCAGTGTGGTGAAGCAGTTGCTGGCGATGCGCAGCAGCTCCAGACGCGTGCAGCCAGACAGATCGGGCAGTGCATGCAGCTGGTTGCACGAGAGCATGAGCTTTTGCAGCCGTGGGCGCTGGCCCAGGCTGTCGGGCAGCTGGCTGATCTGGTTGTCGGTCAGAATCAGCCAGCGCAGCCGGGGTGGCAGGCTGTCTGCGGGTACATGCTGAATCTGGCAGGCCTTGAACCCCACCATCTCCAGCTGCGGGCACTGGCCGAGCACACGGGGCAGTTCGGTGAATGGGTTGCAGGAGGCAAACAGAATGCGCAGCTGTGGAAAGTGCGCCAGTTCATTGGGTAGGGCCGTGAGCTGGTTGCCGGACAGGTCCAGGATTTCCAGCGTGTCAGCCAGATCCAGCAACTGGCGGGGGAAGTGGCTGAGGCCCAGATGGGTCAGTCGTACATGGCGCGCACCAGCCAGCGCGCCGCTTTCTAAGTCTTCAAGGGTATGCATGCGGGCGCCAGTGTAGTGCGGGCGCCAGATGGCTTAGCGGTAGCTGGTAAAGACCGAGGTGCTGACGCCGCTGCCCAGCATGCGCTTGGTCACGAGGAGTACGTCATAGGGATCCTTGCGGCCGCCATAGACGGCGCCGTCCATGCCAGGGCTGCCAATGGGCATGCCAGGCACGGTAATGCCGAGCGCCTTGGGCTTTTGCTGCAGTAGCTTGTGCACATCGGCTGCGGGCACATGGCCTTCGACCACATAGCCTCCCACCAGCGCCGTATGACAGGAACCCAGCTCTGGCGGTAGCCCCAGCTTGGCGCGCACGGCATTGTTGCCGCCGTGGTGGATCTGTACGGCAAAGCCATTGGCTTGCAGATGATCAATCCAGTCTTGGCAGCAGCCGCAGCTGGGGTCTTTCCAGACCTCAACCGGGATGCGTGAGGGGGAGGCAGCCCACAGCGACGGAGCGACCAGTGCGGCTGCAGCAGCCGTGGCATGCAGCAAAGCGCTGCGGCGAGAAAGGGATGTGTGTGCAGTCATGAGCGGATTCTCGCAGCTGTGTGCAGGTCTGTACTACGCGGCAGATCAAGCATGGGTAGATATTCAGCCCCCGTAGCGACCAGGGCGATGGTTCATGGAGAGGACCTGGTTCAGCGTCAGTGCTGCTACGACAGACCACAGGGCACGTTCCAGATCCACGATGAAAAAGGCGCTGAGCAGGACCAGGCAGTCCAATGTCATCTGCACATAGCCAGCACGCCAGCCGCAGCGCTCCTGCAGATACAGCGCCGTAATGCCAAAGCCACCCAGGCTGCAGCGGTGGCGAAACAGCACCAGCATGCCCATGCCCATGAGCATGCCGCCAACGAGGGCGGCATAGGCGGGCTGCACCATGTCAATGTGGACATAGTAGGACTGCAGTTCAGACGTCAGCGACAGCAGCCCCACCGCGGCAAATGTCTTGAGCGTAAAGGCCAGGCCCATCTTGCGAATCGCCAGCCAGTAAAAGGGCAGGTTCAGCACAAAAAACCACAGACCAAAACTCCAGTCGGTCGCGTAGTCCAGCGCAAATGCCAGACCTGCCATGCCACCTGTCACCAGCCCTGCCTGCTTGAACAGGATCACGCCGACCGAGACCAGCAGCACACCGGTCAGTATGGCTGCCGCATCTTCCAGCGGCGTGTGTGGCAGAGGCTGGGGCGGGGTGGAAGCTGTAGAGGCGGAGCGCATGGTTGGTAGAGTATTTTTTTTGAGCGTCAATCGGTAAAAGCGCGAGGATTATGCAACCCCAACTGCGATTGCGCTCGTTTTTTGTGTGCTTATTCGATGCGGCGCAAGCGCAGCCCGTTGGCTACCACCAGCAGGCTCACGCCCATGTCTGCCAGTACCGCCAGCCACATGCTGGCGCTGTCGGCCAGCGCCAGTCCAAAAAAGGCAGCCTTGATAGATAGGGCCAGCGCAATGTTCTGCCACAGCACCACGTGTGCGCGGCGAGACAGTTCAATGGTGGCGGGAATGCGGCGCAGGTCGTCGTTCATGAGCACCACGTCTGCGGTTTCCATGGCCATGCCCGTGCTGTGTGCGCCGCCCATGGCAAAGCCCATGTCGGCCTGCGCCAGCGCAGGTGCATCGTTGATGCCATCGCCCACCATGCCGACTGCGCCTTGCTGCTGCAGGGCTTGTAGCTGCTGGAGCTTGTCTTGCGGCAGCAGACCGCCCTGAGCCTGTGTGATGCCTGCCTGCGCTGCAATGGCACGCACCGCATCGGGATGGTCGCCACTGAGCATGACGGGTGTAATGCCCATGGCCTGCAGCTGGGCTACAGCTTCTGCAGCTTCGGGGCGCAGGCGGTCGGCCACGGCAAACAGGGCCAGGACCTCGGTGGCGGTTGCCAGCAGGCTGACGCTGCGGCCCTGCTGGGTGTGGGCGGTGATGGCAGCCTGCAGTGCGGGGCTGTCCAGCTGCTGCTCCTGTGCCCAGCGCAGATTGACCAGGTAATAGGTCTGGCCCTGAATGCGGGCCTGCACACCACGGCCAGGCAGGGCCAGCAGTGCTTCAGCCTCGCTGCTGGCAGTGATCTGCTCTTGCAGCCCCAGCGCAATGGCTCGGGAGACCGGGTGGTCAGAGCGCGATGCCAGGCTCCATGCCAGTTGCATGGCCTGGGGTGCAGGTACGGTGGTCGTCAGCAGCTGCCAGTCCACCAGCGCAGGCTTGCCGGTGGTGAGTGTGCCGGTCTTGTCCAGCGCAACGGTACGCAGCAGGCGTGCAGCTTCCAGGCTGCTGCCGCCTTTGAGCAGCACACCCTGGCGCGCTGCGCTGGTGAGGGCGCTGACCACGGTGACTGGTGTGGACAGCACCAGTGCACAGGGGCAGGCAATCACCAGCAAGGCCAGGGCCTGGTAGATGGCGTTCAGCCAGCCCCAGCCCCAGAACAGCGGTGCGATCACTGCCAGGCCAATGGCCAGCAGCATGACGATGGGGGTGTAAATAGCGGCAAACCGATCGACAAAACGCTGGGTCGGGGCCTTGCGGGCCTGTGCCTGCTCCACGGCGCGGACGATGCGCGCCAGCATGGAGTCTGCCGTGGCGGCCGTCACCTGGACCTGCAGCTCGGCTTCCTGGTTGATGCTGCCTGCCCAGACGGCATCGCCCGGGGCCTTGTCTACGGGCACGCTCTCACCGGTGATGGGGGCCTGGTTCACGCTGCTGTGGCCAGCGGTGATGCTGCCATCCAGCGGAATGCGTGCACCCGGAGCCACGCGTACCGTGGCGCCAGCCGGTACTTCGGCCGTGGGCATGGTGATGCTGCTGCCATCGGACTGCACCACCTGCGCTGTGTCGGGGGCCAGCTGCAGCAGCGCGCGGATGGCCAGCCGTGCGCGGTCCATGGCCTGGTCTTCAATGCGCTCGGCCGCGGCGTACAGGGCCATGACCATGGCAGCCTCGGGCCACTGGCCAATCAGAAAAGCGCCGGTTACGGCCACGGCCATCAGGGCATGGATGCCCAGCTGCAGCCGCCACAGGCTTTTCAGGCCAGATTTGTAGACCCCCAGGCCGGCCAGCCCAATGGCCAGCACGGCCAGTGCCATGCCTGCATAGTGCAGCGCCGGGTACTGCGGGGTGAACCAGTGCGCCGCTTCGGCCAGCAGTGCAAAGAGCAGTGCGGCGCTGATGCGGGGCCAGCCGGGCAGTACGCCGTGGTCGTGGCCGTGGTCGTTCGCATCTGCATGGGAGTGTGCATGTGCATCGTCGTGCGCATGGGCTTGAGAGGTGCAGCAGGGGAGGTGTTTATCGTTCATGCCATGATTGGAAAGTTGAAAGTCACTTCAAGGTCAAGCCCCATGACAGCATTGCGCATAGGAGAAGCGGCACAACGCACCGGCGTGTCGGCTGCCAATATTCGCTACTACGAAAAACAGGGCCTGCTGGCACCGGCCATGCGGCAGGAAAACGACTATCGCCTCTATACCGAGGCCGATCTGCACCGGCTGCGCTTTATCCGCATGTGCCGAGCCATGGACATGTCGCTGGACGAGGTGCGCATCCTGCTGGCGCTGGACGGGCAAAAGCCTGATGACTGCCATGCTGCCACGGCCACCATCAGCGCCCACCTGCAGCATGTGCGGCAGCGGCTGGCGGAGCTGCGTGCGCTGGAAAAGGCGCTGCAGTCCCTGAAAAACCTGTGCGATGGCAGGCAGCCGCACTGCAATCTGATTGCAGCCCTGCATGCCCAGGCCGAGCAGGACACGCGGCCTGAGCCTGGCACGCAGGTCAAGCGGCATGTGTGAGCGCAGCTTGAATGCTTTCAAAATAAAAGCGCCTTGCGCTTGAAATACGAGCATTTCAAATAGAAAACTATTTCAAATACAGTAGGGGTGAGCGCAAGCCGCTCTACTTTTTAATTTTTGAACCCGTCTGCCTGGCTGGCACGGGAGAAAGAGAAGACATGCAGGACATGGATTGGCGTGGCGTGCGAGCCATGGTGTTTGATATGGATGGCACTTTGCTCAATACCGAGCAGGTCATCGTGCATGCTGCCAGCCAGACCCTGGAGCACCTGGGCCATGGCCCTTTGCCCGAGGGCTATCGCATGCCCAATATGTTTGGCACGGCGGCTGATCTGATGGCCGATGTGCTGATTGACCGTGGCGTGCCGCTGCCGCCCACCGGGCGTGCACAGCTGGGGGCGCTGTTCGAGCGCTTTTATGCCGAGCGCCCAGCGGGCAGTGCACCGCTGTATGAGGGTGTGCGCGAATGGCTGCAGTACGTGCACGAGCGCGGCATTGCCCTGGCTGTGTGCACCAACAAGCAGTACGACCTGGCCATCCATGGTCTGGAAGCAGCGGGCATCTTGCCCTTGTTCGATGCCGTCACCGGGCGTGACACCTGCGGTATCCCCAAGCCTGCGCCAGACCCACTGTTGCATACCCTGTCGCAGCTGCATGTGCCGCCGCAGGATGCGCTGTACTTTGGCGACACCCATGTGGATGCAGCCTGCGCGGATGCGGCCGGTGTGCGCTTTGTGTGGTTTTCCGCAGGCTTTGGCACGCCACGGGTGCGTGAGTATCCGCAGGCGCTGGCATTTACGGACTACCCATCGCTGCAGCAGCTGGCCAGCTTTTAAGAACGGCTGCCAGCAGCACAACCCGCGCAAGGTGGGTTGTGTGTGAGGAAAGACCTGAGGCTTTTTTGGGGAGACTCAGCGCCAGGTAGGCTCAGGACCTCGGTAGCCCAGTGCCTGCGAAATTTCATAGGCCGTGCTCTGCAGCTTGGGCAGCCAGCCTTCGTCCAGGCGATCGGCGGGGGCGGAAATCGACAGGGCGGCAATCAGCTTGGCCTGGTCGTCATAGATGCCAGCGGCCATGCATCGCACGCCCAGCTCCAGCTCCTCGTTGTCGTAGGCGACGCCGGTGTCGCGAATCTTTTGCAGCTCGCGCTCCAGCACAGGCAGCTGGGTGATGCTGTTGTGCGTATTACCCGCCAGACCCGTGCGCATGGCGTAGGCGCGCACACGCTGGGGCTCATCGACGGACAGGAACAGCTTGCCGTTGGAGGTCAGGTGCAGCGGTGCATGACCGCCAATGGCGCGCACCACCTGCATGCCCGAGCGCTCGCTGTAGGCACGCTCCACATAGACGATTTCATCACCCTGGCGCACGCTGAGATTGACGGGCTGCTGGATCAGCTTGTGCAGCTGGCGCATGCCGGGCAGTGCGGTTTCGCGCACGCTCAGGCGGGCCTTGACCAGATTGCCCAGTTCCAGAAAGCGCATGCCCAGGCGGTAGCTGCCGGATTCCGGGCGGTCTACGAAGCGGCCTGCAGCCAGATCATTGAGGATGCGGTGGGCGGTGGAGGGGTGCAAACCCGTCTTCTCGCTGATTTCCTTGAGCGACACGGCTTCTTCACGGGCGGCCAGAACGTCGATCAGGACAAACATGCGCTCTAGCACTTGAACACTGGGTTTGGCGGGCGTGGTGTCGAGATCGTTTTTCTTCATGTGAAATCCAAGACAAGATGGCCGGATTCTAGCCTCGTGCTACGGGTGTTGGATACATCTGTGGCGTTGGGGGTGCACGGCTTGCGCGCAGCTCAGGGTTTGTTCATACGCTGCCACTGCCTGTCGCGCAGCACCTCGTGGGGGTGAAACAGTGCCTTGTAGCGCATCTTGGGGGACTGCTCAATCCAGTAGCCCAGGTAGGCATAGGGCAGGCCCAGGCTGCGCGCATAGGCAATCTGCCACATCACGTTGAAGGTGCCGTAGCTGGCCTGTGCATCAGGCTCGTAGAAGGTGTAGACCGCAGACAGGCCGTCTTCCAGGTAGTCGATGATGGAGACCATGCGCAGCGCGCCATCTGCCGTGGGGTCGCGAAATTCCACCAGCCGCGTCTCGACACGGCTTTGCAGCAGGAACTGCGTGTATTGCTCGGTGTTGTCCTGGTCCATGCCGCCGCCGCTGTGGCGTGCATGCTGGTAGCGCTGGTACAGCGCATAGTGCTCGGGCGAAAAATGCAGGTTGTGCACCGT
This sequence comes from Comamonas kerstersii, assembly GCF_002056725.1. Classification (NCBI taxonomy): domain Bacteria; kingdom Pseudomonadati; phylum Pseudomonadota; class Betaproteobacteria; order Burkholderiales; family Comamonadaceae; genus Comamonas; species Comamonas kerstersii. The sequence continues at coordinate 119,323 of NZ_CP020121.1, read as the reverse complement.
GGCCTGCAGATGCTGGTGCTGCCTGTAGGCGCGGCGCTGGCTGCGGTTGGGGTGGAATTCCTGCGCCAGCACACGCAGAGGCTGGCAGGCCTGGCACTGGCTGCAGTAAGGCCGGTAGGTAAACATGCCACTGCGGCGAAAACCGCGTGCCACCAGCGCCGAGTAGACCTCTGACTGAATCAGATGGCTGGGCACGGCAACCTGCGAACGGGCCTCCAGCCCTGGCAGATAGCTGCAGGGGTAGGGGGCTGTGGCATAGAACTGCAATTGGTAGTGCGGCAGATCGTTGAGCTGCGTCATGCGTATCAAAGGGAGATACCGAGTCGCTCCCAGTATATGGGGTGCAGTTGCCAGTCCATGGCTGGGTGCTGCTGCTGGCGAGCAGCTTCTGCCAGAAATTCGGCACGGGGGCGCTCGCGGGCACCCAGTGATGCCAGATGTGCTGTCGCCTGCTGGCAGTCGATCTGCGTGGCCCCATGGTGGCGGCACAGGGCCACCAGTGCAGCAAGGGCGATTTTGGATGCATCGCTCACATGGGCAAACATGGACTCCCCATACACGGCCTGGCCGAGCGCCACGCAGTACAGACCGCCGACGAGCTGGCCATCGATCCAGGTTTCTACGCTGTGGGCCAGACCCTGCGCGTGCAGACCGCAATAAGCGTCGATGATGTTGGGCACGATCCAGGTGCCATCCTGCCCCGGGCGTGCGGTGTTTGCACAGTGCTGCATGACCTGGCGAAAGCTGGTGTCGATGCGCACTTCACAGCCGGGTGTGCGCAGAAACTTGCGTAGCGTCCTGCGCAGTGAGGGGTGCAGGCGGAATTCCTCGGGGCACAGCACCATGCGTGGGTCGGGTGACCACCAGAGGTTGGGCTGTCCGGGGCTGAACCACGGAAAAATACCGTTGCGGTAGGCCTCCTTCAGGTGCTCAGCATCGAGCGTGCCGCCGGCTGCCAGCAGGCCAGGCATGGGGCTGTCATCCCCCCAGGCAGCTTCGACGGGAGGGAAGGGATCATCGGCATCGAGCCAGGTCAGTGCTTGCATTACTTGATAGAAAATCTTGGTAGAGAGCGTTGATAGGTGTGTACTTACATCAATGGATAAGGTCATTGCTGCGTCAATGCAGAGCAGTTCCTACAGTGGGTGCTGTCCTATGGGGACATGGCAGCAAATCAAAAATAGCTATGGTTACAGCAGTGACAACACATTATGTGGAATGGCAGTGTTGCCAGCGGAACCAAGGAGGTTTAGCCATGGGTTGGAAACATCTTTTCAGCAGAGAGCCGCGCTATATCCGGCGTACCCGTGGCTATTTGCAGGAAGCGCGACTGGCCATGCTCGAGCACCGCATCGCTGCCGAGCATTACCAGGCGTCGGCTGATATGTATGCAGAACGTGCCCGCCGCCTGGAAGAAGAAATCGCAGCCTGGGAAGCAGAGCACCAGTCGCATGATGAGGTGGCTGAAAGCGCATCGGTTGGGCTTGGCAAGCAGGTCAGTACAGCGCGTACAGAGACGGAAGGCGCTGGTGCCAGCAGCACGCCTGCCAGCGTTGGCATTATCCGGGCAGCGTAGACCACCGAGCAGCTGGAGTGCTGTGTGCGCTGCTGGCAAAGGGCGGCTTCAGGCCGCCCTTGTGTTTTCTGGACTGCTGCTTGCTGTTAGATGACCGCAGGGGTGCGGCGCATGCGCTCGGCAGCCTCTTTGCTGCAAAGGGCTTCACTGTACAAAAAGCCCTGTCCTATGGTGCAGCCCGCTTCCAGCAGCATGCGGCGGTGTGTGGCTGTTTCCACGCCTTCGGCCATCACGTCCAGACCCAGGTTGGGGCCCAGCTGGGCAATGGCCTGAACGATGGCGTAGATGGTGCGCTCCTGCTCCATGCGGTGGACAAACTCGCAGTCAATCTTCAAGGCGTGGACAGGGTGGTCGCGCAGGTGGGTGAATGAGGAGTGGCCGGTGCCAAAGTCATCGAGCGCAATGCGCACGCCTGCCGCTTTCAGCTGCTGCGCTGCACGCACCACAAAGGCTGCACCGCGGTCTGCCAGCATGTGCTCGGTGATCTCTACTTCTATCCAGCGCGGAGCGACGTTGTATCGGGCCATGCGGCTGAGCAGACGTTCTGCATAGTCATCCCGCAGAAATTCCACGGGTGCGGCATTGATGGCCACAGGCACCAGCGGCAGTCCCTGCTGTGACCACTGCGACAGATCGCTCAGCACCTGGTTCTGGGTAAAGTCTGCAAGCTGTGTGGCCAGCTCATAGTCGCCGAAGGCCTCAGCGTGTCGTTGACGTGCTTGAAGTGGTCCAGGTCCAGCAGCAGCAGGCCGAGCATGTGGTCGTCAGCATGTGACTTGTTCAGCAGGTAGGCCAGGCGCTGCTTGAGCGCGCGGCGATTGGGCAGCCCGGTGAGTTCGTCGTGGTCTGAAGCAAATCGCAGGCGTTTTTCTGCCTCGCGCTGCAGGGTCACATCACGCGAGACGCACAGAATGCCTATGGTCCTGCCGTCCTCATCCTTCATGGGGGTGAGGATGTTGTCCCAGTGCTGAGGCTTGCCGCCAGCCACACTCAGGCCTGCAAAGCGCGCATTCTTGCCCTGGCGTGCTGCCTGGAGTGCACGCATGCCGCGTGGCCGTATCTCTGGTGGCAGCAGATCCAGCCACTTAATGCCAAATTGGCTCTCGTTTTCAGCCACTCCAAGCGCAATACAGCCCGAGCGGTTCATATGCTTGAGGGAGCCATCGGGGCGCAAAATCTTGATGCAGTCCACGCTCACGTCGAGCATGCAGGTTTGCAGCATGCTGCTTTCGTGCAGGATGGCCTGGCGCAGCACGCGCTCGTGGATGTCGGTAAACGACAGCAGTGGCACTGCCTGTGCGTGCTATGAGGGATGGCGGCACAGCGCCAGCACCCAGCGGTAGTGCTCGTCATGGCGGCGCAGGCGCAGCTGCGCTTCAAAGGTTTTTTGCGCTTGAACGCTTTGCTGCCATTGCTGGCGTGCTGCGGCCTGGTCTTCGGGGTGCACCAGCTCCAGCCAGTCCTGTGGAACATGTCCGCCGGTGTACTCACGCCAGGCCAGGTTGCCGTGCGGCTGCCCATCCTGGCGCATCCAGACCATGTGCGGCAGTTCATCCAGCACAGCGAGGTGATCTGCGCCAGAGCGGGCAGACACGCTGGCGCTGTGGCTCGATGACTGCGCTGCGTCATCAGTGTGCGGTGTCGGGGCGTGCTTGAAGTACATGCCTGGTTCCATCGTCTCAGGGTGCGCTGCAGGGGGTGCAAGCTTTGCACAACAGTCGTCTGGAGTATCGGCGACTGTGCGGGTGGGCATTGTCAGCCAAGAGGCAAAGCGATTTACCAAGAAAAAAGCCAAGCATTGTGAACAATGCTTGGCTTTATCTTTTGGCTCCCCGACCTGGGCTCGAACCAGGGACCTGCGGATTAACAGTCCGTCGCTCTACCGACTGAGCTATCAGGGAACATTTTGGTGTTGCCTTGGTTTTTGAATTGCAAGGCTAGCAATTGTGGCTCCCCGACCTGGGCTCGAACCAGGGACCTGCGGATTAACAGTCCGTCGCTCTACCGACTGAGCTATCAGGGAACATTTTGGTGTTGCCTTGGTTTTGAAATTGCAAGGCTAGCAATTGTTGGCTCCCCGACCTGGGCTCGAACCAGGGACCTGCGGATTAACAGTCCGTCGCTCTACCGACTGAGCTATCAGGGAACATCTCGGTGTTGCCTTGGTTTTGAAATTGCAAGGCTAGCAATTGTGGCTCCCCGACCTGGGCTCGAACCAGGGACCTGCGGATTAACAGTCCGTCGCTCTACCGACTGAGCTATCAGGGAACATTTCGGTGTTGCCTTGGTTTTTGAATTGCAAGGCTAGCAATTGTTGGCTCCCCGACCTGGGCTCGAACCAGGGACCTGCGGATTAACAGTCCGTCGCTCTACCGACTGAGCTATCGGGGAACAAGACCGAGATTATATACGTGGATTTTTGACTGTTTGCCTAGTTTGCAAAAAAAGTGAAGCGGAATGCGCTCAGACAGGCTCGGGGCGCAGCCATAGCCAGACCAGCACCACCGCCATGCAGCTGCTGGCCAGCACCTGTGCCCACAGGGGGGCGGGTGCAATCCACAGGATGATGGCGCACAGTGCCATCATGGCTGCCGCACTGTATTTGGCGCGCCGGCTGACATAGCCGCCTGCCGCCCAGTTCTGCAGCATGGGGCCAAACAGGCGGTGCTGCCACAGCCAGACATGCAGGCGCGGAGAGCTGCGCATGGCGGCCCAGCTGGCAATCAGAATAAAGACCGTGGTCGGCAGGCCCGGGATGAAAACGCCTGCGATGCCCAGCCCCAGTGAGGTGACGGCCAGTGCACGCAGCAGCCAGCGGGTGTACCAGCGCCGGGCGATGGCAGGTGCTGGTATGGGCGAAGGGCTGTCAGAGACTGCAGGCTCGGGAGGCTGGGGCATGCAGCTATTGTGCCTGTGCAAGGCTTGAAGGGGCGGAGGCGCTTTAGAATTGCTCCTGAAATGCAAGCTGTTAGCGCTCGCAATACAAGGGATTGCTATTCATAGATATTGAAAATTCAGCAGGGATAAGCGCTGGCAGCTATGAAGTTGTGAGTTTCGCCGACAAAAAAGGCCTGCAAAGCAGGCCATGATAAGCAAGGGAGTGTGCTTCTACTGCTTGCTGGCAGCGGCAGTCTCTGCGGATTTTTTGGCTTGCTCGGCGCTGCTCTTGCCGATCTTTCCCATAAAGAGTGTGGTGAAGTAGCCTGCCATGATGATGATAATCAGGATCACAACCAAGCTCATCAGACCATAGTCGGTGGAGATCAGTTCGTTCAACAACTTCATAGCCAAATCCTTCGCAAACAGTCGTAGGTGGATGGGATGTGGTCACTATTGCGTGTGCAGGCAGGTTGGCGTTTGCGAAACATCAAAGGTGAACGGCCTGCACTTTGCGCTAGCGCAAGCACCTTGGCGTAATGCCTGCACACTTCTTGCTGGGCAGATGCCCATTGGCTTTCAATCGTGTGAGATTTATTGATGCTTGAACCTTCCAACGTGACCCATGTCGTGCAACTGGCGGTAGCCCCTGTGTTTTTTCTGACGGCGGTGGCCGGCATGATCAGTGCCGTCGCTGGACGCCTGGCGCGCATCATTGATCGTGCACGGGTGCTGGAGGACAGGGTGCGCTCCAGCCAGGACGAGGCCGTGATTGAGCGCGGCCTGCGCGAGCTGGAATATCTGAGCAAGCGCGGCCGTATCTCCAACTGGTCCATCGGGCTGCTGACCCTGTGCGGTTCTCTGATCGGGCTGACCATCGTGCTGCTCTTTGTGGGGCAGGCGTGGATGGCGGCAGGCCACCACGTGGCGGTGGTGTCCTTTCTTGCGGGGGTTGTGTCTTTTATTGCGGCGCTGGGCTGCTTCATGTGGGAGACGGTGCTGGCCACCCATTTGCTGAACTTCAATGTGCTCAAGGCCGGGCGCGAATTGCGGCCATGACGCAGTAGCTGACCCCAATGAACCAGGGCCTGACAGTGTGTCAGGCCCTTGTTGTTTGCAGCTGCGCTTTACGAGCGGGTGTCGGTCTTGGGGTCTATGGGGTCCAGCCAGGACTGGGCCGCATTGATCACGCATTGCGTCAGGCGCTCCAGCCCGGCCTGGGCATTGCGTGCATGTGCCCAGTACAGTGGCACAGAAATACCGCTGTGAGGTACCAACTCCACCAGCGTGCCGTTTTCCAGGTGTTCCTTGATCAGCACCGTAGGGTGCATGCCCCAGGCAATGCCGGAGAGACTTGCGCGCACAAAGGCGTGGGCGGAGGGTACCCAGTGGCGTGGCGGTGTATTGCGTGCAGCAACGCCTTGCTGGTGCAGCCATTTGTCCTGCATGGCGTCTTTGCGGTCATAGGTCAGCATGGGGGCTTGCGACAGCGTCTGCGGGGTCACGCCAGTTTCCCCAAAATAGCGGGCCATGAATTCCGGGCTGGCTGCAGCCACGTAGTGCATATTGGCCAGTGGCCAGATATTGCAGCCGGTGATGTGGCTGGAGGTGGCCGTCACGGCAGCCATCACGTCGCCTTCCTTGATGCGCTTGGCGGTGTGGTCCTGGTCGTCAATGCTGATGTCCAGCAGCTCATTGCCACCCTGGGTGAAGTCGGCCATGGCATCCACAAACCAGCTGTTGAGCGAGTCGGCATTGACCGCGAGCTTGAGCGTGGGGCGTGCCACCTGACCTTCGGGAACAAGTTCGGGGTTGTTGCGGCGCAGCTCGTTTTCCAGCAGGGCGACCTGCTCCACATGCAGGCACAGGCGGCGGCCGGCTTCCGTGCCCGTGCAGGGGGAGCCACGCATGACCAGCACCTGACCCACGCGCTCTTCCAGCAGCTTGATGCGCTGGGAGATGGCCGAAGGGGTGACGTGGAGTTTGCGCGCCGCGCGCTCGAAGCTGCCTTCGCGCAGCACAGCGGCCAATGCTTCCAGTCCAGCGTAGTCGAGCATGTTAGTAAAACTTAATTTGATAGAGATTTTTTAATTTTACTTATGTTTGCAAGCCTTTGAGAATCAAGGGCATGTGGAATGCAAATATGACGGCTGCGTGGCTGGCCGGATTTACCGTATGTTTTTCGCTGATCATCTCGATCGGTGCGCAAAACCTGTATGTGCTGCGTCAGGCCGTCAAGGGCCAGCACGTGCGTGCCTGCGTGGCCTGGTGTGTGATCTCTGACGCTGTGCTTATTGGCCTGGGTGTGGCGGGCATGGCCAGCTTGCTGGCGCGCCACCCAGACTGGGCCTGGTGGCTGGGCATGGGAGGCGTGCTGTTTTTGCTGGGCTATGGCCTGTTTGCCCTGTGGCGCATGGTTACAGCGCCTGATGCGCAGGTGGTGGCTGATGGTGGCCAGGTTGCATCGCGCGGGCTGCTGGGCGTCATCAGCACGCTGGCCGTCATTACCTTGCTTAATCCCCATGTCTATCTGGACACTGTGCTGCTCGTGGGCTCCATTGGTGCACGCCAGGAAGGGCATCTGAAGTGGCTGTTTGTGCTGGGAGCAGCCTGCGCCAGCCTTGCGTGGTTCGGATTGCTGAGCTTTGCGGCCCAGCGCATGCGCAGTCTGTTTGCCAGACCAGCGGCGTGGCGGGTGCTCGATGGCCTGACCGGCGTGATGATGTTGACCCTGGCCTGGTGGGTCTGGCAGGGGCTCTAAAGCCGCAGCACAGCAGAGCGCTTAGTTCAGGCGCGCCAGCACTTCCAGCAGATTCCACTGGTTGCCCAGGATCTGGTAGTGCGCGGTTTCGCCGCTCTTTTGGCTCACCCCTTCAATGATGACGATATTGCCCTGAGTGATGGCCTTGGTCAGCAAGGGCTTGATCTTGTCGTACTGGTGGCGCTCTGCCACATCGCCACGAAATGCCAGCAGGCGTTCACTGTTGGTTTGGGCGTGTTGCTGGTATAGCGCCAGGGTGCGGCTGCGCGTGACTTCGCTCATGCCTTGGGTGATGGCCTTGTCCAGAGGAATGGGGGTGTCGCTCATAGGGCGGTGGGTGTATGCAAAATTTGAATAAGAAGCCTGAATCATGACAGCATAAATTTGCTGCAAATTAAACTTCTTGTTTCAAATTTGGCATGTTTGCCATGCCTCAAAGGGCAGGCTGTTTTCGCCACAAAAAAGCGCTGCCCGTGGGCAGCGCTGGGTGTCAGGAAACGGTGTGCGCGCAGATCAGAACGCAGGGACTACGGCACCCTTGTACTTTTCTTCGATGAACTTCTTGGTCTCGGGCGAGTGCAGCGCCTTCATCAGCTTGGCGATGTCGGCACCATCCGCGCGGTCCTTGCGGGCGGCCACGATGTTGGTGTAAGGCGAATCAGCGTCTTCGATGAACAGCGCATCCTTGGTGGGGTTGAGCTTGGCTTCGATGGCGTAGTTGGTGTTGATCAGGGCCAGGTCCACATCATCGAGTGCGCGGGGCAGCAAAGGCGCTTCCAGTTCTTTGAACTTGAGCTTCTTGGGGTTCTTGACGATGTCCAGTGCCGAAGCGGTCAGGTTGCTGGGGTCCTTGAGCTCGATCAGGCCTTGCTTGGCCAGCAGCAGCAGGGCGCGGCCACCGTTGGAGGGGTCGTTAGGAATGGCGATGGTGGCGCCGTCCTTCAGCTCAGCCGCGCTCTTGACCTTCTTGGAGTAGGCACCAAAGGGCTCTACGTGCACCTTGCCGTTAGGCACTTGCACCAGGCTGCTCTTGCGGTCCTTGTTGTAGCTGTCCAGATAGGGCTGGTGCTGGAAAAAGTTGGCGTCCAGCTGCTTGTCTTCGACGGCGGCATTGGGCTGTACGTAGTCACTGAATTCACGCACCTGCAGTTCAATGCCTTCGGCCTTGAGCTGGGGCTTTACGAAGTTCAGGATTTCTGCGTGGGGCACGGCAGTAGCGGCCACCTTCAGAACGTCAGCAGCGTGGGCAGAGAGGGCTAAAGTGGCAATGGCCACGGCAGTCAGGGTCTTCTTCAACATGATGGTTTTCAGTTCCTGTGACAGAAAAAAAGCGCGTTACACCAAGCCCTGAAAGCACAATGACGCTAGCAGGGAAGGCTTCAAGTGTAGCGGCGCAGCGCAGCCTGCCAACTAATTTTTGTGAATTTGGTTATAAGGAAAGTGGTTTTTATGCGATATCTGGCGATTGGAGCGCGGAGTGACGCCTGAAGATCTGGAAAAACTGGTCACCACCCGCATGCCTTTTGGCAAGTACCAGGATCGGCTGATCTGTGATCTGCCCGGCAACTACCTGGCATGGTTTGCACGTGAAGGCTTTCCGCCGGGCTCTGTGGGCCGTCTGCTGGCGCTGATGCATGAGCTCGATCACAACGGCCTCAAGGGGCTGCTGGAGCCACTCAAGCGCAGGCCTTGAAACCACAACGCCCCGCGGCGTATGCCTGCGGGGCGTTGTGGTTGGAGCTTGTGGCGCCAGCCAGATTACATGGCAGCAGCGCGCGCAGCTTCAGCCTTGGCCTTGGCTTCGTCCAGCTTCTTCTGCAGTTCGGCAGCTTCGGCTTCAGCAGCCTTGGCTTCGGCTTCCGCCTTGGCCTTGGCTTCTGCTTCGGCCTTTGCCTTGTCGTCAGCATCGCTGCCGCTGAAAGCGCCAGCAATAGCGTTGCCAGCCACGGTACCCACAACAGCACCGGCTGCGGTGGCAGCCATGGTGCCCATCAGGCCAGAGCCTGCGGGTGCAGCAGCAGCGGCGGGGGCAGCAGGTGCTGCGGCGGCTGCAGGAGCACTTGCGGGGGTGGCAGGAGTAGCAGGCTTGGCAGCAGCTGTGGGTGCAGGTGTTGCTGGCTTGGCTGGGGCCTTGTTGATGGCAGCGGGACGCACCGACTTGCCACCACCCATGCGTTTGGCATGGGCCAGGCTAGGCGCGGCCAGTGCGGCGATGGTTACGGCGATCACAGAAGCGGTGGTGCGGAAAGAAGTGTTCACTGCAGTTCCTGAAAAGAGGAGATCGAAAAAAGTGATGTCATGGACCGGACCATGCATGGCATGCCGGAGGTCTTTGTGACATGGGGGTTCAGAAGTCAATTGCAAGCCAGAAGTTCCCAAAATTTTGCAGGTCCGTCTGGCTGAAAAGATCTCGCACAGGTGTGATATGAGTGTTTATTAGCGGTGCGAGCAATACATTGTAGACACAGCCTATGGCCGCTCCATAAAAAATAGCTGCCAGCGCTTGAGAATCAATACTTTGAATATGATTAATGTTCAAAGTCCAGTATTCATCAGCGCTGGCAGCTATTGTTTTAGGTGTTGCAGTAGCAGGCTTACTGCAGGATTTCCAGCAGACGGTCCAGGCCACCTTCATTGATGCAGACCTTGGCTTCCGCACGCACGCGGGGCTTGGCGTGGTAGGCCACGGACAGGCCGGCAGCCTGCATCATGGGAATGTCATTGCTGCCGTCGCCCACGGCAATGCACTGCTCAGGCTGGATGCCCAGCAGGCAGGCCACTTCCAGCAGTGTGCGGCGCTTTTCCGCACCGTCGCAGATATCGCCCCAGGGCTGCTCGACCAGGCCACCGGTCAGCACGCCGTCCTTGATCTCCAGCACATTGGCGCGCACAAAGTCGATGTCCAGCAGGCCGCGCACATGCTCTGCAAAGAAGGTAAAGCCACCAGAGACCAACAGCACCTTCAGGCCTGCGGCCTTGGCTGCCTTGACCAGTGTTTCAGCGCCGGGCGAGAGCTTCAGGCGCTCGGCCAGCACGCGCTGCATGTCTGCCTCGGTCACGCCAACCAGCTTGCCCACGCGCTGGCGCAGGCTGTCCTTGAAGTCGGTGATTTCGCCGCGCATGGTGGCTTCGGTAATGGCTGCGACTTCTTCCTTCTTGCCAGTGGCATCTGCGATTTCGTCGATGCACTCAATCGTGATCAACGTGGAGTCCATGTCAAAAGCAATCAGCTTGTAGTCGCTGAGCTTCTGGGGTGCAGTGATGTTCTGGATGGTCAGACCGGGGGCAAATTCGGTGGAAGCAGGCATGGAGGGCAAAGAGCTATGGGTTGCACAAGCAGCCCCGGGCCTTGTGGAACGGGGCAACGGAAGAATTATCAGCCGGATTGCAGTGCCAGGAAGTGCAGCGGTGCATAAGCTGCTGCATCCCAGCTTTGCTGGCGCGCCGCAAGGTGCTTCTCTACCGCCTTGCAGTTCGACGCAGGTCACAAAGGCAGGAGAAAACCGCCTATATCCAGCCACTCCCGGAGAAAGACGAACTGTATCTGACCGTAAACTCGCGCCCTCAGAAAAAATCTCTGGCGTTTGGTCCAGAGAGTGCTACGGTTTCACAAGGACACTGAATGCGGCCTGCTTCATTACCTGCAGACGAAGAACAACGCGTACAAGCACTGGTCAGCACCGGGTTGCTCGATAGCGCTGAAGAGAAGCGGTTTGAGCGGCTTACCAAGCTGGCGCAGCAGGTGCTGCATGTGCCAGTGGCGCTGGTTTCCCTGGTAGATGCGAAACGGCAGTGGTTCAAGTCCCATCAGGGGCTGGAGGTGTGTGAAACACCGCGTGATGTGTCTTTCTGTGCCCATGCCATTCTGGATGGCGAGATTCTGGAAATTGAAGATGCCCGCGCTGATGAACGCTTTGCGGACAACCCCTTGGTCGTTGGCCCGCCGCACATCAGGTTCTATGCCGGAGCGCCGTTGTCCACACAGGATGGCTACCGGATTGGCACGCTGTGTGTGATTGCTGATACCCCCCACCGACTGACGGCTGAAGAGCGCTGCATTCTGCGAGGCCTGGCTGATTGCGTGGAAGCCGAAATTCACAACATCGACCTGCTACGCCAGAGCCAGGCACTGCAGATGACCCAAAAGCTCAATGAGGTCATCAGTCAGGCGCAGTCACAGTTCATTCAGGAGGATGCACGCCGCCAGGCTTTTGACAGTCTGCTGCATGGCCTGCTGCAGCTGACAGACAGCGAATATGGCTTTATTGGCGAAGTGCGCTATCACGCGGATGGCACGCCTTTTCTGAAGACCTACGTCATCACCAATATTGCCTGGAGCGAGGAAACACGTGCTTTCTACGAAAAGCACGCACCGCAGGGCCTGGAATTTACCAATCTGCAGTCACTGTTCGGTGCTGCACTGCTGCAGCGTGAGCCGGTGATTGTGAACCACCCCAGCACAGACCCATGGCGTGGAAAACTGCCCGCAGGGCACCCGGCACTCCATGCTTTTCTTGGTGTGCCGGTCATGCAGGGCAGTGAAATGCTGGCCATGTTTGGCCTGGCCAACCGGCCAGGCGGCTACAGCAAGAAGCTGCTGGACTACCTGGAGCCGCTGGTACGCACCATCGGGCAGCTGGTCACGGCAATGCGCATTCACCAGAAGCAGCACCAGGTGGAGGCTGAGCTTTCGCGCCTGTCCCGTGTGGCCAGCGAAACCACCAACGGTGTGGTCATCACCGATACCGCAGGCAATGTGCAATGGATCAACGATGGCTTTACCCGCATGACGGGCTATACGCTGCCGGAGCTGATTGGCAAGAAGCCTGGCCAGATACTGCGGGATCCGGCCGTCGAGACAGAAGCTGCCGCCACCATGCGTGACGCGCTGGCGCGTGGCGAAGGCTTTGAAGTGGAAGTGCAGAACTACAAGAAAGACGGCAGCGCTTACTGGGTACGCATCAGCTGCTCGCCCATGCGCGGTGACAGTGGGCAGCTACAAGGCTTCATGGCCATTGAGTCCGACATTACGGCGCAGAGAAAAGCCGAGCAGGAGCTGCGCCAGTTCCGCGACACGCTGGACCAGACGCTGGACTGCGTCTACATGTTTGATGCCGAAGATCTGACCTTCTTCTATGCCAACGAAGGGGCCTTGAAACAGGCGGGCTATGACAAGTCAGCGCTGTTCACCATGCACCCCTACGACATCAAGCCCTATTACACAGAAGCGGATCTTCGCGAAGCATTGCAGCCCTTGCTCGATGGCAGCCAGCGCGTGGTGAGGCTGGATACCATGCACAGCCACAAAAATGGCCAGCTCGTGCCGGTGGAGGCATTTGTGCAGTATGTGGTCAACGATGAGCGGCCGCACTTTGTGGCGATTGTGCGTGACATTACCGAACGCAAGCAAAACGAAGAACGTCTGCGCCATCTGGCCACGCACGATGCACTGACTGGCCTGCCCAACCGCAGCCTGTTTCTGGAACGTCTCACACAAGAAATTCAAAGCGCTGAAAGCGAGCATTCCTGCTTTGGCGTGCTGCTGCTGGACCTGGACAACTTCAAGGTGGTCAATGACAGCTTTGGCCACCATCAGGGCGACTACCTGCTCAATGAACTGGCCCAGCGCCTGAGCCGATCCCTGCGCGCAGAGGACACGGTGGCGCGGCTGGGCGGTGATGAATATGCAGCCATTTTGGTGAATGTGCATGAGGAGGAGCAGCTGCGGCTTGCCGCCGAGCGCATGCTTCAGGTGGTCAGTGAGCCCGTCTTGATCCATGGCCAAGAATTTACGCCCTCGGCCAGTATTGGCTACCGCATGTACTCGGAGGATGTGAAAGACGCTGCCACCTTGCTGCGCCATGCCGATGTCGCCATGTACGCGGCCAAAGCTGCCGGGCGCGGCACAGGCATGGCTTACTGCGTGGATATGGGCGCTGTCTCGAACGAACACATGCACATCCAGGCGCGCCTGCGCTCTGCGGTGGAAAAAGGTGCATTCAAGCTGTTCTACCAGCCGCAGGTAGAGACGGCGACTGGCCGCATCATTGGTGCCGAAGCCCTGCTGCGCTGGGATGACCCGGAGCTGGGTCCTGTCTCACCAGGCCGCTTTATTCCGGTGGCAGAAGCCTCGGGCCAGATTCTGCCGCTGGGGGAATGGGTGCTGGAAACCGCATGCCGCCAGATTGCACAGTGGCATGCAATGGGTATGGACCTGCAGGTGTCCATCAACCTGTCTCCCTACCAGTTCCGGCAGGAAGACCTGGTGCAAAAAATCCGTTCTGCCTGTGAGCGCCACCACTGCCCTGTGCACTTGCTGGAGCTGGAAATCACTGAAAGCGCCGCCATGCAAAGCCCAGAGCTGACCAACTACCAGCTCTGTACGCTGGCGCAGGCGGGCTTTTCATTGGCGCTGGATGACTTTGGTACCGGCTATTCCTCGCTGGCCCGCCTGGGGCGGCTGCATGTGAACAAGCTGAAAATCGACCGCAGCTTTATTGTCGAAATTCCGGGCAGCAAAATGTATGAAACCCTGGTGCGCACCACCATCAGCCTGGGTCAGGAAATGGGGATGCAGCTGATTGCGGAAGGCGTGGAAACCGAAGCGCAGCGCCAGTTTCTGGAGGCCAATGGCTGCTTTGCCTATCAGGGCTGGCTATTTAGCAAGGCCGTGCCCGCTGACGAGTTTGTGGGTCTGGTGCAGAAGGTCAATGGCGGGCGGGAGTTATTGCAGGAGGGGTAAGGCAGGGGATTTTTGAGTGTTGAGTGTGGTGAGGGGCGGGAATCGAACCACTGCAGTCTTTTTTGAGGGCAGAGGCCGGTTCGTCGCACCGGCGGGCGAGGTACTTTTTGTGCGCGACAAAAAGTCCCCTTCGCGCTTGTGCGGGGCGGAACTCATATTGCGAAGCAATGTGAGTGGAGACCAAAAAGCGCGTCTGCGACACTGTCCGGCGAAACTCTCTTCGCTCCTACGTCGCTCCGCTCAGACAGCCGCCGGAAATTTGATTTTTTATTTTGATCACGCGCGACGCTTGCGCGCGCGGGGAGGTAGCAAGCGGCGTCGCTCTGTTTGAAAGCCTGCTCTCGACCCAGAGCCGACGTTGGCATGGCTTGTTTGGCTGTCTGCTGTGAAGAGCGTTTCAGATGCCTATCGCCATGACCCAGCCCGACAGCCCGGCCAGCAGAACCACTAATGCTGGCGGAACGCGCCCCACAGTCAGCAGCCCGAATGACAGCAATGCCAGCCCAAAATCCGACTTGCTATGGATCGCGCTCGTCCACACCGGGTCATACAGGGCGGATACCAGAATGCCGACCACCCCGGCGTTGATGCCGGCCATGGCTGTTTGAATGCCAGCGCGATGACGCAGCCCTTCCCAGAATGGCAACGCACCTATGAGCATGAAAAAGGCGGGGAGAAAGATAGTGGCCAGCAGCGCTAGACCACCAATCCAGCCATGCAGCGGGCCGTGGGCGACTGCGCCAAGGTAGGCTGAGAACGTAAACAATGGTCCTGGCACGGCCTGCGCTGCACCGTAGCCAGCCAAGAAGTCGGCATTGCTCACAATGCCGCTAGGCACCACCGCAGCTTGCAGCAGTGGCAAGACAACGTGTCCACCGCCGAAGACCAGTGCGCCGGAACGATATACCCCTTCCAGCAGAGCTATCGTGGACGAGCCCGTGACTGCTGCCCACAATGGCAATCCGACGAGCGGTGCAGCAAACAACAGCAGTGCAACAATGCCCAGCTTGCGCGAAACCGGGTAGCTATGAGCCTGGCCACCGCCAGGTTGAGCTATCTTTAATTGCCACCATCCCAGCAACCCCGCCACCGCGATGGCGGCAACCTGTCCCAGCGCCGAGGGCAAGATCATGGTCAGCAGTGCTGCCAGAATTGCGAGTGCAGCACGGGGTCGATCTGGACACAGTGACTTAGCCATACCCCATACAGCCTGCGCCACGATGGCCACGGCGACAACCTTGAGTCCATGTACCCAGCCAGACTGCGCCAGACCTTGGTATTCGGCGATGCCGAAGGCAAACAGGATCAATGCAATAGCAGACGGCAAAGTAAAGCCCGCCCAGGCTGCCAGCAATCCAGACCAGCCTGCGCGGCCTAGCCCCAGCGCCATGCCGACTTGGCTGCTGGCCGGTCCGGGTAGGAACTGGCACAGGGCTACCAGATCGGAGTAGCTGCGGTCATCCAGCCAGCGGCGGCGCTCGACAAACTCCGATCGGAAATAGCCTAGGTGAGCGATGGGTCCACCAAAGGAGGTCAGGCCTAGTTTGAGAAAGGCGCCAAAGACTTCGACAGTCGTTCCCCGCGCGGGAGTGGTTTCGTGCGACAAGGTGTTGGTGGAATCGGTCATTTGTGCATTGCCTCCCCGGTGAACTCCCGGATGCGCTCCTTGGCCAGCGCCAAGCCTTCTTTGCCCTTGCTCGTGATCGTGTAGAGCTTGCGCACCGTGCGCCCTTCGCGCTCCTGCCGCGAGACAAGGTAGCCGTCCCGCTCCATCTTGTGCAGCATCGGGTAGAGCGTTCCAGGAGACAGGCGGTAGCCGTGATGAGCCAGCTCGTCGATCATCCATTGCCCATAAATTTCCTGTTCGGCAGCATGGTGCAGCACATGCAGGCGAATAAACCCGGACAGAAGGTCGTGGTGCTCTAGTGTGTTTGGTGTTGGTTTTTTTGTCATATCGAATGTCGATATCGAAATTCGATGATAACTCTTGCATGAGCACTTAGTGTGTTTGGCCGATGTCCCTTCTTCCGATAGATCACGCGGGCTTTAAGGTCTGGCTTCTTAAGGCTGGCAGTTGGAGCTGTATCAGTTGGATGTAACTAGGACGGTACGGTAGGGTCTTCTGCCCAGGGACCCTACCTTGAAAGACTGCTAATGGCCGAACGCAGACACTCCCCCAATCACCACCGTACCCCAACCTATTTCTTCCCATACAAATACAAATCATCCGACCAGGTCGCCAGCCATTCCGGCTTATAGGCCACAAATACGGCGCAGAGCATGCCGGTAATTACGGCATCCCCCCAGGCCATCAGCCAGCGGGCAATCTGGCTCAGGTCTTCGTGCACACCGGGCAGGGCGTGGCCCAGTGCGGCAGAGAGCAGGCCAGCGGCAAACAGGCTCAGCAGCGTGCCCACAAAGCCACGGCCAAAGATATAGACAAAGATGCGTGTGCCCAGCCAGCGGCGCAGCAGCACGCCCCAGAGCATGGCGAAGGTGGCGGGGATAAGGCCGTGCCACACGGTCAGGCGCAGGGCTTCCGTGGCTTCCAGCGCAGGTGAAACCAGCCAGGCAATGGCTCCGACAGCACACAGCGTGGGGATGGCCAGCGGCCAGCCCAGGCACAGCATGACCAGGCATGCACCGGACCACTGCATCTGCAGCGGCATCTGGTGCAGCGTAGGCAAGGCCCATAGCCAGGGCAGCATGACCAGCGTGGCCAGCAGCGGCGTCCATAGTGGGGAGATATCGCCATGCGCTTGCGTGACCAGTGGCTTGCGGTGGGCCAGCAGCCGCCAGGGGTGCATGAGCAGGGCAGTCAGCAGGGCAATAACAAGAAGGGCAATTTCCAGCATGGGGCGATTGTGCGCGCGCCGCAGCGGTTTGCACCACCTGTGGCCACAGGTGGTGCATGTCTTGCATCAAGCCTTCAGCGGTGTGCCCAGGCTGCGCAGCACATCGCGCACCATCTGGGCGCGGGCCTTGGGGTCGGGCAGCTCGCGCTCAATGCGCAGCTTGTCATTGCCTGCCAGTTTGATGTGCTTGTTCTTCTGAATCAGGCTGATGATCTGCATCGGGTCAATCGGCGGATTGGGCTTGAAGGTGATGTTGATCACCCCTGGCGCTGCATCCACCTTGGCAACGCCATAGGGCTCAGACAGCACACGCAGGCGGTGGGTGTCGATCAGGGTCTGCGCCTGTGGGGGCAGCTTGCCAAAGCGGTCCACGATTTCTTCGAGCAGGTGGTCAATCTGGTCTGTGGTCTTGGCGGTGGCCAGCTTTTTGTAGAACGACAGGCGCAGCTGCACATCGCCACAGTAGTCGTTGGGCAGCAGGGCTGGCGCATGCAGATTGATTTCCGTGGTGGCTGCCATGGGCGAGAGCAGATCAGGCTCCTTGCCGTTCTTGAGGCTGCGCACGGCTTCGGCCAGCATTTCGTTGTAGAGCTGAAAGCCGATTTCCATCATGTTGCCACTCTGGTTTTCGCCCAGCACTTCACCCGCGCCGCGAATTTCCAGGTCATGCATGGCCAGGTAAAAGCCACTGCCCAGCTCTTCCATCTGCTGGATGGCTTCCAGGCGCTGCTGGGCCTGCTTGGTCAGGCCTTCTACGTCCGGCACCATCAGGTAGGCATAGGCCTGGTGGTGGCTGCGGCCCACGCGGCCACGCAGCTGGTGCAGCTGGGCCAGACCGAACTTGTCGGCACGGCTGATGACGATGGTGTTGGCCGTGGGTACGTCAATACCGGTTTCGATGATGGTGGAGCACAGCAGCACGTTGTAGCGCTGGGCCACAAAGTCACGCATGACGCGCTCCAGCTCGCGCTCGGGCATCTGGCCGTGGGCCACGGCAATGCGTGCCTCGGGCAGGATGGCTTCCAGCGCCTGGCGGCGGTTTTCGATGGTCTCCACCTCGTTGTGCAGAAAGTAGACCTGGCCGCCACGCTTGAACTCACGCAGCACGGCTTCGCGGATGACGCCCTGGCTTTCGCTGCGCACAAAGGTCTTGATGGCCAGGCGGCGCTGCGGTGCGGTGGCAATCACGGACAGATCGCGCAGGCCTTCCAGCGCCATGCCCATGGTGCGCGGAATGGGGGTGGCTGTGAGCGTGAGCACATCCACCTCGGCACGCATGGCCTTCATGGCCTCCTTGTGGCGCACGCCAAACCGGTGTTCCTCGTCAATGATGAGCAGGCCCAGATCCTTGAACTTCACGGAGCTGGACAGCAGCTTGTGCGTGCCAACCACAATGTCCACCGAGCCTTCACCCAGCCCCTGGAGTGCGGCATTGACCTCCTTGGTGGTGCGAAAACGCGAGACTTCGGCCACCCGGATGGGCCACTTGGAAAAGCGGTCCACCAGCGTCTGGTAGTGCTGCTCGGCCAGCAGGGTGGTGGGGGCAAGGAAAGCCACCTGCTTGCCGCCCATGGCAGCCACAAAGGCGGCGCGCAGGGCGACCTCGGTCTTGCCAAAGCCTACATCGCCGCAGACCAGACGGTCCATGGGCTGGGGGCTGAGCATGTCGTGAATCACGGCATGGATGGCCGCCTTCTGGTCAGCCGTTTCTTCAAAGCCAAAGTCCTGGGCGAACTGCTCGTAGTCCTGCACATTCAGACGGAAGGCATGGCCTTCACGCGCAGCGCGGCGGGCGTAGATGTTGAGCAGCTCGGCGGCTGCATCGCGCACCTGCTCGGCAGCCTTGCGCTTGGCTTTTTCCCACTGGTTGCTGCCCAGGTTGTGCAAGGGCGCAGATTCGGGGGTGACGCCGGTGTAGCGGCTGATGTGGTGCAACTGGCTGACGGGCACATAGAGCACGGCATTCTTGGCGTATTCCAGGTGCAG
Organism: Comamonas kerstersii; assembly: GCF_002056725.1. Lineage (NCBI taxonomy): Bacteria > Pseudomonadati > Pseudomonadota > Betaproteobacteria > Burkholderiales > Comamonadaceae > Comamonas > Comamonas kerstersii. Next base: position 100,526 of record NZ_CP020121.1, on the reverse strand, counting down.
AAACTCCTGCAGCGCAGGCGTGCCGTCTTCGTTCTTCTGGCCCACATCCATGTTCACCAGGCCGTGGTAGCGGCCGATGCCATGCTGGCTGTGTACGACCGGGTCGCCGACTTTCAGCTCGGACAAGTCCTTGATCAGCGCGTCCACATCGCTGACCTGTTCCTGCTTCTTGCGCCGGCGTGTGCTGCCGGAGGTAGAGGCAAACAGCTCGGTCTCGGTAACAAAGTCAATGCCCGTTTCCACCCACGCAAAGCCGCGCATCAGGTTGGAGGTGGCAATGCCCAGGGGTTCGCTGTCTTCACCCTGAAATTCCGCCAGCGAGTCAAATGCAGGCGGGTTCAGGTGCGAAGAGCGCAGAAAGTCCAGCAGGCTTTCACGGCGACCATCGCTTTCAGCCAGCACCAGCACACGGCGGCCTGCGCTGCGCACATGGGCCTGCAGGCGCTGCAGCGGGTCTTCCGCACCGCGTACCACGGACAGGTCAGGCAGGGTCTGGAACCAGGCGCTGTCTGGCACATCGTCTACCTTGGGGCGCAGGGCCAGCTGTGGGTAGGGCTTGGCGCAGGCGTAGAACTGCTCGGCGTTCAGAAACAGGGTTTCGGGTGGCAGTGCAGGGCGCTCCGGGTCGCCCTGCACCAGGCGATAGCGTTCCTTGGTGTCCTGCCAGAAGCGCTGGAAGGCAGGCTCCAGCTCGCCATGCAGCACCAGGGTGGCATCCTCGCCCAGGTAGTCGAACACCGTGGCGGTGTCGTCAAAGAACAGCGGCAGGTAGTACTCAATACCGGCCGTGGCAACGCCCGCACCCATGTCCTTGTAGATGCGGCTGCGTGTGGGGTCGCCTTCCAGCAGTTCGCGCCAGCGGTGGCGGAATTTGGCGCGGGCATCCTCATCCATGGGGAATTCGCGCCCGGGCAGCAGGCGTACCTGGGGCACGGTGTCCTGGCTGCGCTGGGTGTCCGGGTCAAAGGTGCGGATGGTGTCGATCTCGTCATCGAACAGATCCACACGGTAGGGCACGGGCGACCCCATGGGGAAGAGGTCAATCAGCCCACCGCGCACGGCATATTCGCCGTGGCTGACCACTTGCGAGACATGCTGGTAGCCCGCCAGCGTCAGCTGGGCCTTGAGCTTGGCTTCGTCCAGCTTCTGGCCTTGCTTGAACTCAAAGGTGTAGCCCGCCAGAAAAGACGGAGGGGCCAGTCGGTACAGCGCCGTGGTCGCAGGCACCAGCACCACGTCGGCACCGCTTTCATGGTCACGCTGGCGAATGCGCCACAGCGTAGCCAGGCGCTCACTGATCAGATCCTGGTGTGGAGAGAAAGTGTCGTAGGGCAGGGTTTCCCAGTCAGGGAACAGGGCCGTGCGCAGCTCGGGCGCGAAGAAGGCCATTTCGTCGATCAGGCGCTGCGCATCGCTGGCATCAGCAGTGACGATGACCGTCAGGCGGCCAGCGCTTTTTTCGCGTTCGGCAAGACGTGCCAGCAGCAGTGCATCGGCACTGCCAACGGGCATGGGCAGGGCAAAACGTTTACCGGGCGAGAGTTTGGGCAAGTCCATGGGCGCAGAAGTTTCTGAGTGCGACAGGCGCAGAGCCTGCAAAAAGCGCGGGAATGTGACCAGCTGCCGCTGGGGCGAAGCCGTCGATTTTAGAATGCGGCGCATGACTGACTTGCTAGCCGCCGCCAATGTGCCATGGTCCGCGCAGGGGCGTTTCTGGGGCCTGATTCCGTGTGCCGGTGTCGGTGCACGCGCCATTCCTGCGGGTGCGCCCACGCCCGATCTGCCCAAACAGTACCACCCCGTTGCAGGGCAGCCTCTGGTGCTGCATACGCTGGCGGCGTTCGCTGGTGTGCAGCGTCTGGCGGCAACGCTGGTGGCGGTGGCTCCGCGCGACCAGTTTCTGGACAGCTATGCCAGTCCATCCTGGTTTCATGTGCCGTGCGGTGGCGCAACCCGGGCCGACACCGTCATGGGTGGCCTCAAGGTGCTGCTGGAGCGTGGTGCCGCAGAAGAGGACTGGGTGCTGGTACACGATGCAGCGCGTTGCCTGGTCACCTCGGAGCAGATTAACCAGCTGATCGATGCCTGCCAGAGCGACAGCGTAGGCGGCCTGCTGGCACACAAGCTGCCTGATACGCTCAAAGCTGCCATGGTGGAAGACGGCAGCGCACGTGTGGCAGCCACCGTAGACCGCAGCGACAAATGGCTGGCACAGACGCCGCAGATGTTCCGCATTGGCGTGCTGCTGCAGGCGCTGCAGCGCATGGGGGCTGTAGCGACGGATGAGGCCAGTGCCATGGAAGCCATGGGCCTGCGGCCCAAGCTGGTACCTGGCGGTGCGCAGAACTTTAAAGTGACCTATCCCGATGACTTTGCCCTGGCCGAAGCCGTGCTGCAGCAGCGCAGGCAGGTGGCGGAGCAGGTTGTTTCGAATTAATAATCAAATTGGCCGCAAACCCGCAAGGGTACTGCGCAAATAGCTATGAATTTTCGTATTGGCGAAGGCTGGGACGTACATGCTCTGGTGGAGGGGCGCAAGCTCATCATTGGTGGTGTAGAGATTCCCCACGACAAGGGGCTGCTCGGTCACTCCGATGCTGACGTGCTGCTGCACGCCATCACAGATGCCATCCTCGGTGCGGCCGGAATGGGGGATATTGGCCGCCACTTTCCGGACACGGCCGTGGAGTTCAAGGGGGTAGACTCGTTCGTGCTGCTGCAGGAAGCCGCGCGCCGCGTGCGTGAAAAAGGCTGGGAGTTTGGCAATATCGACAGCACCGTGATTGCCCAGAAGCCCAAGCTGGCACCACACATTCCCGCCATGCAGCAGCGCATTGCTGATGCATTGGGGATCAGTGTGGAGCAGGTCAACGTCAAGGCCAAGACGGCGGAGAAGATGGGTCCGGTCGGTGAGCTGCAGGCCATGGAAGCCAATGCCGTGGCGCTGATCTACAAGCCCTGAAAAATATAGCTGTCAGCGTTTGCTGTATCTTCCCTGGAGGCACTTTTGATGCATAAAAAAGTCCTGTGTGCCAGATGGCATGCAGGGCTTTTTGTTGGGTGAGCCTGGCTCAGATGGTGTTATCAGGCGGCAGGTGGCGCTTGACCTGGGGGCGCTGCAGGCGGTGCTTCGGGTCCTGGCCGGTGGGCACATCGGTCACACGCTGCAGCTGGATGTTGGCTGCAATACCGCCGCCGTTGGCATTGGTGATGGTGAAGATGCCGCCCATGCGCTGCACGGTGCGGTCCACGATGGACAGGCCCAGACCAGCACCCGCTGCCGCCGTGCGTGCAGAGTCACCACGGAAGAAAGGCTGGGTCAGCCGTGCCAGCTGGTCGGGCGGCACACCGGGGCCGTGGTCGCGGATGCGCATCAGCACCCAGTTTTCACGGGTCTTGAGCGTGATGTCCACATAGGTGGTTTCGGTGTCCACGGTCTTGCCGTAGCGGCGGGCGTTTTCCAGCAGGTTGGAGATCACGCGGGCCAGTTCGATCTCGTCCGCCATGACATAGATGTCATCCGGAATCGACATGCTGATCTGCAGCTCGCGGTGGTTCTGCACGGCATAGACGCAGGACGACACCACAGCATGCAGGTTCACCACGGTGAGCGAGACAAAGTCAGGCCGTGCGTAGTCCAGGAATTTGTCGATGGTCGCATCCAGTTGCACGATGTCGGCCACCATGTGCTGGCGGGCAATATCGTCATGCACGCTCATTTCCGTTTCCAGGCGCAGGCGTGCCAGCGGGGTGCGCAGGTCGTGCGAGATGCCGGCCAGCATCACGGCGCGTTCTTGCTCCAGCTGCGCCAGTTTTTGCGCCATGCGGTTAAAGCCGATGTTGACCTCGCGAATCTCACTGGTCACCGCCTCTTCGTCGAGGTGGCTGGCCGCAAAGTCGCCATCACGCACGCGGTTGGCGGCATAGCTCAGCTGCTTGAGGGGACGGTTGATCAGTCGGGCAATCACGGCTGCGCCTGCCAGCGACAGAATGCCCGCCGTGCTCAGCCAGATCAGCCAGGTGCGGCTGCTGGCGGTGGTAAAGCGTGATTGATCGAGCAACAACCAGTTGGGGTCGTTGTCGATGGTAAAGCTCACCCACAGGCCAGGTTCGCCATTGACGCTGCGCGCCAGAATGGTGTCTTCGCCCAGGCGTGAGGTCAGCAGCTCATCCAGGCGCAGGTTCAGTTGCGTGGGCGGCAGCTCTTCAAAACTGTCGGAAGGCTCACGGGGGCGAATAAGCACGCCTTCCTGGTCTGCCATGGTCTTGATCAAGGAGACGCGGGCGATGGCATCCGAGTGCTGTAGCGCTGCGCGGCTCAGACTCACCAGAGAGGCAATCTGCTGTGCCGTCTGCAGCGTGCGCGGGTCAAACTCCAGGGCGCGCAGGGTCTGCAGCCAGGCCAGGATGCTGCCCAGCAGCAGCAGTGCGAGAAGGAAAAAAGTGCGCCAGAAAAGGTTCAGGCCCACACGAGCGTGTTTGCTGGACTTTTCCGGTGCGTCACTGCTTTCACTGGCTGGAGTGCTTTCAGCAAACATAAAGAGACGGGAGAAGAGGGCAGAGGGCGCACGAGGCGCCTTGGGAGAGAACAAACCAGAAAGTTTAGTTGGTGCCGTCTGGAACGAACACGTAGCCTACACCCCAGACAGTCTGGATGTAGCGTGGAGCGGCAGCGTCTTCCTCGATCAGCTTGCGCAGGCGCGAAACCTGTACGTCCAGGCTGCGGTCGAAGGGCTCAAACTCACGGCCACGGGCCAGCATAGCCAGTTTTTCGCGCGACAGTGGCTGGCGGGGGTGGCGCACCAGTGCCTTGAGCATGGCGAATTCGCCTGTCGTCAGTGGCAGCTCTTCGCCGTTCTTCTGCAGCACGCGGGTGCCCAGGTCGAAAGTGAAGGGGCCAAAGCTGACCACTTCGTTGTCGCCCGAGGGTGCGCCTGGCGCTTCCACCGGGGGGCGGCGGCGCAGCACGGCGTGAATGCGCGCCAGCAGTTCGCGTGGGTTGAATGGCTTGCCCAGGTAGTCGTCAGCGCCGACTTCCAGACCCACGATGCGGTCCACATCTTCGCCCTTGGCTGTGAGCATGATGATGGGCGTGCGGTCGTTGGCGGAACGCAGACGGCGGCAGATGGACAGGCCGTCTTCACCGGGCATCATCAAATCCAGCACGATGAGGTCCACGGTCTCGCGCAACAAAATGCGGTTGAGCGCCTTCCCGTCTTCTGCAATCATGACCTCAAAGCCTTCCTGCGTCAGATAGCGGCGCAGCAGATCACGGATGCGTGCATCATCATCAACGACGAGGATCTTGTCGGTACGGTTTGTGGTTGTGGGCATGGATATTCCCCCTTGTCCAATTTGTAACAGAGCTAATTCTGACCAGCTTGGCGCAAAAAATTCCGCTTTTTGTCATTGTTTGACACAGTGTTACATGTCTTTCGAAAAGACGAAAACAGATTTCGCGGAAAAAAAGCCTTTGTCTGTCATGCTTTAGCGGTGTTTGCAGGCGTTTGAGTGCCTGCTTCCATGAAAAGGAGTTCCTCTATGTCTTTGGGTCGAATGTCCGCAAGTTTTTTGCGCCAGCCACGCCGTGTGCTGATGACCGGAGTGATCACGATGGCCGCTGCAGCGGGCGCAGGTACTGCAGCCCATGCCCAGCAGGCAGAGCCATTGCGCAATGTGGTGCAGCTGTCGGCATCGGGCAGTGTGGAAGTGGATCAGGACTGGCTGCAGATGCAGCTGTCTGCTGTGCGTGAAGGCAGCAGTGCTGCGGTTGTGCAGCAGCAGCTCAAGCAGGTGGTGGAGGCGGCGCTGCGCAGCCTGCAGCCTCAGGCGCAGGGTCAGGACATGCAGGTACACAGCGGCAGCTTCGGCGTGTACCCACGCCAGGATGATCAGGGCAAGATCAAGGGCTGGCAGGGTCGCGCCGAGGTGGTGCTGGAGGGCAGAGACTTTGCCCGCATCAGCCAAGCTGCGGCACAGGTGCAGGACATGGCGGTCTCCAGCATGGGTTTCGGACTTTCCAGAGGAGGTCGCCAGAAGGTGCTGGAGCAGGCACAGGCCGATGCTATTGGCCAGTTCAAGCAGCGCGCGAGTTTTTTGGCCAAGCAGTTTGGGTTTTCAGGCTACACCCTGCGTGAGGTCAATGTGAACACGCAGGACGGCTTCTACGCCCCCCGCATGCAGCGTGCTGGCCTGGTCATGGCCGTGGCGGAGAAAGCCGACATGGCCTCTCCCGTGCCTGTAGAGGCAGGCAAGGAACAGGTGACGGTACAGGTGTCTGGCTCCATCCAGTTGCATTAAAAAAACATAGCTGTCAGCGCTTGCTGCACGGGCGCTGGAAGCCAAAAAGCCTCTGAATTGCTTCAGAGGCTTTCTGTCATGGATGCAGGTTGGGCGTGAGGTGAGGGCCTTACTGCGCGGCCCAGCCGCCATCCATATTCCATGCTGCGCCGCGCACATTGGCGGCTGCTTCTGAGCAGAAGAACACGGCCAGTGCACCCAGCTCCTCGGGCGTTGTGAAGCGCATGGAGGGTTCTTTTTCACCCAGCAGCTGTTCGGTCGCGGCTTCTATGCTGATGCCGCTGGCAGCTGCCTTGGCCTCGACCTGTTTTTGCACCAGCGGCGTCAGCACCCAGCCGGGGCAGATGGCATTGCAGGTAATGCCGGTGGTGGCGGTCTCCAGTGCAGTCACCTTGGTCAGGCCGACCAGGCCGTGCTTGGCAGCGACGTAGGCAGATTTCTGGGCAGAGGCAACCAGACCATGGACGGAGGCGATATTGATGATGCGCCCCCAGTTGGCTGCTCGCATGGCAGGCAGGGCCAGGCGTGTGGTGTGAAAGGCGCTGGAGAGGTTGATGGCCAAAATGGCATCCCACTTCTCGGGGGGGAAATCTTCCACGGCGGCGACGTGCTGGATGCCTGCGTTGTTCACAACAATGTCGATGCGCCCGAAGCGCTCGGCACCAAAGGTCATCATGGCTTCAATCTCGGCAGGCTTGCTCATGTCTGCTCCGTGGTAGTCCACGGCAATGCCGTGCGCGGCTCCTGCTGCCTTGACTTCTGCAATGGCTGCCTCGCTGTCTCCAAAACCGTTGAGAAGAATGCTGGCGCCCTGGGCTGCCAGCGACCGGGCAATCCCCAGGCCGATGCCGCTGGTGGAACCTGTGACCAAAGCAGTTTTGCCTTTGAGCATATGAAAGCCTCCGCTGAATATGAATTAGGATGGATGTATCCATTTTCATGGCACCACCGGAAATCGCCTACCCATGATTGAACCTACGCTGAAATACGTAACCTGCCCTGGCGCGGCAGCGCAAGGCGGCGGCAGCCATGAAATGGCGTACTGGGAGTGGAACCAGACCGAAAATCCCGCGCATCCGCATGTGATCATGTGTGTGCACGGTCTGACACGCCAGGGCCGCGACTTTGATGTGCTGGCGCGCAGTCTGAGTCAGCATGCCCGCGTGATCTGCCCGGATGTGGCAGGGCGCGGCAAAAGTGACTGGCTGGCGGGTCCCATGCAGTACGGCATGGCGCAATATGCGCAGGATATGCTGGCCTTGCTTACGCAGCTGCATGCCCAGGCTCCGATGCTGCGGCTGGACTGGGTGGGCACCAGCATGGGAGGGTTGATTGGCATGGTGATCGCAGGCAGTCCAGAGCTACCCCTGCCTGTGCCAGTGCGGCGTCTGCTGCTCAATGATGTAGGCCCTGTGCTGGCCTGGCCTGCCTTGCAGCGCATTGCCTGCTATGTAGGCAAGACGGGGAGCTTTGACAGCCTGCAGCAGGGTGCAGATGCGCTGCGTACGATTTCCGCAGGCTTTGGACCGCACACGGATGCAGACTGGCTGGCGCTGTCGCGCCCCATGCTGCGCCAGAGGGAGGATGGGCGCTGGACGCTGCACTACGACCCCGCCATTGCAGTACCGTTTCAGCAGCTCGCACAGCAGGCCTCTGAGCAGGGCCAGGCACTATGGTGGTGCCTGTATGACCGTATCAAGGCACAGACTTTGCTTGTTCGTGGTGCACAGTCAGACTTGCTGACATCTGAAACAGCACGGGACATGCAGCAGCGTGGACCTCTTGCACAATGTGTGGAACTTGAAGGCGTGGGTCATGCCCCCACCTTTGTGGCGAATGACCAGGTGGTCATCGCACGGAATTTCTTGTTGGGTGATGAATGAAAAAAGAGCAAAAACAATGGTTGCGTAAGCTGCAGGCGCTTACGTCTCGAATGGACGGAGGACTGACATGCGCAGCGTGACATCATTGCCCCCAACAACTGGAGAAGACGGAGCCGTACCAGCGACACTTCAGCCCTCTGCCATCAGTGGTGAGCTGCCTCATCTGCTGGCTGCAACGGCCGGAGCCATTCCTGACCAGGTAGACGCGCTGCGCCGCGCCCGTGCGTTTGCCGAGCCGTTGCTGGTTGGGGAAGAGCTGGCATCGGGCGAGAACACGCTGGCCCACGCAGACGCCACGGCGGCCATTGTCAAAGGCATTGGTGGCTCGGAAGCCATGCAGGCCGCCTGCTATCTGGTCTATGCCAGCATGCACCTGAACAAGCCTCTGGAGGTACTGACCAAGGCCTTTGGTGCCAACTTTGCGCAGCTGGCGGTGGAAACCACCAAGCTCATGCACTTTCAGCAGCAGGCGCGCGCCGGTGACAGCAGCCTGCGCGTGGATGACCCCGCCACGCAGACCGAAACCGTGCGCAAGATGCTGCTGGGCTTTTCGCGTGATGTGCGTGTGGTGCTGCTGCGCCTGGCTTCGCGCCTGCAGACGCTGCGCTGGTATGCCGCCAGCAAGCGGCCAGTTTCGCCCAGCATGGCCTATGAGGCGCTGCATGTGTTTGCGCCGCTGGCCAACCGTCTGGGGATCTGGCAGATCAAATGGGAGCTGGAAGACCTGTCCTTCCGCTTTCTGGAGCCAGACACTTACCGCGACATTGCCAAGCTGCTCGACGAAAAGCGCGCCGAGCGTGAGGTCTACATGGAGCAGCTGCGCATGCGGCTGGAAGCCGATCTGTCTGCCTATGGCATCAAGGCCACGGTGTCTGGCAGACCCAAGCACATCTACAGCATCATCAAGAAGATGCGTGGCAAGTCGCTGAACTTCGACCAGCTGTTTGATATTCGCGCCCTGCGTGTGGTCGTGCCTACGGTCAAGGATTGCTATACGGCACTTTCCTGGGTGCATGAACATTTTCAGCCCATTGAGTCGGAGTTTGACGACTACATCGCCAAGCCCAAGCCCAATGGCTACCAGTCGTTGCACACGGTGGTGCGTGACCCGCAGGGGCGGGCGATTGAAATCCAGATCCGTACCCAGGCCATGCACGACCATGCAGAAAACGGGGTGGCGGCACACTGGGCATACAAGGAAGCAGGCACCAAAGGCTATGCAGGTGTCAGCGCCACGGGTGAATACGATGCCAAGATTGCCGTGCTGCGCCAGCTGCTGGCCTGGGGCAAGGACTTGTCGGAGACGCCTTCGCACCGCAGCCTGTTTGACGACCGCATCTATGTACTCACGCCGGATGCGGCGGTGATCGAGCTGCCACAGGGCGCAACGCCCGTGGACTTTGCCTATTCCGTGCACACCAACCTTGGCCACCGCTGCCGTGGTGCACGCGTGGATGGCAATATGGTGCCGCTCAATACCGTGCTGCAAAGTGGTCAGACCGTGGAAATCACCACGGTCAAGGAAGAGCGCCCCTCACGCGACTGGCTCAACCCCGAGCTGGGCTACCTGGTCAGCAACCGCGCCAAGGCCAAGGTACGCGCCTGGTTCAATGCCCAGGCCACACACGAAACCATCACGCGTGGCCGCGAGTCGGTAGAAAAACTGCTGCAGCGTGAAGGCAAGACGGCCATCAAGCTGGAAGACCTGGCCACGCAGCTGGGCTTCAAGTCGGCCGATGCGCTGTTTGAAGTGGTGGGCAAGGACGAATACTCGCTGCGCAATATCGAAGCCGTGCTGCGCCCGGCCGAGCCTGAGCAGCCCGAGGAAAGCATTCAGGCTATGGTGCGCAAGCCTCGCGCCAACAATCCTGCGCACAAGGGCAGCGTGCTGGTGGTCGGGGTGGATTCGCTCATGACGCAGCTGGCCAAATGCTGCAAGCCTGCACCGCCTGACGATATCCGGGGCTTTGTGACGCGCGGCAAAGGCGTGAGCGTGCACCGCAGCGATTGCAGCAACTTCCGCGAAATGGCAGCGCGCAATGAAGAGCGTGTGATTGATGTGGCCTGGGACAGCCCCAAGAGTGAAAAGCTCACCGCTGTCTACCCGGTCGACGTATCGGTGGAAGCCGCCGACCGCCAGGGCTTGCTGCGCGATATCTCGGATGTGTTTGCCAAGGAAAAGACCAATGTCATTGGTGTGCAGACCCAGTCCGTCAAGGGCACGGCGTGGATGACATTCACGGTGGAGGTCTCGGATTCCGGTCGCCTGAACAAGGTGCTGGGCATTGTGGCCACCGTTCCCGGTGTGCGTGCAGCGCGCAGGCGCTAATTTTTGTACTTTTTCTGAAGCGTCAGAAAACGGTGCTACAATTGCGTCTTCTGATGATTCAGGCGCGTAGCTCAGTTGGTTAGAGCACCACCTTGACATGGTGGGGGTCGTTGGTTCGAATCCAATCGCGCCTACCAAACAACGCAGGCATTAACCAAGCCTGAAAAAAGAAGTGCCACACTGCAAAGTGTGGCATTTTTTTGTCCGTCTCAGAACTTCACACCTGCAAGCAGTGCCTGTTCTGCGGAACAGCACGGGCATTTGCGCATGGGCTGGCCGCATGCCCTGAGCGGCCAGCCAGTCTTTTAGTGACTCTCAATCCCCAGAAATTGAAACGGCGCCGTTGCCTGGAACTGTGGCGTTGCATTGCCAGCGTAGGTGTGGCTCTGGTTGTGGCCCAGGTCCAGTTTCATGACCTTGCCGGTTTTTTCGCTGAAGTCCAGGGACTTGAGGTCTACCCAGAAGGTGTTCGGGGTGAGGGCGGAGTCAAAGAAATACAGCTTGCGCTGGTGGTCAAACACGGTACGCCAGCGTGTAGACGAGATGTTGGGCTCTTCCGGCGTGGTCAGGCCGTAGGGCACGGAGACATTGCGGATCACGCTCAGCACGCTGGCCAGCGCCAGATTGGGATCTTCGCTTTTAGGCACTGCATTCACATAGAAAGAGGCGCGTGCAAAGCGGTCAGCGGCGCGGTTGGTGCCGGGTAAGAACGTGGTGCCACCTACCGCCTGCCAGTACTTGTTGACGGCCAGCTGCTGATCAAAGGTGGGAGAGTTGGTCATCACCTGATAGTCACGGCTGTGGTGTATGACCTGCTTGCCATCGATGTATTCAATGATGGCGCTGTCCCCGCTGGAGTCGGACATGGACAGGTGCAAGGTGGTCAGCCGACTTTCACCGGGGATATTGTCGGTGACGATGGTGAAAGGTTCTTTGGCCAGTGCATCGACTGCTTCCCGCACCGTGGCAAAGTTGTCCAGCACATACTGCGCCCAGGCTGCAATCGTCAGGCCAGGTTTGTTACTGGCATCGAATGCGGGGTATTGAGACTCCACCAGCCACAGCAAGTTGGCGTTCAGTCCGGCTTCATTGACGCCATCGGTGGTGGCAATGTCGTAGCCAGAGGTGATGACACTGCCATATCTGGAGGTCCACTGCAGCGAGTTGGCACCTGTCTGCCCATTGCGCTGCATGCCGCGAGGCAGTACCCAGAGGTTGCTCACAATGTCAGTCTTCCAGTCCATGGAGCGGGCTGTGACGATGTGCCCGTTGACACCGTGGTAGACAAGGCGGGTACAGGCCCAGGCGCTGGAAGCGGCTGCGGTGCATGCAATGCCAAGAAGACAGGCAGCAAGCTGTGGGCGGATGGTTGGCATTTTCATGGCGCGGCTTTGGTCATTGATGGGATGAGAGTGCGCCACGATAGCTGAATCTGCCCGCAACTACCGCAGCAACTGCCGCGATCTGGTGTAAGACGCCGTGCGCTTTGGGGCAGTGCAGGAGGATGCTCGAGCGGGTCACCTGCGGCCGAAAGCGGCACGCAGGTGAGTTGGTCCGGCTCACATCTTGGATGGCAGGGCTGTGACGATTTGCGGGAAGTACCACAGCATGACCAGCGCTAGCAGCATGAGCAAAAAGTAGGGAGCGCAGACCTTGGCGATGTAGGTGATCTGCTTGCCCGTCATGCTTTGCAGCACAAACAGGTTAAAGCCCACGGGTGGGGTGATCTGGGCGGTTTCCACGGTAATCACGAGGAAGATGCCAAACCACAGGGGGTCAATGCCTGCGGCCTGAATGATGGGCAGCACCACGCTCATGGTCAGCACAATGGTGGAGATGCCATCGAGGAAGCAGCCAATGAGAATGTAGAACAGGCCCAGCACCACGATGAGCATGGCAGGTGACAGGTTCAGGCTGCCCACATATTCCGCCAGCTGGCGTGGCAGGCCAATGTAGCCCATGGACAGGGTCATAAAGGCAGCGCCCGCCAGAATCAGGGCGATCATGCAGTACAGGCGCGTAGCGCCAAACAGCGAGGCCTTGAAGCTGTCCCAGGTCAGCGCCTTTTGCGAGGCAGATACCACCAGCGCACCAACCACACCAATCGCAGCCGCTTCGGTGGCCGTGGCAAAGCCGGTATAAATGCTCAGAATGACACTGCCAATGAGCAGCACTACGGGGATCAGATGGCGGGCTTCATACAGCTTCTGGCGCAGGCTGGTGCTGGCATCGGCCTTGGGCACTTTGTCGGGGTTGAGCAAGGCCCAGACCATGATCCAGCCGCCAAACAAGGCAGCCAGCAGCAGGCCTGGCAGTACACCAGCCATGAACAGCTTGGAAATCGACAGCTCGGCAGATACGCCATAGACGATCAGGATGATGGATGGCGGAATCAGCAGCCCCAGCGTGGCAGGGCCGCCCAGTGAACCAATGATCTGCGCCTCGGTGTAGCCGCGCTTTTTCAGCTCTGGAATATTGATCTTGCCTACGGTGGCGCAGGTGGCGGCCGACGAGCCTGAGACCGAGGCAAAAATGGTGCAGCCAATCACATTGGTGTGCAGCAGTCGGCCGGGCAGAGCGTTGACCCAGGGCGCCAGCCCCCGGAACATGCTCTCTGACAGGTTGGTGCGGTAAAGAATCTCGCCCATCCAGATGAACAGGGGCAAAGCCGTGAGCGTCCAGCTGCTGACAGAGCCCCAGATGGTCATTGCCATGGCATCACCTGCCGCACGGGACGTGAAGAACTCCATGCCAAACCAGGCTACGCCTGCCAAAGTCAGACCGACCCAGACACCACCGCTGAGCAGCACCAGCAGCACTACGACCAGGGCTACACTGGCGAAAATTTCATTCATGGTGGGCATCCTCCAGGCTGCGAGGCTTACGCTGGCCGGTGACTTCCAGCACCAGCTCGTCGCAGAAGGCGATAAAGAAAATCACGGTGCCTACGGCCATGAGCATCTGGGGAATCCACAAAGGGGTGGCATCAATGCCGATGGAGATGTCATCAATCTCCCAGGATTGCCACACCAGGCGGCAGGCATAAAAGGCCAGAAAACCAGCAAGCATGGTGGCAATCAACAGGGCGGTGACTTCGAGTGACTTCAGAGCTTTGCCCTTGAGCATGCCCAGAAACAGGGTGACGCGAATGTGCTCGCCAGCCTTGAGCGTGCTGGCCAGGGCCATAAAGCCCGCCCCGGCCATGGCATAGCCTGCATAGGCATCGGTGCCGGGTGCAGAAAAACCGAAGGCGCGGCTCAGAATGGTCAACAGCACCATCAGCAGCACGCCAACCATGGAAATACCTGCCAGCCAGGCGCTGGCCGCATACAGACCGTCAAGGAATCTGCGCATCAAAACCATCCTTCCATAGCCTGTGGGGGCTATGCCATGTGACGCAGCAGTGCACGCGTCACATGGCTGCCTTCATTACTTGCCGGTTTTGTAGGTGTCCAAAATGGCCTGGCCGTCTTTGCCAGCCTTTTCCAGCCATTCCTTGATGACCACTTCACCGACCTTGACCAGATCGGCCTTGAGCTCAGGAGATCCTTCCTCCACGATCATGCCGCCAGCCTTGAGGGTTTCAATGGACTTGGCATCCACTTCGCGCGAGGCTTTCCAGCCGCGCTCCTCGGCTTCGGTAGCTGCCTTGAGCACGGCTTCCTGCTCTTCTTTGCTCAGTGCATTGAAAGCCTTTTTGCCGACGGTGACAGCATTTTTCGGAATCCAGGCCTGCACGTTGTAGTAGTGCTTGAGGTTTTCAAACAGCTTGTTGTCAGCACCTGTGGCGCTGGACGTGATCAGCCCTTCGATGACGCCAGTGGCCAGAGCCTGAGACAGCTCGGCTTCCTGAATGGTCACAGGCTGGGCGCCGACCAGTTCACCAATGCGTGCGGTGGTGGGGGAGTACACGCGCCACTTCATGCCTTTGAGGTCTGCGGCCGAGTTCACAGGCTTTTTGGTGTAGATGCCTTGCGGAGGCCAGGCCACGGAATACAGCAGGACTTGCCCCTGCTTGTCCAGCAGCTGCTGCAGCGCAGGCTTCTGGGCCTGATAGAGCTTGTAGGCATCGTCATAGCTGCCGACCAGGAAAGGCAGGCCATCGGCACCAAAGATCGGGGCTTCGTTCTGGAAGCTCACCAGAAAGAATTCGCCCATCTGCGCATTGCCAGTCTGCACGGCACGCTTGATCTCGGGCATCTTGAACAGCGAGGCACCAAAGTGCGGGGTGATCTTGAGCTTGCCCTGTGTGGCTGCTTCCACATCCTTGACGAACTGTTCATTGTTCTTGGAGTGAAAGTTATGGGCTGGGTAGGCGGTTGCGAAATCCCACTTGGTCTGGGCTGCTGCAGTGCCTGCAAAGCCCACGCTGGCAGCCAGCGCAGTGGTTGCGATAAAGATTCGACGCTTCATGGATGACTCCTTTCGGGGTGGATGAAGGTGGTCGGACGCAACGCTGGGCGCAATGGCAGTCCACCACGGGTTCTCAACACTCAGGCAAATCGCGTGCCAAAAGTAGCACCCTCTTTGAAAGCCAGTCATCAGGGATTTCAACGATATGAACTATTTGTGGGTGATGTAGTTTTATGTTGTTGGTTTGGAGTTGAAAGATTGTTCAACCAGATTTGGTGCATTGTTCGGTTTTTGCCAGCTTCTGGTGCATGGAATGCACTGTGCTGGCTCAGCTCATCTGGCGGGCATAGACCGCCAGCACCATGCGTTCGGACTGCACCAGATAGGTTTCCAGTTCACGCGCTGCGGCGGCAGTCTGGCCTTCCATGAACATTTGCAGCAGCCGTGCGTTCAGATCGACGTACGGGGCATGCAGATATTCCGGGTCGTCCAGCATGCCAAAGGCCAGGCGCAGTTCAGCGGCCAGGTCTTCGAACATGGCGGACAGGCGTTCACTGTCGCTGAGCCCCACGATGGCGGCATGGAAGGCCATGTTGGCTGAGCCCACGCTGCGCCAGTCCTTGGCATCGCGGGCCTGCTGGGCACTGGCTACGGCATCGCGCATGCGCTTGTGGGCGGGGTGCAGCGGCCAGGCTTTTTCCAGGGACTGGCATTCGATGAGGCGGCGCACGCGGTAGATGTCAATGATGTCGGCAATGGATGGAACCACCACGGACACACCACGGTTGGGCTCGTGATGCAGCAGCCCTTCCTTGATGAGGATGCGAAACACCTCTCGCAAGGTGTTGCGGGAGATGTCCAGCTGCTGGCTCAGCGCGGCCTCAGACAGGCGCTGACCGGCCCGCAGCTCACCCTGGATGAGCATCTGGCGCACAGTGTTGGCCACGGTGTCTGTCAGGCTGGTGGCAGTGGTTCGGGTGGTGAAGTGGCGGGATGGCATAGGTGAGCTGGTAAGAAACTTGCTTTTTGATTGTTGAACAATCAGTGGAAGCTGATGGACGGAAAGGATACAAGATGGACATCAACAGCGATCTGGGTGAAAGCTTTGGCGCGTGGCGCATGGGCGACGATGCCGCCATGCTGGACATCGTGACCAGTGCCAACGTGGCCTGCGGTTTTCATGCCGGAGATCCCGCCGGCATTTTGCAGACCCTCAAGCACGCGGCGGCCAGAAATGTGGCTGTAGGTGCGCATGTGGCCTATCCAGATCTGGTGGGCTTTGGCCGCCGCAATATGGACCCCAGCAGTGCCGAAATGGTCGGTGATGTGATCTACCAGATTGGTGCGCTGCAGGGGCTGGCACGGGCGGCGGGCACGCAGGTGCGCTATGTGAAGCCGCATGGCGCGCTCTACAACACCATTGCCCACGATGCGCGGCAGGCGGGTGACGTGATTACGGCGATTCAGGCCATTGACCCTTCGCTCACCTTGCTGGCACTGGCCGGTGCGCCCCTGATTCAGTGGGCGCGTGAACGTGGTCTGCGCGTGGTGGCAGAGGCTTTTGCAGACCGGGCCTATAACGACGATGGTTCGCTGGTCTCACGCCGTCTGCCTGGGGCTGTGCTGCATGACCCGGATCAGATTGCCGAGCGCATGCTGCAGCTGGTGGAGACGGGCGAGCTTGCCTCCATCACCGGCAAGCGCATTCAGCTGCAGGCAGACTCCATCTGTGTGCATGGCGACAGCCCCGGGGCGGTGGACATGGCGCGCCGCATCCGTGCGCGCCTGCAGCAGGCTGGTGTGGCGCTGCAGCCCTTTGTGAGTATGGCATAAGGGGCGGCGCATGCGTTTTCTGCCAGCCAGCGACCGTGCCCTGCTGCTTGAACTGCAGGATCTGCAGCAGACCATGTCGGTCTATCGCCATGTGGCCGCGCAGCAGCTGCCGTGTATGGAGGACCTGGTGCCTGCAGCGCGGACGCTGCTGGTGCAATTTGACCCGTACACCATGTCGGCAGCTGAGCTGCGCACGCAGCTGCAGCTATTGGCCGAGCAAGCATTGCAGCGCGAACAGCTGGCTGTAACGGGGCAGGGGCGGCTGGTGGAAATACCCGTGCACTACACCGGCGAGGATTTGCCCGAAGTGGCCGAGCTGCTGGGAATGACGGTGGCGCAGCTCATTGAGTGCCACACCGCCCAGCCTTATGACGCAGCCTTTGCCGGTTTTGCACCGGGTTTTGTCTATCTGTCGGGCGGAGCCAATCTGCAGGTGCCACGCCGCAAGTCGCCGCGCACACGGGTGCCTGCAGGCGCTGTGGCGCTGGGCGGCAGCTTCAGTGCGGTCTACCCCAGTGCCAGCCCCGGCGGCTGGCAGCTGATTGGTGTGACCGATGTTCCCATGTGGGACTTGCAGCGTGCCGAGCCTGCTTACATCCAGCCCGGCTTTCGCGTGCAGTTTGTCGATGCGGCGCGCAGCCCGGTCACAGTGTCTTTGCCTGTGGCCAAAAAATATGAACAAAAACAGCCTCTAGCGCAGATACAGCAAGCGCTGCCAGCTATAGAAATTGTTTCTATAGGTCTGCAGACGCTCATGCAGGATGCGGGGCGGCAGGGCCTGTCGGGCTTGGGCATCTCTGCGTCTGGTGCACTGGATCTGCCCGCCATGCACGCGGCCAACCGGCTGGTGGGCAATCCGGTGGATGCGCCCGTGCTGGAAAACCTCATGGGTCAGCTGCAGCTGCGCAGCCACGGCGCGACCACGCTGGCGGTGACGGGGGCGCAGGTAGATGTGACCGTGCACAGCGCACAGGGCGCGAGCTGGCCGGTCAGCAGCCATGCACCCATCGCGCTCAATGATGGCGATCGCCTGCAGCTGCATGCACCTGCTGCCGGTATGCGCTGCTATGTGGCGGTGCGCGGTGGTTGGCAGGTCGAGCCGGTGCTGGGCAGCTGCGCCACAGATACGCTGGCCCAGGTGGGGCCGCCTGCATTGCAGGTCGGGCAGCATATCGCTGTGGGCCATGCCATCCCTGCGAATCAATTGTGTGCGGTAGAGCTGGGCGGCTTAGCGCAGCCTGCACTGCCACGTGCGGGAGAGCTGGTCACGCTCGATGTCGTACTGGGCCCGCGCACGGACTGGTTTACGCCTGCTGCAGTGCAGACCTTTCTGGCGCAGGAATGGAGCGTCACACCGCAGAGCAACCGTGTCGGCATTCGCCTGCAGGGTGCACAGGCGCTGGAGCGTGCACAGCACCAGGAATTGCCCAGCGAAGGCACGGTCACTGGAGCCATCCAAGTGCCAGTCAATGGCCAGCCCGTCTTGTTTCTGGCAGACCACCCGCTGACGGGAGGCTACCCCGTGATCGCGGCCGTCGCCAGCTATCACCTGCCACTGGCCGCGCAGATTCCCGTGGGCTGCCGCATTCGCTTTCGGGTGGTGGAAAGCTGCCTGGCAGCCGCTGAAAGAAAGGATTTGGAATGATTCGCAAAGTGTTGATTGCTCATCGGGGTGTTCATCGCAATGGCTGCGCAGCAGCCTGCGATGACGCGCGCCCTTCACTGGCACTTCCTTCCCAGGATAAGGAGCGCACATGATCCGCAAAGTGTTGATTGCTAACCGGGGAGAAATCGCAGTACGTGTCGCCCGTGCCTGCCGTGACTATGGTGTGGCCTCGGTCGCGGTCTATGCAGACCCTGATGCCGATGCCCTGCATGTACGCGCGGCCGATGAAGCCTGGGCGCTGCACGGCGTGCGCCCGGCTGATACCTATCTGGACATCGCCAAGCTGCTGGACATTGCCCGGCGCAGCGGGGCCGATGCCGTACATCCTGGCTACGGCTTTCTGTCTGAGCGGGCGGAGTTTGCACGCGCCGTGATGCAGACGGGGCTGACCTGGATTGGCCCGCGGCCTGAAACCATAGAGGCGCTGGGCGACAAGGTGGCGGCACGCAAGATTGCACGGCAGGTGGGCGCGCCGCTGGTGGCTGGCACGGCAGAGCCTGTGCAAAGCGCCGAAGAAGTCATGGCCTTTGCCAGAGCGCATGGCCTGCCCATTGCCATCAAGGCCGCGTTTGGCGGCGGTGGTCGTGGCCTGAAAGTGGCCTGGAAGATGGAGGAAGTGGCCGAGCTGTATGACTCTGCCGTGCGCGAGGCCACAGCAGCTTTTGGCAGAGGGGAGTGCTTTGTTGAGCAGTTTCTCGACCGCCCGCGTCATATCGAAGCCCAGGTGCTGGCCGACCAGCATGGGCAGGTGGTGGTGCTGGGCACGCGCGACTGTTCGCTGCAACGCCGCAACCAGAAGCTGGTCGAAGAAGCGCCTGCCCCTTTCCTGACCGATGCGCAGCGCACCAGCATCCACCGTGCGGCCCAGGCTATCTGTGCTGCCGCAGGCTATGTGAGCGCGGGCACGGTGGAGTTTTTGCTCAGCCGCACGGGGCAGATTTCCTTTCTGGAAGTCAATACCCGGCTGCAGGTGGAGCACCCCGTGACGGAGGAAACCACGGGTGTGGATCTGGTGGTGGAGCAGCTGCGCATTGCCGATGGCCTGCCGCTGTCTTTGACCGAAACGCCTGTGCCGCGCGGGCACAGCATTGAGTTCCGCATCAATGCCGAAGACCCGGGGCGCGGCTACCTGCCCACGCCCGGGCGCATCGAGCACTTTGCTGCCCCCAGCGGCCCCGGTGTGCGGCTGGACAGTGGCGTGGCCGCTGGCAGCGTCATCCCCGGCAGTTTTGATTCACTGATGGCCAAACTCATTGTGAGTGGTGCCACGCGCGAGCAGGCTTTGCAGCGCGCACGCCGGGCACTGGCGGAGTTTCAGATCGAGGGCGTGGCCTCTGTGCTGCCGTTTCACCGGGCCGTGGTGCAAGACCCCGCCTTTACGGCTGAGCAAGGCTTTGGCGTACACACGCGCTGGATAGAAACGGAGATGCAGCAGCACTGGCTGCCCGCTCCGCGCCCTGATGCCGTGGCTGAGACGCCTTTGCAACGCTGCTATATGGAGATTGACGGCAAGCGCGTGCGTCTGGGCTTGCCAGCTCTGTTGCTGCCAGGTCTGTCGGCCGCTGGCGGTGTTGCCGCACCTGTGGCTGGGCAGCTCGCTTCTGCAGGGGCTTTGCAGCCCGGCGAGGTGGCCGCACCCATGGCAGGTAGCCTCGTGGCTTGGAAGGTAGACGATGGTGCGCAGGTGGCCGAGGGGGCCGTATTGGCGCTGATGGAGGCCATGAAGATGGAGACCGCCATTACGGCAACGGCCAGCGGTACTTTGCAGCAGGTCGCAACAGCCGGTGCTTTGCTGCAGGCTGGGCAGGTGGTGGCACGCATCACCACCGGGTAATGGCGGTGGGCTTGCCCTTGCCATGATGTGCCTCGAAATGGCTACACCCCGGCAGGCGCATGGCCGTGCCGGGGTGTGGTGGCAATCAAGGGGTGGTGCCGTGCGATCAGGTCAGGCGGTGCACCAGTGCCGCCATCCACGCACCGGCGCACAGCAGCAAAGACAGCAGCACCGCGGCACTGCCCAGATCTTTGGCTTTCTTTGATAGTGCATGCCACTCCACCCCCACACGATCGACGGTGGCTTCTACGGCGGAGTTCAGCAACTCCACCACCAGCACCAGCACTACGGTGGCGATCAGCGCCAGTACTTCCAGCCAGCTCTGGCCCAGCCACACTGCACTGGGCAGCAGCACAGCGGCCAGCAAAGCTTCTTGGCGGAATGCTTTTTCATACCAGGCTGCATGCAAGCCTTGCAGGGAGTAGCCCAGCGCATGCCACACGCGTGACAGGCCTGTGCGGCGTTTTTGGGGACTGACCTCATCAAGGGTTACGCGGTCTATTGCGACTTGCTCGGCAGGCGTCATGGATTTCATGCATCAACTCACTTTTTGTCCGGTGGAGGTGCGGCAGCTCTCCAGCACGTCCAGTCCGCTTTGGTAGCTGCTGCTGTGAATGTCTAGCAGCCCCATGACGGTGTGATAGAAGTTGTCGTGGCTGAGCTTTTGGTCAGCACCTTTGCGTACACAGGCTTCATCCACATGGGTGCGCGCCATCAGCGAGCCGGGCCACAGTACCCAAGGCACATGCTTTTGGGCATCGGGTGCAATCGCATAGGGGAATCCGTGCAGGTACAGGCCGTTTTCACCCAGCGATTCGCCATGGTCGGCCAGGTAGATCAGGCCAGTTTCGTACAGGTCTTCTTGGGTCTTGAGCCAATCAATGGTGCGTGCAATGAACTGGTCGGTTTCCACAATGCTGTTGTCATACACGTTGACCAACTGGCTGCGGCTGCAGTCGGAAGTCACGTGGGTGGTGCACTCGGGCTGAAAGCGCTTGTTGGGCTGTGACGAGCGGCGATAGTAAGCAGGGCCATGGCTGCCCATCTGGTGCAGTACCAGCACGGTGCCCTTGCCGTTGCCTTGTGCGTTCACGGTGTGCAGGCGGTCATTGAGCAGCTCCACCATCAACTGGTCCAGGCACTCGTTGTCCTTGCACCAGCGTTTGACAGCCTCTTTGCTGGCCACTTGGTCTGCCTGGGCATGGGAGACGCGGTTGCACACGTCTTTGCAGCCTGCTTGGTTATCCAGCCAGTCCACATTCAGACCCGCAGCATGGACCACGTCCAGCAGGTTCTCATATTCAAACTTGCGCGATTCAAAATCGGTCTTGCCCAGGTGCGAGAACATGCAGGGCACCGAGGCCAGGGTGTTGGTGCCGCACGACCAGACGTTGCGCCAGCTGATGACATGGCGTGCTTCCAGTTCGGGCGATGTGTTGCGGGGATAGCCGTTCAGGCCAAAGTGGTCGGCGCGCGAGGTCTCTCCCACGATCAGCACCAGCAGAGGGGGCTTGGGGTTCTTGCCTGCGGTAGAGGTGGGCTGCAGATGGCCTCCGTGGTAGCTGTCACCCAGGGCTGCATCTTCGCTGATGGTTTTGAAGGCCAACTGGCGCTTGAACAGGGGCTTGAGCGTCACGCTGCTGAATGAGACTACGCTGGCCAGCGGGTTGATCAGGTAGCGAATATCGGTGTTGTTGCGCACCAGGGGGGCCATGGGCTTGTAGAGCAGCAGGCCACCACCCAGCACCACGCCTACGCTGGCGAGCACGACAAGTGCCGAGCGCCACAGGTCATGCTTCCAAGCCGTAGGTTTGAGTCGGATGGCTGTGTAGAGCGCCGTGATGGGCACTCCAGCATACAGGGCCACGTGCAGCAGCAGGCCGCTGGAGACCAGCGCCATGCCTTCACTGGTATTGGTTTGCAGCGTGTTGCGCACCATGCTGCTGTCCATGACGATGCCGTAGTTGAGCATGAAGTACTGCACCGAGGCCGCCACGATCAGTGTCAGGCTCCAGCCCACGCGGCGCAGCTTGGGCCACGACAGCAGCATGAGCCACAAGTAGGTGGCAGCAGTCAGCACCAGCGCAGTCAGCAGAGTCTGGGCGGTGCTGAGCGATTGTTCATGCGCCAGATCGGCCAACTTGCGCCACCAGGCCTGATTCAGCCCCAACGTACACCACAGCGCGAGCAGCAAAGCCACCCAGCGTGGCGCCATCGCGCGGGGTGCGAAAAATGGAAAACGGCGCGCCTGCGGCTGTGCGCCGGTGGCCACGGGAGGAAGGGTGTGCGATTCAGACATGGAGCGCACTGTAGAAAGCGCGTCTGAATATCCTCTGAAGGGTTTGTTCAGCTTCTGTTCAGCTTGGGGTGCTGGGTGAGACGGTTCTACACTGTGCGCTTCATTCGGTGGAGGGCAACGTGCGCATTCTTTTGGTAGAAGATGATTTATCTTTGGGGCAGGCGGTGCTGGACTATCTCAAGAGCAAGCAGTTCAGCGTGGACTGGGCGGAGAACTTGCAGCAGGCACGCGCTTTTGTCGCCACCATGCACTACGCCGCTGTGTTACTGGATTTGAATCTGCCTGATGGCGAGGGCCTGAGCCTGCTGCCCGTCTTGAATGCTGCTGCTGTGAATGCGGAGGCACATCCCACCGTGATTGTGGTGACCGCCCGCGACCAGGTCAGCGACCGTATTCGGGGGCTGGATGCCGGCGCGGACGACTATCTGGTCAAACCGTATGACCCGGAAGAGCTGCTGGCCCGCTTGCGGGCAGTGGAGCGCCGTCGGGGCGCGCAGACCAGCTCGGTGTTTCAGAGTGGGGGCATCACCATTGATTTGGCGCGTGAGTCGGTGCGCAAAGGCATGGTGCCCGTGGTACTGACCCCCAAAGAGTGGGCACTGCTGCGCGTGCTGGCCAGCCGCCCCGGACAGATTTTTACGCGCGAGCGCTTGCAAGAAGCGCTGTACCAGTGGGACGACAGCAGCGACAGCAATACGCTGGAGGTGTTCATCAGCCGCTTGCGGCGTAAGTTGGGCAGCGCCTTGATCGAAACCGTGCGTGGAACAGGCTACCGCCTGGTGATCGCATGAATCCGCGTACCGGAGCCCAGCAAAGTCTGGTGCAGCGGCTCAGCCGCACGCTGACGGCGGCCGTGTTGGCGGTGTGGCTGCTCAGCATTGCCTTGGTGGGCTGGTATGTGGACAGCCAGATTCAGGACAACTTTGACGTCGAGCTGATCGAGAGTGCACACCGGCAGCTGTACCCCGCGTTGCTGGAGCTGCAGCTGACCAACCCGCAAAACAACCTGGAAACTGCTTTGCAGGTGGCGGCGGGTGGTGATCCGCGTGTGATGGGAGAGTTGCCGGGCTCAGACCACTCGGAACCCTTGCTTTTACAGCTGCGCAACAGCGACGGCAAGGTGTTGCTGCGTACCAAGGCCACGCCAGCATCGCCCTTTGCAGTGCCCTTGGAAGAAGGCTTTTACGACACCGAGGACTTCCGCGTGTTCAGCTTGTATGACGCGCAATACCATGTGTGGCTGCAACTGGCTGACCCGGTGGAAGAGCGGCGCGAAGCCAGTCGCCGCACCGTGGTGGGGTTGGCGGTTGTGCTGCTGATCATGTTGCCTGTGATGGCGTGGATGGTGGCCACCGTGGCGCGGCGGGAGCTGCGTTACGTGGGGCAACTGCAGCGGCAGATTACGGCGCGCAGTGGCAGCAACCTGCAGCCGCTGTCGGTGGATGGCATGCCGCTGGAGCTGCGGGTGGTGGGCGAAGGGGTGAACCAGTTGCTGGAGCGGCTGGGAGAGGCATTGAATGTAGAGCGTTCACTGGCAGCCAATGCCGCGCATGAGCTGCGTACCCCTTTGGCTGAAGTGCGCCTGCGTTTGCAGACGGCGATTGATCAGGCGCAGCAGCACCGTGGCAGTGATACCCATCCAGCACCCGGTGCCGAGGTGGAGGCTGTGCCATTGAATGAGGTGAAGGCTGTGTTGCATGCCCTGGAGGTAATGAGTCACCGGGCTGAGCGTTTGCTGCAACTGTCACGCGCCGAAGGCCGTGATGTGGCGCATTTTGCGCGCGTGAATTTGGTGCAACTGGCCGAGCAGGTGGCGCAGGAGTTCTGGCAGCAGACCTACGCCCACAAGCGCCTGGACTGCCTCACCCCCGATGCGCATGAGGCCGTGTGGGTGTGGGGTGATCTTGACGGTTTGGCCATTGTGCTGCGCAACCTGATTGAAAACGCCTTGCGCCACAGTGACGGAATGGTGGAGGTGCAAGTGCTGCCTGCACCGGGTGCTGCTTTGTTGGTGCGTGACAGTGGCGCAGGGCTGACAGCTGCGCAGATCCAGCTGATCCAGCGGCGGCACGCGCGCATGGATCGCCAGCACATCGGCTACGGGCTGGGCATGTCGATTGTGAAAACCATTGCCGACACCCATGGGGCGCAGCTGGTTTTTGCTTCACCACCACCGCATGCTGCGCATGGGTTGGAAGTGGGGTTGTACTTCAGCGCTGCCAGCAACGATGCGGAGGAAGAGAAGCCCTGCAATGGCGTAATGCCTTTCACTTAAGGAACTTCACCTCTGTCACGGAGGTGTTGAGATCACCAAGTTAGGCGCTCAAGCTACAAAAAAAGCCTCATTATTGAACTCTCAATGAGCCAAGAATGTGGCTTTTTCCGCTTAAGAGAACGGCATTACCTGCAATGGCGGTGCCGAAAAAAATCTGCCCGCCCATGGTGAATAAGCATCAAATAGTGCTGAAATGCTTGTTGGGTAAACGCTATATGCTCTTTTTTGTGAAAGTTTGAATATCTGTCGGGTCCCGGACGATTGGCTAATTAAAAACAAGCGTCCGTTGCTGCATGGCCGAGAGGTACTTCGAGAAGTTCCGGCAACATGGCAAGCCCGTGCCAAGGCGTTGCCATGCTGATCAGTCTTCATAAGAACGGCACGACCACACCTGCCACCCGCCTGGCATTGCAGCAAGCCACTGGTACAGATCGAGAGTTAGCACAGCAATACGGCATTGGCATAGGGACCGTGCGTAAGTGGCGCAGCACAAGCACGGTGCATGACGCCAGCCACACGGCCCACCGCCTGCAAACTACGCTCAATGCAGGGCAGCAAGAGCTGGTTATTTATCTGCGCAGCCAGCTGTGGCTACCTCTGGATGACTTGTTGGCGGTGGTGCGAGAGTTCATTGAGCCGGCCATGAGCCGTTCTGCGCTGGATCGCTTGCTGCGCAGACGAGGCTACTCCAGATTGCCCGTACAGCCCAAGCCTGAGAGCGAGCACAAACCCTTCAAGGCGTATGAGCCTGGCTATGTGCATGTAGATGTGAAGTACCTGCCCCAGATGCAAGATGAGGACAAGCGCCGCTATGTCTTTGTTGCCATTGATCGGGCCACACGCTGGGTGTTCATTGATATCAAGCAACACAAGACGGCAGCGTCCGCCAAAGCCTTCTTGGCCGCCGTCCGCAAAGCTGCAGCATTTAGGATTCACACCATCCTCACCGACAACGGCAAAGAGTTCACAGACCGCTTGTTTGGCAGTCGCACTCGCCAGCCCACAGGCGAGCACGAATTCGACCAGCTATGCCAAGCACTGGGGATAGAACACCGGCTCACCAAGCCCAGGACGCCAAAAACCAACGGCATGGTCGAGCGCTTCAATGGCCGCCTGAGTCCAGTACTGCGCTCGCACCACTTCAACAGCGCAGAGGATTTGGAAAAGACGCTGCACAGGTTTGTCTGGCTGTATAACCACCACTTGCCGCAAAAGGCACTGGGGCACGAAGCCCCAGCTCAAGCACTCAAAAAATGGAAGATGAAAGCACCTGATTTATTCGTCAAGAACGTGCGCAATCATCCGGGACCTGACAAATATCGGCTAGGGTTAGTGCTGCGCTGCAGCAAGCAAGCCCTTTCCTACAATGCAAACCTGCACACGCCTTTTGTTTATTGACTGAAACTGCTACGAGATTGCCCGATGACCGCACAAGAAAACACTTCGTCCTCTTCGACCAGCCAGCAGCGCGTCATCAAAAAATACCCCAACCGCCGCTTGTATGACACTGCCACTTCGACCTACATCACACTGGCCGAGGTCAAGCAGCTGGTGATGCAGCATGAAAATATCGTGGTCAAGGATGCAAAGACGGGTGAAGACCTCACGCGGTCGATCTTCCTGCAAATCATCTTGGAAGAAGAGGCCGGTGGCGCCCCCATGTTCACCGAAGCCATGCTGGCCAACATCATTCGCTTTTACGGCCACACCATGCAGGGCCACATGGGCAGCTTTATCGAGAAGAACGTGCAGATGTTCACGGACTTCCAGAACAAGATGGCGGACCAGGCCGGGGGCGTAGATGCCTGGGCCAAGATGGTGCAGATGTCCAACCCGCTGATGAACGCGAACTACGCCGAGCAGATGCAGAAAATGCAGGAGCAGATGCAAAAGCAGACCGAACAGATGATGAGCATGTTTGGCCTCAAGCGCTGAAGGCGGGGGCCAGCACCAGCCACGGGCCGCAAGGCCCGTTTTTTATGCGCTGCAAACGCTGCGTACCGGGCTATGGGCTCTGGTGCAGGCATGAAAACATGGGGCTGGCTAAAATCGCCCTTTGATTTCGCCGGCCGGAGCAACTTCAGGCATCCGCGCGCAGGCCCTGCGCATCAGGCGCAATCCCCACACGCATTCACACAATGACAACCGAAAACAGCGCCCCCAAGGTGGGCTTTGTGTCCTTGGGCTGCCCCAAGGCACTGACTGACTCTGAACTCATCCTCACGCAGCTCAGCGCTGAGGGCTACCAGACCTCCAAGACCTTTGAAGGCGCGGATCTGGTGATCGTGAACACCTGCGGTTTTATTGACGATGCCGTCAAGGAAAGTCTGGACACCATTGGCGAAGCACTGGCTGCCAACGGCAAGGTGATCGTGACTGGCTGCCTGGGAGCCAAGGCTGGCAAGGAAGGCGGCGGCTCCATGGTCGCCGAAGTACACCCCAGCGTGCTGGCCGTGACCGGCCCCCACGCCACGCAGGAGGTGATGGATGCGGTGCACCAGCACCTGCCCAAGCCCCATGACCCCTTTGTGGATCTGGTGCCCGGCAGCTTTGGTGATGCGGGCATCAAGCTCACGCCCAAGCACTACGCCTACCTGAAGATTTCCGAAGGCTGTAACCACCGCTGCACCTTCTGCATCATCCCCTCGATGCGCGGCGATCTGGTCTCGCGCCCGATTGGCGATGTACTCAAGGAAGCCAAGGCCCTGTTTGAAGGTGGCGTCAAGGAACTGCTGGTCATCAGCCAGGATACCTCTGCCTACGGCGTGGACGTGAAGTACCGCACGGGCTTCTGGGACGGCAAGCCTGTCAAGACCCGCACGCTGGAGCTGGCCGACGAGCTGGGCAAGCTGGCGCAGCAGCACGGCGCCTGGGTGCGTCTGCACTACGTCTATCCGTACCCCACCGTGGATGCACTGATCCCGCTGATGGCCGAAGGCAAGATCCTGCCCTATCTGGACGTGCCCCTGCAGCACAGCCACCCCGATGTGCTCAAGCGCATGAAGCGCCCCGCCTCCGGTGAGAAAAACCTGGACCGCATCCGCGAATGGCGCAAGATGTGCCCTGAGCTGGTCATCCGCTCTACCTTTATCGCAGGCTTCCCCGGCGAGACCGAAGAAGAATTCCAGCACCTACTGGACTTCATCCGTGAAGCCGAAATTGACCGCGCGGGCTGCTTTGCCTATAGCCCCGTGGAAGGCGCTACAGCCAACGAGCTGCCCGGCATGCTGCCCGAGGAAGTGCGTGAAGAGCGCCGCGCCCGTTTCATGGCCGTGGCCGAAGAAGTCTCCACCCAGCGCCTGCAGCGCCGCGTGGGCCAGGTCATGAAGGTGCTGGTCGATAAGGCCGTGGGCCTGGGCAAAAAGGGCGGCGTGGGCCGTACCTATGCCGACGCGCCTGAGATTGATGGCGTGGTGCACATCCAGCCCCCTGAGAAGGCCAGCAAGACCTACAAGACGGGCGACTTGATCAGCGTGCGCATTCTGGGCGTGCAAGGCCACGATCTGGTGGGCATTCCTGTCTAAAAATATAGCTTTTAGCGCTGGTAAAACAAAGGTTTGAAGATGATTTATATCTGAAACTGTTTATTTACAAGCGCAAAGCGCTATCAAAACAAAGGCTTCCTGTGGGAAGCCTTTGTTGTTTCTGACTGCGGTAAAGCCCAGGTTGAGCGTGGTTGTACCTTGAAGGCACAAAGCGTCAATTGATAACAATTGTAAAATTTTGAGCCTGTGAGGCGCTCACGACAAAAGCCAACACATAGCGCTTATTCGCAAATCCAGCAGACGCACTGTCCGCTGCCTCTGGACAGACAGGCTCGCACGCCAGCAGCGCGTGTCCATGGTCTGTCTGTGCCCTGTCTTCTCCACGCTAGATGCATCAAGGAGCTTTCCTTCAGGGAAAGCACCGTGGCGCAGCTCGTATTGAAAAACTTACACGCAGGAAGCTCACATGGAATGGTTTCGAAACCTCAAGGTCGGTAGCAAGCTCATTGGAGGATTTCTGGTGGTTGCGTTCATTGGCGCAATCATCGGCATTCAGGGCGAGCTCAAGTCCTCGCAGATGAACGATATGGCCAGTGCCATGTATGAGAGTGAGGCGCTTGGCTTGAGTTACGTGGCTGAAGCCAATGTGCAGCTGCAGGCTGCCAATCGCGCCATTCGCAGTGCCATGCTGTCCTATACGCAGTCGGACAGAGAGCGCCACATCCAGGACCGTGATGCACGCATTCAGCATGTGTACCAGGCGCTGGGTGAAGCCAAGTCCAAGCTCTCCACTGACAAGGGGCGCGAACTGTTTGCGCAGAGCATGGATGCCGTGCACGCCTACGAAAAGGAAGTGCAGCACATTGAGCAGATACTCCAGGCCGAGCCTCTGAATGACCAGCGTGCTTCTTCAGAGCGCCTGTTTACCGTGCTGCGCCCGATTGCAGCCCGTGCAGACAGTGCCATGAACCAGCTGATGGACCTCAAGCGCGCCAATGCTTCCGAGCTCAACGATGCCACCACCAGCACCTACGAGGAAATTCGTGCACTGCTGATTGGACTGACGCTGGCAGGCGTGCTGGCGGGTGTGGCCATCGGCGTGGTGCTGACACGCAGCCTGACACGTGAGCTGGGTGGTGAACCCAGCGATGTGGCGGATCTGGCCAGCGCCATTGCGGCGGGAGACCTGTCCAGCCAGATTGACACCAGCCACGCGCAGCCTGGCAGCGTGGTCTACGCCATGCACAAGATGCAGCAAGGCTTGCGCGAGATTGTGAGCACCGTGCGCAACAGCAGCGACAGCATTGCCACTGGCGTGAGCCAGATCTCCGTGGGCAATGCCGACCTGTCGCAGCGCACCGAAGAGCAGGCCAGCAATCTGGAGGAAACCGCTGCCTCCATGGAAGAGCTGTCCAGCACCGTGCGCCAGAACTCTGAAACCGCGCAGCACGCCGCCAAGCTGGCACAGACGGCCAGCGAAGTGGCCGCCAAGGGTGGTGTGGTGGTCGATCAGGTAGTGCACATGATGGAAGACATCAACAGCTCCTCGCGCAAGATTTCGGACATCACCAGCGTGATCGATGGCATTGCCTTCCAGACCAACATTCTGGCGCTCAATGCTGCAGTGGAAGCCGCACGTGCAGGTGATCAGGGCCGCGGCTTTGCCGTGGTGGCCGGTGAAGTGCGCACACTGGCGCAGCGCAGTGCCGAAGCAGCCAAGGAAATCAAGGCACTGATCAGCGAAAGCGTGCAGAAGGTGGAATCCGGCGGTGAGCTGGTGAGCGAAGCCGGTACCACCATGCAGGACATCGTCAAGCAGGTGCACGAGGTCAGCGGACTGATCTCCGACATCAACGCCGCCAGCACCGAGCAGTCGGCAGGCATTGCACAGGTCAGCGACGCCGTGGCGCAGCTGGATCAGGTGACCCAGCAAAATGCAGCGCTGGTGGAAGAGGCTGCCTCTGCCGCAGACAGCCTGAACCATCAGGCCCGTCAGCTGGTGCAGGCGGTTTCTACCTTCAAGCTGGCCTCATAAAGCCCATCTGCTCTATTGCAAAGAAAGCTCCCTTGTGGAGCTTTCTTTTTGCCCGTCATGTGAGAAAGCGAGCAACTGGCGGGTAAACATTGGGCTATTCGTCATGGCTTTGACATAACTGCAACGCCTGTGTAGGACAGCATCGTTCACTGTGCACCGTGCCTGCCGTTGGGGTAGGCAGCACCCCATAATCGAGAACAGCAACTTTGATTCGGAAGGAGTGGAAGATGGAAATGAATAACTCACCTGTGAACATGCTGCAGCAAGCCGTGGGGCGCAGCTGGTGGCTGATTTTGCTGTTCGGCGTGGTGGCTGTGCTGTTTGGCATCATGGCCATCGTCAACCCTGTGGGCATGGGGGCCAGCCTGACCTGGGCCATTGGTGTGCTGGCCATTGCTGAAGGCGTGGTGGGGCTGATTGGGCTGTTCACCAGAGATGCCCCGGCGTCCAAGGGCTGGATGCTGATCTACGCGCTGATCTCTCTGGCCTTTGGTGTCATGGCCGTGCTCAACCCCGTGTCGATGGCAGAGGCCATGGTCTGGGTGGCTGCCGTGTGGTTTGTGGTGTTTGGTGTAATGCGCATCGTGTTTGCTATCCGCGTGCGCAAGGAAATCGACAACGAATGGATGCTGATCATCAGCGGCTTCATGGGCGTGGCGCTGGGCGCATTGCTGCTGATTGCACCGGTCGCCGGTGTCATCGTGGGCGTGATTTGGATTGGCGTGGTCGCCCTGATCTACGGCGTGCTGCAGATTGTGGCGGCGCTGAAGCTGCGCAAGCTGGTCAAGGCTTGAATATGGTTTTGATAGCTGCTAGTGCTTGATGCATAAGCCCTGGTGCCACTTTTAATCATAAGGATCTGCACCTTGCTGTGCAGATCCTTTTTCTTTGGTGGCGGCATGACCGTAGTGCCATGCCCGTAGTGCCATGCCCATGCGCAATGTGCTGATGAAACAATCAGTAGCCGCGTAGCTGGTTGTACGCAGCAATCTGCTCTGCAGTCAGAACGTCCATCATCGAGAGGTGGTAGCGCAAATGGGTCTCTCGCAGCTTGCCCTGTGCAAGCGCTGCCTTGGTCACTGCGGCAGAAACCGCTTCAGGTGTGGCCAGCTTGTCGCGGAACAGGGTGTCCAGTGCTCTTTCCGCTTCAATGACTTCCAGCCCCGCTGCCTTGGCCTGGGCTTCCATGTCTGCAAACAGCTGCTGGGTACGTGTGGCCTGCTCGTCAGTGAGTTGCAGCTCGGCAGCCAGTTCCAGGGTGTGTGCAGGGCCAGGGTAGCCATTCAACTCGGCAGGCATGGCCAGTGCCATGCCCTTGCCTGCCTGGAGGCCTGCTATCTGCTCCTCTGAAAGCGCTTTAATGGCGCGGTTTTGCATGCCTGCATAAGGACTGCTGTGTGCAGCATGGTGGCCGTGATGCCCATGGTGCTGCGCCATGGCAGGCGTGCTCAGTGCAGCCAACAGTACCAGGGAAAGGGCGGGGATGATTTTCATAAGAACCCGCTTTCAGAATGGATGAGCAGCTTATATGACAGCCAGCCTGCAAGGATGTTTCCGCACCCGGTGGGGCAAGACCATGTGGACATGGAACGGTTGCATTTTGGGGATGCAGCGCAGGCACAAGACAGCGGGCTTGTGATGTGGCGATTTTTTGGAGATGCTTTCGTTTGAATAGCATTCAGCGCTTGATGCATAAGCGCTGATGGCATTTTTGCCATAAAGATCTGGAGTCTTTCAGAAACTCTGCCCCTCCCTGGACAGGCTTGCTACAGTTCTAAATAGCTTGTCATACCAATACAAATTGGCCGCTGATGCAACGCCGTTGGGGATGATTTACATCCATACCCCAATCCTTCCCTGACGAGGTCATGCGAGTGATCAATGCAGGCATTGGAGACCTGGGCCAAAGCAGATCACAAGGTGAGATGGGCGCTGGTGCAGGAGCTGCAGCCATTGCGGTGAATACCGCAGGCCGCATGGACGATGCAGGCAACAATCACTTCCAAGGCACCTTGCGGCGCAAATCTGAAGCAGCTGCAAAGAAAGCCAAAAATGAGAGTGAGAAAAATGCCAACGGTCAGCCCACCCCGTCCAAGGATGGCGCTAGTGCAATTGGTGGCGCTGGTGGAAACAATGAACCTACATCGGTAAGAAAAAGAAAAGAATAAAAAAAGCGCCGTAAGGCGCTTTTTTATTACGCCCTATCAAACCCCAATTTTTTGTACTGATGATCAAGAGAGAAAACCTCTTCAATAGTTTTTCCCTTATAGCCGCCTAACTTAGCCTCTTTCATAATTTCAGCATCAAGAACTTTAAATCGTTCTTTAGAATGGGCCACAACTTGACGGCGAAAATCTTCTGCCGCAGCTCTAGGCATATTTTCCAAAGCCTTAATCATTCCATTCATCACAATGAATCCGGCAGATGCCTGACGTGCCAAAACAACAGCTTCATCATGAACCGTCCTATACGATTTCTCATACTGAGCCAACTTTGCACGAAGCTGGGCATTTTCTTGTTCTAGCTCTCTGTTTCTTGCTTGTACATCATCGAGCGCGTAGCTAAGACGATTTGCACGAGAACGAGCGGAATTCGCATCCGCAGAGATCATTCCCAGAGCTACACCTTCTGAAAAACCAAATTTTTCCATAACTACCTTCTGCAAATTAATGATCAGACTATTGATGCTATTTTTTCAAATCATGTACAAGATGTCAAAAGCAAGTCGGTCATTGAGTGGTGGATGGTTTTAAGCCTCCTATTTTTGTTTAGCATGTCTCCGATGGCGTTCAAGAGATGCACATTCTCGGGATGTGGCAACTGTCCAGGGAATGCTGATTGATTCACAGCAACGAAAAAGGCCTCCACATGGGAGGCCTCAGAACAGATCGCCAAATCTGGCTACTCCCCCAGATACGCTGCCCGCACCTTGGGGTCATGTAGTAGTTCATGCGCCGGGCCTTGCAGCGTGAGTTCGCCGGACTCCAGCACATAGCCGCGCTGGCTGGTTTCCAGGGCCAGGCGGGCGTTTTGCTCAATCAGCAAGATGGTCACGCCCTGGGCGGAGATGTCCTGAATCACTTCAAAGATCTTGTCCACCATGATGGGGGCCAGGCCCATGGTGGGTTCATCGAGCAGCAGCAGCTTGGGCTTGGAGAGAATGGCACGGCCCATGGCCAGCATTTGCTGCTCACCGCCAGACAGCGTGCCTGCGGTCTGCTTACGACGCTCGGCCAGGCGCGGAAAGCGCGCATAGACCTGCTCGACCTCCTGCACAATCAAGGCTTTGTCGCTGCGACTGTAGGCGCCCATGTGCAGGTTTTCTTCAATCGTCAGCTGCGGGAAGATGCCACGCCCTTCGGGCACCATGACCAGCCCCTGGCGCACCATGGCGTGTACGGGCTGGCCAGCCAGGCTCTGGCCCTGGTAGTGGATGCTGCCAGCGGCCAGCGGAACCAGCCCGCAGATGGCACGCAGCGTGGTGCTCTTGCCTGCGCCATTGGCACCGATCAGGGCGACCAGTTCGCCCGGGTACACCTGCATGCTGAGCTGGCGCACGGCACGGATGCCGCCATAGGCGACATCGACATGGCGTACGTCCAGCATGGGGGTGGAGGAGGGGGCTGCTGTCATCTTGCACTGCTTTCCTGGTTGGGCTGGGACAGTTCGGGGTGCAGTACCGGGTCTTGCGCCGCACCTTTGCCCAGATAGGCTTCAATCACGCGCGGGTCGCGCTGTACTTCGTGGGGCTGGCCGTAGGCCAGCACCTGACCGTATTCGAGCACCAGCACGCGGTCGCACATGTTCATGACCAGCTTCATGTCGTGCTCGATGAGCAGCACGGTGATGCCGTCACCGCGGATTTTTTCAATCAGGTTGCGCAGCACCACGGTTTCGGACGGGTTCATGCCTGCGGCAGGTTCGTCCAGCGCCAGCAGCGAGGGGCCGGTCGCCAGCGCACGGGCAATTTCCAGACGCCGCTGGTCGCCATACGACAGTGAGGATGCCACCTCGTTGGCCACATGGGCGATGCCTACATACTCCAGCAGCTCCAGTGCACGGGCTTCGATGCGGGCCTCTTCCTCACGGGTAGCGCGGTTGTGGCTGATGGCTCCCCACAGCCCCGCCTTGGTACGTAGATGCTGGCCGACCATGACGTTTTCCAGCGCAGTCAGGGCCGAGAACAGGCGAATGTTCTGGAAGGTGCGTGCCAGGCCTTTTTCTGCAATCTGGTGGGGCTTCAGGCGCGTGAGCTCCACCCCACCAAACAGGCAGCTGCCGGATTCGGGGATGTACAGCGCCGTCATCACATTGAACAGCGTGGTCTTGCCTGCACCATTGGGGCCGATGAGCCCAAAGATTTCGCCCTTGCGGATTTCAAAGCTCACATCCTTGAGGGCCTGCAGCCCGCCAAAGCGTTTGCTCAGCCCCTGGGCGATGAGCAGGGGCTCGCGTGGGGTGGTGGTCTGGGGGGCAGCGGTCATGCTTGTTGCTCCTTCACAGATTTGACTTCACGCTTGCGCACCTGCGAGGGCCACAGGCCTTCGGGGCGGAAGATCATCACGGCCACCAGGGCCACGCCAAACAGCAGCATGCGTATGGCGTCAGGGTCTACCAGCACTTCACCAAACAGGGTTTGCTGAATGGGCACGACCACGTTGCGCAGCACCTCGGGGAAGATGGATAGCAGCAGTGCCCCAGCCACCACACCCGGCACATGGCCCATGCCGCCCAGCACCACCATGCACAAAATGGCGATGGACTCGCTCAGGCCAAAGCTCTCAGGGCTGACAAAGCCCTGCATGGAGGCAAACAGGCAGCCCGCTGCACCGCCAAAGCTGGCCCCCATGGCAAAGGCCATGAGTTTGATGGTGCGGGTGTTGATGCCCATGGCCTTGGCGGCGATTTCATCCTCACGCACAGCCTCCCAGGCGCGGCCTACGCGCGAGTTCTGCAGACGTATGCAGATAAAGATAATGAGCAACACCAGCGCCATGAGCACGTAGTAGTACTTCTCAGGCCCGGTGATGCGAAAACCCAGAATGGTCTCTGGCCTGCCCAGTGCCCACTCGCCGATCTTGATGGTGTCGATGCGGTTGATGCCTTGCGGGCCGTTGGTGATGTTCACGGGCGCATCGAGGTTGTTCATGAAGATGCGGATGATCTCGCCAAAGCCCAGTGTCACGATGGCGAGGTAATCCCCCCGCAGCTTGAGCACCGGAAAGCCCAGTGCTATGCCAGCCATAGCAGCCAGGGCAATCCCCACGGGCAGAATCACCCAAAATGGCAAATGCAGATTGAAGTGCGGGGAGGCCAGCAGTGCCCACACATAGGCACCTACGGCGTAGAAGGCGATGTAGCCCAGGTCCAGCAGACCGGCAAAGCCCACGACGATGTTCAGCCCCAGCGCCAGCATCACATACAGCAGGGCAAAGTTCAGAATGCGAATCCAGCCTTGCCCGGCCGTAGCCCCCAGCAAAAAGGGCATGACCAGCAGCACCAGGCCGATGGCAAAGACACCCACCCAGACCTTGGCAGGTGTGCGTTTCTTGGAAGCAGTGATGTGGCTCATGCGCGGTCTCCTTGGCGCTCGCCGAGCAGGCCGGAGGGGCGGAAAATCAGCACTACCACCAGCACGATGAAGCTGAATACATCCTGGTAGTGGCTGCCAAAGACGCCGTTGGTCAGGTCGCCCACATAGCCGGAGCCCAGGGCTTCAATCAGCCCCAGCAGCAGACCGCCCAGTACGGCACCACCCAGATTGCCAATGCCGCCCAGCACGGCGGCAGTAAAGGCTTTGAGGCCCAGCATGAAGCCCATGGTGTACTGGGCTACGCCGTAGTAGCTGGTAATCATCACGCCTGCGATGGCGGCCAGGGCCGAGCCAATCAGAAAGGCGGCAGAAATCACGGTGTTGATGTTCACGCCCATCAGGCCTGCCACTTCACGGTTCTGTGCTGTGGCGCGCATGGCCATGCCCAGACGGGTTCTGTGCACGAGCAGCAGCAGCGCGACCATGATCAGGGCCGAGCCCAGCATGATGGTGATCTGCAGCAGGCTCAGGCGTGCATCACCGATCTGGTAGACCACGGGCTCGATGATGTGCGGAAAGTTCAGATAGTTGCGGCCCCAGAACATCATCGCCACGTTCTGGATGATGATGGACACGCCAATCGCGGTGATCAGCGCAGCGAGCCGGGGCGCACGGCGCAGCGGACGGTAGGCAATGCGCTCTGCCGTCCAGCCCAGGGCCATGCAGACGGGAATGGAGATCAGCAGCGCCGCAGCAATGGCGACAAAGGCGGAAACGTCACCATAGTGACCTACCAGTGCCATCACCACGCTGGTGGCAATCATGGCGCCCACCATGACTACGTCGCCGTGGGCAAAGTTGATCAGGCCGATGATGCCGTAGACCATGGTGTAGCCCAGCGCCACCAGCGCATACACGCTGCCAGCGGTCAGGCCGTTGATGATTTGTTGGAGAAAGATGTCCATGACGGTCGCGCCTTGCGGCGAGGTCAGATGGAGAAAGCAAGTGCGTTGGCCGCACATGCCGAAAAACAAACCGACCAACCCTTCGCTCACAGGCAGTGAAGTGTTGGTCGGCAGAAGCCTTGTTTATTTGGCGGAATCCACAATGGTCTTGACCTCTTCCCACTTGCCGTTCTTGACGGTGTAGATGGTCACAGCCACTTCGTTGAGGTCGCCGTTCTTGTCGTAGGCAATATTGGCGCTGGTGGCACCGCTGCGCTTCAGACCGGCCAGCTTGGGCAGGTACTTGTCGGTCTTGGCGGAGCCGGCCTGCTCCATGGCAGTGATCATGTTCCAGGCACCGTCATAGGCGTAGGGCGCATACACGCCGGGCTCAGCCTTGAAGCGGGCCTTGTAGGCCTGGGCAAACTGTTCGCCCTGGGCCATGGTCTTGAGCGGCACACCAGCCAGCGAGGCATAAGTACCGTTAGCGGCTTCACCAGCCAGCTTCAGGAAGGTGTCGCTGCGGGTCATCTCGCCGGACACCAATGGCAGGGTCAGGCCCAGTGTGGCCATCTGGCGGCGCATGGGGCCAGACTGTGCGTCCAGGCCACCAAAGAAGATGGCGTCCGCTCCCTTGGCCTTGATGCTGGTCAGGATGGCAGTGAAGTCATTGGCCTTGTCGGTGGTGTATTCACGGGCCACGATTTCGCCCCCGGCGCGCTTGACAGCGGCAATCACCTGATCGGCCAGGCCCTGACCGTAGGCCGTGCGGTCATCAATGATGGCAATCTTCTTGGCCCCCAGGTCCTGAACCATGAACAGGCCCACGGCAGCACCCTGCTGGGTGTCGCTGGTCATCATGCGGAAGGTGGTGTCGTAGCCCTGCAGTGTGTATTCGGGCGAGGTGGCCATGGCGATCTGGGGAATGCCAGCTTCGTTGTACACGCGCGAAGCAGGAATCGTGGTGCCGGAGTTGAAGTGGCCCAGCATGCCGTTGACGCCTTCGTCTGCAATCTGCTGTGCCACCTGCACGGCGGTGCGGGGGTCCGCCTGGTCGTCCTTGGAGACCAGTACAAACTTGGCGGTGTCACCGTCCAGCTTGATGCCCTTGGCATTGGCTTCTTCCAGCGCCAGCAGCAAGCCGTTGCGCATGTCTTCGCCGTAGTGGGCCTGGGGGCCGGTCAGTGGTGCTGCAAAGCCCAGACGGACGGTGGTTTCAGCCTGTGCTGTGCCCATCAGGCCGCCAAAAGCGCAGGCCAGTGCCACGGTCTTTGCCAGCGTCTTGAGATGATGTTTTTCTTGCATGCTGCGTTCTCCTTGGATCGGTTAGAGGGAAGCCGGACTGTAGAGAGACAAGCCGGCCAGAGGAATGCGGACTTAACCCACCATCATCAGACTGGCGTTGCCGCCTGCCGCTGTGGTGTTGGTGGAGATGCTCACTTCTCGCAATAAACGTTCCTGCCGGTAGTGCTCTCCGTGGCGAATTTCTTCCGTGGTCAGTCCCTGCACCAGCAGCAGTGGGCCATTGCGTGTGCTCAGCTGCTGCTGCAGGGCCAGCAGGGCGTCGGTATCGCTCTCTACGAGCGCCGCCTGCACAGGCAGCTCGGCCAGCGTCTGTTCTGTCACCCAGTGCAGTGCGGCCTGCTGTGCCTGCGCGTTGTCCGCCTGCCAGTTGCACACCAGGGTGCGCAGGAAAGGGCTGTCCTGCAGCAGCATGGTGTTGCCCGTCTTCTGGCAGGCCTGCCACTGGGCTTGCAGACCGTCTACGGTCTGGGGCATGCACCAGACCAGGCCACGGGGGCGCAGCAGGTACTGGTCGGTTTCGCCCGTGGGGCCGTCGAGCATGAGCTGTTGCCCGGCCTCTATCTGCAGGCTGTGTGTGCCCTGTGCCGTGGGAATGGGCAGCTGCTCCAGCGCAGGTGCCTGGGCCAGCATGCGGAAAAGGTACAGAGGACCACCTGCCTTGGGGCCGGTGCCTGACAGGCCTTCGCCGCCAAAGGGCTGCACACCGACCACGGCACCGACGATGTTGCGGTTCACATAGATGTTGCCGGCATGGATGCGGCTGGACAGGCGTGCCACGGTTTCATCCAGGCGCGTATGCACGCCGAAAGTAAGGCCAAAGCCCAGGGCGTTGATCTGGTCGATGAGCGCATCCACGTCTTCCCGTGCATAGCGCAGCACGTGCAGCACGGGGCCAAAGACTTCGCGGCGAAGATCCTGTACCTGGCTCACCTCAATCAGCGTAGGGGCCACAAAGTAGCCATTGCGGCATTCCGGTGGCAGCTTCAGGCGGATGACCTTATGGCCCTTGTCCTGCATGGCAGCGACGTAGGCTTCAATGTCGGCCATGGCCTGCGGGTCAATGACGGGGCCCACGTCGGTGCACAGCTGGTCCGGATTGCCCACGCGCAGCTCCTGCATGGCACCTTGCAGCATGTGCAGCACATGGTCTGCGCTGTCTTCCTGCAGGCACAGCAGGCGCAGGGCAGAGCAGCGCTGACCTGCCGAGTCATAGGCAGACTGCAGTACATCGCCCACCACCTGCTCGGCCAGGGCCGAAGAATCGACCACCATGGCGTTGATGCCGCCAGTCTCGGCAATCAGTGGCACAGGCTTGCCATGGTTGCCCAGGCGCTGAGACAGCGTGCGGTGAATGTGCTGGGCCACGGGGTGGGAGCCGGTAAACACCACGGCGTCGGTATCAGGATGGGCCACCAGTGCCTGGCCGACGGTTTCGCCTTCGCCGGGCAGCAGTTGCAGCGCATGGGCAGGAATGCCAGCCTGGTGCAGCAGCTCCACGGCCTGCATGGCAATCAGGCAGGTCTGCTCGGCAGGCTTGGCAATCACTGCATTGCCCGCAGCCAGCGCCGCGGCAAGCTGCCCGGTAAAGATGGCCAGCGGAAAATTCCAGGGGCTGATGCAGACCACCACGCCGAGCGGGCGGTGTGAGTCGTTGTTGAGGTACTGCTCGGCCTGGCGTGCGTAGTAGCGCAGAAAGTCAATGGCTTCGCGCACTTCGGCAATGGCATTGGGCAAGGTCTTGCCTGCCTCGCGGCACAGCAGGGCCATGAGCGGCTGCATCTGTGCCTGCATCAGATCGGCTGCGCGGCTCAGTGCCTGTGCACGGGCGGTCACGGGCGTGGCCTGCCAGATCAGGGCGGCGTGCCGGGCCTGCGCCATGGCGGTGGCCACTTCGCCAGCGGTCGCCATGTGCACTTGACCGACCACATCCTGCATGTAGGCCGGATTGCGCACAGGCTGGGCGGGCAGATGTGTGCTGTTGGGGGCAGCGGCCTGCACCGGCTTGACGCTGCTGAGCAGCGCTGCAGACAGCGAGGCCAGACGCTGCTCATTGCTCAGATCCAGCCCGCTGGAATTGCTGCGGCCCTGCGCAGCGTAGAGCGCAGCTGGGCTGGGGATGCGGTCATGCGGACGGCCCAGTGGTGTGATGGCCTGTGCGGCAGCCACAGGGTCTGCCACCAAATGGGCAATGGGCACGCTGTCGTCGCCAATCTGATGCACAAAGGAGCTGTTCGCACCGTTTTCCAGCAGGCGGCGCACCAGATAGGCCAGCAGGGTTTCGTGGCTGCCCACGGGGGCATAGATGCGGCAGGGGCGCGCCAGCTTGCCCTGCGTGATATCGCCCACGACTTCTTCATACAGCCCTTCGCCCATGCCGTGCAGGCACTGGAATTCGTACTGGCCGCGGTAGTAGTTATTGCCCGCCATGTGGTAGATGCTGGCCAGGGTGTGGGCGTTGTGTGTGGCGAACTGTGGGTAGATGGCCTCGGGCGCATCGAGCAGCTTGCGGGCGCAGGCGAGGTAGGACACATCGGTGTGCAGCTTGCGGGTGAAGACGGGGTAGTCTTCCAGCCCATCGACCTGGGCGCGCTTGATTTCCGTGTCCCAGTAAGCGCCCTTGACCAGACGGATCATGAGGCGGTGCTTGCTGCGGCGCGCCAGATCGATCAGCCAGTCCAGCACAAAGAAGGCGCGGCGCTGGTAGGCCTGCACCACAAAGCCAATGCCATTCCAGCCGGTAAGCGTGGGTGCAAAGCACAGCTGCTCCAGCAAATCGAGCGAGATGTCCAGACGGTCTGTTTCTTCAGCGTCAATATTCAGGCCAATGTCGTACTGGCGTGCCAGCTCGGCCAGCCGCAGCAGGCGCGGGTACAGCTCGTGCATGACGCGCTCGCGCTGGGCACGGCTGTAGCGTGGGTGCAGGGCAGAGAGCTTGATGGAAATACCCGGGCCTTCGTAAATGCCCCGGCCCTGTGCAGCCTGGCCGATGGCGTGGATGGCCTGCTCGTAGGACTGCAGATAGCGCAGTGCGTCCTCCTCGGTGGTGGCGGCTTCGCCCAGCATGTCGTAGGAGTAGCGAAAGCCTTTGTCTTCGAGCTTGCGGCTGTTGGCCAGCGCCGCAGCAATGGTCTGGCCGGTCACGAACTGCTCGCCCATCATGCGCATGGCGGTGTTCACGCCCTGGCGAATCAGTGGCTCCCCACCCTTGGCAATCAGGCGGGTGAGGGCGCCGCCCAGTTTTTGCTCGCTGTGCACACTGACCAGCTTGCCCGTAATCATCAGCCCCCAGGTGGCGGCGTTCACGAACAGGGAAGGGGAGTCGGTATGCGACTTCCAGTCGCCCTTGCTGACCTTGTCGCGGATCAGCGCATCGCGCGTGGCGCGGTCGGGGATGCGCAGCAGGGCCTCGGCCAGACACATCAGGGCCACACCCTCCTGGCTGGAGAGTGAGTACTCCTGTACAAGTGCTTCAACCCCTGTGGTTTTTTTGTGGCGCTTGTCGCGCAGAGACTGCACCAGACGGGTGGCCAGCTGCTCTACGGCTTCAGGATTGGGGCTGGTGGCCGGAGCGATCAGCAGTGGCAGGCATTCGGTTTCCGGGCGGCGGTAGGCCGCCGTGATGGCTGCACGCAGCACGCTTTGGGGCTGTACATCCTGCGCCAGTGCATAGAACGGGGTATAGGGCTGTTGGGACTCACCAAGGGCCTCGGGTTCTACCTCTTCATGGCTGGAGGTAGCACCCAGGTACTCCAGTTCGGGCAGCGGCTTGCCCTGTTCGATGGCTTCCAGATAGCAGTGCAGTGCCTGCTTGTGCAGCCAGTGTGGGGTGCAGCCCAGCCGCTGTGCAGCAGCCTTGAGCCGGTCACGCATGCGTTCATCCACCTTGATGCCAATCGTTGTCGTAGCCATAACCACAGAACCCTTTTGAAGTGCGGCGATTCTGGAAGGTGCAACCTGTGGCTGGTATTGGGGTTTTACCCTGTCGGCAAACGTGCAACCTTTGGGTGATCGGGTTCATGCAAGCGCTGTGCCAGAGCGGTGGCTGAGTGTGCGGGCTGTCTCTGGAGTGCTATTAATAAAAGAGCTTCTGGCGCTTGATTTTTCTGCGATTGCAAATGTTTTGTGCTTGAATGGCTTGTGTAGCAAGCGCTAACTGCTATTTATTCGAAAGCCGAAAAAAGAAAAGGCTTCCAGTTGGAAGCCTTTGCTGCGATGGGTTGCGGTTACATGCCGCAACACGCATTACACGCGCTTGCGGTACTCGCCGGTACGTGTGTCGATTTCGATCTTGTCGCCCTGGTCCACGAACAGAGGCACAGCCACTTCGAAGCCGGTAGCGATCTTGGCAGGCTTCATCACCTTGCCGGAAGTGTCGCCCTTGACGGCAGGCTCAGTCCAGGTGATTTCGCGCACGATGGTGGTGGGCAGTTCGCAGGAGATGGCCTTGCCTTCGTAGAACACCACTTCAGCGGTCATGCCGTCTTCCAGGTAGTTCAGGGCGTCGCCCATGTTGGTGGCTTCCACTTCGTACTGGTTGTACTCTTCGTCCATCCACACGTACATGGGGTCTGCGAAGTAGGAGTAGGTGCACTCCTTCTTGTCCAGGATCACGTTGTCGATCTTGTCGTCGGCCTTGAACACGTTTTCTGTACCAAAGTTGCCGATCAGCGACTTCAGCTTCATACGCACGGTTGCAGCGCCACGGCCGCCACGAGCGTATTCAGTCTTCAGAACGATCATGGGGTCCTTGCCGTACATGATCACGTTGCCAACGCGGATTTCTTGAGCGATTTTCATAGCTTGCTTAGCGGGTTTGGTTGAAGCCGCTCAACACGGCAGGCAAGCATGTCGCTTCAGCGATCCAAGCAGAGGGCCTGCCGCATGTTCCGCGGCGGAGGTCTTGTCACGCAGCGCCGCGGTATGCAGCGCTGGCTATAGAAGATAAAGATGGGATTTTAGCTTTTTTCTGCCGCAAACGGTTGCAGCTGGCC
Organism: Comamonas kerstersii; assembly: GCF_002056725.1. Taxonomy (NCBI): domain Bacteria; kingdom Pseudomonadati; phylum Pseudomonadota; class Betaproteobacteria; order Burkholderiales; family Comamonadaceae; genus Comamonas; species Comamonas kerstersii. Next base: position 57,461 of record NZ_CP020121.1, on the reverse strand, counting down.
AATCAAATCAGTTTGCTGCAGCAATCGCTGGCGCGCAGACCGTGCGCAGCTGCGCCATTCGTCCAGCAGTGCCGGGCTCAAAACGGGGAGTGCAGCGGGGTCAATCATGCCGTTCCAGGCATGGTGAAAGCGGCGCAGGCTCTCGGGGGCATCCAGCCAGTCCAGAAAAGCATCCAGCTTGGCGTGATGGGCATTGTCATGCTGCGGGTAGATGTGCCAGACAAAAGGCTGGCCCGCCCATAGCGCGCGCACCAGAGAATCTTCGCCGCGCACCAGATTCAGGTCGCAGGCCCAGAGCATGTCGTCAAACTCGCGCTGGCTGCGGGCTGGCAAAAAGCTGGTGGATAACCCATCTGGTGCGCCCAGCGCCTGCACGGCCGCTGTGGCCCGGCCTGGTGTTACCAGCAGGTGCGGCTGCCAGTCTGTGGTGGGCTGGCCCAGTTGCTGCAGCAGCTGCGGCAAGGCGGCAGGTTCATAGCAAAACAGCGAAACAGCTGTTGCCTGGGCAGCAATGTCGTGGGCGCTGCGCCAGGCATCGCGGTCAAACTGCGCCTGGCGCTCGTGCAGCTGCTGCTCGCGGATCAGGCCGCCGGTGCGTTCGGTAAAGCCGGGGTAGAAAAACCAGCGCGTCATGCCTTTGGCGGGGCCGGACATGATGAGCGATGGCAGGCGGTGGCAGCGCTCCACATAGTCTTCGGCAGACAGGTATTCCAGATTCACCAGCACGGGCTTGCGCGCGGCGCTGGCATGGTGCTGGGCCAGGGCTTGCAGATAAGCCTGTGGCGCTTCGCAGCCAAAGGCTTCAATCACTACATCAGGGTGTGCGGCATAGTGCGCGTCATAGGGCAGCACCTGCACGCCGGGCGCGCCCTGCGGAGCCATCCAAGCCAATGCACTGGCATTGTCAATGCGCAGCTGCACCTGCACGCCGCGTGCGGCCAGCTCTGCGGCCAGACGCCAGCACACGCCAATGTCGCCATAGTTGTCTATGACCTGGCAGAAGATGTCCCAGCGGGGCTGGGTAGTGGCAGTGGCTGAAGCAGACATGGTGCGGCAGAGGGTGGGCCTGAAGAAAGCACAAGGCGGGCGATGGTAGCGCAGCTGCAAGGGCTATGTGGCCGGTGCGTGATTGCGCGTTTCACAGTGAAATTGGCCGCTAGCGCCCATCTGGCAAGCGCAGGTAGCTATCACTTTGGAAATATAGGCCGTTGTTGCGTGGGTGCAGGTACAAACCGCCACAATGCAGCCATGTCGATTGTTGAGCATTCTCCAGAAATTCTGGCCCAGGTAGCGGCACTGCCTTCGCTGCCCGGTGTCTACCGCTACTTCGATGCAGCAGGCCAGCTGCTGTACGTGGGCAAGGCGCGAAATCTCAAGCGCCGGGTGAGCAGTTACTTTCAGAAAGACCATGGCGGTACACGCATTGGTCACATGGTCAGCAAGATTGCCCGGCTGGAGACCACGGTGGTGCGCAGCGAAGCTGAGGCACTGCTGCTGGAAAACAACCTCATCAAGACCCAGCACCCCAAGTACAACATTCTGTTTCGGGACGACAAGAGCTACCCCTACCTCAAGCTCACGGGCAATTCCGCGCACGATGGCGATGTGCGCGCTCCTGCCGAGCAGTGCTTTGCACGCATGACCTACTACCGGGGCAGCACCGACAAAAAGCACCGCTACTTTGGCCCTTACCCCAGTGCCTGGGCGGTCAAGGAAAGCATCCAGCTGCTGCAGAAGGTGTTTCGCCTGCGCACCTGTGAAGACACGGTGTTTGCCAATCGCTCACGCCCCTGTCTGCTCTATCAGATCAAGCGTTGCTCCGGCCCCTGCGTGGATCTGATCAGTCCCGAGGACTACGCGGCGGACGTGCGCAATGCCGAGGCCATGCTGCGTGGCGAAACCCAGGCACTGCTGCAGCAGATGGAAGCGCGCATGATGGCGCACGCGGACAAGCTGGAGTTTGAAAAGGCAGCGGAAATCCGCAACCAGATGTCGGCACTGTCCAAGGTGCTGCACCAGCAGGCCATTGAAACCACGGACGACAAGGATGTGGACATCCTGGCGGTGAAGGTGCAGGGCGGTCGCGCCTGTGTGAACCTGGCCATGGTGCGCGGTGGCCGCCATCTGGGTGATAGGGCGTACTTCCCTTCGCAGCTGGACGATGCCATGGGCGTCTACGAGTCGGAAGACGCGGTGGAAAGCACGTCGGTAGAGGTGCGCGTGCTCGAGGTATTTCTGGCGCAGCACTATATGGATGTGCCCATTCCTCCGGTGCTGGTGCTCAGCGAGGTGGTGGATGTCAAGCTCATGCAGGCCCTGTCCGCGCAGGCGGGCTACAAGGTGGCCGCCGTGCATCAGCCGCGCGAGCAGCGCCGCATCTGGTTGGAGATGGCGCAGCAAAACGCAGGCATCCAGCTTGCACGTCTGCTGTCCGAAGAAGGCTCGCAGCAGGCACGCACCCGTGCGCTGGCCGAGGCACTGGACTTGCCGCAGGAGCGCCTGGAAGAGCTGAGCATCGAGTGCTTTGATATCTCGCACACCTCGGGCGAGAACACGCAGGCCTCCTGTGTGGTGTTCCATCACCACAAGATGCAAAGCAGTGAATACCGGCGCTTCAACATCACAGGCATTACGCCGGGCGACGACTATGCCGCCATGCGTCAGGTGCTCACACGCCGCTACAAGCCGGTGGCAGATGCCATTCAGGCCGCTGGTGGTGCAGAGCCGCAAGCCGGTGCACCGCGTCTGCCAGATCTGGTGCTGGTGGATGGCGGCAAGGGCCAGGTCAGCATGGCGCGTGAAGTGTTTACCGAGCTGGGCCTGGATATTTCACGCATCGTCGGTGTGGAAAAGGGCGAGGGCCGCAAGGTGGGGCTCGAAGAGCTGGTGTTTGCCGATGGCAGGCCCAAGGTCTATCTGGGGCATGACTCAGCAGCCCTGATGCTGGTGGCGCAGATTCGTGACGAGGCGCACCGCTTTGCCATCACCGGCATGCGGGCCCAGCGCGCCAAGGTGCGCGTGGGGCAGAGCAGTCTGGAAGAAATCCCGGGCGTGGGGCCCAAGCGCCGTGCACGCCTGCTGCAGCGCTTCGGTGGTGTGCGTGGCGTGGCCAATGCCAGCGTGGAAGACCTGATGACCGTTGAAGGTATCTCCGCCAGTCTGGCAGATGAAATTTACCGTGCCCTGCACTGAGTGCAGCACGCTTTCTGGACAGGCTTGCGTGCAAACTGCTTGAGCCGTGACACAATCGCAGCTATGTTTTTCACCATTCCCACCTTGATGACCTGGACGCGCATTGTTGCGATCCCTTTGATCGTCGGGGTGTTCTATGCACCATTTGCGCCTGAGACACGCAATCTGATTGCGGCGTTGATGTTTGTCATTTTTGCCCTCACAGACTGGCTCGATGGCTTTCTGGCACGGCGGCTGAACCAGACGTCCTCGTTTGGTGCATTCCTGGATCCCGTGGCTGACAAGTTCCTGGTGTGTGCTTCCCTGCTGGTGCTGGTGCATCTGCAGCGTGCCGATGTGTTTGTGGCGCTGATCATTATTGGCCGTGAAATTGCCATCTCTGCGCTGCGCGAGTGGATGGCTCAGATCGGTGCCAGCAAGAGCGTGGCCGTGCACATGATCGGCAAGGTGAAAACCACGGTGCAGATGGTCGCCATCCCGCTGCTGCTGTTCCATGGTCAGCTGCTGGGTGTGGATGCGCAGTTTCTGGGCACCATCCTGATCTGGGTGGCAGCCGTGCTGACCGTCTGGTCCATGGTCTACTACATGCAAAAGGCCATTCCTGAGATCAAAAGCCGCGTCAAGCATTGATCTGTGCGGGGTAAGAGACAGATAGTCTGTGCGCATTCCCTGCATCCTGAGCTTTCTTATTGCCTGAAAGGCTGCAGGCGTGTACAACCCTTCTGTGGTTTCTTGAGGCGCTTGGGCTGAGGACTGTCTGCCTGTGTGAAGGCTTGCTTCGCAGGCGGCAGCAAGGAAAAAATTTTCACGTTTTTCCCAAAACGCCCAAGAAACCTGACTAGAATCTCGCCTTGTCGCTGATAAGCACCATCTGGTGTGAACCTTCTATGAAGGTGTCGTCGCAAAGGCGCTCTGCAACCATTTACTGAGAGGCATCTTGTGAATAAGACTGAACTGATTGAGCACATCGCAAACAACGCCGATATCTCCAAGGCTGCCGCAGCACGTGCGCTGGAATCGACGATCGATGCTGTGAAGAAAACCCTGAAAAAGGGCGGTACGGTTTCCCTGGTTGGCTTCGGTACCTTTGCAGTTGGTAAGCGCGCAGCACGCACTGGTCGTAACCCACGTACCGGTGATGCCATTAAGATCAAGGCTGCCAAGGTGCCAAAGTTCCGTCCCGGCAAGGCACTGAAGGACGCAGTTAACTGATCCAAAGAATTTGACAGTGGGTGCTTAGCTCAGTTGGTAGAGCGGCGCCCTTACAAGGCGTAGGTCAGCGGTTCGACCCCGTTAGCACCCACCAACCCACTGTCCAAGCATTTAGCTGTCTAAATGCTTTTTTATTTCACAGCGGGTGCTTAGCTCAGTTGGTAGAGCGGCGCCCTTACAAGGCGTAGGTCAGCGGTTCGACCCCGTTAGCACCCACCATCGCTGTGAGGTATCCCTGCAATCGGATACCACCTGTTTGAGAGATTGCAGTGGGTGCTTAGCTCAGTTGGTAGAGCGGCGCCCTTACAAGGCGTAGGTCAGCGGTTCGACCCCGTTAGCACCCACCACTTCAATTCACCCGAAAGCACCTTGTACGAAAGTCAAGGTGCTTTTTTGTTGTTCATGTGCTGGGCTGTCACTTTGTCGGCAAATCACCCATGTCCGCGAAGTGCATTCCAGGGCGCAGCGAGTAGAATCCTCGGGTTTACTTTTCGGTTCGCGTGCTGCCGTCTGTCTGGAAGGCGGCGCAATCCCCATCTAAAAGGCGAGCGAGAGTTCGCCTTTTTTGTCTGCATCCTCTGAAAGACTGACTATGCTCGAATCAATCCGCAAGCATTCCAAGTTCGTCATGATCTTGTTGTTCTTGCTGATCATTCCCTCGTTCATTTTTTTTGGCGTTGACCAAAGTTACTTCTCCGTCGCCAGTCCGACGGTAGCGCGTGTGGATGGGCAGGAGATTACCCAGAACGACTGGGACAACATGCATCGCTATGAAAGCGATCGCTTGCGTGCCGAAAACCCCAATATTGATGCCAAGTTGCTGGACTCGCCTGAAGCGCGCTATGCCACACTGGAGCGCATGGTCCGCGATCGTGTCATGCAGGTTGCGGCACAGAAGATGCACCTGCTGACCAGCGATGCCGCGCTGGCTCGTGCTCTGCAGGAAGTGCCTGCCATTGCCAGCCTGCGCAAGCCTGATGGCACGCTGGATGCAGACGGCTACCGTGCACTGCTGGCCATGCAGGGCATGACGCCAGAAGGCTTTGAAGCCTCCCTGCGTCGTGACATGTCTCTGGGCCAGGTGCTGGGCAATGTGATGAATACCGCATTTGCAACGCCTGCTGTGGCTGATATCGCCATGGATGCCTTCCTGCAGCGCCGTGAAATTCAGGTGGCGCAGTTCCTGTCCAAGGACTTTGCAGCCAAGGTGCAGGTAAACGATGAAGCCCTCAAGGCTTTCTATGAAAGCCACAAGGATCTGTTCCAGCAGGCTGAGCAGGCCAAGGTCGAATATGTGGTGCTGGACCTGGAGGCTGTGCGCGACGGCATCGAACTGAACGAAGCTGACCTGCAGACCTATTACAAGGAAAACGCTTCTCGCCTGACGGATGAGAAGGAAGAGCGCCGTGCCCGCCACATTCTGCTCAATGCGCCACGCAGCATGTCTGCAGACGAGCGTGAAGCAGTCAAGGCCAAGGCACAGGGTATTGCTGATGAACTGAAGAAAGATCCCTCGCGTTTTGCAGAGGTGGCCAAGGCTGAGTCGCAGGACTCCGGCTCTGCGGCTTCCGGTGGCGATCTGGGCTTCTTCTCGCGTGGCGCCATGGTGCCTGAGTTCGAGCAGGTGGCCTTTACCCTCCAGAACGGTCAAGTCAGTGATGTGGTGGAAAGCGAATTTGGCTACCACGTGATTCAGGTCACTGACGTCAAGGAACCCAAGGTTCCCAGCTTTGAATCTGTGCGCGAAAAGATTGTCAACGACCTCAAGGATCAGCAGGCGCAGCGCAAGTTTGCGGAAGTGGCCGAGCAATTTGCCAGCATCGTGTTCGAGCAGCCTGATAGCCTGCAGCCTGTCATCGACAAGCTGGGTCTGAAGCTGCACACCGCCGATGGTGTAACCCGCGATCCTCAGCCTGAAGCACAGGGTGCACTGGCCAGCAAGGATTTCCTGGATGCCCTGTTTACAGCGGATAGCCTGGAGAACAAGCGCAACACCGATGCTGTGGACGTTGGCACCAACCAGATGGCTTCTGGCCGTGTGGTGAGCTACCAGCCTGCCAAGCAGCTGAGCTTCGATGAAGTGGCCGACCGTGTGAAGAACCTGTATGTGGAGCAGCAGTCTGCCGTGCTGGCCCGCGAAGCGGGTGAAGCTGCGCTCAAGGAATGGCAGGCTGATGCCGCCAAGGCCCAGGGCTTGTCGCCTGCCATCGTGGTGTCGCGCGAGCAGACCCATGGCCAGCCCGTGTCCGTGGTCAATGCCGCTTTGCAGGCCAAGACCGACGTTCTGCCTTCCTGGTCGGGCGTGAGCCTGGGTGATGAGGGCTATGCCGTGGTCAAGCTTGAAAAAGTACTGCCTTCTGAAGAAAGAAATGCGCAAATTGCCCGTCAGGCACTGCTGCAGTATGTACAATTGTTTGCTTCTGCAGAAGGCGCTGCCTACTACGAACTGCTCAAGAAGAAATTCGACGTTCAGTTTAAGGTGGATCGCCCTTGAAGCAAAAAATTTATAGCGCGTTTTCCTGAGGTACTCGAAAACACGCTATAATTTGAATCTCTACGGTGGCTGTAGCTCAGTTGGTAGAGTCCAGGATTGTGATTCCTGTTGTCGTGGGTTCGAGCCCCATCAGCCACCCCAAAATTTGCAAAACCCGCCTAAGCGCAGGCGGGTTTTTAATCTATACATGGTGGCTGTAGCTCAGTTGGTAGAGTCCAGGATTGTGATTCCTGTTGTCGTGGGTTCGAGCCCCATCAGCCACCCCAAAAAAAAAGCCCCAGGTTCAACGCCTGGGGCTTTTGTTTTTTGTGCTTCTCAGTGCTGCATGCCGCACGACATGTGTGACAGTGCGACAGGCGTGGTACGCGGCCTGTCATGCATGAAGCCGCAGCACTATGCGGCGATCAGCGCCTGATTGCGGCCATTGCGCTTGCAGGCGTACAGCGCGGAATCTGCCTTGCGCAGCAGGGCGGTATGGTCTTCAATGGTTTCAGAGGTCGCCACCCCCAGCGAAATGGTGAAGCCGCCAATGACTGGGTCATCGTGGCTGGCAACGGTGCTGCGAATGCGCTCTGCCAGGTCAAGGGCTGCACTGGGTGGGCAGTCGGGCAGAATGATCAGAAACTCTTCGCCACCCCAGCGCACCACGGTATCGCCACTGCGCACGCTGGCACTGAGCAGGCTTGCGCAGCGCTGCAGTACATGGTCACCCGTTTCATGGCCAAAGCGGTCATTGACCTGCTTGAAGTTGTCGATGTCACACAGGATCAGTGCATAGTGGCTTTGGCGCATTTGTGCATTCTGGCTGCACAGCTGCAGCTGCGTTTCACCAGCGCGCCGGTTGAGCAGGCCGGTGAGTGCATCGTGGTACGCCTGCTGGCGCAGCTCTCTGGTGTGCGTCACCAGCGCGGTCACGTCCTTGCTCACGCTCACGTAGTGTGAGATGGCTCCATGTTCATCCTTGATGGGCGAGATGGTTTGCGCGGCGTAGTACAGCGAGCCGTTTTTGTGGCGATTGGTGAAGGTGTTCCGGTAGCTGCTGCCTTGCTGCAAGGCAGCACGCAGCTGGTTGTAAAACGCTGGCGTATGCTGGCCCGACTGCAGAAACTGTGGTGTTCGCCCCAGCACTTCTGCACTGCTGTAACCCGTCTGCTGCTCAAAGGCATGGTTCACAAACAGGATGTGTGCCTGGTGGTCGGCAATCAGAACGGCATCATGCGTGGCGTCCAGCGCTTTGGCCAGCAAGGCCTGGCGCTGTTCAGCACGCACCCTGGCGGTGATGTCCTGCTGCACGGAGACATAAGCCTGTATCTGCCCGCTTGCATCTCGCACCGGAGAGATATTCCACTCCACCAGGTATGCGCTGCCATCCTTGCGGTAGTTAAACGTTGAGCCCTGGAAGAACTCCCCGTTCTGCAGGCATTGGCGCAGATGCTGTATGACCTTGGGATCTGTGAGCGGGCCTTGCAGAATCCGGGGCGACTGGCCCAGAAGTTCCTCCGCGCTGTAGCCCGTCATGGCTGCAAAGGCACGGTTGCAGTAAGTGATGCAAGGGCCTTGGCTGCTGTGATCTGCGCTGGTGATGACAACGGCGTTGAATGACTGGTCAACGGCAGCCTGCAATAAATGGGACGTGGGCGTTAGGGCTGCAATGCTTTCTGTCACGATCAATGGGATGCTTGAATGTAAATATTTGTTTCAAATCATACCAAAGCAGCACCAGCAATTTTTGTAGGAGAAGACTGCGATCACCACTGCAGACAGCAGCCGCACAAACAAAGCGAGCCAGGTTCGAGATATTGATTCGAATCTGGCTCTAAGGCTTATGGATCTAGCGCTGAAAGCTATCAATTTTCCAGGTTGCCCACCATCTTTCCGGGCACCACCCACTGGTCAAACTGTTGCGCTGTCAAAAAGCCGCTGGCAATCGCTGCTTCACGCAGGCTGCTGCCTTCCTTGTGTGCCTTCTTGGCGATCAGGGCTGCCTTGTCGTAGCCGATGTGCGGGTTCAGGGCAGTGACCAGCATTAGCGAGCGCTCCACCAGTTCTTCAATGCGCTCCTTGTGCGGCTCAATGCCTGTGGCGCAGTGCTCGTTAAAGCTCAGCATGCCATCGGCCAGCAGGCGCACGCTTTGCAGGAAGTTGTGGGCCACCATGGGGCGGAAAACGTTCAGCTCAAAGTTGCCAGAAGCGCCGCCAAAGTTGATGGCAACGTCGTTGCCAAACACCTGGGCGCAGAGCATGGTCATGGCTTCGCACTGCGTGGGGTTGACCTTGCCGGGCATGATGGATGAGCCGGGCTCATTTTCAGGAATGGTGATTTCACCCAGGCCGCTGCGTGGGCCGGAAGCCAGCCAGCGTACATCGTTGGCAATCTTCATCAGACTTGCCGCCAGTGTCTTGAGTGCGCCATGGGCATGTACCAGCGCGTCGCAGGAAGCCAGCGACTCAAACTTGTTGGGCGAAGTCACAAACGGGTAGCCCGTCATCTGGGCTAGCTCGTGCGCTACCCCTTCGGCATAGCCTTTCGGGGCATTCAGGCCCGTACCTACGGCGGTGCCGCCCAAGGCCAGTTCATGCAGATGTGGCAGTGCCGCGCGCACATGGCGTTCACCATGCGCCAGTTGTGCCACCCAGCCAGAAATTTCCTGACCCAGTGTGAGCGGCGTTGCATCCTGCAGGTGGGTACGGCCAATCTTCACGATGTCTGCAAAAGCCTCGCTCTTGGCCTGCAGCGTGCTGCGCAGGGTGGCAATGGCGGGCAGCAACCGGGTTTCAATGGCCGTGACGGCCGCCACATGCATGGCCGTGGGGAAGACGTCATTGCTGGACTGGCTCTTGTTTACGTCGTCATTGGGGTGGATCAGCCGGGCTTCGCCGCGTTCACCGCCGAGGATTTCACTGGCACGGTTGGCCAGCACCTCGTTGACGTTCATATTGGTCTGCGTGCCGGAGCCGGTTTGCCAGACCACCAGCGGAAATTCATCCGGGTGCTGGCCTGCCAGTACTTCGTCGGCAGCTGCAATGATGGCCTTGGCCTTTTTTGCATCCAGCAGCCCCAGCGCACAGTTCACAGTGGCACTGGCTTTTTTCACCTGAGTCAGCGCGTGAATGATTTCATGCGGCTGACGCTCACCGCTGATCTTGAAGTTGTGCAGTGAACGCTGGGTCTGTGCGCCCCAGAGCTTATCGGCAGGCACAGCGATGGGGCCGAAGCTGTCTTGTTCCAGGCGGGTGGCAGTCATGGATGCGTACTCCTGTTGTCTGTGCGGCATGGGTGGTGCACATGGCGCTGCCGCCACAAAGTGCTGCCGCAGATGTGAGAGATAGAGTCCACATGGTAGCGCAGTAGTTGAGAGTTATTCTCAATAGCAGCGATAGAGGATGGACTACAGCACCGGGCTCATCATGGCCAGCAGGTTGTTCCAGATGTGCAGCCACCATGGCCAGGCCTTCAGGTCTTTGAGCGTCACGGGGTGCGACTGTGCCATGTAGTCATCCTGGCGCTGGCGCACGGCGGCCGTGATGGCCGCGTCCTGCAGCAGGATGTTGTTTTCAAAGTTCAGGTCAAAGCTGCGCAGGTCCAGATTGGTGGAGCCAAGCAGCGTCACTTGCCCGTCCACGCACAGTGTTTTGGCGTGTAGCAGGCCGGGGGTGAACTCATGGATTTGTACCCCAGCCGTGAGCAGGCGCTGGTAGTAGCTGCGGCTGGCTGCGGCCACAAAGGCAGAGTCATTGCGCGCCGGAAAGATCATGCGCACGGTCACGCCCCGCCAGGCGGCTGCGCACAGGGCGTCCAGCACCGTGGCATCGGGCACAAAGTAGGGGGTAGAAATCACCACCTCCTGCTGCGCACAGGCCAGCAGCTGCAGCATCAGCTGCGAGGTGGAGCGGGCACGCTCCGTTGGGCCTTCGGCAATCACCACGGCGGCAAAGCCGCTGTCTTCTGCGCAAGGCAGGGGGGGAGGTTCTGGGGGGGGAAAGGGCTGGGCCTCCGACTGGTTCCAGTCGCTGGCAAACACCCACTGCATCTGCGCCACCACAGGGCCTTGCACACGCAGCATGATGTCCACCCAGGGCGCAAACCTGGCCTTGGGCAAAAAAGCCTCGTCAGCACAGTTCTGGCTGCCGCAATAGGTGATCTGGCGGTCAATGATGGTGATCTTGCGGTGGTTGCGCAGGTCAATGCGGCTGGTCAGCAGCACGCGTATCGGGTGGCTCAGGGGCAGGGCCACAGCCACTTCCACGCCAGCGGCTTCCATGGCTTTCCACAGTGGCGAGTGCACCAGTGCACGCGAGCCCAGACCATCAACCATGGCACGGCACTTCACCCCGCGCTGGGCGGCGCGAATCAGCGCCTGGGCAATGTTGCGGCCGGTTTCGTCGTCCAGCCAGATGTAGTAGAGCACATGAATTTCGTGCTGCGCCGCATCCATATCCTGCAGCATGCGGGCACGGGCCGTGGCACCGTCGGGCATCAGCTCGGCGCTGTGGCCCTTGCTGGGCAGAAAACCGTTGATGGACGCCGCATAGCCAAAGGCGCTGTGCCAGGGGCGGTCAATCGTGTGCTGCATCTCCTGCTGCACCGTCTGCGCATTCGGCATGGGGGTCTGCATGTGGCGCAGCATGTAGTCGCGCACTTTCCGGTGGCGAGCACGCCCACCACGGCGCAGGGCGACCTCACCAAACAGAAAGTACAGCACACAGCTGATGACCGGCAGCAGCACCACGGTGACGAGCCAGCCCATGCGAACATCGGGGCGCAGATCGGTACGCCAGAGAATGCGCAGACCCAGCCCGACGACTACAAGCAAATGCAAGACCAGAAGAATCCATGTCATGGGGCAGCAGCATACCGTGCTGCAGGCGGCTTCCTGCATTGCATGTGATCGCGCAGTCATGCAAGAGCAATCGTCGAGTCCTATATAAGACTTGTCAGATTTGCTGCGCAGCAGGCTCCGGATGCGCTGATAATCAACAGGATTTTTTCCGCGCAACCCGCGCAATAACAAACCTGAGAAGCTCCACGATGACCACCTCCATCCGACAGCAAGACCTGATCGACTCGATCGCAGGTGCGCTCCAGTACATCAGCTACTACCACACCCCGGATTTCATCCAGCACCTGGCGCGCGCCTATGAGCGTGAGCAAAGCCCTGCGGCCAAGGATGCGATGGCGCAGATCCTGACGAACTCGAAGATGTCGGCCACGGGCCAGCGTCCTATCTGTCAGGACACCGGCATCGTCAACGTGTTCCTGAAGGTGGGTATGGATGTGAAGTGGGACGGCTTCACCATGGGCCTGGAAGACGCCATCAACGAAGGCGTGCGCCGTGCCTACAACCACCCCGCAAACACCCTGCGTGCTTCGGTGGTGGCAGACCCTCACTTCAAGCGCAAGAACACCAAGGACAACACGCCTGCCGTCATCAACGTGCAGATCGTGCCGGGTAACACCGTGGAAGTGACCGTCGCGGCCAAGGGCGGCGGCTCCGAGAACAAGTCCAAGATGATCATGATGAACCCCAGCGACGATCTGGTGGAATGGGTGCTCAAGACCATCCCCACCATGGGCGCTGGCTGGTGCCCACCCGGCATGATCGGTATCGGCATTGGCGGCACGGCAGAAAAAGCGGTTCTGCTGGCCAAGGAAAGCCTGATGGAAGAGCTGAACATGTACCAGCTCCAGGAAAAGGCAGCCTCCGGTGCTGAGCTGGACGACGTGGAAAAGCTGCGTCTGGAGCTGTACGAAAAAATCAACGCACTGGGTATTGGTGCGCAGGGCCTGGGCGGCCTGACCACCGTGCTGGACGTGAAGATCAACATGTACCCCACGCACGCTGCCTCCAAGCCCGTGGCCATGATCCCCAACTGCGCAGCTACCCGCCACGCCCACTTTGTGCTGGACGGCTCTGGCCCCGTGTACCTGGATCCACCCTCCATGGACACCTGGCCCAAGCTGGACTGGGCGCCTGACTACAACAAGTCCAAGCGCGTAGACCTGAACACCCTGACCAAGGAAGAAGTGGCTTCCTGGAAGCCCGGCGACACCCTGCTGCTCAACGGCAAGATGCTCACCGGCCGTGACGCTGCCCACAAGCGCATTCAGGACATGCTGGCCAAGGGCGAGCCACTGCCCGTGGACTTCACCAATCGCGTGATCTACTACGTTGGCCCCGTGGACCCCGTGGGCGATGAAGTGGTCGGCCCCGCAGGCCCCACCACTGCCACCCGCATGGACAAGTTCACCGACATGATGCTGGAAAAGACCGGCCTGATCGCCATGGTCGGCAAGGCCGAGCGCGGCCCTGTGGCCATCGATAGCATCAAGAAGCACCAGTCGGCCTACCTGATGGCCGTGGGCGGTGCAGCCTATCTGGTCTCCAAGGCCATCAAGCATTCCAGGGTGGTCGGCTTTGAAGACCTGGGCATGGAAGCCATCTACGAATTTGACGTGGTGGACATGCCCGTGACCGTGGCTGTGGATGCCGGTGGCACCAGCGCGCACATCACCGGCCCTGCCATCTGGAAAGAAAAGATTGCCACCGGTGAGTTCAAGGGCATCACCGTGGCCGGTGCCTGAAGCACCAGCGCTTCGGCCCTGAAAGACCCAAACCGCCTTCGGGCGGTTTTTTTGTTTCACGATGACTCCAATACCGCATTTCGCTGGACTACGCCAATGCTCGATACAGCAGGTTTATCAATCACTTAGGCGAGTTTAATATATGCCGGTGCTTTCCGAAACTTGACCCAGCTTCCCCCTCGCGTGGCTCCCATGCGGCTCTTGGAAACCGGGCTTTCCGAGGAGTCATCATGGCGAAGATCAAGCTCACCAAGTCCGCAGTCGATGCGGCACAACCCCAAGACAAGGCCATCGAATTGCGGGATACCGTGGTGCCTGGCTTCCTGTGCAAGATCACCCCGGCGGGCCGCAAGGTGTTCATGCTCCAGTACCGCACGAATGCCGGCGAGCGCCGCAAGCCTGCCCTGGGCCAGTACGGGGAACTGACGGTCGATCAGGCGCGCACGATGGCGCAGGAGTGGCTGGCCGAGGTGCGCAAAGGCGGCGACCCCAGCGCGGCCAAGAACGCCGCCCGCAAGGCGCCGACCATGAAGGAATTTTGCCACACCTTCATGGAGGACTACTCCAAGCAGCGCAACAAGCCCAGCACCCAGCGCGGCTATCAGGGCGTCATTGACCGCTGCATCATCCCGATCATGGGCCGGATGAAGGTGCAGGACGTGAAGCGCCCGGACGTGGCCGCGCTGATGAAGAAGCTGGCCTACAAGCAGGCCGAGGCAAATCGAACCTTCGGCGTGCTGCGCAAGATGTTCAACCTGGCCGAAGTGTGGGGGCTGCGCCCGGACGGCACGAATCCGTGCCGCCACGTCCCGATGTACCCACCCGGCAAGGAAACCCGACTCATCGTGGACGATGAACTGGTGCGGATCTTTCGTCAGTTGGAACACCTGGAGGCGGAAGGACTGGAGAACTACGTCATCCCCTTGGCGATCCGCCTGCAGTTCGAGTTCGCCGCCCGCCGCTCCGAAATCTGCTCGCTCGAATGGGATTGGATTGATTTGGAGAATCGGCGGGTCGTCTGGCCCGATAGCAAGACGGGTGGGATTTCCAAGCCCATGAGTGAGGAAGCCTATCGGCTGCTGTCCACCGCGCCACGCCGGGACGGCTGCCCCTACGTCCTCCCGTCGCCCAACGACACGACCCGTCACATGACCTACGGTGAGCACTACGGCGGCTGGACGCGCGTGCTCAAGGCTGCCGGTGTCCCGCACGTCGGTACGCACGGCATCCGCCACCGTGCGACGACCGATATTGCCAATTCGGGCGTGCCGACCAAGGTGGGCATGAAGCTGACCGGTCACAAGACCGTGGCGATGTTTATGCACTATGTTCATACCGAGGACAAGCCAGTGCGGTATGCGGCCGAGCTGGTGGCGAATCGGCGGCTGGCGATTACCGGGGCATCCCGTTCTATGGAGGTGACAGCATGACAAGGAAGACGCCTGTGGGAACGCGGAAACCTGCTGCCTTACCTGCCGGCTATGCCGGTATCCACGGTGGCATCGTGGAACTGCTGGATGCGGCGCGCCAAGCAGCGGCGCGCAGTGTCAATGCGCTGATGACAGCCAGCTATTGGGAGATTGGCCGAAGGATCGTGGAGGCTGAGCAAAAAGGCAGGCGGCGGGCCGGTTACGGTGAGCAGTTGATGGAGAGGTTGTCTGCCGACCTGACGGCTCGATTCGGGCGCGGGTTCGGTGTCAACAACCTGGAGAGCATGCGGCGCTTCTTCCTCGCATACCCCCAGCCCCCAATTTCCCAGACAGTGTCTGGGAAATTGGGAAATGAGCCGCCAGCCGAGAAATCCCAGACAGTGTCTCGGAAATTCGACCTCTCCGAACTGGCCCAGGCCTTCACCTTGCCGTGGTCAGCCTATGTCCGGCTGCTGTCGGTCAAGGATGACCATGCCCGCCAGTTCTACGAGGCCGAGGCGCTGCGCGGTGGCTGGAGTGTGCGCCAGCTCGACCGGCAGATTGGCAGCCAGTTCTACGAGCGCACAGCCTTGTCCAAGGACAAGGCGGCGATGCTGGTCAAGGGTTCGGTGGCCAAACCCGAGGATGCCGTCACGCCCAACGACGCCATCAAAGACCCGTATGTGCTGGAGTTCCTCGACCTCAAGGACGAGTATTCGGAATCCGACCTGGAAGCGGCCTTGATCCAGCGGCTGGAAGACTTCCTGCTGGAACTGGGCGAAGACTTCACCTTCGTCGGACGGCAACGTCGGTTGCGCATCGACCAGACCTGGTATCGGGTGGATCTGCTGTTCTTCCATCGCAAGCTGCGCTGCCTGGTCATCATCGACCTGAAGCTGGGCAGCCTGACCCATGCTGATGTGGGGCAGATGCATATGTACTGCAACTATGCCAAAGAGCATTGGGCCTACCCGGATGAGAATCCGCCGGTGGGCTTGATCCTGTGCGCAGATAAGGGCCATGCCCTGGCGCGGTATGCGCTGGATGGATTGCCGACCAAGGTGATGGCGGCGAACTATCGGACGGTATTGCCGGATGCCGAATTGCTGCAGAAAGAGTTGGAGAACACGAGGCGTCTGCTTGAATCTCGCGGCACGCTGTCCCTCAAGGAAGATAAGCCATAGTCGTTCGTCCCGGCGTACCGCCGTCGGGCTCGCGGGCTGCGCCCCGTGCTTCGTGCCGAATCACAGCCATTCGGCGCTGATCCCTGACGCCTCTGGCCTGGATCGTTGATCCGGGCCTGCGCGTGCTGCGCACTTGCCAAGAGCGGGTGTGGCTGAGTGGGGTGTAGGCGGTCTTGCTGTTCCCTTCACCGTATCACGGCGTTCTCGCCGTCAATGACTACGCGTGCTCGCACGCTTGCGGCCTGTCGGCCGTCTTCGATCCCTGACTGCTTGCGCTGCGCCGTGCTGGCCACGGTTCCGGGCAATTCCGCCCGAGCAACCGGAGCACGATCATGTCGCAACTGTCCTTTTCCTCGTTCGATGACGCTTTGCTGGTGCGTGACGCCCAAGGGCGCTACATGCCGGCATCGGTGGATCAAATTCTTGAAGCGGCACGCCAGGCCATCGAGCTGAAGATGCAACGTGGTGCTGAGTTCACTTCACCGGCGCTGGTCAAGGAGTACCTGCGCAACAAGCTGGCAGGCTTCGAGCATGAAGTCTTTGCGGTGCTGTTTCTGAATACGCGCCACCGGCTGATCGAGTACCGGGAGATGTTCCACGGCACCATCGACAGTGCATCGGTGTATCCGCGCGAAGTGGTCAAGGAAGCACTACGGCTCAATGCTGCGGCAGTGATCCTTTCGCACAACCATCCGAGCGGGAATCCTGAGCCGTCGCAGGCCGATAAGGTGCTGACGCAGCGGCTCAAGGAAGCGCTGGGGCTGGTGGAGGTGCGCACGCTGGATCACGTCATCGTGGCAGGTACGGATACCGTTTCGTTTGCCGAGTACGGCTTACTGTGACGCAGGGCTTCGACCCCTTTTTTCTGCCACCTCAACCCAATTTACGTTACGATGTTTTACTCATTCAACATGTCGATGGAGGTGACAGATGGCCGAAAAAAGGAATGTGTTTATCAGCCATGTCCATAAGGACGATCATGGGCTACAAAAGCTCAAAGATTTGCTGGCTCCCAAAGGGCTCGACGTCAGAGACTCCTCTATCCACACAGGAAAGTTCAACAAAGCCACAGACGAGCACTACATCAAGACGCAGATCTTGGCCCCAGCGATAAACTGGGCAGGCGTATTTATTTGCTACGTCTCACCCCAGACGAAGGATAGCGACTGGGTGAACTGGGAAATAGAATATGCAGCCAAACAAGGCAAGCGCATTGTGGGCGTTTGGGAACACGGCGAAAAGGAATGCGATATTCCAGACGCACTAAAAGAACATGCCGATGCTTTGGTTGGCTGGAATGGTGATTCAATCATTGATGCCATTAACGGAAGAGATACATGGGAAAAACCCGATGGCGGAGCCTGTGATCCAATTCCACTGAAAAGGCATCCTTGCTAATGACACGCATACATTCATACGTTGTGCGTTATGACAGTGGTTTCGCACCAAATCCATTCTATGGATACTGCACACTCGCAACTTGCAAGCCAAGTATACGAAAAGGGGCCGTCATCGGAGATTGGGTCGTTGGCAGCGGCAGCAATGATAGAAGTATCAAGCGTGGCGGGTATCTAGTGTATGCGATGCGAGTCACGGAAACGATGACATTTGATGAATACGAAGTAGACCCACGCTTTGAATCTAAGAAGCCTTATCGCAATGGTAGTCGAAAGCAAAGCTGCGGGGATAATATTTACTTCCGTGCCGCGTCAGTAGCTGCTTGGCAGCAACGCGACTCTTTTCATTCCCGACCTGATGGATCGCTTAACCCTAAGCATGTGGCTCGTGATACAGGAGTGAATAGGGTTCTGGTTAGCAATGATTTTGTTTACTTTGGCGGTGAGGGGCCGGCATTTCCAAAAGACTTAATAGATCAACAAGGGCGCGCACTATGTAAAAAAGGCATAGGTTTGACCACTTTCGATGATCCTCAACTGATTCGAAAACTAGAGCTATGGGTGCGCAGTCTTAATGTGAGCGGATATCAGGGTGCACCATTTGAATGGCTAACACTTCGGAGATGAATTATGAACCAGGGGGCTCTCTGCTGCTTTCGGATTATGCTTCGGAAATAATAGACACGGATGTACTTGATTCAACCGATTTGAATCCTGTTCTTCAAGGGCTTTATGGTGAGGTCGGTGGAATAATGGCCACGGCCAAAAAGCACGTTCGCGAAAAATCTGCTTATCCAGGCTTCAGAAAGGCTGCGGAAGAAGAGTTCGGTGATACCCTTTGGTACTTGGCAGCAATCTGTCGACGAATGCAAGTACCTCTTGAAGATGTGTTTGCCGAAGCTGCGAATCACGGGAATTTTAAGAACGTAGGTGCGGCAAGCGACATCGAAAATGGTGCGTTGGCCTACATTGCTATGCCCGTGGCTGAGCCAGCACGGTTGGACGTTGCATTGGCATGCTTGGGGCAAGCCGCCGCAGCTTTGCTGGGCGGGCCTCCTGCGCGAGATGACGTAGTAAAATTTGCGCGAGCCTATCTCGATGCCATCCATGCGTCAAAGTTGACGTTCTCTAATGTGGCGCGAGGAAACCTTCAGAAAGCAAGGGGGGCCTTCTTGGAACCGCAGGCAGCTGATCTTGTTGGTCTTGATTTCGATAGCGAATTTGGAAGTGAAGAGCAGCTTCCCAGGGAATTTAAGATCCGAGTGAATCAGCGTCGCAGCGGGAGAAGCTACCTTCAATGGAATGGGGTGTTCATAGGCGATCCTCTGACTGACAACATCGCGGATCGAGATGGATATCGGTTTCATGACGTGTTCCATTTTTCATATGCAGCCATACTGCACTGGTCGCCTGTTATACGGGCACTGATTAAACACAAGCGAAAGAGCCAGTCCAAATATGATGAAGAGCAGGATAGTGGCCGAGCAATAGTGGTTGAGGAAGGGCTTACGGCTTGGATTTTCTCCAGAGCTAAGGAGTTAAATTTCTTCGAGAAACAAGAAAAAGTTTCTCTGGGAATTCTTAAAACTATTCATGAATTCGTAAGCGGCTACGAAGTTGAAAAATGTCCATTAAAGCTCTGGGAAAGGGCGATTTTGGATGGATATACTGTGTTTCGAGAAATCAAGAAAAACCAAGGAGGCTGGATTGTTGGAAATAGAGAAGAGCGCACTTTGAAATACATGCCTCTTGAGTCGGAAAAATGAAAATTCATCCTTTTGTTGAAGCTGTATCTTCGTTACAGTTCGAGGACTGCTTCAATCCATATTCTGATCGCTGCGAAATTCATGATCGTCGAGATGCGCCGCGTCGCCGTGCGGCCACACTTTCTGCATTGCTGCGTTGCGCTACACAGGAGCCTGTCGATGCAATTTGGATTGGTCGAGATTTAGGGTATCGCGGAGGCCGTCGCACTGGACTAGCCCTGACTGACGATGTTCATATGCATCAACATGCCAAGCGCTGGAATGTTGATTTGACCTCAGAGCTACCGACAGTTGGCAGCGCTGTCGCTGAGAGAACTGCTGCAGTCATATGGGGAATGCTGGAGCATATTGATGCTCGCATATTTCTGTGGAATGTTTTTCCACTTCACCCTCATGAATCAGGATATCCATTTACTAATAGGCAACACAATGCCCGTGAAAGGCGAGCCGGTGAAGAACTGCTGCTGCAGCTTATTGCTCTGCTCCGTCCGTCGCGCATTGTTGCCATCGGGAATGATGCCGCCGCCGCCGCCCGTCGCATAACAGATAGTGTGCCGATAATCCCTGTGAGGCATCCAAGTTATGGTGGACAAACACAATTTCAAACGCAAATCTCTGAACTGTATGGGCATCCAATGAGCACTGGCTCGCTATTCTAAAAACGTTGTTTCTTCTAGCGAGTAGCTATTCGCCTGTAGTTTCGGTTAAATGAAGGTGAAAAAGACGTGCGAAGTCCACGTCTGCAAGTTCTTCATTAGGGAGATAGTTGTGTTTCTTAGCAAGATTTAGGGCAGCCCCTCCTGGTGCAGTTACTGGTAGCACTTTAGACGCGGGATGAAATTTTCTAAAAATATCATGCTCGACTTCTACCCCCTCCATTCCACCAATAAAGACAGCAGCAACTAAATCTTCGCGAGAAAGCATTTTTTCTCGCATCACAGATAGGCTTGCATCCCTATCATTCGGCACTGCCTCGATGAAAGTGACATTTTTAAAAAGTTTGTTCTCTTCTGGATAACGATCCTCAAAAAACCTACTCTGATATAGAATTACAGATTGAGCGTAATCCACATCTAAATCTTCGCAAATACTCCAGATCATAGGGGTGATAGCTGGATGTCCACCCCACACAATCTTGTGCTGACGAATGACGGCAATTACCAACTCCCGAACCGCGCATTGAATGAGAAATGGGTTTGCTGTTTCATGATAGGTGCCTCGATTAATGAGAGGCACACTTGCAGAGAGGAATATTGCGCTCATGTTCGTACCTCCCAATCTGCAAACTGCCAGCCAGCCTCGCTGGCCTTGACCCACCGTGCCGAGTGAATGTGCTGCCCTAGCCAGTCCAAATGTCCTAGCCAGCGAGGATGCAGACCGACATGATCATAAACAACTGCCACGGATTGATCCGGAGAACTGCTAGAAGCGTCGTGCAACGTTGTCGATGTGGGAACACCAACTGTCGGATAAACGACTACATTTCGGCCGTCAGGCAACTGGATATGGACGGCCTTGCTAGCACCTACGCCGATAACCTGACCGCCGATAGTTTCGATCGCATTTCTTATATTACTTACGAGATTAACCGAGCGAACTGCATGGCTTTGGCTACGCACTTCCTCAAGCTGCAGACAGATGCGTTCCACAGCTTCTTCAGAGATGCGCCCAGTCGCCGGATCAACTTCTTCGGGTAGCAGCTCCGCCCGACTAGCTGTCGCCGTACGGGTAGAAGGAGTGGCGTCTGGCCAGCCAACACGCAAAACGCTGATGCCCTTTGCAAGAGCCCGTCCGAACTCTGCGCTAGTCCATCGGCTTTCAAAGTATCCTGGTGTATCAAGCATCAAGAGAACATCGGAATCACAAAGACGATGCCACAGCATTGTCTGAAAATCCTCCGCAGGAGGAATACCGTGTGTATCTAAAAACACATCAAAAAGTCTTGCAGAAAGAGCGTCAAACAATTGCAATGCGGCTTCTCGGGCTTCACCTCGGCGGTAGCTCACAAAAACCCGCCGCTGCCGGGGGAGTAACCCCGCACATTCCAGCAACGCAGTCGCAACGCGTTGTGCACCACCTGCTGCATACGCTAGACAGTTTAGCGGCTGCATCATTGCTGGAATCTCAAAATTGACTCTAGTGACATCCGATGCCACCGGTAGCAATGGAACACCACGCTCCAACAGCTTTGCGACATTGGCAAGAGGCGCATTTTCCCCGCCAAAAAAAACTGCAGCGGAAGATCTTTGCTGGTGGGGCTCGAATGATTCAGGACAGATATTCCATTCGACCTCATGACCCAGCCGCAGATTGAACATGCTTACGGCTTGAGACAAGATATTCTCAAGCTCAGAAAGCTGAGTAGTACTTGGTGATCCAAGTACTGCAAGCTGATATAGAGAAGACATGTCAACCTTAGCCGTATAAATTTTTAGATATCAGAGAAAAACACTCGGTGTCAAGCGAGATTTCTATGGGCTTTAGAAAAATTAATGTTTTTTCCATTCTGGTGCTAGAAGTCCATCCAGAAATCTAGATCGAACGAAAACGAAAGAATCTTTACCTATCTCATTCCCTCGTGCCGCCATGTCTTCGATCGCTTCTGCATCATCAAGTTTAATTTCTGCTGGAGTCTGTTGATTAATTCGTAGATGTCGCGTTGGACCTAAAAAACCTTCGGCCAAAACTAGTGCCCCATGCTCCTGAGCAGCAAAGAAGAGATCCGCGCTATTTGGTGCCCATCCAGCCTTACCTTTTCCAAGAGACTCAGTGAAATCACTTTCACTGCCCATAGTTCCAACGCTTAAAACATCTATTCGATCCAATGGTATTTTTAAATAACGAACCGCCTCCGCCAATGCAGGGAGAATTGGATTGTTTGCCCAAATACCGCCGTCGAGAAAGGATTCAGGTGCAACCGGTCCATCCCAGACAGATTCGTCAAAATAGGTAGGGGCAGCTGAAGATGCAAGTGCCGCATCGACCGCAGTGATGTCACGGAATGCAGTTCTATCTGGGCTATGAGCTGTAACAATAGCTTCAGCCTGTCCATGTTTTGCTCTTACTGTAGGAATTACGAGCCTGCAGCATGAAGCATCAGTAATCTTTCTATCACCGTACACTTTGTACAGCAAATCTCGAAGCGTGGAAGACTCATGCTTGGATTTCAACCAATGCCGGAGCTTTCTATCCTTCGGGAAAATTAATGGCCCCTGCTCTTGGTAGAATTTTAATATATCGCGCGGAGCTATTCCGAGCGCGAGCCCGATTGCAAGTATCGCACCGGTCGATGTTCCAGCCACTAAATCGAAGTGTGAGATTAGATTGTTGCCACCGCCACTTTTAAGCATGTCATCCCACTTCGCCAAAACGGCGGCAGTAAACGTCCCTCGCAATCCTCCCCCATCAAGAGCAAGAATTCGAAAATTTCGTCCCCGCGAAACATTACGCCGTACCAATGGTAGGAGCTTTAGCTGATTGACAATGGCCTCTACTATACGTTCGATAGACGTATCATTGGCAATTTCTCGATTTGCATTCTCAGATAGTCCATTCTGCAATTTTAGCAGTATGCTGGGGTTATCCTTTAGATAACCCGCAATTGCCCCTCCGAATCCTGCAACAACAAAACCTGGCTTGCCAAGATTTAGCATCGCATCAAGTTCAGTGGGGACTCCTGCGTTAGCCTTATTTACGTCCCACCACTTTCCTCCAACGCAGACTACCACATCGGATCGCTCGGCCATCCAGTCTCGCATTGGAATTAGATCACTATTTCTTCCTCCATCAGTTTCCGCAGGAACTATTTGTACAGCGGCGAATTGGCGTTGACTTTCTATTTCTGCAGTCTGCGCATATGTTTCAGCAAATTTTTGAGCGCGAACTAATGTTAACGCTCCTATCTCACCTCCCGCCTGAAGGAAATTCCTCGCCGCATCCTCTAAAGGCTTAGAAAGGGATGGGTGGCTTCCGTGAATCACAGTCCCTCCCTCGCTAAATATTCGCGAGGCGAGCACCTTCACAAATGAGCATATTTCTTCTTGCCGATCATCTGGAACTGATCCTGAAAGGTGAATTCTCACCCCTGCAAGAGGTAGTCTTGGAATCATGCAACAACCCTTCTGACTGGAATGACTTGATTATGAGTAATTTCCCCTGATCTCAATCGCTTCTTCAATCCAATCTTCAAGGTTTTCCTTGATGTGACTGTATACATTGGTGCTGGTTAAGTATGGTGGATCATAAGATTTTACAATCTTATCCATAGAAACTCCGTTTATAGTGAATTCAGAAAATGGATTTTTTCCCTTTTCTGATTGATCTCCGGAGCTATTCTTAAGATTGTGAATGTATATTCCAAGCACTCCCTTTTTATCTCTCCATGCTTTCTTTATTTCGTAGTTAATCCACTTTCTTCCAGCTGTATTCTGGCCGATAAGAATGATCGCAACCGTCTTTCCTGCCAATTGATCATCAATCCACTCTTGAATTGCATCATCTCCCCCTGCTTTCACATCTTCCCAGTCGTTATCGGAAGCAGGCTTGTTTCCATCTATGACACCCATGCTTCTGACTTGGGCTGCTCTCCAGTTGTCTGGCTGGTAGTGAAAGCTATAGAAGGCTCTACGCGTCATTTTTTTCTCCTGATGTTTTGTTGTGACTAAAGATGAGATTTCCACTCTAGACACAATTTACAACAAATGTCTCCATCTATTGAACTTTAAGTGACTTGCATGGGCATCCCCGGCCAGGGGGTTATGGCCGGTCGCGCTGTCGGGCTGCGCATCGAGCCACCTGCGGCGTCTCGCCCCTTCGGGCTTCCATCGTTCCCTCGCTCCGCTCGGCTGACGCCTACGGCCCGGCTTCCAGCTTCGGGCCTGCGCGCTTCGCTTGCGTGCGGTCTGCACATCGCGGCGGCCGTTGCCATGTCCAGCCGTCTCTCCTGACTCCATCACCTTGCTCGCGACTGTAGCCCGTGGCCGCGTGCCATCAAGGCGCGTCAGGCCGTGTCCTCGGCTGCGCCTGCGGGCCGCACCTACCTGCCGCTTTTCTCCTTGACGGCCCACGTCCGTGGGCTCCTGACCGTCGCGGGCGATGAACTCAGGAAAGACGGTGGCAACAGGGCCAACCGGGTTCCTCGTGCCAACCGCACCGAACAGCCGAAAGGCTGGGCTTCCGAATCTAGGAATCCGGTGTGCGGTTTGAACAGCAAACCCTTTTCGTCAGGAGAAAGACCATGTATGCATCCCCCTTTGCTTCCCGTTCCCCGGTACTGCGCAGCGACTCCCCGCTGTCCGATGACCAGATTCACCGCGTGGCCCCGTCCATCTTCGCGGACGCCCCGCATGAGAGCCGTTCGCAGCGGTACGCCTATATCCCCACCGCCGCCGTGCTGGCCGAGCTTCGCAAAGAAGGCTTCCAGCCCTTCATGGTGACGCAAACCCGCGTGCGCGACGCAGGCAAGCGCGAACACACCAAACACATGCTGCGCCTGCGCCACGCCAGCCAGATCAACGGCGCGGAGGCTAACGAAATCGTGCTGCTGAACTCGCATGACGGCACCAGCAGTTACCAGATGCTGGCCGGGATGTTCCGTTTCGTTTGCAGCAATGGTCTTGTTTGCGGCGACACCGTGGCCGATGTGCGCGTGCCGCATAAAGGCGACGTGGCCGGGCAAGTGATCGAAGGTGCCTATCAGGTATTGCACGGTTTTGACCGTGCGCTGGAATCCCGCGAATCCATGCAGGCCATCACGCTCCATGACTCCGAGGCCGAAGTGTTCGCCCGCGCCGCGCTGTCGCTCAAGTACGACGACCCGGACAAGCCCGCACCCATCACCGAATCGCAAATCCTGATGCCGCGCCGGTTCGACGACCGCCGCCCGGACTTGTGGAGCGTGTTCAACCGCACCCAGGAAAACCTGACCAAAGGCGGTTTGCATGGGCGCAGCGCCAATGGACGCCGCCAGCAGACCCGGCCGGTGCAGGGCATTGATTCCGATGTGCGCCTCAATCGCGCCCTGTGGCTGTTGGCTGATGGCCTGCGCCAGTTGAAAGCCTGATTCCCCACGCGGCAGGGGCAGGCAGCAACCCTTGCCGCGTCATTCGCTGCTGCATTCCATCATCGCAAGGAGTTTTCATCATGAACGCCATCAACCACACCGAAGCCCAAGCCATCCACGCCACGGCCAGCGCCGCGACTGCCGTGCTGCTGGAAGCCGCCGATCCGAGCAAGAATCTGATTCTGGTGCCGCTGTCGCGGCTGGTATCGCGCCCCACGGGCCGCAACGTGCGCAAGACCCCGCGCATGTCGATTCCTGAACTCGCCGCCAGCATCCAGCGTGTCGGCCTGCTGCAAAACCTGATCGTGACCGCGACCGCTGACGGCGAGCGTTACGAAGTCGTGGCCGGTGGCCGTCGCCTTGCCGCCCTCAAACTGCTGGCGAAAAAGCACCGCATCAGCAAGGAATGGGACGTGCCTTGCCTGCTGGTGGCCGGTGGCACCGCCCGCACCGCCAGCCTGACCGAGAACGTACAGCGCGAAGCCATGCACCCGGCAGACCAGTTCGAAGCCTTCGCCGCACTGGTGGCCGAAGGCCGACCCATTGAAGACATTGCCGCAGATTTCAGCGTCACGCCGTTGGTGGTGCAGCGCCGCCTGAAACTCGCCAACGTGTCGCAGCGCCTGCTGGCCGACTACCGGGCCGAGGCCGTGAGCCTTGACCAGTTGATGGCCCTTGCCATCACCGACGACCACGCCGCACAAGAAGCCGCGTTCTATGATGCGCCGACATGGCAGCGCAGCCCGTATAACCTGCGCGACCGCCTGACCGAGCGTGAGATTGATGCCCACCGGCATCCGCTGGTGCGCTTCGTTGGGCTGGATGCTTACGAGGCCGCAGGCGGTGGCACCCGCCGCGATCTGTTCGCGGAAGCCGATAGCGGCGTGTATCTGACCGATGCCACGCTGCTGGAACGACTGGCGCAGGATAAGCTGACCAGCCTTGCCGCCGAGGTGAAGGCCGAAGGCTGGGCATGGGTGGATGCCACCCCCGGTACGACCCATGCCGACCTGCAAGCCTTCCAGCGCGCCCCGAGACAGCGCCGCAGCCCGAACAAGCGCGAAGCCCAATGCATCGAGCAGCTGCAAACCAAGATGCAGGCGCTGGCCGAGGCCGTGGATGCCGCCCTGGACGCCGACGATGAAGAAAAGGCCGACGCCTTGCAGGAGGAAGGCGAACACCTGGGTGAACAGTTGCAGGCGCTGGAAGATAGCTTGCAGGACTACGGGGAAGCCGTCAAAGCTGCCGCCGGTGCCATCGTCACCGTCGACCGCAACGGCGAGGCCGTGATTCATCGCGGGCTGCTGCGCGAAGCCGAGGCCAAGGCACTGCGCACGCTGGAACGGCTGCGGCAAGGTTTCGGCAGCGAAGCCGACAACGACGACGAAGGAGAGGAAGCGGACAACGCCCCCAAGACCGCCGCCATGTCCGACCGGCTGGCGCAACGCTTGAGCGCCCACCGTACCGCCGCGCTGCAAATCGAAGTGGCCCGGCATCCGCAGGTGGCGCTGGCCGCACTGGTGCATGGCATGGTGCAGACCGTCTTGCACGGCAGCTACTACGGCCACGACCTGCCGCTGGGCGTGAAGCTGACCCAGCAAGATCGGCTCGAAGGCATGGCCCCGGACTGGCCGGAATCGCCCGCCGCCGTGGCACTGCGCGAACTGCAACAGGTAGCGGGTGAAGCCTTGCCGGAGGACAGCGCCGAACTGTTCGCCGCACTGCTGGCGAAGTCGCAGGATGAACTGGTGCGCCTGCTGGCCGTATGCGTGGCATCCACGGTCGATGTGGTGACGCTCCGCGCCACGCAGCACCAGCCGGGTGCCGAACTGGCGCAGGCCGTGACGCTGGACATGGCGGCATGGTGGCAACCGACCGCCGAAGGCTATTTCCAGCATGTGCCGAAGGCCGCGATTCTGGAAGCCGTGGGCGAATTCGCACCGGAGCACGTCACCCGGCTGGCGAAGCTGAAAAAAGGCGACATTGCCAGCGAAGCCGAACGGCTGGCCGATGGCACCGGCTGGATGCCTGCCATCTTCGCCGCCGAAGCCACGCAGCAGGACGCGCAAAATGTGGCGGCAGACAAGGAAGCCGAAGTGCCGGAGGAAGCCACCGCCGTGAAGGATGAACAACCGCAGACCGAGGCAATTGCCGCGTAATCTTCCCACCTGATGAAGCAAGCGCCTTGGTTTCGGCCAAGGCAGCTTTGCTGCCCGATCAGCACCGGCCCCAAGCCGTTCCGCCTTGGGGCCGGTGGTCAAAAATCCGGTCGCGGCAGTGGCCGCGCTCGGTTGGACATCCACAGCCCTAAACCGCCACGCCGCCACCTTCGGTCAGGCGACGTGGCGACGCCCAAGTACCTCGGGCGGACTTTCACGACTGGCCACAAGGCCGTCACAGCGCGAAAATGCAGCTTTCAATCGGAAATTTCGCCGAAGCGTTATAGGGGATCGGTGTGGCGGTGCCGCAAAACAAACAGGAATTGCTGGATGCAATTCGCACGACCTACCAGAAGTTGACTGCTGACCTTGCCAGCGTGCCTCCTGAATGCACCCAAGAGGCAACATTGGAGGGGCATGCACAAGGCACGCAGATGAGCGTGTCCGATCTGGTGGCCTATTTGATTGGTTGGAATCTGCTGGTGCTGAAATGGTGCGATGGCAAAGCCAAGGGATTGCCGGTCGATTTCCCTGAGACTGGCTACAAGTGGAACGAACTGGGCAGGCTGGCGCAGAAGTTTTATGCCGACCATGCTGGTGTTGCCTATGCCGATTTGTTGCGGCAGTTCTCGGATGTGAATGGGCGCATCATGGCCTTGGTAGAGCAGGAAACCGATGCCTCGCTGTATGGCACGCCTTGGTATGAGAAATACACCAAAGGTCGGATGATCCAGTTCAATACATCATCACCCTATGCCAATGCGCGGGTGCGGCTGCGCAAATGGAAGAAGGCCAACGGTATCGTCTGACCAGTTCTTGTTCTTTGCGTGTCGGCGCAAAACGCCGCCGGGCTTTCGGGCTGCGCCCCGTGCCGTCTTCAACGTCACGGCCATTCGGCGTCAATCCCTCACGTCTTCGCGCCTGCGGCGCTGCGCGCTCCGCTTGCGGTGAAGGCCGCGCCTCGCTGCAATGGTCGGGACTTGTGGGCCTACGCCCCGGCTTGCTGCGGCAGGTTGTGCGAAAGCGTGCCTTCCTCGACGCTGGCGGTTCGTTGCCTGTACGTCACGAAGGACGGTTCACCGATACACCGTCCGGCCTCGATATGGAACTTCCATGCCACGCCTCAAGCATGTGGCCGCGAACTGCGGGCATCTTGAGTGCCAGGGGCAAGGAAACATCACACTCGTTCAAGCACTATCACGCTTGAAATCGAGTTATGCAGAGGTTCCCTAGAAAGAGTTATTAGATTTATCAAAGACCTTGCAAAGGCAACGGATGCCTTTATTGACAAAAAACTCTACTTGGCACTCAAGCTGCCCTGCCTTCGGAGGCCGATTTAGCGGGTCTGTCACCCCCCCCAACTTCCGCCAACACCCATGATCCGCCAGTACCACTCAACAGACTGTGAGAGTGTTCTGAAAGTGTGGGCTGCAGCTTCTGCGGTGGCGCAGTCCTTGCAAGGAGCGCTGGAGGTGGAGGTGTTTGAGCGCAACCTTATCGGCCGCGCGTTCTACGCCAGGCAGGGTTTTGTGCTGATGTGCAAGAAGCTTCATGCGCAGACGGGCCTGGCACTCCTGCGCTGGCGGCTGGCGGCTGACCATCCGCAGCAGCCCATGTCCCGGTAGCGCTGGATATGTGTAGCGCACCGCCCAGGCACTGGCATAGTTGCAGCATGCATCGCACTCCAACACCTTTATCTGTGACCATCGCCGCCACCCTGATTGCCGTTTACGGCGTCTTGTCCCTGCTCAGGCTGGCCCTTTATGGCAGTGGCCTGCCTTCCTCAGCAGTGGGCATGGCGATCTGGGCGTTCTGCATTGTGGGCTTTTCCGTGGTGGCGTACAGCCTGTATCGCGGCAGCAATGTCATGCGCTGCTTGCTGGCACTGGCGGTGGGGGCATCGCTGGTCTTATTCCCCATCTACAAGCCTGAAATGCCCGAAGGTGGCCTGCATCTGGTGCTGTATGTGCTGCAGCTGGCGCTGCCAGTCGTGGCTTGTGCCTTGACGTTCACGCCGCAGGCGATGGCGTGGTTCAAGAAGTAGGCAAGGGGAACCTTCTCAGGGCTGGCACACTCAGACACTGTCTTGATCTTTGCCTGGAGCTTTTTGCATGACCCACGACGAAATTCGCGCTATTTTGACTGTGTGCCTTTTGGCCTCGTTTGCCGATGGCGAAAAGCATGACCGTGAGCGTGAGCAGATCCGTCAGGTCGCCGAAGGGCTGGCGGGTGACCAGGTCATCAATTTGCCGGGTCTGTATCAGGACGTGCTGCTGCGTCGCGTGAACCTGGAGTCTGCTGTGGCCCGACTGGTAAGCAGTGAAGCACGCCAGCTGGCGTATGAAATGGCCGTATGCGTATGTGATGCGGACGGCCACACCAGCGTGAAGGAAGATGCCTTTCTGGCCCAGCTGCGTCAGGCGCTCGGTCAGGGTACCGCTGCTACCGGCGCTGTAACTGGTGCAGTGGCTGGCACAGCAGCTGGTGCAGCAGCTGCACTGGCCAGTACCTATGGTCAGTTTGATGCCCAGGCCCATGCCGTGGCAGATGCGCCAGTGCAAGTGGCGGCTGCGCCAGAAGCCGTGGTGCAGCTGCCTGCCAGCGTGGCCGCTCCACACCCTGCGGCAGTCGATGCCTTGCCCCAGAATGCCGCGCAGCGCCGCCCCAGTACCTTGTCTGTGGAAGAAATGGACAGCAAGATTTTGAAAGCCTCGATTCTTAACGGTGCCATTGAGCTGCTGCCAGAGAATCTGTCCACACTGGCCATCATTCCGCTGCAGATGCGACTGGTCTATCAGATCGGCCAGAGCTATGGTTATCAGCTGGACAGCGGCCATATCAAAGACTTTCTGGCAACGCTGGGCGTGGGATTGACTTCGCAGTATCTGGAGCAGGCCGGGCGCAAGCTGCTGGGTGGTCTGCTGGGCAAGGTCGGCGGTGGATTGCTGGGTGGGCTGGGCAAGCAGGCCGTCAGCAGCGGCATGAGCTTTGCCAGCACCTATGCCCTGGGGCATGTGGCCAACCAGTACTACGCAAGTGGTCGCCAGTTGACGACGGACATGCTCAAGGCCGCCTACCAGCATGTGATGCAGGACGGCCGCCAGCTGCAGTCGCAGTATTTGCCGCAGATGCAGGAGACAGCGCGCGGCCTGAATACGGCCAAGATCATGTCCATGGTGCGCGGCGGCTAAGAGCGGTCTGCACCAGCAGTGATACGTCGCGGCTCAGCCGATGGAGTCTCCAGCCGGTTTGTACGGCCTGTGACTTCTCCCGGCGCGGCCGATTGCAGTTCAGGCACAAAGCGGTGCCTGGCTGCCTGATGTGCTCTCAGCCTGAGTCAAGCAGCCAAGGGCGTGCAGACGTGCCATCATGGCAGCTATGACGCGTCCCTTTACCCAGTCCTGCGAAAACAATCAGGCCCCCATTCTTGAAGTACTGCAAACCGCGTTTGCAGACCGCACGCATGTTTTAGAAATTGGCTCCGGCACGGGCCAGCACAGCGTGTACTTTGCACCGCACCTGCCGCATCTGGTCTGGCAGACCAGTGAGCTGCCCGCGCTGCATGCAGGCATTGCGGCCTGGCATGCAGACTTTCCTGCGCCCAATCTGCGTTTGCCAGTGGCTTTCGATCTGTCTGGCAGCAGCTGGCCGCAGACCGAGGGCGGCGCGTTTGATGCGGTCTTTACCAGCAATACCTTGCATATCGTGGCCTGGCCGCTGGTGGAGCAGCTGTTTGCGCTGCTGGACCAGCACCTGCCTGCGGGCGGTGTGTTTGCGGTGTATGGTCCGTTCAACTATGGCGGCAGGTTTACCAGTGACAGCAACTGCGCTTTTGACGCCTGGCTCAAGGGTCGTGATGCGGCCAGTGGCATTCGGGACTTTGAAGCCGTGCTGGCGCTGGCTGCGCAGCATGGCTTGCAGCTGCAGGTCGACCATGCCATGCCCGCGAACAACCGCACGCTGGTGTTTCAGAAAATTTAAGCAAAATTGGCCTCTAGCGCTTATGTAGCAAGCACTGGTAGCTATGAATTTATAGGTTTTAAGGGTGGCGTGTGATTGCCACTCTGTGCGTGTTCTGGGAGTGCCATCCGCATGATTCGCCCTTTTACCGCTTCAGACATGGAAGCCGTGCTGCGCATCTGGCTGGATGCCTCCGTGCGCGCCCATGACTTTGTGCCTGCGCAGTTCTGGCAGGAGCAGCTGCCAGCCATGCGCACGGTGTATCTGCCGTTTGCACAGGTCTGGGTCTATGAGGATGCAGGGCAGGTGCTGGGCTTTTACGCACTGGTGGAAGACCAGCTGGCCGCGATTTTTGTGGCCCCGCAGCAGCAGGGGCAGGGCGTGGGTGCAGCCCTCATGCAGCACGCCAAAGCCCAGCGCCCGCAGCTGGAGCTGCAGGTCTACCGTGACAACCATGCCAGCCGGGCGTTCTACCGCGCCCATGGCTGGGTCGATGGGGCAGAAAGCGTGGATGAAGCCACGGGCCAGGTGCAGCTGTCCATGCACTGGCGCGGCAGCCACTTGCCGTAAGGGCAGCGCTGTACTGATTGCCCTCATGGGTGGAGATGGGGGTGCTAGCGGTTTATGCGGGATTTGGCAGTGCTGCCTTGCAACATCCCTCAATGGTGATGAGCCATCACTCAGAGGAAAACGGGCCAGCGGGGTAATCCTCAGACAATACGCCGCTTTGCATAGTGCCTATATGGCACTTCATATATCCAATCAGGCTTGCCCAGAAAGCAAGCGCTTGCAAAGCCGCATGAGTGCCACCGAAGAACGCTACGAAGGGCAGTTGATCGCCCGCCCTGAAGACAAAGTTTCCTCGCCGAAGGCGCTGCTGCTGGGTCTGCAGCACGTCATGGCCATGGATGTGTATGTGGTGCCTTTCATCATTGGGGCAGCGCTGGCGCTGTCGCATGGCGAGGCCGCAGCGCTGATCCAGTCCACCTTTCTGGCTGCAGGCCTGGCCACCATCATCCAGACGGCGCTGTGCATGAAGATGCCCGTGGCGCAAGGGCCTTCGTATATTCCGCTGGGTGCAGTGCTGGCGGTGGCTGTGGGTGCAGGCGGTGGCTATGCCGGTTTGAGCACGGTGTTTGGTGCGCTGATACCGGGCGCGCTGGTGGTGATTGCACTGGGGGCGCTGGGCGTGTTTCACCGCGTGGTGCGCTGGCTGGTTCCGCCGATTGTGGGTGGCACCATCATCCTGATTGTGGGCCTGTCGCTGCTGCCGATTGCGCTCAAAGCCAATATCTTTACGGTGCATGGCAGCATGAATCTGGACCAGTCCATCGGGCTGGGCGCGGCGTCTGCCACGCTCCTGGTGATTGCCATGATGCTGGGCCTGCGGTTTCAAAATCGCTTTGGCTTGTGGATGCGCCTGTCTTCCGTGGTCATTGCGTTGGCAGGCGGCACTTTGCTGGCCTGGGGTCTGGGGCTGTTCAGCTGGCAAAGCATTGCGGATGCACCCTGGCTGACTCTGCCCAATCTGGCGTTTGTGGACTATAGCCTGACGTTTTCCCTGCCAGCGATTGCCACCTTTGTCGTGATCTACATGGTGGTGATTGCCGAGACTACGGGCACCTGGTTTGCGGTTTCTGCCGTGATTGAGCAGCCCCTGAGTGACCGCAATATTGACCGGGGTGCAGTGGGCGAGGGCCTGAGCTGCGGTCTGGCTGCGCTGGTGGGGGCCACACCCGTGACGGGCTACTCAACGAATGCAGGCATGATCTCCATCACAGGCGTGGCCAGCCGCATGGTGTTTATTACAGCGGGTGTGCTGATGGCCGCCATGGGCTTTCTGGGTAAGTTTTCGGCCCTGATTGCAGCCATTCCCTCGCCGGTGATTGGTGGCGTGTTTGCTGTGGTCTGTATCACCATTGCCATGGCAGGCATTCGCATCCTGCGCCATGTGCAGCTCACGGAGCGTGCCATGCTGGTGGTAGGCATTCCCATCATCTTTTCGTTCTTTGCCACGCTGGCCCCTGAGACCTGGGTGAAGACTTTGCCCTCCATGCTGCAGTACCTGATGGGCTCTGCTGTGACACTGGGTGCCATGGCCGCCATGGTGCTGAACCTGATCCTGCCCAAGTCTGCAGCGAAGGCAGCTGCCGAATCAGTCAGCGACTGACTGCCGCAGTGCGTGCAAGCCCGCTTGTTGCACGCCAGCAGATGGGCTTGAATGGCAGCTCCTGTATGGATTGGAGCTGGCCATGACCACTGTTGCTGAGATTCTGAAGTCCAAAGCTGTGTCCACGGTGATCCGCATTGCACCCACGGCCACGGTGTATGACGCCTTGCGCCTGATGTCCGACAAGGACATCGGCGCGCTGCTGGTGATGGAGGGCGAGTCCATCGTCGGCATCTTCACGGAGCGCGACTATGCCCGCAAGATTGCCCTGATGGGCCGGGCTTCCGTGGACACCCCGGTGCGCGATGTGATGACGCGAGCCGTGCTGTTTGTGCAGCCCAGCCAGACCAGCGAGGAATGCATGGAGCTGATGACCCGCAAGCGCCTGCGCCACCTGCCGGTGGTGGATGACGGCAAGCTGCTGGGGCTGATCTCGATTGGTGATCTGGTCAAAAGCATCATCTCCCAGCAGCAGTTTGTGATTGAGCAGCTGGAGCATTACATCACCGGCGGTCGCTGAGGGTTGCTGAAACTTTGAGCATAAAAATGGCTGCCAGCGCTTGATATATAAGCGCTGGCAGCTATCAAAATAAAAAACTGCGCTCACCCCACAGCACGCAAGGCGTCTGCTCCGTTCAGCGCACTGTGCTGCACGCTGGCCACGCCACGCACCACATCGCCAATCACCAGAATGCTGGGGCTGCCGAGCTGGTGATCTGCCATGGTCTGTGCCAGTGCCTGCAGTGTGCTGATGGCGTGGCGCTGCTGGGGCAGGCTGGCGTGCTGAATGATGGCTGCGGGCGTGCTGTGCGCAAGACCTCCGGCCTGTAGCTCCTGGGCAATCTGCGCAGCCACTGCGACGCCCATGTAGATCACCAGCGTGAGTTTGGCGGCCTGTGCTGTTGCCGCAATCTGCTGCCAGTCGGGCGACGCTCCCCCAGGTTTGGGATGGCCGGTGATAAAGAGCACGCCATGGGCGCGGTCACGGTGGGTGAGTGGTGCACCCAGGCTGGTCAGCCCAGCCAGCCCTGCAGTGATGCCGTTGATGACTTCGACTTGCACCCCGGCTGCACGCAGGTGCTCGACTTCTTCCCCTCCACGGCCAAAGATAAAAGGGTCGCCCCCTTTGAGGCGGACGATATGCTCTCCCTCTCTGACGGCTTGCAGCATGAGTTTTTCGATAAAGGCCTGCGACGTGCTCTGGCAGCCGCCGCGCTTGCCGACATGGATGATGCGGGTGCCGGGATCGGCCAGTGCCACGATGGCGGGAGAGACCAGGTCATCGACCAGCAGCACGGTGGCGCGCTGAATGGCCTTGAGCGCCTTGATGGTGAGCAGTTCAGGGTCGCCAGGGCCTGCACCAACCAAGGTGCAGCTGCCAGCAGACGGGGGGAGCAATGCGTGCGTCATGGTGTTTCCTTGCTCAAAGTGGTGCTGTCTCAGGTACTCGCACTGCCGCCGGTGTCTGCTGCACCAGCTGGCGCAATGTGGGCAGGCAGGAGCCACATTGCGTGCCGCAGCGTAGCTGGTCTTGCAGCTGGTGCAGGCGGTCGGTGTCGCTGCCATGGCAGACAGAGAGCTGCGCACGGATGGCTGTGGCATCCACCCCCCAGCAGCTGCAGACCACCTGGCGTGCAACTGCTGCAGGCGCTGCCTGCATATCGGGGTGCAGCAGTTGCTGGCTGGTGAAGGGCAGGGCTTGCTGGGCCTGCAGCAGTGGCAGCAAGGAGGTGGCAGCGCTGGCATCCCCGCACAGCAGCATGGCCTCCAGATGGATGGCGGCCTGCTCGCCACGGCGCAGCAGCAGTGTGCGGCTGTGGCTGCGGTGTGGGTCTGCATAGTGCAGCAGGTTGTCGCCTTCCAGATGCAGCAGGTGTGCCATCCGCTGCAGCAGCGCGGCATCTGGTGCACGGTCGCTGGCTGCACGCAGCAGCACACCGCTGCGCGCTGCGGCTGCGTCCTGCAAAGTGCCTGCACTGCCAAAAGGCACGCAGCAGGCAAAGGCAAAAGCGGGCATCAGTGCGGCCAGTTGCTGGCGCACGGCCAGCACTTCATCGGCAGGCAGCCACGCCGCAGCCACCATTTGCCAGGGCAGAGTGAGCGCGTCCACGCGCACAGGGACATGTTTGAGTTCAGGCTGTTTGGACTGGGCGCAGAACACAGGGGTGGTCAGCTGATTGACGCCAGCAACAGGCTGCCCCTGTGCGTCATGACCACTCAGATATTCGCTGCCCCAGTGCATGGGCAGGTAGAGCTGGGACAGGCCCAGTGTGGCATCGGCCTGCACGGGGGCAATCAGCGTGCCATAGCGGCTTTCGATGCGTACTAGCTGGCCTGTCTGCAGACGGCGGCGTTCCATGTCCTGCGGGTGCATGTGCAGCTGTGGCTCAGGCACATGGGCAAACAGGCGTGCCACCTGGCCGGTACGGCTCATGCCATGCCAGTGGTCGCGCAGGCGGCCCGTGGTCAGGCTGAATGGGTGGTGTGCGCTGCGGGCTTTTGCTACGGGCTGGTAAGCCTGGGCTGCAAAGCGCGCACGGCCATCGGGTGTGGGAAAGATACCGTTGGCATACAGACGAGGCTGTCCCTGTGTGGCCCCGGCGGGGTAGGGCCATTGCTGTGGGCCACGCTGTTCCAGCAGTTCCCAGGACAGGCCGGTAATGTCCAGATCACGGCCACGGGTGCTTTCGCGGTGTTCTTCCCAGATGGCTTGTGCACTGGCAGCGGGCTGCTCTGTGTCATAGGGGAAGAGCGTGGGCTGGCCGGGGCGCAGCAAGGCTTCGAGGCGCTGGGCAATCTGCACGGCAATCTGCCAGTCGTGGCGTGCTTCACCGAGCGGGGGCAGGGCAGCACGTACGCGGGAGATACAGCGTTCGCTATTGGTGACGGTGCCGAGTTTTTCCCCCCAGGTCGTGGCAGGCAGCAGTAGGTCTGCAAAGCCTGCCGTGGCGGTGGTGGCAAAAGCATCCTGCACGATGACCAGCTCGGCGGCTTCCAGGGCGCGGCGCACCAGTTGCTGGTCAGGCATGCTGTGGGCCGGGTTGGTGCACACAATCCACAGCAGCTTGATCTGGCCCTGGGCTGCAGCTTCAAACATTTCGACAGCGCTCTTGCCGGGTGTGGCGGGCACCTCGTCCACGCCCCAGTGCGCGGCTACTTCAGCGCGGTGCGCAGGATTGCCCATGTCGCGGTGCGCGCTGAGCAGGTTGGACATTCCGCCTACCTCACGCCCGCCCATGGCATTGGGCTGGCCGGTGAGCGAAAACGGCCCGGCCCCGGCGCGGCCTATTTGTCCCGTGGCCAGGTGCAGGTTGATGAGTGCCGCATTCTTGGCTGTGCCCTGGCTGCTCTGGTTCAGGCCCTGGCAGTACAGACTCAGGGTGGGCTGCCGCTGCGCAGCGGTCTCTGCATCACCGCCGAGTGCAAACCAGCGTGCGGCCTGGTGCAGATCGGCTGGGGCAATGCCGCAGGTGCGCGCCACTTTCTCGGGCGTGGCGTCGCGAACCAGCTGCTTCAGGTCGGCGAAGCCGGTGGTGTGCTGGGCGATGTAGTCGTGGTCTATCCAGCCTTCCCAGAGCATGATGTGCAGCATGCCGTGAAACAGCAGCACATCGGTGCCGGGCTGCAGGGGCAGGTACAGGTCGGCCATTTCCGCTGTCTCAGTGCGGCGCGGATCGGCGACGATGATCTTGAGCTGCGGGTTGGCCACGCGTGCATCTTCAATGCGGCGAAACAGCACGGGATGGGCCCAGGCAGCATTGCTGCCGACGATGAACAGGCACTGCGCATGCTGCACATCCTCGTAGCAGGCAGGCGGTGCATCCGCACCCAGGGTGCTCTTGTAGCCCGCCACAGCGCTGCTCATGCACAGGCGTGAGTTGGTATCGATATTGTTGGTGCCCAGCAGCCCTTTGGTGAGCTTGTTGAACACGTAGTAATCCTCGGTCAGCAGCTGGCCGCTGCCGTAGATGCCAACCGCATCCGGACCATGCTGGCGCACGATGTCGGCCATGCGTGTGGCAACAAGTTCGATGACACTGTCCCAGCTGATGGGCTCAGGTGTAGCGCCACGCTGCAGGCGCTGCATGGGCTGCAGCAGCCGCGTCTGCTGTGCCAGCACAGGGTCGCTGCTCAGGTGCAGCGTGCTGCCTTTGGTGCACAGACGCCCGTAGTTGGCTGGGTGCTCAGGGTCGCCACGTACACCGGTGATGCGTTGCCCATCACTTTCAATCAGCACGCCGCAGCCGACACCGCAGTAGGGGCAGGTAGAACGGGTTGTGGTAGAGGTCATGGGCGCATCCTTTGTGGTGCTATGCCGTCAGGCCATGCTGGAGCAGCGCTGGCCGGAGCAGCGCTGGGCGGGGCCAGCGATGGGGCGTGTCAGGTCCAGCGCAACGGTGGCGAGTTCTTCGGCATCCAGATAGACCTGTCCTTCCTCTACTTTGACCTGAAAGCTGGGGGTGCAGCCTTCGTCAGGTGCGGCCGCGTGGCCGTTGTCGAGTGCAATCGTCCAGTTGTGCAGCGGGCAGGCCACACTGCGACCAAACACCAGGCCCTGGGAGAGTGGGCCGCCCTTGTGCGGGCAGCGGTCCAGCAGTGCAAAGACTTCGTGGCTGGCGTTGCGAAATACCGCGACGTCAAGACCTTGGGCACGTGCTACACGGCGTGCACCGAGTACGGGGATGTCGTCCACAGCGCAAATCAGTTGCCAGGTTGTCATGGGAAATTCCTTTTCAAGCAATGGGTTCAGGCAGTCACAGAGGTGGGGGCAGGTGCTGCCACCTGGATGGGAATGACGCGGTCAAACTGGCGCGTATCGACGGCGGCCTTGCTGAATTCAAACCAGGGGTCAGGCTCGCCATCGAGCGCAAACTGCAGCTGCTCCCACAGTGCCTTGCGTCCGGCGTGGTCTTCCAGAATGCGCTGCTTCACATAGTCCATGCCCACGCGCTCCAGGAAGTGCACGGTGCGCTCCAGATACCAGCCTTCCAGGCGGTACAGCTGCATGAAGGCCCCCGTGTACTCCAGCACTTCCTCGGCGGTCTTGAGCTTGGTGAAGAACTGGGCCACCTCGGTCTTGATACCGCCATTGCCGCCAATGACCATCTCCCAGCCGCTGTCTACGCCGATGATGCCCACGTCCTTGATACCAGCCTCGGCACAGTTGCGCGGGCAGCCGCTGACGGCGAACTTGACCTTGTGCGGGGCATACATGCGCCACATGGCGTGCTCCAGGTCTTTGCCCATCTGGGTGCTGTCTTGCGTGCCCATGCGGCACCATTCGCTGCCCACGCAGGTCTTGACGGTGCGCAGCGCCTTGGCATAGCCGTGGCCGCTGGGCATGCCCAGATCACGCCACACATTCACCAGATCTTCCTTTTTGACGCCCAGCAGGTCCACGCGCTGGCCGCCTGTGACTTTAACGGTGGGAATCTGGTACTTGTCCACCACGTCTGCAATGCGGCGTAGCTCGTCGGCATTGGTCTCTCCGGCCCACATGCGAGGAATCACGCTATACGTGCCGTCTTTCTGGATGTTGGCGTGGGAGCGCTCGTTGATCAGCCGGCTTTGCGGGTCATCCTGGGCCTCTTTCGGCCAGGTGGAGATCAGGTAGTAGTTGATGGCGGGGCGGCAAGTTGGGCAGCCGTTGGGGGTTTGCCAGTCCAGCGCGGCAAACACATCGCTGATACGCAGCAGGTGCTGGTCACGAATGGCATCGCGCACAGCCTGGTGTCCATGGCTGGTGCAGCCGCAGATGGCCTTGGTCTTGGGGGCTGCGGAGTAGTCGCCCCCGGCGGTGAACATGATGATTTGTTCAACCAGCCCCGTGCAGGAGCCGCAGCTGGCACTGGCCTTGGTGTGCTTGCGCACGTCTTCCAGTGTGAACAGCCCTTTTTCCTTGATGGCCTTGCAGATAGTGCCCTTGGTGACGCCATTGCAGCCGCAGACCTCGTCACTGTCCTGCATGCTGGAGGCCTTGTTGTGGCCCTGGTGGCCGCTGTCACCGATATTGGATTCACCAAAGATCAGGCGGTCACGGATGTCTGCCACCGAGCGGCCTTCCCGCAGCAGCTTGAAGTACCAGCTGCCATCGACGGTGTCGCCATACAGGCAGGCGCCCACCAGCTTGTTGTCCTTGAGCACCAGCTTTTTGTAGATGCCGCCGCCGGGGGCAAACGGGTCACGCAGCACGATGGTTTCGGTATCTGCATCGCCCTGGAAGTTGCCTGCAGAAAACAGATCTATGCCTGTGACCTTGAGCTTGGTGGAAGTGAGCGAGCCCGTGTAGCGCGCAATGCCCCACTCCGCCAGGTGGTTGGCCAGCACCTTGGCCTGCTCGAACAGGGGAGCAACCAGGCCATAGGCAATACCGCGGTGGTTGGCACATTCCCCTACGGCGTAGATACGCGGGTCGGTTACGGTCTGCATGGTGTCACTGACCACAATGCCGCGGTCCACATGCAGGTGGGCGCTTTGCGCCAGTGCGGTGTTGGGGCGAATGCCTACGGCCATGACCACCAGCTGGGCAGGTACTTCGCGGCCGTCCTTGAAGCGCACGGCGCGTACGCGGCCATTGGCATCACCCAGCAGTTCCTGCGTGTGGGCCTGCATCAGAAAGTTCAGGCCACGCGCTTGCAGAGACTGCTGCAGCATCTTGCCGGCGACGTCGTCCAACTGGCGTTCCATGAGCCAGTCGTTCACATGCACGACCGAGACCTGCATGCCGCGCTTGCTCAGTCCGTTGGCGGCTTCCAGGCCCAGCAGGCCGCCGCCGATGACCACAGCCTGTGTGTAACGCTCGGCAGCATCAATCATGGCCTGCGTGTCTGCAATGTCGCGGTAGCCGATAACACCATCCAGATCAGCGCCGGGCACAGGCAGTATGAAAGGGTTCGATCCCGTGGCCAGCACCAGGCGGTCGTAAGCGGCCGTGATGGTCTGGCCTTCTTTGTTTGTGGCAGTCACTGTGCGCTGGATGAGGTTGATTTCCGTGACCTGGTAGCCCGCATGCAGCGTGATGCCGTTGTCGTGGTACCAGTTCCAGTCGTTGAGTACGATTTCTTCCAGCGTCTGCTCTCCAGCCAGTACGGGTGAGAGCAGGATGCGGTTGTAGTTGGGGTGGGGTTCGGCACCGAAGACGGTGATCTCATAGTGCTCGGGGGCAATCTTGAGCAGCTCTTCGAGCGTGCGGATTCCGGCCATGCCGTTACCAACCAAGACCAGTTTGAACTTTTTCATTACGACCCTCGTGCGTGTGTTGGACTAGGAAACAAAAAAGGCGCCATTCCCTGCGCAGCATGGCCGCGAGGAAAGACGCCTTTGTCTTGGGTTCTGGTCCGTCGTTGCACCTCAACCCTGCAGCCAGCTTTGGCTGCGTGCTGTTTGTTGCAAAAGCTGTGCCAGGCAGAGCGGCCCTTGTGGATGCCTGCAGCTGGGAGCGCTCGCTGCCTTGCTGCACTTTGATGGTGCATGTGCACCAAGGTGTGCATGGCGAAATGTGCCGCACATGAAAAAAGCCACCTGCACAGGGCTGGTGGCTGGTTGGTAGCGGTTTTGTGTGATCAGGCCGCTTTTTCCACGTGCTTCTGGCGGGTGTAGAGAAAGTCGATCACTGCCTTGCGGCAGCGCTGGTATTCCGCATCTTCAGCCAGGGCCACGCGGTCGCGTGGACGGGGCAGGGGGACGGGCAGCACTTCACCAATGGTGGCGGCAGGGCCGTTGGTCATCATCACGATCTTGTCGGACAGCAGCACGGCTTCATCCACATCGTGCGTGACCATGACCACAGTGCTCTGCGTGCGGGCCACGATTTCCAGCAGTTCGTCCTGCAGCTTGGCGCGGGTGAGGGCATCCAGTGCACCAAAGGGTTCGTCCATGAGCAGCACCTGTGGCTCCATGGACAGCGCACGGGCAATGCCTACGCGCTGCTTCATGCCGCCGGAGATTTCACCGGGGCGTTTGCTGGCTGCATGGCTCAGGCCCACCAGTTCCAGGGCCGCATCGGTGCGGGCCTTGAGCTGAGCCTTGCTTTCATGCTTGCCAAACACGCGCTCCACAGCCAGATAGACGTTGGCGTGGCAGGTCAGCCAGGGCAGCAGCGAGTGGTTCTGGAACACCACGGCGCGTTCCGGGCCGGGGCCTTTGATTTCACGATTGGCACACAGCAGCACGCCTGCTGTGGGTGTGGTCAGGCCTGCAATCAGGTTGAGCAGGGTGGACTTGCCGCAGCCCGAGTGGCCGATGAGGCTGACAAACTCGCCCTTGGTAATGCTGAGGTTGATGTCGCGCAGCGCAGGGAACAGGCCCTTGCTGGTCTGGAAGGTCTGTGCGACGTTCTGGATCTCGATGAATTTATCGCTCATGACTTCACCTCTTCATATGTAAAGGCTGACGCCAGTTTGACCAGCGCCCACTCCAGCATCAGACCGACTACGCCGATGACAAAGATGGCGATGATGATGTTGGTCACGTTCAGGTTGTTCCATTCGTCCCAGACCCAGAAGCCAATGCCTACGCCGCCAGTCAGCATCTCGGCTGCCACGATCACCAGCCAGGCGGTGCCCACGGCCAGACGCACACCGGTCAGCAGATAGGGCAGCACGGCTGGGAACAGGATGGTGGTGGCGATCTTCCATTCGGAGAGGTTGAGCACTCGGGCTACGTTCATGTAGTCCTGCGGTACGCGCTGTACGCCAACGGCCGTGTTGATGACCATGGGCCAGATGGAGCAGATGAAGATGGTCCAGATGGCGGCAGGGTTGGCACCCTGAAAGACCAGCAGACCGATGGGCAGCCAGGCCAGGGGGGAGACAGGGCGCAGCAGGCCAATGATGGGGTTGCACATGCGCGAGAGAAACGCAAAGCGCCCAATCACAAAGCCCAGCGGAATGCCGACCAGTGCCGCCAGACCAAAGCCCATGGCCACACGCTGCAGTGAAGACAGCACATTCCAGCCGATGCCCTGGTCATTAGGGCCATTGCGGTAGAACGGATCACTGAACACCGTGATGGCCTGCTGCCAGGTCGCCAGTGGGGTAGGGATGGCTCCGTCGGTGGAGCTGGAAATCAGCGACCACATGCCAATCAGCAGCACAAAACCCAGCAAAGGCGGAAAAGCTGCGCTGGCGAGTTTGCGAGCCGTCTGTGCCACAGGGGCTTTTGCATGTGTTGCGCTGGCCGCAGTAGCAGGGGCAGCAGCGCTTGCGCTGTGATCCAGCGTGGGCGTAGATGGGGTGGCGCTGCTCGCAGGCGGTGCGCTTGATGCAGCAGGCGCTGGGGTGTGGAAAACGGCACTGACCATGGAAGTGCTCCTTAAACCTTGATGGCAAAGCTGTCGGCGTACTGGGCGGGATTGCTGCCGTCCCAGACCTTGCCGTCAATGAGTTTGCTGCTGCGCATGACGTTCTTGGGCACGGCAATGTTCAGCTGTGAGGCCGCCTGCTTGTACAGATCAATCTGGTTGATCTGCTGGGCCACGGCAAGATAGTCAGGGTGCTCCTTGAGCAAGCCCCAGCGCTTGTGCTGGGTGAGGAACCACATGCCATCCGACAGATAGGGGAAGTTCACGCTGCCATCGTTGAAGAACTTCATGTGGTTGGCGTCGTCCCAGGTCTTGCCCAGGCCGTTCTGGTAGCGACCCAGAATGCGCTGGTTGATGGCGTCTACGTTGGTGTTGACGTAGGACTTGTCGGCAATGGTTTCGGCCATCTTGACCTTGTTCTGCAGGCTGGCGTCAATCCACTGGCTGGCTTCGAGAATCGCCATCATCACGGCGCGCGCGGTGTTGGGGTTCTGTTTGACGAAGTCGGCCGTGGTGCCCAGCACCTTTTCTGGGTGGTCCTGCCAGATGTCCTGAGAGGTCACTGCGGTGATGCCAATCTTGTCCATGATGGCGCGGTGGTTCCAGGGTTCGCCCACGCAGAAGCCATCCATGTTGCCCACGCGCATATTGGCCACCATCTGTGGAGGCGGGACGGTGATGACCTTCGCATCTTTGAACGGGTTGATGCCTGCGCTGGCCAGCCAGTAGTACAGCCACATGGCGTGTGTGCCGGTGGGGAAGGTCTGGGCAAAGGTGTAATCGCGCTTTTCCTTGGCCATGAGCTGGGCCAGGCTGGCGGCATCCACAGCACCTTTGTCTGCCAGTTTCTTGGAGAGGCTGATGGCCTGGCCATTGTTGTTGAGCGTCATCAGAACGGCCATGTCCTTTTTCGCGCCGCCAACGCCCAGCTGCAGGCCATAGACCAGACCATAGAGCACATGGGCCATGTCCAGATCGCCATTGCTGAGTTTGTCGCGCACACCGGCCCAGCTGGCTTCCTTGGTGGGAATGATCTTGACGCCGTATTTCTGGTCAAAGCCCAGCACGGAGGCCATGACGACGCTGGCGCAGTCTGTCAGCGGAATGAATCCGATCTTGACTTCCTTTTTTTCAGGGGCGTCAGATCCTGCTGCCCAGGCACCATGGTGGCCCAGCTGTGTGTAGAGCAGGGCGCCAGCAGCCATGCTGGACGATTGGCTCAGAAAGCGGCGGCGGGAGGGATTG
The DNA here is from genome assembly GCF_002056725.1 of Comamonas kerstersii. Lineage (NCBI taxonomy): Bacteria > Pseudomonadati > Pseudomonadota > Betaproteobacteria > Burkholderiales > Comamonadaceae > Comamonas > Comamonas kerstersii. The sequence goes on along the minus strand of NZ_CP020121.1, from coordinate 13,328 downwards.
GTCGCAGTTTGCGCAATGGGGTTGGCAGAGGGGTGTTGTGCCATGGTACTGCTCCTTCGAGGCTGAACTAAGAACGCATAAGAGGTAGAAAACAAACGGCGTCCCGATCCGGCCTGCCAGAGCAGGGGATGGGACGCCGTTGTCCTTGATGTACTGTCTCCAGACCGCCGTTGGCCGGGATTCGTTGCATCTGTATGCACGAAGCGTGCCAGTTTATGTTTCGCGCAGATTCAGCAGTTCAGCCATCGACAGTACAGACTGGGCGACGTCCACAATGCGGCGGTTCTGTGTCATCGCAGTCTGGCGAAGCAGCTTGTGGGCCTGGCTCTCGCTGAGGTTTTGCTGCGTCATCAGCATGCCCTTGGCGCGTTCCACGACTTTGCGCTCATTCAGGGCCTGCCGGACAGCTTCCAGCTCAGTGCGCATGGTCTGCAGGCGTTGTGACTGTTCCTGAACGACCTGTAGCACGGAGGCTTTGAACTGGGTTGTGAGCTGTGCATCCCATGAGTGCCTGGAGGCTTGGGCAAAGAATTCAGGCCATACATCTTCCGTGCTCGGCTGTGTGAGCTGGGCTGGCTGCTTCAGCGCTTGCTGCGCACTGTGCAGGTGGGCCGTACATTCCTGAACCAGCGTTTGAGCCAGTTTCGATTCAATCTGGTGCATGCCATCCATGACGTGGGTGCATGCTTCAAACCACACTTCGCTGAGATCACGTGGCAGTGGCGCGCTGGCTATGGCTGTACAGCCAATCCGTCTGAGACGTTCAATGGTGATCTGGTCAGGGCCCATGACGACGAGCTGATTCCACTCAAGGATCAGATCGGCAGGCGCGCATTCCGCGAACACCTGAAAGCAGCGTTCCTGCGACTCAATCAAATGCAGCCAGTGCTGCTGGCGCTCGCTGTCGCTGCGCCCAGCGCTAAAGGCTGCTGCGCCGGTGGCACGCTCCTGACCTGCCAGCTCCTTGCCCTGCATGAAGTGGAACATGGCCACCAGCAGGCGAGAGATGCTGGGGTAAGTGGCGCTGTCTGCGGCTTCAAACACGACCGCCAGCAAGCCTGCAATCAGGCGTGCATAGGCTTGTGTCGAGTCGTTGACGCTCAGGCGCTGCTGCGTGACGTGCTGGCGCAGCGCAGGCAGCGCCTCAATGCCTTGCAATACATAGGCAATATCGCTGCACAGGCGAGCACCTTGCCCACCCGAAAGACTGGAGACATCGAGCGTATGCAGCATGTCGCGCACGGTGGCAATGGCCTGATCGCTGGATATACGCTGCGCCTGCAAGGATTGCGCAGCACGACTGCCTTGGCTGGCCAGCCAGATGCTGGACAGGCCTCTTTCCTTTTGCAGGGCATGGATCAGTTCGGCAAGTGTCCGAACAAAGCTGCTGGTGCGCAGCAGCTGTTGCAGTTCATTGATTTCACACTGGCGTGCAGCGGTCAGAAAGTGCAGAGCAGTATCCATGGCGGGGCTTGGGAATGGTGATTCCCCGCTGTGGTGCAATTTTTATGCCGTAGAGCACCAGACAGGCGCTCAGACCGTGAGCGCAGCGGCTTGCTGGGTGGGCTGACCCGCGCTGCCCAATGATGCTGGTATGCGTTGCAGTGACTCTGTAGGTTGCGCTGCTTCATGCTGCACCTTGAAACGCTGCACCAGTGCACGCAGATGCTCCGACTGGGCGCGCAGGCTGTGGGCAGCCGCGGCGCTTTCTTCGACCAGGGCGGCGTTTTGCTGTGTCATCTGGTCGAGTGAGCCCACGGCTTCATTGACCTGCGCTACGCCGTCACGCTGTTCAGCCGCATGGTGGTTGATGTTTTCCATGACCTGGGTGACATGCTGGATGGCCTGTACCACTTCGGTCATGGTGCTGCCTGCGTCCTGCGCCAGCTGTGCACCATCGGCAATGCGGTCTACGGAGGCCTGAATCAGCGCCTTGATTTCCTTGGCGGCCTGTGCACTGCGCTGAGCCAGGGAGCGCACTTCGGCAGCGACCACGGCAAAGCCACGGCCCTGATCGCCTGCACGCGCAGCCTCTACGGCAGCGTTCAGCGCCAGGATGTTGGTTTGGAAGGCAATGCCGTCGATCACGCCGATGATGTCGGCAATCTTCTGGCTGCGCTGGTGGATGTCGGTCATAGTCTGGACCACGTCATGCACGACGGTGCCGCCATGCTGGGCTACGCCGCAGGCCTGCTGTGCCATCTCTGCCGCCTGCTGGGCGCTGTGGGCAGTGTCCTGCAGGGTCTGGGTCAGCTGCACCATGGCAGCTGCGGCCTGCTGCAGGTGGCTGGAGGTGATTTCAGTGCGCTGTGAAAGGTCCTGGTTGCCCGAGGCGATTTCATCGCTGGCCAGGTGAATGGCTTCACTGCTGTGGCGCACGTCTTCGATCATGCGCGACAGAGACTGCCTCATGTGCTGCAGCGACTGCAGCAGCTGACCGAATTCGTCACGCCGTGTGCTCTGGTGCGTGATGTTCAGATCACCACTGGCAATCTGTTCGGCCATCTGGTTGGCCTGCTGCAGCGAGCGGCGGATGCTGTTGATCAGCAGATAGGCACCCACGGCAATGCCCAGCAGCAGAAACACCATGTTGATGGCAGCGGCACGCACTACGCCCTGGCGTGCGGCGCCCATGTCAGAGCGCATCTGCGCCAGCTGCTCGGCCTGCTGACTCACAAACTGCTGCAGTGCCTGGATGTAGGCCTGTGCGGCCTGGTCATAGCGCTGACGCAGATCCTGCAGCTGCAGGCTGTGCCCCTGCGCTTTCAGTTGCAGCGCCTGTGCACCCAGGCTTTGCAGCTGCTGGCGCTGCTGGGCCAGCAGCTGCACCGTGGCCTGCTGCTCAGCGTCGAGGCTGGTGGTGGTGAGCTGCTGAATCAGCGTCTGCAGCGTGGACTGGGTCTGTGCCATCTGAGCTTCAAAGCGACGGGCATCCTCGGCGCTGCCGCTGGCCAGTGCAGCCTGTGTGCGCACGGTGTTGACCTGGGCCAGTGCGCTCCACTGTGCGGCCTGATCCAGTCGTTGTGACAGCAGGCTGTCCTGCTGGTTGAACTTTTGCTGGTGGCTGGCGGAGTTATAGCCTGCATGGCCCACGATGATGATGGCCCCCAGAACGATGCAGACTACGCTGAGCCAGAGTTTTTTTGTCACGCTGATGTGTTTCATGCGGCGGTTCACCATGACCTTCCAATGCGGCGCTGGTCGAGCGGACCAGCCAGGCGCTTTTCAAAAACGAACGATCGTGCGAAACCCTAGTTGAAACCAAACGTAAGTAAAAGCGTATTGGTGCATACGTGTATTGAGGGTTAGTCCGAGGCTGATTGAGCGTGTTTTTTGCGCTTTGACAAGTTGTTGGATCAAGCTTTGTTGAAGCTGCAGACAGGGGCTGGAATCGCAAGAAGATGTATTGATAATGGTGAGGTTTTGTCCTACACCTCTTGCTTTGAACGACCCATGCATTTGCGCTTTTGTGTTCCACGGCATCTGTGCCTGAAAACCGCATTGATTGCCGCGTTGTCGCTGGTTGCACCATGGTCCATGGCTGGCAGCAACTCCAAGCAACCTATCACCCAGGCAGCGCTGCAGGCGCGTTTGCAGGAGGCCCAGGGCAACCCGGAACTGGGTCAGCGGCTGTACAGCCTCGGCAAGAAAGTCGCAGCAGTGTGTGCCAACTGCCACGGACCACAGAAAAGCCGCGAGTTTCTGGAAGTGCCTTATCTGGAGGGGCAGAACCCGGCGTATCTGGTGGAACAGATTCGCCAGTTCTCGCAGGGTGAGCGCAAGAACGCTTTCATGGAAGGTATTCTCAAGGCCATGAACCGCGATGAGATGGTGGGCATGGTGCTGTTCTACGAGAAGGAAAAACTGCCTGTGCGTCAGCCTGCAGACCAGGAACTGTACGCCCGAGGCAAGGCTTACTATGGGCGCATCTGCATCAACTGCCACGCTGCCGACGGTCATGGCAATGAGCGCCTGCCGCGCATTGCTGGCCAGCATTACGGTTATGTGGACATGACGCTCAAGCGCTACCGCGATGGCAGCACCGTGCGCTCTGACCCGAACATGGCATTCGTGACCAAGGCCATGACGGACCAGGACATTGCAGCGGTGGCCACCTATCTTGAAACCATGCCCTAGGGTGGTGTTCGCGGCGTTGACTGCGAGCTTGCGTATGTCACGAGCCCCTGCAAGGCCCAGGCCTGCAGGGGTTTGTTGTCTGCAGCCTTCGCCCATGGGCTGCGCAGGCGCATACTTGGCGGCTTATTGTGTGGACTTCCGGACTTTTTTCACATCATGACCTTGGCAGCTGCGCCCATTGGTGTTTTTGACAGCGGTATTGGTGGCCTGAGCGTGCTGCAGGCGCTGCGCCATGAATTACCGCAGGAGCACTTTGTCTATCTGGCAGACAGCGGCCATGCGCCCTATGGCGAGCGTGGCGATGCCTTTGTGCAGGCGCGCACGCATGCGATTGCCCACCATCTGCGTGCCCGGCATGGCATCAAGGCGCTGGTGATTGCCTGCAATACGGCCACGGCTGCGGCGGTGGAGTCGCTGCGTGCGGCCCTGCCGGATCTGCCCATGATCGGGGTGGAGCCCGCGATCAAGCCCGCATCCCTTTCCAGCCAGACGCACCATGTGGGGGTGATGGCAACACGGGGCACGGTGGAAAGCCGCCGCTTTCACAAGCTGCTGCACGAGCATGGGCAGCACACGCAGTTTCATGCACAGGCCTGCGATGGCCTGGCACGAGCGATTGAGCTGAGTACGCAGGCCGAAGATGGCGCTATGGAAGTACAAGCGCTTTGCGCCCGCTATATCAGCGCTTTAGGCCAATTTGGCTTGAAGACTGGAGAGATGGACACGCTGGTGCTGGGCTGCACCCACTATGTGTTTGCCAAGCCACAGCTGCGCGCCCTGGTGGGGCCGGATGTGCAGCTGATTGATACCGGCGCAGCCGTTGCACGCCAGACGCGCCGCCTGCTGAACAAGGCGCAGACGCTGCGTGCAGAGCCTGCAGACCGTGACCCGGCGGCGCTGGCTGGGGCGCAGCAGATACAGCTTATGACCACCGGGCAGCTCAGTGCGCTGCAGGCCGCTGCTGCGCGTTGGCTGGATGTGCCTGCCAGCCGCTGCGTGCAAGTGCAGGTAGATTCAAAACCCATAGCTGCCAGCGCTTGATAGATAAGCGCTAGCGGATATTTTTGCTTGAAATTTAATGGGGCTGGACGCCGGGCAGAAATTCAATGCCGGTGCGCTTGACCAGCTCGGCATAGCTGATGGGCTTGCTCACACGTGCATCGTCGCGGTTGGGCTGCCAGTGTGCCCAGGCGCGGTTGGTGCTGGCGTCATAGACCAGCTTGTACAGATAGCTGGGCACAGCCACCTTGTTGTCGCCCACAGTGCTGGGCTTCTGGTCAAACACGGGGCCGGTGATGATGTAGACATCGCCCTTGGCGCGGCTGGCGTAGCTGCGCGTGTCTTTTTCAATGCGTGCCCAGGGGCCGCTGTTCTGCTTCATGGACTGGGGCACCATATTGGCCAGCGAAAAGCTCTGTGCCATGGCCTGTGCGGTGGGCATGTCTGCAGCAGGTGCCATGTGGCCACGTGAGTAACCGGAGTTCCTGTAGTCGCTCAGTTCTGCACGCTCGGCACGAGGCAGACGGGCGTCTGCAAAGAACTTGTTGGTGCGCTTTTCGTCCGCATCGGCTACCAGTGCGCGGTTCATGCGCTGCGCCACATACATGGGCGTGCGTGTATTGCCGTTGTGCATGATGGCAAAGGCGTCATAGCACAGGTCACGCAGTTTGGACTGGGTATGGATGATAGGCGGCTGGCCGGCGGCAAAGAACTGGCGGCAGCTCTTGAAGCTGTCACTGGTTGCAGCGCGTGCTGCGGGTGTGGCGGGGGTACTGGCCTGAGAGCTCGAACTGTTGCCCAAGCAGGCGCTGAGCAGGGTGATGCCCAAAAGGGCACCCAAGGCAGCACGTGCACTGCGTGCTGAAAACTTCTGAGAAATCACGGCAAATCCCTTGCAGCCTATGCGGCTGTTGTTCACAAATCAATAGCAAGGGATTGGAGCAGGTTTTGACAAAAGGTTCCGATGAATGGTTTTTGGGCCTTGTCTGGACAGCGGCTCAATTGCCGTCCCAGCTGGCGCTCCAGCGATCGCCCCAGTCCTGGCGTACGCGCTCGATGCTGCGCCGGTCGCGTTTGGTAGGGCGGCCAGTGTGCTGGGTGGCAATGCTGGCGGCTGGCTCAGGGGCCAGGCGGCGCTGCTCGGCCAGGCGTGCACGCTCGGCCATGCTCTCCTGCGTTTCGGCGTACAGCTGCTGAGCCACGGGGGCTGGGCCGCGCATATTGCTCAGGCCCAGTACCTTGACGGTCTTGGGTACATCACCCTGACGCAGGGCAATGGTGTCGCCTACACGGATTTCACGCGAAGCCTTGGCTGCCATGGCGTTCACGGTCACGCGGTTCTTGCTGATTTGTTCAACCGCAAGACTGCGCGTCTTGTAAAAGCGTGCAGCCCACAGCCACTTGTCCAGGCGCATGGAAGAAATTTCACTCATGGCCGTGATTTTCCCGGATGTAGCAACTTCTGCTGCGAAGGAATATGCATGCTGCTGCGGGTTTTTACTGTCTGCAGCCCTACCGATGAACGGGAAGATGCGGCAGCCTGCCCTTGATCCTGCGCAGAATGACCAACGGTCACAGGTGGCAGCCTGTGTCCTGTCTGCCGCAGTGACGCAATCACAGGAAAGCATGCGATGACGGAACAGAACATCAAGCAAGACAACGAGACAGCCATGGAAAGACAGACATGCCATGCCTGGCAGATGGGCGCGGGGGGCGCTATTGTGCTGGCCGCACTGGCGCTGGCATGGGGGGCATGGCGGATTCCTGCGCAGACGGCGCAAAACGATGGTGGTGCAGCTTTGCTGCCCACGCTGTGCGCTGCAGCATTGCTGTTGTGTGGCGGCTGGCTGGTGTGGGACGCAAGGCATGGGGGCTGGCGCAACATGGCGGCGTCTGCCGGGCAGGGGCAGCTGCAGATCACACCCTGGGTGTGGGTGAGCGCAGGCATGTTGCTGGGTGCACTGCTGATACGCCACAGCGGTTTTGTGCTGGCGGCAGCGCTTTGCTACGTGCTGGCTCTGCAGGGGCTGCGCCGCGCAGCACAGCCTGATCTGCCCTTGCGCGGCAGGCGCGTGCTGACCGATGTACTGGTGGGGCTGGTGCTGGCGGCGCTGGTGTATGTGCTGTTTGTACGGGTGCTGGGCGTGAGCCTGCCAGCGGGGTGGCTGCCATGGATGTGATGCAGGCATTGTGGCAGGGGCTGGTGCTGGCCTGTACCGTGCAGAACTTGGCATGGGCACTGGCAGGCTGTGTGCTGGGCACGGTGATGGGCGTGCTGCCGGGCTTTGGTGCGTCGGCAGCCATGGCGCTGCTGCTGCCCATGACGTTTCATGTGGATGTGACCCAGGCCTTCATCTTCTTTATTGCTGTGGCCTGTGGCGGCATGTATGGCGGCTCGACCACCTCCATTCTTTTTAACGCTCCGGGCGAGACAGCCAGCATGGTCACAGCCATGGAGGGCAAGCGCATGGCGCTCAATGGCCGTGCCGGGGTGGCGCTGGCTACGGCGGCGGTGGGTTCGCTGGTTGCGGGCACACTGGCGGCCTTGTTTGTGGTCTGGGCCGCGCCCTGGGTGGCAGGTATTGCGAGCAAGCTGGGGCCTGCAGAGATCTTCATGCTCATGGTGATGGCACTGGGTGCGGTGAGCGCCGCCATCGGCAAGAGCACGCTGCGTGGAGTGACGGCGCTGTGCGCAGGCATTGCGCTGGCCTGCATCGGCCATGAAACCGTGGGCGGCACGGAGCGGCTCACAGGCGGGCTGCCGCTGCTGTACGACGGCATTGACATGGTGCTGGTAGCTGTTGGCCTGCTGGTCGTGGCCGAGGTGCTGCATGCAGCCATGTTTGAAGGGCGTGTGCGCTACACGCTCAACACCGTAGGGCGTGTACGCATGTCGCGCGAGGACTGGAAGCGCTCCTGGCGGCCCTGGCTGCGCGGTACGGCCATTGGCCTGCCGTTTGGCTGTGTACCGCTGGGCGGCGTGGATATGCCCACGTATGTGAGCTATGCCTCGGAGCGCTATATGGCCTCCGAGCCGCGCCGCAGGGAGTTTGGGCGTGAGGGTGCGATTGAAGGCGTGGCCGGGCCGGAAGCTGCGAACAATGCCACGGTGACGGCGGCCTTGATTCCGCTGCTGGTCATGGGCATTCCCACCAGCAATGCCACGGCTGTGATGCTGGGTGCCTTTCAGAACTACGGCATGCAGCCTGGGCCGCAGTGGTTCAGCAATGGCTACTGGCTGGTGTGGGTGCTGATGGGCTCGCTGTTTATCAGCAACCTCATGCTGTGGGTGCTGAACATGCCGCTGGTGCGCATGTGGACGCCGCTGCTGCGCATTCCCCGCCCACACCTGCATGCGGCCATGCTGGTGCTGGCGACAGCCGGGGTCTATGGCATGCGCCAGAGTGTGGGCGATCTGTGCCTGCTGTATGGCCTGGGGCTGCTGGGCGTGGTCATGCGACGCTTTGACTTTCCTGTCACCCCGCTGGTAATTGGCGTGGCACTGGGGCCACTGGCCGAGGTGCAGCTGCGCCAGGCGCTGGCTGTGGGCCATGGCAGCTGGGCCATCTTTGTGCAGCGCCCCCTGGCTCTGGCGTTGCTGATCGCGGTGGTAGCTTTGATTGCCGCGCCAGCACTGCTCAAAGGCTGGGCCAGACGCCGCATGGCGCAGGCGCGCGGTCAGAAGCGGAATGTGTAGCGCAGCTTGCGTTCAGATCCCAAGAAAAACAAAAGGCCCTGGCATTGCGCCAGGGCCTTTTGCTTAGGGTGAGCCGCTGGTGTGCGGAGCAGCGCTTATTCGATCAGCATGGGCTCCTGCTGGCTGGATGCCAGTGCATGGCTGCGAGGTGCAGCCTGTGCAGCAGCTGCGGGAGCCAGTCGGGGAGCCTGCAGCTGGCTTTCACTGCCGGTCTTGAAAGTGGCTACCAGGCGGTTCAGCTCGGCAGCCTGATAGCTCAGGCTGTTGGCGGCGGCAGCGCTTTCTTCCACCAGTGCGGCGTTTTGCTGGGTGACCTGGTCGAGCTGGGCAATCGCATCGCTGACCTGGCCGGTACCCTGGCTTTGCTCCTGGCTGGCGTTGCTGATTTCCTGAATCAGGGCGGCCACGCTCTGGACCTGCTGCACCACGTCGCCAATGGTCTTGCCCGTGGCTTCGACCAGGGTCGTGCCTTCGTTGACCTGGCTGACGCTTTGCTGGATCAGCAGCTTGATTTCCTTGGCTGCCTCGGCACTGCGACCTGCCAGAGCACGCACTTCGCCAGCGACCACGGCAAAGCCGCGGCCCTGCTCACCCGCACGTGCGGCTTCCACCGCAGCATTGAGCGCCAGGATGTTGGTCTGGAAGGCAATGCCATCAATCACGCCGATGATGTCGGCAATCTTGCGCGAGCTGGCAGAAATGGTTTCCATGGTCTGTGTGACCTGCTCCATGGCCTCGCCGCCCTGGCTGGCAGTGTGTGCAGCATTGCGGGCCAGGGTGGTGGCCTGCTGGGCGTTGTCGGTGTTGCGACGCACGGTAGAAGCCAGCTCTTCCATGCTGGCCGCAGTCTGCTGCAGGTTGCTGGCCTGCTCTTCGGTGCGCTGCGACAGGTCGTTGTTACCGGTCGAGATCTGGGTGGCCCCGGTGGCAATGGACTCGCTGCTTTCGCGGATGCGGCCGACAATGCTCAGCAGGTTGTTGTTCATGCCCTTGAGCGCCAGCATCAGGCGGCCCAGCTCGTCCTTGGAGGTGACTTCAATGTGCGAGCGCAGATCGCCCTGTGCCACGGTCTCGGCCACCTGCACGGCGCTGTCCAGGTTGCGGGTGATGGTGCGGATGATGAGGCTGGCGCTGATGAGGGTCAGTACCAGCAAGATAGCAACGGTCACTGCTGCCAGCATCATGGTACGGGTGCTGGCGGCCTGTGCTTCTTCATAGGCCTGCAGCGCCAGCTGCTCCTGCATGGCAGACAGCTGCTGCAGACTCGCGGCGAGCGGGCTCACGCTGGGGAAAAGCCGGTATTCGATGAAGGAACCCAGACCTTCGTGGTCATCGCGCTCAAAGAGGCGCAGCACATCATCAATGCGCGGAGAAATGGCTTCCAGCAAGGTGTTGACACGGTCAGCCAGCGCTTTTTCCTCAGCAGTGAGTTGGGTCTGCATATAGGCGTTCCAGGCAGCCTGCGCGTCATTGCGCGCCTGTGTCAGCGTGTCCTTGCCGGATTCAGCCAGGATTTGCTGGTTGTAGACCTTGTTCGTGGTTTCCACCAGCTTGATGCCGTAGGCATCGGCAATCAGCTTGAGCTGCTGCATGGGCATCACGCGGTTGTTATAGATGCTGGCCATGCGCTGGTTGGCGCTGTTGAGTTCCAGCATCAGCGTGATGGAGGTGGCCAGTGTCAGCACCAGTAACGAGGCCACCAGCAGCCATAGCTTGGCCCGGATACTGAGGTTTTTTATCGTTTGCATCTCTTCCTTTTTTCCTGCTTGCTCCAGAACGACGGGCTGTGCTCCTAGCACAGTCGGATGGTCGAAGCTGAATCACCAAATGAAATCGACACAAATTGTGGCAGATTGTTACTTTTTGGACGAGACTGAATGGCAGGGCCTCTTGCATGCTGATGAATGCCTGTGCGCGTAATTTGCCAACAAGTGGTGGCACACGGAGGCAATTGGTGGGTAAAAGCGCCGATATGCATCGCGTACTGCGAAGTGAACATTTCCCAATTGCGTTTTGAGGTGGGCCCATGCCCTGCACGCTGGACACAAAAAAGCCCCTGGGGTGACCAGGGGCTGTGTAGTGCGAGGAGGGGCTCAGTCCGGCATGGAGCAATGGCCGCCCTGGACTGCCACGCCCGAGCCTGCGGCGATCAGCGGCGCTTCAAAGCGCAGATCGACGGGCTTGGAGGTGTGAAAGTCCCAGGCCAGAAAGGCCAGCAAAATCACCCAGAACGCGGTGCGCAGTACGACAGTTTGTTTCATGGCTGTGCGTCCTTTCCTTTACAGACCAAAGTGGCGGCGAATGCGCAGACCAAAGATGGTGCCTGCGAAGGCCAGTGGCACCCAGATCCAGCCGTGGATGGAACCCGTGGAAATGCCCGAGAACATGGCGCCCACATTGCAGCCAAAGGCCAGGCGCGAGCTGTAGCCCAGCACCAGGCCGGCGATCAGCACAACGATCCACTGCTTGCCGGTCAGGGCCTTGCCGCAGTCTGGTGAGGAAGCGCTGACCCACAGGGCACCCGCCAGAATGCCGATATTGGTGATGCTGGTTACATCCAGCAGCACGGTCTCATGCAGGCGTGCGGCATTGCCGGGCTGGCTCCAGAACCAGTTGGTGGACAGATCCATCAGGCCAGTGGTGTTGGCAATTTTTGCGGCCCACAGACCAAAGCCATAGACCACGCCCCAGGGCTGGCCGGCAATCACCAGGTTCAACGTGGCAAAGATGGCCAGCAGCACAGCGCCCACGATCCACTTGCGCACGAACATGGGCTTGGGCTGGCGGCCTGCCTTCAGGTGGTAGCGCTTGCAGTAAAAGCTGATGCCTGCGGCCACCAGCGCCAGACCGGCCAGCGTGGCGGCAAGGGCCACATCCCAGCCCCATTCAGACACCAGGCCTACGGGCTGAGTGCGGCCGAGATCGAGCCACCAGCCCAGATGCACGCTGCCCAGAAAGCTGCCAATGGCAAACACGGGCAGCACGGCGGCGTTCATGGGAATGCCCAGACCGGCCTTGTACAGCGTGCCGCTGCCGCAGCCGTCGGCAATCTGCATGCACAGGCCGAAGATAAAGGCGCCCACAATCAGGCTCACGCTGGGTGGGCCAAGGGCGGCGGTCAGTTCAGGAAAGTAGCCCAGCAGCGGCATGGCCATGCAAGCCGCCAGCGCCAGCAACAGCAGCTGGCCAAAGACGCCGGAGGGGTCTTTGTCTTCCACCAGCATGCGCCAGCCCGTGGTAAAGCCAAAGCGGCGGCTGGCCAGCACGCCACCCAGACCGATGCCAACGGCAAACAGCGCGGCCTGGCGCACGGAGACTGACCACAGCAGCCAGCCAAAGAACAAGGCCATCAGAATGGCCAAAGGTAATCGCTTCATGGGAAGGCAACCTCTCTTATTGATACTAAATCAGGAGCGGCTAGCGCTTGAAATATCTAGGTTTCCAATAGATTTCTATGTGAAACCCAATAAATACAAGCGCTGACAGCTCTCTTTTTTTGTTGTTAGTTGAACTTGCGTTCCCACCATTGCTTGGTAGCGCGCATCAGCTGCTCACCGCGGCCTGGCATGTTCTGCATGGCAGGAAAGTCCGGCTGCTGCGTCCAGTCCACCATGGAGCCAGCGTACAGCTTCACATTGGGAATGCCTGCCACTTCGCTCAGGCCAAACCAGTCGGTCGCGGCCCAGTGGCCGGTGTTGCAGAAGGCCACGGCATTCTGGCCTTCAGGCACATGGATCCTGGCGGCAATTTCCTGGGCCTTGTCTGCATCAACAAAGCGGCTGGTCTTGGGCTCGAACCACTGGTTGAAATCCAGCTGCACCGCGCCGGGCAGGGTGCCTGCGAGCTTGGCGGCAGGCGCCTGTGTCTTGCCCTGGTAGAAAGCATCAGGGCGCGAGTCCACCAGCACGGGCGTTGCTCAGCTTGAGGCTCTGGGAAATTTCTTCACGGGTCGACAGCCAGCTGGCGTCAAACGTGGGCGCATAGGTGCTGGGCGCGACCTGGATGGCGACGTTGGAGTAAGGCAGCTTGGCAGCTTCCCACTCCTTGAGGCCGCCGTTGAGGATGGACAGCTCCTTCAGTCCCAGCGACTTGAGCGTCCAGTACACGCGCGCCATGGCGCCAAAGTCGGTGGTGTCCTTGCCATGCGAAACGACGACGGCATGGGTCTCAGGCGTCAGGCCCAGGGACTGCACCAGCGCGACCAGCTTGTCATGGTCAGGCAGCTCACCGGGATTGGTGGCAGGGCCGCGCCATTTGCCATACGGGGCATTCACGGCTCCCGGAATATGGTTGGCCGCAAAGTCCTTCGGCGGGCGAATGTCAATGACGCGCACCTGTGGCTGGTCCAGCAGGGCAGAAAGCTCGGTGGGCGACAGCAGCGGCGGGGCGGCAAATGCCCAGCCACTGATGCCCCATGTCAGAGCGATGGCAATAAGAGGTCGGTGTTTCATGAAAGGCAGCCGTTCAAACGCAGTTGCAAGCCACAGCGTGGCCA